>NZ_CP112998.1:2500-2708750 GCF_026625565.1 Dyadobacter pollutisoli
GAAACTTGGTGATCTACCCTTGGTCAGGTTGAAGCGCTGGTAACACATCGTGGAGGACCGAACCGGTAAACGTTGAAAAGTTTTCGGATGAACTGAGGGTAGGGGTGAAAGGCCAATCAAACTGAGAAATAGCTCGTACTCCCCGAAATGTTTTTAGGAACAGCGTCGTGGTCGAGTCATGTTCAGGTAGAGCTACTGATAGGACTAGGGGGAGTCAAATCCTACCAAATTCTGACAAACTCCGAATGGGGCATGATATACACGGCAGTGAGGGCTGGGGTGCTAAGGTCCCAGTCCGAGAGGGGAACAACCCAGAGCATCAGCTAAGGTCCCAAAATATATGCTAAGTTGAACTAAGGGGGTCCGACTGCAGAGACAGCCAGGATGTTAGCTTGGAAGCAGCTATACATTTAAAGAGTGCGTAACAGCTCACTGGTCGAGCGGGGCGGGCATCGATAATAAACGGGCATCAAGCATATTACCGAAGCTATGCGATAGTATTTATACGATCGGTAGGGGAGCATTCTCACAGGGGTGAAGGTTTGGCGTAAGCTGGGCTGGACTGGTGAGAAAAGCAAATGTAGGCATAAGTAACGATAATGCGGATGAGAAATCCGCACACCGAAAGACTAAGGATTCCTCCGCTATGCTAATCAACGGAGGGTTAGGCGGGGCCTAAGGTATAGCCGACAGGCGACTACCGATGGACAGCAGGTTAATATTCCTGCCCTTGCATGCAGTGTGAAAAAGTGACGGAGTATTGTGGTGTATACGTACTGACGGAATAGTGCGTTGAGCGGAGCCTACGGGCGATGCGAATACACGAAAACGCTTCCAAGAAAAGCTTTTGAAACATCAGCTGTACGCAACCCGTACCGTAAACCGACACAGGTAGTCGAGAAGAATATTCTAAGGTGCTCGAGTGAATCACGGCTAAGGAACTCGGCAAATTAACCCTGTAACTTCGGGAGAAGGGGAGCCTCCTCAGCGATGAGAGGCCGCAGAGAAATGGCCCAGGCGACTGTTTAGCAAAAACACAGGGCTCTGCCAAAACGAAAGTTGACGTATAGGGCCTGACACCTGCCCGGTGCTGGAAGGTTAAGAGGGGATGTCATCGCAAGAGAAGCATTGAATCGAAGCCCCAGTAAACGGCGGCCGTAACTATAACGGTCCTAAGGTAGCGAAATTCCTTGTCGGGTAAGTTCCGACCTGCACGAATGGTGTAACGATCTGGGCACTGTCTCGGCCGTGAGCTCGGTGAAATTGTAGTAGCGGTGAAGATGCCGCTTACCCGCCACGGGACGGAAAGACCCCGTGCACCTTTACTATAGCTTTGCATTGTTTTCGGGTCAGGGATGTGTAGGATAGGTGGGAGGCTGTGAGTGGGCGTCGCCAGGCGTTCAGGAGCCAACGTTGAAATACCACCCTTCGCTGGCCTGGGATCTAACTTCTTTAAAAGAAGGACCGTGCATGGTGGGTAGTTTGACTGGGGTGGTCGCCTCCAAAAGTGTAACGGAGGCTTCCAAAGGTCTGCTCAACACGCTTGGTAACCGTGTGTGGAGTGCAATAGTACAAGCAGGCTTGACTGTGAGACCGACGGGTCGAGCAGGTGGGAAACCAGGGTATAGTGATCCGGTGGTTCTGTATGGAAGGGCCATCGCTCAAAGGATAAAAGGTACGCCGGGGATAACAGGCTGATCTCCCCCAAGAGCTCACATCGACGGGGAGGTTTGGCACCTCGATGTCGGCTCGTCACATCCTGGGGCTGGAGAAGGTCCCAAGGGTTCGGCTGTTCGCCGATTAAAGTGGCACGCGAGCTGGGTTCAGAACGTCGTGAGACAGTTCGGTCCCTATCTGTGGTGGGCGTAGGAAGATTGACGGGGGCTGCCTTTAGTACGAGAGGACCGAGGTGGACCCACCGCTGGTGAACCGGTTGTCACGCCAGTGGCATGGCCGGGTAGCTATGTGGGGAATAGATAAGCGCTGAAAGCATCTAAGTGCGAAACTAGCCCGAAGATGAATCTTCCACATAAGGGTCGTTGTAGACTACGACGTTGATAGGCTGCAGGTGTACGTGTAGAAATACATTCAGCTGAGCAGTACTAATTACCCAACAGCTTGCACATTACACTTCTTATTTTTCTCTTCTACTTCCAATATGACATGAAATGAGCCTATAAGTTTATTAGTTCATGAGTCAATGAGTAAAGAATACTCATAAACTTTAAACTCATAGACTTTAAACTCTAACTCAAAGATATTGTTGCTAATAACCAACAAAGACCTTGTTGGTGGCTATTGGCCTGGTGTTCACCTCTTCCCATCCCGAACAGAGAAGTTAAGCCCAGAACCGCCGATGATACTTGGATCAAACCTGGTAAAGTAGGTAGCCGCCACAATACCATATCAAAGACCATCTCAAAAGGATGGTCTTTTTTTGTGTTTACCTCTTTCCACTCGCCCGCGAGCCCGGTCCGGACAGAGAAGTTAAGCGGGGCTGCCTAAGCCGGGGGCGCCCAGCCAGCGTGGCCCGACCCAGAACCGCCGATGATACTTGGACTGGGCGTCCCCGATCAAACCTGGTAAAGTAGGTCGGGCCGCGTAGGTAGCCGCCACAATACCATCTCAAAAACCGTCTCATAAGGATGGTCTTTTTTTGTGCCTGATGCCACGATATTCACCTCTTCCCGGCAAGAATTCGGCAATCTCCACAAGCTCTCGTCGTCAGTGGTTTTAGTAGCGTCTTTTATTTTCCGACATTTTGGCGTTGTTTTTCGCATTTATTTTACCATTAAATAAATCAACTCCGCCTCTGACTGGTATTTATTCCTAATAGGAAGGTCTTCACCTAGATTTAGATTATCCCTTTTCGAGCGAAAAGGGATTCACACTTTCTAATCATCTTCATTCAAATGGGCAAGCCAATCAGAAAATTCAGAGAAAAACTAAGCAGTTCCTCATCCAATGATTTTAACCTTGAGGAATTTAAAAAAGCCTTGAAAGATCTGACGAAAAACCCGTCGGCCGAAAACCTCGGCCGCATCAATCATATCCGCCGCTGGTTTGTGCTTTCCACAGGTGTAATGGAAGGCATTAGCAGGCAGGTAGAAGGGCTAACCCGGAAGTTGAGGAATCCCAACGAGGAAGATATGCAGATAATATATGCTTTGATTTCTTCATGCCGGTATCTAGCTACAAATTCCGAGCTATTGGTAACGGATTACGAGATTTTATTGGAAGGAGGAATCTTAGTAACGGAAATTGACGATTTTAAAGAAGCATGCCTATGCGTCAAAAAGGCTACCTTTTACATTGAGTCTGTCTATTTAAGTTTACCGAACAGACAGGAAGTTAATGACTTGGTAAGGAGAAATTGAGTGGCAAGAAAATGATCCAATTTAATCATGCTGTATTAACTAGGATCTGCCAGCGATAACTCTTGTTATAGTCACTAATGACTATGCTTCAAGACGATAGTAGATAAAATTAGCTACAAAGCGAATCGGGTAGCGTAAATTCCTTTATTATTGCAACTTCTTTATTCAAGACGCTTAAATTATGTCAAAGAACTTATTCGATTTTGGAATGATCGGGCTGGGTGTAATGGGTAGAAACCTGTTGCTCAACATGGCTGATCATGGCTTTTCTGTTGTCGGTTTCGATAAGGATAAAGCTAAAAACTCTGCTTTGGAGGCCTCGGCAACGCCAGGAACAACGGTAAAGGGAGTGTCCGAGCTTTCGCAAATGATCCAGCTTTTGCAGAGGCCCCGGAAGGTTATGATGCTCGTTCCGGCAGGCCAGCCCGTCGACGATGTGATTGCATCATTGTTACCACTTTTGGAAAAAGGTGATGTCATTATCGACGGAGGAAATTCTCATTATACAGATACTTTGAGGAGGGTGAAATACCTTCGTGATAAGGAAATCCATTTTATGGGTATAGGTGTTTCTGGCGGCGAGCAAGGTGCCCGTACAGGCCCGAGCATTATGCCTGGCGGAGATCAGTCGGCGTATGAAAATGTGCGACCAATGCTCGAAGCCATTGCAGCCAAAGTGGGAGATACTCCATGTGTTGCTTATTTAGGTAAGGAAGGCGCAGGTCATTATGTGAAAATGGTTCATAATGGTATCGAGTACGCGATTATGCAATTGATCAGCGAGTCATACGCCATTTTGAAATATGCAGGACTGAGCAATCAGCAATTGCATGAAGTTTTCAAGAGCTGGAATGAAGGTAAGCTTCAATCTTTCCTGGTTGAAATTACTGCTGATATATTTTTGCAAAAAGATGATAAAACCGATGCGCATCTGGTAGATGTCATTTCTGACAAAGCAGGTTCGAAAGGTACCGGGAAATGGACTTCCCAGGATTCAATGGAGCTGCCGGTGGCGGTGCCGGTGATTGATACGGCTGTCGCAATGCGCACGGTGTCGGGATATAAAGATGAAAGAGTGAAGGCATCTGAGCTTTACAGTAGCAATGCGACTTTTTCTGGTGATATCGATGAATTGATCCAGCAGGTTCATGATGCACTGTATTTTGCCACAATCCTAAGCTATGCACAGGGACTTGCCATGTTGTTTCAGGCGTCCAAGGACTTAAATATGGATATCCCGCTACCGGAAGTGGTAAGTGTTTGGAGAGGAGGCTGTATTATCAGGTCTTCCTTATTGGAAGTATTCACCAGTGCATACCGCCAGTCACCGGAATTATCCAATATTTTACTGAACCAAGAAGTAGCTTCACTCGTTAAATCGGTAGAAGATAATACGCGTTCTCTGATAGCTTTCGCGGCGAAATCAGGAACTCCGGCAGCGGCCCTAATGGCTTCTCTGGCATATTTTGACGCATATCGCAGCGAAAGAATGCCAACGAACCTGATCCAGGCCCAGCGTGACTATTTCGGAGCGCATACTTATCAACGTACTGATATCCCCGGTACATTTCATACAGAATGGGGTCAACAATAAATCGGAAATTATATGCAAAGCAATAAACGTCCTCCTGCCTCGATAGTATTTATTTTCGGGGGAAGCGGGGACCTTAATTACAGAAAACTTACTCCGGCGCTCTATAATTTATTTTTGGACAACTGGATGCCTGAGCAATTTGCAATTGCAGGTATCGGAAGAAGTCCTTATACCAATGAGGCTTACCACGAACATTTGCTGGATGGTGTGACCAAATTTTCGCGTCGCAAAGGAAAGCAGAATGGTCATTGGACTGAGTTCAGCCAGCACGTTTCCTACCTACAAATGGACGGTGATGATGCGGCGGCATACCACAAGATTACGGATCTTGTAAAAGAAAAAGAAGAGGAATGGGGAGTACATCCCAATGTGATCTTTTACCTCGCGGTAGCTCCGCAACTGGTACCTTCTATAGCTCAGAAACTTGGGGCACTTCAAATATGTCATGATAAAAGTACTACCCGGATCGTTGTTGAGAAACCATTCGGCCATGATCTCGAAAGTGCGCACGAACTGAATCAATTGCTTTCGGGCATGTTTGCGGAGGAGCAGATTTTCAGAATTGACCATTATCTGGGTAAAGAAACCGTTCAGAATATCCTTGCATTGCGTTTTGCCAATGCGCTTTTCGAGCCATTGTGGAACCGCAATTACATTGACCATATCCAGATCACAGCTGCTGAAAGCGTTGGTTTGGAAGGACGAGGTGGCTATTTTGAACATGCGGGAGCGTTGCGCGATATGGTTCAAAACCACATTCTTCAGATCCTTTGTATGATCGCGATGGAGCCACCGGTATCCTTCGACGCCAATGAGATCCGCAATAAGAAGGTAGACGTACTGAACGCGATCCGCCGTATTACCAAAGACCAGGTACATGACTTTGCCGTTCGCGGACAATATTCGGGAGGCTGGAAAAAAGGTGAGAAAGTGGTGGGATACCGTCAGGAAGAAGGTGTTAACCCACAGTCAAACATCGATACTTTTGCCGCTGCGAAATTCTATATTGACAACTGGCGCTGGCAGGGAGTACCTTTCTATGTTCGTACCGGTAAGTACCTGAATCAGAAAGCTACCCACATTACTTTGCAGTTCAAGCCTGCACCACATTACGCATTCCCATCGGAATCAGCAGAATCATGGCGCTCGAACAGGTTGACTATCAGTATTCAACCCAATATGGATATCAGTATCCGTTTCCAGGCCAAACGTCCCGGTCAAACCATGACGCTGGACCCTGTTGATATGACTTTTGACTACGACGCAGTGGCTGGCGAGCATGCTCCCGAGGCATACGAGACTTTGCTGCTTGACGTACTAGAGGGGGATGCAACATTGTTTATGCGTAACGACCAGGTGGACGCTGCATGGAAAGTGATCATGCCAATATTGGAAACATGGGAAAGCAGGATTCCTCAGGACTTCCCGAACTATGCGCCAGATTCGTGGGGCCCAGACGGTGCCGATGCATTGATCGCACGCGACGGGCATACCTGGATCAACGTACCGCCAATTCCCTGACGCATGGAAATACATATTGGTAAGAATTCAAAAGATCTGAGCAGCAAGCTGGCTGAGTGGTTTTCGGAATACATTCAGGAAGTGCTGGGCAAGCAGGATCGCTTTACATTTGTTTTGTCAGGTGGCAGTACCCCCAAGCAATTGTACGCATTGCTTGCAGAGGCGCCTTATAGCGAATCGATTCCGTGGAACCGCATTCATTTTTTCTGGGGTGACGAGCGCGCAGTACCTTTTGAAGATTCGCGTAATAATGCACGCATGTGTTACGACGAATTGCTGGACAAGGTACCTGTTGTAGCTGAAAATATCCACGTAATGCGCACAGACATTGCGCCGGAACTGGCAGCTGCGGAATATGAACAGGTACTGAAAACGTATTTTAACGGTTCAGAAACTACATTTGACTTTGTGTTGCTTGGCATGGGTGACGATGGACATACATTATCATTGTTCCCAGGAACTCAGGTAATTCATGAGCAAAATGATTGGGTAAAAGCCTTTTTTCTCGCTGCGCAGGATATGTACCGCATTACCCTTACAGCGCCTTTGGTCAATGAAGCTGCTTGTGTGGCTTTTCTGGCAACCGGTGCTGGCAAGGCTGAGACGCTGAAACATGTGCTGAAAGGCGAGCAAAATCTGGATCTTTATCCGTCGCAGATCATTAAGCCTGCAAAAGGACAATTACATTGGTTTATCGATGAAGCAGCAGCAGCTTTGATCTGAGCCTATCGTAGCATAGAATGAAGCAAATAGGAGCATACCATCTGGTGTGCTCCTATTGTTTTATAAGGCTTTTTATGCGTTCAACATTCCAGAATACCATTAGATAAAAACAATGGAATCTATACTTGTGGGAATGTTACTTTTATTGGAAACAAACCTCACAAACATGGTACACATTCTTAAAATTATCGCCGTAATCATCCTGATTACCTATTCCCTCCAACTTGTCAATGCCCAGTCCGACCTGCTTGTTTTCGGCGGTTTAGGGATCATTGGCGTGGCCATTTACTTATTGGTGGCGGATTTCAGTCAGTTTATTAACCTTTTAAAATCTAAACTATGATGACTCTCGGTAGAAAAATTATGATTGGAGTTGCGGCATTTGTTCTTTTGATAATTGTCGTGGTGATTCAACCATTTACATTCGAAAATATTGATGCAGGAAATGTCGGGATCAGAATTAACTTGTACGGAACTGATAAAGGTGTAGATAATATCACATTGGTAACCGGCCGCGTGTGGTACAATGCGTGGACTACCAAAATCATTGAATTCCCTACTTATACACAGAGTGTTGACTATGATTCGTTTGTTATCACCACCAAAGACGCAGCGGAATTTAAAGTTGACCCAAAACTGAACTACCATATTAATCCTGACAAAGTCCCACAGATCTACCGCCAATACAGGAGACCGTTAGGAGAGATTCAGCAGGGTTTTATGAAAAATACCATTTACGACGCCTATCGCATCGTAGCCAATTCATTCACTTCCGACAGTGTAATGTCGAACAGGGAAGTGTTTGAGGACCGTGTTCAGAATGTATTGACGAAAACATTGGGAAAAGACGGATTCATTTACGACCAGTTAACCTCCGCGATTACGCCTCCTCCATCCCTTCGTCAGATGATCGATGAAAAGAATACTTCGATTCAGGCTAGACTGAAAGCGGAAAACATGGCAAAACAAGCGGAAGCAGAAGCGAAAGTGATCATTGCGCGGGCAGAAGGTCAGGCAAAAGCGACATTGATCAAGGCCCGGGCAGAAGCGGAAGCCAACGAACTTCGCCAGAAAACCATTACACCATTGCTGATCCAGCAAGAATGGGTCGCCAAATGGAATGGCGTACTGCCGACGACCAACGCCGGAGGTGCAAGTTTAATGCTGGGGATTAAGTAGGAGGGCGCAGCCATCTCCGGCGTCCAAGCCCAGGGTTTAAACCCTGGGTTAGTGGGATATAGGATCCTATAGTGGGCCCATCTTCCTGAGCAGGCTTCCGGGTAGGCTGATATGTGCTGAACTATCAACTTTTGCATTGAACGTCTTCAAAACGTCTTTTTCGATTAGCAGGGTACTGCTGTCTTTTACAGCCATGTTTGCCGTTCCGAAAGCATTCTTTGCTTCGAGTTTGGCAAAAGCACCTTTGCTGACCTGTACATTCAAATTCTTGATGTCATTGTCGACAAGGCCAAATCCGCTGCCATTTTGGTTGATAAGCATGTTTTCACCTTTCCAATCTCGTAATTTCCAGGTAATATCTTCAGCCTCTACACTGGTGATAGTAGGCGCGAAAATGTAGAATGACGGCACTGAGTTGAGCTTCATTGCAGAAGTTAGCCCATTAGGT
The DNA here is from genome assembly GCF_026625565.1 of Dyadobacter pollutisoli. Classification (NCBI taxonomy): domain Bacteria; kingdom Pseudomonadati; phylum Bacteroidota; class Cytophagia; order Cytophagales; family Spirosomataceae; genus Dyadobacter; species Dyadobacter pollutisoli. Next base: position 11,343 of record NZ_CP112998.1, read on the forward strand.
GATCCGTCCCTTTTGTAAGTAAGTCTCAAAGTATCTCCCACTACGTCCACGTCCAGATAACGGTGTTCGGGCATCATTCTGATCTCGTACGTGTCGCCCTGCCGTATCTCGGTTAAGCCCAATTCCTTTCCTTCCAGTTTTACATGTTTAAAAGGTTTAAGAGACTCCATTTTGTAGCCCGCGTAGGGATTCTTTCTATCTATATTGTCAAATTCTGCCTTTAATACCAAATTGGAACCCACGGTGATGAGCAAAACCATGGATATCAGCACGGCCAAAAGAATATTGCTAGCTTTCATAAATTCGTTATTAACTGTTGACTGGATAGGTTTCTGCTATGAATTTGGAGTATCGGGCTTCGATCTCTTCAATACTTACATTCAAAAGATAGAGTGTCTTGAAAAATTCGGGCAGCTCGCTTTCGAGAAACCTTTCCTTTCGATAGTTGAGGATCTTCTCATTTGCATTATCCTCTGCCGAATACCCAATTCCCCTTTTATTAAATATAATTTCTCTGGTTTGAAGAAAATCATAAGTTCTCATGACCGTATTGGGGTTAACCTCTAAGGCACTTGCTAAATCCCTGACGGAGGGAATACGCTCTCCAGGAGGCCATTTTCCAAGTAATATCTGCTCGCAGAGGTAGTCGGCGATCTGTAAGTATATAGACTGTTTGTCTTTAAATTCCATTCGTATGCCAGATCAAAGTTGTTTCTCTTTTAACCGTAAATAGGCCACTCCCCAAAAACCCACGGCGAGCAAGACTGCGAAGACCTGCATCAAAATGTAGATACCATAGGGAAACTCGACATGATAAAACTCAGTGTCCTGTTGGAAAACAGTAACACCTTCAATGTGGAAGTTCCATACCCGCCAGCCAGCCCATGGCAAAGTCTGCGTCTTGTCAGGGTAGGATGTGAAATTGTTGACGAGAACAATATGTAACACGAAGAGAAAAAGACAGGTAAGCAGAAATAATGAGGCGGTTTTTACGTAGGAGGACTTGGAAAAATATATTGACCCCAGAAACACAACGCTATGCATTATAAAGTAAAAATAGGTTAAGTAGCGAAGGTAATCGATGTTAATGTAGGTATACTGGTGGTTAGGGTTGATCATATTCGCATTCGCGATATCAATCGTAAGATAATGCAGCTGCGTGAAAAAAATCAGGAACGTGACGATGAAAATTAGATTAAATAATAACGAGCTGAGGAATTTTTCAAGTCTGGACGCAGGAACCATCAATGCTGATATGCCGGTAGAAGAAGCGCTGTATTGCGATAAAGCTGAACTGGTATAAAGGCTACTCCCGAACAACACGATCATGAAGAGTGCCATGTAATGCAGTGCTTCCCGTAGCCCGTTTTGTTCCCTGTACAATGCTATGGGAACCAGCATGAAGAGTAATGATACAGCCAAAAGAGCTGCCAGCCCAAGATAGTTTTTACCTCTTTCGGCCATATCTAGCTTTATCATCGTCACAAAGCGATGGATGTCAAATGTTTGGTTCATAGTATCAGAATTGGCTAAAAAGGATCTAAATGATAAAAGGAAAACTGTGTTGCAGCGACAGGATCAAGAGTGTCAGCAATGTTATGATGATCGTTTTCATGACTTGCTATTGAAAATTTTCCGTATCCTTTCGGGATTTTCCATGACCGCATTGAACAGATATTCCAGATCAACACGGCTATCCTCCTGCTCAGAATTTTCGAAAACAGCTTTATAGCCACGTAGAGAAGGTTCTGAATACAAAACCCGATTGTCAAACTCGACATTGCTTAGTGTGCCGAAACACAACCGCTCAGTAACTACGTCGAGACTGTGCTGCAACAAGATCTGGCTGTCTTCCAGAATAATGATGGAATCAATGAGATTGTCAAGATCACGAACCTGGTGAGTCGAAATCAGAATCAATCTGTCTTTATCCAATACCGATGAAACCAGTTTTCTGAACTGACTTTTTGAAGGAATATCCAGGCCATTTGTTGGCTCATCCATAATAAGCACCCGGGTATTGGTCGCAAGCGCGAACGCGATCAGCACCTTTTTCTTCTGTCCGTACGACATGCCCGTAAGCTTGTTCTTTTCAGGAATGTCCAGCTCTGCAATGTATCCTCTGAATTGTTTTTCATCGAATTTCGGATAAAACGGCGCGAACATATCCAGGTACTTGTCTACTGTTACCGACGGCAGGTAAATTTCTTCCGGGATAAAAAACACATCCTGTAAGAAGGCAGGTTGCCGTCTGCGCGGCTCATACCCCGCCACTTCGATTTTGCCATTCAATGGATATAACAGCCCGACCATATTGCGCAATAGACTGGATTTACCCGCCCCATTTTTGCCAAGCAAACCATAGATGTGACCAGATTCCAGGTTCAGCGTCAGGTTTTCAAACAATTGGTGATGCTTACTATATCCAAAAGAAATACCGTCGAGGTGGATCATAGTCTGATTGTTTTAGTGTTCTAGTTAAATAGTACACTGTAAATGTAAAGGTGTTGATTACATTGTGCAAATTTTTTCCGAATTTTTTTGAATTAGCTGAGTGAGAGTAAATTTCCGTAGTCTTCCTGAGTGTCGATATCAATGCTACCCAGTGGAAAAGAAATGGTAGTAACGTCACTTTCGAATCGTTTGATCAGCTTTTTCGCGCCTTCTACTCCCGTCAACTGCAATAATTGGGGAAAGTAAGAGGAGGAAAAAAATACAGGCGTGCCCACGGTTTGGTCGTAGGAAGAAGCCACAATCCCGGAACCGTTTTGAATGTTACTTTGAATAAGATCGCGGAATAGGGAAGAGGTAACAAAGGGCTGATCGCTTACCGCAATGACCGCACCCTGGCATTGGGGATTTAATGTAATGAGTTTTGAAACGCCCGTGACAATGGAAGAAGCCATTCCTTCCTGCCAATCGGCATTGTGTGCCAGCTGGAATGATAAGCCGTCGATTTCGTTTTGAATCAGCTCGGCATTTGAGCCTGTCACCACGATCACATTGCTGCCGACCGTCTCAGCCGCTGCCTCGGTAATGTGCCGGATCAGGGTTTTGTTCTGATATTTTAGAAGCTGTTTTGGTTCGCCCAGCCGCGAAGAATTACCCGCTGCAAGGATAATAATGGCATATGCGGATAACATTTCCATGTCAGGGAAGTGCAGTTGTCACTGCGCAAAGAAACTCTTCCTTGTCGGATTCGGAGTACTTTACTTGCTGGTCCGACCGGTTATGGATAGGCTCTGATTTGTCACGCAGCGGCAACCCACTTTTCTTGTTCAGAACCGTTTTGATCTCTGCCAGCACGGACAGGGCAATTTCTTCGGAAGTTTCAGCACCAATGTCCAGACCAACGGGTCCGTATATTTTTGTTTTTTGCGATTCGCTAACCATAATGCCCTCTGCGAGCATATCGGTGTACATTCTTTCCAGCTTCTTTTTGGGACCCAATGTACCGATATAGGTGCATTCTTCGAGGAATATCAGTTGTTTGAGTAATGACAGGTCATAGTTGTAATTATGGGTCATCAGCACAAAAAAAGTTCTTTCATCGGTCTTTAAATGCGAAAGAACATCTTCGGCCCGTGAAACCAAAACCTGAGTAGCTTTCGGAAAACGCTGCCTGGTAGCATGTCCGGCACGTCCATCCACGACAGTAATGTCCCAACCCAGAATGCTGGTCATTTCAACCAATGGAATAATATCGTTGCCGGCTCCCGCAATGACGAGTGAAGGCGGGGTGTTGAGGTACTCGGCAAATACGGTCTGTTTTTTTTCGCCCAGATCGAATGTTTTGAAAAAGGAATCCGCCTTATTATAAGCCTCTGCCGATTCTGTTAAAAGTACATTATACAGTTCCTGCCCCTCGCAATTACAGACCACCTCTTTGTCAGTTTCCAAATGTAAAAAACAGGTTCCGGGCTGGTCGCTGGTCCTGGAATGCATGGAGAACAATGTGATCAGGATCGCATTCTGTCGTTTGGCTACTGCTTTTTTTAGAAGCTCAATCGGGTTGTTAGTTTGCTCTTTATCAATGGGTTCAAATAGAATGTGTACGATTCCATTGCAGCCCAGCTGGACGCCTAGTTTGGTGTCGTTTTCATCGGTGGTATCGTAGGTAACCAGTTTGTTTTTTTGTTGAGAAATAGCCAGAAGTGCTTTTCGCAATGCGTCACCTTCGAGGCAGCCACCGCTGATCGCGCCTGTTAGCTGCCCGTCGTCTGTCACGAGCATACGTGCGCCCGGGCGCCTGTACGACGAACCTTCTACGTGCACCACTGTCGCCAGTGCCATTTTCTTCCCGGCAACCAGCGCTAGTTCATACGATTTGATGATGTCCGTGATCTCTTTCATGACGATGTTCCTTTACAATTTTTGAAATTACCTTAATGGCATGGTTGGTTTGATCTTCGGTAGTAAATCTACCAAAACTAAACCGGAATGAATGATGGATCGCCTCGTCCGAAATCCCCATTGCTTTCAATACATAACTTGGTTCCAATGTAGCTGAGGTACAGGCGGAGCTACGTGAAAAAGCAATGTCGCTGCCGGCCTCGAAAATCATTTTTTCGCCGTCCACATATCCAAATGAAATGTTGGTAGCATGCGGTAACCTTGGAATATCTTCTCCATTGATACTGATATCATTTAAAACCAGCAGTTCTACCTCAAATGCATTCCGCAGCTTTGAAAGCCTTTTGCTATCGGCAGCCATTTCGTTACTGCAAATTTCACAGGCTTTTCCAAAACCCACAATTCCAGGCACATTGAGTGTGCCGCTGCGCATGTTGCGTTCGTGTCCGCCGCCATCGATCTGGGCTGTTAATGTCACCGAAGGATTTTTCTTCCTCACATACAATGCTCCGACACCTTTCGGTCCGTACAGCTTGTGCGCACTGAATGCCATGAGGTCGATACTATCCATTTGTACATTAACGGGTATTTTCCCAACAGCTTGCGTGGCGTCGGAAAGGAACAGTATCCCGTATTTCCTCGCAATTGCCGCAATTTCCCTGATCGGTTGAATAACACCGGTTTCATTGTTGGCATACATTACCGCGATGAGAATGGTGTTTTCGGTTATCGCGCTTTCCAATTCTTTCAGGCTGATGAGGCCATTGGGTTTGACGGGCAGGTAAGTAACGTTTCCGCCTGTTTTTTCAATGTGCTTACAGGTGTCCAACACTGCTTTATGCTCGGTAACGACCGTGATAATGTGATGATCACTGCCGGCCACATTATCACAAACTCCTTTAACAGCCAGGTTTACAGCTTCGGTCGCACCGGACGTAAAGATGATTTCCTGAGGATGCGCACCGACCAGCGCGGCCACCTGCTCTCTTGCAATGTCCACAGCTTCCTCAGCTTCCCAGCCAAAAGAATGGGTTTTGCTGGCTGCATTACCGAATTTTTCAGAAAAGTAGGGTAGCATTTCGTCCAGTACCCTGGGGTCCATGGGCGTGGTTGCATTGTTATCCAGGTAAACGGGCAGCTTTAAGGCCATTGAAACAAGAAATGATGTCGATTTCAGAAAGCAAAAAGCAGATTAATAGTTCAAATTAAACAAAAAACCATCTCATTTTAAACATGAGACGGTTTCCTTAACTTAAACGAACAGGTTAACAACAATTAAGAAGATCGGTAAGCCATTTCATCAATGGATTTCGCATGCGGTCCCAGGAATACAAGCGCATAAATGCGAATGATAGCGAGACCGTCGATGATGAGGCTTAACGCGGTAAATGATGCCAGAATGATTTGATTTTCGTGGATATGACTGAGAATAACGTCTTCTCCAATGAATGTAGGGGTTATCGGGAAGCCTGAGAGACCCAGGCAGCAAAGCAAAAAAATAAGCGCCATACCAGGGTGTTTGTAAGAATGGCCGTGAAACTGGTCGAGCCCAATGTTGTTCTCAATAGATTTTAATTTGTTGAGAACGAGGTAACCAACGACGCCGGAAACTACCACACCACTCAGATAAAGATGGATCTGGTCAAAACTGAAATTCTCATTAAAGGAAATTGCCAGGGCAACCCCAAAATGGTTCATTATCACCAGTAACCAACTCATCCGCGTCCTTAACCTTTCCGTGAATGATTTCAGTACCATTATCAAACCGATCAGGGAAAAGGTAAAGGGCAGGTAAGCGCTTATATTTTGCGAAATTATTTCTTTGTGATAAACACAGAACAATCCAATCAGGTACGCAGGAAGGAAGATCAGTATCGCGCGGATGAATGTCAGGAAGTTGAGACGGCCGCTCAGCATTTTGAGCGGGTTCCACAAAAAACGGTACAAAAACGAATCCAGGTTCCATTCTTTGATACATAAAATGTAAAAGGTGTATTGCAGTTTTTTCGGGAAAGAATCTTCAATGGATTTGACCCGCGGCGAGAAATTATAGAACTGCTCGCGGATCAGATAACTCACTACTGATGGTGAAACGAGCAATTGATAGGTTCTTAAAAAAGCATTTCCGGCAAAATGGACCATCGCCAGGTTTTCAAATCCTGCGGCTACTTCAATAAATATCAGCCCGATCTGCGCAATGGAAGCATAGGCGATCTGACTTTTCACGGACGACTGTACCCGGGCAATTCCAGTGGCGATAGCCGTAGTGGTAAACCCAACCAGCCCGATTAATATCCTGACTGACAACTGATGTTCCCAAAACATGAATGTTCTCAGCAAAAGGAAAACACCAAGGTGTACCGAAAGTGATCCATAAAAAATAGCACTGGATGGGGTAGGGCCTTCCATCGCACGGGGCAGCCAGGGAGAAAACGGTAGTTGCGCTGACTTGACAGATGCCGTGATCAAGATCATTAGCGAGATAAATATTCCGAGAAGGCTACGTGATTGCAAATGTTCGTGCACTACCTCATAGTTTCCCAGTTTGAGAAAAGTAATGTTTTCGTGCCACAAATGGTGGCTCGCCCATATGGCGAGGATCAGGCCGACGTCAGCGATCCGGTAGATCGAAAACACCTTGACTGCATTCTTTACCGGCAAATATCTTTCACGATAAAAAGCAATGAGCAGGAATGAGGAAATACCCAGAATTTCCCAGCCTACAAACAGCGTTTCGAGATTACCTGAAAAAATAACCAGGTTGTACCCCACATAAAAGAAAAGAATGGTATTGAAAAAACGCTTGTAACCTTTTTCCCTGTGAAGGTAATCGCGACTGTAAAGTACGATCAGGAAGGTAAGGAATGCGCCTACAAAGAGGTAGGTAGCGGTTATTTTATCAAAATAGAAATCAATGAAAATCTCGTATCCCGGCGATTTGAAAAGCAGGATATCCTTTTTGTCTAAAACGGGATGATCATGCAAAATCCAATACGCCAGGAAAAACATCGTCGCGACCATATGTAGACCGACCGTGGAAAAGGTGACCCGGGAAATAAGGTTCTCCTTTTTACTGGAAATCAGAACACTGACCAGAAATCCAATGACCGGAAGAAGAACTAAAAACGGAATCAGAGATATCATATAATAATGACTTTCAGGGTAAGCTATCGACAATCAATATGGTCAGAAAATGCGGCTTACTGAGTACTAACCGCCGATAGCTAAGATCTTTAATGTATGGAATAAACGGGTAGAATAAGGAACAAACTCACCGTTTTTAAAAACTGAAAGCTCATGTGTTTCCGGGTTAGCGGCTACCAGGTGTATCCATTCATTGATAAACCATTCGTACACGGCGTAAAGCCGCTGGATCACGTTGAGGATTACTTCGGGGAATTGCTCGACAATGAAGAGTAACCGCACCGGATCGTGTATTTCGATCATCTCACTGGGAAGTCCCGGACGAAGGTCGCCGTCAATGCCATTGGCGACACCGAAGAGCCCCATTACATTATGCGCGAGCTTTGTACCGGCACCCAGTTTGTGATTGTCGACACGTGAAAAGAAATATTCAAGATTGATACCGCCGCAAACCGGCGCAGCTGTTTTCAATACATTGAACAAATAATTGCCCTCGGGATCGATCGAGTAATCGTACGAATTCATGAATGCACGACGATCCAGGAACAGGTTTTTGGTCAAATTCCTTCTTCCAATAATGCACAGGGCATTGGTCGCGTGGTTCAGCTCGGGACGCGGCTCGAACAACGATAACGATCTCAAACGCATCTTGCAGTGGATTTTTTGTGGACTCAGGCTCGTATCGATGAATTCAAATCTCCTTGAACGTTCCTTTGCATTATAGTCCAACGCTTTCATCAATACCGCCTCATTGATCTTATGACCTTCGTGATTTGCAGGCGAAAGTGACGTCTCGTCATAAAATACGACCTCATCGCGGGTGGTGTCGTGCAAGCCTCCCACAAACTGCGTTTCGGGAGGGATTGTAATGCCACGTGAATGCAGGATCGTGCGCACCGAATCGCTATTGGCCATATACGAAAGCACTCGAGAGTTGACAGAACCTGCTCTTCCGGCACATGCAGCGCAATCGTATGCAGCATAATGTGGGTTATTCACACTGCTCGACCCATGTCCGATCACATATACGATCGGTGCAAAATTCTTGACGAGACCGATGCTTTTCAAAACACTCTCCACACGGTCCGCCATTTCTTCAATCGTAAAACCGATCTGCAAGCCATTTTCTCGATCGTCGAGGCTTTTATTTTCAATGGTCAATTTCGAAAATCGGTCCATATGTTTCAGATACGAAGCAGCGGCGGGCGTGACAGAAGGCCTGAAAATATGGGCCGCCAGCTTAAACGCCGACCAGAATCCAAGTGTCTTTGAAACGAGCCAGCCGCTGCGGAAAGAATGCGAATGCTTACTGAAATGCGCATCTTGCGTTCGTTTGGTAGTGGAGCCTATTTCTTTGATCAAATATTTTGGGGTTACCGGTGCAGGGCAAACTTTGGTATAGAACTTGCCTTCTTCCGGCTGGTAGTAAAACTCAACTCCGAAAAAACCGGGCGTGCCGAATGTTTCGCATTGCGGATCAAATTCTTCGAGGCACCGGCGCAGGGATCCTTCACGATCATCGATGCAGAATATGGCCTGAAAAGTTTTGGCTTCAATGGCCTTGATCTCTTTTTTCTGATTTTTAATGGCTGCAAGAACCTGGTCATAGTAGGTCCATTCAAAAGCTTCCTGCCAGATACTTATGACTTCGCTCATTTCAGTAGCAGCTACTTCTGTAAACAATTCAACCGGTTTTTCAGTGATTTTGCCGGCGAGTGGCGTCCAGTTCTCTTTGAAATGCCTGTCCAGCGCGTCGATTTCTAAAAGCAGTTCGAAACAAATGAGGTCGTGCAGTGTGATTTTTCTGGTATCGAGCAAAGTTTCCGGTTGGTCTTCAATGGCAGAAACCATGCCGGACCATCCCTGATGGGCGAATTGCTGATCGAAGAGATATTGTTCGTAGAGCGATTCGTCGCCGACTACAACCGCCAGCAGGTCTGAAATGGAACATTCAGTATACAAGAGCAGGTTTTTAGCTCTGTTGGTTTTGAAAATACTCACAAAGCTATTTTCCTCCATTTCACGGATCGAGGCCAGAAAACCTTTTTCGCGCACCGGAAAATTCCAGATAGAAATGCCCTGATCGAGATAGCTGCAGAGTATACGGAACAGAATGGGATGAACGACTGAATCCAGATCGATGCGGTACTGTCGCATCCAGTTAGCCTTCAAAGCGCCGATCCTGGGCGATGCAGACGGCAGAAATTTCTTAAACAGCACCTTGTCACGCCACTCTATCGTGTTGCTGGCACCTTTTTTCTCCAACAATACTTTTTCAAGAATGTCCTGCGTGATTCTTTTTGCATTGAAAAGCGCACGGTACTCTTCAATGGAAAGAGAAACCTTGTAGCCAAATATTTCAGATGCTCTCCGAAGCCCGTCATGAAATTTGAAGGTTTGAAAAGCATGAAGTGTATTGTGGTGGATAAAGTTTTTCAGGGGAGCCTGGGCTGGTAAAAAATGCTTCAACTCGTGCAGTACCTCATGTTCGTCGAAAGATTTTTTGTGAGCTTCCATTGACTTGTTGATGGCGTTTTTATTTGTCCGTGACCACTTCGGGAATGGAAGCCTGCACCCTGCCTTCCAAATGTTACTCAAAAGAGATCAAATGCAATTAAAACGCAATTAAAGGCACCTTAAAATCGGGTTAAAATCGGGTAAGGCCAACATTATCAGGCGGCTATTATGATAAGAATCATATTCGGTCATCATTAGATTTATTAATGTCCCGATTGGCATTTAAATGAAACTAATTATTTATTTTTGTGTTAAACTCTACATCTTTGGTAGATTAAATGTTTCATTTTAAATCTTAATCATTATGTCACTTCGACTTGGAGATATTGCACCGGATTTCGAGGCAAATACCACACAGGGAACCATTAAATTTCATGAATGGCTGGGAGACAGCTGGGGCTTGCTTTTTTCTCACCCTGCCGACTTTACTCCGGTATGTACGACTGAATTGGGTAAGACTGCTCTTTTGAAAGGAGAGTTTGAAAAACGCAATGTAAAGGTACTTGCAGTGAGCGTGGACGATATTGATTCACACCACCGTTGGATTCCGGACATTAATGAGGTAAATAATACAGAAGTTAACTTTCCGATCATCGCCGACGAGGGCCGCAAAGTTGCTCAGCTATATGACATGATCCACCCGAATGCGAGCGAAAAAGCAACGGTTCGCTCAGTATTTATCGTTGGTCCGGACAAAAAAATCAAATTGACATTGACTTACCCTGCTTCAACAGGACGTAATTTCAATGAAATCCTGCGTGTGGTAGACTCACTTCAACTGACTGCCAACTATTCAGTAGCAACTCCGGCTGACTGGAAAGATGGCGAAGATGTGATCGTGGTTCCTGCTGTGAGCACGGAAGATGCGCAAAAGAAATTTACAAAAGGCCTCAACATTGTGAAGCCATACCTCCGCTACACGCCTCAGCCCAACAAGTAGGTTTAGGTTCGTTATCAGCAAAAAGAGGATGCCCGGTTGTCGGACATCCTCTTTTTGGTATCAGGGTAAATATGTCAGCTCTCGCTTTCGATCACTTCTTCCGGAACGACCATTTCCTCCCCATAATAGGTCATATGTCTCGCGCCCTGGTAATAGTACCAGATCGAAGCGGCCATCGCAATGTGGCTGATATCATTATAGTTGAACCACGGCCCGAAGCTGAATTTCAATGCATGTAGGCCGGCAGCTAATGCACCCATGAAAGTGGCGATGAATATATTCACGCTGCCAGGGTCTTTCCGACGCTTGTAAACATAGATCTCGATCAGGAACAGCATTAGAAACAAGCCATAAAAAGCATGGATTTCTACGACTACGAAATTCAGCGTTACAAATGCCAGCACAAAGAAAATGGCTAGTTCCACGTAATTAAGCCAGCCTAATAGTAAGCCTCCGCGTTTGTGCAATAGTGGTTTAATATGCCAGATCGCAGCCCTTTCAAAAAGCGCTACCGCAATCATACTGGCAAACCAGCCCGGGATTTTTCCTCTCATGCCGGTAAGGTATAGAAAGCCATGTCCCAAGACCCCCCCGATCGCCGTGGCGATGGCCATGAAGAGGAAGAAGTACTGGATCTGTTTATACATTCTGTGTGCACGACCGAGTTTGTTGAGGTGAAAAAATGCATAGATGCATATTACGGTCATCATCAGACTTGTGATTACAGTGGAAGGTTCCATAATAGTAATCCCGAAAACCTGGATCTGGTGAACCTTACTGAAATCAATAGCAACATCATTCATGAATAGAAGAGTTTTTAATGGTAACGGAGTGAAAACCTGTACCCTGGGGTTTTCAAAACCCAAAGTAAACCACAAATGAGCAATTAACTACAACAATAATGTTGCAACAACACTCTTTACCAAAATTGTACCAGCAGCCTTTCCCCTCTGATGAGCACCGGAAAAGTGCTTCTGGAGAGGGACATTGATGTGTTCAAAACGGTCAGTTCGCAGATGAAAACGGCTCAACCGTCTATTATCATTATAGAAATGGACAAGATTATTTTCCTTTGTATTGGAAATTGTATTTAAATAGGACAAACACATTTGATCCCTTCTTTTATCTAAGTTATAAAACCATGAAAACCCCGATCCATTCAGTAGTAAAAATTGTCGCTGCAATATTTATTCTGAGTTCTTTTAACCACATTCAAGCTCAGGCGCCTGTTCAGCCGGCCGGCACGGCGATTACAGAAGCTACGCCAAAAGGAAATTCTAAAATTTCAGGAATTGTACTGGATTCAGCTGCCAATAAAGGAGTTGAGTTTGCAAGCATTGCATTATTCAGTGTTGCAGATAATAAAGCGATTGACGGTACCACTGCCGACGAGGCCGGGAAGTTCTCCATTACCAAAGTTGCCCCGGGAAGTTACAAGCTGTTGATTTCGTTTATCGGTTTTAAGGACCGAACGATCTCAAACATCAAAATTGAAAAAGGCAAGGATATTGAATTGGGTAACATCCAGCTGGCTTCCAGCGTACAGGATTTGAAAGAGGTGACCATTACCGGAGAAAAATCACTGATCGAGGAAAAAGTAGACCGTCTGGTTTTTAATGCAGAAAAAGATATTACTTCCAAAGGCGGCGATGCTTCCGACCTGCTGCGTAAAGTTCCCATGCTTTCGGTGGACCTGGATGGAAACGTTTCATTGCGAGGTAGTTCCAATATTAAGGTACTGATCAATAACAAGCCTTCAACCATTATCGCAGCCAATGTTGCGGATGCATTGAAACAGATACCGGCCGATATGATAAAATCCGTAGAGGTGATCACGTCGCCATCGGCCAAGTATGACGCGGAAGGTTCGGGCGGTATCATTAATATTATTACAAAGAAAAATAACTTGCAGGGACTGACCCTTAATATCGATTCGGGTGTGGGTAACCGTGGTACTAACCTGGGACTAAATGGAAGTTACAGAAAAGGGAAAATGGGTTTTACGCTGGGCGGTTTTGGCCGTGCATTTTATAACAAAGCGACTTCTGTATTGGACCAGACCACATTTTCAGGAGCGAATTCTTATTTGACCCATCAAACTTCCACAGCGAAGGACAGAGGTTTATTTGGCCAGTATTCATTAGGCTGGGATTATGATCTTGGGAAAAATCAGGCCCTGTCGGCCGGTTTGCGTTATGGAACCAGAAATTTTCTCCAAAAACAAAATCTGACCATTAACCAGTTTGAAAATGATGTCCTGGATGGGACTTCGCTTAGAAAAGTAGATCGTAAGGATTTGTCCGGCACCATTGATTTCAATATCGACTACATCCGCACTTTCAAACCACAGCAGGAATGGAGTATTTCAACATTGTATAGCCGCACAGGTTTGACCAACAATTTCAACACGGACCTACTGAATGAGTCTGGCGCTGTGAGTGGCAAATTGAAAAACGAGAATACAAATTACAACTCGGAATTCACATTGCAGACTGATTATCAAACGCCTATTGGCAAAAATCAGCTGGTTGAATTTGGTGCAAAAGGTATTTTTAGGGCGGTAAACAGTGATTACAAATACTTCACTGCCGGTGAGTCCGGTGACTTTTCACTGAGCCCGTCCAATCCGTCAGGTACATTGAACTACAACCAGAATGTAGCAGCGGGTTACGTCTCTTATACATTGACTACCAAGAATAAATATACATTCAAAGCGGGGACACGTTACGAATACACAAGCATTACGGCCGACCTGGGCTCTGCCGGCAAAGTTTCGATCCCTAACTACGGCAACCTGGTACCAAGTATCAACATTTCCAAAAGCCTTTCGGGAAGCACTACATTGAAAGCTGCATACAACAGAAGGATTCAACGTCCTGGTATTCAGCAGTTGAACCCGAATGTGAACCTTGCTAACCCGCAAAATATCAGCACCGGAAATCCAGCGTTGAGTCCTGAGCTGACGGATAATTTTGAACTGGCATTGAGCACAAATGTTAAAAAGACCTATTTGAATGTGTCAGCATTTGTCCGCCAGACCAACAATTCTATTACGCAGGTGAGAATGGCTGTGGATACATTGCAGGGCGCGATTGTTACCACTTATGAGAACATTGGAAAGCAGCAGGCGTATGGAATGAATGTGTTTGCGAATGTGTACCTGACCTCGAAATGGACGGTTAATGGTAGCCTTGACATTTTGCATTCATACCTGGAAGGACAAACTACGAGCCTGGAAGGAACTTCTGTACCGGTGAGTAATTCAGGGTTCAATTATGGCGGTCGCCTGATGTCGCAGATTGCGTTACAGCAGGGCTGGGGCGTGCAGGCGTTCGGGTTCTATCGTGGCAAGGAGATTCAGCTACAAGGAACACGCACAGGCTTTTACATGTATTCATTAGGGTTCAAAAAGGATTTTGCCAACAAGAAGGGAAGTGTAGGATTTGCAGCAGAAAACTTCCTGACCAAAGGAGTGAAATTCACATCAGACCTGAACTCTCCGCAATTTGTACAGACTGGCCAAACGCAGCTTTACAACCGCAATTTTAAGATCACATTTAACTATTCAATAGGAAAAATGAGTTTTAATGCTCCTAAAAAGAAGACCAAGTCAGTTAACAACAATGACGTGATAGGCGGTGGAGACAGCCAGAGGTAAAAGAAGCATTAATGATTCAAAAAATAGGCAGATCAGCACAGATCGGCCTATTTTATTTTTATTATCGCGGTGACAAATCCATATTAATTGCCGTTATTTAACGTTACTATAAAAAGATATTTTTGTATTTTTGAAATACACAGATCGACTGAGGAAAAGATAACAATCATTACATGAAATGGTCTTTCGTAATCCAGCAAAAACTAAAAGCAGCACTGCTGCTGGGAGGGATAATGGTGCTGATCATAATGGCAACGCTTCTTTCGCGCTACAATATGCAGGGGATAGACCGGTCGTTTTCATCTATTTATCAGGATCGCTTAATTCCGGCGACAACGATCATTTACCTGACTGAGAATTTATACGGAAAAAGATTGTCATTGGAAAAGCACCTTTTTGCACAGGATGTACAATCGGCAGAGTATGTGAAAGCAGCTTTGCACCATCACAATAAAAGTATTGATTCTCTGATCGGTGTTTTTGAAAAAACTTATTTGGTTGATCAGGAGGCGAAGAGCCTTGACGTCTTTAAAAGGCAGGTCGATGAGTATAGTGAACTGGAAAATCGCATTCTGCATCTTTGCGCGGCGGGTACGCCGGATGAAGGCAGATCACTTTTCGCTGGTGCGGGCGCGCGAACATTTCAGGGTACCATTGCCAATTTGAACGAATTAGCAGGGATTCAGTCGGATATAGGAAAGAATCTGATGAAGGAATCCAAAAGTAATATAGCCAGTTTCGGAATCATTTCATTTTTACAGATCGCCCTGGCGGTGATCATTGGACTGATGATACTGGTACTGATCAGGAATTCACAAATTATCAGTAAGCCTAAGATCAGTGGAGAAAAAAGCCAATATTTTAACCTAAACTAAATTGAATGTTAAAAAAGAAAGGTCAGGATTTTCCTGACCTTTCTTTTTTATGGATATCTGTCAACCATTACTGGCCTACTTTTCTTCCTTTTAGTGTCTCTCTCGAATTCTTAACCTGTTTTAAGAGATCCTTTTTAACGAACAGCCTCGTGCCATTTCCGCTTTGCAGATCGAATGTACGCTCTTTATAGTCGAATTTGTTGTTTGGCAATACATCAAGAAAGTAGTTTTGACCGCTCAGGTTAAATTTCATTCCCTTGGTATCTTGCTGCGTATCGTCCCAGGATACATTGATCACACCGTTTGCTGAGCTCAAAGCCACGCCGGGTGTGAAAGGAAGCACATTAATGGTCTGAATGCTCTTACCATTGCTCATCGTGATCTGTCCTTCGGGATTCACTTTGATATCATTCGGATCGGACACTTCGCGACGGATGTTAATAGACTTATCATTGAAGAACTGCACTTTTTCAATGGGGATATTAGCGCCTTCAAGGTCGCGTCGAAGATCTTCGGTAAAGACTGTATAATTCGATAAAGGAACGGAGTTCATAGTCGTGCAGGCCGAAACTGTGCCTAGAAGAAATACCCCTGCAAAAAGTTTTTTAATCAGATTCATGTTTAAAATTGGTGTTCTTATATGAACTGGTTTGGTGATTTTAGTTGAGTTGTTTAACGAGCGCAATATTAAGAAAAAGCAAGTCAGTTACCAACCCATTCATTGCCCGAAATGCAACCTTATGCTCCGACTGACAATGTGTCAGCCATTCTGCATTTTGATTGTATTTGGAACGCATATTTCAATCCGGTATTGCAGAACAGAAAAACAATTCTAAAATATAGAAACCAAAAACAATTTAACTATGGAATCAGTGATTCAGGAAAAAGGGAACCTAAGCATTCACACCGAGAATATCTTTCCGATTATTAAAAAATTCCTTTATTCGGACCACGAAATCTTTTTAAGAGAGTTAGTTTCCAATGCAGTTGACGCTTCTCAAAAAATCAAAAAACTGGCTTCCTATGGCGAGTTTAATGGTGAGCTGGGAGATCTTAAAGTGTCGGTAAAGCTTGATAAAGATGCCAAAACGATCACGATCAGTGACAATGGTATCGGGATGACTGCTGAGGAGATCAAAAAATATATCAACCAGATCGCATTTTCCGGCGCTACGGAATTTGTGGAAAAATACAAAGACAAAGGCGAAGACGGAAAAGGTGACAAAGGTATCATCGGTCATTTCGGTCTTGGGTTTTATTCGGCCTATATGGTTGCCGAAAATGTAGAGATCATTACCAAGTCTTACAAAGAAGGTTCGGAAGCAGTTCGCTGGCAATGTGACGGTTCGACCGAATTCGAACTATCGGCTGCTGAAAAAGAAGAGCGCGGTTCTGACATTATCCTGCACATTGCCGCTGACTCGGAAGAATTCCTGGACGAGCACCGTTTGCGCGGAATCCTTGAAAAATATGGCAAATTCCTGCCTATAGAAATTGAGTTTGAAGATAAGGTCATCAATAACCCGAACCCGATCTGGACGAAAAGCCCTTCTGATCTGAAAGACGAGGATTACCTTGCTTTTTATAAAGAACTTTATCCGTTTGGCGAAGATCCTCTGTTCTGGATCCATTTGAATGTAGATTATCCATTCAACCTGACAGGGGTGCTATATTTCCCGAAACTGAAAGGCGATTTCCAGGGGCAACGCGAAAAAATCCAGCTTTACAGCCGTCAGGTGTTTATCACCGACGAAGTGAAAGACATTGTACCTGATTTTCTTCAATTGCTGCACGGTGTGATCGATTCTCCGGACATTCCTTTGAATGTATCGAGAAGTTACCTGCAGGCGGATGGTAATGTGAAGAAAATCAACGGATACATTACACGTAAGGTAGCTGACAAACTTTCGGAAATATTCAAAAATGACCGCGAAGGGTTTGAGAAGAAATTTGACGATATCGGCCTTTTTGTAAAATATGGTATCATCAGCGACGATAAGTTCTATGAAAAAGCGAAAGACTTCTGTCTGCTGAAAAACGTGGATGGTAAGTTCTTCACTTTCGAAGAGTACCGTGAACTGGTGAAGGATAATCAGACTGATAAGAATGATACACAGATCTGGTTGTATACTACGGACGAGAAGAAGCAGGATGCATTCATTCAGTCAGCGAAGAAACGGAGCTACGATGTACTCGCGCTGACGAGTATGATCGATTCTCATTTTATCAATGCATTGGAACAGAAGCTTGAAAAAATCAATGTGAAAAGGGTAGATGCCGATACATTGGATAAGCTTGTGGAGAAGGATGTGCAACTGGAAAGCATTCTTTCGTCGGAAGATTCGGATAAGGCCAAGAAGATTTTTGAGGAGATAGCCGGAAGCAAAAGTGCCAATGTACTGGTTGAACCTATGCCGGTTGACGAGCTGCCTGTCGTGATCACATTCCCTGAGTTTATGCGCCGCATGACGGACATGCAGGCGAGTTCAGGCCAGCGCTCTATGTTCGGTGACATGCCGTTGATGTACACCGTTTCGCTGAACTCGAACCACCCTGTGATCAACCGCATTTTGCAGACGGAAGACGAGGCTAGTCAGAAATCGCTTGCCAAGCAGGTATACGACCTGGCATTGCTGTCACAAGGTTTGCTATCGGGCAGTGACCTTACTCAGTTCATTCAAAGGACAGTTACGACTTTGTAACAGTTTTTTGTAAAAATATAAAGCCCGCTGTCGTCGATAGCGGGCTTTTATTATGTCTTTTTGAGAAGATTATTTACCGGAAATTAGCTCAATTTTCAACTGATCAAGCGCCTCCCAATTTTTGTCTCTTGCCAATATGGCCTGTTTCGGCCAGGAAGAAGGATCATGGATCTGAAATCTCGGCCCTGCTTTTTTCAATATTCCCGCGAGGCGGATAATGGAAGCTTCGGACAATTGTTCGTAGGTATGTATTCCTTCTTTGTTGAGAAGTTCCTCAATTTTTGGCCCGATACCTTCTATCAGTTTCAGGTCGTCCGGTTCGTGGTCAGGGCTGGTGTCGGGGTATACAGTTTTGGACGCATTGGTCGCTATGGGGTATTCGACTGGATTTTTCATCAGTGTTCTGTATTCTGCAAGTTCAAATTTCTTTTCTTCTATCAGCTCGCGCAAGTTACGCATCCGGCGCTTGATAATAAATCTTGCAAAAAGCCATCCAATCAACGCGGCAAGACAAAGCAGAAGGAAAATTTCTGCCGCGACTACTGGTAAGCTCTGCAAATCAATTTGAAATGACATAGTTATTGCTTGGACTGATGGTACTCAATCTCCCTGAGAATGCGGTTCAGTTTATATTTAAGATCTCTGCTTTTTCTACTGCGGGATGAGTTACCTATACAAAATCCCAATAGCACAGCACCTGCAAACATCAGGATGTGTTGCCATAGTTTTTCTATATCCGTCTCGGGCGCGAATGAAATCAGGTTGGAATCCGAGAAGCCTGCCTGCCCGTTGGAGTCAACAATGGTGGTTGCAAAAAAGCTGGGATTGGCCAAAACATCGCACATTAATCTGATTCTGCATACATGCCAGTAAGTGGCACCCAAAATCCAAACCGTAAGGAGAGTCCACCAGAGCGCCTTGCTTTTGAACATGTTCAAGTAGGTTAGATGCAGCGTTAATAGTACTCTAAAAGTAACTTCTGGCCGCAGCATATGCAATAGCATGGCCAATAAGTTAAAAGAGCCTGGATGTTGGTCCAGGCTCTTTTTGATCTATCGGTTCATCGAAATGAGGAATTCTTCATTGTTTCGGGTTCCTTTCATATGTTCGAGAAGGAAATCCATGGACTCCATGGCATTCATATCTGACATGTGTTTGCGGAGAATCCATACCTTTTTGAGTGTTTCTTTATCCAAAAGCAGGTCCTCGCGACGTGTACCTGAGGCCATTACATCAATGGCAGGGAATACACGCTTGTTGGAAAGCTTACGATCCAGCTGTAATTCCATGTTACCAGTACCTTTGAATTCTTCAAAGATAACTTCATCCATTTTGGAACCTGTATCAATCAATGCAGTAGCGATAATGGTCAATGAACCACCATGCTCAACATTCCTCGCTGCTCCAAAGAAACGCTTAGGTTTGTGCAATGCATTTGCATCCACACCACCTGAAAGGATCTTACCGGAAGAAGGAACAACAGTATTATACGCACGTGCCAAACGGGTGATAGAATCGAGGAGGATCACGACGTCGTGACCGCATTCAACCATTCTTTTTGCTTTTTCCAAAACAATGCTGGCCACTTTCACGTGACGGTCAGCCTGTTCGTCAAAGGTAGAAGCAATTACTTCGGCGCGAACGCTGCGTTGCATATCCGTAACCTCTTCCGGACGTTCGTCGATCAGCAGGATCAGGAGGAAAACCTCCGGGTGGTTGCGGGTAATAGCATTTGCAATTTCTTTCAATAAAACAGTTTTACCTGTTTTAGGCTGCGCAACGATCATACCACGCTGTCCTTTTCCGATCGGTGCGAAAAGATCGAGTATCCTGGTAGAATATTGGTCAGGACGAGAGCTGAGTTTCAGACATTCGTCAGGGAAAAGAGGGGTAAGGTACTCAAAAGGAATACGGTCACGGATCTCTTCGGTTGTTTTACCATTAACTGTTTCAACTCTCAGCAAGGCAAAATATTTTTCACCTTCTTTGGGTGGGCGGATCTGGCCTTTTACAGTATCACCGGTTTTAAGGCCGAACAATTTAATCTGAGAAGGAGATACATATATATCGTCGGGGCTGGCCAGGTAGTTGTAGTCGGCGGAGCGCAGGAATCCATATCCTCCGTCCTGCATAATTTCAAGAACACCTTCGTTGACGATCAGGCCGTCAAATTCCCTGACGTAGTTGTTATAATTGCGTTTGATTTTAGAAGAAGGATCTTCGCGATTGGGTTGGGGCTGTTGCTGAGGCTGGCGCTCCGGAGTTTCATGGGTAGCACGAAAAGGCCTTTCTTCTTTCGTAGAAGTATTTTCTTCTCCTTCAGCGTTTTCCTCCGTTGTCTTTTCTTCCGGAGTTTCCACTTCCGCCGCGGTTTCTACTTCTGCAGCGGCAACAGCTTCTTCTTTACCCAGGTCGTTTAATGTGTCGCTTTCCGAATCGCTTTCCTCAGTCAATTCGAAGTTCTTCAACATCTCGCTATTCCTTTTCAGGTTTTCGCTCCTGATAACAGGATCAAACAATGGAATGGACGACTTAGCAGATGTACCGTCTTTTTTGTTTCTGGCAGGGCGGCTATTAGGTTTAACTGCTATTGGAGTAGTTTCAACCGGCCTGCGTACCCTTTTTTTCTTAGGTTCGTCCGAGTCGTCGGCAAAAGTTTCGGTAGCAACGGGTGCTTCGGCAACCTGTGCAGTTTCTTGTTGTGACAGGATCCTGGTAATTAGTTCTTTTTTAGGGAGTTTTGTGTGATCAGGTATCCCAAGACTACCTGCTATTTCTTTCAGCTCAGATAGGAGCTTAATGTTCAATTCATCAATTGTAGGCATACAGAAAATGGAAAGTAAAGTAACACTTTACCAATTGAATAATAAGGTTGTGAATTTAATTGGATAAAAACCGAGAAGCATATCTCGACGTCACGTGTTGGTCATTGAATATTAGCAAATAAATATTTTTGTTGCAGCCCTGAAAATGACCTTTCAAATTAAAAGATAACGAAGGAACAGTCGGGGAAAGTTTGCAATTAGATTCAATAGAAGTATTGACAATAAATCGGCAAGATTTTTTAAACCTCGATAACGTTGAGATAGAGAGTTATCGCGAGATGGATTTTGGATTTATAAGTCGATACTGGACTTAGCGTTACGAAGGTACTTATATATAATTTTATTTCCAAATTTTTAAACGCAAAAAACCTTAATCTGGCATACACAGGGCATATTTGAAAATTTGCAAACGCTGATATGCATGGAATGAGGCATTTACGGACGATTTTACAAGCGTCTTACATTAGTTTTTATCAACGGAAAATAGGACTTTTGCACCCGATGAATGTGATTGTTGACTCTGGTAATACTTACTCCAAAATCGGTTGGTTCCACGAAGAAAAACTGATACGCTATACGACGCGGTTGAGTTTTGATGAACTGATCGGGAGTATACGATCAGAAATTCCCCAGAATATTATTTATTCCTCGGTAAACCGGACAGGCGAGGAGTTTGCAAACGCGCTGGATATACCGGTCAATATCTTGAATCTCACACCGGATACACCCCTGCCGGTAACGAAGAACTACGATACGCCCGAAACACTTGGTGCTGATCGCATTGCGGCTTGTGTGGGTGCCAATTTTCTATACCCCAATGAAGATCTGGTAGTGATCGATATGGGCACCTGCATTACATATGATCTCATCGACGCAAATGCGACGTTTCAGGGGGGATTAATTTCTCCCGGTGTTAAAATGCGATTCAATGCAATGCATTCGTTCACTAAAAGGCTTCCACTTGTGGAACCTGAACCGAATGCGGTTTTGATCGGTAAAAGCACGAAGCAGGCAATGCGAAGTGGGGTGATGAATGGGGTACTGGCAGAAATAGAGGGAATTATTCAGAGGTACCGACACAAATCACCCAGTTTACGCGTAGTATTATGCGGAGGGGATGCTGCTTTTTTTGAAAGTAGCCTGAAACCACCCATCTTTGCGGTGCCGGAATTGGTTTTAATAGGATTGAACAGAATTTTAACATATAATGTCTCTTTACAGTAGAATCGGAATACTTACTCTTGCAATTACCCTTGGTTGGAGTTGTACAGACTTTACAACAAAGCTAAAAGCACAAGGCTTGGGCAATTCGCCATATTCGTCCCTCGGAATGGGGGAGTTTTACGGAGAGGCATATTCTGACAACACAGGAATGGGGCAGTCTGGCGTAAGCACAGGAAGTGGCTTTCAGATCAACAACCTCAATCCTGCACTTTGGGTCCGTAACCGGTTCACAACGCTGGATATTGGATTGATCGGTCAGTATAAGGACATTGTTGCAGGTGACAAGAAACAACAAAATGCTGGCGGAAACCTGGCATATTTGTCGCTATCCTTCCCGGTTAGCCCGAGATGGGCAGTCGGTATCAGCCTCAAACCGTACAGCTTCATCGACTACCAGAACTTATCTACACGATTTGTCCCTGGCACACCAGTGTCGGCACAGTACTATACGACGGGTAAAGGTGGCGTAAACAAGGCATCCCTTACGAACTCATTCCAGATAGGACGCTATGTGAGCGTCGGGCTTGAAAGCAGCTATTTCTTCGGTAACGTTCGTAGGGCAACAGAGGTATCTATTCCTTTTTCTGCTGACGGATCAGATTATATCGTAAGCTTGAACGACAAGACAACTTACTCGGATATATCGTTTCGTGCCGGGGCCGCTGCACGCATCCCCATTCGGAAAGACAACAAGCTGAATCTTAATCTTGGTGGTGCGTACAGTTTCAGTACTACCATCAATTCTACACACGTAACATCTTTTGAGCTTACGCAGGGTTCTTTTAATGTGATCGATCCAGATACATTGGAAAACAACCTGAACCGTGGCTTGACCACTCCTGGCCAGTTGCAGGTAGGAGCCAGTCTTGAATGGCCTTTTAAGCTGATACTTTCAGCAGACTACAGCCATCAGTCCTGGTCTAAGTTCAAGAGTTATGCGGGTGCCAATGATAATTTGAAAGACGTGGGCCGCATTCATATTGGAATGGAGTATCTGCCTCGTTTTACATCACTTAACTATTTTAATCTGGTAAGGTACCGGGTCGGTTTTAGCCACGGAAAAACGCCTTATACGGTTAACAAGAATGATGTATACGATACCAATGTCAGTCTGGGCTTTACATTCCCGATGGGTAGAGGATATCAAAATTTCCTTTCGCTTGCATTCGTTGGCGGGCAGCGTGGAAATGCTGGCGCAGGTATGATCCGGGAACGTTACGGACGAGCAGTGCTTGGGATAACGCTTCTTGAACGTTGGTTTACAAAACAAAAAATTGACTAGACAAGACTTCATGTTGAAGAAATCAGTCTTCCGGTATAATGCAAAAGGAGATAAATTTTTATCTCCTTTTTATCTTATTGCCCTTGCTGCATTGATTTTTCAGGCGTGCGAAGGTAAAAAGACAAAAATTGGTGCATTGTATACCGGACCTCTTGAAATTGTCAATAATGTGGAAGTAAAATATAGTGAGCAGGGAAATATGAAAGTGCTGATGCGAACTCCGAAATCGCTTCGCTATCAGAACGAGACAAAAGTATTCCCTGACACGATCAATATCAGTTTTTTCGATTCCCTGGGTACCGTTGTTACCCGGCTTCGCTCTGATTCTGGGAGATATGATCAGAATGCCGATGTATATATTGTCAAAGGAAATGTTCGGGTCGTTATGTCCCAGGAGAACCAGGTTCTGACCACTTCGGAATTAAACTGGAGTCCGAGAACGCGCAAGATTTTTACGGAAAAACCCCTGGCTGTTCGCAAACTAGGTACCAGTGAAGTTACCAACGCGATCGGTATGGATGCGGAGCAGGATTTTACCCACATCAAATTCAGAAAGGCAACCGGTATTTATAATTTTACAAGCCCTCAATAAGTCTTGCAGCCTTGCAATGCGGCCTGCACCGTTTCAATCTTCGTGTAGGTACTATCCTTTCCCCATTTCATACTCACGAAACTGACGATCTCAGCGATTTCTATTTCGGTGAGTTTGGGATTAGCAGGCATCGGGCGGCTAAATACTTTGCCATTCACCTGAATCGTATCCCTCATCCCGTTTTTAATCACACAGGAGATCAAGGCCTTGTTGGTCAACGCAGGTGAACCGGCCAGAGGCGGATAAAGGTTTGACATACCCTTACCATCGGGCTGATGACAGTTGGCGCAATGGGTGGTGTACAACTGGTAACCTTCCACAAAGTATTGCTCACTTTTTAATTCTTCCGCATTCTGGCACGAAGCAAGCATCATAATGGCCAGAATTAGAGCACTGGGTTTAATCATTCAAATGGATGCGGTAACGCCGCTTATTTTTTATATTCGTCAAGCAGCCTCTTCATATCGGCGATTAGTTTCTGGGTACCTTCTTCGGTAGTTCCGTCGTACATTCCGCGCACGTGTTTTTCTTTATCCACTAAAATAAACGCTCCGCTATGAATGTAGCCTCCCTCGGCACTTTTGTCCTCTTTGGCAGTGGACATATAACTCTCCTGACCGATTTTATAGATTTTATCTTTGTCGCCGGTCAAAAATTGCCATTGTGTCCCCTCTACACCCAGGTCTTTCGCGAATTTATTCAAAACCTGCGGAGTATCATGTTCAGGATCAATGGTATGTGACAGAATCATTACATCCGGATTACCTTTGAATTGTTGAAATACCTTGACCATCTGACGCTTCATAACCGGGCAAATAGTAGGGCAGGTCGTGAAAAAGAAATCAGTTACGTAGATTTTACCCTCAACGATTTTTTCAGAAACCGTGTCGCCTTCCTGGTTAACAAAAGAAAAAGGAGGAATTGTGTTATAAATAGTATCCACCACTTCCTTACCATCTACCGTTTTCTTTTCCCAGTCGCGCTCGCCCAGGATCGGAAGTTTATTGTCGCCGCCACCGCAACCAAAAAGGGATATTAAGACAATTGAAAGGATAATAGTATTAAAAGAGAACGTCTTGCAATTGATTTTCATAACTTTTATTCTAAAAATGTTTGGGCCTCCTGAATGGATTTAATGGTTGTTTGTTTCACCAGAAGGATTTTTTCTTTTTCTTTTTCAAAATAGGATATAGCTTCCTCGGGTTTCAGTTTTTTGGCCGAGTCTCCGCGGTATTCGTGCATCCAGGTCATCATCAGTTTGTCAGATTCGTTCAATTTCTGGTTCAGGTCTGCTGCTTTAATGCGTTGTTCAGCCAATGTATTACTGCTGATGCCCTCATTCTGCAGACTGTCCATACTTTGTATCTTTTTAGAGAGTTTGGATTTAAGCGTCATGATGGCGTCCATTTGAGGCATTACTTCGTCGTGAATGGTCAAAACCTCGGCTTCCAGATCGGAGACCTTATCTTTTTTCGCCTCCTTATCACAGCCGCAAAGGGCGATCAGAAAGGCGATTGTCAGCATAAAATGTTTCATTGTGGTATTAATTAAGGTGAGTAGCTCATTGTGGTTCGTAATTTCAATCTTTCATGATCATCTCACGTGCATTATGTAAGACTGATTCGGAAGGGTTGTGCCCGCCGATCATTTGCGCAATTTCCTGCACGCGCTCATCGACGGTTAATTTCTTGATTTTACTGACTGTTTTTTTAGAAGAATGGTCCTTATATACGAAGTAATGTGCGTCGCCGCTGCTGGCTATCTGGTGCAAGTGGGTGATCGCTATAATTTGGTGATTGTGAGCCATATTCAGCATCATCCGACCCATTTTTTTCGCTATTTCACCCGATACTCCTGTATCAATTTCATCAAAAATGATGGTGGGCAACTTGCGTTTGTCGGCCAGAATATATTTTATCACCATCATCAGCCGTGAAAACTCACCACCCGATGCCACCTGTTTCAGCTCCTGCGGGACCATACCCTTATTACCACTAAACAGGAAAACAATGGAATCAATCCCGTTTAGAGAGGGAGGTGTTTCGCTCACCTTGATCGAAAGGGTCGCATTGGGAATCCCCAGTTCGGACAACCTTTCAAGAATCAGTTTCTCAATGGCTTTGGTTACTTTTTGCCTTCTGGCAGACAGTATGCCTGCACTTTTGAGCATAGTTTCCTTTGCCTGCACTGCTTTTTTCTCTGCCAGTACCAAATCGTCATCCAGGTTCAGAACAATGCTCAACTTCTCTTGCAGCGCCTGCTCAATCGTCAGAAGTTGTTCGATAGAAGAGGCCTGGTGTTTTTTCAAGAAAGAGTAGATCAAATCCAGCCGTTCCTGTACCTGCGTACTTCTGTCGCGGTCTACTTCCACACCCGCATTAACCTGATCTATTTCGTCAGCAAGATCTCTCAATTCAATGAGAGCACTCTGTCCCCGTTGCCTGAGCGCGTCATAGGCAGGAACAAGCCTGGACGCTTGCGAGAGGGCTGCTATTGCATTTTTCAAAAGGTCCAGAATAGAATTTTCCGGATTGTCGAGGTAGGTATGGGCCAGGAGCAGTCGCTCTTTAATTTCTACGGCATTTTCAAGGATCGTCAGTTCCTGTTCCAGGTTTTCCTGCTCATCGGCCGAAAGCGCTGCATTGTGTAATTCCTGAAACAAAAACTGGTCGTAGTCAAATTCCTTGCGAAGTTGCGCGGCCCTGGATTTCAATTCCTCCAGCAAACGTGAAGCCTCCCGGAATTTTTGATAATCGTTTTTATAGGTTTTTAAAAGATCACCATTATCGGCAAACGAATCAACTACCTGTAATTGAAACTCATTATTACCTAACATGATCGAGTCATGCTGGGAATGAATGTCCAGTAACTGGCTACCAATTTTTTTTAATGTATCAAGATTGACCGGCGTGTCATTAATGAACGCCCTGGATTTGCCCGCCACCGAAATTTCACGCCGGATAATGCATTCGTCCGAAAAGTCCAGATTTTCCTCTTCAAAGTTGGGAGCCAAATCATAACCTGCCAGATTGAAACTACCCTCTATGATACATTTTTCATCTGCGTCATACAATGATTTGACGTCTGCGCGGTTACCCAGCAGCAAACCTATCGCGCCCAGCATAATGGATTTTCCTGCCCCTGTTTCACCGGTTATAATATTCAGCCCGGGATCGGGAGACATTTCCAGTTGCTTGATAAGAGCGTAATTTTTGATAAGTAAATTAGAAAGCATATCTAATTTAAGCGGATTACCGGAGATAATGCAATCGAGCCTTTAAGGAGGAAATTGATAATTCTTGTCTCCGATACGAATATAGTTATCATATCAGCAATTTGGAAATATAACTCGTTCGCAAGGGTCATTTTAATGTCGGTACAGGCGAGATATCATAAACGATTTCGTAAAGTTCTGAAAGCGCCAGCTCGTGCGGATGATTGCGTGTGTCAGTCAGGATCAATCGCTCCTTTGTGAAGGAAGCCAGTTTGCCAAAATGCGTATTGCCGTTTTGAAGAATGACGTTAATTTCTCTTTTTACTAATTTATCTAACGAAGGGAAGATATTCGCTGTCGAAATACGGACTAATCTTTTACTCATAAAATGCTGGCGCTGTCATTTGAAACTAATAGAAAAGCTACATTGACAACCTCTGATAAAGTTGGGTTTTGCTTGGGTCAAGGTTCACAAGGAGACTATAAGCCTGGGCGCGTTCCTCGGGTTGCGCTTCGATTAGTATCCTGTAAAGTTCTTCTGATTTGGCATCGAAAAATGAATTCACTACTACGCTGGCGGGCCGAAGCTGGTTGACGTCTTTAACCGTATTCAGGAATTCGAGCACTTTCGCACGGGTCTCAGCCGGGTTTTGAGTAGCGACATCCAAGCCCTGACGATAGTATTTATACATACCTTCCCGGAAAGGTGTGAATTGCTGGCTCATAAGGTTTTCAATGAGCCAGTAGCGGTTTTTGGAGTCTCCATTCGAATCCCATCCCCTTTTATTGGGGGAGGAATTTCGCGCCTGATTCACCAGATTGAATGCTTTTTGTACATATGGGGCACCGCCCAACTTACTAAAAGAATCATAATCAAAGATCAGCGCGACATTGGCATAGAACGCTAGAATATAGGGTAGTTCTTCGGTATAGCTGTTTTCATTAAAATAAAGCTGTGTGCTGGGCAGGTATGTAAATGTGAAGTTTTTATCCACATAAGTGAATAGAACAGTCTCGTAGTTTGAATTGAAAACGGGGCGTGATACCACCAGCTGCGCATTCCCTTCATAATTTCCCTGGCTTAGCGACCGTGTCAGGTTCACGTTCAACTTACATTTGATCTTCTCTTCCTTGTTGAACTGATCATTGGTCCAGCGGGTATTGTTCAGAAAATCATTCATGTAAGTCTGGAGTTGGCTCATCGACTGAGGGTCGGTCTTTTGTTGTGCTACCAGCTGCTCGTAGTTCAGGTTTACAGTAAACTGAAATTCCTGAGCCAGCAGTTTGCCTGGGAGATTTAAAACGGTCACTAGGAGTGCCCAAAAACCTATTTTTTTCATGCTTCGCTCCATTTGGCTAAAACAATATTTAAAATATCCAGCGCAACTTCCTCTTTGGATTTCAAATCGAAATGCTGAATGTTTTTATACTTGTCAATAACGGTAATTTTGTTGGTATCGTGTGCAAAACCGGCGCCGGGATCATTCAATGAGTTGAGGACAATATAGTCAAGATTTTTGCGCTGCAATTTATCCATAGCATATTCCAGCTCATTCTCAGTTTCCAGGGCAAAACCGATCAGTAATTGCCCTTCCTTTTTGGTGGATCCGAGGGTACCTGCAATGTCCGTGGTCTTTTCCAGTTCCAACATCATTTCATGTCCCTGCTTCTTGATCTTCTGATCGGCTACGAATTTCGGAGTATAATCCGCCACGGCAGCCGCGAAAATAACCAAATCGTTCTGTTGAAACTGATCGCTTGTAACCGCAAACATATCACTAGCACTCTCCACACGGACAACTTTAATAGTCGCGTCGGTAATTTTCAAGTCCGTAGGGCCAGTGACGAGGGTCACAGACGCGCCTGATGCTGCAAATGCCTCAGCGATGGCATAACCCATTTTGCCGGAAGACCTGTTGCTGATATACCTCACCGGATCGATCGGTTCCACGGTAGGACCAGCTGTAATCAGCACCTTTTTCGTAACAGCGACCGGTTTCCGGGCAAAATGCGCTGATAACTTCGTAATGATCTTTTCAGGTTCAGCAAGTCGTCCATCGCCGATCAAACCGCTGGCCAGTTCGCCAAAATCAGGCAGTATGAAGCTATTTCCAAAGCTTTCCAGGGTATCAATGTTATTTTTCGTGGAGGGATGATGATACATATCCACGTCCATTGCGGGGGCAAAAAAGATGGGACACCTTGCAGACAGATAAACAGCGGTCAGCAGATCGTCACAATTGCCGGTTGCACATTTAGAAAGGGTTTTTGCTGTGGCAGGAGCGATTACAATGGCATCCGCCCAAAGTCCTAAATCGACGTGGTTGTTCCATAGCCCGTCTTGTGCGTCCGAAAAGGTGCTTAGAACAGGATTTTTGGAAAGAACCGAGAGGGTGAGGGGAGTGATGAATTCCTTCGCCGCGTCAGTCATAACAACCCGGACCGACGCTTCCGCTTTTACAAGCAACCTGACCAGTAATGCGGCCTTATAGGCTGCGATGCTGCCTGATACTCCGACCAATATCTTTTTTCCTTTGAGATTCAATCTTTAAACAATTTGGGTGGTCAACATGGAAAATGCCATATTCTCAGCGGGTATAAAGTTACGAGATAACCTTATCAATTTAAATTTACACCCTGTAAATGAAAAAGCCAGCCACAAATCAGGATTCATGGCTGGCTATATAAATTTGTCAGGAATTATTCTTCCGTAGTATCGCGGTAAGCGTGGTAAGTTTTTCCTTCGATAAATTCGTCGATAGAAATACTTCCAGCTTTTGGCATACGCTCGTAAAATTTAGAAATCTCGATCTGTTCTCTGTTTTCGAACACTTCTTCCAGATTGTCTACACCAGATGCGAACTCCGCCAGTTTGTTATTGAGCTCCTCCTTCATTTTGCTGGATATCTGACGAGCTCTTTTTGAAATTACCGATACAGATTCATATAGGTTGCCTGTTACATCCGCAATTTTGTCCGTATCCCGGGTAATGATCGATGGATTGGTTGCCATACTTGATTTTGATATAGTTTAAAACTTTTAAAACACTATTAATCCAACTATTGTCCCTTTGGCTCTGCAATGGCAGGGGTTGTAACCTTCGTTGGTTTATTCTCAGGTTCAGGCTGGACTTCTTTCAATTTCTGTCTTTCCTGTTCCAACTTTGCAATTACTTCTATTTGCTTTTGGCTGTCGTCAAACATTTTCTCTGCGTCCCGGTTGTACTTTCCGGTTGGATACTTGTCGATCAACTCTCGATAAAATTTCAATACATCCTGAAAACGTTCTTTCTGCTTGTCGCTGTAACTATTGGACGCCAGGTTGTATTGAGATTCAACTTTCAGAAATGCAAGTTCTTCATTATAGCGTGAGTCTGGAAAGTCTTTGCGGAAGTTCTCGATCGAAATTACCGCAGATTTCATGGACATCGGGTTGAAATCGCTGATCTTATGGTACAATCGTGCTCTTTCGTATGCTTTCCTTTCCAGCTTGGACCTTAATTCCAGAATGTAGCGGGTACATTCTTCGCGGAACGGGCTGTCAGGATAAGTATTGATAAAGTCCTGCATCGCCGAAATAGCTGTAAATGTACTCGTCTGATCCAGGTTGAAAGGGGAGGAGTCTTTATACAACGAAAATGCATGCATATATAATGCCTCCTGAGCGTAGTCACTTCTGGCATAAGTATCGAAAAACTTTTTGAACAGAAATTGACTGGTATTATACTGTCCCTGCTGGTACTGGGTATAGGCATAATAAAACTGCGCTAACTCAGACTCTGTGCTTCCTTTTAACAAAGGAATAAGCTCTTCAAATAATAACCCCGATCTGTAAAAATCTCCCTTTTTGTAATAGGACATCGCGGCATCATACTTTTCCTGATCCGTACCGGTCTTCTGTAATCTAGAAAATTTACTACAGGAAGTAATGACAAGAACTGCAATAAAAAGCAAGAAATAGCTTGCTGGACTGTTTTTTCGCATATTAGCTGCAAAGGTAATAAAAAAAGCTACACCATTCATAACGAATGCGTAGCTGATATAGTGTTAAAAATTAGCCTATTGCTGATGGCGGACAAGCATTTTCTTGGTTGCTACTTTTTTGCCGTCGATAGATAGCTGATAGAAATATAGCCCGGTTGGCATATCCCTCGTATTTACACGCAGCTTTCGGTCATTTTTATTCAGTGTAAACTCTTCCATTTTTGAACCCAGCACATTGTAAAAAATAAGCTTGGCATCACGAAGGCTGGTAGAGATACTGAAATCCACTTCTGCGTATTCACTCGCTGGGTTGGGGTAGATGTTGGAAACGGAAATCTTATCACTTGTGTACAACAGCTCTTCCGCCCTTAACTGTGCTTCCAGAGCTGGAGAACGTTTGTCGATGCTTTTTTCTACAATCTCAGAAGCCAATACATTCGTGCTTTCAGGCGAAACGGCAGAAGAAAATAGAAAGGATCTGTAAAAACTGTTCAGTGCTTTTGGATTTTGCAAAGACAATGGTTTATAACTAAGCCCCGTAGGCATAGATGTAAATTTCAGATTTTCGGAAGACGCAGGTTTCTTTTTGCTCACCATATTAAGCCGGCTCCCATTTGAGACGGATTGTGCGTTTAACCCCTGCAAGGCCAACGCTGTTAATATGAATAAGTAAAGTATAGTTTTTTTCATAGCTGCAAATCAGAATACTTTTGACCAATATTTTAAGAGATATAGTTAAAAAGTACGCTACAAAAATATAGAGAAATAATTGTATATTCAAAATATATTGTGCGAACGGCCATGTTTATTTTTTAAAGTAAAAAATCATGCCGATAGAAAACTCTTTTATTGATTTTTAATAATTTATTTATAATTCGGCCCAAATTGTCTTCGCCTTGCTCGGTTTTTCTTTAATTCGCCAATTAAACCCGTCCAGCTGCCGTTCAGCAGGCTTTATTTTGGTTGGTGGGATTAGCTTTCCGTCAGGTTTTCCCACAAATGCGATACGCTGAACGCGATTGTCTTCAAACAACAAATTCATCCTCCCGCATTCAACGCGGTTTAACCCGATACTTTTCTGCTTATCATCAATCGCATAGTAAGCACTTTCGCCGTTTCCATCCACCAAAACCTGTTTTAGCTTGTTGCCAGTTTGAAAAAAAGCATTGATCGTTCGACCCTTAACCTGGTTGAATTGCTTCACAAGCGTATCCTCAGTGATGACAAAAGATTTTCCTTTTAAAAGCATTCGGTTCATCTCATTATTGACAAGAAACGCTGTAATCGAGTCGGCCTCCATCTGATAATGCTGGTCGCTCCACAAAATAGGTTTTTGGAAAAACCGTATGATGGAATCAGCTGTATTATAACTGATTGAGTCACATTTGCCTTGAAAATCAGTCTTATAAATGAAGACGTTTTTGTATCCCACAAGCTTACGGGTGCTATCCCGTGCATTCTCGTAAGAGTATAAAGTGTCAGCGCGTATGTACAAAGTATCATCGGAAACCACATTTCTGACATAAGCGTGACCAAATATTTTAGAATAACCTTTTGATTTCCAGTAAAATCCCTGGTCACCATTCAGAACAGTTTTATCTTTTTTCGCTACAATGACCACGTTTCCTTTGCCCTGTCCGTTGTTACTCTTGCCATCAACTACGAGCGAATCCGCTGTAAGTGTATACGTTTCATTGTCCACGGTTGTTCGTTTATGAAAGGCAGACTCTGCCGATTCCGTGTTATAGCGGCCTTTCGTTCCCAGGACAGTGCCGTCTTTGTTGACGATTTTGGTTTTCCCGTTAAAGTCCGACCATTTTGTAATTGAATTATATAGCAGGGTGTCCGTGGTCAGTGTATACTTTTTATTGACAAGCTTGACGTTTTTATAATAGGTAAACTCCTTAGTTGTCGTGTTGTAAAAGCCTTCTTTGCTCGTCAGTACGTTTTCCTCATCTACGGTGCGTCCCGGAACTTTGTAATTGGCGATCCCATTGGCCATGTCGTACTCGATCTTTCGGGTTGTCAGCGTTCTTTTGCTATCCTTCAAAACCGTTTTTCGTCCGCTGACAATGGCAAGTCTGGTATTCCCAAAATAGAGCAATGTATCGCCGGTCACAGTAATGGTATCTCCCTGAACAATTTTTACATTTCCAAAGGCTTCAATCACATTGGTACTGATATTCTGTACTGCGAGATTGCTATACAAAAGCGCCCCTTTGTGCTTGAAAATACCATTCGTAACCCTTCTTGAATCGACACCGTTTTCACTAATGATTTCCAGTTCGTCGGACTTCAAAATTTCGACAAGGTCTTCACTTCGAGCGGGTTGCTGTTGAGGCAAAGCCTTCTGTGCGAAGAGGTAAGGTGAAAAAATCAGTAAAGCAAAGAACGTCAGTTGAAATATATTCCTTTTGATAATGATGACGCGCAAAAGTTTAAAAGGGTTGCAGTTTGCTATGTATTTTTTTTTCTTCATGTTGCTGTTCTTTCTTTTACCTTTGAAATCGGTGCTACCAAAATTACCTTGGTAAAAGACAATCTGATCTTATATCTGCCAAAACTACATCAAATACGACTCTCAGGTTCATGTTGGATTCTTTTTTAACTTTTATTAACCAACAGGGATTGGCTCCCGAACGTGAAATTTGCCTGCTTACTGTGAGTGGGGGAGTGGATTCTGTGGTGCTGGCGCATTTGTTCCACATAATGGGATGGCGTGCCGGGATTGCACATTGCAATTTCGGGTTGAGAGGAGAAGAGTCTGACGGGGACGAGAAGTTTGTAAAGGATCTGGCCGCTCGGTACGGATTTGATTTTTATTCCAAAAGTTTTGATGCAAAGTATTTTGCAAAGCAGCATTCTGTTTCGACACAAATGGCAGCGAGAGAACTCAGGTATCCCTGGTTCGAGGAAATTAGGAATGCCAATGGATACCACTGGATAGCCACGGCACATCACGCAAACGATTCCCTGGAAACCGTGTTACTAAATCTGGTACGTGGGACAGGACTGCCCGGAATGACCGGAATTTTAGGAAAATACAACTTTTTGATCCGGCCATTGCTTTTGGCGAGTAAAGAAGAGATTTTAGCTTACGCCGCTGAGCACGGTTTAGAATGGCGGGAGGATCGATCCAATGATACAGACGATTACAAACGGAACCTGATCAGGCACAAAGTTATACCGGTCTTTCAGCAATTGAATCCTTCATTGGAGGCTACTTTTAACGCGACTTCTGAAAGGTTGCGAAGCGGGAATAATTTGCTGAACGAATTTTTAGAACAGTGGAGAGCCGCTACGGTCATCACAAATCAGGACGATATACGAATTAACAAGCAGTTGCTGTATTCTTGTAATGAGCCTGCATATAGACTTTGGCATGTTTTGCAGGGTTATGGATTTTCTTACCAACAGGCGAAGCAAGTATTCGCGAGCCTGGATGCTATTTCTGGTAAGATTTTTTTCTCGAATTCGCATATTCTTTTGATAGACAGACTCGAACTTGTCATTAGAGCAAGAAGTGGTGGCCAAACGGATGACGAATTGGCTATTCCTTATTCCGAGGGGGAGTTTTCTTTTGGAGATTTGACCATTAACCTCGTTAATAGAGGAAAAGATCATAATTCTCAGACCGGCAATGAAAAATCAGTAATTCTTTTAGATGTTGCCAAACTCGAATTTCCGTTGAAAATCAGGAGATGGAAACAGGGGGATATTTTTGCGCCAATTGGCATGAAAGGTAAGCGTAAAAAGCTGAGCGATCTTTTTATAGATCTGAAAATGAATCGTTTCGAGAAGGAACGGGCCAGTGTTCTTTTAAATGGTAATGGTGAGATTATCTGGGTGATAGGAGTGAGGTCCGACGAGCGTTACCGAGTGGGTGACTTGGCAGGGCAACTAATATCGATTTCAATTTCCAATAAAATTTAGCTACAACTATTGCCAATAAAGATTTTGTTTTTACCTTTGCACCACGTTTCGCACACGGCGAAATATTTAGAGAGATGGCAGAGTGGTCGATTGCGACGGTCTTGAAAACCGTTGACTGTAACAGGTCCGGGGGTTCGAATCCCTCTCTCTCTGCAGGACATGATGTCAAAACATTCAAAAACCCCGTTTAAACGCTTTAAACGGGGTTTTTGCGTTTTTGAGGTGTACCAAAAAATGCAATAATTCCCAATGTTTTTATACGCCAATCGTGGAACTCCAAAAGTCTCACGAAATGACGCACAAAAAAGCGCTTAACTAGCTGGTTAGTAAGCTGTTCACCTAGTGAACATCTTGCGTTTCAATGATAACAATTCGATTTTTGTTCATCTTAAACATTTTTACCATGTTAGAAACAAGCTTCGGGTTGAACTTCTTTTTGAAGACCCCACGCAATGAAAGTCCAGACGGAACCAGGCATATTTATATGCGGATCACCGTGAATCGCCAACCTCGGGACATCGCCACGAAAAGAGTATGGCACCCGTCCAAATGGAACATCCGCGCAGGACGGGCCACTGGAAACAAGGAAGATTCTAAAGAATTAAACAGTTACCTGGACTCCCTATCTGCGAAAGTTTTTCAGGCCAAAAAAGCTCTGCTGGAAGCGGACAAGGAAGTTACTGCGGATGCAATCAAGAATTTGCTCCTAGGAAAAGAGGATGACAAACGGACGATCCTAAAGATTTTTAGGGAACATAACGACCAAATTGCAGCATTGGTCGGTGCTGATTTTGCCCCAGGCACGCTCGAACGATATGAGACTTCTCTCAAGCATACGCGAGAGTACATTAAATGGAAGTACAATGAGGAGGATTTTGATATCAAGAAGTTGGACTATGAGTTCATCTCACAATTTGAATTCTGGTTCAAAGCCAAAAAGAAGATCAGTCATAATACGACAATGAAGTATTTGGCAAATTTTAAAAAGATCGTTCTGCTTTGTGTTAAGAGAGGTTGGCTCATGCGTGATCCATTTTATGCCTTTAAGTTCTCGAAGAGAGAGGTTGATAGGCAAGCGTTAACCGAAAGCGAGTTGAAAAAGGTCTGGGAAAAGGATATGGGGGATGGGCGTTTGTCATACGTGAAGGATATATTTCTGTTTTGCTGCTATACTGGACTTGCATATGCAGATGTATACAAATTAAAGCGAACGGAGATAGTTGAAGGTATTGACGGCGGCAAGTGGATTACCACGAAACGCCAGAAGACGGACACTCCTTCGCGAATTCCACTGCTCCCAATGTCGCTGGAGATTATGGAAAAGTATGAGGATCATCCGCAGTGTGAAAATGAGAATAGGGTGCTGCCGGTGCTTTCGAACCAGAAAATGAACTCTTACTTGAAGGAGATTGCGGATTTATGTGGGATTAAGAAGAATATCACCTTCCACTTGGCTCGGCATACATTCGCGACAACTGTTACTTTGACGAATGGAGTGCCGATTGAGAGTGTTTCAAAGATGCTGGGGCATCGGAATATTAAGACTACTCAGCAATATGCGAAAATTGTGGATAGGAAGATTAGTGATGATATGAGTAGATTGAAAGAAATTTTAACCAGCAGAAAGTAAGCCTGTGAATGCGATGATGAAAAAGCAGCTAAAATCGAAGCTCGCTCTAGTATGGGCATCTAACCGACATGCTTAGGGTCAGGGGCGAATGCTTAAAGTCTTTGCAAGGCGTTAAAAGTAATTAATTTACGACAAATGATAGCGGATCGAAATCTCCGCTATTTTTGTTTTGAACTAGTCTAGCGGATTGATTCCAGAGTAGATTCTCCGCCAACATCTAAAAAATTTGCTGATTTCGGTGGGCAATTCGAGACCATCATTAAAGAAAGTTCAGAATGTGCATCTTTTGTTATTTGGCCGAATTCTCTGGTTCAAAATGGTTGTCGGTTGGGGACATCTATAGCGGCAAAATTTCTGAATAATTTCAAAGAAAATTAAATAACTAGTTAAAAAGATTGTAATAAGGAAAGCTTTTACCCTTTAATTTTTTTGTAATTCTGAGTAGATCATCGCACCAAACACGCCTGCGGTCCTGACGCCCGATCCAAAAGGGATGGGTGGGGTTTCATTCAGTTCCAGTCTGCCTTTCTCGACTTTTCCGTAGGAAGTCCAGGTAACTACCAGAATTTGTCCATCGCAGAGAACGGTATAGCCATGAGTCGATTGATCACTCGTCCCAGTCTTGGCATAAAATCGCTTGTTTTGGGGCAATAGGTCACGAATGTGGGTTCCGGTTCCGCCGGGCAACATTGTTTTTTCCAAGGCGCGCCTGATGATTTGTGTGTTGAGCTTACCATACACCTCTTTACCAATAACGGTGTAGTTCGTTGTTGTGTCTTTATCCGGATCGTAAGCCGCCAGCAAAGATGTCAATTCGATATAGTTACCGTCATTAAAGAGAGTTTGATAAGCCTGCGCAATTTCGTATAGTGTCATTCTCCGGGACCCAAGCGGATAATTTAGTTCATACTCCATTCTCTTGGATCGATCGCTAAAATTCAGCGACCTGTCTTCCGAAATATTCATTCGCAAAAACCGACGCTCTATATTTTTAAACAGGTCAATCGGATCCGTGATTTCCGAGATATTTGCCATAGGCGCATTGAGGGATACGCTCAATATTTTCTCGATACCCACATATTTTTCTGAAAAACGCTTGCTGTAATTATTGGGGGTTAATCTGTCGTTCAGCCTGCCGTCGAACAACTTTATTTGGTCGGGTTTCCACCCATCTTCCAGCATTTCCAGAATCACAAACGGCTTGATAATGCTCCCTACCGGATTTCCCTCGGAAAAACGGGTCAATTCGGTCACTCCTTCTCCTCCGTAATGGGCAATAATGTGGCCTTTCTTTACATCAACTACCAGTGCGGCAGCATATAGGTTGTATTCGCCTAGTCGGATGTTTTGCTGAAACCTGGCATGAAACCGCCTGTAAGCCGTAGTCACCTTCCGCTGGTTCAATAAAGATATGGAGGTCACAAAGGTCTTGCCTTTTAAAGGCGTTTTATCTATTTCTTTTTTTAAAAATTCATTTGTGGTTGTTTCACTCCGGGTGTTGAAAGGCTCGTTAATAAATCTCAGGTCAGCTGATCCCAAGTTAGCCAGGTCTTGTGGGGTAATTAAATCTTGTTCAAACCACCTTCGCGCCACGGATAGCAAAGCGGCTCTGACTTCATTTCTGTAAAGGCCAGTATCGCGGGTCTTTATCCATTTGTCACCGATTTTGTAAACGCTGCCGGCTTTCAATGTTGAAATCAAATACATCATCTCCAGTGCATTCAGTTTGTTTAGCGGCTGTCCAAAAGTGGCCAGACTGGCCTTGGATACACCACTGTGACCCGCTCCCCCATTGAGACCTACTCTGTTCAGGTATTGCGTGACGATCTGATCAGGATGGGACTGAAAAGACAATTGAAATGAAGCGATCGCTTCTGAAAATTTCCTTTGAACATCCTGAGGGAAGGATCTTTGGAAAGCATTATTTTTCACCAACTGCGCATTGAGATTCGAGCCTCCGCCTCCCGAAATGAAACGGTAGAACATGGCTAGTGACACGCCGTGCCAGTTTGAGAGGTTGGGTGAAAGTGCATATTGAATATTAAAATCCCGGTCCTCCTGAATGAAAAGGCACTTCAAGAAAAATTCCGGTACCTCCGATTTGGCAATCGGGATACAGTCGTTTAACCCTTTTGATTCGATAAAAATCGGGTTGCCCAGCTCATCCACTACCGAATTGATATAATTCTCATTTTGGTTATGGAATTTTACCGGCCACAAACCAAAGACGACAATAGCCGAACATATAAAGGCAAACATTGGCGCGATGGCAATAAGGGTCACTTTTGCCATCCATCCGAGAAACCGGGACGCGGCTGCGACCTGAAAGTTTGGTATTGCTCGATGGTATTTTTTCGCCCAGAGGACAGAGACTGTGTATCCAGACAAATAGGTAACAATATGGATGAAGATATAAACGCAGGCGCCCGTAGCAATAAAGAAAAGCAAAAAAAATAGAACCTCGGGCTTTAAAAACAACAGCAATACAGACAACACGGCCAGGCAAATCCAAATCGTAATTTCTGTTGCCTGACTGATTAACCTGCCGGTTGTTAATAAATACTCCGGCTTTTCCGAGAGCATCACCACACCCAGATAGTTAAACCCTTTTGAGAGCATTACACGCAGGACAAAAAAGAAAGAGCCAGTACACAAAAGCAGAACCATCGCCACAGACAAGGTATCTTCATAAAACTGCGCGCCGCAAAAAAATGGTACATGAAGACAAACACCCAATCCATAAGTCAGCAGAACAGTCCTGATTGGAGAGAAAATGACTTTTGACTCGACTGCATTCAGTGTGGTATAGCTGGGTAGTGAGATGCGATAAGTAGTGGTCTTCAATAGGTGAATGTGCGTAATCGCAAGAAAATAACAGATTGTGGAAATCTTATCTGCTGCCAAGTAAAGCAAATGGGCGATTCCCGATAGTCCTGATATCTTTTGGGTATAAAAAATAACCTCGGTAAGCATGATCAAGAAAACAGACACCAGGCCGAAACACAAAACGTCTCCTTCCGAAAACTTATCTTCACCGTATTTACTGTTAAAACGCATCATGACACTGCGGATCGCGACAATAATTAAGTAGGAAGCCAGAAACTGCAGTGCAGGCGTGAAAAGTAAACCGGTGACCAAATTGTCAAAAGAAAGTGGGCTTTGCAGATCACTGTTAAACTTGTATACGCCACGTGACTGGATAAAGAAAGAGACCAGGTCATTTGATAATAAATGGGCTGTGAATGCTACACTGAATTTATAGAATAAGATGCCCACAACAGAAATGCAGCAAACGGTAACGAAAGTCGTCGCGATCTGGCCAAGATCTACAAAAGTTTGCGGAACGCCGGTACGAAATGTCTTTCTGATCAGGAATCTCCAGAAATCAGGAAGTAGCAGGAATACGCTGCCCAACAGAAAAATATAGCTGATCAGCGCCAGCAGCAACAGCATCATAGTTCTACCGGGATAGACAGGTTATCTATGAACTGTACATTCGCATCAAATTTCAGCTCCTTAAAAAGAGCTTCCCAAAAAGATCTTACGTCGCGCACACTAACTCTGCCTTTTGACTCCGATTTTAAAACAATGATGACTTTCGTGCGGCCTTTTATCGACTGACTTTTGAATTTCTGCAGAACTGCTGGCTCAATCATTTTATCGATGGCGGACGAAACTTCATCCTGACCCGGAATTTTCTTATAGAAATTGACAAGCCGATTGTTTTCAACGAGGTCGCTAAACAGGATTATGACATTGTCTGACTTGGGATTGCAGTAGTTGATGGATTTGAAAAGGGTATTGGCGATGTTGCTCTGGCTGGTCATCACGGGATCTTCCGACAAGAGCTTGTATTCCGTTAGCTTTTTTTGCACCAGCTTTACAAGTGGGGCAGGGCTGGACTGAATTTCAACGGCAGAATTACTTTGTCCTTTTTGATTAATAGAAATATTTTCTGTTTCTAATTCAAGTGCGTCTTTCCCTGATAAGTGTGCAAAAGACAGCGAGAATTTCTGACAGACATCGATTGTAGCCAAACCTGTCTCTGCCATAAATTTGGGAAGATGTTTGCCGAGGTCGTTCTCTATTTCGGTATACAG
This sequence comes from Dyadobacter pollutisoli, assembly GCF_026625565.1. Classification (NCBI taxonomy): domain Bacteria; kingdom Pseudomonadati; phylum Bacteroidota; class Cytophagia; order Cytophagales; family Spirosomataceae; genus Dyadobacter; species Dyadobacter pollutisoli. Next base: position 52,315 of record NZ_CP112998.1, read on the forward strand.
TTTCGGGTCACTCACATCAATAAGCAAAACAGCTTCTCTCTGACTGATATTTTTACATTTTGTGATTGGATCACAGCCGGAGAATATGAAAACAAGCGTGATTAACGGGAATACAATTGCTCCAGTTTTCATAATGGTTGGATGTTATAATGTTTACAAATGTCTTTGACGGTCGGCCATGGCGGTGTGGTCATCGAATGTTGCTTGATGATATCGCTGTTACGCAGATACTCGAAATCTGTCTGATAAGTCTGCAGCTCTTTTTCAATGAATTTAAATTTTGTTTCACGCTCAATTTTCAGAGCTGCGGTCTGACTGTCGATTAAAAGAATATCCTCTTTCAACTTGCTAAGATCCTTCAGGTAGCCCTGAAGTGTATTCGTGATTTTAGCCAATGTCTCAGTTTGCATCTTTTTCAGCAGATCAATGCGCTGATCTGTATCTTTTATCTGTCCTTTAAGTTGAAGCCGCTGATCGTGAAATGTTTTTTCCGGAGGCTCAGGCAAAGGGTCGGTTTGCACTACCGGTTGTTCTGCGGGCTTTGTATCAACTGTAAAAATCTGCATACCAATAAAAAGAATTACACACAGGATTGCCTGCAGATACTCATTGGAGCGGTAGAATTCCACCCATACCGGATGTTCGGCCCGGGGCAGGATTTTAGTTGCCCCAGTCGCCCCGGCGATTGACCATTGATTGGCAATGTCAGCGGCCGGAACATTGGCAGGGTATACTATATTCAGGATTGGGGGCAAAGCAATCATCACTACCAAAATGAACAAAGTAAGGCTCAAGTAGAGCTTATAATATGTTTTGGGTGTCTTCTTGTTCAGGAAGGAAACATATTCGATCAAAAGAATGACGATTCCAAAGTAGAAGCTTCGGACCGCCAGATCAATATAACCCTTGGTTTCCCGCAAGGCACTCCATTGAATGATCAGCATTACGCCTTCTGTAATCGCCCATTTTGCCAGAAAGCTCCCGAGGATCTGCCATTTATCATTTTGCTTGTTTGTTGTCGGTTTCTGCTCCTGAATGATGGCCGGGTTTTCGTTTGGTAACAAACCTCTGAGACGCATATCTTTTTCAAGTTCTTCCAGCTGCGTTTCCTGATCTATTAGGCTTTCTTCCTCGTCCGTAACTTTAATGTTTCCTACTTCTGCCTCATCCTTGGCTTCCTTTTCAAGCGAGTCGGTCACTGTTCCGTACAGGAGCATTTCTTTTTTGAGTGTCGCCTTCCTCAGGCTCAGTTCTTGGGATTTTTGATCGATTTTGGGCAGTTCTCCCATATACTGCGGTTGATTGAGGATTTCCTTTTGCCCGATATCGAACAGATAATTGCCATCTGTATCGATGCGCGGGTAGCTGCCGAATCTGAGATCCTTTGCAGCGCAATTGTGGATTAGCAGGTCGTTCATCGTTCTCGTTGATTTAAACTGGAAATTTTGAAACAATGCTATTGCTCGGAAGCCCATACAAGTAAGTTCCGGATCTTCTCCAGTATGAGCCGTCTGTCCGTGTCGTGCTGTAAGTTAATCCCTGACTTCACGGCACTTTCTACAGTGCTTTTCGTTGCTGGCGGATTGGCAATGGTTTTGTCATAAAGATCTGTTGTTTTCATGTTGTTAGGCTTGGTGGTTTGAGATAACTGTTTATGTAATTATATTACAAGTTACCTCCGCAGCAAAACAACCGCAATACATTTAGAGGTTATGAATTTGAGGGTAAAAAATACCCTCACGAATTGGAATCGACCTCCCTGAAAATCAGGTAAGATTTTTTTGCAGAAATGAACTTCAAAAATTTCCACTGTCTTTTTTTGGTTGTCCCCAAAATTTCTTTGTCCTGAAATGAAAATATACGCTCGTAAAATCGACACGGGAAATAGACAGATTTTTAAGATGATTTTTTGGGTGAAATTTCAGATGATTTTTTATATTTTGTGTCGGCAATACTACGGCCATACTCTTCCTCTACTTTTACATCAAGAATGCATTATGGCAAAAAAAGGTAAACTTAAAGCTCTATCTTCTAACATTCATTTTAAAATACTTTGGGGAGTTTACGATCGCTTTTTTGTAAGAAAACGAGAGGACTCGGCAATGGACCATTTAGTTACGCATGGTGAGTTTGGTAGCTTTGTTGATCAGGTTGTAACAGACATTTGCGATTACATAACTAAATGCTACACCGAAGACACCAAATTCAGATCGCTTGTTGATCAAAGGCATGAACTGAAAGATGTAAAAGGAATCATATTAAATACTCAAAAGAACGGCATAAAACCGGGAGGCGGGACAAAGCTCGTAGAGGCAACTTCATTCAGAAAATTCGAGAAAGATCTTCTTCCAAATTTTTATCATCATTTTGATATTAATCTGGACAATAGTATTCCTGATTCTCATTTGCAAGTCCTATGCCTTTACGGTTTTCATAAACCATACAGTGAAGTTTCGGAAAATAAGGACATGTATATACAAGACGGATATATAAGGCTAATTCCGACGAAGGTAAGAGATGAGTTCTCCGCGACACTGAGAGGTGTGATCGAGTCTTTTGAAGAGGCAAATAAAAAAAGCAGGTCAAGAGCTTTGACTAATCTTGCTATCGGAATATTTCAACGGAAGACGCAGCGTGACTGTGAGAACCTCGCCAAGGGTGAAATTCACCTTGATAAACAGGAATATCTCGGTGAACTGGCCCGCTTAATGGAAATCTGCGAAATGGGATTTGGCATTAGCATTCCGGATTTTAATACAATATGGAGTATGCCGCCCGGGCAGATTAATCAAGCACTGGGACAGCCTATTCTAGAAAGCAACAAAAGGCAGTCAGAAGGACTTTCCAACGAGCATATGCCGGATAGAAGACCTTTTCGCTACATCAGAATTTTCTTTGTTGAAGAAGGCAGCGGTGGGGTTTTGGAACTGTCGAACGCCGACACCGAAATCATTAGAAATCAATTGAGGTATAACGTTCGTGTATATATCATTTTCAAAAGTGCCTGGTATTCCCTTTCTTCTGAGGAGCTCCAGGCCATGGACTTTGCCGTTCTCAAAATTGATGGATGGCCTGCGCTGATGACGACCAAATTCGCAGGAGAGGAGACCGAAGGCGTGTTTTTCTCAGACGAAAAAAATGCTGAGGAATACTATATGGCCAATTTGGATAAAATATTAATTCCAGGCAACCGTCATTATATTTTTGAACCTATGCTTGGTGACGATGAAAATGAAGTTAGTCTTGGTCCGTGTTTAACGGAAACCGGCCTGGCAGGGGTAAAAGCGTACCTCAGAGAAATTTATACAAAGAGCTCGCCCTTTTTTCGTTAGCGGTAGTCAAATTTTGTAATCTTTAATGACGTTAAGAATAAATGACAGCAGGGTACAGTTTTGAAGATCAAATGCTTTTTGAAAATGAAAAGTCGCTGATCAATTTCCTGGATAACAGGATCAATCAACAAGGGAAGGGTGAAGTCACCATTATTTGTGCAGGTCATTTTATCATTCTTCCAGATAGCGAAAACAAACATCTTATACCCGGTATTTTCGAAACCGGGATTGAAACGGGAATGGAGTCTGCACAAAATACGATCGGGATATTTCCTATATATACCTGGAAGATTGGATGCGGCATTCTGGAACGAACAAAAAAACTTGGCCAATCGAGCAAGTTGTCTTTACTTGTAAATGATTGGCAACTGGTACCACGGGATCAGGAAAGACGGGCCGCTGAACCAAACAGATTTCGTTCCGAATTTTATGATAATTTCAAGGCCCTACCCGACATTTATCAAAAAGTGTTTGACCAGCACAACTTAAACCTTGATAATGATTTATATCATTCGGAAAATGACGAGTTTTACCTCAGGGAAGTTGGATTGAGGGATAGATTTGTCAGATATATAAACCGTCTTTTTAAAAAACAATCAAAGATTGCAATAGCTTCCTGTTCACTAAATTTGGATGATTGTGGCAACGTTTTGTTTAAAAAGGAAGATGAATCATCTTATCCGCTTCTTCGAAATGGCCGTACCGATTGCATTGGTGGTATTGCTCAGATGATTATGGATATCAGCGATAAACTGAGAAAAGACAGAGGGCATAGTTCCGTTAACTTTATCAATCTTTTGCCACGGAGCTGTATCAAGCCGGTGAATGTTGGATCCGAGTTTGCCATAGAGACCCTTAAAAAGAACAAAAATCAACGAGTAAGTGTGATCAATATATTTTTTAATGGTATTGGGCCGCTTCGGGAAGCAGACTTTTATGAAATTTATGGCAGGGAGGTGGTGGGGTATGAGTTTAATACAAAATAGCGGACTAAATGTATTGATGGTGTAAAGAGGGTCAGTAAAATGTCAAGTGTGTTATTGAAGTTTCTTTTTGGCTCGTCCATTCAGATCAGAGTCGCTTACCTCTTTGTTAGATGAGGCATATTCTAAATATTGTAAGATTTTTGAGCTTTACGAAACAACGCTTCCAGTGGCAAACGGAAACTACCGTCCTGGCTCAATGGCGATTGCTCAGGTAATAAAAGTACAACTTTAGAAAAGCAGTTAACAAAGGACGTTAATCCCCCATGATGTAGCAGGTCAACTAGCCAAGTCACCCTATTCTTATCTTTGTTTCCATGTTTCCGATGTTTTTCGACCAGGAAACATTACTGCTTTTTACTGTTAAAGTAAAAGTGGATACCTCCCATGGCAGCATGATTATACAGGCTGTTTCCTTCCGCATAAATCCCTTTTTCGGTAATTTTGGCAACGCTCCGGAAAGCATAGGAATAACGTGCATGGAAACCTAAGCCAAACCAAAATGTATATTCCAGTCCTGCCACTCCAGACAACGTGTTACCCATAAGATAATCTGATTTAACATCGGTATTGCCTTTTACGAAAGCATTGCGCTTCGCTGAAACTAACCTACTAACCTGCGGACCAACAACTAGACCAAGGCCACCGACTTTGACCCTTAACAAAAGAGGTATATTAATGGATGCCAGCGATTCGGAAACATCGGGTTCGGTCGTGGAATTCGAGCCATTGAATTCCTCCTCTCGCGAAAACCAGTCATATCCAGCAGTTGAATAAAGTATTTCAGGCTGAACGGAGAGGGTCTTGGACAGTCTTACATCGGAAGTTAAACCTGCATGATAAAACAAGGTTTTCGACGGATAACGTATTTTATAATTATGTGCTGAGAAATAATTTTCACCAACAATCAATGACCCGTTCAGCCCCGTCTTTATGCCAAACCGGAGAACTTGTGCAGAACCTGGGAACCCATCGCAAAACAAGACGACGCACACGATACCAATGAACTTTTTAACCATAAAATCCAGATTTAGTTTTAAAATTCTCTGCCCGAATTTATTCTTAGAGTATAAATCAAAAACCGGTTAACCTGATCGCCATCCTGTGCGTAATTAATATCTTTTGCGAAGTTATTGTTCAGGCCATCCAAAAGAATCGGCTTCAGGAATCGTTGGATACCTTCGTTAGTTCTAAGAATGGCTATGGCATCTTCCTCTAAAGAACTGATAATAAGAATAGTATTGGGCGTTATCTGACCTGTAATACCCTTAGTGCTGAATCTTGGATCACTGTCATTATCATCATAAGTGATATGAATCTCATTATTAGTAGATCGAATCGGATTGACGGCGAAAGCAGTTGTAAAACCCTCAAGCCCGAATGGTACTTCTTTGGTCTCTGGCAAGATAAGGTCTGTACTATCGATGTACGCGAATGAATTGAAATAGGGAGTTCCCCCTCTTTCGACCAAATTCACCTCATAGAGTTTGCCATCTGTTTTATCAAGAATATCCATATACACCCCACCAATTCCACGCAAGAAAATGTCGATTTGGATTTTTTTGATCTCTCCATCAATAGACTCTTTTACGATCGGATCCACCTCCTTGTTCTGGCAACTGCCCACAACAATTAAACAGGGAACTATCAGCAGAATATTTAAAAAGAACCTTGAAAAACAGTTCATACACATAATTTTTAAGTGGATTGAGAATTTAAACAAAAATTCATTTCAACGTTAAATGAACATCCAAGTCATTGTCCCTTTTTCCATCAGAGATTCCGTCTCTTCGCGGAAAACTCTCCGTCTGTTATGGACGGCTGCTTAGAATCGAAAACATGATTTGCATTAACTGTAAATTTGCCCTTAACCCTGTCCTCCGTTATATCTGTCAAAAGGATTGTAACACCGCCAGATAGATTGAAACTCTTACTTTGTATAATCAAATCATCTGTTGGAGCCTTAAAATCAGCATAGGAATACGTGTTCGGTGTTTTTGGATCAATAGAAGTATAGTCCTTGTTAGCTACATATTTTTCATTGGTATTAAAGTGAATTGAAAAACTGGGAGCGTCTCCGGTTACGGTTGATAACCCAAGTTGAAAACGATATCCTGCCGTTTCGTAGCCCATAAATCTGCATTCTAAATCCCATTTGCCTTTGGCATTAGCCTGCGATACCTCCTTACCGTCTACTTTGAATTTAACGAAGTCAGCACTTGGCTCAACGTCATCACTTCCACCTTTACAGGAAAATAGAAAAATAGACAATGTGAGAATTAGTAATAGTCTGAAAAATAAACTTGCAATTTTTAATGGAGGCTGTTGTTTCATGATTGATTTTGTTGAAGGTGAGTAAAATAACTGCTCTTACCGTTTAAAAACTTATCCCCCGATCTTCGCCACGGGATCGGTTTTCAATCGGGAATGTATACGAAGTACTCAAAAGTGCCGTCGGGTTGAGGATCTGTGGTTTTAAGGATATCTTTCGTCAGCTCTCGAATAATCATATAGTTAGTTTCTTCATTGATTGGCTCCCCATCTTCCCAATAGACGAAACGGTCGGTTTTCGTCGAATGCCATTTCCAATTTCCCATTGCGGACTCCACAGCATGGCCTTTGCTTAAAAATTGTGCGAAATAAGTTCCTGATGCGGAAATCAGAACAGTCGCTTTATCAGCACCTAAATCGTTGTCAAGCAATATTGCTCCGCTCTCATCGGTGGTCAAAGACCAACTACGTGAAAGCAGTTTCGTTTTATCGCTAGCATCGACAAGAGTAGACTTTACAGCGCTGATTGCCAACCATTTACCTGAAAAAGCCAGTTTGAAACTAATCTTATCCTGCGTAATCTTGATTTCGGACATAGTACCGAAGTTTGCAAGCGAAATTTCTGTGTTGCTTGTCACTTTAAACGTGCCTGTAACGGTCGTATCCGTGATACTGTAAATGATAAAGCTGCTGTCCGACAGAAACTCCAGAAAGGCATTGTCTGTCATTGTCCGGCCGGAGCTTGTTTCGACGATCCATTTGCCCAGAATGTCGGTTTGCAACTTCTCGTTTCCGGATAGATCATCTGGGTCAGGAAGTTCATGATCTTTTGAACAGGATGTTGCGAGGGCAAAGACGACGAGTATTTGCAGGACGGTAGAAATGGCTTTTTTCATAGAGAGATTAGTATAATAGATTTGGATGCTTGGAATAATTTAATTTCATTAGTCAATGCCAAATGAGTAAGCATCAATTGAGTTGGCGCTCCCGATAAGTTTTGCCGCGAAGAAATATTCTCCTTTTCCAAGCTTGACAGATGGTACAAGTTTGAACACCCCCTCACCTGCTGAAATCATGTTACAGGCAATCGTATTATTTCCTGACTTGGCACCTGTGGGGCGAGCGGTCAGGTTGCCAGCAATGCGCTTGCTCTTGTGAATTTTCGCCTTGTGTAAAACAAACTCTGGTGCAGAGCCGCCTGTATTGACCACAAATTGCAAGCTATCATTGGCTGCTTTTCGGTAGACGGCTTTCATGCCCTCGATTTCATACTGAGCGGTTGTGCCGAAAGGGGACGCTTTAAAGCCCATATTGGCTATCCCCTTGTCTAATGGCTCAATCTTGTTTCCTGCGCTGTTCACGACATATAGTTGGTTAATTAATCCAACCTTTGGCGTCTTGCCCGCCACAGGAGTGTTCGGTCTGGTATCATTGGGCGCCAAGGTTTGTCGCTTTGGCTGGGTTTGTTTCTCTTGCATTGCTGCGATCAGCTCGTCAGGAACTTTCTGGGCTTTAAGACTGATCAACCCACTCGTCGACAGATCAAACTGCCCCTCAGCGGTATTGATGGTAGTCAGGATAATGGACTTGTCCAACCCCGCCTTCACCAGCGAGATTATTTTCTGATTGGTCAACACTTCAGGTTTAGTTTGAGCGTGTGCAAACTGGATGGAACAGAACGCGAACATTAAGACGGTGGCTAAACACAAGCCCCTTGATTTGAACAACGCTGATAGAAACATTTAGCTGTGGTGGATTATAATGGATAAAACATTCATAAAAGGAATGGAATTACTAAGGAGGCGCTTGCACGCAATTGGAAAAGACCACCCAGTCGTCCAAAGGCTTGAGGCTGATTTCACTAGCAAGATTTCTGATTGAATTGAGTTTACATTTCCAAAAAAAATGTATTTACCCATACGCATTCCAGACCTGGTCGTGAATCCGGCTATAACAGCCCTGAATCTGGAAAAAAATGCTTTTGAGGAATAGAATTTTATTGGATCTTACAAGTTCTCTTTAAAAGACGTGCTGTGCTCCAAGATTTGATCACCATTTTCTTGTATATTGACAGATAGAAGACCCGACAGATAACCTACAACTCAGCGAAATCAATGCTTGTAAGGCGTACTCTCCCTGAAATCGCGGCTATGACGTTGTGTCTATTCCTGCTTGTTAGTTTTTTCTGTGAAGCTCAAAATTCAACACAGGACAATACTGAGGACCTTATGTCCAGGCTCAAACGGGACATAAAGTCTTATAATGAGGCAGTGATCAAACGAGATTCTACGGGGATAGCCGAAGCATCCTACCTGATGGCAAAACGCCACATCAACCTGGGTAACTATGCTATTGCGGAAACCTGGCTTCAAAAGGCGCTTCGCATACGTAAAGATCTGAGTGATTTTGAAGACATTGGGAAGATCTACCTGCGATTGCAAGAGATTCAATTTATTCTCGAGAATCCGCTGGAGGCGTTGCGAAACGCCCGGCTGGCACTGATAAATTTCCGGAAAGGAAATTCATCAAAAGGCATTATGAGTGCCTATGGCGCGTTAGGAACAAGTCATTTGCTATCATGGGAAAAGAGCACTGTGAAACAGAAAACCAGATTTAGGTCTTCCTTACACAAAGCCAAAGCGAATTTCAGAAAATCGTTAGAACTCGCCCAGATCCTGCATTCTACCATTGATGAAGGACAAATGTATCGATACCTTGGCATTTGTTCGAGACAAGAAAATAATATTCCCGAAAGCCTGTCATTTAAAATTACAGCATGGAAATTGGACAAAAAACAAGGGCTTTTGAGCAACAGCATTGAATTAGCAATCGACATCGCAAACCAATATCTCCAGAACAAAGACCATCGGAGTGCTCGACCATGGTTAATTAAAGCAAAAGACCTACTTGGAAACTCCAGTTTTAAACCCGGCCTAAAAACGTCTTTACTATATAGCCTGGCAGAATATCATCAACAAAAAAAGGAATGGATGCAGGCTCTTGAATATCGTAGAGAACTCGAAGAATTGAGGGAAAGTGCATTTCTTCAATACCGTAACGAGGCCGTGGAAGGGGTTCGCAGAAATGAAGAAGCGAAACTTAAAGAAGTGGCCCTGACTGCAAAACGTAAAGAAGTCTCTTTGCTGAAAAGCAACGCCACTTTAAAAAATCGTATGCTTTACACAGTCGGGCTACTTCTTATTATCTCTACAATTGCAGCAATCCTATATAGCAAGCTCTCTTCAAAACACAATAGCCTGTATTTAAAATATAGGACGTTGAGCGAATACAACGCTGGATTAGTGAAAGAGCAAAGTCACCGAACCCAAAACGATCTTCAACTCGTATCCAATCTCCTCAGTCTGCAATCGCATCAGTCACAAGATCCGGCTGCTGCCAAACTTCTTGAAGAAAGTCTGCTTAGGGTAGAATCAATTATTCTCATTCACAGGCGGCTGTATCAGGATACGATGCCAATGTTCGTCAATGTCGAACTGTATTTAGGAGATCTTATACAGAGCGTTCTCAGGGTTTACTGTATGACATATGTTACGCTATCCTTAGACGTAAAACCATTTTTCTTACATGTAAAAAAGATGGCCCCTCTTGCACTGATTTTAAACGAGCTGATGACCAACAGCTGTAAATATGCTTTTACAGGTCCGTCTTCGACGCTTCATGTGAGATGCTATGTCCTTTCAGACAAGGTAAACTTCCTGTTTCACGACAATGGTCCTGGTTTTGATATGGAAACTGTTCTAAATGGATTTGGATTGGAGCTTATTGATTTGCTTGCTGAGCAGTTAGAAGGCCAACATAAATACCGCTCAGTCCAGGGGTGCCGTTTTGAGCTTTCTTTTCTTGCAGATAAGACACTCATTCAACTTTTAAATCCAAATCAAACCGACCTTATTTATCCATGAGTAAAGATCGAAACATCCTCATTGTCGAAGACGACCTACTCCTTGCAACTGATATTAAGAAAAACCTAAAAATTCAAGGCTGGAAAATTGCTGGCATTGCAAAAAACTATGAATCGGCAATGAGCATCATGAAAAAGGGAAATGTAGATCTGGCGTTAATCGACATTAAACTGGATGGCCCCGAGGACGGAATTATGACCGCTACAGAACTTCTGAAAATCAAATGGATTCCTATCATTTACATTACCGGAAATGCGCCCTACGAGGTCAAGCAACGAATGAGGGAAACCTATCCTTCGGCCTTCCTGCAAAAACCGTTACGTGTGCGTGAATTATCCACGCAAATCGATTTGGCCTTCAATAATTATGATGAAGGCTTAACGGGAAATCCAGAAAGGAAAGAACCCGAGCTTCTCGCATTACCAACGAAAGACGGTTTGGTGAACATCAGATCATCCGAGATCATCTATGTAAAAGCAGCAACAAAAAGTACAAATCTGTTTCTGACCAGCAGCGAACTCCAGCGTCATAGTATCTCGAATTCGGATTCCCTTCTCGTCTCAGTGAAGTTCGGAAGGCTCACTAGTCAATTACCGCCTGTTTTTTTTAAATTGGGCCGCTCTGAAACAATTAATCTAAATCATGTTAAGAAAATTTGGCAGGAAAGTGTACATCTGACGTCTCATGTGTTGACAATACCTGAGGGTCGACGTGAAACCCTAATTAAAAGATTTAATCTTGTCGAACGATAGTTTCTAAGAATTAAACCACGTAAAATTGAAACGAATTTTAATACACCACAACAGACTTTTTACTAATTCCTTTCAGACAGTTTCAATGTCTTGAAATATTAGTAAGTCTTCGGGATGGTGGATACTTCATAATCAACATATTGGATCCAAAAATAACCTGTTCGTTCAGCTTCCGGCCCTGGACGTTCGGTTTTAAATTACACGTGATTCGTTAGCCCTAGCGTCATCGTTTTTAATAAAATTTGTGTCCGAAAAAACGATGTCTGTCAATATCTCCCGAATTTCACCGGTGCGTCTGGAAACCGATTAAGTCGAAAACGGTGGTTTTTATGTACTCTCAGCGCCTTTAATTTTTCTTCCCTTCTAGTTCTCAAAAGGACCTTTCTCAGCACTTTTAAATTCCAGATTAGTGGTACACCAAAACAAATTACTGTATATTGCTAACTGGCACGTTAAACTGTACTATTTGGATGGTTATTGGATATATACGGGTTTCAAAGACTGAGCAGAACCAAGACCTGCAATTTGACTCCCTCAAGAAAGCAGGATGTGAGAAAATATATCATGAAAAGATTTCGGGTGCTTCAATGCAGAGGCCGGAATATATACGAATGATTTCGGAGCTTCGAAAAGGGGATGTCATAGTTGTGTGGAGAATTGATCGGCTTGGTCGGACAACTTATGAGCTTATTAAGCTCATGGTGGAATGGAAGGAAATGGGAGTGGACTTCCGGAGTATTTCTGAGGGAATTGACACTTCTACCAAGATGGGTCGGCTTTGGTATATGCTCAGCTCAGTCTTTGCGGAAAATGAAAGAGAGATTTTGATGGAGCGTACTTTGGCTGGGATGGAGGCTGCGCGTGCACGCGGAAGAGTAGGAGGTAGGCCAAAAGGGTTGACTAAAAAATCGAAGGAGCTTGCCGGCCTAGCAGCAACTTTGTATTTGAGTAAAAAATACACAACCAATCAGATTTGCGAACAATTAAAGATTGGAAGCAAAACGACGCTCTATAACTATCTTAGGCACGAGGGGATAGAAATAGAAGGTTGGACACGGTCCGAAAAGATTTCTATTTCTAACCTGCCAAATAATTAAATAATTTTTACATGTTGTTATCCATTACCGTTAATCAATGGTACGAATAACTTAGTGTTTATGCATTATTGATGGAAGAGAAATGGACGATATAAAATTTGACGACAACTATGGGATATGGCTTAGTGAGATTAAGTCTAAAATTCGTTCTTCACAGATCAGAGCAGCAGTTGCTGCGAATTCAGCATTGATTGAGTTCTATTGGGACTTAGGAAAGCTTATTGTTGAAAAACAAGCTGATACACAATGGGGTGATAAACTGATAGAAACGTTGTCAAAAGATCTGAAAGAAGACTTTACAGACATTAAAGGTTTGTCATCTTCAAATCTGAAATATTGTAAAAGATTTTATTCTTTCTACTCTTGGCCAATTGGTCAACAACCTGTTGACCAATTGGCCAAGAGGCTGATTAAACAAATACCATGGGGTCATAATATCCTAATATTTACTAAATCAGATAACTTGGATCAAGCGACTTTCTATCTGCAGAAAACCCTGGAAAATGGATGGAGCAGGGATATTCTAGCATTGCAGCTGAAGTCCAATTTATATGTTCGGGCAGGAGCTTCTGTGACAAATTTCGATTTGACTCTACCTAAGCCATTTTCCGATTTAGCGCAACAAACCTTGAAAGACCCATATGTCTTCGATTTTATAACACTTGGACCAAAAGCTAAGGAGCAGGACATAGAGATACAGCTCACTAAACACATAACTCATTTCTTGCTCGAGCTTGGAAAGGGTTTTGCTTTTATTGGAAGACAATACCATTTAATTGTAGGAGACTCTGATTATTTTTTGGATTTGCTATTTTATCACGTGAAACTTAAATGTTATGTAGTTATTGAACTTAAAAATACAAAGTTTATGCCTGAATACACTGGAAAGCTTAACTTCTACCTTTCTGCTGTGGATTCTATTCTGAAGGCAGCGGATGATAAGCCTACAATAGGAATATTACTTTGCCGCGACAAGAACAATGTAGAGGCTGAATATAATACTCCCCAATAATTGGACAGCTACTAAAATTTCTAATTTAGTAGTTGACTATGAAAAGGGAACGTAGAAAATTCAGCGCGAGCTTCAAGGCCAAAGTGGCCATAGAAGCCATCAAGGAGGTAAGCACCGTCCAGGACTTAGCTTCTAAGTACCAAATCCATCCAACGCAGATTGCGGCCTGGAAACGAGAGTTTTTAGAGAAAGCCGAGTTGGTTTTCGACAAAGAGGCACCGGCAATAAATGAGGCAGAGAACTCTAAGGAGCAGGAACTGTACGCCAAGATCGGGGAGCTTCAGGTCCAGGTGGATTTCCTAAAAAAAGTCTTGGGGAAATGACAACCATGGAAAAACGCGAACTTATTTCTCCGGAATACATCAATCTCAGCGTTTCAGCACAATGTAAACTAATTGGTTTACAGAGGAGTAGCTATTATTTTAAGCCAAAGGGAGAATCGTTGGTAAATCAACGCCTGATGAAAGCCATAGACCGAAAGTTTCTGGAATGTCCATTTTATGGAGTGGAACGCATGACTGATTACCTGCGTGGCTTAGGTTACCACGTTGGAGTAAAGCGTATACGAAGGCTATATAGGCTCATGAATTTGCGCACGATTTATCCCAAACGCAACCTGAGCAAGGCCAAAGCAACAGACTACAAATATCCATATCTGTTAAAGGGCTTGAAAATTGAGTGTCCTAATCATGTCTGGCAGGCCGATATCACCTATATCCCGATGTTTCGTGGATTTATGTACATGTTTGCCATCATCGATGTGTATAGCCGAAGGATTGTCGGATGGAGCATATCGAACACAATGAGCATGGAATGGTGCCGGGAAATCCTCTTGGATACTATTCGTACCGAGGGACGGCCCGAAATATTTAATACCGATCAAGGTAGCCAATTCACTAGCCCCCACTTTGTTAACTCATTGTTAGGCAGTGGCATAAAGGTGTCAATGGATGGGAAGGGAAGAGCACTTGACAACGTTTTCATCGAACGATTTTGGAGGTCGCTCAAACAAGAATATGTATACTTAAACCCTCCCAACGGCGGTATGGATCTGTATAGAGGAGTAAAAACATATGTGGAATTTTACAACGGTCAACGCAAACACACCGGTACTGGATTTATCCCTAATGACTTGTTCTTTGAATCAAAAGCATCTTAATTAAAATTAACTTTATCCATTTGGCTGTCCAGTAAAACGGGAGTGTTTCAGAATTTGCTTTGAGAGATATCAATAAGCCTATGGGGATTAGTGAATTTAAATTTACGGAAATGCTTCCGGAAAATCTGCGCGAAAGTTTCCCAACTATTGAGGAAATTGAATCTGAGCTAAAAAATATTGAGAATGAATAGCTTGATAAATTATTAGGTATGTTATAAAATATGTAACTTTTGTTATATTTGTTGAGAATAAACTATCCTCCTTAAATCATGTCGGAAGAAGATATTGCCTCTAAATGTTACGATATCCATGTATCATTAGCTGGCAAAGAAGTACCAGAATTTGAATTTATACCTAAGGTAGGCATGATGGTAAGCCTCTCTCTGCACCTTAGAGGACTGCCAATACTCGAATATGAGAAGCTTAGGTTAGTTTCCAGCTATTACTTTAGAATTTCACCACTCCTTCTCAAAGACTTACTCGAAAGCTTAGAAGAAATAGAATTCGTAAAACTTATTACGAAGGGGTCATCAATCCATAAAATTCAACCACAGATACCGTTTTTTGAAAGTGTCTATGAAAAGGTCGGCGAGTTCGCGAACAACAAACTTAGTTTGAATGAGCCGGAAGAGCTTGCTTTGGAAATTATTTCAAAGCTTACTAGTGCGCCAACCGAGCAAAGCAATCTTTATAGTCTTGGTGCTGAAAAAAAGCTGGTTGACCGAAATTTGGTAATAGGACATGAAGGTGGCTACATTCTAACTAAAAGAGCGAGAGGGAAGAACATCTTGTTAAGTCCATTGTTTTTTTCGGAAAATGCTGATGTATTCGCCGACTTGACAGCAAGAGCTGGAAGCACTAAGATAAAACGAATTCTAGAGTTAGTAAAAAGCGCTCAAGGCTTACCTCTTTCTATTATTGAATCGACAATGCGAATAAACGAAAATTCGATTTCGATAGACGATTTAAATATCTTGAAGAGACTAGCAGCTGATGGAGCCGTTAGACCACCCTCAATCAAAACTACCCATTCAGGTGAAAACTTCTTTATATTTTCACCGTCCCCAGGAAATTCAAAACTAAATCCCGCTAAAAGAGAAATCTATGAACGGGCAATGGCAATAGTTGCCTCTGTAAGACAGGGACAATTTCTAGCAAAACAATTTCGAATTTATAGCCCTGTTGCACTATTAAAGGCTTTAAAAAGGAATGGTTATCTAAAATCAACTTCGGAGACATTTGAACAATATCACCAGCTTGCTGTTATAAAAGTAGGGAAAATGGTCAAGGTTTCCGGAGACAGGTATCAATTTCACCTAGTATCCTCAGAAGAAAATACTGCTGCATTAGATTTAGCAATTAGCCTTATTGACACAGGGAATATTGTAAATATGGAGATTAATGATAACGCAATTTTAGCTTTACAGAAGGATCAAACGTATATAGAGTCAATCATATCGTCAAATAATCTTAGAACACACGCTACGATTGCATTGGATGAGGAAACGATGCAAGAATTTGATAATATTTTGTTAACCGGATTAGGAAAATGATTAAAGATAGACTTCTTAAAATTAAAGTTGTTGAGTACTTTGTAGATAATTTTTGGTATCCTCAAATGGAGGTAAATATGCTGTCAAAGCATAGAATTTCGAACGTTCCCAAATTGATAACGGATGTTGATGTACTTGGAATGTACCCCGATATATCGGGGAGTTTACACCCAATTTTAGGTGATTGTAAGACATTGAAAGGACAATCTCCGATTTCTAGAAGCTTATGGATGAAGGGGCTAATGGATTACATTGGTTCGAAAAAAGGGTTGATTGTCTTATCCAAGGATATAGAGAAAGAGCATCAAATAACATCAAGTTTACTTGACATCCAATTGCTATCTGAAGCAGATTTTGGACTATACTCAAAAGCTACTACTAATCAATCCATTACTATTATAAGTGCCTTGAAGGACATTGAGTGTTGGGACAAATTGTTTGAAGTAGACAAGCGATTTCCGGTGCTTAAAACTTTTTTAGACTTTTCAAAGACTCAATTTTGGAACGAATCCAGCTCTAATTATCAGTTACGCTCGTCTCTCGCAATACTTAGGGAAAACAAAGGTGAGTTTAATCCATCTAACCCCTTACATTTAGCTACGGTTTTAAATCATTTTTCAATTGTAGCAATTGCTTTAAACAACATCATTGTTACACTTTTCAATAGGTATCTTACACCGAAATCCAAGGAAGAGTTGAACAATGATCTTAAAGTGTTTATCTATGGCGGAATCGAGAACTACGAGTTTTTGAATAATCTTAGAAATCGATTCTCTGGAAATCCAGTACCGGAAAAGGAGTTAACACTGCCCGAATGGGATATGTTCTTAGAACTAATAAGACTTGTATTTGAACAACCCAAAGTGTTTTCTTATGTTCCAATTTATCTTAAGGAGATTTCATTTCATTTCCTTGCAGACGGTGATAAGTCCAGATTTAGCCTTGCGCCAACACTGGTTAGGAACGAGCCTCAATTATCAAACTATGCGTCTCGATTATCAAGCTATCTCTGTAAAGCGGCTAATTTACCACCTGAGTTTAATGAAATATATTCTGGAATGTTGATACTTTAAAGTGCTGTCTGATATCATCGATGTTCGATATAATAGAGAGTTTTTTATGATGAAAATAAGTGGTTACACATAACTGATACAAGTGTTATAATTTTATAGACTGTTGAGCAAACATTCACTTCATACTGCCCCTGGTCCCATGGCGGGATATCTGTTCCAGCCTGATAGAGCACTAGTTTTGCTCTGTTCGTGTAACAACAATGAGGCTGTCGCAATTGAAATTGTTGATGATGTTGCGATAATAGATGATACAGGAAATATATTGTACAGAGAACAAGATAAGAACAGTATTGTAGACAATGGTCGGCCGTATGCCGATAGAAGTAAGGATCTTTGGAATACGCTGTTCATCTGGATTAGTGATATTAGAAATGGAAAGATGGATGTTAGTCGTACTCGGCTATTATGTGTCACAAATAAGAACATTTCGGAAAATTCATTAATAAGGAAAATAAGTGATGCTCATAGTATTCGCGAAATAGATCTGGTTATTGAACTTTTGAAGTCGTCTGTCGAGCGTCCCCCTGCTAGTTTGCAGAGCATTATAAGCCATGTGTTATCAAGCGAAGAGACTTTGAAGGCGATGATAGCCCAGATTTCATTGCTGGATGCCAATTGTCTCGTAGAAAGAAATGATGAGATTGCTAATAGGCTAGGCTTAAACGACGATATACGTGATGATGTCATTACTGATCTTCGTGGTTGGTTTAATGATCATATTTTAGTTCAGCTCGACAAAGGTTTTGCTCCGATAGTTCGTAAGACGGAACTAAACAGGCGACTTCAAAGAACAATGCAGAGTATTGGAGATAAACGGATTAAAGTATTGGCTAAGCGATATGTTGATGTAACTATTACTGACAATGATATAGTGGAAGCAAAAGGCAAAGTATTCATTAAGCAACTTGAACTTATAGATCATTATGATAAGGAGGGAATTATTGTTGACGCAATTGTTGATTTTTTCTATTCAGAGGATCAGCGAACTAGGTTGACCTTAATGGGTGATATAACTGGAAAGGAATTATTAGCCATGGATGACCTGTGTTTTGAAAGGTGGACTGAGTCTTTTAGAAGAAAAATGGTTCATTGCAATATTAACCTTAGTGAATCGGAATTGTCGGAGCTGGCATTTGAGATATATGATTCAACTGTAAATGGTTTCGTTGTTAAGCTCAGAGGTAACGATACAGAGCCTTATTTTACTAAAGGAAGCTTTTACAAGCTTTCAGATTCGCTAGACATTGGCTGGCATCCGCATTGGGAAAAACATTTTAAAAATTAATGGCTAGAATAATCGAACACGACATTATTCAAAATGTCGGACTCAGCGCTTTAGTCTTACATAAGTTTGTCAAAACTTATAGCGCAACAACTGATGCCAGGAGTGGGCCAGACCTTGCGATTGTTATGCCTGTCCTTCCACTACTTTACCATCAAAAGACTTTGGATAGCATTCATAGGAAGAGATTTGAGGGGGGATTTTTTAACGCAATTGGGGATTATCGAGAGATACCAGCCGGTTTGCAACAAAGGATGGAAGATATGGCACATCAAACCTTTATGGCCTTAAATCTTGCTTGTCAGAGTGATATTATTGTGTATGATAGGGTGTCTAACGAGCTTTTACCTAGCAATATTCCGGTAACCAGTTCCAGATACAACAATGAAATTAAGGGTATTTTGAGCGGTGCTGATAGGCTTGGCTATTGGTTCTCCACTCTGCCATTTGAACAAGTGTGCATTATGCTTAAACTTACGTTTTGAATGAAGCTAAAAATTAAGGCAATAGTTCTGTACCCAAAGGATAAAAGTAAGAGCAAACGGATAATACCATTTGATGTCAGTAAGGTGAATGTGATCACTGGTGAAAGCCATAAGGGTAAATCAGCTCTTATTCATATCATTGATTATTGTTTGGGCAGTGAGAGTTGTTCTATCCCTGTTGGAATTATACGTGATACAACTCAATGGTTTGGACTTCATCTCATTTCGGAGACTACTGAATTGGTTGTCCTAAGAAAGGAACCCGGGACTAAGTTTTCAACTTCTGAGATGATTATGATCGAACAGGCGGAACCGATTGACATTGATGCTTTAATGAGTGCAAGTAGATTTCAAACCAACAGAGATGCGGTTGTTAATAGATTTAATCAACTATCTGGGCTATCTACCGAACGGTTCGATTTAGAGAATTTGAAAAATCAATTTGGAGGGGCTGCAAGTTTTAGAGATACAAGCGCTTTTCAATTTCTTCCGCAACACATAGTAGCCAATCCCTATGCGCTATTTTATAAGGCGGATACTCATGAACATCAACAGAAGCTAAAAACGATTTTTCCATTACTTGTCGGTGCGATTAGTAATGAGGTGTTGTCTTTGGAACGTGAGTTAAAAGAATTAGACATTTCATTAAAAACTTACCAATTAGAGCTGAATACTAAAAATCGAGCGGTACAATCATGGTTAGGTAATTTGCAGTCTTTGTTTCTACGCTCCGTTCAGCTAGGGTTAGTCAAAGACATACCCTTGGAGCTAAATTCATACACGGTGGAGCAATATCTTTTTCAACTTAGTCAGATTGTTGAGGACTTTAATGAGAATCCGATTCCTGCCTATCAGTCGGGTGCCACTGTAAGAGAAGTAGAATATCTGGAAAATTTGGACGCGCAGGAGAGGGATTTAGTTAATGAAGTAGCAATAAGAAAGATCAGACTGTCAAAACTGCAAAGTTTAAATATGTCGTCAGTGCAATATCGACAAACCCTTGAAAGTCAGCGCAGAAGGCTTGAACCCGTTTCTTGGTTTAACAAAAAGCTACATTCAAACATCTGCCCTTTTTGCGAATCTGTTAATGACAATGCCAAGAAGCAGTTAGAAACACTGGATGAATACAGTAAGAACTTGGAGGTAATTTCTAGAAGTGTTAACACTAACGATGTAAATCTGAACAAGGAAGTTGCGGATGTAAAGTCAGAGATCCGTGATTACGAATTTAAAATTAACAAAGTAAGAGATGTTTTAAGGGAGTTTTATACAAAGTCCAAGGAGGAGAATGAGCGTCGTCGCACAGTTGAGTCGCTTTATAAGTTTATAGGAAGGCTAGAGGAGGCATTAGCTAATGTGGGCTCCACGACTGTTGATAGTAGCATCCAGAAAAGTATTGACAAGCTGTACCAGCAGGTTTCAGATACAAATAGGAAGCTAGATCTAATTAGGAAAAGCCACAATAAAGAAACGGTTTTACGAAGGATATCAAATTTGATGAGTCAATATATTGTCATGCTCGATATCGATCGTCCCAATGATCCAGTTGAACTTGATATTGCTAACCTTACCTTGAAGATATCATCAACAAGTTCGAATAGGGCAGACTATTTATGGGAAGTTGGTAGCGGAGCGAATTGGATGGGGTACCATCTTTCGGCATTTTTTGCTTTACACGAACATTTTTTGTCTCTCGAAAACAACTTCGTTCCTTCTTTCCTTGTAATCGACCAACCGAGTCAAGTGTATTTTCCGAAGGACGTTCCTACGATATCTGATGATATTGTTACGTTTCAGGACTTTGCTGAGAAGTCCGAAGACCTGACACAAACTAGGAAAATTTTTTCTGCGGCATCTGCTTGCGCAAAGAGGACAAATTTTAATTTACAGATAATCATCGTTGAGCATGCACCTGAAATTACGTGGCAAGGAGTTGAAAACATTCATATGGTTGAGGAGTGGTCTGGATCACGAGCTTTAATTCCAATCGAGTGGATTCAAGAGTAAATACCCTTTATTAGTAATAGTTGATCCTTTCGTTTTTAGCATTCTCAATGAATTTGCATCCTTATTTAGACCAGCTTGCTCATGTGAGAAATAGATTTGGAGTTGCTCATGACGGCGGCCGAGATTACCTGTGTCCGCTTTGTCTGCAATATTTCAATATTGAGTCAAAAGATCTTACTATTGATCATGTTCCCCAACAATCATTAGGGGGAAGGAAACTAGTTGTAACGTGCAGAAAGTGTAATAATGATGCCGGATGGCAAATCGAGCCACATCTTAAAGGTGCGATGGAATTATTTGTTAATAGAGATTTTCCAGAGCACCGTGCAATAACGGTCGATCTGGACGTCGGGGAGCAAAAGACACTGAGAGGAATATTAACAAGAACACATTTAGGCGTGGCAAACTTCTTATTGTCTGAGAAAAACAATGATAAAAGACTTGTTGAAAAATGGAATGCGAAAATCGACAAAGGTCTCACAGAATTTTCTGCTAAACCTTTATCGAAAACAAAAATTTTAGATACCAAAGTGCTGGTGTCTCTTTTAAAAGCAGCATATCTTCAGGTATTTTGGAGATTTGGATATATTCCACTTTATCACTCATATTTTCAGCCTATGAGAGACCAAATTACCAATCCCAGTGAAATAATATATCCATTAGACCTATGTTATGTCTTAGCCCCCTAAATGGTTGGACAAAATTGTAAAAACAGTTTAGTCCATTTAATTTAGGAATCATGAGTAAACAACGGCGAACATTCAGTGCCGAAGATCGGTACTCGATCGTACAGGAATCTATTCGGAGCGGACCTTCCGAGGTTAGCAGAAAGTATAGCCTGTCACCATCTCTTTTGAGGAGGTGGAAGGAAAAGTATTTGGCGAGCGGCAAGGATGGCCTTCGGGATTCCTACCCACGAGTTGATCCGCAACTACGCACCTTAGAAGAAGAAAACGAACGCTTGAAACGCATAGTAGCCAAGCAAGCTCTCGAACTGGAGGTGAAAAGTGAACTGCTAAAAAAAACTCCTATCGGACCCAGGAAAAGATAGCCGTCATGACTCAATATCAGCAATCTACAACGCGAAAGCAACTGTGTAAGTGGTTAGAGTTACCGCGTAGCGTATCTTATTACAAAGCTCGAAATGGCAAACCAGGAGCAAAGGCCAGTCAGGTTACGATGAAGTTGGATGGCGCTTTGGCTCCTAATGAAGATGTGGTAATTCGGATTAAAAGTATGCGTCCGATAAAACCATATTTCAACGGACTCGCATAGTTCGTAATCTTGTTTCATGAAAAATGAGACAGAAAAAATGCGTGAGCTGTACGATCAGTGGCAGACGCAAGGGATAAGCAAACAGGCTTTTTGCAATCGGAATGGTATGGGATACCATAAATTCAATTACTGGGTTAAAAAATTCCGCGGCAAGAATGTAGCCACCATATCACCGCCCCTTGGGTTCAGTCAGATTTCAGTTCCACAACCGGAGTTACTGGGCCAAGACCAACAGGCGCTGGCAGCAATCACTTTTCCATCCGGAGCGCGTATAGAGCTCTTCGGTTCTCTTGACGCATCTTTTATCAGGAAGCTCATTCTTTAAAATGCTGGCCTTATCTACTAGTTGCCGGTATTTCCTATACCGGAGCCCAACAGACATGCGCTATGGAATCTACAGCCTAGCCGGACTGGTACGCAATGAACTGGGCTTTGATCCATCGAGCGGCGATGTTTTCGTTTTCTTAGGTAAACGACTTAATCAAATCCGGCTCTTGCAGTGGGATCGGGACGGGTTTGCCATGTATATCAAAAAGCTTGAACAGGGCACTTTTGAATGGCCAAAGTCAGAAAATATAGCCATCACCAGCCATCAATTGACACTTCTTTTACAGGGTGTAATGCTGGATTCCGTCCGCCTCAGAAAACGTTATCAGCACACAAATCAGGTCATAAAAATAAGCAGTAAAACCGCCTAAAAAGGACCATAGAAGCTTGTTTAGGCTGATTTTTTGCTGTATTTTCGGGTAATGGAAGACGCGGCGACGGACTATAAATTACTCTATGAGCAGGCGATTGCTGCACATAAAAAGTCGCTGGAATTAATATCGGAAAAGGATGAGCAGATCCAGGCCCTGAACTTTGAGCTTGATAAATATAAGCGGTATATATTCGGCAAAAAGAATGAAAGACTGGCCAGTATCCACACGGATGCAAACCAGATTGATCTCTTTGAACTGGGAACCGACCAGACGCAGCAAGAAGAGCTATCACAGCAAGTCGCAGATGTTGTAAAGGAAAAAACTCCTGCCAAAAAACGTGAAAAGGGCACTGGGAGAATGATACTTCCTGAGAACCTGCGCCGTGAGATCATCATCATTGAACCTACCGAAGACGTTACCGGCTGCGCCATAATCGGAGAAGTGGTCACGGAGGTATTAGACCTTATTCCTGCTGAGTTTTATGTGAAGCGTTATATCCGTTACAAATATGCCCGTGCAAATGGTGAGGGCATCATAACCGCATCGCTTCCAGACCGTGTAATCGAAAAGGGCATCCCATCCGAAGCAGTCATCGCCCAAATGGTTGTTGATAAATATGTTTTTGGGCTTCCCCTTCACCGGCAGATAGACAAATACAGACGGTTAGGAGTAAATGTCCCTGCTTCCACTGCATCAGACTGGATCATGAAAGGTTGGCAGCACTTGGCTCCCTTATGGGAGCTTTTAAAACTGCTCGTTCTCAATCAAAAGTATTTACAAGCCGACGAAACACCTCTAAAAGTGCTTGATAGAGACCATAAAAATGGGATCCACCAGGGCTACATGTGGATATATAATGCTCCCTGTGACAAACTGACGCTGTTTGACTATCGTAAAGGCCGCGATCAAAGTGGGCCTAAGCAGATGCTGGAAGGGTACACTGGCATACTTCAGGTTGACGGGTACGCCGTTTACGAAAAGCTCTTTGGTAACCATCCAGATATCCTTCTGGTCTACTGCATGGCCCATGCCCGCCGAAAATTTGTTGACGCTCTTAAATACGATAAAGAAAGATCGACTTATGTGCTTGAACGTATGCAGGTACTCTACGCTCTCGAACAACAAATGCGGGATCAGCAACTGAATTGGGAGCAAAAAACAAAATTAAGGCAGGAAGAGTCAGTACCGGTTCTTTTGGAATTAAAGGAGTGGATGACACAACAGCTCCCCCTCGTAATCCCTAAAAGTCCACTCGGTCAGGCCATAGCCTACTCCTTACCACGCTGGGAAGGACTAAGCGCCTACGCACTTCACGGGCAAATTGAAATTGATAACAATCTCGCGGAGAACGTAATCAGGCCCCTTGCAATCGGTTATGCATAGTTAAAGATTATGTAAAGTAAGTGACTAATTACACCTTCCATTTTTAACAAACGGCAATTTTCTGTCACGTTACTTTACATAATAACGATGGTCAAAAACGTTTGAGCCAGTCCAAAAGGTTTTCATTCGACAACCAGACCGGCTGCTTTTCCGGTACAACTGATGTGTATGCTCTCTGGATGGCTTCCCGTTTGGCACGCGAATCGGCTCGTGCGTATACTTCCGTGGTTTGAACAGAAACATGACCGAGAATATCGCGTATGTACACCAGATTGACGCCTGCTTGTAGCAAGTGCATCGCTTTGCTGTGCCGCAGCGTGTGGCAGCTGATCTTTTCCGGTAAATGAGCCTGATCTGTTGTCTTTCTGGCCATATCAGCATATTTGAGCAGAATATGATTTACACCAGCCCGTGTAAGCTTTTCGGCTCGGCTATTGAAGAACAGTGGGTGTGCGTTATTATGGGCCTGGACCAGATCATGTTCTTTCAGATAAGGCTTTAATAACCTAGCCTGCTCCTCAAGCATTGGCACAATGCGAGTTTTGTTGCCTTTACCCTTAATCCGGATTGTACTCAGCTTGTCAAGCCTGAGACTAGACGGCGTCAGATCAATAATCTCCTGAACGCGTGCGCCCGTATCGTACATCAACGAAAGTAAAGCCAGATCACGTCTACCTCTAACAGTCCGGGTATCCGGTTGCTGTAAAAGTATTTTAATCGCATCAATTGTCAGGTAGTTCATTGGTACTGTCGCCTTGCGCTTCATCGGTATCGATAAGATCTTCTGACATTCGTAAAGATGTTCAGGATGCTGATACTGCATGTAGTGAAAAAAAGCATGGATAGCAGCCAATCTCGCATTCCTGGTCGCGTTACCATTTTTGCGTTCTACCTGTAGCCAGTCAAGAAAACCGATGACTGCCATTTGATTAATATTCTCTAGTGTTAATCTTGATACAGGGATACCTTGGACTTCCATGTAACTTATGAACAGGATGAAAGTATCCCGATAAGCGTTGATAGTGTTCTTACTTGCGCCGCGCTCGTGCGCCAAATACCCGGTCAAAAAACCTGTCAGGCATTTTGAGAAGTTAGTAGGTTTCATAGCCTGACGTGTTAGGGAAAACGTTTATACAGATCCTGTCAATATCCTTCAGCAACCCAGGGTACATGGCAGATACCAGCCTGACATAATGATTTGTCGATTCTACAGATTTGTGACCAAGGTAGGTTGAGAGTACCGGTAAGCAGCAGTAGATATCCGCTCCACGTTCGGCCATCATTGCCAGGGAATGGACACTAAATGAATGGCGCAATGCGTGTGGGGTTATACCGCGACCTTTTGGAATTCCGGCGGCCAATAACAAACGTGAAAACCAGCGTCCGAAACAATCACGTGATATCCTTTTTCCAGCCAGGGAGATGAAAAAGCGGTCCTTTTTTACCAGGCAAGCGGGCAACTCATTCCTGTAAAAGGCATATTGCCTAAGTACCGTTGCCAACGAATCTGAAAAAGGGATAACGCGCTGCTGTCCGTTCTTACTGTCGCGTACAAGGATGGTCTGGTCATCGAGGTTAACATCACCAACCGATAAAGCCAATGCTTCTCCGCCTCTGAGGCCTGTACAGTACAGTAACCTTAAAAGCGCAGGCATGGCAAACATGATTTGACGTAAACCCTTCTTGATGCGAAAATGATCTGCTGCTTCAAAAAGGTGCTCAAGCTCATCCTGTGAATAAATATGTGGTGTAAAATCCATTTTACATACAGGTAAACGCATCAGATAAGAGTGGATACCCTGTTCGTTAAGGAATGATGCCAGTTTATTGATGAGCAATGCGCGATGAAAATTATAGGATGACGACAGGTTGGTGCCGGTTTTCATCCATGCTTGCGAAAGCTCTGGCGTGATACCCAGCCGAGTTTCGCCACGGCTAACAGTAAAGCGGTCAAAAATTGCAAGTATGGATTCCTCTGTTTGCTGCTTAAAGCCTAATCGCCTTTTGTAATCCAGGTATTGATCCAGATACGGGGCATAAATGCCGGTGAAGTGACTATGCATAAAAACAACCTCCTTTCTGATTATAGAAGCCATCAGCCACAGCAGGTGCGTCAAGCATACACTGCTTCATGGATGTAAGGTCTATCCGTAAATAGTATTTTGTTGAACGGGAGTTTTCATGACCGAGCACTTCTGTAATAACCGGTAAAACGGTACTCTGCTCCAGAAGTAAACTGGCAAGGCTGTGACGAAGCGCATGAGGCCCATGGTGCCGATGCTCAATATTAACGCCTGAGAGGATAAATGCGCGGTTCACAAGACTCGTTATGCCAGGGGTATGCATCCGTCTAAAGGGAGATCCAGCTGACAGGAACACATACGGTTCATTAGAAATTGGCCTTCCGTATTTCAAGTACTCAATAATCGCTTCACCAACTTCAGCAAGTAAAGGAAGTTGGAGTTGCCGCTCGGTTTTGTACTGAAATATCGATATTATGCTCTGTTCCCAAAACAAATTCTCAAACTTCAACCCGGCAATATCAGATGCTCGCAGGCCCAGTCTGGCGGCAATTAATACGATCGCATAATCACGTTTACCACAGGGCCTGGCGCGGTCTATCTTGCTGATCATTCTTTGAATCTCATCGACGTTGAAAACAGACGGAAGCTTGGCCTGTTTTTGATAGTTGTCTTGTGGGACAGAAAGTGAGATATCTTTTTTTATCAATCCCTGTTCAAAGAGAAATTTTAAAAATGTTCTGATCGCTCTTAATGTCATATGAGCAACAGTGGAATACCGTATATCCAAGGTCCTCAGATAATCCATAATTACTAATTTATCCACCTTGTCGACGGAAGTGATGCCCTTATCTTTCAGATAGAGAAGAAACTTGCTCAGGTAATGTTCGCGCTCCCTTATTGTTGTTGACTTTAAACGCAGAGTAGCCAGGTGATCAGCAAATTGCTTAACCAGCTCGCCGATTGCGCCGTCCAGTTTGATCCGTTCCCGAGATCTCGCTATAGTACCAGTGTCATAAAATTCACATAGAACACTGACAGTTTTCACAAAATCCTTATCTCTTTTGGAAAGTGTAGCGTAATCGAGCTCACCAAACCGGTCAAGTAAGTATTGCCTGCCAATATCAGAGGTGAATTCGGATATGCTTTGGCCCCGTAGCTCACGCCACATTCGTCGCCAATAGATACGATACCAGTTGACCGTTTTATCAGTCCTTGACAATTTGGTTCTCAACACTTCGCCTGCGTCAAAGATGAGCTGGTCGAAAATTGTGCGTATTTTTCTCATAGCTTGTTGTTTTAGCGATTGCAACATCGCAATCACTAAAACAACGCATATTATTATGTAAAGCGCTTTCACTTTCTACGAAGCTTAAAAGCGACTTTAGCATACTTACTTTACATAATCGTAAACTATACATAACCGATTTTATGTAAAGCTTTACATAAGATTGGAAGAAAGGCATTTTTGTTCGCCGGTTCTCACCAGGCTGCTGAGATGACAGCAGCAATGTACTCATTTATGGCTATGTGCAAGAAAAACGGTGTAGACGAGCAGGAGTGGCTCAAAGATGTCTTCGAAAGGATCCAGTCACACAAACAAAAAAACCTCTACCAACTGCTTCCAAATAACTGGAGCAAATTCCGGAATAAGAACGCTTAGCCTACCTGAAAGAATGCCAAACTACACAATATGGGTTCGTCGGTTGGATACGATTAAAAAGCTCATTGATACCGAATTTAACGCGTTTGGGTATGAGTATGCTACTCACGAATTAAAAAAAGAGTATCGGATCAATAAGAAGAAAGTGTACCGGCTTATGCTTGCCAATGGCCTTTTATTGAACAAAATGATTCGACCTAGTGGAAAGCGTGAATTTGTTCAATTTCGTCGTATTGAGGCTAGTAAGCCACTTGAATACTTGTGCTGGGATATTAAATATGTCTGGGTTCATGGTGAACGTCGCAATTACTATTTGCTGTGTATTCTGGACGTTTATACCCGTAAAATTATCGACTGGATGTTCCAGGGCAGCATTCGGCAGCTTGATTTAATAAACTTGCTTCGCCGGGTTAACCATTTTTATCAGCTCCAAGGTGTAATATTACGAAATGATAACGGCAGCCAATTCATTGCCCACAAGGTTCGGAATTTTTTGAAAAATTCGGATGTAAAGCAGCAATTCACGCATGTTGCAACGCCAGAAGAGAACTCTTACATCGAGGCTTTTCACAGTATTTTAGAACGTGAAGTGATTGAGCGTAACCAATTTGCTAGCTATTATGAGGCCAAAGACACAATTCAGCGTTTCATCAAACATTACAATGAAAGCCGCCTGCATCGTTCAATCGGCTTCGTGACGCCCCAACAAAAATGGGACGAAGCGATGGTCTGTGACACAACCATTTTGGAAGAAGTGTCCAACTTATAAGGGGTCAAGACACGATTAGAAAATGGATTGCTATTATCTGGGCTTTGCGGAAGTAACTACAAAAGGTACAGGTGTTAAATTCATTGTTTCCAATATCTTGGAAGTCAAAAAATAGCCTGTCACGTAGACGGCTAAACCACTTTGCATAAATGAGACTCGAACTTAACATGAATTCTATCTGCTTTTCTCGGGACATCCGCCGGCGGTAAAAGTTTCCATGCCGTGAGCGCGAGCTTCACAGTCATTACTATATGTCTTTCTATTGCAGCCGCAAACCGGGTTGTAAACCGCATAGCACCCAGAATTGTCTCTTGTCTTCTCGACGCAATTCCGGTTTAGATCCTTTTCGCTACATCCTATTATGATTAATAGAAGTAGATGATACAATTTGAGATTCATATTCGAGGCTAATAATAGAAAATGACGATTTTGCTACGATCGACGGTTTATTACAGGATAATGAAATTGCAAAAAAGAGGCTATCATCCGAAACATATTTAAAAACCGTAAGTGGCAAATTATTGGAAATTTGCGATAGTGTCGAAACGATCAAAGAGTTGAAACGAATGGCCAACACAAGCTAATCTTTGACTCAAGTCAAAACTGGCTCATTAATCGGGGTAAGGACAATCACCGCGCTTTTTTTGGGAAAGCTTACACCCTCGCCAAGCCCTCGGTAGTCCAACCTCATAATAAAATATTGGGTACAATGCTGTTGATACAACTTCGTCTATCAATATCAGTCATTTGTCTAACCATTTTGAAAATTGGTCGAAAATACGTCCTGCGAATCAATTCATTCTTTTTTGTGAAATATCAATTCGCTATCATCGCTATAATATTTCGTAAAAAATATCTATCGGTTAAACATGAGCTATTTATGAGACAAAGGTTCTACATCTCGATGCTCGTAGCGGTACTATTATTAGGATTGCTATATGCATGTAAAAATCCGAGTGATCATTTATTGAATGGTTTGACAAACGTACCTGGCAATGGATTTGATCTAAACAACGTCAAAAATGATTACGCCAAGGCCATGACAATGGTGTCTGTATTAAAAGTTACAGGAAAAGACAAAAGGGACAAAACTAACAAACGCAAACTGCGATGGAACGAGGCGTACACTATTGAAACCCCAAACGGTCAGAAAATGATCGTGCCGTTCTCACTCGAAGAAGAAATCTTTATCCTTGGCCGAAATAGAATATATGACTCTTATGGTGCCAGTAGCTTCTTTATTGTCTCAAAGAATGGCACAGGTCACGACTTCGAAATTGCCACATACGTAGAAGATGAAGAAAAAAGTATGGCTGATCCTTCGGCGAAGTGGAGCGGGCAGGTTATTGTTGAAGACGAGCTTGGAAATTTTGTAAAAGCAGTCGGTATCGAAAACGGCGCAATTGTATCCGAAGGAAGTATACAGGGGCCGAATGGTCGTACATTAGGCTATGACTGCCGATTGGTCGAGTATTTCTCCTGTGCCTACATACCCGACATAGGGTACTATGCCCCATGTCAATATATGTATTCAACACTATTTTGCTATTATGTCATGCCTGCATCAATTGGTAACTCAAACGGTTATCTAACAGTTGTGGGAGGAATTCAGAGCTCCTCCGGGGGGGGAGCTTCAACGGACAATAATCCATATTATCCATTGCCCGATAGACTTTCAAACCTTGTTAGATTTAATAACCTGACCGCAAGCATGTTAGCGCAAATAAACGCACAATGGGACCTGATGTTCGAGAAAAGTTGCGCACTCAGGGCTTTGTATGTTGGCCTAACCTCACGGAACGCAAAGTTAGATATCAGGTACGATCCCAATCTCAGTCCTAGTCTTGCGGATGCCTTTTATGACCCAGTGGGCAACAAGATGTATTTTAAATCTCAAAGCTTTATGACCGAAGACATAGTGATGGAAGAGTTTTTTCATAAATTCCAAAATGCATATTATTCTGGCGGTACAACGCAATATACAACGAATGGGCACGTCAATATAGAATTCGAAGTGGCACTATTTCAAGATATAATGGCATATATTCACGGTTGGCCGGATATGCCGACAATTCCAACGGATGAATATTCTCTTTGGATTGATGAAATTACGCAAGGCGGGACCAAGTTCCCGACCACATTTGGGCCCATTTCTGCTGAATATTTTAACTATTTAGGTTTATATGATACTACACATCCTAATGTCGCGGGTACAACGTCACAGTCCTTGACACCGGGAGCGATGTTTGAAATTTTCAATAGTTCAAGTTGTCCAAAATGATAAGATTATGAAAAAGATACTGATTTTTATCATCTGTATGTTCGCACAACATGCGTTTTGTCAGGGGAAGTTAAAGAAACTCGAAGAAAAGGTGTCTTCGGATGGAGTTTCATACAAGGTTAGCCAACTGAGTTCAAACCCGAGTGGGCGGAAGATGTACTCGAATACATCAAACAAACTTGATAATGATCTCGCGGTCATACCTGAGGATGTTTCCAGAAACGCATTTTCAACAATTGACATGGGTAAAGATGAATCAAAAAGGAGAGATGGACTCATCAAGAAATCCTTTGAATTGAAATCACGACCTATCCCGGATGACACAGTAATTGTAAATTATAAGATGACACGTCAAGGTAAAATTTTAGAATTGAATTTTTTAATAAAAAGCAATTCCAAGATATCCGTGGATGATATTGCTTTAATTGAAAAAACATTAAAGAATGACTATATTATAAAGCTAGATTCTAAGCAGTTTAAGGGAATGAAATATATATGGTATTCGGCTCCATTGGCACTTTCAGGTGTAAAGAATCTTTAAATCACCAAAATGCAGCCGTAGCGACCCGATATTGTATTAAATTAAAAGTTAGAACCAAAAGTACCACGGGTTTCGCGTAGCTAAATGACCGGGCTTAAATCGCCTGTATTCAAATCTCAGCGATATCATTGAAGATTTTATCGAGATTTTTCCAGTATAATTGTGAAGATAGGCAGATATAAAATATTTGCCAAAAGTCAATTTTTATGAAAAAGTACTATTCGAGCTTTCTAGCAGGGGTAACGGTACTTTATGCGGCGGCCGCAGCCGTACAATCTTTTAATTTAACCCAACGGTCTAAAATCGACGTCCAACCTATTTTAATAGATTACTGTTAATGAAGAGCCTTGATCGTGTCCCGTTTTGAGTATGCAGTCCATTTTTCCCACCTATACCATTGGCCACTTCATTAATGAACCGGACAGCAGCACCGAGTTTGAATTAATGCGTTTCGAGCAAATGGAGGAACCCAATGTGGATGATCCGCATAAGCACACTTTCTATGAAATCTTGTGGATTGATGCGGGAATTAGCCGCCAGGCCATTGACTACGCGGAATATGAACTAAAGCCCCAATCCCTGTTTTTTATTTCTCCTGGTCAACTTCATTTTTTTGAGGAATGGGAGCATTTAGCCGGGGGCAGTATACTGTTCACGGAAGACTTTTTCTTGCTCAATCACCAAGATAAAGACAAGCTCTTTGAACTCAGTTTTTTGGACAATTTTTATGCCAACCCCCTACTGCAACTGGCTAAGGAGGATTTCGACGAGATTCGCCACATGATCGAATTGTTGGGCCGGGAGAAACAACGGAAAGATTCATCGGCGGCTATTTGTCAATCGTTGCTCCACGTTTTGCTGGGGCAGATTCAGCGTCGTATTGAAACGCAAGCGGGCAAAACCACGGCCAGTAAATATGTGATCCTCTATAAAAAACTAAAAAATCTTCTCGATCAACATTACCGCGAAAACCGATCCGTTAGGGCGTATGCCGCCGACTTAAGCATCACTCAGCACCATCTAAATTTGATTTGCAAACAAGTGACGGGAAAAACAGCCAGCGAAGTAATCCGATCCCGAAGCCTGCTCGAAGCTAAACGCTTGCTAACATTTACCCAAATGACCGTTTCTGAGGTCGCTACACAATTGGGTTTCTTTGATCCCTCTTATTTCGCCCGCGTATTCAGAGACGAAACAGGCTTATCGCCAACGGCTTTTAAACAGGTTATGTCCGAAAAGTACCCACTATAGTCAGTTCCGTTATAACTTCCAGGATGAGCATTGAGATAACTTTGTCTCCTCAATTTAACTTTATCCAGGACGATGACACAAGCACTAACTAAGTGGGTTTTTGAGCCTACACACTGCAAGATTGGGTTTTCGGTAACGCATTTCGGCATTACCGAAACCGAAGGCCATTTTAACAAATTTGATGGCACGGTGGATACCGAGACAGACGATTTTTCGGATGCCAGCGTAACAATCAACGTCGATGTCAGCAGCATCGATACGTTGGATAAGCAACGAGATGCACACTTACTTTCGGCGGATTTTTTTCATGCCGAAAAACACCCGCAAATGACATTTGCCAGCACCGGTATACGCGTTGTCGAGCCGGGAAAATACAAAATGGCAGGTAGGTTGGCGTTGCTCGGTGTCAGTAAGCCCATCGAGCTGGACGTAAACTTTCGAGGAATTGTACCCAAAGACCCATTCGGAAATACTAAAGCGGGTTTAAATGTAACCGGTGCTATTAACCGTAAGGAATGGGGTATGACGTGGAACAACATCATGGATTTTGGGGGCTTGGCCGTTGGCGAAATGGTCAAGATAAGTTGCCAGATTGAATTATTGAAGCACTAAACACCGAGTTAGGAAGCATATTACAATGACAAATAAACTTACGATGACAAATAAACAAGCCAAAATCTGGTTCATCACGGGTATATCGAGCGGTTTGGAAAAAGCTCTTGCCGAAGCGGTAATGAATCACGGAGACTTTGTAATTGGTACTTTCCGCGACTCCAGGCAGGTCGATCAATTCAATGGCGCCAACTCAGAAAAAGGGGCTGCTTTCAAGCTGGATATAAATGAAAACGAGCAAATTGCACAAGTAGTAAGCAACGTTACCGCTCAATTCGGTCGGGTAGACGTGCTGGTCAATAATGCCGGGTATGGATTTGCGGGGGCTGTTGAAGAAGCGTCAGAAAGCGAAATTCGGGCCGCCTTCGAGACTAATTTTTTCGGTACGCTGTCCATCACTCAAGCATTTCTCCCACTCTTTCGTCAGCAGCAAAGCGGCCACATTATTCAAATTTCCTCTCATAGCGGGATAAAAGGATTTGCGGGGTTTGGTATCTATAGTGCCAGTAAATTCGCCTTGGAAGGAATTAGTGAGGCGTTGGCGGCTGAAATCGCTCCATTGGGTATCAAGTTGACCTTGATCGAGCCTGGGCCCTTCCGTACCTATTTTGCCGATACCTCGCTTCGTCAAGCTGCCAATAGGTTTGACGATTACGAGCCAACGGCGGGGGCTTTCCGAAACCGGATGCAACAAGTAAATGGTCAACAGGAGGGGAATCCTGTAAAGGCCGCTGCCGCTATCATACAAATAACTCAAACCGAAAACCCACCCCTCCGCCTACCTTTAGGGAAAATTGCGATTAGCACCCTTACCGCAAAGCTACAAAGCGTACAACAGGATTTAGACAACTGGCGAGAGGTTGCAGCCAGCGCAGTTTATTAAATCTACAAGAAAAGAGGCTGTTTCAAAATGAAAATCGCCCAGATAAGGGTTAAATTAAAAGATTGTACATAATCGACCACCAGCCTTTTGAAAGTTACATATAGAGCAAATATTAGCATCTATATAGTTCAAAGCATATTACCATGCTTCATGGCAGCTAGTCTCGGCGAGCATATTTTGAGAAAAGGTAAATTTTAAACTCTTCAATATTCAAAGAGGGCAGTGAGATTTACAGGTAGCAACCTTCTCACTAAAAAAAAGTTCTACCGAATCCGCGATACTTTTCGTTCAATCTTTTAATTTAACCCAATTGTACAATTTAATGAACCACGGGCGAGTTAATAAGGCAGTGGGCGCTGTTGCGCTCGTTCTCAGTCTTGTGTACGACTTGAGCTTAGGATCTGAAAAATTAAACTTCACTTTATTCGACGGAATTATGAGAAAGTTTTTTGTTTTTGTCTGTGCATTGGCTTTTTTAGGCTGTTCTGAGAAGATCGTCGAGAGGCCTGATTCCGCTTCCCCAATGCTACGAGCTAGCTTAGACGGGAAAAATAATTTTGTCTATGTCGTCGATGGAAAAGAGATGAAGGTTCGAGATATACATCCGGCTCTGGATCATTACATTGTTAAATATACACTTGTTACAAACGACGAAAAGTTACGCGCCAAGTACAACGGAAGAGCGAATGTCGGCGTTGCAATAATTACAACAAATCGAAAGTTGTAATCCCTTAGTAGATATTAAAATCAATAATGTATAAAAGGTGTTGTATTAAATCTCTTTTAATGCCATCAACTAAGTTGTTGCGGTTTTCGCGAGTAATATGTAACTTATGGTTAAAAAAACCATGCAGTACTCTTACTTTAAAATCCGTAATCCCTGGAACTTTAAACCTCATAGGTTCGAGATTGGAACACTGTTCATTCAGAGCCCTTTTCACGACAACCATTTCCTTTTAAAGCTCGACAATTTAGTTGATCACGAGCTCACTGATTATTACAATTTTCATCTTCGGTACTACATTGACAGTGTTAATGGGAACGAGCAGCACTTTCACCGCTACGTTTCTGATATCGTTGCAACGCGGATCGCTGTACTGAAGCTGGTAGACCCGTTCTCCCGAAAAGCCCTTCGCGCAAAAGAGCAAATCAACCAACTACGGGCATTTCAAACGTTTCTTCACTCGATCGACCAATGGAATTCCTCACAGGCCTTGGAGTTGGTTATTGCCGAAAAGAATGAGGAAATCTCTGACCTCAAAAAACACATCGCCGAACTCGAAAGGCAACTTCAAGCGCTTCGGCAGTTTGAACCAAGCAGCAAGATCGATATTCGTGACAAGCACCTACCCACCTTCATACATCTGGTCCATCAACTGCAAAACCTGGTTCTACCTGACGAGCGTAGGCTCTTCAATTTTCAGGGTCAGAGCGGCTGGTATAAGCTGATCAGCAAATATTTTACCCACAACCGTAAACCCATACCTATCGAGACAGCCCGCAATTACTTTCCCGTGCAGAAAGATGCCGAAATGATCAAAGGCTCGCAGGTACCAACTGATTTAAGGCTATTTGATATTGTCCTGACCAGGTCAAAGCCATCTAAGTGATGACCAGCTGCCAGTTTTGGTCATTGCGGTGAGCTTTCTCCCGTTCAATTTTGCAAGCAGCCGGCAGGCCTAATGCCGGAATGTTCCACCATAAACTTGCAGAAATATGAATGTCGAAATGATTACCAAGCAGGATCTGCAACACCTGAAAACCGAAATCATTGCGGAGCTGCAATCCATCCTTTCCCAGCAGAAGCCCTCGGAGGCCACCTGGCTGAGAAGCGCGCAGGTAAGAAAGATGCTAAGCATTTCAGCGGGCACCCTGCAGAACCTTCGCATCCAGGGGCACCTGCGGTTCACCAAGATCGGTGGATGCTTCTTTTACAATCAGCGCGACATCGCTGCCATGCTCAACCAAAATGGGGTTAAGCGATGAAAAGGGCAGATTATGCAAGTAGTGTCCTGGACAGGAGACTACTTGAAGCCGTCAAATCCGATGACAGGCTCAATAGCTACCATATCAGCCTTTATACCGCGCTGATTTATTACGGAGAAGGAACCGAAAAACTCCCGTTTCATGCCAGCCGCAGCAAACTGATGGGCTTTTCTAGGATCAAGTCCGGTGCGACCTATCACAAGTGTCTGCGGGAGCTGGTCAGTTATGGCTACCTGAGCTACAAGCCTTCCTTTCACCCGCAACTCGGCAGTCGTATAGTGCTTACCGGGATAAACCTGGCTGATGATGTTGATCGATGACAAGCTACTAGTCGAGCTCTTCGAGCAAAAGGACAGAAAACGAAGGCAAGCCCTGTTTGCGCTTTTTGCAGAAGAGCTTCTGACCGGGCTCTCCCGCGCCAGGATCGCTGATCTGATCAGTGCCAAATTGGGCAGACCGGGGCTGGTCACAGCCGATGATGTGCGTTACTGCCGGTTCTACTTTAAAGGCAAAAGCGAAATCACCGCCAGTAGAAACAGCACACCTACCCAGAAGCCCAGACCGAGGTCGGAGCATTCATCAGAGCCTGGGAGCAATCCGCCCGGCGCCTTCAAAGTGAGTGACCCCGATGAAATCAAGCTACAAGACCAATTCAACTACGAATCAAAATTTGCAAAGAAAAATGAAAACTGAATTCCATTTTATTGTGCAGGCCAAAGGCGGTGTAGGTAAAAGCCTGCATACCTACCTAAGGGCACTTTCCCAGGCAGGCGGTGCTTCGCTGTTTGTCGATTTGGACAGCTCGACCAAGACATCATCCAGGCAACTGGCTTTTTTGGGTCCCGACCGCTTTGAAGCGTTTTCGCTATTGGACAACCGAGAAAGGCTCATGCGCGACCTTTTCATAGGTTATGTGGAAAGCCTGTCGGGTAGCCATTTCGAGAAAGTTTTTATGGACTTTGGCGCGCCGGAAAGCGAGCAGCTGCCTGCTTTGATCACTCGGGATATTGACTTAAAGGAGTGGTGTGACGAGCTGGGTATTACAGCCATATTCCATATCATCATTGGCGGCGGCGGGGCGTATTTGGCCAGTATAGCATTCCTGGAAAAAATGAGGGCGGCCCTTGGCCCCAAGTTCGAGATCGTGGTCTGGCAAAACCTATTTGGCTTTAACCAGTTTCCTAACCTGTCAAAAGAGCTTGAAGATAACTGTACCACACTTGGGCTATCTCTGAAACGTTTCGGCGATTTCGAGCCGGCCTCGCTTCTTGGGGGGCAGATCCTGGATGGTATCCGTCACGGTTATGCGCTCAAAGACTACCCGCCTGGCGCAAGGCTCAGGCTCAGAAAGGAAATTAGAGAAAATTTCAGCGATGCATAGTGCCGGACCGGCCCGTCTTACGCAGACCAAGGGCAAATATGAGATGAAGTACGGCCAGCAGATCGATGATTGGTCAGCGCTGTTTTTGTCAGAAACCGATGAGCATTTTCAAAATCTGGAAACGCGCGTCCAACAATCCATTATGGCCATCGAGGGGGCTGTATCCGGGCTCAAAAACTTAAAACATCCTTTGCAGTTTCAGGATCGCATTCAGGCACTCTTCTACGGATTAGGTGTAAGCCTGCCTTATTCTATTACCGGCATTGTCTTATTGGTCTTGTATTTTGTTTTGATACGAGATGGCCAGCTCTATCGCGAGCGGCAAAAAATCCTGGATCAATACCAAAACGCGCCTGCATACAGACAGATCATGGAGCAAGGGAGAATCATCGAAGACCGCGGGGTGCTGTACTTGCAATTAGAGCCCTTGCCTAAAAAGGGTGAAGTCCAGATCGGCAAGCACTACATCTATAACTCGCAGGGAAGACATGTGTTGGTGCCGCTCGGAAGCCAGTAAATGACGCATTTTTTCAAACGGATTCGAACAGTCCCGAACGTTCTTAAACGACTGCAAACACTTTCGAACAATCCCGAATCTTTTAGAACAGCAGCAAACGCTTTCAAACGGTTACAAACATAAGCGGTGGTTTTCTCCACAGCCAGCTATCGCCGGTACGTCGCAAAATGCGACTCCCCGGCGGGCTGGCCATGGGAAAACCCCTGGACCCCTGGTATTCGCCTGTCGGCTCATACCTAAAAAGCAAAAGCATATGAAAAACCAGAAAAAGAAGGGCAGGCCTTCCAAGGAGAAGCAGGCTGTCAAAAGAGACCATTTTTCCGTCTGGGTAACAGCGGACCAGAAAGACCAGATCAAGCAGCTCGTTGAAAAGAGCGGGCTTTCAGCCAGTCAGTTCTTTCTCACATCCGCGCTGGATGTACCTTTTAAACGGCCACAGAAACGGACGCTGCCCAAAGCAACAGCGGAAACAATCCGGATACTGGAACAGCTGGCAGGTATCCTGTCGCTGGCTGTCTTGAAGACCAAAGACCATCAGATGCTCAGCGAGCAGTGGCAGCAAAGCAGCCAGCGCGTCAGACTGCTGGCTGAGCTAATTACCCGGTGGGTTTTTGAAAGCTTTGAAGTCCGAAGCTTTCACAGGACGCTGACTGAAATTGACGTATGGATGATGTCGCTTGCGGATTATCTGGATATCCTGATCGACGATGGGGACAGTAAAGAGCAATTCCTGTTGGAAGCCAGGGGAGTGGCCCGGGCCACAAACAGGCTGCTGTTAAAACACGAAAGCTACTACACTGAACCTTTACAGGAAATCCCGCAAGTCTGGAAAACCGAGGCGGCAGATATCGCCTCGGTCCACTACCAGATACAAAATGCGCTGAATGAATTTATAAAAAAGACTAGCAAATGATCGGAAAAGCAGGCTTGGGCAGCTACGCGAAAGGGATTTTGCAGTACTGCTATTATGACAAGACCCAGCCGCTCACCGCTGGCGAGAAGATCCCGGCGGAAAATATCAGAGGGGAGCTGGTTTACATTCAGAACCTTGCCATCAAAACTGGGGAGGATGGAACCCTGGACCTGGACTACTTGGCCAGGCAGTATACCGACAACCACGCCAAAAACAGGAAGCTTACCAAATACATCTGGCATCAGTCCTTTAGCTTTTCGCCTGGTGAAAAGCCTGGTAATGATAAGATCAGACAGATAGTCGCCGAATTTGCCAAGGAGTTTGGCTTTGAGAACAACCAGATGGTAGTCTTTAAGCACGAAGATTCGGCCAATTTACACTTTCATATCATCGCCAATCGGATCAATCATAACGGAAAGAACACCGCGGACCACTTTAAAAACTACGCGCGCACCGGTAAGTTCGCTCGCAGAATGGAAAATGAGCTTGATTTGACGCAAACGCGCGATATGCGGATCAACCGGGCACAGGGTCAGAAAATTCCTTTACAGGACAAAGCGCATGCCAAGCTAAGAGCACTCATAGACCGTTTAAAGCCACAAGTATCTTCGGTCCAGGATCTGAAAGAGCGTTTGTTAAAGGAGGGCTACAAAACCTATGTAGGACGGGGGATCGCATTTTTTCATATACAGTCAAAAATGAAGGTGAAGGGCTCTGATATCGGAAGGGATTATTCGCTGGCTTCGCTGGAAAACTGGATGAGTCAGACTGGGGAGACGGGCCAGAATCCAAAGCTTAAAAAGAGAAGGAGAAAAAGAAAAGATATCGGGCTGCATTTGTAATCAGCTTGCTAGATCCAGTAGCTTCCCTTATTCAGCTCCCAATATGCCATTTTAGTGTGAAAAGTATTGTTAAATCTCCATTCTTGAATGTGATACGATTATCAAACCGTGTGACCTGGCTAGTGAACCGTCGTTTCAAAGCATTGGTATACCTGAGAACCGCCTGGCAGAAAGTAAGCCTCGGTCAATGACTAATCGATTGATTATAAATAAAAATGCAGGTAACCCAAAACCGGTTACCTGCTTCATTTCGGGTCACATTTGCTTATTTATTTTTAATTAAGCTAACCCAGTTGTATGCGCGTTCGGCACTTAATGAAACTACTTGTGGTTTCATCCTGCGGCTGTACAAGCAGCCTCTGTAAAATTTCATTCAATCAGCACCGCGATCCCCGCCTTTTCGGCTTTGCGTTCAATTTTTTGTTTAAGGCCGTAGTATCCCCAGTTCCGGAAGAGAAAGGCATCTTCTTTGGCCTGCTGCTCTTTCTGGGCCTGATCTACCAGTAACAAGGTCGCCGCTTTATTTTTCAGGCATATATCAATCAACCGCTTGCTGTATACGTGCTGCTTGTGAGATACATAGCGTTTCTCGGATTGCATCAAATTTTCGATGGTTGATTTTCTGAGCTGTTTGCGGCTGTTTTGGTTCATAAAAGTCATCGCCTTCCTTTTGCGCCGGATAGCCGCCTGAATGGCAAGCCGCTTGTATAGATACTCGTCCTTGCTCCCAATTGTGTAGCGTTTGTTGCCAACCGAGACCATTACCGGATAATCCAGCGACAAGCTCGCCTCTGCGATGATGTCCTGGTCAAGCTCCTGGAAATCAAACTCGGTCTGAAAGACGGCCAGCATAAAAATCTTGCCTTTATCGAGCACCAGCGAGCTGGCGCAAAGTTTGACCTGCCCACTGATCAGGCTTTCAAGCATCTCCCGCTTGTCATGGCCTGTTTTTCCCAGGTACGTCCTGAATGGAATATCAAAGAGTGTGAAACGAAATACTTTACCATCCCGGCTACTGGTCAGTTTTTTAACGTCTGTTCCTTTGAAAGGGACCGGGATTTCTCTTCTGAAATTTGGCAAGGCGCTCTCACCGGCGGCAAGCGGCTTGCTGATCTTATTAAAACTAGCTACCAGGTTGGCGTTTAGAGCGCTCATGATGTGCATAGGAATACTGCCCTTATAGTTTTGTGCAAGTACCTGATAGCTGGTATTCATCCTGGATGTGGATAGGATCCCATGCTCATCCTTTTTGATATCGGAAAGTTTAACTCTTACACCTTCGGTCAAGTAGAGCATTTCCCGTAGCTGCTGCTGGACATAATGATGGGTATAGATCTGGTTGGCAGCTTTAAAACAGATGTAACGCCATTGGTAAAGGGTATCTAAGATTTTATTCTTTTGATCAATGTCGTCGGCATCGATCAGAAGACGGATCTTTCGCGTAGTGAAAAGCTTTTCCATGATCTACCTACCGTTTTGCTTCCAGTGATTTTTAACCAGTTGGTATGCTTTGATATAGTGCTGTTGCACCTGGGTTTGCGGGGAGCCTAATATTGACGCTATGTCAGCGAAGGACTTTTTCTGCTCTTGTCGTAACTGAAAGACGGCTGCCTGCTCACTGCTTAGGATATGATCATAAGGATTGGATTGCTTTGCTTGTTTCACAGGAACGGCTGAGCGTGGCGCTACAATCTTTTTTAGCTCTTCCATGCTTTTCTGGATTTCGCTCGTAACGTGCGACGTACTTGATCCTATCCGCTTAGCTACTTCCCTCGGGCTATATCCTTCTTGGAAATGAAGGCTGGCAATCAGCTGGCGCTGTCTGGGTAGATAGGAAATAGCTTTCGAAATTTCATCCCATCTTTTTCCTTCGCCGTGATCGACAAAATAACTTTCCACATCGGGCTTTTCGCCAAGGAGTGGTTCCAAGTGGTCTATTTCGATCATTCTTCGGTATACCTGGTATACTGGCTTTTGAACTTGTTTCAAAACCTGCCAGCGTAGATTCAGACGGATAAACCGGTAAGCATGAGAAAGGCTTTCGATTTTATCGCGGTGTCCCCACACTTTCAGATAGCATTCCTGTAGGATGCAGCTCACCAGGAATTCATCATTGACAAGGCCTGTGCCAAGGTAAAGTAAACTATCATAAGTCCGCTTGTAGAAGTAAGTAAGTGCCCGCTCATCGCCGCTACGGAAAAGCAGCAGGTTTTGGTTGTTACACACGGACGGACGAGAGAGTTCACTTAATGCCATGATTAAACTTTTATAACCCAACAGTTACAAATATATGAAAAATCATTTAAAAGGTGAGTTATAACCCACTTTATTTTTTCGTAAATGCTGCCACCTTTCGCAAAATACATGGCAAGTGAAAGATCGCTATTCGAAGGAAATCATCCGATTTGGGGAACGCGTCAGAGAAATTCGGCTTTATCGCAATATGATACAGCTTGATTTGGGCGAAGCTATCGGTATGGAGAGAAGCGAAATCAGCAAAATTGAAAACGGAAAGAAAAATGTCGAATTCAACACAATGGTGCGCTTGGCAGAAGCGCTCACAGTCGAGCTAAGTGATTTTTTTAGCCCCGTCTTCAAACCTTTGTAATGTCATTCGACATCTGAAAGGTTGCCAGTCAACACAAATTGAAACAAGCTTGAAGATAACCTGTCTCCGCTCATTTTGCCATATTCTAGTCACCTCCATTCATTCTCCTCCATCTGCTCAATTCCCTCACCCGAGTTTCCATATCTAACTATAGAATCTCTATGAGCAGCTAATCTAACTGAACGTGTTCAGCGCAAACGAAAGCTTCAAAGCAAAAAATGACGGTTGCCAGCCTGCACTCAGTCAACCGGCTCTTTAGCTGACCACTCGGTAGCCGGTCGCACCTTAAACCGCCAGATGAACTTGCAACCAGGGCGATATGCCCGTCACTTTTTCTTCGATTGATAGGCAGCGATTGTCCTGACTACAAAGCCACACTGGAACACTACAAGTACTTGGGTAACTACTTGGAGGTCTTTAACATAATTAAAAAATATCTTCCAATCTATCGATTAGAATCGCCTAGACTTTTTAAGCTGATCGTGTTCAATTATCTATTCTCAAATGGAGATGCCCATTTAAAAAAATTTCGATAATCGAACCGGCATGGGCGATTATCGGCCGTCTTCATGTAAATGATTCCGATTTCGCGCTGGAAGATGGCCTACTACCACCTCAACTATCAAAAGGGAATGTTGCCAGACGATTCCATACACTTGGCGAGGAAGCA
This sequence comes from Dyadobacter pollutisoli, assembly GCF_026625565.1. Lineage (NCBI taxonomy): Bacteria > Pseudomonadati > Bacteroidota > Cytophagia > Cytophagales > Spirosomataceae > Dyadobacter > Dyadobacter pollutisoli. The sequence goes on from NZ_CP112998.1 coordinate 95,541, forward strand.
GGCTTAAACATAAAATTAATGACATCCATCTTCGACACCATGCTTTCAAATTCGGAAAAGGTCGAACGCTTGCTTTATATCTAATTCTTGAATGATCGTTCTAAAATAAATTACCTTCGGGGCATACCAGACCAGGCTGAGGAGGCTTGGCAAGGTTTGAAATAGCTGGCTGTTTCTAGCATGCTGTTTCTAGCATGCCCTACCCAATCCTTAAATATTAAACCAAGATTTCAAACTTCCAGTCCCTAATAATTAATAAGTTAGACGGTGTCTATCTATAGGAATTCTGGGTCTTCCGTGGATCATGGAAAGAGCTTCTAGAAGGTAGAGATCTTACCGATATTCAATCCGTTAAGGTAATCGTTCAAATCCCTCGCTGTGCATAACCAATATCACATGAGGCGGAGGCTCAACTATCTCACGAGTTTCCTTGCATGCTAAAATACTTAATTTTCAGTATTGTGGCAAGGATAAGGACTAGGTAATTTTGACATGATCAATAGTCATGCAACCAATAGGGATTCTTTTCCTAGATTTCATCAGAAACGTGGCCCATTGTAAAGAATGGTGTTCCGAATTATATAAAATCGTTGATTGCTTTCGGTTCGCTGATATACTCGGTATTGGCCGAGTAATTGAAAACCATCCAAAGCAGGCTTAGCGCATGAAAAATATTTGTACAAAATATTGAAAGACAAATTTTAGAATATCATGTTTGATAGCGAGGTTTTAGACGTAGTGATAGGTTTGGTATTTATTTATCTACTATATAGTCTACTTGGAACAATTTTGCAGGAAATTATAGCCACTTCAATTTTGGGACTCAGGGGACGTGTTCTTAAGCAAATTATCGGCCAAATGCTTGACGACGGTAGCGGCAAAAAAGAGTTCACAAAAGTCTTTTATAGTCATCCCGGTATTAAGTATTTGACAGAGAATATTTTGTTTGGAAAGAGGCCAACATATATTAGTAAGGAAACCTTTTCCAAAGTACTTATTGATTTACTAAGAGGAGATGCGGTAAAGGCAGGAGAATCGTTTAGGCCTACCATCGAGCAAACCTTGAAGGACGGAAAAATAACTTGGACTGCTACTATATCACAAAACAATATAAATACTAAGTGGGGACTTAAAAATAAAGTAGACGAAATATTCCAATTTTTGGTTGGGCATAATAAAAAGACTGTAGGCGCTGAAGAAGAAGAAGAAGTATTTCGGCTAATAAGGCGGATATTAGCCGACCCAAAATCTGATAAAAAAGAATTTATAAAAGAACTGGACGACAAATATGATCATCTAATAGATTTGCTGAACAAATCAAAACCAGATTCCACCGAAAAAAACCTAAATCAAGCTGGTACTTCCAATTGTGAAACAGGACACCGTGGTAATATAATTCCAGAAGAAACAGCAAAATATCTAAATTCTATATGGGTCGATGCGCAAGGTGATGTAACCAAGTTTCGAGAATATTTGGAGATTTGGTATGTTGAAATGATGGAGAAGTGTACTGGACTGTACAAAAAATGGAACCAATTTATGCTTCTAGTAATCGGTTTGTTCATAGCTATTTTCTTCAATATTGATACTATAACAATTGCCACCAAATTACAGAATAGTCCCGCTTTAAGAGCAAAAATTATATCTCAGATTAATGATTTTAATGTGGCCAAAGAACGAGTGTCTGGTTCTGCAAAAGTCAAAATAGAATCAACCATCGACAAGATTGCGACAGAGGAACTTGGAACAGACATACCAAGAATAAACCATGTTTTGGGGCTTGGATGGGAAACATCCAAGTTCTGGGAAGAATTCTGTAAATGCGATCCGATTCGATTTCTGGGATGGATCTTAACAGCATTAGCTATTTCCTTTGGTGCTCCATTCTGGTTTGATTTACTTAACAAGCTAATGAAATTTAGAGGTGCTATCGCTCCAAAGGATGACAGCTCAGACCCAGAAAAAAAAAAGATAAAAACAATTAAGACGGTTGGATAATGAAAGTAACCGTAAAAGAAAGAAATCTGAATGTTAGAGCAAGTAGACCTCGCCTTGATGCCCCCACCTATCAATTTTTACCTCCTGGTAGTGAGATTGAAGTGGACGGAAAGCTGTATCAGGGAGATATGTTTGAGGGAATTGATACTTGGCTGAGAGATGATGGTGATTGTTATTATTGGAGTGGCGGTGTTTTGCCCAGGATAATAGCACCAATAGAGAGAGCAATCCTTCCAAAAAGTCTAAATAATCTAGTTGAAAGGATTATTATTCAGAATCAATCTCTCATCAAAGGCAGTGGTGAAAATTTTATCATTGGCATATTGGATAGCGGTATAGATTTTAGGCATAAATCTCTGGAGAATGCGCTCATAGGTAATGAGGAGAACAATTTGAAAGGCGCGGATCCTTCATTAACAAACCCACACGGAACAAATGTAGCAGGGATTATGGTCGGTAACGAAGGATTCATTACAGGAATTTCTCCGGGATCACAAATTCGAAGTTTTAAAATTACAGATTCAAATGGAAATATAGAATCAAATGCGCTAAAAACTTCATTGGATAGTATTGTGAAGGCTGGCAATATAGATATTTTGAATTTTAGTTTTGATTTAAGTAAATCCGAAGTAGTCGGCCTTAGTGAAAACATAAAAAGAATAATATCGCAGGGAACAGTAATTATTGCTGCGGGAAATAAAAGTGGTGTAAATGAAAATGTATTGAACCCGCTATCTTTAATTAATGAAATAATTCTAGTTGGAGCATTCAGCAACTTTTCTAATATCGATGTTATTAGGAAAGTTAACGTATTCTTTTTAAACAGGCAAATTACTACAACAGGTATATTTGATATAGATCCTATAAGTACTTTGTCAAATTCAAGTGCATATTGTCCGATAATTTGTGGACTTGTTGCTAGATTTTTGTCTACAAATGACATACAAAGATCTAACAGAATAAGTAGAGTGAAGGATTTTCTTGCCCAAAACTCCTTCGTTATAAGTGATAGTATTGAACCCTTTAAAATGTACAGAGCTTGATGGAAAAACGCCTACTTGTTATCGCGATAATTTCGATATTTTCGTTAACTAAATGCCTTTCGCAGAGTGTCTATTATGACGTACTTAGAATCAACAGTGATATTAAATTTGAAAGATCGGTTACTACCGGAAAGGTTGTTTTGTTTCCAACCGTTACGAATCTAACCGTCTTTAACTCCATACTTATTAAATATATTAATTCAGGGAATATTCTAAAAACCGACACATCTAGCTCTCATATTCTATCTAGAATTAAAGAGGATCTATCTGATAATCCTTTTATTGAAGTTGCGTCCAATCAATTAAGTGGTGAACTGGACAATCAAACTCAAAAATTTAAAACTGTAAATTTCGGAGGGCTCGGTTCACTAGGTGGGATAGATGTCACAAAATTTGCTAATGCAATTGCAGACATCATGATCGATCGCGCAAAGCAGGAACTTACGGTAGCATTCTTTGATAGGTTTAAGAAATTCTCGCAAGAAAATCCTGAGTTTCAAATTCTGTTTCCGAAAACGACTTCTAATCTTAGCAACCTTCTAACTCATACCTATCCACAGATGCTTCCGGCATTGAGAAATGGATTTCTTGACGATTTAAAACTCATAACCTACAATTTGGATGATGTACTTGAATTGCCCAAATATAATGAGCTTCTTAGGAATTTTCCAGAAATGAGAGTAGCCATACGGTCATTACGACTTTTACATGACCTAGAGGCTGGAACTATAAATCTGGCGGAAGTAATTTGCGAGTTTTCTGAATTTCCTGAATTCAATCCAGTCGTAACTAGTAACTCCCTCAACGAATTTAAGAATATGGGAGCCACCTTGGCTTTTGCTGCTTTGTTTTCGGAAGCACTTCGAACTGATTCGGCAAGTTTTAGCAAGGACAGTACCATTTGGGTATCTCCTAAGGAGATAAGAAATCTGATAGCTGATCCGATATCTACCCAAATATTTATTGGATTACTTTATCAACAAGTAAAAAATAGGGATATAGAATTCTTCTTTGAACTTAAGCCGGTTAAGCTGACTGCAATTTTGGAGCGTGAAAAAGATAAAATATTCGTTTTTCAAAGTAAAATAGCTGAATTTGCAAATCTGACAGATAAGTTCTCAGTTAGTTATAAAGAGATAAAAAATAAAATTAGCAAAAGGGAAAAACTTACAAACGAAAACATACATAGTTATATAGGTGTGTCTTTGGATGTTCTAGATTATACGTTCAGCATCCTCAAGATTTTCGACTCCCAATTGATAAAAGACAATTATCTTACGATTCCAAGAAAGGCTAATGGTTTGTATAAGGACATATATTCTGAACAGTACACTCAGGCTGTTAATGATGCAGTCGACATTTTAAAAGAGGTTCACAATTTAACCTCAGGAAATAAAAAAAGGGACTCTGTTGTGAAAAGTAAGGAGGAGGAGAGGAAAAGAATGCCTGCCGACGCAGATTTTACTAATATCGACAAAGAGCTCAATCTTCTTAAAAGTACTCTAAAGGCAGTCAATGATAGCCTAAGCAAAATGATCACTTTCATTGAAAAAGTCAAGCCATATGCTCTATTCATGGCAAACATGGTTGAAGCAAAGGATGAAGAAGCAGTCAAAGCGGCCCTGGAGAATGTTATTTTACCAGTAGGTAGCTCATCTATAAAAAAGAGTTCTCATGGAAATATCTCAGTTCAGACATATTTGGGAGCCTATTGGTCTACTTCTAACGGAACAGGATCGTCCACCGGTGCTTGGGCGGATAGATTTGGTGTAAGCGCGCCTATTGGTATTTCTTTTACTCCGGGATTCCAAAGTTGGGGACGGGGCGGCTCACTAAGTTACTTTGCCTCATTATTTGACTTGGGCGCAATCGTAGACTACAAATTAAAAAAGCAAGATAATGTTGTTCAAAACAATGGAACAGTAGATCCGAATGCTGTTTCGAAAGAGTACACGATCAAGCTTGGACAAATATTCTCACCGGGAATATTTCTAGTATACGGATTCTTCGGTAATCTACCCTTGTCATTAGGTTACGGCTTTCAATATGGCCCCGGTCTTTCCAAAATTGATGTTAGTAACAGCACAGTTCTTAGCAAACCCAAGGTAAGGTGGAGCTTCTTTCTTGCAGTAGACATGCCGTTTTTTACTCTAAAAAATAGGCTAAAGGCAAAATGATCTACTAATCAGCAAACAGTCAGCGTTGTTCAATCCATTTATGAAAAATATTCTAGCAGTAGTTTTACTTGTAATGCTAACTCCGTATTGCGGAGCGTGTCAAAACAAATTCGAAATCCGGAGTGATACCATTCTAAAATCGATAACCAGCAAATTCCACGGGCTTTCAGCAATTGAGTACATACCAAGGACAGAAGAATGGATTCTAGCAAATGATCGGGGCCATTATTTTAAATTCAGGAATTGCAACAATGTTCGTGATTTCAATAGAGGAAATCTTAGCGAGGATATCAGGACAGATTACTACTTTGAAAGTGTTAGGTATGATTCAATTCGAGATGCCTATTTTTTCTCGGTGGAAACCGATACTTATACAGGTGTTTACTCTAGCATAGGGCAATTACACGCTCCAAATCCTCGCGTGATCATTAAACTACCTTTACCAAGTAAAAATAAAGGAGTCGAAGGAATAGCTCTTTCCCCTTCCGGTGCACTGTGGATTGCGGCAGAAGCAGGATGGGAAAGCGGTACTGATATTGCTAACGAAATCGTATACTTTTATCGCTATAAGAATCCTTTGGTGGATAACGACCAAGAGCAACCAGAACGTTTCAAATATAAAATCAGGCGATATGATGCAGATGCAGTCGACAAAAGCGATAGGCCTGGCGGAATTTCAGAGATACTTGCCGTAGATGAAAATTGTCTCCTAGTCTTAGAGAGATGTTATATAAAACAGCCTGGTGGTAACCCAAATCGAGTTTTTGCACAAATCCGAAGTGTAACGGTTAATAGTAAAACACACGAATTAGAGCCAAATGACACACTAAATTTTGATTTTAGTAGTGTGCCAGTGGTTTGTAATGTGGAAGGTATGGCTTGGGGTGACTTACAAAAGCAAACTTTGTTTGTTATTGCTGACGATGGGTTGGGAGACGATTATTTCAGTGATGAAGTAGATCCTAAAACCGGAAGGGCTAGCGTTCCAACTTTGCGAAATCAGATGATAGTTCTGAAAAGAAAGTGATTAGCCAAGAAATCCGACAGTCACGAGCATTGTTCAACATCCTAAACTTTTTTTACTAGCGCGATCTTAATACTGATAGGGAGCATTAGCGATGGTAGAAGCTATGACATTACGTGAACTTACAGCAAAAGAAACAGTGCTTTGGGGATATTTGGTTATGATAAGATTTTGGTGGGAAGCTTAGTGCAGCACATCCAAGATTTGTTGAATGTATGATTTTTTGAGCGATAACCAGTACGATGTCAATGAGAGGTCCTGGAGTTTAAAGACACCCGGATTCAGATTGGTATCGCTGCAAATGCTACTTGAAATAAGAAACATATTATTTAGTCACTACTTCCAATTTTTCAATGGATTTACGAGTTAACACACCGGAGGCAAACCTACGGATTGAGCCGAACACATCAAAGGCTCCACTGGCAATACTGCCGGTAGGCCACCTTGTGACAATGAACGGGCCGCTTGCAGGAGCGAGTGGCGATTGGCAGCCATGCAGCACATTTATTGATGGCCACCAGTTAAATGGCTTTGTCCATGCCTCCTTGCTACGCACGCCCATAAATGCCGAAGTAGACCGTTTGATTGAAACGGCAGGCAAAGAATATAAGGATTTTCTCTTTGGCAAACGCAATGAAAATCATCCAGAATCCAAATCCCGAATAGACGCCTACTGGGCTTCGGTGCCTTTGGCACCGAAGCCGGTCAGTGTGGCTTGGTCGGCGGTATTTATAAGTTTCGTGGTGAGAGAAGCTCTACTCACAAAATCATTCAAATTCTCTCAGCGCCATACCACATACTTTAGTGATAGCAAAACAGCATTTTTGAACAATGATGCCTCCCGAGCCTATTGGGCCGTCCGACTGAATAACCGGATACTCGAAGTGGGTGATCTCGTAGGTTATTTTCGTACAGGTCTCGCCTGCGGAAACGCAGCGCACTCATATGACGACCTCCCTGGAGACTTCTGTTCACACAGTGATGTGGTGGTGGCGATAAGGAACAACATTGCTTTCACAATAGGAGGCAATGTGAGCCAAACCGTGAAAGTCAAAGAGGTTCCGCTCACAGCCACCGGAAAAATAGCTGTAGGCAATCAGCGCATACTTGTGATGCAACGTAACTTTTGATGACTTATAGTTTTGACAATAAGTTCACCAAAGAATATGATGTGCGTCAATGGACGGAACTTAACGCTTCGGACTAGCAAGATTACTAAATTCTAAGCCTGAAAATTGGTCCTCAGAATACTAAAAAATCAGTATTGTTAGTGAGTGCTAATTAAGCGAATTTTGATACTGAAAATATTGCTTATGCATGCAACCTTATCTCTAAATAATTTCTCCTCTAAACAGGTGAAACTGCAAGGACGCAGGATTTTAACTTGTCGTTTTGGAGTAAATCTTAAACAAAACGGTAATAGTCATAGTAGGACGGTTTGAGGTGTTAGACGTTTACAGGGTAACGTTTACGACTATTTCTATGCAAAGAGTATGTCCGTTGATTTAAAATTCGACAGATAAAATTACCCTAGGTCAATCTATTTTTTTTCTTGCTAATAATGAATCATTGTTAACTGAGGTTTGAAGTTTGGTGCTGTTTCTATTATTAGAAACTTTCAATGATCGTGCCCGTTTAGGCATTGCAATCAAAATACTTACCTCACAAAAAACTTGTCATGCACTAGCACCTTGTATATGTGACAGCAGAATCTACGGGTATGTGAGAGAACTTTTAATTCTATAACCTAAGTATGAACCTTCGTTCAATATGGAAAATCAAGAATCGCCTTCTCATATTTTAATTTTAGGATATCAGATTTCACGCGTGACGCTGAGGTCTATTATGCGTTACGGTTCAAGATTATTGGCTATTACGACTATCGTATTTACTTTAATTAAGATGTATCAAGCCAATGAACAAAACATCGCTACTCAACGGCAGACTTTGATGATCCAAAAGAATATCGCTGTTACCACAAAAACTCATCGTCATCTTACATCGCAAATTGAAGGAATAGTTGAGAAGATGTCTACTCAGTCTATCGGCCAGTTTCCAGAGAATCTTGTCGAAATAAATAGATTGTTCCGTAGATCAAAGCGGAAACTACACATACTTGCTGACGTTCCCTGCTATGGACAATTTTCAAGCCCAGCAGAATATAATAGATATAGAGACTTTTTGCTATTTAACAATAAGGATGATTCACTTGAAATACAGATGGTTACTTATGGCTCTGAAAAGCGGACAGAGAAGAGCCGTCAACAATTTGAAGCTGCTATGAGAGATAAGGGTGGTTTTGAGAAATGGAAGGTTGATAGAAAACAAAAGATCTTAAACTACCTTTCTAAGCATCGATCTGAGATTACATTTGAGAAACTGCAACCGCTCCACTTCTATAACCTATTGGAGAGGAATAATAGCAAGCTGGCAACTTCTCTTAGAGAGAATCTGAATTTTAGGGAAACTGAAAAATTTGACTTGCCGATGTTTATCTGGATTAGCGATGACAAGGAGGCTATCTTCTCTTTAATAAATTTCCCAAACAATTCGACAGAGGTTGCTTTCAAGACAATTGATAAAAATTTAGTGGCTGTACTTGACAGTATTTTTGTTGGAATATACAAAAATAGTAATTGAAATATTGAGTAATTTTAATTTAAGTTAAGCGAGATATGGTTTACAACAATATTATTCTTGCAAATATTTATGTATGTCAAAATAGTAGTTCTTCTGACTATATTCAATGGGAATTTAAAGATGTGAGGTGGGTTTTCTTATTGTAGTAACCATCTCATAATGAATGAGGGATGAAAGACCAATTACTATTTATTAGAATATTTAACTCAAACAGGAAATTCGTAATACATGGATGATCAATTGCTGGAACTTTATAGGTTTTATTTTGAAGATTTGAAAGATCTTCATGAGGGATATATTAGCTTCGAAATAACCATGTCCTTGGCAATACTTACAGTTATTGGTTGGTTTTTAACAGCTGACAAAGCACCCAAGTTCATTTCTTCTCATAAGTTTGCGAAGACCATATTGGTTATCACGATCGGTATTACGGCTATTTTGGAGCTATTTGTCGTTTATAAGATTAAGCTAATGGCTGACAACATTTACAGATTGTTGGTGCGAATAGTGAGAAAATTGTCACCGCCATTTCAAGATATTATTGTTAAGGATTATTTTGAGTATCGATTGATCGCTCCGGAAACGGTATTTGTTTTTTATATTTTCCATCTTACACTGTTGGTGGTACTAGGTATTATTATAAGCAAAAGCAATTCTAAGGCTCGGCTGGCGAAACCAGGTTGATTTTCAGGATTGTAGTGAGTACCAAAAGAAAGTACAAATTAATGAATATAGAAAATAAATATTGTCTTTTCATGATATGTCAAAAATAAAAATCAAGTTTGAGCCCGATGATGAGTCAACCTTTTTTAAGGCAGCCAATTCTTCAGAACTTGTTATCTTGTTGCACGCAACTGCTGGTGACTCGACCTCATTGAGAGATATCAAGAACCGTCTTATCAAGGACAAACCGCATTCTGATATTTGGTTTCCCAATGTTCCTACTTCGTGGGTTTCATTTGCGAATCCGATACATCTGGTAAAAGCATTAGTTGAGCAGATTGATGCCATATGGGAATACCATGCTGAGGACAATAACCATGAACACTACAAGCGCATAATTCTAATTGGCCATAGCATCGGTGCTTTATTTGCTCGTAAAATCTATGTTTATAGTTGTGGTGAAAATTCAAATGCACCCTTTGAGAGAAAAATTGAAATCAAGCAATCAAGGGAATGGGCAATTAAGATAGAACGAATAATCCTGCTAGCCGCTATGAACCGAGGATGGTCAGCCCGTGACTTGTCCATTTTAGATTCCTTGTACATTAGGGCAGGTGTAATTCTCGGTAAGCTGGTCATGTTCTTTTTTAGAACGCGGCTTTTGCTGTTTCAAGTTAAGAAAGGGGCCTCGTTTATAATACAGCTTCGTATTCAATGGCTTGCCATGGTACGTGCCTTTAATGAAGGCAGAAAGCGGGAGGGAGGTGCATTGGTGATTCAGCTTCTTGGCACAGTGGACGATATCGTATCACCGGAAGATAATGTGGATCTCGTCACAGGGGGTGATTTTGTCTATCTCGAGGTGCCTAAATCCAGTCATTCAAATGTTGTGAAGATGGGGAATGACACCGAAGGAGAAGCTCGCTATAAGGTTTTGCGTAGTGCGCTTTTGGATACTAAGGAGGAGCTTTTAAAAAGAACTGTTGTACCACTAGATGCTGTAAATTTCCCGGTTAATACTAGTGTTACTGATGTCATTTTCGTCATCCATGGTATACGTGATAGAGGATTCTGGACTCAGAAGATTGCCAATAGGATCAAGTTATTGGGTGACAGTCCAAAAAGGAAATATGCTATTGAGACGTCGAGCTATGGCTATTTTCCTATGTTGTCATTTTTGTTGCCATCAACCCGACGCGCCAAAGTGGAGTGGCTTATGGATCAGTACACGGAGGATCTGGCGCTATATCCAAATGCCGATTTCTCGTATGTCGGACACAGTAACGGCACATATCTGTTGGCCCAGGCGCTGGAAGATTATCCTGCATGCCATTTCAAAAACGTGCTCTTTGCCGGCAGTGTGGTCCCAACAACCTATAAATGGAATTCGCTAATTCAGGATGGAAGAGTAAAGTCAATCTTGAACTATGTTGCTTCGGCGGATTGGGTTGTTGCGATTTTTCCGAATTTTTTTCAAAAAGTGCCGTTTCTTGGAGTTAAAGACATCGGCGGGGCTGGTCATGAAGGTTTTACAGGTCTCAAACAGTTTCAGATCCAGTTTGTTAGTGGCAGCCATGGTGCAGCTATTAACGAGGATATGTGGGGCGACATTGCTGATTTCGCAGTAAACGGTAAGATCTCAACGCCAACAAACTCATTACTGATTGTGCCCAAGCGTTCAAGGACAGTGGCAGTATTAGGATACCTTTCTCCGCTAGTCTGGCTACTGTTACTACTTTTGTTTGGTGGCGTTGGCTTTTTGATATGGAGTTGTATCTGGTCTCCATGTTATTATCAATATGCATATGTCTATCGCACCATTGCCTTGATTTTGTATTGCAGATTTCTCTGGTTCGTCTTGACCAAGGTTTGAGTAGGTGTAAAGAATAGGTGGCACAATATGGTCTGAGGCGAAAAACTAGGAAGATCGGTTACGAGTATTCTAAACCGGAATTTTTATTGTTGCAACTGTGCCGCTTGCTGGGCTGCTTTTTATAGAAAATGATCCGTCGATCATGTTTACCCTGTTTTTAATATTCGTTAACCCTAATCCACTACTCTTGGACTTGAATATTTGCTCAACGTCAAAACCATTCCCATTATCCTGAACTGTTATGGAAAGGTGAGTATGTTGATAGTCTACATTAACCACAATATTAGTTGCTTTGGCATGTTTTACGATATTACTTAATAGTTCTTGGAGAACTCGAAATATTAGCAACTCCTTATTTGAATCACTTAGGATAATTTGGTCATTCGATAGAATCTGCACTTCGAAAATACCGGTTTTTCTCAGGATTGAAGCCTGCTGTTCCAATGCACCGAGCAATCCAATTTTTCTTAGGTAATCGCTGTTGAGGGATTTTGCAATATCTCTGAGCTCATTCATTACATTACTCACCAAATTTATGGATTCTGAGATTCGTTGTTCATCGTTTTCATTGACTATGTTATCCAATGAATAGAGATTGATACTAACAATCCCAAGGCTCTGCCCAATATTGTCATGTATTTCCTGACTTATATTGTTGAAAGTCTGTTCTTGGATTTCTAGCTGAGCTTGCAACATTTCATTGTCAAATCGATCTTGAATCCTTATTAAATCTTTTTGCAGTTCAAATCGAATTTGATCATTTTGTTCTTTATCCCATTGAAGTCGTTTGGCAAGTAAAATTGATAAAAAAAAGGATTCGACTAAAATGGCAATTGAAACGTAGGTAATATCAAACAGATGTTCAGGTGTGCCAAATTGTATATTTATTTCCTCCATGGCCACTAGTATCAACCAAAATACGTATGTAACGCTGTAGTAGTACCCAAGATTGTTGCCCGATTTTCCGACGGACACACCAATATATATTGCTAGAATAAATACCAGTAGTGCCATGACCCAATTGGCAACAAAAATGACCAGATCAGGTAGAAAATGAAGAATTGGGAGATAAAGTAATAATATTACGCAGACCATCACTGTAAAATAGAATAGGTTGCTGCGATATTTTTTTACTTCCAAAAATAACAAGCAATATACGAGCATTATTGGCATATCTATTGCAGGAACAATTTTATACCAGTACATCATGTCCGCAAAAGGAAAGGCATAAATAAAATAACCTTCAAGGACTGATGTGGATGTTAATATATAAGATACAATTAATAAGCAGTATGCCAAATAATAGTTGTGTTTAAGGCTAATGAAAAGGAACAAGTGAATTGCAAAAACAAAAAATAGTAGACCTAAGTATATCCCGTAGTAGAGCTTTTCCTTGTTACTTGTAATCAAATAGCTTTTGCTGTTCCAAATTTTTACATTAATGGGATGGACGTAGGGGATAAGTCTTATGAAATACTCGTGTTTGCCGCTTAGCAACGGGAAGGACTGCCAGTGATCACTTATGGGCTTATTACCTATAAGTACCTTGTAGCCTGATTTTATCACTGTCCAACTGCCTTTGGAGTCTCTTACATACAAGTCAGCGGTGGGTATGAAGGCGTGCTCTAGTTGAAGATATAGCTTCTCAGATGAATTATTATAGAACTCAAATTTTAACCAAAATGCGGATTTGTTTAGACCAAAATGAAGTGTATTTTGCTGTGAGGGAGTAAATTTGTTGTCGAATTCCGCAGAAGATACCTGGTCTATTTTTAGCAAGTTGCTTTTGTCTTCTAATATTGCCAGGCGGTTTCCGATATTGATATAGGTTTTGCGAGGATTCCATCGAATTGCACGAGAGTACGAGTAATCGATAGAAACTAGAAGTAGAGCGCAGGCAAGTATAAAACGGGTCATGACTTGACAAAATCGTCGCTAAGACTGTGTGTCTGAGATGGAAAAAAAGCTCCCTGTATGACGCTCCACCAAAGCCAGCAGTGAATAGAGAATAAAAGGTATCCCATGTATCCAAAGAAGGGCATTTCGAAAACGTAAAATATTGAAACAAATGGAATGCAATAATTCCAATAAGCTGGGTTATTGGAATATGGTGAACCGTTTGGTAAATCAAAACCACTAGCCCAGTTCCAACCTTCAATAAAAAGGCCCTGAGCTAGCCAAGTTAAGGCAAATACCAATAAAAAAGTCCAATTTCCAGTAGTTCTAATTTCAGTAAATGGGGTCTTTAAGTTTAGGAACCTCATTAGTGATGCGAGAATTATTATTGGTGCTATCCAGATACCATAGAAAATATTATCGGATATAAAGGGAGTTACGAATAGTAGGCCAAATCCGACAGCGACAAGAATGACGCTCACTGATTTCGAATATGCGACAATTGGGCCGAGTTTATATTTGTAATTGAGAATTTTGAGTGCAATAAGAAGTTGATACCACTCAAAGGACATCGGAATGAATGCTGCTGAACCTAATGCTGCATATAGAAAGTATACTTTTCTCGACATCAAGTTTGCAGCAGGGTAAAACCAATTGTGTTCGATAAAAAAATTGAGATACTCATAGATCAACCAACCTGAAACCGACGTAAGTGCCATTGAGGCTAGCTCTATTTTTTTGTTAGAAAATAGCGATCCTTTGGGATCAAATTTAAATACCAGCCCATCCAGTATAAATATGAATCCCCAGCATAGAGGGAGAAAAGCCCATTGTACGAACCATTTAGGTTCACTCCATTTAAAAGCAAACGATATAAAGGATATTGACCAGACTGCTAAGCCGATCCAAAACCAATATGGTAATTTGTGGCCCGTTCTTATAGCTTGCCTTGGACCTTTGTATTTTTTGAATCCAAAAACCTGCGGAAACACAAAAAGAAGTATGGCTAAGACGAAGAATACAAATGTGATTCCTAAGACAAGGGAGTTTGGTTCCGGCTTCCGATTTTCAGTCGGCGGAAATACAAAATAGTTTTCTGGGAAATTCCCATGGTGATGTAGATATGCACCGAGATACGGCACAGCTATAATTACCAAAATGGTGGCAATGACTGATATTTTTTTCATCTTGACAGAAGGAGTTGTCAGTTATTATTCACTCTATATTTTATAAATAAATTTATGCTCCCTCGCTACAACCATATTAGGTTATGATTAGCTAGTCAGAGCATATTCATTCACGGCATTAATATCGGTTTTTTCTGATAACTTTCCTTAGTTTTAAGCGTATTTAATAATATAAATATGGATGGATCGTTCAAATTTGATATGCCGGTTTGGTTTGTACTGCAAACGGCGCTGTTTTGGCAAGTAGGTGCAGCATCAGAATCTAGTACGTTGGCTGATATACGTTCATTGTTGATAGATTCTGCGGCCACTTGAATTTATCGACTCCCGATCTGTTCAATCCACCTCATACAACTCCTCACCCCAAGAAAATGGAAATATCACCGTTGAATCGACAGCGGTCGCACTGATAATGAATAATTCATATTGTTGATATGAGATTATTCTAGAAACTACAAAATGAGAAACGGTTTTCAAATACTCTTAAATGCTTGTTGAATTTAGAATCGCTAGGCTCAAACTTCGATCAGAAACCATCTACCCTTGTCTCCATGTTTTTGATATCGAAATGCAGGAGATTATTTTCTGAACGATCGTTCAGAAAATAATCTCCTGCATGGGCTGATCTACGAAATCAAAAAATGCCTCTTAAAACCATGAAATGGAACCCATTTTTTTGGCGCACTTTAACTAAAATTCCACGATTTACGTCTTGCCATTTTTTCTTACAAAATCAATGTTTTAACTTTAAGCAATATAGAGTTGTTATATATTGAAAATCAACTAGTTAGGAGAAAAGGTTACACTGGGAATTTGAACCGTTTCGTGCATCGTGGAACGCATTTTTGAGATTTCGTTATTTTATTGGCTTTCAATACATTAAGTCAATCGTTCGAATCCCTCTCTCTCTGCAGGGTGCCTAAGTGCATAATATTCAATTAGTTATAGCGGAGGTGTTTCCTCCGCTATTCTTGTTTTAAGGCATTTAACTAGTTGATTGTCAGTATCAACTTTGACAAACTGTCCAAAAAAGCTCCTCGTGTTGGTGAGCAATTCGGTGAGCATTTTCCTGTGAATTTGAGTGCTCACCGGAAAAAAGCTATGTGTCTTTGGCGTTAATAAACTATGAGTTTTGTTTGCTAAACCGAGACGAGGACCTTGTTGCTAAATTAAATTCTTGAACCCTTGTTATCGTTTGTCTGGTGTCTAGGGATACTTACACAATGGAAAGAAATTACAATTTCGGTCACATGAGTACAGTACAGAGGGCAAGCACTTAAAGACACATTGGACTATCAAAAGTGACTGCGCGACGTGTGTCCATTAAAACAGAAATGTATTGCGAAGGACAGCACGAAGAGAATTGTCAAGGAGATCTATCGGAAGAATACCAGCGTGCTCTTTTGCGCAAACAAACAATAGCTGGTAAACGCATGAAAGGTTTGAGACAGGGAATAGTCGAACAGGTATTTGACAGCTTGACATAGCGTTATGGGCCCACACCTCTTCTTTCTGCTACATTGGAAATAACCATGCGGACTGTGACTTCGATCACACTTTTTTTGTGATTTTCCTCCTTTTCAGTAAGAGTAGCGCTGTTGTAAATTTGTAAAGAGAGAAGGGTGAGATTTCAAGGAAAATTCTTGCAAAACAATATGTAGAGTTTCGATTCGGCAGACTTTTCAAACATTTTTAGCAATTGTGAAAGCAAGACTAACTGAGCAGTTTGAGCTTCTCATAAGAATTACCCATATGTAAGTTTTCGATATTCGAAAACTGGTTGGCTGATCAAAGGAATAAAACACTATTAATTACAATACTGAGGCATGAAAAATCTAACTAACCGAGATGCACCAGCACAGATCGACCCTAAAAAGGGTTTCAAAATTCATTTCCTTGTTTTTCTGCTTGTCGTCCCTGCCATATGGGCAGTATGGTATTGGACAGACAGGTCCTATCCGTGGCCGCTTTGGTCAACACCTGCCTGGGCAGTAGGGATACTGTTCCACTACCTGGGGGTATATGTTTTCAAGCGAAGGATTAGTTAATAAATACCAGCATGAACCAGCAAAAAACATTCAGGCGCATTTTGACGGGTCACGATGCGGACGGGAAAGCTATTATCCTGTCGGAAGCTTCCCCCGAGCGGACCTATATGATCGGTGGCCCCAATGGCGCCAAGTTTCACGAGGTTTGGAGTACATTGCAGTCCCCGGCATTGATCGGCAGCAGGCCCGAAGATCCCGAGGAAACCAGCCTGATATTGTCGCCACCTAAAGGCGGCACGCGCATCCGGGTTATTGATTTCCCTCCGGAAGGAGAAGAGATCCGGAGCCTTAGCAAAGAGGAAGCGGCAGCTAAATTCAAGGCTATGGGCGGTGAGAAAGCTTCCACATCCGGAGAGGGTGCGGCACATCCTTTAATGCATCGCACCCAAACCATCGACTACGGGATTGTGCTGGAAGGAGAGCTGACATTGATCGTCGACCGTGGAGAAGCAACTGCCAAAGCCGGTGATATCATTATTCAGCGGGGTACCAACCATGCCTGGGCAAACCGGTCGGGCGAAACCTGCCGCGTGGCCTTTATTCTGATCGACGGGCAGTTTACCAATGAATTACAATAAGCTAAGACCCTTATATGCGTATCAAACCTTTACCACCAGAAGCACTGAATCCTGAGCTTCGCTATGTTCATGATGAGATCGCCAATTTAGTAGGTAGAAGTCAAAGTCAGGTTGTCATGATCGATGATCAGGGTGCATTGCTTGGCCCTTTTGCGCCGATGTTACATTTTCCGCAGTTTGGTGTAGCGGCTTTGAGCTTTCTCCGTACCCTGGACATGCACGCGACGCTTGGTAAAACTGTACGTGAAGTGGCAATTCTAACGGTTGGCGGTGCTTTTGGTTCACGTTTTGAACTCTATGCACACGAGATCATGGCCGAAGCTTTTGGTCTTTCACCGGGCATTATTGCGTCACTTGCAGCCGGTGGCCGCCCCAATGGATTAAGTGAGGAGGAGACGATTGCGCATGATATTGCCTTTGCGCTGGTTAACGGCCACATTGTTCCTGATTCAACTTATAACCATGCGGCGCAGCTGCTGGGAGAAGATGGGGTAGGGGAATTGATATTTCTCATCAGCGGCTATTGTCTCATCGCCATGATTTTAAATGGATTCGATATGCCAGCTCCGGAGCGGAAATGAAAAAAGCATTCAGCGGGATCTGCTTCTTGGGTACTCAACTAATATTTGCAATCAAGTCGGGAAATGGGAAAGTTATTATTGTTTAGATTTGTTGGCGCTAGCATTTATTTATCAGTTGCCTTTTTGATGGGGTGTTCCAGCCAGGAAAAATCGCAAACCGCGCAGCCTTTGGCGAGTGTGCCGGTTGTGAGCCTGAGTGCTGGTCAGGTCACGACTTATCACGATTATCCGGCGAGCATTGAAGCGGTGGCAAACGTACAGATCAGGCCGCAGGTAAATGGGTATATCGACCGTGTTTTTGTGGATGAAGGTGCATTTGTCAGGAAGGGGCAAACGCTTTTTAAGATCAATGAGCTGCCTTATCGCGAGCAGCTGAATGCAGCGATTGCGGGCATGCATTTTGCGGAGGCGTCGGTGATCAATGCGCAGATAGAGGCTGATAAGCTCAAACCATTGGTTGAAAACAAGGTTATATCAGACTATCAGCTGAAAATTGCAGACGCTACATTGCAAATGGCAAAGGCACGACTCGAACAATCGCAGACCGCTATCGCATCAGCAAAAATCAATCTGGGGTATACCACGATAGAAGCGCCTGTGAATGGATATATCGGCCGGTTAGCCAAAAAGCAGGGAACATTGGTGGGCCCATCGGATCCCGCACCATTGACCGAACTGTCGGATGTTTCTCAGCTGCACGTTTACTTTTCGTTAAGCGAGCAGGATTTTATCAACTTCAAAGCACAATACCCTGGCAATTCGCTGGGGGAAAAAATCAGGCAGGTACCGGAAGTAGATCTTGTTCTTTCGGATGAAAGCATTTTTATACAAAAGGGAAAAGTCGACATGTTTGATGGTCAGTTTGATAAAAATACTGGCTCGATCACCGTCAGGGCAAGTTTTCGAAATCAGCAGGGATTGCTCCGGTCCGGTAATACGGGCAAGGTCAGGCTTGGTCTTAGTCATCGTGATGCAGTGCTGGTACCTGCCGCAGCTACGATAGAGATCCAGGACAAAGTCTTTGTTTTTGCTTTGGATAAAAAAAACAAGCTCAGCCGGCAAGCTATTCGGATTGCTGGCAAAAGTGGGACTAGTTACCTGGTTAAAGAAGGGCTCAAAGCAGGCGACCGGATCGTCATGAGCGGCATAGACCATTTGCAGGAAGGACAAACCATCCAGCCGGAGATGTTAGTGACGTATAACAACCCTCGTTCGGCACTCAAATAAACTCACTATGATCGCGAAATTGATAGACCGGCCCGTACTTGCTACCGTCATTTCGGTGATCCTGGTCATTCTTGGGTTACTCGGACTTAAAAGCCTGCCCCTTCAGCAGTTTCCCGATATTGCGCCGCCCGCAGTTCGGGTTAACGCGGTTTACCCCGGTGCCAATGCGGAAACGGTGCTGAGATCCGTTGCCCCTGCGATTGAAGAATCCATCAATGGTGTTGAGGGGATGACCTACATGAGCTCGACAGCCAGCAATGACGGCTCGCTTGCGATTACGGTTTATTTCAAACTGGGAACAGACCCTGACCAGGCGGCGGTGAATGTGCAGAACCGGGTTGCGCAGGCGACCAGCAAATTGCCCGCAGAGGTGATTCAGCAGGGTATTAACACGGCCAAGCAGCAAAACAGCCTGATCATGGTGCTCAACCTGTACTCCGAAAACAGTAAATCATACGATCAGACATTCCTGGCCAACTATGCGCAGATCAACCTGATACCGGCCATCAAACGGATACCCGGCGTCGGACAAACATTTATACTCGGTTCCAATCAGGATTATTCCATGCGGGTCTGGCTGAATCCGACTCAGATGGCCACCTATAATCTGACGCCAGGCGATGTCAATGCCGCTATCCAGGATAAAAGCCTGGAATCGGCGCCGGGCAAGTTTGGCGAAAATAGCGAGGAGTCTTTCGAGTATGTGATCAAATACAAAGGCAAGCTGAATAAGCCGGAAGAATATGAAAACATTGCGATACGCGCCAATGCCGACGGCTCCGTGCTTCGACTGAAAGATGTCGCCAGAATAGAATTCGGCTCGTACTCGTATGGAAGCAAATCACGCGTGAAAGGCCGCACAGCGCTCCCGATCGGCATATTTCAGCTGCCGGGTTCCAATTCCAGCGAGATCCAGATGGCGGTCAAAGCCTTTCTTGAAAAGTCTTCCATGGATTTTCCCAAAGACGTCAGGTACATGGTCATTTATAACACCAAGGATTCTCTGGACCAATCCATTTCACAAGTGCAACATACCCTGCTCGAAGCATTTGTACTCGTCTTCATTGTTGTTTTCCTTTTCCTTCAGGATTTTCGGTCCACACTCATACCTGCCATTGCAGTGCCCGTCGCGATTCTGGGGACATTCTTTTTCATGTCCTTTTTTGGGTTTACGATCAATCTGCTCACATTATTTGCATTGATCCTCGCCATTGGTATTGTAGTCGATGATGCGATTGTGGTCGTGGAAGCCGTGCATGCCAAAATGCAGAATGAACACCTGCCACCCAAAGAAGCAACGGTATCTGCCATGAGCGAGATTACGGGCGCGATTATCTCCATAACACTCGTGATGGCAGCCGTCTTTTTGCCGGTTGGGTTTCTGGAAGGTTCCACAGGCGTTTTTTACCGGCAATTTGCATTTACGCTTGCGATCGCCATCGTCATTTCTGCTGTGAATGCCTTAACGCTCAGCCCCGCATTGGCAGCTCTTTTTCTGAAATCCAATCATCAGCAAGCAGGCGCGACAGATAAAAAATTGACTTTTAAGGACAAATTTTTTGCCGGATTTAACTCCGGTTTTGACAAACTGATTTTTAAATATACCGGCAGCCTGGACTACCTGATCCGGTACAAGTGGGCAAGTATGGGCGGACTTTTGCTGGTGGTTGCATTGGCGGTCTGGATGGTTAACCGAACACCCTCTGGTTTTATTCCCGCAGAGGATCAGGGCTTTATCGCGATATCGCTCTCCATGCCAGCCGGTGCTTCATTGGACAGGACCGATAAAGTAATGGCGGAAGCCGAAAAATTACTGGCATCTGTCGGGGCAACAAAAGAGGTACTGGTCGTAGGCGGATTCAATTTCCTGACATTATCCATCAGTCCTTCAGCGGGTATCTCTTTTGTACTTTTAAAACCAACCGATGAGCGCGGAGAGGTGAAAGATATCAATGCCATTGTCGATACTGTCCGTCAGAAATTATCTGCCATCAAAGGGGCAGATTTCTTTGTGTTCACCTTTCCAACAGTACCCGGTTTCAGCAATGTGGATGGTCTCGATCTTGTCCTGCAGGACAAAACGGGCGGCAGGCTCGACAAATTCAGCGGCATCAGCAGCAGCTTTATCGGCGAGCTTATGAAACAACCCGAAATCGGAGTAGCATTCACCACTTTCCGGGCCGACTACCCGCAGTTTGAAATGGAAATTGACAATATGAAAGCGGAACAATTGAGTGTCGGCACCAAAGATATCCTGGCTACGATGCAGGGTTATTTCGGCAGTGCACAGGCTTCGGATTTTAACCGCTTTGGCAAATATTACCGCGTAATGGTGCAGGCAGACAAAAAAGACCGGGCAGAACTCGCTTCCATGGATGGGATATTGGTCAAAAATAAGCTGGGCGATATGGTCCTGCTCACTACATTGGTCAAGTTTAAAAGGGTTTACGGCTCAGAAACTGCTTCGAGGTATAACTTATTCAATTCCATCAGCATAACGGCCATTCCAAAGCCGGGGCAAAGCTCAGGTGACGCCATTAAAGCCATTCGGAAAGTAGCGTCTGAGCAGCTTCCGGCGGGTTACTCCTTCGAATTTTCAGGACAAACCAGGGAAGAAATTGCTTCCGGAGGCCAGTCTGCCGTCATTTTTGGTTTGAGCCTGCTGTTTATATACTTCCTGCTTTCTGCTCAATACGAAAGTTACATTCTTCCTCTGGCTGTAATCCTTTCCATCCCGACCGGTATCCTCGGTGTATTTTTAGCGATTGGGCTGGCTGGGATTGAAAACAACATTTATGTGCAGGTGGCGCTGATCATGCTGATTGGTTTATTGGCCAAAAACGCTATCCTGATTGTAGAATTTGCCGTCCAGCGGCGGCATGCGGGTTTGTCTTTAAAAACTTCCGCTATTGAAGCCGCCAGGCTACGCATCAGGCCCATTGTGATGACCTCCATTGCATTTGTTGCAGGACTGATTCCGATGATGTCGGCAACCGGTCCCTCCGCCCAGGGCAATCATTCGATCAGCATTGGAGCTGCGGGCGGGATGATATCCGGGGTGATTCTGGGGCTTTTGATCATCCCGGTACAGTTTGTCGTTTTTCAGGCTTTGCAGGAAAAACTTTCCGGAAAGCCGGTAGCTGTCATTGATGCATCTGCGGGTCAATTTGTATTAACCGCTGTATAACCAGTCAGATGAAAAATATAACGACCCTCTTGATTCTGATGATGTTAGCCGCAAACGGTTGTAAAATTTCCAGGGATACCCCGAAAGTCACTGCGGCATTCCCCGATCATTTTCGCGACCAGCCTGATGAAGATACGAGCAGCATTGCGGACCTTCCATGGAACGCATTTTTTACCGATACGACCCTTCAGAAACTGATCAGTTTTGCAATTGAAAAGAATTACGATATGCAGATTGCATTAAAAAACATTGAAGCTGCCCAGTTGATCTTTGCACAGGTCCGGTCCAATTATCTCCCACAGGCTGCCTTGCAAATCAGCTCCAATAGCAGCCGGCCGTCGGACAATAGTTTGAATGGTTTAAGCCTTGATAAATTTCTGGGGACGGGCCACATTGAGGATTATACTGCCGCAGTTAACGTGTCCTGGGAGGCGGATATCTGGGGCAAGATCAGAAACCAGCAGAAGGCCGCACTGGCAGGTTATCTGCAAAGTAAGGAGGCCCGAAACGCGGTACAGACGTACATTGTATCTTCTGTCACCAAAGGATTTTATAACCTGATGATGCTGGATGCCCAGCTGGCGATTGCCCGAAAAAATGTTGCGCTAAACGACAGTACACTGGAAATGATCAGGCTGCAGTTCAATGCTGGCCAGGTGAGTTCTCTCGCGGTTCAGCAGGCGCAGGCACAGCAGCAGCTTGCCATGCAGCTCATCCCGCAGTTTGAGCAGGCTATCCATATCCAGGAAAACGCTTTGAAAATCCTCACAGGAGAATTGCCCGGGCGTATCGACCGGTATCTGACATTTGATCAACTGGCGCTTCCTGAAAAATTATCAGCTGGAATTCCATCCGGAATTGTCGGTCGGCGGCCGGATGTTAAAAGTCGCGAGCTCGCACTGGTTGCCGCCAGCGCCAACATCGGCATAGCCAAAGCAAATATGTACCCGGCGCTGAGAATTACGGCAAGCGGCGGCGTGAATTCCTTTTTGGCAAGTAACTGGTTCAACATACCGGCGTCATTGTTTGGTGCGGTTGCGGGCAGCGTGATCCAGCCTGTTTTTCAGCAAAAACGGCTCCGTACCCAATATGAAGTTTCGCAAGTGGAGCAGGAGAGGGCCGTGGCGGAATTTAGAAAGTCCGTTTTGAATGCCATTGGAGAAACTTCGGATGCATTGGTCAGAATAGAGAAATTGAAGGAGCAGGAAAATATAGCATTGCTCAGGACGCAAAACCTTCGGCAGGCCACCACAAATGCGAGGATGCTTTTTCAGGATGGTGTGGCCAATTATCTGGAGGTAATTACTGCCCAGGGCAATGTGCTTCAAAGTGAGCTTACATTGGCAGGTATTAAAAAAGACCGGTTTTTCGCCGTTACGGATTTGTATGTAGCGCTGGGTGGGGGTTGGTAGACAGACTTACCAAGTCTTCGAGACTTGGTAAGTCTAACCCCGAAAAAAATATTTAAAAATACGTTTCTAAGAAGCATGGGATCACTATTCAGTCATACCGGAATCATCATCACCATCGTCCTGATCGAAATTCCCATCATCTGCGGAATGCTGTTGCTGGTTTAAGATTTTAAATGTTTTAAAAAAGAACAAAGCCATACCGGCAGCCGACGCTGCGGCACCGGCCGCCTCGGCAGCCGCAACAATTCAACGGGATTACCAGCTCACCAATTCAGAATTGTCAGGTTTGCTGGTACCCAAAGATGAAAGAGGCCTCATCACCCATGTAGCCCATCATGCCGCTTTACCCTTTGTTGCCCGTAAAAAAAGCGCACAGGTACGTCCGAAAATTGACCCTGAATTAGCCAGGCTCATTCTCTGGTATATCGGATGTGCCACCTTCTGGCTCGTTTTCGGTACAACGGTGGGGGAATATGTGGGGATCAAATTCGTAGCGCCCGATGTGGACGAGGTGAGCTGGCTGAGTTTTGGCAGACTTCGCCCTGTACATACCAATGCGGTTTTCTGGGGCTGGGCATCGCTGGCAATGCTCGGACTTGGGCATTACGTTGTGCCAAGGGTCAGTAATACGCAGCTTTTTAGTACTAAGCTGGGCTGGTATGCGCTGGTTTTGATCAATGTAACCGTGTTTTCGGGTACGTTGTGTTTGATGGCAGGTATCAACAATGGTGGCGGAGAATACCGGGAATATATCTGGCCTGTGATGCTGCCTTTTGCAATTGGTCTGGTACTTACGTTGTACAATTTTGTTAAAACCATTGCAAACCGTACCACCAAAGAAATCTATATTTCCAACTGGTACATTGTCGCCTCCATCATTTTCGGGATTACGATTACGGTTGTCGCTTACTTACCATTTTGGCAAAATGGGCTGGGTGAGACTATCATTCAAGGCTACTATATGCACCAGGGAGTAGGCATGTGGTTTATGCTTTTTACATTGGGTATTGTGTACTATTTTCTGCCTCAGCAGCTTAATAAACCCATTTATTCGTACAGTTTGGGGATACTGGCTTTCTGGGCGCAGATTCTGTTTTATACGACCATTGGTACGCACCATTTTGTTTTTAGCTCCATAGCATGGTGGCTGCAAACAGTTGCTATTGTAGGCAGTGCAGGTATGATTATTCCGGTGGTGGCCGGGACGACCAACTTCGTGATGACTTTTAAAGGTGCCTGGTTCAAAGTACCGGATAGTTACACGCTGCCATTTTTCCTGACTGGCATCGTGTTCTATTTCACGGGTTCATTGCAGGGTACGGCGGAAGCCTTCCGGTCGACCAACTTACTCTGGCATTTTACCGATTTCACTGTCGCACATTCGCACTTGACAATGTACGGGATCATCTGCTTTTTTCTCTGGGCCGGTATTTATGCCGTGCTACCGCGGCTGACGGGCCTTGAACCTCCGCAAATAACAGTAGGGGTGCATTTCTGGCTGGCGCTGATCGGACTGCTATTTTACACCATTCCGCTCATGTACGGGAGCACGTTGCGCGGGCTGATGTGGATGGAAGGAAAACCTTTTATCGACAGCGTTATTTTCATGGCGCCGTTCTGGTTATGGCGTGCGATCGGTGGCAGCCTGATGTGGCTTTCCCATTTGTTTTTTGCTTACAATATGTACCACATGATCGTCAGCAGTGTCGTTATCGACATTCGCGAGACAGCATTTGAAGCGATAGTCCAGGAAAATAACGATTGATAAATACCTCCATTTTTATATGAATTGACATGGATTTTTTTGATAACCATACTAAATTATTTGGTGCAGCCTTTTTGTTGTTTCTGGTTTTGACGGTGTTTGTTGCATTGGTCCCGGCCATTAATAATGAGAAAAACAATGCGCCGCTCCCCGGCTTTCAGCCATTAAGCGATGATGCTGTGAAAGGGAAGGCGCTTTTTGTGGCCAATGGCTGCGTAGCGTGTCATACCCAGCAGGTCAGAAATGTGGATATGGATAAGATGTGGGGGCAGCGTCCCAGTGTAGCTCCGGATTATGCCGCCAACGAAAGGACGGATCTGTGGCGCAACACGGCTACATTGATGGGAACGGAACGCACCGGGCCGGATCTTACGTCTATCGGCACCCGTCAGCCGAGCAAGGAATGGAATCTGGTACATTTATTCAATCCGCGCATTGTTGTAAAGGAATCCATTATGCCAGCCTATCCCTGGCTCTTTGAAGTAAAAAAAGAACCCTCCCAGGAAGACGTGATTGTGACCGTGCCCGAGAGATACGTAAAAGAGGGAGGCATATTGGTTGCAAAAAAAGAAGCATTGCAGCTTGTTGCCTATCTCCTATCACTGAAACAAACTGAATTGCCCGGTGGGGCGCCCCCGAATGGTATGGTATCAACATTTTTATACAAAAAAGAAACAAAAGAAGGCTCAGAAGAAACCAGTGCGAATCCCGGCCCGGACGGTTCTGCCTTATATGCAACACATTGCCAGGCTTGTCACCAACCAACCGGAGAAGGACTTAAAGGTGCGTTTCCTGCCCTGAAAGGCAGCGAAATTGTAGTGAATGACAATCCGGAGCTCATGCTGAACATTATCATCAATGGATACGATGCCCGGGAAGAGTTTGGGGTGATGCCTGCCATTGGAAAAAATGCAGAATTGAAGCCCGACGAAATTGCAGCCATCATGAACCACGAACGAACTTCCTGGGGCAACAATGCCAGGAAACTGAGCGGACAGGAAGTCAGCAAGCTCATGGATGCGATCAAACAACTGCCGAATCAATAAACAATGAAATGATTTTACAATGAAAAAGTCTGTCACAATACTTCTGCTGATTGTAATGCGGCTGCCTTTATTAGCCTGCCCGGTTTGCGACCAGCGGCAGCTCAAGGTTTTAAAAGGGATCACACATGGCGCGGGCCCGGAAAACAATTGGGATTATGTCATCATCATTACCGCGATGACCATCGTTGTTTTCACACTCTTTTTTTCTGTAAAATGGCTGGTCAAACCGGGTGAATCCGCCGCCGACCATATCAAAAGATTCATTTTAACCAACCGTTAAAATGGAGGATAAAAGCACTGTTATCATTTTTATCGATGATGATGAAAAACCAGTAGGAGAGTTCGCTTCTCCCGTGAATTTTGAATTGGACACGCGTAAAATGGTTGATGGTAAGCATGTTCTGAAAATCGTCAGTAAAGATCCGACCGGGAAGGAAGGAGTCAGGATGATCCCTTTTGAAGTAAGAAACGGGCCGGCTATTGCCATAGAAGGAATTGGGGAAAATGCTGTTGTAGATGGCGTTATTCCGCTGATGATCAATGCATATAGAAAAGGGGACCAAAAGAAGTTTCTGATCACCGGCAGCGAATCGCCCCAAAGCATTCCCGCTTTGTTCTGGATCCTGCTCATTGGTTTTGCGGGCTGGTTGGTGTATTATTTGATTACTTATTTGGCGGTAGAGGAGTAGGGGGCTGTCGGCAATCGGCTGTCGGCAGTCGGCAAGCTGGACTTGGCGGGTTATTCCGAGAACCTCTTTTTTATTCCTAGTCTTTTGATCATTGAATGCAGCGTGGTGGGGGGCATCCTTAATGCTTCTGCGGCGCCGCCTGGGCCGGCTACTTTTCCTTTGCAGGATTTCAGAACGCGCATGATATGCTCCCTGTCCACTTCATCTATTGTTTTCACCCGGGTACTTTCCAAAACAGAGGCCATATTTTCCTCGCCTACGGGTAAATACAGCTGGTTGATGATTGGCTGGGACGTTAATAGCACGCTTCGTTCTATCAGGTTTTCAAGCTCCCGCACATTGCCAGGCCAATTATATGCTGAAAGTTTTTTAATGACTTTATTGGAAATCCCGGAGATTTTTCGCCCGCTTCTTTTTGCATATTTTTCTAAAAAATGGAGCACCAGGGCGGGAATGTCTTGTTTCCTTTCCCTCAATGATGGTATCGTGATTGGGAAAATATTTAGCCTGAAAAAGAGGTCGCTCCTAAAATTGCCCTGATTTACTTCTTTCTGGAGATCTTTATTGGTGGCTGCAATGACACGAACATCTGTTTTTATAGGAGTTCTTCCACCGATCCTTTCAATCTCTTTTTCCTGTAAGGCCCTGAGTAATTTCACCTGCAAATTCAGGGGCATGTCGCCTATTTCGTCGAGGAACAAAGTACCGTTATGGGCGAGCTCCCATTTGCCGATCCGCCGTTCGGCTGCACCGGTGTAGCTCCCTTTTTCATGTCCAAACAGTTCACTTTCAATTAAATTCTCGGGAAGCGCGGCACAGTTTACGGTTACCATCGCCTCGTCCTTCCTCCATGAGTTTTGATGGATTGCCCTGGCTATGATTTCTTTTCCCGTACCGGTTTCTCCAAGCAGAAGCACCGTGCTTTGTGTTTTTGAGACCTGGGACACCAGCGTACGCACTTTTTCCATGGATGGACTTGTACCAATGATCTTTGAATGATTGCCGGTTGTTTCTATCTCTTTATTGAAGGAGGAGGAGCCTTCAGCGAGTTCTTTTTCCAGGTTTTGAATCTTGGCGGCTTGTCTTTCAATTTCTTCGTTCGCAATAATATATGCGAGTACAATGCTGATTTGTGAGGCTACGGCTTGCAGGAGTTCTGCATCAACAATATTGGGCTCTGTCCACAAAATACCGATATTCCTGGTTCCAGCCATGAGCGGAATGCCCAATAGATCGTTTGTGCCGGATATGACATTGTTGTCATTAACCACGGAAAGCATATGCTTGTCGATGCCGAGTATTTTCAGTCCATCGGCGACCACCGTGAAAAATTCGGCCCGGTTGGTAATTTTCGCAATTTCAATACAAAATCTGGCGAGCATGGCCCAGCTGTCCTTATTAAGATTATTCACGTTGGATTTTAGCTAAGAATAAGGTAAAAATATATCCTCATTGTATTATCTTACAAGTAATCAAATATTTGTTTAACATGGGCTTAAAGGTATTTATAGTGGAAGATCAGTTCATCGAGGCCAATGACCTGCAACTGATTTTGGAAAGTGCCGGACATTTTGTTTGTGGCATCGCAAAATCCGTGACCACCGCCCTTGAATTCCTAAAAACAAACAAGCCCGATATCGTTTTGTTGGATATATTCCTGAGAGGACCTCAAACGGGTATTGACCTGGCACTCACGCTCACAACAGAAAACATCCCGTTCATTTTCATTTCTGCCAATTCCGACCCATCGACATTTGACGCTGCCAAAGCAACAAGGCCTGATGGCTTTCTTATCAAGCCATTCAGAAAACTGGATATTCTTGTGGCGCTGGATATTGCCATTTACCGGCATCAATATGCTACTGAGCATGCCCATAACCAGGATAAATGGCTGAAAAACAGCAGCGTTGTTTCGGGACGTAGTGAAGCCAGGGTAGAATTTAAACAGATCATCGGGCGTAGCCCCAAACTGCTGCAAGCCCTGGACCTGGTCAGTCAGGTAGCGCCATTGGATACCTCCGTACTGATTTTGGGAGAAACGGGAGTTGGCAAAGAGGGTATCGCCAAGGCAATTCATCAGCTCTCAAAAAGAAAAAATAAGCCGCTTATCAAAGTCAATTGCGGGGCGATTCCTCCCAGCCTGATTGAATCGGAATTATTTGGACATGAAAAAGGTTCGTTTTCCGGGGCTTCTGACAGACGGATTGGGAAGTTTGAACAGGCCCAGGGCGGGACGATTTTTTTGGATGAGATCGGTGAAATGCCTTTGGAAACACAAACGAAATTACTCCGCGTTATCCAGGAAAAGGAATTGGAACGGATTGGCGGCCGGACGACCATCAAGCTGGACATCCGGTTCATTACTGCAACCAACCGCAATCTGTACAAAGAAGTGGCAGCCGGAAAGTTTCGGATCGATCTGTATTACAGAATTAATGTCTTTTCGATCACACTTGCGCCTCTGCGCGAACGGACCGAAGATATTCCCGGTCTGGTCGACTTTTTTCTGAAAAAAAATGCTAAACTGTCTGATAGTCAGCCAAAAAAAATAAGTCAGGAGGCTCTTAAAAAACTGCTCACTTATTCCTGGCCGGGAAACATCAGGGAACTTGAAAATGTAATTGAGAGGCATATCATTATAAATTCATCGGGTTTTATCTCATCCATAGACCTTCCGGAAGACGAAACGGCAGGAAGTCAGAAATTGGGGGATGTTTCGAAAATCCAATCCCTTGCAGAGAATGAAAAACAATACATTCTGGCAGCGCTAACAAAAAGCAATGGGAAAATTTCCGGCAAAGGCGGGGCGGCGGAGATCCTGAACTTACCGGCTGCGACACTGGTTTCCAAGATGAAAAAGCTCGGAATCAGCTGGAATTTTGTTACGGGATAATGCAAACCTAAATGGCTATCTCCTGCAAATCCTCCTGGTTTGAACCCATGACCAATTTGTGGTCAAATTCGATCAGCAGCATTGTTCCAGGCTGACTTTTTATGGTAAAATCTCCTTCCAGATCTTCTGTAAGTCCTTTGATCAGTTTCAGTCCAAAGGACTTGATTTCCTCTATATCAAAATCCTGTGGGAGCCCAATTCCGTCGTCAGCAATGGAGAGCAACAGTCTTCCGTCATCGATTTTGGCTAAACTAACCTTAATTTCACCTTCCTGCTGATTGGGAAAAGCATATTTAAGAGAATTTGTAATGGCTTCATTTAAGATCAAACCAACGGGGACCGCCTCGACCAGGTCCAATTGAATATCCTCAACGTTCACATCGAAAATAATACGTTTACCCAAATTAAAGCTGTTATCCAGGTAATATACCAGCTCATGAATATAGCTGGGCATGGAAATACCACTCATATTCTGGGACTGGTAAATCCTCTGATGCAGCATGGACATCGCCTGAATCCTGTGACGGCTTTCTAAAATTGCATTGACAGCTACATCTTCCTTAAGGTAAGCGGATTGGGAATTCAAAAGGCTTATGACGATCTGCAGATTATTTTTAACACGATGATGGACCTCTTTAAGCAGCCATTCCTTTTCGTTAACCAGTCGAATAAGAGAGGAGTTTTTGATGTTGATGGTTTTCTGTTGTTCTTCCAATTGCAGGTTCTTATTTTGTTTGAGCCGGTAACGGTTGTACAACAGCCCCAATAGACAAAACAGGGCAGCAAACCCGGCATAAGTGAATTTTTCTGTGCGTGCTGACAATTCCAGTTTCTGCTTTTGCAGCGTTGCCTCTTTTTGCAGGATTTTGAAGTCCTTTTCTCTCTGGGCGATCTTAAAATTGACCTTTAAAATAGAAAACTCTTTATCCTTGGTGGTCTTTGCGATGGAGTCCTTGAGAAATACGTAGCGCTGGTAATTACCGATCGATGCAAGATAATTACCAGCCGCGGAATCCGCCTTGGAAATGAGCAGTCGGCCTTCCGTTTCGAATGCCGCGGTGAGGTTTTTTGAAGCCAGGGCCTTTTTAAGATAAGGATCTGCCTGAATGAATTTCCCTCTCTCTGCGTAAAACCTGCCGATTGTTAAATAGGCTTCGGCACCTGCAATTGTCAGACTTTTTCTCGTCGCAAACTTTCGTGAATACTCAACGTCGTTGTTTAGCCGGATCATTTCGACATAATACTTTTCCGCCGTTTTTAAGTCCTTCAGAGCGGCATAGCAGTCCCCAAACATCGCTGCCACCAACTGTTTACTTTGTGCTAAGTTCGGAGAATGCTCGTTTTTTAGAAAGGATCGAAGAAATTGAAGCGCCTCTTTTGGATTTCCCATCTTGATTTGTGCATCAGTCAGGGATTTTAGTACTGTGTAGGTATTAGCGTCATTGACATACATTTTAGAGAAGGATAATTTGAAATATTTGATGCTGGCAGGAAGGTCGCCCAGGTTGTAATACAAACTTCCGACGGCCGCATAAGAGAGATCAATTTGGGTACTGTCTCCCATCGTTTTTGATGCTTTTAAATCCAATAAGGCATATTGCAACGCCTTATCCATATTAGCTTGATTTTGGTAAACCTGGGAAAGTCTTCGGTATGTCAAGGGCAATCTCTTCGTAATACCAGCAGACTTGTAGGTTTCCGCGGCGGCCAGGTAAAACTTTTCAGCCAAGTCAATTCTGCTATTGAGAGAATGGACATATGCAATATTGGACTGGCAATCTCCCGCCGATTTGTAGTCCCCCAGCTCTTGGAAAAGTTTGAGCGCCTGACCATAACTGTAAATTTCTATTGCGTAAGTGCTATCAGAATCAGGTAAATTCCGGCCTAGTTCATCCCACCAGTGTGCTAATCCCGCCTTGTCGCCAATTTGTTGATGGTATCGGATAACACGATAAAAACATTCCTTTCCCAGCGTCATTTCGCCTAAATGAAAATGATATTTACCTTCGGCAATAGAAACTTCGGTCATCCATTGCCTTGATTTTAGCTTCCGACTCAGACTGTTCGCCATTTGCAAATATGGATACGCCTTGCGTAACTCTTCTGGTTTGGCATCTCTGTTATCAAGATAACATTCACCAAAAGTCTTAAGTAAACAAACTTTCAGTTCTCCATATACATTATTAAGCATAAGTCTCGCAGCGGCGTAGTCCTTCTTTTTCAAATAAGATACCAAAGCCAGATAAGTTGCATTGTTATATCCTGTAGCATATTTCAGGGATTTGCTGAGCGCTATTGCTGAACGGGCAAAAAACAGAGCACTGTCAATTGAGCCACGTGATTCGTTTCTATGATATACAGCGCCAACTTTCAAAAGCAAATCAACTTTTGACGTATCCTCTTTTGCTTTCCTGAGCTGACTCAGATAGCGTGAAAGATGATAAATCGGATCCCTCCCGATCCCAATGACGCCAGGTGTCGGCTGCGCCAGAGTGCAGTTGATCAGGAAGAAGAGAATGCCGGATAGGAGCGTTCGTTTGAGCGTCATAAGTCGATGATTTATGCTGGGTATTGTTGCCTTAACCGGGGTTATATCCTGGCACTGAATGAATTGCCACTCTCCAATTTACGATCTTTTCAAAGTCCCTCAAATGGAAAAAAAGCAATTTTTTTCCACGCTCACGGAATGGCGATATATCGTATTAGAATCTCGTTAGATGTGTATATAATGTATTAATAATCAATAATTTAATGTATGGTATGATATTTTAATTATAAGTATAAATATATATCACATAAGCTACTCACCTTTGAAAAAATGAATACTAACCCAATTATCCTGTTCGCCAAATGGCAGGTAAATCTGAATTATTGATGTCATGGATAAATTGCGAAAACATATCGAAGAAATTACGCCGGTAAGTGACGAAGAGTTTGAATATGTCAAAACATTCCTTACCAGGAAGAGAGTCAGGAAACATCAGTACCTGATCCAGGTAGGAGATATAGTAACCTGTGATTACTGGATTACCAGAGGCATTTTCAGGGCTTTTTATGTCGACAAAACAGGCAAGGAGCATATTCTGCAATTCGCCCTCGAGAATTCGTGGTTGTCGGATTACAATGCCTTTTTTAATCAGACAGAATCGAAAATGAATATTGTTTGCATGGAGGATGCGGAAGTGCTTTGTCTTACGCTTTTAGCCAAGGAAAAACTGGCTTCCGAGCTGCACAAAATGGAGCATTTTTTCAGAATGAAAGTGACCAGAGGTTATACGGTGCAGCAACACAGGATTATCTCTTTACTTTCTAATAATCCCCGGCAGCGCTATGAAGAATTTGAGAGTTTGTATCCCAACATTGTAAAAAAAGTCCCCAAAAAATACATAGCGGAATATCTCGGGATCAGCCGCGAAACGCTTAGCAGACTTTACCCGGTCAGTCATAGGCATGCATCAATTTGAAGTACTGAAAATGGTTTGTAAAGCAAAATTGGTAAAATATGAAAGCGTTGATCATTGGAGCAACGGGGGCCACTGGTATGGATCTCGTAAATGTATTATTGCAGGATCCGGACTACAAAGAAGTTGTCGTGTTCGTACGTCGTCCTACCGGCATCGTTCACATCAAGTTGTCTGAACTCGTTGTTGATTTTGATCAAATCGAAGAGGTGTCGGCCTCCATCAAAGGAGATGTCTGGTTCTCGTGCCTGGGGACTACGCTCAAAGCGGCAGGCTCCAAGGAAAAACATTGGCACATCGATTATGAAATCCCGGTCAGGTTCGCGCATATCGCCAAAAGAAACGGCATTTCCAGGGCGGTACTGCTTTCGTCTTACGGTGCTTTGTCGAAGAGTAATGTGTCTTATTTAAGAATCAAAGGGCAATTGGAAGAGCAGATTGCCAGTCTTGCATTTGATCAGTATATCATATTCAGGCCGGGGATTTTGTTACGGAAAGATACCGACCGACTGGGGGAAGAAGTGTCTGCCGGCCTGCTGAATTTCATGAATGGATTGGGATTGTTCAAGAAATTTAGACCTATGCCGACTTCAACACTTGCCGAAAAAATGGCAAAGGCACCCAAAGTTTTGGAAGCCGGGAAGTATGTTATTGAGCGGGATGAAATCTTCGGATTTTAAAAATTCCTCCTGCTCCGTGCATCCAATAGTCATGCATTTCTACACTTAAATATGAATACTATGAAAGCAAATCTGATCGTACCGGTCTATCTGTTTTACCTTTTATCCGTAGGGGTAAATGCAGAAGCCCAGCAATTGAAACATCTGGTTATTGAAAGTATGGAAGCAAAAGCAATTTCCGATGGAATTACGCTTCGGTCCGAGTCGGGATCCAATGGTACATTTGGTTATTTCGTCATGAAAAAGGGTGCTTCGGTTCCGGTTCACAGTCATGCAAATGAGCAATACTCATTTATATTAAAAGGCAGCGTAAAAGCTGCTATTGGAGACACCACGATGATTATCAAAGCGGGTGAAACTGTGCTCATACCTTCTAATGTTCCCCATAGTTTTACAAGTCTGGAAGAAGGAACTATTGATCTCGATTTCTTTGCGCCCCGTCGGGAGGATTGGATCAATGGCACAGCCGACTATTTTAAGAAATAGCATAAACAAATTTGACCCCCAAGTGAATACTCGACCTAACGTCTAGCGAGTAGGGTTACCTTTTGTCTTTATGTTAAAATCTCACCAGAATTATTGATTTATCAAAAAAAATGCCCTTACTCAATTTTGACACATTTGTGTCAGGCAGACCTTCCTTTTACAGGCCAACTTTGCATCATCAACCTCCATTAACTAAATCGATCAGGAGGTTGCTTTAACCATTTTATGTAACAACTCAATTTAAAAACAAAATGAAAAAAACAGTTTTATCGCTGCTATCAGCAGCGTTCGCAGTATCTGCCATTGCATCATGTTCCACTGATGACGACAATGTGATTGCCAATCCAAACACCTACGTGCTGGTACACGGCGCATGGCAAGCCCCATACGTATGGGACGCTGTAAAGTCTGACCTGACCAATAAGGGTAACAAAGTGGTGGTCGTTGAACTCCCTGGCCACGGCGCCGACAAGACGCCGACATATCAGCTAACATTGGATGTTTACCGCGATAAAGTGATCGAGGCGATCTCTAAAACGGATGGCAAAGTAATCCTGGTAGGACACAGCATGGGTGGAATGGTCGTAACCAGTGTCGCCGAGAAGATTCCTCAGAAAATTAGCAGGCTGGTATATATAGGCGCATTTGTACCTGCCTCCGGACAAAGCCTAGGTGAGCTTTCGATGGCTGACCCAAATTCGAAACTTGGACCTCAGCTGACTCAATCCGACGACAAGCTAACGCTTGATGTAAAACGCGATCAACTGACTTACCTTTTCATTAATGATGGCAGCCAAGCTGCCAAAGATCAGGTCCTTGCGAACTATCGGGCAGAGCCCGCGATTCCATTTGGAAATGCGATCACGCTGACCAGTGCGGGTTTTGGCTCGGTAGAAAAGGTTTATATCAAGACCCTGCAGGACATCGTGATAACCCCGGGATTTCAGGACAAAATGATTGCAGGAGCGGGTATCAAGAAGGTTTTGCAGGTCAATACGAGCCATTCTCCCTTTCTTTCCCAGCCGCGCGCGGTTTCGGGTCTGTTGCTTCAAATCGGACAAGAAATAAGCGTTAAACCTTAGATTAAAGAAGGCAACCGGCGCAGGGTTGAAAGGTGAAAGATGAAAAGGTACTTTTCTTTTAACCTTGCGCGTGCCGCACTTTAAAGATCAAAAAACCAATGAAAGCAACAACACAATTGTCAGTTTCCAGGAAGCGGACAGTTACTTCCATCGCAGTGCTGTTACTCCTGCTTAATGCCAACCTGAACGCGCAAAACAAGAATATGGTAGCCCGATTGACACGATATGAAGTGAAACCGGAACATCAGAATGGATTCCGCAAAGCGATCAGCGAATATGTCCTGCGTTCTCTGGATTTGGGAAGCAACATCATGGCAGAAGCCTATTTTGAAGAGGCAAATCCTACTGTTTGGTGGATTATTGAAAGATGGAGTTCCAAAAAGGAATTCGAGAAAAACAGCGCGAGCTCAGGGTTTAAAGCGACAGAACTGTTATTCGCGAAAGCACTGGTTCAACCTGCCAAAGTCATCTACGTCAAAGACCTGGAACCACTTTCCAAACAGCAATGGCGTAAAACTGCAAGGAAGAATGACAAGCCTATCACCATTATGCTGTTCGTGGACGCCAAAGCCGGGACGGAGGGTAACTTTAAAAAGGTTTATCATACCGCCATGCCTCAATTCCGTGGTGAACCCGGTGTCGTTACCTACCAGCTTTCCCAGCTTGAAGAAGACAGCACCCGGTTTGTCACTTATGAGAAGTTCAGGGGTGAAGATGCTTTTCAATACCATCTGAAATTCCCCCCCATACAGCCGGTGATCGACTATTTGGAAACCAGTATCAGACAACAACCCTTCCAAACCGGAATTCACAGACTGATCGAATTTGCACCCCTTACCCGGGAATAACAGGGTAAAAACAATTAACAAAAACTACAAACAATCAAAAACTCAAAAATGAAAACGGTTAATCAAATTGTACTGACAGGCGTCCTTAGCACGCTTGCTTTATTGAATGCAAATGCCCAGGTTAAAGTAAGTGCCGGGCAAATCAAATCCAGTGAACTGGAAGTATTGAATCAACTGGCATCCCACACGGAGGTTGTCAACATGCCGGTATCGCAACTACTCAATGCTCCTGGAAACGAAGCACTCAGGGCATTCTTTTTTACCCCGGTAAAAGACAAGTCGGCTTTGAAGGGAAAAAAGATCGCAGTCATTGCCGCCGATGGCTTCGAGGAAATCGAATTGCTCGGGCCAGTGTGGTATTTCCGGGAACTGGGCGCCCAGGTCGACATCGTTGCTCCCAAATACAACCCGGCGCCGGCAAGGTATGGCCTTGTCCAACCAGAAATGGCCAAAACACATATCATGGCGATACAGTACCTGCAACCTGTGGGTTGGGTAAAAGTGGATCGCAGGGCGGAGCAGGTCAAAGTAGGCGACTACGATGCTGTGTTTATTCCCGGCGGTGCCTGGAACCCGGATAACCTTCGCTACGACAAAGATGTGATCCGCTTCATCCAGGATTTTAACAAATCAGGAAAGCTGATTGCCGCCATTTGCCATGCTCCTGTTGTGTTGGCATCTGCGGATATTCTGAAAGGGAAGAAACTGACCGGCTACTGGAATATCCAGGTCGATCTGAAAAATGCGGGCGGTATCGTAGAGGACACACCGGTGGTAACAGATGGTAACCTCATCACCAGCAGACACCCGATTGATGTGGCTGACTTCTCGAGAGCGGTTGAACAGTGGCTTGTAAAACGTTGATCGTATTTGATATTAAAAGTCAAAATACCAACTAGAAAATCAATAGCATGGAATACAGAAAATTGGGAAATACTGATCTTAATTTATCAGTAATAACCTACGGCAGCTTCGCAATCGGAGGCACCATGTGGGCGGGAACAGAGAAAAAAGAAGCACAGGAGGCGATCACTGCTTCACTTGACCACGGCGTCACCACGCTGGATACGGCGCCATTTTATGGGCTTGGCCTCAGTGAGAAACTGATCGGTGAGACGATCGGAGGAATGGACCGTTCGAAGATTCAGATACTGACAAAATTCGGGATGGTTTGGGATGGCAGCAACAACGGGAAAGGGGATTTTATGTTTGATATTGAAAATGAAGGTAAAATTTATCCTATCTACAAATTCGCCTCAAAAGCCAATGTGATCAAGGAAGCCGAAGAGAGCTTAAAACGATTGGGGACAGACTATATCGATTTGTTACAACTTCATTGGTTTGATTCCACCACACCAGTTGATGAAACGATGGAAGCATTGCAGCTACTGATCGATCAGGGTAAAATCCGGGCAGCGGGGGTCAGCAACTATAATAATGAACAGATGCTGGAAGCTCAGAAAAGTATCCGTCTGGCGTCCAATCAGCTGCCTTACAGCATGCTGAAAAGGGAAATTGAATCGGAAGTGATCCCCGCTGCCATCAAAAACAATGTTGGCATTATCGCTTATAGTCCGCTGGAAAGGGGTTTGCTGACCGGTAGATTCTTTAAATGCGATACCTTGAAATCCAGCGACCATCGCAACGGTTATTTCGCTCAATTCGACCTCGAAAAAGTAAAATCCTTGTTAGAACGAATTGAGCCGATTGCGCAGGACAAAGGAGTCTCGCTTTCACAATTGGTGCTGAGATGGACAACCCTTCAGCCCGGTATCACAGCGGTACTGGCGGGAGCGAGGAATAAAGAACAGGCGATCAGCAACGCTCAGGCTGCCCAGATCAGCCTTAGCAAAGAAGAGCTCAACTTCATTGATGACCAGCTTGCCGATTAAACTAATACCCGGAGTCCGCATATGGACTCCGGGTATTAAATTTATTTTCAATGCCAAATGAGAAAAGGCGTGTAACAATTACCGTTATACGCCTTTTCTCATTTGCACTTCTGGTTTTTACATCAGCGAATTGACAGCAGACGTTATCTCTTCTCGCACTTTCGGGCTCGAATGCATAATCATTTTTATATCACCCGCCTGGTCAATGACAATGCTGGTTGGCCATAAGTTGATCTGGTACTTTTTATCAACTTCACGTGAATTCGGCAACAGCGTGTAATTGAAGGTGCGTTTCTTTTGGAATGTCTTTACCTGTTCCCCGCTATTAAAAGTCAAAGCCAGAAAAACGACATTTTTGCCGTCATAATCCTTGACCAGTTCATTTAATTCCGGCATTTCCTCAATACACGGAGCGCAGGAGGTGAACCAAAAGTTGAGTACCACAATCTTACCGCGAAGGTCTTGTAAAGTCCAGCGTTTGCCCTGCAGATCCGTAAGTTTAAAATCAGGAGCTGGCTTATTCAGCATGGATGCGACAGCCTGAGTTCTTTTGGCATCTGCATCTTCAAATTGTTTCTTCAGTTCGTCAGTCATCCTGATCAGACGGACAATCCCTTTTGCGTCATCTTCGTCGTTGTGCCCGAAGAAAACCTTGCCCCAGGCTTTGTTCAAACTGTCCAGTTTTTCAATGGGAAACACTTTGCCATCGGGCAGTAAGTAGGTGATGGCTTGCTTTGGCGGCTGGCTTGCGCCGGATAATACCTGGGCCACAGACAGGTATGAAACACACAAGGAAGCTGCGGTCAGGCAGCTTCCAGTGTACAGTTTTCTGTATTTCATCATTGCTGATTTATGTTAGCTTTTTCGATTCTTGTTCAGACCAATACAGCTTGCTGATATGTTTCCCAATCCGTGTAGCCGTGGCTACCTAAGCCATAGTGCAGGTTACGGTCCGGAGGGGTCAGTTCCCAATTATTTTGTAAACGTTCCACCAAATCCGGATTGGATATAAATGGCTCTCCAAACCCGGCAATATCAATCGTTCCGGCATTGATCAGCCGTTCCGACTTGTTCCTGTCCATACTGCCTGCAAGAATGATCACGCCATCATACCAGGAACGGAAACGTTCTATAAAGCCTTCTGGCAATGCATGGCTGCCTTTGGATTGCTGATCCATGATATGAATGTAGACGATATCTCTTTTAGCCAATTCTTTTGCAAGATATTGGTAGGTAGCTTCAATCTCATCATAATGTGGCAGATCACCCAAGCCGCCATACGGTGTTAGCCTGATGCCCACTTTGTCTTTACCGATAGCCTCTATACTTGCATCAACAGCTTCCAATAAAAACCTGGACCGGTTTTCGATACTTCCGCCGTATTCATCGGTGCGGTTGTTTACAAAAGGATTCAGGAACTGCTCAATCAGATAACCATTGGCACCATGCAGCTCCACACCGTCAAAACCGGCTTCGATGGCATTTTTGGCGGCATTGGCAAAATCATCCACAACCTGCCTCACTTCATCGTTTAAAAGAGCACGTGGTTTTGAAGAAATCACAAAACCTTCGTTCCCGTTTTCATCATATCCCCAGGAGAAAGAGCTGGATGCCTGAATATCCGAAGGACCGACCGGGGCTATTCCACCAGGCTGGTTGGATGTATGGGACACCCTACCTACATGCCACAATTGGCTAAATATCGTACTGCCATTTTCATGTACAGCCCTGGTCACTTTTTTCCATCCTTCTACTTGCTCTGCTGTATATAATCCTGGAATGTACAACACTCCTTTTGCAGTGCCCGAAATCGCTGTTCCTTCTGTTATGATCAGTCCCGCACCTGAACGTTGTGCATAGTACAATGCATTGTTACCATTGGGGATACCATCCGCATTTCTGGCCCTTGTCATTGGGGCCATAGCAATGCGGTTTTTCAATTGTAAAGAACCGATCGTGGCCGGTTCGAAAATAGGGGTTGTCATCGCTAATATGATTTGATTGTTTTTAAGGCCAAATACTTTGTAATACAGAAGAAAAATGAACTGGCTTTCCGAGGTAAATTTACCGTCATCAGCAACCCGGAGGGAAGGAAGGAAATCACTAATAAAATGTGAGCGAAATCACAAGTCATAATGCGGCTGAATGCATTTTGCTGCTGATCCATAATTTCAGCTTTTGATACCTTTCTAATTTGGATACAATTGCTCGGAGGAAGTGGACCTGTAAAACCTTTGTCCAAGCTGCGATTGCCCATAAATGCCATGGGGAAGTGCTGCCGGTAAGTTGCCACCCAAGCAAGATAGCCGGAGTTGCGAGAAGGAAAACAAGTAAGTGGATTCTGAAACTTTTTTTTGAGTTGATGGGTGCATGGACCCAATTGGTCTGATGTATCATGATTTCTAAGATTATTGAGAATATTTTTTGAGATAATTAAAATTGTAAAGCTTGATCAGGGCTACCTGAATTGTTTACCTAGTTCCTGGACTTTCCGCAGCCAATTTTTCCGGTGCTTATCAGTTGATTTTCTGATAAACCCAAATGTGGAGAACCTGACGGGATCGAAACCTACGTAGCCGAATATGATGTCTTTAAGTATCTGGTATTGGGACGCACGATAAATAATGTAGAACCACCAAGTCGGTGTGTCCATCGTTACGAGGATTCGCATGCTTTTTCCCCTCAGAAGTTTTTCAGGGAAATTTTTTCCGGAATGGTTTTTAAAGGCAAAGCCAGGCAGAAATATCCGGTCAATAAAACCTTTGGTGATGGCTGGCATAAATCCCCACCAGTTTGGGTAGGCGAGTACTACGTGGTCGGCCCACTGGATAAGCATTTGTGAATTAATCAGGTCTTCTTCCAGCTGCATCACTTCCCCGTTTTTATACCCGCCCGAAAGATTTACGTCAAAATTCAGTCTTGATATATACATGGTTTTACAATTGGCACCAGCACTTTCTGCACCGCTTTGATAGGCATCCAGCAAGGCTTTGCAATAAGAATTTTCTGAGGGGTGTCCGAGGATGAGTAATATGTTCTTTTCCATTGCAGATCAACTTTTAATTTGATACTACAAAGGTGGACGGGAACAGGAAGGTGTACCTGACACAAATGTGTCAAAAATTATTTTTGCGCGACTTTCTGGCGAATCCTGGTGAGTGATTGTCTTTCTATGCCAAGATAACTACAAAGGTGAGATAGTGAAATCCTGTTAAAAAGGGCGGAACGATGCTGAATGAAATCGAGATAACGCTCTTCTGCTATTTGAAATACAAAACTTTCAATGCGTGCCTGCTGCTGCCTGAGGACTTCTTCGGCTATTAACCGCCCATATTTCTCAAAATTTTGAGATTGTTTATATAACCATTGAAGGTCATCAAACGACAGACAGGCGAATGTCGTGGGTTCCAGGCACTGAATAGAATATTTACTAGGTTTTTGAATGATAAACGAAGGATAGTGGGTGGCATAGTCACCCTCGGGATAAAAACCAACAGTTCTTTCATTTCCATCCTTATCAATGTAGAAAGAACGAACCAACCCTTTTGTTACGAATCCCAATAGCTTTTGAGTTTCGCCGGACTTTAGAAATAGTTCTTTCTTTTTTAACTCTATGAATTTGAGCCTAAGGGCATATTGAGAAAGCTCAGACTCGGTGATAGAAGGACAGACTTCTTTGACCGATTCTAGAAAAAATTTGGTCTCTGAATATATTATTTTTTCATCTGTTGAGAATGCCATATCCTAAAAATAAAAAATTTGGGTCAAATTGTACGTACCCCAATACGGCGGACAATATACGGCTGAGAAATACAGTAATTCAGTAAGCTCAAATCATCAACCGTAGGTTTACACTATTAATTTTCAGGATTAGGAGAGTGGTCACTAAAATTCTTGCTATCAGCGCTTTTTCATGCTAAATTTGTACATGATTGCAGCCCACAAAATCTTGGTGAGCAATTCGGTGAGCAGACTTTTTAATGTTTTCGTAAGATATTGATTTTCAGTGAAATGTAGGATTGTTTCATGTCCCTCTCTCTCTGCAGGAGCCATAAGTAATTAATATTTAATGAGTTATAGCGGAGCGAAATCTCCGCTATCTGTGTTTTTGCCGAATTTAACTAGCTGATTTTCAGGATCGTTTGCGAGCGACAATGCGAAAAAGTTGCTGATGTTGGTGAGCAATTCGGTGAGCGTTTTTCCTCGCAATTTGGTTGCTCCCCGGGAGAAAAAGCTAAGTGCCTTCATTGTTTTTAATTAGTAAGTTTCGTCTGCAAAACTTACATGAATGGTTTGGTGCGGAACCCCAATTCTTCGACT
Source organism: Dyadobacter pollutisoli (assembly GCF_026625565.1). Classification (NCBI taxonomy): domain Bacteria; kingdom Pseudomonadati; phylum Bacteroidota; class Cytophagia; order Cytophagales; family Spirosomataceae; genus Dyadobacter; species Dyadobacter pollutisoli. The sequence continues at coordinate 138,237 of NZ_CP112998.1, forward strand.
TTTATTATCTTTTGTCTGGCGTTTAGGGACACTTACAGCAGGTGTGCCGCCACTAGCCTCCTGAGAGATCAGTCGGCCTGTTAGGGACCATCATGGCCGTTTGATATTCACATTTGTCCCTTTCGTTTCCGCGGCTATCCATTGATTGCATTATTTTCAACTTCTTTAATTTATTTTAGATGATGAAAAAATTTAATCTTTGGCCGGGGCTTGTAATTTCGATGTTCATAGCTTTGATCGTTTTCATACCAAGCGCCATACGGTTAGACCAGGAGGAAAAGAGCGAACTTGTATTAAGGAATGCTGCACTTACATTTCTCATATCTATTTTCTGCTGGATCGCAAACCAATACACACTCAGTGCGGCTTGGATCAAGGGTAAGGCACTGAAAACCGGCTTTGCACTTACCGCTTGTGTGCTGGTCGCCATTGTAATTCTTTACCCTTTGCGGGAAATGCGCACCGAGAACTTCCCGATGATGAACCTTAACGGTCTTTCGGAAGATCGAAGACTATTGATGATGGCGTTTCGGGGGCTGCTGATAGGCGGACTTCAATATTTTGTTTCCTTCTATCTCAAACTTGTCACAGACAGCCAGAATTCCAGAATTGAGAATCAGCTGCTCAAACAGGAAAATCTGGAAGCCCGGCTCAACCTGCTGAAGCAACAGGTAAATCCCCATTTTCTGTTTAACTCGCTGAGCACACTCAGGACGATTGCCCCAGATGCTCCTACAAAAAAATACGTGATGCAGCTTGCCAATGTATATCGTTATCTGCTTGGCAGTGAGCAGGAACATCTGACGGTACTGGAAAAGGAGCTGGAATTTACGCGGTCTTATCTTTACATTTTGCAGGAGCGCTTTGAACACGGTCTCCATGTGGAGATTGAACTTCGGGAGGCCAGCCTCAGCCGCAGCATTCCGCCGTATTCATTGCAGATTCTGATAGAAAATGCAGTAAAGCACAATATCGTTTCCGAGGATGCACCGCTTACGATCCGTATCTATGTAGAATCGGAAATGCTTTGCGTGGAAAACAACGTTCTGCCCAGAATGTCCGTGGAAGAAAGTACGGGAAAGGGTTTAAAAAATATTAAGGAACGCTACCGGCTGCTTTCGAGCCGTGAGATTGAGATCATTGAAAATAGTTCCTATTTTATCGTCAAATTGCCCCTATTAAAATGAGAGTACTGATCATAGAAGATGAAATAAAATCCGGAAAGGAGCTGAAAGTGCAGCTGGAAATTCTGGATGACCGCATTGAAATAGCCGCTATACTGCCTTCCATCATAAGTGCCGTGAAATGGTTTTCTGAAAACGACGCGCCCGACCTGATATTTTCGGACATCCAGCTCGCGGACGGCCTTAGTTTCGAGATTTTCAAACAGGTCAAACCCAGCGCGCCGGTGATTTTTTGCACGGCTTACGATGCGTATGCAATTCGTGCCTTTGAAACCAATAGCATTGATTATTTGCTAAAACCCATTGATGAAAAAAAACTAGAAGCCAGTCTCCAAAAATATGACCGTATGAAGGCTGCATTCGGCCCGGCCGACGGAAGCAGATATGAGGAGATACTGACAAAGAAAATGGAGCAGATGCTGCAAAAGTTAGGTTCAGGTTCCCACAAATCGACCCTATTGATACACCATCAGGACAAGATCATCCCACTGAAAATAACGGACATTGCCTATATCCACTACGAAAACAGCCTGGTGAGCGCCTATTCATTTTTAGGACAGAAATATGTACTGATCCACACCCTGGACGAGCTTGAAAGCCTCGTTGACAGTTCCCTGTTTTTCCGGGCCAACCGGCAGTTTATCATTAACCGCAACAGCATCGTCAACGCGGAACATTATTTTACCAGACGCCTGGTCCTAAAACTGTCCATTCCGGCTTCTGAGCCAGTGATCGTATCCAAAGTGAAGTCTTCCGAATTTTTGCGTTGGATGGAAGGCCATTGATCCTGGTCCGTTCAGCTTCCTGTTTGTCCCTTTCATTTCGATTAGTCGGAAGTGCAGCCATGCCCGGTTTTAATTTTGAGAAGAAATCAAAGCTTCATCAGCCCATTGGTTTAGTCATTTCAAAAATTAAAACAACATTCCATGAAAACGTTAAAAGTGTTTCTGGCCATCACCATGATCGCCTTCTCATTGCAGACAAATGCCCAGTCTTCGGTGACGGTAATCCGGAGGCCTCCGCGCGAATCGAAAATCATCGTACATGCCGGGGTTCGATACCATTATCATGGCGGCGTATATTACAAACCGTACGGTCGCCAATACGTGGTTGTTCGTCCGCCCGTCGGCTTGCGCGTGACCATCCTGCCCGCTGGATACACCCGCGTTACACTGGGCGGCCTTCCTTATTTTTATGTCGGTGGCGTCTATTACGTTCAGCGTGCACCCGGCGCGTACGAGGTGGCGGAGCCTCCAATAGAATTGGTCACAAACAACAACCCTTCCCAATTATCCGCCCTGCCCGAAGGCACACAAAGCGTTTACATTGCTGGTAAGAAATATTACAAAATCAACGATACCTACTATGAAAAGTCAGTTTCCGAAAATGGGAACGAAAGTTATGTGGTGGTCGGCAAGGTTGATTAAACGTTAATTTATCAGCCCTAATTCGGCGTTTTTTACACTGCATATCATTTCAATTTATGACCCCATTTATCAAGCTGACGCTCTGCCTGATCCTGCTGGCGGCAGGGAATTCGTTTGCACAACAAAAACAAGCTACCATTGCCGGCACTGTGAAAGATGCAGCAACCGGCGAAACGCTCATCGGTGCCACGGTAAGGGTAAAACAGCTGCCTGCCACCGGTACGGTAACCAACGAATACGGCTTTTACTCGCTGAGCCTGCCACCAGGAACATACACGCTGATGTATTCTCTGGTTGGTTTTAGTGAAAAGGCATTTGAAATAGCACTGGTTTCAGACCAAAAACTGGACGTCATCCTGTCCGACCATGCTACCACGCTGAACGAGGTGGTAATCACCGCCGACAAAAATGACAAGGTTTCCAGCACACAAATGGGTGCAGAAAAGCTGAATATCAAGGAAATCAGTACTGTTCCCGTCCTGTTTGGAGAACGGGACCCGCTCAAAGTCCTGCAATTGTTGCCGGGGATCAAGTCGGCGGGGGACGGCGGGAGCGGCTTTTACGTACGGGGCGGGGCCACCGATCAAAATATGATCCTGCTCGACGAAGCACCTGTTTACAATGCGTCTCACCTGCTCGGTTTTTTCTCCACTTTCAACGCCGATGCCATTAAGGATATGACCGTTTACAAAGGGGGAATGCCCGCCCAGTATGGCGGGAGGCTTTCGTCGGTACTTGACATCAAAATGAATGAGGGCAACAACCAGGATTATGAGGTGAGTGGCGGGATCGGGCTTATTTCGGCCAAGCTGAATGTGGAGGGACCCATTCAGAAAGACAAATCCTCATTCCTGCTTTCCGCCCGGCGAACCTACGCCGATGTGTTTTTGAAGGCTTCCAGCGAGTACAGGGATTATCGTCTTTATTTCTATGATTTAAATGCCAAATTAAATTTCAGTCTTGGCGAAAAAGACCGCTTGTACGTCTCGGGTTACTTCGGAAAAGATGATATGGGTATGGGGGAAGCCTTCGGCCTGCAATGGGGAAATGCGACGGCCACCGTGCGCTGGAACCACATCTTCAACAGTAAACTTTTTTCCAATACCTCCCTGATTTTCAGCAATTACGACTACAATGTAGCCATTCAAAATGGCGGAAACCAGTTTGATATCTTTTCCCAGATCCGCGATTATAACCTCAAACAGGAGTTTCAATGGTTTCCCAATCACAAAAACACGGTGCGGTTCGGCGTGAATGCAATCCACCATACCATCACACCCGGTGAGGTGACGCCCATCGGTACATCGAGTATCAATGCTTCGGAATTACAAAAAAGATTTTCCTGGGAAAGTGCCTTGTTTGTTTCCAACAGCTGGCAGCTATCGTCCAAACTGAACCTGACCTACGGCCTGAGGCTCACTGCGTTCAGTGCCATCGGAGAAGGGGATTTTTATACCGTGACCCCGGCGGGAATGGTAACCGATACCCTGCATTACCACAAGGGACAGGTCGCCAAAACCTACCTGAACCTGGAACCGAGGTTATCTGCCAGTTATCAGTTGGGCGAGCATGCTTCCGTGAAGGCGTCTTACGTCCGGAACGTGCAGAACCTGCACCTGATATCCAATTCCACGGCCTCGAACCCGACAGACAAGTGGATCGCGAGTAACAACAACATCAAGCCCGAAATAGCCGACCAGGTTTCACTGGGATATTACAGAAACCTCGCTGAAAACCGCTACGAACTCAGTACGGAGGTTTATTATAAAACCATGCAAAATCAGATCGACTACCGTAGCGGAGCCAATATATTCAGCAATTTCGATGCCATTGAAACCCAGCTGCTGTTCGGTAAGGGGCGGGCGTACGGATCCGAATGGCAGCTGAAAAAGAAGTCGGGCAAACTTACCGGCTGGATCAGCTATACGTTGTCCAAAACGGAGCGAAAAATTGATGGTATCAATGACAACCTTTGGTACAACGCCCGCCAGGACCGTACGCATGATGTTGCCCTGGTGGGTATTTATGAGCTGAACAAAAAATGGACGTTGTCTGCAAACTGGGTTTACTACACCGGAAATGCGATCACTTTTCCGGCTGGCAAATATCAGGTGGATGGCCAGACCGCCTACTACTATACCGAACGAAACGGCTACCGGATGCCTGACTATCACCGCCTGGACCTGGGTGCAACGATGAAATTACGCGACCGTAAAAACCTAAAACAGGAGCTGGCGTTCAGCCTATACAATGCTTATGGCAGGGAAAACACGTATACCATCGAATTCCGGGACAGCGAGTCAGTCCCCGGCAGAACGGAGGCCGTCCAAACCGCACTTTTCAAATTTATTCCGTCGATCAGTTACAATTTTAAATTTTAACCGAAGATATGTCAACCATAAAACATACGACCACATTGCTGCTGCTCACATCTTTTCTTTATTCCTGCGAAAAGGTGATCGACGTTGAGCTGGACCCGGCCGATCAGCAGTACGTGATTGAAGGACAGATCACCAATCAGGAAAAGGGTGCCCTGGTGGTGATCTCCCAAACCACGGATTTCGAAAACACAGGTACTTATCCGGGTATTTCCGGCGCAATCGTCACCATTTCCGACACGGAGGGAAATGTCTTTCCTTTAGCAGAAACACAGCAGGGGTTTTATCAGGATACTCTTTTGCTGGGGAAGCCCGGAATGACTTACCACCTTCATGTAAAATTAAACGGTAATGAGTATACGGCAACTTCGGTGATGCCTTACCGCGTAAAAATGGATTCATTATTTGTAAAAAAAGATGGTTCCAATCTCTCAAACAAGGAGCGCTACCTTGCCCATGTTGGTTACACAGATCCCAGCAACGCAGTCAATTTTTACCGTTTTGTTCAATTCAAAAACGGGGTTAAGGAGAAAACCATTTTTATTAGGAATGACGAACGGACAAATGGTAATGAGGTCACTGCCCCTCTCCGTTACCCGGCTGATGATGACAATGACATACTGACCGGCGACAAAATCCGCGTGGAAATGCAGTGCATAGATCATGCCGCGTACCAGTACTGGTACAGCCTCGACCGCGGCGCACTGGGCGACGGGAGCGCTGCATCACCGGCCAATCCGGTCAGCAATATGCAAGGCGGTGCCCTGGGGTATTTCAGCGCACACACCAGTGAGACACGTGAAATAACAGTACCCTGAACAAATGTTATCCTGTATGAAAAACATAGCATTGACCCATGCCGGACTGTACTTCTGCTCTATTTTCCTGCTGCTCTGCGCCGAACGGACGTTGGCCCGAATTCCCGGCGACACGATACCAAAAAAGCAGGTGCCGCTCCTTTCCGTCTCACTAAAAAGTCAGTTCCCCATACAACAGGCAATAGGGCTTGAAGTGATGACGAAAATGAAACTTTCAGGTTATTTCGGTTTCGGGCAATTTTCAAGGTTTTACACGACTGTCGCCTTGAATGCACTGCCGAACAAAAAAGTGGAACAGCAAATGCGGCGACAATTCATCAAGGACAACCTGAGAGATGGCACCGTTTTTGAAGCCGGGCTTGCCTATCACTTTCCCAAACGCAGGAAATTCTACGCCGGGATCAATTTTCAGAATCAGCACTTCACGCTGCCCTCTACGACACAGCAATTGGTTGAAAACTATGACTTCCTGGACAGTCAGGACCGGAAAGACAAAATACTGGACCTGGTAGATAAAAATGCCAGGCTCAGGGAATTTTACGAAACCACCGAGATCATTTCGAAGGTCACGCTGCAAAGGCTCAGTATTACCATAGGCAGACGTTTTGGTGTCAGGAAAATACCACGTTTCGGGCTTCACACAGAGTTGTCGGGACAATGGAATATGGGTAGCAGTACCTCGATTGAATCCAGCTCGCGCATCGGGAATGTCCTCGTTAACCAATTCGCGGAGCCCATTTTGCAAGAGAAAACCAAGGATAGTTTCAGTTCCTTCTTTTTGCCTTCGCTGACCCTTAAAGTAAGCTATGCCCTGGTGACACGGTAGCGTAATCCCTGCCTGCGATACAGCCTGGCAACTATTCTGTCCCTTTCGACCGGCAATGTGTCCTCTTCATTCCGTTTCGACAAAAAGGACATTTGAACCGGTGTTTATTTTGAAAACCAAACTTACAAAAACTCATGAATCCACTCAGGAAACTGGCAGGTTGCACGGCGGTCATTCTTCTTTTTCTATGTACCATTTGCTACGGTCAAAACGAGATTACCGGAAAATGGCTCAGCCCTGACGGCGATCGCAAAATTGAAATCTGTGAAAGCAACAGCAGTTTTTTTGGAAAAATTATCTGGCTGAAAAGTACTGCCGGTAAGGTACGGGTCGGAGATATCGTACTGAAGGATATCACTTACAAAAATGGCCACTGGGTAGGGAAAGCGTATATACCTGCACGTAACCGGGACATTTCTGTCAGCATCTCCATGCCTGACAAAGAGGAACTTGAAATTACCGGAAAAGTGGGTATGATGAGCCAAAAGAAGCTATGGAAAAGAGTTGAATGAATTGGAATGTGCTGTTTTCCGATCCATGGCTATTGGTCAATTTTTGCTAAAAAGCGTAAGAGCTTGCTGAAATGATAAACTTAAGATTAAGAATTATATTACTCCTCCTTTGTCCCGCCGGTTTTTCAGGCCAGGCCCAGATCAGGTTTAGCTCACTCGAAGAAGTGTTCGGTTATGCAGATCAAAATGCTATCAGTATACAAAGCGCCAAGGATCAGCAGCTGATTGCGGCCTTAAAAACCAGGGCGGCGAAAGGCGCCTTGGTCCCGGCTGTGAATGCTTCGGCCGGGTTCAATGATAACATAACGCTTCAGCCCACGCTCGTTCCGGCCAGCCTGTTCAATCCTGCCGCCCCTGAGGGAACATTTAATGAATATACTTTCGGCAGGAAATACCTGTACAGCACTGGGGTGCAGGTAAGTTGGGACTTGATCAATTTCCAAAAGTGGTTCGATGTGAAAACCATGGCGGCGTCGCAAACTCTCAGTGAGGCCAATACCCGTAGTGCCCGGTTTCAGGTTTACAACCAGCTTGCGCAGACCTATTATTCCATCCTGCTTACTGATAAATACATTTCCATCGCCATTGGCAACATCGCGGCGGCGGACAGCATTTACCGCATTGCAAAGGACAAATACGACGCCGGCATATTTACCGAAGAAAACCTGAACCGCAGCAAAATCCAGCACAGACAAGCTGTCCAGCAAGCCAGCAACCTTTCCGCATCTCTTACCCAATTGTACAACCAGTTACAGTCCCAATTGAACACGTCCGAGCAGGTTATGCTTGCCACAGAATTAACCGGGCCTCAGCCTGGCACCGTTGGAGAAGAAAGCACTGCGCCCATTCACCCGCAGGTTCAGGCTGAGCAGGCCCAGCTGCGACTGAACGAGCGGCAACTTGCTCAAAGCCGGACCCTGGCATATCCTTCGCTGGCAGTAGTTTATCAATTTAACCGCAACTGGGCCACTGATAAAATGTTTGACCTATCGGCTGCCAACACCCTGCCCCAGCAATTCTGGGGTGTCAAGCTGAGCATCCCCGTTTTCAACGGTCTGTCTATCCGGGAAAAGGTCACCCAGGCGCAAATACAGCTTCATCAGCAGCAACAGGTATTAGACAATCAGGCACGCGTCTCCCAAAAGGAAGACGAGAACCTGCTGATCCAGTTCCGGCAGAGCGCAGAAGACCTGAAACAACAGGAGGCGATCCTGCAGCTCCAAAGCAGCAGTGACAGCCATACCAACGACCGGTATGAAAGCGGGATCATCGGCCTGGACGAACGGCTGGACAAGTTCCAGGACCTGCTGCTAGTGCAGAACCAGTACATGCAAAGCCTTAGCAACTATTATGTTAGCTATTACCAACGCTATCTGCGGATAAAACTATAATGTCGAAGTCAATGAAGGCAAACAGCACGACAATGATTACAGCAATGCTGCTGACGTGCCTCTGGGCATGCAGTGGCCAACAAGAAACCCGTCCGATCAGGAAAAGTCTGCAGCAGGCCGTTTTTGCCAGTGGCCACCTGGAACAGGAAAATGAATATGTGATCGCCGCCACGGCGGAAGGCACGATCAGGGAGCTTAATATGCGCGAGGGGGATAAGCTTACCTCCGGGCAGATCCTTGTCCGCATCAAAAGCGATGTTGCCCGCACCCAATTGCAGGAAGCACGGATTGTGTACAACGATGCCCGCAAAAATGCAACCCCTGACGCACCGCAGCTATCGCAGCTACAGGCGCAAATCGGTTTGGCACGGGCACAGCTTGACCAGAACCGGCTCAATTATGAACGTTATAGGGCATTAAGAAGCAAAAATTCGGTATCGCAGCTGGAATTTGAAAAAGCCGAACTGCAGTACAAAACTGCACAGAGTAACCTTGTTGCGTTAGAGAAAAGTTACAGCCAGGCGCAGGATGCGCTGCGCCTGAACGCCGACAGAAGTCTGCAACAGGTAAAAACCCAGCAGGCTATATTGAGCGAGTACGAAATCAGTTCGGATAAGCCGGGAGTTGTGCTGGATGTGCTCAAAAAAGAGGGTGAGTTGGTGCGCAAGGGCGAGGTAATTGCTAGGATCGGCAGCGGCCGGCACATTATGAAACTTTTCATTGCAGAGGACGATATCACGCGGCTCAGCACACGCCAGCGTGCTATCATACAAATGAACAATTATCCCGACAGCACCTTCACCGCTATCATCACCCGCATTTTACCCGCATTCGACCAGACGGCACAATCGTATATCGTGGAAGCCGTATTCCTAAACCCGCCGCCGCTGCTGTTATCGGGTACCCAGTTACAGGCCAATATTGTGCAGGAAGGGGTAAAGCCTGTGCTGGTGATCCCGTCTGCGGCTTTGGTCAGAGGGCAATTTGTACAAATGCGCGACGGAACAGAAAGGGCGATCAGGACGGGGCAGAAAGCAGGGAGTTGGGTGGAGGTTAAAGCAGGCCTGACGGAGCAGGATGTCATTCTTTTACCAGAGGATAAAGACCAGAAACAAGGCGCACTACCTGGCACCTGACAAGAGCGAACACCAAGAATCCGCATATGCGATATGAAACTGTCTTTATAAATACAGAAAATGGCAAACGTAAATACGAAAATATCGTGGGTTCACCTGACCTCAAAAATAAGACAGCTGATCGTGGCGGTGCTGAGCGTCACCTTTGGCATATCCATGTACATTTTCATGAACAGCTTTATGAATGGTGTGAATGCTGCACAGACCGAGATCACCTTTACCACTATGGCGCACATCAGGGTATATAATGAGCTGGGCGGTGAGCCTACGATACTGATCCCACAAAACAGCAGCAGCGATACCCTCCTCAGCGTAAGCAATGCCCGGCATATCAGCTACACCGAGGGCATCAGAAATGCAGATGAGGTAGTACAGTTGCTGCAAAAACACGGAGAGGTAGTGGCCGTTACTGAACAGGTCAACCAGAACGTATTTTTCCGCAACGGGGTGACCAAGGTAAGCGGCACGCTTTCCGGAATCGCGGTAACCAGTGAGATAAGGATGTTCAATACCGTGCAATACATGACCGAAGGCGACCTGAACGAGCTGGAAAGGCGTTCGGGTGCGGTGGTGCTGGGAACGGGGCTGGCAGACAAGCTCAGCGCGTCGGTGGGTGACAATGTTACACTTACCACATCTGACGGCGTCAGCAAAATCCTTAAAGTGACCGGCCTGATACAGACCGGCACGGGCAGCGTGGACAAGAGCCGCGCATTGATCTCGATCAATACGGCCAGGCAGTTGCTATCAAAAAATAAAAGTTATGCAACGGAGGTGCTCGCCAATGTCGGCGATTACAACAAGGCGAGAGTAATAGCCGCTGCTATAAGCCCGGATATCAAATATAAAACAGAAGCCTGGCAGGAAGGTAACGGGCAACTGGAGTCAGCAAACACGCTCCGGGACATCATCGCCATTGCCGTTTCACTCACCATACTGATCGTGGCCGGATTTGGCATCTACAACATTATGAACATGACCGTCAGCGAGAAAATACGGGAAATTGCGATCCTGAAAGCCATGGGTTTCGATGGCAAAGACATTGTACAAATATTCCTCGTGCAATCCGTTATCATTGGTCTGATCGGTGGTTTTATCGGGCTGTTGCTCGGCTTTACCATTGCTTCCATCGTTGACCGTATTCCCTTCAAAATTGCATCTTTGGATACACTTCCGATCTCTTACCTGCCGGCTGACTATATCTTGGCGATGGTCTTTGGGTTGATCATCACATTTGTTGCAGGATATCTGCCCGCACGAAAAGCGTCCAAAGTCGATCCGGTGGAAATACTAAGAGGCTAAACTTTTAATCATCAACAATGAACGCAGCACTTTCCGCAAAAGGCCTTAACAAATACTTCCATGAACCGGAAACCTTCCAGGTATTGAAGGATGTGGGCTTTGAAATAAAAAAAGAAGAATTTGTGGCCATTGTCGGAAAATCAGGATCTGGCAAATCGACCCTGCTGTACCTGCTCTCGACCATGGACACCGATTACAAGGGGAGTATTACCATTAATGGCACCACAGTTACTGGGCTCAGCCAGAATGAATTGTCACGTTTCCGTAACGAGCACATCGGGTTCGTGTTCCAGTTCCATTACCTGCTGCCGGAATTCTCTGTATTGGACAATGTGATGCTCCCTGCGCTCAAACTGGGGAAAAAGTCAAAGGAGCAGGTAGAGACAAATGCCATGGAACTGCTGACATTGCTAGACATCAAAGGACATGAAATGAAAAAGGCATCCAAAATATCGGGCGGACAACAGCAGCGGGTGGCCATTGCGCGCGCGTTGATCAACGAACCGGCAATCATCATGGGTGACGAACCTACCGGAAATCTTGACTCGAAGAATACCAAAGTGGTTTTCGACATCTTTCGTCAGTTGGCAAAGGAAAGGGGACAAACCATCATAGCCGTCACCCACGACGACGAATTTGCCGCGAATTGCGACCGCATCATTGAGATGGTGGATGGGAAAATAATGACCTGAGTGAACCCATTAGTTTTTCCAATGATCTTGCCGTGAGCAGATTTACTTCATCAAAGCATCAGGCAACTTACCGCAAACGCCACAGAACTTCTGACGCTTCTTTCAGGAAAACGATTTTTTACAATTACAGGGAATTTCCTCGCGGCATCTTTGCATAGTAATCATAATTCTGAGGCAATGAATCGCCCAAATGGGTTTTCACTCGAACGGCCTAAAACTTATGGTTATGTGTAATTCAACTAATCGTTTAACAATTTAAAAAGTGAAAGTATGTTTACAGCAGAACAAATCAAGGCCGCCCACAGTAAGGTGAAGTCTGGCGCAGATTTCCCTGCCTATATTCAGGAAATCAAATCTTTAGGTGTTACCCACTATGAAGCCTATGTGACAGACGGGCATATAGACTATCATGGCGCTAACAATTATACTGCAAAAGTGCCCGCAAAATACGACCCGCTAACAATTGCTGGCAGCTCGCAAAGTGCACAGTTTAAAGATGAGTTGGTTGCTCACCAGCAAGGCAAAACGGATTTCCTGACCTTCATCAAAGCCTGTGCAACGTTTGGTGTTGAAAAGTGGGCAATCTGTATGGACAAAATGACCTGTACCTATTACGGAAAAATGGGAGATGAGATTTTGGTGGAAGAAATCCCTCATTAATCAAAGCTGACGGTTATCAGTATTGGCTATTACAACCCATCACATAAAACGCTTGAAATTTTCAGGGGTATCTCCTGTAAACTGTTTGAAGTCTTTGCTGAAATGGGCCTGGTCGAAGAAATTGTTGTCATAACAGATTTCGGTAAGCGATTTGGGATCGCGTAAATTGGCAAGCACTACATTGAAACGCACGATAGATGCAAACTTTTTAGGCGTGGTGCCAACGGCTTTCCTGAATCGCTTTTCAAAAGGGCTTTGACTTATGCATAGTTTGTCGTTTAGTTCTTTTATACGCATGGTCCCCTTGCTTTCATAGATCAGCTTTACCGATTCCAAAATCAATTTGTCCGCATGAATGTTTTTGAGCTGCGATAGTAGAAAATGCTCCACGATATTTATACGCTGTTCGTCGGTGGCAGCAAATGCCAGTTTTTCTTCTACTTTTTCAATATTTTCTTTATCAAACACCTCATCAAGCGAAAGGCACAAATTGAACAATTCATTGGCTGGATGTGAAGCAAAATGTGCAAATCCTGTTTCGGAAAAATAAACTAGAATAGAGCCGACGTTTGGGTAGCTTTTAAAGATCTTGTAGCTATCAGATATACCAGTAACCCCTGCTGTCGCCAACCGGCATTCCGTATTTCCTGTAATGCTCGCAATCCGCCCTTTATATTGAAACCCGATAACCAATCCGGAAGAGGGAAATACCTTGTATTCATTTCCCATTTCATTCTCTGACACTACAAAATATTTGATGTAGGGTTTCAGCTCTTCAGTAGGAAAATACTTGTCAAACTTCATGGAAGTGAACTTCGCACTATGAATGTTTTTTTATCCTGGATATAATAAATGCTCCTTGAATGAAGATTTTGCGAGATCGCGTTCATTTGGTTCGGCATTGAAAAGATACGCATATATCGTACTAAAAAAAATACGAATAGAAATGTTATAATATCTCGCCCCATCAGACCAAGCCTGGTTTTCCTGCCAAAGAACCATTCTTAACAGTCGACTCAGACTAGAGAAAAGCCAAGCCGATGCATGGACATCCGCAAGACCTAAAACTTGATTATGAAAAAATGTTTCAGGCACCTTTCGCATTGATAATAGCGCGAAGGAAAGAAAAAAGTTCGTTTAAGGATTGGTCGTATACGCCGAGATACGTCCCTAGAGCTGCAATAAGGGCAGTTTTTTTAAAAGCTAACATGATATCGTTGAGAATGGAGGATAATTTACGCGAAGGTACAAGAATAGTTAAAACATACATATACGGAGTAAAATCTCTGAATGGATACCGGCCATTTTTAGCTGTGAAGTATGCAATCATGCGTTGAGGAGCAGGAAATCCGAACGATTGACCATCTCACAGATATATCCACGGCTTGCTCTTGAGATAGCAATTGTAGGACGCTATACCAAGAGCGCATTCCCCGCCTTTTTTAAAAACTTGTACAACTAGTACGACGCCTTCATAATACACTTATATTTGAGAAGGAAATCCTTCTGACGAACCAAATTGTACGCTGTACTCGTGCAAGAACCTTTTGACTGCAACGAAAATGAGAGGCTGTCCGCAGTCCATTCTTATCTTGAACTTGATTTTGTAAAACGGGCGGAATTTCAAAACAGGCTTCACTCTTCGAAGCTCTATTCAACAAAGTATTTTCAATGTGCGTGGACAAAGGAATGGTTGCCGGTCACACGCATGCAGTTGATTCCGCACCTGTCAAAGCAAACGCATCGATGGAAAGTCTCGAATTGAAAGTCCCAGTAAATTCAATTAGAGCACACCTTGCATTAGTTGCAGATGGTGGCCCAGATGTAAAAGGTGGTGACGAATCTACCGTTCCATCGATTACTGCCGAACCTTATCAACTCAGACAATTGAAAAGGTATCAGGATAGATTAAAGGATCATAGAACATACGGGATAGCTTCCAATCACGAGAAAACTGAGTTGTTAAGTAACAAAACTCATTACAGTCCGCATGATCCAGACGCGCGTATTTCCATTAAGCCAGGGAAACTAAGGAAACTCAACTATCATTGCAGCATGGCAGTGGACACAGCCGAAGGTGTTATAAGTCATATACAGGCTAATTATGCGGACAAACGTGATAGCCAATGTTTACCAGGACTAGTAAGTGCTTTGCAGGATAGGTTTACTAAAAATGAGCTGAAGGTAACTGACATAGTCGCTGATGCTGGCTATTCCAACGGTTACAATTATCATTTCCTTGAACAGCGAGACCTGATAGGCTGGATACCCGTTTTCGGTATGTATAAACCGGAGATAGCTGGTTTTAACTATGATAGAAGGGCGGACTCATTTACCTGTTCAGCAGGAAAGCTGCTTCCTGTTAGGGCGACCGAATACAATTCTGAAGGAAAGCGACTGAAAGCATATTGGGCTTCACGAAAAGACTGTAAGCCGTGTCCTCTAAAATCTACGTGCTGTCCAAATACCGGTTCAAGAAGAATAGTTAGGACAGCATATGACAATGAGTATCATAGAGCATATAGGCGACAGCATTCGACTACCGGCAAGCGAATGAAGAAATTACGCCAAGGGACAGTTGAGCCAGTATTTGGAAGCCTAACACAATATTATGGACTCAACAAGATAGCAGTGCTCGGAATAGATGGTGCCCACAAGAACATGGTCATGGCTGCGATCGCATTCAACATTAAAAAGTACATGAAATTCTCCATTGGTAGAACAGCCCAAAAGGCGCTTCAAAGGGTTAAAATAGGCTTAATAGGTGCAATATGCGATCATATAAGAGTCGCTGTTCCGAATTTTTGAAATGGTCTGAATATCCACTCTTAAAATTGGAAAGGCTTCCAGCACAGATCAGTTGTGCAACGGCCACGAGGGTTTACTGAGACAAGATTTCAAAACCTAACCGATTTCGAATTAATAGCGTCCAAGTACTATTCTTTAACCGGCGATCTAAACCTGCATTTATCAATTCGGGCCGCGACAAATGAGAGAAGGAATACAATGTGTATACTTAGGTTTATCGAAAAAGAGCCAATATTACCATTTGTTTCAAACAAACTTAACGTGAGAACTTTATTAAAGGCATAGTAGGCAGTGATGAAAGAAGCGCAAAACAGGGAACATACCTGCGAACACACCAGGGCACTTGGTTCCGGCCATGATCCAACTTTTAAATAACTAACGTAGACATTCGCCCCAAGTCCAAACCTGGCTTCTAATTTCCTAATACATATCATTTTCACCTAAAAATAATTCTTGCCCTTTTCATTTTTTAGTACTTCATGCAAGTAGTCATAAGCCTCTTCTTCTGAGTGGAAGTTCACTTGTCCTGTCTTAGATCCTCTTTCGCTATAATAGAATTCCCATCCGATGATATTTTTCGACACAACAAACGTCTCTGAGGGGAAACCTCCATCTAAACTATAGGAGTCTTGAGGAATTTCAAGGTTTGTTAACCTAAATATCAGTTCAGTCTTTTTCATTTTTTTTTCAGCTTCAAAGCTGTAAACTGCCTTTGCCGGCTAAACTCCTTTACTGCAAGGACCTCTAAGCCGTAAACATATCTGTTTGGAACGCAGTTTCGAGCGGTGAAGGTGCATATATTTCCAATCAATTGTTAGAAAAAGAAAAAGATGCTGTTATTACAGGCTATGTTGCGCGTTTCCCATCACAGGCCAAGGAACGAGCAAATCTTATAGGTCGCAAGTGGCATATACGAAGTTAACGAGGCTCAGGTCAGAAAACGTCCCAATCTTGCACTAATCAAAACAACGGAAGTACGGTCAGAGCTGTCTCAGGTTCGAGGGTGGCCGTTGCACAACTCATGCTTGCGTCATGTCGGAACAGTAATGTCGAAATTTTTACAGTACCAGCATAGCTAAGGCCATCAATGTTATTTTGTTGGGTCTCGTTCGTTTGTTAACTCTGCTAACATCATTATAATCTCATTTCTTGAATACCTGACCTTGTTTACGTAATCCAGGTAATCAATGATTTCTTCAATTGTCGCATCCTTTCGAGTTTCAAGCAATTTTTGTAATGCTTGTTGTACGGTCAATGAATTCATAGTTAGAAAGGCACTTTTTAGATCATTTACAGACTCATCTGCTTCCAAATTGCTATAATTTTTTGTAACTTCAGGAATGCAAGGAAAGAAAAATTACTCGGAAAAGCTCTTCGTCAGCTTCCAACTTTCAGACCGCGTTCCTAAGGAAAATTTCTATCGCAGACTTAGCGAAACGCTCGATTTACAGTTTCTATACAATGAAACTCGCGGGCTGTATGGTAAAACAGGCAACCCATCAATCGATCCCGTCGTGTTCTTTAAGCTGATGCTGACCGGCTACTTAGAAAACATCACATCCGACCGCAGGCTGATTGATCATTGCGCCATGCGAATGGATATACTATTCTTTATCGGCTATGATATTGACGAATCGCTACCCTGGCACTCTACGGTTAGCAGGACCAGACAATTATATCCGGCTGCACTCTTCGAAGCTCTATTCAACAAAGTATTTTCAATGTGTGTGGACAAAGGAATGGTTGCAGGTCACACGCAGGCCATAGATTCCGCACCCGTTAAAGCAAACGCTTCGATGGAAAGTCTCGAATTGAAAGTACCAGCAAATTCAATTAGAGCACACCTTGCACTAGTTGTAGAAGGTGACCCTAATGTAAAAAGTGGTCAATCGTCGGCTACCCCAGCTATCACTGCTGAACCTTATCAGCTCAGACAACTGAAAAGGTATCAGGACAAATTAAAAGATAAAAGAAGCTTCGGGATCGCCTCTAACCACGAGAAAGCTGAGTTGTTAAGTAATAAAACCCATTACAGTCCGCATGATCCGGATGCGCGTATTTCCATTAAGCCAGGGAAGTTAAGGAAACTAAACTACCATTGCAGTATGGCAGTGGACACAGCCGAAGGTGTTATAAGTCATATACAGGCTAGTTATGCGGACAAACGTGATAGCCAATGCCTACCAGGAGTGGTAAGTGCTTTGCAGGATAGGTTTACTGAAAATGAGCTGAAGGTAACCGACATAGTCGCTGATGCAGGTTATTCCAACGGTTACAATTATCATTTCCTTGAACAGCGCGACCTGATAGGCTGGATACCCGTTTTCGGCATGTATAAACCGGAGATAGCTGGTTTTAACTATGATAGGAAAGCGGACTCCTTTACTTGTTCAGCAGGAAAGCTGCTTCCTGTTAGGGCGACCGAATACAATTCTGAAGGCAAGCGACTGAAAGCATATTGGGCTTCACGAAAAGACTGTAAGCCGTGTCCTCTAAAATCTACTTGCTGTCCAAATACTGGTTCGAGAAGGATTGTCAGGACAGCATATGACAACGAGTATCATAGGGCATACAACCGACAGCATTCGTATACCGGCAAGCGGATGAAAAAATTACGACAGGGGACGGTCGAGCCAGTGTTTGGAAGTCTGACACAATATTACGGACTCAGTAAGATAGCAGTCCTCGGAATAGATGGTGCCCATAAGAACATGGTCATGGCTGCGATCGCATTCAACATTAGAAAGTACATGAAGTTCTCCATTACTAAAACAGCCCAAAAGACGCTTCAAAGAGCTAGGATCGGCTTCTCAGGCGCAATATGTGGTGATGCAAGAGTCGCTATTCCGAATTTTTAAAAAGGACCTGATTATCACTTTAAAAAATTAAAGCTTCCGGTATCAATCAGTTGTGCAACGGCCACGAGGGTTTTGTAAGACAAGTCGATTTTAAAGTTGCGGTGCTTTTTTTAAAAAGCTCTAATGGGTTGTTTGAAGAATCCAGTTTGTCATTTCCGCCAGAGCTACCGGAGAAAATGTCTCTGCTGTTTTGTAATACTCCTCCGGCCCACCTGTCTTAGAATTTTGGAACAAATGGTTTAGGTTGGGCAGCTCAACTAGCTTTACATTCTTGTTCCCACTCTTTTGGGCGGCTCTCCTTATTCCACTGAAATGTTCCCTTGCGGGTACCTGATAATCCTTCTCCCCTATCAATGCCAAAATAGGACAAGTTACTTTCTCAAGTGTAGGTGCCGGATTCCATTTTACCAAAAATTGGGTCCAAACAGATGAAAAGTTCTTTATCACGGTGGTACGTGCCTGCGCGAGCGAAGCGCTATCTGATGTAAATGCAGCTAAACTGTCGAGATTTGCGTTGATGTATTGCTTCAATCTTTCGCGTAAAATGGTTCTATCGGAAGAATGCTTAACGATATTTAATACACCACCGAAGACAGCTTGTGCATGCTGGATTTGCCCTTCCGGATATTTGCGTACGCGTTGAAGAACGGCCATTTGTAACAATATGGAAGAATCGCCCGGAATTCCGGGGCCAGCAAGCATGATAACGAATGCGACATCCTGCGAGCGAGCCGCAACAATTGGCGCGATCAAACCTCCTTCGCTATGACCGGCCAGGCCGATTTGACGAGAATTAATTTCCTTTCTGGTCTTTAGATAACCAATTGCACTTTCTACATCGTCTGCGAAATCTGCCGAAGTCGCCGACAGATAGTCGCCTTGCGATAGCTTTACCCCCCGGTCATCAAATCTCAGGACTGCAATTCCGTTTCGTGTTAGGTGATCAGCAATAACCAGGAACGGCTTATGACCCATTGATTCCACGTTCCTGTCGCTGGGTCCGCCACCACTAATTAGAATCACAGCAGGAAAATTGCCTTCCCCAGCGGGTAAGGTAAGGGTGCCTGCAAGCTTGATCTTTGCCCGCGGATTTTCAAATGTTATATACTCCTGAAGGTATGGAAAAGGCGGCTTCGGCTCCTGTGGCATAAAAGTTACCTTCTCCTCTCTTAGGATCGATCGACCGAATAGGAACACAAATGCAGCTATCACCAATATAATGCAAACAATTTCGAATTGAGATGGCTTTTTCATGTACAGAAACGGATTATAAAATATAAAGAAGTTACATCATCTGGTTTACCATAAAAATGAGAGCTAGGAGAATGAAAAAAGAGGAAGAAAAGATTAGGATGACGGTCTAACGGTCTCAACTAACGTCGGGTATCTGCGGTTAGATTTTAGACAGGCAGGCCAGCGGTTACCGTCTCACATTGGAGGGTTTTGTGCGAACATTAGTTCAAACGTGACGGGTATTAAACCCATTGGCCAGTATAAGCATAAATTCATGTCTATCTATGAAATGCATTTATAGAGAATGAATATCAGTCCAAAGAAAAGGAGGGCGGTGATAAGAACCGATTGCACTCTAAAAACTGTTTGATTTGGTTCTCTCTCGCCGCAATGAGGACAAAATTCAGCCGTCGCCGATACAGGCTGGTTGCAAGCACGACATGAAATAAGTTTTGACATAGGATTTATTTTGTCACAAGTAACCAAAGTTATTTCAAATTAAAGATACAAATTTATGAGTGGAGCTCAGAAGGCATTAATGGCTGAAAAATAAGCGTCTCGCCTCCTTCGAGGCGGAACACCCCGTCTCACGTTCGAGCGTTTTGTGAGATTGAATAATCTTCATGCATAATGATCGCGGGAAGAGAAGTACATTTATTCTTGTTAGCTATTAACTATTCCTCCATAAACCGCTCGTAAGTTGACACTATGCAAGCACTTAGTACTAATGGTTACACCAATTTTCTAAGCGAATTCACAAAGATTATTTATGTGGTCTGTCCTTCTTGTAGACACCAAGGAATTATCACAACATCCGGGTTCACAAGTCTAAATCGGGGACGATATGCAGTTAGTCAATGCATTCCCCAGGCCCAGACAGCAAATTACAATGATATTTCGTGGTAATAATTCAGCTGAGCCCATTCCACTAAATCCATTTGTTGGAATTTTTCAACCCATTTTTTCTCAATACCTTGGGGTACGTGGAAGTAAATCATCTTGCCGACTTCGGAATCTGTTATCTCTTTCAGCTTCATCACTTTGATACATTCAAGCCAGTCTCTCTGGTTATTTTCGTCATTTGCCTGAAATAATTTCGGAAATACATGAATGACGTTGGTCTGGTAATGTAAATAACCTGTAACAGGCCAATCTGGTCGGTGAGCATACGGCCTTGTGTTTAAATAGTCAAGTACATACTGCAAGCTATCCGAAGGTAGCGAAGACCTGTAATAGGAGTATTCGATATAATCGACTTCTAAATTAACCTGGTTGATAAGATCAAAAACCTTATCAATTGTATATCCCGTTTTTATACCCACAAGAACATCCGTCGGCTCGAATCTCGGTTCGAGGTTTTTATCTTTACAGCCCGACAGAGTTAATAAGAGAATGAAAATGAAGCGGAAACTGTTCATGACCTTTATGTTTATAATCTGAATAGAGTAAATTCTAAATCTTTGAAATGGGACATAGATTTGAATCTTTGATCATAAAAACCAATCCACGAAGTTATTTGCAATTCACATACTCTAAATTTAGATCAGGAAAATGATTCTCCTGCCACCGCACATTTTGGATCGACAAGGGGTACTTCGTGGAGCTATGGGTATAACCAATATTTTCGCTCATCCCATTAGCCGTTACCTTGATAACATTATGTTTTGAAAATGTAAGCACTCCATTTCCTGAATCTGCTCCAAAATAGGTTTTGACGTCATAAATTCCCGGATGTCCATAGAAAGGGTTAATCAGTTTATCATATTGGTAAATGTACACAGCAGTTCTATCGAATTTAGTGGAGCGCGGTGTTCGCTCATAGGATTCTAACTTTTCCACACAGCCTTGAAAATCGTATAAATATGTT
The DNA here is from genome assembly GCF_026625565.1 of Dyadobacter pollutisoli. Classification (NCBI taxonomy): domain Bacteria; kingdom Pseudomonadati; phylum Bacteroidota; class Cytophagia; order Cytophagales; family Spirosomataceae; genus Dyadobacter; species Dyadobacter pollutisoli. The sequence goes on from NZ_CP112998.1 coordinate 159,329, forward strand.
TCATACCGGTAGACTTCCCCCTTTTTTACATAGAAAGAGTTGTAGTCTGTACCACGCCCTTCCAAATACGAGCATTTAGCAACTTGATTTTCATTATTATACTCAAAAATTCGGGCCTCCCAATGCGAGATCAACGTGTATACACCTTCATTGTGGAGCGTCCGGTTTTCTTTAATGAGCCTGCTCTTACTGTCATACTCATATTGAGTGTCCACATGAAGGCCTTTCACTTTCGTTAGTTTGCCCTCGGCGTCATATTCAAGTACACCTGGATATTCGTTGCCATCTATTTGAAGTATAATCTTATTTACCCTGTCGCCAGTATACTCATATATGATTTTTTGAAATGGGCCATACGAGACCTTGCTTATTCGGCAAGTGTCCCCTTCAAGTCCAACAATAACCGGCTCCGGCACTGGATCCGGTTTCTTTTTACAGGATATGAAAAGCGTGAAGCCTATAATCAGGACAAAGAATATTTTTTGCATAAACAAATAGTTGAGCACTGATTCAGGATGTGATTTAATAAACAAGTTCCTTTTTCACACATTTGCCTCCAATTACCGTAACGGTACCCGACCATCCCTTCGAAGTTCCTCCCTCTTCCTCGACCGCATGGTAGGTATGTTCACCGTCACTCAGATTCGAGTAAGTTACCGCGCCACCACTCGTGCATTCCGGCTCCGAATCAAATGCCCAATCAATATTGCCCGTGAAACTCCCTTCATCAATAGCCACCCTGACGTCTTCACCCTTCTTGCTCATCCAGAACATGAGTTCTCCTAAAACACTTTTTACAATAACATCTTGTTTGACAGTAGCCTCACCGCCTTTCCCTTTTACAGTGAGCGTCACCACATAAGTGCCATTATAGATATAGATATGGGTTGGATTGTCGACATCCGTGCTATATCCGTCGCCAAAGTCCCATAAATAACTAGTTACATTGGTGCTGTTCTGGTTAAAACTAACCGATCCATGTGCCACGTCGCTGGCAGTAAAGGAAACCTGAGGTGCGGGCTCATCGTTCGAGCAGGAAACGAGTATAAAAAAAATTAATATATGCTGAATACGATTCATAATGTCATAAATAGAACAACGGTTACCAAAGAAATTCGACTGCCCAAACTACTTTCTTAGAGATGCCGCGCCACCATTTTTTGTCGTTTTCAGTACTTGACCTCAAATACAGCGGCTGTTATTGGTTTTTCTCCTTGAGCGCACTTTAAAGAACTCCTACTACCTTGGGCAGCTACGTAATCCTTTCATATTCTCACTAATCTTTACATCGAAAACCTTGACGTTTGATTCTCACCTGTTTCACTTTGGCAATCGCATAGACCGCCTGTTTGTCAGGATCCTTGCATTGAATATTGAAGGAACATACAGTCGCAGTCGTTGATGTGAACCGAGTTTATGTTTTTTTTAGTAAGATTTGCAGTTTGATTTTAAACAGAATTTTCCACAATTCGATATTTGCGTTCTCATTATCTGACCCTGATTTTTCATTCCCAGCGATGGAAAGCCAAATTACCACCTGGATAATCCCCACGCAGGAATCTACAAATTAACACGCTACTAATCATCGCAGTACCAATACAGAATTTCTGATCACCCTGGTAAACCCATTGGCAAATTCGACCATGAGCTCGTAAGGATAAGTGCCGGGCTGAACCTCATTGCCGTTGTGAATCCCATTCCACAGCGTATAGCCGCTTTCCACGTTTTGGCTTGCGCTAGACGCAATCACGTTTCCCCATCGGTTGAAGAGCCTGAAATACCTGATTTTCAATGCCCCGCCTAAGAATTTCATGTCCATCACCTCATTTTTACCATCGGAATCTGGGGAAAATGCAGTGGGAATGTAAATGGCTTCGAGACAGTCTTTTTCGATCATAATGGAACGCGCCACGTCGCACCCCGCTGTATCTCTCATATAAACCGTTTGAACGAGCGGTGTCAGCCCCGTGAAAACGGTGTCCGACAAATAGGTAACCGCGTCGATCGAAAAACTTAGCGGGCCGCTTCCAATGGCATAGATCGCAACAGTACCATCGTCGCCCTTGCAGCTGGCATTAGTTTCGATGATTTCCAGAAACTGGGGAGCCGATGACTTTCCGATGACGATGTTCCTGCTATCGGTGCATCCCCTCTCATCTTTTACAAAAACTTCATACGCACCGGGTGGCACGCGTGGGAAATTGGGCGATGGTCCGTAATTCTGCCCATCGAGCGAATATTGCAATTTGCTGCCGCCAGTAGCAGCCAATGTAACACTGCCAAATTCACCGCCGCATCGTGCATGCAGAACATCTGCGTCCTGCATCACAACCCCCTCCTTCTTTTCAGGAATTTTGATCTCCATGACGATCTCGCATCCTACCGAGTCCCTGGCGCGTAGCGTGTACTCGCCGCCCGGCAGGTCAGGGAAAAAGCCCATCTCCTGAAACGGCCCGTCATCGAGCGCGTAGGTGATTGGCCCATAACCGCCCATCGCCGTCGCGCCGAAATCCTTGTCTTCAAATTCACACGGGTTCAGGATGACTGCCGTTACGAATGAAGGTTTCCATAACTTTTCGACCACTACGTCGCGCGTCACCACACACCCTTGCCCCGATTTGACCAAAAGCCGGTAGGTCTTTGCATAAAGCCCCGAAAACACAGGGGAAGATTGGAAGCTATCACCATCGAGGCTATAAACGAGCGGCCCTTCCCCTTTGGCTGTGACCGAAATGACACCATTGTCTTTTTCACAATTGGCCTTCGTCACCGCGATATTCGTAATGGATGGCTCGCAGGCCATATCAATTTTATCACGCAAAAGGTTCGCTCCACGCGCCGGGAAGGCGGCTATCAGGGCAATAATAATAAAAGTAACCCGTAGAAGAAGTGTATTCATAAGCCGCCCTGCTAATAAACCGGCATTCTGTTTCCTCGGAGAAAACATAAATGATATGCTAATATACAGCGGTTACTTTCTATAATGGCATTCGTCCGAATTTATTTGGACGTATCCTACCTCGTTTTCCTGCCGCGGTCGCATCGGTTCCATCAGTGCGAGCCGGCCAGAATATAAGTTACCTTATTCGAAAGACAAATTATTATCCAGCGTCCTTATTAAGGATTAGGTCTCTGCAAATCCAGCCTGTTAAGGTGATGCTGTTCAAGGAAATGTTTGGGAGTGGTAACGGGGGAAACGACTCGCAGTATCAAGATTAGAGCCTTTTTTGAGATTGTTCATATCTGACCATTGATAGGTCATCGTCCAATGGTATGAAATTGACTACCTTCTACAATTGCTGTCCGTTTTAGGTACGTCATGTGTCCGGATTCGGACAATTATCCATACTAGCAATCTATCAAAAACCCCGTCAGGCGCAAATCAGAGCTGATTTGGACAAGTGGTCTTTTATTTGTGGGGAAAAATTGATGCGGCCGCTGGCCAAACCACGCTACCAAGTACCATATACATCTCTTTTCTCGCTGGGTCCTGATATGCTACTAAATTATTTTAGAATAACTTACCGTAACCTGCTCACCAATAAGGGCGTTTCGGCCATCAACATCATCGGACTTTCGTTGGGGATTGCCTGTTCCATCGTGTTGTTCCTATTCATTCTCGATGAGCTAAACTTCGACACATACAACAAAAAAGCCAGCCAGACGTATCGGCTTTACGTTCACAGTTCGATTAACAACGAAGAATCAAACAATTCCAAGACGGCACCTCCGGCTGGCCCTGCACTGGTGCAGATGCTCCCAGAAGTGCTCACCCAAACACGCATCGGCTACTTTGGCGGACACGATTTGCGGTATAAAGACAAAATTTTCAAGGAAAACAGAATCTATACTGTCGACTCCACCTATTTCGATGTGTTTACGCTTCCCTTCATTCATGGCAATCCGTCGATTGCTCTCAAAAACCCGAACAGCATTGTCCTGACCGAAACCATGGCCAGCAAATACTTCGGGCTGGAAAACCCGACGGGAAAATCGTTTCTGGTCGATGGGACAAACTCCTATCAGATTACGGGCGTCATGAAAGACTTTCCCGATAAGTCGCATTTCCGTTGCGATTTCCTTTTGTCGATGTCGACCTATCCCAAGGTTAATCAACAAGACTGGCTGCAAGGGGATTACTCCACTTACATTGTTCTCAAAGACGGGGCAGATCCTACACGGGTCGAGCGCAAAATGCAGCAAGCCGTTCTCGACCGTTTAGGACCAGAGATCGAAAAAGCATTGGGCTTTTCTATGAAGCAATTTCTGGCCAACGGCAATGTATTTGAGTATCGCATGCAACCGTTATTATCCATTTACCTGCACGCAAAACGCCAATACAATATCGATCCTAATACCGAGTGGGGTGATATCCGAATTGGCGACAGTGTGTATGTGTATATTTTCTCGGCAGTGGCGTTATTTATTCTGCTGATTGCCGTCATCAATTTCGTCAACCTATCGACAGCCCGTTCCGAGAAACGCGCCAAAGAAGTAGGCATTCGAAAAGCCATCGGTTCGAGTCGCTTAAAACTAATGGGGCAGTTTACGACCGAATCCATATTACTGACCGGCCTTTCGGTTATCATAGCGTTGGTTTTGGTACAACTCATGCTTCCCGGCTTCAACCAGATAGCAGGTCGGCAGTTGACACTACCACTTTTTACCAATGTGTATACCATTCCGGCGCTGCTTGCTTTTACGCTCATTGTGGGTCTGCTGGCGGGAAGTTATCCAGCCTTCTTTTTATCGTCTTTTCGGCCGGTCGACGTCTTAAAATCGGGCGTACAAAAAAGAAAATCCTCGTTACGTAGCCTGCTGGTGATTACTCAGTTCTCGATATCCATTACGCTGATTCTGGGTATGATCATCATCCGAAACCAATTAGGGTATCTTCAGCATAAAGACCTGGGATTCAACAAAGAGCACTTGCTTTCTATCAATAATGCTAAGGTGCTGGGCGACAAACTCAAAGCGTTTAAAGCCGAATTATTGAAAAATCCAGCCATACTATCGGTCAGCAACTCGTCCCTATTATTTGCAAACGGTATTCCGGGAAGTGCTTATTTGTTCGGAAGACGGTCGGGTAATGATCCTGTTTTATGCCAGTTTCTAGATGTCGATGCGGATTTCGCAAAAACGTTTGCGGTGCCGTTAAAAGCCGGACGATTTTTTTCCAACGATCGGCTGGCGGACAGCACTGCCGTGGTCATCAACGAAGCGGCATTGCGAGCGTTTAAAACGAACAATCCGTTAGATCAGGTAGTCACCGAAATCGAGGTAAATGGCCCTAAAACGTATAAAATCATTGGTGTTATAAAGGACTTTAATTATGAATCGCTTCACCGCCAGGTTCGTCCGCTGGTATTTCACCTTAGTCCCGTCCGGCAAGCCGCCAGTATTTTAAACATCCGAATTCAGCCCAATGCCACAAAAAATGCGATTGCTTACATCGAAGAAACCTGGCAACGTTTCGAAAAAACGGAACAATGTCGCTATTCGTTTTCAGATGAACGGGTGGCCCGACTTTACAAAGCGGAACAAAATACGAGTGTTATCGCTACCGTCTTTTCGGCCCTGGCCATCTTTATCGCCTGCCTGGGCTTGTTTGGTCTGGCCGTTTTCATTACGGAGCAGCGCACCAAAGAAATTGGCATTCGTAAAGTGTTAGGGGCCAGTATTTCCGAAATCCTGTTTCTGTTGTCGCGCCAATTTATTGCCTGGGTCGCCATTGCCATTCTGATTGCCTCGCCCATTGCTTGGTACGCCATGAGTCGATGGCTCGACAACTTCGCCTATCGCGTCGATATTTCGTGGTGGGTATTTGTTCTGGCCGCTTTTCTGGCCATTGGCATTGCCATATTGACAGTAAGTTTTCAGGGCCTCAAAGCTGCGCTGATGAATCCTGTAAAGAGTTTACGGGCCGAATAAAGGAAACTGTACTAAAGTTCAAACCCAAAAGGCATTCACATAGCGATCACGCCTTTTGGGTTTTACGGGTTTGTATCTGCTTCATAAAACCTCCAATCGGGGCGACTGTTTTAAGCCATGGTGAGCAGGCGATGAGTGTCCCACGTTCTAGCCTTTTGTGAGAACAAGTAAAGGGGTACTTTGTTAGGGTAGGCTGGACTTATGTAGACCATCAAACGGACGTTTACAAGCTGAACTAAAGGCCGAGGCGGCACTTTTCCGCAGAACTCACAGCTTTCGGCTTATTGACTACGACTTTGGAAACTAATCGTATCCCGCCCTCACTAATTGACATCTTCTTTTTGACTACAACAATCTGACATCTGGCTACAGCTATTATTTAAATGGAAGTGAATTTTGTATCCACAAAAAATAACCAGTATGATGAAGTTAGTCGCAATCGAAGAACATTTTCTGACAGAAGCCGTCAAAGATGAATGGAGGAACTATTCTGACCAGGACGGCCCAACGCAAAAATTACATTTCGGCGAGATTGAAAATCGGTTGGATGAAATCGGCAATACACGTCTTAGGCTGATGGACGAAACAGGTATAGACATGCAAGTGCTTTCGCTCACCAGTCCGAGTTTGCACAATTTGGGCACTGAAAGCGTAGCCCTTGCTACGTTAACCAATGAATATGTGGCGGAGATTGTCCGGAAAACACCCGATCGTTTTCAAGGTTTTGCGGCATTGCCAATGGCGGTACCAAAAGAAGCAGCCAGAGAGTTAAAACGTTCCGTGGAAAATCTTGGCTTAAAAGGTGCTATGGTATGCGGAAGAACCCGGGAGAAAAATCTAGACCATAAAGATTACTGGGAACTATTTGACTGTGCCGAAACCCTCGGCGTTCCCTTGTTCATCCATCCGCAAATTCCCCAAAAAGCCGTAAGAGATGTTTATTATTCAGGATTTGACGAGCTGACGAACTTGGCCTTTTCGACGTTTGGGCTTGGATGGCACTACGAGGCGGGCATCCAATTTGTCCGACTGGTCTTAGCTAAGGTATTTGACCAGTTTCCCAATCTTCAAATTATTCTCGGCCATTGGGGTGAAGTGATTTTGTTTTATACTGAACGGTTGGCTTCCTTAAACCGCGTCACCAAGCTTGACAAGCCGTTTATTGATTACGTTCGCCAAAATTTGCATGTAACGGCAAGCGGCATGTTCAGCCATTCTTACCTGCAACGTTCAGTTGACATTATCGGAGCAGACCGTATCCTTTTTTCGACCGACTACCCCTATCAGTACCGGCCGGGCCGAGAGGCCCGCAACTTTTTAGAAGCAATAGAGTTAAGCCAAGAAGATAAAGAAAAATTTTCTTTCGCCAATTGGGAACGATTAACCGGCATAGATACGAAATGACCAATCAGATTAGGAACAACACGGAAAAAAGAATATCGGCTGTGGAAGCGATTTTCATCAAGTCAGGGAAAATCCGTGCCGTCCGTGTTTGGAACGGAGGTAAGATTCACGAAGTAGACGTTTATTTGTCAACCGTTACTTTTGACAAATGGGACCAAGCACAATCCATAAAATGTAGGATCTCTGCGTTCCATTATACTGATTACACGCCTGCCATGTGGGACATTTACCAAAAGACTTGCACACTCTATATTGATACAGGCCACAACGGACAAGGAAGCGTATGGGCTAAAAATCAAATTGCAGGAAACGATTTGTATTACTTAAAAATAGAAGCTGAAAAGCAGTTTCCTATTAAAGGTAAGCACCTGGTTTTTCTGGGCGACCAGACAGGCATCGGTCATTTTTGTTCGTTGCAACAATTGGCGACTAAAAACACGCCAATCAGCGGTCTCGTTACGTTTAACGACTCGCAATCGGCTGAGGCTTTTTCTGAAAATTGCCCTTGGTTGCCTTTACAGGCAGTTTCAAATTATGACGCTATCCACAAACAAACAGAAGATTGGGTAATCAAACATCAGGCTGAAAAAGAGAATTTTGTCTTTTATGTTGTCGGTGGTAAAGAATTAATTGTGACAATAAGAAAGCTCTTAAGAACTTACGGCTTTGACGAAAGCCAGATAAAATCAAAGGGCTTTTGGCATTAAGGGAACAGCGATCCCTAACTTTGTATTATGGAGCAAAGGCAGCCACGAAGGATAAAAACGATCGGCGAATTTCATCGGTTAAGAGGTTTGTCACAGCCCGGACACCCGACAATCAATAAGGCCAAACGATTAATTTAATTGTAGACGAAAACAAGTCCGAAAATCGTGTTTATTTCTCACTAATTTTCTTTCTGTGGTTTTTGCCCCATAAAATCATTTCTTTAATGACAGGCAGTAGAGAAAGCGTATATTCGGACACTTTATACTCGACTGCAAGTGGCGAGTGATCAACCGTTCTAATTACTAACCTGTTCTCTTCAAGGTGTTTTAATTCTTTTGATAAAACCCTCGTTGTAATTGAAGTCACACTTCGTTGTATATCACGAAAGCGATAATTCCCACTATGTATTGCTCTCAATATTGGGAGTTTCCATTTACCGCCTACGACAAACAATGTATCTTGCAAATACTTCATTGCTTGTTCTTCTGTCATTCCTTTCATACTTAAACCGTTTTGGTATCCTTTAGGATATTGGTATCAAAAGTATACCTATTTTATAAATACATTTGCACACAAAAATCATAATAATGGACAAGAACACAGAAATAATTACTGATGTCGACGGTAATGTTTATCACACGATATCCATTGGCACTCAAGTATGGATGGTAGAAAATCTAAAAACCACAAAATACAACGATGGTACTGAAATCCCATTTATATTCGATACCGCTGAAGCTTGGTATGAGCTGAATTCACCAGGTTATTGCTGGTACGATGATAATGAGAATTATATGGAAACAACAGGTGCTTTGTATAATTGGCACACCCTAAATACTGGTAAACTTTGTCCGAAAGGTTGGCACATACCAACGGACAAAGAATGGTCAATATTGGCGGAATTTCTTGGTGGCGAAATTGTAGCGGGTGGAAAAATGAAAGCAATAGGTACAGAATTTTGGTCAAGCCCAAACGCCGGTGCAACTAATTTAAGCGGATTTACAGCTTTATACGGCAGTTTCCGTGGCAAAAGCGGATTTATTCCTTTAAGCAATGGCACTTTGTTATTTTGGAGTGGCACAGCTTATGACGATGTGGATGCCTGGGCTTGGTATTTGCGGTTCGACAGCGAAGCCCTGGGTAGAAACCATGGTGGAAAGTATCACGGCTTTTCTGTGCGATGCTTAAAGGATGGATAGAGGTCTGTCAAAATGAAATAAGAACAGAATACTTGAGTTCAGGATGGTATCGTTATTATCCATAAAGCAATCAACAATAATTGTACTCTTCCTTGATCTGGATGCTCCGACATTTGGCTATGAAAATTTCTGAAAACTTACAGCTTTGATGTTAGCCAGATAAAATCGAAGGGATTTTGGCGTTAATAGCAAAGATAACCAGTTTTGAATTTGCACTATGGAACAACGGCCGATACAACGAATAAGAACAATCAGTGAATTTCACCGATTGAGAGGTCTATCCCAACCCGAGCACCCGCTCATCAGCGTTGTTGATTACGCCTTGATAAAACGACCCGCTGATATTGGCGAAGTAAATTTGATTTTTGATTTCTACCAGGTTTCCGTTAAACGGGGCATGAACGCCAAACTCAAATATGGCCAACAGGCGTACGATTTTGATGAAGGTGTTATGTTCTTCGCTGCACCCAATCAAGTTTTTAACATTCGGCCTAACCCAATCTCAACAGCCGAACGTTCAGGCTGGTTATTATTCATTCATCCTGATTTCTTTTGGGACACACCGCTCGCCAAGGCGATTAAACAATACGAGTTTTTTGATTATTCGGTGAACGAAGCCTTGTGGCTTTCAAGAAAGGAAGAAGTAACCATCAATCGTATTATTCAAAACATTCAACAGGAATATCGTGCCACTATTGATGCCTTTAGCAAGCAGATCATTAGTTCACAAATTGAAAGCCTGCTTAGTTATTCGAAGCGGTTTTACAATCGTCAGTTCATCACAAGGGAAAAATCGAATCATCAAATTTTAGACCAGTTGGAAAAGATATTGACTAGCTACTTTACTAAGGATGATTTGGCGTCGAAAGGTTTGCCTACTGTTCAATACATTGCCGATAAATTAAACGTGTCCCCGAAATATTTAAGCAGCCTACTGAACGTATTGATTGGGCAAAGCACCCAACAATATATACACGACAAGTTGATTGAAAAGGCCAAAGAAACACTTTCGACCACTAATTTATCGGTTAGCGAAGTTTCATATACGTTGGGATTCGAGCACTCTCAATCATTCAGTAAGTTCTTTAAGACGAAAACGAATCTTTCGCCCTTGGCCTTTAGACGGTCATTCCATTAAACGAACTATCCATACTTGTTTCTGTCGATAGGCAAACTGTATTCATGTTTTTAAAACACCTGCTACGGCCCGGCCATTTCAAAAGCAAATACATGGAAAATCCTTTGTCTTATTGCTGGGAGCGTTTTGTGAGATTGACAGATTTGTTAGGGTAATGGTTTCAAAGTTAAATGATTACAAGAGCCTGGCGGCGCTTTTGGCTAAATTCCTGGTTTGTACAAGGGGAAGGCACTTTGCACATTTCGTTCTGGATCCGTAGTGCTCCAAGTTATAAAAGTCCTTTCCTTTCAAATCTCAATTCCCAACTAATCGGACTTCACGAGTGTCTATAAAATGACAGTTAATTGCCTGTTATTTTCTGGTTCATCTAAATATTTAAAGTATGATACGCAATTTTTCTTTTTATCTACTTTTGCTGGCAGTCGGGCTTTTTACGTCGTGTGACGACAAGGTTGATGTTCGCTCAAAAACTTTTTGTGTTCAGGTAGAATATGTGAGAGAGTATCATTGTACTTCCTCAGAACCGGTTCATGTGGTAGAATTTCTGTCGCCTAATTCATTGGCTACAAAAATCACTCACATTAATGCTTCCGTTGCAAAATATCAAGCTGCCATGCTGGATTTGCCGGATTCAGTTCTTGTTACCGGCAAAAATTTTTATATGCAATTTCATCGCGATGCGAACAGAGAGAAAAAAGCAGCGCTAGGTTATTGTACAATGGAGTATTTGCCTGTCAACATACTCGTTTGCGAAGCTATTTCAAAGTCCTGTCTCTAAAAGGGGTTTATCCAGCAGCACAAAGCTGATACAATACGGTTACCTGGAAAATACTGTATTTCTATCCAGTGAGACTAACAGGCAATCCAAAGACCTCAAACTTTGACCGTCTAAAATAACCTCCAAAATCTGATGCGTTGCGATTGCTAACGCGGCCAGACGACACACAGTGTCACCATTAGAGCGTTTTGTGATACTTTCAAGCATTAATATAATTCACGGTAATATAGGAGATTTCTATCGGGCCTCCCGTTGGAAACTTCTGGCAGTTAAGATTTTATGGTACGGTAAACTGCAATCGATTGGCCCAAACCGCTTGATGATCTGATTCAAGAATATATGCGTCAAGCATGAAGTTGCGATCTTTAACGACGGTAGTGTTAAAAACCGTGGTGCCGTTTATTACAACCTGGACAGGCTTCCTAAAATCAATCATTTCCGGCGAGAGATAGATAGCGATTGATTTCACGCGCGAGGTTTTCACGTCAAACCGGTTATTTGAATAGAAAGCGCTTACGGCACCGGATCGGCGGGGAAAAACAAATGCTTGCGAAGTACTGTCCAAAGCAACTTCCGGATTTGCTATGCTCCGCCATCCACTGACTAACAAATTTTGGCTAGTGTGCCAGGACGATTTCTGTACCATTGTGTCTAATTGATTCAGTTCCAACCAGTCGACGCGTCCGTGCTTCACATCATCACATTCCCAGTATAGGTTTGTTTGGAATGGATTTCGTTGTTTAGTAAGCAGATTTGCGAAAAGTCTTTGATAAACTTCCTTGACGGTGCTATCTCTGGCGTTTGTCAAGTATGCATGATTATAATGCCCGATCACTTCTTCATTGTCCCACTCTAGTTTCAACTCTCTGGCAAGATCCGTAATAGCCCGGTGCCCTGCCAGCGGAAAATAATAATCGTAGTCAGTGGCTACATTGTAAAATGAGCGATTGATCCCATTTTTCAAAAAAGTGCCGCCTGTTCGGACCTGGGGGCGGTTGTTTACTCCCGCAAACCCAGCAAACAGGCTTGGTTGTTTCATCAAATAGGCGAATGCGCCCGTTGCTCCGTTAGAATGCCCTGCTACGTAAACGCGACGATCGTCAATTGAATAGATTTTTTTGACCTGCCTGACCAGCTCCGGAACCAGCTCAAATCCATCATCTGGCATCATCCAGTTATAACGGTTAGTACCATACGGAAATAACGCAATTAAGCTGAAATTGTAGGCTTGGTCAACAAACGGCTGGCCAAAGAATCCATTCAAGGTACTGTCGACCATATCAGGAATTTTGGTCTGGCGTCCGATCGCACCGTGGAGCACGACTATCATCGGATAACGACGACCGGGCTCGAAGCCCAGAGGCAATTGCACTAGATAGGGAAATTGCAATGAGTCCGATAATTTGAACCAGCCAGAAATAAACCGCCCGGAATAACTATAATCATGTACCGGATTGGTGTTTTGAATTTGTTTGTACAACTTGTCGGCAGACGAAATTTTAGTCAGAGAATCAATGTGATTATCGTTTTGGCCTAGTAATTGTTGTTGAAAGCCACGAAAACGAATACTGGCCTGAACGCGTTGCTGCCGTTGTTTTTCCTTAAGTTGCTCGACTTTTCCCATCAGGTGCATCCAACGTGGATCCTGGCGTAGCCAATCAAAACTACTGTTACCAAAAACTTTAGTGGCAATATCGGAGTCGACAACCAGGGTAGCATATTTGATCGCCAGGTCAGCATTGCGATCCCGACTGGCGAAGTCTGCCGCATTCAGATAGCGCCAGTATTTATCAGCTGGTTCAGCTTCGGCAGCTTTCAAGGCCCATTGAATGGCAGCACCCCAGTTTTGCCGACCCATATTGACTCCCATACTGTCTACAGCGGGGTTTCGCGATTGCGCAAAACAAATGAATGTGAGCAGGATGCTGAAAATGATACCGCAGATAATGCTCGAAAAAATTTTCATCTGACTATTTATCATGGGCTAAAATAATCGAATTCACAACTCCGTGCATTCCACCTAAGTAGTCAAAAGATTAAATAAAGAAGTCAATGTTGCATTGCGAATTTCTGGATGCTGTTGGTTCTGCAGTTAATCTCGTTTTCCGCAACTCCTTGTACAATTTTTGTTCTAACGGGAACGGACCGTACCTTATTTTTCAATAATGAAGATTATTCGAATCCTACAACCTGGCTTTGGTTCCGGCCTTCCGGAAAAAGCCACTTTGGTTGCGCGTTTGTAGGATTTGACAATGGCTGGGCGCAAGGAGGGGTCAATGAAAACGGTCTGGCTTTTGATTGGGTGGCTGGTTTCCCCAACCAGTGGACACCTGACGAGTCTTTGGAAACAGCACAGGGAAACACAAGTGAGAGGATGTTGGAAAGCTGTTCAACAATATCAGAGGCTATTGAATTTTATCAGAAATACCAAGAACCTGGATTTACGTATGCAAAAATTCTAATTGCGGATAAAACTGGCGCCTCTGTCATCATTGGAATTAGGGATGGTAACCTTCACTTTGATCAATCGCGCCAGTCACGTGGTTTCGGTTATGGACAAAAAGTTCTTGCCAGCCAGTTGTCAGGCTCTACCGAGCCAACTATTTCAAATGGTAGATCCATATTACAGGCATGCCGACAAAAAGGCACTTACGCTACTAAATATTCAAATGTATTTGATTTACGTAGCGGAGAAATCCAGTTGGTAGGATTTTCAGAGAACCGGCCGGATATTCGCCTCAATCTTAATGATGAACTTTCCAAGGGACAGCATTATTACGAGATTTCCAATATCAACAGTCAACTATTGCAAGAACCCATTGACCTCTTGCCAGCGATGAAAAGGTTTTTGTGGGAGGGATATCAAGATATCTTGGATAAAAATCCCGCGCTTACTAACCGTGTAAAACAGATCTCACAAGAAGCGTTGGTAGGAAACCCTCAAAGGAAGGACTATACACCCGTTTATTGGAAGGAAGTTTCTCAATATCCACAACCAAGCGAGAATGCAATCAGAGCGCTAGGGAATCTGCTGGCAGCCAAAGCCTGTAAAGGTGCGGGCGATTCCCAACCAGTCTTCCAACTTGTATGCGATTGAGTTTGAAAATGTAACAATTATTCAACGCGTTCTTTTTGTTGACAAACAGCGGGTGAAATTGATTAAAATGGAAAAAGTAGAATATAAAAAGCGCAGCAGAGAAATTCCATGGTATGAACCTCTTATACACTTGATGACCAATTTTTTTAATCGCCTAATGCGATTGTGTGCACTTACCTAGAATCGTTAGCGTTTTACAGGATCGGCTCAAGAGAAACCATATGAGACTAACTGATCTGTTCGCTGATGCTGGCTATTCCAACGGATGTAATTCTCACTTCCTTCAAGAGCGTAAAATCACAGGCGGCCACCGAGCGGGTGGATCCCGTTCTTAGGAAAGTTCAGACCGTAGTTGGACGGCTTTAATTACAATGAGGAAGCAGATCCCTCCAATTGTCTAAACTGAGAAATTTTATCGTTGTGGTCACTCCGGTACAGCACAGAACATAAGCTCTTAAAGGCATATTGAACTACCAGAATTGACTGGGCGATATGCCCATAAAAACAGAAATGTTTTCCGAAGACCGGCACGAAGAAAATTAGACGGTGGGGCGTCTCATTTTCGAGCGTGGCCGTTGCACAACTCATGCTTGCGTCATGTCGGAACAGTAATGTCGAAATTTTTACAGTACCAGCATAGCTAAGGCCATCAATGTTATTTTGTTGGGTCTCGTTCGTTTGTTAACTCTGCTAACATCATTATAATCTCATTTCTTGAATACCTGACCTTGTTTACGTAATCCAGGTAATCAATGATTTCTTCAATTGTCGCATCCTTTCGAGTTTCAAGCAATTTTTGTAATGCTTGTTGTACGGTCAATGAATTCATAGTTAGAAAGGCACTTTTTAGATCATTTACAGACTCATCTGCTTCCAAATTGCTATAATTTTTTGTAACTTCAGGAATGCAAGGAAAGAAAAATTACTCGGAAAAGCTCTTCGTCAGCTTCCAACTTTCAGACCGCGTTCCTAAGGAAAATTTCTATCGCAGACTTAGCGAAACGCTCGATTTACAGTTTCTATACAATGAAACTCGCGGGCTGTATGGTAAAACAGGCAACCCATCAATCGATCCCGTCGTGTTCTTTAAGCTGATGCTGACCGGCTACTTAGAAAACATCACATCCGACCGCAGGCTGATTGATCATTGCGCCATGCGAATGGATATACTATTCTTTATCGGCTATGATATTGACGAATCGCTACCCTGGCACTCTACGGTTAGCAGGACCAGACAATTATATCCGGCTGCACTCTTCGAAGCTCTATTCAACAAAGTATTTTCAATGTGTGTGGACAAAGGAATGGTTGCAGGTCACACGCAGGCCATAGATTCCGCACCCGTTAAAGCAAACGCTTCGATGGAAAGTCTCGAATTGAAAGTACCAGCAAATTCAATTAGAGCACACCTTGCACTAGTTGTAGAAGGTGACCCTAATGTAAAAAGTGGTCAATCGTCGGCTACCCCAGCTATCACTGCTGAACCTTATCAGCTCAGACAACTGAAAAGGTATCAGGACAAATTAAAAGATAAAAGAAGCTTCGGGATCGCCTCTAACCACGAGAAAGCTGAGTTGTTAAGTAATAAAACCCATTACAGTCCGCATGATCCGGATGCGCGTATTTCCATTAAGCCAGGGAAGTTAAGGAAACTAAACTACCATTGCAGTATGGCAGTGGACACAGCCGAAGGTGTTATAAGTCATATACAGGCTAGTTATGCGGACAAACGTGATAGCCAATGCCTACCAGGAGTGGTAAGTGCTTTGCAGGATAGGTTTACTGAAAATGAGCTGAAGGTAACCGACATAGTCGCTGATGCAGGTTATTCCAACGGTTACAATTATCATTTCCTTGAACAGCGCGACCTGATAGGCTGGATACCCGTTTTCGGCATGTATAAACCGGAGATAGCTGGTTTTAACTATGATAGGAAAGCGGACTCCTTTACTTGTTCAGCAGGAAAGCTGCTTCCTGTTAGGGCGACCGAATACAATTCTGAAGGCAAGCGACTGAAAGCATATTGGGCTTCACGAAAAGACTGTAAGCCGTGTCCTCTAAAATCTACTTGCTGTCCAAATACTGGTTCGAGAAGGATTGTCAGGACAGCATATGACAACGAGTATCATAGGGCATACAACCGACAGCATTCGTATACCGGCAAGCGGATGAAAAAATTACGACAGGGGACGGTCGAGCCAGTGTTTGGAAGTCTGACACAATATTACGGACTCAGTAAGATAGCAGTCCTCGGAATAGATGGTGCCCATAAGAACATGGTCATGGCTGCGATCGCATTCAACATTAGAAAGTACATGAAGTTCTCCATTACTAAAACAGCCCAAAAGACGCTTCAAAGAGCTAGGATCGGCTTCTCAGGCGCAATATGTGGTGATGCAAGAGTCGCTATTCCGAATTTTTAAAAAGGACCTGATTATCACTTTAAAAAATTAAAGCTTCCGGTATCAATCAGTTGTGCAACGGCCACGAGCGTTTTGTGATACCTAGTGAGCAACTTAAAAGCCGTCTCACTCGGTATCTGGAAAATCCATATTTCGATTCATGCTTTGATTAACGCTCGAATTTGTGAAATGGATTTAAATAAGCGTTTTGGGTTTATTTTACCTTGGTAAATTTTATATTGAAAGCCCGAGCTGTGGTTATCGTAAATTGTACAACTTGACCTGTTTTCGATTTGACAAACCTAAGATCAGCCCGCAAATTTGGAACCATAAAATGGTCCTTATTGATCGCAATAATTGGGTTGTCGTTGGCCGGGGCTTGGTACAGAAGCAGTTTCCCATTTTTCAGTTGAACGGTAAACGAAGTTTTTACTTCATCAGAATAGTAGGTACCCAAGTAGAGATCATTGGCTGCTTCCGTCGAATCAACCTTATAAAATGTAAAGCGATCAAAAGGAGGGTTAATGTAAGTCACTTCGTTAATTTCGGTAAAGTCGAGGGTACCTTCACGCCATTTAAACTGCGTGGCGTTTAAGGGAACCAAAGCCTGGTCGTCAAAGGCTAATCGTTTATCTGCAATCGTGAACGATATATTTCCCGTCATCCCACTTTGATACTCGCCAGCATATTTTTCCAATCGGGCAAGGGGTACAACAATAGGGTGGCTGGGGGATGGATCGGAGGTATCTTCGTTTGGTGAAACCTCTTTAATGAAGAGTTTTTCCACTTCAACAATTAAGTTGGTACTTGCCGTGTCGAACTGAGCTGAGTTACTTAACCAGGCGATCGACAGGCCCAATTGAGGGAACCGTTCCAGCATGGCCCGGTAACTGGCCGTTGCGCCTGAATGCTGAATGAATTCAAGTCCGTATCGCCTACTTATAAATAAGCCCGCGCCATATGGATTAAGACTTCCGTCGATGAACCGGTCGGGCTCTATTAGTTTTGCCAGTAGCGAGGGAGTACCAAACTGACCACTCCAATAGTATTCATTCCATTTGAGCAAATCCTCGGTCGTGGTTAAAAGGCCTCCATTGCCGTAAGCATTCTCATTGGGCATCTCGGTTTTAAATTGTCCTTCATCTACGCTGTAAGCCAAAGCGCGGTTAGCTACCACTCTCTTAAAATCGTCACGCCATTGGGTATGGACCATGCCGGCAGGTATAAAGATATATTTTCGGGTAAACTCGGCCAAGCTCATACCGCTTACCCGCTGCACGATGATAGCAAGCAGGTTATAATTTGAATTGCTGTAAATAAACTTTCCACCGGGGATGTTGTTAAGGCCCTTTTGCTCCGAGATAATTTGTAACGCATCCGCATTACTGTAGGTCTTGGTGGTCCGCGGCCAACCTGCGAGTTGGGCAATAGCGCCCCAGTCACGCAGGCCGCTGGTATGATGCATTAGCTGGCTAATGGTAATGGGATAATGATAGATCGGGAGTTCAGGGACATACTTTCGTATGTTATCCTGTAAACTCAGTTTTTGTTGCTGTTCAAGTAGTAAGACGGCTGCTGCTGTAAACTGTTTGGAAACTGAGCCAGCCTCAATAATCGAAGAATTAGTAAGCGGTACTTGACGCTCCATGTCGGCCATGCCCCATGCCTTTGAATAAATCAGCTTCCCATAACGGCTAATTGATAGTTGACATCCGGGACGATCAGGCTGATAACGGCTGCATAGTTGATCTATGACGGTAAGAGTGTCCTGCCAGGATTGTGCAAAAGATACAGATAATGAGGCAAGAAGTATGGTTACTACAAAGCATGCTTTCCGCATTTTATCAGTAATTGAGTTGGGGACTGAATTTAAGAAGCTTTATTCTGATAAAATATACCCCATCAATGCTAAGTCAGTTTGTGTTAAATGTGCGGTTTAAATGATTGGTCAGCATGGGTGGATATTTCTTAGTCGTCGATCACCCCAATTCGCTACTGAGATCATATCATTTTGGTCCGACTTTGTCATGATAGTTGACGTGGGCGTGGAGTGTTATTTTCCGAGCAGATTTAAGAAAAGGCTGCGGTAAGTAGCGGAAATAGGTATAAAAATATTATTGATCTTCACCTTTTCTTTTTCAATGGTTTCGATTTTATCGAGAGATACCATAAAGGATTTGTGTATCCTGCAAATGATGTGGGCAGCAATCTCTTTTTCAAAATCGGTAAAAGTCTGTAAAGTCATAATCTTCTTATTAGTTGTGTGAATCCGGCGATAATCCCGCATCCCCTCAATATACATGATGTCTTCCAATAAGATTTTTTCCAAACGGTTCTCGGTTTTTACGAATATCCACTTCTTTTCCGGAAGTCTTTTTGTTGCCAGATTAGTCTCCACTTTACCAACTGCCTTGATAAACCTTTCAAATGTAAAAGGTTTTAAAAGGTAATCTGTAACGCTTAATTCAAAGCCTTTTAACGCAAATTCATGATACGCGGTAGTGATGATCACATGGCTGTCTATACGAGTTGATTCCAACAAATTGATGCCGGAAAGGGCTCCAAGGTTAATGTCCAAAAAGACCAGGTCAACCCGGTTAAACTTCAAAAAAGTAAAAGCGTCTTCTGCATTAGTGAAAGTTGCCAACAGATCCAGCAACGGCACGCGAAGCACATAGTCTGTTGCCCGTTCCATCGCCAGAGGCTCATCTTCCACAATAATGCAACTGATTCTCATGCGTCCACGGCTAGTTTGACCCGATAATGATGATTGTCGAAGGTGCTTAGTAAATGATGTTTTGCGGGATACAGCAATGCGAGCCGTTTTTCCATCAATTCTTTTCCAAGGCCTCCTAATTGTTTTTCCGTTTGCAGGGTTTGCTCAACCAGATTCTCGCATTCGAACATGACCTTTTTTTTATCAATAACGAATGTAATCCTTACAGCGCCATCTATTGTTAAATTGGTATGTTTAAATGCATTTTCAATAAAGGGGATGAACAGCATGGGTGCTATCATTTTGGAGCCCGGATCACCTTGTATTATACAATTTATTGCATTGACATTAGAGGTGCGGACTTTCTGTAATGCAATGTATTTCTCAATGTATACAAGTTCTTTCGTCAGAAGTATCCTGTTTGTTTTCGTTTCGTACAACATAAATCGCATGATATCGGAA
Source organism: Dyadobacter pollutisoli (assembly GCF_026625565.1). NCBI lineage: Bacteria > Pseudomonadati > Bacteroidota > Cytophagia > Cytophagales > Spirosomataceae > Dyadobacter > Dyadobacter pollutisoli. The sequence continues at coordinate 179,164 of NZ_CP112998.1, forward strand.
AGCTTGTTCAAATATGCGGACGCTTTTACACTGTCTTTTTCAATCAGTATATCAATGTTGTTAATGGTATTGAATAGAAAATGAGGATCTATCTGCGATTTGATCAGGGCCAGCTCCATCTGGTAATTTCTTTGATTTAGTTCCGCTTTAAGCTTAATGTCGTGAAACCAGGATTCAAAACCCCGGATCACAAACCCGGCCATGCCATTAACCAAAGCAATAAAAGCTAATGGAATCGCCAGGGCAATAGCGCCGTTAATTCCATCATTTTCCAGATATGTTGAATTTAGCAGCAGTGTCAACACAATCATTCCAGCCAGAGTCGCCAGCACAGCAGCAATGAGTGACAGTGACAGCAGGTAAAGTGCCTTTCTCGTTCGCAGATAATAAGGAAACAAGAATAAGTAAAACGAGTAAAAACCGATTAATCCTGGGGTAATCGCAAATCCCAACATAATCCGGCACCAATGAACGAAACTCATCGGGGGCCTTTGAAATAATGTCAAGAGAAAGAATAATACGACGAGAAGCATTCCGTACAGTATCCAATACCCTAGCTGAAGCAATGCGCTGATCGACTTTTTCATTTGATGTAAAAGTGCAAAGGCACTTCGAAATTTTGTTAAAGGTGTCAGCCCCTGTTCTTTTGTTTAATATAAAGGATATAATTCAAAACCGTGAATAGCACGAAATATCCCCCTGACCAACCATAGATATTCACATTGGGATCAATACGGTTATCATGGATCAAAAATTGCATTGAGCAATAAGTATACGGTAACAAAAAGCCATACTTCCAGGTTACAGCAATGAGCGACGCAATGACCATTGCAAAGCCAACGCCGATTGGAATCATGAAATTCCGGATGTGGATACTAAGCAGATATTGCAAAGAGAGGATCGGTAGGCTGTAAAGAAAGAATTTGGCATTTCCGGTCAAAAACCCCTGGTAGGGAAAATCCTGTTTAGGAAATGGTACATCTGCATAAAGTGGCGCTGGTAAAATGCCAGTCAGAACTATCCCTAAATTGAAAAGAAGAAAAAATTGGATCAACAAGGTGATCGTGATGCAAAATTTAGCAAAAAAGAGGACTGTGAAACTTTGCGGCGTAGTGTGCACTTGTTTCCAACAATTGTTGCGGTATTCGATCTGAGCGATTAGACTAGCTGTTAAAATAATTCCAACGGGTAACACAAAAATGGACATATAATTCCAACATTGACTGTAAAGCAGATTCCAGATCTTTCCCGAGGAATTGCTCCCGATCAATTTCTCCGCCTCCAACATTCTTTTAATCAGCACAATGGCAGGAATGAAAAGTGCGCCGAAAAGTGTGAGCCAGGAAGCGGAGCTACGCTTTTTCTTGATCCACTCGCTTTGAAAACTGTGTAAGATTACCATCATTAGTTGCCGATCAGGTCTATAAAAATGCTTTCAAGATCTTTGTTATTACCACTGATACTGTACACTGAAACGTCGGCGCCCAACAGCTCACGGTTCATTTCATCGATCTGAGATTTTGGCAAATTGGGCGTTATCAGTTTGTTTTCATCGAGTTTCTCCGCATTATGCCTACCACTAAGAGTTTCCATTGCTTTTGCTGCATTGCTCGTATTCCAAATTACTTTTGAAGTTTGCCTGCTTTTGGCCATCAGGTCATCGAGCGCACCCTCGTAAATCAGCTGACCCTTGTTTATGATTCCAACGTGGCTTACAAGTTTTTCCATTTCAGAAAGTAAATGGCTGGAAACAAGTATCGAAATTCCGTGCTGTTGATTCATTCTGCTCAACATTTCACGTATTTCGAGCATACCGCTGGGATCCAGTCCATTTGTTGGCTCATCCAGGATCAAAAAGCTTGGATTGTGTAGCAAAGCAATGGCAATTCCAAGCCGCTGCTTCATTCCTAGTGAAAAACGGCCCACTTTTTTATCAGCTGTCCGCGATAACCCAACCAGTTCGAGGACCTGATCAATTCGTTCTTTACGGCATTGATAGAGTTTCTGGAAAACCAATAAGTTTTCGACTGCGGTAAGATGCCCGTATAAAGATGGACTGTCGATCAAACTCCCAATTTGTTTTAGGATGGAGACCCGGTTTTGTTCCAGCGGCTTACCATAAATATGGATCTGGCCAGTCTGTTTTTTGATTAATCCGAGGATAAGCTTGAGCGTGGTGGTTTTCCCTGCGCCGTTCGGGCCAAAGAATCCGTAGATACTTCCTTGCGGAACTCGCAAGGTAAGTTCATTTACAACACGATCGCCCCTACCAAATTGATGGCATAAGCCATTGGTTTGTATTATGTACATTTTACAAATGGTTAATTGAACAGTCCAAATGTAAAAGCCACCATTTCTGGGACTCCAAATATTCTGCCAAATGAACCAAAGTATCTGCAAGACGGGATAAATTAGAATTGAATCCCGTCTTGATGACAACTAATCGGTGTCGCGAGAGAGGCTCAACGAGATTATGGATGACACTTAGTTATGGTCAGCTAACGGTCGTTATCAGATAGGTCAAGCAGGTCAGCTAAATGATGTTTCATCTCTAGAAGTCTTCAATACTATAAATAATCAAGAAGATCAGCATATTGGTGGATATCTGAAAAAAGGTCTTTATCAGTCTCAAAAAAACGTCCCAATTTTGATCCAAATGACATTCGGGTTGCTCCGATGGATTATTCTCTTGAGAGTAGGGTTTCGTGAGATTGACAGAATTAGCTTCAAGTAACCCCTTTCGTGTTAAAAAGCAGAACACAAAACAAGACATGCGTCCTTTATCGTAATATGGCAGGTCTAATACCTAGGTTGGCCGTCGTTATCTGTTGGCCTAACGATCGTGGCCTTGTCCTCTCCGGTCCAATAATATAGCCTGTAAAAGTTTCCAGTCATTGCAGAAACTATTTTTTGGAGTTCCTTATCCAACTCCGAACAATTAAGGTTCTTGTCCCATCGCGCACGTGTATCAGAGTAAAAGTAAACGTACCAGGCCACATCTCCTTCTTTGGTTCCAGGTGCGACAATCCAACTGCCATTTGTCGCGCGAATATTATTCAAAATTTGAATTGATTTTTCTTTTGGAAGTTGACCATCGAACCAGGTGCTGTCGACCAGTCCTTTGCCGGTTACTCTAAATTTAAACAACCCCCAAGATGGTTTACAGTCGGGAATTTCTGCACCTACACCAGGGGATAGTATATCATCTAAGCTTTTGCCGGATGCTTCAGAAAACCGAAAATTTTCCGGTTTAATGTTTGATCTATCTCTAACCGGTGATTTGTGCGGGGCGAGCGGCTCAAATCCCGGCTTTGGAAATAAACCGATATTTTCCGGAGATGTAATTGGTTTCGAATTCTGAGCAAATACGGAAAATCCGCAGAAAATAATAACACAAAAAGTAACGAGTTCCTTTCGGACAATGCGTTCCAACAGTTCCATATACAAAATCGTTTAACCATCCAATTGGTACTGGTCCCCAAAAGTCCCCTTGTCCTGCCACGTAGCAATCATGATATATCCCAAATTAATATATAAATAAATGATATATAATAACATTGTCCAAGAAAAGGTCGGAACTTTTGACATAGACTCAATTCCAGAAACTTGAACGGCTGACATGTGAACTATTTGTAATGAGTGAAACTGGTGAGGTGTAGCCTATGCACATAAATGTGGGTCTTAAAAGACGGAACCTGTGAGACGTGGCAGTAAGTATGTTTTGACCAACTAAGACTTTCGTTTACAGCTTGATTCTGGTCAAAACATTAATCTCGTTTACAATGAACTGTATTCATCGACATTGATTTTGCTCGTTCACCTTACAGCAGTCGCAGGTTGCGTCAGGAGAAATGATCCTAAATGTAATTTTGAAACGTTTTGGAAACTCTTCGACAAATGCCCACTTTGAAGCCAGGCAGGTTGACCGGAAAAGACAGTATGATACTTACCGGCCAAAGGTCAACTCTGCGACCACTCAGGAACTACGGCGAAACTGGGCAGGCAGGCGTGGGCGCTATGTCACAAGTTCCAGCGTTTTGTGAGTTTGGTAAATTTGTTCGGATTATTTCCTGTTAACTATTAATTATTTGTTCATATACCACTCATAAGTTGACACTATGCAGGCACGTAGTACTAATGGTTACACCACTTTTCTAAGTGAATTCACAAAGACTATTTATGTCGTCTGCCCTTCTTGTAGACACCAGGGAATTGTCACGACATCTGGGTTCAGTGAAAGAGATTACAGGGTAATCTGCCAGCAATGTGGATACAATAAATCAGTACAACCTTCAAAATTTATAATTGGAGGTGCAGGTGACCCTTATTTCGGCTTACCTCTCTGGTTGACAACATCGTCAGGTGCAAATCAGGTTTGGGCGTACAATTATGAGCATCTTGCATTTATGAAGTCGCATAGTGAGGCTAAGCATCGGGAACGCAATGGCCCCGAGATTTGGAATTCAAGCCTGGGAAGTAGGCTACCTAAGTGGATGTTGAGCAGAAGGAACAGGATTGATATCTTACAAGCGATAAACCGCCTAGAACATATGGACTACAAAACTCGAATAAAAAATAGGTAAAACTAGCGGGTAGCATAATACAATATCTCACAAAACTTCCGAAACTTGTGGCGATCTGGGAAAGATAACGCCAAGGGGGGGCCTGTCTCACGTTCGAGCGTTTTCTGAGACAATTATTCTAAGGTTTTGATAACAAACCTTTGATCTTTCGCACTTTGTAAAGATACAGGTCGCACAATTATTCTTCCCACTTTTTAGTTGTGGGCGATCATTGTTTTAAACGTCCGAAATTGAACAAGAAATTTCAGCACATATCCTTCTGAGTGCAAAATAGCGGGTTTTTAGTTGTGGTATTAGATTTGAACAATACCTAATGGCTATGTGGATAATCGATTGATTGTCCGGTAACAAGACGGAGCAAAATGCTCTAACCGATCTTCTAAAATAGCATTGTTCAACCTATACTAACAATCTGTTATGACTCTTATTCGAGGGGCTCTATGCTTAATTATTTCCTTATTATACGTAAGCACATCAGGTCTTGCCCAGCCTGCCACTGATCCTGTGATAATGAGTCAGCCTCTCACTAAAATGCTTATTGACAGTATGGAGCGTGCTTTAAATCGGTTTTATATTTTCCCCGACAAAGCAGCCTTAATGAGCGACAAATTGCAAACAAAATTCAAACAGGGCCAATACCGTACAATCACGAATCCAAACAAGCTGGCGGCTCAATTGGGCCAGGATCTGCAATCAGTTTATGCGGATGGTCATATGTTTGTGCGCTATGATCCGGATTTTGCCAGGGAGTTAACGGAGATTGATCCGAACAGGAGAAGAATCGAGGATTCACTCGCTCTGATCGACGCAGTGGACGAAAATTTCGGTTTAAATAAAGTGGAAATTTTGGACGGTAACATTGGTTATCTGCCGGTTTACAGCTTTACCTCATTTACCGAACAGGCACGGCCGTCTTTTGTCTCGGCCTTACGTTTCCTTTCCCAAACGCGAGCGCTGATCCTTGATATGCGTTACAATGGAGGTGGTAGTCCGGAAATGGTGAGCCAACTGGGCAGCTACTTTTTTTCTATTCGAACGCCTTTTACGACCATTGAAAACCGGGTCAGGGATTCTACGTTTGTATATTGGGCGGATCCGTCCAAGGCAGATGGCTTGTACTTATCCATGCCGGTTTATATTCTGACCAGTCACAGCACGTTTTCGGCCGCCGAAGACTTCAGTTACAGTATGCAGCAAGCCAAACGAGCGCTGATCGTAGGTGACACGACAGGAGGTGGAGCACATCCGGCAAGGCCATTTCAACTCGGCCAGGGTTTTTTGATTAATCTACCGTTCGCACAATCCATAAACCCGTATTCCAAAACCAATTGGGAGGGCATCGGTGTAGTACCTGATATTCCTACGCAGTCCGGCGGTGCATTGGAAAAAACCCAGGAGCTGATCTTGACAACAGCGATGGAGCAAACGTCAAGTGATGTGCAAAAAAGAAAACTACAATGGGCCGTTCGCGAGCTAAAAGCCCGCCAGCATCAATTTGTTGTTGCTGCGAATGCATTTGCCAAGTATACAGGTGACTATGACGGCTTGTTGGTCTATGTGAGCAATAGTAAGCTATGGTGTAAAAACACGGGCCGGGGCAATGAAATTACTTCCCTTAGTCCAATTATGGAGGATTGGTTTACGCTCAACGAACAGGTTCATTTCCAGTTCATAAAGGGTCCTGCTGGTCAGATGTCCGGTTTGAAAATGCATTGGCGCGATGGACGGGAAACGCCGGTTGACAAAATTGAAAATTAAAGCCAGTAACGCCGTGCTGATACAATCAAGCAGACGGCGCAGCTGCCCGGTTTAACAGACTGTTTCCTCGCCACAGGTGATTGGCAAAACAATCCTCAGTTATATGTCAGTGAATTTGGAAAAGGCAGTTCCCCAGGCTTTTACTTTTTCTGTCTCACGAAACGTCCCAATTTTGATCCAAATGACATTCGGGTTGCTCCGATGGATTATTCTCTTGAGAGTAGGGTTTTTGTGAGAAGAGAGAGCATTAATTGGCAAGCGCAAAAGCCCCATATTTGATTACTGTTCGGCTTCATTGTTTGATGAATTGGTAGTTTATTGTAGTCGTTTTGCCCCATGCAGATCGGGGAATGTCATAGGGAGAAGTTTCTAAGTGATATTGTCCATCTGTAAACACGTATACTCTATAGTGCTGATTATCAATTTTGATTTGCGAAGTGCTCCTGCTGGCAATACTAATCTGTTTGGTGTCCTCCGGGGCAACCTGGGACAGTTGGTACATGCCATTCCTGTCACTTTCAGCCGTGATACTGAAAGTGTCATAGCCTGAAAAGCCCTTAAGGTTGGAACCCGATAACCTCAATCCCGCTCCTTCCAGTGGATCACCATTTTCATCGATGATTCTACCTGTAACGATAGTAGGTGTAGAAGGTAGGCTGTCCTTGCAGGAAACCAGCACAGCTATTGGGGCCAAGCTTAAAATTTTGAGGAATGGACGCCTTTCCATTTCTATTGTATCAGTTTCGATTAATCTAGCAATTCATTGATAAAACAGCCAACGGGCTAATGCTACTTATGCCGCTGCTAATTGATGTTAATCCCTCTTGTCTAGCCTCTGCTTACACGAATGAAAGCACTCAATAGTTTGTAAATACTATCATACAAGGTACCTTGATCATGTTTCAGTTTACCGCATAAACTAGTCTCAAAAAACGTCCTAAATCTGATTCATTAGGAGGGCTGCCAATACGGTCGTAGGATACAGTACCAAGAAAAGAGTGTTTTGTGAGAATAGCTTTTCATTATTCAATTAGAAAGTTAAGGAGAACTCTCAGGCTTATTGCTTTTTGAGCCGATGAAAATTGCCGTAAGGGATGACGGCTGCATCGGGTAAAATTGTTATTTAAATCGCTCTAACCGGTAGGACTGGCAGAAAGACAAAGGCTTCGGATTTAGTCTTTGAAGCCTAAAATTCCAGTTTGTATATTCCCACCGTTAATAAACAATATGCCAACCGTAGAAATTGCATCGATTAACTCGACAAAACTTGGGCTAGACCAGGTCGACTTTGATATTGCAATAATTGAAGAAAACAAACTTGAAAGTCACCGTGGACTTTTCTACGATATATTACAGCAACAAGATGGAGTCATTGTTCATTTGGGGAACCCGGACTTCAAAAATGATAAAGAAGGTGGCTTTTTTGCAGGGCAAATAATAGATTGGAGTATAGATAGCTGTGAATATATTGAACTTCCTGAATACAGCGCAGATGACTTAGAGTATAATGGCGGAGCTAACCAACAATTCGTTTTTAAATTTTTAGAACAGTATATATCTGATATTGATAGATTACTCAAAATCGCGCTTGACAAATCGCCAGTCAAAAAAATCTATTTTCTAACTGATTATCAATTTGGACCTGATAAGGGAAACATAGAGGATATATACACAATTAACGACTTTTGGACGCAACACAACGAAAACGGGTTAATTTTGAACACCATGTATGAAATGCATGGATTATAAGAGACATCAGACTATGAAACCACCAATCGCAGTTGCTGTATGACCATCTCATATAACGTCGGAAAATTGTGACTGGTTTAAGTCATGATGAAAAGGGAATCTTTTCTAATCTTTTGTTTCTAACGCTTGAAATAATTTACTGAGTATAAAATATGCCCTCATGTGGGGGTACCAATTGCCATATGCACCAGAAGTAATGGCGATGACCATATTTTCTTTGGGAACAACCACCAAATGATTTCCGCCATTTCCAGATGCCCAGAGATAGTTTACTTCTCTTGTTCCAAATTTTCTTTTAGACCTGTACCATAGCATCCCATATTCGTCGGCCAAAGGATTATAATCCCCTATGGCAGTAGAGTGTTCATTCAGTAGACGATTCATATAATCATAATCGACTAATTGCTTATTCCCCCATTTTCCGTTATTAGCAACCAACAAACCTAACTTTGCAAAGTCCAGCGTGGAAATGTAAAGATTGCCGGCAGCACCAGTCTGATTTGCTGCGTTGGTGTACCAGTAAAACTCTTTAATTTCCATGGGGGAAAAAACTTTTTGCCTTGCAAAATCCCTCAGGCTCATGCCAGATTTTTCTTCAATGATAGCTCCAATCAAAACAGCATTGATATCCGCATAGACCCATTTTTCACCTGGCTTGCTGGATAATGGAACGCTTAACAAATAGTTTAACCATTCGTCCTTTGCCACCCATTTCCCTTCACTACCCTCCGTTTTAGGGTTATCAGAATCTGCATCTAAACCCGAAACCATATTCAGCAGATGGATCAGCTTGACCTTTTTATAATCTTCGTGCATGGAAGGGTACTTCTCCTTGGAAAAGAAAGAGTAAACATCCTGATCTAGATTTTGTACCAATCCGTCTTTAATTGCCACGCCCAGGAGCAAAGCTGTAATACTCTTTCCTGCAGACCGGATATCATGTATGTGATTCCGCCAAAATGTATTAAAGTAATTCTCAATTACAATTTTATTGTCTTTAATAACAATCAATCCCCGAAAATCTCTTTGAGTGAATTTGGAAAGTGTGTCATTAAGAGCATCAATGGAATCTTTGTTGAAACCGGCGTCTCCCGGGCTAATGACAGGAAGATTGGAAATAGCTTTCATTTGTGCATGTGCGGAGAAGGATAGACACAAAAGAAAGAGGAAACAGAATTTTCGCTTCATGCTTCTAATGGAGTTTAGTGGGCAATAGATATCATCAAGCGCCCACCAGTGCCATATTGGCCAAGCTTATTTAGAGCAGGATCTAGTGGTCAAGCAGGCCAAGACATCAAGCTCTACTTTGTGGATTGCCTTAGAGTGATGAAAGAACGCAAAGTAAACAACTTCTTAGCAAACTTGAAGGCTACTTTTACCTAAAAAGTTATGCTTCCTTACCAATGTCTCTAAGCGTGGAAATTGAGTTTGACGTGGGCAGGCGGGTAAGGGCCATTGTCTCAGGTTCGAGCGTTTCATGAGATTGATAAATTTACAGTCCGATAACAATATTGATGCTAATTGGAAGCTACATTAGTTTAGTCTTCCAAAATCTTGAACTCAACTCTGCGGTTCGCATTACATTTTGGTTTACAAATCGGCTTTGAATCGCCATAACCGATTGCGACTATTCTAAGAGCGTTGACGCCTTTACCGACCAAATACGATTTGACGGCTTGCGCCCGATCCTTCGAAAGGTTCAAATTCATGACGTGACTTCCAATTCGATCAGTGTGCCCTTCAAGGCGTATTCTCAGTGATGGGTTTATTGTCATCTGACTGACAACCTCGTCCAATTGCCCAAACGATTCCGGTTGTAATTCAGATTTTTGTTCCCTAAAGATCACATGGTTTAACACGACATTTTTACCCGCTTCCGGGATAATGAATGTAGGCGTCCGGTTTGAATTACCAGTGGTGGGCTGTGCCGTAAGCGATGGTTTCTCTCGGCTCAGATTTTCCTTTGTTGGCTCATGATGTGATGGTTGTACAATTGGGCGACGTTTGTATTCCTTCTCTTTTCCTTCTAGTTGGGCAACATAGTCACTATTCCACTTTAAAGTTTTGTCTAGCTCACTTTCTATGACCCTCACTTCCTCTGTCATTTGAGCGATAGTAAGGTCCTGTTTAGGTATGACCTCATCAGTGTGTCTAGATTCGGCGTTTGTAACATCAGTTGTAGATTCTCCCAGACGTGTTAAAATTAGTATGCTGTCTCGGCAGTTATAACTTTTCAACACTGCATATAGTTGACCGCCTTCGATGACTTTTAAAATCCCGTGATAGCCCATACACCAATAATAGCCGCTGGTGCCGGGACGCCGTCCATCGATAATGTTCCAGGTGGTAAGATTTAGTCCGTCGCCAGTAACTGTTCCATCTAACACCGCTTCCATAAAAATCTCTCCTCTGTAAGCCTTAAAAGTCCCAATAACCTGATTATCTGTCTGATGGAATACAACATACGTTTGCCATTCTTTTGAGTATGGATCGCTAGGGCGTAATAATTTACCAGTCCATACCCCTTCGAGCATCAGTAGTGCTGCTTTTTGGCAATAGGCGTCGTTTTTTAAACAAATTATTATTGTGAAAATTATCAGAGATTGGTATTTCATCATGTCTTTTTCAGGCAACGCTTTGAAAAATTGCTTCTAATTCTTTTGGTTTTTGCAGCAGAGCAGGTGTGGCTAATTGTAATGTATTACGCTGGCCAAAGTTAATGTGTGGACGAGAGCGTTATTTCTTATGATCGTTGCGTCGGAAATGTTGAAAGTAGATGTGCGTTTTTATGGAGCATTGCCTATAAATACATTCAGAATTTACACTTGGGAACGTCTCACGTTGGAGGATTTCATGAGACTAACTAATCCGAATTTCGGATGACCTGTTTTTTAAACGACAAAATACAGAACAAAAGTCTACCGGGGCTTTTGGGAAACTTCTTCGGAACGTGCAAGGAGAGCGCACTGTTTCAATTTTGTCCGCATTCGCACCTATGCCAGATGAAGCTTTTTACAGGGAACTAGGGTTTATAGCCTTGTTATACTATAAAAAACGATGTAACTTTTGGACTATTAAGTTAATCGAACATTCATGAAAGTCTTTCTTTATTGCTTTTTTCTCATGGCTGTCTTGTCTTGTACGAGATCGGGTGTTGATGCCGTTGAGCAGGACACTGTTTTAAATGAATATCCTGACTGGTATACCTTAAAATCGCCAGTAGATCACCAAATCGAGGGCGTTTGGGGCAATTATAACAAAACAGTACTAATTTCTACAATGTTTAAAGTGTTCCGCACAACAGATCAGGGCAAGCAGTGGAAGCAGGTTCTTGAGCAGTCTGTTGGGATTATGGGCATAGTGCAATATCAAGACACTTTATTCACTATGAGTGGCCTATCCAATCAGACCACAGACGATTTGTATCAACAAGTCCTTGTAGACGCAAATAATTATAGTGTAGACGATGGTAAAACCTGGCAACGATACGTAGCAAGAAATCCTATTTTAGGTGGTCACCCTGAATTTGATTCACCTAATAAATTTCTAATTAATCCAATTGTTGCTCCAAATAAGGTGACTTATCAGATTAACAAAGCCTTTCGTGATGGACCAAATGCTACATCAGGAGTTTATGAAACGCCCGGGGTTATAAAATCTACTGGAGAAAGAATTGACCTTCCACAGCTTCATCAGATACAAAGTCTTTTCTTGGACGATCAAAAGCGGATTTACATTGTAGGAAGCGATGCGGTTTGCGGTTCAGAACAGTCATTTAAGTTTTGCAATAGCCAGGGAGGCAGGGGCGTTGTGTACGTTTCCAAGAAATCGCTACCTTAAACTTCACTTTATTGAGCGCCTAAGGTCTGTGTCAAGAAACTTCCGAACGGTGCGACTGGTTTAAGCCATGGCGATCAGGAAATCAGATGTCTCACATTGGAGCGTTATTTGAGATTTGAGAATTTGGTGGTGAAATCTCTGATCTCATTTTTGACCCACTGGATCGTAATCAAACTTATTCATCTGAATCTATAGATTTCACCCAGTACTTTTGAAATGCGTATGAGATACAAGGACTAGCCGAAGTAAAAACGCCTATTTTGAAAGCCCTTTCGTGTTTGCGATCTAAACTTTTGAATCTCTTGTAGCGTCTTTTATCCACTAGACGAAGTGTCATAAAATCAAAGGTACCGTCATACATCATTATGATTTCCAATCTGTCGCAGTTGGCCGAGACTCTTATTGAAGCCCATTCCATTCCTACAGAACCTATTAGAAGACTGTCAGTCCCAGCAGGAATTTCAGTTTTAAATTCTCCATTCAACCCCGTTGTCGCCAATTCTTGATTGTCACGACTCATTATCTTGGCTCCTGGTATAGCCATCAGTTCAAATTCATCGATAACCTTTCCCGTGACTATTCGCTGAGCACTTACACAACATGAAATAAGACAAAATGATAGTAGTGTTATGAGTTTCATTTGCTCTTCGTAGAATTGAACGGGATTTCTGTGGGACAGCCCAATTGAACCGTTCAGCATCGGCATGGCAAATCTAAGAAAGGGTGCCACTACAACAACATACCCATCATATCAATGTGAAATCTCATAAAACGTCCCATCAGTATTTTAGGACTTCCCCGTTGCACGGGTAGGCTCTGGCATATCATTACTGGCTGCATTTCAATCGCCAAACTATTCTCAATTTACCATCTCACAAATCAATGAATCAACTACCCGACTACGGATGGCTTTTTGAGATTTGTTTTGCAGAATTTGGCGTTGGCTTGGCCCAAAAGATAAGGCAGGTGAGATAATGAATTTCATAGATTATGTAGTTTGTACTTTATTCAAATCATCGTTAAATTTGTGGGTAGTTGCAGCCTAAGAAATCTCGGTGAGCAATTCGGTGAGCAGGCTTTTATATTCGTTGTAAGGATTTGATTTTCAGCTAGATATAGAGAAGTTCCATGTCCCTCTCTCTCTGCAGGATATGATGTCAAAACATTCAAAAACCCCGTTTCTCTGCCGAAATCAATATAAAAACACATTAAATCCTATGCCAAAATGTTCAAAAATTCCCAATATGTTGATGAGTAGTTCGGTGAGCAATTGGAAGCAGAGAAAATGCTCACCACTATGAATATAACGTTTTGTTTCTTGCTTTACCTACGCCAACAACCTCTCCAATCTCCCCTTCCATTTCTCCCAATCCCTAAACTCCCTCGTCTGCAAATCAACAAACTTCTGCGTGTGGTTAGGATGGACCAAATGGCAAAGCTCATGGACAATTACATATTCAATACATCCTTTGGGAGCTTTTATTAATTCCGGATTTAGGATAATCTTACCCCTGGGCGTACAGCTTCCCCAGCGGGTAGGCATGTTCCTCAAAATGATCGATGACGGCTCTACTTCATATTTCTTGAAACGCTTGATAAGTGGCGCCGCAATAGAGTGGAACTTCTTTTTGGCATTTTGAAGATACCATTCGCAGAGAAGTGCTTCGGCTCTCGATTTTTCAAAAGTGAAAACTTCGATGAATTTGCCACTGATTTTCACTTCTTCGATCTCACTATCAATAATTTTCAGCCGATATGGTCGTCCCAGAAATAGGTGCGTCTCGCCGCTGACAAATTTTCTCGGTGGATTTTTGGGATGAAAAGACAAAAAGAAACTTTGCTGTCTAATAATCCAGGGTGCTCGCTTTCGCAAGCGTTCCTTAATGTCAATAATCGGAGTTCCGTCGGGTGCTTTGACACGAACGTCCAGATCGGGAGTTACGGTGATACCCAGCGATTTTCGATTTGCGAATGTCAATTCGAAATCGATCCGCTTGGACCCAAAAACAATGTAGTCTGTCACTTATAGCGTGTTTTAGCGATGTTGATGCACTTGGCTGCAATGTCGTCCATGTCTTCAAAAGACAGGTCAATGTCATGTTTGTCCCTCAACTCGTCAATTAAGTAATCACCAATTTCGATCTGCAATTTTCCTATGATGTTCGACTTGAAAAACCAATCTACAACCGGCTTACCGTGATCTAATATTGCATCCTGAATCAAATCACTAATTTTTAACGCAGCCTCGACGCCTATTTCTTTTTTGAATGCCTCATCGCCAACCTTGGTTCCTATCGCTTCAATAGTTACTCCATAGAAAGCCTTTGCGATATCTTTATCTCGCAGCTCGCCAGGAATAGCACTGTCTGTATACGACAACACATTGTTCATAATTTCCTGAACTTTGCGTAAATATTGCGCCTCTCCAATGCGCTGGGCTTCGTGGTCGGCAATTGTCTCCCGCAGCATATCCGAGAATTTTTTATAAAAAGCCGGATCTTCCTCCATTTTCTCGGAAATGTGTTTCGCTGTCCGGCTGGCAATTTTATCGGCTTTCGCTCTCGCTGGACCGGATGTTTTTTCAAGCTCCAGCTGAAATTTCTCTTTGTCGAAAATATTGACCAACTCCGTGATTGCCTCCACGTTTTCAGTTGTGATATGGGTGTCTATCAGCTTCTGAATTTGTCCTTCGTACTTTTTGAAATCCACCTCATCGCTATATCTCGCCACCACCGAAAGTCTCAACCGCAGAAACATCGTCAGGTCTTCTTTATATCGATTAATTTGCTTCTCACCGGCCTGATTTTGAAATTCAATAGAAGATAAAGCCAGTTTTAGAGCTTTGGCGAATTTGGCGAGCTTATCATAAAACAGTACCCGCAAAGCCTCATCTTTGAGCAAAACCTGGTAAGCTTCCGCATCACGCTTGTTTCTTACTGTTTTGAAAATATCCCATAGCTCCGAATGCTTTTGCGGAAGCTTCTTAATCTCTTCACTGATATTAGTTAATGTTCCTTCCAGATCATAGGCGTCAAAATCCTGAAATGAAGAATACATGGACAGCGCACTATCCAGATTTTTGATAACACCATAATAATCGATAATATAGCCAAAATCTTTCTCGTCATAAACCCGGTTAACTCTGGCAATCGCTTGTAGCAGTTTATGTTCTTGCAAGTTTCTGGTCAAATACAGCACCGTATTTTTCGGCTCATCAAATCCCGTCAATAGCTTATCAACAACAATGATAATTTCCGGGTCCGATTGATTTTTGAAACGGTTAATGATATTCTTTTCATACGTTTTCGCATTCCCGTGTTCCTCCATCATCCGTTTCCAGAAGCGTTGTTCTTTATCGGATGAATCTCCATAAGCGGTTTCCTCACCCTCTCTTTCGTCCAAGGGTGAGATCAAAACCTCGCTTGTTACAATGCCAATTTGATCTAAAAATTCTTTATAGCGGATTGCATTCAATTTCTTATCGCATACCAGTTGTGCTTTAAATGCCGTGCCTTTCCAGTTATCCCGAAAATGCTCACTGATATTCCAGGCGATAGCATATATTTTCTGTTCTGCGCTGTTCAGTTGATCCGCGCGGCTGAATTTCCTCTTAAAATCCGCTTTCTGATACTCGTTTAGTGGTTCGGAGACCATTCCAAAGTACTTGTCAATCGGCCCAGCATTCACTTCTTGCCTCGCCACGCGGCCTTCATACAACAATGGCACCACGGCTTCGTCCCTCACGGCTTGGTCTACCGTGTAAGTGTCGATAATCCCACCGAATTTTGCGGCCGTGCTTTTATCCCTTTTGAAAAGAGGAGTTCCGGTCATGGCGATGAAACATGCATTAGGCAGCGTCTTTTGCATTTCCACATTGAATGTACCGTGCTGGGTGCGGTGACCTTCATCCACCAGCACAAAAATGTCCGGACTTTCCAATGGCGTTTTTATTTTCTTTACCGCCGCCGAAAACTTGTTGATGATCGTTGTCACAACTGCATCGCTCTTGCTTTCCAGAAGCTCCACCAGCCGCTGACCTGTTCCTGCATTTTCGACAAATTTGCCGCATTTTCGGAAAGTCTTCGTAATCTGATCGTCCAGGTCAGTTCTGTCCGTAACCAGTACGATTTTGGGATTTCTGATTGACTTCTCCATGGCGATTGCCTGGGCCAGCATCACCATTGTCAGCGATTTGCCGCTTCCCTGCGTATGCCATATCACCCCGCCTTGTCGCTTTCCATTTTCAGTGTTGGTGATCCGGTCGATCGTTTTCTTGATCGCAAAAAACTGTTGGTAGCGGGCGATCTTCTTTTCACCATTGTCAAACAATATGAAATTGAATGCAATGTCCAGCAATCGTTCAGGCCTACATAAGCCGAAAAGGTATTCGTCCTGGACGGTAGGCAGTATCTCTTCCTTTTCCAGTTCTTCAAAGTAAGAGCGGACATATTTAAAACGATCGGCAAACAATTTTGCCTTTTGCTCGGCACTTGCTGGCTTATTCTTTAATCCTTGCAACTCGCTTCGATATTGCACCTCCTGTTCTTCATGCTGGAATTTTTCCTGCCATTTGGCCCAGAATTTCTCCTTCGTTCCGTTTGTCGCGTACACGGCATCCTGCGTCGCAATGCTCATTAACACCTGCGCATATACGTACAATGATCGGATACCGTCATCTTGCTGGCTTCGCAAATGCTGGCTAATCGCCTGTGCCAGCGAATCCTTTTTATCTGGTCGCTTGCATTCGATAATGCACATCGGGATTCCGTTGACGAACAATACAAGGTCAGGAATGTAATGGTCCTTGCTCGTGGTGCGGGTTACCGAATAGCCGTCGACAACGTGAAATACATTGTTTTCAATGTTCTTCCAATCAATGTATTGTAGGGAAATGCTTTTTTTCTCGCCGTCGAAGCTTTGTTCAAATGCTTTTCCAAGCGTGATCAGGTTATAGGCTGCTTCACAGGCGGCAATGTATCCGTCCTGCATAGGCAAGTCGCGCAATGCCTTGATCCCGTTCTCAATGTTGGCATCGCTCACGTAAGTGAACTTCGTGGAACTGATCCGCTTCTCGGCATTGATTTCCTTCAATTGCTTCCGCAGAATATCGTCCAGCAGCACATTTGTCGTTTTCCCTCCACGTAGCTGACTGACCTCCGCTGGGCTCAAATACGTGTAACCCAGCTTTTGCAGCATTTGCAAAGCGGGGATCAGACTGATGTGGTTTTCTTTGAAACTAGGAACTTCCATGCGCTATCGGGTTTCGGATATGTATAGAAAATGGCGTTTTTCTATACATGTTTTTTTGATATGTATAGAAAATGGCACTTTTCTATACACGTTTTTCTGCTTGTAACCGGTATGTTAGACTATAAACCTTATCTTGCAATGTCATTTCCCAGAGGGAAAAGGATCTGGTTGGCCGCGTTACCGTAAATGCGGCTTTTTTGTGGCCGTTCAATACATTTACCCATATATTCTTTTGCAAATGAGGGTATTTTGGTCATTCTTTAGACAAAATTTGCAATTCAATTTTCCTCACCATACCTTTGTCGTGCTCATTATTCCATTTGGATAAAGGAGTTTCGGGGCTCGATACATCATGATATGTACCGAGCCCTGCGGTTTTAATGGAGCTCAGGTAACCTATTCTTGAATAACTTCTTAATCTTCTTTTCTCCATAATCCTTGTTCAAATGATAAGCAGTGACTAGATAATAGTCTCTCTGACTTCGCTGCGGATCCAAAACAATGATGTACTGCTGATCTCTGTCATAGATATAGGTTCTAACAATATCTTGACGCTTTTTCTGATCACGTTCCTCAACGCTGAAAATCTCTACGTCGCCCGCCGCATGTTCTTCAAGGTGAAATCTGATCCAATGCAATCGCAAAGACCTGTCCATTTCAAAGATTCTCTTCTTGTAGCTCTTGCCATCCTCTTCGAGAACTTCAATTTCTTCAGTTATTAAATGTCTGAATTATGATACCATCACGCTTCGGACCATTGAAAATATCGATGTACTCTGGATCAAAGGCCGGTCGATCGTTCGTGCTTTTGAAGTGGAACATACGACTTCCATCTATTCCGGCATCCTCCGAATGGCCGATCTGATGGCCCTGCAACCCAATCTCGACATCGGTGCCCACATCGTAGCCCCGCCGAGCGGCGCGAAAAGGTGCTGCAAGAAATCTCCCGTCCTGTTTTCGCGCTTCTAGAGAAAGGGTCTTTGAAAGAGTCCTGTACTTTTATTTCTTATGAGGCAGTTACTGAATTGTCTTTGGAGAAGAGGCTTGAATATATGAATGATAAGGTGCTGGATGAATATCAGGAGCGGGCGGGGGATTTGGTTGAAACTCAGTTGCTCGAAAATTTCGAATAACTCAAATCGCCTTCACAATATAAAGCGTGTTGATTATTATAAACAATATCCATATTTTTGTTTGCAATAATCAACATTATGCAAACCAAGAAACAAATCTTACTCCCTAGATTTCTAAAAATCCTGGAACAGTTAGGCGAAAACATCAAACTGGCCCGCAAGCGAAGGAAGCTTACCACCATTCAGGTTTCTGAGCGGGCCGGAATCGACCGGACTACGTTGTATCACATTGAGAAGGGTAACCCAAGTGTGTCGATAGGCGCGTATTTCAATGTTTTGAGAGTCCTGGGTTTGCAGGATGATTTTCTCAAATTGGCTGCTGATGATGAGTTGGGAAGAAAATTGCAGGATTTGAAGCTGATTGGCAAATCGTAGTATGGCAGACCGGACGGACATTTATGTTTATGCAGATTGGATCGGTATGGCCGGGCCGAAGTTGATCGGGGGGCTTTCTGCGCAGCAAGCCAAGGGCAGGAAATCATTCAGCTTTACGTATCAAAAAGACTGGATCGCTTCGCATGAACAATTCCTGCTCGACCCTGACATTGCCTGGTTTGGCGGCGCGCAATATCCTAACCAAAAGGAAAACTTCGGCGTATTTCTCGACTCTATGCCCGACACCTGGGGGCGCACGCTCATGAAAAGAAGGGCGTCCATTCTTGCAAAGCAAAATGGGAAGCAGGCTCCGACATTGTATGATATCGATTTTCTTTTGGGAGTCCATGACGAAAGTCGAATGGGTGCATTGCGGTTTAAACTCGATCCGGGCGGGCCATTTTTAGATAATGATCCGGTTTCGCCAACGCCGCCCTGGGCGACTGTCCGTGAACTTCAACATGGAGCTGCGCTCATCGAGTCCAATGAAGATACCGCGGAAGTAAGAAAATGGTTGGCTATGCTGATGGCGCCGGGCTCCTCTCTCGGTGGCGCCAGGCCCAAAGCTAATATCCTCGACGAAAAAGGGCAGCCCTGGATCGCGAAGTTTCCTTCAAAAAACGATACAACCGACCGCGCGGCTTGGGAATACCTGGCTTACCGGCTGGCAATTAATGCAGGAATTGAGATGGCCGAAAGTAAACTGGAACTTGTGGCAGGAAAATATCATACCTTTTTTACGAAGCGATTTGACAGAGAAAAAAGTACCCGCATCCATTTTGCCTCCGCCATGACGATGACCGGTAAAAGTGAGGAATTGATCCGCGATGATACGCCTTCCTATCTCGATATAGTTGAATTTATACAGTTTTCAGGAAGCAACATTGCCGAAGATCTGGCTCAACTCTGGCGGCGAATGGTATTTAATATTCTGATTTCCAACACCGACGACCATCTGCGCAATCACGGGTTTCTGCTAACTGCCACCGGGTGGAGACTATCGCCAGCTTTTGATATAAATCCTTCCATCGACAAAGACGGACTTGCACTGAATATCGACATGGATAACAACCAACTCGATTTGGATTTGGCGAAGCAGGTAGGAGTTTACTTTCGCCTGCGTGAAAAGGAAATGGATGAAATACTGGATCAGGTGAAATCAGCTGTGACGGAATGGAAGAAGGTGGCAGGTGAAATTGGAATTAGTCGCGGCGAGCAGACATTGATGGCTTCGGCGTTTTGGGCGCGAAATGCAGTTGACGCAAAACTAATATCCAATTGATTGTCTGTTGTATTGAATTATTTATTCCGATATTAGTTTGGGTGTCTAACAATCATTAATTCTATGAAATATGAATAAGCGTTATCAAGCTACGATGGCGTCAACTCACGTAGACAGTCATGGAGATATGATCACCAGAGAGGCATTGGAAGATTTGTGCGTTAAGATAAATTTGGGAGAGAAGAAAATTAAAATGTCAGTTGAGCATCGGCGAGACTTTCCACCAATGGGTAGGTTAGAGAATGCTCAGGTAGTTGAAAAGGATGGATTTCATTATCTTCTAGTTGAGATGGTAAGCTTTCCGGATCCTGAGCAGGTTACCTGGAATCCAAAACTAATGATTCAGCAGTTTGATGATGCATTTCAATTTATTGAAGTGGACGATTCTCAGTTGAGCAAAATAGAGGTAGCATTCGATACCATCAACTTTACGCCGCGTGAGCAGGCATTTAGCTTTGCTGAAAAAATCAAGGAACAGTCTCCGGATCCAATCGAGGTAAACTTCCTTAGTAGGAAGTCCGATATCCCAGATCCAGAGATTGTATTTCGCTTTCTTGAATTTCAAGCTCTTTACCAATTTTCAAAACCGATATTAAAAAAACTGGGAGAGGCGGTTGCAGATAAGGCGGCGGAGGTTATGGTTGAAAAGAGCTTCGAAACAATGAAGCATCTTTTTAAGGTGTTACGCGATTCTCTTCGGCAGATGGTTCCAAAAAATAAGCCCGTTTCGGTTATATTCGACATACCGGGGAAGCCTCATATTGAGCTGATTGCCAAAACAAGATACGAAGGCGCAATTAAAAAAGCATTCAGTAAAAAGCGCCTGGACAAGGTAAAATCAGAAATTACGGATTTATTAACCGAGGTGCCTATCTCAAAAATACAGTTCATCATGAATTCGGACAGTAAATGGAAGTTCAATTATCTGATAACCGAAAAAGGGCAAGTCATTGGTACGAAAGAAAGCTTCGAACAACGAACGAAAGTCTATAACTCCGTGGGTAACAAAAATGCAAGAGCCGCAAACAAGCATCTTAGAGGATTTAACGACAGTCGTAAAAAAGATGTAAAAGTTATAATGGGCGCGAAGCTAAGTGATGAACAATAAAAGTAACGAAAATCATTTTAGCATAAGAAGGTTACCAAACTTAAGTACCATTTTAATTCCCCACTAATATTTCACTGTTCAAAATATATAGAGTATAGTTAATATTATTGATACATTCATTCTTTAACCAAAAAATATTTTCGAATGTCTATTAAATCCATTGACCCTCAAAAATCAAAAATCAACCAACTTATAAAATTCGGTATGCCCAAATTTCATCCGTTGGCAATTTATGTGACCGCTTTATTCTTTTCGATAGCCAGTTTAATTGTTGTCTATCTTTATAGACATGAGTTAAATTTATCAAAAAATAAACTTTCATTCTTGATAGGATCAGTCAAAGATATTTTTCAAATAATATTTTTCATAGTTGTTGGCTGCGTGACAATACTCACCTATAAGCAGGCTAGGAAGACGCTATTTACGCCAATTAGGACTGAAATATTCAAAATGCAGATAAAATCCTTTGAAGAAATATTGGCATTTTTTCAGAGTAAAACCGAAACCGATTTTAGCCATCAATTTGACTTCAACTTTATAGTATCCGGAAATGCTAGACTAATGTTCAATGATTTTGTTTCAACGTTTTACGAGAAAGAGATTAAGATTAATGAAGATACGTTGAAAGAGCTTTATTCGCAATTCTCAGGTGCTGTTGTAACTGGTAAGTACATGGAAGAAAATTTTCACTCACCTGAATACTATGAAAAAATTAAGCCGCAAGAGAGAATTGAGATAAATAATCCAGCGCTTTTGTTGGATAAATGGAGGCGATATGATTTTGGCCAAATCCATTTTTCAAAAAAGTATTATGATGAAATGCAAAAATTAAATACTCTGATTGCTTCCCCGCTACTTCCAGTGCCTCTAAAAAACAAGTTGGTGGAGTTTGAGAGTAAAGTCGGTGAGAACTTGTGGTTAGTAGGAAAGATTCTCACAAAAATTGCTCAGGAGCTTCCGGAAAGATTTCCGAATGCCAAATCATTGGAAAATCTAGACTTGTCCGGAATTTGGAATAAATATAATCATGAAAGCAAGCCACTTGAACCCAGTGCCAAAGAAATACTAGTATATATTAGGCAGTACCTAAAGATCGAAACCTTAGTCGATTAAATTTCATATCACACTATAAATCAATCACTTAGGTATTTAAGTTATTCGAACAAATATTTACCCTTGGGCTATCCGCTTTACGATGTACTGCGAGGGACAATTTTCCGCCTAAGTTAACAATGGAAATTTCTTACCTTGCTTCCGCAAACTTTTTAGAAACACTTTATGAATTTTATTAGAACAGCCAGGCCAAAATGGCCTTGGAGAGGCATACGGGTGCAAGTCCCGAAACCTGGCCGAAGTGTTTCTTCGTTGAAGTTTGCGGTGACCTCTCCTTATTTATTCATCCAAAAACCATTGCCAATGCAAACTTCAGATGGTTCTGGTGTTGACTCGAATGCAAATTCAGTCAACCCAACGAATGATGCCCGTCACGCGTCAAATGTCGGCGATCCGCTGACGCAATCACAAGCCGAGTTTTGGTATCTCGTAGAATGTCAGGGCTGTGAGGAGCTGGCGCATTCTCTCAAAATGATCCATGATCTGGCGCTTTATCATTCGGATATTCCGTGTGATAAGGCCGAAAAGTCGGCGCTTTTTGATGTGAAGGTGCTTTGGGAGGGTTTTGAGAAGATGGGCGCTAAAGTGTAGGAATTGGAGGACTGTTGGTGACAGTCCTTTTTTTTAAAGCTAGCTTATCGGACCGAAAAAATAGTCGGATCGGTAAGCAGGCACGCTCCATTAAAACAGAAAAAAGTGGCCAATGGCCGGCTGGAAGCTATGATCAATGTCAATCTTGCCTATGAGAATGTGCTGGGCCTGGCTGAAATGACTGCGCAGAAGAAGCAGAATACGTTTCAAAAGAGAATGAACATTGCGCTTTTTAGGTTTGTTTGCAGTGACCGAAGCTGTTTGCGAGATTTCACCTTTCAAGTCGTTGATCCGTCGCGGAAATATTGTGTACTGGTGAAAATGGCTCCTCTCTATTTTTTTGTTATATTTCCACTAGGCAAAATATCATTTTATGGCCCGGGGAAAACGACTTTCGCTGCTTTGGATTTTCCTGACAGGTTTTAATCTTACCATTCTCGGGCAGGACACTATCCGCAGTAACACGTATGCAGTCGTGATAGGTATCACGCATTATCAGCATGCCAGCCTGTCTACATTGCAATTTGCGGATAGGGATGCAGGGCTGTTCGCATTACATCTGCAAACCAAAGCGGGCGGAAGTGTTCCCGCTGATCACATCAGATTGCTGCAAAACGAAGAAGCAACCATTGCTGCCATTTATGATGCCTTGAACTGGCTGCAGGAACGTTGTACGGCTAATGACAAGGCGTATATCTACTTTTCCGGTCACGGGGATGTGGAGACTCAAAATGCTTTCAGCCTGGGGTACTTGCTCGCCTATAACTCGCCGTCTGGCAACTACCGTAACAATGCCATCACCATTGAAGATCTGAACAAAGTGGCAAATCATCTTTCGGTAAAAGCCAACGCTACCGTGGTTTTAGTGACCGATGCCTGCCATACCGGGAAGCTCGCCGGAGACTATTACAAGGGCAAGCAGCTGGTAGCTAGTCAGTTAAAATTGATATTGAATAACGAAGTAAGACTGGCGGCCTGTGCGGTGGATGAGGAAGCTGCCGAAGGGGACGACTGGGGCGGCGGGCGAGGGGTATTCTCTTATTATTTGTTAAAAGGCTTAAATGGACTGGCCGACCTGAACCGCAACGATACCATACAGCTCGAAGAATTGAACCGCTATCTTGACTCCGCTTTTACTGCGGACAAAGTACTGATAGCCAACGCACGCAAACAGCATCCCGTTCTGGATGGCAACCCGTTTCAAGTCATGGCGGTGGTAGATACTACTATGTTGAAGCAAGAAAACATTACCGCGTCGCATGCGAAACCTGGCGAGCAGGGTCAGTCAATGTTGCGGATTTTCAAACCGCTCGGTATACAGCCTATTGATTACTTGTTTGGGCTGATGAAAACAAAAACGATCGAAACCAAACTGCGTTTTTCGGGCTACGCCAAAGTACCAAAGGATAGTCTGCCATCAAGAATCGTAACGGACTGTATTGCGTATCAGCTACAATTAAACCGCCAGGTGGATTCATTGATAGCCAGCAATGTTGAGGCGGACGCTAGCTATTTTTTTGCAGATACCGACACTTTGCTACTACTCAAAAGCCAGTTGATAAAGAGCAAAGCAGTAGTCAATAATTTCAATGAGCGATTGGTTCAGATGGTGCATGGCCTGGCTCAGGACATGGTCAATGCGTACCTGGAAGGCGACCTTGCTGAACTTGAAAAAAGGCAGTATTACTATGCGGGCAACAGACGGTACAGTGATTTTATCAGTATGCTTCGTGTTGCATTACAGATAGCGCCCAAGCAGCATTACCTGTACCAGCTGCTTTCTGTGCAGGAGGCATATATCAGCGGGCTGGTTGCCCGGCTGGAAATGGCGACGGCTCCGAATACTTCGGCGTTGCTGGCGCGTGCATTGCAGTATCAGCAAAAAGCAATGAAGTTGGAGCCTTATGCAGCCTACATTCACAATGAAACGGGTAACCTGTACCTGCGGAGCAAAAAGTACACGCTGGCTGATTATCATTTTAATCTGGCCAAAGAACTGTCCCCAACCTGGGCAGTGCCGTGGAGTAATCAGATCAGGCTGGGCCTGGCGACCCGGAATTTAAAAAAAGCAAGCGAAGCCATTGAGGTAGCGGATTCATTGCAGCCCGACCTGTCTTATACCTTCATGAATGCAGGTATCGTGATGGCCGAACAAGGGGATTTGCTCAGGGCAGAAAGCTATTTGAGCAAAGCAATCGTGAAAAATAATGTTCACTTTCTTCCTTATGAAAGGCTGGGTGGCCTGTATATAAGTACCGGTGATTATGAGAAGGCGGACTGGTTTTTGGCGGCGGCTTCGGCACGGAAGATCGCTTTTGCAATCAATGATCAGAGTTTCAGATACGGGCCGGAATTGGGAGGGCCTCCGGGCGGCGATTTTTTGAAAACAGCAGACGACCAGTTGCAGGATCATTATTTGCTGGCCGGTCGTTACGATCGGGAGGGTGACACTAGAAAGGCACAGGAACAATATGCGATCATTATTGCCCTAGAAAATGAAAAGCAAACGGATCAGGCGATTTTTAAAGGGTTTGAAATACCGCCTGGGGCCGACCGCGACAAACTTTTTGAAACAATGGACAGCCGCGGGAATCAGGAAGAATTGATTGCCCGGTACGAGGCGCCCGTGAATATGGGTGGATATATTAAGATGGCCAGTTTATTCGAAAAGTCAGGTGATTACCTGATGGCTGAAAAAACTTATTTGCAACAAGTGCAGCGCAATCGCGAAGCCGGCTATCTCAGAGGAAAACAAACACAACCAAGCCCGTTTCAAATTATCTCAGGAGTAAATTATAATTTCTATTGGGCCACGATCAACCGACAGGCGGAAGCGGCTACTTTCAATTTTTATCAAAGAATGCTCAGACGTTTTCCACGTGATTCGGAATGGCAGGAAAAAGCAGGTATGTTTTTGTATCAAAGACTTTTGCTTGCTTTTCGGAAAGTGCCGGTCAGTAAGTATGTAACAGCGTATGAAGGCATTAAGAAATATGCTTACCCCTTTTTATTTTCGGATGTGACAGGGAATTTGCCCGAACATCAGGAGATTCAGTTTGATTTACCCGGTACCGGTGATACCATTATCATTGCTACGCCTAAGTACGATCCGTTGGACGAGGCGCTGGGAAGTCTCCGGCTTGCTGTGAAACTTTCCGGTGATGCGCAGCCCAACCCGCTATTGCTCGAAGCCATCGCCGACCTTAGCAGCTGGACGGGAAATCAAAAAACAGCTTTGGATACCTATAAAGAGATCATCCAAAATCAGCATGCGGACGCGACACTCCAGACTAAAATCATCGATTATAGCTTTGCGATCAATGAATCAGTCTTCGCGATGAACCAGCTGGAAGCCCTGCACAAGCTTCGCAAGACGACCCAAACCCAAGATATGCAATTGGCCAACGGATATGCAATGAGCGGAGCGACGGCCAAAGCATTGGAAGTTTTAAGTAAGATCAGCTCGGTCAATGGTGCTGAAAAGGCGGCTTTGGCCATGGTGTATGCGAAATCAAATTGGCTGGTCGGAAAAAATAACACCGCGCTACGGCATCTCAACGCCATAGCTGCCGCGGATGCCGGCCCGACCAACCCGGATAGTGTGAATGCGCTCCGGTTTTACACAGTTGCCCGGTTGCATGCTTTGCTTAAACAAAATGAAAAGGCACTATACGCCCTGAAGCGAAGTCTGCAAAGTGGCTTCTCTTATGGCTATGTGTTGGAAACTGACCCTGCGTGGAACGTGTTACGAACATCGGTTCAATGGAAAGCATTGACTAGAAAATATTCCCCAAGACTGTTCGAAACCAGCTACCAGGTGATGAAGGAGGAGGTAACACTTCCCTCAATGGCTTACATGATACCTGACTAGTAGCTGACGCTAAGGCCTCACGACAAATCTCGCCGATTGTACGCAGCGATTTTCCCCGCACAGGGCAGCAAGAGCCAACCAGCTTGCCTGCTTCCTTGTGTTGGCCAGTATGCTCAGCCAGGTAGCATCACCGGGCATGCCGTATAGCACTTTACGAAGCTCCACGGCAAACGAATTGGTAAAATACCCGCCCATTGAAGGGTTGCCCACCGCAAGCTGGTTTTTGTCGGCTGAGCCGATGAGTATGGACAGGGGTTTGGCAGGAAAAAACAGACGGCTAGCGATCCCCTTGTTCAGCACCGGTTTGGAGTCTCCCGAGGGAGCCCTGGATTTCATAAAAGTGGGGCCGAAGGGAGCATGTTCACCGATATCGCCATTGCAGCAATCGCTGAGGACAAGCGTGACTTTGGCCTTCTTTTGGAGCAATAATTTGTAAATACCCTCCACGCTCATGTTACTTTTACTCAGCTCCGTTTTCTGGTTAATACGCAGCGATATTCGGGGATACTCGCTCACATCATTGGAATATCTGAAACCATGCCCGCTGTAATAAAACACCACGACATCCACAGATGAGGGGCGTAATTTTGCCAAAACGAGCTCCACAGCCTTTTTGCTAAGGTTATTGTCCATGATTTTTTGTGTCAGGATATCCATGTTCATGTCCGTGGCCAGCTGGGTAAATATGTTTACCACATTCGCCATATCCCTTTGTGTGCTGTTACCCACAGTCGAGTCGAGGGTGTTGGCAACGGTAATCAGGTAAAGTTTCTCCTTCCTTTTTTCCGGGTCACGCGGCGACGTGCGCATGTTATACAGGTACATGTAAAATTCATCTGATTCACTAAAAAAGACTGAGACAAATTCCCGTTCCTTTCTCAGCTCCCGGTGGCTCTTTTGTTGATTGACCAGCATCTCAGACATTCGCCAGCTTCCGTCGGGCCATTGATAAGCAATGGAATCGGGTACGTAAAAAATGTCGTTTTCCTCGTTCTGCATTTTGAATACAAACCGGGGCATATGAAAGCCTGTAATCGCGCCTTCGACCGGTAATGGATCTCCTTCGTGTATCAGATAATGCTCCTGGCTGTAAATGCCGCCATGTGTATCGGCGGAATCGAGGAGGTTGATTTCAGTAAGCCTGTTTTCGCCCGACGAAGGTTCGATATACCGTATACGTGCAACCCCACTGCCATTGTTGTACAGGGTTAGAAAAGTGTAGTAGGTTAAGGAGGAATCCTGTGAGAGGGATAGTTTGTTCTCGAAATAGAAATACGACTGCCCGTTGGATTTTAGAGTGGCAGCAGTCAATAAAATGGCAAAAAACCCTGCCGCGGTACACTTTCGAAATAACTCAATCCGGCCGGAAAAGGGTTTCTTGCTCATATTCCTACTAGGTTTTCCGGGGTTCGGGCCTTGTTGAAGCCGAACTGTCCAATGCCGGCAAGCTGTCGGTAGCCGCGCTGTCCGGTGCCATTTTCGAATCAATAACTTGCGTGGTATCCGCGGCAGCACCTTCCGCCTCTTCTGATTTCTTTTCTTTGTTACACGAAACAAACATCAGTGAAGTAAGCAAGACGACTGTAAAGAGGCTGGATAATTTGATTTTGTTAATTTTCTGTGGCATAACATCAAATTTAGTTTGTCCAAGTTAGTAAATTGGTCTTAGAATTGTGAAAAAATATCTGGAATATTTGTAACTCTGCTTTATCGTATACCATTCGTTACCAGACGTGTATACTTCGCATCATTTTAATCGTGTCTCGTTCATGGATCGATTGGCAAAAATTGCCTTTTTGACAGTCTTTGTGTCGTTTTGCTTTTTGCTCCGGGCCAATGGGCAAACAGGTAGCCTGCGTTCGTTGAAGGAGCGGCAGAAGCGATTGGAAAAGAATGAAAATTACTCCCGTGACACCGCCTACCTGAATGTGGTCAACCAAATTGCATTCTTATATGCCGATAGCTATCCTGACAGTGCATTGAAAATATTACAGATCAATACACTGAACTGCGATTTGATAGCTTACAGGGAAGGCGAGTCCGATGGCTACAAAATTACCGGTAATGCCTATATGACCAAGGGTGACTATACCAATGCATTGAGCTGGTACCGGAAAAGTTATGAAGTAGCCGACAAGATTGGGTACAAAACGGCTTTCCCGGGTATCCGCAACAACATCGGGCTGGTGTATATGAGTCAGGGGAACTATACGGCTGCATTGAAAGAGTTTTATGAGGCGCTGAAATCAGCGGAAGCCATTCACGACAAATTTGTAATGGCGAGTACGCTGAACAACATTGCGATCATTCATTTTTATCAGGGTAAAATGGACGAAGCGGACAGTACTTACAAGCAAACACTGCTGATCGCCAGGGAAATGTCCGATACCATAGGCGTTATACTCGCCTATAACAACATTGCGGAGGTGAATGTGGAGCAAAATGCATTGCCTGCCGCCCTCACAAACCTCAGCCTTGCCTATTCCCTGGCCAGCCGGATCGATAACCCGGAAATGCTGACCGTGGTATCTCATTCGCTCGGCAACACCTATTTCCGAATGGACAGTCTGGGCAAAGCTGCCGCTTATTTTGAAGCTGCGTCGAAAGTATCGAGGCAACATGGTTACAGCACTTCTGCCTGCAAAGCCGTGATCGGCCTCGCCCGGGTGCGGGAGCGGCAGGGATTGTTGGAGGAAGCTTTGAGGAATGGACTCGAAGGGTTTCAGCAGGCCAGGACGATGGGGCACACCCAGTTGCTACGCGATGCCAGCGAAATCGTATCCGTCATTTATGAAAAATTGGGCGACGGGAAAAACAGCCTGGCCTATTTTAAAGAATTCAAGATCTATTCGGACAGCCTGCGGAACCTGGAAAGCGAGCGTGTGGCTGCGACCTATGATGCCAAACTGGAATTTTCGAAAAAGGAGGACGAGCTGAACCAGCAAAATCTGAAGCAGCAATGGATGATCTATTCGGCATTGGCTGCATTGGCCTTGCTAGTGGTGATCCTGGTGATTGTTAACCGCAACAGACAGAGGCTGAACCATACCTATAAGGAATTACAACAAAAGAATATTGTCATCGAATCCCAACGAAAAAAAGCAGAGGAGACACTGGATGAACTCAAATCAGCGCAGGCGCAATTGATACAATCCGAAAAAATGGCCAGCCTCGGCGAGCTGACGGCCGGTATCGCTCATGAAATTCAGAATCCGCTGAACTTCGTGAATAACTTTTCGGAAACGAGCATTGAGCTGCTCGATGAGATGAAGGCCGAAATCGAAAAGGGTAACCCGGAAGAAGCCAGCCAAATCGCCTCCGAAGTGATTGAAAATCTGGAAAGAATAAATCAGCACGGAAAGCGGGCCGATTCCATTGTAAAAGGTATGCTGCAGCACAGCCGGAGTAGTACCGGATTAAAAGAACCGACGGACATCAATGCGCTGGTCGACGAGTACAGCCGGCTTAGTTATCACGGTTTGCGTGCCAGGGATAAGTCATTCAATGCCACTATTAAAAAGGATTTTGATCCCGATCTGGGTAAAGTTATGATGATCCCGCAGGATATGGGCAGGGTGGTCCTGAACCTGGTGAACAATGCCTTTTACGCCGTTCAGCAAAAACAAAAGCACACTGCAGAGCCCGGCTACCATCCCACGGTGGAGATGAGTACCCGAAAGGTGAGTGACAAGATCATTATAACGGTTGCCGACAATGGGGACGGTGTGCCTGAGCACATTCGCAAGAAAATTTTCCAACCGTTTTTCACTACCAAACCAACCGGGCAGGGTACCGGCCTCGGCTTGTCCCTGAGCTACGACATTGTCACCAAAGGGTATGGAGGTACAATGGATGTACAGCCCAAAGAGGGCGGAGGCGCAGTGTTTACCATTACCTTACCAGGCTGATTTTTCAAGACTTAGCAACCAGGTGAAGGCCCTGGTAGCTCGCCAGATATAATTTTCTGAACATGGTGTGAGCTTTTATAGCAATGATGGCGTCGGTTGTTGCTGCTGCGCCTGGCACACTAAACTTGGAAATGAAGGCAAAAATGATGTGCGGAGCATCATTTGAGAGTTATTTATTATTTTAGCCATATCCACCGACCGTCTGCCATGAAAATCCTTTTCTTTTCCGCCAAACCTTATGACAAGCAGTTTTTTGATCATTATAATAAGCCTTATGGATTTCAGATCGAGTACCTGGAAACACATTTAGGCCCGCATATCGTCAATGCTGTTCAGGATGAGTTGGCCGTTTGTGTGTTTGTCAACGACAAGGTCAATGCGGAAGTAATAGCTGTACTGGCTGAAAAAGGGGTAAAAATCATTGCATTGCGGTGCGCGGGCTTCAATAATGTGGATCTTGAAGCGGCACGTGCCCATGGGATAAGGGTATGCCGAGTGCCCGAGTATTCGCCACAAGCGGTAGCCGAACATACGGTGGCTATGATATTAACCCTGAACCGAAAAACCCACAAAGCTTATAATAGGGTACGGGAGCAGAATTTTTCTTTGAATGGGTTGTTGGGCTTTAACCTGTATGGTAAAACAGTGGGTGTAATCGGTACCGGCAAAATCGGTGCGGCTTTCTGCCGGATTATGAAGGGCTTTGGCTGTAAAGTAGTGGCCTATGATCTTTATCCCAGCAGGCAACTCGAATCATCGGGTATCGAGTACCAGCCACTGGAAGCCGTATTGGGGCATTCTGACATTATTTCATTGCATTGCCCGCTCAATGAAGATACCCATTATATGATCAATGAAAAAACGCTGGGTATGATGAAAAAAGGGGTTACCCTGATCAATACCAGCCGCGGAGGACTGATCAATACGGTACATGTGATCAATGCTCTGAAAAGTAAGCACGTTGCACATCTGGGCATCGATGTGTACGAACAGGAGGATAAGCTATTCTTTAAAGACCTTTCAGGCAGTATCATTGAAGACGACACGATCCAGCGGCTCATGAGCTTTCCAAATGTGCTGGTTACTGCCCATCAGGCATTTTTCACCGAGGAAGCATTATCCGAAATTGCCCAGGTAACCTTAAACAGTATTGATCAGCTCGTTAAGAACAAAGAGCCTGATAACAAGATAGTTATACTGGTTTAAGTCATACAGCAAGATCCTGAATCTTTAAAGTTCACTGTTGAAATTCTTAATGAGTATCCGCATTTTGCCGGGCAGATACTTGTAAACAAAGCCGTTTGTTTTGACCAGTCGGGCCAAAAAGGGACTGTCTGAAAATTAATTTTTCTTTTGTTACAACGTTTGAACAAATTCATATATTTGTCCAATAAAATCAGTTTCAAGTGAAAAAGAAGGCCACCATCGTCGATATAGCATTGAGACTCGGGATCACGCCGTCTGCTGTGTCCAAGGCTTTAAGCGGGAATACCCGCATCAGCGATGAAACAAGATCGGCTGTTCGGGCGATGGCGAAAGAGCTTGACTATCAGCCTAATATCATGGCAAGTGCTCTTCGCACAGGGAAGAGCGGGTTGATCGGGATCCTGGTGCCGGGCATTCAATACGGATTTTTCTCCACGGCGATCAAAGGCGCCGAGGAGCTGTTGAGCGACGCGGGATATAATGTGATTATTTGCCAGTCGCGGGATAGTGCACGTCACGAAAAGAAGCAGCTGGAGGGTTTAATGCGTGCTAAGGTTGAGGGGGTGATAGCCTCACTCGGAATGGAAACCATAGACGTTGAGTTTTATAAAGCTTTGGCCAAGGAAGTTCCATTGGTGATGTTCGACCGGGTATTTGAATCCGAAAGTATATGTTCCGTGGTGATCGATGACTTTATCGGTGCCGTGAAAGCCGTAGACCATCTGGTTGAAATGGGGTACCAGCGTATCGCGCATATGGGCGGACATTCCCACATCCTTGCTTTCGACCGGAGAATACGAGGTTACAAGTATGCATTGGCCAAGCATAACCTGCCGGTTAATGAGGATTATATTTATGAATGCTCTCCCAATAAAGATGAGGGAGTGGTAGCAATGGAGCGACTGTTCCAGCTACCCGAACCGCCTGACGCTATTCTGGCTGCCAGCGATTTTTTGGCCTTAGGTGTTGTTAATTACGCGAAAAGCCATCATTTGAATGTCCCGGAGGACTTGGGAGTGGTGGGATTTAGCAACGAAGAATTTACAAGGCACCTTACTCCATCATTGACCAGCGTGGATCAGTTCAGCGAATCAATGGGAGAGGTGGCTGCCCAACTATTGCTCGATCAGCTTTCAAGGGCCAGAAAAGGAAGTTCTATGGTGGTGCAGCAACGAGTACTGGTGCCCCGGCTTGTCATTCGCGAGTCTTCTTTTCCAAAAAAGAGAGAACCCGTGCTCGCGGCCTGATTTGGATTTTATTATGAAAACTCAACGATCTTTTATTCGTATATATATGACCGTAATGTTGGTGCGAACGTAAATAGTCTTTTTAATACTTATGAAAAAGTACTTACTGAAGGTTACAACCGGCCCGGGAAACTCCTTCTCATGTAGGCGTCGATCCATGGCTTATTTCTACAATGAAATGCATTACCATCCTCAATTGGAACTGAATCTGATTGTGAAGGGGAAAGGCACGAGGTTTGTATCCAATAAAATGGAACGGTTCAGCGAAGGCGACCTGGTGTTGCTGGGTTCAAATCTGCCTCACGTCTGGAAATCGGATCCCGAGTATTTCGATCAGCCTGATGCGTCGGCTTGTGAGTGTATAACCGTTCATTTTTCGTATGACTTTTTAGGTAAAGATTTTTTCGATATGCCTGAATTGCTCAAAATCAGGCAGTTACTTTGGAAGTCTTCTGCCGGATTGAAACTGACAGGCGCATTGCGTTATCAGGTTGCTTCGCTGATGACGCAAATGGTGGAGGAAAGCCAGACGGAAAGACTGCTGACATTACTGGACCTGCTGCGGATCATGAGTATTTCGAGCGAAGCAGAAATCCTGACCGACGCGCGCATGGCGTCTACCCAGGAGCCAGCTTATGCCGACCGCCTGCAACATGTACACCGCTACATTGTCCAGAATTTTAAAGACCCAATCAGCCTGGATCGGATTGCACAGGAGGCTAATATGAGCCCTGCTGCCTTTTGCAGGTATTTCCGACAGCGTACCAGCAAGACATTCTCCCATTTTCTGGCAGAAGTAAGGATCGGTTATGCATGCAGGCTGTTGCAGGAAAACAAGATGAAAATAGCACAGGTATGTTATGATTCAGGTTTTGCCAATCTGTCGAATTTTAACCGGCAGTTTAAAGCAACAATGAATATGACTCCCTTTGAATATAGCCGGTCGACCCGTTGTGCGTCATTGAGCGAACAAATTCAACCAAAGAAGGCAGGACTCGTTTTATAATGGACGGTTACGGGACAGAGCTACTGCAAGCGTATGTTATGGGTAATGTCTGTCTTATTGGTCAGTTAGGTCACAATCATTTTTTTTCGTCAATTTTCGTTGCGCTCAGCGTACGATAAGCTTTCGGTGAGACCTTATTGATCTTTTTGAAACACCTGTTGAAATAAGAAATATTAACGTAACCACATTCCAGCGCGATCTGCGTCACCGGAAGGTCGGACTGCTGTAAAAGTTTGCTCGCGAACCCGATCCGCACCTCATTTAAAAAATCCGAAAAGGTACGATTGGTGAGCGATTTGAAAAACCGGCAGAAAGAATGGATCTGCAGGCCGGAAACCGAAGCTGCCTGTTGCAATGTGATTTCCTGTTTAAAATTCTGCTGAATGTAATGCATCAGTTTATGTACACGCCCTGGCGCCTGGGTCGTATACACCGAAAGCAGGTTGGGAATGTTGAGCCATACCAGGTCTTTCGGGTCCAGCAGGTGGCTCATGATCTGCATAAAAGACGTGAGCAGGGTAATGCTCCGTTGGCCCTGCATTTGCGCAAGAATGTCAACAATTAATGCCTTCTTTTCGCCGCAAATGCTGATACCACGTTCCGATTCTTTAAAGAAATGCCTTAGTTCTTTCGTATCGATCAAGCCATCCAGAATTTCGCTGATCGCGTCGGGATTAATGTAAAGCGCCAGTGATACCGAATCATTGCCATTGTTGCCCGCCATCGACTTGCTGTACCACACATGCGGAACATTCGGGCCGACAAACGTCAGGTCGCCTTCCTCAAACTGTTCGATTGAGTCGCCGATAATGCGCGTTCCTGAACCCGACAATATATATACCAGCTGACACTCGGTGTGGAAGTGAAAGTCTGTTGAAAAGTATGGGCTAACAATCTTTTTGACCAAAAACGGTTTGCGTATCTGGGCAAAATCCGGCAGTAGTGCGTAGGTGGCTTTCATGTCCTGGGTAATTCGGAAGTGGGGGCAAACATAGTATTATAAAATATCAATCTAAAATCAACTTACTGGATTAAAGGACAATAAATTTGTATAATATCTTCAAATAAGTCAGCGATTGAATGAATATACTGAAAAATATTTTTGACTTCCAGCTTGCTATATTGGACATAATATGCTGATTGTTAAATATTTATATTTTCACGATTAATTTTTCTATTCACATTTTTGGTTATTTGCAAAACATGTTTTTACTGGTAGCATATTGATATTTGACAACTCATGCACATTATATCCATTGAGATAAAAGACAGGCGATTCGTTTTACCCGCAGGAGTTGGTTCGGATGCGACACACACTACGCCCCAGTACTCTTATGCGGTTTGCTGTCTGAAAACCGACACATCGATCACAGGAGTTGGGCTTGCGTTTACCCTTGGCGTAGGAACGGATCTGGTGTGCAAAGCGATAGAATATCTCTCCATGTCACTAGTCGGTCGTGAAATGGAGGAGCTGATGAGTGATTTTGGGACGGTATACCGGAAAATGGTCGATTCTCCTTCATTCCGGTGGCTTGGGCCGCACAAAGGCGTGGTACACCTGGCGTTGGCGGCTGTGGTTAATGCGTGCTATGACCTTTGGGCGAAATCACGGAAGGTACCGCTGTGGAAATTGCTGCTGGACCTTACCCCGGAGCAGCTCGTGAATACCCTGGACCTGAGTTATCTCGAAGAAGTCCTGACCAGAGACCAGGCAATTGCCATGCTTACGGATCATGTGCCGGGTCGCGAAAACAGAAAAGGTGTTTTATCGACAGGCTACAGAGGATATGATACCTCAGTGGGCTGGTTCAATTTTTCGGACGAAAAAATAGTTGACAATACAAAGAAGGCAATGGCCAATGGTTTCACCGCATTGAAGCTAAAAGTGGGTTCCGATGATCCGGCGCGTGACGTTCGCCGGGCAGGACTGATCCGCAATGTTGCCGGGGACAATGCCACCATCATGGTGGACGCCAACCAAAAATGGAATGTGCCCCAGGCGCTGGACATATGCAGGCGACTGGCCGAGGTAAACCCATTCTGGATCGAGGAACCAACGCACCCCGACGATGTGATCGGTCACCAAACCATAGCGCGAACGATCGCGCCGCTCAAAGTAGCGACGGGCGAACATATTCCTAACAAAGTTATTTTCAAGAATTTCTTTCAGGCCAAAGCCATGGATTTTTGCCAGGTGGATGCCGTGAGGGTCGGCGGGATTTCGGAATTCCTGACCATTAGCCTGCTTTCCAAGAGTATGGGGATACCGGTTGTGCCGCACGTGGGTGATATGGGACAGATCCACCAGCATCTGGTTTTGTTCAATCACATTGGAATGGATCACGAGCATCTGTTTTTGGAGCATATTCCACATTTAAAGCAGTATTTTGTAAATCCTGCCGAGGTTTGTGAAGCCTACTATCAGGTACCGCAGACTCCCGGCAGTAGTAGCGATTTAAAAGACTGATAATTGAATATGAATGTATTAGCAGACAAAGTCATCTTTCTCACAGGCGGTGCCGCTGGCATTGGGCGGGCGTGTGCCATCGCTTACCTGCAAGCGGGCGCGCAGGTTTTTGTAATGGACGTCGATGAAAAGGGTTTGAACGAGCTAAGATCTGAATTGAATGGTCAGAAACTATTCACGTTTGCGGGGAATGTCAATTCGGGAAATGATGTGAAATCTGCTATAGAAAAAACTGTTGCGGTTTTTGGTAAAATCAATGTCATTCATAACAATGCGGGCATTGCAAATCCTTCGAAACCGCTGGACCAAACTACCGAGGAAGAGTGGGACAATGTGTTTTCGGTCAATTTGAAAAGCGTTTTCTGGACAACCCGGTATGGAATTGAGCATTTAAAACAAACCAAAGGCTGCATACTCAATACAAGCAGCATGGTAGGAGAAATAGGACAGGGCAACCACGCCGCATATGTGGCCACGAAAGGCGGAATGAGCGCATTAACCAAGGCAATGGCACTCGATTATGCTCCGTTCGGGATCAGGGTCAATGCAGTTTGCCCGGCCGGTGTCTGGACGCCAATGCTGAGAAATTGGGCCACGGAACAACCCAATACAGCTGAAATCGAGCATTACCTGGACCATATTCATGCATTGGGCTACTGTCCTGAGGGCGACGTCATTGCGGACGCCGCATTGTTTCTGATTTCGGACGCCGCGCGTTTCGTGACGGGTTGCATGATGCCGGTAAGCGGGGGCGCTGAGCTTGGGTACAAAAAATAAAATGACAATGGCTTTAAAAGAAAACCACTTCCAATGAAAAATCGCAACGGTGTCGTGATTCCTTTGCTGGTCGTTATGAGCCTGATGTTCATCTGGAACCTCAGTCGCAATATCAATGATATTTTGATCCCGCATTTGAAAAGGGCCTGTCAACTCACTGATTTTCAGTCGTCACTGGTGCAGTCGGCTTTCTTTGGCGGATACTTTTTGCTTGCACTGCCAGTCGGGCAGTTTATCAGTAAATATGGTTACAAAGCAGGCATGGTAACCGGCCTGCTGACAGCCGCCGCCGGGACATTTTTGTTCTTTCCGGCTGCTGATACGCGTTATTACCCGCTTTTTCTCGGTGCGCTTTTTATCATGGCCGCCGGTTTTACGTTTCTGGAAGTGACGGCGACGCCATACATTTCCGTGCTCGGCGATCCTGACCGGGCTTCCAGCAGACTGAGCTTGGCCTCGGCAGTAGGGTCGCTGGGTGCAACCATCGGGCCATTTGTCGGCAGCCGGTTTTTGCTGCATGCTACCGAGGTTTCACCGGCCACCGTCGCGCAGTTTAATACATCAGAGCTGGACCAATATCTGAATGCAGAAGCGCAGCTTGTCAAAATGCCTTATTTGAGTTTGGGAGGCTTGTTTGTCGCGATTGGCCTGCTGCTGTACTTTATCAAGCTTCCGAGCATTCAGGAAGAAGGAGAGTCGGCTGGCAGCCTTAAATCTGTTTTCAAGTTCAGGCACACTGTTTTGGGCGCTTTGGGCGTGTTTTGCTACCTCGGCGCAGAGGTAGGCATTGTCAGTTTTATGATCCGCTACGCTAAGTCATCGGGGATAACGGGCCTTACCGAGCAGAATGCCGCTTTGTTCATTACTTTCTACATGGCGCTGGTGCTGGTAGGAAGGCTGGCCGGAGCGTACTGGCTTCGGAGTTTGAACCCCTCCAAAATGCTGGCAGCATGTTCGCTCGCGGCAATGACACTGATCGGCATCTCCATACTAAGTACCGGATATGTTTCTGTCTACGCCATTGCCTTCGTCGGACTCTTCACCTCCGTGATGTATCCGATCCTGTTTACACTCAGTATCAAAAATCTTGGGATTTATACCAAAACAGGATCATCGCTGATCATCATGAGCATTGTGGGTGGTGCCATAGTACCGCCGGTAATGGGGCTGCTTTCCGATTCTTTTGGGATCAAGCCTGCCTTCATTATCCCGCTTATTTGTTACGCCTACCTGGTTTTTTATGCAAAAGAAGGTCACCGTGTGA
Organism: Dyadobacter pollutisoli; assembly: GCF_026625565.1. Taxonomy (NCBI): domain Bacteria; kingdom Pseudomonadati; phylum Bacteroidota; class Cytophagia; order Cytophagales; family Spirosomataceae; genus Dyadobacter; species Dyadobacter pollutisoli. The sequence continues at coordinate 217,692 of NZ_CP112998.1, forward strand.
CCTCCGGTCCGACGGATTTGCCATCGGAAAATATCAATTTTAATAGTTCAGTTTTATGAAAAGTGTAGTGCTCGCAGTGCTTTTGGTTTGTTTTGGTTTTCAGGGGTTTTCTCAAAAGGAAATACCGCGTGCAGAGAGGCTGAAATGGTGGCAGGATTCGAAAATGGGCCTTTTTATACACTGGGGGCCTGTTTCACTGATCGGGAAGGAGATCAGCTGGTCGCGGCAGGGATATGGTGCTGCGAAGTATGATTCGCTTTACAGAAGATTTAACCCCAAGCAATTCAATGCAAAAGAATGGGTAGCCCTGGCCAAGGCTTCGGGAATGAAATACATGGTGCTTACCGCCAAACACCACGACGGATTTTGCCTGTTTGAAACAAAAACTACGGATTACAACATCATGAACACGCCTTTTGGGCGTGATGTGTGCAAGGAACTCGCACAGGCAGCGCACGAAGCCAATATGCCGATCTGCTGGTATTTTTCTGTGGCCGACTGGAAAGATCCCGACTGCCGCGATCCCAAAATGAATGGCGTATTTGCCGACAGGGTTTTGGAACAGGTGAGAGAATTACTGACCAATTATGGTAAAATAAGCCTTTTGTGGATCGATTTTGAAGGTTGGCCAAGTCCGGTAGGCCCCAAAAAAGTTTTTGATCTTGCCAGAAAATTACAACCCGAAATCATTATCAACAACCGGCTGGAACCGCTGACCCCCGATGAGTCGCACGGGTATGTGGGCAAGTACGCCGACTACGCGACACCGGAAGGGTTTGTAGCGGGTTATAGTAAAACCGCCTGGGAAACCTGCACGAATATGGGGCATCAATGGGCGTGGAAATTCAATGATAACCCGCGCAGCTTGAAAGAATCGGTGCATACCCTGCTTCGTTGTGTGGGCGGAAACGGAAACCTGTTGTTTAACATCGGACCTGATAGCTCGGGTGTTTTTCCTTCGAATTTTGCCGCGAGGGCACGCGAAATGGGCAGTTGGATCGCGAAAAATGAGCAGGCTATTTATGGTACCAAAGGAGGTATTTACACGCCAGCCCAAAACTACGTCAGCTCATTCAAGGGGAACAAAGTATACATTCACCTATTGACGGGCTCGCAGACTGAGCTCACGCTGCCGGCCATTGCTGCCAAAGTAAAAACCGCGGCCCTGCTCGATGGGACGAAGATTGATTTCACGCAAAGCAACGCAGGGCTGAAAATCAGTTTCCCGAAAGATAAAATAGACTCGGTCGCGACCATCGCAGTGCTGACAATGGATCAGAATGTTTCCGCACTCGCGCCGATCATTCCTTTCTCCGTTTCTGGTTCAATGGCTTATGGAAAAACGGCCACTGCTTCCAGTTCCGTCGGACAGTTTTACCACGATCCTGCGGCGGCATTTGATGATAATCCAAAAACGAGCTGGAAAATAGGACGTCGGAATGATGTGGATTTTGACCAGTTTTACGGCAAAAATATTCACTACTTGTCCGAAGAGGTATTGAAATTGTATGAACCTACGGGCTGGCTGGAAGTGGATCTGGGAAAACCTCAGGTCGTAGGGAAAATCAAACTGGGTGAGTCAAAGTATCATGGTTCTGAGATCAGGAAGTTTGATGTGCAATACCTGGCAGGCAAAAACTGGGTCAGTCTGGCGGAGGATACGAAAATGGGGGATTGGAACAAGGAAATTAAACCGGTTACTGCGCGAAAATTCAGGCTGGTGATCAATGAGTACCACGGATATTTTGGTGTAAATGAGTTTGAATTGTTTCCGCCTGCGAAATGACCAGGCTTTGGACAATCGAGAAAAAAATAACGAAGTATAAAAACATGATCAGATATTTTACCGGCTTACTGTTGGGTTTCGCGATCCACGTCCAGGCACAGGTCATTGACGTTACCAGCTACGGTGCCAAACCGGACAGCTTCGGTGATGCCACCGAGAGTGTCGGAAAGGCAATCACGGCCAGTAAAACCCAGGAGAAAACGGTGATCAGTTTTCCGAAAGGACGGTACGATTTCTGGCCCGACAAGGCGGTTGAAACTCATTACTACATTAGCAATAGTTCCTCCGAGGAAGAATTCCCGGTCAAGAAACAGCGGGTTGGTTTGTTTTTCAAAGGCTTAAAGAATGTAACCCTGGAAGGCAATGGATCAGAATTCGTTTTTCATGGTAAAATGATCACCTGGGTGATCGACAGCAGCGAGAACATCACTATCCGGAACATTTCGGTCAATTATGAGCGGCCGGGAATGTCCGAAATGACCATTAAAGAAAGCTCACCGACGACGGTTATTGCCACCGTACATCCCGATTCAAAATTTGACATTATCAATGGACGATTGGAGTGGTATGGCGAAAAGTGGGTAGCGCGGAATTTCCATGCTGTGCTCGTTCGGCCGGAAAAGGGAATGCTGCTGTACAGCACCTGGGAGCCGTTTCTCAAAAGTAAAGCAGAGGTGATAGCACCGTTGACCGTGAAGTTCACCGGCGATTTTTCCAAGTTCAAAGGCGAGCCGGGCGAGGTACTCACGGTGAGGGACCGGTACCGCGACTATGTGGGCGCTTTTATCAACCGTTCGAAAAATATCAGCCTGCATAACCTGCACATGAACTCCATGCACGGGCTGGGCATTGTATCACAGTTTTCCGAGAATCTTAATTACGACAGCGTTTTTGTGGAACCTGCCCAAAACAGCGGGAGGGTAATCGCTTCGTCGGCGGATGGAATGCATTTTTCCGGTTGCCGCGGCCAGATCACGATCAGCAACTGCCGGTTCAGTGGCTTGCACGACGACCCGATCAATGTACACGGAACGCATTTGAAGGTAACGGAAATTGTATCTCCCAACAGCTTGAAAATCAAATTTATGCATCATCAGACGTATGGTTTTGAAGCGTTCAGTGCGGGTGACACAGTGGCTTATTTACATTCGGCCTCATTGCAAATATTCGGGCAGGGTATTGTCAAAACAGCCAGACTCATTTCCGAGCGTGAAATGCTGGTCGAAATGCAGGCTGCATTACCCAAAGAACTGAAAATAGGGGACGCGCTCGAAAATACGACCTGGACGCCAGCCGTGACGATCAAAAATTCGAGGTTTGAACGCATCATATCGAGGGGGAACCTCATTACGACCCGCCGCAAGGTGATCATTGAAAACAATGTGTACTACCGGACCGGAATGCACGCCATTTTAATAGAGAACGATGCCTCGGGCTGGTATGAATCGGGGATAGTCACCGACCTTACCGTTCGGAACAACCAGTTTATCGAATGTGGTTTCAATTCCGCTCCGAACAACTATGTGATCAATATTAATCCCGAGGCGCATGAGCTGGTACCGGGCTATTATGTGCATAAAAACATCAGGATAGAGAACAATGTCTTCAAAGTGTACGACGATCCCGTGCTGTCTGCATTAAGTACAGACGGGCTGACTTTTATCAACAATACGATCGAGCGCACAAACTTTTTACCGCCGGGGAATGCCAGGGAGGCTATCAAACTGGTGGCTTGCACCGGGGTTACGATCAACGGTAATCGCTTTGGTGACACAGTGAAACCTGTGCTGAGTACGAGTAAAATGGTAAAGAAGGACCTGAAATCAGATATCCCGGTTCAGATCAAATAGTTTATAAATTGCTATCGTCATGCCTAATATTTATATCGGTGATTCGGATTTGGTGGAAGGCCTGAGACTGGGTGATGAGGACGCTTTTGAGCAGATCTACGACCGTTACTGGCACAAGCTTTATCGGGTTGCCGAAAATAAAGTCAGGGCTTCTGATGAAGCCAAGGAGATCGTTCAGGACATCTTCCTAGACCTCTGGGTAAGGCGTGGAACGGTCAGTATCGGCGAGCTGGAACATTATCTTCTGGGTGCCGTCAAGTTTAAAGTACTGGACTTTTTCAAAAAAGAAATTGTCCGCAGGAATTACGACAAGTTTGTCTTTATCAACATGTCCGAGGCCGACTGGGACACGGAGGAAGAGCTCGCTTACAATGATCTCAACCAATCCCTCATCGCGTGCATTGACCAGCTACCTCCCAAAACCAGGGTGGTATTCGAACTGAGCAAGTTGCAGCACAAACCCAATGTTGAGATCGCCAAAATCCTTAAAATGTCGACCCGGTCCGTGGAGTACCACCTCAGCCAGGGACTCAAAACGCTTCGAATTCAATTGCAGGATTACAGCATTTATGTATTGCTGTTGATCGCCCATTACTTCTCAAAATAGGGCATCGGAGAATCTCTATAAATATTCTAATAAGTTTACTATTTATTGGAATAATTGATATGAATTTTCTAATAATTAATAAACTTATTTGTGGCATGGTCCGTGCCTGATCTACTTACACATAGGAACAATTCTGTTTTTAACGATCAGGTACAGGCATGAGCAAGAGTTGGAAAGGATTTTATCGGCTGATACATCGCTACCAGAACAACACGATCAATCCGATTAAGAAGCAGGTAATGGATTTTTGGTATGATTCAATCAATCATTCCAAAACGGATGAGCTGCAGCAGCAGGATCAGAAGCTGAAAGCGGACATCTGGAACTCGATCCGGCAGAATATGAATGAAGTACCGGAAATAATCGAGCCGCTGATCGGTAGAAGATGGTGGCAGTCGGTGTACTTCAAATTTGCGGCTACGGCTGTTTTCCTGATCACCGGATTTCTTTTTTACAAAGGAGGTGTCATGGAGCGAAAATCCATTATCGCCGAGGTTCCGGACGCGATGATCAGCGAGCTGGTGCGGAATGAGAATGATAGCGAAAAACCCAAACTGGTTAAGCTGCCGGACGGTAGCGAGGTATCACTTTATCCCAAAGCCATCCTGTTTTACCCTGAAAAATTCACGGCGCATGAGCGGAGGGTCTATTTGAAGGGGGACGGTTTTTTTGATGTGACCCACGATCCGGGCAAGCCATTCTCGGTTTATTCTGACCATATCATTACCAATGTATTGGGGACCAGTTTTACGATTAAAACTAATAACAAGGGGAATGTAGAAGTGGCAGTACTGAGGGGGCGGGTTAGCGTGAAGGAGAACGCAGACAGTTCGCCGATATCCGCAGGCAGCAAGGTAGTTACTCTCACACCTAACAAGAAGGTTACTTTCTCGTTTGAAACCAAAGAAATGATAACCGGGCTCGTCGAAGAACCGGTCATGGTAAGTCGGCAGGAAAAACTGAGGGAAGCCGCAAATGCATTTATTTACACTGACACACCTATTTCTTCCATTATTCCGCAGCTGGAAAAGGCATACGGGGTGGCCATTTTGCTCGACAATAAAAATCTGGCTAACTGCAGCATTACCGCCGACGCGTCGAACCTGAATGATCTTTTCGCGCTGCTGGACGTTTTGTGTGCCGCTGTCGACGCGAGTTATGAGGTGAGGGGGGATCAGATTTTTCTAGTCGGGCCGGGCTGCCAGGTCATTCAGTGATTTTTTTAACTTTTAACAACGTCAGTATGCATATAAACTCTACGTAGTCACAAAAAAGGACCGAATATGCCGGAAGCATAGTTCGGTCCCGATTCCCATCCCTCGAAAAATCTCGGTTGTTTCATTCTGGACAAATGAAATACTGGGATCATTTAAATCATCCTGTGATCTAAAATTGTAAAAAAATGAAAAAAAGACTAGAAATCATAGAGCCCTGGTGGACTATCATGAAAGTGTCATCCTTACAAATGCTTATTGCCCTCGTCGCCTGTACCTATTCGTACGGTGGTGAAACGCACGCCCAGGAACTTCTGCTAAGGAAAGTTTCCATTGAGGCGCAACAAAAATCGATCCGAACCATACTTGCGGAGCTCGCAGCCTCCGAAAATGTCAAATTCGTATATAGTAAAGAGTTACTCCCGGTAGAGCGAAAAATCACGCTCTCGGCGCATAATAAAAACATGTCGGAAGTGTTGGACCAGATATTCAGCCCTGATAATATTTCTTACAAAATCGTAAGGAACAGGATTATACTGAAACCTGCAGGCCGTGAGCCGGCTAGCAGTCTGTCCCGGGAAGAGGGTACCCTGCTGGCGGCTGCGGAAAACGCGGTCGATAAGAATATAAAAGGTGTAGTTACCTCGGGAACAAAAGAAACTTTACCCGGTGTCAATATCACTATTAAGGGAACAACGCGCGGCACATCCACAGATGTGAACGGAGCCTATTCGCTGGACGTACCCAACGACGGTGCTATCCTGGTATTTTCGTTCGTGGGCCATGTGAGCCAGGAAGTAAAGGTGGGTGAGGCATCGGTGATCAACATCGATCTGGCGCTGGACAACAAGGCGCTGGATGAGGTGGTAGTGGTAGGTTACAACTCTCAGGCCAAGCGAAACCTGATCAGCGCGGTGGCGACAGTTTCGGGTGATGCTATTACCAAACGGGTAGCTACCAACCCGGTGAGTTTGTTACAGGGACAGCTCCCAGGCTTGCAGGTGATCCAAAACTCTGGCGAGCCGGGCAATGAAGGCATTCAGCTTCGGATCAGGGGTACGGGGACATTCAGCGGCGCGGGAAATGATCCTTTGGTGATTGTAGACGGCCTGCCGGGTAGTCTGGGTATTCTCAACCCAAACAACATTGAGTCCGTCACGGTGTTGAAGGATGCTGCTTCGGCTGCGATTTACGGTGCGAGAGGGGCGAATGGCGTGATCGTTGTTAAAACTAAAAACGGCAATGGCGGTGGTTTTGCTTTTGGTTACGGCTTCAATATCGGTATTTCCAATCCTACACAAATCCCGAAAACAATTACCAACTCTGCGGAGTTTATGGAGCTTTCCAATGAAGCACGTACCAATTCCAATCTGCAGCCATTATACACCCAGGATCAGATCGACCTGTACAGAAATGCTACGGACCGTGTCAAGTACCCAAACCACAACTGGCTGGACGATCTTTTTCAGCCTGCTTATGTGAAAAACCATTTTTTGAACATGTCCGGCGGCAGCAGAGACGGCACTACTTTTAATGTCGGCCTGGGAATCACCGATCAGCCTGGTGTAATGATAGGGTTCGACTACAAAAAATATACAATGAACCTGGGGTTGTCTTCCAAAGTACATAAGCGTGTTACCCTGGGTACAAATTTGCAGTTCCGTTATGGAGATCAGCAGGCGCCGAGCAATGGGAGTACGGATATGTTTTTATCCACCATGGCCCAGTCGCCGCTTTACCCGCCTCAAACCGCAGACGGTAAATGGATAAAAAGAGCATTCCCTAATGAGCAGGGAAACAAGAACACCATTGCGACTGTGAAGGAGAAATCTATTCGGTATACCAAAGATTACTACGCACAGGGAAATATGTCCCTGGACGTGGACGTACTGGACGGCCTCAGATGGGAAAACAAAGCGGGATTTAACTTTCAGAATACCAAATGGAGCACTTTCAGGCCGGTGGTACCGATGTATTATTACAATGATATGAGTTCCGCAGGAATATTGGACGTGGGTACTCCCGGGTTGAGCACCGAACGTAGCGATGTGATATATAGCGTTTTTTATAGCCAGCTCAACTATCATAAAACATTTGGCGATCACGCGCTCTCTATTTTAGGCGGTTATCAGCAGGAAAAGAACCAGCAGAGCTGGTTATCGGCATCCAGAAGGCAGTTTCCGACTAATCTCTTAACTGAACTGGATGCAGGTCCCGCGGACGGACAAACCAACGGAGGACGTTCGGAGCAATGGGCGATCCATTCGGCTTATGCTACTGCCAATTATAGTTTGAAAGACAAGTATCTATTGGGTGGAAGTATCCGCTACGATGGCACGTCACGCCTGCCGACGGATACGCGCTGGGGGTTATTCTATTCCTTTTCGGGAGGATGGAGAGTGTCGAAAGAGAGTTTTTTGCAAAATGTAAACTGGCTTAATGACTTGAAGCTGCGCGCTTCTTATGGCCAGCTGGGTAACCAGAACATCGGTATTTACCCTTACCAGGCCACACTGACCAATGCTAACTACGCTTTCGGCGGGTCAACGTCAACTGGTTTTGCGGCACAGTCCATTGTAGATCCTAATCTTACCTGGGAAACAACCCGGTCAGTCAATGTTGGTTTGGATTTAACGGCTTTCAATAACAGGATCACTTTTTCTGCTGATGTATTCAACAAGTATACTTTTGACATTCTGCGCGGATCGCAGGTGCCGTTGTGGCTGGGGCTGAATGCGCCTACCATCAATAACGGTGCGGTCCGGAACAAAGGTATTGAGCTGAACATTTCCTACGCTGGTCGCACGGACGGTGGGCTATCCTACACGATCGGCGCGAATGTACAGGCCTATAAAAATATCCTGGAAGAATTCGGAAAGGTTGAGATCATTGGTAATAATATCCGTGAGGAAGGTCACGCGCTGGATGAGTTTTATGTATATATCTGGGACGGGATTTTCCAGAGCCAGGCCGAAATTGACGCATCACCCAAGCAACCTGTTACGCCCACTCCCGGCGACCTCAAAATTAAGGACGTGAATGGTGACGGGGTCATTAGCGACAAGGACCGTACCTACCAGAAAGGCAAGTACCCTGCCATGCAGCTGGGTTTGAACTTATCAGCTGACTGGAAAGGATTTGATATCGCAGCGCAGGTTTTTGGCTCGATCGGCCAGAAAATATATGTTAACGGATGGGGGATTGAGCCATTCAGACAAGGTTCGGTGCCCACAGTGGATTGGAGAAACCGCTGGACGCCTACGAATCCTACCAATACAATGCCGAAAATTTATGTGGCAGACGGATACGCACCCGTGCAGAACTATAATTCGACCTACTATCTGAAAAACGCATCCTTTGCCCGCTTGAAAAATATACAGCTGGGTTATACGATTCCACGGAGTGTGATTGAGAAAGTGAAAATGAAGTCTGTCAGATTGTTTGTTTCGGCAGACAATGTCGCGACGATCAGCAAATTCCCTGGCCTGGATCCGGAGCGTGTGAATAGCGGAAACTACCTGGCATACCCGCAAAACAGGACATACACCTTCGGCATCAATGTCCAATTTTAATAGACCTTAAAATATTTGAAATATGAAAAATTTATTAAAATATACTGTTCTAACGCTGGTAACACTCACTCTGTCGGTTACCTCCTGTACCGACGACCTGGACGTGGCCCCGCCTGACAAACTATCCACGAGTATTTTCTGGAAGTCAGAGGCGGATGCAGATCTTGCATTGACCGGACTTTACAACTTTTTGTATGCTCCCGGTGGTGGCTACGCGACTTCGCAGTACCAGGTATTTGCCTGGGACAATTTCAGTGATGACTCGTACGGCCAGTACAACTATGGCGGCGGTACCAGCGCTCTTTCGTCCGGTATCACGCCGCAGTCAGGGGATTTTGTGTATAGCTATTATGCCAATAATTACAAGGCAATAGCAGCGATCAATTCTTTTCTGACCAATGTGGACAAGGTTTTGAAAGGCGATAAATTGAGCCGGTACCAGGGAGAAGCGTATTTTTTGCGGGCATTCAACTACTTCTGGCTGGCGCAGCTGTACGGAAATGTAATTATCACCACTGACGATCCGTTTGCGGTAGATTTCAAGTCGGCCAGGGCTAAATCCGAAAAGGCGGAAGTGTTGAAACTGATCGAAGAAGATCTTGGGAAAGCCATCGCATCGTTGCCGGACAATGCTTATAAGGACGGACATGCCATGAAAAGTACTGCCCAGGGTTACCTGGTAAGGGTGTTATTATATCAGAAAAAATATGCGGAAGCCGCAGCTATGGCTAAGCAGATCATCGATGGCAAAAAGTATAGCCTCTTTTCCAGCTACGAAGGCAACTTCTTCAAGCCTGCCCAAAACAGCAGCCCTGAAATCATGTTTTCGGTAAAGTACCTGCAGCCTAACCTGCTGCATCAGGATGTGGCCCTGGGTGTGTCGCTGCAACGCTGGAAAGGCGAGCTGGGAACACAGGACCTGATCGACGAATATGAGGCCATTGACGGTAAGGATATTGCCACTTCGGCGGTGTATGACCGCACCAAACCATTTGAAAAAAGAGACCCGAGAATGCGGCTTACATTCTTTTTTCCGGGTGATACCAAGGCGCAGGGCTGGCCGTTTACAGGCGATCTGTCGGTGGCGACACCAGGTAAGGACAGCTGGACAAATGGCTTTTACGCGGTGAAAAAATGGCTCGATCCAAGTCTTGTGAACCCGGACTACGGCGCCATTGATGAACAAGACTTCGTGCTGCTGCGCTACGCGGATATCCTGCTCATGTACGCAGAAGCGGAAAACGAGGCAAAAGGCCCTGCTAATGCGATTCCGGCTGTGAATGAGGTTAGGAAGAGAGCCGGAATGCCCGCTTTGGCAGCCGGACTTTCCCAGACTGAGACAAGAGACAAGATCCGTCATGAACGGCGCGTGGAGTTTGCGTTGGAGGGTCAGCGTTACTTCGACCTGAGAAGGTGGGGGATCGCTACTAAAAAATTGAATGGGTTCGTGCAAAACCCGCTGGCGCCAACCGTGAAGACCAAGTATGAAGATAAATACGAGTTCTGGCCGATTCCACAAACGGAAATTGACCGTAATGCACCCATGTTGACACAAAACCCGGGTTATTGATAAGTCTGATTTTTTTGAAAGAGGCACTTTGGATACTCCGAAGTGCCTCTTTTTGCAATTTGGAATACTATAATTCAGATTATTTTTCTTGATATAAAATTAATTTTACATTTTTTGCTGAAATTTTTGTGTGCAAAAACAACAAGGGCAGGCGACTCGCTCTAATTCCCGGGAGCAGAATTGTGTGCAGAAGCCCTACTAGTGCATTAAAAAAAGCTGTCAACGAAATGATGACAGCTTTTTATTAGGTTAATGTAGCTTAAACTTTTTGACCACTAAGAATTGATAAAAGCCAAAAGATCCTTGTTGATCGTGGCAGCTTCTGTGGTAGGCATTCCGTGCGGAAAACCAGGGTAGGAGATCAATGTGCCATTTTTCAATAGTTTGATCGCCTTTGCTCCGGTCAATGGGTAGGGAACGATCTGGTCGTCTTCGCCGTGTAAAATGAGTACCGGTACATCTACACTTTTCAGGTCCTCGGTAAAATCCGTTTCCGAAAAAGCCTTGATACAGTCATAATGTGCTTTAATTCCGCCCATCATTCCCTGGCGCCACCAGTTATCCCGGACACCCTGCGATATTTCGGCCCCTTCACGGTTGTATCCGTAAAAAGGAATCGTGAAATCCTGAAAGAATTGCTGACGTTTGGTAGCAGTACCTTCACGAATGCCATCAAAAACGGAGATGGGTATACCTTCGGGATTATTTTCGGTTTGTACCATTAATGGCGTCACCGCACTAATCAATACTGCTTTTGCGACGCGGCCTTGTCCGTATTTTGCAACGTACCGGATCACTTCCCCGCCACCAGTAGAATGACCTACGTGAATCGCGTCTTTCAAGTCGAGCGCAGCTGTCAGTTCAGCGACATCGGCTGCATAGGTATCCATATCATTTCCAACGGCCGTTTGCGTGGATCTTCCATGCCCGCGGCGATCATGCGCGATAACCCTGAATCCCTGGTTCAGGAAAAACATCATCTGGCCATCCCAATCGTCGCCGGACAGCGGCCATCCGTGATGAAAAACAATCGGTTGCCCGGTTCCCCAATCCTTGTAATAAATTTCAGTGCCGTCTTTAACAGTGATCTTGCCCATTTTAGTGGTTTGATAATGATGAGTAAAGTTTCTGAAATATAACTTTTTTGAATGGAAAAAACGGCGAGTAAAAGCCGTCCGTAATCATTCCCGCTTCAAATCTCACCTAAGAGCCAGATTGTCAAAGCTCCGCATATCAGAAATAATTTTTGATCCAGACATAACCGGCAATGAACGCCAGAATGAAACCAATGGGGCCGTATACAAAAATGCTGGTCATACTGGCTTCAACACTGCGGTCATGATTGTTGGATGAAAATTTTCCGACGAGATAGTAGCTAAGCGTAGCAAGAATAAGGTAACCTACGATGCCGCAGAGGAGGGCGATTGCAAAGTTTTTCATGAGTTGTTTTCTTTAATTGTCCCTAAAAGAATAGATGATCAACAGCAGCAATAGACCCAGAATGAATGCAACGATTTTCATCCACGAATGTGAAGCAAGATTGAGGCCTATCAGTGAAAGCAAAAATATTAATCCTGTTACTTTAATGATGGTTTCCACGCCTGGCATTTCGTGGCTGGGCTTACTGACTTGCAACAGCGCCCAGACCACATAGTAACCGAAAATGGCGATCAGGACCCAATTGATGCCGGTAATGATTTTAATGATAGACATGTTATTTTATTTCAGGCTAATAGTAAAATAGTGTGATACAATGCTGCTTATTTTATTTTGAGGCTAATAGTAAAAAATAGTGTGATGCAATGCTGTGCAAGCTGCCGCCGGTCAGTATTCGAAAGCCTGTCCCGGAAGGCAATGCAAACGTACGGCAGCAGAAAGCAGCCGTCAATTTTAAATGGTATACAAATGGTTTATGGTAAGGAAATGTGGGTGAACAATAGGTATACAAGGTGGTTTTTGTCGTCCAAAGTCACCCCAATACATCATTATAGGATCAGATGATCAATCTGTTTAAACTTCTTCCAGCTATCATCAGCCTGTTTTTGATACACAAGAGTAGTATAGCCGAAAACCTCTCCCCAGCCATAAATGTATTTAACACCATCATTGAAGTATATTTCCCAAACGATGAATGCATACCGACCGTCTGAGCTAAAAGCGGGTTCGGTAGTAATAATATAAAAGCCCTTGACATCCTTTGCGTAAGGAATGGTCTTGTAGTGGAGGCCTTGCAGGTTGAGTCGTTTTGGCCCGACATTTAATGTTCTCCTTCGAAGGGCCTTTCGCTCTATTGAATCAATGGCATTTATCATTAGCGAATCTCTAAAAAGATAGTCCGGATCATAGCTCTCGTGCTGTTCGGTCGTGGTATCAATTTCGAGTTGCTCAGGAGATTCGCCCCCCACCGGTTTGTTCCAAAAAATAGTATAGTTCCAACCTTGTGTCGTATCCAGGATTACGATGTCTTCGGGACGGGAATGTCCCAGGTGGTTCATAACCTTGAAATTCGTCGAGTCGCTGAAAGTAAGCCTGTAAATTTCCTCCGTTGGTGTTGATGAGGAACACTCATAAAACAAGAGAAATATTGGGATTGTCAGTAAGAGTTTGCCAAAGTGGATCAATGGTTGCCGCACTTTTTGCTTTCCACTATTAGTCAAGATTTTGAACATAAAGTCAATGTCTGGAGTGTTGATGAGTTATGATTGTTAAAGTAGGAAATCTTTTATAGAGAAGGTAAAATAATCACAACGCTGCCTTATCTTTTTGAAACAGAAAATGTCGTCAACATGCTATCTATTCTTCTCATTTACAGTTTGATCAATATCGGGCAAAGTAATCACACGGCCACTGCCGAAATCGTAATACCGACCGCGCTGTGTGAAAACCAAGACAGTACAGCCGTCCAACTCGTTGACCCAACAGGTGCTCAGTTGACGCTCGATGATTTAAAAAAGCGACATGCCGGAAAAATACTGGTAGTGGATTTTTGGGCGAGCTGGTGCGGACCCTGCCGTGAACCGATGCCCGAAGCGAAGAAATTGATCGAAGCCATGAAAGGCAAAGACATTGCTTTCGTATACCTCTCGATTGACAAAGACGCCAGCCGATGGAAAAAGGCAAGCGACGAAGAAAAACTCGATACCTACGCAGAAAACTACCTTATCACCAATCAGCATTCAGCCCGGTTTTTGAAAGAGCAAAACCTCACATTTATTCCCCGTGCAATGATTTTCGATAAGGCTGGGCGGCTGATCATACCTAGTGGTTATTTGGGCGGAATGGATCAATTGGAGGAGTTTACTAAGCTTGCGGACAAGCCCTAGTAAGGTAGAGTAGATAGTAAAAGAGGAACGTGAGTACGAAAATGAGCTTAATCCTTACTTTGCCAACTGAGTCCGCTGAAAGAAAAACACCAGATCTCGAAATGTGCAGAAAAGGTCGGCAGCTCGCGGATTGTAACCCATTTCCTTTTGGGAAACCATGTACCCGGTGTAAATCGTCCAAAGATCATCGATCCAAACGGACGCATCACTCATACTTAGCAGCGCCTCGACCTGAGCACCATAGGCCATACACGTCGAGTCCCTGGACTCGGGGGAGTTTAGTTTGTTGTTCATTAAATTACTTTTTTGGATGGATAAAAAATGCCCTGCCTAAGGTGTCCAAGCGAAGTAATCATCGCTCGGGGGACTTTCGCCGACCCCACACCATCGCAGGGCAAAACTTTCAATATTTTTCATAAAGACTACTTTTTTGGAGGACGCATATTCGGGAGAAATTTGCTGGGATGCAAATTGAGGGATGAGGGATTTTTCTAACGGTGCATTTATCAATATAATGTAGCGTTATTTGACTTTATCAACTATCTAAACCCCATTTTGCTATAAAACCTATGAATGAGACAAGTAAGTATTTCCCTTTGCAGGTTTACCTTAAAAATATGGTCGCCGATGGGCGCCAAGAGATTAAGATGTCTTTGGCTGATATTAGCGCTTTGGTGGGAGGTTTACCCAACACAGCATATAAACATTCTGCTTATTGGGGCAATGATTTTAACAGTCCAACTCATGTACAAAAACCAGCCTGGTTATCAATTGGATTGAATGTGATTGATAGAGATAATATTTCTCTTAAAAATAGAACAGGCACCGTCACCTTCGGCTTTGCGCCAAGTAATGGAACATCACAAACTCAAAATAAACAAAGGAAGACCGACGTTTGGGGCAGTGCCCAAGAACAAGTTAACTTGAGAGAGTTAAGCTTTTCTGACCATCACTCATCAAAAGAGGATATCAAAGCCGTGATGGATGATTTTATTGCCAAGTCAAATCCAGAGGATAGATATACATCCTTTGACTATTGTTACAATTATTTCCGAACCACTAAGAACCCGAATGACGATCTGGAAAAAAGCTGCCTGGTTCTAGGATTCTATCTGTCGAGTTGGGGAATGTTTAGAGGTTCGAGTTTTCTTTTTCAGAAAAGCATCGCTTACTTCAAACCTTTACTAGCCTACATAGCAGAAATCGACAAGAAAATTTGGGAAATTGATGTCAACAATTATACTCCGGAAAATATGCAGAAAATTGTAGACATTTATTCAGGAATAAAGAAGGTACTTATTTTTGATAACAACCGTGATATAACACTTGTTACTAAAATTTTATTAGGTGTTTTTGGGTTTATCCCAGCTTTCGATCAGTATTTTCAAAATACATTTAAGGGGATTTACAAAGATGAAAGGTGTTCATTTAGCAAAGTTGACGTTAGGTCTCTATCATGTATCAAGCATTTTTATGAACTAAATAAGACTGAAATTGATCAGTTATCCTCGTCGATTTATACAACCGATTTTTCAACTGGAGAAAAGACACACATTTGTTATCCAAAAGCGAAAATCATAGATATGTATGGATTTTCACTTCGTACAATCAAACAAGATGTTTAAAATCTGTTGCTTTTAGATTCTGAAAAATTCTACTAGTACAAATATTGGCAATAAATAAGTCAGTTTATCTTCGCAAAAGTCTAAATATTCGACCTATGAAACTATTCGAAAAATACGACAAACTCCGCCAAAAAGCCTACGTTACCTCAATGATCACCGAATCTGTATGTGGTACTATGGCATTGGAAAACCAGGAGGTGCCCGAGGCGCAGGTTAAGGCTATCGTGATCGCGTTGTTGCGTGAAGCCGAGCTAAAGGGGCGTCAGTTCGACAAGAATTAAAGCGGTAAGTGCATTCATATCGCCCTGATCTGCATTCCTCAGAGCTTCAATATATTTGACCCTCGTTTCTCCTTCCGGAACTTCCGATGGATGCGGTTCCGTCGCCAAGTCTAATTCTTGAATCAGCATTTCGCATTTGGCAATGCTACTGGTTTCGTACAGGTTCAAAAGTTCCTTGTCGGATATGTCCAGAAAATTTTCATCAATGGAGTGCGTATAATCGGTCGTTCATTTCAGGCATGTTCAAATACTTTCAGTCGGAAGAAAGATTTAACTGAAAACAAAGACCCGTAGCAAAACTACTATATCAAATCAACGAAACGCTTACTCAGCTGTAAGGACAACTGCGATAATGATGTTGTATTTGATGGTGTAAGTGAGGGACTAAATGATGGAGTAAGTGAGGGTTTAAATGAGGTTCCGCTAGTGTGGTAAGATATCCTAATCCAGAAAATTTTACTGAGGAATAATTCATATGCGCCTCTGAATAACTACTCAGCATTTTGACCACTATGATTTTGCCAATTTGTCCTTAACTGTATTGGTAAATAATCTTTTTCAAAATGACGATAGACAGAATATATAAGCTCCTAAAAGAGAAAGAAGGCATACGCCTTGAATTCAAAGTAGCCAGGTTAGCTCTTCCCGAAAATCTATTTGATTCCGTTTGTTCCATGCTCAATCGTGAGGGCGGCGATATTCTGTTGGGAGTGACAGATAAAGGGGAAGTTGTGGGTGTCGATCCTCTTCATATCGATAAAGTGATTACTGATTTGGTAAATCTTTCCAATAATCCGCAGAAAATAAATCCTCCGTTCATCGTCTTTCCTCGAAAGTACTTGATTGGAGATCACTGGATTATACACATTCAGTTGCCAGTCAGCTCGCAGGTTCATAAGACACTTCAAACTATTTATGATCGAAGTAATGAGGGCGATTTTAAAATAAATGACGCACAACAGATTGCGGAAGTTTTTAATCGGAAAAGAACACACTATACAGAGAACACGGTTTATCCTGCCCTGTACTTTGAACATTTTAAGCCGGAGCTTTTCCCCAAGATCAGAAATCTGATCAGAAGCAACAATGCAAACCATCCCTGGCTTGCATTAGATGACACGCGGCTTTTGGAAACAGCAGGCTTATGGAGACGCGATTTTCACAGTGGTGAGGAAGGCTACACGCAGGCCGCTGCTCTACTGTTGGGGAAAGATGAGGTAATACGTCAAATTCTCCCACATTATAAAATTGATGCATTAGTAAGGATTGACGATACAAATCGGTACGACGATCGGCTTTACATTCAAACCAATCTGATAGATGCCTACGAGCAACTCATGGGTTTTGTGGAAAAACATCTACCTGATAAGTTCTATCTGCAGGCTGATCAGAGGATAAGTCTTCGGACCGCCATTTTCCGCGAAGTTGTAGCAAATATCATTGTGCATCGGGAATACACCAATGCTCATCCATGCACATTTGTGATTGGCAAAGACAATGTGGAAACCGAAAATGCCAATAATCCTCATGGCCAGGGTATAATTGACCCTAACCGCTTTACTCCATTTCCCAAAAACCCAGTAATTGCGAAATTTTTTATCGAGCTCGGACGCGTAGACGAACTAGGCTCGGGTGTGCTAAATGTGACACGGCTTAGCAAGCAATATGCTGGACGAAGAAAGGCTAAGTTCATTGAGGGTAACACGTTCAAAATGGTGATACCAGTTTTGGCGAATGCGAGTGATGGAATAATTGAGGGTGTAAGTGAGGGACTAAATGAGGGTGTAAGTGATGGCGTAAATAAAGGAGTAACTATGTTTAAAGAGCCCCCTGTGGCATATTTAACAGGAAATGCTAATATTCCGATTGTCACTGAGGTTGTCAATCGACTATTGGATGATGGTGTAAATGATGGTGAAGTTGATGGTGTAACGATCGCTACCAGAATGGAAATTATCCAGATAATGGTAATAGTGCTTGATAAGGAAGGTTTGAAAACAATTGAGATTTCGAAAAAACTTCAAAAATCAATGGCAACTGTGGAACGGCACATTAAAAGGGCAAAAGCATTAAATCTATTGAAATTTCAAGGTTCACCAAAAAGTGGTGGCTACTACGTCACAGAATATTTTGAAAATAGGTTAATCAAAAACGATTAATAAAAAGTGAGTAATGATGCAAAAAACATAACAAGCAACTTACTCACTCCCCAAAAACCCTCAAACCGCCTCCGGCGCATCCTTAAACCTCCCATCCAACCCCCGCAACCTCCCCACAAACAACACCACAGGAAAAATCACCTTCTTCACAAAAGCCGGAATGCCCAGCATATCAAACTCAGTCTTATATTTCCACAGCAAATATGCAGCGTCAAAAGGCGCGGGGATGCCTTTGGGATTTTCACGGCTGGACCGGTAGATTTCGGATAGGAAATATTCAATGTTATGCGGTGGCCAGATTTCGCCGGTGCAATGGAGCGTTGTGTCGCCAGCATTCCAAAACCGGTGCGCGATTCCGCTGTTGAAAGTGGCAGAATCGCCTGCGTTTAGGTAATAAGGTTCTTCGCCTGCGACCTGAACGCCCATTTTGCCTTCACATATGTACAGACTCTCGTGCTGCTGGTGATGCACATGCATGGGCGGACCAGAGCCCGGACTCACCTGGTTCTCAACTTGCACATACTCGACGCCATCGCGGACTTCGCGCCCCAAGAATGTCAGCCGCTCACCGTGGCCATTGTCGATCGTAACGGGATATGTCGCTTTCATAGTGATGGTTTCCATTATTTAGCTTCTGTTTTAAGCGTCAATGCATGCAATAATACTCCCGCCAATACCAGTAACACGCTTAAACGCAGTAAGCTGAGCTTTTCCCAGGTTTCAGCGCGGCTTGTCAGGTCGCTGCTCACGGTCATCGAATAGGCTGCCTTCGTAATGGCCATCAGCTCGGGAACAAAATACGTCGCCGTGATCAAAAGAATCAATAGGTAGCCGCATAATACGATCAGAATTTGTTTGCGGCGCGGCTGTTTCCAGTTGGCGACCAACGCTGCGAGCATCAGCAATACGGTTATGGGATGTACCGGCATCCAGAAATTGGCCGGTTGGATACCATATTCGCCTTGGAACATGGAGAGTGACATCGGTGGCGCCAGGCGCCATACGGGCACTGACGTGGCGTGTTCATAAATGCCGGCCCCGATAATGGAAATAAAGGCTATCGACGCCAGGATGTGCAGGATGTTTGAAAATGATTTCGTCATACGAGTTAAAAGTTATAAATTTGGACAACGACCTAAAATTAGTACGAATTAGGACATTGACCAAATATCGCTCATAAGAAATGAATGCAACGGAGGAGAAAATTATTAAACGGGCATTAGAGATATTTAACCTTAAAGGCATCGAGTACGCCGGAATGCGTGAATTGGCCGCAGATCTGGGCATGCGGATCGGAAATTTGACTTACTATTTCCCGACGAAGGACGATCTGGTTTTCAGGCTTAGCGAAACCTATTCTGAATCTAACTCACAAATTCACCAAGATTTTCCGGTGGGAAGCCTATATGATTTTCTTAAAATGAGTGAGCTCCTGTTCAAAAACGGACTGAAATATCAGTGCCTGCATTTAAGTATGGTCCATTTGATGGAGCAAAATTCGAAAATGGCAGAGAAATATGAGGGAATAAGGGACGCCCGCTACACCGGATTGTACCGGGATATGCAGCTTTTAGAAGATAACAAATACCTGAAATTTAGTTCGGAGGACGATAAGCTGCTCATTATTTCCAGTAACAGCCTCCAAAACAGATTCTGGCTTTCGGAAGCTGTGTTAACAGAAAAACGCCAGAATCTGGGAAGTCAAATGAATCACTATCTGCGCATGAAAGCACATTTGTTCAAATCCTATGCAACCAAAAAGGGACTGAACGATATCGAGCTGTTTTTACAAGAACTGGGCTGATGTTTTTCAGCCCAGTTCTTGCTATGCATTCAATTTGTCATTCATGATCGTGAATGTAGCATCGTACCGGACTTTTACTTTCGCATTGGCCATAGCGACCTGTTTCAATGCGGCCTCGTAATGATCGGTGATGCCCAGCAGGCGGTCCGTGATTTGTTTGGCGGTTGTCTGTTCGATCTCAAATGTCCAGTCTGCCAGGCCAAGATCGTAGTACATCTGTCCTTTGATCGTGTCTTCCGGTTGTCGCAAATAAAAACACGGCGTACCATTGGCGGCGGCGATAATGGGGGAGTGGCATTCGAAACTCAGCACCGCGTGCGCCCTCGCATATAGCGACGCCGCCTCGTCGGGCAGCCAGTACGCATGCTTCACAATGTGCGGCTTTACATCGTCGGGCAGCTTGTTGATGAGCAGCTCATCCATAATATCAACCTGGTAAGTCATTTCGGGGCATACTACAATCTTGCCCTTCGTTTTTCGTACCCAGGCCGTCATGGCTTCACGCAGCTTGGCGTGGTCCAGTTCCTTCCATTTGTCATTCAGTTCGTCCACCTCTTTGATCCGCTCGTCGCTCCATCCCGCATTATTGGGCCTGATTTTGTAGTAAGGCGTTCTTCTGAGCCGCGGAATGACGCAAATGAATTTCCTGTCAACCAGCTGATTATCCTTGATAAACTGCGCCGCTTTGGGCTTATCCTGAATGTCCATCGCAAAAGTAGCATCAGGGGCGAATGCGATATGCTTGCCTTCCAGACCAGCTTCTTTCAGTTTTTGAATGGATGCAGTTTCTCTTGTAAAAATGAAGGACGCGTTTTGAATGATCCTTTTCAGGTCCGGCGAAATGTCCTGAATCGTCACTCCGAATATTCCGAACGGCTTTTTCGTCTGACTTTGCCAGCTATCCAGATAATCCGCAGCCACTACCGACGGGCCGGAGCCGTGCAGGAAGAAATCTGCCTCCGCAAAAGCTTTTTTGACCTCATCACTCTGCGGCTCTTTTTCTTTATTGACTTGCCCGTGAATGATTTCCAGGTCAGGATAATGCTTTTTGAGCATACCCTCCGCCAGCTCACTTTTACTCTTTTTCCAAAGTATTAGCCGCGACTTGGGCAGTCGTTTTTTCAAGAGCGCTATCAGCCCCGGCGTGTGCGCAATATCGCCAATGTTGACGTCCTGCCAGCCCGAAACAAACAGAATGGTCGGGTTTGATTTAGCAAAAACCATATGGTCAAACATCCAGGCGGCAGCCGTCAGTACCCCTGTTTTTTTGATAAAATCTCTTCTCGATTGCGAATTCATGATCAATTTTTAATGGTGATTAAAAAAGCCCGTTTCATACAGGCCGCAAATTAGCTGAGATAACCCTGCATGAGCTGCATTGTTTCTTTTTGCCGTTTCTGGACAAAAGCCATAGCCTTACTCACGCTCGCTTTGGTCTTTTTAGTGTTGTTGAGCATATCCAGCACCGTCGGCACAAGTCGGTCGATATCTTTCTGCTTGTCCAGATCGATGAGCCACTCGCCTAAACCAATGTCCCGCCACATTGCTCCTTTACTCGTCTGTTCTTCAAACCTGCACACAATGGCTGGAATACCGTTTCCGATACACATAATGGGCGAATGCATTTCTATTCCAAAAAGTCCTGCCGAGCGGATATAAGTACTGATCGCTTCATCAGTCAGCCAGTATTCAGCTCGCAATATCACTTTTTGTTTCACGTCGTCTGGCAAAGGATCGTAAAGCATTTCCTTACCTATTTTCATCTGCGTTTCGTTTTCCGGTACAATTAGTACCTTGTGTTTGGTTTGCCTCACAACTGCGATAATGGCCTCACGCACAGGTGCATTGTCATGTTCCTTCATCCCATCATTCCGCGCTTGCTTGGCGGGATTGACCTGCTGATTTTTCCGGGGCAACTCCCACCAGGGCGTGAAACGAAGCTGTGGAATGACGCAAACAAACTGCCCGTCTTTCAGATCATGTTCTTTGAGAAAAGCCATTGCTTTTGCATCGTCCTTCAAATCTACCGCGAAAGCTCCGTCAGGGCAGAACTCCATAATGGGCGATCTGGCACCTTTTGATTTTGCGAATTCAAGTGATACGGAGTCGCGAAACAAAGCAAATTTTGCATTGGTAATGATGCTGACATCGTCTTCTTTGAACTTCCAGCGATCATCTGGGAAGCCGTAAACGCCCGGAAATGTGATACCATAAATGCCGTAAGGCTTACCCGTTTGCTGGCTCCATGCCGCCAGATCTTTGCCGCGCACCAGGCTCGGGCCTGAGCCGTGCAGCATAAATGCACATTCTTCAAATGCTTTTTTGACGTCAGCGTCAGCAGTGATTATTTTTAATTTTGGAAACCGTTTGGTCAGCATGTCGTCTACGCCTTTGCCAATGTCAACCGGCCACAGGCGCACTTCTACCTGCGGGTAATATCGTTCAAGCAGTGTGATCACGCCGGGCGTATGGCCAATGTCCCCGATATTTTCGACCTGCCACGAAGAACGCAGCAGGATGCTGGCAGGCCCCTGCCCAAGACTGTCCAGGCTGAACATCATGCTTGTTAATGCTGCGCTATGCTTCAAAAACGTTCTTCTGGATTGCATCATTTTTCTTTTTTGTGGTTTAAATGCAGCTGTGGGAAAGATCAGGGATAGCCCGGGTTTTGTTCAAAATTGGCCCCCACATTGGCGTCAATGACCTTTTGTGGAATTGGCCAGTACCTGTTAAAATCCTGAATGGTAGCACCCGACGATGGACCATTCGCAACGGAAGGTGCTGAGTTATACTTCCTCACCCTGTCCACCAGCCTGCCCATACGGATCAATGTCCGCAACCGGGGTTCTTCCACGATCAGCTCGCGTGATCTTTCGTCGAGGATAAAATCCTCGCTGACGTCACCGGCGGTGATGAGCTTCGCTTTGGCGCGGGCGCGGACAACATTGATATCGGCAGCAGCCATTGTCCTATCTCCTTTTCGTAAATATGCCTCAGCGCGCAGCAAATACGTTTCGGCCACCCGCATCCGGCTGAAATCTTTCACCGAATTGCCGCTAAGGTTGTTATTGCCAAATGGTGTGCCTTCGATCTTCCTGAAATACGGATAGTATTCCCGCAGTGTGTCCAGCCGGATATTGGTAATGGTACCATCACTTTTGGTCGAATACAGCACACCATCCGCGCCTCGTTTTGTCAGAATGGGTTTGCCATAATATTGCTTGTCGGCAGGATTGTTGTAATAATAGGTTCTCCTGATGTTGTAACCCGAATTACGCATATCGTTCGGGTCCAGCTTCCATATGTCGTACTTGGCATAATTGGTTGGGGAATTCACACCGATTCCTCGGCCGAGACTGTCGGACGGCAGGTTGGCGCTTCCGTTCGGAGATTTGATCTTGTCGTATTCAGGTCCCCAGTAGCGGATACTGTTATTGGCGAGAGTTGCAGAAGTGCTTCCGCCTGGCGTGAAGTTTTCGAACTGCCAGGCCCACATTACTTCCTTATTTCCCGAAGATTTATTGATTTGTCCGTCCGCAAAAATATCTGAAAACACATCCCCTGGCCGAGCGCTTGCAGGGCCGAAACGCTGGGTCATCAAGGCATAGTCACCTGCTTCCTTGTTGATCACTTTGGATGCCGCAGCAATGGATTTATCATAAAATGACGGGTCTTTTTTCTCCATTCCCAGCGAAATATAAACTTCGCTCAGCAGGTGAAATGCCGCTGCACGGGGAATCCGGCCATCTTTTACGTCCAGTTTCAGCAGCTGGGAAGCAGTTTCCAGGTCTTGCGCGGCAAATTCCAGCACTTCGGCCCTGGTACTGCGGGTAAAATCAAATTTTGGGTCGATAATGCGATCTTTGACAATAGGTACACCGCCGTAAATGTTGGCCAGGAAATTGTAAGTATATCCCCTGAAAAACAAAGCCTGACCTTTAATGTTGTTCCGCGCCTGCTCCTCGATCTTTAAATTGGGGTCGTCAATATTTTCAAGAATGAGGTTGGCTTTCACGATCATTTCTTTGAATGCCCAGTCCCAGTACAGGATAGCGGCGTCCAGATTTGAATTCAGCAAACTATAATCCTTATTACCACGCGAATCATTCCGGCCCCATTGCGTTTGGTCGGTACCCACGGTCATGTATTCAAAATTATTGGAACCAACCGTATGCTCCCGCCGGGCTCCCTCGTACAATGCGACTACCACAGCGTCGTATCCGGCAGCATTGGTCAGCAGGTTTTCTGGACTGAACCTGTCGAGCGGAATTTCTTCGAGATAGGATTCTTTGCAGGATGTTGCGAAGCCCAGAAGCCATGCCGTTAAAAAGAAACTGATATATCTGCTTTTCATAATTTCAATGGTTTAAAACGAAACATTAATGCCGGCAATGAATGTCTTCAGCAAAGGCCCGCTATTTTTCGGACTTCTGTCGCCTTCCGCGAATTCAGGGTCCCAGCCTCTCCAGTCGGTCCAGGTAGCGAGGTTTTTTGCGCTCACATATAGCTGCAATGCGCCTATATGAACCCTTTTCAAAATCTTTTCGGGGATATAATAGGCCAGGGACACATCCTGCAGACGAACGAAGCTCCGGCTTTCATAGAAACCATAACCCAATGGATTCCGGTAGTTTATCCTCGGACGTGTATTGATTGGGTTGGCCTTGGTCCAGTAGGGGACATCCAGAAAATTCGCCTGATCGTAAAAGTTTGTTCCCGGATTGAGCATGGACAAAGGGCTGTAACCGCCTTGTCGCACATTGAATGTCGTTGAAAAACTAAGTCCTTTATAACTGAATATATTCGTCAGCCCCAGATTGAATTTGGCCTGGTTATTGCTCACCACAGCTCTGTCGTCAGGAGTGATCTTGCCATCGGGAACACCGTCCGGACCGCTGATATCCTTGAACCGAATATCGCCCGCCTTCGCACCCGGGATTAAAGTCAGGTCGTCGCCTTCCTGAAAAATTCCGTCAAATACATAGTCGTAATTCGTACCCAGCGGATGTCCTATAAACCAGCCGCTGGCAATGTCATCGTCCTCTTTTTCATCATTGTTCAGGTCCCGGCCAGTCAGCTTTACGATCTTGTTCCGGTTGAATGAAAATGCCAGATTGGTGTTCCAGGTGAAGTCTCCTTTCATGATATTGACGGTTTTGAGATCAATTTCCAGCCCGTGATTTTTAGTTTCGCCAATATTTCTCAAATAGGTTTCAAAACCATTGGTATTGGGAATGGTTTGTTTTAGCAGCAGGTCGTAAGTATTAGTAACATAAAAATTCAATGACATGGTAACCCGGTTCGAAAACGCCTGCACGTCGGTACCCACATTGAAGCTCTCCGAAGTTTCCCAGCTCAGGTTAGGGTTCGCCAGGGAAGTAGTGCTCAGTCCGACGGAGGTGGCGCTTCCGTCTCCAAACACATAGTTACTCTGCCCGATCTGGCTCAGGGACGAATATTCATCCACTCCACGGTTTCCATTTCTGCCCCACGAAACCCGTAATTTGAGAAAATTGATTTGCTTAATGTTGCGTAAAAATGCCTCCTCACTCATGTTCCAGCTCAATGCTGCGGCCGGGAACACGCCATATTTTTTTCCAGCGCCAAATGCCGAGTAACCGTCGCGCCTGATACTGATGGTAGCGAAGTACTTACTGGCAATGGAGTATCCGAGACGGGCCATACCGGAACTCTGCCTGTTTTTGGAAGCACCGGTCTCGATGTTGTAGCTCTCGCCAATTTCAAGGGCATTGTACCCGAGCGCATCATTGAAAATATTCTGACTGGACAAGTATGAAAACTGATTTTTCAGCTCATAAGCACCGTAAAGTAATGTCAGGTCAAGGTTTTGTTTTGCGGAGATCTGCTGCTTGTAGGTTACTATGTTTTCGAGCGTAATGTTCTGGCTTTCACCATGCCGCTTTGATCCCGAACCCAGCCGGTTCAATGGCTCATAGGCAGGGCTGTAAGTAAATAGTTTCGAATCTGTACGGGTGTATCCCACATTGAATTTGTACGAAAGCCCCTTCCAGATCGAAAAATCGGCATAGCCATTTGAAAATAATACATTGGTAATGGACGTCCTGGTATTCAGCAGGTTCCCGATCAGCGGGTTAGCAACCAAACCAATGTCCTGAGGCAATGGACGGGGAGAAGTGCCATCGGCCAGGTACAGGCTTGCATACGGGCTCAGGTAGGAAGTCGCCGACAGGTCTGCCCGCACGCCTGAATCATCCCGAGAGGAAAAACCTGAATTGATCCCGATTTTCAACCAGTCAGTAGCCTGCACGCTCAGGTTCAACCGGCTGGAAATCCGGCTGAAATTGTCGCCTTTCACGGGGGATTTCGCCCTCAGGTACGCACCTGAAAAATAGTAATTCACCCGGTCCGTTTTGCCCGAAACGCTCAGTTCGTAATTCGACATAGGTGCCTTCTGCCTGATTTCTTCAAAAGGCTCGATTGATTTTCCTGCGGCAATATTTTCAAGTTCTACCGGTTGAAAAGGAACGATACCTCCGTCCGCCAGTTCGGCATCCTTACGGGCAGCCAGGTACTGCTCAGCATTCAGGTATTGAGGCAAAACAGCGTAATTCGACGAGCCAATGTAGGTATTGAATGTAAACTTAGGCTTGCCGGATTTCCCTTTTTTTGTCGTGATCTCGATCACACCGTTTGCCGCCAGCGATCCATATATCGCCGTGGAGCTCGCGTCTTTCAATATATCCATTGACTCGATATCATTCGGGTTGATGTCCGAAAGGTTTCCGCCTGCGTAAATAATACCATCCAAAACAATGAGCGGCGAGTTACTGGCAGATATCGAATTGATCCCGCGAATATTGATAGTACCCGCTTGTCCGGGGCGGCCGTTATCCGTCACCTGCACGCCGGCAGTCGTGCCGCGCAGGATCTGCGAAGCACTGGTATTGGGCTGTAACCGAGTATCTTCAATGTTCACACTCGCCACGGCACCGGTGAGATCCTTCTTCTTGGCCGTGCCATAGCCTACTACCACCACTTCGTCCAAAGCCTTGGTGTCGGGCCTTAATATGACGTCGAGGCTGGTGCGCGTACCGACTTCAATCTCTTGGGGCAGGTACCCGACAAACGAAAAGATCAGGTAGGCGGGGCCGTCGGGAATGTCGAGCGAGTAGTGTCCTTCAACGTCACTTACCGTACCCGTTTGCGAGCCTTTCAGTACGATGCTCACACCCGGTAATCCGGCGCCGGTCTCGTCGCTGACGGTTCCGCCTATTACCTTATTATTAGGATGGGAAGCCTTAAAATCCGGTCGCCCGGGCTCTGCAATGCTGCCGGATTTTGGCTCCGGTCCCTGTTTTGACAAGATAATCTGCCGTCCCGCCACACTATATTTGATGGCGATCGGTTTCAGGATCATGTCCAGCACTTCACCAAGGCTCCTGTTCTCCGCATCCAATGTGATCGGGTTGTGAATGGGAACCACCTGCGGGCTGTACGAGAATTTGATCTCAGCCTTTTCTTCAATCAAATGCAGTACCGATTTGAGGCTCTTTGCCCGAACGGTAATGGATATACTCCGGTTCAAAAGCTCCTGTCCGGCAGCTTCCCGTGCCCAGGAAACCTGTACGAATGTGAGCACGAGCAACGCTTGTAAAAGTGTGATTTTCATACATATTACCACATATGTTGTGAATGTTTTTTTCATATTGGTTCAATTATTCAGGTTAGCGTTCAGGCAATGCAGGTTCCGCCACCCCGGCACGTGGCCACGGGTGTGAAATCCTACTGAAAAGGAGGTTAAGGAGTTAAGGATGTCGTATTGTTTTCATAGGTGAGAGTGGGCTAGGGTTATAAAATTGAGATTACTGGCAGCCGCCACCATTGATAATGATCTGACCGTCAAACTTCTGATATTCTGCATTGATCGTCTTGCAAATCACTTCCAGCTTTTCATCGAATGTCTCCGTTTTCAGTGATGCACTGAGCTCGCATTCTTTCAGTTGCTCGCGATTAAAGCGAATCGCTATCCCGTAGGATTTTTCCAGATCTTCAAAAACTTTGGCAATAGGTACTGAGTCGTAATTAAACTGGAACACCTCTTTACCTTTTGCGATAATCGCAGGCTGTTCGACCAGGGTTTTGTTAAATTCCTCTGTTTGGCGTGAGAAGACGGCCTTTTGGTTCGGTAGCAGCAGCAGTCCATTCTTTGCTGACAAATTCACGTCTTTATTCGTCAAATGGTCTTTTTCCCTGAAAACGGAAACTTGCCCCGACGAAACATTGACCAGCACATCCTTTTCATCGTCGAAGGCACGTACCTTGAATTTCGTACCCAAAACCTTCGTAACCACCTCATTCGCATAAACCAGAAAGGGCTTACGAGCATTTTTAGTTACCTCAAAAGTGGCTTCTCCGGACAAAAACACATCTCTGGTGGCTTTGTTAAACTGACTGCTAAAAGCCAGCTTGCTGCCCGGTGCCAGCTCCACGACCGAGCTGTCAGGCAAAACGATACTTTCGACCTCTTTACCAGTATTGACCTTTTCCACATAGGTCGCGTTATGATCTGCAATCCGGTTAGCGTAGTAAGTTTTGGAGTCCTGCCTGGTTAGCCACATCGCTGCAAATAATCCGCAAATCACAAGTACCGATGCCGCAGCAAGCCATTTGAAACGGTTCAACGGTCCCACGAATGGGGTTGTTTCCGCAATGTTGTTTGTTTCCTTAATCCTTTGCAGCAGTCCGTTGATCGTGTCTTCCGAGAGCACAGTAGCGGCATAATGATGCAGCCCGATGCGGATGGATTCGAGCAAATGTACTGCCTGGGTCCATTCATCCACATTGGCCGGGTTACCTGCCAGCCAGGAGTTCCACAACGCGTTGGTACGTTCGTCAGGGGAGAGCTGGTGGCTTACGAAGTCGTCGCAGGTCAGAAAGTCAGCTACCGTAAAGTGGTCGAATGATGGAGTCAATGGGTTTCTCGTTTTCTGGAATTTGCATATAGATGACCAATTCAGAAAAACGTACTCAGTTTAACCCAAAAAAATATAGAAAAAGTGAATAAATAGGCAACACGATCCAGCCACGAAGCTTTTCGACAGCCCGAAATACCAGATTTTTAGCAGATTGCGTATTCATTTCCAGAATGTCGCCGATCTGGTTGTAGTTGAGGTTTTCAATAAATCGCAGTTTTATGGCCTCTTGCTGCCGGTGGGGTAATTTTGAAATCAGCATCCGCAATTTTTCCTGCCGGGAAGTCGCCACTTCCAGTTCTTCCAGAATTTCAAGATCAGTAGGTTCAAACATTTCGATGTTCACTTCTGAAAGCGGCGCGAATGCCCTTTCCTTACGCTCCAACAAATGCATGACCCTGGTTTTGAGTGCTTTTAACAAATAATATTTAACATTGTCAGGCACAGAAAGCCTCTCACGCTTCACCCACAGCTCAGTAAAAACGTCGTGAATGCAATCCAGCACGAAAGCCTCCGAAGTAGTAACCAGACTGGAACCATACCGGTACATGTCCTTGATATACAGCCGATAAAGCTTAGTGTAAGCCTCCTCGTCTCCGTGCTGGAATGCGATCCAAAGTTCTTGTTCGGTTACCTGGGACAATGTTGTACTGATTAAAAATGTTATCCGTGGTCTAAAAGCAACCGGCAACCCAAGATTTACCGTGCGTCATCACAGTATTACTGTCCGATTTTTTTTGACCCGAAAACTAACCAATGCGACGGGGGCACGCTGGCCTGCACAACTTACCTGTTTAGATCAATGTCCAAAACTACTTATTACAGGTTACCGCCCTTAAAAATCGTAAAACCTGCTTTTACATTAAAACCCTGGCGCAAAATGCCGGTTTTGGTTCCATATTCCTTTTTGCTGCGGATGAATGTTCTGGCAATGTTACGCTCATATTCGGCGGACAAAGTAAACCTCTTCCATTTGAAGCCGGTTGCCAGGGCAAACGTGGGTACTACCCGCTGATGGTCCAGCGCATTGTATTGGATTTCTTTCGTATAATTTACTTCGCGCATGTACGCCACAAAGTAATCTACCTGCACCAGACCTTCTGTAAAGAACTTTACCTGCGACTGTGGATTGATGTACCATCTAAGTCCCGTTCCAACCGAACCCCAGTGGTATCTCTCATTCTCGCCAAAAATATACGATCCGTTAAAATTGCACAGGCAGAGTGCATTTTCTTCCATTTTATTGTTGAGATATTTCAGTCTCGCAAGAACTGAGAAACGTTGGTTCAACGACTTCTCAACCCAGATGGAAGCGTTCCAGGAATTAATCGATTTAAAGTTGGTGACAGTTCCAGGCCATAGCTCTGTGTCATAATATTTCCGGTTAAAGTGATCCTGGCCATAGCCAACGCTGATACCTACTTCCCACGGGCTTTTCTGTGCCAATGCAAACTGGCCAATCAGTACATTGGCCATTGTCAAATAGTAAAGTCGTAACAGTTGCTTCATGTCTCAGTATAAGGTTATTAGTGATGATAATGTAACCCAAATATAATGTGAGTATACTAAATATTTTCACAAGTAACCTTTTGTATATCATTTTTTGTATTGATAATTTGTTTCGACTCTGCTTTACCAAACCTGGCTATGAAAAATAACTAGCCGCGAACAGGTACTTTCTCACTTTTCACCGCAGACAAATAAACCCAGGCAATGAAGAACACTTGCAATGGTATCCTGAACCATAGATAACCCGGCCCGTTACCATCATGGCTGGCGGTTTGAAGATTGATATGGTTTTGGGCGGCGTAAATGTTGGCTGGGAGGAGTAGTACAAAAAACAAAATCAGCAACCAGCCCGTAAGCACCCGGAATTTGGGTAAGAGTAGCCCGGCGGCTGCGGCAAATTCCACTATTCCCGTCGCGTAGATGATCAGTTCCCGCTGACCGATGAATTCCGGCAGCATCATGGCCATTCCTTTGGTGAATGCGAAGTGTGCAATTCCTGTGACGACCAGCATAGCTGCCATTCCGATCCGTGCGGCCAGTGCGACTTCATAAGTTCCCCTTGTTTTTTTGATGACCAGCAAAGCGATCACGAAGACGAGTATTAAAATAATTTCGGGCATAACGCTTTCTTTTTTTTCTTACAAAGGTCGGCCGATATGTATTCCCGAAAAATGAACCCGGGTTAATAAATTCGCTTACGGATGCGGCTCAGTGCTTGCGGCGTAATACCAATGTAAGATGCCAGGTACCTGCCAGGAATCAGCTGAATGAGCCGGGTTTGTTCTTTGAAAAGGTTCAAATACCGCTCCTCGGCGCTCTGCGTCAAAAAATCCATTTCGCGGCGGGCTTTGGTCAAAAACAGCTGCTCAGCCGCGTACCTGCCAATGCGGTTCCCGACGCTCGTAGTGGCATAAATCGTCTGCAAATCCGGATAACTGATCCGCCATAATGTGGTTTTGGCCAATGCCTGGACATTAAAACTGGCAGGCGATTGGGTGATAAAAGAACTATAACCACTCAGAAATTCACCTGCAAATGCGAAGTCAAATGTGAGTTCTTCCTCCTTTTTGGAAAGAAAAAAACGGGCCATACCTTCTTCAATGAACGAAAGATAGCCTTCGGCCGCGAGAGCTTCGAAGAAAATGCATTCCATTCATCGTCGGACAGAGGGGTGATGGCTTCAAAGTAGTCGCGGATTGCCTGCATATCAAAAAAATTTACAGTAAATCTAATATTATCTCTAATTCTATTTATATTAAAGTTCCTTATAGGTTAATGCGTTACTGGGCTATTCAAACCGATTTTTGAATGAAGATCTTCGCTGCATTCGCCATATTATTTTTTGCAATTTGGGATAAAGCACTGTGCCAGAGCCTGATCAATGAACGTCATGCTGGTCCACAGGCAGCATTGTCGGTGGTGCAGCCGCCCCAGCCTCCTACGGTTACGAAGAAAAGGGTTTCAGTAAGGGTTTTGGATAAAAATACATTAAAACCAGTCATTTCTACGCTGATTGTTACGGGTCAAAAGCCCGGTAAACAGATCATTCCAACATTTGAAAACGGCGTGTATAAATTCAAGATCCCCGTGAATGACACCAGCATCATCTCCATTTTTGCCGACGGCTACGAACTGCTGATCGAATCCATTACGGCTAATAAAATGGGTGCAAGGGAGGTTTTTTATCTCACCCCCAAATCAGAAGCAGCATCAGCCGCCAACGCAATGCTGGTGTCCAATCGTACCCCAACCGGTTCCAGACGCATTCTGACCGAGGAAGTCAGATCGGTACTGCATTTCAAAAGAAGCAGGGCCATTATCCTCACAGCCTCGAAACCCGAGCTGGACCGGCTTGTGGAGCATTTGGCAGAGAACCCAGAGATCAGCATCAGGCTGGCAGGGCATACCGACAGCGAAGGTGATGCGGGAAAGAATATGAGCCTTTCCAATGAGCGGGTGAAAGTGGTGAAGCAATACCTGGTAGACCACCACATAGCTGCGGGCAGGATCTCAGGCAAAGGTTTTGGCAGCAATGTACCCGCTGCGCCAAACGACTGTGAGGAAAACCGCAGACGAAACCGGCGTGTGGAAATCATTGTGACTGAGGAATAACGAGTGGTAATTTACCCGTTTTTAAAAAATCAATACAAAAGATTTGTTTATCTGTTGCCTATAATTTTACTTTGTCTATATATTTAATAGATTAATAGCTTTGTTACCACCAGCACAGCTATTTAAAAAAGCATCTGATATTTCATTGACGATGAATTCACATTTATAACCGGTAACTTACATTGATCCTATGGTGGTTTCTCCTCTGCTTTTTCTTCAAATCTCCACATTTACCTTCTTGCTACTGAGCGGCTTTTCCAGTGTTTTTGCTCAAAAAAAGACTGTCCCCGAAACACGCCCGAACATCATCCTGATCATGGTCGACGACCTGGGATACTCCGATATCGGTGCTTATGGGTCTGAGATCAAAACCCCGAACCTGGACCAGCTGGCGTCCGAAGGGATTCGTTTCCGCGAATTTTACAATAATTCCATCTGCGCCCCGACGCGTGCATCGCTCATTACCGGCCAGTACCCGCACAAGGCAGGGGTTGGTTATTTCAATGTCAATCTCGGCTTGCCGCCTTATCAGGGATATCTCAATAAAGAATCGCTCACATTTGGAGAGGTGCTGCGCGGCGCCGGGTACAGCACCCTGCTGAGCGGAAAGTGGCACGTTGGTGACGACAGCCTTGCATGGCCGAACCAGCGCGGATTTGACCGTTTTTACGGCTTTATCGGCGGGGCGAGCAACTATTTTGATATCGGCCAATATGGGCAGGCGCCGCCCGTTCCATTGGTTGAAAACAACAAGAGGACGACATTGCCCAAGGACAAATACCTCACCGACGAAATCGCCGATCACGCGATCAGCTTTCTGGATGAGCAAAGCAAAACGTCCAAACCATTCTTTTTATACCTCTCATTCAATGCGCCGCACTGGCCGTTACAGGCACTTCCCGAAGACATTGCCAAGTACAAAGGCCGGTACAGCGTAGGCTGGGACTCGCTCAGGGCCGAGCGCATTCGCCGCCAGAAAGCATTGGGTATTTCCGATCCAAACCAGGCGATCGCCGTCAGGGATAATCAGGTACCATTGTGGGATAACGTTCCTTACGATGAAAAGAAACTTTGGGAAGCCAAAATGGAGATCTACGCCGCCATGGTTGACCGCGTTGATCAGAACATTGGCAAGCTTCTCGAAAAGTTGAAAGCGTTGAAAAAAGATGATAACACATTGATAGTCTTTATTTCCGACAATGGTGCACAAGGCGGTTATTCAGGTTCGTCGGGACGCAAGCCGCCACGCAATACCGGCCCGATAGGAACCGCCGGATCTTACGGCTACCAGGACCAGTCGTGGGCGTACGTCTCTAACACGCCGCATGCATACTATAAAAACAACATGCACGAAGGAGGAATCAGCGCGCCATTCATCGCCTGGTTTCCAAAGCAGATCAAAGCCAACAGCATTGTGAAAGGCACCGGTCACCTCATCGACCTTGCGCCTACATTCTACGAGCTCGCCAACGCCAAATATCCGGCAACATGGAATGGTACCAACATTCATGTACTCCCGGGAAAAAGCCTCGTGCCGGTACTGACTGGTAAAAGTGAGCAGGTGGGCCGGGAAGAGCCCATATTCTGGGAAAGAGCAGGTAACCGCGCAGTACGAAAAGGAAAATGGAAAATTGTTTCCACCTATCCCTCCTACAAATGGGAGCTATACGATCTCGAAAAAGACAGGGGTGAAACGACCGACCTGGCAGCCTCGCGAACTGACATTGTTAACGAGCTATCGGCTGACTATGTGCGCTGGGCTGATAAAACCGGCGTCGTGGACTACGACAAGATCAAACCTGCCAACCCGATCGGAGACCCCGTACCACGGCAGGCCAACGGCATGCGAAGGGATATTCCGTGATTAAATAAAAAGAAGCATGTCAGAAAGTGGCGTTATTTGCTTTAAGAGAGCGGCTTGTATGGTTTTTTCAAAGATTCGACCCAGCAGACTAATTCTGCTACGACGCAACCCGAGGTGTTCAAAACGTTCTTTGGAGCATTGGATCAATGGTACAGTGAGGTTACCAAAGATACAGATACAACGAGCCCGGTTTGCCGACATCAAGGCGATTGAATTGGAATTACTGAAATAATATGCCGCCGCACTGGTAGAATCACAGCGCACGTTGTTTTTTAAGGAGCCTGCCCGAAATGGCTGGCTTTTTTAATATGACGTTCCAATTCAAACCATAGATACAAATGCAGAAATTATTCAAAAACGCTTTTTTGCTGATTGGTATAACGGTCTACACTTTCACCAATGTTTTCTCTCAAAGTAAACCGGTTACTATTGAAATTGATCTGGGAAAATCCATAGCACCGATGAAGCCCGTTTGGGCGTGGTTTGGGTACGACGAACCTAACTATACTTACATGAAGGACGGTAAGAAATTGCTGACCGAGATTGCTGCTTTGAGTCCCGTGCCCGTGTATGTACGCGCACATTGCCTGCTATGTACGGGCGATGGCACGGCTGCGTTGAAATGGGGTTCTACCAATGCCTATACCGAGGACAGCAATGGTAACCCGGTTTACAACTGGGCGATTGTAGACAGCATTTTTGACACTTATGTAAAAAGAGGAATGAAGCCGCTGGCGCAGATCGGATTTATGCCGGAAGCGATGTCGACCCATCCGCAGCCATATCAGCACGACTGGAAACCGGGCGATCCTTACGGCAAGATCATGACGGGCTGGGCATACCCTCCCAAGGATTACAAGAAATGGGCTGCTCTGGTGTATGCCTGGGTAAAGCACAGCGTGGAGCGATATGGGCAAAAGGAAGTGGAAAGCTGGTACTGGGAGGTATGGAATGAACCGAATGGATACTGGAAAGGTACAATGGATGAGTTTTTTAAATTATACGATTACTCCGCCGATGCAGTCAAACGTGCATTGCCGACTGCAAAAATAGGAGGGCTGAACATTGCCGGAACGTCAAGCCCGGGCGGTACCAAATGGTTGACCGAGTTTCTGAAACATTGCGCCGAAGGTACCAACTACGTCACCGGCAAAATCGGTGCGCCGCTGGATGCTGTTTTGTTTCATGCCAAAGGTTCGCCCAAACTGGTGGACGGCATGGTGCGGATGAACATGAGCCCGCA
The DNA here is from genome assembly GCF_026625565.1 of Dyadobacter pollutisoli. NCBI lineage: Bacteria > Pseudomonadati > Bacteroidota > Cytophagia > Cytophagales > Spirosomataceae > Dyadobacter > Dyadobacter pollutisoli. Next base: position 253,165 of record NZ_CP112998.1, read on the forward strand.
GCTGCGCGACATTCAGACGGGCTTTAAGTCGGTACTGGCATATCCTCAGTTCAAAAACCTGCCGCTCATCGTGGGAGAATCCGACCCGGAAGGCTGCGCCGCTTGCGGAATGGCTACCAACCCATCCAATGCCTACCGGAACGGGACGATGTATTCGAGCTACACGGCGGCTACTTTTGCGAGAAAATATCAGTTGGAAGACCTGTATGGCGTTAATTTCCTGGGCGCAGTTTCCTGGTCATTTGAGTTTGAAAACCAGCCCTGGTTCTATGGCTTCCGCGACCTGGCAACCAATGGTGTGGACAAGCCGGTACTGAACGTTTTCAGGATGTTTGGCAAAATGAGCGGTGACCGCGTGGAGGTTAAAAGCGAACGCATGTACCCGCTGCAAATGGTACTGGATTCGAGCATTCGCGGCGCGAGAACGGATATCGGCGCATTGGCATCAAAAGATAAAAAAACTGCTGCGGTAATGGTCTGGAACTATCATGATGATGACAAGCAAGGTGCTGCCGAGCCGGTTGAAATCACATTCAGTAATGTATCCGCATCGTCGGTCAAGGTAACAGAATACCGGATCGATCAGGAGCATAGCAACTCTTACGAGGTTTGGAAAAAAATGGGTTCTCCCCAAAATCCTGACGCGAAACAAATCGCCACGCTGGAAAAAGCGGGACAACTGGAAACCATCGGGAAGTCGTATCAGCTCAAACCAAAGTCGGGGAAAGCCAAAATTTCCATTGCCCTTCCCCGCCAGGCGGTTTCGTTGTTGAAGCTGGATTGGTAAAATCAGTCGATCGGTTTGGTCGGCGACACGGTTTGGAGGCAGCTGATAAGCACGAGGATCAAAGACACCACGGAAGCAACAGTTCTGATGAAATGCAGATTGTTCCACGGTTTTTCAAACTGTGATCGCCAGGTAGCTAGCTGCTGGGCCGAGGCTCCTGCGATATCGAATTTTTCGAGTGCGTCATTCAATGGTACATTCCCTACCATGGTTACACCGAATGTGCCCACTGCGTAAATGATAGTGGCTGCCAGTAAAATGTAAAAACGGGAAGAAAAGCCACTGCTATAATGCATATAAGTGCTCACCGGCAGCAAAAACAATGTTCCCATAAAGCTGAAAAAGAATATAGGATTAATGATCGCCTTGTTGATCGACTGCATCGCCGACAAATAATTGACATCCGACAACTGGCCCAGGCCGGGGTTGACGGAACAAGAGTAGCTGTAAAACAAGCCGGCGATCAGTGCGCTGGCAAGGGCAGTGGCGAGTAATACCAAGTTTAAAGCATTCATATTTTATAAAATATCCTGTGTTGAACATTTTGTAAAATAGAAAAATGAAAATTGGGAATAATTGTACATTTCCGCCAATTGCAGTAATAAGCCTTTACGGCTAGTTTTGCCTTGCAGGAAGTGTAATCATGAAGCTGGACCCTTCGCCTTCTTTGCTCCTGGCGGAAATGCTGCCGTTATGTTTGTCAATGATTTTCTTCGTAATCGCCAGGCCTATCCCGGACCCTTCATATTTGTCTTTGGTATTGAGGCGTTCAAAAAGCGAGAAAATCCGATCGGTATAGGACGTGTCAAAGCCAATACCATTGTCCAGGACGGTAATCAGGTAAGCGTCCGGCCCACTGTCGGCAACGGGGACAAACTGACTGGAAATCCTGATTTCAGGTGCTTTGTCCTTCCTGGCAAATTTGATGGAATTGCTGATGAGGTTTTGAAATACCTGTTTGATCTGGCCACGGTTTACCTCGATCTCCGGCAAATCGCTGATAATAATATTCGCTTTTTTCTCCTGGATCAGGATTTCATAATCTTCCAGGACTTCGCCGACGATCTCCGACAGATTCGTCAGCGTAAAATTGTTAATGTGCGTCGATAGCCGCGAGTACGTCAGGATATCCGAGATCATAGTCCTCATTCGCTGCGATGATCCTATGATTTTATCAAGATAGGAGAGACCGTCGCCCGAGAAATCGCTCAAATGTTTGTTTCTGAGCATGGTAGCGAAAATCAATATCTTACGCAACGGCTCCTGCAGGTCGTGGGATGCAATGGAAGCAAACTGCTGAAGATCATGATTGCTGATTTCCAATTCGGCATTGATTTCTTCAAGCCGCTTATTATTGAGTTTCAACAGCTGTTGCACTTCCTTTTGAAAACTAAGATCCGTGAGAATGAGGCTTAATGATGTGCCTTCGTCCAGCTGCAATGTAGTGACCGAAAGCTGGCAGGGAATAAGCCTGTCGCCGCTGAGAATGCCCAGTTCCGACTTACTGTCTTCGATCCAGCCGTTTTTGAAAAGATCAAAATAAATTTCTTTGTGGATATCGGGTATAAAGTAGTCAAAGCACTTACCCACCACTTTGGATAAAGGCATATTGACCATGGATGCAAACATTGAATTACAATAAAGGATCACGCCCTTCTCATTCAGCGTAATGGCCCCTTCATTCATTTTTTCAATGAAAACCCGGTAAGTCTGATCGGCAGTTTTGAGGGTATAAAGCTCATGGCCTCCCTCCGGCGCTTGCACCACAATGGCATCTACCTGGCCGGTACGGATCGCATGAATAGTCTCCGTAGCCTCTTCGAGCTGTTCCTGAAGACTTTCATTTTCCTTTAACAGCTGATCGTATGTCTTTGTTGTGATCATTAGGCAGTAGTTGTTATTCCGAGACCCTTGAGTACTTTTTTAGTATCAGACATGTCTCCTATCAAACGTTTTTCGGGCAGTGGCGAGCTCTTGATCAGCAAGGGCAGGGCGATGATCTGCTCATTTTCCGCTATGGTATGCTGCTGATAAACGTCAATGATGTCCAGTGAGTAATTGTTCACCAGGTATTTTTCACAAATGTCGCGCACGTTGCTCACGGCGCGGCTGGAATTAACAGACGCACCGGTAATGAAAAGGCGTAAAACAAAGTCTTTCTGTTTTTCCGGGCTCTCACCAAAAAGAGCTATATCATTGGTTTCGTTCATTCTACTATGGCCGCAGGGCGGATGTTTAGCCCGACCAGGACCTTTTCTTCATTTGACAGATCTCCTATTATTTTCCGGATTGGCTCTGGTACTTTTTTTACCAGCGTCGGAATCGCAAAAATTTGATCTCCCTCGGCCAATTGCGGCTGTACCAGCAAATCAATCACTTCGATGACATATTTATCCTTTAAGTGCTCTTCACAATATCTTTTCAGATTGCTCAATGCCGCTACCGATTTGGCAGTCTTTCCGGCTATGTACAATCGCAGTTCCCATATTTCAGTGGTCGTTTCCATTTATTTTTAATTTTGAGGGGTGAATGCTAGTGCTTTCCGTCCCGGTTTCTGGCGATTTCCTGACGGTTCTTTTCAGCAACCTCTTTCTTTAATTCTTCTTCTATATAAGTCTTGTTCAACTCTTCCCGTACCGATTCGAAATCTTCTTTCAAACCAGCTATCTTGGATTCCAGGACCATTCTTTTTCTTTCTATCTCCCGGTCTTTCCGAGAAACGGCGTGATCGCGTAACGCCACCCCTGTTTTTTCCATCAATTGCTGTGCCTCCCGTGCTGAGCCAGTCAGTACGCCTTCAGGCCCCAGGAATACATCTACCAAATCCAGGCCATTATCGGATATCACAAATTCGCGTACCTGATTGGAGTGTTTCATGCCTCGCGATTTCATTACATAAATTCCCCTGTTGCGTTCCCCATTGAACTCAATGTCACGCACCAGGAACCATGCGTCCACCAGTGAAGAAATGCTTTCATCAGTCTGTTCGGATATGGTAGCATTAAAAGCCAGCGCAGTAAACATCACTGTCACGCCGGATTCCTGCAAAAAATCAATGAGCCGGATCAGCATATTTTTTACCTCGCTTACCGATCCCACCATACCAAGATTGGTGATCGGGTCGAGGATAATGACGGACGGTTTGAATTCATTGACAAGCTTAATGACTGAGAGCAAGTGCATTTCAAGTCCCGTGAGCGTAGGGCGGGAAGCATTGAATTTCAAAAGCCCCTGATCTACATATTGCCTCAGATCAATGCCGATGGACAGCATGTTGCGCATGATCTGCGTGGGCGACTCTTCAAATGAAAAGTATATGCAGCGGCCGCCGCTCTTACATGTTTGGTGAGCAAAATATCCGGCAATACTGGTTTTGCCGGTGCCCGCCGTACCCGACACCAGCACGCTGCTGCCTTTGAAGATCCCCTTGCCACCTAACATTTGGTCCAGACCTGGGATCCCGGTAGAAATACGCTCGCTCGACACTTCGTGTGATAAGGTGAGCGATGTCACTGGCAAGACGGAAATGCCGTTCTGGTCAATAAGAAAGGGGTATTCATTGGTACCGTGGAATGATCCGCGATATTTGATAATGCGGAGCAGACGGGTGGAAATTTTGTTGGTAACCCGATGATCCAGCAGGATCACACAGTCTGATACATATTCCTCCAGGCCATGCCGGGTGAGCGAGCCTTCGCCTTTCTCGCCGGTAATAATGGTCGTGACCTTTTTTTCTTTTAGCCAATCAAACAGCCTTCTGAGCTCCGCCCTGATAATACCCTGATTATTCAGGCCTGAAAACAGGTTTTCAATCGTGTCCAGCACCACGCGTTTGGCTCCGAGAGTATCAATAGTATGTCCCAGTCTGATAAACAGACCTTCGAGATCGTACTCTCCGGTTTCTTCTATTTCACTGCGTTCGATGTGAACGTGATCAAGTTTGATCAGTTGGTCTTTTTGAAGTTGATTGAGGTCAAAGCCCAGCGAAGCCACATTGACTGTGAGTTCTTCGGCCTTTTCTTCGAAAGCCATAAAAACGCCCGGCTCGTTGTAGACCATCGCGCCATGGATCAGGAATTCAAGTGAAAAAAGTGTTTTTCCACAACCTGCGGAACCACAAATGAGGGTAGGTCGCCCCTTGGGTAATCCTCCGTTTGTAATTTCATCCAGTCCTTTTATTCCCGTGCAAGACTTGTGCAAGGATGGAAGTTCTGAGTTTGAGGGAATGCTGCTCATTGATGCAGTACTAGTTTACGCTTTAGGTTAAAAAAACCCTTATACGCAAAAACCATACCATCAAAAACCAGTCCAAAATGAGAACCGGGCAAGCCCGGAAAAAGCCAGATTTTGTGGATATGTTGACCTGATCAGTCCAGAAAATTCACAATAATTTCCTTCGCCAGCATGTTGAATTCCTCAAAAGTGCTTGGCTTGGTCAGAAAACTGCTCACACCTGCTTCGTAGGCGGTGGCGATGAGAGCGGCATTGGAAGAAGTAGATATCATAATGACCGGAATGCCCGAAAGTGCCGGGAAGGTGCGAATGGCCGAGACAGTTTCCAGGCCATTCATCTTGGGCATGTTCATATCCAAAAGAATGAGGGATGCTTGCGGCGTTTTCTTGCTTTGAATTAATTCCAGAAGGTCCAGACCATTCTCAACTTCCACAATTTGTAGGTTGGTATCTGCACCCTGAATGGCTTCCTTTATAAAAAATCTATCATCCTGATCGTCGTCTACCAAGTAAATAGTTTTAACAGGGTTCATTCAATGGATTAAATTATAAGATTAGCATCGTTACAAGTCGGCGGAACGGCTAATTGAAAGTTCAAAAACCATCAGCCGACCGGTCGGATTTGTAAAGGTAAATGGAAAAACTTTAAGACAAAATCCTTGCCTACGTTCCTGTTACCTAAATGTTGCGTTACAAATAAAATTAATCGTGTGAGAACTGCAGCACCCACATCCAGTTCATCGGCCAGTGTGCATGAATGCCATCGTGGCTCAGCAGAACATTATTGACGAGCTCATAACCGGTAACACTGCCTCCTTTTTTTGCTAGGTCCGCCTTTGCTTTATTAAAAAGCCTGATCCAGTTTTCGGGCGATACTATCACCTGAGAACCTTCCTGCCATTCCTTTCCCGCTGCTTCGTCCTGGGTGTCAGCGTAACGTTCAATGAGGTAGTGTTTGAAACTTTCATCACTTAACGAGATGACCGAATGTTTTTCATTTTCCATTTTCATAATCTCGAAGGTTAGAGTTATCGAAAAATATGTCACCAATGGATTATTAAAAAAATGTACCAAAGGTAAATCGGTCGTGCCCGTCATGCGATCAGTCCCAGGCGTTTGGCGCTGTACAGGGCCTCAATGGAGTTATTCACTTCCAGTTTTTCGAGAATGCGCTGCCGGTGGGTGTTCACGGTATGCACGCTTATTTCCAGTTGGGAAGAGATTTCCTTACTCAGTTTTCCGTCGCCGATCATTTCCAGTATTTCTTTTTCCTTGAATGTCAAGTGGATAAGTTCGGGTTCGTCGCTCTTCGGCAGCTGAATGAGCTCTCCGGTTTGAAAGTTAATGATCTGGAATTTCACCTTCATAAAATCTGTCTGGTTGGGCGACACATCGATAATCCCCAGCGAAAGCCAGATGTTGCCCGAGGCATCCAGTTCCAGCACCTGGTGCGACTCAGTAACCTGAATGTACCAGTTCTGGCCACCCATGATCCTGTATTCCGTAACCATTTTGAACTGCCGCCGCGATTGGGCCGGAAGCGTCATCATGAATTTCACGGCTTTTACCCAAATGCCGGTCTTTTATTTGACCCAATGATAAATCAGTATTTCTTCTCACGATAATCGGACTTTTCTTTGCACTTCAATCACACGACAACTCAACACGGCTTTTACCTAAACCAACCAGGGATTATTTCACTGAAATACCGAACATTTATGAATTTTTCCGTTATCAGAGGCGCAGACACGATCTGGGGCCACACATTCGCCATACAACTGGCAAAACAAAAAAGACATTTGATACTGCTCGGTAAACAGATCTCAGTCCTCGAAGCGCGTAGAGATCAAATATTGGAGCACAGTGAAGTACAGGTACATTGTTTTGAAGCCGACGATACAGATACCCGCAGCATTATGGCAGTAGCCGAGCATATTAATACCTACTTTGAGGTTGATATGCTGGTTAATTACACGGAAACAGGTTTTGACCAAAAACTGGTTGACTATGACATTTTCAATCTCGAAAAGAAGTTGAAAACCAATTACGCCACCGGTACATTATATACCCATCAGCTATTGCCCAATCTGACGCTGCACGGCCAGGCATATATACTGGATCTGTGGTGTTCCGAAACTCCCGCGACTGCCTGGGAGCAGGCCCTGGTTGTTTTCAATATGCGTTTTTCAGATTATCTCAATTCGGAATTGCAGGATTCCGGCGTCGGGATCAGTAGCTGTACGTTGCAAAAAGCGGTTGACGATTACGGCATGACGCTTTCAGAAGCTCAACTTTCGGAAGAGGCAGCGGACATTGTGCAACGCCTGCTTTACAATGTTTCCCAGGCTTGTGTGGAAAATGAAAAGTAACCTCAGCGCACGAGGTGGCTTTTAAAGCACCTTCTCAATTCTATAATACTCGATATCCTCTTTGAAAAACGCCTCAGAGAATTTGGAGAAGCCAAAGCGTTCGTAAAACCCAAATGCGTCGGTACGGGCGTCGCACCACATTCTCTGAAACTGTTTTTGTCGTGCAAATTCTATGGAATGTTCCAGCAACTGCGAACCCAGTCCTTTTCCCTGAAATTGGGGAAGCGTGGCAAATTTCCTGAACCGCATACTGGCTCCGTCTGCAAACAGAGAAATGACTGAAACCAGCCGGGCATTTACATACAAACCAAAATGAAACCCCAACTCGTCTTCGGGCACTTTCACGAAGTCGGCGGATTTGCCGGGCCATAGTACCAAATGCCTGATAGATAATGTTTCACCAGCATTTACTTTTTGGATTTCAATGGAATTCATTCTTTTATTTATATGAAAAAATGATTAACTACACCTTTATTTAACCTTTTTGCAAAGGTAATTCCAACCGTTTTATTTTCTCATGATTTAAAACTTTACAGCAATGTCAGGTATTGGTTTCGCCGCAGGCCCGGATGGAAAGATATCCGGCCAGGCAAGGATACAATCCATTGATATTTTACGCGGGCTGATCATGGTTTTAATGGTGATCGACCACGTTCGGGTGTATTCTGGACTTCCACCCGGAGGCCCATCGCCAGGCATATTTTTCACGCGCTGGATCACACACTACTGCGCACCCGGTTTCGCTTTTTTTGCGGGAACAAGCATTTTCCTCTACGGTATCAGGCTCGGAAACAAAGGAATGCTGGCTCGGTACCTCGTCACACGCGGACTTTTGCTGGTACTGCTGGAATTGACAGTGATCCGTATTTTCTGGACTTTCAGCGTGGACTATTCCGAGTTTGTGTTGCTTGGCGTGATATGGATGCTGGGCTGGTGCATGGTCCTGATGGCTGCGTTTATATGGTTGCGTCCAATGACTACCGGCATCATTGGGCTGGCAATTATCGTTTTTCAGGATCTTTTTGCCAAAATACCTCATCTCGTTTCCGAGTCTTCGCAACAATCATTCGGCCGCTTTTGGGAGCTGATATATAAATCAGGGTTTGAAACCTGGCCGGGGATTTCAATACTGTATGTCATTGTTCCGTGGATAGGCGTAATGGCCGCGGGTTATGGTTTCGGGTCGATTCTGCTGCTGGGCCCCGCGCGCAGGCGTAAGATTTGTCTGGGTATCGGCCTGTCCGCGATTGCGCTCTTTCTGGTGATAGCAAGCATATTTATTTCCCGGCAACCGGTTGATGCCGAAACACCGCCATTCATTTTTCAGCTTTTGAATCAAAGGAAATATCCTGCTTCACAACTGTACCTGCTCATGACACTCGGTCCACTGATCGCGCTGATACCATGGGCCGAAAAAGCGGGTGGGAAGTTGTCGGGTTTGCTCAAAGTGATCGGGCAGGTACCAATGTTCTTTTATCTGCTGCATATCCTGCTCATTCATTTGACGGCTTTTGTGGTCAATGTGATCCTTTACGGGGCTGTTCACCAGGAATGGTACCAAAGCGCACCGTTTACTCAAATGCCCGAGGAGTACAGATGGAGCCTGCCGCTGCTGTATCTGGTGTTTGCTGTCGACGTAGTCTTGCTTTTTGCCGCCTGCCGGTGGTATGCCGGATATAAAAGAAGCCATCCTGAACAAAAGTGGTTGAAATACATTTGACCCACAGAAAATGAAGCAACCCGAAGGACTTAGTAAAAACGAGCCACTGCTGTGGTCGCCAGGGACAGGTACAGAGGTGTGGGAAATGTTCATAGCCGCCCAAAATGGTGATATTGACACCATTAAAAAGCTTCTTGAAAAGGATTCAGGTCTGATCCGCGGTGCTTTTGACTACCGGACCCCTATTTCATTTGCTGTCCAGGAAAATCAGCTGGAAACCGTTGCGTATTTGCTGCAAAAAGGTGCCAATCCAATCGAATCGGGGACCAATGACACATTGCTGCAGATCGCAAAAGATAGGGGATACCCGGAAATGCAGGCGCTTTTGGAAAAGGTGCTGAACAAGCCGCATGATTCTGCCGCGGGTGAGGAAATGGGCAAAGCGATCAGGAGCCGTGATGTGAACGCGGTCCGGAAGTTGCTGGAATCCAATGTGGAGAATTTAAATGCGGTGGATGACCGGGGAAACCAGCCAATCCATTGGGCGGTGATGACCCGGAATCCCGAAATGATCGATCTGGTACTTTCCTTCGGCGCTGATATCGACAAAAAACGTCCCGACGGTGCCCGGCCCATCCAGCTGACGAATGGCGACTATCATTACCGGGGATGGCGGGATGTGCCCGACGATGTCACGCTCAAACCTAACGATATTTACCTGCACCTGAAATCAAGAGGGGCCTATGTGAATATGTGTGTCGCTTGTTTGCGGGGTGAGGAGGCAAGGGTCAGAGAATTGTTAAATGAAGATCCAGCCAGCGCAAACCGCCTTTCTGAATACGGTGGCTACTATCCGGGTGCGGGTGCGCCTTTAAAAAATGCGGCGATGGCTGGGCATATCCACATCGTTAAATTGCTGCTCGAAAATGGCGCCGACCCGAATTTGCCTGAGGAAGGTATTGCTCCTCTGGGCCATGCCTTGCATTCGGCGGTAGTTTACGGGCAAAATGAGATTGTGAAATTGCTTCTGGCGCACGGCGCCCATCCCAATGTCCCAGTGGAAAGTTCGGCCGATACATTGACTGCCGCGATGAGTAGAAATGATCAGGAGCTGGTGGATTTGCTTTGTTCTCACGGAGCAGCGAGATCCGTCGAAATATTGGCGTACTATGGTGATTTACGGACTGCTGCGGCTGTATTCAATGCTAATCCTGATCTGGCCAATGATGTGGTTGCATTGGAAAATGCTGCCGGAGAAGGACAGGATAATTTTGTTCGCCTCATGCTGCGCTATTATCCTGATCTGCCCAAAAGAGCAGCGGTAGGCGTCGCCAGCCAGGGTAATGCGGACCCTATCAAAAGTATGGAAACAGCCGAACTGCTTTTTGAGCATGGTATGGATCCCAATTTTTCAAATTGGCTGGGTATAAGGCCATTGCATCGTTTTGCAGAACGGGATGATTTGATCAGCGCCAAACTTTTTGTCGAAAAAGGCGCTGAACTGGATGTTGTTGACGATCAAATTTGCGCAACACCATTGGGCTGGGCAGCGAAATCGGGGCGGATTGAACTTGTCCGGTTTCTGTTAGAAAAAGGGGCCGATCCGACGATCCCAGCCGACAAACCATGGGCATTGCCCATTGAGTGGGCAAGAAGACGTGGTCATTCGGAGATTGTTACGGTATTGGGCAGTCAGTAACAAGACTTGGCAAGTTTTTAAAACTTACCAAGTCTTTAAAACTTGCCAAGTCTCTTTAACATAATCAACAAATGATAGAACCCGTTTTCTCGCACGCGGAGCCCATGTTGCAGGTAAGCGATGTGACAGAAACCGTTAAGTATTGGCAGGAAGTATTAGGTTTTCCAAATCAATGGACCTGGGGCGATCCGCCGAGCCATGGCGGAGTATCGTGGCACGGTGCTTTCATACAGTTTTCCCACAATTCTGAATTCGCCGAAAAGGCACGGGGCCAGTCAATCTGGATCAGGGTCACGCACATTGAAATCCTTTACGGCATGCACCAGAAGAATGGTGCAGACATTGTGATGCCACTTTCCAGACAACCATATGGTTTCGACGAATACGTGATCCGTGACCTCAATGGCAATTATATCGCTTTCGCTTCACCAGCTTCCGGCAAAACGAAGAGCTCCGAAAATCTGCCCGGCCCGGTGAAAATAACGGGCCGTCCTCCGACAATCATCGAGTACCGCAATCTGATCCAGGCGGTAGGCTGGTCGACTTCCGTGCCGGACAAAATGCTTCAAAGCCAGCTTGATCAGTTGCAGTATGCCGCGGTTGCTGAAAATGTGGAGAATGGGGAAGTAATTGGTTGTGCGCTGTTAATGGGTGACGGTTTTAGTTTTTATTATGTCAAAGATGTGATGGTACAACCCGCCTGGCAGGGCAAGCGGGTTGGTACGGCTATCATGCAGGAAATTTCGCGCTGGCTAGGTGAAAATGCACCCGACAAAGCGATGGTCGGTCTCTTTACCGGCGAAACATTGAAACCGTTTTATCAGCAATTCCATTTCGGCCCGACGTTCGGAATGATCCGGATTATTGATAAAAATGCAAAGTGATGGTTTACCAGCCGAATCCATAGTCTTCCCCATGGTTACTCGACCCGCCCCAGAAGCTTCCGTGTTGCCAGTCGAAGTAAATGGCGTTGATCGGCCCGCTCGTTCTGGGTTGGTAACTTAGCTTGTAACCCATTTGTGCAAGTTCTTTTCTGGACCAGTCGGGCATAGCCTGATTTAAGATCAATCCGCCAGGCATTTTTTCATGAATTCCAAAGCTCCCGTACATCTGCAATGTCTTGAAACTAGGCGCTTCGGTTGATTCCTGAACGGTCATTCCAAATTCCACAATATTCAAGAAGAATTGGAGCAGTAACTGATCCTGTTCGTCCCCAGCTTGTTTGGCAAATGAAAGAAAGGGCTTTCCATCTTTCATAGCGAGGCTAGGCGTAAGCGTTACTCGTGGACGCTTACCGGGCTCGACCACATTAAAAGGATTTTCCTTTGCATCCAGCACAAACGACTGCATACGCTGGCTCAAACCAACGCCTGTGTTACCGGCAATGCAGGCAGGCACCCAGCCACCACTCGGCGTGATACTCACGACCCAGCCTTCCTCATCCGCTGCTTCAACGGAGGTGGTACCGGCAGTAAATTCCTTCATAAATTCATCGCTCGGGCCATTGTCATTCCTGTTAGTGGATGCGTGGAAGTTTCCCCAGGTTTTGATCTGATCGGTATATGGATTCTTTTTGCCTTCAAAAGGGTAGGGGTCGCCAGGCATGATCTTGGCGTCATTCTTTTCCCAGTTGATCTGCTTGATCCTTTCTTTTGCATATTCCTTGGAAAGCAGGCCTTTCATTGGTTCTTCGGGTGCAAAGGCCGGGTCGCCATAGTAAAAATCACGGTCAGCGAATGCCAGGTTCATAATCTGGTACAATGTATGCACGTAGCGGGATGAATTGTACCCCATACTTTTCAGGTCAAAATTTTCCAGCATGTTCAATGCCTGCAGCATGACCGGGCCCTGTGTCCATTGCTGCATTTTATATACTTCAATGCCTTTGTAAGTAGTCATCAGCGGCTCCTCGATTTTGACCTTCCAGTTTGCCATGTCCTGCTCGGTGATCAGCCCGCCTTGTTCCTGTGTGCCTCTTGCAATTTCTTTGGCGATATCTCCTTTGTAGAACCGGTCATAGGCAGCATAAATGGCTTCTTTGCGGGTCTTCCCTTTTTTTAATGTCTGTTGCTCCGTGTCAACGAGTTTTTGTAAAGTAGCCAACAGGTCCTTTTGTACGAATATTTCGCCGGCATCAGGTGCCTCTCTAGGTTTGCCCAAATGGGGTAGGAATACCTTTGTAGAGTAAGGCCACTTTTTGATTTCAGCCTTTTCGCGTTCGATCATATTCGCGGTTTGTCCTTCAATGGGGTAGCCTTCGGCCATTTGCATGGCAGGAGCAAGTACCTCTTTCAGGCTCATGGTACCGTACTCAGCGAGCATGGTCATCAGGCCGCCCGGAGTTCCCGGAGTCGTAGCCGCCAGTGGACCATATTCCGGTGGGTATTTCATCCCTTTGTTTTTATAAAACTCGGCGGTAGCGCCAGTTGGGGCAACACCCATCGCATTGATAGCGATCACCTTTTTTGTTTTGGGATTATAGATCAAAGCCTGTGTTTCGCCGCCCCAGCTCAGTACGTCCCACATGGTGCAGGTAGCGGCCAGCATCGCACAAGAGGCGTCTATGGCGTTGCCACCTTTGCTGAAAATCATCGCCCCTGCCGTGGCGGCCAAAGGTTTGCCGGTAATTCCCATCCAATGCTTGCCGTGAAGCGGTGGTTTTTGGGTTGTCACCGGGAAATTGTTGAATGACTGGCTTTTTGCCGCAAATTGCGCCGCGACGAGCAATAAAGAAGTGAATAGGAGCTTTATTTTCATAAATGTTTTGGTTGAGCGGCTTAGGATTTTTTATAAGCTAAATCTACAAAAGAAATGGCTTTTTTGTCCATTCGCTGCCCAAATTCACTTCGCAATTTCCTGCAAGACCTCGGCCAGATTGCTTATTCCCCAATGTTCCGCGTATTTTCCATCGCGCAGACGGATGATGTCGATTACTTTGATGACTACCTTTTTGTTGGATGCCGGGATACCCATAAACGTACCGGTATGGGTGCCATGAAATTCCTTTCGTGTAGTGACCTTATCATTTTCAGCAACCTGGTCAAGGATATTGACTGTGATATCGGGAAAACCCACACGTAACACATGATGTAAAAAATGAACCATACTTTCGGGGCCCGCTGCTCCCGGAGGTGCTGCGTGATTCACCAGATCGTCGGATACCAGGTCCGTAAAACATGCGGCATTACCTTGCTCAATGAACTCTTTGTTGAAACGTACGACTACTGCCTTGTTCTTTTCTAATGTATTTTCCATGAATCCTTTTGTTAAAAATGCAATGCAAAATTAACCGGGAGCCTCATGGTGGTGTTAAGGCTGATTGTTCAAAAACTATTGCAAAACCGTCAGATTCTGAGATTGAAAATCCTTTGGCGTGAGACCAAAAGTTTGTTTGAAGGATTGAGAAAAACTGGAATGGTTTTCATATCCTACCTTGTAATACACCTCGCTGGGTTTTTCCTGATAATGCAGCAGCAGGTTTTTAGCAATTTCCATTCTGCGCTGCAGTAACCACTTGCTGGGGCTGCTTCCGTATATTTTGAAAAACCTTCGATTGAATGTAGATGGACTGGTATTGCAAAGAAACGCCAGCTCATCTACCGTAATGTTGTTCTGTACATTCGTCTCCACAGCATTGCGAATTCTGAAATCGTCGAAATCTCTGGTCCTGTCGGTTTGGAAAGACAAGATTTCAGCTGGATATTTTTGCAGCAAATGCAGCATCAGCTCTTCGAATTTCAACAACTTCATTTCCTCCGAGATATCTCCGACAGAATCAAAAAGCAGGTTCAATGAATTGATATAGTTGAGTACGAAAGCATCTTTTTTGAAAGACAAATACGGAGCATGAACACCATCGTGCTTCACCTTTTTAACGAGCGCGGCATATTTGATATAAAAATCCTGCAAGACACTATTATCAAAGAAAATCAGAATACTCCGAAAGTATTCCTGCTTCGACAAATCCATTGAAGCCAGACAGTTGCCAGCCGACAGGAAGTGAAATTCGTCATCCTTTATATGCACGCTTTTATCTGCAAAATGCATGGTCTTCTCGCCACTGATCACCATACTGATCGCATTGGTGTGCATGATACTTTTCCCTTTAAACGAACCGATCCGAGCGAGGTAATGATGAAAAATGATCCGCTCGGGCTTGCCGCTTTGATTGGGGAAAATGTCCTGGGGAAGATGGTGGATTTGCATAGACGAAAGAACAAACCTATTTCTTTAAAACAAAGAACCTTGCATATAACTTCCACCCGGAAGTCCTAAAAGAGGGATCGCAGCGATTGTTTCGTATCGGGAGCCATTGATCAGTGACCGCCTGAGTAGCTTCATTTCATTAACCGGGAAAGAGGCCAGAAATTCTCTGTAAAGCCAGTCCATGACGGCCCTTTCAGTTTGCAAAGCGGTCATATTTCTGGCGATTGTGAAATGCGGGTCGTCGCAAAAATGATACTCTCCCGGCGCCCATTGCCTTACGTGGGCACCCACTTCATCTTTTAGCTTTTTTGCCAGTTCAAGTACATTGTCGGATGCATTTGATTCCAGATCTACATAGAAAGTGCCGTGTTCGTATTTGTTGAACTGCGTCAGACCTATTTCGAAGGGATCGATATGGCGGGCTACTTTCTCAAAACCCTGTACAATCCTGTCCACCTTGTTTTCATGGATGGTACATTTGAACAGCGTAAGGTGCGGAACCAGATTGGCCGCGTAGGCACAACCGTAATTGTCTTCAAAATACCTTTTGACATTATGAAGCAACGCTTCCGTGACTTTATCACACGAAAATACCAGCAGATATTCATACATGTGATGGCGGATACTGGCGAGTGTATTCCAGTGATTGTTGTTGATGTGAACGCGTTTCATGGTTATAATTATTGATGAAGTGTAATGACCCTGTAAAAATAATATTGTTATTTAAAATATCAAACATATGATCTCAAAAATATCAAAAATATTTTCACATAAACTACTGACCAGAAGCAAGCTGTGGGAAGCTTAGCATCCGTTTTGCCCATTCAGGGCCTGAGAATGGCGCTCGGCGCGAATCGGAATACATTGAAGATGATGCGGTAGTTATTGAATATACCGCTTCTTAAATTCGGATGGATTTTCACCCACTATTTTTTTGAAGAGTTTATTGAAGTATGACAAACTTTCGAAACCAACGGCGAAACATGTTTCAGATACGGTTTTGTCTTGCAAGAGATAATTTTTGGCCTGATTGATACGGTATTGATTGACAAAATCGGTGAAGGTCATTCTCGTGTTTTTCCTGAAAAACCTGCAAAAGGCTGCGGTGGTTAGATTAACCTGCTCGGCGATAAAATTGACGTCGGGGCTTTGGTCGAAATGGGTTTCCACATATTTGTAGATAGAATCCATACGATGCTGCTCCTTTTGGAGGGGCTTATTACCTGCGGGTTCTGCATTGAGAATATGGACATGATCGGTATAGGCAAGGAGTTTTAAAATATTCAGTAAAGACATCAGTTGCTCAAAATGATCCAGTCCAGGCAATTGTTTGAGCATTTCTCCAACCATTTGTTTTGTCTCTCCCGAAAAAGACAACCCGTAATGCGACTTTTCGAAAAGTACTTTGACTGACGATAATTCGGGAATGTCCAGAAAATCACGACCCAGAAAATTTTCCTTCATCTGGATAATGACTTGCTCACATTCCGTGCGTACCCCGTAGTCAAAGTTCAAATGCGGGATATTGGGACCGATAAAAACCAGATCGCTTCCCTCGTATACGGACGTGTGATCGCCGACATGCCGCGTGCCGCTCGTGCCTTCCACATACACGATCTCGTACTCGGGATGAAAATGCCAGAGAAAAGTGTCATTCAGGCCCGGTGTGAGCAATACTTTGAACGAACTACCTTGGTTGGGGACGATTTCCTCCCGGATAATTTTCATGATCTCGTATGAAAGAAGATGTCTGAATTTGCTTTAATGCTCTGTTAATTTCTAAATAATATCAATGGAGAGCAAATGTTGGTAATTGTAAAGGTAGATTACGGCCTGCCCAATAACATAACTTTGTTCTATTAATTCACGCTAAAATATTATTTGAAACAATGGAACATCATACCATGACACCCACAATGGCACCTGCCAATGCCCACAAGGACATTCCGGGCAATCCTTCTACTGCCAAGTCGAGCAATGTCAAATTGAATGATCGGAGCAACGGAAAACCGCTTCGTTTGCTGAGTGAGGAGGATTGGGATTTCTGGATCACGAATGGATATATTGTTGTGAAGGATGCTGTTCCGAAAGAACAGGTTAAGAAATTGGCGGATTTTTTGTGGGAATTTGAAGAAAAGGACCCGAATGATCCCGAAACCTGGTATGCCCCGCCACGTGCTGAGATGAAAATGAAGGAATTGACCAACACAGGTATGGTGGAGGTTTATAATCATCAGTATTTGTGGGACAACCGTCAATTTCCCAAAGTGCATGAAGCATTTGTGGATATCTGGGGTACTGAAAAGCTTTGGGTGACCATTGACAGGGCCAATCTTAACCTGCCACTACGCCCCGGATTTGATTATAAAGGCTTTATACACTGGGATTACGATCCGGAAACCAAGCCACAGAATGTCCAGGGTGTGCTCGCTTTGGCTGATCAGGACGATGAAAATATGGGCGGATTTCAATGTATCCCGGAGCTTTTCAGGACTTACGATACCTGGAAACTGACGCAGCCTGAGGATCGCAACCATTTTCAGCCTGATATCACTGGATTTGAGCTGGTGAAAGTAAAAATGAATGCCGGTGACCTGCTGATCTTTAATAGTTCACAGCCACACGGCATCCGGGCCAACCGAAGCGAAAATAAGGTCCGGCTGGCCCAGTACATTGCCATGATGCCCGCCCAGGAAGACGACGAAGAGCTGCGTCAATGGCGCATCAATTCATGGAGGGAACGGCAGGCACCCGAAGGCTACGCATTTCCTGGCGACCCAAGGAATTGGGAAAAGACAAAATATGAAACCGCCGAACTGTCGGAACTGGGCAGGAAGCTGCTGGGGCTGGATCGCTGGTGAGGGTTGAACTAGTGGGCGATTTTCTATAATAATATCATCGGGTTCGCGTTGGTTTTTGTAACCGCTAGCAAATAATCTTCAACGTAAATCTGAACCTTCATGAAAGCAAATCTTATGATTGCCTGCTGCTGCGCCCTTGCGTACACAGAAACTTTTTCCCAGCAGTCTATCAGAATTCCCATTGGTCAGCCCGCAAGCTTGACAATTGCCCCTGATGCCAGAAGCGCTGCGATGGGGGAAGCTGGTGTAGCACTGAGTGCCGATGCCAATGCGACCTATTGGAACCCGGCAAAGCTGGCAGTTGCTGACCGGGAGATTGGAGTTTCGGCATCGTATACGCCGTGGCTCGCGACGCTGACGGATGGTTCATGGCTTGGATATGCGAGCGCCTATAAAAAGTTGGGAGAAAAACAGGCCATTGGGCTTGCTGTTCAGAACTTTAACTATGAAACCGCTTACGCAAGTGGCCCAATTATAGATGCTACGGATTTGGTTTTAAGCGGAATGTATTCAAGGCAATTGGGACAGAATTTTTCTATGGGGTTAACCTTGAAATACATTTCATCCAATACTGGGAATACGATTATCAATGGAGCTCCCGTCCATCCCGGCCGAACCGTGGCAGGAGACATTAGTGCCTTTTATCATAAGCGCATAAAAAGTGAAAACAGCGGTGAAGATTTCAGTTGGTCACTCGGAGCCGTTCTCTCCAATCTGGGTGACAAGGTTAACTACGGCGGCGCGGGCGAGTACTTTTTACCCACGACTATCAAACTCGGTGGTGGTATTTCTTATACCGCCACGGGTAAACACAGGTTGAATGTGATTGCCGATCTCAGTAAACTGATGGTTCCGACACCTGACAATTTACAGAATCCAAATGCAAAACCTGTACTAAAAGGTGTCATACAGTCTTTCTCGGATGCTCCGGGAGGATTTCGGGAGGAAATGCAAGAAGTAACCTTGTCCATGGGTGCTGAATATTGGTATAACGACCTGATCGCAATCCGGGGAGGATATCATGGAGAAAACCGGAATAAAAGTAATCAGCGATATTTAACAGCGGGCGCTGGCGTTCGCCTCTTCAAAAACTACACAGCAGATGCTTCCTATCTATTCCCGGTTGACGCAGATAACCCTTTTAAAAATACATTCAGAGTTTCACTTGGTGCTTATTTTGGCTCAAAAAAAGGGTAATGGCCTTTTGAATTGTCATGATTAAAAGAGGGTTACTTTCGTAAGTAATGGTTTTGGTGATAGGTGTATCAGCTTGGTTTTCAGTTGACAGGGATTGTTCTTTTCAATTGAAACAGGATTTATACCGATCGATACAGGTTTTTTAACGTCCTGGAAAAATCAATTTTCGGCGAGGCTCTCTTTGTGACAATTTGCATTGCCATGAAGAATTTAATACTCGTTATAATTGCTTTTTTTCTACCTATTTTCCCCGCTACCGGTCAGCCGCATCGGGAGCAGGCTGATTGGAAGCTTGTAGAGCGGAAGGGAGACATTAAAGTATATGCCAAAGCTGTTGCGGATTCCAAGATCAAGGCATTAAAAGCGGAATGCATTTTGAATGCCAGCGCGGCGGAAGTAGTAGCTCTATTACTTGATGTGAAGGCTGCGGAAAAATGGGTTTGTCATACCAAATCATGCTCATTGGTCAGGAAAATTTCTGAAACTGAAATCTACTATTATACAGAAGTGAGCCTTCCGTGGCCGCTCGATAACCGCGATTTTGTAACCCATTTAACGGTTTCGGAAGATCCCGTGACCAAAATTGTGACCGTCAATGCACCCGCTGTTTCAGGTTGGGTACCGATAAAGAAAGGCATTGTGCGGGTCAGCCATTCCAAAAGTTCCTGGATTATCAAACCAATGGGCGAGGGGAAAGTGACCGTCGAATATGCATTACAGGTAGATCCCGGCGGACATATCCCGGCTTGTGTCGTTAACACGTTTGCTTGTCAGGGGCCTGTTGAGACATTTACCAATATGAAAAAGGAGCTGAGATCGAGGAAGTGAAACTCAAATGAAAATCTATCAAATTCTCACCTCGCCTATCCTATTAGCCATGACCTTTTTTGCTTACCGTGTGAATGCGCAAGTTGCAACAAACACGGAGCTCGAAGAAGCAAAAGAGGCAATTACCGCCAGTAATGAAATGGTATTATGTTCGACAACGGAAAATTTCTGGTACTCTGGAAAAAGACCGCCAAAGGCTGGAAAATGTACCGGGATTCGTTTAGTAGTGATAATAAGTGATCGACTAATCCGAGTGTTTCGCCATTTATCTTTTTTTAATAATGGTAAGGTTTTGGTCGGAGTAATAACTGAGAAGAGTTTATTAGATAAGGGTCTGTTTGTATTTATAGTGTATATAATCAGCGAATTCTTTTTTAAGATCTAAGTCTGATGGTATCCTGATGCCGGTCGACATGGTCTTTATGAAGGGAGAAATTTGAATATGTTCTCCTGCAACTTCGTTATCGGTTATAAGTGATTGTAGGTATAACTCAACAATTTTAGACAAGCTCTTTTTGTGTGTCCAGGCGTATTTCTTAGCCTTCTCAATTAGGAGCTTGTTCAGCTTTAACGTCAATTTTGCATTCATATCAATTTGTTCATGTGTGTAAAAACGAAATATGCTTAGGTTTTCAAAAACCATTTTTCAAAAACCCACATTACTTAATCAACCACACAGGCAGCTTCGTAATCCCCTCAATCTGAATGTTGCGATAGAAAACTTCGGCGCCTTCGGACTGGATTTGGAGTTTGCCTTTGGTGAGTGGCTGCTCCTGGCCGTCGACAATGTGCCGCGTTTTGGTAAGTAACATATTGACTTTTCCATTGATCACATGTAAACAGGTATCTCCGAAACAGTACAAATCCACCGTATTCCATTCTCCCGAAGGCTTTTCATTGTCAGGCGCTTTGAGAACAGTACGTCCGTTTGGCGTTTTATCCTGAAAAATAACAGGAGCGGCTCCGGGCTGGTAAACGTACTTGCCCTTTTCATTTTTGACTGCTGAAATATCAGTCAGTACATTCATGACGCCCCAATAATCGCCACAGTCGCCTTCCTGGATCTGGTATTCAAACGATTCCATCCACAACATCGACGTCCCATGCGCACCCACGCTGTGATACAACAGGCCGCTGTCCCGTGGCTGGTCGAGCTTGGGAGGCCATTTGAGCTGACCCCACTTAAATTCAAGGCGCAAATGATAATTCTCAAAATCGGCCAATGTATTAATGCCGCCAAACGTCTCGCCTGAAATCCGGATTGCAGGTTTTCCATCCACTTTGACGACCGAAAAAACGTGATTCGGATCATTGTTCAGGCCCAGTGCAGGTAGCTTTGGCTGGCCTTCCTTGGCGTAAGGGTGGTCGAGGTATGTTTGCCATCCGGCGAGATCCTTCTCATTGAACAAGGATTGCCAGACGCCATTTTGCAAAGGCTTTTGAGCAAAAACAGCAGGCAATGCAAACAGGAAAAAATATGCAACCAGCAATGACAGTTTCATATTGGTATGAATTTTTTGGATGTTTTGAAGTGATTGGGTTAATAATATTATCATTTATTTTTTATTATATTGGCCTCGTTCAAGTTAATGGAATGTAAAATTTCCAGATTGACGACCAATCCTAAACTAAAAAAGCATTCATTGATCATGGGAAAAGGCAAAGACCTATTTGGCTATTACAACGACCTGGCGAAGGAAAAGGGCCCGGACAGCGAGGAAAGCCATTATGCAGGAATTTTGTTTCAGGCGCTTCTGATGGTGGGTGAAAGAAAAACTTTTGAGCTGCTGGAAGAAGCAGACGAAAAAGGCAAAAAGCTTAAACTCGAATATCCCCCTGAAACCAAAAAGAAAAAAGAGCATCCAAGTGGCATCGTTCTGGTTTGATCTGATTGCTGCCTTCCTCTCGTCCACGGAGACGAGCAGATGGTCAATTATTAGGGCAACTTCGTGTAATGGAACAGTATAATTCGCATAGTTCGTGTAAATTGTATGTGAATTGTACCCAAATCCAAGCCGCGGCAGATGGCAGCCTTATCTTTTGGAAAAACAAACCAGCAGTGGTTTTTCAAATACAAATTGTACCACATTCCGTTCTGGTTTGTATACCATTATGTATGGTGGGTGGTCGCAATGGGTAATCCCTTCAAAGCTGCCTCCAACATTCTTTTTACACCTTTTTTTGTCAAATTCATCTTCTACCTGGTCTTTCAGGCGCTGGCGGTTTATTTCAA
Source organism: Dyadobacter pollutisoli (assembly GCF_026625565.1). NCBI lineage: Bacteria > Pseudomonadati > Bacteroidota > Cytophagia > Cytophagales > Spirosomataceae > Dyadobacter > Dyadobacter pollutisoli. Next base: position 275,238 of record NZ_CP112998.1, read on the forward strand.
CCTGTATTTCCTGATCCCGAAATTTCTTGAAAAAGGAAAATTTACAACCTACATCTTTTTACTGCTGCTAACGATACTTTGCACGGCTTCATTGATCGTGCCGGGCTACTTTCTGGGCGCCATAGTGGCGGAAAAAACGCCGGAGGAATTGTACGGCGGAGGTACCTACGACTTCTGGCACATGGTGACGGGCGGCCCGCTGTCCTCGACGGTCGCCAGCATTACATTTGCGATGAGCATTAAACTGGCCAAAAACTGGCTTAATACGCAGAGAAGGCAGCAATTACTCGAAAAGGAAAAGCTGGAAACCGAGCTTAATTTCCTCAAATACCAGTTCAACCCGCATTTTCTTTTTAACAGTATCAATTCCATATTTTTCCTGATCCATAAAAACCCGGATATGGCTTCGGCCTCGCTGGCGAAATTTTCGGAGCTGCTCAGGCATCAGCTTTATGAGTGCAATGATCATCAGATTCCGCTCGTAAAGGAGATTGGTTATCTGGAAAACTTCATCGAGCTGGAAAAACTTCGCCAGAATGAACACGTGAAGGTCACTTTTGAAGGAGAAATCCTGGACGGGCATCATTTGGGCATCGCACCATTTATCCTGATGACTTTTTTGGAAAATGCATTCAAACATGTTTCCAGGAACCCGGGAGACGATAACTGGATCAATATCAGACTGAGCCTGACCGGGCAGCAGCTGAATTTTTACATCGCCAACAGTACCGCACTTGACGAGTCGCGTGACGTGATCAACTACGGCGGTATCGGCCTGAAAAACGTCAGAAGGCGGCTGGACTTAATCTATCCTGGCAAGTATGGGCTGGATATTCAAAGAAATCAACATGATTTTGAGGTAAAATTCCAGGTAACCTTGGAAGAAAATGTCATCGCACCTGTCATGCAAATAGCTTGAACATCAATCCATTGAAATGATTAATTGTGTAATTGTCGACGATGAGCCACTGGCCCGGGAAGGGCTGGCGAACTACGTCAAAGAGGTTGATTTCCTGCAATTGGCTGCTACCTGCGAAAACCCGCTGGAAGTCATTAATGTAATGGATCAGCATCAGATCGACCTGATATTTTTGGACATTCAAATGCCGAAGATGAATGGTATCGACTTCCTCAGAAGTGTACAAAACTCACCAATGGTCATTATCACAACGGCCTATCCCAGCTACGCACTGGAAGGTTTTCAGCTGAATGTGATGGATTATCTGCTGAAACCGATCACATTCGATCGTTTTTTCAAATCCGCAAACAAGGCAAGGGATTATCACCGGCTGGTGGCGAAATCAGTGGCGGCGGATTCTCAGAAATCAGAACCCAAGGCCGATTATTTCTTTATCAAATGCGGCAGCAAATACGAAAAGATATTTTTCGAGGATATTCTTTTTGTCGAAGGAATGCAAAATTACGTGACCATTTACACCAGAAAAGGCAAGTATATCACACTTTTAAATCTCAAAAATCTCGAACAAAATCTCGATAGCCGCTCGTTTATCCGTGTGCACAAGTCCTATATGGTGTCCGTCAGTAAGATCGAGGGTATTGAGGGCAATGAGATTTTTATCCAGTCGCATCTGATCCCTATCAGCCGGAATTACCGCGAGCAAGTTATTGAGCAGGTCGTTAATAGTAAGCTGCTCGACAAAAATCGCGGGCTTATTTGACGTGGAATTCCAATGTCATGGTCGCGCCGGATTTTTGCGCTGTTTTCTTCGTAATATCCCTGTCAAACGGCCGGTTGATGTTATTACCAGCCAGGTCTTCCAGCCTTGTATCAATTTGTAGAGAATATTTTCCTGCTGTCCAGTTTGCAGTGGGAATGAACCGGGCAATGGTTTCTGTTTCATTAAACTGCCATTTTCCCGAAACGATCATCGCATTGTCGTTTTTCACCTTCATCGCCTCATTCAGCAGGCCGTAGTCTAGTGGTTCTCCAAAATTGATTTGCAGTGGATTGGAGGTATTGATCGCAGGAATGCCTAGTTTCCAATTCTTGGGCTCCGGCGACAAACTGTCCCGGGCAATGGTGACAAAATCTTTGGTATAAGTTTGGAAAAGTGAAGCTCCTTGCTGATCGTGCCATTGACGTGATACTACGATCTGGTAACCTCCATTTTTTGTCAACGGAGCGCCTAGTTTTTGATTGGGTATCAGGTCACGTTTCGTTCGGCCCGGATCGAGCCATAGCGTTAACTTCGTCCTGTCCTCATTCCAAAGTTCGGGTTGCAGGTTCAGAAACGCCCCGGCGACGGTATCCCGGCCATTTTTTACCAGCGCTACGTATTTGTCAGACAGCCCTTCCCGCATTGGCTGTGAGAAATGCATGTAAATTTTAAGCAGATTTTCCGGCAATGTGTCCTGAGAGGGATATATCGCAAGCAGTTTCGGGCTGTCCGCGATATCAGGTGCGGGGATCGAAAATGCCCCTACGCGTGCGCCTTTTGCCCACACAACATAATGCAACCCGCGCGTGAAAGGTATCAGCGGAGTGAATGTAACGATCCCGTTTTCAATCGAATAGTCTCCCAAAACAGCTGTAACTGCGGGTGTTTCGGGTTGCGTTTTAGTTAGTAGATGTATCCTGATCAGCTGTTCAATGGAATCAGCGGGCACTTTTTCGGCCATTCGCAGCGGAAAAGTAATCGCTACCGCTCTTTTGTCTTTCCAGGTAATGTCGATCGTGTCGGTTGCCGGGTTGCAAGAAAATAATGTATTGAAGAAAACAAAAAAAGTCAGGCCGTACATCACGCACGACCTGACCATATTAAGAGCTGATTTTTTACAAATAACGTTCACTGGAAATCCAAAGGTCAAGACTACCGTTTGAGCGGCGTTGCAGCAGTACCATTCGCGTATCGTCCAGCCTGTCCATCTGGATCACATTGGTTACGGGTAATGATACAAAATCGACACCGGCTGTGGCGAAGCTTTCCTCCACCGGCGTGGTTAAGGAACCCTGGTAGGTTTCAATGCTTTTGAATTTAACCTTGAAAACAGGCCGGGCCGAATTGGCCATCATTAAAAATGACTCATTGCCTTTTTTCATCGTCACCATGTCAATCGGCGAGTTACCGCTACCCATTTCGGCAACAGTTCTGCCTTTTACATGTGTTCCGGCTTTCAGTTCATCCATCGGGAACAGTACCAGCGGTGTGCAGGTATAGCTGGCTACGAGGTATTTTTTGCCACCGATTTCAGCGGTTGTAAATGTTCGGATTGGCGCTAATGTTTCGTATTTGCCGTGTGCAGCATGATAAATTTCAAGCGAAGCCTGATCCTGTTTGTCGGTAAAAGGAAATGGAATGCTCCTGAAAGTAGAATTGAAATCCTGACCGGAAAGGCCGCTTACCAGCAATTTGCCATCAGCAAAACCAATGTCCGAAATAGCAGAAACGCGAACGGAGTTACCTCTTTTGTCCTTTGCGTCCTCGGCAGGTACATTGTTAAGTATCAGGCTTGAAAAAGGTACGTTTTTGGTGCTCACAGCCTGGATTTTTTCTCCGTCAATTTTGAAAAGTACCGGCGTACCATCGCTATGCTGCACCGCGCAATACACACTTTTTGATACCGGGTTAACCGCAATGTCTTGAATGGTAATGTTTTGTGCTTCCGTTCCTAACAGTGCCGCGATCTTCTGATCGATATTCTTGATCTCCACAGCTGGTACCTGAGTATTGCCAGCATCCTTGGTATCCATCGCAAATACAGTCGCGCTTTTCGAGTCGCCGATAAACAACACGCCGTCCGGTCCGAATGTCAGCGCGCTGATCGATTTGATTTCAGGCGTACCGACAATAAAACCATATTTTCCGTGCGACAGGCGCGTGGTGTTGGCCAGCAGCACCAACCCGGCACCCATGACCGCCAAAACTAAATACATTTTTTTCATAGTCAATTCAGTTTAGTGATTGCGTAACGTGACTTTAAAAGGAATATGGTCGCTCATCCTACCCGTTCTAAATGGCCAACTTTTTTCAGAATAATTACATGTATTCGTCTGATAATCAATGTATATTATCGATATCGTATCAATGCGTGAATCTTAATGAAAATAACAGAGACGATTTGATTTTTGATATTATTTATCGATATGAAAAACAAAAAAAATGAAATGCGCGTTGAAATTATGACGGAAAATATCCTTCGTTGGAGTGAACACAATGAATTCTTATCAGATTAAAAAAATCAGGCGGGTCGCCGCTGTGCTGCTGGCCGCTGCAATAGTTGGAGTTTTATCTGCCCTGGTTGCTGACACACTCAAAGTAATTACCGAACATTACGAAGCACTTTTTCTGGGCGTACTGCATCAAAACCGCTTTCTGATCTTCATTATTCCGCTCATCGGGCTCAGTACCATTCATGTTTTGCGGTATTTTTTGTTTCATAATAAAGCCAATAAAGGGATCAAGGAAGTACTCGACACGATTAATAAAAACGGTAATACGCTACCTTCATACAAAATTTCTTCTCATTATTTCAATGGCTTGCTGACCGTGATTTTTGGCGGTTCCACGGGCATAGAAGTGTCCACGGTGGTGTCTACGGCAGCTATCGGCGCATTGTCCAGCAGGAAAGTGAGCTACCTGCGCAAGTACCGGACGGATCTCGTTTGTGCGGGCCTGGCTGCTGGTGTTACCGCGCTTTTCAATGCACCCGTGGCTGGTTTTTTGTTCGCCTTCGAGGTTTTTACCCGACGCAGAAGCAAGCTGCATACGATTAGCGTTGTGACGGCTATTCTTGCTTCCTATGCCATTACGCGGCTGTTTTTTTACAAACAGGTTTTTCATTTTAAAGTTACCGAATGGAATACATATGCCTTACCCTACATTGTTTTGCTGGGAGTGCTGGCCGGTCTTAATTCGGTTTACCTCACCAAAAGTGTATTATTTTTCAAGAAGTTTTTTGCCTCTTTTCACAACGATTACATCCGGATCATAGGCGGCTCGCTGCTTATATCTGCATTGATTTTCTTTGTTCCAAATCTTTATGGTGAAGGTTATGAAGGGATTAAGCATGTTTTCAGCCAGGTCAATGTGCCTTCGATGACGCTGATGTTACCGTTAGTCGCGGTGCTTTTACTAAAACCCATAGCCACTTCCGTGACTTTGGGCGCGGGTGGAGATGGCGGCGTATTTGCGCCCAGCCTGTTGATCGGGGCATTTCTGGGGCTGATCGTATGCGTGGTTTTAAACCATTACTTTGGCCTGGGACTGATTCCGGTCAATTTTGTACTTATTGGGATGGCGGCGGTGCTGAGCGGGAGCATTCACGCACCTTTTACTTCCATATTTCTGGTCTGTGCATTGGCCGATAATTATATTTTATTCATTCCAATCGTAATTGCCTGCCTGATCTCGAAATGGGTAGCACATGCCGTTTTTCCGTATTCGGTTTATACTTACCAGCCCAAAGTTGCATTGAAGAGGGCGGTTTAATTCATTCCCAAATCGCGTAGCGATGTAACAGTCATGCAAGCGAATACGATATTTGCGCCGTACTAAATGTTACATACCTGACGGCATTCAAAAATGGCTATGAACGGTGACGTGCTACCGATATTTCGTGCCTGACGGCACTTGACATTTTGCCGTTTCGGTGGCATTTTGCTTTTTGAATTTGCGCCAAAAATGAGCGACGTCATAGCCAAGATCTGAAATCGCGTAGCGATGCACCTCAGTAGCTACTTGACATTTTGCCGTTTCGGTGGCATTTTGCTTTTTGAATTTGCACCAAAAATGAGCGACGTCATAGCCAAGATCTGAAATCGCGTAGCGATGCAACCTCGGTAGCCACCAACAATTTACCACCCATTTCCAAATCGCGTAGCGATGTAACAGTCATGCAAGCGAATACGATATTTGTGCCTGTCAATAACAAATCAGGCTGACCGTAAATTGCTACTATACCCATCATTTAGCCCCCACAACGGCCATTACCAGCGTGGCGGCATTCTGCGCGGCAATTTCGTAGAAGGTCATCATATCGTCTTTGGCTTTGTGATTGGCGTTGTCGCTGATGCTGCGGATGATTAGAAAGGGTACATTTTGCTGATAGCAAGTTTGGGCAATGGCAGCGCCTTCCATTTCAGTGGCGGCGGCATTTAGCTCTTTGCGAAGCCTGGTCGTGACGATGCCGGAAGAGACAAATACGTCACCCGTCACAATAATTCCCTTTCTCACAGCTGGGGCAACGCTGCCGGTCTCACGGTTTATTTTGGCCAAGGCCAATCCATTCGAAACGGACACCGCTTTTTGGACCAAAGCCGGGTCGCAATCAAAGGTTACCGGGTTTTCCTTCATCGTACTCGGATTTTTGGTGGCCCAGTAATGCATGCCGCCATCTTCCACCGCTCCGAAATCGTGGTAGGTGATCTGTGTGCCGACCACAATGTCGCCCGGAAGTAATGCAGGATCAATGCCGCCGGCTATGCCTGAGAAGACAATTTCCCTGGGTTTGAAATGCTCGATCATTAGTATGGTAGTAATGGCCGCATTGACCTTTCCAATACCAGTTTGCGCCAGTACCACCGGCCTTCCGTTCAAAATGCCTTTGGTGAAACGCACCTGAGCAATGACGGTATCCTGCTTGTTCTCCATTTTACTTTGCAGCAGAACGAGTTCGGGAGGAAATGCGCCGAGTACGCCGGTAATGTCCTGTGCCTGGGCGTGAAAAGAAAACAGAAGCGAAAGCAGAAGAAGTTTTTTCATTTAATATATCAAAAAATTAAGGCCAGTACGGCAAAGATGTCAATGATCCACAAAGCAAGACTGATTTCCCGGGTCCTTCCGGTAGCGATCTGCAATGCCGTCCAGCTCAGAAACCCCCAGATAATGCCCTGGGTAATGGAATAGGTGAATGGAATGAGTACCATTGCGAGAAATGCCGGAAATGCTTCGTGCAGCTGTGACCAGTTGATTTTGACTACCGGCTTCATCATAAACACACCGACCAATACCAGCGCAGGAGCCGTCGCAATGGCTGGTACTGCGCTCAGTAATGGTGACAAAAACAGAAATGGCAGAAAGAGAATGGCCCCTGTGATCGCGGTAAGGCCGGTTTTACCACCTTGCTCAATTCCGACTGCGGATTCAATGTAGGCGGTGCCGGGACTACTGCCGGTGAGCCCGGCAATGGTGGTGGAGAATGCATCCACAATAAGCGATTTGCGGATGTTTCTGGGTTCACCGTTTTCGTCCAGTAAGTTGGCAGCCTCGGCCAGGCCGACGAATGTGGAAAGACTGTCAAACATATCCGTGAACACAAATGCCAGAATGATAGGCGCCAGGCTCCATTTCAGCGAATTGACCAGGTCCAGCTGAAACAAAAGACTGAAATCCGGTTTGGAAATAATATTGTTAATGGTGATCACCGCTTCCTCGCCACCCCACCAGCGTCCAATGGGCCACGCGAGCAGACTGGTCAGCATAATGCCGATGAGGATACTGCCTTTCACATTCCGGATCAGCAACACAACGGTGATGAGCAAACCGGCAATGAACGTCAGGGTGGGCGCATTAAGCTTGCCGAGCGTAACCATCGTGGCAGGGCTGGCGACAATGAATTTGGCATTGGCGAAGCCTATTAATGTGATAAACAGTCCGATACCCGAAGCAATCGCAAAACGCAGCGGCTTTGGAATGGCTTTGACAATGTAGGATCGGACGTTAAAAACGGATAGCAAAAGGAAAAATATCCCGGACCAGAACACGGTGCCGAGCGCAACCTGCCAGCTTATTTTTTCAGTAAATACAGCAGTAAATGTAAAGAATGCATTCAATCCCATACCCGGTGCTACGAGGATCGGGTTATTGGCGTACAGTCCCATCATGAGGCTGCTGAAAAACGATACGAGAATGGTGGCAGTCAGTACCGCCGAAAATGGCATGCCGGTTTGGCTCAAAATCGCCGGATTGACGATAATAATATATGCCGTTGCCAGAAAAGACGATACGCCCGCCAGGATTTCTGTTGAAACGGAAATATTTTCTTTTTTTAGTCCTGAAAAGGAAAACATAAAAGGTCGGTTTAATTCAAATATATTTATTTAAATCGAATCAGAAGGTTTTACGCAACCGGTTTCGTTGAATTCATTGAAATTAACCGGTTTCTTTCAAGTAATTTTCAATCCGTACCGGACTTTTCAGCGTGAATTATTACCTGATCATGACATGTTTGATTTTTTAAAATATTGGAGCAAAAAGTCGGCAGCGGTGTGGATAGGGGTTTTGGGAATGACCACCATATTGCTCACAGGGTATACCGGCAATCAAAATGACGTTTCCAACCAGCCTGATTCTCTGGACCTCGCATCATTTGTCGAGCCCGGTTTCCCGTTTATCAGTACGTCTGTCGACGCCAGAAAACTGGGTGCAGGCTTTCCAAACGACAATCAGGCAGCCAGAACACTGGCTTTGCAGCTCGGAAACAATGCCTATGCATGTTTCGATACTGATCTGTTGAGATGGTCTGTCGCCTGGACGGGCAAATTCCTGCCGATGGTGCTCATGGCGCAGGTATCTTACAAGGATTTTTTTAATAAAAATAACAATATCAGTCGCGTAACCGGCGACGGGAAAATTGCCACGGGTGCCTACGCAGGCTGGACGACCGGTAAGCCCGTTTACGCTGCCACTGACCCAAACCAGCCTTCATGGAAACCATTGCCCGCCTCGGAAGGCCGCTGGAACGGTGTGTATGTATACGGCGACAAGGCGATACTGCATTACTCGGTAGGTACGGCCAATGTTTTTGAACTGCCGGGTAGCACTGCATTTGAGGATCAGGTCGCTTTTACGAGAGCTATTCAGGCTGGTAATGTAACCAACGACATCTATCTCACAGCGGCCGAAGTGCGAAACAGTACGGGCAGTGAGGTGAAGGGGCGGATCGCGTACATTTACCAGGGAGCGAATAAAGACACTGTGACGGCCGTCGGGATATTGGGGAAAAGCAAAGTTTCGTGGCAGCCGGGCGTAACAGACGGCCGCTATCTCACGGTTCGTGTGCCTGCGTCAGCAAGAGCCACAGAGGCTACTGTGGTGGTTTGGAAAGGTCTCGCCTCACAAGTTAAAGCATTCGAGAAATTTTGCCGGACGAAGCCTGCGCCGCTGCCGGATTTCAGCAAAGGTGGTCCTGCGAACTGGAAGGAAACCGTTGTGACAAAAGGCAAACTAGCACCTGATACCGCTGCATTTGTTACCGATGAGCTGACATTACCGCTGCATAATCCATGGAAAAGAAATGTGCGTGTGGCCGATATGGCCTTTTTTAAGGATGGCCGTGCCGCTGTCGTTACTTTTGAAGGGGACGTGTGGACGATCGAAGGCATTGATAAAGAACTCGGTAACCTGAAATGGAAGCGGTTCGCGTCTGGCCTGCATGAGCCGATGAGTGTGGAAATCGTGAAAGATACGATCTACGTTTTTGACAGGAATGGTATTGTCCGTTTGAATGACCTGGACCAGGATGGCATGGCGGATTATTATGAGAATTTCTCCAATGTGATGTCGCAGTCCGCCGAGTCGAGGGAATGGGCGGCTGATCTCGTGTACTCACCGGATGGTAGTTTTTACATTGCAAAAGGGGGAAGTCTGAGCAATGGGCCTGGTATGACTGCGGTTGCTGGGAAAGGGTTTCGTGTAGGTTCTGATCAAAATGGTACGATCCTCAAAATTTCGCCCGATGGAAGAAAATCAGAAGTGATCGCAACTGGTCTGCGGGGACCATACCTGGGACTGAATCCTGAAACCGGCGTATTGACTGCCTCTGATCAGCAGGGTAACTTTGTTCCTTCCACGCCCATTTATTTGATCAAAAAAGGAGATTACTATGGCGTAGAGCCCACAGCGCACCGCACGGACAACCCGCCGATCGCACCGCCGCTGACCTGGATACCTCACAGCATCGATCGGTCGAGCATAGGCCAGGCGTGGGTTATCGGCAATAAAATGGGGCCTTTGAATGGGAGTCTGATCCATTTTTCTTTTGGTCATCCGGGTTTGTTCAGGGTTTTGATCGATAGCGCATCAAAAGTAATTCAGGGAGGTGTTTCGTTTATCAATGCCAATTATCCGGCCCCCACGTCCAAAGGTGTGCTGAACCCTATAGATGGACAGATGTATGTCGCTGGTTTCAACCTCTGGGGTTCTAGTTCGAATGGTATCAGTGCATTGTTGAGGCTGCGCTACACCGGTAAGCCTAGTTATATGCCCAATCATTTCCGCGCTGGCAAGCAGGGTATTGTTCTGGGCTTTGATAATGCATTGGATGCTACTGCCGCAGCAGACGCGAAAAATTTCGCGGTTAAAAGATGGAACTACAAGCGTACCGAAGAATATGGTTCGGGCCACTTCAAACTGGACGGTACTACTGGTGAAGAGACATTGCCGGTAGTGGCTTCGTACTTGTCTGCCGACCGCAAAAAGGTGTTACTCCTGATACCGGAAATGACCGAGATCATGCAAATGCAAGTTTCGTACGAGTTGAAGGCAGCGGACGGTCACCAAATGAACGATCAGTTTTGGTTTACCGTAAACAGTGCTACGGATATGGATTTGCAAAAATACGGTTTCACTAATGTAGACCTTGCTTTGCTAACTGCACCCAAACCTGTGGAAACAGCACCGATGGCGAAAGCTGAACCTGCTACTGTCGAAAAAGGCAAAGAGGTTTTTCAGAAAATGGCTTGCTCCGGCTGTCATTCGGAAGGTTTGAGAACGAAAGGAATGTACGGTCCCCCTTTTCAGAACCTGTACAAATCCCAGCGGACATTTGATGATGGTACCACGACGGTTGCCGACGAAAATTACCTCAGAGAATCAATCCTGACACCTTCTAAACATATCGTGAAAGGCTACAACGAAGAAATGCCTTCTTTTGTGGGTGTGCTGTCGGATTCGGATATTGAGTCAGTGATTATGTATATTAAATCGCTTTCCGGGAAGTAGTGAAGCTTTGTCCCACTGAGCGGAGTCGAAGTGCATGCACTTCGACTCCGCTCAGTGGGACAAAATAATTAAGATCCGCGCGCTCAGACTGACAAAAAATCTATTTATAAGCGATTACTGCGCTTGAAGGTCCCGCGAGATGTATTTTGGCAGTTGAGCGGAATCCTGCCTCGGTTGCCCATTGATGAAAATCAGCATGGGTATAATCAAATCCTCCGGTTGTTTCCACCGCCATATTCAACGACATCATTAAACCGAAAGCATTCTCTTTGCGCTCGTCATCGATGATGTTTTCGATCACTACCAGCGCGCCGCCTACCGGAAGTGCCTCGTAAGCCTTGCCGATGAGCATTTTCTTTTCTTCCAGGTTCCAGTCGTGCAGAATGTTACCCATTGTGATCACGTCAGCCTCCGGAAATGCTTCTGATGTGAAATCGAGCGTTCCTACCTGAATGCGATGTGTCAGTTCCAGTTTTTCTATATTCTTTTGAGCGATCTGGGTTACTGGCGGCAGGTCAACGGACAAACATTGCAAGCCAGGGTGGCGGTGTGCCACACAAACGGAAAGCAATGCATTGGCGCCGCCAACATCGCAAAGTTTTTTGTATTGACTAAAATCAAATGCTTCTGCCAGGGCCATAAAGTTACCTACCTGCGCACCCGCCATTCCCTCGAGGAACATTTCAAGGCCGGAAGGATCTGCATAAATCGCTTCAAAAAGTGGCTTACCGGTACGTTTGATCTCGTTTTGAGGTAATCCCGTGCGAAGCGCTTCTTCCAGGTCTCCCCAATATGGGTAAAGACGATCGTTGGCCATTTCGAGCAAGCCTCCCACGTATGCAGGGGTGTTGCGGTCGAGGAACAATGCAGTCTCGGGTGTATTTTCGTAGGTAGCTGTAAAGCCGAATCCTGCGCGTTGCAGAAAGCCCAGGGCTACTAATGCATCCAGAAAGTCAAAGTAGCTTCTTTCGTGCAGTTTCAGTCTTTGCTGAATTTCGGAAGCGAATAACGGGCCGTCGGCCAGTTCCGTAAAAAGGCCTAGTTTGACAGCAGTAAGAAGGGTTTTAGCAGGCCAGAAACTCATCCCGGTTTGAAGGATGTGTACGGGTGAAACGGCTTGTTCCTGTTCAATTTCAATTGTGCTCATGGCTATCTGATGGTTACATCCGGAGTGTTAAATCCGTTGTTTTAAGTGAAACATGTTCCAAAAGTATAGCGGCAGTAAGCACCCGCACAGCCTGTTTGTGCTGAATTGAAAAAAACAGTTTCTGAACCGTATTAAAGTTTATATGGGATGATAATGAGCGTTTTGTGAAATATTTGAAAAATATTTTGTCACCGCTGTCCAATTTTCGCGATCTCATTCGCCATTAGGGTGTATTTCAAATATTCACTTACAATCAAACAAAAAATGGAAAAGAGAATCAATATTTTCGCGAAAGGACAAGGAGCTATGAAAGCGATGTTCGGTTTGGGCGCATATCTGGCGAAATCGAATCTGGAAGAGTCACTTTTGAACCTGATATCTTTCAGGGTTTCGCAGATTAATGGCTGCTGCTACTGCCTGGATATGCATTCCAAGGATTTGCGTGCAAGAGGAGAATCGGAGCAACGGCTTTATCTGCTGAATGCCTGGCGCGAAGCACCTGTCTATTCGGATCGCGAGCGTGCAGCATTTGCATGGGCAGAAGCAGTTACGAAAATTGAGGGCGGGCAGGTGCCGGACGAGATTTACCAGGACGCGATTAAGCAATTTTCAGAAGAGGAGCTGATTGATCTCACCCTGGCTGTTATCACCATTAATGGTTACAACAGGGTCAATATTGCATTTCCTAATAAGGTAGGGAATTACCAGCCAGGCCAATTCGCAGTGCATAACTAGCAGCGGAGCCTGAGAGAAGTTGGTGGGAGATGGTTATCTCTTTTTAGAATAGGTAACTGTCTTCCACCAAAAGTTGGGAAGGTTTTTGACGTCATTATTCCATCGGGCGGTATTCCAACCCCTTGCTATGCGAGGCTTGGGACTACGCTTGTAAACGGGCCTTTCGAGTGGAAAATGGGTATCAATGCTCTCAGCAAGACTGGTAAATTCATCCTCACTGACTGGCTTGATCATATAGCCGTCAATGCCGTGCTTATATGCCTGTTCAATCATTTGGTGATTGGAGGTCGTGGACATCATCAGCACAGGAATGCGCTCATATTTGGGATTTGATTTCAGGAAGGTGAGTGTTTCCAGGCCATTTTTACGCGGCATGTTCATATCCATTAAAATCAATGCGGAATCAAGGCAATTACTGTTCGCTGTGATGAGTGTGAGAAGCTTTTCTCCATCTTCAACCTCAATCACTTCCACATTTTCAATGACCCGCTCTATCGCATCGCGAATCAGCATTCTGTCGTCTTCGTCGTCGTCTGCCAGGTAGATCGTTTTCACTTTTTTAAATTTTAACTGCGTGATGTACAGCGTTACAGACGCAATAAAAATATAGTGCCACGGCTACAAACGGGCTCCACGACCTGGTTTCTTTTTTATTAACGCTTACGCATCAAGCCTAAAATAAAGTCCAGCGAGGCGGCATCCGGCAAAGTGCGGGCGCCCGTACCGACTACCATTGTTTGCTTTTCTTTCGGAGTGTAGAGAGGCCATTGAGGAAGTCCGTTCCCGTTAGGGTTCCCGGTTTTGACGAAGTTGGCCCAATATGTGGACATATCATGTGCAATTTTATCATCGGCTGGTTCCAATGGTCTGAGCTGGTGATTGATAAAGCGAAGATTATCATAAGCATAGGCGACCTCCGCGGTATGAAATGCGCCATAATGTGCATACTCACCGGTAGCGGGCACTTTTCTGTCGAAACGATACAGGTATACTTTCTTGCCAGCGTCACTTTGCGTTTTGGCCCAGGCGTAATTCTGGGCCCCGAAAGTCATGTCGCGGGAAATTCTGTTTTGGGATGAGGCCGCTTCTGCGTCGGTGCTTCCGGGGTAAAGCTTCAACAATTCCTCCGCCTGCGCACCATATTGTTCCTTGATCTGCTTTTGATAATCCACGGCATTTTTGGGTTTTCCCGACAGTCCTTCATCCTCATTCCAACCGGTTAATAAGATTACATCATTTTGTTTACCCTCGGCAAAAATATCCGCAATGGATGCGGGGAGCACGTAGCCGTCCACGATCGGGCCACGCATAGCAGGTGTCTTTTTGAGAATATCCTCCGCAGGTATGTTACGCAATTCCGCCAGGCTCGATACATTCAATGACTTTGCCATGCCCAGGCCGCTTTCTTCCGCTTTTTGTAAAGTAGGGTAGGGTCTGGCAAAACCTGCGCCGCTTTCAGCAATGGCTTTGTTAAAAAGGTTTTTGGCCAAAGGGGAAGCCACCAGGCAATTCACACTCATGGAACCGGCAGACTGTCCCGCAATCGTGACATTGGTAGGATCGCCGCCAAATTGCGCTATATTCTTTTTAACCCATTGTAAAGCAGCGATCTGGTCCATGAGGCCATAATTCCCCGATGCGTTTTTTCCGGATTCAGCGGTTAGTTCAGGATGTGCAAAAAAGCCGAACGCACCTACCCGGTAATTAATACTCACAAAAACAACTCCTTTTCGAGCCGTCGCCTCACCGTCGTAAATCGCACAACTACTGCCGCCGCTGCCAAATCCGCCACCGTAAATCCACACGATCACTGGTCGCGGTGCAGCATTCTTTTGACCATTATCAGTCCATACATTCAGGTTGAGGCAGTCTTCGCTGATGGGTTCTTTTGCGATCAAAAATTCGGCGCTCCACATACTGAACGGTGCCGGGTTTCCCTGTACGGGACTAGCGCCGAACGCTTCACATTTGCGAACGCCCGACCATGGAATAATGGGCTGTGGAGCCTTCCAGCGCAGATTTCCGACCGGTGGCGCAGCAAACGGAATGCCTTTATATATGCTGATCTTGCCGTCGGCGCTGAGTAAGCCTGAGATTTTGCCGCCCTCAATGGTGACTATTGCAGGTTCCTTTTGGGATGAAGATAGAAATGCGGTGCTAACCGAAAAAAGAATGGCAATCGAAAATAAAAGGTATACCTGGGTTCTCATCGCTTTGTAGTTTAGATCCTCACAACCTGAAAAGCTGCTTTGCATTTTCATATAATAGCTTTCGCTCAACTTTTTTAGAAGAAGCCAGTTTTTTGATCTCTGAAATTGTCTGGGAACCCTGGCACGTTTCACCGCTGCCTGCAATGTCGTCACAATCACTGCCGTAAAGCAGCTTGTCCTGGTGGCGCGTCAGAAAATCGGTGGCGTGGTCTTCGTCCCGTGTCATGGACAGCAATCCCGACCCGGCCGAAAGATCCCCGTACATATTTGGATAGTCGCTGAGCAAGCGGTCGGTGAGGCCTCCTTTGGTCACTTTGGTTTTCGGATAAAGCACATTCTGGTCCGTATGGTTTTTGTCAATATTGGCCCACCAGGTCTGAGCGTGGCCGATGAAATTGACTTTCGGGTACTTTTCAAGCATTTTCGGGAATCGTTCAAAATTGTAATTGAACATTTGAAACTGCCAGTGCATCAGTACCGGCACTTTATATTCCTCCGCCAGTTTGTAAATGTTCTGCATCTCTTTCGAGTCACAATCCACGCCGAATTTTAACTCGCCGATCACGGGCGCGCCCAGTTTCAGGTATTTTTCAATTTCCTTCACGGCGTCGGGCAAGTCGGGTACCTCATTGGCCCCAAACGTGAATTCACCCGGATATTTTTGTGCAAAAGCATAACACACATCATTGCCCGAACATTTGGCTTGTAGTCCATTGGTCTTGCCGTGGTGCGTCGACATGCCAAATGCAGGCGTTCCGGCAGGTAGCAGAATGGTTTTGGAAATACCCATTTTGCGCTGATGCGCCAGCAAATGTTCGTGGGTGCGGCCAGCATAGTCGGTATGCTGGTGAATGTCGATAATGGGCTCCTCCGCCGATTCGGCAAACAAAGGGAACCGGCTCGCCAAAAGTACGCCAG
This sequence comes from Dyadobacter pollutisoli, assembly GCF_026625565.1. Classification (NCBI taxonomy): domain Bacteria; kingdom Pseudomonadati; phylum Bacteroidota; class Cytophagia; order Cytophagales; family Spirosomataceae; genus Dyadobacter; species Dyadobacter pollutisoli. Next base: position 291,209 of record NZ_CP112998.1, read on the forward strand.
TACCGGCCAGGAAATCTCTTCGGGAAATGTGAAAATTTTGACACATAACAAATTAGCAAATAATGGGTTAGGGTAATGTCAATGTTGGACGGTTGTGTTCGGGAAGTCTGTCCCAGCAAGGTTTCAGTACCTGCATTGCGTTTTCCGCGAGGATCTTCTTTTTTACGGTCAATGGTAATCTTAAAAATACGACCCAGCCCAGTTGCTGCCTTGGATCGCGCATCGGAAGGTCGGAGCCGTAAAGAATGCGGTCCTCGCCGGCACCCGCCACCAGATATTCTATCACGCCCAAATGCACTGGCGTCAATGTGATTTCGGCAAATACATTCGGGAATTTTTTCATAGCGGCGATTGCCATATCGGCCATTTTGTAGCTGCCCCCCGCATGGGCAATCACCCATCGCACGTCCGGGTATTTTTTAGCAAGCGTTGCCACTTCCAGCAAATCCTCCCTTGAATTGTGGATCAATGCGTAAAATTGGTGTTCGTTGCCATATTTCCACCAGATGTCATACACCGGATTGTGGAATTCGTAACCGTAAAACTGATAAGGTTTCATGCCAATAAACCGTGGGTCGGAATACACCTGAGCGATCATTTTCCCTAGTTCCTCCTGGCTGTAATGGCTCGGGTCAAACGTCGCCAGCCCCCAGTATCCTTTTGGCGCCACGTCCAATGCTTCTGCGGTACAGGGATTTCCGGCAATCGCATTCTGGCTCACGACACCATTCCAGCTCATGATACCGCCGCCGTGGTAGCCCAGTCTTTTGCCCATTTCAAAAATGCCTTTTGGCCCTCCATTTTCCATGCGGTACGTCCAGCCGCCCCCGTTCAGGCCTTCGTGTAGCATATGCATGTGCATGTCTATCACAGGCACGGGCAGGCGCTGGCCTTTGCGTGCGGCGTCCATGAGTATGTCTTCGGTTTTGTTTTCGCGCAACGGAGGCGGTTGGGTCATTTTTAACAGACGCATCAGATTTCCTCCTGCAACTTTGGCGCGGTCGGCGGCCGGAATGTTGGCATAGTCAACATAAGTGCGGTGCGCTCCGGCTGACATCGCCGGACTGTTGGAGGCAAATATCATTTGTGACGTACAGCCAATGCGATGCAGGTATTCGATCCCTTCGTTGATCTGAAAATTATCGAAACTAATGTGCAGGCTTTTATATTGCTGCACCAGCGGCAGTACGTATCGCTGCTCATTCCATACCGCGCTTGTCAAAAGCAATGGTACCTGCGGATATCTGATCAGAAACTCCTCTACATCCGACCAGGAACCCAGCTCATTACCGGTTGTGATCAGCAAGATTTTGTTAGCGCCGATCCAGTCGAAAAGTACCTTCGAATGCTTCGCCTTCCAGTCCCATGCATTGGTTTTGGGGTGAATGCTCAGTGCCCGTACATTGTTTTCACGCATTAGTTTTCCCAATGCTTCTGGCGCAGGAAACTCGCCGGTGTGATGCGGCATTGCATTCCAGATCGGGAGCAAATGCGGGTAGGGCTTGATCATACCGCTCAATTCCAGATTGGAATACATCAAATCGTAATTCACAGACTGCGTATAAGCGACCAGCGCGGCGGACACCGAACAATGGTCCATTTCTTCCAGCAGATCCGTGAGCTTCCATTTTTCGGCGGGATGCTTGTATTTTCTGGGCCCTATCCTCGTAAAACCATCAAAGAACAAAGTGGTTGCTTCATCAGTTGCCTGAATGTTATCGTCGAACCCTGATTGCGCATTCTGCAATTCGTGGCTACCAACCAATTCCGGCGCGATTCCGGCGGTTAGTCCGATCATTGCATTTTTTTTCAGGAAGTCGCGTCTGGTAAAGCTGAGATCAGGCATATAATTTTTGAAAAATATCTAAAAATGACTTATTTGGTTAACAAAAAAGGTATTCCTCCGAACCTACAAAGGAAGTGATCATTCAAAAATAACCAGTTGTAAAAATAATATTCAGCTAAGTAAGGTTAGTTTCATCACTACAATGATCTTTAATGTTTATAATTTAATTATATTTTTGTAAACAGAATTTTAGAATACAGTAAGCACATGCGCGGACTTATCCTGTTATTGATACTCTGTACACACACTCTCATTGCACAGCAGCGGGCTGATCCACCACCCGGTAATGATACTAAAAGCGGAAGCCAGCTCTTTATTCCTCCTTTTAAGCAGGTTCCGGAAAGATTTCCTCAATATCCGTTGAAAACCAGGCGGATGATTTACAAAGATGAGGACCTGGTGCGGGCCAGGGAAAATGTGGCGAAGTACCCGGAAGCCGGTAAGGTGCTGGACGAAGTACTCAAAGCCGCGGACAAGTGGCTGGAATGGACGGATTCAGATTTAAGGGACATAATGGCCGACGCCCGCGTGCCCCGCGCTTTTGACCTCAATCCAAAAGGAAGTCCGGTTCACGGGGATAAAGTTTTCAAAGTAGGAGGGACCTATCCCTGGATCGTGGACCCGCGCCACCCGTTCCAGGTGAAGTCGCCGATTGACGGGCAGATGTTCCCCGGTAATGATTATGCGGCTTATTATAAAAGCAATTTCAAAGACAAAAAAGGCTGGGATTCGACCTATGTCGACGATGGCTGGGGCTGGGTTGCGCCCGATGGGGAACGCTACTGGTTCGTAGCCTATGCCAATCACTGGACCTGGAAAGCACATATAGAACCCGGTATGGCGGATTTGGGCCGTGCCTACTTACTCACCGGCGACAAACGCTATGCACACAAGGCAGCGGTAATGCTGCACCGGCTGGCAGAGGTCTATCCCTCGATGGACCATGCCAACCAGTCGCGCTATGGCCTGATGGAGCGGGCCAAAGGACGTGCTTACAATGGCAAAATTGTAAACCTGATCTGGGAGGCGAGCCTCATTCAGAATGCTGCGGAAGCTTACGACGCCGTTTGGGAAAGTATCGACGGCGACGCGGAGCTTCAAAAGTTGTGCGGGAAAACGGGCGAGCAGATCCGTTCGTTTATCGAGGCCAATGTGCTCGAAGATGCTTTGGACGCTTATTTGCAAAGGAAAATCCAGGGGAATTATGGTATGCACCAAACTGCACTGCTATACATTCTGCTGGCGAGGGAGAATATGGATACCGAAAAATACCTGCATATGATCGTGGAGGAACCAGGCGAAAGCCGTGTGCAGAGCGGGATCAGGTATGCATTGTACAACATGATTTTCAGGGACGGGCAGCCTCTGGAAGCACCGCATTACAATATGTTGACGGTGGAGAAAATGGCCAAAATAAGTGAAATGCTCAACATTGGCGGCATGAACCTGTTTAAGGAGCCGAGGCTGCGCTACCTGATCAACAGTCCGCTCGCCTTGGTAGCCGCCGGGAAATTTACACCTGATATCGGGGACAGCGGTTCGGTATTGGGTGCGCTGGTGGGGCAGGACCCTGACGTGTACCAGATCGGGTATAAAATGTATAAGGACCCGGCCTATCTGATCTGGCTTGCGGCTATCGACAAGGTTGGCGGGCACACTTTTTCGGGTTTTGAGTCACTTTTCAGAGAGGTTCTGCCCGAAGTAGCGCCTTTGCCCCATCACCGCGCGGTACCTGTGCAGCCTTCCCGGTTGTTGGCCGGTTATGGTCTTGGAATCCTCAATAATCGCAGGGATGTGACAGCGCTGTCTTTCAATTACGGTTTCAAAGGCACCCATTTCCATTGGGATTTTCTGAATTTCGAGCTGTTTGCCAACGGCCAGAAAATGATGCCCGACCTGGGCTATCCTGATGCGATGAACGAGTATGTCAAGGAGGTTTATACCTGGTCGTTCAACACGGTTGGGCACAATGCTGTGGTGGTGGATTCGAAGCGGCAGCTTGAAAATCTGCCAGGCGTTCTCCACGATTTTTCGTCGGGCACATTTGCGAGATCAATGGATGCTTCGTCGCCTGCTTATCCTCAGACCACGGCCTACCGGCGAAACATGATCATGGTGGACGCTGACAGTTCACAAAGTTATGTGGTCGATTTTTTCAGGGTTTCGGGAGGTTCTCAGCATGATTATTCGCTACATGGCCCACCGGGGGAAGTATCTCTTTCGGGAAGCAAATGGAGTGACAAACAGCCGGGTACGCTGGCTGGCAAGGATGTTGAATTTGGTCAAATTTACGATGATTCCAGAATGGGCGTTCAAGATTACGCGGGCAGCTACTGGAATTACAAAGGCTCGGGGTATCAATATCTGTTTAATGTGCAGAAGCTGGAAAGTGGCAAAGGAATTGTTCAGTACAAACACCTTTTGGCCGATTCTGCCCGGCTGAAAATACATATTTTGCCAGCGGGTACTCAGGAAATCATTCTCGCGGATGCGTATGACAAACCACGCGCCAAAACCAATGTACTCAAATATGTGATCGCCCGTCGCCAAGCAACCGGCACGCAGCCTTTGCAAAGTACATTCGTAGGCGTCATGGAACCGTACTCCGTAAATTCTTACATTCAAAATACAACCCTGCTGAAACTGGAAAATGGTAGTGGAGCAGCTGTGGAAGTGATTCGCAACGGCGCAACTGATGTGGTGATTAGCGATACCTCCAATACGGTGAAAATGATTGTTGGCAGGGGAATAGAAACCGACGCGAATGCTGCCGTGGTGACTTTTGATTCAAAAGGCAATGTCGGCCGCGTCTATTTCAGCGATGGTACTTATTTGAAAGTGAAAGGAAAAGATTATCGCGCTGAAAAACTAAAAGGTACCGTGGCAGCAATAGATCTTGTGACACAGGCAGTGAAAGTCAAGTACGCCGGGCGTAAATTGAATGATAAGCTCAAAGGTTCAGCAGTACATTTCACCAATGTATACCGGACTACCGTGCATCCATTAGAATCCATTGAGATAAAAAATAATGAACTGATAATGAAGATGCAGGACGACCTGCTCGTGGGTAAGGTACATATCACGGAGGTTCATCCCGATTCCATTACTACTGATACCAATCTCCCGTTCGCTCCGCTGTATTCTGGAACGACCATTCTGGATAGTCAATTCAAAGTTTTAGGTATCTTAAAGTCCATTCATGAAAACAAACTGTTACCAGCGGGCGCTCTCAGCACTACGCCTGAAAAAGGAAAGGATGTTTGGCTTTCGGACATCGGTGTCGGCGATCAGGTAACGGTCAAATCGTCGTTTTCCTGGGAACGGTAGCGTGCAAGTTGAGAAGGGTAAATATGTCCACATGTTCTCAATCCAACAATTTCTGATAATTTTTGAATACCGCATTACGCGTTGTTTGACCCAATTTAATGCATTTTTTCGCCGGATGGCAATGTTGATGGAACGCATTTTTAACAACGCAGCTGATCCATTCAAACAATGCACTTTATGGCGAATATTAAAAAATCAGAAAAAGTAGTTTCAAAGCCGGGAAACATGAAAATCACCGCTTTGGAACAGCATAAGGAAGATTCGCAGGGACAAAAAATGACCACTAATACCGGCCTGCTGATCAACGACGATCAAAACAGTTTAAAGGCGGGCGACCGGGGTTCTACATTATTAGAAGATTTTATCCTTCGCGAAAAAATCACACATTTCGATCATGAGCGTATCCCTGAGCGCGTAGTACATGCGCGGGGCTCGGGTGCGCACGGCGTCTTCAAATTGTATGAGCCGCTGGCTTCGGTGACCAAAGCGGGATTCCTGAACGATACCTCATTGGAAACACCTGTTTTTGTCAGGTTTTCTACGGTAGCAGGTTCGCGCGGATCAACTGATCTGGCCCGTGATGTGCGGGGATTTGCGGTCAGATTTTATACCAATGAAGGTAATTTTGATCTCGTAGGGAACAATATGCCGGTATTTTTTATTCAGGATGCCATAAAATTTCCTGACCTGATACACGCCGTAAAGCCCGAACCCGATAACGAGATTCCCAGGCCGCTTCGGCACACGATACATTCTGGGATTTTGTTTCTGTCATGCCTGAATCCGCGCACATGGTGATGTGGTTAATGAGTGACCGGGCAATTCCAAGAAGCTACCGGATGATGGAGGGTTTTGGTGTGCACACATTTCGGTTTGTGAATGAAGCCGGTGTAGCGAGTTTCGTGAAATTCCATTGGAAACCATTATTAGGTGTGCATTCTGTTGCCTGGGATGAAGCTCAAAAGATCTCGGGAAAAGATCCGGATTTTCACCGTCGTGACCTTTGGGATGCCATTGAAGCTGGCAATTTTCCTGAATGGGAGCTGGGTGTACAGATCGTGCGGGAAGAAGATGAATTCAAATTTGAATTTGACCTGCTGGATCCAACGAAGTTGATCCCTGAGGAGTTGGTACCTGTGCAAAGAGTCGGGAAAATGACTCTAAACCGGAATCCGGACAATTTTTTCGCCGAAACTGAGCAAGCTGCATTCCATTTGGGACACATTGTACCGGGGATTGATTTCACCAATGATCCATTGTTGCAGGGGCGTCTTTTCTCTTATACAGATACGCAATTGATCCGCCTGGGTGGGCCCAATTTTCAGGAAATTCCTATTAATCGCCCAATTTCGCCGGTTCACAACAACCAGCGCGACGGTTATATGCGGCAGACGATCAACAAGGGTAAAACCAGTTACGGCCCCAATACGATAGGCAATGCATTTCCAGTGCAGGCGAAAGCTTCCGAAGGTGGTTACAGTTCATACCCGGAAAGGATAGACGCGAAAAAAGTCAGGGCCAGGAGCAAGAGCTTTCTGGACCATTTCAGTCAGGCCAGATTGTTTTTTAACAGTCAGTCCGTCGCCGAACAAAGCCACATTGTCGATGCATATAGCTTTGAGCTGGGGAAAGTAAATGATGTGAGTGTCCGTGAAAGAATGCTGGGAATCCTTTCCCTGGTCGACGCCAGCCTGGCAGCACAGGTCGGATATGCGCTCCGGCTGGACGTACCACAGGATCCGGCGCTACCGGTAAACCACAGCATTCCCGCCGACGCAGACCCGGCGGATTACGATTCAGCAATGGTGGAAAGTACGTTGGCTTCCTCCCCGGCATTGAGTATGGCAAATACCATCAAAGACAGTATCAAAACGCGTAAAATTGCATTTCTGGCAGCAGATGGTGTTGACGAAATTTCTTTGACAACTGTAAAAGATGCATTGGAAGCAGCCGGTGCTGTGGTCGAGATCATTGCGCCAAACCAGAACTACATTACAGCCGAAAATGATACGAAAATACCAGTTCAGCATAGTCTGCTCACCGCGGCATCAGTGCTCTACGATGCGGTATATGTACCTGGCGGGACGGTCAGTGCTGCAACCATTGAAGCTGACGCAGACGCGGTTCATTTTCTGAATGAGGCTTACCGGCATTGCAAAGCGATCGCAGCGGATTCCACGGCGATGCAGGTCTTGGAAGCGACTTATTTTGGTAAGAAACTGCCTGAGGATTTTTCAGATGATACAGTACTGGCCGAAGGTGTAGTGGTCCAGGATGATGCCGAACAACTGGCGGATCAGTTTATTCTTGCCATCGCACAGCACCGGTTTTGGGATAGGGAAAAGCCGAGAAAGGTACCAGCCTAACTGAGAGGACAGAGCAAGCAAAAATACCCGCATTCATCGTGCGGGTATTTTTTATTTAATCAAAAACCGGTAAGGGTTTATTCCAATAGCGCAATTGCTTCGTCATTGCCCTGCTGTACCGCAAGGTCGGCGACAGATAATCCTCTTGTATCCAGAATGGTTTTATCCGCTCCGTGGCGCAGGAGTAACCGAACCACATCATTTCGGCCAAACGTGGCGGCGAACATCAATGCCGTACCACCATTTCCATGTTGTAGGTTGAGGTCAGCCCCATTTTCAATCAATAGCTCCGCAATGTCCGTATAACCTTTGAAGCAGGCACCCATCAAGGCTGTGTTACCTCCAAAATCATGACCATTGACGTCTGCTCCGGCTTTCAGGAGCAGGTCGGCGGCTTCGTAATGATTGTGATAACAGGCCAGAATAAGCGGCGTATATCCCTTGTCGTCCTGGATAGTGACATCAACTTTTCTCTCAATTAATTCCTGCAAAACCGCTATGTTCCCAAGCCGGGCCGCGTGGAGTGTAACATTGTCCAGATTTTCCATTTTTATGGGGTTGAGTTTATCAGCTTGATTGTCAACAAAAACTATTCCATACGCGACTTGCCTGTATATTCACCAGTAAATGGTTACTTGCAATTGCTTTTTTATCCAACATTAAACCCAAACCTGAATGTCTCGTATCAAAATAGAATATGGCTTGAAATCGATTGTCGGTGCCTTTTTTATCATGGTTTCCCTGTTTTCATGCAATAGCGAAACTACTGCTGACGCTGATCAAGAGGGCAAGCTGCCCATTACCGGAACCTGGAAACTGATTACGGGCACATTGATTGAAAAAGGGGATACGACCATTACCGACTACACGAAAAATACTTCGTTCATTAAGATCATCAATGATACGCACTTTGCTTTTTTACAGCATGATTTGAGCAAAGGGAAAGATTCTACGGCTTCTTTTTCGTCGGGCGGAGGCACTTACTCGCTGAAAGACAGCACTTATACCGAACATCTGGAATATTGTAGTGCCAGGGAATGGGAGGGGAGCGACTTTCCGTTTACCGTTGAAATCCAAAATGATACACTTGTTCAGAGAGGTGTGGAGAAAGTCGTGAGTGCGGGTGTGGACCGGCTGAACATTGAAAAGTATGTCAGGATGAAGTGATCTCGGAAACTTGTTCTATTTTTGCAAAAAAACCAATTGTATGCACCTCGTTACTTATTTCTCCTGTATTCTTCCTCCACCGGTAGCTGCCTAAGCTAAGCAACCGGAACATTTCAATGTAACCTTCCTGATTTTCAGGAGGGTATAATGCTATTGCCTGTTTCCATTTGACATAAAGGTTGTTTGGCTGGATGCCCTCAGGGGCTCATTTAATCCGGCATGTGCTGTCGTCAACGCAAGTTCGGGCGGACACATCGCTATTTTTCAAACCTTTATTTGAACATTTCTACAAATGAAAAAGGCTTTCATTAAACTACATATAGCCATAGTACTCGCCGGGTTTACCGGTATTTTTGGAAAATTAATCACGCTAAACGAGGGGTTGCTAGCCTGGTACCGGATCTGTCTCGCCGCGATTTTACTGGCTATCATATTGGCCGTAACCAAAAAGCTCAAATCCGTAACATTCAGGGAGTTTGGCCGCATTTCGCTGGCGGGCTGCCTTTTGGGCTGCATTGGCTGTTTTTTTATGGCAGTATCAAATATTCCAACATTTCGGTAGGCGTGGTTTGCTTCTCTTTGGCAGGGTTTTTCACCGCGATATTTTCGCCATTTGTTAACAGGCGAAAGCTTGTAGTTTCCGAACTGCTGCTGAGCTTGTTAACACTGGCAGGAATAGCCCTCATTTTTAGTTTCGATTCGCGGTACCGGGCAGGCATTGCCCTGGGTGTCATCTCATCGATGCTGGGTGCATTGTACACCATTACCAACGAGCGGCTGGCACATGTGCATGAGAGTGAGACGGTTACAGTGTATTCGATGATCGGCGGGGCGCTTGGGCTTACTGTGCTGATGCCGGTGTACGTGTATTTTTTTCCGGTGAAATCAATGATCCCTTCCTGGTCCGACTTTGGCTATCTCGTTGTACTGGCGCTATTTTGCACGGTACTTTTGTATATGCTACAAACCCAGGCACTGAACAGGATATCTGCCTTTACAGTCAATCTGAGCCTGAACCTGGAACCAGTTTACACCATTATACTGGCGATTTTGATTTATCACGAAAATAAGGAACTCACGTCCACATTTTATCTGGGACTGGGTTTGATCATTCTTTCCGTGGTTTTGCAAATGACAAAAGTTTTTACGGAGAGCCGGCGGGCGGTGAGAGATCTGGTGTCATAAACATTGTGGTGCTGAGATAAACTAGTCATGCGCACTCTTTGTCATGGTGCGCTTAGCATGACAATGTATTATCTCAGCATAATCCATTTACTTTCAAAAATAAAGCGCTAGTGCTTCGATGGCGAGGATCCAGGCGATGAGGTTTAGCGTGCAGCGAACATAGTTCAGGCGGGTCCATAGTGCGACCTTGCTGTGGACTTTGGAAGGGGGGAACGAGCTCACATTTTGTAATTTGATGATCGTCGGGATAAAAAAGGAGAAGGTACTGATCCTTTCCGCGAGTGTGATCAGCGCAGCCGCGAGCCACCAGTCATGCGCGGGTTGTGGCGCTTGCGCGGCGAAATATAAGTTAGCAAAAGTGAGCAAGGTAAGCGGCATGGTAGTTACTGCCGCCCAGAATTTTCGGCCTGAATCAATCTCGCGCATAGCCGCGAGGTCAACCGTGTAACCAGCACCCACAGATCTGGGGAACCATTTTGGGATAATAATAATAGTTTCGTAAAGGCCTGCACCAAAGGCAGTTCCGAGATTTAAAATAAACAGTGTCAGCAGTATAGCAGAGGTCGTCAGCATGGCTAATAGATCAATGTAAGTGTTGAATCAAAAACCCAAACCTACGCATTGACATGAAGCAATGCTGAAAAACAGAAATCAACTTCGGGATGACAGGAATGAACCCTGCTATTTGGCCGCTGAATGTGCAGGAGTAAAAACCACCCGGCCAGCGCCTGCTAGAAAAATATATCCGCCAATGAATAAAGATGGGCGCATACTATTAAAATTTACCTCCTATGATCCGATCATTGAGTGCGGCATGTTTGCCTTTGATTTCGGGTAAATACCTGGGCCTCGTACTGGTGCCCAAGGTGTCGGTGAGTGCGTGTACGAAAGAAATAAGGTCTTTCTTTTCTGTGACGCTCAGGTTCAGAGAGTCCGGCAGAATGGATAGAAAGATCCTGAATGCAAATTTATTGCCGCCTCCATGATTGTAGAAATCAACCACCTGATCGAGCGACCGGTAAATCCCGTTATGCATATACGGTGCCGTGAGCGCTGCATTTCTGACAGTCGGGATTTTAAATGAAGCCTTGAATAGTGGATTCCTACTGGAATGCTGCAAACCAATGTCCGAATCGAGCTCGTACTTGCTCATCGTATCCTTCACCGGGACGCCCAAACTACGATGATCGGAAATGGTGAAGTGGGGTGGGAGGGTACCGTTAAACAGCGGCGCATAATGACAGCTTCCGCAGCGGCCTTTGCCCATAAAGACATTAAAACCATTAATTTCCTGCGTATTCAAAGCGGTTTTCTCGCCTCTCATATATTTGTCAAACCGTGAATTGAGGCCTACTAATGTCCGTTCGTAAGACGCAATGGCACTTTTAATGTGTTTTCGGGATATTCCTTGCGTGATCGTTTCCGGGAATGCTTTGTTGAAAAGCCTGATGTACTCTTCGCTGGCGGTAATGCGGTCGGTCACGACCTCAAATGATGTTCCGTGCATTTCATTTGGGTTCATGATCACAGAATCAGCCTGGTCTTCGAGGGAATTAACACGGGAATCCCAAAACTGCGAGGGCTGAAAAACCGAATTGATAACCGTCGGCGCATTACGGGGCAACTGATCGAGGGTAAAGCTTATACTTTTGCCCAAACCGTCGGTAAATGCCATTTCGGGTTTGTGGCAAGATGCGCAGGACCGTTCGTTATTATCGGAAAGAATCGGGTCGAAAAACAGGACTTTGCCCAGTTCGGAGCGTTCCTTGAAAAGCCTGGCGCTAGTGTCGGGCATGAAAAAGCGCAAATTGAAAATATCAGCCTCAAATAAGTTGTTGGCTTCGGGATTGAGCGCTGCGAAACGGGTACCGGCAGGAATGTTCAACGTTTTTCTGACCGTAGTCAAATGTACGGATAATGGATTGAGGTACTGAGTGATCAATTCCATTCTGTTGAATGCGTCGAAATCAGTATTGACCACAAAGTATTTTTCAGTCTTGTCGAGTAAATCTTCAACCTCGCTACGGAGCTTTTTGGAAGATTTGGGAAGTTGCGACAGGTAAATTCGCATGACTTTGCTCCAAACCTGAATTTCGGCCTGTACGCATGCTAAATTGACAGGGTTCAACTGAAAATCGCCATTACCAAGCCCTACGCTGCTCATGTTGAACATTTGCATTTTCAGGGCTTCCATCATCTGCGCGTCCGTTATTTGCGGAATGTTTTTTTCGTATTGTGTTTCAGCCATTGTCGCCCGAAAGTTATTGGCGGCGCGGGTAATGAACATTTTTTCAAAGTCGCGGCTGGCCTTACTGCTTTTGGCAACAATAGAGTCTGCATCAATGCCAAATGGCCCTGCTATCAGGAAGTTATCAGGCAATGGTGGCCCGGCAGGTTGCTTGGTCGATTGGATCGGCTGCCACATGGTAGTATAGGCCTTTTCCGGGTAAAAATATAGAAAGAAAAGCTCCACACGCTTGAACTGACGGGCCAAATCGGTGTAAACACGAATTCTCGCAGCGTAGTTACTGTCCATAAAGTATGCGGGGTAGGCTGCCAGCAGGGAGTCCAGCCGATGCATTTCATCGCGATAAATTTTCCCCGCCTGTTGGGCTGCGCTCATCTTATTTCCAGCGTCGGGGCGGAAAATAGCAGCGGATAACAAAATCACTACGGCCGCGCATAGCGTCCGAAAAAATCTGTTTGTCATGCTGAACAGGAAAATGGTAGGTAATGTGGTAGTGGGTAGCGTATCGAATTTATTTTAAAAACCAAACAGAAACAAATTCTTTGAGTTAGCGGTAAAAAAGCAAGCAATTATGGCCGTCAGTGAATATATTTGTTATAACACGGACTCCTAGAACTGACACGATCGATAAGAATGGATGCACTCAACTATTTGCGTGAAGAGATAAAATCTTACTTTTTTGAATCAACCGAATTGCAGCTTTCCAGCGCCTATGCGAACCAAAGGCGGTTTAATTTTTACTTTGAAATTGCCTCCGGTCAGCGTTTTTTGCTGTATCTGAGCTGGGAAGGAGATGATGAGCGTTTTACATTGAAATGCCTGGAATTCAGCGACTGGGAAACCTTGAAAAAGCTGGTCGACGCTTATCCTGAAACGGGTTCTAAAGCATTTAACATAGGCCGACCACGGTCGACCATTTCATTTTTTTATCTAGGGAAAGATCGCCTGTCGGCGCTGGATTACAAAGGTGTTATCAAAGGGCACATTGATTCCAACGAGATATCAGGTCGGCAGCTGATGGGCTGTATTAATCCTTTTGACTAAATTCGCTGCTCACTTGGCTATCAGATTAAGAGCATCAACATGTCAGAGCAGACACTCATTCCGGCATCAAGTCTGGAATTTTTAAAGGTATTGGGGCAAAATAATAACCGCGATTGGTTCAATGCACACAAAGATGAATTCATCGAAGAGCAAACGCATATTGAAGATTTCGCGGGCATGCTGCTGGCGGAGTTAAATATCCATGATCTGATAGAAACGCCTTCGGGTAAAAAAAGCCTTCACCGTATTTACCGCGATACGCGTTTTTCAAGTAATAAAACTCCCTATAAAACCAATTGGAGCGGCAACTTTTCACGTGCGACCGCGCAGCGCAGGGGAGGATATTATTTTCACATTGAGCCAGGTAATAGTTTTGTCGCAGGCGGTTTCTGGGCGCCCAATCCACAAGATATGAAACGTATTCGGGACGATATCAGCTTTGATCCCGAGCCTTTGAGGAAGATTTTGAAGAGCAAATCATTTGTTTCCACATTTGGTACCTTGCGTGGTGAGCAGTTGAAAACGACTCCAAAAGGCTTCGATCCTAATGATGAAGCGATCGATCTGCTGCGCTACAAACAATTCCTGCTGAGCCGGAAATTCACAGACGCGGAAGTTCTGAGCCCGACGTTTTTGAATGAAGCCAATCTGACATTCAAGAACATGCGGCCGTTTTTTGACTATATGAGCGAGGTTTTGACTATTGATGCGGACGGCCTAGACCAGATTTAAATCCAACGCGCTTCTTCCAGAAAATGTCGGCCCCTGTTGCGGTAAGCATGGAGCATGCTACTTAAAAATATAACCGCGGAAACTGCGATGGCGGTGTAAGCGACCGCCGGAGTTTGGTTCCAATTGGCCACCGCAACCGCTACCAGTCCCCATATGCCTACTAATGACGACTCCCGGAGGTTTCTGACCCAGGTCAGGCCGACAAAAATTACTCCGGCAGCGCATAGCATGATGATGGTCCAGGTTGTATCGGCAAGTCCAAAACCGTTCCATTGGATTTTGGTCAGATATGCTGCGAAGTTAGCGATGATAGCGACGGTGATCCAGCCCAGGTAAAGGGCAAAAGGCCACCAGGTCAGCGCAATTTTTTTAATAGGAATGACATCCATTTCCATGCGTGTACGGAACACAATGAGAAGCAGTGAAGAGAGTAAAATAGCCATTATAATGACTGAAAGACCGGTATAGTCGTACAGCCAGGCGAAGACCCAGAGCGAATTGGCCGCGCAGGAAATAACAAAAAGCCACCCTATTTTTTCGACAATGGTAGGGACAGGCTTGTCATTGAAAAGACCTCGGCTTTGATAAATGACAAACGCCGCGAGCGCCAGATAGATCAGCCCCCATACAGAAAATGCGTAACCGGAAGGCGTGAAGAAATTCTGGTACCGGGCCGAAACCGTGGCCATTGTATTGCCATTGAAGATACCCGTATTGGAGAGATAATTGACGATTAAAGTAATAATCAGGGCCAGGATATTGGCGATTTGAAGCGTCTTTTTCATGATTCGGTAGCAAGGATTTTGTATTGCAAGGAGTTGGTATTGCAAGGCTGCTTTGCAAAAACTATGCCTTCCAACGACCTGCAAGATGACGATTTTTCGTGAGTTCAAAATAAATATTTGATTAGTAAATAAACATTTACTTACTTTGTGTTGGCACTTGATCAACGCATTCAAGCAGGTGTTGAATACTATGAGACCGAAAAATCTGGAAAAAGAAGAATCCATCCGCAGCATCGCGCTGAAAATCATTTTGGAGGAAGGCCTGGAAAACCTGAGCATGCAAAAACTGGCGAAAGCTGCGAACGTATCGCCCCGCACCATTTACATCAAATACGAGAACAAGGAAGATTTTCTCATTAAACTATTTATTGATGAGGTCCTAGTCGTGTATGAGGAGGCAGTACTGTTGGATTTTGACGAAACTGCTGATTTTGAAGCCGGTGTGAAAAGGATCTGGCAGAACATATTTGCCTATTTTAAGGATAACAGGCAATCCTTTGCGCTGATGCAATACGGGAAATCTTCGCCGTTGCTCAACAAGGCTTTTCAGGCACGGAACATTTCCGAAGGTCAGTACTTCGCACCTGTTCACCGGTTTTTGAGAAATCAGGTTGCTGCGGGAGTCATAGCAGATTTGCCGAATCAAGCGCACAGGGCATTGCTATTTTCCCCGGTTCTGGACCTGGTCAACGAGTACTTCGAGCATTTGGACAGACCGCAGCAGATCATTACCGAAAAACTGGTGGAGGATTGCTGCGCGGCTGTGATAAAAGGAATGCTTAAATAATTTGAAACGCATAAAAATTGACAAAATGAATGTCATTCAAAACAAAAAAATAGCCATTGTGGGTGGAGGCCCGGGTGGATTGACACTCGCCAGACTGTTACAAATGAAAGGCGCCGACGTAAAAGTGTACGAAAGAGATTTGAACAAGGACGTGAGAGTGCAGGGGGCCACATTGGACTTGCACGAAGAATCGGGACTAAATGCATTACAGCAGGCCGGGTTAACGGAAGCCTTTAAAGCCAATTACCGGCCAGGAGCTGACAAAATGCGGATATTGGATAAAAAGGCAACGATTTTGTTCGACGACGATTTCACTTCTGCCGAGGAGGCATACCGACCGGAAATAGACCGCGGCCCGCTGAGAAAGATCTTACTGGAATCTTTACAGCCTGGTACTGTGGTGTGGGATAGCTACTTATTAACGCTCGAAGAGCTGGACGGTTCCTGGGTGCTCAAATTTCAAAATGGAACCGAAGCTGTGGCCGACCTGGTGATCGCGGCAGACGGAGCCAACTCCAAAATAAGGCCATTCATTACACCAATACAACCATTTTTCGCTGGCCTTACAGTAGTGGAAGGCGCAGTATATGATTCTGAGAACGCGGTGCCCGAACTTCACAAACTCTTAAACGGCGGGAAAATATTCGCTATGGGCGACGAAAAATCGATCATTGTGGCATCAAAAGGGGACGGGAGTATGGTATTTTACACCGGTTCCAAAACCGATGAAGACTGGGTGGCGACGAGCGGGATCGATTTCAATGATAAAGCACAGGTCATTGCCTGGTTCGGGCAGGAATTTGCCGGCTGGGATGTGGTATGGCTGGATTTGTTCACCAATGCGGAATCCCATTTTATACCACGGCCGCAGTATTGCATGCCGCTGGACCAGACCTGGAAGCCGCTGCCGAACCTCACCATGCTGGGCGACGCCGCGCACCTGATGCCCCCATATGCGGGAGAAGGTGTGAATATGGCGATGCTGGACGCGCTGGAACTGAGCATATGCCTTACCAGCGACACATTTCCCGACCTGCATTCGGCCATTGCACATTATGAGACGGAAATGCGTGCACGCGCCGCGGAAGTAGGGCAGCTTACTTTGGATCAAACGGCTTCCATTCACTCGGCGAATGCAATTTCCGACATGCTTGAAATGTTTTCCTGAGCGGTTCCAAACGCCTGTTAAAGCGAACACATCATGTCCGATTCTGGACATGATGTGTTCGCTTATTTTGTTTTAACTTGCTTGTTATCAATGTATAACAACGCGGTAGTGCGCCTGGCAAGATCTTTTACCAACAAAATTGGAAATAACTGAAAATATGATCCGTAACTACTTCAAAATCGCCTTCCGCAACCTTTCACGGAACAAAACTTACGCAGGTATCAATATTTTTGGCCTGGCGATGGGATTGGCAACCTGCCTGCTGATCATTCTTTACATTTCCGACGAGCTCAGTTTTGACAAACATCACAAAGATCCCGACCGCATATTTCGGGTGGCGACATCTTCCAAGTTAGAAGACTGGTCGGCTGCTGCGGGGCCGGTAGCTGCCGGGCTCCAAAATGATTTTCCCGAAGTAGAAGCAGCGGCCCGTATCCTGAAATTCCCGGGCGTTAAAAAAATGCTTTTGAAATACCGCCAGGGAGCGACGGAAAAGCAATTTTACGAACCGAATGGCTACTATGCCGACTCGACGCTGTTTGACATATTTACCTATGATTTCAAATATGGGAATGCAAAAACGGCTCTCAGCAGTCCCAATACATTAGTACTTTCCGAAACGGTGGCTGAAAAAATATTCGGCAACACAGATCCGATCGGCAAGACCATTAAGATCGGCCTGTTTTTTGGTGACTTTGATTACACGGTTACCGGTGTTTTTAAAGACAATCACAAGTCCCACGTCGACGCACATATGCTGCTTTCCATGCAAAATAACGACCTGGGCGGATGGGTTTCGCAGCAGAAAAACTGGGCAACCAATAATCTTTTTCATACCTACGTCAAGTTGAAACAAGGAACCAGCGCACAGGCCTTTGAGGCCAAGCTTCCGGCCTTCATGGACCGTAATGCCGCTGTGGATTTGAAAGCGCTGGGTATTACCAAAAAACTGTTTTTACAAGCGGTACCGGACATTTACCTTACATCGGCGATCGGCAATGAACTGTCGCTGAATGGCAGCATGACTTACCTGTATATTTTCGGCTCCATAGCCGCATTTTTGCTGCTCATTGCCTGCATCAATTTCATGAACCTGAGCACTGCGCGGTCCGAAAAGCGGGTGCGGGAAGTGGGTGTCCGTAAAGTGTTGGGTGCATTTAAAAAATCGCTGGTATACCAGTTTTTGAGCGAATCGCTGATGTTGTCGGTCTTTGGCTTGCTGCTGGCACTTGTTTTCATTCAGCTGTTCCTTCCTGTATTTAATGATCTTACCGGCAAGCAGTTAAGTATTTTACAAAACACTGACTTTATCCTCTGGATCGTGGGGGTAACCTTGGTTACGGGCCTGTTTGCCGGATTGTACCCCGCGTTTTTTCTATCATCCTTCAAGCCGGTCAATGTACTCAAAGGCAGGCTAGTCAATAGCATTTCGGTTGTTGCAGTTCGTAAAGGGCTGGTTGTTTTCCAGTTCACAATTTCCATTATACTGATATTGGGTGCGGTAGTGATTTGGCAGCAGCTATCCTTTATTCAAAATCAAAACCTGGGTTTCAATAAAGAGCAAAAAATCGTAATTCCGCTAAAAAGCAATCAGACGGCTGATCATTTCAGGGTTTTGAGGGACGAAGTTCTCGCCAATCCTCATGTGGTATCCGCATCCAGCGGATCGGCCCACCCCGGTGGGGAAACAGTCGATGACTTACTTTTTTATACAGAAAATAAATCAATGAATGAGGCGGTTGACATTCATTTCGCAGCAGTTGGAGAAAATTACATTGAAACATTAGGTTTCACAATGGTAGCAGGCAGGCCATTTTCCCGAAGCTTTTCAGGCGATTCAAGTAGTATCATTCTGAACGAGCGGGCGGTGAAGGAATTGGGTTACAATGCTAAAACAGCAATCGGGAAAAACATCTATTTCGAACTGAATAATGTGCGGGGAAGGATGCAAATCGTGGGTGTTGTCAAAGACTTCAATTTTGAAAGTCTGCATGAACGCATTAAGCCTTACGGACTGACGACGACTATTAGCGACAAATACCGGTATTTAATTGCCAATGTCAAAACCACGGATTATGGCGTTCTTATTGCCAGCATCGAAAAATCGTGGAATAAGCTCAATCCCGGTACTCCATTTTCGTATTCCTTTATGAATCAGGACTTTCAGCAACGCTACGACAAAGAGCTGCGCACCTCACGCATTGTCATTTACTTCACATTTATCGCCATTATAATTGCGTCTTTGGGATTGTTCGGTCTGGCTACTTTTTCTGCGGCGCAGCGTACCAAGGAAATAGGCATTCGCAAAGTGCTTGGAGCTTCTGTTATGAGCATTGCCGGGATGTTGTCCAGGGAGTTTGTGGTGCTTGTGCTGATCGCGATCGTCATTGCCTCGCCAGTTGCGTGGTATGGAATGCAGTTGTGGTTGCAGGACTTTGCCTATAAAATTGAAATTAAATGGTGGGTTTTTGCACTGTCAGGCCTGGTGGCCTTAGTTGTCGCGCTCCTCACGGTTTCCTACCAGAGTATCAAAGCGGCATTGATGAACCCCGTGGAGAGTTTGCGAAGCGAGTAGGGGAATGATATTTATATCTAATCACTACTACTTCTCTCTATGTATAATGAAGCTCCGATTTTCTTTGCTGAACCCTACTTTGGGATAATATTCCATGGCGGTAGGGACTGAAAGCAGCAAGATCATGGTTTGCTCGCCGACTTTTTCTTTTGTCAGTTCAATGAGCCTTTTGCCGATCCCAGTCGTTTTATGATCCGGACTTACGGCGAGGTCAGCGAGGTAGCACGACCAAACCCAGTCGGTAATGCAGCGGCTGACACCCACAAGCTGCTCTCCAACCCAGGCTGTAACGACCAGGTTCGAGTTCTCATACATTTGCTGAATACGTTTTTCATCATGAGTTGGTCTTGGCAGACCGGCGGCATTATAAAGCTCGATGATCTGCTGTGCGGTAGGAATCCGGTCGAAGCTGTAAGCAATTTCCATTCTTGTGAGTTGATAAGTTTATTTTTAATGGCTAATGTTTTTTCAATGTATCATGGCATCTGTCCAGATCGTGTAAACTTCCTGCCAGGCCTCAGCCAGATCAGGGTTCCATTGATCTGCCAGCTGAATTTCCAATGTTTGAATGAGTGCAACGCCGAGCGTTTGGTAATGTTCGGGACGCGTTCCGTATTGCTCGTGACGCCTGGCGAGCGCGCTTATTTCCTCCTTCATCTCGTCCATGCATTGGAGATTTACGATCATTAAGGTAAGCATATCGATCAATTTTTTGGACTGATCCTCCATGGAATGTTTGAAAAGAGGCCTTAACGAAGGATCCAATGCGAAAAGTTTTTCGTAAAAAAGCGCACCTGCGGCCTCTGAATCGAGCAGCAGATTGCTCCACGAATGTTTGATAGCAAGAATTTTCCAGTCGGTCATGATATGTTGATGGATGAATGAGTTGGGGATATTTTAAATGCTGGTAAAGTAACCTACCAGGTTCTGTTCGTCGGACAAACCCAGTTTTTTGCGGAGCCTGTGGCGGGCTGTTTTAATGCTGTCGGGTGACACGCTTAGTAATGTAGCGCATTCTTTCAGGTTCATATTCAATCGAATGAGAGCGCATAGACGCATTTCTCCTGGACTGAGGTCGGGGTGGTCTTGCTGTAATTTGACAAAGAAATTCTGATGTACCTGTTCAAAATACAGCTTGAACTCTTCCCAGTCTTTGTCGAGATTGAAACTGTAATCAATAAGCTTGATCAGTCTGTTCAAAAGCGGATTGTTTTCATCGCGAACCGGCGATTTGAGCGCCAGCGACACCGTTTCCCTGATCTCCTGCATGATCCCGTTTTTCTGGATCAGGTTAAGTGTGTGGGTAGTGAGCGCCTTGCTTCTGGATTCCAGTTCGATCACCAGGATCTGCCGTTCTTTTTCGGCCAGCATTTTTTCGTCCTTTATTTTCAGCCGCTGCCTGCTCACGATCAGGGCCCCGATTACCAGACAGAGCAGCAAACCCAAGCCGAACAAATTCCTGGTCAGCTGATCGAATGACTGTTCTTTTTTCAGAAGTTTGATCTCCGCCTGCTTTTTTTCGCCCTCATACCGAACCTGCATCCGCGCGATTTTGAGCGTATTATCATCATTCAGGATCGAATCCCGCGTTTGGGAATAACGCAGCTGATTTTCGTAAGCCGCTCCCAGGTTGTTTTCGTGCTTTGAAATCTCTGCCAGGATCCGGTAAGCATTGGCCGCCCGTTTTTTGTTATCGATTTTAAGAGCGATCTGTAATCCCCGGCTTGCATAGGACTTGCTTTTGGGCAGGTCGCCTTTTAAAAGATATATCTGCGCCAGCCCTTCCAATGTGGATAACATATGAAAATCGTCTTCCAGCGACTGCTGAATGGGCAGTGCTCTTGAAAAATAATCCAATGCTTGCGGATACTGCTTCATTTCCATATATACCAGGCCAATGTTGGACAAACTGATGGCTTTTCCCTGTTCGTCCGACGCATCTTTTGTTTTCAATGATAGAAGCAAATATTTCAATGCATCGGGGTACTTTTTGGTATTCAGGTACACGGAGCCAATGTTGTTGCGCAGCAAGCCAAGCCCGTCGTCTTCGACAGGGGTTTTTCCAATGATCTTTAAAGCTTTGAAATAATATTCCAATGCCGCGGGATATTCCTGCAGGTCGTCGTACAGGTTACCAATGTTGGAGAGGATTCCCACTGTCCCGCGTGTGTCGCCCCGGTCCTCATAAGTCTTCAATGAAAGCAGGTAATAATCAAGAGCTTGCGGGTAATTGCTTTGTTTAATGCAGATCAGGCCCATATTGTTGTATGTATCGCCCATTCCTTTCAAGTTACCCAGCGCACGGTTTGCATTGATGGACTCCATAAAATATTTCAGCG
Organism: Dyadobacter pollutisoli; assembly: GCF_026625565.1. Classification (NCBI taxonomy): domain Bacteria; kingdom Pseudomonadati; phylum Bacteroidota; class Cytophagia; order Cytophagales; family Spirosomataceae; genus Dyadobacter; species Dyadobacter pollutisoli. The sequence goes on from NZ_CP112998.1 coordinate 312,778, forward strand.
CATTGGAATAGTCATTTTGAAGATAATACCCGATACCCATGTTATTATACGCGAGCGCCTCACCTTTGTCAAAACGGATAGTTCGCGACAGTTTGAGCGCCTCGCCGGCATAATGCATAGCCTTCGGAGGATCGGCGTACCAGTACCGCTTACTGATCTGATTAAGCACATTCACTTTCATCGTGTCCCGGGACTGGGGTAATGCTTTCAGAAGGCTGTCCAGTTTGCTGTCCTGTGCCAGGGCTTCCAGGGAGAATAGGATCCCTAAAAGCATTGCAAGTGCCTTATAATGAGTCATATTGAAATGAATTAGGAGGTGCCGGAAAGCTAATTAAAACCTCCGGCATATCCTAACTAATGATCCTTGTTACTATTTACCGTTTATCGGACACGCAGTTGGCATCCCACGTAAAGTCGCCGCGAACGGTGTAGGCGAATGTAAGTCTGCTTCCCTGCAAAGTTCCTGAGCCCGCCACGGTCATCTTGCTATTGCCGGCCTGGAATGTCTGGGAAGGAATGTTGAACTTCTCCCCGTCTACCAAAACCTGTACTTTCTTTTTCAGTAACCCGGCGAAGTTTGCGATCTCAAAGTAACTTTTGTCCGTCGCAGATTTGTTGATCGTGATCACGTATTCATCGCGGTCTGTGCGGCCGTCGGGGAAGGTAGAAGTTTCGGCGACTGTGAATGTACCGGCCAACGATGGTAGTTCTTCAACGGGTGCTAAGGAGTCTTTCGAGCAGGATGAGAGAAAGATGATAACCGGAAGGATGAGCAATGTGAATTTGAAAGTTTTCATGAAACTGATTGATTAAAAATGAATAAAAAATGATGGATAAGATTGTAAGTCAGCCAGTTGGTAAGGAAGAAATTCCGTTGCTGCCGACGATACAAACGTAGCGGATGGGTCAGGCTATCAGCAACTTATGAGGGTATACGAAAGGTAACAGCCCGGGAAATGGCAGGTATACGAAAGGCAACAGGGATTTGGTAGCCATGGATATCCGGCATTAAACCAATGAATCCCCTTTGGTACTCTACGAATACCTCATTTTGATCTATGAATGACTTAAAATTGGAGTAATATATTCATTTACAGCAATATAGAGTCTTATTTTGCCTTTCTGTCGTCGTTCCTTTCCTGTCTGTCGAATGTGTTTTTTTGTTGTTTGAAGACCCGGTATCATTGTATCATCAGTCGGACGCAGGGTTGCTTCCTTCAAAACAAAAACAATCACATTTAAACATAAAGTACCATGAAAACGCTCATCGCATCAGTATTATTGACAGTATCAATGGCCGTATCTTCTAATGGTTTCGCACAGACAAATTCGGCCTCAGGCGCTCCGAATGACGACACGAAATTCTCAGTAGTAACCGGCAGGAATGGAAAAATTGATGTTACAGTTATTAAGTCGGACGGTAAAACGGTCTCTGTGAAATTAGTTGACAAATCAGGACACACACTGGCGAGCAAAATGATCAGCAAAGGCGAGGAAGCTACCCGTACCCGCTTCGATCTCAACCAGCTGCCTGATGGAGCCTATCAGGTCATTTTGATCGAAGGGGACAATCAGCAGGTAAAAGACATTGAATTGAACACCCAAAATACGAAAACACTTCGTACCGTTTCGCTAGGTTAAGATTTCAAGTTGCAGGAAGGCAAAAGCCATTCGTTCTGTTCAGAACGAATGGCTTTTTCGGGTTTCGCAGCTAATCAAACCACGAAAAAATAAGCTTATCTTTTTTTACATTCAATATCAATGCGCAGATTTTGTCAGGACGCCATTTTTGACACTTTCGTCGATTAGTTCTTTGGCAAATTCCCATAAATGTTCGGAGCCTTTTTGAATGACGCTTTTCTTTTCCAATACCTTTTCGTAGCGCACATCATACTCTTTCCAGGTACCGCCGCCATTGGAAATATTCTGGAACAAGGGTTCAAGACGGTCCATGGCGCGGGCAAATTTGGCCTCCATCGTTTCCCCGGACTCGAATTCGTCCCACACCTCGATCAGATCCGCGGCTTGCTCTTCCGGCAAAAGACCGAAAATACGCTCCGCTGCTTTATGTTCAGCCTCGGTGTTGGTGTGATTCGCCTCGGTATCATATAAGAATATATCTCCAGCGTCAATTTCAACCACATCGTGGATCAGCAACATTTTAACGACTTTCAGGATATCAATGGGTTCATTGGCATGCTCAGCCAGAATGATCGCCATGATCGCCAGGTGCCAGCTGTGCTCCGCGTCATTTTCGTTTCTGTCACTGTTAAAAAGCCTGGTTTTTCGCAGAATGTATTTAACCTTATCGATCTCATGGATAAAGGCAACCTGTTTTAGAAGACGCTCGAAATTCATAGTTGTCATGTTTAAGCATTGCAAAATTAGAAATTTACTTTGCTTAAACATGACATTGTAGTTGCATACCGACTCAGTCATTATCTCTTTTTGACTTCCAGCAAGGCCTTTTCCAGGACTTCGTCACGTCCCTCCACGATTCCTTCAACGGTTGGTTTTGCTTCAATGTCGGGAACGATTCCCACCTGCTGTGTTTCCTTCCCATCGGGGTAATAAACACCGATTCCACTGATGCCGGTACGAATGCCTCCGGGTAACACGATGGGAGAAACATTGCCATCGGCTGCGGCGGTGGTACTGCCAATAATGGTAACATTAGGAGCTGTGGAAAATGCCATAGTCGTATATTCGGCCTGACTCAGCGTTGTTTCGTTGACAATAATGACGATTTTCCCTTTGAAATAATCAGGATTGGATTTGCCCACCGTCAACTCAGGGGTCATCGTGAAAAGGCCGGGAGTTTGCAAGCTTCCTGCCGAAAACTTGACAAATGGTTTTGCCTCCGGCAAGATGAATTCTCCGAAAGTAAATACCATAAAATCAGACGGATAGCAGCGCATATCGATGATCAGACTTTTGACTTTACTAATCTCGGGAAGAATGCGGGGCAGGTATGTATTTTTAAATTTACCGGGAAAAATATAAGCCACGTCAGGCTCGATTAGCTTGAAACAGGTGTCTTTTTTATTATAGTTTGCATAAATATTGATCTTGTCTACACCAAAAACCGGGATGCTCTTTTTCTCAATTTTGCCATTCCTTTTAAAGCTGATATTTATCGTTGAGTCGTTGGACCTCAGTACATTGGAGGTCATGTTTTTAAGCTGGGTAGGATAGTTTGAGGCCGGTGTATAAGCGAGCTTTTCCTTAACGATGTCCTCGATTTTTTTCCCATTGACAGTTTCAATAACATCCCCTTTTTTCAATCCCGACTGCTCGCCCAGCAATGTGTTGTAGTAGTCCGTCACGACTGGCTTGCCCTCTATAAAAGTGAGCTGTACCGGAGCATAATTCTTCCCGAAATACTTGTTAAGCGCCTGATCCTGGCTGTAAATGTTGGCGTGCGTGTCCTTCACCCTCGCAATGAGCGTCAGAGTCGCCAGTTTGTAATCAATCTCTTCGTGGGCGTGAAAAAATTTGGGGACAAATTCAGCCAGTACGGCTTGCCATCAATGAACAGTTCCAGTTCATCCACCCAAAGCTTACCGGTACCTGTGAGCAAGGCTCCGATATGGATTTTGGCCGCATTGCCAGGGTAGGGGAGTTTAATACTGTACTGTTTCCAGTCCTGCGTGCCATGTATATTGTCATTCTGCATATTGCTGAACTGCAATGGGCCAGTGTTTCCGTCGATACGTAGCATGAGGCCGGCCCAGCCGCTTTCGACATTTTCAAATTTCATGTATCCTCTTAATTCAATTTCTTTCCCCTCGTAAATGGCCGGAATAGTATTAGCAGCGCAGCCGAAAGGAATATTCGCCTTTTCAACTGGTGCTTTGATGAGTATTGAGTTTTTGCCGCTGTATTTTTCAACACTGTCGGTAGATAGTTGATAACCCGTGCCCCATTCCTGCCATTTTTCAGGAAGTTTTTGTCCAGGGGTTTTCTTTTCAAAATCCAGATTGAAACTGCTCTGCAAGCTGGTATTTTGAGCAAAAGAAAGTTGGGATAAAAGGATTGTAAAAATGATGGTCAAGAGGTTCTTCACGGCTAGTAACTTTGGTTTACATATGAAAGGGAGGAACATTCGCATTATAATAATAGAGTGCAGTATTTCTATCAGAATGCAGGATCGGGTTTCTGGGGAAAACTTGTCAAGTTAGGAGGGTAGGTACAAATACATATTAAGTTAATGTTATGAAAATCAATGAATTTAAAGTTTTTTTAATGTGTAGCCGCTAAATAATAAAGTGGTACCCCGACTCTCTAAAGGTGATACATTTGAGACGTTATTAAACAAAAACACTTCTGAAATGGCACTAAAAAATTATCACCTTTTTATTGGCGGGTACGACCGCGGTCTTATGGCGCCGGATGCAAATCACTTTGAAATAAAGCTCAATACGGGCAATGATTTTTATCGGATCGCAGTGAATGTGCGCTCCCAGGACGGCTCCATGTTGATGACTTTTGTCGACGAAAATTTTCAACACGAACTATGCGATCGGCTTCTGATTGAGTTTCCGGCCAATGGTGTTTATAACATTAATGATCCAGCCAAACGCAAGCAGTTCGGGCTGGACTTTTTGAGAAGAAATATGGTTGGGGATTTCAATAAGATGGTCATTCTTCCTAACAATGCCCCAGGACTTGACAATGATCTTGAAGAAAAACTAACCGCATTACTTAACAAATCAAAGGCGGACGCGAATGCCCGAATCTTTGCATTTGGAGAAAAATGGCCAAGTACGAACAATAAAGACAAGTATTTTCCCGAGATCAAAGATCAGGGACTGCACGACATTCACCTGAACCAAGGGAACCCTACCGGATCGTTTGACAAAGACAATGGCGTTTTTCAGGATGGCGGTATACTCATTCATTTTCCCGGTTTGAACCGCTGGGCGGTGATATTACTGGCATTTCAAACAGAATTCAACACATTGAACCCGGCGACACTGCATACTGACGACATTACCGGACACCGAATTGTAGGAGATACCGGCACCGGCGGCGAGCCAAGCGGCGAAACTGACGTGGACGGCGACGTAGTGATCGTGGGCGCTTTGGTGAATCCGAAAGGTAATGAGGCTGGTAAAGAGAAAGTAATTTTAATGAATACAACGGACGAAGACATCTCCCTGGCTGGCTGGCAGCTTGTGGACAGGACGCGAAAAGAGTTCCTGATCGAAAATGCTGAAATCCATGCAGCAGGTACGCTCGAAATCCTGATCCCGGCAAGTAGCAACTTCGTTCTCGGCAATAAAGGCGGAACCATTTCGCTTCTGAATGTACAAGGAATTAAAACCAGCGGTGTGCAATACACCAAGGAGCAAGCCAAAAATGAAGGCCGGGTGATTCATTTTTGATTGAAACCCTGAGTTGGGCGTAGACGCGAAACGGTTGTACTGCTGATGTTACATGCCTAACGGCATTTGGATGCGAATGTGACATTACTCTTGCTACGGCGTGGCGGCTACCGAGCTTGCATCGCTACGCGATTTTTGGCAATGGGACATATTGGAAAACCACGCGAAACGGCTGTGCTACCGATGTTACATGCCTAACGGCATTTGGATGTGAATGTGACATTACTCTTACTACCGCGGGGCGGCTACCGAGCTTGCATCGCTACGCGATTTTTTGGCAATGGGACATATTGAAAAACCACGCTAAACGGTTTTGCTACTGATGTTACATGCCTAACGGCATTTGGATGTGAATGTGACATTATTCTTGCTACCGCGGGGCGGCTACCGAGCTTGCATCGCTACGCGATTTGACCCCGTTCGGCGTAATTTTTACAAGGTTTCTTGTCGCCAGAAATCGCGTAGCGATGCAAGCCCGGTAGAAAAAAAATGTCAGACATCATTGCAAATCCCGTTAGGGATGTAACATCATGAACCAGAACCATCACACCGGCCGCAATGCTCAGGATTACATTGTCGATGATGAGTTTTTTAGAAATCTCCCAGATCCTCAATGTGGTTTGCGCCTTTGAAAATGATGCCAAACCTGAGCGAGAAGAGGTAGGTGTTTTGGGAGTACGATACTCCCGGAGTGATTGAAAATGTTTTCAGTAAAATGGTGTTCTGCAGTCCCATGCGTGACACGTTGACGTGATCGCGATAGGGGGCCAGTGAGCGCGTCGTGTTGGTGAATGTGGCAAATGCGCCGGGTATCAGCGAGGCATTATTACCGATTTTAAACCGGTGGTAAAGCGAAGCACCGACCCGGAAAGAATTGTGTTTGATGAGGTCGGTCTGAGTGAATCTCTTGACTTCATATTCGGTGGATATTCCCATACTGAACGGCATCTTATTTTGCTTGATAAACAGATAGCTGAGAGAAGGTGTTATCGTGTAAAATGTTCCAATATGGTCGCCGTGGACGTGGGATCCCGATAAAGCCATATCCAGCCTTCCGTTGATAGAGTAACCAATCGTCGCCTGCTTGTAAAATGCGATTTTGTCCTTCCCCACGAAAGCGTTTACAAATGATCCGTTCTCGCCATTGTCCATCAGGTAGTTTTGCGCAAATGAGCAACCGGTAGCGATCGCCAAAAAGAGGAGTAGTAAAGCTAGAATTTTCATAGCATGTATGCATTTGTAAATAATGACTGATACATTCTATTCTACTATCAATGAGTTATTTGTGTTGCAGCGCATTAACAGTTCCAACCGATCAGTCTTGAAAATCAAAAGTTAATCGATTTAAGAAGTGGTTTGATAGCCAGCTAAATATTAGTGTAAGGCGCGATTCCGAATAACTTCGTAAGCTTTGTAGGTCTTTAATTTTATATTGAAATTTTGACGAAATCAGCCCAAAAATGCCGGAAGGGAGTATAGGGAAGTTGTAAAAAACAACTATTTTGCATTAATAAAAGAAGTTTTATACTGAACAGTCGGGCAATATCAACAGTTTCAACTTTGGCTTTTGATTCAAAGCAAATGAAATCCTCAGAGAAGGTACTTTTAGATAAATTTAACGAGGTTATCGAAAGTAACTTTCATAATTCGGATTTTGGTATTGACGAAATTTGCCTTGAACTGGGCACCAGCAGGTCGCAGCTGTATCGTTACATCAAAGAACAAACCCAACTTTCAACGTCGCTGTATATCCGTCAGCGGAAATTGCTCAAAGCACAGGAGCTTCTGGAATCTTCGGATATGAAAACGGCCGAAATTGCCTACCTGCTGAGCATCGACAGTCCACAGAATTTCAGTAAATATTTCGCTCAGGAGTTCGGGCTTACGCCAACTGCTTACCGGAAAAAGACCATTGAGGAGAAAGGCCTTTCCGACAGCAAGCCGGTCGTGATGGAAGAAATCTTCTCGGCAGCAAAGACTGGTACCGGCAATCATACATTCATTGTTGCACCGGTGAATGTTAAACCGAATGATACATTCGCTGGGAGGAAATATTTGTACCTGGTTATCGGGCTCATTTTATTCATGGCCTGGGCAGCTTATTTTTGGAAACCGTTGGGAGAAAAAGGAAATCGATTGGCTGGTGTTCCAGCGTTTTCCGGAAATTCCATCGCCATTATGCCATTCAAAAACCTTGGTAAACCTGAAACTGTGTATTTCAGCGACGGTATTATGGACCAGATCCATGGCTCATTGTCTCTGCTCAATAAGCTAAAAGTCATTTCAACGACATCGTCCGGCAAGTATCGTAATTCGCCGAAGCTGATCCCTCAGATTGCCCGGGAGCTGGATGTCAATTATATTCTGGAAGGTTCGGTATTGCAGGCGAATCAGAAACTCAGGATCAATGTGGAGCTGGTGCGTGCGAATGACGACCGTACCGTGTGGACGAAGAGCTATGACGGTGGTACCAAAGACGTTTTTTCTTTTTTAAGTAATGTAGCCAAAGAAGTTGCCCTCGAACTCGACCAGAAGTTGAGCAATACTGCGGAAGAAAAGCTAAGAAAAGTACCGACGAACAATCCGGAGGCCTATCGGGCTTATTTGCAGGGATGCCAGCTGATTGTAATCCGTAAAAAGGAGTATCTGGAAGAGAGCATCGTAAAACTGAACCGCGCTATTAAGCTGGACCCTGAATTTGCGGCAGCCTATGCGAGCCTGGGCCATGCGTATCATTTGATGGCAGAAAATGGTTTTATGGAGGAGACGGAAAGTTTCAAAATGACCGAGCAAAATTCACTGACCGCGATCCGGCTCGACGCGGAAAATGGGCTGGCCTATGCGAACCTTGCCAATATCTATCGGCTTCAAAACAAATGGGAGCAGGCCAAAACAGCTTACGAGATCGCATTGAAATATAGCCCTAATGACGCCCAGATCAACTATTGGTTCAGCTTATTGCTGCGCAGCACCGGGAATATGGAAGAAGCGATCCGGTACAGCTCCAAGGCTGTGGCCCTTGACCCGCTGCATCACGTTATTTTCGGAGGGAACATTACCAACCATGTGTACGGCGGAGAACTGGACCGGGCAGAAGAACTCGTCAACGATGGGAAAGTTCTTTTCAAGGATTCATGGGTGTACTATTGGGTGAAGGGGATTTACTTCGCGGCCATGAAAGATTATAAGCAAGCATTGGCCAGCTATGCGAAGGCAAACCAGCTTAACCCCGGCATTAAATCCATTCAGTACCAGACCGTTTTTTGCCAGGCAATGAACGGTCAGATTAATGAGGCAAATGCGTATCTCTCCCAACTTCCCAACCTTCCTGCGAACTATGTTTCGCGCGCCGTCATTTATGCAGGATTGAAAGACAAAAAGCAAAGCCTGTACTACTTACAGAAAGCTGCAGATGCGGACATCCTTCCCACCGACATTAAAGTATCTCTTTTTTTAGCAAGTCTCCGCAACGAGCAACAGTACAAAACAATCCTTGCGAAATTTGGTTTGTAAACCATTTTTTAACTTTATCGAATGCATTTGCTGCCTGATTTTGACGTGCATTTCCACATTTGAACAAATAGACTAAAGAGCTGATCAAATAAGCTAATCCCGAAACAATAGACGTAGTGATTGAACAGATAGGCTAACAGCTTTGGCGCAGGGTTATATAGCTTTGTTACATCGAAAACATTGGTCCCCTCTCTGCTTCTGAGAAAACATGAAAATGAAATTGAAATTTCAAAAAACTTTCGTGGCTTTCATGGTCAGTGCTACCACAATTCTCTCCGGAACGACGTGTAGTACTGACCGTTCAGAAGTGGGGAATTACACTGCGGCTTCATCGTCGTACGGTATCCTGGCCGAGAAGTCGCTCGACCTGCTGGCAAGTTTTGACCTGGAAACCTGGGGTACCATGTTGAGTGACAGCGTAGTTTATTATTTCCCGGACGGGGACTCGAAGAACAGCAAAAAACTGACAGGCAAGAAGGCTTTGTTGACCTGGTGGAAAAACTACATTGACAACTCCGGTATCAGGTCCATGTCCATCGAGAATGCCAGCTACCTGCCCATACACGTGGCTAATGAAGTGCGGCGCGGGGACATATCAGGCACGCAGGTGATCGCGTATTTTTCAAACAACATGGTCTATGAAAGCGGCGCCGTGTCGGTTAAAATGAATTTTGTGATTCATTTTGACGAAAACAGGATGATCGATGGCTACTATACCTACTACGACCGGACGCCTATCATTAAAATCCTCAAAGAGAAAAGCGTACCCGAACAATTTGCGATCATTCACAAAAAACGTTATCAGTTAAAATTTACCTCTTAGTGCAATTTCCCAAACTTTTAAATCCAACTTCTAACCATTTAAAGTTATGAAAACCAAACACTTTTACTACGTTCTGTTTACTCTGCTTTTGTCTTCGTTTGTAAGTAAGGCCCAGGAAGGTATTTATTTGTCCTATCCCGGAATAACCGATGACCTGGGAACCGGCCCCCACGAGGGAGAGGTGCCAGTTCTGGCTTTTTCATATGGATTTAGTAGCACCGCTACCCGTACCTCCTCCGGCACGCCAAATTTCCAGGATATCAGTTTCACCAAGTATAGTGATGCATCGAGCAGCGATTTTATGACGCACCTGGTGTCGAGCCAGCCTACGGATGACGTCGAATTAAGAATTTATAGAACTATTTCCGGTAATTTGACGCTGATCCAGACGTACCAGTATAAAGGTGTAAAAATAACCTCCTTTTCCGCAGGTGGGTCCGCGGGGGAATTGAGCGGAAGCGCTTGTAGTACCTGTACAGGGCTGACCGAAAACATCACGTTTTTGTTCAACGGTATCCAAATCGGAACTTTTAGCGACAACTTCTGATCCGTCATTTTGATATGAAGAAACGCTCCATTGTCAATTTTGGCCGGATATTGTATGTATTACTAAGCATATCCTCATTCGGCGTATATGCGCAAACGGCGTCCCGACCGGTATCGAAGATTCCGGGATGGGAGGGGAATCTGCCCAAACCTTTTAAATCGGAGGTTCAGCAAAGAATAATGAATGCCCAGGGGCGAACCGGTCCACAGTACTATGAGAAAATGTACGGCGTCAAAAGCGATTTTATAAAACGGGAAGGCGCCACGCTCCGCACTTTGATAGATTGCAGCCAGCTAACCTGTGACCTTTCATCGCTGCCGGTCACTTTGCTTTCCTTCAATGGTGAGCGGATTAACGCAAACGAGGTTGCGCTTGCATGGGAAACTACTTCTGAAACCAACAATGCGGGCTTTGACATTGAAAGGTCCCTGACAACGCCTGTCAACTTCGAAAAAGTGGGTTTTGTTGATGGTAACGGGAATTCGGCCAATGTGAAAACGTACCGGCTCACGGATCGGAATTCCAGCGAAAACGTAAGCTATTACAGGCTGAAACAGCTGGACTTCGACGGAAAATTTGAATACTCGCGGATTGTTGCCGTGAAGGGTTTCAAGGAATTGCTTTCTCTGGTTCCTACGCCAAACCCAGGATCTCAAAGCAGCGGTTTTCTTCAAGTAAAGGGAAATGACAAGTCGGGGAAACTTCAATTGACGATCGTTGATGTGAAGGGAACAGTGGTGTATAAAAACGACCAGCTGGTGCTGGACAATAGCAAAAAGATTCTGCTTTCCAGGTTACCGGAACTTGCCTGGGGAATGTATATCGCTAAAATCGTCTCCGGCGAGCAGCATTCGACAGTGACTTTTGTGATTGCCGAACGCTAGCATTAATAGAATTTTCGAAAAATGATCTTTTGAAACGAAACCTAATTAAAATCAGTAACATACCAGCCGCTTTTACGATGCAACCAGACCAGGGAGTCCTTCATAAACTGAATGCTTTTTTAGACGAGAACCTTACTCATTTAACATTGACTCCCGATGCGCTTTGCAAGCAAATCGGCCTGAGCCGGTCGCAGCTGCACCGGCTGCTGAAAGAAAAAACGCAGCTTTCGGTGACGCTCTACCTCCGGAAAAAGAGACTGGATAAAGCCAAGAACCTGCTGCTGGAAACAGATATGCGGGTTTCGGAGATCGCATATCTTGTGGGGATCGATAGTCCGCAGAATTTCAGCAAATATTTCGCCGAAGCATTCAATGTCAGCGCAACCGAGTTCAGAAGCCAGACTGTGGTCGAAAAAAGTGCCGCCCCGGCACAGCCAGCCCGGAAAGCATCGATTGCGGTATTGCCGTTTCTGAACCTGAGCAATGATATGGAGCAGGAGTTTTTCAGTGACGGCGTGACCGAGGAGATTATTAATGTGCTGAGCCGTACGCCCAACTTACAGGTGGCGGGCCGGACTTCTTCATTTACTTTCAAAGGTAAAAACCAGGACCTGCGGTTAATCGGCGAGCAGCTCAATGTGGACCACATTCTGGAAGGCAGCGTACGGAAATCGGGCAATAAACTGCGGATCGCGGCTAAGCTTATCAATGTCGCCGACGGATATAATGTGTGGTCGGAGCATTACGACAGGGAATTAGAGGATATTTTTGACATTCAGGATGAGATTGCGCTGGCGATTTTGAGGGAAATAAAAGTACAGCTGCTGGGCGACGAGCTTGGTAATACTTTCAAGCGGTACACCAATAATACGACGGCCTACCAGCTGTACCTGCACGGACGATTTTACCACAATAAGTTTGCCGGGATCGATGAATTCAATAAAGCGATCACTTATTTTCAGTCGGCCATTGAAGTGGAGCCCAACTATGCCATTGCCTACGCCGGAATCGCCTCCTGCTATCTGAACATGTGGTTTTACAGGCACCTGCCTGCTGCCTATGCGCTAGCACACATGAAACAGGCGACCGAACATGCACTGGCTCTGGATAGCGGCATTGCTGAAAGTGTTCTGGCATTGGCCCGAATGCAGATGCTGTACGAATGGGATTTTGCCGGTGCATCCGCAGCATTCAAAAAAGCATTGGAACTGAACTGGAGTACTGCCGATTTGCACGGGCAATATGCGCTCTATTGGGCGCTCACAGGCAATTTGACCAAAGCGGAAGAACAAACTGCGCTGGCCCTGTCGCTTGAACCTTTTTCACTGATCAACAACTTTTATGCGGGCTACGTATACTGGATTGCGGGTAATCTGGAAAAAGCGATAGAACAGGGGCGAAAACTAGTGGCGCTGGAACCGGCGTTCTGGGGCGGCCACATGATCCTGGGACTGAACCTGATCACGCTCAAAAACTACCCCGCGGCCCAGGATGCTTTGGAAGCTGCGCTGGAAATCAATTACAACGGTATTACCCTCAGTGCGTGCGGAGCGCTGTTCGGGCTTTCGGGTGAGACTGAAAGCGCGAGGGACATACTTACCCAGATGACATTGCTCACCAAAACGCAGGTGGTTGCCCATTACGACATGGGGATTGTGCATGCTTGCCTGGGCGATACGGATACGGCTTTGGGTTATTTTCAAGCAGCTATTGACGAGCACGAGCCTCCTATGCTGTTTTTTAAATTCATTTTCCGGGACTGGCTGTCGAAATCGGGCAATGATGCAAGGTACGGGGAGATCATCAGCCAGATTATCAAATAGCGCAACAATAAACTAAGTCTACGCAACAATAGACCACTTCTTTGGAGGAATGCACTAACAGGCGGCATGGACCGTCTGCTACATTTGGTATGTAGTACTTTTTTAGTCATTTCTCCTCAGACCGCACATGAAAGCTATTAAAAGTCAGATTATCGACGCGCATGCCAGCCCCAAGGAAATCAACGAGTCAGCACTCAAATGCCTCCGTAAAATGGCGCAACATCATGGCAAGATCATACCGCTGGTGACGTTGCGGACTAAGAATTTTATGCAAAATGAAGCATTGACATTAAATGACATGGCCAAAATTGCCGAGTCGATTGGTTTTCGGGCCCACTGTGTTACGATGGGCCTCGAAGAGCTCGGGAAGGCGATTGCGCTGCCTTGCATTATCAAATGGAACGGACATGGGTTCGTGGTCGTGTCGGCCATTGTTCAAAATCAGATTGCTATTGGTACGGACCAGAGTTCGGTGACGGTTTCGTCCAGCGAATTTTGTAAAAACTGGTTGTCCGGTGAAGCAAGCCACGGTACTGTGCTGGTACTGGAACCTACGACTTCGTTTTTTCAGGAAACGGCGTCCATTACCGAGCAGAAGCCGCAGGGTTTACGGTCTCTTTGGGACTATCTCAGAAAATATCCGCGTCTGATGTGGCAGTTGACGCTGGGGATGCTGGTAGGCACTGCATTGAAACTGATGATGCCGTTTTTGACGCAGTCCATTGTCGATGTGGGTGTTATGAACAATAACCTCAACTTTATTTACATTTTCCTTGCGGCGCAATTGATGCTGATGCTGGGCAGAAATTCACTGGAAGCCATTCGCGGTTGGCTGCTGCTGTATGTGAGTTCGCGGGTTGGCATTTCCCTGCTGGCCGATCTGGTAGCGAAGGTAATGCGGTTGCCGATCAGTTATTTCAATGAAAAAGTTGTGGGAGAGGTAATGCAGCGCGTGGAGGATCAAAAACGGGTGGAAACGTTTCTTTCCACCCAGTTGACGACCATTCTGTTTTCAACGATCAATCTGGCGGTTTACACGATGATCTTCATTGTTTACGACCGTACGATTTTCGCGATCTTCTTCGGCAGCACATTGCTTTATCTGGCCTGGATCAAGCTTTTTATGAAAAAACGCCGCGATTATGATTTTGGTCATGCACAAATCGCCGGGCAGGAACAAAACAAGCTGGTGCAAATGGTACAGGGCATGTCAGATATAAAACTGGCCAATGCTGAACTACTGAAACGCTGGGATTGGGAACACATCCGGACCCGACTTTTTAAACAAAATATGAAACTGCTGAAAATTTCGCAGGTACAGCAGATCGGCGGACTGATCATTAACGATACCAAAAACCTGCTCATCACCTGCCTCTCGGCCAAGGCCGTGCTCGACGGACACCTTTCTCTGGGAGCCATGCTTGCGGTACAGCAAATGTTGGGACAGACAAACAATGCAACGGAGCAGCTCTTCGCCTATTTCCAGCAAATTCAGGACGCACGTATCAGTACCGAACGGATCAATGCAGTACATCAGATGCCGGAAGAGGAAGATCAAAGTAGTGTAAAAACAAACCTGCTGGCAGAGAAACAGCCCATTGTGCTCGATGAAGTGAGTTTCTCTTATCCCGGAGCCGGTGTGGCAACGCTCAGAAACCTCAAACTGTACATTCCCGCTGGCAAAACAACCGCCATCGTGGGATCCAGTGGAAGCGGCAAAACGACATTACTGAAATTGCTGATGAAACATTACGCGCCCGATACTGGCGAAATGCTGCTCGGGAAACTCAATTTTGCCAACATCTCGTCTCCTGCCTGGCGGAGTAAATGTGGTGTGGTGATGTCGGACGGGGTGATTTTTTCAGATACCATTTTATGCAACATCGCACTCGGAGACGATGATCCTGACATCGCCAAGGCACGCGCTGCTGCCAAAGTTGCCAATATCCAGAAATGGGTGGAGTCGACGCCGCTGGGCTTCCACACTCCGATCGGCGGAGAATATGCCAACCTGAGCCAGGGCCAGAAACAACGCATTCTCATTGCCCGTGCGGTTTATAAAAATCCGGAGTTCCTGTTTTTTGACGAAGGTACCAGTGCATTAGACCTTCAAAATCAACAGGTGGTTCTTGAAAACTTGAAAAGATTTTTTGAAGACAGAACCGTAGTGGTAGTTGCGCACCGCCTGAGCACCATCCGCAATGCCGACCAGATCGTGGTAGTGGAAGAAGGGCAGATCATTGAAAAAGGTACGCACGAAGAACTGATCGCTCACGGAGGACGCTATCTGGAATTGCTTACATCTCAATTGGAACTCGCAGCCTAAACATTGATCATCATGAAAAATTACACTTATAACCAAATGAGCGACGAGTTGATCGACATCGTCAGCGAGCCTCCTACCTGGATCATGCGGGGTGGAGCAGGCACCATAACCGGTATTTTGCTGCTCTTCATGCTCGGTACCTGGGTGATCAAATACCCCGAAGTACTGACCGGAAGCGCGGTAGTCACTACCCGCGTGCAGCCGATCAAAGTAGTGGTACCCATGGGCGGACGAATGACCAGTCTGCTGGTAAAAGACGAAACCATTGTAAAAAAAGGCACTATTCTGGCGGAAACAGAAAATACCACCCAGCTCAGCAACATTCCCGCGATCAGGCAATTGATAGCAGAAACAAGGCTTTTTCTGGCCAACCCACAGCGCCAGGTTTCGTTTCAGGATGGGCATATGAGCTGGGGCGATTTACAAACTGACTTGAATGTGGCCCGTCAGAATTACCTGGATTTCAAGCGGCTTCAATCTGATCATTTTCAGGAATCGCGCATTAAAAACCGGAAGCAACAAGTGAAAGAGCTCCGGCAAATGCTTTCCGTAAATGAACACCAGATAGAGCTTCACGAGGAAGCTTTCAAGAATGCGGAGGAACGTTTTCAGGGGGACGAGAAACTCTTCAAACAAGGCGCTACCAGTAAGTTCGACTACATTGCCAGCAAAAACAAACGCCTGGAAACGCAGCGGGAGCGGGAGAATTTTGAAAAGGAAATTTTGAATAACAATTTGAAATTGAATGAGGTAGAACGTGATGTGCAGGAGATTGAATATGCCCATACTGAGAAAAAACGGCTCTGTCTGGACAACATCGGCCGGAGCCTGGCCAACATTGAAAACAGCCTGCGTAACTGGCAGCAAAATTACCTCATTACTGCGCCAGCTGACGGCAAGCTCGTATTCCTAAAAAATCTCATTGAAAACCAGTATGTTAAAACCGCTGATACGCTTTTCGCATTGATGCCGGTGGAAGAAACTTTTATAGCAGCTGTGGATATTCCGGTGCGTGGTATGGGTAAAGCTCGGATTGGCCAGAAAGTGATCATTAAATTAGATGATTATCCGTACCAGGAGTTTGGCATGCTGGAAGGTAAGGTCGTCAGCCTTGAACCTTCGTTGACCGTACATTCTTACCGGGTAATGGTCAGTTTGCCAGCCGACCTGACCAGTACTTATAATCAGAAGTTCAGATTTAAATCCGAAATGGCAGGTACCGCGCAAATTGTAACTAACGACCTGAGACTGATTGAACACGCTTTTTACGGCCTGCGTAAACTATTGATGTAATGCATTGGTATCGCTCAAAGTCGGAAATCGTGGCTACGCGGAGAATTAGATTGAATAAGTAAGCGACCCTAAATTCATAAAAATGGAGAAGATTGTACAACCAACCGCCCCGACCGAACGCCACAGCCTGCTCGACGTCCTCCGGGGTTTTGCGTTACTGGGCGTTTTGTTGGCCAATATGGTCAGCCATTCCGGTTACTTTTTCTTATCAAAGGCCGGGATAGAAGCGTTGGGAACAGCCGAAATTGATCACATTGCTGAATGGATCGAACACTTCCTGATCGATGGGAAATTCTATTCACTTTTTTCAATGCTTTTCGGGATTGGGTTTGCCCTGCAAATGAAACGTTCCTCGGCATTGGATACCGATTTCACCGCACGATTCCGAAGGCGATTGGTTATTATGTTCGTTCTCGGCTTGCTGCATGCCATTCTTTTGTACGTGGGCGACATTCTGACGGTTTATGCTTTGACAGGATTTGTGCTCCTGCTTTTCAGGAAATCATCTGATAAGGTCCTCCTGCGCGGCGCTGTAATCCTGATGCTGATCCCGATCGCCCAGTATGCGATCATGTGGGCGATTCATTCCGCGAATCCGCCTGCTCCTGTTGTCGAAGAAGGTCCGCGGTTTTTTGATCAGGTCATTCTTACTTTCCGGACAGGAAGCTATCCCGAAATCATGCAAATGAATATCGGCGGGCTGATTGTCGCCAGATATCCCGATTTGTTTTTTACGGGCAGGTTTTTCAGGGTTTTGGCAATGTTTCTCATTGGCTTTTATATTTCAAGAAACATGATCTATGCTAATATCGCTGCGCATCGCCCCCTTATTCGTAAAGTAATGATCTGGGGAGCGGTGATCGGGATTCCCTGCAACATTGTGCTGGCGATGATGATGACCACCGATGCATACTATGATTTTGAGCCGACGGGTATCATTCAACCGCTGGTATATGCATTTGGTGTACCGGGACTGGCGCTTTGCTATGCTGCGATTTTTGCATTGTTATTTGAAAATCCGGGCTGGAAAAAGCGACTGATGGTCTTTGCTCCCGTCGGGCAACTGGCACTCACCAATTATATCATGCAGTCATTGATCTGCGCCTGTATTTTCATGAGCTACGGTCTGGCTCTGGAAGCGCAGATCGGTCCCGCCAGATTAGCGTTAATCGCTTTCGCGATTTACACTTTCCAAATCATTTTCAGCCACATCTGGATCAGGTACTTCCGATTCGGCCCCATGGAATGGATCTGGCGATCACTGACGTATAAAAAATGGCAGCCATTTCGCATCTAGGGTTTGTGACCATTGACCGCCGACCATTGTTAATCGTCAATGGTCAAATAAATCCCCCTCAACAATGACCTCTTTAACTAAAAACCGTATCGAATCTATTGATCTTCTGAAAGGGTTTGTGATGGTGTTGATGGCTCTGGATCATACCAGAGACTATTTCTATCAATCGGCTGCATTTTTCGATGTCAGTAATCCTGCTAATGCGACCATTCCGGTTTATATCACGCGGATCATGACGCACGTTTGCGCCCCTACATTCAGTTTTCTTGCCGGTATTTCTGCATTTATGTCCGGCAAACGAAAATCGAAGACTGATCTTTCAATGTTCTTGATCAAGCGTGGTTTATGGCTGATTTTGATGGAATTGACCATCATTGCATTCGCCTGGTATCTCAATGTAGATTTCACCAATATCGATCTGGCCGTGATCTGGGTTTTGGGGGTAAGTATGATTTTTCTTGCAGGATTTATATACCTTCCTAAAAATGCAATTCTGGTCATTTCACTACTGCTCATAGCCGGTCATAACATGCTGGATACTATTCATTTGAACAATGTCTGGTGGGCGATTTTGCATGAAGTTTACGCCACGAAAATTTCAGCTAATATGACGCTTACCGTCGTTTACCCAATCATTCCATGGATTGCCGTCATGGCGCTGGGTTACTATTTCGGTCAGTTTTATGATGCGTCCATTGCCCCCGGGCAAAGGAAGAAACTGTTTAGTACCATTGGTTTTGCCCTGATCATGCTTTTCATTGGGATACGATGGGCGAATGTATACGGAGACCCGGTTCCCTGGACGCACCTGCAGTCCCCGGTGAGAACGATGATGTCGTTCCTCAATGTCGACAAATATCCGCCGTCGCTTTCCTATTTGCTGCTGACCTTGTCATTCGCATTCCTGTTTCTGGCCAACTCCGAAAAGTGGCGGGGAAAAGCGGTGGACTTCTTTTCTGTCTTCGGTCGAGTGCCATTTTTCTACTACATTTTACACCTCTACACCATCCGTATTTCGGGGATGATCGCGGCAGAACTTACAGGTTATGGCTGGGAGAGTATGATCCAGAAGCAGTTTGAGATCGAGCTTCACGGCTTTGGTTTCAATCTCGCGATCGTCTATTTAATCTGGATCGGGATCATTTTAATGCTTTATCCACTTTGTAAATGGTTCGACATGTACAAGCAGAGCCACAAGGAACAATGGTGGCTGAGCTATTTATAAATCATGTAAAACACAGCCCTAATTGTGTAAAAAAGGGCAGCACGGCTCCTGTTATCTTTGTATAAAATAATTGGAGATCATGGAGACCTACATTAGTGAAGATATAAATAGGAAGAAACCCACTGCTGGCAAGCTTACAAAGCAAACTTTTCCGGTATTGGGTATGACCTGCGCGGCCTGTGCCGTGAGCGTCGAAAGTATGCTAAAATCGACCAAAGGTGTGCAGGATGCAGGCGTGAATTATGCCAACCAGACTGCCTGGGCGGAGTATGATAAAAGTGTTAAAACCGAAGACCTGCAAAATGCCGTACGTGCCATTGGTTACGACCTGATCATTGATTCGGAAGACCCTCAGCTTGAACAACAGCAGGCTCAGGAGCGGGATTACGATCAACTCAAAAAACGTACGATCTGGGCAGCATTACTTTCGCTGCCGGTGGTGGTGATCGGAATGTTCCTGATGGATATGCCTTATGCCAACTGGATTATGATGGTACTGTCGTTCCCGGTCGTGTTCATTTTGGGCCGGAAGTTTTTTGTGAATGCTTTCAGGCAGGCAAAACTGGGCAAGGCCAACATGGATACGCTGGTCGCTCTGAGTACCGGTATCGCCTTTTTGTTTAGCCTTTTTAATACCATTTATCCGGAGTTCTGGCATGCGGGAGGATTGCATGCGCATGTATATTACGAGGCTGCGGCGGTAGTGATTGCTTTTATTTCTCTGGGGAAATTGCTGGAAGAAAAAGCCAAGTCCAATACCTCATCGGCCATTAAAAAGCTCATGGGACTGCAACCGAAGACGGTACGTGCCATTGTGAATGGAACTGAGCAGGAAATCCCGGTGGCACAGGTGCAGGTAGGGTATACGATTGTGGTGCGACCAGGTGAAAAAATCCCCGTGGATGGTGTGGTAACCTCCGGTAGCTCATTTGTGGACGAAAGCATGATCAGCGGTGAGCCGGTGGCTGTTGAAAAAAAGAAAGGTGAAAAAGTCTTTGCCGGTACCATCAACCAGAAAGGTAGTTTTCAGTTTGAGGCGCAGAAAGTGGGAGGGGACACGATCCTTGCACAGATCATTAAGATGGTCCAGGAGGCGCAGGGAAGTAAGGCGCCGGTACAAAAGCTGGTCGATAAAATTGCAGGCATATTTGTTCCCGTGGTGATCGGGATAGCGATATTAACATTCATTATTTGGATGATTTTCGGGGGTGAAAATGCTTTCACACATGCATTACTCACATCCGTAACCGTACTCGTAATCGCTTGCCCGTGTGCGCTCGGACTTGCGACGCCTACTGCTATAATGGTAGGAGTTGGAAAAGGAGCGGAAAATAACATTCTGATCAAAGACGCCGAAAGCCTCGAATTAGGATACAAAGTCAATGCGATTATACTGGACAAAACCGGTACCATTACCGAGGGTAAGCCGGCGGTGAGCGGTATCGTTTGGGAGCATGATAATCAGGAGCAGGCTGCGTATAAACAGATTTTGTACGCAATGGAAGCACAATCAGAGCATCCTTTGGCAGAAGCAGTAGTGAATGATCTGAAAGAACAGGGCGTTGAAAATACATCGATTGATCAGTTTGAAAGCATTACCGGACTGGGAGCAAGCGCTGTGAAAGACGGTAGGCGCTACTTTGTCGGGAACAAAAAGTTAATGGATAAAAAAGGGATAGCAATCAGCGACAAACTCAGCGCTGAGGCCAGGGAATGGCAAAATCAGGCCAAAACAGTCATTTACTTTGGCTCCGGGGATCTGGCTCTGGCTGCCGTAGCTATCACCGATCAGATTAAAGCAACTTCTGCCGAGGCGATCGAAACGCTGCAAAACAGGGGCATTGAAGTGTACATGCTCACCGGCGATAATAATCACACAGCGGCTGCTGTGGCTGCACAAGTGGGGCTACGCCACTATAAAGCAGAAGTAATGCCTTCCGAAAAAGCCAGTTTTATCAAAGAGCTCCAAGCACAGGGAAAAGTAGTGGCGATGGTAGGCGACGGAATCAATGACAGCCACGCGCTGGCACAGGCGGATGTGAGTATTGCGATGGGGAAAGGCTCCGATGTCGCAATGGATGTTGCCAAAATGACCCTCATTACCTCGGATCTGAACATGGTACCCAAGGCACTGCTGCTTTCCGCAAAAACCGTGAAAACAATCAGGCAAAACCTGTTCTGGGCGTTTATTTACAACCTGATCGGCATTCCGTTGGCTGCCGGCCTGCTGTATCCATTCAATGGATTTTTACTCGATCCGATGATTGCAGGCGCTGCAATGGCATTGAGCTCAGTATCGGTTGTGAGCAATAGCCTCAGGTTAAAAATGGCCGGAATTTAAGCAGGTTTAAAGCATTTTTTCCATATAAATGGCCCCCTCGGAGGGGTTGAAACGGTAGGCGGGGGTGGTCTGGAAGCCATAGGATTCGTAGAGCTCCCTCGCTTTCACCAGATTGGCCAATGTATCGAGTTTCATTTTCTGATAACCGAGTGCTTTCGCCCCCTCCATGGCACGTTCCAGCAGTTCCTTTCCGAGTTTGTAGCCCCTGTATTCCGGTCGTACAAACATTCGTTTAAGTTCTGCTGTCTCGCTGTCAAACTGCCTCACACCTACACACCCTGCCGGTAGTTCATCCACATAAGCCAGCAGCAGCATACCGTCCGGCTTGTAATACTGCTTTCGTAAATTTTCCAATTCCTCGGAGAAGTTTTGAAAGCACAGATCGATATCCAAAAATGTGGCGTATTCCTGAAAAAGGCCCTTCGCCTGTTCAAACTCCGGATCGCTTTCCGCGATTTTGAATGTAATGTCCATCTATTTTATTAGTTAATGAAGTTCATGATCAAAATACTATTCAGAGCGCATAGCATATATTCCAAAGGTCAGGAACGTCGCTTTTCTCGTTTTCTTGGTCATGGGTATCAGGATATTTTGGCCATAAATATAGAGCCGTCTCTTGATATTTGCTGCGTATTTTGTTTTTACCGGTAAATCAACCCCATACGTTTCAACCTTAATTCGCGCCAGTTGAGGAAATGAAAGTAGCACTCTGTGTATGAGACCATTTCGGTACGGCGGGTCACGTGATAATTTTGATGCATCAAACAAAATCAAAAGATCATTAAAGCCATGAAAAACCTATTCAATCTCAAACACATTGTCGCAGTTCTTATTCTGTTCGTGTCAGTTAGTTCGTGTAAAAAGGATAAGGACGAAGTTGCCCCAGCCGATCTGGCAACGAGCGTTTCCGGAAAGTATATTTTCTCCGAACTTGAATTCGAAGGCCGCACAGTACCAGCTGACGAAAGTAATTTGAAGGGAGATATCCTGATCACGAAAAAAACAGCTACTACCATTGACGCATCACTGAATATCCGTTCAAAATCTACGAATGAAGAGTTTATGGTTTACGATGTAAGCGACATCGAAGTTTCCGAAACCTCAGGCACCATTGATCTGATTTACGAAGGAGAAAAAGTGGCAAAGATCAAAGGTAAAAAGATCATCATCAGCGCCACCGACGACTCAGGCACGGATTTCACATTGACTGCAACACGCTGATTTGTAGCCTCCGGTTGGAAGTTTAATTTATAGTTTTCCAATGTTCGTACTGATCATTTACTGCGATATCGGAGCATCATGTGTTCCGATATCGCAGTAAAATCACAAAGGTTTTCAGCAATGCAATTTTACCAATTCTGGAAAACAGAAAGGGTGACTCGAATAGCTTTATTTGAGAGTATTAAGTCTTTTTTGATTGAGCAGGTCGCGGTAGTTCTTCAACTCCGCATCAATTTCGGCTACTCTTTCCTGCGATATATTGGGGTTCAACCTCTCCTCGTTAAACTCCTTAATGTATTTTTTTATTCTGTACGACGCATACCATAACGAGAATTCGCTTTTGATGTGCGTCGTAAAGAAATTCTTGCAGGACAGGCCCAGGTGGTACAAGAAATACCCTAAAAATCCTGACAAGATTAGAAGGTATTCTTTGATGCCAATTTCCGGTGGCACTTTTTGAATTACGGCACTAAGAAATGTTGTGATAGTAGCAATTGCCTTACTTTCGTCGTTAAGGCTAATCTTGAATTTGCTTGGGGGCATTAATTTACAAGATCAATAAGCTTTTTAGATAAGCCTCTTTCAGGGTGTTTGCCGAGCGTTACAGTCTTGCCTGTTCTTTTATTGGTTAGCTCAATATCGCTTTGCGAGTACTTAAAAAGGTACCTAACTATTGAAAGAATAGAAAATATGATACCTATACCAATGATAGCGCTAGTGAAATAGTCTAGTGTTTCCATTCTTTATAGTGTTTGCTTTTGTGTATTAAATTTAAATGTACAACATGTTCCTGATGTTGTAAGTTGTATAGTGACGCTCTTTCTTGTTTACGTTTTGTAAACACACAAATATATACAATTTCTCTCATTAACCCCGCGGCCTCAGCCCGAGGTATGGAAACCCCCAACTACTACAAAAGCAGCAATACCCGAAACGACCTCCCAAGCCCCAATCTCGGCAGGTTAGGGATAAAATGCAGAATGACGATAACCTTTAAAAATACGAATTTTTAATCCTCGACGCCGCATCCGCGTCCAGCAAAATCTCACAATTCGGATGCATTTGAACAATAGAGGCCGGAATATCCACGGTAACCGGGCCAAGAATTGCTTTTTCGACCATTTCGGCTTTGTGCAAACCTTTTGCGATGAGGATCAGCTTGCGGGTATGCATGATGTTTTTGATGCCCCGCGTCAGTCCGCCCAGTTCAGTACCTTCGGGAACTTGTGTTTCTCTTCGTACCCTGGCTTCGAAATCGGGATCCATTGGTGACACCCAGGTTTCACTTTCGAACGGGGTACCCGGCTGGTTGATACCGATGTGGCCGTTGGAACCCAGTCCCAGCATTTGCAGGTCGGCGCCACCCCGAGCGGCCAGTCGCTCTTCGAAAAGTTTGGCCTCCCTTTCAAAGTCGTCGGACATGGTGGGCGGCATAATGAAGTTTTCGTCAGGAATGCCTAGCGGGCCCGCGATCTGGTTCAGGATCATCGTATAGCAGCTTCCGGCGTATTCACGCGGCAGGTTAGTGAGTTCGTCTACATTGAAAAGCGTGATCCTGGATACGTCAAACGGATATTGTGAATAAATATGGGAAACGATCGCGTGCATATCGATGGTCGTTTGTCCGGTGGAAAGACCGATCACGGCGTCGGGCTTTTCCAGCATCTGGGCAATGATCCGCCATGCTGCTGTAATGTTGAATTCCTGCTCGTTTTTGCAAATAGTGATTTTCATAAAGTACTTAATTGTTCGTTAAAAAAGACATCGACCGCCGATGCCGCCTCGATTTCATCCTCGCCATCGATCACCACCGAAACCACATCACCACCCTTGGTCGACAAGGCCAGAATGTTCAGCATACTGTTGAGCTGGATCGTTTTATCATCTTTTTTCAGGCTTATTCCCGATTTGAATTTCTTCACCAGTCTGACCAGCGCGGTGGCAGGTCGGGCATGAATTCCTTCTGGGGCGAGGATCGTGTATTCTTTTGAGATCATATCAAATTTCAATTTGGATTAATAAGGATCAAAAGGCACTCAACTTACTTTTTCGATACAGGTTTGGAAGCGGGCATTCCTAAAACAGGATTGGACGACATAAAACCCATGGGCATCAGATGTACCGCCACGCTGTGCTGGTTCATAATTGGCCACTCTTCCGGTCGCACAATGTGCGTCACGCCGCCCACGTACCACACCACCACATCAGTATTATCAATGCTCCGATTTTGCTTCGACCATTCCGGCAAGCCTTGGCCTTTTTGCTTGGTAGTCGGGTAATCGCCGGCGGGATACATTTCATCGGGATTGTAAGGTGTTGCCCAAAAATGATGGTACAATACTTCCGCCCGGTTGAAGAGCGACGAGTTGCGGTCGGGGAGGGGCGTGATGCCCGCGGTAGGCATGAGCATATATGAGGAATGGTGCCCGTACTTGTTCATGACGTGGTGGTTCATCACCATCCAGCTGCGGTTGGAAGCAATGTTGGCGTCGCGCTGCGCTTCTTTTTCTTTGGTAAACATGGTCGTTCTGGCAACCAAAGTACTTCCCAGAGGATTTTCGGTGCTTCTCGGTACCGCACTGGTATTCATCTCGCCGACACTGTTTTGCTGCCCGTCCACATCGAGATCAAACCGGTATACAAACCAATGCTGATGGTTATTTGCTTCCACGTGCGGCTCCACAATGGTACCGTAATAGTTGCCGTCATGCGTCTCGTCACCAGTCGCTGGAATGTCCTGCGTGCGGTTCACAGCCCGCACGTGCGGGTAACCATTCAGCTCGGTTTCGACCACGATCACGCCATCTTCTTTAAAAATCCATTTGAACCCATAATCGTAATTACCAGCGGTAATGTAATATTTGATCGCCAGGTTGGTAGCCTTTCTCGAATGGTTTTCATGCCGCCAGAGCACCCCGCCATATTCTTCAAAAACGGCGACCGAACTGTCAGATTTCAATGGCGAGCCCCATTCATTATGCAGGGTTGAAGGCAGATATGTAGCGTTTTCGGGTGCGTCAGCTCCGTAAGTAAGCGGTCTCGCTACATTTTGAAACAAACGGTATACGCCTACATCGAAGTAATTATTAGCAGCATTCAGCAGATCCGGCGAGCCGTAGTTCACGATCATTTCGGCCAGCCCGCCACGGTACATGATGTATCGCCATTTTTTCTGGGCGTGATCATAATATTGCACATCTGAGATCACCAGTCCTTCCCGGTTATGTATGCCAAAACGGAATTTCCAGAAGGGTGAAATGATCTGATTTCCCTCGATCCGGTAGTTGGTGCCTTCTGGCTGGGTGATCACAATGGGCTTGGGCGCTTGCAGGTCGGGGACGATTTTTTTGCCATCAAAATAACTCACAGCGGTAGGTTTGTCGTAACCTTTACCGGTATCGATCACTTTGAGCACCTTTTTGTCGGTAATGTCAATGTAGGCGTAAATGCCTGCGATCGGCATTTCATAAAAATCCTTGTTCTTGTAAGCCGGAGAAACGATCCTTTCACGATGACCGACCGGCGCCAAACCAATATCCGCCGCGAAAGTACCACGGTGCGATTTCACCGAATCGGGGTTAATGCCCCGTTTCCGCAAAGCATCATTCCATTCTTTATTGTTTTTCACAATTTCCGAGACAATGGTATCTCCCTTGAAAGAACCAACCGGCTGCTTGCCCGGAATTTTATAAAAGGACAGCAGTTTGCCTGTTTTCAAATCCACAACGGCCTTCGCCAATGTATTCGACGGGAAATCATAAACCATTGCATAACCTTCCCGCCTGAAAGTTTCGCCCGGTTTATAAGCCAGTACTTCCGCTTTCGGAGGCTCTTTGAGATTGATGATGCTGAACAAACTGCTACTGTCAGCCCGGATCTTGTTTTCCTGCAAAAGAACCTGTTTGATCAGCTTTATTTCCATCGAATCCAGCGGGTCGAGCGGGTGCCGGTATTGCATGGCCGTCTGCTGCGCGAAACTATTGGCATAACCCAGCAGCGTAAATGCAAGCAGGAAGAAAATGGTAGCGCGTTTTTTCATCTTGGGTGTTAAAGGAGTGATAGGATTGTTTTTAAATGGGCAGTAAAGTTTTCAAATACGCTTTAATTTCGTCGGAATCGCTCATTTCATTCACTTTCAAATACACTTCCCTCGCCTCTGAAAAAGAGCTGTTGATAATAATATTTTTGATAAAAGGAATCGAAACGGCACTCATTGAGAACTCTTTGAGGCCCATTCCAATCAATAGCAAAGTCGCCAGCGGATCGGAAGCGAGTTCGCCGCACATGGCTATGTGAATGTTGTGTTTGTGGCCTTGCTCGATCACATTGCTGATCAGCCGCAAGACGCCCGGATTGAATGGGTCGTACAATGCCGACACCTTTTCATTCATTCGGTCCACGGCCAGCGTATATTGTACAAGGTCATTGGTGCCAATACTAAAAAAATCTACCTCTTTGGCAAGAATATCCGCCATGACCGCCGCCGAGGGAATTTCAATCATGATACCAACCTGGATATCGGGATTGAATGCGGTGCCTTCATTGATCAGTTCGACTTTCGCCGCTTCCAGCACTTTTTTTGCTTCCCGTATCTCCTGCACATTGCTGATCATCGGAAACATAATCCGAAGGTCCCCGAAAACATTGGCTCTTAAAATAGCTTTCAACTGAACTATAAACAGATCTTTGCGGTCCAGCGAGATCCGTATCGCCCGGTAGCCCAGGAATGGATTTTGCTCCTGCGGCAGACCGAAATAATGCAGTTGTTTATCGCCGCCAATGTCAATCGTCCGAATGGTAACCGGCTTATTCTGAGATTTTAAGGCTACTTTTTTGTAAAAATCAAATTGCTCTTCTTCTCCCGGAAATGAATCCCGGCCCATAAAAAGTAATTCGCTACGCAATAGGCCGACGCCCTCACCTCCATTTTCAAAAACCTGATCCATGTCAGCGGCTTCGGAAATGTTGGCGACGAGTGAGATGGGGCGGCCATCGACCATTGAAGACGGGACGTTTTTCAATGCTTTCATTAGCGTTGATTTGCGCAGGTAATCTTCTTTTTTTGAGATATATAGTGTTAATGTTTCATGGTCGGGATGAAGGATCACTTCGCCCGTCAACCCATCCAGAATTAACAGGTCGCCGGTTCGAATGTGGGACAAATTTATTCCGCAGCCTGCGGCGGCCGGTATTCCTCTTGCTTTTGCTACTATCGCAGCGTGCGAAGTCGGGCCGCCGGTTTGTGTCGCAAAACCAGCGACATTTTTAATGTCGATAGCAATGGTGTCGGAAGGCGAAATGTCTTCTGCAATCAGAATGGAGCCTGGTTCGATCGAGTGGTTACTTGCAGAAACGGGCAGTCCCAGATTCTTCAAAATCCTGTCCCCGATGTCTTGTACATCCGCCGCCCGGGCACGCATGTACCCATCCGTCATCGCCTGAAACATGCCCACGAGCTTTGTAATTACTTCAATCAGAGCGTCGCTGATAATTTTTCTTTCAGTACTGACTTTTTCCAAAACGTCGACCCGGATCTGCGGGTCGCTTAGGAATTCAATGTGTGTTTCGAGAATTTCAAGGCTTTCTGCAGTAACTGTTTCATCGGCCTGCGCGATCAGCAACTCCACTTCTTCAATGGATTTACTCACGGCGAGGTCGTATTTATCCATTTCAATTTGGATTGCATCCTCATTGTCGAGCAGCTGGCCAGTTAAAACAGTCTTTTGTTTTTCGATTACATGTGCCTTTCCAATGGCGATTCCGGGTGAAACACCAATGCCTTTAATCGTCGGGGTAACTTTCAATTCCATGCGATCGTCAGATAAACAAGCCCAGTACGCTTCCTGCAAAACCCAAAACCAGCAATCCCAGTAAGAGGTAGGTGGTTTTTACATTCTTTTTTACAAAATAGAAAACCAGAAATGTCAATGCCAGAGGCAGAATGTTTGGAACAATCTGATCCAGAATACCTTGTACCGGCACGGCAGCATCAGAGGAACCGATTTTCAAAGGTGTTTTGATTGACATTAAAAGCGCAGGCATCGCACCTACTACCATTAATCCCAATATCGCCGAGCCCGATTTCAGCTTATCCATCACATTGCTTTTGGAAAGGTCCTGCAAAAGCCGCGTACCGGTTTGATAGCCGATAAAAGTAAGTTTGTACCGAAGCCACAAATGCGGAATATTGAAGATCAGCAGGAACAAAACCGGCCCGAGCAAACTTCCCTGCAATGCAAGCGAGGTGCCCACGCCAGCTGCGATCACCTTCACCGTTCCCCAAAACAGAGAATCAAAAACACCTGCCAGCGGCCCCATTAAGCCCAGTTTCACAGAATTGATAGACTCTTCGTCAAAGTCCGGCTCCCTGGCATTCTGTTCCTCCATAGCTGCCGAGATACCAATGATCAGCGTGGAACCGTGCGGGGCGGTATTGAAAAACTGTAAATGCCTTTTCAGCGCACTGGCCATCGCTTCCTTGGTGGTATAGAGCTTTTTCAGCACCGGAATGATCGAGAATGCAAAGCCGGTATTCTGCCAGGTTTCAAAGTTGAAGTTTGCTTCCAGCGCCATTGATCTCAGGAACAGGCTGCGAATATCTTTTTTGGTTAAAACTGATGTTAATGTAGTTGGGGCGGGCAATGTTTGTTCTGTACTAAAATCGTCAAAATTATCATCAAAATCACTGTCTGCGCTCGCCACGGGTACTTCTTTATGTGTGATGCCTGTGACGATGAGCGCAATGATCACGCCCAGGCCGCCGAGGGCGATCATCGGTAATTTGAGATAACTGGTCAGGATAAAGCCCAGAAAAAAGTAAGGCGCGACCGTTTTGTTGAACATCAGGTTCATTAGCAAAGCAAAACCCAGCGCGGGCAGCATGTTACCTGCCACCTGCAAACCCGAATGCACCCACGGCGGAATGGTATCAACGAATGTGCGGACCACATCGGAGCCTAACATCAATGCAAGCAGCGTTACCGCGCCCATTAACAAGGGTTTCAGCAAACCCGAAAGGATATGCAACCGCTGAACGCCTTTGTAATCGCCCTGTTCGGCATAACGTTCGAATTTTTTGTTCAGAACCGGTCTGAAAACAAACAGTCCGCTGATGATCATTTCAGCCAGAATGGAAATCGGGACGGCCAGTGCAAGTGCCACAGCTGCACCTTTCCCCGACATAATCGCGAACGCGGTGCCCAATACGCCGCCGGTGATCACATCAGGCGGGATCGCCGCTCCGACTTTAATGTTACCCATAAAGATCAGCTCCAATGTAGCGCCGATGATTATTCCCTGCTGAATGTCACCCAGTACCAGCCCGACGAGCGGCCCCAAAACCAGCGGTCGGCTCAGTAAAGTAGTACCCAGAAAATCTTCCGAGTGACCAAACATGGCAATCAATGTCAGGAGGAAATGGGTTAGGAGCACTTGTTCATCCGGGTTAGAAGGTTAGGGGAGTGATTTTGGATCACTTATTGTCAGTTGTGGTCACTTATAGTCATTTATTGTCACCTGAAGTCATTGATTGTCTGGCGTCGGGGCAAAACAATAAATGACAATAAATGACCCCTTTTGTTTGTCATATCAGCGCCTCCACCAGTTGCACCTTGTCCGTCGGAACCTGCCTGATTTCCAGCTCGATGCCTTTGGCGAGCAATTCTTTGATGACTGCGATATCGTCATCATTCACTGCTATGGCCTTTGAAATAAGTTTCGAACCTTCTTTTCCCCGGATTCCGCCGAAATTGATCGACTTGATTTCAGGAATTGCGTTAGCCAGAACCGCGGCATCCGGCACGGAATTGACGAGTACGAATATTTTCATATTCTTGCTCCGTTCATCCGAAAGGAACTTAATAGTATCGTCCAGCGATTTGATCAGTAGCTTGGCCGTCGCCGGTTTGGCCAGGTTCATGGTCATTTTCAGGAATTCATCTTTCGCGGTTTTGTCGTTGGCCACTACCAGACAGTCGGCCCCGAGCGAGGGCGTCCAGGTAAGCGCAACCTGCCCGTGAACCAGCCGGTCGTCTATTCGCAGTAATTTAATCATCGAAATCGGATTCTTCTTTGGGTGTTAATAGTTGGTTCACATACACGATTTGCTCCTTGGCGGCAGAAATCGCATTGGCAATTACTTCTTTTACAGGTTCTTCAGTGTCGGCAAGCAGGATCTCGACCAGCAGCGGCAGATTGAAACCGGAAACGACGTGTACATTGGATTGGAGGGCGTTGCGCAAAATCTGATTGGTGACACTGCCGCCCATTAAGTCGGTGAAAACGACCAACTCGTCGTCGTCGGAAATATTTTCCATGATCAGCGCCAGCTCTTCCTCAATGCCCTTGCTTTCTTCTACATAAGCTTGTATCAGAAATACATTTTCCATCGGGCCAATGATGATATCCAGCGATGACTGGGCGCCTTTTGCAAAAGTGCCATGGGTGGCGATCAAAAATTTTCGCATTGATTTTATCCTATTCTGGTTTATTTTGCGCCCGGTGACTTAGGTATACCGAAAATTCTGTGAATCAGGCCAGTAAGTTACTATTTAGTCTGCTGATTTTCCAAATAGTGTAAATCTTGTTTGGTAGAGTATAAGTTTACGTGCCTGTCTTTTTTATAAGCAATAACCGTCCTGCATTCCATGAAACAACTCAGCTTTTGGCTTTCCTTCTTTTTGACATTCATTATTTTTTCAAATCACACCAGGGCTAATATCATCATTCACGTCAATCAGGTCGGATTTGATAGTCGGGGTGCAAAAACGGCGGTCATTTCGGCTGATCCGGGTGAGCTGGAAGGTGTGAAAGCATTTGAACTGATTGCTCCGGGCACTACTAAAAAAGAATTTTCAGGCGCGGTTTCGGCAGCAATGAAAATTGAGGAATGGTTTCCCGGTAAGGTATACTACCGCATTGATTTTTCGTCTTTCAAAAAGCCGGGCAGATATAAGGTTCAAATCACTGCAAAAGGCATTACTTATGTTTCTGACGAATTTCAGATCGGGGATAAGGCATTGGCCAAGCTTCTGATCCCGTCGATTATTCATTACTACAATAAGCAAAGGGCGGATAAGCCAGAGGAATTGATCGCCGATAAAGCGATCACGCTGTTTGGAAGTGATAAAACGGTTGATTTACGTGGTGGCTGGGACGATGCTTCGGGCGATATCAGCAAGTATTTTTCACATTTGGCCTATGCCAATTTTATGTCCCAGCAGCAGATCCCGCTCTGTACCTGGTCGATGGAAAATGCGGCTGAAAGTATCCCAAAACTGCTTACAGAGCTCAATGTGCTGGATTCGATGAAGCGCGAGGCATTGTATGGAGCGGATTACATTGTGCGGTCGCTTTCTGAGGAAGGCTATTTTTACATGACCATTTTTAGTTATTTCAATCCCGATCCGAAAGCACGGCGGGTGGTAGGTTTAAATGCTAACAGCGTCACGACTGACAAATATCAATGTGCGTATCGCGAGGGCGGAGGCATGGGTATCGCGGCACTTGCACGGATTTCGCGCTGGAAAATGAATGGTGATTTTACATCGGAACAATATCTGGCGGCGGCAAAAAAGGCATTTGCGCATTTGCAGGTTAATAATCTCAAATATTGCGATGATGGTAAGGAGAATGTCCTAGACGATTATTGTGCATTAATGGGCGCTACCGAGCTTTGGATGGCGACGGGCGAAAATGAATACCGGGACGAAGCGAGGAAACGTGCCAAAAATCTCGGAAAACGCTTATCACCGGCAGGTTATTTCATCGCAAATGATGCCAACAGACCATTCTGGCACGCATCGGATGCTGGCTTACCCATTGTGGCTTTGTGTAGATATCTGAAAATCGAAAACGATCCTGCATTGATAACCGCCTCTTTGAATACAGTGAAAAAAGCATTGGACTACAACCTGAAAGTGACGGGCGAAGTGAGCAATCCTTTTGGTTATGCGCGCCAGTCTTTTTTGTTTAAAGGAAATGTAAAAAGCGGCTTTTTTATCCCGCATGAAAACGAAAGCGGCTGGTGGTGGCAGGGTGAAAATGCGAGACTTGGATCGCTGGCTACGGCAGCATTGGTCGGCGGGAAGCTGGTATATCCTGCCAAAGGAGGTCTGGGTACTACCGATTCGCTCGCTGCCTTTGCAGCACGGCAAGTGTCCTGGATATTGGGTGGTAACCCTTATGAGGCGTGTTTTATGTACAAATTTGGCCGGAACAACATGCCTTATATGAAGTCCATGTACGGGCATGGATCCGAGCGTGGCGGGATTTCCAATGGGGTTACCGGTAAAGACGACAATGCCGACGGAAGCGGAATTGATTACAAACCGCGCGACAACGGCAACGAATGGCGTTGGACAGAACAATGGATCCCGCATGCAGCATGGTTTTTACAGGCTATCACCGCGATGGCGGAAGAGTGAAATGAAAAAGAACTTAGTCATATCTAAACTGCTTCCTCAGCTACTGTTTGCTGTCCTTTTTACGACTGCCTCCTACGCCCAGAAACCCAACTTCAAGGTCGTCGCGTTCTACAACACGACCGTGGAAATGGACCATGTTTTGTTTGCGAATGATGCATTGTATTTCCTGCGGCTGATGGCTCAGCAAAACAACTTTTCTTTCGACGCGACCACAGATTGGACGAATTTGAATGATACTTATCTCAGTAATTATCAGGTAATAGTGTGGCTCAATGATTCACCGCATACGGCCGAACAGAAAGCTGCTTTTGAAAAATACATTCAAAAAGGTGGTGCGTGGCTCGGATTTCATGTGGCGGGGTATAATGATAAGAGTTCAAACTGGCCGTGGTTTTTGGATTTCCTGGGCGGCCCGGTTTTTCATAGCAACAACTGGCCACCCATGGCTGCAAAGGTGAATGTGGAGAATCAGGAACATCCAGTGACGAAGCGAATGCCTAAAACCTACGATTCGCCGGTGACGGAATGGTACCAATGGAAACCAAGTCCGCGGTTGGATAAAGACGTAAAAGTGCTGGTTTCGCTTGCGCCCGAAGTATATCCGCTGGGTGTGAAGACTTACCTTTCGGCTGGTGACACGCCGGTGGTATGGACCAACACGCGGTACAAAATGCTGTACATGAATTTTGGCCACGGCAATAAAGTACTCTCTAATTCAGACCAGAACAGGATGATCACGGATGGTATGCTGTGGCTGGGCGGACAATTGCATTAGGTACCTGCAATTTTATTCCGATCTCAGGGACTCCACCGGATTTACATAGCTGGCGCGGTAAGTCTGGGACAAAATAGTTGCCAAACCGATCAGAAACATGCTCAAAAAGCTGGTCAGGAATAATCCGGCGGACAGATCTATCCGGTAAGCATAGCTTTTCAGCATGGAATGTCCGATATAGTAACCCACCGGCAAGCCCAAAATACCTGCCCACAAAAGCACTTTGATAAAGCCATGAGATATCAGCCAGATCAATTGCACCCCGGCGGCACCCAATGTTCTCCGGATGCCAATTTCTTTGATCCTTACTTCTACTGAATAGGAAACCATGCCAACTAAACCCAGGCAGGCAATCGATAAAACCAGGCCTGTCAGGAAATCAATAAGGACAAAATCCTTTTCATGATTCGCGATTCTGGACTCCATAAATGAATCATAGAATTCGTAGTGGAATGCATTTTTGGGATACAATTTCTTCCAAACTGATTCCAGTGCCGCGGTAGTTTTCGCGGGGTTTCCGGGATCAATTTTTATAAGGACCTGATTAAATTCGGATGGTTTGTAACGCAATGCAAATGGCATTGATCCGAATCTCAAATTCCAGTTTATGAAGTCCTTATACACGCCAATTATCTGCACATGGGCGCTGTCCAATTGAACAAACCGGCCAATTGCTTCCCCCGGGTTTTTGAAATTCAGTTGTTTAATCGCTTTCTCATTCAGGATCACGGAAGACTCGTCAGTACCACTCAGGTTTGCGGGAAAATTGGTCCCGGCGACAAGTTTAATGTTCAAATTAGTAAGGAAGTTTTCGTCAACCGAGTAATAGTCAACTTTCAGGGAGTCTGCATTTTTTGGGTTTGATACAAAACAGGAACCAGTTGCCAGTTCGCGCAATGGGAGCCCGGATGTGGCTGACACACTTTTGACGGAGGCGATTTGAGAAAAGCCGTTTATCAACGTAGGAATGTCTTCGCCTTTTGTGGTGACGTAAACCAAATTTTCGGGTGAAAAACCATAGTCAAAGTGTCTTTCGAAATCCGTTTGCTCTTTTGAAATAACCAGAAACGTAATGAAAATGGTAGTAACAGTAAATTGAACAACAATCAATGCCTTTCTAAAACCGATCCCGCCTAAAATACTGTGATTCGTTAGTTTTTTCAATACAACCATCGGATCAAAGGCTGACAGGAGCCACGCCGGCAATCCTCCGGCTATCAGGCTGACCAGTAATGCAAAACCGATGACCCAGAGCGTACTTTTACCATCGATCTGAATGGTGGCCAGGATTTCTCCAAACAATGGGATGTTGCCCAAAGGAGGAATTAAAAGCAATGCAAGTCCGGCGGAGAGAAAGGTCAGAAAAACAGTTTCAGTCAGGAACTGCGCAAAAATCTGATGCCTTTTGGCACCATTGATCTTCCGCACTCCGACTTCCCGGGCGCGATTAATGGATTTGGCAAGCGACAAACTGGTGTAATTAAAGCCCGCCATGAGCAAAAGCAGCAGTACCAGACCGGAGATGATCAGGATCGCCGACCAGTCCAGACCACGGTTCATTTCGCCGATGATCATGGAATGAGATGCCGGATTGATTTCTAAAATATTTTGAGCAATAAATTGATATCCAGTGGATTTGTTTCCCGGAATGGTTTTCAAAAATGATCCTGTCTGGCCGGAAATCTGCGCGAGTGCTTTTTGCAGATCAGCATTACCAGCGCCTTTTTTCAATAGAACATAGGTATATCCCGATTCAGTATTGGCCCAGTTCTCCGAATCAGTGAGCTGGCGGGTATTTGCAGAAGAACCGGCGGAAACCAGCGCGTCGAAATTGAAATGAGTAGGCTGTTTATTGGTCTTAATAACCCCTGTTATTTTAAAATTTCCCTTACCGGGCAGGTTCAATACCTTTCCTACCGGATTGGCCTTTCCCCAGAAATCTTCTGCCTTTTGTTCACTGATAATGATCGAATTGGGTTCGTCAAGCGCATTATTGTTATGCTCGGTTAATTCGAAATTAAACAATGTCAGGAAAGTAGGAGTAGTATATTTTATGTTCAGTGCAAGTTCTTTGTTCCCGTCGGAAGCCGCTACGGTTTCGCCGCTGGAAAGCTGGACTGACTTTTCTACGAACGAATAGGATTCCAGTTTCCGGGCCAAAATCGCAGGACTTGTTGCATAAATGTCCGTTCCATTTTCAAAAAGTTTACTCGTTATAATCCGGTAGGTACGGTCGGGGTAAGGCTGAAAATGGTCGAATTCGAACTGGCTTTTTATCGTGAGAACGAATATCAGTCCCACGGCCATACTGAACGTCAGGCCGGTGATGTTGATGGCGGAGAACAACTTGTTCTTCCACAAGTTGCGAAAGGCTATTTTGATGTAAATTGTAAGCATTGGCTTTCTGGCTTCTGGATTTCCCTGTTTTTCAAAATATTTATGCCAGTAATGCAAGGTATTTATAATGAGTAACTTGATAAATTACTTCGTTGCGATAATGAACAATGCACCTTATAATCGTACAGTCTCGTTGTCATGAGCAAAGGCCTGCAATGGATGTAATCAAGAAGATAGTAGCCGATTTGGTTTACTGCCTTTTGTAAAGAACCCTTTCCAATTTTTCCGTGAACCTGAGGCTATATATGAAGACATTCCGGCGTTTTTTATTTTTGGTAAAAATCATTTTGCTGCTATCCGCTTTCGTCGGAAGTAATGTATTTGCTCAGAAACCCGATTTTAAGGTCATCGCTTTTTATTCCAATAAAGTCGAATCTGATCACGTTGATTTTTCGAATGATGCGCGGGCATTTTTCAAAAATCTGGCTGCCGAAAACAATTTCACCTTCGACGTAACCTCCGACTGGACCAACTGCAACGATGCGTACCTGAGCAATTATAATGTAATAATATGGCTCAATGACTTCCCGCACGAACAATCGCAGCGAGAAGCATTTCGAAAATACATGGAGAAGGGTGGGGGATGGTTCGGCTTTCATGTGGCTGGATATAATGACAAGGATACCAAATGGCCCTGGTTTGTGGATTTTCTGGGTGGTGGCGTGTTTTACAGCAACAGCTGGCCGCCCGTTCAGGCCAGACTCATTGTGGATGATAACAAGCATGCCGTCACTCAAAGCCTGCCCGATGCCTATGCGTCGCCTGTAAATGAATGGTACCATTGGCGACCGAGCCCTCGGGAGAATAAGGATGTAAAAGTGCTGGTAACCCTCGATCCCTCCAATTATCCACTGGGAATCAAAGACATACTTACTGGTGGCGACACGCCGGTGGTATGGACCAACACAAAATACAACATGATCTACATGAACATGGGGCATGGCGATAAGGTAATGTCGGATTATATGCAGAATAATATGATCGCCGATGCATTGTTCTGGCTGGGCAAGACGAAGCGAAAGCCGTCTGCGAAAACATTGCCCGAAATGTCTGCCAGATATTATCCCAAGCTGGTCAATGTAAAAGGCGGGGCATTCATGATGGGAGACGAAACAGGTAAAGGTGGTAAAGATGAACTGCCTGCACACCAGTCGATTGTGAAGGATTTTAAAATCGCGGCGACGGAAACTACCGTGGCGCAATGGCGGGTTTTCTGCAATGCTACCAAGCGTGCGATGCCCGATTTACCGGGCTGGGGATGGCACGAAGACCATCCTGTCATCAATGTAAGTTGGGACGATGCGGTTGCTTATTGTTACTGGCTCAGCGAGCAACAGGGCATACATTACCGGTTACCAACCGAGGCGGAATGGGAGTTTGCGGCAAAAGGAGGCATTCATGGTAAAAGCATCAGTTTCAGCGGCGGTACCAGCATTGATTCCGTCGGCTGGTATGTGGCAACAGGCTACGGAACAAAGCCGGTCGCGACCAAAAAGCCGAATGAACTGGGCTTGTTTGACATGACGGGCAATGTATGGGAATGGGTTAGCGACTGGTATGATGCGGATTACTACGCTGCGAGTCCGAAAGAAAACCCAGCAGGGCCAAAAACCGGAACTTACAAAATCTACCGCGGCGGCGCATGGTCGGTACCTGCGGGGAATTGTCGCGTCAGCTACCGAAATGTAGTCCCGCCATCGAGCAGCAACTTCAACCGCGGATTCCGGGTGGCAGCGGATTGAGAGGTTTTAGGTTTTTGTGCTTAGGATGTCTTTGATGGCGTGTTCTAATTTTGGGAAAATAAATTTGTATTGATTTTCCAAAAGGCGTGTTGGCATTACCCAGCGACTTTTTAGAATTAATTCTGTCTCAGTACCGATGAGCATGGCTCCAACTTCCAGAAGCCAGGCTGGTGACGGAAGTCCGAAAGGCACTCCGTAAAATTCTCTTAGTAATGACATCAGGACAGTATTTTTTACGGGCTCAGGCGCGGTACAGTTTATGACCCCGTTCATATCCTGATTCAGCATCAACCATTCCGTGCATTTTGCAGCGTCCTGCTCATGAACCCAGGAAACGTATTGCTGGCCATCGCCCTGTTTTCCGCCCAGGCCAAACTTTACAAGATTCAACAGGCGGGAAAGGCGCCATCTTTACTTCCAAAAACAATTCCCATACGCAGAGCGATTTTTCGCGTCAAGGGAGTATTGTGTTGAAAGAATGAGTCTTCCCATTTGCCAGATGTTTTTGCATCCCAATGTACCGTTTTGATATTTCCTTTGGCAGAAGCAGTACCTCGACTCAAAATGATTATTTCCTCAGTAAATGGTCTGTAATAGTCGGCTAAAACTCCGCCAAGATATCCATTGCCGCCGGCGAGAACTATTTTTTTGTATTTCATAATCAAACATTCAAGATCACGACAAGAACAATCATGCGATACAGAACCCAGGTTAATGTCATTAAATAACCGAGTTGTAAAATTTTGGATCTGCGGAGGTGTTCGAGGAACATCAGGCTTACGACCATTGAAAACCAGATGAAATAGACGTCACTGCTGAAATGGAACCAGTTTCCTGAGATCAAAACGGGTAATAAAAGCAAGGCCCCGGCGAGCGAAATGGTCATTAGATTTCCAAGATAATCCCAGACCTTTTCCTTTTTGTATAGTAGTATCACGAAGCCTTGAAATGCGATCTGGCCTCCGCAGACGAGAAATTCCCGCGACATACTGGCCTGCGGCAAAAATCCGGTCATTAGTTTTCCGTAAGTAGCAAGTATATAAGCTGTTACCAGCCAGCTGAAAATAAGATAGGCAATGCGGTAATGCTTTTTGAAACTTGGCTGAAACTGAAAACTTTGTTCCGTCACCGGCGCTGGAATAATGACCCGCCGGTTGTAGGAAACGAATGCATAAAGCTTTCTCATTAACCAGACAAACGGCTTGAAAAGGAAAAGCGGACGCAGCACAGGCATCGCGGCCGCGCAGATTTTGAGAAGGCTTTCGATTCCATAAGTTACTTCACCCGTAGCCTGATTCACCAATGCAATTTCATTCACCGCCCGCTGCCAGTTAATGGTTGGGCAGGCCTGAACCGGGTATTCCTGGTAAGCGATTCTGCCATTTTCTCCCAGCAAACCGGTGCTTACAAAGGCTTTGGTATACAGCTGACACATAGGGCATTCTGCGTCGAAAAGGATGAGGTGGTCTTTCAAAGTGTTCATATTAAAAATATTGAATTTTCAGTAATTTTTGAAAGTTTGAACTAAAAAAATGCTCATTTGAACATTTTCATAATAGAACCCCAAAACCAGCTTTCATCTGCATTGAGCATGGTTTCAATGGTTTTGTCGACATTCTTTGTGAGCTTGTTGATATCGCTGACCGACTTATGAAAAGTTGCGAATTCAGGATCGTTTGAGTCACCATTTACTTTCGATAATTCGTCCAGGATCTTAATGACCGGGTCAATTTCCCTTTTTCGCCGCTCTTTGGCTACTTGTTTTGCAATGTTCCAGGCATCTTTGTCAGCGTAGAAATACTCTTTCCTTTCTCCCGCTTTGTGTTGTTTTTCAATTAATCCCCAGCCGATCAGATCCCTGAGCGTCATATTGGCATTGCCTCTTGAAATACTGAGCGTTTCCATAATATCTTCGGTGGTAAGCGGTTCGGGAGAGATCAGGAGTAGGGCGTGTACCTGGGCCATCGTGCGGTTGATGCCCCATTCGGAGCCCAATTTGCCCCATGATTCAATAAACTTCTGTTTTGCTTCTGCCAGTTCCATACACAAATATAGCCACGAAATTAAACTTTCAAAAAGTTTTGAAAGTTTAATTTCGTGGCTTGCCTATTGATGAGTGAAAGTTACTATTTGCCAGGCTGCAAGTGTGTACTGATCGCTATCCGGTTCCAGGCGTTAATGGTCACAATGGCCATAATGATCTGTGCAAGATACACTTGTCCGAATGCCTCTTCTGCCCGTTGATACAAATCTGCGTTGATACCCTGATTTTGGATCAATGTAACGGCTTCGGTTAGTTCAAGGACAATTTTTTCTTCTTCGGTAAATAGCCCTGCTTCTCTCCACGCATTCAATAAAACGATACGCTCCACGCTTTCTCCAAGCTTTAATGCGTCTTTGGTATGCATATCCAGACAAAATGCACAGCCATTGATCTGTGATGCTCTGAGTTTGATGAGTTCTTTGTGGGTTTTGGTCAACTCTCCGGTTTGCAAATAACCTTCGAGTGCATACATTGCTTTATACGCCTGAGGTTGTACTGTCTGAATGTTTACGCGATTTTCCATGATTTTTTGTCTAATGTTTTGATGTCAAGCGACTTGCTGATTGACATAACAAAGGTCGCAGGTAGCTGGTCAAAAAAACTTAAACTGGTTTAATATCGCTTTTTACGGAGCTCGCTCAAATATTCGGGCGTGAAACCCAGGTAGGAAGCCAGCAGGTACTGAGGAATGCGCTGGGTAAACTGAGGGAAATTGTCGACGAAATGACGGTAGAGCTGTTCCCGCGAATAATCATATTGATACTTCATTTTGACCTGGGAAGCTCCATAAGCACGTTGGTAGATCAGCCTGAAATAGCGTTCCAGTTGAGGGTACTGGTCCATCAGCCGCTCCTGATCGGCGGTATCGATCGCCAGAAGCTGCGAATTTTCTACTGCCTGAATGGTAAACTCGGTAATGCCTTGCTGCGGAAATGCCAAAAAATCGGTCAGCCACCAATTTTCGATCGCAAACTGAATGGTTTGTTCAACCCCTTTTTCATTGAGATAATACAAACGGATGCATCCCTTCACGACAAAAAAGAGCGTCGGACAGGGATGCCCTGCCTCGATCAGGTTTTGCTTTTTGCGGACCTCAGTTTGACGAAAGAACGAGAGGATCGCCGTTTCATCGTCAACCTTCAAGTCTACCAGTTTGCGGATATGGATGATTAATGGATGTGACACTGTGACTTTTTGAAAAAATAAGAGCAATCAATGGCCAGATTTTACTCCTTAATGCTCCGCTGCTCACGGTAAAGAACCCACACCAGCGACATTAATATTAAACCGCAAAGCAGAAATACCTGGTGCAGACTGGGTAGCGCCAACATAAAACCACCCGATAATGCCCCGAAAGCCGCACCAGCATCCCGGTAAGTGGCATTCTGGGAAACGGCGTGGGTAATGTTTTCTTTCCCTGCCGAAGCCCCGCCCGCAGCAAGCGAAGAATTGATGTTATAAAAGGTAAAAACGGTGATCAGCCCCGCATAGATAATCCCGGTTGCAATGAGCACAAATCCAAAACAAAGTCCCAGAATCGAAACCAAAAACACATTCATTAAGCCGTAATGATCCGCCAGTCTGCCCGAAACCGGCGAAATCAGTATCGAGCATATTCTCCGAAAACTGAGGAATCCGGCGGTTAATGCAACGATCTCAATGTGTGTCAGCGTGGGCAGGTACCTGAGCAGCAATGTGCCGATCAGGACAAGTAGCAATCCTTCCACAGCGAATGCGCTGGTAAATGCCATGCTGTTGAATGCAGATGGCAATTCCAGTTTAAATGTCGGCAATTTATGAGACGAACGCTCACGGTCGGGGAGCTGCAAAGCAAAATAAATGCTCGGGACAGACAATGTTCCAAGTAGCAGGAATGTGGTAGCGGGGCCGGCATAGTCGAGGAGAAATGGCCCGATCAGCAGTGCAAATAGAGGCCCGCATTCAGCAATACTCTGGTTGAGGCCAAGCGAAAATCCCTTTCTTGGCGAATCCAGGGCATATGTCAAGGAGGAAACGCGGAGGATCGAATATGAAACACCCCACAATATCCGTAGCAAAATCCAAACTGCGACATTAACACCAAAGCCGTAAGATGCCGTAGTAACAACGGCCAGTACTGCCGCGAAAATGGTAGGCAATTTGAATCCAAACCGGTTAAAAACCAGTAGTATCGCCGGGTTAAGAATGATCCGGGCAAAACGGTTTATCGATAGGATGGTGCCTATCCAGATGACCGGAAGATGGACACTGCCAGCATTGGTGGGCAGAAACGAGTATAAAAAAGCATCCCCCATCAAAGCGAAAGCCAGACTCACCGATGCGTACAGGGGGAAGGATTTATTCATGGTCGATATTAGTAAGCTTTTTTCAGAAAATCTTACTTTTTTGGATATTCAGCCCGGATGTTACCAAAACCATTTCTTTTGGGGAAAAGCCAATACCCCAAACTGGCATTAAAAAATCAGAAAGCGGCAGTTTGTATTTTCGAAAGAGATGGCCGGGTGATTGCTAAATCCGTGGAGTTGTAGGGGATTAATTGTTCAAAATTCCTTTTCCCCAAATTCACTGGACGGAAGCCTTGCTTTTTTGGATGTTTGGTTGAGATTGTAGCTGATATTCAGTAGAAAAATATCAGTTTCCTGAATGTAGTTAGTCGTCGTGAAAAAGTCTTTGCCAAAAGTCGTGATCCGCTGACGATTGGAGCCCAGTAAGCCCAGATCAATGTTTTGCCATTGAAGCGTCGCTGCCAGCCGGCCTTTTAAGAAGGTTTTTCTGGCAGAAGCTGCTGGTATGATAAAGCGGGAATCTTCACCCTGGGCGGTAACCCTCTTCGAAAGATAGCTTAATGTCCATTGCAGCTGAAAAGTAGGCGAAAGCTTGAAGGTCGTGTTCGCATTAACCGAATAGACAACACTGGACGTGTTCACATTTACATTTTTATCAAACAGCGAACCTTTGATCTTGTACTGGTAAACATTTGCGCCAGCATACCATTGCCACCATTTGGTAACATTCACAGTAGTACCTGCTTCCAGCCCCCAGGAAGTCGCCAGCCCGGCATTGGTATAGATGCGGTTTAATATCGTGTCATTATAAACGCT
Organism: Dyadobacter pollutisoli; assembly: GCF_026625565.1. Lineage (NCBI taxonomy): Bacteria > Pseudomonadati > Bacteroidota > Cytophagia > Cytophagales > Spirosomataceae > Dyadobacter > Dyadobacter pollutisoli. The sequence continues at coordinate 355,941 of NZ_CP112998.1, forward strand.
ATTGACCCGGTTGACCACATTTTTAATGCGTTGATTGTAAACCGTCGCAAAAACGCTTCCCTTTTCAAAATCCTTCACAATACCCAGTTCACTCAGGTCTATAAACTCTGGTAATATATTGGGGTTACCGGATTCGAGCGTTTCCGAATGCTCACGTTCCGGGAAAGGGTTGAGCTCGCTGTTGGTAGCACGCTGGACTCTTTTGCTGTATCCGGCTTTCGCAACCAGCGATTTGGTTAAATGGTACTGCAAGTTCAGGGAAGGAAACACATTGGACAAATCCAGGTTTCTTACTGGCTGGCTCCCTGCGGTGAAAGCACGGGTAGCATATTCATAGCGAAGGCCTGCAATATATTCCAGCTTCCCGGGCTTTGCGGAATATTGCCCGTAGACTGAGTGAATACGGTTGACTACTTTGGTATGACTGCTAAACTGCGGCACAATGATGTAAGAGCCGCTTTCCAGATCTAAATCCAGATATTGGAAATTTCCCTTTTGCACCTGATTGCGATATTGGTACCCCGTTTCGAGCCGTCCTTTGCCAATTTCAATAGTGTAATCTGCTTTTAATCGATATGCATTCAGAGGGTTGGTACTGGGGTTTCTGGTATTTTGCAAAACGATCCGCCGGTCGGCGTCATCCAGATTAATATTGGTCGTCAATCCGTCCAAACCAGCGTTTTCAACCAATCCTGACAGAGAAAGTAGCGACTTATTGGTAAAAGTATGGGTGTAATCCAGGTTGCCGAGGATAATGTCGGACGATTTGCGGGCAATATTTGAGTTAAAATAACGGATTCGGCCAATGATATCACCACTGGAAAGGTCCGTTTTGGTGTTGTTATAAACAATGTCAGCCCGGCGCGACTGGGAGCGATAACCTTTATAAATACCAGCTGAAAACAAGTTCCTGGGGTCGGGTTTGAAAGAAATTGACGAGCGTACCGTATAGCTTTCCTTGGTGTAGCTTCGTTCTCCGTCTGACGGAAAGGAAGTAAAAATGTGATCGATAGTGGTATTCACATCTCCTGTTCTTCTGCCGGCAATGTCGTTGCGCAAATAGCTTCCGCTGATGTTGAAGTCCCATTTTTGAGATTGCAGACTAAATGTGGCATCGCCCCCGAAACGTACAGGACTATGCAGATTATTATACCGGTAAATCGCTGGGAGCCCGCCCTGAACATTGGCTGAAAATGACCTGCTGCCCGGTAGCGCCGCCTTTGTCGTGATATTGATGATACCAGCCTTCCCATCCGGATCGAACCTTGCAGACGGTGAGGTAATTACTTCGATATTTTCAATGGTGTTCGCAGGTATCTGATTCAGTACCAGGGCGGGATCGGTTTGTACAGGTTTTCCGTTGATCAGTACCAAAAAACCGGAAGAACCCCGCATTGTTATATTTCCCTCGCTGTTTACGGTGACGGACGGAGTGTTTTTTAGCACATCAATGGCGGTGCCGCCCTGACTGTTCAGAAATTTATCAGCCCGGTACACCTGCCTGTCGATCTTGTTTTCAATCGTTTGTCGCTCGGCTGTTACATTCAGTTCCTTCAATGTCCTGGCGTCAGCTTCCAGCAGGATCGTGGATAGGGCGACCAATGGCTGTTCCTGACTCAGGGCAGGTAGGCTGAAAAGGAGTTTGTTAAATCCAATGTATTGTGTTTCAATGTAGTACTGGCTTGCGGGAATGTTTTCAAATTTGAAATTTCCTTTTTCATCAGCCAAAACGCCATTGACCAATGTGGAATCAATGCTTTTGAAAAGAGCAACAGAACAATACGATAAGCTGTTTTTGGTTTCTTTGTCCGCGACATGTCCGGTGATGGTCACATTGCCCTGAGCGTGAGCTGAAAGAAAAGAAAGAAAGCTGATCGCGGTGAGTAAGAATAATTTCATTAGAAGAAAAAATGCCTGTTCTGGTTACTTAGACAGGCAAATTTAACTCTATTAAAATAGTAGACTTTGTACATTGAGTCCGAAAACTGGTACATTCAGGAAATCCCTTTTCGGTAAATGCTGGGCAGGACACCGGTTTGTCTTTTAAAAAATTTGTTGAAATGCGAAGGATCGGTAAAGCCAAGTTCGTAAGCCAGCTCAGTAAGGTTAAGGTGTGAGTACAAGAGCAGTTTCTTCGATTCGGCTGTTATTTTTTCGTTGATGACGGTACCGGCCGTTTTGCTCAGGTATTTTTGGCAGAGCGTATTGAGATTTTTGGGTGTGACATTTAGCAGCTCCGCGTAGCTGCTCACCTCGCGGTTGGTCTTGAACTGGCCATCCAACATCACAAAAAAGCTTTTTAAGAGCACAGGATAAGGCACTGAAAGATCCTGCCCGGCTTGTCTGTCAAGCAAATTGAAAAGCAATTGCAGGTAAGTCAGTATCAATGCCTGATAGTTGGGCTGGCGGAGCGTGTACTCGTTGTCAATGCTTTGAAAGATGTTGTCTACGGTCGGTTGTATTTCCTTTAAATCATAACAGCCCGAATAAGGGGCGGGAAAGTTTTGAAATAAAAGCTCGTAAAACGGATGACCCAGCAAAAAGTCCTTTTGCAGCATCATGACGTAGCCTTTGGGGATTTCGGTAAGCTCCCAGCTGTGTATCTGGCCGGGCATGACCAGGTAAAGGTTATGCGGATTCACTGTATATCTGTCATGATCGATCTGATGCGTCCCGGCGCCGGCTTCGAGGTAAATGATTTCGAGATAATCCTTGTGACCGTGAGGATTGGTGGCTTTAATGACCTCCTTCATCCTTTTGATTCTAAAAAGTTCGTTTTGTTCAAGCTTGTTTTTGATCGGGATCTGCATTCAGAATGGGTCAGGATAAGAAATGAGTAAAGTCGTCGTAATTTGATTTTGCTAATTTCTATAATTTTCCGGTGATGAAAGACCGTGTACCCATGTTTATGTTTGGTACATTTGTGTATCTTTGGTTACATCAGGTTCGCTACATGAAACCCATACATCCTGACTATAATGGAACAGACGGATACTAAAAAAATAGACAGCACTCAGTCCGAGGCTCAGCGAGTCCAAATGTGGTCCATGGCACTCTCACTCTTGAATGCCAGCGCGTTTTTTAGTGCTCTGACAAAGTCCGCTGAGCATTATTTAGAAAACGATAGGTTACCATTGTCTTACTTTTTTCTGATGGGCCTCATCGGCGCAGCGCTAGGTTGGGGGCTTGACAGGCTTATTAAGAAAAAATCATTGAAGTTCAAGAAAATAGTAACGGTTGCTTTGACGGTGATTTCGATGGGGTTGCCGTTGGTAATTCGGCATTTCTGACGCCGTAATTGAAGATTCCAATTACCAATATGAGTAACATTACCTAATTGACCAGGCTGTTTAAGATTCAAAAAGACTTCTTGTCAATACCTGAATTAAAACAAAAGCATGTACACGGTGAAATCAATGTTCGTTAGAGGCTTGCTGTGGATAAGCTTGTTTATGACCTTTGTGGCCTTTTTAGCAACAGGCTGCAAAGAAGATCCCTATGTTATTACATGTAAAGACGGCCTCGTAGAATATGAAGAGCTAAAGAATGGAGAGTTAGTTTCTTTTGTGAATGTTAAAGACACTGATAAGTTCATTCAGCGGGTTATCCGATCTCGAATTGAATCAGAACAATCTATTGATCTTTCCAGGGTAAACGCTAAGATTGATTTTAAAGAGAAGACGTTGCTTGCCGGTCGTATATACTCCGGCCAACGGACTATTTTGGTTCGGCAAGAATTAACCAGCGACTGTAAGCGCGAGGAAATAACTTATAGGATCACCTTAAAATATCATCAATATCTTCCCGAATCCGGCTACACGAAGTTCTTCGCTATCATTCCAAAAATCTCCGATAAAACAAAGATCAAATATATTATTGATTATGAAAACTGATGTAACCATGAGAAACCATTTACTTTGGCATGTGTACTTTCAATTTTCTGCCAGACTCTTAGAAGTAAAAAATCCCCTCTCACCGCTCTACCTTTACATCAAACACAAACGTAGCCGAGCCCTTCATTACCTGTGCTTGCTTGAATCGGATCAGTCCTTTTTTGCCTTGCTGGGTTTTGAATGACCATAGGTGTTGGGAGAGGGGTGCATTAGAGGTGAGGTCGACGAGCGATTTGACGAGCCCGGTACTTTCGTCGGATTGTTTGTCAAAAGTCCAGGCGCGGCCCAGCAAACCATGGACCACCATAAAAATCGAACACCACATCAATGTCGTACGCTACCGACGCACTTTTGGCAAAAGAATAAAAAATTCCATTGTGCAAATCAAGCAGGTTTAGTGTGTGATCATCGCCTGACTGACCTTCTCTTAAAACAACTCTCAGGCCTGTGAATGTCGCCACGTCGGGACCACGTTTTTGGCTTGCTGCTTCCGTGCATTCAATGACCAGCTGGTGGTAGCGAATTTTTGTCGGACCATTGCTGGTAGGAGCAGGCGTATCTTTTTCTCCTTGCAGGACAACGGCAGGAGAAGCAAAACCAGTGTGTACAGTAAGAACGGCGGGTAATGTTGCTGATCGTTTTGATGGTTTGGATATGTTTTTGTGGCCCTTTTTAATGGAGACCTTGTAGCAAAATTGGCTGCATTAACCCGCGCCAACAACACCAAATCGAAAAACGACGGTTTGAATCGACGGGTAACAAAACAGAGATAGGGTAATTATATATCTTGTTGACAATGAGTATATTTATATTTTATCTACCTTGGTATAATTAAATAAAATAGCCAATAAACCATGAAAAAAACCTTCCTCTCTAAATGGGCCCTGGGCCTGATTTTAAGCGTAACAGTCATTGCCTGCGTCGATCATGAACCGGGCCCGGATAAACTGCGTGTAAAGACCCTTACGAGAATTTTGCCCGACGCTCCCAACGTGAGTATCGTCAGCACGCTGACATACGATCCGCAGGGACGGATCGCTTCGATGTTTACGAATCAAGTGCCGGAAAACCCCGGCGGCCCAACCGAGACCAGCACATATCTGTATGGAGGTGACGGAAAGCTGAGCCAAATGGACCGGACGTTAAGCGGTGGGGGATCGGAACGATATGTTTATACCAATGACGGATGGGGGAAGGTTACAAAGATCAAATACACGGGTGCCCCTGATAATTTTTATGATTTCATCCTGAATTATGACGTTACCGGTTCACTTTTGTTATCTACCAAGAGATCGTTTGGTATCTCCGGTGTCCAGTACGACCAGGTTAATGCGCTTACTTTCGGGATGGACAATGTATCCAGCGTAATGTCCACCACCACGCTGGTGCGGAACACGACGAACACATCGATGGTCACGACCGATTTCGGTTACGACGACCATACCAATCCTTTTTATGGGGTATTTCTAATTCCGGCACCAGTTAAGATAGCGACACCGAGTTCGGGCAGTTTCAATCATTATACCTATTACGGTGGCGTTGATAACCTGCTTCACCTGAGCAAAAACAACCCGACTTCGGCCAATGTAAAAGGCGCTTCGCAAACGCTTTACAATTACACCTACAATGCCGAGGGGTTACCCACAAAACGTGAGACGTGGGTTAAAATCACCCTGGAACTGCCAGCAGTCCTGCAAGAAACGCTGCTTTACGGATATGAGACTTATTAATGATAGTAACTTTTATGTCGCTATGCCTTAAAGAGAAGAAACGAAACCGGTAGGCGTCTAACTTAACAAATTCTTAATTTGTCAATTGGTTTTTACCAGCTGAGATGGTCTAGTTTTGATAGGTTGTAACTTTTGCCAGATTACAGCTATGAAAATAGTATAACTCACCATGACAAGATATTTGAAATTCGGACTTTACGTGCTACTGGCGGGAGTTTTCGCCTACGGTTGTAAGAGAAATACCGGTTCCGGCGACAAGGCCGAGGAGCTGGCCATTTACAAAGACCTTTCATCCAAACGCATCAATTTGCCAAATGGCTGGTCGCTTACACCGGTCGGGAGGAGCCTGGATCTGGACGACCTGCCTTTGAACCTCGTCGTTTCTCCATCGAAAAAATACCTGGCTGTTACCAACAATGGCCAAAGCACCCAAAGCATTACATTGATTGATGTTGCTTCTGAAAAAGTGCTGGATTCTGCGGTAGTCGCGAAGTCGTACCTCGGTTTGGCATTCAGTCAGGATGAAAAGACGATATATGCTTCCGGCGGAAATGACAATAAGATTTTAGTATTCAAAATTGAAAATCAGCAACTTGTTCCGGCTGATCCGATCGTATTGGGCAAGCCTTGGCCGGTTAAAATTTCACCGACAGGGATAGCAGTCGACGACACACAGAACCGGATCTACGTCGTAACCAAGGAGGATAGCGCGCTTTATATTTGTGATTCTAAAACCAAGAACACAATTGGTAAACTGAATCTGGGCGCGGCTGCCTATACCTGTTTGCTTTCCAATGACAAAAAGGAACTTTATGTCTCACTATGGGGCGGCTCGCGGGTGGTGATCATCAATACAGAAACCCAGAAAATTTCAGCTGAAATTGCTACCAATAAAAACCCGAATGATCTGCTGCTAACAAAAGACGGCAAGTTTTTATATGTAGCCAATGGTAATGACAACACAGTCGCACTCATTGATTTAACCAAAAGACAGGTATCCGAGACCTTAACGACATCACTTTTTCCTGATGCGCCAGTGGGTACTACGCCTAATGGGCTCGCACTGAGCGAAGATGAGAAGACCCTGTACATTGCCAATGCGGATAACAACTGCCTGGCCGTGTTCGACGTGGAGACCAAAGGACGCAGCCGTTCGATCGGATTTGTCCCTACAGGCTGGTATCCGACCGCCGTCAAGACGATAGGTTCCAAAATCTATGTCACCAATGGAAAAGGGTTTTCATCCAAGGCAAATCCAAAAGGCCCCAATCCGAATTTATCAAAAGTCCCGCAACAGGTAGGGCCAAACCCACAGGCCTATGTAGGCAGGGAACAATACATTGGTGGTTTGTTTAAAGGTACTTTGTCGATCATTGACGCGCCGTCGGCACAGACACTTTCCGCATATTCGCGTGTCGTTTATGCCAACACACCTTATACCAAAAAGAAGGAGCTCAATGCAGAAGGAGAGGCCGGAAACCCGATTCCGATGAAGGTAGGGGATAAGTCGCCGATCAAATATGTGTTCTACATTATCAAGGAAAACCGTACCTACGATCAGATTCTCGGAGACATGAAGGAAGGCAATGGCGATGCTTCGCTTTGTTTATTTCCAGAAAAGGTAACTCCAAACCAGCATGCACTGGCGCGTGAGTTTGTATTGCTCGATAACTTTTATGTAGATGCCGAGGTGAGCGCAGACGGACATAACTGGTCGTCGGCCGCCTATGCGAATGATTATGTGGAAAAGAACTGGGTTACCAGCTATGGCGGTCGCGGCGGAACGTACGATTACGAAGGCCAGAAAGAAATCGCGCACCCCCGCGACGGGTTTATCTGGGACCATGCGCTACGCGCAGGGGTGACTTTCAGGAGTTACGGCTGGTTTGCTGATGATGGAAAAGCCAATATCAAAACACTCGAAGGCAAATATTGTCCGACTTTTGAAGGATACGATCTTGGTTACAAGGATATCGACCGGGAAGCGGCCTGGGAGAAGGATTTCGATGAGCTGGTAGCGGCCGACAAGCTTCCGAGGCTCAATACGCTACGGTTTGGTAATGATCATACCTCGGGTGCCAGTGTTGGAAAACCGACGCCATTTGCGGCAGTGGCTGATAATGACCTGGCTGTGGGACGTTTTGTTGAGCATCTTTCCAAGAGCAAGATTTGGAACGAATCGGTAGTGTTTATCCTGGAAGACGATGCCCAGAATGGCCCTGACCACGTTGATGCGCACCGTTCCATTGCATTTGTGGCCGGCGGTTTTGTGAAAAGAGGTTTTGTAGATCACACCATGTATTCCACTTCCGGAATGCTTCGTACTATGGAGCTGATCCTGGGCCTGAAACCAATGAGCCAATACGATGCAGCTGCCACGCCGATGTGGAGATGTTTTAGCAACAAACCTAATGCTGCCACTTTTACTTCCAAACAAGCAGGCGTAGATTTGGCTCAGAAAAATGTAGCTGTCAATACAAATTCCCGCCGCTCCGATCAGTTTGACCTTTCGGTGCCTGATGCAATTGATGACCTGATTTTCAGTGAGATCGTGTGGCAAACCGTGCGTGGTGAAAAGAGTATTATGCCTGCTCCCCGCCGTGGCGCATTCGTAAGGCTTGAAAAACGAGGCGACGACGAAGAGGAGGAGTTTGATCAGGATTGATTTAACATTTAAAAAGCACTACAAAAACCTTGTTTTACCCTTTATGAAAGTTCAGCTGCGTTGGTTTGTATTCGTTATCATTTTACAGGTATTTTTTGAAGTAAAGAGTCAGGCCCAGCAGGTAGGGCAGGTGTTGCCGGAATGGAAAGAGGGTTTTATGGACATTCACCACATTAATACAGGTGGTGGCAATGCTACTTTTTTTATCCTGCCCGACGGGACCACACTTTTGATTGACGCCGGCGCACTCGACCCGACTGAGCCCAGGACCAGAAGCCCGCGAAATACCAGGGTGAAACCCGATACCACCCGCCAACCAGGCGAATGGATAGCACGGTACGTTAGCAATACATTAGCCTTCCGCGCGACAGACAAAGCGCTGGACTATGCAATGCTGACCCATTTTCACGACGACCATATGGGTGCGGTTTCCAGCATTTCCAGGAGATCGAAACAAGGGCCTTTTAAACTGACCGGCATTACGGAAGTAGGAGAGTACCTGCCTATCCGCAAAATGATCGACCGCGGCTGGCCGGATTATAATTTTCCCAAGACATTGGACGATGAAATGATTGGTAATTACAAGAGCTTCCTGGATTGGCATTCAAAAAATAAGGGGATGAAAGTCGAAAAGGCGGCTCCGGGCAAGAATAGCCAGATCACGCTTTTGAGAAACCCGCAAAAGTATGCGGACCTGTTTGAGATACGAAACATTGCAGCCAATGGCGAGGTTTGGACGGGTGTAGGAAATGTAGTCCGCCAGCAGTTTCCTGAATTAAAATCACTAAGCCCGCAACAATTTCCCAGCGAAAACATGTGTAGTGTTGCGGTCCGGGTCAGTTACGGGAAGTTCGACTATTTTTCAGGAGGTGACCTGCCGGGTGTGCTCAGGGCCGGAATGCCTTCATGGCAGGATATGGAAACACCGGTTGCAAAGGCAGTAGGACAGGTGGATGTGCATATTCTGGATCACCATGGCAACCGTGATTCGCAAAATGAATTCTTTCTTCAAACCTTACAGCCGCGTGTCATGGTGATCCCCGTCTGGTCCTCCGACCACCCGGGACACGATGTGCTTGACCGAATGTACTCTCAAAATGTTTATCCCGGAGAAAGGGACGTATTTGCAACCGACATGCTGGAAGCGAACAAACTCGTGATCGGCGAGCTGCTGGGGCGTCTAAAAAGCGATAGCGGACATGTGGTTGTCCGCGTAGCGCCCGGTGGTGACCGCTATCAGGTGTATGTGCTCGATGACCGTAACGAGGAACGTAGGATTAAAAGCATTCACGGTCCCTACTTATCCAGGTAACGCCGCTTTGCGCAGGTTTTTAACAAATTGTTAAGGATGAAAAATCGTCAAACCAACTGACAGTTTTCCATGTTTCTCCAAATTGAAGGCCAAAAAATCTGTGCATATGCGCGAAGCAAGGTTGATTTCAGTAGTGATTCCCCTGTTCAATGAACAGGACAATGTTTTGCACCTGCTTCGGGCGATCCGCCGGGCGCTGTCAGGATACGATTACGAGGTAGTTGCGGTGGACGACGGCTCGTCGGACAATACCGTCCAGATGCTCCGGCAGGATTTGGACGACAGGCTCAGTATCGTCGTGATGATGCGCAACTACGGGCAAACCAGCGCTATGGCGGCGGGCATTGCATCGGCAACCGGGAAATACATCGTCACCATTGACGGAGACCTGCAAAACGATCCGGAAGATATCATCAGGTTACTGGCCCGGGCAGTACAGGGAAACTGGGACGTCGTGGCTGGTTACCGCGCCAACAGGTTGGATGGCTGGCTTTTCCGCAAACTGCCTAGCCGGATCGCCAACAAAATTATCCGGACACTCACCGGCGTACACCTTAAAGATTACGGCTGCACGCTCAAAATATTCAAAAATGAAATTGCCCAGAACCTGGGCCTCTACGGCGAACTTCACAGATTTATCCCCGTACTGGCCGATATCATGGGCGCCCGAATAACTGAAATGCCTGTCAGACATCACAAACGGCTTTTCGGTAAGTCCAAATACGGGCTGGGCAGGACGATGAAGGTAGTCAGCGATCTGTTTCTGATGCTCTATATGCAGCGATGGATGAAAAAGCCGATGCATCTTTTTGGAACGGTCGGCGGGACAGCTGTTTTGGCCGGCCTCTTTTTGATTTTGTCTCAAATAGCATCGCAGATCTTTGCACGGGACTTTGAAAAGCTATGGGTAGTTACCGGTCTGATGCTACTGCTAGCGGGGATTTTTATCATTCTGATGGGCTTTTTTGCTGAAATACAAATGCGGATTTATTATGAAGGATCAGCGAAAACACCTTACCTCATCAGAAAAATCCTGCAACAAAAGGAAAGCGCCATCTCAGAAGATTTAAGTATTTAGCCTATGGAACGCACTAATTACATTCCATACATTTACCTGTTCCTGATCCTTGCCGTCTATTTTTTTGGATTAAATGTTCCGCTTTTTGATGACGACAGTGCTCACCATGCATTGATCGGCATGCATATGTACCTCACCGGTAATTATGTTGACCTGATAGACCGTGGCCGCGACTATCTCGACAAGCCGCATTTACTTTTCTGGCTGGCGGCATTGGGCGACGAGCTTTTAGGCGTCGGGACCTTGTCCTACAAACTTCCGACTTTGCTCCTCGCGCTGCCTGGCGTGTATGCAACGTTCAGACTTGCCAAAAGGCTTTACGGACAGTCAGTCGGCATTAATGCGGTACTGATACTAATATCCTCCCAGGCATATATTCTGGCGCATAATGATGTCAGAATGGACGCAATCCTGCTGTCTTTCATCATTACGGCCACCTGGCTGTTATACGAATACACACTTACTTACCGAACCGACAGGCTTATCCTTGGCGTGTTGTCGCTCGCGCTGGCTTTTGCAACAAAAGGCATGACAGGCGCGGCAGTACCTGTTATCGCGGTGGGTTCACAGCTACTGTACCAGCGAAACTGGCGCTTCATCAGGTCCTTCAAATGGTTGTGGGCGATTCCTTTGTTCCTGGTTTTTATCGGCCCGATATTGTACTGCTACTATCTACAGTTCGATCTTCATCCGGAGAAAGTGATCCGGGGAATGAGCCATATTTCCGGAATAACCTTTATCCTTTTCTTTCAAAACACGGAGCGCCTGCAAGGTGTAAACTGGGGAAGTTCAGGGGGTAATGATCCGTTTCTTTTCTTCCATTCATTACTTTGGGCGTTACTTCCGTGGTGTTTGCTGGGATATTGGGCAGTAGTAAAAAAAGGGATTCATTTGATCAAAACTAAACTGGTGTACCGGCCTGGTGAAGAGATACTGAGCTGGGTAACGATTGTCGTGATGTTCGCGATTCTCACGTCTTCCAATTTTCGTTTGCCGCATTACCTCAATATTCTCTTTCCGTTTTTTTCAATATTGATTGCCGGGCAGCTCGAAAACGTGCTAAAATCATCGGTTTCCGGTACAGGGGAACGCAACTGGCTGATGATCACGCAAAAGTTTGTCGCAGTGGTAATGGCTTTGCTGGGTTTGATCATTAACGGGTATCTTTTCCCGGTCAAAAGTCTGGTGGTCATCGTGCTTAGTTTAGCCGCACTTTTTCTATTGTTTTATGAATGGACGTCCCGGCGGGATTTCCTCGGTAAATTGGTGATGATATCTTTTTGCAGTTCTTTGTTTACCAACATGCTGATGAATGGAAACTTCTACTTTCAGATTCAGGAGTACCAGGCCGGACATCATATTGCAGCCAAGATCAGACAACTGGAAATTCCGTTGAATAACATATACATTACTGATTGGAAAAGTCCATCCATGCATTACTATTCCGAATACTTTTTCAAAGATTCGGACCCGGTGACGCTCGCCGGAAGCAACGATTTTTGGCTTGCCGGATCGATGGCGAGTATTGATGAAGTGGCACGGGCAAGACAAATGAAAATGAAAGAATCCTATCATTTTCCGGATTTTGATACGACTAAATTAAAGGCAGGATTCGTTGACCCTTCCACCCGAGAGCAGGCATGCAGGGACATAGGGCTGGTTCACCTCAAAAAAGAATAACATTCATTTGATACGATATCTGAAATGGGCTGCGAAGCTTCTGGCTACCGGGATTTTACTGTATTGGGTTTTTATACAAACCGACCGTCAAAGTCTTTTTAAGGCGATCAGCGGCTCAGAAAAAAGCATTTTATTCTTTGCATTCGTGCCCTACCTGGTTTCCCGGGTATCCGGCGCATTCCGCCTCACCACCATTTTGAATGCGGCCGAAGTGCCGTTGTCACACGCTTCCGGCCTGCGGCTCAACTGGATCAGCATGTTTTACGGGATGTTCCTGCCGGGCGGGCTTGGCGGCGACGCCTACAAGCTGATCCGGCTCAGGGCTCTTTTTCCAGACAAAGGTGTGTTACTACTAACCCGTACATTGCTTTGGGACAGACTGATCGGCCTAGTTGTGCTCACGATACTGACGGTCAGTTTTGCAATGCCTTATCTTTTAGTAATCTATCAGGTTGTTGCTGCATCGCTTGCGCTGATTGGTTGTTTGGTTTTCTGGCTTGCTACCAGGAGGTGGATTCCACAGCTACTTCCGTATATGGGCAGGTTACTGGTGTTCTCGCTGGTGGTACAGCTCACCCAGATCGCCTGTATTTTCATGCTGCTCAGTTCGATTCAAATCCATGAACATTACAACCAGTACAATGTTTTGTTCCTGGTATCTTCCGTGGCTTCAACGTTGCCGATCAGCGTGGGTGGGGTAGGTGTGAGAGAAGTGGTATTTTTAGAAGGGGCGCAGCTGCTGATGGTTTCGGCGCAAGCTGCGGTGACCGTAAGTGTGCTCTTCGACATTATTGTGACACTGACAGCTGCTACCGGAAGTCTCGCCATATTGGGCAATGCCCGCGTGGTTTCTACGTCCGCAAGTAAGTGACTTCAATGGTATTTTACGTACTGATTTGTAAACGATCCGTCGTCAAAAAGATCGATAATGGCGTAACCCGGTTTGGTCTCTTTGTATTTTCCCATCCAGTAATTACCGCAAACAGCCCCATTGCAGCAATAGGTAACATTGTTATACTCAACCCGGTCGAGAAGATGAATGTGGCCGCTTATTGCCAGTTTTACGTTTTTATGTCGGTTAAATACTTTCGTGATCTGCGCGGCATCCATATGCATCCAGCTGCCGGGAACCACCCAGTTTCCATCCTTTAAATTATCACCGTCGAAGAAAACACTGGCGGATAAAATGGGAATATGGGAGGCGATCATGACCGGGACGTGAGAAGGAGTATTTCTCAGATCTCCTTTGAGCCAGTCCATTTGTGCCTCATCCAGACTGGCGAGGTAACCCGTTGTTTCCGGTCGGGGTTGTACGCTGTCCAGCATGATAAAATGCCAACCGTTTTTATCAAAACTGTGATAGGGCCTGGTCATTTCCGATTCATCCATCGCCCGTTTTTTGCCATCCTGAAACGTACCTTCGGAAGTGGAAGGGAACCAGATATCGTGATTTCCAATGCACGAAATCATGGGTGTACTGTTTTCAGAGGATAAAACTTTATGATAAAGCTGCCATTCTTTTGAGGCTTTTTCCCTCGAAATACCGTGGGCTCCCATCACTGAATCTCCCGTATTAAGTATGAAATCTGGCTTAATATCCAGGTTTTGAAGATGATGGAGGCATTTTTCGAAACCCTTGGCAGCCCACAGGTGAGGTTGGACGTGAATGTCGGTCAGGTGGGCTATTCGTAACACGCGTTTCGGCGAATAATGCAGGGATGGAGTTGCGGCAGAAACAGGCAATCCTCCGGCCATTATTCCCAGCGTTTTCAACAGATTTCTTCTATGCATACAGCCAAAGCATGTTTTGCAAAGATCCCTTATCTGTATGAACCCGGTGTTATTGGAAGGTTATTTGATTGTTAATAGTTTAAAGGTGTTTTCAATGAGAAATAATGCTAGTTCAAATCTTTAAGCAAACGGTACTCATTGGGACTTTGTCCGACGCGCTGTTTAAAAACCCGGCTGAAATGCTGCGGATATTTAAATCCCAATTCAAAAGCGATCTCATTGATCGTTTTATTTCTATCGAAAATCTTCTCCTTGGCGACCAATATTAGTTTAGATTGAATGTATTCCTGAGCGGTTTGGCCGGTTGCTTTTTTGATCAGATCACCAAAATATTTGGCAGACAGGTTCATCTCGCCTGCACAATAGGCAACAGAAGGCAAGCCTATATTAATAGGTTTGTCCGATGAAAAATAGCTGCTTAACAACAATTCAAATCGCTCCAATGTGCCTTTGTGTACTATTTCGCGGGTAATGAACTGGCGGTCGTAGAATCGCATGCAATAATCCAGAAACAGCTCTATGTTGGTTGCAATCAGCTTTCTGCTGTGCTTGTCGATGGTGTGCTCTAACTCGTATTTAATCTTATCAAAGCAATCCATCACCATCTGCGTCTCACGTTTCGATAAATGAAGCGCTTCATTGACCTGGTAACCAAAAAAGGTATACTCATTCATTTTAGCATTCAGCGAAGTGCCATGCAAAAGGTCCGGGTGAAAAACCAGGGCGTGTCCTTTCGGCTGGTATAGCTGGCCGTCATTTTCAACAGTAAAAACTTGTCCGGGGGCCATAAAAACCAGCGTCCCTTCCTGATAGTCGTAATACTCTTTTCCGTACTTAATATCTCCGCAAATCACCTCTTTTAGGAAAACACCATAGCATCCCATGTATTGACTGGCCTTGTGTCTGGGGCTGGCTGTTGACAAATCGATCACGGTTACCAGCGGGTGCAAAGTCTCCTGCTGATTAAATGCATTGTATTGGCTTACAGAGTCAAACCGGATTAAGTCTTCCATGATCATCTAAGTTTTAAGAGCAGCTAAATTAATGGTTTTGGTGAGGTCTAAAATGATCGGGCTGGGCAAATCGGGAATATTGGTAGACAAAAGAGGAATCTGTATACTAAGTGTCAGGAGGTAAGGGCAGAACTTTGCATTTGAAAAAAGAATGCGATTATAGAAACAGTAATTGGATGACAAATTTTAACTTAAACTAATGAGCTTATGCAAGTGCAAACAACAGTAAAATCAGTTCTGAAAGTATTCATTATTGGGTTGTGCTTTTTAGTCTTTCACGTAGAATCGTCGCTGGCGCAAGGTGCTGTTGAACAACAGATCATTACACTCTCGAAAGACAAATGGCAATGGATGGCCGACAAGAATGTAGACAAACTGGCCCAGCTGTTTGATGATAAGGCGAAATTTGTCCATATGAGCGGCACCTGGAAAAAGGACGAGGAGCTTGAAATCATCAAAACCGGAAGTATTTGGTATAAGAAAGCCGATGTGCATGATGTCGCGGTAGAGGTTTTTGACGAAAACACAGCGATCATTTGGAGCCGGATTACGCTCTCCGCCATGGTACGGGGTAACGAAGCCAACACTGAATTTACGGTCACGGAAGTCTATAAAAGACAGGGCAATGATTGGAAAATGTTGGCCCTGACATTCAGCAGTGTAAGGGATACACATGTTATTAAGCATTAAGTGTTTCGACCAACACCCAAATTCCCCGACGAACAACAGCTGAGTTTACGATGCTGTTGTTTGGGAGGACTAAGATGCGTCTGGGCGAAAATTACAGATTGAGATCAAAATAATTGCTTGATTTACGGCCTGTCTGCTATTCATCCTACTTTCTCTAAATTTTCCTTAAATACGGTGACCAGTTATCGGGATTCTAACAATAGAAGAAATGGTATTAAAGATAGAATTTATATACATTTAGTGTAAAAGAAACAGCAGAACTTTACCAGTTCTATTTTCCGCCGGGCATTGCTGATATGCGTGGCGGCACTGTTAGTAATTACTGTAACAAACAACACCATCGCTGTGGCCACATACAATCTAAAAATTAACGGAAAAATCAGGCAGGTGAATGTCGATCCGGCAACACCTATGCTTTGGGTATTGCGCGATCATCTGGACCTGACCGGCACCAAATATGGTTGCGGGATCGCCCAATGTGGCGCCTGTACGGTTCATCTCGAAGGTACTGCTGTCCGTTCGTGCCAGCTGCCGGTTTCGGTCGTCGGCAAGCAGGCGATCACCACCATTGAAGGGCTTTCGACAAAAGGCGATCATCCCGTTCAGAAAGCGTGGCTCGAACATGATGTGGCGCAATGCGGCTACTGTCAGGCGGGACAAATGATGACTGCTGCTTCCCTGCTGAAAAGTAACCCAAATCCTTCCGACGAGGAGATCGAAGCCCAAATGAGCGGGAATATCTGCCGGTGTGGTACCTATCTGCGGATTAAAGAGGCTGTCAAGTCAGCGGCGAAGAAATGATCTCATCCTGAACCGAAAACAAGAACTTCACCATGAACAACAATAAAACTGCCTTGAACAGGCGCTCTTTCCTTAAAGCCTCGCTTTTGTCTGGCGGAGGAATGATGCTGACGGTTAGCTGGTTATCCAGTTTTAAGTCTGCCGACAAAATGGAGGCGCTGAACCTGCCCGAGCAATGGGCACAGCTTAATGGTTACATTCAGATTACGGCAGACAACAAGATTAAACTCATTTGTCCCAATCCTGAATTCGGGCAAAATGTGATGACTTCTTTGCCTATGATCATGGCCGAGGAATTGGATGCGGATTGGAAGAATGTCGCAGTTGAAATGGGGCCACATGATAATACGAAATTGGGGGCTCAGTTTACGGGCGGGAGTAATTCAGTGAGAATGTATTGGAAACCGCTTCGGGAAGCCGGGGCCGCCGCCCGGCAAATGCTGCGTGAAGCAGCGGCCCAGACGTGGAATGTGCCAGTCAGTGAAGTGACGACCAAAGCGGGCGTCTTGTCACATTCAAGCGGAAAATCAGCGAAGTATGGTGATATGGCCAGCAAAGCAGCTACCCTGCCTGTGCACAAAGATTTGCAGCTGAAAGCGCCCAAAGATTTTACGATTGTCAGAAAATCCAAAAAGAATGTAGAAGGACAGAAGATCGTAACCGGCAAGCCGGTTTTTGGATTGGATTATCGTGCAGACGGCATGTTGATCGCGATGATCCAGCACCCACCTGCTTTTGGAATAAAACTTAAATCGTTCGATGCTGTCGAAACGCTCAAAATGCCAGGCATTAAAGATGTTTTTAGCCTGAAATTATACGAGGAGGGTTTTGAGCAGGCCGGTTTTGATACCCGTACATTCAATGACTTGCTGGTAGTAGTGGGAAATACTACCTGGGAAGTGATGAATGCCCGCAAAAAGCTGGTCGCTCAATGGGAACCTGCCGGTGACGTAAAAGATACCATGGCTGGCAGAGGTGGTAAAAGGGAGGTGATTGTTCCGGGAGTGCTTGAAAGTTCAAGTACTCAGATGGAAAAAATGCAGGAATATGCAAAAAAGCCAGCCCAGCAATTGAGAAAAGACGGAGATCCCGAAGCAGCATTTAAAAGTGCAGCCCAGGTGATCGAGCGTACCTATAATGCGCCGTTTTTGGCACATAACTGCATGGAGCCGATGAATTTCTTCGCCCATGTGACAGACGAAAAAGCGTTACTTGTAGGGCCATTGCAAGCTCCTGGTTGGATAGAACCAACATTGATGAAGCTTTTGAACCTTCCGGCCGACAAGATTGAAATACAAATGACCCGCATGGGCGGAGGCTTCGGCCGCAGGGCTTACGGACATTATCTCTCGGAAGCTGCGCTGATCTCTAAAAAAGCGAAGGCCCCTATCAAACTTATGTATACACGCGAGGACGACATGACGTACGGCATTTACCGGCCTATGTACACAGCCACGTATCGCGCGGCCCTGGACGCGGACAAAAAACTCATTGCTTTTCACGTAAAAGGCGGCGGTGTACCCGAGCATCCGGTGCATGCCAATCGTTTCCCGGCAGGAGCTGTCGACAATTATCTGGCCGAAGGATGGCAGATCCCGTCCAATATTACGATAGGGGCTTTCAGGGCGCCACGATCTAATTTCAATGCGGCTGCCGAGCAATCGTTTCTGGATGAAGTGGCTGAGGCAATGGGCAAAGACCCTATTGAATTCAGATTGGAGCTTTTAAAAAGGGCGAAGGAAAATCCGGTAGGTAAGAACAATGAGTATGACCCGGGCCGATACGCTGGCGTGCTGGAACTGGTGCGTGACAAATCGAACTGGAACAAGCCGGGCAGTGAGAAGTACAACCGTGGCGTGGCTGCTTATTTCTGTCATAATTCCTATGCTGCCCATGTTGTAGATATGGTAACGAAGGATGGACAGCCTTACGTCGAGCGCGTCTTTAGCGCGATGGACTGTGGTATCGTGGTGAACCCGGACGCTGCAACCAATATGGTGCAAGGAGCGGTAGTCGATGGGATAGGTAATGCGTTTTATGGCGCTTTGACCCATAAAGACGGAGCTGCGCAGCAAACCAACTTTAACAATTACCGCATCATTCGTCACAATGAGGCTCCCAAACGGGTGGAGGTACATTTCGTGCAAAACGATCTGGACCCGACCGGCTTGGGTGAACCTCCATTTCCACCGGTATTCGGAGCAGTGGCCAATGCACTTTATAAAAATAAAGGCAGACGGTTCTATAATCAACCATTCCAGGCTGAAATGGATAAGGCTATCTGAAATTGAGATAAATCGAAGGAATAATTTGTTTATGCGTCTATTAAGCTTGGTAAAATAAGCTTAATAGACGCATTTTTTTTGCCAGACTTTGAAGCAACTATTGTTTCAAAAAAATCAATTGGTGGTCTCATCCTACTGATCATAGTTCGTTCGTGATCAACACATAAGACAACAAGAATAACCTCACCAAAAGCAGTCTTTCGCTGCTCCGCAATAAATTAACAAATTGTTAAATAGCGCTCCCTTCAAAGCACTTCTTATCGTAATTATTCAATTTTGCAGTGATAAATCTTCGTATAGTATTTACTCAAACATAACCCATTTACTGTAAAAAATTCTACACTATGCTAAGCTGCAAGAAACGGTGGTCCCGATCGGGGAACACTTTGACAAAATCGCTCGCGTGCTTTGCGTTGATCATCCTGATTAGCGGCAAGAGCTGGGGAAAGACCCATTTTGGAGCAGAAGAAGCACTTCTGTTATCTACATCCAACGCATCAACTGCCAATGCAGACCGCCAGGTAACTGGCAAAGTTACGGACGGGACTTCTTCGGAAGGATTACCCGGCGTCAATGTTGTAATTAAGGGCAGTCAAACGGGTACGGTAACGGACGTAAACGGAAGCTATTCCCTAAGCATTCCGGATGAAGGTGCCATATTGGTTTTTTCATATGTGGGTTACCTCAGTCAGGAAGTGATCGCAGGTACCAGGTCGACCATTGATTTGCAATTGGTAGCGGATTCAAAAGCACTCAGCGAAGTGGTCGTTGTTGGCTACGGAACGCAGAAGAAAGTGAACCTCACCGGCGCTGTGGACCAGGTGGGACAGGAGGTATTTCAGAACCGACCGATTTCAAACATTGCGCAAGGATTGGTTGGCGCAATACCCAATCTTAACCTGCGAATGCTGGACGGGAAGCCTACCCAATCTCCGAACTTCAACATCCGCGGTACTACTTCCATCGGACAGGGCGGAAGTGCATTGGTACTGATCGACGGTGTGGAAGGCGACCCGCGCGTACTGAACCCGAACGACATCGAAAGTGTATCCGTATTGAAGGATGCTGCGTCCGCTTCCATTTATGGTGCGCGGGCTGCATTCGGTGTGGTGCTGATCACTACCAAAATGCCGGTAGAAGGTAAGACTTCCATTTCTTATTCAGCCAACTACGCGATCAAATCACCTACCGAAGTTCCCGACAACATTACTGATTCTTATCCATGGGCGCAGGGATTCAGCGACGCATGGTCGAGGTGGAATGACAATGGCAGCACGCCGACGGCGATCAATAAAACCATCAGCTTTTCTCCCGCTTATCTTGCCGAGATCAAAAGAAGATACGAAGATCCGTCATTACCAAGGATAGAGGTGAACCCTACCACTGGTGAGTATCAATATTTTTACAGCACCGACTGGTACAAGCAACTTTACAAAGAGCGTTTCAGCGCGCAGGACCATAACCTGTCCATTTCCGGTGGTAGTGACAAGGCAACATTCTTACTGAGTGGCCGCTACAACGGGCAAAGTGGCTTGTTCCGCTACAATTCGGACAATTACAAGATGTACAATTTGCGTGCAAAAGGTAGCATTCAGCTTACCCCATGGCTGCGCATTGATAACAACACAGAGTATTCGTCCCAGAAATACCATCAGCCGCTCAACGTAGGAGAAGGCAGCGGTATTTACCGGAACATTGCCGATGAAGGCCACCCGCTGGCCCCATTGCTCAATCCTGACGGAACGCTATCTTTTTCAGCAGCTTATACTGTTGGAGACTACTATATTGGCAAGAATGCTGTTGATCAGACCCAGCGGTTTTTGAAAAACCAGATTGCCGCCAAAGCGCAATTTTTTGACAAAGCGTTGTCGATCCGTGCCAACATGACATTCCAGAGCACGGACATTGGTTCGCAGCAGAACCGCGTGCAGGTTCCTTACAGCCGCGCGAAAGGTGTGATTGGCTACACAGGTACCAATACCAACGATATCCAGGAAAGAAAAAGGACGACCAACTACCTGGCGACCAACTTCTATGCTGATTATAACAAAACATTTAATGAAGCCCACAACCTGACATTACTGGCCGGTATTAACTACGAACAGTCTGTGTACAGCAACCTTACTGCTCAGAGAAACGGGATCATTTATTCGGGTGTTGAAGACATTAACCTGGCATTGGGGCAGAGTATTGTAACCAATGGAGGTTATCAGAAATGGGCCATTGCCGGAGGGTTTTTCCGCGTGAACTACAACTTCCGCGAACGTTACTTGCTGGAAGTGAATGGGCGTTATGATGGTTCTTCGAAATTCCCTACCGATCAGCAATGGGCGTTTTTTCCATCAGCATCAGCCGGATGGAGGGTATCTGAGGAGCCGTTCTGGCAGGTTAGCCCCAAGGTGCTTTCTAATGTAAAACTGCGTGCTTCCTACGGCTCGCTTGGAAACGGTAACATCGATCCGTACACATTCAATGAGAAGTTTGCGATCGGACAGTCTGGTAGGGTTATCAATGGAATTCGTCCACAGGCAACCCGCCAGCCAAATGTAGTTCCCGATGGATTGACCTGGGAAACTTCCACAACTGGTAACATCGGTCTTGAATTCAGCAGCTTGAACAAACGCCTTACGTTTGTTGGAGACTTTTATCGCCGCTGGACATCCGATATGTTTACGTTTGGGCAGACATTGCCTGCGGTATTTGGAACGGGCGTTCCAAAAGGTAACTATGCCGACCTGAAAACCACTGGATGGGAGCTTTCGATCAACTGGGCAGACCACTTTACAATGGGTTCCAAACCATTCAATTACAGCGCGCGCTTCACACTTGCGGATTCAAAAGCGATTATTACAAAATACAATAACCCTGATAAAAACCTGACGGATTACTACGAAGGACAGCAGGTAGGGGAGATCTGGGGCTACCGCGTGGAGGGACTTTTCAGAACGCAGGCTGAAATCGCAGATTCACCTTCACAAAGCAACATCCCGAACACGAACACCAGAAAGAACTATGTGGGTGATATCAAGTTCAAAAACCTGGATGGTGACAATACGATCTATCAGGGGCAGAACCGTGTAGGAAACTCGGGTGACAAAACCATTATCGGAAACTCCGAGTCGCGCTACATTTTTGGTATGAACCTTTCGGGTGACTGGAACGGGTTTTTCGTAGCCGGACTTTTTCAGGGTGTTATGAAGCAGGACTGGTACCCATCTTCGGAAGCTCGTTTCTGGGGACAATATAACCGGCCGTACAATGCATACCCACGCTGGCAGCAAAACAACATGTTCCGCGAAGAACTTGGGAATTTCGACGCATACCTGCCGCGTCTGGTAGGCTACACGGCGCAAGGCTCAGGCCGTGCACTGCAGGTTGCCAACGACCGTTATCTGCAAAACGCAGCTTACATCAGGCTGAGAAATTTACAGATAGGCTACACGATCCCGAATAGCATTGTTTCCAAAATCCATGCCCGCGACCTGAAAGTCTATTTGTCGGCAGAAAACATCTGGACGTGGTCGCCTATGTACAAATGGACGCGTGATACCGACGTCACCAGCATTTACGGATCCGACCGTGACCTGAGCGGCGGAACCAGCGGAGATGGTTACAACTATCCAATGCTGAAAGCCGTATCACTAGGTCTGACACTCAACTTTTGATCTATCATGAAAACTATAAAGTTATATAACTACACATTGGCCCTGCTGTTGGTTTGCAGTGTCAGCTCATGCGATTTGACGGAAGTACCGGTCGAAACCGCCACCAACGAAGCCGTATTCAGCTCAGAAGGCGGCCTGGATCTTTATACCAATTCATTTTACGACCTGCTTCCCGGTACCGACGCAGGCGTATTCCAGGACGACGACAATTCAGATTTGATAGCGCGTAACGGTGTCGATAACTACCTGGCACCAGGTGCGCTGAGCCCGATCACTAGCGGTGGCTGGGTATGGACGGATCTTCGGAATATTAATTACTTTATTGAAAATGCGGAGAAAAGCTCGGTACCAACTAAAAACCATTATTTGGGTGTTGCCCGCTTTTTCCGTGCATTGTTTTATTTTGATAAGGTAAAAAGATTCGGCGATGTGCCCTGGATCGACAGAACGATACCTGTAACCGACGAAGAAACTTTGTACGGAAAGCGTCAGGACCGTTTTGAGGTAATGGACAATGTACTCGCTGACCTGAACTATGCGATTGCAAACATCACATTGACTTCTGATCCGACTGTCACGCGGATCACGAAGAATGTGGCACGTGCCTATAAAACACGTATCTGTCTTTATGAAGCGTCTTTCCGTAAGTACCACACCGAGTACAGCAAGCAGGCGACGGCTAATACCTGGTACGAAGAAGTTGTGAAGGAAGCTAATGCCATTACCGGATTTACATTGCATGAAGGAGTTGCGCCGGAAAGGGCTTACCGCGATATGTTTATTGCAAAATCCGCTTTCACAGACGAGACCATTTTGTCGGTTGCATTGAGTGCGAGTTTGCAGGTTTTCAGTTCTGCCAACCGCCGGTTTATCAGCCCTACTTATGGAAACCGTCCTAGCCTCACGCGTCGTTTTATCAATACTTACCTTAATCTGGACGGAACGCCTTTCACCAGCAAAGCCGGCTACCAGACTACACCGTTTGTAGAGGAAGTGAAAAACCGCGATCTGCGTTTGAAACAAACCATCCGCCTGGGAGATTACAAAAGAACAGAAAACGGTATTCCGGTCGTGTCTCCGCCTAATTTCAGCCAGACCTACACCGGTTACCAGCCTATTAAATGGTGCTACGACGAGCGTTTCCCATTCGATGACGAAAGCCGCAACGACAATGCGCACATTATTATGCGTTTGGGCGAAGTACTGTTGAACAAAGCCGAAGCATTGGCCGAGCTGGACAAAATGACGGCCACAGACTGGACCGCCACGATCGGTGCGCTACGTAAGAGAGCGGGCATTACCGGTGCGACCCTTACTACTGTTCCTACGGTAGCGGACCCGTATATGGTTGCGTTTTTTGGAGGTAAATTCACCAATCCGGTATTGCTTGAAGTACTTCGCGACCGGGGAGTTGAAATGATCTTTGAAGGACTTCGTCCGGATGATTTAAAGAGATGGAAACTTGGAGAGCTGTTCCAGACTGCTCCGATGAATGGCATGTACGTTCCTGCACTGGGTGAATATGACCTCAATGGTGATGGCAAGAATGACGTTTACTTTTATCAGGGGACAAAACCTACCTCATCCACTGCTGGTATCGCATTTGTGGATGTCAGTCCATCCACCGCAGTCGGAAGGTTGCAGCTTTCAAACGGTACTTCGGGAGAGATCATGTGGAACCCGGGAGCACGTGAATGGGCCGATAAAAAATATTTGTACCCAATTCCTGAGGCTGACCGTACCCGTAACGCCGCGCTGGGCCAGAACCCAGGCTGGTAAGTACTTCTTACTTATCCCTAACCGATGACCGGTAACGATCCTGGATCGTTACCGGTTGCCTTTTGTATTGGTTGGCAGCATCGGATTGGGATTCAATAAACGTTGAGAAAAGTCTTCAAGTGGCTTGGCAGCAATGCTATCTTGTCACTAAAATTTTGGTATTGCTGGTCCCGCCATTCATCCATTTAATGCTCACTACATAGTTGCCGGGAGGGATTTTGCTGATATTGACTTCATCTGAAATCGGAAGATGGGCTGTATAAACCAGTCGTCCTTCGGTCGAATACATCGCCAGCGTTTCAATGTCAGCTGCTGAGGAGCCTTTCATTTGTATTTTGAGCATATCCGAAGCTGGATTGGGATATACAAGAGTGGTCAGGATATTGTCAAAGAAAACGCTTCTGATACGGCTGTGGGCAAATGTTGCATCTCTGTCGATCATTTTGAGCCTGTAAAGATTTTCCCCGTTTTCAGGATTTGTATGGAGGAATGAATAGTCTGCCATGGTCACTGATTCTTGCCGTGCAGCGACCTGGCCAATCGTTTGCCAGGTTTTTCCATTTACGCTGTGCTCGATTTCAAAATTAGCGCTATTGGTTTCAAAACTGGTTTGCCAGGTCAAAAGCGCCTCATCCTCCTGTGCCCTCGCTTCAAAAGAAGTGAGTGTAACCGGCAATGCTCCTTCCGACTGACCTGATGCGAAAAACCCGCTGAATGAAGTGACAGGAAAAGTGACAATGTAAAAGGTGCCGTCGGTACTTAGCGTAACTGTTACATTCTTAATGATTTCCATCGAACCCGAATACGTTTCCGGCAGTCCGGTAGTGCTGGTACCATGGTATTGGACGATTTTCAGGTTTTCGGGCAATGTAGCGTTGTGGGAATTTCCGTAGGCGGCATTGTAATCATCAAATTCCTGTTTCGAGAAAAACAACGTGACATTAGCGTCATCTCCTTCATTGATCATTGTCGTCGGGGTCAGATCGAAATGCCTTTTGACAAATACTTTGCTCCCGCTTACCAGTGTCTGTCCTGCGTTGATATAAACTTTCGCATCAACATAGGCAAGCAGTGGATTTTCTCCGGCGGGTTCTATGAGTGCAAATGTTTCACAGTCTTCGGAAATTGACGTAACTCCGGCCAGGATAAGCGATTTGGTCGATTCGTTACCCATTGGAATGGCTGACGGAAGAGGCAGGTTCTGGAACTCATAAGCACCCATATCGGCTGTTTCGTTAAAAACGCGACCGTTACCATCCATGTCTTTTTCGCCGTCCGCTATATTGGTATTCTCGCTTCTGTTGATCGCAGGAGAGCAGGAACGCAATCGAAGGTCCGAACCGTCGGGGTTTACGAACTGCGGGTCAGTGTCCCCATCTAGGATTCCATAAGATTGATCGGCTCCAATTCCCTGAATAAGGCTGAAATAGATACTTAATGCGCCAAAACCCTCGTAGCCAATGCCACTGCTGTTGCCGTAAATAATGGTACCGAAGATTGCGAAATTGTCGGAATACGAGTTGGCAATAGCCCCGGCATAGGACGCAGAGTTACCAGAGATGGTGCAACCGTATATCTGAATGTCCGTTGAAAAAGCGTAAATGCCCCCACCTTCACCCTGTGGTGCCAGATTTTTTGACAACACACAATTTCTGAAGACCGTCGATCCCCCAACCGCTGCTAAGCCGCCGCCGGATTCGGTCTGGCTCTCATTGCCCATAAACAAGGTGTTCCAAATCTGCGTGTAACTGTTGTCATTGTATATGCCGCCGCCCGCTCCCTCAGCCTTGTTGTTGATAAAAGAGCAGTTAATGATTTGGAGAGAAACTCCGGAATTGTACATTCCGGCTCCCTGCGTACCAGTACCGCCTTGAATGGTAAATCCGTCCAGCAGATCGGCGTCGCTTAGTCCGTTATACTCATTGATGATTACGTTTGACCCATTTCCTTTTAAAATGGTGGCGCCTGCATCGGTTCCCCGCGGAATGCGAGCGGGACGCTGGTCAGGAGAAGTTTCGCTGCCTGTGAAGCCTCCGTAAAATTTGACACCGGGAATCATTGAAAACGATGCACCCGCGTCGGCCACGTATTCCCCTTGTGCCACCCAGATCTGGTCACCGTTCGTTGCTTGGGCCAATGCGGACTGTAAAGTGTTGAAAGCGTCGCCCCAGGTTTCTCCCTTGGGGTTGGGCGCTGTACTGGAAGCCGACACGTGCCAGATCGTGGGCCTGGCTATTTCAAAAGCTCCGAGGTCGATGGTGAAATTGGATACGCGCGTTGCTCCACGGATATCGGCGGGATGGTTGTCTTGATTTAAAGGGAATATCGCCAGGTCCGTGGCCGGGTTTCCGGCATTCAAAGCAGGGCTTGTTGCCAGCTGGCTGTAATCACCGCCACCGGCATTGGCAAATTGAGGATCGGCATCAATCGTATTCGTCGACCCTGGAAAACCGCCCTGCAACAGGTTATAGGAGACATTGGGTACGCCGGTTGATCCCGGTACTGTCCCAATGCTACTGACATCGTTATTCCAGATAATGCAATTCTGAATGGTAGGGGCCGATGTTGATGTATTGCAAATACCGCCTCCCAAGGCCGTACCACTGGAAACCTTGTTTTCTGTGATCGTACAATTCAGGATAAGCGGTGATGAATTTTCATTGTAAATAGCGCCACCGCGGCTCTGTTCCGTACCTGATGCTTTATTGTTTGCAAAAATACATTGCACAATGGTCGGATTGGAATTGAGGTTAAATATAGCCCCGCCTCTTGCAATGGCCATTGCAGGATCGGACTCATTTTCGCTGAAAATACAATTGGCAATGACGGGATTGGAGTCCTTGTTGTAAATGCCACCTCCATTGCTTGTGGTGGCTCCGGCAAATCCGGTGCCTTCTTTGATATAAAACCCGTCAATAAGTGCGGTATTGTCAATGCCATCATTATAAACCACGCTGGTGCCATTGCCTTTAAGGATGGTTTGGTTTTCGAAAATGTCCCGTTCGGTAATCGAACTTTCGGACCCATCAAAGCCCCCGAAAATCTTTACATTTTCCACCATACCAAATGATTCGTCGGCTGCCGGAGAATAACTGCCTTTTGCCACCCATATCTGTTTTACATTGATGGGCCGTAAGGCAGCCTCCAGCGACTGGGACACTTCCCTGAGTGCTTTGTTCCAGCTGCTGCCGTCGCCAGAAGCGGATACAGTTTTGTTTACAAATAAAATACCGTTTGCATCGGGCACCGCCTCATCAGCCGGACTGTAAGCCGATACAGATCCATTCACGACAAAATCATCAATGTGAGAGTAGTTCTGATGATTATCCGTCCCGTTGGTGACTACGACTTTGATGGTGATGGTATTGCGAAGTTTTGATACGGTTTTGGTTTGTGTGGTGCTGGTGACACTGGTGGTAGAATTAAATGAATTTCCATAATTCTCGTTGTTGAGCGTAATGCGAAAACTTGCATTGTCTCCCGACATTCTTCGTAGCGAAATGCTGGTGATCTTGGCCTGATAAGCGTCTGCCATTTTCAGCGTGAGTATATACGTGTGGTTTCGTCCCAAAAGCGCTAGTCCCTGACTACTGCCATCGCTCCGGAAATAGAGCGAACCGCCGGTGGCCGACCAGGTAGCAGAGGTTATCCGGCTATTCTTTATCTGCGGATTATTCAGGTTACTATTGTTGAAATTATGGCTGTAAAGTTGTCCGAAGGCTCCGCTATTGGCTGTGAACGCCAGCAGTAGCATTGCAAACAGTGCTTTGATGAGGCATTCTGAAATTAGCCGTAAAGGTCTTGATTTCATGTGGTAAGATTTTAATTTGTGTGATAGGACTACTGCTGGTTTTATTTGGACAATATTCGTTTGTTGAGGAGGGATTCATTGTCAATTTTTCGCCAAAAACTGTTCAATTTTCGTCATGGCCGAGCGCTAACTTCTAATTTTCATTTTATCTTAGCATCAAACTGTAACAGACATTTTCCCTTGCAGGCATTGACCAGTTTTCGCACACATTCAAAATATCACCGCACAGACCACGCTGTGTTTGTTGCAAAAAATCGGATGTTTTCCATTGTTGTGGCCTTGCTTTTGAGCTTAGCGTGGCCATTCTCAGAGGCTGTGGCCCAGTCGGCGAGCTTTCCCCAACCCGAAATCCTGGGATCCAAACAGGGCTTGCCACAAGGTTTTATCCCGGCAATTGTGCAGGATTCGAGAGGATTTATCTGGATCGCCACCCGTGACGGCCTGTGCCGGTTCGACGGTCACAAATGCAAAGTTTTCCAGCCCGAAGAGGGAGCAGGGCCCTCGCTTTCGTCGCTTGGACTGGAAGGAATGCTGACCGGCCCGAATAACAAAATCTGGATTGTGACCGATCGCGGGGACATTGATGTTTTTGATCCGCTGAAAGAAACTTTTACTAACTATTCAAAGCAACCTTTTTACCGGAAAGCATTCGGGAAGGCATTGCTGAAAAATTTGTTCCTCGACAAACAAGATAGGCTCTGGCTCGCTTTTAATGAGCCCGGCATTGCCTCCATTGATCTCAATAGCAATAAAATCAAGTGGTATAGTAGTAGGGCGGGAGAGTCCGGTTCTATCGCTAAAAGTACATTCAGGGATATCATTGAGGACCGTTATGGTATGATGTGGGTAGCCACAACGAAAGGTATTTTTCAGCTTGCGAAAAACTCAGACAGGTTTGTGAAGTATCGCCCTGAGGATAAGGTATTTGAAAAAATTGACAAAAAAATCTACGCGCTGAAAGAGCGGCATAATGGCGACTTTTTGTTGCTGTCCGAGGATAAGGTGACCGTTTTAAAGCCTGGTACAGGGCAAACAACCGACTATCCTGCCGTAACCGATACCAAGGGAAGGTATAAACACTACATTGTTACGGATAGTAAAGGGAATAATTACTTCCACCGCATGAACCTGCTGTATCGTTTTGATGATAGGGAGGGTTTGAAGGAATTGCCCGGTCAGGCCGATATTTCTGAATTCAAAAGCTTGCTGATTGACCGCTCAGATGTGCTATGGGCGGGCAGTAATGGGCAGGGTGTTCTTAAATATAACCTGAGGGCGGGTTACTTCAAAGCACTTCCTTACCGGCTCGACTTCATCAAAGATCTTTTTGGAAGCTTTTTGGGGATGCCGGAAAGTCAGCTTACGACTTTGGCCCCCGACTTATTTACCTACAATTTCCGGTATACAATTGATAGGGAACAAAATATCTGGTTCAATGGCGGACGTACGCCGTTTTATAAATTTAATCCAAAATCCAAACAACTTAGCGTGGTCCCATTTCCCGTAGAGATCCGGGATATCAAGCGGGCGGATTTGCCGATAGCCATGTCAACAGATCCGAATGGCCGGATATGGGCGGTTTATGACTCCCTGGCGATGTATTATGAAAATGGGCTGTGGCATTCTTTTCAGCACAAACTTCGGCCCCAGATCCAATCCGGTATCTTACAGATTGTCGCTGATAACCAGGCATTATGGATTGCAACCACCGTTAAGGGCCTTTACAGGCTGGACCTTACCAGCGGCAAAATTCGTCAGTTCAGTCATCATTCGGCAGATACCAATTCTTTGAGCAGTGACAATCTGTATTGTCTGTTCAGTGATCCGCTCAACGACAACCTGCTTTGGGTCGGCACATTTGGTGGCGGAATGTGTAGTTTTAATAAGCAGACAGGCCATTTCAGACGGTTAACAAAGAAAAATGGTTTGCCGAATGATGTCGTCTATGCAGCCATTCCCGATCGTCGGGGCAATGTGTGGGTGGCCACTAACCAGGGACTTTCGCAGGTTAACAGGAATACTTTCAAGGTCCGTACCTACACGAGAGAGGATGGGTTGATGGCGGATGAGTTTAACCGTTTCCATTTTTTGCAGTTGCCCGACGACCGGATTTTTCTCGGCGGGGTAGAAGGTATTACCGCATTTGACCCTCGCCAGACCAATGAAGACCGGTACCAGCCCCTCATTCAGATCACCTCGATAGCCGTGAACAATCATTTACTCTCAAAAGGGCCGCTGACCAAAGAAGTACCTATTTCGGCACTCACGAGTCTGGAACTGAACTATGATCAAAACTTCATTACCATTGATTTTGCGGCGATGCAGTTCAACAGAGTGGGAAAAATAAAATACAGGTATCAACTTGCAGAACTGGAAGAGCATTGGACGGAGACCGAAGAGCCGGTTACAAAATATACGGATCTGAGGCCTGGTAAATACGTTTTGCGGTTGAATGCCTCTAATACCATCGGTGAGTGGAGCAGCCAGATCAGGACGCTGAGCATTACCATACACCCTCCCTGGTGGCAAACGTGGTGGGCGTATCTATTGTATGCAGGTATCCTGATATCAATCATTTATGCAGCTGTCCAAACTTATGTAAACCGGCTGAAACTGAAACAATCCATCGCTTTTTCTCAAAAAGAAATGGTTTTGAAACAAAAGGAATCCGAACAGCTCCGCGAGGTAGACGAGATGAAAACCAGGTTCTTTTCAAACATTACGCACGAATTCCGTACCCCACTCACGCTAATACTGGCGCCCACAGACCAGATGTTGCAGGAGCCGAGAGATACCAATGATGCCAATCGTCTCGCATTGATCGGGCGAAATGCACAGCAATTGCTGGGCCTGGTCAACCAGTTGCTCGATCTGTCCAAGCTGGAATCGGGTACTATGAAAGTAGCTGAAACCCAAAGT
The DNA here is from genome assembly GCF_026625565.1 of Dyadobacter pollutisoli. Lineage (NCBI taxonomy): Bacteria > Pseudomonadati > Bacteroidota > Cytophagia > Cytophagales > Spirosomataceae > Dyadobacter > Dyadobacter pollutisoli. Next base: position 387,053 of record NZ_CP112998.1, read on the forward strand.
GATCCGGCAGAGTTCATTGAAGGAATTGTACAGACTTTTGAGATCACTGCAAAATCAAAAAACATTCAGCTGTCATTCGAAGCCGATGCTCGTGGGAAATATTATTGGTTTGATCATGAGAAACTGGAACGGATCATGAATAACCTCATTGCCAATGCTGTGAAATTTACCAATGAAAATGGTCGGGTGAGTATTGTATTGGAAACACGGGCCGTGGGAGTACGTATATTGGTCAGCGATACAGGTATTGGCGTTCCTCCCGAGCTGGCGGGTCATATTTTTGACAGGTTTTTCCAGGCCGAAACCGATGGCTACCAGCAAGGCAGCGGGATCGGGTTAGCCATTGTCAAAGAACTGATTGAACTACAAAACGGCACCATTAGGCTCGATAATGATATCAATGGTTTTAAGACGATGTTTACTCTCTCGCTTCCATATCGACTCGCGGCACCTGCGCAAAAGGATCAGATTTTCTATCCCGTTGCAGAGCTGATCAATACTGAAATGTCGCCAGTGCCCGACGAAACGATCCAGAAGATTCTCTTGGTAGAGGATAATAACGAACTAGCTGGTTTCATTGCGGGTAGTTTTGGGGCGGGTTACCATTTTTATCATGCCGAAAATGGTCAGGAAGGCATTGATATGGCACTTAGCTTCATGCCCGACCTGATTATCAGTGATGTGATGATGCCTGTTATGGACGGTTATGAATTTTGTCAAAAGATCAAATCCGATCTGCAGACGAGCCATATTCCTGTCATTTTGCTGACTGCCAAGTCCGCCATGGAAAGCCGGTTGGAAGGGTTAGGACGGGGAGCAGATGATTACATTACTAAGCCTTTTCACCTGCCCGAGCTGACATTGAGGATAAAAAACCTCCTGCAAAGGCAGCGCAGGTTGCATGACTTGCTATATATGCGTTTTGCCTCGGCCGACGATTTGTCTGTGGCTGAGCAAGACGAAATAACCGATCCATTTTTGATCCGCCTGCATGCAATACTGGATGAAAACCTGGAAAACCCAGATTTTGGCGTCAATGAGTTGGTTCGGGAAATAGGAATGAGCAATAGCAGCCTCAACCGCAAACTGAAAGCACTCACCGGAATCGCTGCAGTGGAACTGATCCGCAATTACCGGCTGAAAAAGGCCGCGGGTTACCTCTCGGACGGGATGCCTATTTCGGAAGCTGCTTACCAGGTTGGGTTCGATAATCTGTCCTATTTCGCGAAGTGTTTTCGTGATTTATTTCAAATGTCCCCACGCGATTTCGCAGCTATGAGTTGACTTAATGATGGTCAGCGTTTCTCACCGGTAGATCAAAGCCCTGATATGCTTTTAGTTTTTGATAAACAACGGTTACATTTGATCAATTACAACTTAACTTCAAATCCAGCCAGGGAATATCAGAAACAATCCAAAGTGTCATCACATTAGCCACCTAATCAATAAACTTAATGCTTAACGCATTCTTTACCCGATCTCTTACGCTTTGTATCCTCTCTTTGCTACTACCCTTAAAAACGATTTTCGCTCAGTCGGCTGAAAAATATTATTTGATCAAGGCCGGGCAGATGTATGATTCGGAGAAGAATGAATTCCTTAAAAACAAACAAATACTGGTTAAGGGAAATACCATTCTGAAAGTCGGTGATAAATTGGATACGCCGCCGGGTACTACTGTTCTGGATTACGGGAATGCTACCGTCACGCCGGGTTTAGTTGATGCTCACTCACACTTACTTTTTCGGCAGGGTGCTACCGAAAATGCGGCCTATGACGGTATAATGAACTCTCCGGAAACAAGGGTATTAAGGGCCGTGGGATATGCGAAAAGCTATCTGAATGCAGGGTTTACTTCGATCCGTGATCTGGGGAACTCTGAACAATATCTGGACCTGGAAGTCAGAAATGCGATCGAGAGAGGTGATTTTCCTGGCCCCAGAATGGTAGTTTCCGGCCCGATTATCAGCGCAATGGATGGACAATTGTATGGGATGCCGGTTAAGGAATTTGATAAATATTCGAGCAAAGAGTATTCGATGGTGAGCGGTGTTGAGGAAGCAGCAAAGGCCGTAAAGGAACATATCGCTCGTGGTGTGGACGTGATCAAAATAACAGCAATTGGAAATCGTCTTGTTCTAACTTTGGAGGAAATGAAGGCAATCGTGCAGGCTGCCCACAGGGAAAGGGTAAAAGTAACGGCACATTGCGAACGGGATTGGGCGGTACATGCGGCCATTGAAGCGGGTGTTGACGGGTTGGAGCATGGCTATGGTTTCACACCGTCCACCCTCGATACTATCGCCAAAAGAGGTATATACCTTGTCCCGACCGACGGTTCTGTGGATCTCAGGGAGAGATACCTGAAAGGGGAAAATATTGCATTTAATGACCAGGAGATCAGGAAAAATTTCAAGCCATTGCACGACAGAATCAAAGCTGCGCATAAGGCCGGCGTATTGATCGTGGCTGGTTCGGATGCTTACGTTGACTTCCATATACCAAGAGGAGAAATGGCCAAGTATACTATTTCCGGTTATTTTGAGGCAGGGTTGTCGGCCGCTGACGTGTTAAAAACAGCAACTTATAATGCTTCGATTGCTTTGGGAATGAAGGGCCAGATCGGCGTCATCAAAGAGAATACCATGGCGGATATATCGGTTTTTAACGGGGATATGCAAAAGGATTTTAAGAAAGCTCTTTTTGAAGTCAAAATGGTGATGAAAAACGGGGTAGTGGAGTATCAGAATTAATGGCCGACCACCGGGATTATACTGCCCGGTGGCGGGTGAATTATCTCCTTATTTTATCATAGTTCTCGCTTTATCCGCGCGTTCCTTGGCGTCGGCGAGTCCCATTGCTGCGGCTTTATCATAGTATTCGGCAGATTTTGCATACTCTTTATTGTTCAGGTAAAATTCTGCCATGCTGTCGTAGGCATTCGCTTCTTTCGGTGCGAGGGCAATGTACTTCTCCAAAGCTTCTTTGGCTTTATCCATTTCCTTTTTCTCCATATACAGATAACCCATCGTGTTGTAGTTGGGTGCAAATTTCGGGCTCAGTTTTGCCAGTTTTTGGGCATAGTCCATGGCGGCGTCGACGTCCTTATCGGAGTAAAATGAATATAATGAAGCCCATTCCAGCGCTTGCGGTGTTTTCGGGTAAGCGGCTACCAGCGCTTTCATAGTTTCACCTGCTTTTGAAGCTGTGTCTGCCTTCCACTTTACGATCAATTGACGCATTATTTTTTCCGCCTCGTTGAGGTTGGTTTCATCCAGGGCCAAAGTCTTGTCTGCGATGCCTGGTCTGGTGGCACGGGATGCGTACTGCATAGCATATACGTGGGCCATGAAGAAATTCGGATCTTCGGCCAGCGCCTTGTCAACTTCTGCTTTACCTTCCTTGAAATGGACATTTGCATACAACTCAGCGGCACGATGCAGAGACGCGATGGCCGGTTTAGAGGTGGATGACACGGGCAGGTAAAAATCCTGGGCTGATGCGATGGTGACGCTTCCCAAAAGGAGCGCGATTACAGCAAATAAAATTTTCATAGATAGATGGACGTTTGAGTTTACTGTTACATCCAAGCTACCTCGAATGCGTTGCCATACCAAGTGTGCCAGGACGAACGCAGTCTTTTACTGTCCGAAGGTGCCCAGTTTTTTACCGAAGGAAAATTGTCAGGGCGGTTGCCCGATTTTTGACAGGAATAGGTAGACTTTAAATAGTCGTGAATCGTTTCAGTAGCCCCTCCCGCAGGTTGTGGCTGAGTGGGATCGATTTACCCATTACACTGACGTGCCCGTCACTCACTTCATCCACTTGCGTCAGGTTCACCAGATAGGATCGGTGCACCCTTACAAAATGATTGGCAGGAAGTTTATCTTCCATTACCTTCAGTGTCGTTGTCATCAGGTACTCTTTGTTCGCTGTGAAAAGGTGGCAGTAGTTGCGATCGGCTTCCACGTAGAGAATATCAGCGATGAAGATTTTGACGATCTTTTCACGGAGGCGGACAAAAATCCGGTCACTCAGGACAAACGGTTTATTGGAGTTATCATTCGAAGCGGGATGATGTTCATCGGCCAGGCGGGTGACGGCCAGTTCAATAGTACGCTGCAGCTCAACGGGCCGTATTGGTTTGGAGATAAAGGCATAGGGGCGGGTGTTCTTGGCCCGGGTAAAGGTAGCCTCATCGGTATTGGTCGTGACGTAAATGATCGGGATGTTCCACCGCTGGTGGATTGCCTGGGCCGTTTCGATGCCGTCGAGCAGGCCTTTGAGGCTGATATCGAGTAAAATCAGATCGGGTCGGTCGGTTTCGACGTGCCGGATAGCTTCTTCACCCCGAAGGACAATCCCGCTCACCTCATAGCCGAGTTTGCTGAGCTGCAGGGCGATGTCAGCGGCAACAATCATGTCATCTTCCACAATGAGCAACTTTACGGCGATGTTCATGGTATCTGATTAAAATTCGTCAAAACTTAGGGCGCAAATCCACTCACTTCCGTTTGGCGAAAACAGAAGTCGAACTACTAATGTCCACAAAAACAGCGGGAAAGCAGTTTTGTTAGGGTGAAAAAATACAAAAAATACCAAACATAGTACTACGATAGTGCCTCCGATCCTGCAAGAATCCGGTCGCGATGCTGCTTGCCCCATTTATGCATTGCAATAATCACGTCCGACAGCGTGTCGCTGTAAGGAGTAAGTGCATACTCCACCGTCACTGGCTTCGTGTTGCAGACCGTCCGGGTCACCAAGCCATTCATTTCCAATTCCTGTAATTCCTTAGATAAAATCCGCGGGGAAATTTGCGCCTCCCGGGACAGCTCACGAAATCTCCTCTTTCCATCCCTTAGTATCGAGATCAAAACCAGCTTCCATTTGCCGCCAACCACATCCAGGGTGTCCTGAATCGTCATTCTTGCCTTCGGGCAATGATCATTGTCGCCAGTGATGCATACGTGTTCCTTTGTCATGATATCCTTTTTGTAACTGGTATCCTTTATGTAACAGATAACAAAAGTATAACAACCCGCAGTAATTTTGCTATTGTTCAGGCAAAAAAAGAAATCGCCGGACCTAAATGGAAGCTGTTATAATCAAAAAAGTGGATAGTACCAGTTTCATGTGCCACAGCCCGCATACAGATTTTATATAATTTAAATCAATTTAAAATGAATCTTTTAAGCCCAGTAACATTAGGAAACCAAGTCCTTAAAAATAGCATGGCGATGGCCCCTATGACCAGGAGCCGCTCGACGGACGACGGTGTGGTGAGCGATTTGGCCGTGTTATATTATACCCAAAGGGCATCTGCGGGACTGATTATCACGGAAGGTATCAATATTTCAGAGCAAGCGAAGGGGAGTCCGTGGACACCTGGTCTTTACACCCGGGAGCAGATTGATGCCTGGAAAAAAGTAACGGAAGCTGTTCACCAAGCAGGAAGTGTGATCTATGCCCAGCTTTGGCATACGGGCCGGGTTGGACATACCTCGGTCAGAAATGTGGCGTTGCCGGTTGCGCCTTCGGCGGTTGTCATCGAGGGGCAGCAGCATTTTACAGGAGCCGGAATGGCCGATTACGAAACCCCTGAAGCATTAAGCCTGCAAGAGATCAGACAAATCGTTCAGGATTACAGGCAAGCTGCGATTAATGCAATGGAAGCCGGTTTCGACGGCGTAGAACTGCATGCCGCATTCGGTTATTTACCAAACCAGTTCCTGGCTGAAAGCGCGAACCATAGGACTGACGACTACGGCGGAAGTATTGAAAATCGCAACAGGTTCACATTAGAGGTAATGCAGCAGCTGGTTGACGCTGTCGGAGAAGACAAAGTCGGGATCAAATTGTCTCCTGCAATCCCTTATAACAGTATCATTCACGACGATCCGATCACGCAGTTCACCGCATTGATCATCGAATTGGACCGGATGCCACTGGCTTATATACACCTGATGAATGCAGGTTTTCCGGCAGACATGTTCCCCCATTATCCGACAAATATTTTAGAGACATTTGGTACGCTCACGCGCCATACCGTTATCGGCAATATGGGCTACGACGGAGAAACAGGGGAGAAGGAACTCGAAAAAGGCATCGCGAAAATCATTTCTTACGGCGCGTTATATCTGGCAAATCCCGACCTTCCCAAACGCTTTGAATTGAAAGCAGAACTGAATCAGGCGGATAGGGCAACTATGTTCGGCGGTGGTGAACACGGATATACGGATTATCCGTTCCTGGATGTTGCCTAACCCATGTTCCATCCCGACGTCATTGCTGTCATTGCTTTTCCGCGACGACAGCAATGGCGTCGATTTCAATCAGTAGCCCTTCCAGAGCCAGCGATTGTACACCGAGCCAGGTGCTGGCGGGAAGGTTTTCAAAAGGAAATGCGCTACGGAATGCATGGCCGATTGTGTCAGCATCTTCCGGCTTGTAATTCTTTACATAGATGTTCATCTTGACAATGTCCTTGGTCGTTGCTCCTGCTGATTCCAGCGCCAATTGAAGGTTTGTGAATGCCTGAACTGTCTGCTTGCGAAGGTCATTTTCACCAATCAAGTTGTTATTCTGATCCACTGAAGCCTGGCCTGAAAGATAGATCGTTGTCATTCCGGAATTACTTACGGTCACAATCTGGGAGAAAGCGTTGGGCCATTTGGGTAGTCCTTCGGGATTGGTAAAGCTCTTTTCTAAGGGCATTGCTTTAAGTTAAAGTACATCTAATCTGATTTGCAATATCTCTAACAATTGTGATGAATTTGCTTGACAACACAAGCTCAAATGAAGGTAGCCATAAAAAAATAGCGAATCATATTTATGCTATACAGCTTAATGAGGTGATGGCTGCGACGCAATGTCTTTCCTGATTTTGCTTAGAAATTCCGGCGTAATACCCAGATACGATGCAATTTGATTATTAGGGAGTCGCAGTGCGAGTTGTGAATATTCGTCGAGAAAGGCAAGGTAACGCTCCTGGGCTGTCGAACTAATCGTTTGCAACACACGATTTTGCAGCGCAACATAATTATTCTCGACGATTACTTTGAAAATCCGGTCGAGCTTGGGAATGTTCGTATAGAGATAATACAAATCCTGCTTTTCAATTTGGAGGATCAAGGAAGGCTCCAAAGCCTCAATGAAAAAACCACTTGTCTTTCCGGAATGGAAACTCCCAATATCGGCGATCCAGCCATTTTCGGCCGTGAACTGGATATTGTGTTCAGTGCCTTTTGAATCAACAGCGAACATTCGAAAACAGCCTTTGACTACAAAAGTGTAGTGCTGGCACGGGAACCCCTCTTGTAAAATAAACTGCCGCCGCCTGATGGAGCGCTGACCAATTTTTCCTTGCAAAAGATGCTTCTCGTCTTCCGTCAATGCAATGTAGCTCTCGAAATGGCTGATCAGTGGGAGAATATCCAAAATAGAATGACTGCGAAATGTTCCAAAAATCAATTATCATCAAAAGTAGCTAACGTTACCCAATATCACCGGGCCAATTACTTAATGATTGGAAAGCAATGTCGGTAGGGGCCACACGAAAAACATTTGACACTATTATTACATTGGCGTTGACAAGTTTTTCGTTCAAATTTTGAAAGGCTAGGAGCGTCTTTTTAAGTTGAAAAACGAGCTTGGCGGAATATATCTTAAAGAAACCCAGAGACAATGTAAGTCAGGCTGGCTTTCTTTTAAGATATCCGGTGACCAATCATCACTCCAATATCGTCCCCTCCATCACAATTACCGACGACCCACTGATCCAGATGCTATCAACTTTGACCTCAAATTGAATCACCGACGGCCGGTTCATTTTCTCGCCTTGGATTAATTGGTAAATCGTATCTTGTTTGATAAGACTTTGATGAAACAAAAAGCCAGCCAATGGTCCGGCGGCGCTGCCTGTGGCCGGATCTTCGTCGATCCCAATGCCTGGATTAAAAAACCTTGCATGAGCGAAATGGCCCGAATTCTCGTTGGGAATTGTAAAACAGTATACACCTTCAAAATCATATTTTTCAGCTGCTTCGACTAGTAACCGTTTGTCTGGAACTGCGTTGTCCAGCGCTTCCTGATTTTTAAGTGGTACCATTAAATGGGTAACCTCCGTTTTTACGACACTAGGAGCAAAATTTCCGGCCAGCACCTGATCTTCATCCAGATTGAGTGCTGCTGCCAGTATTTTGGGTTCCACACTCGCAAGTACCGTTGCAGGTTGTTGCCTCATAGCCACAAACGGCACTTTATCATCTGAATAGCGGACGGAAAGGTCCATTCTTTCATCTTTCATGATTACAAACCGCTCTTCACCCTGTTCGGCGAAAATAGGAATGTCTTTCAAAAGAGCAGCACATACTGCGCCGAGCAGGTTATGTCCAGCCCCGTTTACCTCAAAACCGGTAGGCGTAAATGAGCGTACTTGGAGCGCTTTATGGATTTTGGAATAATAAATAAAAGACGTTTCAGAATAGCCAAACTCGCGGGAAATATTCTCGTAAGTGACCAGATCCAGATCAGTATCGGTAAAAACCACAGCCAAAGGGTTACCACGGTATTTTTCATTGGTGAACACGTCAACGACAGAGTACTTGTAGCTTTTCATTTTATAAGAATTTATTTAGCAGTCAGCATCGGGTTAAAAATAGCTCAGATGCACGTTAAATCATACTCAAAAATTACTTGTTACTGTTTCACCGACTATCCATTGTCTCAACGCGAACACCAGTTGTCCGAAATCGGACGATTAGGTCCAGGGTTTGTTGAAAAAATGATTGATTCAACGGTTTTCTGGCTTGTTCTGTTTTTGGGCACATTATTTGTTATACAGAAACAGATTATATATTAAAACTGGTTAAACCATGTTTTCGAAATGAGAAGGAGTGACCTGGGTGAATTTGAAGAGGTCGTTCTGCTGGCAGTTGCAGCGTTGTCGCCAAACGCTTACACGGTAGCGATTGCGGAAGAGCTGGAACGTGAAACGGGTAATATCGTGACGGCCGGTGCCGTGCACGCAGCCATGCAGCGCCTTGAACAAAAAAGTTATTTGAGATCTATCTGGGGCGAGGCAACCGCGGAAAGGGGCGGTCGACGGAAGCGGCTGTATGCTGTGACAGCTCTGGGCGGTCGAATCCTTGAAGAAACAAGTGCTGTCCGTAACCGGTTTTGGGACCGGATTTCGCCTGCCATCCGTCTTGAATGGAACTGATCATATCTCGCGGAAAGCCATGAAATCAGAAGAGCGAAGACCAGATCGGCCACCTCGGTATTTTACCAGCCTAATAGCAATGCTGATTGCTCCGCACCTGCGGGAAGAGATACTGGGTAATTTGCAGGAGCGTTATGTGCGACGGGTTCATAATCAGGGAGTTTCAAAGGCCAGGAGGAGATACTGGCTGGAATCTCTGGCTTATCTGCGTCCGGCATTTATCAAAAGACAAAAAAACGAATATTCTTCAACCACGGGACAGCTCGCTCCCATTTATAGCCATGATATGATACGAAATTATTTGAAAATTGCACTTCGCAATCTAAGGAGACAAAAAGTCTCAACCAGCATTAACATAATTGGTTTAGCCATCGGATTAGCAACCTGCATTCTGATCATGCTTTATGTGCAGGATGAGCTATCCTACGACCGTAACAATGAAAAAGCGGACCGGATTGTACGGGTCGGACTCAAATTGCAGCTCAATGGTAAGGATGTTGGCGGTTCTATGCTTGGCATAAACGCTGCTCGCGATTTACAACAGGAATTTCCGGAAGTAGTAAAAGCAACGCGTTTCAGGGGACAGGGTAGCGAGTTTGTTAGCTATGGAACAACGTCATTTAAAGAAGATAAGCTGCTGGTTGCTGACTCCTCATTTTTTGCTGTATTCACCATTCCCTTTTTGAAAGGTGATCCCGGGCGGGCATTGACAGAGCCTAACACCGTGATATTGACGGAGGAGACCGCCCGAAAATATTTCGGCAATCAGGATCCGGTTGGAAAGGTATTATCATTTGGTAGTGAAAAGACGCCCTACCGGATAACAGGCATAGTGCGGAATGTACCGCCGAACTCACATTTTCAGTACAACATGTTGGTTTCGCTTGCCGGTGACGACCAAAATCCAAGTGATGCAGGGTGGCTATACAGAATGAACTATCATACATATTTGCTTCTCCCCGAGAAATATGATTATAAACAGCTAGAATCTAAAATTTCCCGGCTCGCCGAAAAACAGATTGGGGGTGAAATACAGCAATTTCTGAAACTCACCCCCAAACAGTTTCGCGAAAAAGGTGACGATTTCGGGGTTTTTCTGGAACCGCTCACCGACATCCATTTATATTCCAGAACCGAAACAGGCTCGGGGGGAAATATTATGTACGTATATATTCTCACCGCCATTGCCGCCTTTATGTTGCTGATCGCCTGTGTGAACTTTATGAACCTGTCAACAGCAACCGCAGTCCGGCGATCGCGCGAGGTAGGGGTACGTAAAGTGCTGGGCTCAGTAAAAGGACAATTGCGGCAACAGTTCCTGATTGAATCGCTTTTGCTGGCGACGGTGGCGCTTGTGGTCGGATTGGTCCTTGTGACATTGGCGTTACCATTCTTTAATGAGCTGACGGGCAAAGCACTTTCAGTCAATTTATTGGCCAAGCCGGTGATAGCGGCTGGTTTGGTTGTGGGTACTGTTTTAGTGGGCCTGCTGGCCGGCAGTTACCCGGCTTTTTACCTGTCCTCATTTAAGCCTGTATCAGTCTTGAAAGGACGTATTATGGCCACACGCGGGAGCTTTAACCTGAGAAGCGGTTTGGTAGTATTTCAATTTTTTGTCACCATTGCGATGATCATCGCCACCGTTACGGCAGACCGACAGCTACGTTACATGCAAAGCCAGAAAGTAGGTTTTGATCGCGAACAAGTGCTGGTCATCCAAAATACAAACATGCTTCGCAATAACGAAGCTGTATTCCGCGACCAGATTATCCAGTCTCCGCACGTTATCATGGGGAGCATTTCAGGCCAGGTGCCGGTGGGGAATTCTGTTATGGACAACACTACTGTCATGTCCAAAGAAAATCCGGATCAAGGTGTTATGAGCCGATTCTATTTCGTCGACCCCGAGTACATTCCGACATTGGGAATGCGGATGATACAGGGACGTAATTTTTCAAAAAAATTCCAAACTGATGCCTCTGCTGTCGTTCTGAATGAAACAGCAGTCAAGGCATTAGGTTGGCAGCAAAATCCGATTGGAAAAGAGCTGATCGGTCACACAGATGACAACGGTGTAAAAACCTATTACCGGGTTATCGGTGTTGTGAAAGACTTCCATTTTGAATCCCTCCGGCAGAAAATCGGCCCTCTGGTGATGTTCCTGGGCGGAAATTCGGGTAATATTTTAGTCAAAACACGTACGGATAAACTTCCTCAGTTGCTCGCTTCAATGAAGCAGCAGTGGGAGTCATTTGCGCCTGCGGCCCCCTTTTCTTATTCGTTTTTGGATGACCGGTTTGAGCAGGTATATATCAGCGAACAAAAAACAGAGCAGGTGTTGACACTCTTTTCAAGCCTGACGATTTTCATCGCCTGTTTAGGGTTATTCGGATTGACTACCTATACCGCCGAGCAACGTACCAAAGAGATTGGCGTCCGCAAAGTATTAGGTGCATCCGTCACCAGTGTCCTTGCCTTACTTTCGAGAGACTTTCTCAAGCCTATCCTGATAGCGCTGATCCTGGCTTCGCCCGTTGCCTGGTGGGGCATTAATCAATGGCTACGGGAATTTGCTTATAAGGTGACGGTTGACTGGTCGATTTTTGCCCTGGCAGGTTTGGTGACTGTTGGGATTGCCTTACTGACGGTTAGTTTTCAGAGTATCAAAGCCGCGTTGATGAATCCTGTTAAAAGTCTACGAAGTGAATAGCAAATTAGGCACGGGCTGGTGCCGGTCATGGTAGAGGTTCTTGACGAGAAGCGAGCGGCGATCTTTTGGGTTGGACTAAATGAAAGGATTACAACCCTAGCATCACGTACAAGTTTGGTAAAGATTCACAAATCGGGCTAGCTGTCAAGTATATATCAGGCGATACGCCATTTTAGATATACTGATAAGTCAGCTAAACCCCCAACTCAACATGAAGGATTACCGAGCTGACGATAAGACCGATCTGGCCAATTTTGGCTATCGGCAGGAATTAAAACGCTCGATGGGCAGCTTTTCCAGTTTTGCTGCCGGTTTCTCTTACATTTCTATTCTTACGGGGCTTTTCCAAATGTTCCATATGGGTTACGGCGTTGCCGGTCCCGGATTTTTTTGGACCTGGCCGTTTGTGCTCGTGGGTCAGTTGATGGTGGCGCTTTGCTTTGCGGAACTGGCTTCCCGGTTTCCGTTGTCTGGTGGGGTTTATCAATGGGCGAAATTTACAGGCAATCCGTTCTTGGGATGGATGACAGGCTGGATTTATCTGGCTTGCCTCATTGTTACCCTTGCTGCCGTGGCGATGGCACTTCAAGTTAGCTTGCCGCAGATTTCAAGTGCTTTTCAGGTAATTGGAACGTCTGACAATGCAGAATCGGTTGCGATCAACGGCATTTTACTGGGATCTATTCTAATTGTTACCAGTACCCTAATTAATGCCAGAGGTATTAAGCTGATGGTGCTGATTAATAATATTGGTGCGGTTGCGGAACTGATTGGGATTGTACTTTTAATTATTCTGCTTTTTCTAAACCGGGTAAGATCTCCGGTCGAGGCGGTTCTTCACATGGGCCAAATCAAATCTGTGGGTGGCTCTTTTCCTGATTTGAAGATTTTTTTGGCAGCCACCGCATTGACAGCCTCTTATGTGCTGTACGGTTTTGATACTGCCGGAACATTGGCCGAAGAAACGCATGACCCGCGTACAAAAGCACCCCGCGCCATTTTACAGGCTCTGCTAGCGGCAGGCACTGCGGGATTACTCGTATTACTTTTTGCGCTGATGGCAGTGCCGGATTTTAATATGCCGGATCTGGGAAATATTCGCGGAGGGTTACCCGGTTTGGTCAAATCGGTCCTGGGGGAAACTACGGGAAGCCTTTTTCTTTGCTGCGTTATTTTTGCCATCACTGTGTGCACTTTGGCCGTTCATTCCGGGGCTGTCAGATTGATGTATGCTATGGGCCGTGATGGTTATCTGCCTTTCAGCAAGTCTTTATCAGCGGTTTCCTTAAAAACACAAACGCCTGTGCTGGCGACGCTCATTTGTGGTTTGGGAGCGATCATTGTGTTGGCAGTGACCATTCAATTTCCCAATGTATTCGCATTGGTAACTTCAATTGCCATACTCTGGGCCAATCTGGCCTACTGGATTGTTGTTGCTCTTCAACTTAAAAACAGATTAGTGCCTGCCCGTGATGACAGCGATACTACCGCCAGATTTGATTTGGGCAAATGGGGAGTACCAATTAATATTCTCGCACTCGTTTGGAGCACATTTATGGTGGTCAATGTGTCGTGGCCACGGACTGAAACGTATGGTTTGGAATGGTATCACCAGTATTCGGCATGGATGTACACGGCTGGTTTAATCGTGATCGGAATTTGTATTTATTACTATAAGTCATTAAAAGACAATGGATAAAAATTTTGACACGATCATTATTGGAGGTGGGTCGGCAGGTTGTGTGCTGGCAAACCGGTTAAGTGAAGATCCTGACCATAAAGTATTGGTCATTGAGGCGGGAAGAACAGATGCCTGGTGGGATATTTTTATTCACATGCCAGCAGCCCTGACCTATCCGATCGGCAGCAGATTTTACGACTGGCAATACCAATCGGAGCCTGAGCCGTTTATGAATAACCGGCAGGTGTATCACGCACGTGGAAAATTGTTGGGAGGTTCCAGCTCCATTAACGGAATGATCTTCATTCGGGGTAATCCAATGGATTATGAAAAGTGGGCAAAGGACCCGGGAATGGAGTCATGGGACTATGCTCATTGCCTGCCATATTTCAAAAAGTCCGAAAACAGGACCGCCGGAGTCAATGGCTGGCGTGGAGGCGACGGGCCACTGCATCTCGAAACCGGCCCGGCTACAAACCCGCTGTTTCAAGCATTTTTTGATTCGGCCAAACAAGCAGGATACCCGCTAACCGATGATGTGAATGGATTCCAGCAGGAAGGTTTTGGAAAGTTCGACCGTAATATCAAAAACGGAAAGCGCTGGTCTGCCTCCGATGCATATTTGCACCCTGTTTTGGGAAAACGTAAAAACCTTGAAGTGATCTGTGATGCGCTCACGACCAAAATCCTGTTCTCGGGAAAGCGCGCCGTGGGTGTAGAGTTTTTGAAAGGAAATACTTTGAACAAGGTTAACGCAGCGGAAATTATTTGCTGCGGAGGTGCCATCAATTCTCCTCAGGTGCTTCAATTATCGGGAATAGGAAACCCTGAAACATTGAAGGCGGCGGGAGTCAATGTGCTGCACGACCTGCCCGGTGTGGGCCAGAATTTGCAGGACCATCTTGAAGTGTATATCCAATATGCCTGCAAAAAGCCGGTGAGCGTATACCCGGCGCTGAAATGGTATAATAAACCCCGGGTTGGTTTGCAATGGATGCTGTTTCGCAAAGGGCCCGCGTCGACCAATCATTTTGAGGGAGGCGGATTTATAAGAAGCAATGAAACCGTTGCTTACCCTAACCTTCAATTTCATTTTCTGCCTGTGGCGATCCGGTACGATGGCAGTTCTCCCTCAGGCGGTCATGGCTATCAGGTGCATGTAGGCCCGATGAATTCGGATGCCCGGGGATCTGTACTGATTAAGTCGTCGGATCCGAAAGAAAAACCAGCCATTCGATTTAACTATTTGTCTACGGAAAAGGATCGGAAGGAGTGGGTGGAGGCGATCCGTTGTGCCCGTAAAATCTTGAATCAGTCAGCACTGGGCGAATTTAATGGCGGCGAGCTCTCTCCCGGCCCAAGTGTGGAGACCGATCAGGAAATACTGGATTGGGTCAGACGTGATGCTGAAACTGCCCTGCATCCATCCTGCACTTGTCGCATGGGTACGGATAGCATGTCTGTGGTGGATCCGCTCACGCTGCGGGTGCATGGCCTTGAAGGTTTACGGGTCGTGGATGGCAGTGTGATGCCGTATATAACCAATGGCAACCTGTATGCACCCATTATGATGATTGCCGAAAAGGCGGCCGACATCATTTTAGGTAAGCAGCCGCTCGCACCGGAAAAAACTGATTTTTATAAAAAGCCTTAATACATAGCAACAACATTACTTACCTCCTTTGGTACTCTTAACTGAAACTCCTTGAAACCTGCCCAATTTGCTGCGCTGCTTGCCGGACCGGCTGCGTTTTTTCTTGTCCTATTTTTTGCTGACTTAAACCCCGGACATCCCGAAGTGACCAGCATGGCCGCGGTAACCGTGTGGGTGGCCATTTGGTGGCTCACCGAAGCAACTGACCTCGCCGTGACGGCCTTACTGCCTTTCATACTAATGCCGATACTGGGCATAGCCGATTCGCAGACGGTGGCGGCGCAATATATGGATCAAACCATTTTTTTATTCATCGGAGGCGTGCTACTGGCTTTCGCTATTGAACGGTGGAACTTGCATCAGCGGATTGCATTGTCCATTTTGTCGAAACTCGGAGCCAATCCGGCCACTATGCTTGGGGGCGTGATGGTCGCTACTTTTTTCATTTCAATGTGGGTGTCCAATACGGCTACTGTTATGATGATGCTGTCCGCGGTGTTGGGCATTATCGTTCAGGTTGAAAAACACGACATATCTACTGCTCAGAAAAATGGGATCGCCAAGGCAATGCTGTTGGGGCTTGCATACGCGGCTTCCATCGGCGGCATGTCCACGTTGGTGGGAACGGCCACTAATCTTGCATTCTATAAAATCTACTTAGATGCTTACAAAGATGCCGGCGACATGAACTTTGTCAGTTGGTTTGTCCTGGCTTTTCCGGTTGCAGTAATGCTGCTGGCCGCGGCGTTTTTCATTCTTAAATTCACATTTCTCCGCCAGGCCAAAAATGTTGTGTTCGACCGCAGTTACTTTGTTGCTTCCCTACGGCAATTGGGCAAAATGGCCTTTGAAGAAAAGATCGTATTTGCGGTTTTTGTTATTACCGCATACTTATGGTTTGGCCGAAAGGATATTGATTTTGGATCTTTTCATTTAAAAGGTTGGAGCCGTCTTTTAGGTACGCGTGCATCGTATATTACGGATAGCACGGTGGCTATTGTCATGCCAATTTTA
The DNA here is from genome assembly GCF_026625565.1 of Dyadobacter pollutisoli. Taxonomy (NCBI): domain Bacteria; kingdom Pseudomonadati; phylum Bacteroidota; class Cytophagia; order Cytophagales; family Spirosomataceae; genus Dyadobacter; species Dyadobacter pollutisoli. The sequence goes on from NZ_CP112998.1 coordinate 403,335, forward strand.
CTATTTCTAATCCCCTCGAAAAATGAGAAAGGAAAGATGCTGATGAGCTGGGAAGAAGCGAAGAAACTTCCGATAGGCATTATCCTATTGCTGGGCAGTGGTTTTGCTTTGGCAAAAGGCTGCGATCAGTCGGGGCTAAGCACTTGGCTGGCACAAGAACTGCTTTTTTTAAAGGATGCGTCCCCGGTTTTTGTTATCGCTGGCATGTGCGTTATCATTTGTATCATCAGCGAACTTGCTTCCAATGTCGCCTGTATACAATTGGTGCTACCCATTTTAATAGCCATTCAAAAAGTAACCGGCCTGCCCCCATTAATGCTGATGGTGCCTGCCACAATGGCTGCGTCGCTCGGGTTTATGCTTCCCGTGGCAACCCCGCCTAATACCATTGTGTTTGGAAGCGGACGCATCCGTGCGGCTGACATGCGCAATGCAGGGTTGGTGCTTGATGTTGCGGGCATTGTGATTATTACGGTGGCGTCTTTGGTAATCCGGGTGATTATTTGGGACTGAAAAAAGGGATTACAGGAAAAATGCGCGGTTTGATGTTATTTCGCGTAAGCGTATGAAAGTAGTTTCCTTGCTTCAAATCCAATCCGAAACGGAATCGAGACCTAGCTAGAACCTATTATCTATAATCCACCAGTCAGATGCCTAAGCACCCATACTGCAAAAAAGCCAATACTCAAATTGACAATGGAAACAGCAACAAAGGCTACTATGGTAAGGCCAATGATTTTTGATCGCGAGCAATTGTTGAAAAACTGGGCATAAGACCAGCACATGATGACTAACAGTATTGCTTGTTGAATGATGCCATACTGAAGTGTTGCGGCACGGTCAAAGATGTAAGCAATGGGAAAGAGAAATAGGCTAATAACTGTAAATAATCCTAACGAAAAAGTGTTTAACGTAAAGTGTTCCGCAAGATTATATTTTTGCTTTTTGAAGACAACGTACGAGACCACGGTGGTTGTCAGGGTAAAAATAAGGATGTTAAAAGCAAAATGCTCAGTGATCCAAGTAATAATTTTCCCCGATGCCCTTGTGATGTCATCGTTTGGCTTCGGTAGCCAGGAACTGGAATGTTTAAAAATTAGATAGTGATATAGCAAACCATAAAATGTGGCAAGTACGATAACGAATGAAAATGGTTGCAAATGCCTTATTCTTTTGCCCTCAAGATATTCTCGGATTGTGTGACCGGGCTTGTTTAGCAGCTGCTTTGTAGTATAGAAAATCCCTTTATCAAAGTGAAACAGGCCATGTTGCAAGTCGTGCAACACAACATGCATGTTTATTCTGTCCGTTTTGGCGGATTGCCCGCAGCTACCGCAAAAGTTGCCTACAACTTCGTTATTGCAATTTTTGCAGATGATGGATGTTGACCTAAGAGCGGATTCTATTGGGGCCTTAGCCATTTCTGTAGTAATACATTGTTTTGCTTCCTGGTAAATTTACAATATTTTGTCCATTTATTGATAAATGGCTTGCGCTTGATGACGAAGCCAGGCTGGAAATATTACATTATCTAAAACGCATGATATGCCGGCAGGTCCAGGTATCAAAAGATACAGTAAGCTACCGGGTTGTGATAACGATGGATGATGCGGGTAGCCCATCGGCATGAGCGGTTAAAGTAATTGTCCCGGCGGTGTCGGCGGGTTGAATAATCACTAGGCCCCGGCCCTGAAAAACCCTCTTCTGGGGCTGCTGAAAACTGGATGCATCGGCCGGATTGCCATTAGCGGCCCCGGCTAGCTTGCCTTTTCCCTCAACCTTATAGTGAATGAGCAAATCGTCCACATACGGTACTACGTTCCCCGCTTCATCGACGATGTCGACATTGACATAGGCCAAATCACCCGGTTTCGCGTGAATGGTAGGTCGGTCCGCAGTTAACCGAATGGCAACCGGTTTTCTGACCGTTCGAAGTGTATCAACGCCTGTTTGCTGACCGTCCGTGTAACTTTTGGCCAGTAGTATTCCGGGTTGATAGGGCACCTCAAAGACGGCGGTGATGGAATTGGGGGATAGGCTTTGTTCACCAACTACCTGCCCGTTCAGTTCAAGGGTTACTCTTTGGGCTCTTGAATAGACGAAGACGGGCATCTTTTTGCCTTCCTGCCCGGGAAAGCTCCAGCTTTTTAGCTGGTCTGGAAAGTTATAATAGAAGTTTGCTTCGTTGTACCCGTCCGGAATGGGCCGGTGAACCAGTACTTCAACCGCACTTTTTTTCCAGACAACATCTAAATAATACGCGTTCACCTTTTTATGGCCAATCAGGTCCAGTTCACCCGTGTAGGCGTTGAAAATGGGCCAGGAAGGCTTCAGAAACAGATTAGGATCGCCAAATAATGTACTTCCCGTACCATCTTTGGGTTTGGGTTTAACTAATCTTGGTGCCCCAAGGCCCGCTTCTCCAAGATAATCCATGGACGTCCAACTGAACGTGCCGATCACGTAAGGCAGCGCTTCCACTTTTAACCAGTTATCGATGCCTTTTGTGGGAAAGTATTCCGAAGCATACATCACCCGATCCGGAAATTTCTTGTGATCCGATTCATATTTCAAATACGCATAGTTGTAGCCGGCCACGTCGACATTCGCAAACGAGGGGGCGGTATCATCCCATGTTTTCCCCTTTTTGCCAAGCGTGATAAAAAGTGGGGTCGCTATTGTCACCGGGCGCGTGGCATCCAGGCGACGCACCGCATTGGCAAGCTGTTTGCTGAGATCATAGCCCGATGTATCTGCGGCTTCGGGTATTTCATTACCGATGCTCCACATAATAATGGATGGATGATTGCGGTCGCGAAGCACCATGGACTCAAGGTCTTTTAACCACCACTCTTTAAAATAGAGATGATAGTCCTGGGGTGTTTTGGGTTGGACCCACATATCAAAGGCTTCATTGATCACCAGCATACCTAGCCGGTCGCAGGCCTCCAGAAGCGCAGGTGAGGGTGGGTTGTGGCTCGTGCGCACGGCGTTGTATCCCTGCTTCTTGAGCAATTCGATTTTACGTTCCTCCGCCCGGTCGATAGCGGCTGCCCCAAGCGGTCCGTTATCATGGTGAATGCATCCGCCCTTTAGTTTAATTGGCCGGCCATTTAAGCTAAAACCGGTTTGCGCATCTATGTGAATGGTGCGGATGCCAAAAGGCGTGCTCGTCTCATCCATGAGTTTACCCCCTTGTCGGATTTGCATCCTGGCACGGTATAATTGGGGTTTCTCCACCGACCAAACCGCCGGATTGCTAATCGAAATACTTTCAGAAACGGGGATATTGTCCGGCCCAGATGCCCTCACGGTTTGCTGAGCGGTTCCGGCAAGTTTCCCAGAAGGGGAATAGAGTTCGGTTACGACAGTAAAGGTTCCTTTTGACGGATTCTGGATGGTGGCTTCCAGAGAGACCGTGGCTAGCTGATCAGAAACCGATGGCGTGGTAATAAAAGTACTCCACCGGTCAATATGCAACGGGTTGAGCGTGGTTAACCAGACATGCCGGTAAATGCCCGACCCAGAATACCACCGGCTGTTGAGCCCTTCATTTTTTACTTCAACGGCGATGACATTATCGCTGCCCGAGGGGTGCAGGTAGGGGGTTAGTTCATATTGAAACGTTGTGTACCCGTTAGGATGATTGCCCAGATGATGCCCGTTAATCCACACATCGGCATTCATATACACTCCATCAAATTGAATAAAGACTTTACCGTTGGCTGACGCCTTATCCAGCTTAAAATGCTTACGATACCAAGCCGTACCCCCCACTAAAAAGCCCCCATCACGTCCCGATATGGCTCCTTTATGAAAAGGGCCTACGATACTGTCGGGAAGCTGACCGGGCAGGTCTTCAATGCTCCAGTCATGAGGCAGATCAAGCTTTCTCCAACGAGTATCCTTATACGTCGGCTGCTCTGCTCCGGACAGATGACCCTGTTGAAAGCGCCAACCGGCGTCAAACAGCACAGCTTTGGAATCCTGCCCATGGGTCGCAACTGCAACGAGCAGAGCTAAAAAAGTGAGTACCAAACCAATTAATTTGTTCATGGATATAGGGGTTAAGGCATACCAAGGGCCTTCATTTTCTTTTGAATGAATTGGGTCACTTGCCGTGGGGTAAGCGATAAAGTCAATCCAGGAATTTAGCATCGCTGCCCATGACCACCGAAACTCATTTCGTTGATGGTGAGTCTAGGTTTTGAGTGACTTTTACTATTTGACCCGGAGGGCGGTGGCGTCAAACATGCTCATTAGCTGCCCTTTCAAGTGGTCACTATCCACCTTTGTCAACTCAATGGATATTTCGCCTGCTTGCTCGGCGACGAAATAGAGCAAAATATTTTCGTTTCCTTCCTCCACCTTGCTGAGGGGGACAGCAGGCCGGGTACCTGCCGGGTCTTTTAATTCGCCTGTCAGTTTACCGTCTTTACGAATAAGCTCGGCTATCATTTTAGCATCTCCATCGGGCGTGCCAAAAATGGTAATTTCCCAGTTACCGGCAAAAAAATCAGTTGACGCTGGCGTTGCGGCCGCCGTTTGGGAGTAGCTTTCAAAAGCCATTCCCAGCAAAATAATGAACAAGAATAAACTAGTTTTTTTCATAATGCTGATTAATTAAACGTAATACGAAAGCTAAAAGAACTGGCGTGATGATAATAAAGAGCTATTCTCTTTATTATGTAAATTTTACTGAATAAAGGTAATGAGACTTTTTTGTATTCTGTAAAATTTACTGAATAATTTTTTTAGTTTTGAACTATGAACTCCCGAGAAGAACTTGATGACTTCCTAAAGAATGGTCATAAACAGTACCTGTCACATGTAAGCATTGATTCAGTGATCTTTGGCTACCACGATCAACAACTCAAAATTTTACTTCTTCGCTGGAAAGGGCTTAATGGTTGGGGGTTGCCAGGCGGGTTTATCCAGCGACGAGAACCCTTAAGTCAGGCTGCCCTTCGTATCTTAAGGGAGCGAACCGGTCTGGACAATATCTTTCTTCAACAGTTTCATGTGTTTGGCGATTCGCCTTACCGACTCCGGGAGCGGAGTGTGGAGGAGATTGCGGATGTCTTTGAAGTGGAGGTAGACAGCGGGCACTGGTTTTTCGAGAGGACCTTGTCCATAGCTTATTTTGCCCTGGTCGATTACGCCCGGGTTTCGGTCACCACCGACTTTTTTACCGAAGCCTATCAGTGGTGTGATGTTAAGGAAATCCCACAACTTTTATTCGACCAGAACGAAGTAGTGGAAAAGGCCTTAGCTACCCTTCGCCTCCAGATGTATCACCAGCCGATTGGGTATAACCTATTACCTGAGAAATTTACCCTACCTGAAATCCACTCGCTGTATGAGACCATTTTAGGCAAAAAGCTGGACCCGTGGAATTTTGGCAAAAAGTTGGTGAATCTGGGACTGATTAAACGATTGTCGGAGCGGCGATCGATTGGTGCGCATCGATCGCCCTATCTGTATCAGTTTGAGAAGGAAGTTTATGAGCATGCCTTAACTCAGGGAATTATCCATACGTATTAATCCGGATCAGCGTGTTGATATAGTCGACGGGATTGATCAAGCGTTGACAATCGGATGGAAATATCACCATCCCTACAAATTTATAAGTATGGCTATACGCCGTGTGTTTGTCAAACGGTCGTCGGAATTTGAACGGCGCGTTTTAGATTGAAATGAATGTGACCAACTCAGCTGTATGTACTAAAGAGGGCTATACCTATTTTTATATGTAACCGCTTTTAGTTGGCCAAAAATTCGGTGGTATCACTGTAAACTATTTCCAAACTCTTCTTCTTTGTACACGGCTGATTTCATGGAGGGCATGGGGTTAGCGGGAGAAATACTTTCTAGGTTAACTTGAAGGTGCCGCTCCAATCTGGGCCATAATAGCAAGCATATCGGGCTGGCCATATTCCTTGACAAACCGGCCATCAGAAAGATGATAAAAATTAATTGCCTGCGCCTGGATAGATTTTCCTGTTGCAGGTACACCAAAAAAGGTGCCCTGATGTGTACCGCGCATCGTGAAGCGGGCAGCAATTTTATCACCATCAGAAACCATATCCTCCAATGTCCACAGGATGTCGGGAAAACCGCTTCGCATCATGGCAATGATTGAAAGGTACCCGGCAGGGCCTTGCATAGGATCGGGTTGGCCCGGTACATAAAATATTGCATCAGGGGAAATGAGTTCTATGGCCAGTGATTCGCTGGCAGAATTAATGAATGTAACAAAACGCTGCATGGTGCGGTTGTTTGTGTCTGTTGTCATCTTAATGGTGTTTTATGGTCGAGAGCAGTTCTACTCTTGGTTATTGAACATGTAGCAGTAGGTCTTCCGTAACTGCTGCCCTTTTTGAAGAACAAAAAGGCCCCTGCTTGTCTTTGAATACTGGCAAAATTACGCCCTTAACCCCGCGCCGACCCATAAACAATCTTAAGAAATACTCTTAATGTAGTTTAAGGGGTAGTCGTTGCGTGCGATATCTTTTCGGATTTTACTGAGAAATTCCGGTGTAGCGTCGAGGTAGGATGCAATCTGGGACCATCATGCTGGTGTCATGGGTTGGGAAGGGGATAAGATAGGGACAAAAAAGCCCCTCAACTTGCGTTGAAGGGCTTTTGTACCCAGAGCCGGAGTCGAACCGGCACGAGTGTAACCTCATTGGTGTTTGAGACCAACGCGTCTACCAATTCCGCCATCTGGGCATTGATCTTGTCTTGTTGGGAGTGCAAAAGTAGACAGAAAAACAGATTAAGCAAGTTTCCTGCCTGAAAAAATTAATGAAAATTTTAATGTTTATTGTGGCCGGCAGCTAACTTGTTTATTCATAGCGCAATGCCTCGATAGGGTCTAGCCGAGAAGCTTTGATGGCAGGATAAATACCGGAAAGTACTCCCACAAACACGCATACCGCAATACCCATCGCCATCCACAGCCACGGGATCACGAACGAGCTGCCTGAACTGATGGAATTGGAAATAACATTCCCGATAATAATGCCAAGGAACAGCCCTCCGACACCGCCGATAATACACACTACAATCGCTTCGATCAAAAACTGAAAACGGATCACTTTCGGTGTTGCACCCAACGACTTGCGGATACCGATCTCGCGGGTACGCTCCGTAACGGATACCAGCATAATGTTCATCAATGCAATGGATGCGCCCAATAATGTAATGATACCAATTCCAAAACCGCCAATACGCAGGTAGCCGGTCACATTGGCGAAGTCTTTGGCGATCTCATCGGCACGGTCTATCGTAAATGAGTCTTCCTTGCCCAGTTCATCATTTCTGATCCGGCGCATGATACCCCTGGCTTCTTCCACGATCATGTCGCCATCGGCAATGTTGGGAGCTGATGCGGTAATGTTGTAGGTCAATGCACGGTTCGCAGCCAGCCCACGGCCGTTTTCCAACGGAATTAGGATGATCCGGTCGGAATCGTTGTTTCCGCCTAGCGAACCTTTCTTTTGCAGCACACCAACGACTTTATATTTGCTGCCCATGAAGGTGATTTCCTTGTTGATCGGGTCAATCCGCTCAAAAAGCTTACGGGCGATTTCCTGACCCAGAACAGCGACATTCAAAGAGTTTTCCATGTCATTGCGGTCCAGGTTACGGCCGAGGGCAATTTTATATCCGTTGATCCCCAGGTATTGTTCGTCGGAACCGATGACACTACTGTTGGGATTGGTCTTTTTTGAAAAATAATTGACCTGAACAGCGCCGCCTATTCCCGCTGAAAGAGAAGCTGTTGCATTGTAATCAGCCTTGAATTTGTTTGCAAATGTCAGCGCCTGACGGTAGTTGACGGGCGGGTATTGTTTGTTTTTCCGGCCGTCGTTACGCCAGTCGTCGTACTCGCGGTTTTTGACGGTAAATGTATTAGCTCCAAGGTCGGCAAAGCTTGCATTTACTGAGTTTTGAATGCCTTCGATGGCGGTAAGGATCCCTACCAGTGAGGTGATCCCGATGGCGATAATCATGGCTGTAAGCACCGTCCTGAGCAGATTACTCTGAATGGATCGCAGGCCTTCGTCAACATTTTCACGAATATTCATATGAAGTATTGCTTATGCACCATAATGGGCTTTCTGTCGTTAGAATTGCGAAACGGTATAAATTCTTTATATATTTAATCATTACAATACGTAAAGCTGCACATGAAACGTGAAAGAATCAAACCAGTGACACGGCTGTTTATCCCGCTTATCATTTTTTTTGCTGTATCCCTGAATGGTATGGCCAACAGGCTTCTTATACCCATGGATGAGAGCCAAAAAAACCATTTGAAAGCGTACGGCATCTCATTCTGGATATTGAAAACCTATGAAATGGAAATGGATTGGTTACTCAATTACCGCGGCGGAAGTTTTATGGTAGCTTATAATCAGCAGTTTGCGTCTGAAATGACGGTGCGTGGGGTAAGTTTTGAAGTAATATCGGAGGGACAGGCAGGACAGATACTAAGCCAGATCAATGCGCCGGATGTGAATATGGATGCTGTGAAACTGCAAAAAGCGCCTAAAATCGCCGTTTATTCACCCAAATCGAAATTACCGTGGGATGACGCCGTAACATTGGTGCTCACTTACGCCGAGATTCCCTACGATGTAATTTACGATGAAGAGGTGCTTAATAGCAAGTTGCCGGAGTACGACTGGCTGCATTTGCATCATGAAGACTTTACGGGTCAGTTTGGTAAGTTTTTTCAATATAAAGACTATCCATGGTACCGGGAGCAGAAACGTGAGGCGGAGGAAACCGCGAACAAATTCCAGTTTGCCAATGTCCCCCAAATGAAGCTTGCGGTCGCAAAAAAAATCTCTGAATTCGTGAGCGGCGGAGGATATATGTTTGCCATGTGCAATGCAACCGACACATTCGACATTGCACTGGCTGCGGACGGGCTGGATATTGTGGAGTCGATGTACGACGGGACGCCTGCCGATCCTACTGCGAATGGCAAGCTTAATTACGACAACACATTTGCTTTTACCGGTTTTAAAACGCTTCCCTATCCCTACGAAATTGAGTTTTCCGATATTGATAATCAGCCCGATGAACGCGGGATGACAGAAGCCAACGACTTTTTTTCATTGTTTCAGTTTTCTGCCAAATGGGACCCTGTTCCAAGTATGCTGACCCAAAATCACAAAACAATGATCAAAGGCTTTCTGGGGCAAACCACCGCATTCAAAAACCGACTGATCAAGCCGGAAGTGATTATTCTTGCCGAAAACAAGTCTGCAAAAGAAGCGCGTTACATTCATAGTACACACGGAAAAGGCTTTTTTACGTTTTATGGAGGTCACGACCCGGAGGATTACCAGCATAGGGTAGGTGAGGAGCCTACCGACCTGAACCTGCATCCCAATTCGGCCGGATATCGTCTCATTCTCAATAATATCCTGTTTCCTGCGGCTAAAAAGAAAAAGCTTAAAACTTAGCGCAGGGTCATATCCATTAACTGTTCCAAACCACACAAACCGTGCGACATCGCACGGTTTTTTGTTTTTATATTTGAGTTAAGCATTTGTATTTCAATATGTTGCGTATTGGCATGATAATGTATTTATATGGTATGAATTAGCCATGAAATCATTTACCTCCTAACTCAAAAATACAATGGATCGCGAAGTCGCGCCGGATTACATTAAAAGCACCAGAAACAGACGCTGGATCATTATAACTGTGGTGGTTGTAGGGGTGGTTGCAGCGCTGTACGTTTTCAGGAGGTCGCTGGGCAGTACGCTGGAAAGTTCAAGAATCCGAACAGCCACCGTCGAGATCGGTGATGTTGAAAACACATTGACAGCCACCGGGGAGATTATCCCGGCGTACGAACAGATCTTTACCAGCCCGATCCGGGCAAGCATTAAAAGGATTTTGCTAACACCCGGAACGAGGGTGCAGCCCGGCCAGCCCATCGTGGAGCTTGACAAATCGCTGACCCAGATTGAAGCCGAGCGTTATCAGGACCAGCTTGACCTGAAACTGAACAGCATTGAACAGCTGAGAATGCGGCTTAACAAAGATTTGTATGATGCAGAAATTAACGACAGGATTAAGTCCCTCAACATCAATAAACTGAAAGCGGATTTTGAAGATGCAAAACGTCTTCAGAAAGTCGGGGGAGGAACGGTGGAGGACATTACCCGTGCCGAAAATGCATTGAAAATCGCTGAGCTGGAAAAAAAGCAGCTTGAAAATGATCTGAAATACAACCGGGAATCAATGAGTGCCAGTTTGAAAGAAACGGAACTGGGCGCACAAATCGAAGGCAAGAATCTTAAAGAATTACAGCATAAGCTCAAAATGGCCGATATCGTTGCTGATAGAAAGGGTGTACTGACCTGGGTGAACGAAAATATAGGATCGTCGGTGAATGAGGGAGAAATGCTGGCGAAGGTGGCGGATCTGGGAAGTTTCCGTGTTGAAGGTAGCTGCTCGGACGTATATGCCGATCAGGTCAAAACAGGGCTTTCGGTGATCGTAAAAATGAATGAAGTGTTGCTACGCGGGGCAATTACCCAGGTAAAGCCTGCAGTGAAGGATGGTGTCATCAGTTTTGTCATTCAACTGGATAATGCCAGAAATGAGTCTCTGCGGCCTAATATGAAGGTAGAGGTGTATGTGGTGACTAACAAAAGCTCGCGTACCCTGCGTGTGGCGAATGGGCCTGCATTCACAGGAAAACGAAAACAGTTCATTTATGTTCTGCGAAACAAGATTGCTTACCGCCGCGAAGTTGAAACGGGCCTTTCCAATTTTGATTTTATCGAAATCAAGAGCGGGTTAAAAACCGGGGAGAAGGTAATTGTGACGGATATGAATGGTTATGAGCATCTGGAAGAGATTTCAATCCAATAAATGACGATGATGAGATACTTTTCCACCCTGCTTTTTATATGGATCGCGAGCCTGAATGTCTCCGCGCAGATACGCACACTGGCGCTACGCGAGGTGGTTGACCTTGCCAAAGAGCAATCGATCGCTTCGAAACAGGCCGTAACTCAAAAGAAGACGAATTTCTGGCAGTACCGGTCATTTCTGGCCGATTATAAGCCGCAATTAAGTCTGAATGGTACGGTGCCGGGTTTTACGAGGTCCTACATTGAAGTCGTTCAGCCGGATGGGTCCATTTCTTTTCAGCCGGTTTCATACAATAATTCGTTGCTCAGCCTGTCACTGAGCCAGAGCATTGCGCTCACAGGCGGCACCATTTCTGTGCAGCAACAAATTCAGCGATTTGACGATTTTGCCAGAAATAACACGCGCTACAATGGTATCCCTTTTGAAATAGGCCTCAAACAGCCACTGTTCAGGTTTAATGCTTTGAAGTGGGACCGTAAGATCCAGCCGTTGAAATACCAGGAGGGTAATCAGCAATATCTGCAATCTCTGGAACAGGTAGCGTTGGACGCCACAGGATATTATTTTGAACTGCTGGTAGCGCAGGTCAATTTACAGATTGCGGAGAAGAACCGGAGCAACAATGACACACTTTACAAGATCGCGGGGCACAAACTGGAATTGGGGAAAATCTCGCAAAATGATCTTCTGCAACTTCAAATGGGCTTATTAACCGCTCAAAAAGACCTTGCTTCTGCGCAACAGGCTGCGGCTGTGGCTTCGCTGAAATTGAAATTATACATGGGTACCAGAGACGAAAGGGAGCTGGAACTCGAAATTCCAATGGAGACCAGAGAGTTTGCTGTCGACACTCAAATAGCTTTGGATGAGGCTTTTGCAAATCGTTCCGCAGCAGTTGGTTTTCGCAGAAAGCTGCTTGAAGCTGAGCGGGATGTACAGTTTGCAAAAAAAGAAAACGGATTGAACGCATCTTTGATTGCGACTTTTGGATTATCGAACCAGGGTTCACGGCCAGGCGATATTTACATTAGTCCGCAAGACCGCGAATTTGTAGAGTTGCAGCTGAATTTGCCAATCATGACCTGGGGACGCAACAAGGCCAGGACGGAGGTCGCCAGGGCTAATCAAGAGTTTGCGCAACAGTCGGTGGAGCAGGACAAGCTTACTTTTGAGCAGGAGATCTTCACACAGGTAACTCTTTTACAAATGTTGCAGAAGCAGATTAAACTGACGAAACTGGCCGATAATATCGCCGCCGAAAGGTATCAGATCGCCAAAGAAAGGTTTATCCTGAGTGACCTGAGCGTGACCGATCTGGGCATTGCGACGCAGGAAAAGGACATTGCCCGCCGCGATTATATACTGGCATTGCGAGACTACTGGCAGTCTTATTACAGCATCAGGCTCCTGACATTATACGACTTTGAAAAAAATGAAAAGATAAGTTATTAATAGGCAATCGGCGGTCAGCACTCGGCTGTCAAACATTCATCGCATTCACTCATTCAATCATTCAAAATTAAAAAGCGCCATGATCAAATTACAAAACGTAGAAAAAGTTTACCGGACGAGCTCGATTGAAACGCTTGCACTCAACAACATTAACCTGGACGTCAAAAAAGGCGAGTTCGTGTCCATTATGGGGCCTTCCGGTTGCGGCAAAAGCACATTGCTGAACATTATAGGGCTTCTCGATGAGCCTTCCAAAGGTCATATTGAGATCGATGGCAGCAAGGTTGAGAAATACGGCGACAAGGAGCTCGCACATTTACGAAACCAGAAACTAGGCTTCATTTTTCAGAGCTTCCATTTGATCAATGACCTGTCGGTGATCGATAATGTGGAAATTCCACTTTTGTATCGTAGCACTTCGTCGAAAGAGCGTAGGGAGCTTGCGCAGGAAGCATTGGAAAAAGTGGGATTGAGCAACCGTATGAAGCATTTTCCGAAACAATTGTCGGGCGGGCAAAAGCAGCGTGTGGCCATTGCGAGGGCAATTGTAGGAAAGCCGGAGATCATTTTGGCCGATGAACCTACCGGTAACCTGGACAGTGCGATGGGGAACGAGATCCTGAGTATTTTGGAGAAACTGAATGCAGATGGCGCTACCATCGTGATGGTGACCCACGATGACGCGATGGCCAAACGTACCCACAGGCTGATCAGGCTGTTTGATGGGACGCAGGTGTTATAATTTTGAATGAGCGAATGACTGAATGAATTTAGACCATCGAACGCTAACTGCTGATCAATGACTTATCCATTCACCATCCGACCCGGTCAAACACCTCCAACGGCAGATTCACTAATTCTAGTACCACAGCCGATTCATTCGATCATTCATTCACTCATTCACTCATTCACTAATTCACTAATTCACTAATTCACTCATTCGCTAATTCAATCATTGAAATGCTTTCAAACTACATAAAAATCGCCTGGAAGGTACTGCTTCGGCATCCTTTCTATACATTCATTACCTTGTTCGGCATCAGTCTGACGCTGACTGTACTGATGGTACTGACTTCGTTTCTGGACCATTTGTTTGGTACCCATTATCCTGAAGTAAATCGTGACCGGTCGCTTTACATTGCGACGGTGATACAAACCGATTCGACCAGAACTTCCATGTCGACGGGACCGGCTAGTTTTCCATTCCTGGTCAAACATGCCAAATCGCTCAAATCGGCTGAAAAAGTGTCGATTATGTCGAATTTTAGTTTTTCCAATACTTATATCAATGGCAAGAAGATCAAGCTGAACACGAAATATACTGATGCTGATTTTTGGGATGTAACGGGTTTCGATTTTATCGAAGGCAAGCCCTATAATGAGACAAATATCCAGAATTCAGATCTGGTGGTCGTGATTACGGACGCGTTGCGCGATCAGTATTTTGAAAGCGGCGGAGGTCCGGTCGTGGGGAAGAACATTGAGATAGAAAACATTCATTACAAGGTGATAGGCGTGGTAAAAGGCAGCCCGCCGACCAGGTTGTACACTTATTCAGATGTATATTTCCCCTATACCGCTCCAAAAAGCAATTACGAAAACAAGGGAATGAGGGGCCGTTTTCTGGCGATTGCGCTTGCCAAAACCACTTCCGACATTCCATCAATCCAGTCGGAATTTGACAATAACATCTCGAAGATTTCGCTTGCTGAAATTAAGGATGGACAGAGTTTTACAGTTTTGATCGTTCGGGCAGAGAAGTACTTCGATCACTTTCTGAGCACGTTCGCGAGAGATGGTACTCAGAAGCTTTTGTTCTACACGGTTGCAAGTTTTGTGATATTGATGTTTATGGGCTTGCCGGCGATTAATTTGGTGAATGTAAACGTGAGCCGGATTCTGGAAAGAGCCTCTGAAATTGGGGTAAGGAAAGCATTTGGCGCACCTTCCAGCGCGTTGCTTTGGCAATTTATCATCGAGAATGTCTTCATTACATTCATTGGGGGCGCATTTGCGCTGGTGTTGTCGTACGTCATCATCCATTTCATTAATTCCAGCGGATGGATTGCCTATGCCGATCTGACGATCAATGTGCCCGTTTTCCTAATCAGTCTGGCCGTGTGCCTGGTGTTTGGGTTGCTATCTGGCGTGCTGCCGGCATTCCGAATGTCGAGGTTGAAGATCGCGGAGGCGCTGAAGGCGTAGGATTTGGCTGTCGGCCGTCGGCATTCGGCTATCGACCAAGTCAACCCTTCACTCATTCACTCATTCATTAATTCGATCATTGAAAAACTATGTTACGACATCTTTTTAAATTAATATGGAATAAAAAGGGTACTCATTCTCTGTTGATTATCGAGATATGGGCTTCTTTTCTGGTACTCTTCGGTGTGCTTTCGCTCATTGTTTACAATGTAAGGAATTACCTGCAACCGATAGGTTTTGAATATGAGCAGGTTTGGAACCTGGACCTGGCGAGTAACCAGGATACGACCGACGTAGGTGGGAAGCTCCAACGAATATTGCAGCGTGTCAAGTCGTACAAGGAAGTGCAGTCGGCCACGCGGACGAGCAGTAATACACCGTTTTCGGCTAACCAGATAGGCAATTCTGTGACTTACAACAAGGTAGAAGTAGGCGGTGATTTCTATTACACCGACACGGACTTTAGCAAAACATTAGACCTGCCGCTCCAAAAAGGACGTTGGTACCGGGAGGGTGACCTGGTCGCCAAATTCATTCCGATCGTCATCAATAAAAAGATGGAGGATAAACTGTTTTTGGAGGAATCAGCTTTGAACAAGGTCATCAAACTGGATGATAAGAGCTCCTACAAAGTGGTGGGCGTGGTGGATAAGTTTAAGGCCAAAGGTGAGTTTATGAATGATCATCCGGCTCTGTTTCAGATGCTTGCCAAAGATGATCGCTGGAATTCGAACATTCTGGTGAAAACGATGCCTGGTACTGATGCTAATTTTGAAGCCAAGCTGGTCAGGGATATTGCATTGATGGTGCCCGGCTGGGGAATTGAGGTAAGTTACCTGAAAGACTCACGCATAAACCGCCATAATCTGACGCTCGTGCCGGTTATTATATTTCTGATCGTAAGTGGCTTTTTGCTTACCAATGTCGCCTTGGGGCTATTTGGAATATTAAACCTGAACATTGCCAGAAGAAAAAATGAGATAGGTTTGCGGCGTGCAATGGGTGCTACCGAAGGAAAGGTTACGATCCAATTTCTGGGCGAAATATGGGTAATCGCCACTTTCAGTCTTATTATTGGTCTTTTGTTCGCCATTCAGTTTCCGCTTATGCACGTTTTTGATCTGGACAGCGAAATTTACATTACCGCAATTTTTGCATCCATTGTGGTTATTTATATAATTGTCACACTTTGCGCATGGTTTCCGAGCCATCAGGCGTCGAGGATCCATCCCGCGCTGGCGCTGTATGAGGAGTAGTAAAAGGACAAAAAAGAGAGTGGAGGAAAGGACAAAGTGACAGCGGATCCAATTGCAGTATTCGGTCAATTGTGTAACTTACAATAAGTGGAATTTGTTAGACAGGTGTATTTTTGTTAAAATGGTCGTGTACGTTTATTAATAATTGAAAGTCATGGAAACACAATCTTTTTCTAATCTGCAACTTGAACTGCTCAAAGTCTATTCCCGTGAGGTGGAAGAAGAAGATTTGATAGCAATTCGTAAAATTCTTGCTGATTATTTTGCGAAAAAAGCAATTGAAATGGCTGATAACGTTTGGGATCAAAATGGATGGAAGGCTGAGGATACTAAAAAATTGTCTCAGGAACACAATCGAAAACCCATTCGATTGTGAAAGTGGTAATTGACACGAACGTTCTCTGGGTGTCGATTTCAAGTCGCTCCACGTCTCACTGGATTTTCAAAGCTATTTTGGATGGAACACTTACTTTATGTGTAACCACTGAGATTTTAGAAGAGTATGCGGAAATTATGGACCGAAAGTTGGGACATAATGTATCAGAGGCCGTGTTGAGTACTTTTGACAATCTTTCTAATATATCCTTTATCACACGTTACTATCATTGGTTGGCAGTTAAGTCCGATCCCGATGATGACAAATTTGTTGATTGTTTTGTAGCCTCCGGAGCGCAATACCTGGTGACCGAGGACAATCATTTTAACGTGGTAAAAAAACTGGATTTTCCCAAAATCAAGGTGGTTAATATTTCTGAATTTTATCGGATTTTTCGTTCCGAACGCTTGTGAAATAATGCTCCTTCACTGGCACTTCATGAAGAATGAGTGAATGAGTGAATGAGTGAATGACGGAACGAATGACCGGGTCGCCGATGCGATGAATGTTTTTAAGCTGACAGCCGAAAGCTGACAGCCGAAGTAAATAAATCCCCCCAATGCTCCTAATAGTTGACGACGATTTAGCAATACGAACTTCATTAACCTTGCTCTTGAAAAAGGAGGGTTATTCTGTAAAAGGAGTGGGGTCGCCGGACGAAACTTTTGAAGCATTGCGAGCAGAAACACCTGAATTGATCCTGCTGGACCTGAATTTTTCTATTGAAACATCAGGGAAAGAGGGTATGCAGCTGCTACAAAGGATCAAAATGAGCTATCCGGCCGTTCCTGTGATCCTTATTACCGGCTGGGGAACGATCGATCTGGCCGTGAAAGGAATGAAGGAAGGCGCCATTGATTTTATTACAAAACCCTGGCAGAACAATTACCTGTTGCAATCCGTAAAGACCATTCTGAACCTTTCGCAGCAGGTATCGCTGTCGGGCAGCAGGCGAAAACTGGATCAGCGATACCAGTTTGACAACATTGTAGGCCAGGACCCTAAGCTGCTGGATATTCTTGAAACGGTCGGCAGGGTAGCCTCCACGGATGCCCCGGTGCTGATTACGGGAGAAAGCGGTACCGGAAAAGAACTAATTGCGGAAGCGATCCATTTGAACAGCAAACGCAAAGTCAGGCCGTTTGTGAAAGTAAATCTCGGCGGTATATCTTCCACATTGTTTGAGAGCGAATTATTCGGGCACGTGCGGGGCGCGTTCACTGATGCAAAAACGGACCGCGCTGGCCGCTTCGAAATGGCGCACAGAGGCTCTATTTTTCTTGACGAAATCGGGGAGCTGGATCTTTCGAGTCAGGTGAAACTGCTGCGTGTGTTACAGGAGCGCACATTTGAACCATTAGGCAGCAGCAAAAGCAGAACTGTGGATGTGCGGGTGATATGTGCTACGAACCGGAACCTGGAAGAAATGGTATCCCAGGGTACATTTCGGGAGGATTTGTACTACCGGATCAACCTGATCACTGTGAAGCTTCCGGCCCTGCGCGAACGTCCCGACGACATTCCTCTCTTATCTGAATTTTTTGTCAATAACCTGAAAACCATTTACCAGCGCCCCAACCTGCAACTTAGCCCGGCTGCGATGAAATGGCTTCGGACATTGTCGTTGCAAGGAAACATTCGCCAGCTCAAAAACCTCGTCGAAAGAACGGTGCTGCTGTCGGGCGAGGATACATTGGATATCGTTGATTTTCAAAAAAATATGACTGCCGGCAAGGAGGTCTCGGCCCGCAAAAATCTGCCCGAGGTCGGCACCATTACCCTCGAAGAAATGGAGTATCAGATGATCGCGAAAGCGATGCTTTTTCACCAAAATAAGGTGAGTAAAGTGGCGAGATCGTTGGGTATCACACGTTTCGCTCTCTACCGCAGGCTTGAAAAATACGGAATTTCTTACGATTCCGAAGACGTATGAGATTATCTACCAAAGTTCAGTACATCCTCTATATCATGGCATTGCACGCTGTCCTGGTGTTTTTGGTGTATAAGATCCTTTTTCATGACAAAGTGATTTTCATTGGCTCTGAGGTTTTTCTGCTGCTTTCTGCCATTGCCTCCATTAAGTTATATCAAAATTTTATGCAACCTATCCAATTTGTGAGATCCGGGATTGAAGCGATCAAGGACAAGGATTTTTCGATCAAATTTGTACCTACCGGAAAAGGAGAGGTAGATACTTTGATCGAGGTTTATAATCTGATGATCGATCAGCTAAGGGAAGAGCGTACCAAACTCCATGAGCAGCATTTTTTTCTGGAAAAACTCATTGAAGCCTCACCGATTTGTATCATAATCCTTGATTTTGATGATAAAATTGAGTCGCTAAACCTGAAAGCCAAGCAACAATTTCATGACGAAACCATTTCATTAACCGGTAAGAAATTGAACGAATCAGGTCTGCCATTGTTAACGGAACTCGCTGATGTTCAGGATGGAGAATCGCGGATTGTGAAAACGAATGGAGTCGTTACTTTCAAAGTACAGCGTTCTCATTTTATGGATCAGGGATTTCGCCGGTCGTTTCTGATGATCGAGGAATTGACGAATGAAATACTGGAATCGGAAAAGAATGCTTACGGAAAAGTGATCCGAATGATGGCGCACGAAGTGAATAACACGTTAGGGGCGACGGACTCTATTTTGCAGACGACCAGCAGCGTCTTGTCCGACGAATCGTTTCAGGATGTTCGCGAAGCATTGCAGATCGCTTCGGACCGTAATCAGAAACTGACGAAATTTATGCGGAATTTCGCAGATGTGGTGAGGCTTCCTATGCCTGCATTTGAACAAACCGATATTGTAAAACTGGTTCGGGATGTGGCGATATTCATGGAACCTGCGGCACGGCAAAGCGGGGTCGCTATTCAGATTGTCACTTCGGAACATTCAGTTTTTAAAAACCTGGATGCCGGACAAATGGAGCATGTTTTTGTGAATGTATTTAAAAATGCAATTGAAGCTTGTGAAGCCGGTTATCAGATCCAGGCGGAAGTAGCTAATGGAAAAGTGATTATCCGGAATAATGGCAAACCCATTGACGCAGAAACGGGTATGCAACTTTTCAATCCGTTTTTCAGCACCAAGCGTGACGGGCAGGGTATAGGATTGACGCTGACCAGAGAAATCCTCATCAACCACGGCTTCGCATTTTCATTGGAAACAGGCGCGGATGGATGGACTGCCTTTACTATTGATATGAATTCCTGATTTAAAGCTTACGAACACGGATTGTGAAGACATTAGCCGGGTTACCGATCATTAATTGCCTGATATCGGCGTCGGTAATGCCTTTTTGTTTTAATAATGGAAGCAGTTTGTCCGAAATGGTTGTGTAACTTCTGAAATCGCCACCATTGGGCTCGCCCGGACGGTACCAGCCTGCATCGTGGGAAATCAACACCTGTTTGAGAAATCCTTTGTTTTTTAAGAACACAATCAGATCTGCATGTTTATCCAGGCTTCCCTCACTAATGCCATCGAGACTGATCCAGCAACCGGCCTGGGCTAATTCTGTAAACTCTTCGTTGGTTCCATTAGCATGTACCCAAACGAATGCGGCGGGATTTACTCCTTCTTTTTTTAGTATTTCAATTTCTTCCCGTGCGGGTAGTGCAGGGCCTGTATGCGAACAGATGGTCAGGCCGGTCTTCAAATGGGTGATGGCGGCTGCTTTAATGAGCTTTTGATGTACTTCTGAGAGCGAGCCACCATTGACGCCGGTTTTGATAAAGCCAGGTTTAATGTCGGTACCGTCAATTCCATTCTCAAATTCCCTGATCCAGCGTGCTGCCAATTGTTCGGCGGTTTCTGTAAATGCCCATTTAGGAAGATACTTGTTATCCGACGCGCCATAGTAGCCGGTATTGGTCAGGATAGTCAGCCCGGATTGTCTGGATAATTTTTGAAGCAATAATACGTCCCTCCCAATGAATGCAGGTGTACATTCCGCGATGGTTTTAATGCCTTTTGCCTTGATTTCGAGCAAGTGGGGGAGCACCTTCTTAATCACTTCTTCATGTTTCCAGCGATCGGGGGTAATTTTGTCCGCACCAATAAAATCGACCAGAACGTGCTCATGAATCAGCGTGGTACCGAGTTCTGAAACATTGATCTTGCCATTAACCGAGTAAGTGAAGTCTTCTTTGGAGCCAAAATACTGTAAAAGCAATGGCGCAACAGCACACGTTTTTACGAATTGCCGGCGGGAGATTGAATGTTGGGGTTTATCCATTCTCGCTAATCAACTTTGGAAGAACTTGCTGCATCCAGCCCCCCATCAGCGTCTTTCTTGCCCATTTGTCTCCAAAATGAAAACAAGGACTCATTATCAACCATCATTTGTCTGAGCCTTTCCATTGGAGATTTAGAAAGCCACAATTGAAGCTGAATTTCCTTGATATGGTCAGGAGTGTCGGTCATGTCAGAAGCAAATTAAAAGTATTCAATTTCAAAAGGTATACCCATTGCTTTATATAATTCCAGTCCAAATTTCTCAATGAGGACAAATTCTTAATATCCTCTGATTGAATGGCGGATTGAAGATCTTGAATCCAGATCAGTTTGGAAATCAATAGATCTTCGGGAGTTACTACATAAATAACCTTGCCGAAATAGTCCATTTGAATTTTTCTTTCAAACTCCTTTTTTCGAAAAGAATCATTTTTTAAAATTATGAAATCTGCTTTATATCCGGAAAGGTGATCTATAATGTTAAACATGCCATGATTTTTCACCGCATCCTTTACCGATTCTTCGTTACAGTAATACCCGTCTTTGAAGTTGCTTACAAAAAGGTCAATATCCTTTGGCAGCAGGTGAATTATAAAATCAAAATCCCGGGTTGCTCGTGGCACAATATACAAACTCATAGCTACACTGCCAGAAAGCATATAGGGTATATTGTGGTCATTCAGCACATTGGTGATCTTGTGAAAAAATTGGATCATTGTAGCTACTACTAAGTCGAAACAGGACGGATAGGCTACTAATTTACAATAATAAGTTTAACATGGCATCGGATGTAGTAGATCACCCCACTACTCAATAATTATAAACGGGGTAGGGCTGAATGAGATGACAAAAATGATCAAGGCGCAAATTCCGAGAATGACCCGGGGGGCGTCGAGAGGTTGGTTTTCATCCGTTTCCGGGTGCCTCACACCAAGGAACCTGCCGAGGAGAAAAACAAATGGTAGAAAATTACCGTAACCATTCCAGTCTGGTTTGATATAAGAAACAGCAAATTGTCCCACTACTATGATCAGACTGATCATAAGTCCGGTAGACGGATTGTCGCTTAACCTTCTGAAACAGATATAGAGGAAATAGATGTAAACCGCGAGGTAAAACAGTCGCTCGTAAAAAATCTGGTCACTTCCGATCGCGAATGACTCGGTGCGAAAAAGTCCCAAACCTGCATAAAAAGCGAAGATCCCGAAGAGGACCGGCGCTACGACATTGAATTTTTTCTTTCCGATCAGCCCGTAAAGAATATGGCCGCCATCCAGCTGGCCGATAGGAATGAGGTTCAGAGAAGTGAAGAAAAGCGCCAGATACCCCGCGAAAATGTAAGGGTAGTGGATCATTTCGTAAGCATGGGGCAACCGGGAAGGATCAGCAACATAGGTTTTGAACAACCAAAACAGAATGTTGTCGCCCAAAGCAATGTTACCCGATGCATTCTCGTAAACAAATTGCGGATAACTCAGCCCGTAACGCGCATATTCGGGATGGATGCTGAATATGTGATCAGGCGGGGGCAAATGTGTGAAACCGTACCAAAGAACCACCAATGCTGCAATAAAACCGGCAAGCGGCCCTGCAATGCCAATGTCAAAGAATATCAGGCGGGAGCGAACAATGGATTTGATCCTGATAAAAGCGCCCATAGTCCCGATGCTATTGGAAATTCCGAACCACAATGGAATGTAGTAGGGTAGCGTCACCTTTACCTGATGGATCTTGGCGACGAAATAATGACCAAATTCATGGATCGTCAATATCAGCAGAAACGGAATGGAAAAGTGAAAACCCTGCACGAACTGTGGCCAGCTCAATGCTTTGGCAGCTTCCGGGATCTCAGCCTTGTCGGCATTGGAACCCATCAGGAAATAAATGAAGTCGTAAACAAACGAAAAAATATTACCGTACATCCATTCCGCGCCAGCCATTGTAGTGGTGATCACTGTGACAATAAAAAGGACGGCCTGAATGATGTAAGTACGTGTGCTAGACTGCATAGTCTTTGAGATATTCCAGAATGGTTAACGGCTTTTGAACGTGAATGGTGTCAATACCTAATTTTGAAGCTGCGTTGATATTGTCCAGGTTATCGTCCAGGAACAATGTCTCTTCGGCTTTAAGTCCGGCCTGTTCCAGCACATTCAGATAAATTTGCGCGTCTGGCTTCATAAGGCCCATGTCATAGGAAAGAAACACAATTTCAAAAAGATCGTCCAGTTTTTCGATTCCGGTGGAAGCTTCCAGGATCTTGTTGACCTGTGTAATGTGAATGGAGCTGGTGTTGCTCAACAGAAATAAACGGTAATTCCCGGCCAATTTTTGAAGAAGTTCCACTCTTTCCGGCGGCAGGTCCAGCAAGAGACTGTTCCAGGCTGTATCGATGGCCTCGTCGGAAAGGTCGGAGAGTCCAAGCAGCTCTCTTACATAATTCCTGAAACCGGCCTCATTAAGCTTACCGGTTTCAAACTGCCTGAAAAGGTCATTTTCTTTGAAAATCGAAAGGATTTCACTTTGTTCTTTGCCGCTGAGCGCCGCAAAAGATTTCGATGCAATGGGGACATCAATGTTGAGAATTACATCGCCAAGGTCAAAAATGATATTCTTTATTTTGTCGTTTTTCATTGTCCTTTTTTATTCAACAACTACACCCATTGCACAGAACTTGTCTATCCGCTGGTCGATCCTGTCCTGCTCGCTGATCGCAGAGAGCTCGGTAATGTTTTCTAAAATGGTTTTTTTTAATTCTTCCGCCATCCAGTTATGATCCAGATGGGCGCCGCCCAGTGGTTCGGCAATGATACCGTCAATGAGGTTGTTTTTCTTCATATCCTTGGCCGTTATCTTCATCGCTTCGGCAGCCTGCTCTTTGAAATCCCAGCTTCTCCAAAGGATTGCCGAGCAGTTTTCAGGAGAAATAACCGAGTACCAGGTATTTTCCAGCATCAATACCCTGTCACCGATCGCGATACCTAATGCACCACCGGAAGCTCCTTCGCCGATCACGATACAGATCACAGGTACTTTCAGCATGAACATTTCTTTCAGGTTGCGGGCGATTGCTTCACCTTGTCCGCGCTCTTCTGCCTCCATGCCCGGGAACGCGCCCGGCGTGTCGATCAGGGTAACAATAGGTTTGTTGAATTTTTCGGCCAGTTTCATCAGGCGTAGCGCCTTGCGGTAACCTTCGGGATTGGGCATACCGAAATTCCGATGTTGTCTCTGCTTGGTATTACGTCCTTTTTGTTGTCCGATCAGCATAAATGACTGTCCGCCGACATTGGCCAATCCGCCAATAACAGCCGGATCATCCCGTACCTGTCGATCGCCGTGCAATTCGATGAATTCATCACAGATCAATTCAATGTAGTCGAGGGTATAGGGACGGTCGGGGTGCCGGGAGAGCTGCACGCGCTGCCAGCGGGTAAGATTTTCAAATATTTCTTTTCGAAGATCTGTAATATTATTTTCCAGTAAGGAAATGGCATCGGAAACATCTACATTATTTTCCTTTGCTAATGTTTTCATTTCTTCGAGCTTACGTTCGAGCTCGGACATAGGTTTTTCGAAATCCAGGTATGTTCTCATATTTAGGTTCTTTTTTGTGGGCTAAGGGGCTATCAAAGTTCATAGGTTTGCCCTCTTAAAGGTATTTCTACGGAATTATAGCCATGATCTGCAATTTTTTGCTGAAAGTCAGCCATGCTTTGTTGTTCTCCGTGTACCAGAAAAACGCGTTTCAGTTTTTCCGGATCTTGTGTTTTCACAAATTTGATTAAATCGTTCTGATCTCCGTGGCCGCTAAATACGTCAATTTTTTCAATATTAGCCAAGACCGGCAGCTGCTTTCCGCGGATTGAAATGGTATCCTGTCCATTTAAAAGCCTCCATCCCAGCGTTCCCTCGGAAGCATATCCGATCATCAGGATCGTCGCGTACGGGTTCCCGATGTTCGCCTCCACGTGCTGCTCTACGCGCCCGCCCTGGACCATTCCCGATGAGGAAATAATAATGCAGGGCTCATTATAGTTCGACACGGCACGGCTGGCATCAGAGCTTTCCAGATAGATCAGGTTGTCAAAATCAAACAACATATCATTGTCTTCCTGAAAGGCTCGTGCCTCCTTGTTCAGGAGCCTCACGTGCCGCTGGTAAACCTTGGTACTACTATGCGCCAATGGGCTGTCCGAGAACACTTTCAGGTAAGGAAATGCACGATCCAGGTAAATTTTATTCAGCGTATAAAGCAACGCCTGCGTACGGCCGACACTGAATGAAGGAATGATCAGTCTGCCCGGAATGTCAATGCAGGTACGTTTGATCACGTCTGCCAGTGCTTCTGCCGGTGTTCCCTGGTCTTCATGCACGCGGTTACCATAGGTAGACTCGCATATCAGGTAATCAACTTGTGGAATTTCCTGAGGATCAGTGAGTAACGGGTAATTGCTGCGGCCAATATCGCCCGAGAAACAGATCTTTTTCTTCTGCCCGTCCTCGTATACTTCCACCACGATATGCGCGGCACCCAGTAAGTGGCCGGCTGCGTAAAAAGTGATGGTTACATTGTCAGCAATGCGGTAACGTTGCCCGAAAGCGACAGGCACAAAGTTATCCAATGCCTCGATCACATGTTTTTCAACATAATAATCCATCGGCACATCCTTCTTTTTCTTACCACGTTTCTTGGAAGACGCTCCGTTGCGGGCATTCAGGCGCTTTTGGTGAAGATTGGCAGCATCCTTCAACAGGAGGGAAGTCAGTGCCAGCGTCGGTTCGGTACATACCACGCGTCCTTCAAATCCCTCTTTGTATAAATTGGGAATATTGCCGGAGTGGTCAATGTGGGCGTGTGTTAAAAGTACTGTGTTTATTAAACTCGCGTCAAACGGAAAGACACTTTTTTGTTCCTCATACCTGGTTTTTCTACCAATCTCATCTAAGTCAAAATCAGAGCCGCAATCAATCAAAATCCGGTAATCATCTGATTCCAAAAGAAACATACTACCGGTAACTTGTTGAGCAGCTCCCCAAAATGTCAATTTCATACTTTAAATATGGGGTGAATGGCTATATTGGGATTTTTCTATCATTCGGAAAAATCAATATCATTATTGTATCTTCTTTTATCTGTTCAATCAAAGAACTGCTTAATATCTGACAAAAGTACCAAAAAACAGACTGAGATTTGGACTTTACTTACTAGTTTAGATTTGGTATCGACACTTTCTTGCGCAAAATCACTCTTGTAAACTGATATGAAATTCACTCCGTTCGTTTTTTGCCTTTTTTTATTCCACGCCTCCCAGTCTCAAACCATCGATAGTGTCGCACTGAACAATTTCCGCGACGCCGTGCTGGAACTGCAAAACAGCGAACTAATGCGCAGCGGTTCGTTGGCAATAAGCATTAAATCCGTCAAAGAAAGAAATAATGTCTTTGCATTGAACCAGGAACGTTCATTACCCTCCGCATCGACACTCAAACTAGTGTCGACAGCGACGGTATTGGCATTGTTCGGCGGGGATTTTAAATTTCAGACATTCCTCGAACATGACGGCGTGATCAAAGGTGACACATTATCAGGGAATCTCTACATTCGCGGTACCGGTGATCCTTCGCTGGGAAGCGACAGGTTCAAAGGATATCCGACCGCTAGCGAACTGATATTACGCTGGACTGCAGCGGTGAAGAAAGCTGGTATTAAGCATATTAAAGGCAAAGTTTTACCAGACGCTTCGTTTTTCGACAGTGAGATGCTAGCCAGCACGTGGATCTGGGGGGACATTGGAAACTATTATGGAGCCGGTGTGCAAGGACTTAATTTCAACGAAAATCTGTATAGAATTAAGTTTAAACCAGGTGTTGAATTTGGCGACCCCACTTCTTTCCTCGGTATAGAGCCTGCTATTCCTTATTTGTCGTTTGTAAACCAGGTCACGACAAATGAACGTGGCTCCGGCGATCAAACCATTGTTTACAGCGATCCATTAGGTACCAATGTGCTGCTGACCGGGACTATACCTGCGGGAGTATCAGTATTTTCAGTAAAAGGTTCTATTCCCAATCCCGCCGAATACGCAGCTTTTGCATTAAAGGCTGGTTTGACAAGCACTGGGGTAACTGTTTATGAAGGAACTGCCCCTTTTCCACCTGTTGCGTTCCCGACACCTAATCCGAAAGTGATTTTGGATGAGTACAAATCACCGCCGTTGCGAGAGCTTTGCCAACAGGCCAATTTTTGGAGCATTAATTTATATGCCGATACTTTTTTCAAACAGGCGGGTAAGAGACTCGGCGGCAAATCTGACTACGACAATGCCGCGACGGCCATCACTGGTTACTGGTCAGGCAAGGGAGCGGATCTGCGGGGTTTTTATATCAAAGACGGCAGCGGGCTTTCCCCCTCGGGTTCCATTAGTACCAACAGCCTGACCGACATTCTCAATTATGCTAATAAAGACGCCAGTTTCAACGATTTTTATAAAAGTATCGCAGTACTCGGCCTGAATGGAACAGTACGGAATCTTGGAAAAGGGACAAAGGCGGCAGGTAATTTACACGTCAAGAGTGGCTCGATCGAGGGTACCCGCGCCTATGCCGGTTATGTGACTGCCAAGTCAGGTGCGCTGCTCAGCTTTTCAATTATCGCTCATAAGTACCTGCCCGGCAGTAACCGCCTCATTTCCGACTCGCTCGTGAAGCTGATGACATTAATGGCAGAATTGTAACGAACCTAATAGCTAACGGCTAAAAGCTTTTAGTCGTTAGCTATTAGTATTATCCATTCACTTTTTCAATTACAAAATTGTGATTGGTGTAAATGCAAAGGTCAGCTGCTACCGTCAGGCCTTCCCTCACCATTTCCTCTGCCGTCAGGTGTGGGGCATGTTTTTTCAATGCCTGGGCTGCTGACAATGCAAAGTTTCCGCCGGATCCAATGGCCGCAATACCATTTTCAGGCTCTAAAACGTCGCCAGTTCCGGAAATAACCAGGATTTCATCTTTACTGGCGGTGATCATCATGGCTTCCAGTTTACGTAGGTAACGGTCAGTGCGCCAGTCTTTTGCCAGTTCAATAGCCGCTCTTTTCATATTGCCACCATAAGCATTCAGTTTTTCTTCAAAGCGTTCAATGAGGGTAAACGCATCAGCGGTAGAGCCTGCAAATCCGGCAAGGATTTTTCCGCCCATCAGCACCCTGATTTTTTTAACATTACCTTTTGCCACCGTATTGCCCATTGTCGCCTGGCCGTCGGCTCCGAGGGAAACGGTACCATTATGTAGTACACCAAGTACGGTTGTTGCGTGTATTTTTTCCATGAATTGGTTTTTAATTAAATCTTGAATTTGCTGTGATAGTTGGCTATAAAACAAAAGTGCCAGGTCGTAAAACCTGACACTTTGTACTTATATCGATTTTTGGATCGGTTAAACCAGCATGCTCATCGGTTCTTCCAACAGTTTTTTAACCGTATTTAAGAATGCTGCTGCCAGCGCTCCGTCCACCACACGGTGATCAGCTGAAATTGTTACTTTCATGATGTTGGTAGGATACACCGTTCCGTCCTCTTTGAAAGCAGCCACTTTTTTGATACCGCCGATGGCAAGGATGCAAGAATCCGGTGGGTTAATGATCGCTGTGAATTCGTCTACACCGAACATTCCAAGGTTGGAAATAGAGAATGTATTTCCTTCCCAATCCTTTGGCTGCAACTTTTTATCTTTTGCTTTTCCAGCCAGGTCCTTCACTTCACTGGAAATGGTAGAAAGCGTTTTCTTGTCAGCGTCGCGGATAACCGGTACCAGCAGACCTTCGTCCACGGCTACGGCTACACCAATATTGACATAATTATATCTTCTGATTTTGTCTCCCAACCAGGCCGAGTTAACCGCCGGATGTTGTTTCAACGCTACCGCACAAGCCTTGATGACCATATCATTGAAAGATATTTTCGCAGGGCTTACTTCGTTCAATTGAGGACGCAACGCCATTGCTTTATCCATCACGATTTCCATGGTCACATAGAAATGTGGTGCCGTAAACAAGCTGTCGCTTAGTCTGCGTGCGATGGTTTTCCGCATTTGCGAAATAGGCAGGTCTGTGAAATCTCCGCTTGCCGGTGCTGCCGTAGCTGGCGCGCTGGCTGCTGGTTCCGCTGCCTTCGCAGGTGCAGGAGCTGCCGCAGGCGCTTCGGTTTTGGCCGCTGGTTTGAACTCATCCACGTCGCGCTTAACGATACGGCCATTGTCACCGCTGCCTTCTACCTGGCTCAGGTTAATGCCTTTTTCGTCAGCAAGACGTTTTGCAAGAGGAGAAGCTTTGATACGTGCGTCTGAATCAGCAACTGAAACAGCCTTTTCAGCGCCATTTGACGATGGAGCGGCAGCTTTCGCTTCTTCCGGAGCACTGGCTTCCTCAACACCACCTTCGCCGTTTTCACGGGCAAGTAATGCTTCTACATTAGATCCTTCTTCACCTATTACAGCAATAATTCCGTCAACAGGAACTGCTTCGCCTTCTTTAATTCCAACGTAAAGGAGCGTACCGTCTTCGTATGCTTCCAGTTCCATTGTGGCTTTATCGGTTTCGACTTCCGCCAGTATATCTCCTGATTTTACTTTATCTCCAACTTTCTTTTGCCATGAAACCAATGTTCCCTCCTCCATCGTATCGCTCATTTTAGGCATACGAACCACAGCCGCATTGATTTTCTCAGCTGGGGCAGCCGGTTTTTTAGCAGGTGCCGGAGCGGCCTCTGCCGCAGCCACCGGAGCAGCTTCCGCAGGTTTTGCTTCTTCTTTTGCAGGTGCAGCTGCGCTTCCATTACCATTTCCTCCGTCAAGAAGAGATTTATAGTCTTCACCTTCCGCTCCCACTACTGCCATAATCCCGTCGATAGGGACAGCATCGCCTTTATTAACACCAATGTAAAGAAGAGTACCATCATAATAAGATTCCAGGTCCATGGTTGCTTTGTCAGTTTCGACTTCTGCAATCACTTCACCGGACTTGATTTTATCACCTACTTTTTTGTGCCATTCTGCGATAACACCTTCTTCCATGGTGTCGCTCATTTTGGGCATACGAATTACTTCTGCCATATCGCTTGTTAAGGTATTTTAGTTTCTTGGTCTAAAATTAGATTTCAGTCAAAATTACAACAAAAGGTGAATAGGTGTCGCCTTTCACATCATAAAATTGACCAAAACAGCTTCCGCTACGGATTTAAGTAATTCGGTACGGTTAATTACTGCTGATAATCAACAGAATATACTCATGTTATCATTCTGAAAGCAAACAACATTGATTTTAATGTGCGCATGAAGTGACATTTTTGAGGTTACGTAATGGCGTGATCTTAGGCTAAAAGGTTCAAATTGACCCATTCGGTTACTTCCGAAAGGCTTATGGTTGGCCGGAGTTTCAATGTCCCGAAAAAGCGTTTCGCCACCACCAGCCGTTTTTTGAATGTATAGGAAGATTCACCAAACTGATTTTCCCTGCGATCGATCACAATACTGTCACATGTGAGTTTGGCATTGGCGATAAGTCCGATCAGGTAGGGGGACTGGGGCAAAAATGGCAGTAATAGCAATGCGGCTTTTTTTCTGATGACCATAAATAAGCCTGCATTCATCGGGATTCTTTGGCCGGAGAAAACATGTACCAGGCCCTTAAATAGAAAAGAGGTAAAAAGCCGTCCGCCTGACTCATATGACCCTTTTCTTTTGGCAAAAATCACATCTGTACTTTGCTTCAATGAACGTACAAGCTCAGGCAGCTTCTCGGGCTCATCCTGCAAATCGGCATCCATGGTAGCAATGAGATCGTGTTTTGCAAACAGCATTCCTACCAGCAATGCGCTGCTCTGTCCTACATTATTTTTGAGATTAATGATTTGAAAATCAATGGAGTGTGTCAATGTTTCCAAAACGTTCAGCGAATAGTCCGGTGAAGCATCGTTGACATATATAACCTCGCATTTCCAGTTTTCCGCTGCCGAAATATCACTCAGCCTTCTGTGCAATTCAACAAGTGTCGATGCGCTTTTGTAAACTGGTATGACAATGCTGATCATTAATATCCTTTTTGGTAATTGACTACATTCAGCAACGCCTCGCCGCGCAGGTAACGTTCCAGATTTTGCTCAAAAAGCGATTGCCAGCGAAAAACAGGGCCTTCCAGACTTCTTCCTACATGCGGGCTGACGAAAATTTTAGGCTCTTTCCAGATCGGATGACCAGCCGGCAACGGTTCCTGTTCGAATACATCCAGGGCAGCTCCGGCCACATTCCCACTTTGCACCATTTCCAAAAGTGCCATATCGTCCAATGTCCCGCCACGCCCGATGTTTACTACGAATGCGGAGGATGGCAATGCGCGGAGCTCATTTTTACCAATGAAATGATAGGTTTCGGGTGTTTTGGGTAAACAAATGATCAATGCGTCGGTCAATGGAAGCTGGTTTCGCCAGTTGCTGCTTCCAAAAAGCATAGTTTCACCTTCCAGCGAATCATCAGGCTGATTTCTTACTCCTGCAACTTTTCCACCCAGGGCTTTAATGTAGGAAGCAATTTTTTTGCCCAGACTGCCCCAGCCTAGTATCAGGCAACTGCTACCGTGCAAAGTCGAAAGCCGGTGGCGCTGCCAGCTGCCTTCATTTTGTTCGTCCCTCAAACTGGGCAGGGAACGAAAAAGACTCAAGAGAAGCGCAATGGTATGTTCGGCCAGCTCAGCATCATACACGCCTCTGGCGCAAGTGAGGGTTATATTTTTATCAATAAGAGATTGTTTTGCTTTTAAAATCAGGTCCACGCCTACGGAATTGGACTGCATCCAGCGCAGTTTCCGGGCAAATGGCAGGCTTTGCAAAAAGTAACGGTTGCCCAGAACGATCTCTGCGTTTTCGATCAGGCGTTGTGCTTCTTCTTCGGAGTGTGCCATGACGATTTCATGCTGCGGAGCAATGTTTTTCAGGCTTTGTAAATGGTCCGGCACCGGCTCGTACATGAGCAAAATCATACGTGATAAGGATTTGTGGTCCAGCTTTCCACCTGGTCCCGGAACACACGAAAGTCATTTTCGGCTTCGTCAGGAGAGCGCAGTCGGGCATCGGCGTATGCTTTTTTGATCGTTTGAACCATATAATCCATACTATGATTTTCGTGGTCTCTCAGGAATGTACGTCTTAAAAAGCTGAAATTGATCCCCAGTCTCGCATACTCATTGATCAGGTATTTGCTGGCGATGGGTTTGCCATTTGGCGGGTAAGTTACGCCTCCCGCACCGAGCGGAATGTCGAACTGCCCACGGATCGTCTTGACGGTACCATTCATCAAAGGCATAAAAATATTGCGGCTGTTTTGCTGGATGTGCAGGTCGTTAAGACCAATGTAGGCCCTTTTCAAAGAAAGTTGAGAAAGTTCATCGAGACAACCAAGCGCAGCAACGGTTTCGATCAGTATGCTGAATTCTGCCCGTCCGGCGATCATATCAAAAGTTTGTTGAGCTTCTTCACAGTTCTCGACCATGGGCAGGAATATTTCGTCGGCCCCTGCTTTTAATGCAAGTTCGATCTCGTTTTGGGTATGCCCGGGCGAGAAACCGTTGATCCTGCAAATCAGCTTGCCCGCAGGAGTTACTTCCCTAACCCGGCACAAGTCATCGTAAGTATCATAGTTGATCTGCGTGTCGAAGCTTTCCTGACGCGCCTTTTTCCCCTGATTTTCCCAATCCACAATAATTCCGTCGACACCAGCCGCAATAGCTTTCCTGACCGTTGCCTGGTCGTTTGAGAAAAGAAACAGATGAAATTCGGTTGAGAATGTAGAAGTTAAATTCACATGCTTTTTATTTTCTTCGCGACTATTAAACAACTCGTTCCAAATGGTATTCGGGATTTATTTTTGATCGCATTGATTTCCCAATGCAGCAGCCTTCTCAGAAAACGTGCGGTAGTAGGCCTACCGGCCATATGCTCATTCTTTTTCTTTTCCGGCGTGTTCTTCTTTTTTAACCCAAATTTCTCTGGTACCACCCGGAACAGCCACATAGGCAGCCACACCAGCGAAAAGAAATAGGATTGGTAAGTGACTTCAAATCCCGCTCGAAAAAGCAATTTTTCCAAACCGGCCAGCGTATACCGTCGGAAATGTCCAAGCTGCACGTCGTTATCCGACCAAAGACTGGTAAAAGCAGGTACGGTCAGCATGATCTTGCCGTTGCTTGCCAGCAGACGATTAATCTTTTCCAGAAATGCCAGGTCATTTTCAATGTGCTCCATGACATCAAAAAAACCGGCTGCCGGTACTGTCCCGTTTACTTCCGGGGCGTAGTCTTCAAGGGTACTTTGAATGGTTTTTTTGATACCTCGCTTCTGAGCATTCTGAATTCCTGCGAGATATGGTTCCACCAAAGTCACATCATAACCGGCTTGCTGCATTGCAAACGCAGTAATGCCATTGCCCCCGCCAATATCATGAAACTCTTTTGGGAAATCGTTGGCTTTTAGTGCCTGTACCAGACATTCGTTCCGGTGCTGATACCAGAATGACATATCTTCCATTTCGAAACAAACGGAATTCCCATCGTCAGGATAGGAAACAAGCCAGTTTTCCCTGTTTTGTTCCATTGCTATATTTTTTCTCCCATGATAATTTGAAAAGGCAGGAATGAATTCAAGC
Organism: Dyadobacter pollutisoli; assembly: GCF_026625565.1. Lineage (NCBI taxonomy): Bacteria > Pseudomonadati > Bacteroidota > Cytophagia > Cytophagales > Spirosomataceae > Dyadobacter > Dyadobacter pollutisoli. Next base: position 436,473 of record NZ_CP112998.1, read on the forward strand.
CCGGAATTTTTTCAAGTATGGGTTCGCTTTTCTGTCCCAGCTTTGTATTGGCCACAAATGGAGGGTAAAATCCAAACCGTTTGATTTTCAGGTTTTTCCATCCTGCATATTCCATTGCTCCGAAGAGTTTGGTTTTGGTCATATCCGCCACGCCTTTATCTCCCTGCCACGACATACCCGGCGTTAGTGCTATCTGCACATAGTAGAGCGGGTTGTATGCATTGGGTTCCAGGAAAACCAGTTTAGCACCCGGCTTTGCAATGCGGTACATTGCCTGGAAACACGCATGCAGGTTGTGGAAATGGTGCAATGCCATAAAACCCATCACCACGTCAAATTGCTCATCCAGCTCCTCCGGCGCATCCAGGATGTCCGCGGCATGCAGTTTCACCGGAAATTTGTTGTCATTATGCACCAAAAGCTGTTGCAGCAGAAAGGGAGAAAGATCCAGGCCTTCTACTTTGTATCCCTGCGCCAAAAAATTGAGCGTGTACTTTCCCATCCCGCAGGCCACGTCGATGATCCGGTCTGTCTTTTTGATATCGGCGAACCCGATTACCTCCCGAACATGCCTTAATACGTAAGGCGAGTAAGCAGGGATCATCGTTTTCTTGATCTTATGCCCGAAGTAATCAAGTTGCTGATTGTTATGAAACTTGATATTTGAAACTACAATGCTCATAAGCAACGGGTTGAATGTAAGGTGCTATTAATATATGAGAAATTGTTACTACAAGCAACATAAATGGACTTCATTTATCAAGCGCAATAAGCCATTGGAATATAGGAAGATAATGTAGTGCTATTTTGTTATCAGCGAATATAAGTTAATATGCCAGATAGGTGAGTCGAATGCGGCAATTTTTTTCAGGCCTGATTTTTCGGGATAGGCGATCGTTTCTGTTGAAATAATGTAATCGCAATGCATTTGCCTCAATGCAGGCCCGGACAGCACAATGTCCCTTTTTTCCGGTGCCAACCCTTTGGTCATATGGGTATCAAAGTAGCCGGTACCCTGGTCGTACACAATGAGGCACTGGCTTCCCCAGTAGTCGAAAAAACCTTTGTTGATCTCGTTTTTTTCTAATTCTTTTTCAATAATGGGCCGGAAAGCCTTTTTATAAGAAAGCGGGTAATTGCTTGAATAGCCGTCGATTGTCCATAAACCATTGTATTGCGCGATCCCAGGAGGGATGCCAATGCTCGCAACGCGATAAGTGCCCACAGGCTTTCCAATCAAGGTTTTAATTTTTTCAAACATACCTTCCGCATAATAATCGCGGTAGGTAAAAATGTAGTGGTACGCCTGGATTTTGATCCATTTGCTAAAAAACATGGCATAGTAGGTAGGCTGGTAAGCGAAGCAAATAGCAAGCTGACCCACCAGAAGCACCGAAACGATCAGTTTTTTGCGAACGACCGGCAGTAAAAGAATGGCTTGTGCCGTGGCCAAATGCCACAATAGTTGCAGGAAAATATGAAACCGCTCCATACTGTACATCCGCAAAAGATCTGACTGGTTTCGCAGATTGACGACAGGGTCCCATTGTAACGCTCCGATATATATGCATATCAAAACGATAATGCCCAGCGTGGCGGTAAGCCCAAAAGGAATGGACCTGACTTTGAAAACGTGATAACAATAAGTACCCAGTACGAACGGCAGCAGTATAAATGTATGCAGCGACAATGCGACGTCAATATTGCCCAGCAGAAAATAACGGGCCATAACCTTGACGCAAATCAGCAGCGAGGTTGAGAACCGGAGAATGTCCATTCGATGTGATACAAACCCTTTTCCCCCCAGCAAATTGGCCAGCAAATCCAGCTTGGTAACAGAATAAATTACCAGCAGAACTGCAAAAGCGCCTATCAGAGGAAGTACCGCACGTTTTTGAGTGGAATCATAAATGATGAGAATGGCCAGGGCGAAGAGAAAGAAAACACCGGCTGACTGGAAATTGGAAAAGAATGGAAAAGCCCCGATAATCAGCCAGTTCCAAACCCCCTTTTCCTTTTTACGGACATTCAGAATCGCGTAGAGCAGCAGCGGCTGGCCGGCAATACTAAGCCCCCAGGTAGGTAGGAAAGGAGTAAAGCCAAACGATAAGGACAAAAAAGCAGCTGACAATGAGTCCATTCCAAGATGGCGGCGCGAGAGAAGCCACATACCCAGTACCCCAACGGCACTAATGAACACGATCAGGAGCTGATACGCTTCAAACGTCGGCAGGAACAGATTTAGCCAGTAATAAAAGTTGTAAGTGCTGACGAGCGTGAACTTGGGTACGCCACCCATGAACGGCTCTACAATGGTGTACGAAGGCGCCCAGGCGTAACCCTGCTGAACCACCATGCGATACCAGACCACATAAGAATCCAGCGAATCGAAAGCGTTGAAGTATGCTTTGGTGCCAAGCAGCAAACCCGGTAAATGATAAAGGCAAAATATCAAAACAACCCCGATGCTATGGAATTGCTGATATTTTGCCTTCATACCTTATAGTTTTTTAATTGATCTTTAAAACAGCCATAAATGCTTCCTGCGGAATTTCTACATTCCCAACCTGACGCATTCTCTTTTTACCTTTTTTCTGCTTTTCAAGAAGCTTGCGCTTCCGGGAAATATCACCACCGTAACATTTCGCCAAAACGTCTTTCCGCATTGCCTTCACCGTTTCCCTGGCAATGATTTTCTGTCCGATCGCCGCCTGGATCGCAATTTCGAACATTTGGCGTGGAATCAGCTCGCGTAGTTTTTCGCAAAGCTTTTTGCCCCATTCGTATGATTTAGACCGGTGAACAATCGCCGAAAGTGCATCTACGGCCTCGCCATTGAGCATCACGTCCAGCTTCACCATGTCCGATTCCTGGTATCCTGCCAGTTCATAATCCAGAGAAGCATATCCTCTTGAAATCGTTTTGAGTTTGTCAAAAAAGTCAAAAACGACCTCGGCTAGCGGGATCAGGAATTGCAGCTCTACACGTTCTGAGGTCAGGTAGATCTGGTTTTTAAGGATTCCGCGTTTGTCCATACACAAATTCAGGATCGGTCCGATGTAGTCAGACTTGGTAATGATCTGTGCATTGATATAAGGCTCTTCAATGGTTTTGATAGAGCTAGGGTCCGGCATTTCTGACGGCGCACTGATGTTCAATAGTTTATCTTTCGTATTCAAAACCCGGAACTGTACCGAAGGGACGGTCGTGATCACGGTCATATCGAACTCGCGTTCCAGCCTTTCCTGTACAATCTCCATGTGCAGCATGCCCAGGAAGCCGCAACGGAAACCAAATCCAAGAGCTGCCGAAGTTTCAGGCTCCCAAACCAGGGCGGCGTCATTCAGCTGCAATTTTTCCATTGCCTCGCGAAGCTCTTCAAATTCACTGGTATCAACGGGGTAAATACCTGCAAATACCATTGGTTTTACCTCCGAAAAGCCTTGGATGGCAGTGGAAGCAGGTCTGTCGATATGCGTGAAAGTATCACCTACTTTTACTTCTTTGGCGACTTTGATACCGGAAATCAGGTAACCTACGTCACCGCATTCTACAACTTGTTTCGGGATTTGAACCAAACCCAATGTTCCGATCTCGTCGGCGATATATTCCTTGCCAGTAGCCATGAACTTTACACGGTCACCTTTTCTGATACTTCCGTTTTTAACCCGGAAAATAACCTCAATACCGCGGTAAGAATTAAAAACAGAGTCAAATATCAATGCCTGTAAGGGTGCTGCCGGATCGCCGACTGGTGCAGGAATACGTTCTATAATTGCATTCAGAATATCCTCAATCCCGATTCCTTCTTTTCCGCTGGCTGGAATAATGTCCTCCCGCCTGCAGTCCAGCAGTTCCACCATTTCATCCTTGATCTCTTCCGGCATTGCGCCAGGTAAGTCAATTTTATTAAGTACCGGAATGATCACCAGGTCGTGATTGATCGCTAGGTATAAATTCGAAATCGTTTGTGCCTCAGTACCTTGTGAAGCATCTACTAATAGAAGTGCCCCCTCGCAGGCCGCGATAGACCTTGAAACTTCGTAGGAAAAATCCACGTGTCCCGGTGTATCGATCAGGTTCAATATGTATTCTTCTCCCTGGTACACATAGTTCATCTGGATCGCATGACTCTTAATCGTGATCCCTCTTTCACGTTCCAGATCCATATTGTCCAGAAGCTGTGCTTGCATGTCGCGGTGAGATACCGTTTTGGTAAATTCCAGCAGACGGTCTGCTAATGTGCTCTTCCCGTGGTCAATATGGGCAATAATGCAAAAATTACGGATTTTCTTCATGAATGTAATTACTATTCGAATGCTTTGAATTTTATAAGTTCGGACCAAAGCATCCACAAAATTACGAGGGTAATTAATATTTCAACAGGTTTTCTTTTGGAAGTTGGAACTTAAAGAGGATACACTATTGAAAAAGAAGCGGTGCAGCTCCTGATTGCTGGATCCGGGAACGGTTTTTCCACACTTTGATATAAAAAATAAAAAGAACGGCCGCCACCAATACAATGGTCAAGCCATACCGTATCAAACCCGCCGACAATACGGTCAATGACAATAAAATAGCCGGATGTGTCAGGAAATCGAGCAGTGTCCTGAACCAGGTTTTGAAAGATTCATTGGAAGTTTCGGGTTTTGAAATGACTACCTGATCGTTGAAATCCAGCATTTTAAGCACATTGACGAGGAAGCTGCTGTGAATCCCGGCCTGATAGCGCAGCTTTTGTGGCCAGGTAAGAAGTGAACTATACGCCAGTACCAAAGCCACCACGAATGGCCCGAAAGTCATTCGCATCAGGAGTACCATTGGTAAATGAAGCATAATAGCCATAACCATCGCAGAAATAAGCCAGTTTTTCCTGAACAATGTGACGGCAATGCCGAATTGCAGCACAATGACTCCTATACCGATGACCTGGGATAGAAACATTGGCGGAAAAAAACCTGCAAGCGACAGATAAGCAGGTATCTGATGTTTCACGACCAGCAATGTCTCCATACTTGCACCATTCCACCAATCGCGGTCAATCACTTTGTTCAAATCCGCACCGAGGTATAAGACAATGAGCTGATAACGAATGAGTCCACTCCCTGTGACACGATTACTCAGCGCCGTGCACACAAACAAACTTGCGACAAAAAGATGGGCAACAGAAATGCATGTCTGGCAGGAGATCGTGCCTATAACGAAGGATAAACCAGCCAATAAGCTGCCTAAACGTATAAAAGAAGAAAATAGTAAGATCAGCACTCCGGCATAAAAGATCAGGCGAACGACCAGGTTGTACTCGCTGTCGGTGCCGATATCTTCCAGAAAACGGATGACCGGCAAGAACCGGCCGCCGCCCTGATTTCCCAAAAAAGGGGACTCGTTGGAAGCAATCAGGTACATAGCGAGGAGCCTTACCATTAATACAAGTTCCGGAATGAGGTGTTTATTGAGCAGGTAAAGAGGATTTAGATCCTTCATTCTTTTGGAGGTTTTGAGTCCAGAGGTACGTTTGAGCAGGATGGTTGTTAGTAGAATAACGGATACGGACGCTGTCGGGATGGTTGTTTTTGCTGGCCTCCGCTGCTTCAACCAACCGTTTCAGATTTCCTGCCGCATGCACTTCCCATTCGGTAGCACTTACACCATAACGGGCTTCAACCGCTTCCCTTGGCATTTCCAGTCCATTCTTAAAGGCAGCGATATGATAGCGTATCTGCTTGGTGTGCGGGGCCCAGGCAAGGGTCCTCGTGTCCTGGCTAAGCTCGTAAATGTTATTGCCAATTTGGGCAAAGAGAAAAATCAGTCCGGGTATCCACTTCCTAATCCCTGAATTTGTCATAACAATGGCGAGAAATTGATGTCTTTTTCAAATTTCTGTTTACCTTAACTTTATTAAAGAAGCAGGAAATTTTAATGATTTACTGAAAATGGAAACCGGGTACAGGAAAGAAATTGACGAGCGGCTGACAGGAATACTGAGTCATTTTTATATCATTAAAACTGATGTAGGCAAAGAGGGGAGTTTGCATCACTTGTCGCCTAGCCTTGAAATGATGCTGGTTTTTAACTTCGGGACGCCGGTATCTTACTCTTTTGGTGAAAAAGAGATCACACGGCATGCGATCCACAAAATAGGCATTTTTGGCCCAATGCGCAAGATGCTGAACTATCATCTGAAACCGGGAAATGACCTGCTGGTCTTGAATTTCACGCTCAATGGTTTTTATCGCTTCTTCTCGGTGCCGATGGAGAATTTTTCGGACGAGCACGTGCTTGATCCTGATCTGCTGATGCAGAAAAACAGGCTTGACAAAATGTGGGAAATGATGAAGATGCTTCCATCTGCTACGCAGCGCATTGAGCTGATGACACAATACCTGTTGAGTGATTTGAGGGAAAATGATCCCGAAACATTGCCCCTGCTGGAATCGGCCTCTTACTTTCACAGCGCCCAGGTGAGCCCGGTTAAAGCGATCGCAGACAAAGCTGAACTGACTGAAAGGACGGTTCAAAGTCGCTTCAAACGCTATGTAGGGTATTCTTCCAAAGAACTGCTGCGGTTTCTGAGGTTCAAAAAAGTGCTATACCACATTCTCACGCTGACTAGCTACCTCGTGGACTGGGCCGATCTGGTGGAACGCTATGGATATCACGATCAGAGTCATTTGATCAAGGATTTTAAATATTATACCGGCGTTTCGCCCAGGCGATTCGTGAAATTGAACGAGCAAGACGGCTTTTGTATGAGTGTTGACATGGTTTAACGTCGCTGAAATATTGTTATACAAATTATTTAATCATTTGATTAAATAATTTGTATAAATCAAAAATCGGCATTAGCTTTGACGCGTTCAAAGAATATGACTGGAATGGCTAAGATTGCAAAAGCGGAGTTAGATCTCTCAACCGAAGAAAAAATCAAGGAAGCGGCGGGTATTGTATTTACCAAAAAAGGGTACGGAAATGCACGCACGAGAGACATTGCTGAGGAGGCGGGGATTAACCTGGCTTTGCTGAATTACTATTTCAGGAGCAAGGAAAAGCTGTTCAACATTGTGATGGCCGAGCGGATCGATAAGCTTTTCGGTGTGCTTGCGCCGGTACTCAATGATGAGTCCACAACATTGGAAGAAAAGCTGGACAAGATTACCGACAACTACATTACGATGCTACTTGAACATCCTGATCTGCCGATTTTTGTTTTGAGTGAGATCCGGTCTAATCCCGACCAACTGGCGAATCGGCTGCAGGCGAGAAAGCATTTGACGGAATCGGTTTTTATTCAGCAGCTGAAAGCCAAACGAAACGATATTCACCCGTTTCATTTTTTGATGAATTTGCTTGGGATGACTTTGTTTCCATTTATCGCCAAGCCTGTGTTGCAGCCGATCATCGGCGGAGAAGATAATTACCGGATGATCATGGAGCAGCGTAAAAAGCTGATTCCGGGCTGGATCAAAATGATGCTGGAAACGGAGTAAATTTTTTTGACCATCAATTAATCAAATGATTAAATAAATCGAATAAATAAAATGATTAAACTATTTCATAACCTGATTTTAGCGCTCTGCTTCTGGATGCTGATTTCGCAGGTCAATGCGCAAAGCAGACTGTTGACGATTGATGAATGCTACGGACTGGCAAGGAAAAATTATCCAATGATCCGTCAGCGGGAATTGATTTCCAAAACGAAGGATTTCTCGGTCGAGAATGCTGCGAAGGGTTATTTGCCACAGGTAAATATGCTCGGACAGGCCACTTACCAGTCCGCGGTGACGGAATTTAAACTGCCCGTAGCCATTCCGGGTGTTGAGTTCCCGAGTATCAGCAAGGACCAGTATAAGGTGTACGGCGAAGTAACGCAGGCAATTTACGATGGCGGTGCGGTGCGCACGCAAGTCAAATCGCACGAGGCGAATGCTTTGGTGGAAGAGCAGAAGCTGGAAGTAGAGCTGTATCGGCTGAATGAGAGGGTTAACCAGGTTTTTTTCGGGATACTAATGCTGGATGAACAGATCAGGCAAAACGAACTTTTGAAAAAAGACATTCAGCTGGGAATCACCAAAGTGAAGGCATTGATTGACAATGGAACTGCATTTAAAAGCAATGGCTACACTTTACAGGCCGAGCAGCTGAAAGCGGATCAGCGGACTATTGAGCTCAACGCGAACCGTAAGGCTTATCTCGATATGCTGGGTATGCTGGTTAATCAGAGTCTGGATGATGTACAACTCGTTAAACCTCAGTCACTCACATTATCGGGGCAGATCAACCGGCCGGAACTGCGGATGTATGATTATCAGAGCCGAAGCCTTGACATTCAGGACCAGTTACTGGATGTTAAGAACAGGCCGAAGTTCAATTTCTTTTTCCAGGGAGGTGTCGGTCGCCCTGCGCTCAATATCCTGAACAACGGTTTTGACCCTTACTACATCACGGGCGTGCGTTTGAACTGGTCATTGTCCGGGCTATACACCCGCAAAAACGACCGGCTGCTCATCGGGAACAACCGGCAGGCGATACAACTTCAAAAAGAGACGTTTTTATATAACACCAATCTGACGCTGAAACAGCAAAATGCCGATCTCGCTAAACTTGAAAAACTACTGGATACTGACGATGAGATCATTGCGTTGAGAGAGAACATTAAAATCACGTCCGCAGCCCAGCTTGAAAACGGCGTCATCAATACCAATGATTATCTCCGGGAAGTAAATGCAGAGGATCAGGCCAGGCTGAACAGGATTCTGCATGAGATCCAACTGCTCATGTCACGCTACAATTTGCAAACTACATTGGGCAGAGAAGTGGAGTAACAGAATTGCCCCTCCATAATGAAAAGAATTAATGATCAGGAATAACACTCAGAAAGCATGAAAACATCCTTATTCGTCTTGATAATCGCCACATTACTAACCTGCTGCAAAGGAAAGGAGAACCCATATGACGCGTCTGGCACCTTCGAAGCTGTCGAAACGATCGTGTCCGCTGAGGTTACCGGCAGGATCACAAAGCTGGACCTGGAAGAGGGCCAGGAGTTAAAAGCGGGCCAAATTGTGGGCTACATTGACAGCCTGCAACTTTTCCTCAAAAAGAAGCAGCTGGAAGCGCAGATCAAAGCCACAGGCAGCAAGTTGCCCGACATTGCGGCTCAAACCAATGTGTACAAACAGCAATTGGCGGTATCGCAGGTGAGGCTCGACAATTTGCTTCATGAACAAAAAAGAATCCAGAACCTGCTGAAAGCAGATGCCGCTACGCCAAAGCAACTGGATGACATTACAGCGCAGATCGCGGAGCTGCAAAAACAGCTGGAAGTGATCCGCAAGCAAGATGCTGCGCAGGCGTCGGTACTGAAAACGCAAACCTCGGGGCTAAGAGCCGATGTATTACCGCTTTACGTGCAGATTGAGCAGATCAATGACCAGCTCGCCAAATCCAAAATTATTAATGAGGTGAATGGCAGCGTGCTTACCAAATATGCTGAGACCAATGAAATGGCTGTGGCGGGAAAGCCACTTTACAAAGTAGCTGACCTGTCGACCATTATTTTGAGGGCCTACATTACGGGTGACCAGTTGCCGAAAGTGAAATTGAACCAGAATGTGAAGGTACTGGTGGACTCGGCGGACGGAAAATATCGTGGGCTGCAAGGCCAGATAGAATGGATCAGCAGCAAAGCGGAATTTACCCCAAAAACCATTCAGACTAAGGACGAACGGGCTAACCTGGTATATGCCGTTAAGATCAGGTTGAAAAATGACGGGTTTTTGAAAATCGGGATGTATGGCGAGGTAATTCTGTAAAAATGGAAGCAGTTGTTGTTAAAAACCTCACCAAAACCTACGGCAAGGAAAAGACGCTGGCGGTCGACAATGTATCTTTTTCGGTTCAAAAAGGCGAGCTTTTTGGATTGATAGGGCCTGACGGTGCGGGCAAATCAAGCATTTTCAGGATACTGACAACATTACTGTTGCCTGATTCCGGTGCGGCCTCTGTCGATGGTTTCGACATTGTTCAGGATTTCAAAAAGATCAGGAATACAGTGGGTTATATGCCCGGGAAGTTCTCATTGTACCAGGATCTGACCATTGAAGAAAACCTGCATTTTTTCGCGACCGTTTTTGGCACGACAATTGAAGAGAATTACCATTTGATCAAAGACATTTACGTACAGATCGAGCCATTCAAAAAACGCCGGGCGGGGAAACTGTCGGGTGGTATGAAACAAAAACTGGCATTATGCTGCGCGTTAATTCACAAGCCGACGACATTATTTCTCGACGAACCTACTACCGGCGTGGACCCGGTTTCGAGAAAGGAATTTTGGGAAATGCTTCGCCGGCTCAAAGAACAAGACATCACGATCATCGTTTCTACGCCTTACATGGACGAGGCTTCGCTTTGCGACCGCATTGCACTGATCCAGGGCGGTAAGATCTTGTCTATCGACACGCCGCAAAATATAGTACAGGCATTCCCTGACCGATTATTTGCCGTGAAAGCGAATGAAATGTATCCATTGTTGAAGACGCTGGAAAGTTTTCCTGCCCGGTTGAACAGCTATGCATTCGGAGAGTACGCGCACATCACTTTGGAAAGTGCGGAAGGTGTTTCGGAACTCGAAAAATATCTGACCGCACAAAAGCTTTCGGGGATCGATATCAAAGCCATTGAGGCTACGATCGAAGATTCTTTCATTAAACTATTAAACTGAAATCACATGACCGGACAGCATATACAGGCGGAGAAAGTGATCGTTTGCGAGAAACTGACGAAGCGTTTTGGTGACTTTACCGCTACGGACGAAATTTCGTTTGAAGTATATAAAGGTGAGATTTTCGGCTTTTTGGGAGCAAATGGCGCAGGAAAGACTACTGCCATGCGAATGCTTTGCGGACTGTCGGCGCCGACATCCGGCAAGGCGAGTATTGCAGGTTACGACGTGTATACTCAAACGGAGGACATCAAGAGGAACATCGGCTACATGAGCCAGAAATTTTCTTTGTATGAAAACCTGACGGTTCTTGAAAATATCGAATTTTTTGGAGGGATCTACGGCCTGCCCGACGAGCAGATTGAGACCAAAACCAATGAGCTGCTGGATAGACTGGGGATGAAAAGCGAGAGCAAAAAACTGGTGGCTTCTCTGCCGTTGGGCTGGAAACAGAAGCTGTCCTTCTCGGTAGCCGTGTTGCACGAGCCCAAGATCGTTTTTCTAGATGAACCTACGGGCGGTGTAGATCCCGTGACGCGGCGTCAGTTCTGGAATTTGATCTACGAAGCTGCCGATCGTGGCATTACGGTTTTTGTGACAACGCATTATATGGATGAGGCCGAATATTGCAACCGTATATCCATCATGGTGGATGGGCGAATGGAGGTTTTGGATTCACCGGCCAACCTCAAAAGCCGTTTTGGTGTGAAGACCATGGACGAAGTTTTTTATCAGCTGGCGAGGGGCGCCAAGAGGGGGGACTAGCATTATGAAACAGTTTATCGCATTTGTACGGAAAGAATTTTATCACGTTTTGCGTGACAAAAGGACATTACTGATCCTATTCGGAATGCCCATTGCCCAGATACTCGTCTTCGGTTTTGCATTGACCAACGAGGTCAAGGATTCGGAAATACTGGTGGTGGATTATGCGAAGGATAATGCTTCGCAGGAAATCATTACGAAGATCGCGGCAAGCCGATATTTTAAAATCCGCAAAGCTGCATTGACGCATACCGAAATCCTTTCGACATTTCAAAAGGGGAAAATCAAAGCGGTGGTAGTGTTTCCGGCTAATTTTAATGACGAACTGCGGCATAATAATAAAGCGCAGGTGCAGATCATTACCGACGCCAGCGACATTAATACGGCTAATATGATCACCAATTATCTGTCTGCGATCCTGCTGGACTATCAGAATCAGATCAATGTAAATATCGAGATGCCCTACCAGATCATTGCCGAAACACGAATGCTTTATAACCCGCAGCTCAAAGGCGCGCACGGGTTTGTACCGGGCGTAATGGCGCTGGTGTTAATGTTGGTTTCCGTGATGATGACCGCGATTTCTATTGTTCGCGAAAAGGAGACAGGTACTATGGAAATCCTGCTGGTTTCGCCATTCAAACCTGTCCTGGTGATCTTTGCCAAGGCATTACCTTACCTATTTTTATCGCTGATCAATGTGTCGGCTATTATATTCCTGAGTGTTTTCGCGCTGGAACTTCCGGTGAAAGGTAGCCTGCTGCTACTATTCGCAGAGAGCACGTTGTTTATCATTACCTGCCTTGCCCTGGGGATCTTCATTTCCATCAAAACCGACTCGCAGCAAATCGCGATGCTGATCTCTCTGATGGGTATGCTGCTTCCGACGATGATTTTCAGTGGCTTTCTTTTTCCGATCGAAAATATGCCTTATCCGTTGCAGGTCATTTCCAATATTGTTCCTTCCAAATGGTTTTACATCATCGTCAAATCCATCATGATCAAGGGTTTGGGGATTCAGTCACTATGGAAGGAAACCTCCATTTTGCTGGGTATGACATTGTTTTTACTGACCATCAGTTTAAAAAGTTTTAAAATCCGTTTGCAATGAGAACATTGAAATTTCTATTGCGTAAAGAGTTCCGGCAGATTTTTCGTGACAAATCCATCGTCGCACTGATCTTTATTATGCCCATGATACAGCTGATCATTATGCCGCTTGCTGCTGACTATGAGGTGCGTAATGTTAATCTGGCTGTGGTCGACAATGATAAGTCATCCTATTCTCAGAAGCTTATTTCCAAAGTGATCGCCTCGGGGTACTTTCGTTTGCAGGGTTATAACGATTCTTTCAATGAAGCATTTACGCTCATCGAGTCCGATAAAGCAGATTTGATACTGGAAATTCCGCATGGATTTGAGAGAAACCTGATCCGCGAGGATAAGCAGAAACTGTTCGTGGCCGTGAATGCGATTAATGGTACCAAGGCCAATCTGGGCGGTTCGTACCTCAGCAGCATCATTGGTAGTTTCAATGCAGACATCCGAATGCAGCTTGTACAGCAGCCGCGGTTCAGCCAGTTTCCGATCATTGAAGTCGTGGCTTCGAATTGGTTTAATCCTGTCCTGAACTACAAAATTTTCATTGTCCCTGGCATTCTCGCCATTCTGGTGACGATGGTAGGAGGGTTTCTATCGGCCCTCAATATTGTGAAGGAAAAGGAGATCGGTACCATTGAACAGATCAACGTGACGCCGATCAAAAAGCATATTTTTATTCTCGGTAAGCTGATCCCATTCTGGGTACTGGCCAATATCGTTTTCACGATAGGGTTACTTTTGGCACGCTTGATCTACGGAATCGTCCCAATCGGCAGTCTGCTGGTTTTGTATCTTTTTATCTCCATTTACCTGCTGACCGTGCTGGGTTTCGGGCTGCTGGTCTCCACTTATTGCGATACGCAGCAGCAGGCGATGTTCATTATGTTCTTTTTTATGATGCTTTTCATCCTGTTAGGCGGGCTTTTTACTTCCATCGACAGTATGCCCGACTGGGCTAAGCTCATCACGAGGATCAATCCCGTGCGCTATATGATCGAGGTCATGCGAATGGTAATCCTCAAAGGCAGCGGCTTCATGGACGTGCTGCCTCATTTGGGAGCAGTTTCAGCGATGGCCGTCCTATTAAATGGTTGGGCCATCCTGAACTATAAGAAGACAAACTAACTGTTACTCAACTGCCACCATCGCTTTGATCACACCATTCGCAGGATCAAGCCAGCTTTCGAACTGTTCTTTAACCTGAGGGAATGTGACGCGGTGGGTAATGTAGGTTTTAGGGTCTACCAAACCATTTTTCATACTTTGAATGACATGCTCAAAGTCAGCCCGCGTCGCGTTTCTGCTGCTCATCAGCGTAGCCTCGCGCTTGTGAAATTCGGGATGGCTGAAACTGATTTCTCCCTTTTGCAGCCCCACAAGTACATATCGTCCGCCATGTGCCAGGTAGCTGAATGCTGTATTGATGGCCCGAAGATTGCCCGTGGCATCCACAATAACCGTCGGCATATCCCCATTGGTGATCTCGGCCAGCTTTTCGGCGACATTGTCTGTTAATGCATTGACAGTGAATTCGACGCCGATCTTTTCCCGGGCGAAATCCAGTCTTGAATCATTGATATCGAGTGCAATGACGCGGCCTCCGGCAATTCGGGCAAATTCCATCGCGCCCAGGCCAATGGGCCCTGCGCCAACCACCAGCACCATTTCATTTTTACGTACGTCCGCGCGGCGGATCCCATGTGCACCGATTGCGAGCGGCTCCACGAGTGCTAGCTCATCGTAAGTAAGCCCGTCACCATGTACGAGCGAGTAGGAGGGCACCGACAGGTATTCAGACATACCTCCGTCAATGTGTACACCGGAAACTTTGAGGGTCGTACAGCAATTTGGCCTTTCATTACGGCAGGCAACACAGGTACCGCAGTTGAAATAAGGAATAAATGTGACAGCTTCGCCGACTGAAAAACCCGGTGCGCCATCCATTTCCACGATCTCTCCTGAAAGTTCGTGGCCCAAAATCCTTGGATAATTGAAAAATGGCTGGGTACCTTCAAATGCATGAAGGTCGGTGCCGCAAATACCAATACGCTTTATTTTAATGATCGTATGATCTTTTTCCAAAACAGGCTTCTCTGCTTCCTGATAGGAAAGCGTGCCTGGTGTGTTGCAAACAAGGATTTTCATTTCAAAAATTAAGAGTTAGCAAGCGCCCGGTCCAGATGGACGTATCCGCCGTCAACATAAATCAGCTGGCCAGTGGTGTGACTTGAACGTTGAGATAATAGAAAAACAGTCATATTAGCAATTTCTTCCGCGGTAGTCATTCGGTTTTCCAACGGAATATGAGCGGTAATGGAAGCCAGCTTTTCCTGCGGGTTAGGCAAAGTTTCGATCCAGCGCTCGTAAAGCGGCGTCCAGCACTCGGCTACGATCACGGAATTCACACGGATACCATATTTTAACAGTTCAACAGCCCATTCACGGGTCAATGCATTGCGTCCTCCATTGGCAGCAGCATAAGCAGAAGTGCCTCCCTGACCTGTATCGGCAGTTTTGGAACTGATATTGACAATAGCTCCTTTCGAAGCCTTCAATGCTGGCAAAGCATAATGTACCATGAGATAATAATGCACCACATTCTTGTGAAGAGAAGCTATAAAGCGCTCATAATCTCCACTTTCCAATCCTACACCATCATTCACACCCGCATTGTTGACCAAGCCGTCAATACGTCCATATTTTTTAAGAACCGCAGCTACTGCTTTTTCAGACTCCTCCGGTTGGGTTAATTCGGCGGCCACCTGAAAAGATTCGAAGCCTTTTCCAGCCAGTTCGTCCACTACTTTTTGATTATCTGCTGCATTTCGTCCAACGATCACAGGTATTGCACCTTCGGAGGCCAGTACCTGCACAATACCTTCTCCAATGCCTTTCGCACCGCCGGTTACGATAATTATTTTATTCTGAAGTTGTAAATCCATGTTATTTGAAAATTGAAAAGCGTCTTGATATGATTAATGCCGGTTTAATGGGCAGTACCCAGCGTAACCGTTTTGATTGAATTGTTTTTCACCGCGAAATACAAAACCACCAGGAAGCATACGGCTGGAACAATGTAAGCTGTTTGTATGGACGAAACGTCTGAAACCTGCCCCATGATTACTGGAAAAATCGCTCCACCGACTATCGCCATAATGACCATTGAAGAGCCAATCTTAGTTTTTTCGCCCAATCCTCTGATGCTCAGAGCGAAAATTGTAGGGAACATAATGGACATGAAAAACTGCACGCTAACCAAACAATATACCGACACCATACCTTTGGTAAGCACTGCAATGATGAGCAAACTAACACAAACAACACTATAAATAGCAAGTAAACGGGGTGGGGCGACAAAGCGCATGAGATAGGTGCCGATAAAGCGGCCTATCATAAAGCTCAGAAATGCTCCGGACAACAAGTATGCTGCCGTTTTTTCATCAATGCCTGCGACTTTATCGGAGAATCGAATGAAAAAACTGCTGATACAAACCTGCGCACCGACGTAGAAAAACTGCGCTGCGATACCGAGGATCAGGTTTTTTTCTTCCCAAATGGAGCCGCTCACTTTGTTTCCGGTTTCTTTTTCTTCCTTAATTTCCGGAAGTGCTGTACGCCAGATCATAATCGCCACAAAAAGTACAACCAGCCCGATCACGATGAAAGGCATTTGTACCGAGGCAGCTTCTGCATTGAGGTAGCTGTCAAGCTGTTCGCCGGACATTGCATGCTGCTCCTGTTCCGAAAGTGTTTTCCCGGAAAGAATAAAGGTCCCGCCCATTAATGGGGCCAGAAATGCTGCTAAGCCATTGAAAGACTGTGCAAAATTGAGTCGCTGGGTTGCTGAATCGGCGTCTCCGAGAACGGTAATGTACGGATTGGCGGCGGTTTCCAGCATGGTCAGTCCGCTGGCGATAATGAACAATGCAATTAGGAAAAAGCCAAAATGCCGCATTTCCGCTGCGGGGTAAAATAGAAATGTACCGGATGCAAAAAGGATCAGTCCAAGTGTGATACCGGCCTTGTATCCATACTTTTTCATAAAAAGCCCCGCCGGGAGTGCTACCAGAAAATACGCAATGTAAGAGGCAGAATCGATTAGGGCCGATTGAAAGTCACTGAGCTGACAGGCTTTTTTAAGGTGTGGAATTAGGATCGGGTTAAGATTGAGGGCAAAACCCCAGAGAAAAAATAGAGAAGTGATCAGAATAATTGCCAGCCGCGTTTTACGATCGGTCATAGAGGTTCAGGAATTAAGAGTTTTTCGGAATAAACACATTACGAATGTTACAATGCAAAGGAATTATATTTTTTTATGAAGATAGTCTAAGTATTTATCCAAGTAATAAGATATATTAACATGTTTTTCCTCAGTAAGTAATTTTTACGGTATAAATCTCTGCATGAAGCCACAATTGTTAAAGGTTCCGACTGCTCCGGCTTACTCTTTCAGCGTACGTCAGGATAAGATTCCAAACCTCAACAACCGCTGGCATTACCACCCTGAAATTGAACTGATCCATTTTCACCGGGGCTCGGGAACGCAGTTTGTCGGAGACAGTATCAAGCGTTTTGGGAAAGGAGACATTGTTTTGGTGGGTAGTAACCTGCCGCATTACTGGCGCGACGATGAGCAGGATCTCAACAAGTCGCCATATTCCACAGTTATCCATTTTTCCCCTGATTTTTGGGGCGATCGCTTCCTGGAACTGGCTGAGAATAAGCCTATCAGGCAAATTCTGGAAAAAGCGCAGAGAGGCTTGCTGCTATCGGGCGGGTTGCATCAAAAAGTTGCTTTGCTAATGGACAAAATCCTCCGTGCGGAGGGGACGGACCGGATTATAGTTCTCCTTGAAATGTTGTTGTGTGTTTCCCGTTCAGATGATTACTCGGAGTTATCGTCAATGGGGTATCAGAGTGATCTTTCGGAGTCGGACAGCGACCGTATCAATGCGATTTACAATTATACATTGAGCCGTTTTAATCAAAAGATCACATTGAGTGAAATAGCCGGGGTGGCGGGAATGGTGCCCAATGCATTTTGTCGCTATTTTAAGTCGCGAACGGGCAAAACATATTCACAATTTCTGACAGAGATCAGGGTAGGGCACTCATGCAGGCTGCTGATGGAAAGTGATATCAGCATTAAGCAACTTTGTTTTGAAAGCGGTTTTATGAATTTCAGCTGCTTTCATAAACGGTTCAAATCCGTAACAGGGCAGAGTCCGCAAGGCTACCGGCATGCCTTTATTCACGCCGGCAAGCAATGAGCGTCATCGTATGTTGAGGTTCTGCTGGACCTCATCTTTTTTTCGGCGTGAAACTTCCACTCTCGAACCGTCGGTAAGGATAAGGTACTCATTGTTATTACTGATCCGCACGATATGGGCGGCGTTAACGAGGTGAGACTTATGTGTGCGGATAAATTTGAACTGATCCAGCATTTCTTCAAAATGTTTCAAGGTCTTGCTGGCGACAAATGGCCTCTTACCTTCCAGGTGAATGACGGTATAGTTCCTGTCCGCTTCCAGCCTGAGAATTTCGTAAATTGAGAAAAAATAGACGCCCTCGCTGGAAGGTACGGCCAGTTTGAAATCCTTGATTTCCTTCTTCTCGATGTTATTGACGAGGTTATTGTAAAGTTGTTTTTTATGTTTTGCGAATTCCTGCCTGTTCATGTGCCTGTGTACAGCGGCGCGCAAATCGTCGGGATCAACGGGTTTTAGCAAGTAATCTAATGCAGAAAAGCGAATGGCCTGAATGGCATATTGGTTATACGCCGTGGTAAAAATGATGTCATAAGGAGGGTTTTCATTGCTCGACAACAGCTCAAATCCGCTCTGGTGGGGCATTTCTACATCCAGAAAAATAATTCCCGGCCGGTAATATTTGAGCATATTCTCTGCTTCCCTGACGGACCCGACCTGCCTGACCTCTGTGATCTCAGGTACAAAGTCGCGGATGAAATGGTGCAGGACAGTCCTCGCTTTTGGCTCATCATCAATGATCAATACTTTTACCATAATGTGTTACAATTAGATTTTTAGGAGGATATGCTGAATGAATATCTGGCAGAGGAACAATCTAAAAGTAAATGAATGCGGTAGGAAATTTGTTTTGAATGAACAACTGGCGACATTTAATTATCTAACGGTGCAACATAGTGGATGATGAAAATGAAGGGAGTTTTGGCGCTGATCAAAGGGGTTTTTTCTATCTGTTAGTAATTGGTAAATGCCTAATAATAAATTATTTAACTCCTTCGTCTGACAGTTGTTAATTTTACAACCTCGTTAATTTTTACGAGTTGTCTCAACCTTAAAATTTGCCGCTATGTTTTGGTTTTCTGCCGCGCTTTATATTGACGTAGCCGCCGTATTATTTGTGATCGGCAATTTTTTTTACCAATCCTTTATTGCCAAGTATCCGACGGGATATAATCTCTGGCTGAATATCGCGGGGGTATTAGTGCTGATCATCATTTTTGTAGCACGCAGCCTGAGGGACTCGGGCGATATCAATTTAGCAACCAGGCTCTTATGGATTCCGGCAGCCCCGATCTGTCTTGGAGTCGTATTTTTTGTGCTGGCAATGATTATTATCCGGACAAATTAGTGACTTGAAGGTGCTTTTCGTTTTTCAGCTATTTTAACTTAAATCTCTATACTATGTTCTGGTTTATTGCTGGTGTTTGTATCAATGGAATCGCCATTCTGGGCGTAATAGGCAATGCACTTTACGATGCTTTTACCCTGAAATATGCTACGGGGCACAATACTTTCGTCAACCTCATCGGCCTGGTGCTGGGCGTTATTGTACTGATCGCGTTCAGCTTAAAAAGCAGCGGCAAATTATCCACCGCCAATGTATTGCTTTGGATACCTGCCGCCCCGTTATTTCTGATGTTTGTCTTTTTCGCGATTTATATGATCGTCATTGTCGTGACCAAGCCCAATTGGAGATAGCCAGGATGCCTAGTGATCGGCAGAACCGGCTTCCAGCGGTTTTTTTTGGAAACTGTAAATGAGATAAAACAAGGCAGGAAGTATAAAAACACTGCCCAGCAACAATGCAAGCCCCAATGCCTGCATTGTTTTTTCTTGCCCACTGTGTTCCAGAAGCGAGAGATAACCCCCGCCTTTGAACAAAACAATATTGGGGAAATGGCGATAAGTGGTCGTGAGCAGGATCATCGTTACCTGAAAACCTGCAAGGGGGCGTAGCAGCCCTATTTTGCCCTGATATAGCAGGTACCACATCCATATCAACGATAATGTTGCCGAAACAATGGCGATCCGTCCGACCCAGTTTCCGAATACCCACTCGATCAGCGGGATTTGTTCAACATACGCTGCTGTAAATACCAGAATTCCGCAAATCACCGCTCCGATGTTAAAAAACTGTGCTTTGTGCGCAAAACGCAGCCGATCATGCTCATTTTGGGTTTCACCGATGAGATAGACGGACGCCAGAAAGCCACAAATGGCAACCGTGAACAAACCTACACTCACCGAAAACCAATGCAGCCAGCTAAAAATATAGGCAGAAAGGAATGTATCGGCCTGAGGATCAATGTGGCCGGATACAGCACTTCCTGCAATAATTCCCAAAAACAATGGCGTAATAAAGCTTGAAATGGCAAAAATAGAATTGTAAACGTGCTGCATATCGTCTACCACGGCGTCATAGTGCCGGAATGTGAAGGCAGTACCTCTCGCAATAATCCCCAACAGCATGATGGTGAGCGGGATATGAAGATTGACAGACATTGTGGAGTAAATAACGGGAAAGCCCACAAATAGAATTACGATCGCAATGATCAGCCACATATGGTTGGCCTCCCAAATGGGCCCAATGGCGGAATAGAGGGTTTTGCGGGTGACTGCTTTATTCCCTTTGGAGGTAAAAAGCTCGATAATCCCCGCACCGAAGTCGGCGCCACCCAGCAGCAGGTATAGCAAAATAGAGGTCCAGAGAAATGTTATGACTACGTATAGCATAATGAGTGAAGGTAAATATTTCAAAAATGCGGCTAGGCTTTGTCGTAAAGCGTTCCCACCATTTTGATCTGACGATAAAGCATAAAAATCACAATAACAGCCAGTGACGCATACACAGCCGTAAAAAGGTAGAATGAGTAAGCAATGCCGGGCATGGGAGTAACGGCATCGGCTGTACGCATGATCCCGTAAATGATCCACGGCTGCCTGCCAACTTCTGTGACCGTCCAGCCAGCCTCTACCGCAATGAAACCTAGCGGAGTGGCGGCTACAAACAATTTCAAGAGCCAGGGACTGTTGAGCCAGTGCTTTTGCTTCCACAAAGCCAGGAAGTACAAAACAGAAACCAGCATCATCGCCATGCCCATTCCCACCATGATCTGGAAGGCATAATGTGTGATAGCGACAGGTGGATGGTTTTCGGGCGCTATTTTGTCAAGGCCGGTAACTTCGGACTGGAAGTCGCCGTGTGCCAGAAAACTCAAAAATCCGGGCAATTTGACGGCGTAATTCACTTCTTTTTTCTCTTCGTCGGGAATGCCGCCTACCAGCAGGGAAGCCGATTTTTCGGTATGAAAATGCGCTTCCATTGCGGCCAGTTTCGCGGGCTGGCGTATCGCAACATCTTTGGCCGAAATATCGCCACTCAATGGTTGAAGAATGGCCGCGACACATCCGAATGCTGCGGCAATGGTAAATGATTTGGTATGAAAAAGCACATTTTTGCCTTTCAGGATCATCAGTGCGTGCACACCGGCTACCGCGAAACCGGTTGCCACGAATGCCGCAATGGTCATGTGCAATGCCTGTGAAAACCAGGCATCGTTGAACATCGCCTTGATCGGGTCAATGTTCAGATACTGGCCATTGATATGATCAAATCCGGCCGGACTATTCATCCAGGCATTGGCGGCTACCACCAATATACCGGAGGCGAGGCCGCTTACTCCTACAATTACACCCGTAAACCAGTGAAACCATTTATTGAACCTGTCCCAGCCATAGAGGAAAAATCCCAGCGCGATGGCTTCGATAAAAAAGGCGGTCCCTTCGAGTGAAAAAGGCATCCCGAAAATCGGTCCTGCATGTTTCATGAATCCGGGCCAGAGCAGGCCTAGTTCAAATGATAGTACGGTTCCCGAAACGGCACCGGTTGCAAAGAAAATGGCGACACCTTTACTCCAAGCTTTGGTCACATTTTTGTAAACAATCTCATCGGTTTTGAGCCAATAATAGTGCGCTACGGCCATAAAAAAAGGCATAACCATGCCTATACAAGAAAATACAATATGGAATCCCAGCGAAAGGGCCATCTGCGATCTGGCGGCTATGAAGTCATTCATTTGGAATTATTTTACTGAAAAATAGGACGCTTCCCAAGGCATTCAGCCACCGAAAAGCGGGTAGTTCAAAGCTAATCAAGTCTTATCATAAGAACCATTTTTCAGGGATATTTATGAAAAAACTGACGATCATATTGCTGCTGTTTGTTTCATTTTCATATGGACAAAATTCCAAAACCAGGTTCATCAAAACTGAGAAAATAACAGGCGACAGTCTGCTTTGGGACCTCAAAGCGCTTAGCGTTGCCCCCGAGGTAAAATGGTTGACTGAAACAGGTCCGGTGCGTTCATTACTCTACAAAAGTGTTGATTATGAAGGCAAGAAGACCGAGGTTTTTGCATACTATTCCAACCCGGATATAATTGCAGGAAAACCTGCCGGTACCCAAAAGTTTCCGGGCGTAGTGTTGATCCACGGTGGCGGCGGGAAAGCTTTTAAAGAATGGGTTGAGAAATGGGCTTCGGAAGGCTACGCGGCGATTGCGATGGATCTTTCAGGAAATGGCGCAGACGGCCAGAAAATTGCTAATCCGGGCCCTGATCAATCTAATGAAAACAAATTTGAAAAAATAGAAAAGGGCAGCCTCAAAGATGTATGGACCTACCACGCCGTCGCCAGCTCCATCCTTGCGCATTCTTTGTTGCTTAGCATGCCGGAAGTCGACACTTCCAAAACTTCCGTGACCGGCATTAGCTGGGGCGGATACCTGACTTGCATTGTTGCGAGCCTTGACGATCGATTTTTAGGAGCAGTACCAGTTTATGGGTGTGCATACTATGACGAATCTGATGTTTTCAAAGTACCGCTCAACCAACTTTCCGCTGACAACAAAAAGCGCTGGATGCAGTATTTTGATCCGTCGGTTTACTTACGGTATGCAAAACCAAGTTTCTTTTTTATCAATGGAAACAAAGACAAGCATTACAATGTGGAGCCTTACATTAAAACCTATTCCCTGGTCAAATCCAGCAAAATAGTCTGCGTGATACCCGATATGAAGCATAGTCACCAATGGGGCTGGCAACCTCCTGAGATCAGGTACTTCTTTGAAACCCTCATCAATCCGGGCAAATCGTTCCCAAATATTACATATGTTTCCGTGGAGAAAGACGAATTCTCTCTGGTCTACAAAATGCCTTACACCGCATCACTGACTACTGCAGCTTTTTATTACACCAATGACGTCGAGTCCACCAACGAGCAGCGGGTCTGGACCATGCAAGAGGGGAAATCGGATCCCGATAATAATAAGGTAACCTTCCCCATACCTAAAAGCGGCTTTAAATATGGGTTCTTTTATATCAAAGACAGTAATAATATCTCAGCCTCAACCACCTACATGGTTGATTTTAAGCCAACTAATTGACCCTAACTAATCAGTATTTTTATTCTTTTCGGCTAACCTTTTTTTGACGATATCGGCGGGGTACTTCAATGCCAGTTCCCTTATTTCATAGGTGAATTCTTTGAAAGTCTCCTCCCAGACCGCGGCCTCTCCTGGTTCGTATGCGTAAAATCCGTGTGAATTGAGTACTCCTTTGCCTCCTTCACGGACCACTTTGTCTATCAGCTCCGGTACTTCGGTGCTGTTGTTTAATGTCGGCAGCAAATTCTTCATCACCATGTGATAGGCGGGGACGCCAGTCAGATCCATCCAGCGAAATACACCGACCAATGTCATGAAGTATCCCGCATTGTTACGGCACGAGCGATCCACGTCTTCAATAGTCGCATAACCATTTTCGACCAGGCTGATCGCCTCCCGGTACATGGCATACATCAGCCTGTTGGTGATGAATCCGGCAATGTCTTTCCGCACCAAAATAGGCTCCTTGCCCCATTTGTGAGAAAGTTCATAGAGATATTCGCCGTTTTTGATATCGGTATCATCGCCACAAATGACTTCCAAGAACCGGGTCGTATGGGCAGGCTCGGTCCAATGCAACCCTAAAAACCGTTCGGGGTGCTGCGTCAGCTTTTGCAATGTGCTGATCGGTATGGCGGAGGTGTTACTGGACAACAGCGCATCCGCATCGATCACCGCTTCGACTTTTTTGTAAACGGATTCCTTGATTTCAATATTTTCAATGGTACACTCATTCACCAGTCTGCATGGTTTCAGCTGGCTATAATCTTCGGTAATGATCAGATGTTTTAAATAGAATTCAGGTTGATGAACAATGAGCCCTTTTTCAAATGAATTTTCAAGATGTTCCCGGATACGCTTTTCAGCATGCAGCATATCGACGCTGATCGGTGCGACGGCTACCACCGGGTGGCCCGCGATGAGAAGGCAAGTTACAATGCTGCAGCCCATCAGCCCGAGGCCAACGATTCCGACCGGTATTTCATTTGGATTCATATTCAAAAAGGATTTAGATTAAAGGAATATCACTTTTAAAAGGACACTGACAGGTTTTCTTACTACAAAAAAAGCCCTGAAATCAATTGATTTCAGGGCTCATATTGCCTGCTAGTTAAGAAACTACCTCGACCAGCTATCTACTTCACTCTCCACTTCTTCACGGGTCTTGCCTAGTTTTTTCTGAATTTTTCCAAGAAGCTCGTCTTCTTTTCCATCTTCATATAACAGGTCATCGTCAGTCAAATCTGCATATTGTTGCTTAAATTTTCCCTTCAATTCGTTCCAATTTCCTTTTACTTGTTGTGTGAAAGCACTCATGATATTTGCTATTTAATTTGTAAAAAAGACGCTTTCAAAAGCATCCGATAAAATAACAATGATCAACAATCATACCATCTGCCTCACAAAGCCTGGTGTGCTGATAAACGAAATCTTTGAGTAATATTTTTCCCGGACCTGTCCCATTCTATCCTCCCTGAAATCAAGCAAGCGCAATCAGCTTGTCCAGCCGCACTATTCCCTGCACCATGGAGCGCACCGAGTGATAATTGACCTTCCAGGAATGGCTCATATGTTTCCATATCGGCTCTCCCTGACGTGTCAGCAGCGGCAACCATTCCCCAACTTTTGAATGGATCATGTGATCAAAGACAAAACGGTGGGTAGCGTCGTATGCTTTCAGGTATTTTTCATCACCATAAACACGGTACGCATCCAGCATCCCGATAATCACTTCGGCCTGCTGCCAGAATTCCTTTTCACGGTCGTACACCTCACCTGCGTGTGAACCTTCTACATAAACGCCGCCATACTCCCAGTCGATACCATACTCGACGGCGTGGTCGTAAGAAGCGAGCAGCTGACCCTGATAGTCGTCGTAGGGTATGCCAGCAATGTCGAGCGCATGCATCAGCAGCCAGGCAAACTCTACATTGTGTCCGTAACTGGTGTTATCCTCGGCAGAACTTTTCATTCCGTCTTCCGAAAAACGGTCCCAACCCCAGATTATGTCGAACTTGATCTGCGGAGCCACCGTCCAGTCAGCCCAGAATTGCGGAATACCGGTTTTGTACACCGGGTGCATGATTTTGTTGATCAACAATTGAATGATCTCTAACAGCTTCCGCTTGTGAACCTGCTTCTGGCTTGCTTCATATAACGTAGTAAAAGCCTCCATCAAATGCATATGAGCATCCAATGTTTTGCGGTCGCCACCAGCTGATCCCGGCCCTTTCAGTTCCCAATTTTTGTGGAACATTTCGAAGTAACCTCCGTAGTAAGTATCCGCACCGTGTTTTTGAAGCAGGTCAAAAACTTTTTCAGCATATTCAAGCCCGATCGGATCACCGGTAGCCAATGTGTACTCAGCCAAACTATAAATGGCGAAACTATGCCCGTAGACTATCTTTTCATCGATCGTTACATTGCCTTTGCGATCCATGAGCCAGTAAAAACCACCGTTTTCGTTGTCCCACATTTTATTGATCAGGAAATCGACGCCGTGTTTGGCAACATCGGCATAACGTCCGTCTCCGTAACCTGCACGATGCGCGGATGAAAACGTGTAAACCGTCCGGGTTTGGGCTATTAATGACTTTTCATCTTCGCCGGAATCATTTCCAGCATTATCCCAATGGGTGATAAAACCGCCGTTTTCTTTATCAACACAACGGGTTTCCCAAAATGGTAAAAGTTCTGTTGTTAAGTGATTGTGTATTTCGTTTCGGTAACTTTTTAATTGTTCAATATTCATGGTTGGTATTAAAATGGATTTAGGTTGAAATCAATATCTACTCCTTATGCTATACTACGGCGATATTGGAATTATTGGCTATTTGATGGAAGTTTTTATAGTTAAAATCTGAATGTCCACATATTATTTTTTAGGTAAGTCAATCAAATATCATAACTACTTAGCGTCTGAGGGCAGATCAGCCGTTGAACATTTGCAAATGCTGAGACATACTTCGTAATTCGCAGATATCTTTTAACACGAGTCAACATGAGCAATCCTGAAATTGTCGAGATCCTTGAATTAACCGCCAAATTGTTGGAACTACATAACGCTGATCCTTTCAAAATCAAAGGTTATTCCATAGCGGCGTTCTATCTGGACAAGTACAAGGATGGTGAGCTTCAAAATATGACCGAGCAGGAACTGACCAAGCTGCAAGGCATTGGCAAAAGTACTGCCGGCAAAATTGTTCAGATTGCCCAGACAGGAACATTCCCGGAATTGGAAGAATTGCTCCACAACACGCCACTAGGGGTAATGGAAATGTTCAATATCAAAGGCATTGGCCCCAAAAAGATAGCCGTATTGTGGAAGGAACTGGGGATTGATAACCTACACGAGCTTGAACTCGCCTGTTTGAACGGAGCAGTGGCCAAGCTGAAAGGTTTTGGAGGAAGTATCCAGCAAAAGATCATTGATTCGCTTGCGTTTTTGAAAGATCAGGCAGGCAAATTGAGAATGGATAAAGCCGAAGCAGTAGCAGACCTGATCATTAATGAACTGAAAAAGAGCTTTGAACAAGTGGAAGCGGCGGGAGGTATCAGAAGGAAGTCAGAGACGATAGATACGATCAGGATCGTGGTGGCTACCGATTCCCCTGCGCTTTTGCAGAATAGTATTGGTGAAATAGAATTTTTGGTACAGGACGAAAAGCAGTCATCACCATTTATCTGGCGGGGAAATGTGCAGGAGGTAGCTGTAGCCATCGAAATTGTGGCTGTGAAACCGGAAAGGCTGGTCAACGAGCTGTTTTTGGAAACAGCAGACGTCGAGCATCTCGGATATTCAACGGCTTCCGGTGCTACGATCTGGCGTCAGGCATACTACGAAGAGGCCGAAAATGAAGAAGCTATTTATCAAAAAGCCGGGTTACCCTACATTGTTCCCGAAATGCGGGAAGGAGCGGGGGAATTTGCCTGGGCCGAAACCCACACAGCTGACCAGCTTGTTACCTGGGACGATTTGAAGGGTATTTTGCATAATCACAGCACCTACTCCGACGGACAGCATACATTGGAACAAATGGCGGTGTACTGCCGTGATCTGGGTTTTGAGTATTTGGGAATTGCAGATCACTCACAAACAGCTGTTTATGCACAAGGATTGACGATAGAAGAAGTAGGTCGCCAGCACGAAGAAATCGCGAAATTGAATGCAAGATTTGCCTCTGAGAATCCGCAGAAACCATTCAAAATCCTCAAAGGCATCGAGTCCGACATTCTCGGCGACGGCTCACTCGACTACCCGACAGAAGTTCTGGCATCGTTCGATTACATTGTCGCGTCGGTTCACAGTAACCTGACCATGACGCAGGAAAAAGCGACTGCGCGGCTTCTAAAAGCCATTGAAAATCCATACACAACCATTCTCGGTCACCCAACAGGACGTTTGCTACTTTCCAGAGAAGGCTACCCGATTGACCACAAAGTGATCATCGACGCCTGCGCCGAGCATAAGGTAGTCGTGGAAATCAATGCTTCCCCCTGGCGCCTTGACTTAGACTGGCGCTGGATTTCCTACTGTATGGAAAAGGGCGTGCTACTCAGCATCAACCCCGACGCCCACGCCATGGAGGGCTATCTCGACATGCATTACGGAGTTGCCAATGCCAGAAAGGGCGGTTTGACGAAGGATATGACATTCAATGCGTTTTCGCTGGAAAGGATGGAGGAGTATTTGAAGGCGAGGCTTGGTAGGTAAAACAAGCCTCTGCCTACATCAATATTTCACCAGCGTCAGCGCCAGTATCCTGGGAATACCCGCCCTGTCATTGTCATCAAAAAATTCGAAAATGTCTTCGATTTTGAAGCCGTGTCTTCTGGCGGCTTCTACAAAGTCTGAAACGTTGTGGGTGAAGCATGGGACGATGGTTTGACCTTCTTCTGTGTCAAATCGTGCTTTGGAGCCCGAGTATTGCTTGAATGGGTGCAATTCTCCCAGATATACCATGCCGCCCGGTAGCAATTTCCTGCTTGCTTCACCGAAAATAAAATCGAGATTTTCGATATGTTCCAGTACCAGACTGAATGTAACGAGGTCGAATGTTCTGTTGACGAAATCCCACTCCTGATTAATGTCTGCCTGGTGAAATTCGGCATTCCAGCCTTCCAGCTTCTCTTTGGCCTTCGCCAGCATTTCTTCCGATAAGTCTGCGGCGACCAGACTTTGGGCTTTTGTGACCAGATACAACGAGTTTTTCCCAGTACCGCAGCCGATTTCAAGGATATTATCAAAATTTTTATCTGCTAAAATCTGGCGCAATGCCAGCGCTTCCAAATCCCTCGTTTTATTCTGGTTGGTGTCATATTGTTCCGACCACCTGTTGTAGGCTTGTCTGGTATTTAATGTGCTCATACTATAAAAGGCGTAATTCTGTATTTTTTTCAAAAATTTCGGACGGCAAATATGCCATAATTCCTGTTTTTAATGCCTCAATTAAACGGGTTTTCATTTGTTCCCTGTTTACAACCAGGCAAACCTCACGCGCAGGCTCTGGATATTGGAAATGCCGAATGTGTTTTTTTCGTTCCTCTGACAACTCCATTACCGCCATTTCCGGTAAAATCGTGATCCCGCCATTTCGCTCCACCATCCTGATCAGCGTCTCAATGCTGCCCGACCGGTAACTAAAACTGCTTCCAAACTGACTATTTCTGCTCAGCTCACAGAGCCGCTGAATTTGTGTGCGGAAACAATGTCCTTCTTCCAAAAGCCACAATTCATTTGGTTCGATATCGGTGGGTAAAATGTATTGCTTGGCATACAGATCGGTATTTTCGGAAACGTACGCATAAAAACGCTCTTTGTACATCGGTATTTCCTGCAAACTGCTTTCCTCCGACAGCGAAGCAATGATCCCAACGTCCAGGTTTCCGAGTTTCAACTCACTGATAATGCGTTCCGTGATCATTTCAGAAACGTGCAGTTTGATATCAGGATAATTGGCGATGAATGGATTGACAAAATGCGGCAGTAAATAAGGTGCGATCGTCGGAATGATCCCGATCCTTAGCTCACCGGAAAGGTCACCGTTAAAATGTTTTGCGATCTCGTTCATCCGCGAAGCTTCGCGCAAAATGGTCTTGGCCTGATCTATAATTTCCCTGCCGATACTAGTCGGTACAATGGGCTGTTTGGTCCTGTCAAAAATTTTGATCGATAATTCCTCTTCCAGCTTCCTGATCATCATCGAAAGCGTAGGTTGTGTAACATTACAATGTTCCGCCGCCTGAACGAAATGGCGGTGATTGTCAACGGCAACAATGTATTCCAACTGCTGAATATTCATATTTGAGTAGTATAATTGTTTGATGCAGCCCCCATCTTGCCGAGCCTGGATTTAGAAAATCGTCGGACCGAATAGATTTTATTTATGCAAATATAATAACTATAAGTTTGATTGATCGACCTTGCAAAGCTGTCATTTTAATGTTACCGAATTCAGTAACATTAAAAAGTTACTGTACCTGCCACACTGAATCTTGTATTAAATCTTTATTAAATTTTGTTATTTGATGATTTGACGCCTGGTTTTTTATAGGTTAATTGTACATTAGCCTGCAAATTGCAGCTATCGCTCACATTAATCTGAAAACAATGAAAAATCTGAAAGCACTTATTGCCCTGGCGTTTTTGACGTTGACGGCTCCTGTTTTTTCGCAAACCGCTACTCCCGCAAAACCGACCACTAAAACCACAGTTGCTACCAAGCAGACCGGAAAGGATAAAACCTCCATTACCGTCAAAACCAAGAAAGACGGCACGCCGGATAAACGTTACAGTGAAAACCAAAAGCTTAAAAAAGACGGTACACCTGATAAACGTTACAGCGAAAATAAAAACCTGAAAAAAGACGGTACACCGGATAAGCGATATAAAACTGCTAAAAAGGAGGAATCGCCGAAACCCGCCAAAAAGCAGTAACACGGGCGGAAGTAGACTGCAAAAATATTTTACTGAAAAATTAGGGTAAGCGCCTGACTGGTTGTCATTCCAATGTACAACCCAAGTCGGGCGCTTATTTTTTATCAGTAACCATAGCATGCAATGAACGTAGCCATAGCGGATCACGTCACATTTTTGAGCAGGGACAGAGAGTCGGAATTTGAGATTGTTTTTAAAAAACACTTCAAAGGGCTGCATTCCTATGCCTGCACGATATTAAGAGATGATATCATGGCAGAGGAAATGGTACAGAATGTCTTTTGCCGGTTGTGGGAAAAAACAGACCATATAGAAATACGGGAGTCGGTGAGCGGCTATTTGTACCGCTCCGTTTACCACGAAAGCCTTAATTACCTCAAACATCTAAAAGTCAGGGACGCCTATCAAACGTACGCAGCCAACCAAATGGAACACAGTAACAACACTTCCTACAATCTGGAACTTTCGGAGCTGGAAGACCGCCTTGAACTTGCGCTCAAAGAACTTCCGGAGAAATGCCGCACGATATTTCAGATGAGCCGTTTTGAAGAATTGAAATATCAGGAAATTGCCGACCGGCTTCAACTACCGGTTAAAACGATCGAAAACCAAATGGGTAAGGCCCTGCGGCTGCTTCGGCTCAAACTGGCTGATTTCTTACCGGCTTCCTTCCTTTTATTTTTCCTCAGCTAATCAGTGGCAGTCATGAAAAAAGAACTGAATTATAATATCGACGACCTCCTGGTGAAGTCATTACTGGACGAGGCAACTGTGGCCGAGCAAATGGAGATCAACCAATGGCTGTCCGACAGCGATGATAACCAGCGGTATTTTGAACATTTTGAACTGATATGGATACAGAGCAAACGCCTCGCCGCGCATAGTAATGTGGATGAGGAAGCGGCCTGGAAGCGGTTCAAAAAGCGTACGCAAACCCTCAGAGAAGAAACGCCGGTGATACCGTTGTATCCCAAACCAGCATTCAATTTTCTGAAAGTAGCGGCCATGTTGTTTGTTACAGCCTGCGTGGGATGGATCGCATACGTGCTTTTGAATCCCGGAAACAGTCAGCAGCTGGTAACTAGCTCAGGTACCCGGACACTCGTTGATACCTTGCCGGACGGCTCCATTGTTACATTGAATAAGAGGTCGACGATCTCGTATCCAGCGCATTTTACAGGCAGTACCAGGCAGGTAACACTGACGGGCGAGGCATTTTTTGATGTAACTCCTGATAAAAGCAAACCATTCATTATTTCGGTCAATGATGTTACTGTGAGGGTAGTAGGTACATCATTCAATGTGAAGGATAATGCGGAAAAGACGGAGGTTATCGTTGAAACAGGATTGGTGGAGGTAGCAAAAAAAGATCAATCCGTGAAAGTCAGCCCGCGGGAAAAGGCTACTGTTTTGAAATCAAAACCGGAACTGGTGAGGCAAAACGTGGAAGATCACTTCTACAATTATTACCGTACCGGGAAGCTGGTCTGCGAAGGTACTCCGCTCTGGAAGCTGGTCGAGATCCTGAATGAAACGTATGACGCGAATATTGTGATTGAAAATGATCAGATCAAAAATCTCACCATCAATACGACATTCGATCAGAAATCGCTGGACAGCACTTTGAACATTGTCGGTGAAACATTAACAATTAAAGTAGAACATCGCGGAGAGCTGATCATTTTGAAATAGCACTTATCTTTCGGAATGAATCAGATTTTTATCTTGTCCAAAACCTTAAAACTGGCTGCTGTATTTGTCCTGATCGCTTTTTACGGCTATTCGCAGCAGCTTCTTGAAAAACCGGTTACCGTTTCTGTGAAAGGGCAACCGGTTTCAGGCGTTTTGAAACTGATCAGCGAGCAGGGGAAGTTTTACTTTTCATACAATAGCGACCTGATCCCCGGCGACAGTCTGGTGACGATTAATGTATCTCAAAAAAGTGTGAGGGAAGTACTGGAACTTTTGTTCAGGACCAGTTACCAATACAAGGAAAAAGGCGATTACGTCATTATTCTCCCGGCTGCCAAGGAGAAGGTTTTTTATGTCAATGGGCATATTTTTGATCAGGAAACCAATGCCCCGGTAGACTATGCCAGCGTCTATTCCAGGCAAATGCTAATCTCCACACTTTCAGGAGATGATGGTCATTTTCGGCTTAGGATCAAGGATAAGTCCTCCGTCAGCCTGACGATCAGCAAGGTAGGTTATGGCGATACTACGGTGGTTGTAAACTATGGGGATGCAGATCTGCGGCTGTTCATCCATCCACGAGCCATTGACCTGGACCCTCTCATTGTCCGATATTCCGAAGGTGAAGCGACATGGCTGGGGCGATTGTTTCTTTCCGCCCGACTGCGGGCACAGAGCAGGAACATTGGCAGGTTCTTTGTGGCCTTGCCGTATCAGGCTTCTCTCACACCGGGTCTGGGTACACACGGACGGATGAGCTCGCAGGTAGTCAACAAGTTTTCGCTCAATTTGCTGGGAGGCTACACAGCCGGTGTCAATGGTGTCGAGATTGCCGGTGGTTTTAATATTTCCAAAAAAGACGTTCGGTTCGTTCAGATCGCAGGAGCGTTCAATGTCGTTTCCGGAACCGTCAGAGGTGTTCAGGTAGCCGGTTTTTTGAATCAAATCCTGGATACGCTTGGTGGGGTACAAGTTTCGGGTTTTAGCGGCAACATACAAAAAAACGTGGAAGGTGTGCAGTTGAGTGGTTTTCTAAGCCGGGCGGCAGGGAATATGCACGGTGCACAAATTTCAGGCGCATTGGGCATTGTCCGTGGGACGGGCGATGGGGTACAACTATCCGGCGCATACAATCATATGAAAGGTAACTTTTACGGGGTGCAGATTGCTGGCGCGGCCAATTTTACCAAAAGCAATATGGAAGGCGGGCAAATTAGCGGTGGGGCCAATATCGGTGCTGGTGAGGTACATGGCTTCCAGCTCGCTCCATTAAACTATGCCAAAAAGCTGCACGGTATCCAGATTGGGGTTATTAATATCGCCGATAGTTCCGCAGGGTTGAGCCTCGGTCTTTTTAATTTTATCCGAAAAAGTACTTCCAATATTTCTGTTTTTGCCAGCGAAGTAGTGCCCTGGAACGTCGCATTGAAAATGGGAACGCATAAATTTTACAGCGTTCTGTCGGCAGGGAGTACGACGGGAGCTAATAATAAAGTTTTTGTGATCGGGGCGGGGTTTGGACGTGAGTTTTTCCCGTTCAAAAAAGTAGGTTTCTTCACCGAGATCACCAGCCAGAACCTCTATCTGGGAAGTTGGGAGAATACCCCTTTCATGTACCGTTTTCAAGCAGCTGCAACCTGGAAGCTCAACAAGCGTTTTCTATTGTTTGCCGGACCTTCTTTCTCCGTTTACCATCCCGACGTTTTTGAGGCGCGTCAAGGTTATAAGACCTTTCCCGTCAAAGGCTATCCCGGATTTGATTTAAGCGATAAACTCACTTCCTGGTTTGGCTGGCAGGGCGGCATTAGTTGGCGGTATGGACGACTTTAAACCAAAGCAAAAGGCCAGGAACTGAGCGGCTTCTGGCCTTTTGGACGAATATTAACCTGTTATTTAATTTCGACGCCAGCGCTGGCATGACCTACAAAATTGGAAGGAATTAGACCACCGGCTTCCGAGCAGGAGAATACCAGCAGTAAGCGATCGCCCGCGACTACAGGAATGGCTAACCCGGAAAGCGTGGCTTGTCCTATCGACCCGATTGCGATAGCCGCAAATGGAGGCAGGGAAACCTCCACGCCCGGAAGCGGAAGGAACATGTCGGTTCCCGCCAGTGCTGAATATAGTTGTGCCTTAACCGTAGCAGTGCCAAAAAGGGCCACAGCTACTGTACTAACAAAGGTTGCAGAGATACTGGATACCACGCCCGCTCGCGGCACTGAGAATGCCATATTGCCGGGAAGGAGTGCGCCATCTAAAAAGGGTATTGCCGTTGACAAGCCCGCAAGATTATCTCCGAATCCGATTGCGGCTCCTGTGCCGGCAAATCCTCCCAGGAGAGTTGTCATAACGATAGGAGCATTACCAGATGCATACGGGATAATTGCACCGCCACCAGACGATGCTGGGGCTTTCAAAGGCTGCCAGGCAAGCCCGTCAAAATAGTAGAAGCCGGGCGCTACTCCGTCGGTTTGGTACACCAACAGACCCGTGGCTGGGCTAGGGATAAGCAAAGTCCTTGCTGCTTCTGTCATTCTAGGTATAAGTAAACCCTTGTTAACTGCCTGGATTTCGAGTTGTGCGCTGGCATGGGGCGTAATGGTTCCGATACCTACTTGTGCGTGGACAGTGAGAGCGAACAGGGCAAAAAAGATAATCAAAATAGCTCTTTTCACTTTTTGAAAAGGACCGCGCACGTTGGATAAGTATATGTTTTTCATGTGAGTACGGATTTTATTGTTTAACGATTTTTACAATCTGGCTTTTACCATCTGCCGTTTTGATCTGAACCAGATAGGTGCCTGCGGCGTAGTTTTTTAGACTAAATTCCTGACCGGGCTTAGGCCTGGACAGTTCGAGTAATGATCTTCCGGACAGGTCGGTCACTTTCAGGCTGACCAGTTCCACATTGGCACCGATACGGAGTTTGTCCACTACCGGATTGGGATATGCGCTGATCAGTTCCGCTGAGCCCAGGTCAATGTTTCGGATGGCGCTATATGCAAAGCTGCCATCGACGTCCACCATTTTGAGCCGGTAATACTGGATACCCTTCCTCAGAGCAGCATCCTGGAAGGAATAATCTTCTTGCGCCCTACTTTCGGTTGCGGCTTTCACGGTTCCCAATGAATTCCATTTTCGGGTATCTGCACTCTGCTGGATCTCAAAGAAATCACTGTTTCTTTCCTCGGAAGTTTGCCAGTAAAGCATTGTGGTGTTTTCAACACGGTTAACGCGAAACCCGATCAAAGTAACCGGCAGCGCGCCTGGCTGAGCCGCAGTCACGGATGTGAGGCTGGTGAGGGCGGCCAGGTTGTTGGACACATAATGTGTAATCGTGTTCACGGTGCTGCCCGTGGTAGTTACAAAAGGACTGCCATACGCTACTTGCAATGTTGATTCGGTATTGCCATTCAATTCGGGTGTCTGAAAAAACAAACCCACATTCCCTACGAAATCGACGGGTGTGCTGAAATTGTAAACACGGGTGATGCTGGGAGGGGTGCCTGGAATTGCCGTCGGCGAAATCACCAACGTTCGCGAATCAATGAAAAAATCAGCAGTTGGGTTCAGGGTCAGGCCATCAATGGCGACCGGCGTATTTGCGGCGACAAAAAAGCCGTCGGTTCCGGCGGACATTTGCCCGAAGGCACAGAAGGTAGGAAGCAGTGCCAATTGGCAGAAAAGTAAATAACGTTTCATAAGACAGAGCAGTTATAGTTAAAAACAACTAAATGTATGTAAATAGTTGGATTAAAATACTATAAAATAGGAGTAATTGTAGTGTAGAATTTTCGCTACTTTTAGTTTATTTTAGAATTGCAACTACATAAAAGGTAGTTTGCCAGATTTTACAGATCTTTTTTGAATAAAATTTAGGGTAAGGCCAGGTCACGTTGTCGACTAATCACATACGGCAGACGGACCCGGCTTGTAGGCCTGCAAACTTGGTTTTTGGTGCCTGTATGTATTTAAACTTGTTTATTTTAAATACAATACCCATGAAAAATTACGCTTTTTGCAATGCTAAGTCAATCTTCATCAGCTTGTTTCTGCTAGGTTCTTCTTTCGTTTCGTTCGGCCAGAGAGATAGCACGACAGTTGCTCATGTTGGATTTATTTTCCCACTGAGCACTAACGGGCGACACGCTGTACAATATACGAACCACTTTTCACTGCATGCTATTGCCGGATTATCCAAAGGCGAAACCGGCCTGGCCATTGCTGGCGCCGCCAATGTTGTCCGCCAAAATGTATCGGGGATCCAGATTGCCGGTGCGGCCAATGTCATTGGAAGTTCGGCAACCGGCGTACAGATAGCGGGCGCTGCCAATGTGATTGGTAACAACGCCAGCGGCGGACAAATTGCTGGATTTGCAAATGTTATCAAAAACCAGGCAAATGGTGCACAGATTGCCGGATTCATGAACCTGACGGGTAGTGCCGGTTCCGCGCAAGTGGCGGGATTTACTAACATCACCAAAGGCAATGCAAAAGGGCTCCAAATTGCAGGGTTCCTGAACAAAGCACAGAATGTCAATGCCCAGGTTTCGGGTTTTGCCAATGTCGCGGGGAATGTAAAAGGCATCCAGCTGGCTGGTATGATCAACATTGCCGATAGCAGTGACTACCCCATTGCAATTTTTAACTTCATTAAAAGCGGAGAGAAATCCGTTGCCGTTACGCTTGACGAAACGATGACAACCATTGCTTCATTCCGTTCAGGTGGTCGCGTGCTGTATGGTATTGCGGGTGTGGGTTATAATTTCAAGGACGACCGTAAAGATCTTTACGCAGTGGAAGCGGGATTGGGCGGACACATTGCATTGGTTAAAAATTTAAGATTGAATGTGGAAGCAGTAAGTCACTCGCTGACAGATTTTAAAGGGAGTCATTATTTCAAAAATTCATTGCGCGTGTTACCAGCATTAAAGATTGGACAGCGGCTCGAAATTTTTGCAGGGCCCACAATCAATCACGTCAGCTACGGGCGCGACGATGACTTTGATTTTATCAAAAAACATATCTGGAAAAACAATAAATCGAAAGACTTCCAGGGTGCGTATTTCGGGTTCAATACCGGTATTCAAATCATTTTATAGTGGAAATGACCAGATTCAGCGACCACCGGAATCGGGTAAATATTATCTGGACTTTACGAACAGGAAAACATTTATCCAATCCGGCGCAGTGCGTATAGCCATGAACCGGAATGCGTACCGGTTCCGGTTCAGCCTGATCGCGTCCGAGGCACGGCAAAGGGGAGGCTGGTATCATGGAACAGTACTATAAAGCACTGGAAACCACCATTAAAAGGCGTCCGGAGTTATGCTTTTGGTCCCATAACCCGCGGAAGGGTAGCTCACGGCATGGGCAGAAACCGGTAAATGAGAGGAATTTGTTGTAAAATTCAGCAAAGGGTAGGACATTCTCCACAGTTTGAAAAAACTTATACGTTTTTGTAATTGTTTAATAATGAATTGTTTATGTAAAAATTGAATTTGCGGAACCATAATTTTACGGCGTGGCGGTCAAACCAATTATTTACTAAAACAAAGCACTATGAGAAAATTAGCATTTGTGGGTGTGTTCTTAGTCGCCGGGATGGTAGCAGCATGTAATGATGACGATGACCCAACAGATCCAACTCCCGTATTGCCTGAGTTGAAAGTAACTACTACGCTTTCCGGGGCAAACGAAGTACCAGCTAATCCATCAACAGCAACCGGTTCGGTAGATGGGACGTTAGACCAGGAAAGCAGAATCCTGAGTCTTAACATTATGTACAGCGATTCCGCTTCTGCGGATTCATCGTCTACCGATTCCACTTTCACCCCCACAGCATGGCATATACACAAAGCGCCAGCTGATTCGACAGGATCGGTAGTAATTGATTTCGGTACCACATTCAGTTCTCCTTTTGCTTTCAAAGACACTTTGACGGAAGCACAAGTAGCGGATCTGAAAGCAGGTTTGTATTATGTTAACATCCACTCGGCGAAATATCCGAACGGAGAGATCAGAGGCCAATTGAAAGCTGAGGAGTAACAGCAATCATTCAATAGCAAAAGAGCGGTATCCATAACGGAACCGCTCTTTTTTATCTTTATTTAGCAAGAAAGATTATTTAGAATAAGCCTTTCGCTTTTTCCAGCGCCGCATCAAGGCCGCTGGCGTCAGAGCCACCCGCCGTCGCAAAAAATGCTTGTCCGCCGCCGCCGCCGCGAATTTCTTTGGCCAGGTCTTTCACAATTTTGCCTGCATTCAAACCTGTTTCCTGAGCGATACTTTCAGCGATAAAAACAGACAGTTGCGGCTTGCCGGCAATCTCAGTACCGAACACGGCGATCAGGTTTTCGACCTGGTCACGCAGTTCGTAAGATAGCTGCTTCAATGAATCAGCACTCGGAACGTCCACTTTTTCGACAATCAGACTGAATGTACTGTGCGTTTCCAGGTTAGCAAGCAAAGTCGCTTTCAATGTCTGGATTTTCTCGTTTTCAAGGGCAGCGATCTT
The DNA here is from genome assembly GCF_026625565.1 of Dyadobacter pollutisoli. NCBI lineage: Bacteria > Pseudomonadati > Bacteroidota > Cytophagia > Cytophagales > Spirosomataceae > Dyadobacter > Dyadobacter pollutisoli. The sequence goes on from NZ_CP112998.1 coordinate 474,918, forward strand.
TTTTTGCAAAGAACCGCGCTCTTCAAGCAGATTTTCAATGGCTTTCACGAGATCAGTCGGGTTTTTCAAAAGATCCTTGATCGTGCCCAGTGTTTCTTCCTGCTGACGCATAAGTTCAAGCGCTTTTTCGCCCGTAACCGCTTCTACCCGGCGCACCCCGGCAGACACAGAGCCTTCCGAAATGAATTTAAAGACGCCGATCTTACCAGTTGAAGGCACGTGGGTACCCCCGCAAAGCTCGAAAGAGAAAGAAGGGTCAAAAATGATCAGCCTAACAAAATCGCCGTATTTCTCGCCGAAAGTAGCGGTAGCGCCAAGGTCCAGTGCCTGCTGAATAGGTACATTTCTTCTTTCTTCCAGCGCAATATTTTCACGGATCTTTTCATTCACCCGGTCTTCAATTCTTTCCAGCTCTTCGTCGGTCACCTTCGAAAAGTGTGAAAAGTCAAAACGTAAAACTTCGTCATTAAGGAAAGAGCCTTTTTGACCAATATGCGTTCCCAGGACTTCACGCATAGCGGAAAGCATCAAGTGCGTTGCAGAGTGGTTCGCCTTGATCCTGTTGCGACGGTGTTCGTCAATTCTGGCTACAACAATACCCGCATTTTGCAGGGCATTGTCCAGGTTTCTATCCTTCGAAATATGAACAAAAAGATCGTTTTCTTTTTTGGTATCAACAATGGTAGCCACTTGCGGCTCACCATTGACAGCCCAGCGCAAAGTACCGGTATCTCCAACCTGTCCACCCATTTCAGCATAAAAAGGAGTGCGGTCCAGAACGATGTGATATTCATCCCCCGCTTTGGTCTTTACTTTACGGTATTTGACAATGTGGCTATGCGTTTCTTCAAAATCGTAACCCAGGAACTCCACGCCGTCAGCTTCACGCAGTTCGATCCAGTCAGTAGCCTCTTTGGCGGCATCCTGACGCGAGCGTTTTTTCTGAGCAGCCAATGCGTCCTGGAAACCGACTTCATCCACCTGAAAACCCTTTTCTCTCGCGATCAATGCCGTAAGGTCAACCGGAAAACCGAATGTGTCGCTGAGTTCAAAAACTTCATCGCCAGCAATGGTATTGATCCCTTTTTCTTTCAACGTGGCGATGATCACATCCAGACGTTTGAGGCCTGATTCCAATGTTCTCAAAAAGCTTTTTTCTTCTTCCAAAATCACGCGGGTTACAAACTCTTCCTGCGATTTCAATTCTGGAAAAACATCCTTAAACTGATCAGCCAAAACAGCTACCAGTTTGTAAAAGAATGGTTCCTGGAAGCCCAGGTAGGAATAACCGTAGCGAACCGCGCGGCGCAAAATCCGACGGATCACATAGCCAGCTTTCACATTGGATGGCAGCTGGCCGTCGGTAATGGCAAATGCCACAGCCCTGATGTGGTCAGAAATAACCCGCATGGCAATGTCAGCAAACGGCTCGTCGTTGGCGCCATATTTTTTACCGGACAAAGTTTCCAAAACCTGAATGGTATTCTGGAAAACGTCTGTATCGTAGTTCGAAGTCTTATTCTGAACAGCCATACACAACCGTTCGAAGCCCATTCCTGTATCCACGTGGGTAGATGGTAGTGGCACAAGCGAGCTGTCGGCTTTCCGCTCAAACTGCATGAATACCAGGTTCCAGATTTCCACTACCTGAGGATGGTCATTGTTAACCAGTGACTTGCCGGAAACTTCTGCTACGTCCGAAGCCGGGCGTAAATCAATGTGAATTTCGGAACACGGTCCGCATGGGCCGGTATCGCCCATTTCCCAGAAGTTGTCTTTTTTATTGCCAAGAATGATACGGTCTTCGCCAACAATCGGCTTCCAAAGATCCCACGCCTCCTGGTCAAAGGGTACGCCATCCTTAGAATCTCCTTCAAAAACAGACACATATAACCGGTCTTTTGGCAATTTGTAAACCTCTGTCAGCAGTTCCCATGCCCAGGTGATCGCTTCCTTTTTAAAGTAGTCGCCGAAAGACCAGTTGCCCAGCATTTCGAACATGGTATGGTGGTATGTATCGAAGCCAACGTCCTCTAAATCATTATGTTTTCCTGAAACGCGGAGGCATTTTTGAGTATCCGCGATCCGCCGTGAAGGAGGAGTTCCGTTACCTAAAAAGAAGTCCTTAAACTGGGCCATACCTGAGTTGTTGAACATCAGGGTAGGGTCATTTTTAGCGACAAGCGGTGCTGACGGGACTATTAAATGCTCTTTACTGCGAAAAAAATCAAGAAAAGCCTGACGTATTTGATGCGAGGTCATTGGATGTATTTTGCTGCTTATTTCGTTGTGAAAATAGGCCGCAAAGGTACGGACTTGCTTTTAAATTAAGACATTTTGAATGGCACGCTTTTGCAGATTTGATCGCCATTGTTTAAAAAGGCACAAATTTCCAGGACGAATTCAGAATTGTTGGAAGTATCACCGGCGCTTTCGTAGATAAATGATTGCTTGGTCTGAACAAAATGAAGGTCAGCACATTGACAAGGTGAAAGGCTCTCATACACAGTTTCACCTCTTTTGTTCATAATTTTGATTTGATAGTCGCCTATGGAACTACCTTTTGGTGTGATGTCAACATCTATGATCAGACTATCGGCATTGTTAATAATTTGATTCTTTAAAGGCTGATGGATGGTTACCAATGGAGAATTGATGTTTTTTTCCATGCAACCCGCTAGTGATGTTAAAAATATCAAGTTGTAAATTTTTTGCTTCATCGGTTTCGGGAGGGAATTTCGAAATGTGACGTAATGAATTTAGACATAGGTCACCAATTTTCACGAAACAGCGCAAACTAACCATCAATCGGTGACTGCCGGTGATTTATCGGCGAGCTGATCTTCCTCAGTCAGCAAGCAGTTTTTCAAAATCTCCCTATATTCTGTCGCGCTCGTTGCATTCCGGCATTGATGTCCCATTTGACATTTTTCAGAACTTCCCCGGTTTCTTCGAACCGAAAAACGGACCAGGGAGCGTGTGCCCTAATGAGCGCTTTCTTCCAATTATTTTCTGCCAGCCACTTACCGTTGGCGATCTTTTCGACAATTTTCAAGGATACCATATAGTGGAGGCATAAGCTTCGAAAAAATGTCAAAAGTTAAAAGTAGAGATCGCCCGTGCTACTGAAATGTTATCCGGTTTGCCTTTCGGAATGGTGAGTATAAACGCGAATGAGCATTCTTTTTTATGAGTAAAGCTTAACTGAAAATTAACATGGGGATTCATTGCGATTCCGGTAATTCAGGTAAGGCAGTAATATTAACGCGCTAAAAAATGAAACCGTTTTCAGAGTTATCGGCAGAGGAGTTGGCGATGGAAAACCTGTTCATAAGGTGGGTGCGGTTCCCGGATGATCCACCCATTCGTTCCTTTTGGGAAAACTGGATAATAAAATATCCTTCCAGGAAAGAGACTGTGGAAAAAGCCAGAGAACTCGTTCTGATCGCCTCCGAATGGAAACCAGAAATGCTGTCCAGCCAGGACGTTAATTCGATATGGGGCAGGATCAGGAGCACACTGGAAATCAGGGGAGACAGAGACCCCAAGGACCTTTCGACGGGCTCATCGCCGAATAGCAGCATGATCGGGAGTATCATTTTGATCCTGATGTCGGTCACCTTTCTTTTTTTTTTATTGTATTTTTTGTTCGGTAATCAATAAGGTTGCGTAACAAAACTGCTGCTCGCTCACGCTTAATTTTCCCTTTTCGAAACTAGCTTATTGCCAACGAAAGTACCTTTCGTACTTCATCCGAATATTGTTATAATCCAAATTTTTGTGAAATACGAACCTTTTCTGAAAACGATTTTGTGCGTTTGAATGTAAAGATGTTACAATATTTTATTTGATGAAGCCTATGTTGGCAACGTTCCCGACATCGATTGCATAAATAAATTCAGCTAATAATTTCCGATTATCTGCCCGAATCTCTATTCTCAAACCGATTTTCAAATGGTACTATATATACAAATAATATACTTATTGGAATTATTCAAATAGGTAGTACAATTTGGGGGTCGTGCGCCAAGTCACCCTTGTTCCTCTATCAGTTATAAATTTTCGATGGCTCAAAACAACGAGTTCTGGCGTGTAACCGCCAAAGCACTGTTAATTATTCATAGAAAATATATCAATATTTTGTAGGGGTTGGAGGTGGTAATGTCGTCAAGCATGTAACATTTAAGAACTTTTAATGGTAACCTTTTAACGCGTATGAAAAAAAACTTTACGAGTGTCGGTCACTGCATCATGCGTTGGACCATGATGGGCGTGATTGTCACGGGAATTACTGAGCGTGCTTCTTCTATGGAGAGACCGGTAAGCGTGACGATCGAAGTAATTGACAGGACAGTATCAGGAAAAGTAGTTGCAGCAGAGGATAATCTTCCCGTACCCGGTGTATCGGTTGTACTAAAAGGTAGCAAAAGCGGTACCAACACTGATGCAGATGGTCTGTTTAAACTGGAAGTGCCTGATAACAATGGGGTACTTGTGTTTTCGGCGGTGGGATTTGTTAGCCAGGAGGTTCAGGTAGGTTCAAAAAGTACTTTTGAAGTTCGGCTGGCAGGTGACCTGAAAACCCTTACGGAAGTGGTGGTAGTGGGTTATGGTACACAAAAGAAGAGCCAGACGACCGGTGCTATTTCTTCTGTGGGTTCCAAAGAAATTAATGAAATGCCTATTACTAACCTTGGTCAGGCATTACAGGGACGTGCAGCGGGTGTGGACGTAACGCAGTCTGGTTCAAAACCAGGCTCGGTTCCAAAGATACTGATCCGCGGACGTCGTTCATTTAATGCGGGCAATGATCCGTTGTATGTAGTGGACGGGATTCCTCTTTCGGCAGGATATGAAGATATGAACCCGAATGACATTCAATCCATGGAGGTTCTTAAAGATGCAACTGCAACAGCGATCTATGGTGCCAGAGGTGCGAACGGTGTAATAATCGTTACTACCAAAAAAGGTGCTGTTAAAGGAAAGACTACCGTAAGCTATGACGCTTATGTGGGTGTTTCGAAAGCACTTGACAAAGTTGAATTGTTTAACGGACAAGAGTTTGCGGAGTTTGTTCGTGAATCTTACCGCGCGACGGGTGGCTATAAAGACGCTGCCGGAAATCCGGTACCTACCGGAAAGGCAGATGCAGCTGCGGATGCAAAGGTTGCGGTTTTGGGTGGAGATCCTAACGTGGCAAAAGGCCTGGCAAATGGCACGAATACGGACTGGCAGGACCTTATCCTAAAAAACGGTATCATGACCAACCATTCGGTAGGTGTGCAGGGTGGCAATGAGAGGACCCAGTTTTATATATCAGGAGGTTTTTTCAAGGACAAAGGAATTGTAGAAGGACTTGATTTCACAAGAACTTCATTGCGCGCCAACATTGACCACAATGTAAATAGCTGGTTGAAAGTGGGGTTGTCATCTTACAGCATGTACAGTATTAAGAATGGTGAAAACCTTAATACATATGGGTTTACGATTAATCAAAACCCACTGGCGACACCCTATGACGACAATGGTAATATTCGCTTTTCGCCCACAAACGATGCACTGCTGACCAACCCGCTGGCGGAAATTGTTCCCGGCGCGCAGATTGATCAAATGAAGCGTTACAGGATTTTCAACAGCCTTTTCGCTGAATTCAAGATTATGGAAGGATTAAAGTACCGTGTCAATTTTGGTCCCGATATGACCATTACGAGATGGGGACGCTTTATCGGTGCCCAAACCAACGCCAGAAAAGGGGGTGATGCGCAAGCGAATATGGCAAATACCTTCGGTTTTAACTGGACGCTGGAGAACATTGTTAATTACAACAAGACGTTTGCAGCTAAGCACAACCTGAATGTTACATTGCTTCACTCTATTCAGAGAGACAATTTCGAAGGTTTTTTGGCTAACGTTCAAGGCGTTCCCGCAGAAACACAATCGTTCTATAACCTGGGTGCTGCTACTTCTATTCTTGCTGTGGGAAGTAACCTGTCTCAATGGACGATCAACTCTTATATGGCCCGTATCAACTACGATTTCAATGATAAGTATCTTTTAACCATGACATTGCGTCGTGATGGTTCCAGCCGGTTTGGAGAAAACAGCAAATACGGTAATTTTCCGGGTATCGCCGTAGGATGGAATTTGGGCAATGAGGACTTCATGAAGAACGTGACATGGCTTGATCTCCTGAAAGTACGCGCAGGATGGGGTAAAGTGGGTAACCAAGGGGTATCTCCTTATCAAACGCAGGGATTGCTTGGCCGAACTGCCTATGCATGGGGAAGTACACCTGCTTATGGGTACCGTCCGAACTCAATCGGAAATCCTGATTTGAGATGGGAATCTTCTGCTACCTCTAACATCGGAGTTGATTTCAGCTTCTGGAGAGGTCAGGTACAAGGTTCTCTTGAATTCTATCAAACGAACACAACCGACCTTTTGCTGTCTGATCAGCTTCCGGGCTCTACCGGTTTCAACGCTGTGACCCGTAACGTAGGTGAAACACGTAACCGCGGTATTGAACTGGGTGTTACGACGATCAACATGAATTCGGGATCGGGCTTCAAATGGACCACTGACTTTACATTTACTAAAAATACAGAAGCCATTCTTTCTCTATACAATGGCAAAGTGGATGACGTAGGTAACGGCTGGTTTATTGGACGTGCTTTGAGCACTGTTTATGATTACAAAAAGGTAGGGATATGGCAAACATCGGAGGCTGATGTGGCTAAGTCTTACGCCAGTGAAGTGGGGCAGATCAAAATTCAGGACACCAATAATGACAAGAAAATCAATGCCGACGACCGCGTGATCATTGGTTCTGACGTACCTGATTTCAGTGCCGGTATTACAAACCGCTTTACTTATAAAGGCTTTGACTTATCGTTCTTCTTCTTTGCACGCGTAGGTAACCTGATCCGTAGCCAGTTCCATAACAGCAACAACGCTTTGGCTGGTCGCTATCAGCAAATCAAAGTGGATTACTGGACCGAAAATAATCCTACCAACGAATTTCCTCGCCCAAAAAGCAACCAGGAATTCCCGGTTTATGGAAGTACCCTCACTTACTTCGACGGTACGTTTGTGAAGCTGCGCAACATCAATTTCGGTTACACGTTCACTCCGACGTTGGCGAAAAAGTTGAATATGGAGTCTTTCAGGCTTTATTCAAGCATTCAGCAACCTGCTATCTGGTCTAAATATCGGACGAAATACAATGGTGTCGATCCTGAGGCAACGGGACTTACCGCTGGTGGAACAGGTGTTACCCCCGCTACGATGGTAATTACTGTAGGATTGAATGTTAAATTCTAAAAGTGGGATGTTAAACAAGCTTAAAAGACATTGATAAAATGAAAATTGGGAAAATAAAAAAATCCGTATTGATATGCAGCCTGGCAGCCTTAATGATGACGGGCCAGGCATGTAAGGATGTTCTTGATGAAGAGGTTATCTCTGGAATCGGGAACGACTATATGAACAGCGCCAAAGGATTTGAAGATGGGGTAAAGGCGGCGTATTCATCCTTGAGGTTTTACTATGGTACGCAGCAGGGGCTTACACTCAGCGAGTATGGAACAGATATCTATGCAACAGGTGCGGATGGTGGTTATAAAGGGTTTCACTTTTACGATGGCCAGCTAAACCCGACGGTCGATTACCTCGCTACTACTTGGGATGAGCTTTACAAGGGCATTAACACCTGTAATGCAGTGATTGAGCGTGCCCCCAATGTGGTCGGTATTTCCGACGCCGTAAAAAAGCTTAGAATCGCGGAAGCCAAATTTCTTCGGGCGCATTATTATTACATTTTACATCAGCAATATGGTGGTGTGGATTTGCGTATGTCGGAAACATTGGTTCCTACGAAGGAGACAACAAGGGCCACTGATGCTGAAATGTATACGGCGATCATCAAAGATTTGAATGAAGCCATAGCGGATTTGGAAGTAAAAGCGCAATCTTCTGACTACGGACGTGCAACTAAGCCCGCCGCTGAGACACTTTTGGCCAAGGTATACCTAGCCAAAGCTTATTCAAGTGTAAAGGCGGCCGATGATTTTTCAAAAGCAGCTGAATTATGCTCAAATGTAGCAACCAAGTATAATTTCAAATTGCTGGATGATTTCGCCAGCGTTTTTGATGAAAATAATCAGTTAAACAGCGAGGTTGTTTTTGCCGTCCAATACACAAGTGATCCGTTGACTAATGGTAGCGGGAATAGCCTTCACCTGTATTTTGGGATGCAATATGACGTCCAGCCGGGAATGAAACGGGATACTTACTGGGGGCGTCCTTTCAAACGACTCAGACCTACTGAATACCTGATTAAGACTATTTTTGCTGACCGGGTCAACGATTCTCGTTATAAAAAGACGTTCAGGGATACCTGGCTTTCAAACAATCCGGGTACTTACAATGCAGCTTCTTTTGATGATTCAAAAACGAAGGTGACTTTTGCTGCCGGAGATACAGCGATCTTTATTCCAGGCTACGAAATGACGTCTGCTGAACGGGCGCAGAAGAAGTATCAGGTACTTGTACCAAGCAAATATTCCGAAGCTTTGTTTCCAACATTACAGAAGTTTTTTGATACAAAACGTCCGGATTTGACCTATGAAGCGGGTAGTCGCGACTATTTTGCCTTCCGTTTGGCAGATGTTTATCTTATGCTTGCCGAAGCCCTGATACAAAGTGGCAACCAAACTGAAGCAGCAGCTGCATTGAATATGGTAAGATACCGTGCCGGATGGCCGGGTAAAAAGGACGCAATGATGCTTGCTGCAAAAGATGTGACTATGGAGTCAATTATTGAAGAACGTGCGAGAGAATTGGCAGGTGAGCAAACCCGCTGGTTGGATTTGAAACGTTGGGGGCTTTTGGTAGAACGTGTAAAAAAATACAATCCACAGGCTGCTAACATTCAGGCGTTCCATGCACTGCGTCCGATACCACAGACGCAGATTGACAGAAGCGCGAAAACCACGGATGGAAAATCAGTGTTCCCACAAAACCCAGGGTATTAATGTAAAAAATCCGAATAGGATATAAGCCAATTTCACGGATTAAGTCAACCTCATCATTCGATAATCAGAATGATAAATTGACTTAATCCGTGATTTTTTTTACGCTGATTTTTAACTTTTATAAATACTATCGGATTAATTATAAATCATTGAAAATGAAGTAGGGGCGGAGAAATGTGCCTCATATGAGTGCAATTTCAGGGTGACGTACGGTGACATACGTTACTTTTTGTAGAAAGAAATAGAACTTATTCATGTAGGGGAAGGAAAGGTACTACTACGTCTGGGTAAATTGATATTAATTTACTCACCTAACCTTAACCAATTCATGAAAAAAGGATCTACCAAGGGCCTTTTGCGACTGGTGACGGCAAGTATGCTTGCATTCATGTTCATGATGAATCAGCTTGCCAGCGCCCGGCCCCGCCAATTTGGCCAAAAACGAAAAATCCGCCCCCGACAAATCTGTTAGCGGCAAAGTTCTGTCTGCTGAGGACAGCTCCCCTGTACCCGGCGTAACTGTTGTTTTGAAAGGAACAACAACGGGAACCACCACCGATGTAGACGGAAAGTATCAGATCAATGTCCCTGGAAACAATTCAGTGCTCGTGTTTTCCGCCGTCGGGTATCTGACCCAGGAAAAGGTAGTCGGGACCAGCAGTGTGTTAGACGTTTCGCTGGCATCCGATCAAAAAACATTGGACGAAGTAGTCGTAGTTGGGTATGGTACCCAGAAAAAAAAGGGACCTTACCGGCGCCGTTTCTCAGATTAACACGACGAAACTGGAAAACGAAAATCCCAACTCGGTACAGGATATTCTTCGTGGAAATGTGGCAGGTCTTAACGTGGGTATGTCGCCTTCTGCCAAGGGTGGAGGTAGCTTGCTGGTACGTGGAAGAAACTCCATCAATGCGGCTACAAGTCCGCTCATCGTTTTGGATGGCGCTATTTACTACGGTGAGCTATCTGATGTGAACCCCAATGACATTGAGACGATTGATGTTTTGAAAGACGCCAGCTCTGCGGCAGTTTTTGGGTCGAAAGCAGCGAGCGGCGTAATCCTGATTACCACCAAAAAAGGTAAGGAGGGAAAAACGATCATCAATATCAACTCCAACGCCGGCATAGGAAACGTTTCGAAAAATCAGCCGGTTCTCGGGCCGGATGAGTTTATTACCTGGCGTGGGGATGTGATGAAAAACATTAACTCCACCTTCAAGCCACATCAGTTTGATAACCCGGCCAACCTTCCCACGGACATTTCATTGCAACAATGGCTGGCGTACGACGGCTCGTCGGGAGATCCTACAACAGTATGGCTGCAGAGGCTTGGAATGCAGCCGGTTGAGATAGAAAATTACAAAGCAGGAAGGAGTGTTGACTGGTATAAAAAGGTTTTTCAAACCGGTGTGAGGCAAGATCATACAGTAAGTCTTTCCGGGAAAAAAGACGCGGTTAACTACTTTATGTCGCTGGGTTACCTGAATAACAATGGTATTATCTATGGCGATAAATTCAGTACTGTCAGAGGTAGGGTTAATCTGGAAGGTAAGGTCAGTAAATTTCTGTCTGTCGGCATCAACACCCAATTTGCGGACAAAGACGAAAGTCAGGTGCCGGTGGATTACGGTCTCGCGCGGATTCTTTCTCCCTGGGGTTCTGAATTTAATGAAGATGGTACTTACAAATGGCGCCCCAATAATGAGGCGAGCGGAGGAAACCATCCATACTATGCCCGTCAGTTCATTGACAGAAAATACAAAACTACCACATTGAATACCACGCTTTATGGACTGGTTACATTGCCGTTTGGATTTTCCTATCGTGTAAACTATACGCCAAGATACGAATATTACGACCGGTACAACCACGAGTCAGCGGCGCACGCGGAATGGGCGGCCACAGGCGGAAGTGCCAGCAGGCAAAACCGCAAAACTTTCCACTGGCAGGTTGATAACATTGTGAAATGGAACAAAACTTTCGGAGCGCATAACTTCGATGTGACCTTGCTCGCCAATGCAGAAAAGTATCAGCGCTGGGACAATACCATGAACAACAAGGGATTTTTACCAACGGATGCATTGGGCTACCACGGCATCAGTACCGGCATTAATCCAACGGTATCAAGCTATGACGAATACAGTACCGGGGACGCATTGATGGCGCGGGTGTTTTACTCCTGGAAAGACAGGTATATGGTCACCTTATCGACCCGCCGCGATGGTTACTCGGCTTTCGGGCAGTCAAATCCACGCGCGACTTTCGCTTCTGCTGCCTTGGGATGGGTGTTTACCGATGAAAAGTTTTGGGAAAGCAGCTGGATGAATTACGGTAAACTGCGCCTGACCTGGGGTAGCAATGGTAACCGCGACATTGGGTTATACAATGCGATATCCGATTTGAGTACCGGGAAATACCTTCACGTGAAGCCAGATGGTACCGTATACCTGGCTAATCAGCTGTATGTGAACCGTATGCAAAATGCTAACCTGAAATGGGAACGTACAGCATCTTTTAACATCGGACTGGACTTTGGATTGTTCAATAATGTGCTGGACGGCTCCATTGAAGTCTACCGGTCTTCAACAACCGACCTTCTCGTTCAACGTGCTTTGCCCGATATTCTGGGTTTCAGCTCTGTTTGGGACAATCTTGGAGAGGTTCAGAACAGAGGTGTTGAATTTAGTCTCAATTCGGTCAATATTAATCATGAAAACTTTTCATGGAGGACTACTGCGAATTTTCAGCTGAACAGGAACAAAATCGCCAGACTTTACGGAGATCTTGACGAAAATGGAAAGGAAAAGGACGACGTGGCGAACAGGCGGTTTATCGGTCACGCACTGGATGAGATCTGGAATTTCAAGGTGGATGGTGTGTGGCAGGTAGAAGAGAAAGATGCGGCTGCGAAATATGGTGTCAAGCCGGGTGATTTCAAAATCAAGGATGTGGATGGTGACGGAAAATACACCAATGCGGATAAAGAGTTTCAGGGGTATACCAATCCGCGGTTCAGATGGACATTGAGGAATGACTTCAAACTGTTTAAGACGCTTGATGTAGGTATCGCGATCTACTCTTACTGGGGACATAAGTCAGGCTTTAACCAAATGAAAAACAGGGATGGCTTCCTCGACAGAACCAGCTCTTACCGATTCCCCTACTGGACAGAAGAAAACAGATCCAACGAATGGGCGCGCCTCTATTCCAGCGAAGGTGGGGCAACCGGGTTTGGCGTTTATCGCGACCGGTCTTTCATTCGTCTGGATAACATTTCACTGGGTTATTCGATTCCTAAAAAGCTGGTGCAGAAGATCAATGTGCAAAATCTGAAATTCTTCTTTTCAGCCAAGAACTTAGGGTATTATGCTCCAAACTGGGATTATTGGGATGCAGAGCCTGACGATGAAGGTAATAATGTTCCTACTCCGCGCATTCTCACGCTGGGGGTTGATATTACTTTGTAATTGTTTAAAAAACGAAGACATTAAAATCATGAAAGTCACATATAGATCAATCAAAAAACGTGGATTATGGGGTTTCTCGGCTCTTTTCCTGACACTGCTCAGCTGCGATAAATCCAGACTTGAACCGAAACCATTATCATTCTTTGCCCCGGAAAATACATTCAATGATCCGGACGGATTACGCGCTACGCTGATCGCGTGCGAGCGTAACATGCGCTATGAATGGTATGGCGATAATCCACCGATCGTTACAGAAAGCATTTTCTCGGACATTGCCGTGGAAGGTACGACCGACAAGTCGGGCCCGGCGCAAAACATGAACTTACAGATTACGCCAGATGCGCAATTGAACAGTACCGATTATAACAAAATCGGTTGGTATTGGCTGGAAGGCTATAAAGGGATCAAGTATGCCAACGTAGCCATTTCGCGGATCGATCAGCCGACGTACTCCAGTGAACAGGAAAAAAATGAAATACTGGGTGCTGCCTATTTTCACCGGGCATTCCGCTATTACCGCCTTGTGCACCAGTTTGGCGACGTACCATTGATTTTGGACGAAGTTGTAGAACCTAAGCTTGACTTTTACTCCACTAAACGAGAAGTTATTCTTCAAAAAATGAAGGAGGACCTCGAATTTGCCGAAAAGTGGGTGCCTGTGGTTACCGACAAAGGTACTGTGACACGCGGCGCCGTGAGCCACCTGCTGACAAAAGTAAATCTCGCACTAGGGCTATTTGACGACGCTATTAAATCGGCAAACAATGTAATTGACGGCGGCCCGCATAAACTGATGACGAACCGATTTGGGATCAATCAAAGTGATGCGACGAAAAATGTGATCTGGGACTTGCACCGGCCTGAAAACAAATCGCTCGCCACAAATACCGAAGCATTGTTCCTTGTGATAGACCGGCTTCTGATCGACGGGAATTTTGACGGTGGTATCCAGAGCATGCGGAATGCAGTACCGTTTTGGCATAACAACGTCAATACGCCCACAGGCAACAGAGGAACCATTGATACCTATAATATAGAGATCGACCAGGTTAACAAATACGGCCGTGGGATTGGAAGGTTGCGTCCTACCTGGTATTCGACCCATAGCGTTTGGGATGATAAGAACGACTTACGCCATGCGCCTGGCAACTGGATGCGCATGCAGGACCTGGTCTATAACAACCCGGCCATTAAGGGGAAAGACACTTATTACGGACAAAATTTAAGGTTAAGAACGGATGCTGGTGCATTGCTGACGATCGATACGATCCGTTGCTGGTTCGACTGGCCACATTATAAGCTCTTTATCCCGGACCCGGAGCGGGTTCAGGCGGCCGGCGGTCACACGGACTGGTATGTGTTCAGGTTGGCGGAGACCCATCTGTTGCGTGCTGAGGCGTATTTTTGGAAAGGCGACCTCGCTAATGCAGCCAAGGATCTTAATGCAGTGCGGGAAAGAGCCGGGGCTGCGCCGATCGCAAGTGCCAAAATCAACATCGGAACGATTCTGGATGAGAGAGCGAGAGAGCTGTATTATGAAGAACCGCGTAAGACGGAACTTACCAGGATCTCTTATATTCTGGCAATGACAGGGAAGCCGGCCTACAATGGTAAGACTTACACATTGGCTAACTTTTCAGACAATAATTTCTTCTACGACCGGATTATGGAAAAGAACAATTTTTATAACAAAGGTGTCAAAACCCGCCACGGAGACGAGTACCTGATCAGCCCGTACCATGTTTTGTGGCCGATACCTTCGGCTACGATCCAGGGTAATTCGAAGGGAATAATTAATCAGAATAAAGGGTATTCCGGTTATGAAAAGAATGTACCGCCCTTGACTTCCATTCCGCAATAATAAATAGTGAGTGCAAAAGCAGGAAAGTCTCTGATTCAGAGACTTTCTTAGTTTAAATGAAATCAAAACTGAACCAAACCAGAATAACATGAATATCAATACATTGACCGGAAGACGTGACTTTATAAAAATGCTGTCTATTGGTGGTGCATCGCTCGCATCGGCAGATTTGTGGGCTAATTCTCTCATCAAAAAAGGAAACATCAAGATCGGTTATTCCGCGATTACGTGGGGTGGAAAAGATGAGCAGGCGATGACCGACCTGTCAGGCCTTGGTTTCAAAGGCATCCAGCTGCGGGCAAACACTTTTGCACCTTATCGTAACAAGGTTTCTGAATTGAAAGACGCGCTGATTAAAAATAACCTGACGCTGGCCATGTTTTCAAGCGGTAATGTAGAAATCGATCCGGCTAAGTTTGAAAGTACCGTGGATACGCACGTGGCACATGCCAGTTTTGTAAAAGCGCTGGGTGGCAGTGCATTGCAGCTCACCAACAGCCTGCGTCCGAAAGATCGTGCACCGTCCGTGGAAGAATTAAAAAAATTGGCGCAGGTCATGAATGAGATCGGTAAACAAACTGCCGATCAGGGTGTGCAGGCGGTATATCATAACCATATGAACCAGTTAGGCGAAACCCCGGAAGAGGTGGATGTGATCGTGCAGGCCATGGATCCGCGCTACATCAAACTGCTTTTGGACATTGCCCATTACAAGCAAGGCGGCGGCGAACCGCAGGAAGCTGTTTTGAAATACAAAAATATCATTCACTCACTTCACTTGAAAGATACCAAACCTGCTGAAACCAAGAGCGGATATAAATTCGTGGAGTTGGGGCAGGGAAGGGTAGATGTTCCGGCAGTTTTTGCCTCTCTGGACAAGATCAAATTTAAAGGCTGGGCGGTTATTGAGCTCGACGGTGTGCCCGATCCTGAAAAGTCACCATTGATCTGTGCGGAGATCAATAAAAAGTACATTACTGAAACCTTGAAGTATCCGCTGTAAAAAGTCAAATTCATCATACATTATTACTAGCCTGAATCGCATTTGTAAGGGTAATAACATTAATTAATCGTTATTACCAATAATGCGTGCTGCCTTTGCATTACCGCATTACCCTTGTCAAAAAACACATTACAATCCATCAAAATGAAGAAATACAGATTATCGCTTGCCTGCTTATTACTGGCTGTAACCATTGGCCAGGTTAGTGCGCAAAAATCGAAAGACGGCTGGCAGGACTTGTTCAACGGAAAAGATCTTACGGGCTGGAAACAGCTGAACGGAAAAGCTACTTACGAAGTGAAAGATGGTGCCATTGTAGGTACTTCCGTGATGGGAACACCGAATTCATTTCTGACGACAGAAAAGAATTATGGTGATTTTATATTTGAATGCGATGTAAAAGTTGACAACAAGCTCAATTCAGGGATTCAGATCCGAAGCCTCTCCACTCCGGAATATCAGAATGGCCGCGTACATGGTTATCAGGTAGAGATCGACCCGAGTGACCGTGCTTATTCAGCGGGAATTTATGACGAAGCGCGCAGAGGATGGTTATATCCGCTGGACCTCAATCCGGAAGGTAAAAAAGCATTTAAAAAGGACGCCTGGAACAAGTACCGCATTGAGGCAATTGGAAATTCGATCCGTACTTTCCTCAATGGCGTACCGGTAGCGCACGTGATCGATGATATGACGCCTAGTGGGTTTATATGTCTGCAAGTACACGCGATCGGCAACAAAGACCTCGAAGGAACGCAGGTAAGCTGGAAAAACGTCCGCATTAAAACTACTAACTTAAAGCCAAGCCCGGCTGCTAATATCCGTATCGTGAACCTGGTACCTAACTCCATTACGGCAGCTGAAAAGTCGCAGGGCTGGTCGCTGCTATATGATGGCAAATCGGCAGACCAATGGCGTTCTTACGGCGGTACCGATTTCCCATCTAAGCGCTGGAATTATAGTGATGGTACCATCACCATTTCCAAGTCGGACGGCTCCGAAACAGGCAATGACATTGTTACCCGCAAACTTTACGGCCCTGCCTTCGAATTCGAATTTGATTTCAAACTAACGGAAGGTGCGAACAGCGGGGTGAAGTATTTTGTAGATCAGAAGTTTAATTCAAACGGGAAGTCGGGTATTGGATGCGAATACCAGGTGCTGGATGATGAAAAACATCCGGATGCTAAGCTTGGCAAAAATGGTAACCGGACGATTGCTTCATTTTATGATGTAATCCCCGCAGACCGTCCTAGAAACGCTGTAAAGAAAATCGGTGAATGGAATCAGGGCAGGATCGTGGTGCAGAAGGACGGAACAGTTCAGCATTTCCTGAATGGTTACAAAGTCGTGGAATATGTGCGTGGCTCACCTCAGTTTAAGGAATTGGTGGCAGGATCTAAATTTCAAAAATTTGAAGGTTTTGGTATGTCCAGGCAAGGAAATCTGCTTTTACAGGACCATGGCGACAATGTTTCCTTCAGAAGTTTGAAGGTTAAAGAGATCAAATAAACGGGAGGTCTGAAAAAAGATCTTTTTTTACAGTAGATCATACCGCATTGGTTTTTTACAACTGATTGCCCGCGAATACCGGGCATTGAAATTCAAAAAATTAACTTTTATACCATTTATATCATGACCAGTAGGAGGGATTTTTTAAAAAATACGGCTTTGGCTTCTGCCGGGATAGCCGTTGGTTCCAATGCTTTCTCAGCTGCAAGTTACCGTCGTATTCTGGGTGCGAATGACCGGGTGCGGGTAGGGATTATCGGTTTTTCCGATCGTTTCCGCAGTTCACTTGCTCCCAGTTTTTCTGAGCATGCCAAAGAGATGAATTTTGAATTTATGGGCGTGTCGGATCTCTGGAACCGTCGTCGTGATGAAGCAGAGGCGTTCATGAAAGGAAAACCTTATGCTTCCAACGAATTTATAAAAGCAAGAAATAACGAAGAACTGCTGGCACGCAAAGATGTGGATGCCGTGATCATCAGTACTGCTGATTTTCAGCACGCATTACATTGTGCGGAAGCAGTAAAGTCGGGACGTGACGTGTATGTGGAAAAACCATTTGCAGAAACGATTGAAGACGCTAAAATCGCTTTGAAAGCAGTTGAAAGCTCCAAGCAAATTGTTCAGGTAGGCTCCCAGCGCCGTAGTGCGCCAAACTACTGGGCGGCTTACGAATATATTAAATCAGGCAAATTTGGTGACATTACCACGGTGGAAATGACCTGGAATGTAAACCAGCCGGGACGCTGGAGACGTAAGGAGCTCGTGTCACAGATCAGAAAAGAAGACACTGACTGGGATCGCTTCCTGATGAACCGTCCAAAAGTAGCATGGAACCCACGCTTCTATCTTGAATTCCGGTTGTTTTATCCTTATTCATCAGGTATCCCGGGACAATGGATGGCACACCAGATCGATACGGTACACTGGTTCTCAGGCCTGGACGCGCCGCGCAATGTGGTGGCAAACGGCGGTATTTATACCTGGAAAGATGGGCGTACCAATGTGGACACTTTTAGCGCTGCGTTCGAATACGGCCCTGTGGATGACAAAAGCAAAGGCTTCCAGGTGATCTATTCTTCCCGTTTCAACAATGAAGCCGGGGGCGTGAAGGAATACTACTATTCCAATGGCGGAATGATCAACCTGGATACCAACAAGATCAGTTCGGAAGGAGGCTTGCAGGCAAAAGATGCCAAATCAATGGGCCTTCAGGCAAACTTGCTTCCTGAAATGTCATTGAAAGCAGGCGACAAAATCGCGACAGATGCCAATACAGGATCTGACCCGATGACTTCCCTGCACATGCGTAACTGGATGGACTGCATCCGCAGCCGCAAGGAATCCAATGCGCCGGCGAGAGTTGGGTTTAACCATTCGGTAGCGAACATTATGGCGACTCAGGCTTTGCACACCGGTAAAAGGGTGAATTGGGATACTAAGAAAAAGGAAATCGTTTTAAGCTGACGAAGATGCAGGCCTTTGGCCTGCATCTCAATTAAAAATCATAAACTATCAGATCATAGTGAATCTTAAAAATACCGGCATAGCAGTTGCTACTCTTTCCCTGGCGGCCATCACAGGCCTTGTTCAAGCGCAGAAAGTTGATTTGATCAAGAATGAAAAAGAGAAGAAGGTCGAGGTCATTATTGATGGAAAGCCATTTACTTCTTATTTCTATCCCGGAGAGAAAGTACTGAAAAAGGCAGTTTTGTATCCGGTACAAACAGCCAGAGGTACAACTATAACGCGCGGCTGGCCGTTGGATCCTCGTCCGGGCGAGCGTGTAGATCATCCGCACCACGTAGGTATCTGGCTGAATTACGAGGATGTGAACGGAAATGATTACTGGAACAATTCGGATGCAGTGAATCATGCCAAACGTGCTTATGGGACCATTATTCATACTGGCATCACCTCAGTAAAAAGCGGAAAAGACAAAGGTGAGCTGAAAGTAACGGCTGACTGGGTCGATAAAGACGGTAAACTAACATTGAAGGAAACGACGACGTACGTTTTCAGCGGAAAAGGAGATACCCGGATCATAGACCGTTCCACGACTTTGACGGCAGTAATGGACGAGGTAGCAATGCCTGACGTGAAAGACGGAATGTTTGCCATTAGAGTGGCCCGCGAGTTGGAATTGCCATCCAACAAGCCCGAGATTTTTACTGACGCTGCTGGTATCGCAACCAAGGTGCCTGCGCTGAACAATGAAGGGATTACTGGAAATTACCGCAATAGTAACGGAGTAGAAGGTGAGGCAGTGTGGGGCAAACGTGCTATCTGGTGTAACCTGACCGGTAAGATCAAGGATGAAAACATCAGTGTGGCTATGATTGACCACCCTAAAAATGTTGGATACCCGGCTTACTGGCATGCCAGAGGGTATGGTCTGTTCGCAGTGAATCCATTGGGTATGAAAGCTTTGAGCGATGGTAAAGAGACGCTTAATTTCAAATTGAAAAAAGGCGAATCCACTACTTTCCGCTACCGGCTCGTTATCGCTTCGGAACACTTAAAAGACGCAGCATTGAATGATTATGCAGCAGCTTATGGCAAGACGAGTTATTGATAAATAAAGTAACCATTTGATAAATAGCCCCGGAACCTCCGGGGCTATTTTGCTATATTGGGGTGATTCTGACACACACATTATGTAATGAATATTGAAAAATATACCACGTCAAAGCTGGATGAATATACTTATCAATTTAACAGTTTTGGGCCCAAAGGAATCATCGAACTGAGGGTTGTCATTTCAGAGTTTTTTGGAGAAGATGCCTATCAGGGGTACAATCTTGCCTTTGGAGTTTGGGACGATGATTTGAAGGTAATTAATGATACTGCAGATACCAGAAATGGAGATATGGATCAAATTTTGGCGACCGTTGCAGAAATCGCACTAGTATTTTTGGATTCACCCTCGGGAGGATATATTTATGCAGAGGGCAGTAATTTGGCAAGAACACGAAAATATCAAATGGGGATTTCAAAATATTTTTCTGAGATCCGAGCGCATTTTAATGTAAAAGGTTTAATTATCAATTCGGTCCAAAACGAATCAGATCGATTTGAGTGGGAAGATATCAGATCTGGAAAGAACTACCGGGCATTCGCTTTGTTTAAAAATGATTGATATATTTGTTACTAAGCTAACAACAAGTTTATGAGCGTATACAACACTGTTCAGCATGTGCGTCGTGATCTCAGTGATGCCGAGAAACTAGAAGAGGCCAGAAAAACCCGGAACTCGCCGGTCATTCTAAAAAAGCTGGCTCAAATGAAGGAAACTTTGGAAAAATATCCGTTTCCGTCGAATTTGAAAACTAAATCTTGACTTGTAACCCAACAATATAGCGATAATACAATAGCAAGCTCTCACTTCTTCATAGTCCCCGGCGAATGCCAGCTGAATACGTGATAAGTCGTGGGCGTGGTTCCAACATTGCGAATGGAATGCATTTGATTGGATGCCTGAAATATCACTGAACCAGCGCCCACTTGCTTCATTTGCCCATTGACCAACGCCTCCACAGTTCCTTCCTTAATAATCAGAATTTCTTCCTCCGGATGTTGGTGAGGAGGATGCGAAGTCTCTCCCGGATTTAATGTCGTAACGTGACATTCCAGCTCGTCCAGCGTGGCTGTTTGAAAAAGGCGAATCCACTACTTTCCGCTACCGGCTCGTCATCGCTTCGGAACACTTAAAAGACGCCGCATTGAATGATTATGCAGCAGCTTATGGCAAGACGAGTTATTGATAAATAAAGTAACCATTTGATAAATAGCCCCGGAACCTCCGGGGCTATTTTGTTATATTGGGATGATTCTGACACACATTATTTTAGATGAAAAGAGAAAAATATGAAGCAAGAAGACTAGATGCCACGAGCTACCAATTTTTTAGCGAAGGCCCACGAGGTAAAATTGAAATTAGGGTTATTTTTACATTCGATAGGGATCGATTTTGTAATCTCTGCTTTGGGGTTTGGAATCAAGAATTTGGAGAAATAGATGACCTTGTGGAAGTCCGAAATGGCGATATGGATCGTGTTCTTACCACTGTTGGTCAGGTAACGATAGACTTCCTCGTGAACAACCCTGGTGCGTATGTCTTTGCCACGGGCAGTTCGGCGTCCAGAACACGGAAATATCAAATGGGGATTAATCAGAATTTGGCATATATCAGAGAACGGCACCAGGTGTTGGGTTTTATTGCTCATAAATTTTCAGAAACGAACGATCATCCCGAAATGTCAGAATTTAGTGGTGAATGGTCCGTTTTTCAGAAAGGTGTTAACTATGATGGCTTTTTGATTTATGTCAAATGATTTACTAACTTCGAATATCTTCAAACCTGAATTGTTATGCCTTCTATAATAGAAAAGACCGGAAAAGGTAGCAAGAAAGTCGCCAGTGTACAAACTGACAAAATGGAGCATTCTTCTTATTTACAACAAAAGTTAGAAAGGATGAGATCGATTTTAGAAGCCAGTCCTGTGCCCGCTGAGTTGCTCAAAAGCAAACCAAATCAGATTTGACAGGCTCTCACTTCTTCATAGTCCCCGGCGAATGCCAGCTGAATACGTGATAAGTTGTGGGCGTGGTTCCAACATTGCGAATGGAATGCATTTGATTGGATGCCTGAAATATCACTGAACCAGCTCCCACTTGCTTCATTTGCCCATTGACCAACGCCTCCACAGTTCCTTCCTTAATAATCAGAATTTCTTCCTCCGGATGTTTGTGAGGAGGATGCGAGGTCTCTCCCGGATTTAATGTCGTAACGTGACATTCCAGCTCGTCCAGCGTGGCTGTTTGTGATCGGAAAAATGTTCTCACTGCGCCGGTTTTTGTATTTTTGACCGCAATGTCATTCCAGTCGAAAATGGAAGAGTCCAGGGCATCAGTCTTGGAATTGGCAAAAATGCAGGTCAATGTAAAACAGGCCGTTACTCCTGCCACGATTAGGTCTCTTTTGGTTATCATCGCGATTGAAAATGAGTTCTTTACAGTAAAGACGGCATAGTCATCGGTTTACCTCTACAATCAACAAGAGTAAGGAATACTTGTCCACTAGATTTAAACAGAATGAAAAAGAAAACGTACATCGCCATACTGCGCGGGATCAATGTAAGCGCCAGTAATATGATCAAAATGCCGGTTTTGCAGAAAATATTTGAGGATGCCGGCTATGAAAATGTGAAAACATATATACAAAGCGGTAATGTGCTTTTTAACCAAAAAAAGTCGAATGAAGAGGAGATGGCTAAACATGTCCGGGAGAAAATCAAAGAGGGAACCGGATCTGATGTGCCCGTACTTGTACTGGAATTAGAAGATCTCAAAAAAGTACTCCAACGCAATCCTTTCCTGAAAAGCCGCCAGGAAGATATTACCAAGCTACATGTGACATTTCTTGTAAAAGAACCGGAAAAGGAGAGGTTTGAAAAAATAGAAATTGACAAATATCTGCCTGACGAGTTTATTCTGGATGCTAAATCGCTGTACTTATTTTGCCCGAATGGATATGGCAAAACGAAGCTGCACAATAATTTCTTTGAAAGTAAGCTTAAACTCGATGCTACTACCAGAAACTGGAAGACAGTGAACGAACTGGTGCGACTGGGAGAGGAGTTGGCAGCTCAAACCTGATGCTTTGATAATGAGTAAAGAAATTGTATTCTTGGCAGGAAATACTTTCAAATTACAGCCATTTGGCAATTAATTATTGTACCCGCTTCATAACCATGGAAGACAAATCGAGACGTAAATTTCTCCAAAACACCGGACTGGCCGCCATTGCTTCAGCCACCATTTTGCCTCTCTCAGCAGAACCGGAAAGGATCAAAGAGCTTTTTATCCATCATGTATTTTTTTATCTGAAAGAGCCGAACAACGCCCAGCACGAGGCCAAACTGCTGGAAGGATTGCATAAGCTCGCAAAGGTTCCCACGATTGAATACGTGCATATCGGCAGGCCGGCCATGACTAACAGATCCGTCATAGTGAAGGACTACTCATTTTCATGGATGTGTTTTTTCAAAAATATCATTGAAGAGGAGATTTATCAGACGCACCCTATACACCTTGATTTTATAAAAGAGTACTCGGGTCTTTGGGAAAAAGTAGTTGTCTATGATTCAATTGGACCGAAAAAGGTGGATTAGCCGCCCGAATGCGGGGTTTGAAGTAACTGCCAGCCTTGCTCAATTATTTCTGATCTGCCGCTGATACTATTTGGGGGATTGCCGGATACTCATGTAAATGAGTATCCGGTAGTTCATGTAAGTATTTAAATGCCAATCTTTCAGTAGGTTGTACTAGTGTCGTGCTGTTATTTCGAATTCGCTCAGGATTCGAGCCTTTTGTTAATTTTTATACGCCATTCCCTCACTTTGCAAGAGACGTAAAGGGTATAACTCTAATTTAGATGACCTGAAAAGAGCATCTGAAATGTTATAATCTTTAATTTTCTATGAAGTATCAGGTAAAAAAGGCCTTGGGTTATGGTAGTGTAATGTTAATTCGCAGTGGTTTGGCAAACTCAGTTTGCGGTATCAAATCCATTTCATCTAATGTACAATGTCATGCATAAATTCGCTTTTCTAGTGCATTTACGTGATTATCGTGATGATTTGGGTGGCCTGGCCAGGCCTTTGGGGTGGCTACCGGAATCCGTTTACCGGTTTATCCTCAACAAGCGCCCCCTGCCTCCGTTTATATGGAGTGAAGTAACGGTGACACCAGGTGCGACCGAGCCTGAGGGTTTCATTATCATGCTGCCATATTCAGGCAGGCAGGTAGTCGAGCAACCCAAGCAAATGTTAGTCATGATCAAAAAGGCGGCCAGGCTCGCCTCCGAAAAAGGGGCAAAGATCATGGGACTGGGCGCGCTGACTTCTACTGTGACACTGGGCGGAAAGCTCATAGCGGACAATCCGCATATTTCGATCACCAATGGCAATGCTTATACCGCGGTTATCCTGCATTCCAAAATTGTGCAGCTGATCCAGCGATTTCCTTCCTGCCGACCGGTTATTGCCATTGTAGGAGCTACCGGGAGCGTAGGTTCTCTCGTGTGCATGATGCTGGCGAGGTACAATCCGGCCGCGCAATACCTGCTGATAGCCCGCAACGATCGCCGTATGAATAAACTGGCAGACGAAATGGCCCTTGACAGTAAAAATGTGGTCGTGGTGGTATCCACTGATATGGAGGATGCCGTGAAGGCCGACATGGTAGTACTCGTCACAAGTTCGCCGGAAAGCCTCATTCAGGCGAGGCATTTGAAACCGAATGCGATCATTCTCGATGCTACCCAGCCACGCAATACGAGCGCTGCGCTGCATCAGGAGCGGCCTGATGTAACGATCATTGACGGCGGCCTGACAGCGATCACTCATTTGAAAACAAACACCATTGGTCGTTTTGGATTGCCGGAAGGCATTTCCTTTGCTTGTTTGGCCGAGACATTGCTGCTGGCCATGGACGATTACCAACACGATTTCTCGATTGGAAATCCGACATTACGGCAAGCCGAAGAGATCAGTAAGCTGGCTCACAAGTATGCGCACCTTGGTTTTGGCCTGGCTCCCGATCATAGTTTTGGCAAACCACTGGTTCATAGTTCTGATAGTAATTATCATACATCCGATACGCTTTTGTAATTCGATTCCGCCATTGCAACCCTGCTCCGTTCATGCATGATATCATTTTTCAACCTTTGCAGTTTCGGAATTTAACCGTTAAAAACAGGTTATTCCGGTCCAGTGTTTCGGGCAGGATTGATCATTACGATGGGTCGGGGACGCAGGCGAGGATTAATTGGGAAAAGAAATTCGCCAGTGGAGGGGTAGGGGCGATTATCAGCTCGCACATCCCGGTGGACCCGGCACAGCGGATACTGCCGAATTACGCTATGATAGACCGCGATGACCTCATCCCGTTTTGGAAGGAGGTTGTAAAAAGTGTCCATGCCTATGACTGCAAGTTTATCGGGCAACTGTCGATGTCGGGGCATCAGCAGGACATTAGAGGTGTTGAAAACAGGCACCGTCTGCCACTAAGCCCGGTGGATGGGTCGGAGCATTTCCACGGTATCAAGGGCAAAGCAATGTCCAAAATCCAGATTAGCGACGCAGTCCGCAAGTTTGCGGAAGCAGCCAGCCGGGCGAGGGAAGCCGGAATGGATGGGATTGAATTGCACGCCTCCAATGGTTATTTGTTTACGCAATTCCTCAGTTCCGCGATTAATAACAGAAAAGACGAATATGGAGGAGCGTTGGAAAACAGGGCGCGATTTTTAATGGAGGTAGTGTGGGCTGTTCGGGAGAAAGTTGGGGATGATTATCATTTTCAGGTTAAAATGAATGCTGCGGATCATCATAGCGACTACTTTCTGAATTTTGGAAAAGGGAATACACTCAATGAAGGTGTCGCCGTGGCCCGCTGGCTGGAAAAGGCAGGTGTAGACGCACTGCATGTGTCGGTGGGCAGCCAGTTTCCTCACCCTCGTAACCCGGTGGGGCCATTACCCATTGAAAATGCTGCTATTACTTATCCGGCGATGATCCCGAGCGGACATTTATCGTTTTGGAATTACCTCACGTTCAGGTACAAAATATTCTGGCCGCTGATCCAGTGGCTTTGGCGGAGGAAACAGCCGGGGATCATGGAAGGAATAAACCTGGCTGAATGTAAGGCCATTATGGATGCGGTTTCTATCCCCGTGTTGTGTACCGGAGGTTTCCAAACTGCGTCGCTGATCAGGAATGCACTTGAAAATAATTTTTGTGATGGCGTGACGATTGCCCGTCCGTTGATGGCCAATCCTACATTACCGCTGATGTTTGCCTCAGGGCTTGATCAGGCGCCGAAACCTTGCAGCTATTGCAACAAATGCCTCGCTCATGTGCTGGTGGATCCGCTCGGTTGTTACGATGAGAGCAGGTATGATAGCTATGAGGATATGATGGAAGAGATTATGAGCATCTTCAAAAACGAGTATTTTTGATCATTTCAATATTTTAGACTTTGTAAGCATCAATGTTCATTCCTTCTGTTCATGAATATAAAGTCTTTTTCCCAAGCATACCCGGCCATTTTCGTCGCCGTAATTTTGAACGTAATGTGTTCTGTTTATTCCTCGGCACAGATTTCTACGGATATCCGCCTGAATCAAGTTGGTTTTTATCCGAAAGGGCAAAAGTTGGCCGTGGTAGTAGGAGAGAAGAGTCAAGTGTTTGAAATTAAAGACGCAGCCAGTGGAAAAACGGTTTTGAAAGGCAAACTAAGTGAACCGCGATCGAACCAGCACTCGGGCAAAATCAGCCGTTTCGCC
Organism: Dyadobacter pollutisoli; assembly: GCF_026625565.1. Lineage (NCBI taxonomy): Bacteria > Pseudomonadati > Bacteroidota > Cytophagia > Cytophagales > Spirosomataceae > Dyadobacter > Dyadobacter pollutisoli. The sequence goes on from NZ_CP112998.1 coordinate 501,137, forward strand.
GATTTTACGACCATTCAGAAGAAAGGGAAATACATTGTTGAAATTCCCGGGCTAGGGAAATCGGCATCATTTGAAATAAAAGAAAATATACACCGCGAAGTCGCAGAAGCAGCATTGAAAGGGTTTTACTACCAACGTGCCTCAGTGGGGTTACCGGAAAAATTTGCAGGTAAATGGGCGCGCCCGGCAGGTCATCCCGATGACAAAATTCTGGTCCATGCTTCCGCGATTTCGGAGGGTAGGCCTGAAAATACTTCAATCAGCTCAACAAGAGGCTGGTACGATGCGGGGGATTATAATAAGTACGTGGTGAACTCGGGAATTACAATGGGTACCCTGCTGTCTTTGTATGAAGATTTTCCTTCCTATTTCGAAGATTTCAATGTCAACATTCCGGAAAGCAATAACTCTGTTCCCGATCTGCTGGACGAGGTGATATGGAACCTGAGGTGGATGTTGACAATGCAAGACCCGGCTGATGGAGGTGTTTACCATAAACTGACCAATCCTCGTTTCGACGGAATGGTGATGCCGGATGCCGCAAAGAATCCACGGTATGTAGTTCAGAAAAATACGGTTGCAACATTAGATTTTGTCGCCGTAATGGCACAGTCTGGCCGTATTTTCAGAGCTTTTGAAAGTAAATTTCCCGGCCTGGCCGACTCGTGCATGACAGCGTCTGTGAAAGCCTGGGAATGGGCAAAAAAGAACCCGGCTATTTTTTACAACCAGGAGGAATTGAACAAAAAATTTGATCCTGACATTGTTACGGGTGCCTATGGGGACAGAGACGCGAGCGATGAGTGGGTATGGGCGTCGGCTGAGATGTATGCGTCGACGGGAAAGCCGGGGTATATCAAGGACATTCCTTTCCGGACGAATGAACCCATGGCGTTGCCGACTTGGAGCCAGGTAAGGACATTGGGATACTACACGCTGATCAGGTTTTCGGAGACATTGAAATTGGAAGCGCAGTTGGAGAAACAACTCAAAACAAGTGTCACGACCTATGCAGACGAATTGTTAAAAGATCTCGAAAAACAGCCATATCACACGGTAATGGGCAAAAATTCCAAAGATTACGCATGGGGAAGCAGCTCGGTCGCCGCCAACCAGGGGATCGCATTGTTGTATGCATTCAAAATCAGTGCTGATCAGAAATATGTTCGGGCCGCATTAGGTAACCTGGACTACATGTTGGGACGTAATGCAACCGGTTATTGTTTTTTGACGGGTTTTGGTTCAAAACGGGTAATGCATCCACACCACCGACCATCCATTGCTGACGGAATTGTAGATCCGATACCGGGCCTTTTGTCTGGCGGACCAAATCCGGGACAACAGGACAAATGCACGACTTACGCCAGCAAATTTGCGGACGAATCGTTTACAGACGACGATTGTTCATATGCGTCCAATGAAATCGCGATCAACTGGAATGCGCCATTGGTTTACCTGGCCGCTGCAATAGAGGCTATTATGGCTAAAAAATAATACAATCCCGGACTGCAAAATCCCAAAAATCTTCTTATTTGGTCGATTTGACGGGTACGGTCGGGGGTGTTTCGTTGTAACCTTTTTTGCCCGTCATATTAGTTTTTTCCGACTTCGCGATCGACTCTTTTTTTAGTGCTCTTGCGGGTTTCAGACTATCATCTTTTTGTTTTATGCCACCTTTCGGGCCACCATGCGAGGGAGTGCCGCCTTCCTCATGTTTCGCTTTTGATTGTGTTTTCATCATCATATATGTTGTCTGATGATGCATTGCAATTTCCGTTCCTGCGGGATGAATAAAATAAGTGACATCCTTTAAATCGCAACGATATTATCGCCGGTACCCGATGTTATTTTCGATTCCGGCAGCTGTTCGTACAGCCATTCAAAGTCAGCCTCGTTGTAATATAGTTTGATGTATTTGTTGAGCGGTCTGTAACTCCGTACTTGCTGTAAAGTGAAGAGAAAATGCGCGTGCACCTCCTGAATGGTAATAATTTCATTTCTCAGGTAGTAAATCAGTAACAATATAAAGTCCAAGAGCTTGTCAAATGAGTCGCGGAAATAAACCTCATCGTCATAGATCACGTCACCAATGTGGCTTCTCAGGACTCTTTTCAGATTAATGATTTTGAACTCGTTGATGTGCGCATGTTCTTTGGCAACTTCACAAAGCACACTTTTGGGATTAGGAATGTATCCCGCCTCATTGGATGCAATTTTGCCGATAAATATTTTGAGATCGAAGCTCTGATTCGCACCGCGTGTTGCCACCACCAACTCGTGATCATAACTGTTGTGCACGAAAGTTACGCGACCTTTGTACTTCCTCAGCAGTTTTTTCTCATTGGCCTCTGAATTGGCAGGATCTATGCCGGTGAAATGATATTTTTCGAAATCATCCAGTAACCTTTTAGCAGCATAGATTTCCTTATCATTAAATTTTGCAATCAGTTTTTCCAATACTTCTGCTCTTTTGAAAGAATTATTCATGCCATATTCGGACAGTGCTTTGTAAAGCGACATCATCGCAATAACAAAGGCCCCGATCTGTAAAAATGAGTTTAAGCCTTCCATAGGTTATTTTTTAAAATATTTACGCAATTCAAGATGCATCGGCGAAGGTTTGTCGAACTGGACCGTATCATTCAGAAATCTCTGAGCTTCGCTATTCACGAATTGAAACGACTGGTTGGAAAAGTACCAGCCAAGGGGAAGTTTGTTGCCCGCTTTGCTTTTTCTGTCCAGGTCAATTTTATAATAGAGACAGGTTTTAAGCATATTTTCCTTGTCAATGTAGTCTTCAAAAACGTTTTTGGTCAATGCGTCGATAATCGGCGTTCTACGGTCAGAAGCTTTGCTAAAACCATTGATCGGGGTAAGCAGATCATACAAAAAGCTGGACGGCTTAATGTCACTGGATTCGACGGACAGGCTATTTTTGATAAACAGGACAATGGGTTGAAATTTGATACATTTCACTGTCTTGTCGTCGGACTCCTGTCTTTGAAGCCTTTGCCAATGCGATTTCAAACGGAGAATAAGCTGCCATACGGTTTCCAAACCCGTATTTTCTTTGTAACCCCCATCAATGACATGGCCAATATTCGTTCCACCAAATTGCTTGATCATTCCGCCTGAGGTGATGTAGGGGAACCGGGAGCAAAGGGATGCAACTGTTTTAATGGGAATGTCTTCTCCTATCGTGGAAATTACGTCGATGTCGTCCCGGAAAATGTTGTCTTTCCCTCCGGTCAGCGTAGGATAGGTCACAACCGTTTTCTGTCCGCTTTCTGCCAGTACTCCATTAATGAAAAGCCTGGGAAGCTGGATCGTGGTATCCTTGTATAGATCCGTAAACGGCAATTCGAACGTTTGGCTGTTATTATTTTTCAAAAAAGATTTGCTCCACGTATCTTCCAACCGTCTGGTCCTGTTGAAACTTGGAATAGAAACCGGCAGAAAATTTTGAAGGTTGTCCTGAAATAAATAGGCGGCGAGCAAGTCAGAGAGAAAGTCCTGGCTAACCGATTTTCGGAATCCGGAACTGTCGGTACTCAGCTTGCTCCCGCTTTTAAGATGGTCGTAGAGATAGCTGACATAAAATGTGGCGCCGACCCCACCTCCTGAAACGCCGCTGATTGCATAAATATTTTTATGGATCCCGGGGTAAATTCTTTCCAGTTCGTCCAGGATCAGGCCGGTCCAGCTGAGGGCCCGGATTCCGCCGCCTTCTGTGGCGATAAAGATCACCGGAATGGTCGATACCGTTGCGATCTTTTTTTTATCACGGTAAGTCGAATCCTTCCGTAATGCTCTTCCAATCCACTTTGTGAAATCAGTTTCCAGGCTATCTCTCTTATTTTTAATAGGCAGGGTCCGGATTTCGGAGTTGTCATTAAAAAGACTGAATACCACGTAAAGCATTGCGAAGAAGATAGCAAAGGGTCTTCTTCCCGGAATATTGATATACAGTATCAACGACATTAATACTGCAAAAAATGACAGGCCAAAATTGAGTATGGCAAATGGGCCTACATATATTGCGAAGCCTGTTTCAATGGAAGTAAGTGAAAGAATAAATAGCCCGGCAATTATTCCTGTAAATGTCCAGAATGCAATTCTCGCACTTCTGAAATACAACAAAGACTGTATCGACTGACTTTGAAGGTTGATCGAATTAAGCCATTGGATATTTCGAAATGTTTGGCTTAAAAAAGAGGAGTTTGCGCGGAAAACGATGGGTAGGAGAATGGTAAAAATAAATAACAGGATTACAAACCAGATGCTTTGCCGATTATAAAATTCAGGTTTGAGCAGAAGCGCTACTATCGGCAAAATGCCCAATAACGTTGGAAGGTTTTTGACCAAAAATTTTATCCCATCTTCGTTCTTTTTTACAAAGTGGTTGTCAAAAGAGATCTGTTTCAGTTGCAGGATAAAATTGGCGCAGAACCAGAGCGAAACGTCAAAAAGAATGACGGAAACAAACGTCCAGAAGGAATAGTTACCACTGGAAATAACGGCTCCAATGATATCTATGCCTTGTTGGTTGCTGAAAATGATAAAAAGATATAACACGACCAACAGCATCAGAAGAGAGATATGCCGGGCGACAACCCAGAAGCTCTTGCTGATCTGTTTCAGGAAAGAGCGGGTTGTGATCTGCAAGAACCGAATGCGGAGCCGATCAAAATATGTGTCCATCTGATGAGTGCTGTTGGTGTTTTTTGCATTAACCTGACTGCTGCTATACTGATAGGTCAGACCAAACCTTTCAAAAACGTGATGCTCGGTGCAAAAAAGTACTCTCCCCCTTTCATCGTCACGAATTGCTCAAAATCAGCGGTTACGGCCGGTACTGCATGCCCATACACTTGTGGAAGTGCGAAGATGCGGTCTGCCGGATTGCCAGTCGCGGACTGACCAATGATGGGATCGATACCCGTGGCAGCGCCAGGAAAGTTGACACTATTGGCCCAAAACTGCTGGATAAATTCAAACTGATTTTGAATGCTGGCCTGATAGCTCATAAAAAGCAGACCGACGCCGCCTTCCGGTGTCTGCGAAGCAATGGGATCCAGCTCCGTATCGACATTGCGATGGCCAAAAGGAATCCCACGACGGGCCATTCTTTTGGACTGATCGAAAGCACCGGTCCTCGGATTAGTTTTACGAACGTGAGCAAAGTGAGGGCACCTGCCGCCTGAGGGATCGTCGGCGTAGTTAAAATTGTTGAAACCGGCACTGTTTGGAACGGCATCTTCATCATCCATCACGACCGGGCTGCCATCTTCAAAACGTCCCACCAGGTAGGCACCGGCCAGTTCTCGTTTCGATTCTTCTCCAATGTTAGGGAACAATGCCTCACCGACAACTTCTTCCGCCAGCTTGAAAGCCCTCACATTCTGTTCCAGTTTTCGGAAAACAAAATAGCTGCCGAAAGCAGGTTTTTCTAGATTTACGGCTACATAAGGGTCAGGAATTAGTATCAGCTCCTTATCGGCAGAAGGATCAAATTTCAAGGCATCCGTAGGAGCGGAAAGTACCACGCCATGATCCTTTTCATAGCTTTCGATCTCGTCTTTAAGAAACAGCGGCTGGCTGGTGCCGTCGACATATCCGAAATGTTCGATTCCGGCACCGGCGGAGTTACGAATGGCATTACCATATTCCACGACGTTGATATGACTAAATGCATCCAGGATATCTAGTAGCCCTTTCGTAAACTCGCCCATTCGACGCAACTCATCATCACCGAGCAGGATCATTGCATGTATTTCATCACGGAAACCTTCTTCCCACTGGCTGGGATTGGGATCATTGGTAATGTTAAGTCTTGTTTTAAGACCACTTTTAAAAGCATCGTCAGCGAATTTTGCGTCAACATCCGCAAATCCAAGTGCTTCATAGCCTTTCGCAGTCAGGAAAAGGGCGGCAAACATTCCGCCGGGAATTTTTTCTTTTTTAAACTTTTCCCGTTGTTCCAACTGCGTTTTTGCACTGGTAAGCGTATCCTCGGCAAAGGTGCGTATCCATTTCTTGGCAGCAACGATTTTGTTTGCATCAAAATGGATAAAAATATGCGTCGTATGTTCTCTTCCGTGGCCTTTGATGGTATTGCCCTGGAGGTTTTTCAGGATACGGTCAGTCTTAAAATCATGCGGATCAACAGGTGCCATGTTTTTTGATTTTAAATGTGAAAATGATGTGAAATGCAATCGAACGAAAGTGTGTATACGTCAATGCTTATGAAGCCACCAAATGGCTCATTAATTTCACTGCAATAAAATCAAGTGGGTTATATTTCAGAAAGGGGAAAATGTAGGTTACGGGCGGGTTGGGGTATTGAAGTTATGTTTTTTATTTGGGAAATGAGTGGTTGATGAGGTTTTGTTATTTAATGGTAGTTGCTTGGTTTTTAGGTTGTTGAGTAGTGGTGGTTTGCTTGTTCTTTGGTTTTGTTATTTAGAACGTTAGTATTATCCAGAATACTTCTCCTGATTTCTCCAAAAGTTATTGTGCAATTTTTCACTGCGCTAGAAGCTTAAGGGTCTTTCAAATATTAAGATGACCGCCGGATGAGCTCCTTTCTTTGCACCTTTTTTTTCAAAATTTTCGATAAACCAAGGACGAACCTCTGTGTTACTTCCGCTATCCATACCTATGAAAATTTTATCTTTTGTTATGAGTAGCGCTTCGGAGAAGCCAAATTCTTCATTACCGTTGCCTTTTGAATACATCTGCTTTTCTGTACCAAAAGAAGATGTTGTAGTTTTCCTAAAAGAAATCTGGCTGACAATCTGACCATTGGAATCGATCTTTGAAATCCGGTGCTTGCGTCTTTCCAAAACATACAAATAATCTGAGTAAAACTTTAAATCGGAAAAATCATCCGATGGATCGCTTGACGTAAAGAATACGGAAGGGACTTCTCCGGATTTCATATTTACCTTGTAAATAAACCCTGGGTCTCGTTCCTTAGCAAGAAATACCATTTTCTTTTTACAATCTATTGCTATACCTTCCAGTCCATCGTTTTTCTTGTATACTATTTTCCCTGCATATGAATCTTCATTCAGTTTTGTTCCGTCTAGACTAAATTGATAGACGGTTGAATTTATACCTTCGTCAATGACATAAAATTTGTTGTCACATGCATCGATACCTTCGAAATTATATACACTATTTCTATTTTTCGGTAAATTAGTTGTGATTGTATCGATTATTTGGAAATTTCCATCGTTTATCTGAATTTCATATATATCGTTTTTATTGTCAGAGACAAAATAGAGTCTACCATTATTTAACGCCATTCCACTAAGTTCAATTGACTCCATTTTCTTTCCATTGAAATGGGCGACTTTGGAAAGAACCAATTCTGGTAGCATGGTTTCGATGTTTTTATTTGAACTTGGTTTTATGTTTTCGTGCGTCTTAAGTGTAGAGATCGATTCACTATTCCTCTTATTATTGCTTTGATCCTTGATCAAAGTGCTATTTTTATTTGTGGATTGGGAGTTTATATTTATTGGTGTAGTGAAATTGTTTTTACTATCTGTATTTTGTTCTTTGTAAGCCTTTGAAAATTCTCTTTTGAAAACTGGCAAAGCATAATTCAATCCAACGGAGTAGTATTTCTCATTATTGTATGAATTTGCGAATCCGTGCCAGTCAAAAAGTGCACTTAAATTGTCATATATTTTAAAACTAGCTGTTAATCTTACGGCATTGAAGAAGGAAACATCATTAATGTTGGCTTCAAAGTATTTGCGGGAATTTCTATTCAAATCGTATCCAGCTCTATAGTAAGTTCCCTCTATTTTCAAGAACGATGAAACTTCTATTCCACCACCAAGGCCAATCTGCCACTGTTCATAACCATTGAGACCATATTTTGGCGATCCTGTATTCTTTATCAATGGATAGTAGTTTATGCCGGCTTTAACTAATGCAAAAACTTTAATATCTTTTTTTGTATCGTTGTCAACGTAGCTCGAAACAATTAGTGTAGGAATAAGGCTTACTCGCCCGTGTTGCAGTGGCTTAAAATTATTAAATGGGCTTTCGTTCTTTTTTAGGCCACTACCCAGACAGATTGCTGGGTTCAACAGCAATCCAATTTTAGGACTTTTGACTCCGTCTCCATACGAGTAAAAGTGATTGTACTGCACAAACCCGTAAAAATTGTTAGACTTCGTCGGGGAAAAGAAGTAGTCACCAAAATAAAAATTAACCTCTTTCTCACTTTTCCAGTCGCCGTCTGGATTAGATTCTAGAGAACCTTTAGACTGACTTTTGGCAAATAGTAAGGAATAATAGAAGATAAAAATTAGAGATAAAGCGGTTTTCGTTTTCATGATGTTAGTCAATTATTTTGGTCAGTACTGGCAGTGGCTCTTTTTTTCTGATCCTGTCCATTAGAGCGAAGTGCGTTCACAATTCTCAAATCAAGTGTAATACCAAGAAAAATTCCTAAGTCCCAACGCAAGTTAGTTTGTGTATTGTCGAATGTTCCGTCATACGTGTCTTTCCCGAATCGGAACTTTTTGTATCCTCGTATTACCCGATGTTGCCCGTAGTGAATACCACCAGTAAAATTGCCTCCCTTAGAAAATTCGAAATTTAGGCCCAGTAAAAAATCATCGAATAGATTTTCACTCAATTTGGTTCCAAAGCTGAAACTCCATTTTTGCCAGAAATCCAGCTCTTTGTATTTATAGAAAGGATCTCGTGGAATTGGATAGAACATTGCCATAATAGTTAATGCCTTTTGACTTGTTTGGTTGTCTGCGTACAGCGTTTCGTCTTTGGCCTTCTGGGTAATATTCTCTGGGTTATTTAGAGACGATCCAAAAAAACCGGCTGAGATTGTTACGTGGTAGGCTTGCGAGCAGGAATTGAAGGAGAAGTTTTTTACAGGACGAGAGTCAACCTGGATGAAAAAGTCTGCACCTTCTTCAAAAGGACCAAAGGGTTGAGAGGTATATGGAGTGATTTCAATGGAGCTTGTACCGGATTGTGCTTTATTAATTACAATATCAGGCCCTCTTTTGGGCTCGCCTCTGAAAGAGACTTTGGAGTCCTTTTTAGTTGATAGATATTGAATTATATAGGTCACATTTGGGATTATACAATCTGGGAATTCTGTCCCAGGAATACGCGATAAATCTTCACCTATGAACAAGAATATCGTGTTGTCTTCTCTAAATATTTTACCCTGCTCAAACTTCGGATATAACTCGGTTATTTTATCGAGATATGCTTTTGTTAGTGATTTTGCATTTTCATCATCATTTGACGTCGATTCAACCTCGGGAGCAGTTGTTGTGTCGCTTGATTCTATTTTGTTAACAATGAACTCCCAGAGGAGTGTATCGGCTGTTACTTTTAGGCCATCGATAATCTTGCTAAGATCGCCACGAATTTGTAAATTCAAAGATTGATCGATCAAGATTCCATTTAAGTCTGACAGCTTAAACTTGGCTATACCATTGCTAACATCAGCAGAAATTTCCTGTATCGGCTCAGGGTTACTTTTTTCAAAGAATTTCCAAGAACTGATATTCCCCAGATTTAGACTGTCGATATTATCGATTGTGACAGTAAGTGAACCGGAGGAATCTGCATTAAAGCTTAGACTATTCGATTTAAATGGGAAGTCACTAAATGATAACCTTACGGTATCTCCATTTTGCCCAAAGCTATCATGGAACAAAGGAGTCAGTAATAGAAATATCAGAGTTGTGGTTTTCATGTTGTTCAATGTTTTAACTCGTTGTTAATCGTACGGATAGAGTATTGAGTATTCTGCGAATTGGGAGAATATAGCTAACTGAAACTTCATCACCTCCCACTATTATTCCTACTACTTTTCCGTCCATCGTAAATACGGGAGCTCCTGAATCACCGGACTGTGAAATCTTCTCAGTCTGAATTAGATGTTTCATTACTTTGGATCCAATTCCATCATAAATTATGCTTGGATTGTCGCTTATCTTTAATACTTTTTTAAAAGGCGATGGCTGTGCCGAAGCTGCTCCCCATGATTGCACAACAAAGCTGCTGTCCTCATCACTTTTTTTAAGATCGTAAATTTGACTAGGCAGCTTTCCGCCCACTGTTAGTTCAATAGCATGCTCACTAGTAAGTCTGGCTATTGCAGCATCTAAAAACGTATTTAGAGTTCCCTCCTCGACTGTACCAACGATATTGTGACTCACATCTTTATCGTCTTTTCTTCGTGCCGGTGATACCACCTTCGGGTCGGATGTGGTAACGCCTTTTTCAACTCGAAGTATTTTATCTCTTAATTCGGATAGGCAAAGGACATGATAGCAGCTAAGCAGGAACGGCTGTACTTTATCGTCAATTTTTTTGAAAACCTTTAAGCCTATGGTTCCGCCATCATCGAGTTCAATTCGAGAAACGCTGCTACCGGGTCCTCTTCTGGCCTGAGTAGTAACTAGTGAAGATCTTTCCTGTACGTCAGTCGGGATTCTATATCCTTGAAATTCAATTTCGGTGGGCACTTTATCTTCGTCGTCTATATTCAGTTCTTTCTTCTTAACTTCAAATACAATTGCATTGAGTGCAGTTTTCTTGTCCTTTATATATTTTTTACCACTTCCAATTGATTGAATGTTTGGTAATGTCGTTCTCCATTTTTCATCGTTCACCTCAATTGCTTGTACAATCAGTTGATGTTGTGACTCTTCATCTAACTTTTCAAAATCATCATCAGTTGCTCCTTCTTTTTTTTCTTGATTTCCGGCAGGCAGTATAAGGTCTTTTATGCGACTGAGAAGATCAATGGTTCTGCCAGAAAAGAAACCTAGGACATAGGACAAGATGATCAATCCATGTTTAAGGTTATTCAGGTTTACTTCACCATTCGAAACCAGAGCGTTTATGCTGAAATAGACAACTAGGGTTGTGATCGGGGCGTAAAATAATTTTGCGGCGTGAATGTATTCCTGATTTGTCTTGAATTCATTTTTCGCCATAGACTCAGAAACATAAAAGAAAAGACTACAAAGGACACCGAATAAGCTCCAAAAGATAATTTCCAAAAAGACACCGTCTTCCGTAAGCCAAAAGTATGAATGTACTCGAATTTTGAATTCGATCAGAAGCGATGGTGCAAATCCGGAATTGGCGAACTGAACTAGAAATTGCTTTAAATCAGATTTACTAGAGGAGTCTAGTTTGTATCTAGCCGTTACAAACTTTTCGAGGTTAGTGACAATATTATCTCTCAGTTTCTCTGGAATATTTTTTTTGTCAGGATTGGTGGAATCGCTCGAGATATAATTATCGACTAGAGTGGTGATACTTGCTTTTTCCTGATCAGTGAAGTTTACAATTTCTTCACCTTCGTATATTCTGAATGCATGTAAGACTGCGTATGTCACTATTAATACAATAAAGATAGAGCCAAACTTATAGAACCAATTTCTATATGAATTTGTAAACCATTCTTCTTTCATAATAGGTCTTCTTTTAGAATTGAAACTTGGAATTGACAGGCGATCTTGCTTGATATAGGATATTCTCACCTCAAAACTACACCCCAACCCTACCTCCCACAATACTGAAATTTCAGTATTCTCCTCTAAACCAACCCATTACAAACCGCGTACTGAACCAGCTCACCGGTATTTTTGGTGCCGGTTTTTTCGATCATTTTTTGGCGGTGGGTGTTTACTGTGTGGAAGCTGATGAAGAGCTTGTCGGCGATGTATTTGCTACTGCGGCCCTCGGAAATGAGTTTCACGATTTCTAGTTCGCGTTTGCTGAGAAGTGATTGCGGGCGTGCGGCTGCGGTGTTTTCCGCTGTGAAAAGGAAATATTGCTGATTAATGCTCGACGCCAGCGACGCGAGCTGCGTGCCGTTTCTTTTCCATTGTGTAATGTCGTTGCACGTGCCCAGCAAATGGGTAATATCGCCCGATGCATCATTCTGAAAAACTGTATTCTGTTCCAGGATACGGATCGCTTTTCCGTCGGGTTTCAGAATGCGGTAGTCGAAGCTGAATTTGTAGTTTTTGCGTTGGTTGGACGGACATTTGCTCAGCTCGTTCCAGACGCAATCCATTAATTTACTGGTGTTTGTAATGTCGTCGGGATGTTTGGTTTTCTGATGAAACCGATACCCATTTAACAAATAATTTTCATAACCATAACCGAAATATTCCCTCGTATTTTCACTGATAAAATCAAACTGCTGTGTCCGGATATCGAGTATCCAAGTCACGCAGGGCGACTGGTTGAGCAACGCCGCAAGGCTGGAATTGATCAGGTGAAAGCTGGTATCGTAGGTGTCGGTCGGTTCCTGCTGCAACCGGGTGGTAAGTGGCTGCTCCCGGTACCAATGACTTGAAATGGGCTGCGCTGGTAGATTTTTCATTCGATAGAGGTAGGTTTACGTGCGATATCTAACGATTGTGTGTATACGCTACCCGCGGTAGGCTTCCTTATTTACTCGGCATGTACAAATTTAACTCTCAGAATATCAGTGAACCTACGCGTAAAATACCCTTTCTACTCCCGTAATTTTCCCCGAATGGCGGACTATTGCTTCTACAAACGAACCTTTTTCGGCTATCTCACGGCATTCGAACTTTCCCGAATGTGAACGATGGCTCGCGCATGGATATGAGCAAGTATACACAGGCACAACTCGTGAAATACCGGGATGAAATTTTTAAAGAGGATGGTAATAAAGTCATTCTTTGGCCCCAGAAATAATTATTTTTGGCCAAAAGACCTGATATGACAGAAGACATCCAGCTATCCATTCGCGAAGCAACGATCCATGACCGCGATACTGTTTATGATATGATATGCGGTTTGGAAAACATGGTAATGGACCCCGATGGTTTCGACTTTGTTTTCAAAAAGAATTTGAAAAGCGCCAATATCAGTTACTTCCTGGGTGAATATCTAGGGAAACCTGTGGGGATGGTGAGCTGCCACATTCAGCCTTTATTGCATCATGCGGCCCTGGTTTCCGAAATTCAGGAAATGTATGTGGAGCCGGAGCATCGGTCGAAGCAATTTGGAAAAGCATTGATCGCCCATGTGGTTGACTTCGCCAAGGCCAACGGCGCAATCCAAATGGAAGTAACATCGCGAAATGTCCGCGAACAGGCGCACCGTTTTTATCAACGTGAAGGTTTTGAAAAGTCGCACGTCAAACTGGTGCGCTATTTCAACAAGGAATAAAAAAGCACCAGGTCAGCGACCCGGTGCTTTCTGCACTACCCTAAACCTTCAACTGCCATTTAATATCTGTTTCTGCGGTCGCGAGCCCAATGGTCGCCGCGACGATCACTCATTCTACGGGTGTTGGCCATTAATCTTTCCAGGTCTTCACGAAGTACACGGGCCTCACGTGGCGATACTCTGCCTCGGTGGCTGTACCGTCTTTCTCTTGCTTCAATTCTGTCGTACTCATTCATCAGCGCATTCGCCTCGCGGGAAGTAAGTGTACCTCTCTGAACACCAGCTGCAATTTGCTGACGTGCTTCTCTTTGCAGGAAATTAATGTCTGACATACGTCCGCCACGATGGCCGTCATGGTCGCGGTATTCGTTATGGCTGCGGTCACGATCGTTATATCGGGAATCATATTGCGCGGATGCTGATGTAAATCCAAGAGCAAGAATCGCGGCGGCAAAAAGTATCTTTTTCATAACTCATAAATTTTAAAGTTCATGGGTTAGAGGGATGCCGGCTAGATAGGTTTAAAATGCGGTTGTTAATGATTGTTAAGTGAAAAAATTGCATTTTTAGAAGATATTGAGACTTCTGATTTTCAGTAGGTTATGCTCAATAACTTTTTGAGCGGCCGTAAATGCAATGGAGGGTAGCTTGCGAGCTCCTCACGAAATAACTTTCCGGATCGCTTCCTGAGCTTCGGCCAGGATTTCTTCTGCTTTTCTTCCCGCTGGCTCAATAGCTGGCAGTACTGTCCAGGACAGGTTGGAGAATGATTTGAGGGGAAATGTGCCTTTCGGATTAAAAGCGCCGGTTCCATTGATGGCCACCGGAACGATGAGTGCGTCGGGGGCGCGTTTGAGGAGTGTGGCGACACCGCCGGGAGCGAATGGTCTCATGTTCCCGCTGGCCGTGCGGGTACCTTCAGGAAAAATGATGACCGATGATTTTTCTTCCGAAATAAGTTTACCAAGTCTGGCGATTTCAGTGATAGCCTGCTTGCCGTCCTTGCGATCGATCAACGCAGCACCACTTTTACGCAGGTTGTATGAAATGCTTGGAACACCTTTTGCAAGTTCTATTTTCGAAACAAAGCGGGGATGGTATTTTCTGAGAAACCAGTAAATAGCCGGAACATCAAACGTGCTCTGGTGATTAGCAACAAAAATAATCGTACGGTTGTCGGGAATGTTCGAAAGGTTGAGAAGCTTAATGCGGGCACCGGTCAGGTAGAGTCCGAAGGTGAGGGTAAAGTTGAGATAATCTACGACAACCTTATGTGCTTTTTTACCAAAAACGTTGAAAGCAACCACCTGTAAAATGTGAAAAACCAATAATGTTAGTCCAAAATGAATCAGGTAAATACTGCTCAGCACGTAATCGAGGATCTTTTTCATTCTTATATTTTTTGCAAAAGTAATTTAAAAGAGGGTTGGTTATACTAATTTTTGAAGTTCGAAATGACAATTATCATTCAAAACTTACATTAAATTCACGTAATTTGTGCAATAGTAACTAGCGTTTAAAATATTATAAAAATGGAGACCGCACTTTCAGCAGAAAGACTTGAAGTCATGCAACATATAGGTAAAGACCTGAATGTGCTCATGTCCGAATACTTAAAGCCGATCGAAGAGAACTGGCAACCTTCTGATTTTCTGCCGGATTTCAGTGATGAAAACTTTGTAAGTGAGGTTAAATTATTGCAGGAAAGCTGCCGTGACCTGCCTTACGATTACATTGCCGTTTTGATTGGAGATACCATAACAGAAGAAGCTCTGCCTACTTACGAATCCTGGTTGATGGACGTGATCGGTGTAGATCAGGTCGATAATCCTTCCGGGTGGTCGCAATGGGTACGTGCCTGGACAGCGGAGGAAAACCGTCATGGCGATTTGTTAAATAAATATCTGTACCTGTCGGGACGCGTAAATATGCGCGCCATGGAAGTGTCTACCCAATTCCTGATTGCGGATGGTTTTGACATCGGTACTGACCGCGATCCGTATAGAAACTTTATCTATACTTCTTTTCAGGAACTTGCAACCAATGTGTCGCATCGCCGGACAGCTACGTTGGCAAAAAAATTCGGTAATCCACATTTGTCCAAAATATGTGGCGTGATCGCTTCTGATGAAATGCGGCATGCCAAGGCATACAAGGCATTTGTGAGCCGTATCCTGGCAGTGGACCCCTCCGAACTGATCATCGCTTTGGAAGATATGATGAGGAAAAAAATCGTTATGCCGGCACATTTTATGAGAGAAACTGGTGTGAAGATGGGAGTGACTTTTTCACACTTTTCCGACGCCGCACAAAGATTAGGCGTTTATACAACACAGGATTACATTGAAATTCTCGACAGCCTTCTTGTGGAGTGGGAGATAGGAGCGGTACGCGACATTAACGAAAAGGCAGAAAAAGCACGCGACTATCTGATGGCATTACCTGCGAGACTACTAAGAATAGCAGACCGTACCCGCGTTCCTGAACTGCAATACGAGTTTAGCTGGATTAACTAGATATTATTATAGAGATTTTTGAATCGTCTCCGCCGCAAAACGGGGACGATTTTTTATTTGATCAAAGCCACCGATCCTTTCTTTCTGATCGTGGTCCCTTTCTGGGATTTTCCTTCTATTTCCCAGACATAGATCCCGGTAATCGGGTTTTTGTTCTGGAACCAACCGTCCCAGCCACTGTTTAATTGATCCGTAAAAAATACGACCTGCCCCCAGCGATTGAAGATCTTAAAATAGCTGATGGACACAATTTCGTTGATCAGCGGGACCAGTATGTCATTTTTGCCATCTCCGTCGGGGGTGAAAGCCGAGGGTACATTGATACTCTCATGCCTTTTGACCGAAAGATTTACATTCCCTGTTCCTTTACAACCCATACCTGACGTAATTTCGACGGTATAGGACTGATCGGATTGCAATGTGGCGATGGGGCTCGGACTGGCCGGATTGTTCAGGCCGATCGCCGGTGACCATATAAACATTGCATCACGCATATCGGGGACCTGCGGTGACGAGGCTGCGAGCTGGTAAGGTACATTCGCCTCCACAACCGCGTCGGGCGTTACCATTACTTCAATTTTGGGAGCAACATCAATGTTGACAGTGTCCGACTGAGAGCAAAATCCACGAACGGCCGTCACGATGTATTGAGTACTTGCCTCGGGAGTCGCAGCCGGATCTTTTACTGTGGCATCATTCAAACCCGCCTGGGGTGACCACAAAAAGTTTTGCGCATTACCGGTGGCATTCAGTCCAACAGTCTGGCCTTCGCAAATCGTAGTATCAGCTATGGTATTCACAACAATGTCACTGTTGAAAACGACATTCACCGGCTTGCCGACCGTGCAATTGTTCCCGTCTTTGACATATACTTTGTAAGATGCGGCGGGTACTTTGAAAATGTTATCAGTTTGGTAATTAACTGAATCTATCGAGTACTGATAAGGTGGGAGTCCGTCTGTGGCGGTTAATGTGAGCGTACCATCTTTACCGGTTTCGCAGCTTCCGGATTCCACGGCGGTTGCGAGGTTCAGGTTGCTGATCGTAGCCTGTTTGCGGTTGGTCAATGGGTTATCACAACCTATGCCCGTGACGGTCAATGTTACATTTTTTGTGCCGCCAGTATCCCAGTTTACCACATATGGCCCCACTCCGCTGCCTGACACAATTTTGCCGCCATCAAAGACCCATTCGAATTTATAACCTGTGCCGGGTAATGGTATGCTTCCGGTGTATTTAATGTCAATGTCTTTTGGGAAACCACAACTGGGGTTCGGCGATATTGAGAAATCCGCGTAAGAGTTGATATTCGCAACAAAACAGACTTCTGAAAATGCCTTTTCCACCTCCTTTTGACCGTAATACTGGTTGGTAAATGACAAATATGCAAAGTTTGCCTCGCCAGACTCACAGGCAACGGAACTGTCGTCACGGAAAATATAGATCGGTGTTCCTGCTTTGCCGACGTATCTTCCTTCCGAATCATTATAGGTAGCGAACAATACATTGTCCACATACACATTCATGATACCCGTCTGCCCGTTACGTGTAAAAGTCAGCAGATAATAAGTTGAAGTATTGAAAAATGGGCAGGCGCCAGCGCGACCGTAAGGATAGAAATCAAGACAGCGGTCGGTTGAGCCATTATTGTCTTTGAAATAAATACCCTGATCTAGTGCTCCGTTTGAAAAATCAATGATCCTGGCCCAGGTCTCGCCCCAGTCAGTCACCTTAATATACATCTGAATGGTGTAGGTATCCGTGATTGCGCCTTCCGAGTTGGGGTACATGAAGCCCCAATTTAGTTTGTTGTGATAAACATCCCTTCGCACGCCGCAAGGCAGGACATCTTGTTCAAAGCTGCCCGGACTGGCTCCTATCGGGCAAATGCCAAGTGCTTTTGACGGAATAAGATCTGGCCCGCATTCAGGTTTTGCAACCGCGAAATCTTTGTAAAAACGATAGGTATGCCTGACAGTTTGCCCGGAAGCATTCGTCAGGTAAAAAAGGAAAGAAAGGAGAAGAAGTAAAGATTTTATTTTCATATATCAGCCACAGCCCTAAACAGTCTTAACGTGAGTATCATGTCGATTATTAAATAAAATTACGGCAAATCCGGTGAATTTGATGACGGTACCTTAGTTTTTTGATGCACCGGGCCGTCCACAAAAAAGAGGCCCTGATCCAGGACCTCCTTTTAACATTCATTGATATAAGAGAATTTACTGATTGATCAACGGGATTGTTCCTTTTTTGATCATAAGGTTTTTACGTGTTTTCAGATCGTCACGCAATGATTTTTTGAAAGTATCCACAGTTTTTGATGCCGCAATCCGTAATCCGTCTGGTGCAGGGATACCCATGACGTCCAATGCTTTTCGGAATAAAGTTTCGTTCTCGTCGGCGAAAGGTTTGTAAGGAACCTTCGAGTCCTCTACCAGGTAGTCGGGCGTCATGCCATTCACAGTTCCGTAATCCGACTCCCCATTGGCATTGGCTGTTTGGCCGAGCATCACATATACGCCCCATTTCCATCGTCCCTGATCGTCGTCTATCAATGAACCGAAAAGGTTTTTACCAGCGGTATGTTCGCCGATCGTGATCACGTCCATATAGGGTTTCAAGCCATTGATTACAAGCTCGCTAGCCGAAGCGGTACCATTGGAAGTAAGTACAAATACACGGCTCAGGTTGCTTCCGATATTGTTGGCCTCATTCAAAAATGGGTAGTTCAATGCCTCGGCGCCCTTGGTTTTCTGCCAGTAGGCAATGTATTTATCGTTCCATTGTTCTTTGTAAAAAATTTTGGAGGCAGAAACATTCTTACCAATGAGTGAGGCCAATGTTTCGGCAGAACTAAGGTAACCGCCGGGATTAAAACGGAGGTCCAAAACAAGTTCATTAACGCCTTTGCTCTTGAAATTGGCAAAAACCTGGCGCAATTCATTGTCATATTTCGCCGCGTCGGCGGTGGTGCCTGGTACAAACTGCGTGTACACCAGGTAACCTATCGTTTTGCCATACGTCGACTTGGTGATTACGCTGGAAAAAGCCACCGGATCTTCGCTAACCTCCGCTTTGGTCATGCTGATAGTTGTTGAAGTAGCCACAATCTTACTCCCTTCCAACGCTCCAAGTGTAAATGTGGCCGTTTCGATACCACTAAGCAATGTGCTGTAATTGTTCGCAGTCAGTTGGGTACCATTTACTTTTAACAAAATATCTCCACGTTTTAGCCCTGCTGTTTCGGCCGGGCTGCCTTTGACCACATAATTGAGGAAGATGCCAATATTGGATTTTCCGTCGTCGATATAAGAGAGCGCGTAGCTGATTCCGAAAATTTTGCTGATCCCGTTGAATTCATTCTGCAAGGCATCAATGTCATCAGTCACGGCGGAGAACCTGTCTACCGTTTCTCGTTGATATACAAGCTTTTCGAAGTAGTCGTAAGGGTTAATGGTGGCATCGAGACTGGATTCTGTCGGCATATTTTTATACCAGAAATAGGCGTCATCCATTACTTCGTAAAGCCAGCTATTGATCGCTTTGTAGTTGGAAGCAGTGGTGGAATCGAGTGTGGTTTCTACGGCCGGATCAACGTTCTTGTCCTTGCACCCCACAACCAACACCCCGAAAATCAGAACATAAAGAAGATTTAGCTTTTTAAAATGTAACATATTAGTCAGTTTATGAATTTTAAGTAAACTGCTTTTGCATAGACGCGTGTTTAAATGGATGTTCATTAACGAATCATACCTTCATTACGTGTGTTGTCGGGGAAGTGTGGCGAGTATCGAACAAAAAAGGCCCCAGCGGGGCCTCCTGTTTCTAGCAAATAAAAATGATATTTTAAATCCCGGTAAGCCCGCGGAAAAAGTTTCTTGCAATGATAGCGTATTCTAGCGGATTGGCTTTGGCAGGGTCTTGCTCTGCTTCGAGCACGATCCAGCCCTGGTAATCGCTGTCTTTGATAATTGAAAAAAGTGAAGGAAAGTCAATGCAGCCCTCAGGATCTCCGGGAACTGTGAAAACGCCTTTTTTTACAGCTGTTAAAAAGCTAAGCCTTTCGTCGTGAACGCTTTGCAAAATATTGGGACGTACATCCTTTAAATGAATGTGAGCAGTACGGCCAATGTATTTTTGAAGGGCAACTGACGGGTCTTCGCCTGCGAAGTGGAAATGTCCGCAATCGTAATTCAGGTACACATTTTCGGGATCGGTTTCATTGAGGAGTCTGTCAGTTTCAGCGATAGTCTGCACACAAGTGCCCATATGATGGTGAAACGCGAGCTTCATACCCCGATCGCGCGCGATTTTTCCTAGTTCATTTAACCCGAATGTAAAGCTGTCCCATTCTGCCTTACTGTTCAGCATTCCTTTGCCTTCAAAAACGGGCACTTCCATTTGCCCCTGACAGCTATTGCCTGTTTCGCCGCCGCCAATCACTTTCGCACCCATTATTTCTAGAAAATCCAGCAGTTCGGTGAAGTTTTTCCGGTTTTCTGCAAAGCTTTTGGTAGTCAGTTCGTAGCTGTTCCATTGATTACAGATCTGCAAGCCGCGCAATTCCAGAGCTTTTTTTAGCACATTGATTTCCCGCGGGAATTTGTTTCCTACTTCGCAACCGGTAAAGCCGGCCAACGCCATTTCACTGATGCATTGCTCGAAGGTATTTTCACCTCCAAGTTCAGGCATATCGTCATTGGTCCAATTGATTGGAGCAACGCCCAATTGAATGTTTTCGAAGTTCATATTTAATGTATCGATTGAACGTAAAGAATTCGGTGTGGTCAGATATTGTCATTGATAGTCATAAATTGAGGTTTTCTTTAATCTGTTGACTGAACAACAATCGACAAAAGATGACAACTTCTGACAATTTCCTTTTACAAAAATATCCGTTGTGTTTTCTTATTCTCTTTATAGGTTTCAAAAGCCTTTTGCACGGTTGGCGACGTGGAAACTTCCGCAACCGGTACTTCCCACCATGCGTGGTAACCTTTCACTGTGCGGTAAAGACTTGTTTCAATGTAAATGACTGTTGTCCGTTCACTGGTTTTCGATTGCGCCAGTGCAGCTTCCAGCGATGCGCGATCTGTCGCTTTAATGACGATAGCACCCAGACTTTCTGCATTTTTGGCCAGATCAACCGGTAAAAAGCCGCCGGATAACTGTCCGGAATTTTCTTCTCGGTACTTGTACATCGTTCCAAAGCGTTCGCTACCAATGCTTTCCGAAAGTCCACCAATGCTGGCATAGCCATTATTGTTCAACAGCAGGATCGTGAATTTTACGCCCTCTTGAATGGACGTTACGATTTCATGATTGTTCATCAGGTAACCCCCGTCACCACATATCACATATATTTCACGGGTAGGATCAGCCATTTTGGCCCCCAATCCTGCCGCGATTTCATAGCCCATGCAAGAGAAACCGTATTCCAAATGGAAGTTTTTGGGATCAGTCGCACGCCATAATTTGTGCAGGTCACCCGGCGCACTTCCCGAAGCATTGATCATCACATCCCTGTCGTCCATAAATGAATTCAGTGTTCCGATTACCACCGCCTGATCGATAGGAGGGACAGTACTATTTCCTTCCGCATAGATCTGCGTCACTTCATCATCCCATGCTTTGTTCATGGTCGCAATGCGTTCGCGGTAGCTTTGGTCTACCTCGAAGTCACCCAAAATAGCCGATAGTTCTTCCAAAATCACTTTTGCATCTCCGATTACAGGTAATGCAGCATGCTTGAATGCATCAAATTCGCTGATATTGATGTTGACAAATTTTACATCCGGGTTTTTGAAAATGGATTTCGAAGCAGTTGTGAAATCACTGTACCGCGTCCCGATCCCGATCACCACATCAGCTTCGTTGGCTATTTCAATGGCATATTTCGTACCGGTAGCGCCTAATCCACCCACACAATACGGAGCATCGTAGCGTACCGAACCTTTGCCTGCAAATGTTTCACCGACAGGAATACCGGTCTTTGTTGCAAAATTGTGTAGTACCTCGCAGGCATCACTGTATATAGCACCGCCACCTGATACTATGACCGGATTTTTAGCAGCCCTGATCCATTCGGCAGCCTTTTCAAGCGTAGTAACATCAGGTCTCGGACGTCCGATATGCCATACTTTTTTCTGAAATAATGACTCCGGAAAATCGTACGCATGCGTCTGAACATCCTGCGGCATGGATAATGTTACCGTACCCATTTCTGCCTGTGAGGTCAGCACCCGCATTACTTCGGGAAGAGCGTAAATCAGTTGTTCCGGCCGGTTAATGCGGTCCCAGTACTTAGATACGGGCTTGAAACAATCATTCACTGAAATGTCCTGAGTGGACGCACTTTCCAGCTGCTGCAAAACCGGATTTGGCTCACGCGTCGCGAAAATATCGCCTGGCAAAAGCAAAACGGGCAGTCTATTGATGGTAGCCAGCGCAGCTCCAGTGATCATATTGGTAGCACCGGGGCCAATGGAAGTCGTGCAGGCGAATGCGCCCAGCCTGTTTTTGACTTTGGCATAAGCCACCGCAGTATGTACCATCGACTGCTCATTACGACATTGATAGTAACGGAAATCCGGATTTTCCTGCAATGCCTGGCCCAAGCCTGCGACATTACCATGCCCGAATATACCGAAACAGCCTCCAAAATAAGGCTGCTCGATGCCATCCCGTTCAATAAACTGATTTTTTAAAAATGTTATGGTAGCCTGTGCTACTGTGAGTCGTCTTGTCATTGTGTTCATCTGATTTTGCATGAAACGATCAGGCATCGACCAGGCTGAAATCGCCTGCTTTATTGGTACATCCGAAGAGATCGAATTTTTTCAACATAAATTTCTTGTATTCTTCCATAAAGATCTTCCCAGGCGTGGTAGGGGCGAATTCGTCGGGCTTGTCCCTGAAAAACTCGCGGTTCACCATTGTCCAAAGTAACCTGGTATCAGTCGCAATGTTGATTTTACAAACTCCCAGCGGAATGGCCTTGCGAATTTCTTCTTCCTGAACGCCCTTTGCATCGGTTTTTAAATTTCCACCAGCTGCATTGATCCTTTCCACTACTTCGGGAATCACATTGGAGCCGCCATGTAGTACCAATGGAAAACCGGGCAAACGCTTCTGAATCTCTTCCAGAATGTGAAATTGTAATCCCTGGCCTCCTGAAAATTTGTACGCACCGTGGCTAGTCCCGACGGCAATGGCCAGACTGTCGCAGTCAGTTGCTTTTACAAAATCTTCAACCTGCTGCGGATTGGTATAAAATGAATGGGCAGCATCAACAGTCAGATCGTCTTCCACACCAGCCAAAACCCCCAATTCGGCTTCCACGCTCATGTTTTTCGCGTGCGCCCTGGCTACTACTTCGCGGGTTCTTGCTACATTTTTTTCAAAGTCATCATGGGACGCATCGATCATCACCGACGTGTAGCCGCCTGTTTCAATGGCCTCGAAAATGTGGGATTCGTAACCGTGGTCCATATGGATCGCAAAGGTCACATTGGGGTAAATCCGGGCTGCCGCTGCAATCATCGAAAGCAGCATATCGGGATGCGCGTAGTCTCTTGCAAAAGGGGTTGTCTGCACGATAAAAGGCGCATTGGCCTCCTGAGCAGCAGCAAATAGCCCATGTATTTCTTCCATAAAAAACACATTCACCGCCGGAATAGCATACCGGCCGTAGCATTTCTGAAAGAGTTGTTTGGTTGTGAGAAGCATTTTTGAGGCTTTCGGCTTTCGGCAATCAGCCTTCGGCCATTTTTAAGTTACTTCGGCTTTCGGCAATCAGCCGTCAGTTTTTTTATTTACTTCGGCTATCGGCACTCAGCCATTTATTTTAATAGCAGTTAAGGAAAGCCGACAGCCGATCGCTGACGGCCGAAGTCTACCAAAATACCGTATAAAGTGCTGCAATGACTCCGCAAATCATGATAGACCCTACTACAAAAGCTCTTCCCGGCTGGAACATAGAGCCATCGATTTCAAGACCTTTGGGATTTTGCTTGCTTTTTGGATCGGCCAAAGTCATTACTACAATAACTGCGCAAAGGATCACGAAAATGATACCCATTCGGTCCAGGAACGGAACTTCGGGAGCCATAAACTTACCTGCCGTTGACAATGGAATGGTAAGCAATGCCGCTGTAAGTGCCGCCGCAGAAGTAGTCCTTTTCCAGAACATACCTAATATGAAAATCGCAAATACACCCGGCGTGATAAAGCTGCTGTACTCCTGAATGAACTGATACGCCTGATCGAGCACACGCAGCTGCGGCGCAAGGATCACGCCTATGCCCATCGCTACATATATAGTGTACCTGCCCACACGTACGAGCTGTTTTTCACTGGCATGGGGGGCAATGTATTGTTTGTAAATATCCAGGGTGAAAATCGTCGAAATACTGTTTGCTTTTCCCGCGAGTGACGCTACAATAGCTGCTGTAAGTGCGGCGAAGGCCATTCCTTTTAAACCAGCTGGCAAAAGATTGAGCAATACCGGGTAGGCATGGTCAGGTTTAACAACTCCTGCTGCATCCAGCATTTCCTGTTGGAACATTCCGTTTTGGTATAATACAAAAGCTGCAATACCCGGGATAACCACAATAATTGGAATCAGCAATTTGAGCAATGCAGCGAACAAAATCCCTTTGCGGGCAGTCGGCAAATCGGCGCCTAGGCTTCGCTGGATAATGTACTGGTTGCAGCCAAAGTAGGCGAGGTTATTGATCCACATCGCACCAATGATCACGGACAACCCCGGAAGGTCTTTGTAAAAAGGACTCTCTTTTGGCAAGATCATATGAAAATGACTGTCTGCCTGATCGCGCAGCAAGCCCAATGCATTGAAGATCCCCGGCTTGTTGAAATGCGTTGATACCAGGTCCAATGCGAGGTAGGTAGTCACTAAACCCCCGGCAACGAGCACAATCACCTGCACAACGTCCGTATACCCGATCACTTTCATTCCCCCTATCGTAATGACCACTGCGAAAACGCCAAGTCCGATAATGGCGTAGTTAAAGTTGATACCCGCCGTCACTTCCAATGCCAGTGCGCCGAGGTACAAAATCGAGGTCAGGTTAACAAAAACATACAACAGAAGCCAGAAAACGGCCATAATCGTTGCTACCGTGGGACTATACCGTTGCCTGAGAAACTGCGGCATGGTATAGATCTTATTTTTGAGATAAACCGGCAGGATAAACAATGCAACGACGATCAACGAGGCGGCGGCCATCCATTCATAGGAAGAAATGGCCAGCCCGATCGCAAACCCCGATCCCGACATACCGATAAAGTGCTCGGCCGAGATATTGGAAGCAATAATAGAAGCGCCAATCGCCCAGAATGTCAACGAACCTTCGGCCAGAAAATAGTCGGTGGAGCTTACTTCCTTGGCGCTTTTTTTCTTGTAAATCCAATAACCATAAGCAGAGACGCCTATTAAATAAATAAAGAATACAATATAATCCAGCGATTGCAAACCGGTATTGGACATTCGAATGAAGGGTTAGTTAATGAGTAATGAAAGTTTTTTGGTAACGGTAATTTTAAGTGTTGTCATGCGTTGTCATTTTTAGTCATGCATGGTCATTCATGGTCAGGTATATTAAGTCTTTAATTGAATCAGAAACCGAATTAGTCCCAAACATATAAACTTTCGTAACATTTTTAACAACTACTACGTCTTGACTAACAATGACTATAAATGACCATTTTCTGACCATTGATGACAAAACCCTTGCAATCCATGAACTTCTTAAACCACAGCATACTGCAAAACTTCCTCCATTTTAACGCTTCTGCCTTCTGTCAGAGACTTCATAGCTGCAATGCCGATCGCAGTGGCCATTAACCCGTCATGTGCGTTGACCGGAGACGGTGTGTCGTTTAGCACGCAATCGATAAATGATTTGAGACAAACGCGGTAGGCGGTTTCATATCTTTCCAAAAAGAAATGCAGCGGCAGGGAAATGTGGCCACCATTGCTGTCAAAATGCACCAATGTATCAGAAGTATTATTTTCTGCTTTCGCCATTCCTTTTGAACCGAAAATTTCGAGACGCTGGTCGTAGCCGTAAACTGCCTTACGGCTATTATCGATCACGCCGATTGCCCCGTTTTCGAATGTCAGGACGATAACCGCAGTATCTATATCTCCGAAATCCTTGATCTCCGGATGAATGAGGGCATCGCCTTTCACGAATACCTCTTTCACTTCGCTGCCGACGATGTAACGTGCCATGTCAAAGTCGTGAATGGACATGTCAAGGAAAATGCCGCCGGAAACTTTCAGATATTCTACCGGAGGAGGCGCTGGGTCACGGCTGGTAATGCGCAGGATATGCGGGTCACCGATTT
This sequence comes from Dyadobacter pollutisoli, assembly GCF_026625565.1. Lineage (NCBI taxonomy): Bacteria > Pseudomonadati > Bacteroidota > Cytophagia > Cytophagales > Spirosomataceae > Dyadobacter > Dyadobacter pollutisoli. The sequence goes on from NZ_CP112998.1 coordinate 527,248, forward strand.
TGTCGGCTTCTACCAAAGTGCGAACGTTGCTGAAATTGGCATCAAAACGACGATTGAAGCCAAGCATTAATTTAACCTGATTGTCACTCACCGCTTTTTCAGCAGCCTGAATGGCTTCCAAAGTTACGTCAAGAGGTTTTTCACAGAAAATATGCTTTTTCTGCTCAGCCGCTGCCACTGTGTACGGAACATGGAATGGCGTAGGCGAGCAGATAATTACAGCCTCCACATCCGGGTGGTTGATCACGTCATAGGCGTCGGTTGTTACATTGGGAACGCCTAGGTTATGGGCAAAAGCATGGGACGCTTCGGACAAATCGGAAGCGATAACGACCTCGGCATCCGGCATGTGGAGTACCAGGTTGCTAAGGTGGATCTGCCCAATGCGGCCCAGTCCAATCACACCGGTTTTTAATTTTTTAGTCATTTCTCTTATTGTGATAATGGTTAATATTTACTTCGGCAGTCGGCTATCGGCAGTCGGGTTCGGTCTTTTTTGACTGCCGATAGCCGACTGCCGACTGCCATTAAAACTTCCTGTTCCACTCTTTCAACCAGCGCTCGATCACCACTTTGGTTTGGGTAAAGAATTCAATAGCATGCTTACCCTGACCATGCAGGTCGCCATAGAAGCTGTCTTTCCAGCCCGAGAATGGGAACTGGGCCACGGGAGCAGCTACACCAATGTTGATACCAATATTTCCTGCCTCTGCTTCATGACGGAATTTTCGTGCATTGAGTCCGCTGCTTGTAAAAATGCAAGCCATGTTACCATATCTGCCGGAGTTGATAAACTGGATCGCCTCGTCGATGGTATTAATATGTACCAGGCTTAGTACCGGGCCGAAAATTTCGGTGGTAGCGAGCTCGCCGTCCAGCGGAATGTCTTCAATGATCGTCGGGCCAATGAAATTACCTCGCTCGTAACCGCCTACATTTGGATTGCGTCCGTCAACCAGTACACGTCCTCCTTCTTTCTCACCCTGATTGATCAGGCTTTGAACGCGGTTTTTACTTTCGGCCGTAATCACAGGGCCCATTAATACGTCGCTGTCAAGGCCAAAACCTGTTTTTCTGGTCTTCGCAGACTCCACCAGACTTTCGGTAATATCCTTGTGCTCACCCACGGTAATGATCGTAGAAGCGGCGAGGCAACGCTGACCCGCACAGCCATATACGCTGTCGATGACGATCTGGGAGGTCATGTCAATATCTGCATCCGGCAGCACGATTACGGGGTTTTTAGCACCGCCCTGGGCCTGCACGCGTTTACCGTAGGCCGAACCTTTGGAATACACATAGCGGGCAACATTGGAAGAGCCCACGAAGCTGATGCCTTTAATGGCAGGATGTTCGAGGATACCGTCTACCACCTCACGGGCACCCTGTACCAGGTTCAACACGCCTTTCGGAAGGTCAAGCTGATGCATCAGTCCCACGATTTTGGTCATGGTAAGCGGTACTTTTTCCGAAGGTTTGATAATGTAGCTGTTACCGCAAGCCAATGCATAAGGCAAAAACCAGAACGTGATCATACCGGGGAAGTTGAACGGCGCAATGCACGCACAAACACCCAGCGGCTGACGGATCATATACTCATCGATACCTTTGGCAATGTCTTCCGAAAACTCTCCCTGGATCAGCGTGGGTGTTCCGCAGGCATTTTCTACATTTTCGATGGCACGTATCATTTCGGCCTTGGCTTCCAGAAACGTCTTTCCTGATTCGAGCACGATTGTTTTCGCGATATCGTCCAGGTTATCTTCCAATAAGGTTTTTAGCTTGAATAAATATTGAACACGTTTGGAGACGGGCGTGCTTCTCCATTCGAGAAAACCCTGCGAAGCTGCGTCTGCGGCATCTTCCACGTCTTTTTCGTTTCCGTAGGGTACCAATGCCAATACTTCCTGGGTTGCAGGGTTCAGCACATTTACGAAATGATCGGCATGGCTGTCAACCCACTGACCATTGATGTAATTCTGTAATTTTTCCATTTTATTTGATATTGAGACTTAGTAAGTCTTTAAGACGGGGACGCCTAGTCTTGCTAAGTCTGCGTTTATACTTGTTTAAGAAAGACTTGGTAAGTCTTCAAGACTTGCCAAGTCTAGGCGACCCCGTCTAGAGTCCGCCATAACTTGTGACGAATTCGGTAACTTCTTCATTGGTCGGCATAAAATTCGCGCAACCTTCCCGCGTGACGATAATGGCCCCGCAGGCATTGCCCATGCGTACGCTCTTGTAAAGATCCCAGCCGCTGAGCAGCCCGAAGGAAAAGCCGGCACAAAATGCATCGCCAGCACCCAATACATTCAGTACTTCGACCGGGAAGCCGGGTACTTTCACTTCTTCTTTACCCGGTTGGAAAATAGAGGCCCCGTCCTTTCCTCTTTTGACCACCAATGTTTCTACTCCTGACGCAAGAATTTCCTGAATTGCATTCTCAATGTTGCCTCTGATCTCAGGAGCTGATATTTGTTGGTGTTTGATCAGCAACTGTTCTTTGTCAGTAAGGAATGTCGCGAGGATCTCCTCTTCGGTACCGACCACAATATTGAAACTTCCCAGTGCCGCCCGGATCGTGACACCGAAAGCTCGTGGATCAAACCATTGATCGGCACGGAAATCAATGTCAAGCAAGCGGATTACATCATTCTTTTTCGCTAGCTCCAAAGCATAGAACATTGCAGTACGGCTAGGATCTTTGCTGAATGCAGTGCCTGAAAATGCCGCCGCTCTGAAATCTTCGAATGGTATAGCCGCCACATGATCAATATTGAGATTGATATCAGCACAATTTTCACGGTAGTACACCAGCGGAAAGCGGTCTGGCGGCTCTATGCCAAGTACAACCGCCGAGCTGCGCGTTCCCTCAATGGTGGGTACCCAGTCCGTGATAATCCCTTCCTGATCAAGGAAATGTTTGATAAAATTCCCGACCTGATCATTTCCTATACCGGTTAATATGGCGGTTTCCAATCCTAACCGTCGGCTTCCCGTAGCAATGTTCAGCGGACACCCGCCAACGAATGCGTTGAAAGCTTCTATTTTTTCAAAAGGGCTGCCAACGTTGGCTGAATACAAGTCAATCGAAGAGCGGCCCAGGGTTAATAAGTCGTATTTTTTCATTGCGGGAATTTTTTTACTTCGGCAATCAGCGGTCGGCTTTCGGCCTTTTTATAAAATTTCAGTAGACAAATCTTTTGACAGCCGATGGCTGACAGCCGATTGCTTCCTAGCCGTTCATCTCCGCCGTTACGATCGGTAATCTTGGATCTGAACCTTTCCAGGAGCCGTATATCCAGTCGTGGTCGGGGTCGGAAGTGTTGGCCAGGGATTGATCGCTTCCTGCCAGGAAATTGAGATAGTAAACATTGTAGCCATGTCCTGCCACCACCGGATGGTATCCTTTCGGAACCAGTACAGCTTCATTGTTTTTTACTCTTACGATTTCGTCGAGTGATCTGTCTTCGGTGTAAACCTGCTGAATAGCATAGCCTTGCGGCTTGTCGATTTTATAAAAATAAATCTCTTCCAGATTAGCTTCGATGAGATTACCATCGGCATCTACTTTGCGTTCGTCGTGTTTATGAGCGGGGAAGGAACTCCAATTGCCCGAGGGTGTATAGACTTCCACGCAAACAATTTTATGGCAGTCAAAACCTGGTTCGAGTAAGCTGTTGATCTGACGGTTTGCATTGTCACCTCCGCGATACTCTATGGCAGCCTCTTCCGGCCGTTTCATTCGCGGTAGATGATCTTCATCAGAAGCTACCCAGCAAATGGCGATATCTGTTCCGGGAGATTGAGCGGTAAGCGTGAAGGCTGTGTTTCTGGACAGGTACATCGCGTGACCAATGCCGCTGAACACGTTTTTGCGGCCATTTTTGGTTTCCCAGGTCTGTCCTGCGGCTTCTACTTTGAAATTCCCGCTCAGTAAAACAATGCAGTACTCATATTCCGCTGTGTTGCCCAAAATTTGTTCATCAACTTCCAGTACTTTAGCTTCGAAGTTCAAATACGTCCATCCGGCTTGCTCGCTGGTGAGTGAATGGTACGTTTTATTGTCAGGTTTGGGTTTGATCAGCAGCTCGCTCATTGTGGTAATTCAATTACATTTGCACAATGATAGCGTTGTATAAATTAAACACAAAATGTAAATATGTTTATATTGAATGCAAACGTTTGAAAAAATTTCAAAGATTTAATTGCTATAATTCAACAAATGAATTCCTCCCGACCTGTTACTATTAAAGACATTGCCCGCCGTTTTCGCTGCTCTCCTTCCACCGTGTCGCGGGCGCTCAACGACCATCCCGCCATCAATGAAGATACCCGGAAAAACATCCAGGAATACGCAAAAGAGGTGGGTTACCAGCGAAATGAGGTATCGCTCAGTCTGTTAAACAAGAAAACTGCATCGTTGGGTGTGGTTGTGCCCACAATCAGCAATTACTACGAAACTGCGGTGATTGAAGGCCTTCATACGGTGTTGCAGCCGATGGGTTACACGCTCAATATCTGCGTGACCAATGAGAATTATTTGTTAGAGAAGGAGTACCTGTCCAAGTTGCTGTCAAATAGGACGGAAGGTATATTTTTATCGGTATCCCAGGAAACCTACGACTCGGGATATTACGAACATTTGGAAAGCGTAATCCAGCGAAAAACACCGCTGATTTTTATAGACCGTGAGTATGAGGACTTTGAGACAAGCCGGGCGACCGTGGATGACTACCATGGGGCATTCGCAGCGGTAGAGCATCTGATCACGATCGGATACAAGCAAATTGCACATTTAAAAGGCCCGAATGGTCTTACCGTTTCCGAGCAGCGGCTGAAAGGCTATATCGATTGTCTCAAAAAATACAACATGTCAGTTCAGGAAGAATTGATCATTAACACCAATTTCAAAGTAGAAAGCGCCATTGTTCCGACGAAGCGATTACTGGAAATGACCTCTCCACCCGATGCTATCTTCGGAGTCAACGATCAGGTGGCGATCGGAGCAATGCGGGTAGTGAAGGACAAAGGGCTCAGAATTCCTCAGGATGTGGGCTTGGTAGGGTTCGATAATTCGCCTATCTCAGCATACACTTTTCCTTCATTAACCACAGTGAGCCGGCCCGGCCGGAAAATAGGAATGGAGGCTTCGCGGCTTTTTCTAAATCAGGTGAATGCTTCCGGCGACTTCCTGCACGAAAGCATTGTGCTGCCTTCGGAGTTGATTATTAGGGAGTCGTCTCTGCGGACGCCTCAGGGTTAAAACCCCCGGGTTAGTAGGAGGGGTATGATTTGTCTTTCAGGTAAAAAATTTGAGTTTTTTGAGAATAGGTTGTGACCGTTGGTTGAAGACTACGTCTGATAGAGGATGCGCCATTGCATCATAGTAACTTTTAAGTTACCTTTATCATGATTAGAATTAGAGAAGTTGTCGCGTACAAACACTATTTCGATGACTTTGTAGAACAACAACCAAAACAAGTACGGCGTAAAATTTTTCGGGTTATTGAAGCCATTGAAACATTGCAACACATTCCGTCCACGTTTATCAAACATTTGCAAGGAACAAAAGGACTTTACGAGGCAAGAATAATGCTGGGTTCAAATATTTGGAGAGTGTTTTGCTTTTTTGACGATGACAAAGTTGTGATTCTTCTTAATGGATTTCAGAAAAAAACGGAACGAACTCCTAAAAACGAAATTGAGCGAGCTTTAAGGCTAATGACAGAATATTTAGAATCTAAACGTAACGATAATGGACATTAAAAGCTGGAGTCAAATTAAAGACGAAGTTTACGGTGTTAAAGGAACCGAAGAGAGAGATCGTCTGGATAGAGAATTTGAAAGTTTCAAAATCGGATTGCTTTTAAGGCAAGCCCGTGAAGATAAGTCGCTTACTCAGGCACAGTTGGGTGAGATCGTCAATAAAAAAAGGGAATATATATCCAGAGTTGAAAACGACGGAAGCAATCTTACTTTAAGAACACTTTATGAAATTGTTGAGAAAGGGTTGGGGGGGAAAGTGAAAATACAAATAGAGTTCTAAGACCGATATGTCTCCCAGTTTAGACATGGATGCATCATTAGGGATTTGAAATAATTTTCCAATTGAAACCGGACAAGTTATGTCCGAAATCGTACAGAAACTCCAATAGAAATGCCACTTAGTAGCTTTTTAGTGAGGTTTTGAGAATGTGGCACATAATTTAGAAGTATGTCTTATTCGCATCACTTGCTTTGTTATTGCTATGCTACAAAACTATTTCAAGATCGCCTGGCGAAACCTCATCCGAAACAAAACTTACAGCATTCTCATACTAGCAGGACTAGCCTCGGGTATGACTTGTGCGGCTGCATTATGGCTCTATGTTCATGACGAATTAAGCTATGATCGCTATCATAAGCATGCGGAATGTATTTTCAGAATAAACCTTGACATCAAATGGTCGGGTAATGAGTACAAAATGGGCATCACGTCTTCACCTTTCGGTCCTGTACTACAACAGGAGTTTCCGGAAATCAATAATACGTTGAGGGTCAAAAAAAGTGACCAGAAGTTTAAGGTAGGTGAAAAGTCTATCAATGTGAAGGGCATGATCTACGCAGATTCTTCATTGTTTTCTTTTTTTGATCACAAATTCATAGAAGGTAATCCTCAAACAGCATTATCAACTCGTAACAGCCTCGTTATGACGGAGAAGTTGGCTTTGTTCTTGTTTGGTAAAACCTCGGGACTTATTGGTAAGGTTGTTACCGTAAAAGAAAATCTGCCGTTTACGGTCTCGGGCATTATCCGGGAAGTTCCTGCCAATCACCATCTGAAGTTCGACGCCATTTTGCCTTATTATAATCAGGAAGTAAGCGGCATTGACCTTGACAAATGGGATAGTTTTAATTCCATGACTTATGTGATGCTTAACGACCCGGGGGCTGCGGGTAAATTGGAAAGCAAAATGCCCGCCTTCTACAAAAAATACATTGCCAAGGCGATCAATGATACCAACGATTCCAAGGTAAGTTTTCATATTGCTTTTCAACCGCTGGGAGATATTCACCTTAAGTCTTCTCATTTAATGGGTGAGGAGAATGGCAGCAGCATGAGTTATGTGTACACGTTTTCGGTGATTGGCTTGTTCATTCTTTTGATCGCCATGGTTAATTACATTAATCTGGCTACGGCTCGTTCAATGGGGCGAGCCAAAGAGATTGGCATACGGAAAGCCGCCGGTTCTCAAAGGTTCCAGCTGATAAACCAGTTTCTGTCTGAATCCATTCTGATGTCTTTTCTGGCAATGGTTTTGGGCCTGGTGCTGCTTTATGCGTTGCTCCCTTTCTTCAATCAGATCGCTGATAAAACTCTGACTTTTGATATAACCGATTTCAGAACGGCTGCATTGTTTGTCGGATTGACGCTGGTAACCGGGCTGATCAGTGGCATTTATCCTGCTTTTATTTTGTCGCGGTTTAAGCCTGCAGCAGTACTGAAAGGTGCCATCGCCAGAAATAGCAAAGGAATATTTCTGAGAAAGTCGTTGGTAATATTGCAGTTCTCCATTTCAATGGTCATGGTTGTCGGGACGATTACCGTGTACCGCCAACTGCAATATATGAAGCAAACCGGGTTGGGTTTTAATCAGCAGCAAGTCATTTTCATACCGTTAAAAGGCCAGTCGGTTTTACAGTCGGCAGAAGTTTTAAAAAGCAAATTATTGCAGAACCCCGTCATTGCCAGCGCTAGTTTGACCAATGGCAGCATCGGCGATGGTTTGAATAACAAATCGACTTTTTCTTTCTACGCAAAAGGAGCGGAAATACCAGTTAGTTCGGAATATTTCAATGTTGATACTGATTTTCTGAATGTCCTGCAAATCCGTTTACTGGAAGGCCGGAATTTTACATCAGACTTGGACAATGACAGCTCAGATGCGGTTCTGGTTAATCAGGCAATGCTGAAACGATTGGGTTGGAAGGATCACAAGGCAGGTTTAATTGAGGTCGATGCAAGAAGAGTTCAGATAACGGGTGTGATCCAAGATTTTCACTTGCGGTCGCTTCACACACAGATCGAGCCTTTGGTATTGATTTTAAAGAAAAGAGAGGCAGCTAACCTGCTCATACGTGTTTCAGGAAACAATATACCTGCTGCCCTGAATTATATCAGGCATACATTCAGTGAGGTTAATACGGGTCAACCGTTTGAATATGCTTTCCTGGATCAAACATTTGCCAGGCAATACAACGCCGACGAGCGAAAAGGTAATTTATTTCTCGCATTTTCCGGGATTGCCATTATTATTGCCTGCCTGGGATTGTTTGGTCTGGCTACTTTTACCGCGGAACAACGTACGAAAGAGATTGGTGTGCGTAAAGTACTAGGCGCATCGGTTGCGAGCGTAGTGGCATTATTGTCAACCGATTTTATCAAACTGATCATTATTTCGATCGTCATTTCCGCGCCCATTGGTTGGTATATTATGCAAATATGGCTGCGCGGCTTCGCTTATAAGATTGGAGTTGAATGGTGGATTTTCGCTGTTGCAGGTTTCCTTTCGGTGCTCATAGCCCTGCTGACGGTAAGTTTTCAGAGCATTAAAGCCGCTTTGTGTAATCCGGTTAAAAGCTTGCGGGCTGAGTAAAAAATTCCAGTCATCATAACCCAGGGTTTAAACCCTGGGTTATGATGACTGGAATCAAACCAGATCAATACCCGTCATTCTGCTTCAAATACCCCGGAACGTTTGAGGCACCGTCGATAGCAGTTTGTGGGATTGGGAAGATTCTTTTCTTTACGTCGGAGTTAGTCTTTTCAGTCCATTTTCCTTCATACTTGCCAAAACGGATCATATCGCTCCTGCGAAGCATTTCCCAGTAAAATTCGAATCCTCTTTCACGGAAAAGCAGATCCAGGTCCATATCCGTTAATGCTGGCGGCGCCATTGTAGCTGTTCTGGAAGCTCTTACCAGGTTTACATCGGCCAATGCACTTGCCGCATCATTGCTTTTGCGCAATTTAGCTTCTGCGCGCATCATATATATGTCCGCAAGACGCAGGATTACGATGTCCGCATCACCTTTGTTCCGTCCTGTGTTCGACTCACTGCCAAACTCGTATTTTTCTACACGGAAACCTGTGTTATAATTGCTGCCCGCCGTTGTGAAATCGATCAGCTCGGAGAAGTTTACGGCCAGATTTGCTTTATTACGCGTTACATAAGAGAGTTTTCCAACTTTCAGTTTGCCATCAGGACATCTTACAAATGCTCCGTTCACACGCAATGCGCCGTACTGCTGGCCTCTCAATATTCCGCGGTTGATTTTATAATCTGCGTCATTAATACAGGTATCGGCCTGATTGGAATAAACAGACATATTCTCCTGATAAAAACGGGGGTCACGTTTTGGGTCAACTGCTCCGTAAGCCTGCACCCATGACTGGTAAAAGTCAGATGTAATACCTGGTCCGTCGGTTCCGTTTGCTGCCGGGAATGCGGCTAGCGGGAACTGGTCGCCGGAAATAGAAAAGTAAGCCATACGGTTATGTCCGTTCAGATCGGCCCGCTGATCCACCGCAAATATCAATTCTTCGTTTGTATGGTTTTTGTTTCCGAAAATGGCGAAGTAATCCGATGACAATTTAGCCTGGCCGGAGGCAATGACCTTATCTGTATACTGGATCACTTTGTCCATGTCAGCGGCAGGGAAAGTGAATGTAGGCGAATAAATGTTACGGTACACAGGCGCATTCAAATACAAGCGCGCCAGAAGTCCCCATACGGCTGCCTGGTTCAATCTTCCAGGTCCAACAACGGACTTAGGCTGTACAAGCGGCTCAACTGCAAGTAGCTCGCTTTCAATGTATTTCACAGCTTCGTCGCCTCTGATAATGACAGAAGCCACATTCGGATCATCTTTTACAAACACAATCCCGAACATATCAAGCATGATCAGGTTGTAGTAAGCCCTCATCCCTCTTGCTTCTGCGCTATACAACGCTGCTGTCGTCGCAGTGGAGTTTTTCAATCCGCTGATAGCCGTGATCGACCTTGAAATAGACTGCGCCAATGTGTTCCAGGTACTGTTCACGTTAGGATCTGTGCTGGTCGTATTATGTTGGTGCAAAGCGAGATAGATACCATTGTCGCCCCAGTCCGTTCCGCCGCGATAAGGCAGGATCGCCTCGTCTGTGGAAATTTCGTTAAGAGCAAAGTAGGTGGTATGCTGGAACAAGTTCGGAAGGAGCGCGTAAACGGGTGCTATAAGACCATTCGCAGTTTCCTCCGGGGACAAGTTGGCTTTAAGCGTTTCGTCTAAAACCTGTTCTTCCAGATCGGTACAGCCCGGTGCTAAAAATAATAAGCTGGCAACCGTAAATATGAGTGATAATTTCTTTTTCATGTTTTAAATATTAAAAGCCAACATTTACACCAAAAAGGATTGTTTTAGCCTTTGGATAACTTAAATAGTCAATTCCATAAGAAGTAATACCGTTGATCGAGCGGTCGTTGTTCACTTCCGGATCGTAGCCATTGTACTTGGTCCACAAAGCCAGGTTCTGACCTGTAACCGACAACCTAACTGTCTGAACCCATTTGCTAATACCAAGCTTGGTCGTATTCAGATTGTATCCCAAAACCAGGTTATTCAATCTCAGGTAAGCACCATTTTTCAAATATCTGGTAGAAACCGGAGCAGAGTTATTGACCGATTCCGCAGCATCTGCATAAGATTCCGGCGTTACGTTTACACCTTTTGATAGTTTCAGCTTGTAGAAATTGGAGTTGGCCGTGTTGTCATAAACCTTGTTTCCGGCAACACCATTAAAGTTTGCTGTCAGGTCAAATCCTTTGAAAGAAACATTACCGTTGAAATTATACATCCGGGTAGGAAGCGCTGTTCCTGCGGCAATGCGATCCTTGTCGGTAATAATTCCGTCGCCATCCACGTCCCTGAATTTGCTGATCCCCTTTTCATCAAAACCAATAAATTCTTTCAGGAAGAATGTTCCGATTGGCTGGTTGTTAATGTATCCGTTGATCGTCGCCGACGTCAAACCTGAACCTTGCGCTGCGCCCGAAGGGATTACAGAATACGGTGAGCCTGTAACGTCATTTTTAATGAAAGTAACGTTTCCGCCAAACGAGTAGCGCAGTCCGTTGTCCAGCGCATTTCTATAATTAAGGTCGATTTCAAGGCCCTGGTTCTTGATTTTCATATTCGGCACATTGGTCCAGAATGTTCCGGCTGGCTGAATAGGATCGGAAGGAATGACTTCAAGCAGAATCTTTTCAGATGTTTTGGTGAAGTAATCAATCTCACCGCTCAATGCGCCTTTGAACAGAGAAAAGTCAAGTCCTATGTCAGTTTGTTTGGAAACTTCCCATTGAATGTCAGGATTCGCGAGCCTTGTGTTGGTAGTACCGGCAGGATAAGCGCCCGTGCCGATCGGATAACTCGTAGTTCCCGAAACAGCCGAAGTAAACCGTGCCTGGGTAATTTTCGAAGGAATTTCCTGATTTCCGGTTGATCCCCAGCCTGCACGAAGTTTCAGGTCGGAGAAAGGGGACGATTTCATGAAAGGCTCCTCAGAAATTCTCCAACCCAATGAGAATGAAGGGAAATAACCATATTTATTATTAGCACCAAATTTCGAAGATCCGTCAACCCGCAGCGTTGCAGTAGCGAGATACTTGTCTTTGAAAGCATAGTTAACACGTCCAAAAAACGATTGAAGCTCGTTGATCGTGGCAAAACCGCCAGGTTGGTTCAGTACCAATGTCAGGTCTTGTCCAAGGCCAGGATTGTAGATAGGCTCAATGTCCGAAATTGGGAATTTGTTGATGCTGAAATTTTTACCCGAAAGTGAAATGTGCTGGTAAGAGTGACCTACCAATGCGCTGAAACTATGCAGCTTGTTGTTAACAGTATATGTCAGGTAGTTCTCAATCAGACGGTTGGAGTTTTTGAGCTGATAGTTTTCAAGTCGTCCGATTTCGAAAGGAACTGTATTAGGCAAGGTCTGCTTGTCTTGTATCGCAGTAGAGTTGTCGAGCCCGAAGTTCAGTTTGTAAACCAAACCCTTAATGATTGTTACCGAAGGAGAAATACTTGCGAGAACCCTGTTAGTGCTCAAAAGTTCTTTGTAAAGCATCAGAGAAATCAGCGGGTTTGTACCATCCTGATATCTGGATGGATTTCCGTCGGCGTCATAAGGAGCATAAGTTGGGTTTGCCGTGATAGCGCCGCCGATCATACCCTGAATGTTCGGTCTTTTGTTTTTCGTATTGGTCGCATTCAGGTTAACATCCAGTGTGACGCGGTCGTTCAGCAATTTTTGGGATAGGTTAACACGTCCTGTATAACGGTCCTGCTGGCTGCCTTTAAGAATTCCCTGCTGCTTCTGCGTTCCGAATGAACCGTAATAAGTCATTTTATCCGTGCCGCCACCAATGGAAATATTATGGTTATGCGTAGTAGCAGAACGTGAGATTTCCTTTTGCCAATCGGTATTCGCTTTGCCGTCAACTACGGTACCGCCCAATTTGGCAGCTTCGGAAACGAAATCCGGCCCTGAAAGAACATCCAATGGACGTGCCATCGTGGAAATACCCAATGTTCCGGAGTAGGTAACACTTGCCTGGCCGGATTTGCCTTTTTTGGTGGTGATCAAAATTACACCATTGGCACCCCTCGCACCGTAAATTGCTGTCGCTGACGCGTCTTTCAAAACGTCCATCGACTCAATGTCCTGTGGATTGAGGAAGTTTAGTGGGTTGGTATCTCCACCTGTTCCGCTATTGTCCAGTGCCATCCCGTCCACAACGAAAAGCGGTGTGCTGCCTGTCCGCACACCACCAGGTCCACGAACGGTAATGTTGGTTTTACCACCTGGCTCACCTGTTGCCGACGTAACGTTAACACCTGATACTTTTCCTTGCAGAAGTTGCTCGGGGGAGTTAATGATCCCGGTGTTGAAATCGGAGCTTTTCAGTGATTTCACGGAGCCGGTAATGTCTTTTTTTACAGTACTGCCGTAACCTACTACCACTACTTCACCCAAATTGGAAACCGCTTCTTTCAGCTTAATTTCAATGGAGTTGTTGTTGGATTCAGTAAGAAGGAAATCGGCCAGTGTCTGTTTTTCAAAACCAATGTAGCTGAATTCAAGATTGTACCGGGTTCCTGTTTGTAAATTATTGAACGTAAACGCACCGGATTCATTGGTAGTTGTGCCCTGCTTGTTGCTGCCGGTCACTTCCGAGATGACCACCGTAACGCCTGGAAGCCCTTCTGCGGTACCGTCGGTGAGGACTTTACCGGTCAAAGTGATTTCCTTCAATATATTCATGTGTTTTTCAACATGTCTGGGTTGGCTTTCCGGAACCGGTACTTCGGCTGCGGCTATTGCGTGCAAGCCGAAAACGGCGGTTGCCTGCAACAAGCAGTTTCGAATCATCCCGGTTCTGACTGATAGAGTCAAAATTTTTCTCATAATCGTAGATTAATGGATTGAACTGTTAAAAAAATGGTAAAAAACTGAATTAAAGCGCCATCGAATCGCGGCCATCGAATGGCGGCCATCGAATGGAGGACCATCGGAGAGGATGGTAAAAGGTCTTCACATACAAGATTACCGATTGTATTTTTAAAATAAATAATAGAAAATAGCCAATACCCAATGCAAACGTTTGAAATTTTATGCAAACGTTTGAAAAAATATTAGGATTAAATTGGATGAAAATGAGAAGGTATTCAATGTGTATTGGAATAGTAATTTGTGTTCATTTAAAAGTTAAAATTTACTCCGAAACAGAAGCATTAACCACTTTTGATAAGCAAAAGTGTAGGATACACAACCAATAAACGCAGTATTGGACTTTAAGGAATTGTTAAATCGAAGTAGAAGCAAGTAGAGGATGGCTTTTCAGGCGTCCTGAATTGTAGAAGTTATACTCTGATTAGCCGGAGCTGGGGGAAATGTTATGCCGCGCTGTCTAAACGATCGATTTGCACAGACAAGCCATAAGTTTGCATGAGTGTATTGAGCTCAGCCTGATGTTTTTTCAATAGCTGCTGATAGTCATTGATCTGGCCTACGGAATCTCCATGCTCCTGGTGGAGCTGTAATGTACGATTTGTCAATGCGATAAGCTCCAATAAGCGAGACACTTTGAGTCCCCATTCGTGAAGCTGCGGTAATTCTTTTTCTTCCATGATCAATGATTTAGTTGAATAAATCCTTTTTTTCGATCAGTCCTTGATCTGCTGAATTGATAAAGCCATTGGAGGTTATCTGCCTGGTAAAGAACGTGCTTTTTATGATTTTCTGAATAAACTGGAACAAAATAACCGTCAATTCGGGCATCTGTGTTGTTTCGGAAATCTCGTAGTGAGTCTATCTTGCTTTCATTGGCTGCATAAATTTCCCAATCAACGAATGTCACCAGATCGATATCATTTGGGTTTAATTTATTGGTAACGAAACTGCCGTCGACCCATTGAAAGAAATCATTTCCCAAGATATTCTTCAATGAAATTAGATAATCTGAAAACTCCCCAAATAGATTTTTCCGTGTTATCGATTGTGGGAAACGATGAACAAAATTTGCTTCAAACGTCATCCAATCTGTTTTAATGACAGTATAAGGACTCAAATTACCAAGATTGTCAAATTCCAAATCAATTCATTTTAAAATTTGATAGTCAATTTTGGGTAAAGATAATTATTTCAGACGTCCTGTCTCAACACTTCCAGTGGTGGGCGGGATAGGATGCCACGGCTGTTGACGAGGCCGATGAAAACAGTCATAAGTGATACAAAAAGGAAAACCGCCACAATGGGCAGGAGCTCAGGTTTGAATTCTGCTTCAAAACTGAATTTGGCTAGGGAAAAGCTGCCGGCTAGTGCGATTAGTATTCCGGTGAAAGCTGCCAGCGAGCCCAGAAAGAAGTATTCCAGCGCGGTAATCGCAAATATTTGTTTCCTGCTCGCACCAAGCGTACGCAACAAAACGCTTTCTTGCAATCGCTGATACTTGCTGATCAGTACCGACGCAATGAGCACGATAAGGCCGGTGAGGATACTGAAACCTGCCATAAAACGAATTACAAAACCGATTTTGTTGAAAATATCATCGAGAACCCGCAAAACGAGCGCGAGATCAATGATGGAGATGTTCGGAAATTGTCTTACGATATCTTGCTGAAACTCGGCGGAAACCTGCGGATTGGGTACGTGGGTGAGCATCGCGTGAAACTGCGGCGCATCTTCCAGCACGCCGGTGGGAAACACGACCAGAAAGTTGGTCTGCACTTCTCCCCAGTTCACATCCCTGAAACTGGAAACCGTTGTGGACATTAATGTACCCTGGACATTGAAAACCATCGTGTCGCCCAATTCGATCCGGCTTCTGTCTGCGAAACCTTTCTCTAATGAAACGGGTATCAGCGTATCTGTTTTTTTATAAACACCCTGCCATTTGCCTTTCACGACTTTTTCGGACGAGGTAATCGAGTCCCGGAACGTGACCCGATATTCTCTTCCAAATATCCGTCGCGACTGTTCCGCAGTGGTATCGCCTTCAAAATCAGCGGCTGTGCGTCCGTTTACTTCTTCAAGCCGCATATTTACTATGGGCACACTTTGGTTAACCGGCACATTTCTCGCCTTGGCAATGGCTAGTACACCTTCTTTCTGGTTTCCCTGAATGTCGAAAAGTACAATGTTAGGCTGGTTGCCGCTGGTGGACAGTTTTACCCTGGTGAGCAGGATCGTTTGAACAAAAAACAACGTGCATATCAGTGAGGTACCCAGGCCAATGGAGACGATCAGGATGGAAGTCTGGTTGTTGGGACGGTACAAATTGGCCAGTCCCTGCCGCCAGAGGTAACTCCATGAAGTAGGGAAAAACTTGCGTACCAGCCACATCAGCAGGCTAGCGATCGCATATAGCACGACAAATGCGGCGAGAATACTGACCGTAAATACCAATGCTTCGATCCAGGTACGCATTTGTAAAAAGGCAAACCCAAAAATGAACAAGACGATCAGCCCGTACAATCCCCAGGTCAGCGGATCACGTTCAAGTTTGGTAGAATCGAGTGACACGCGCAGTACATTCAATGGCGAAACCTTCCTGATCGATAACAATGGAGGCAATGCAAACAATACGGATATCAGCACACCGATTGCGAGGCCCTGGCCGATGGCTGGCCAGGAAATAGTGGTGGTAAGCTCAAAAGGGAGCAGGTCTTTAATTACAATGGGTAAAAATTGCTGAATGGCTGTTCCCAGTAATGCACCCAAAACAGACCCTATGATGCCGATTCCGGTGATCTGGATCAAATAAATGAGGAATGCCTGTCTGGCTTTCACGCCGAGGCACCTCAGAATTGCGATAGAATTGAGTTTTTCCCTGATGTAAATATGAATGGCACTGGCCACGCCAATACAGCCGAGCAGCAAAGCGACGAAGCCAACCAATGCCAGAAAACGCGTCAAATCCTGAAACGACCTGCCGGTATCTTCCTTCTGGCCCTGCACGGTATTATAGTCCAGATCATACTTCTCAAACTGAGGTTCCAGTTGTTTGACCAGCTTTTCAATGTCGGTTTTGGGCGGATATTTGAAATAATAACGATACCCGACCCGGCTGCCCTTTTGCATGAGCCCGGTTTGTTTCAGGTAAGCCATTGGAATGTACACCGAAGGCGCTACTGTGCTGGTAAGGCCGGTTGATCCCGGTGCTTTTTCCAGAATGCCCGCGATAGCAAATGTTACTTCTCCGATTTTGATCGAGTCACCAACTTTGGCCTGGTATTGCAGCATAAGTGTCTGATCTACCAATGCTTCCCTACCAGTTCGAAATGTCTTCTCAGCAGTTGCCGGAATGGTTTCCAGCTTGCCATAGTAGGGGAACTCGCCCGATAATGCCTTTACCTGGGCAAGGCGGTTTCCGCCATTTTTTGTAAAATAAACCATTGAGGCAAAGCTGCGTTCTTCCGACCGGGTTTTGCTTAATGAATCCACCAATGCTTTCGCTTTGCCCTCTACCGCCTTGTTTCCGTACAATGCGAGGTCGGCGCCAATCAATGTTGCCGCCTGCTCGTCAATATTTTCCCGCAGGTTGTCCCCAAGCGAATAAATGCCCACCAGCGCCGCTATTCCAAGAATAATGGAGGAAATAAAAAGTACCAGACGGGAGCGGTTTTTTCTGCTATCGCGCCACGCCATTTGCAGCAGCCAGGGAAAATTCAGTTTATCTTGTTGCATGTTAGTTCGGATGTAGACTTACCAAGACTAGGCGTCCCCGTCTTCAAGACTTGGTAAGTCTTTTTTGCTATTCAACCAGTTTGCCGCCTTTGATACGGATAATGCGCTGTGTTTTCGCAGCCAGTTCCAGGTCATGGGTCACGACTACCAATGTCGTTCCGGCCTCTTTATTCAGGTCAAAAAGCAGTTTGACCACTTTTTCGCTGGTTTCTGCATCGAGGTTTCCCGTGGGTTCATCCGCGAAAAGGATCTGAGGTTTATTTGAAAAAGCCCTGGCAAGGGAAACGCGCTGCTGCTCACCGCCGCTGAGCTGGGTAGGGTAGTGGTGGCTTCGCTCCGAGAGGCCTACTTTGTCGAGCAGGTCCAGGGCTCTTGGCTTGACGTTTTTTTCTCCCCTTAATTCCAATGGGACCATTACATTTTCCAGTGCTGTGAGTGTCGGAAGCAACTGGAAATTTTGAAATATAAAGCCTACATACAAGTTTCTGACGGCAGCCAGCTGATCTTCACTAAGGCCGTTCAATTTGGTGCCGTGAAGCTCCACCACGCCTGAGGTAGACCGGTCCAGACCTGCACACAAGCCAAGCAATGTCGTTTTGCCGCTTCCGGATGGGCCTACGATCGACATGGTCGAGCCGGCCTCTACTGAGAAATTAATATGATCTAAAACAGTCAAGGAACGGTCTCCGCTTTTATAAATTTTACTTACTTGCTGCAGATCGAGTATGGTATCCATCAATTGTTTCTAATTTTATGTTTGCGTGGTGCTAAGTCTGGGCAACTGCATTTATCCGAATTTGGTTCTTTTCGATTTCTGTTGCACATAAATATAGTGTAAACGGCGTTTAAAACTAAATGAATGGGAAAGACCGTGGCTACACCCGCTACCTGTATTGATTTTTAGTTTGATATAAATATGAACCGCTCCCCATTATTGTTTCTGTACCTGATAGCCGTATCCTTTTTGGTTTCTTGTTCAGGTGAAAAGAAAGAAGACGCCACAAGCAAGCCCGATTCCGTCGCAACTACTGCCAAAAAGCCCGCTGCCAAAAAGAAAACCATTGTATTCTTTGGCAACAGTCTCACCGCAGGATATGGCCTGGATGACCCGTCGAAGGCATTTGCTGGCCTGATCCAGAAGCGGATCGATTCGCTGGGGCTCAACTATAAAGTTATCAATGCAGGCGTGAGCGGGGAGACTACTTCGGGTGGTAACAGCCGCATCGACTGGCTTCTCAAACAACCCCTGGATGTGTTCATACTCGAACTTGGGGGGAATGATGGCCTGCGCGGTATTCCTGTTTCGGAAACTAAAAAGAACCTTCAAGCCATTCTCGATAAGGTGCATGCCAAGTATCCGGATGCCAAGCTGGTACTGGCCGGCATGCAGATCCCGCCCAATATGGGACAACAATACGCCTCCGAATTCCGGGCTGTTTACGCTGACATTGCCGCGAAAAACGATCTGACGCTCATACCGTTTTTACTGGAGGGCGTAGGCGGCGAGGCCAAACTGAACCTGCCGGACGGAATCCACCCTACCGAAGAAGGCCACAAAATCGTGGCCGAGAATGTCTGGGAGAAAATTCAAGGACTGCTTTAAAATTACTAGTTTTTGATGATCCGGAAATTTTTAGAAGACCCTTTCTGGCCGACTATTTTGATCATATAAAAACCTTTTTTCCAGGTAGCAACCGGAATCCCTCTGGCCGGATTTTCTCTCATTGTCAGAACGGAACGCCCTTGTGAATCGAATACCTGAAGCAAATTGAATGTGCCGGCACCCCGGATATACAGCCGATCGGCGACAGGATTAGGGTATAGTGAAATGCCCGATTTGCCCAAATGGATGGAACGCACTCGGCTATACGCAAATGAGCCGTCCAAATCATTCATTTTGAGCCGGTAGTAGTGATTTCCTTCTCCCGGCGATGAATCTATAAACATATATTGGAGTAAGGCGGTGCTTTCACCATTTGCTTTGACGGTACCGTCGCAATGCCATTGAGTGCCATCATTACTGCTTTCAATCTCAAAATCGCGAATATTGGTTTCCTGTGAGGTAGCCCAGCGCAGCAGCGCAGTCGCTCCTTCAACGATCACTTCGAAGTTTGCAAGTACTACGGGCAAAGCTCCATTGCAGCCGGTATTGAGGGATGCTTCATTGAAACAGCTACCGGCATTGTTGGAAACATTGAGATAAGTAAAAGATGAATGATTGTTCAGAAACTCGCAGATTGCATTGACATTGCATTGAGAAAGTTTGGGATTGTTTTTAATGGTGAGGTCGCCGGTTATGCTCAGGGCATTGTTTAATGCATTCAAAGTGGTAAGGTTTTGATTGCCCAGAATATTGACGGAACCATTCACAGTCGTCAACATCTGGATTGCATTGATGTTCGTCAGCGTTGAATTGAAGGAAATTTCAAGGCCACCGACCGTTTTCAGCTTGTCCAAACCAGCTAATGTGGTCAGGCTATGATTTTCACTGATGATAACCGAACCGGTTACGGATTCAAGATTTTGCAGGGGCGACAGGCTGGTTATCACATTATCGACAAGGCTGGTAATGTATACATTTCCTGAAACCGATTTCCAGCTTGAACTCCACGAATTGAGCGCGTTCTGGCTGGTGAATTCCACGTTTCCCAAATAGGTTTGCCCAACGACAAAGTGGCTGCCGAGTGCAAAAGCTGAAATCAATAAAAGGGTACGCTGGCGGTATAGGAATGTTTTAGATAGAAGTATGTGCATATATGGAGGAGGTTGGTATTTGGTTCTAAATTACAAAAAAATAAGGCCCGCAACCTGTTATAAAAACAAGTTACGGGCCTTTCTTATTGAATGGATACTCTCTACACAACCCTGTCGCCACGTATCACCCGAAGAATTATTGCAACTACTGCAATCACCAAAAGAATGTGGATAATGTTACCTAGTCCAAAGCTTGCGAAGCCGAAATAGCCGATCAGCCAAAGTATAACCAGGATGACAGCTATTGTATAAAGAAGATTTCCCATTGTCTTGATATTTTGAGTTAGAGTTATTTTATATATACCAGGATTATATCAATTTAAGTGCCAGCGCAATGGCACGGGAATGAGGCCTTTTTATTCCCCGTATTCTACAATATTTGCGATGCAGATATGATTTAAAACTGTAAGTTGTAGAAAATTTTCTCAAAGCATATTTTTGATTACCAATGAAAAAAAGCGTTTTACTTACCATTTTCCTTTTCACCATTATCCATTCATGGGCTCAGGCATCGGTTGTTGATACGGTAGAAGTGTACAGTAATGTCATGAAAAAGAAGTTGAAAGCAGTCATTATCAAGCCCGATAATTACAATTCAGCCACCACATTACCAGTCGTTTATCTCTTGCACGGATATAGCGACAACCACGCAGGGTGGGTTACCAAGGCTGCGGGTTTCCAAAAAGCGGCTGACCTGCATAATATGATCATCGTGTGCCCCGACGGTGGATATAGCAGCTGGTACTGGGACAGCCCGGTGGATGCCCAGTCGCAGTATGAAACTTACATTTCCAAAGAACTGGTGGCATTTGTGGATGCTCAGTATAAAACGGTGAAGGACCGCAAAGGCAGGGCTATAACCGGGCTGAGCATGGGTGGCCACGGCGCATTGTACCTGGCATTCAAGCATCAGGATGTCTTTGGTGCGGCGGGTAGCATGAGCGGCGGCGTGGATATCCGTCCTTTTCCAAACAATTGGGATATGGCCAAGCGACTTGGCAAACTGGCAGAACAGCCGGAACGCTGGGAGAAAAATACCGTCGTCAATATGTTGCACCTGCTGACTCCCAATAATCTGGCTCTCATCATCGATTGTGGAACGGAGGACTTCTTTTATGAAGTCAACGAAAATTTGCACAAACAGCTTTTGTACCGCAACATTCCACACGACTATCTTACCCGTCCCGGCGGACATAACTGGCCTTACTGGACCAATGCAGTACAGTATCAGCTCCTGTTTATGAGTAATTATTTCAATAAAAAATAACGTTTACAAAACGCTGATGAACGACCGACGGAAGTTTTTGCTCAATGCTCTTGCCGGCGCGACTATATCGGCAATGGTACCGGAAAAATTGTTTTCACGCTCATTAGGGCAACTAAATAAACAAGAAGGGGACCTGACCGTGCTGTTTCAGGGAGACTCCATTACGGATGGAAACCGGACCAGAAATACGGACTGGAACCACGCGATGGGGCATGGCTTTGCCTATATTATCGCCAGTCGGCTGTGGTATGATTTTCCGGCCAAAGGACTGCATTTCTTCAACCGCGGCATTAGCGGAAACAGGATCACACACTTGGCCGAACGCTGGCAGACCGACACGATTGACCTGAAACCCGATGTAATCAACATTTTGGTGGGCATCAATGATACGGAAGCTGCCATCAAAGGCAATGCATCCTGCACGCCCGAACAGTTTGAAAATGATTACCGCGCATTACTAAAACTGACGAAGGAAAAGCTCCCGGACGTGAAACTGGTGCTTTGCGAACCGTTTTTGCTGCCGGTAGGAAGAGTGAAAGAAAACCTTGAAATATACCAGACCGAAATTGCCAAGCGTCAGAAAATTGTGAAGCTGCTTTCGGAGGAATTTAACACGGTTTACATTCCATTTCAGTCCGCATTTAATGATGCATTGGCAAAAGCACCGGCGGAATACTGGATCTGGGACGGCATTCACCCTATGCCAGCCGACCACGAGCTGATGGCCAGGTTCTGGCTGGAAAAAGCGGGTCCAACACTGGGACTAGTGGGTTAATAACATTTAGGATTCAATACAAAAGCCTTCTCCAATTACATTATGAAGCTATTTCGGTTGTTTTTGATAATCTGCCTGGCTGGCTTGAACGAAGTATCCGCCCAGAATAATCCTTTACCTGATCCATTACTATTTAACAATGGTCAAAAGGTGAAATCCGTAAAACAATGGCCTGCGCGGAGGAAAGAGATCCTTGAAATCATGACAACGCAAATGTACGGCACCTCACCCGGCCGCCCGAAAAATATGCGTTTCGAAGTCTTTGACAATGATCCCAAGGCGCTAGGTGGAAAAGCTACCCGCAAGCAGGTCACCGTTCACATTAAAGAAAAAGACAAAGAGGCGCAGTTTGATCTTCTGATATACATTCCCAACAAAGCAAAGCATCCTGTACCTGCCATTATCGGTATTAATTTTATTGGTAATCAGGCCATTATTGCTGATCCCGGAGTGAAATTGACAACCGCCTGGGTAGAAAACAGCAAAATGTTCCCGTGTGGTGAAAACGGAAAGGCAACCGAGACATGTCGGGGCGTCAATGCCAGTCAATGGGCGGTGGACAGCATTCTGGACAGAGGTTATGCATTGGTGACGATGTACCGGGAGGAAATTGCCTCGGACAGAAAGGAAACCATGTTCCAGACCGGCGTCCATACACTTTATCCCGAATTGCAAAACCGGGAAGATAATTTCAGTACCATGGCCGCCTGGGCGTGGGCACTGAGTCGCGGGATGGATTACATTGAAACGGACAAGGACATTGACGCAAAGAGGGTAGCGGTTTTTGGCTTTTCTAGATTAGGAAAAGCCGCATTCTGGGCCGGTGCGACCGATCAGCGCTTTGCAATGGTGCTGAGCAATGAGTCAGGAGCGGGTGGCGGGAAACAGTTTCGTCGGGGTATCGGTGAAAATATCACCAGGCTCTGCACCGTGTTTCCGCATTGGTATGCCAAAAGTTTGAGAAAATATATGGACAAAGATTCGGAGCTACCCTTCGATCAGCATTTTGTGATGGCATTGATCGCTCCGAGACCGGTTTATCTGGCTACTGCTGAGGAAGATAGAAATGCTGATCCTGCCGGGGAATTCGAAACTGCGAAGGCGTCTGACGGCATTTATAAGTTTTTAGGTACCAAAGGATTTGCCGGAACCACATTTCCAGCCCTGAATGAGCCAGTTTTCGGCCAAATAGGCTTTCACATTCGCCCCGGCGGGCACGACGTTAAAATGTTCGACTGGATACAGTTTTTAACTTTCTCTGATTTACATTTGCAGAAATAGACCTGACCTAATATTTAATTTTACTATTCAACTAAATGAGCAACATCCCGTCTTCCGGCACAGTAAACACAACACCCCCCCGATTTACAGAGCATAAGTATCTCATCACACTGATTTTTGTGACCTCGCTTTTCATGTTCTGGGGAATTGCCATTACGATGGGAGATGTTTTAAATAAGCACTTTCAACACGTTTTAAGTCTGACTAAAACCCAGTCTGCTTTCGTACAATTCGCGATTTTCGGAGCGTATGGGGTCATGGGTATCCCTGCGGGGTTGTTCATGAAGCGGTTCGGGTATAAAAACGGTGTACTTTTTGGACTGACGCTGTTTGCAATCGGGTCGTTTTTGTTTGTGCCGGCTGCTGCTGCGGCTTCATTTCCATTCTTTGGAGGAGCATTGTTCATTCTGGGCTGCGGTCTTTCCACATTGGAAACGGTGGCTCACCCATTTGTTGCTTCGCTTGGCGACCAGCGTACCAGTGATATGCGTATCAACTTTGCCCAGGCATTCAATGCATTGGGTACCATTATCGGACCGGCGGTTGGGTCTTATTTTTTGCTAAGAAATAATGTGGAAGGCAGTACAGACCTTACTTCTGTCAAAACATTGTACATCGTCATCGGAAGTGTGATCGCTACGATCGCAGTTTTGTTTTCATTTGTTAAAGTACCAGCTCTGATTGATCCACACGGAGCCGTTGATCCTGCTGCTGCCAATGTGGATACGCATCCTGAAAAAGGCCTTTTCCAGCACAGACATTTCAAATGGGCTGTTTTGGCGCAATTTTTCAATGTAGCTGCACAAGCAGGTACCTGGGCGTTTTTTATCAACTACGGTCACGAAAAAATGGGTTTCACCGACGCTGTGGCTGGCAACTACATGATCATTTTCTTCGTGTTGATGCTTACTGGCCGTTTCGTAGGCACATTCTTGATGCGTTTTATTGCGCCTCATTCCCTGCTTGCGATTTTTGCTGCCTGCAATATTGTAATGTGTCTCATCATCGCGCAAAGCCTGGGCTGGCCATCATTTATCGCATTGCTGATGCTAAACTTCTTCTTCAGTATCATGTTCCCTACTATTTTTAGTCTTGGATTAAAAAACCTGGGTGCTCATACGCAACAAGCATCGTCATTTATCTCAATGGGTGTAGTAGGAGGAGCATTTTTCCCCTTTGCAATGGGTGCAGTAGCAGAAACAAACGTAGCGCACGCCTACTATCTGCCAATCATTTGCTACGCGGTGATTTTCATGTTCGGCTACAAATTTTACAAAGTTGAGTAACATAGCATGTTATGTCGAGGGCCGAAAGGCCATAATTAGTTAATAAAATCATTAAAACGAAAGCTGAAAGCCGATTGCCGACAGCCGATTGCCAAAAAATATGAAACTCTGGGGAATTGACTTAGGAGGTACAAAAATAGAATGCGCGGTACTGGATTCAGACCGGAACCTGGAAGTAGTGGTTCGAATGAGACTTCCGACAGAATCTGCGAACGGTTATGACCACATCCTGAATCAGATTAAAAGACTGATCGATATGGTAGCCGAGCAAGTTGGCGAAAGGCCGAACAAGGTAGGTTTTGCGACGCCGGGCGTGCTGGAACCGGATACCCACCTCATGAAAAATTCCAACACGATCTGTCTGAACGGGCAACCATTGAAAGCGGATCTTGAAAGAATACTGGGTGTGCCATGTCAGCTTGCAAATGATGCCAACTGCTTTGCACTAGCGGAAGCATTGATCGGAGCCGGTAAAGAGCATCCGACTGCCGAGGTTGTTTTCGGAGTGATCATGGGGACAGGTGTTGGCGGAGGATTGGTAGTGAACAATAAGATCATCGCCGGACATCACGGAATTGGAGGGGAATGGGGCCATAATATTCTTGAAGAAGGTGGCGAGCCGTGCTATTGCGGCAAGGCAGGCTGCGTGGAACAAGTTATTTCCGGCCCGGCGCTGGAACGTTACTACGAGCGTGTTAGCGGCGAAAAAGTGTCTATGAAAGTGATTTTGGAACGTTTTCACCTTGGTAATGATGAACATGCCAATGCTACCATCGAGCGGTTGCTGGAATATTACGGAAGAGCTATTTCGACACTTATCAATGTGCTGGATCCGGGGCTGATCGTGATTGGAGGAGGAGTAGGTAATGTAGAGCTGCTATACACGGCTGGTTACGAGCGAATCAGGAAGTACATTTTCAACAAAGGCGTTGTGACTACTCCGATCCTTAAACCGAAACTGGGCGATAGTGCGGGCGTGTTCGGGGCGGCGTTACTGTAATGGACCTTCGAAGAAAAAGATAAGATTGAACCAGAAAAGGGATGCTAGTCATCCCTTTTTTATGCATTTGTGACTGATAGTGGGTCATTAGCCAGTAAATCAATGTTTTAAGTCACTTCTTAGTGAGTAAATTACATTGAATTCCTAGCCAAGCGGTATGACAACAGCCGGTACACTCCACCGCATAAAATCTATTGATATAGTTCGTGGTGCTATCATGGTCATTATGGCTCTCGATCATGTTCGCGATTATTTTCACATTACCGCATTCACCGCCGATCCGCTCGATCCTCAGAGTACAACCGCTGCACTTTACTTTACACGATGGATCACTCATTTCTGTGCTCCCTCTTTCATGTTGCTATCCGGCATTTCGGCCTATCTGGCAGGACAAAATAAAACGGTTACTGATACCTCTTCGTTTCTGATCAAACGCGGTTTCTGGCTTATTTTCGTGGAAATCGTTTTCATGACATTCGGTTTTTCCTTCGACATTACATTCAAAACGATTTTCCTCGCGGTACTTTGGGCGCTGGGATGTAGTATGATCGTCCTGGGCTTGCTGGTACGCTTTGTTTCTCCTAAAACCATCATGGTAGTAGGTTGCATTCTGATTTTTGGGCACAATTTTCTGAACTATGTGAAGGTGGCGGAAAACTCGACGCTGGACATTGTAATGCGCATATTCTTCACCGGCCGAGGAACATTCCTGCCGAGAGGTGATGGCGGTACGATCGGGTTTTTATACGTCATTCTGCCGTGGTCGGGGATCATGATGGCCGGTTATGGACTGGGGACATTGTATAAAAGAGGTTTCCCGGAGGAAAGAAGAAGGAAGATGCTACTGACCTCTGGTATCGTGTTGACCATTCTTTTTATCGTTTTAAGATTCATAAACGGTTACGGCGACACCGCCCATTGGGCCGTGCAAAAGACGGGTTTCCAGACATTTCTCTCATTTATGAATGTAAGTAAATACCCGCCGTCGTTGCTGTTTACATTGATGACCCAGGGGCCAATCCTGATTATTCTCGCATTTACTGAAAAAGCCGATAATGCATTGGCCAGGATATTCACGGTCTACGGAAAAGTACCATTTTTTTACTTCATGCTGCATTTTTACCTGATCCATATCCTCATCATGATCGCGGTACTTTCTTCCGGGTACACCTGGCAGCAGGCTACGGACGATAAACTGTTTTTTAAATTCCGGCCGTTAGATTTTGGCTACGAGCTGGGTATCGTTTATGTGATCTGGTTGTTGATCGTGGCTTCTCTTTATATTCCCTGTAAATGGTTTGGTGCGTACAGGGCCAGGGCTAAGCAATGGTGGCTGAGTTATTTATAAAATCCTTTCTGACTGTTTTATGAAACACATTGTACTGATTGCGCTTTGCATTTTTGTCCAAAAACTTTCCGCTCAGGCCCCGGTCGAGAGCTACCCGGTTGATCCCGCTTCCACTGAACAGGCAGGTGTTCCGAAAGGTGAAGTTTTGAAATTTACATTTGATCAGTCCAAAATATTCCCCGGCACCTGGCGCGAATACTGGGTGTATGTGCCGGCACAGTACAAGCCCGACAAACCGGCCTGCGTGTACGTGAACCAGGACGGCATTCAATGGAATGCACCTGTGGTGTTCGACAACCTCATTCATAAAAATGAAATGCCCGTCACGATTGGTGTTTTCGTGATGCACGGCAGGGTAAAAGCGGCGAACCCAACCGAAGCGAATGACCGTTTTAACCGCAGTTTTGAATTTGACGGGCTTGGTGATAGTTATGCAAAGTTTATACTCGATGAAATATTGCCGGAAGTGGAAAAGCAGAAAACCAGCGACGGGAGGGCGATCCGGTTATCGAAAAATGGTAACGACCGCGCTATCGGAGGATCGAGCAGCGGGGCTGTGTGTGCATTCACGGCTGCGTGGGAGCGCCCGGATGCATTCTCCCGCGTGTATAGCGCGATAGGAACGTATGTAGGACTGCGTGGCGCCGACCGTTACCCGATACTGGTCAGAAAGTACGAGCCCAAACCGATCCGTATCTACATGCAGGACGGTGCCAATGACCTCAATATTTATGCAGGCGACTGGTGGATGGCCAATCAAACTATGTTGCGTGCGTTGACATTTGCGGGGTATGAAGTAAAGCACCAATGGGGAGAGGGCGGTCACAATGGTAAGCAGGGAACAGCATTGTTTCCCGAGGCGATGCGTTATTTATGGAAAGGGTGGCCCGAAAGTATCAAGTCCGGCGCTTCACAAAATCAGGTACTTGCTACGATCATGCTTCCGGGGGAAGGCTGGGAGCTGGTAGGAGAGGGTTATAGATTTACGGAAGGTCCAACAGCCAATCAGGCAGGTGAAATTTTTTACCAGGACATTCCTAACTCCAAAACATACAAGGTAGCGGCTGGCGGGAAACCAGTTATCGTCAATGAGGATTCGCAGAATGCCAGCGGAACTGAGTTTGACAAAGATGGAAACCGGTTGGAGGTTGCCAAAAAATCACTTTCAATTGCTCGCTATGATTCAAAAAACAAAAAGGAGGATATCGTCAAAGAAATTTCCGGGAATGATCTGACTGTTTCGAATAGCGGCAATATTTACGTTACATCTCCGGACGGCAAGGAAAAACCCAGTACGATTTACCTGATCAAACCCATCGGGGAAAAGGTCATTGCGGATCAGGGAATTCTTTATGCCAATGGTGCAGCATTGTCTCCCGACCAAACACTTTTGTATGTAACTGAGTCAACCTCTCACTGGGTTTGGTCCTACCAGATCAAACCGGACGGGACATTGACCAACAAACAAAAATTCGGGTGGCTGCACGTGCGTGATACCGAAGAAAACGCATGGGCCGACGGTATTACCTGTGACCGCGACGGGCGTATTTATGTGGCAACACGTGCCGGAATACAAATACTCGACCAGACAGGGCGAGTGAATGCGATCCTGCCCACACCCAACGGTGCTGCCTCCAATGTTGCTTTCGGCGGCAAGGACTTTGACGTGATCTATGTTACTGCCAATGATAAAGTCTATCGCAGAAAACTGAAAGTGAGAGGAGCCAATAACTGGGATGTGCCGAACAAACCGGATGCGCCCAAATTGTGAATAACGGCAAATTTTCCAATCGCATCGCTGAAACAGGGTAGCCCCTACGGGGCATTTAATCCTAATCACAAACATTTTTCCAGTAACGGGTAGCCGCTCTGCGGCAAAATTAATGCCGCAGAGCGGCTACCCGTTACTAGAAAAAAATGAATATCGTGGTTGTTGATGCCCCGTAGGGGCTACCGCATTGCACGTATTTTTAACGTATGTGACGGTTTTATTCAATCCGCGTCTAAATGGCATCCATTTAAACGTAATTTCAGATGAACGATATCTATTCCCGATGTTACATTCACTTCGTCTTCGCTGTAAAATTTAAAAATGCCACTATTTCGCCGGAATGGCGGGAATCTCTTCACAAATACATTACCGGAATTACTCAGAACAACGGGCACAAATTGATGGCAATCAATTCGATGCCGGATCATGTACATATGCTGGTCGGTTACAATGTTACACAGGCCGTAGCTGAATTGATGAGACTGGTGAAAGGAGACAGTTCGGAGTTTATCAACAAAAATAAATTTACACCTGTCAAATTTCACTGGCAAAGTGGTTATGGTGCTTTTTCAATTAGCATGTCAGACATTGACCGGCATGTCAAATACATTCTCAACCAGGATCAACATCATCAAAACATTCAATTCAGAGGGGAATTTATGAAAATGCTGAAAGAGAGGGACATTGATTTCGATGAAAAATACATATTCGAAGAGCTAGTATAGCCAGCAATCAAAATTATCCCAAATAAGGCCCGCCCGGTACGCCCCAGCCCCATTTTGGCATGGGCTCGCCGGGATTCATGGCGAGATCATCGACATTGGAATTGATGACGGCAATGCGGGTACCCCATTCAATGTAGGCGACGAATGCAGAACGGAATTCCGGGTCAGCAGGCAAATCTATTTCATTGGCCGTTTCCAGCAACAACGAAACCCAGCGCTGGCGATGCTGTTCCGTGAGGTGTTTGGATAAATGCTTTTGAATCATTTTGAAATGACTTCCTTCACTGGTACTGTACATTTCAGGGCCTCCGAAAACTTCGGCAATAAAGTGGGCGACGTGCAACTGATGTTCCCGCGACATATGCCTGAAAACCGGTTCCAGAAGCTCGTCAGATAGTACTTTTTTATAAAATAAATCGGTCAGTTTTTCAAATACCGGCATACCACCTGCCCATTCGTAGAGGCTGGGGATTTTGTTTAGATCATTTTCCATGGTGATGTTTTTTGTTGGTCGACAGCTTTAATTCCAATCCATTACGATACCTTCAAATCCTTCGAGTTTTGGTATTTCCAAATCAATGAAACCGCCTTTGTAAGTAAATTTCACCGGTTGCCCGTTTGTCAGACCAAATACTTTCTTAGGCTGCTTTTCCGACCGGACCCTGAATGTCAGTTTGTAAAGCGGTAGTGGTTCAAAATAAGTATTGCCACTAAAACCCGTCAGATTCACCAAATGCAGGATCATTCCGTCGCTCGAAGTCTTCTCTTTATTGATGACGGTATTGCGGGTAAATTCCTTTAAAATAGTTTCAACTCTTGCCGGGGCATTCGTTTGTACGGTTTGCGAAGCTTCCGGTAAAATGTAGTTGATAGCATCCAAGAGTAGGTTTTTATGCTCCTGGTAGCCATGCATGTAATAAATGCGACCGAGATTTACGGGGAAAATAATCCCTCTACTTTTTGCGTGGTTTTTAATGCCCATGGCATAATACCCGGTAGGGTCGTGGCCACCTATGATTTCGGGAGGTCCGGGCCGACCTTTCGCTAATATTGGGAGATATTTTGCGTCGGTTCCGCTTAGGTCGTACAAGCCGAGGTTAAACTTCCAGAAAAGCATTGACTGGCCTGGAAAGCTCTTGAAGATCTGACGGTTATCGGGCACCAGATAATTTCCTGCGCCATCATTATCTTTCTTTTCAATCTTCGCACCGAACAGTTGGTACAGTGTTTCAGGATTATCAAACAGTGTTCTGTTCGTGGCTATAAGGTTGGTGCCCAGCTTGGAGGCCTCTTTAAGTATCTCAATGGACTCGGGTTTCAAATACGTGATCTCGGGAAGTATCAACAACTTATAGGCCTTGACCTTATCAGCCAGATTGGCGATTTGCCCGTCTTCAATGATATCAAAAGGAATGTGCGCTTCCCGTAACATCAGTTGGACGCCCCGGTACTCCTGCATGGGCTCGCCATTTGGCCACGCGCCGGGGGCGACAATGGCAATTTTTGCAACGGATTTATATTTACCAAAATAGGGCTCGTGCTTTTTGTGAAATGCATAAACTTTTCTGAAAACCTCATAATTACGCTCGTCCTCGTAGCCCCGCATGTCACCCATCATACTCATATCCAGGCCCGAGCCATTGGCAATATTCTCGTAGAGCCGGATCTGAACTTCCTGAGGCTCAACAGCATTGTAGCGCGACTGGAATGAAATCTGCTGGATACTTGCATTGCTGACAATGTGATCAGGAAATGAATTGACGGCATTCCCGACATTGTCCGAAGCGGTGTAGGGCCAGTAGGGCAGGGTTGTCATGCTCTGCGACTCGTGCCTGATAATGTCAACGAATTTGTCGGAATACGTACAGATCGCTATTTGTTCATTTTTTGATTTGACCAGCTTATGTAATCGCTCCGACCAATCCTCCACTGTACTTTTTTTGAATTCCAGATACTTTTGAAACAAAGGATCCGCTTTGTTCTCCTCGGTAGGAAGAGTTTGTCCACCCGAAAATTCGGCAAATCGTTTTTTATCGTAATCATTCTGGTCAATGCCGTGGTACTTGCCTTCGTATGGATTATTGACCTGGTAGCCAGGCATATTGAGGAAAATCCCGTCTATAGGAAACAGGTCAATCACTTCTTCAATGATCTTGAATGCCTTTTCCTGCACATAAGGCGCATTGATCGACACTACATACATATCGGTGTTGATGATCCGTTCGCCTTTTGGAGAAATGTAACACCAGTCGGGATGCGCTTTGTATATATTTTCGTGTACCCTGCTGAAATCGAAGCGAACGATTACTTTGATATCCTTTTCGTGGCATTTTTTGACGATATCGGCCAGCACTCCCGGCCTCATATACGGATTGATATAATGAAAATCCAGTTTAGAAGGATAAAAAGCCATGATACCTCCTGCATTAATCAATAATGTATTGGCCGAAAAATGAACGAGGTCGGTCACAATCGAATCCGCATTGATCGTCGCAGCCTCGTAGGAAGGCAGGTTCATTTGAATGACCCGGAGATTGTTTCTTTTCCACCAGAAGTCTTTTCCAGCAGGCTTTTGAGCAACAATATTTTGGGTAAAAATAAGAAGGCAAATCAGCGCAGATAACTTTTTCATTCTGATTGAAGGTCGTTTAAGGGGAAAGTGAGGAAGTAATTGGGTTCTACTGAATGGAATGAAGGCTTTTAAACGCCAGTTTTTTGTATTGGCTCAAAAGATAGTTCGCTATCCAAATAGACATCAATATGACAATCGTCATAATGTTTTGAATGTCCGGAAGGGATTTTTGGAGAAATTTCCTTTCTGAAGTTCGGCCCTTAGCTCGGGAGCAATTTCAATTTTCAGCGAATTAATATGGACGTGAGGTTCTCATACCCGTTAACGATCATGTCGGCTATTGCTAGAGCAGGTACCGGGATAGGAACATGGAGAAACTTCTGATTTTTTGCCCAAATTATTCCCGGTGCCGGTAGGTGACTGCGACCACGAACAGCATTACTCCTACAAGGCCCAGCGCAAGAGAAAGAGAGGTAAATTCTGCGATAATTCCGATTAATGCGGGGCCGGCAAGCTGTCCAGAATATCCCAGAATGGTAACTGCGGATATGGCTATGCTAGGAGGGACATTGGGAATGCTTCCGGCGGCGGTGAAAAATACTGGCACTACGTTCGCCGCACCAAGTCCCACTAATACAAACCCAACAATGGCTACTGCGGCCCAGGGCGTCAGGACAGCGATCAGGAAGCCGGAGCCGGCCAGTAATGTACCGTAAAATACCACTTTTGCGGAGCCCAGGCGGTGAATGAGGCCGTCCCCGGTAAGTCTCATCATTGCCATTGCAACAGAAAATGCAGCGTACCCTACACCCGAAAGTGATGGATCAAAACCTCTTGAAAACTGTAAAAATACAGCGCTCCAATCCAACAATGAGCCTTCTGCTAGAAACAATATAAAGCACATTAGTCCCAAAACCAGTACCGCACCCTTTGGTAGTACGAAATTAGTACTGTCCATTTTGGCTTCCTCGGCATGTGGTAGCAGGTATTTGAACTGCGTAACGGTAATCAGAATCAGCAACCCGGAAATGCTCACAGCGGCTACCGTGGGGGACAATCCGGCTTTGATCAGAAACCCTAAGCCAATGGAGCCAAGAAGCCCGCCTACGCTGAACATTCCGTGAAATGACGACATAATGTGGCTGCCATGACGCTCCTGGACCAGTACGGCCTGTGCATTCATGGCGACATCAACAGATCCAATTCCTGCTCCAAATATGAATAGCGCAACTGCCAGCAGATAGGAAGTAGGGGCCATTAAAAGCAACGGAAGTACGAATGCAATGATCAGCGCGGAAATAAGCGCCATACGACGGCTGCCAAATTTATTGATCAATAGTCCGGTGACCGGCATGGTAAAAATGGCGCCTGCACCTAATGAAAGCAATACAATGCCGAGATCGGCATCATTGAGTCCCAGTTTTATTTTGGCAAAAGGAACCATAGGCGCCCAGCTTGAGAGCCCGATCCCGCAGACCAGAAAAATAAGTAAAGTAGCCCTGCGTGCGGCGCTTATTTTGAGTTTCTCTTCCATGCATTCAAATAAATTGAGATCATTAGATTTGCAAATAAATGCAAATTTGCATAAAATTGCAAAAAAGAAATTGGAATGGTAAAGGAAAAACGATTCGCCTATATACTGGAAAGGCTTCGGGATTCAAATGAAGTCGGATTTGCGCAACTGAGCAGCGAACTGGAAGTGTCGGAGGATACGGTAAGAAGGGACATTGACGCATTGAATAACAGCGGTTTGCTGTTGAAAATCAGGGGAGGGGCCATTCCTCGGTCACATAATCCGCTCAGTTTCAAAGAGCGGATCGGATACCTGAAGGACGACAAGGAGGTGATTGCTTTGAAAGCGCAATCCCTGGTGAAGAATGGACAGACTGTTTTTCTGGACGGTGGGACTTCGGTTTTTACATTGGTTTCGCTTTTACCAGCAGATATTAAACTGACGGTCATTACCAATAATACTGCTATTATTCCTGCACTTTCGGCTTACAATGGCATCAAACTGATCATTTTAGGTGGAACCTATTTGAAGGAATCTGAGACTATTGTGGGGCTGCAGGCCATCAGAATGGTTGAGAATTTTCAGGCCGACTTGTATATGATGGGGATCTGTGCTTTGGACACGGAAAGAGGGGTTACTGCTAGCTACCTGGAAGAAGCGGAATTGAAGCAGACTATGCTGGCACATTCGGCAACAGCAGTCGCGTTGAGCACATTCGAAAAAGTAGGGACATTTGAGTTATACCGGGTGTGCCCCATCGAAAGCCTGGACTACATCGTCACTGAAGTGGATTCCACCGATAAAAAGTTCGAGGGTTTTAAAAGGCTTGGAGTGAAAGTTCTGTGAAAATTGTGAATTTGAGTAAAACGGGAAGAGTCTATGCAAAGCTGGCAGCAAAGAATCAATATCAATCATGAAATTCGTTTCGGGAAGCCTTGTATTACGGGTACTAGGATAGCCGTTTGGGATATTCTGGGATGGCTTGCCAGTGGCATGACCTATGATGAAGTGATTGAAGATTTTCCAGCTTTGAGCAAGGAGGATATTCTTGCAGCACTTGCATTCGCGGCTAACCGTGAGGAGAATACTAAACATTTGGTTTATTGGAGATTTTTTAAAAGACTTTCCAGGTTTCAAAAACCTGGAAAGTCTTCCTTCCGTACTTGTTAAATATTCTTCTTTTTTGACTCTTTTACTGCGAAATCGACGGCACGGGCGGTTAGAGCCATGTAGGTAAGCGATGGATTCACGCAGGAAGCGGAAGTCATCGCAGCTCCGTCGGTAACGAATACGTTTTTCACAGCGTGCAGCTGATTGTTACCATTCAATACCGATGTTTTTGGATCGCGTCCCATTCTGGCTGTTCCCATTTCATGAATGGCCATTCCAAGGTAAGAGCCGTTGTCGTGGGTTTTTACATTTTTGAGGCCTGATTTTTCGAGCATTTCAGCAGCATCATTCATCATGTCTTTCCTCATTTTTTTCTCATTCTCACGCAGGTCAGCGTCGAAAACTACGGTAGGAATTCCGAATTTATCTTTCTTCTCTTTGCTGAGATACATATAGTTTTCATGGTATGGCAATGTCTCGCCAAAACCGCCAAAACCCATCGTCCAAGCACCTGGCGTGGTTAGCTCTTCTTTGAAATCTGCTCCAAAAGCAAGTTCGGCCACATTACGCTGCCATCCCTGACGACCGCCACCACCCTGGTATCCGAATCCGCGCAGGTAGTCACGCTTGTCGGAACCGATATTGCGGTAACGTGGAATGTAGATACCATTGGCACGACGTCCGAAATAGTATTTGTCGAGGTCACCTTCCCAAACACCACTTGCTCCCGTACGGAAATGGTGATCCATCAGGTTATGTCCCAGCTCTCCCGAATCATTACCCATACCATTTGGGAAACGGTCAGACGTAGAATTGAGTAATAGTGCTGTCGAAGCCAATGCACTCGCACAAACAAATATGATGTTCGCGAAGTACTCTTTTTCCTGTAAAGTAACAGAATCCACAACCCGTACCCCGGTTGCACGACCACTACCAACCCCGTTGCCGCCGGATTTTTTCGCGTCGTAAATAATTTCTCTTACGACGGAGTCAGGACGTAGTGTTAATAAACCAGTTTTGACAGCGGGCGGAAGCGTACTGGACTGGGTGCTGAAGTAGGCGCCATAAGGGCAACCCAGCGAGCAGCGATTGCGGTACTGGCATGGAGAACGTCCTCCTTCGAGCTGAATTTTAGTTGGCTGTGACAAGTTCGCAACACGGCCAATAGTCATATTCCGTCCCGGAAACTCTTTTTCAAGTCTCTTACGTACTTCTTTTTCTACAAAGTACATATCCATTGGCGCAATAAAATCACTGTCTGGTAACT
Organism: Dyadobacter pollutisoli; assembly: GCF_026625565.1. NCBI lineage: Bacteria > Pseudomonadati > Bacteroidota > Cytophagia > Cytophagales > Spirosomataceae > Dyadobacter > Dyadobacter pollutisoli. Next base: position 563,189 of record NZ_CP112998.1, read on the forward strand.
GGGGAAGTCCTAGTTTCTCTCCGGAGATCCCAACGTGCTTTTCAACATAGGAGTACCATGGAGCAATGTCTTTGTAACGGATCGGCCAGTCGACAGCAACGCCGTCTTTGAGGTTTGCTTCAAAATCGATATCACTCAAACGATACGACTGGCGTCCCCACATAATGGATTTGCCCCCAACGATATTAGGGCGGAACCAGTCAAAACGTTTCTTTTCTTCATATGGGGAATCCATGTCATTCATCCAGTACTTCTCCGTCATCTCATTATACGGATAGTCCCTGGACAGGAATGGATGTGTTTCTTTTTGTTTAACGGTCAGCCTGCCATTGTACTGCGATTCCCAGGGTGCTTTCAGGGCATTTTCATAACCTGTAACGTGTTCCAGGTTTTTGCCTTTTTCAAGCATGAGCACCTTTAAACCTTTTTCGGTCAATTCCTTGGCAGCCCAGCCTCCTGATACCCCTGAACCGATCACGATCGCATCATAGGTGATTTCTTTTACTGCATCTATATTTAAATTCGCCATTTTGAGTGCTATTAATATTTCATTGAGGATAAGTCATTTCAAGATCAGAGTGCCCAGCTTTTCTGGCCTTTGGGCATCGGCCAGCTGCCGTCAAATCTTCCGGGGATCGGCAGGTAATCCAAAGCCTGCGTAGCTCCAATCTCGGACGTGAAATAGCCAGTCACGGTAAGACCTTTTAGTTGCAGGAAAAATGGTTTGTCTGAAACGGTGGTACGTTTAACCATGTCGTTCTTCTGGGTGGCGTCCAGAGATGAAAACCCTTTTCCATACACTTCTTTGCTTTGCGCATCGATTTTCTCCAGTCCCGAATAGAATTTCTTCTGATCCTCCAGTGGATAGCAATCACGCATAATGCGGGTAATGAATTTTTCAACGCCAGCAGCTTTGGCCCCCGGGGTACCGGTTGTGGGAATAATGACGTCAGCTACATCCGCCAGTAATGCTTCCTGCTGGTCGGAAATGGTAACGGACGGCCCGAAATTTAGCTTTTCGCCCATCACGCCTGCCATGAGGGGAGCGGAAATCGTCCCTCCGAGCAGAAAGGTTATTTTTTGAACTGCTTCTCTACGGTTCATTGGTCGAGGATTTAAGTCAGGAAATGAAATATGTTACAATTAAACTTATAAATATAATAATGATCGGGGTTCTTACCGCATCGTTAAGCAAGAAAGAAGACAGGTAAAGCTAGTTCCCCACTTTTCGGAGCACGACTTTAATTTATTTCGATCAAATTGGCTGCTAATACGGTGAATTTTAGGGGTGATTTTCCAAAGGTTCAACGAATAGCGCCGTTTGCACATCGCATTTCATTTGATTGAAAGGGAATGTGCACATTTGATTAATATTCTGAACCGAGGCTTAGGCGAAGCATTAGATTTTAATCTAATCTTCAAGTTTAGAGGTTAAGTAATAGAGGAACGTTGAGTAAATAATGCAAATATCTTTCCTGAAATTTCAGGAAAGATATTTTTTTAACAGGCTTTTTTATTGCTGTTAACTATCAATAAATGAGTTATTTTTCTGTCCTGATGAAGAAATAATAAACCTGACTAAATATATCTTGTGACGAAACGCAGCTCAATGCGTCTAAACAATGTGACTACTAAATGTTACACGGTGTGTGTTGCTTAAAGGGTATGGGAAATTTTCCCAGCCCTTTTTTTCTTATGTGGGTCTGTTCAAAACCTTTTGATGAGGAGTACCTGCTCGGGGCATTTAGGATCGAATCTGATCCTGACCTTTCTTCCAACATCGCGTTGGTTAAATTGAAAGCGGGCGCTAGCCTGATCAAATTCCGCTATATAGTTTCTTTGGTCGTAGGGCTGGACCTGTACGCGAAATTTAATTTTCCCCAATGATCCGCTCTCTTTGGCTTTTATAAGTTCTATACTTAATATTATCGCGTCGGATTCAACCCCGTAACGGCAAATGGGTTGGATTCCTGCACCCGCAAGACACGCTCGCAAGGAGGATAATATAACAAGCATTGTCACGATTAGTAGTGGAATGGAGGTGCTGTAATAAACCATGGTATACATTTTTTTAGTTGTTGAAGTGGGATTTGCTAAGGAAATGTACACTCAGTTTATTCACAAAAACAATTACCAAATGGTAATAACTATATAGTAAACGGTATCAAATGTTACTTATAGATTGTAGAATTTATTATATATTTATTATACGAAGTCAACCAGCTTGACGTCAATTAATCATCACAATGGAACACAGACAATTAGGAGGGTCGGGCTTAAAGGTGCCGGTTTTGAGCTTTGGGACGGGAACATTTGGTGGTGGCGGCGATTTTTTCAAAGCCTGGGGTAACACCCAGGTTGACGAAGCGGCACGGATGGTAAGTCTTTGTATGGATGTGGGACTTAATTTTTTCGATACGGCCAATGTATATTCGCAGGGGTTGTCCGAGGAGATCCTAGGCAAAGCCACCATTGGTCTGAGGGATAAAATCCTGCTATCCACGAAGGCGACATTCCGTATGGGAGACAAACCGAATGACTTCGGTTCTTCTCGCTTTAATCTCATCAGGTCCTGTGAGGATAGCCTCAGGAGGCTACAAACCGATTATATTGATATCTACCATATGCATGGTTTCGATGGCAATACACCGGTTGAGGAAACGCTGAGCGCGCTCAACGACCTGATCAAAAGCGGCAAAGTCCGTTACATTGCCTGTTCCAATTTTTCAGGCTGGCATCTGATGAAGTCGCTTTCGGTTTCGGAGCGATATGGCTGGGCGAAATATATAGCACACCAGGCACATTACTCACTGCTGAGCCGGGAGTTTGAATGGGAGCTGATGCCGCTAGGCCTTGATCAGAAAATCGGCACGCTGGTTTGGAGTCCCCTCTCTGCAGGCCGGCTAGGGGGCAAGTACAGACGTAATCAGCCAATTCCTGCCGATGGAAGGATTGCGCAAGGAGGCGGAGAGGGGCCTGCTGTTCCCGACGATTTTTTTTACAATCTGATCGATGTCCTGGACGAAATTGCTGCCGAAACACAGAAATCTGTCGCCCAGGTTGCATTGAACTGGTTATTGCAAAGGCCAACCGTTTCCAATATTGTGATCGGTGCCAGAAACGAGGAGCAGTTGAAACAAAACCTCGGTGCAATAGGGTGGGACCTTACTTTGGAGCAAATAAAGAAATTGGATACTGCAAGCGAAAAGGCCCCCGTTTATCCGTATTGGCACCAGCGCAACAATTTGGCTTTGAATCCGCTTCCCGACTTTTATGGAAAACTAAGATAGCTGATTCGGCCCCCTTATTTCATTTCCGGAATATATAGTCCGTGCTGCATGGCATAAACGATCAGATCGGTGGTACGTTTGACTTTGAGCTTATCCATGACGCTGCGGTGGTAGTACTGAACAGTATGTGCACTCAATTTCAGGTCGTAGGCAATCTCCTTGATCGTGCGTCCACTGCACACCTTTTGAAGCACCTCTTTTTCTCTGGGAGAGAGGTGCAAAACAACTTGCTCGTCCGTAAAAACGCTATTGATGAGATTATCTCTTATCGACCGTCCTATATATTGCTTGCCTGCACTGACCTGCAAAATGGATTCTTTGAATTCCTGAAATGTGGTCGACTTGGATAGAAAGCTATTTGCTCCCCGTCTGATCGTGTGTTTGATTGTCTGAACGTCTGCCACGGCCGAGAGAATGATCACCTTCATTTCTTTCGGGAACCGTGCTCTACATACGTCAAGCAGTTCAAGTCCGTTGAGACCATTCATCATGAGATCCATGATCAGAATGTCCGGTGGGTTATTGCTTCTGTGTGCTAAAAATTCTTTACCGTCTATATAAGTACCTACATCGTCTACCTCCGGCATTAGGACTAGTAGATTCTGTAGAGCATCCGTTAAAAGCTGGTGTTCATCGACTAAAACTATATTCATAAAACTAATTTGTGCTATTCGTCATCTAGTTGGATGGTTATCAAAACTAGCGCGGGTTCAATGGGTTGCTAAAAAAGTGTGGTCGTTGAAAAACAGTATGCCTCTAATTTAATATTTTCTTTGATCAATGCAATTATTTACGAAATAACGATCAAAATCAACTATAAACAAGTGCCAATCTTATTTAACGGTAAATCTCGTCATCGCTCTGGAAAAGATATGTAGCCAAAATTAATTCTACACCCACCAATTATTGCGGGGCAAATAATAGTAATATTTTGTGGGTTTGTTTTGATATATTTATAGATACATTTGCAACAAGTACTATTCTGTTGTGTCTAAAAGGCATTTCTGATCCAGCTAATACTACAAGATTTTGGGGTTCATCTAACGTTCTAAACCATTAAAAAACGAGACAACTTTACTTAATTTTTAAGTTATCGAGTACCTGGTACAACCCATCTCTTCGGTTGGCTGGCATGCTGAAAACACCTCTACAATAAAATTAGGAAATTATCCTGAATGCCGACGTATATAGCTATCGGTAAATTAGCGTTGTGCCCGGTTATCAGTTTGGAAATGATTTTAACTATCTGTATATAAACAGTTAGCCGTTTATTTATCACGCTCCGCGAGGAGTTTATAAACTTTCTATATCACTTAAACGATTTTTTATTTATCTCAAAATCTCTACTACTATGAAAAGTTCTATCAGCCATCTGATCCGAGGTCTAACAAGTCAAACAAATAGGAGTCTTATTTTAGTAGTCGCAATGCTGCTCGCGCTTGGCAATGTATCATACGGACAGGAGTATGCGGTCAGCCAGACAAACAGCCATGTTGATGACAGCTTCTTGCTTCTTGATGCAGTGGGCTCTGTTACAAATGGAGCAAACGCAGTAGGTGCGCCGGATGCGAATTTTGCGACACTTTATACAGAAGGACTCAAAGCGACCAGTTTGGTGACGATAGCCAGCAAGGCAATAATAAACCTGACTTTACCCGCAAATGTAGCAGCTGGCAAGCATTCCTATGTGCGGGTAGATGCGCCTACCCAAACGGGCATTAACCTTGACTTGGGGAGTTTAGTTAATGTTTTGGGCTTATTGGAAAACCACACCATACTTGTTACTACAAACGCAGGTACAGCCCAAAGCCACTTTGTAAAGGATGCTTCTGGTAACTTATATCTGCAAGTGACTTCCACACTCGCATACAATCGCATTACAGTGACTTTGGATTTCGGCGGAAGTACTACTTCGCTGGGATCAGTCTTAGCTTTGGGTACGCTAAGTTTGAAGGTTTATCATGTCGTTACTTATGAGAACGGTGGCTTCACGCCTTGTGACGCAAGTCAGTATGCCTTTACTGGTATAGACCCTGAGGCCGTTGGTATAGAGCTAACACTCTCAGAATCGTTGCAGGATCCGGAAAAAGCGATTGATGGCATAGTGAGTTTAGGCAATTATTCTCTATTACAAAACGGAAATGTTGGGGCTGTCTCAACAGTGAAGCAGACAATTTATCTGGGTAAAACAGCGCCGGGAACTAATGAAGTTGTCGCTATAATTTCCAGGCCGGCGTTGCTGCTTGATTTATCGGTGCTCTCCGGAATTTCTATTCAGGCTTATAATGGGGCGACTGCTGCAGGAGCCGCTGTTAGTATTTCGAGCGTGCTGATAGGACTCAAGTTACTCGATTTTCAAAACAACAACCTGGCATACTTAGTGTTTACGCCAGGAGCACCTTTTGATAGAATTGTTTTTACCTCCACAGGTGTTGCGGATGTTTTTACCGGCTTGCGTATTCATGAACTGGGTTCACGTCCCCCCGTCGCATTTACAGGCGGTCGTGTCGTGGGCAGTATCGCTGGCGAAGCTGTCAACAGCAGTATTTTAGTAGCGACGGCCAACTCGTCACCAACGTTAGCTGGGTTCAGCATTGGTTGCAGTACCCCAGAGCAGCATACTTACAGTCTATATGAAGTTGACCAGTCTGCAAGGACATTAGGTGGAAGCTTACCTCCCTCTTTCGTTCTGAGCCCAGAAGGTCAGCTGACAGGAAGCCCTGAACTGGATGAAAACGACACTTATAATTTTGACGTACTGGCGACAAATCAATTTGGGCAGAGCGCATTTACAGCTTTCATTGTCACCATCGAAACCAACCTGCCGGTAACGCTTGTGAAATTTGATGCTGCTGCTGAGGGCAGCACGACAGCGTTGTCCTGGTCTACTTCTGCCGAAACGAACAGCGACCGCTTTGACATTGAGCGTAGCCAAACTGGTAAAAACTGGTCTAAAATAGGTACTGTAATGTCTAATCATGAAAGTACTTCATTGCAGTATTATAGTTTCAGTGATAGCAAACCTTTGGATGGCCAGAACTTCTATCGTCTTAAAATGGTGGATCTGGATGGAACTTTCGCATATAGCCAGATCAAAAATGTGAAATTCGCTATCTCAGACTATCTGTATCCGAATCCTGTGAGCAGTAATGAAAACCTGAGCATCAACTTGACCGACTGGAGTAAAATTAAACTGGTGAAAGTGATCAATGCGACCGGTAAAACTGTTTTTGAATCGTCAAACGCACTATCCTCGGGAATCAATACCAAAAATCTTTCCGCTGGTACTTACATTCTGAAGATGATTCATAGCAACGGTTCCGTCAGCACTCACAAGTTTGTAAGACAATAGTCCTGTTCAACACGATACACATGCAAACCGCTGGTGGCCATCAGCGGTTTGTTTTTTTGTGTCTAAATAGTACGTCAAATACATTTAGTTAGCGTTAATTTGTATTCGCGAGTAGTATATTTGCGTCAAGAACCTAATCTCGCACCTTTAGAGTAACGTTAACAGAATATCTATGGCAGGAAGAAGAGGCAAAAAGGCCAAATTCAAGAAGATACTTATACCCTTATTGAAATGGATCAGCGCCATTGTCCCGGTTTGCGCATTTATTTACATCCTTTATTACTACAAACAGTTTGATTTCCTGAAACCCGAAGCGGTTGTGCAGTCCAAAACAGAGATCATCGGTGGAGCCGATTCTTCAAGTGCTATCCCGGGGAATGACAAATCAACTTTGCTGGGAAAAGTCAAGATTCTTGAAAACGAATGGCACTCTGTAGGAGGGATCGCGATTCACAGTCTGGTTATCGAGAATATGTCCGACAAGACCATCAAGAATCTTGAAGTAGAATTCAAATATCTTTCTGATACCCAATCTATCCTGACTTCCAAAATCATTACATTGAAAACACCGCTTCCACCAAAGAAATCAACCAAGGTTTCCGGGGTGAGTGTGGGATATGTGAACAATGCGGTTGTGGGCTGTGATATCAAAGTGGTTAATGCTACGATCTAGCGAGCTGGCCTTTTGGCTGCTCCGCGTTTAGTGGCCGAAATTCTACATTTAACTGTCTCAATTCCACAAATTTATCCGCTTACGCATTAGTTCTACCACTAAATAAGATAGTGGGTGCTGGTACGGTTATTTTATCTAATGTTGTCAGAAAATGGTAGACCTGGCTAAACATTGGAAATTATGACACAGCTCCTTCAAAATCTCTATCTTATTGCTCCTTATCTTTTTGTTCTTGTGTTGATAGGCGCAACTGTTGGCGGTGTGTGGCTGATGCTACAATTGAGGAAGTCCGGCAATACTACACAACACTTTTCCGTCAGTGACAGGCTTTATATGAAGCGCAATGCCACGCGACTGAGGAAAATGCAGCTACACTGATCGATGATATAAGCATAAAAAAACATCCCGGATACAAAGTAGCCGGGATGTTCGATTTTACTCAACGTTATTGATAACCATTTGACTGGTTTTCAATAACAAATTTAATCATTTCTTTATATAACTCCTGCTTTTGCTTGACAAATAATATTTTTTATCGCTAAAATGAATGTTTTTTTTATTTAAAGGTTTTGATTGGCGACTCAGCTTTGCAAATGCTCCGCTGTGGAAGTCACAGAGTCAATGAATTTTTGCAAATCCAAAGAAGAATATTTCAATTTCCTTTGCGCCTCATATTCTGAAAATACGGATAGCATTTTCCCATATTTAATCATACACAAACTGTTGTGGGCTTTTAGCTGCCGTCCTTTGTAGTCGCCATGCTCATCCATCCGGTCTACCAGGTATGACATCATATAATAATGCATTCCACTATCCTGGTCAAATCCTTCGAATTCGAGCGAGGCGAGGTCAAGCAGTTCCTTGTCGGCATCGGACAGCAGCCTGATCGACTCATTAATACGGCTATACATTCTCATGATATCCGAAATTTCATTATAAACACTAATGGGCACTTCTTCGTATAATGTGTTGAAAACCTTGGGATAAAGACCAGTGTATCCTTTTTCTAAAATTTCAATGCGTCTTTCGAGCACTTCGCGCTCTTTTTCGTCGCTGCTGAGGTAAAGGATCTTACATTGATTGATCAATATCTGTCGCTCCAAGAGTGGTATACTTTCTGGGATCATGGGGTTAGTTGTTCTGTTGCACAGCAATTTAACTTCATAAATTTCAATTTCCCTGCATAATTGTGTGGAATATTTCTGAATTTATCATTGGATAAACGCATCTTTGCAGAAGTTTTAACTCAATGCTCTTTCTTACTTATTTTCCTCTCAATCAGATCGCATGAAGACCGAATCTTCTTCGCAGGACCAGCAGGAACAATCACACCCACCTGAAAACCAGGCACCGGACCCTGCCTTGCTTTCCACGCTCGCGGAGGAACTGGAAACAGACGAAAATATCGAAAGACTTGCTAAAAAGCTAGCCAAAGAATGGAATGAACCAGCCAAAAAAGATCAGGTTCCAAATCTGCCGTTCTCAGAGTTTCTTGACAAGCTAAAAAGAACCAAGGATCAGTAACCGTACCAATCACCCCACCAGCTTTGTAATTTTTTGCGGATTTCTTCCTCACGGGCGTTGAAACCTGGCTCGAAGAATTTGCTTCCTTTGATTTCGTCCGGCAGAAAGTTCTGCTTCGCAAAATTACCTTCAAAGTCATGCGAGTATTTGTACTCCTTGCCATATCCGATCTGCTTCATAAGCTTCGTAGGCGCATTGCGCAGGTGTAAGGGTACTGGTAAGTGCGCAGTGTTTTTGGCAGCTTCAATGGCGTCCGCAATAGCCAGATAACTCGCATTGCTTTTTGGCGAAGTGGCCAGGTAAATGGCTACCTGCGAGAGGATAATGCGGCATTCGGGATAACCGATCACATTTACAGCCTGCATGCAAGCATTGGCCATAATAATAGCCGTAGGATTGGCATTTCCTATGTCTTCCGAAGCCATAATGAGCATCCGGCGGGCGATGAAAGACGGGTCTTCCCCGGCTACGATCATCCTGGCCATCCAGTATATCGCACCATTGGGATCGCTGCCCCTTAACGATTTGATAAACGCGGAAATAATGTCGTAATGCTGCTCTCCGGATTTGTCGTAGCGGGCAATATTTTGCTGGGCTACCTCGGTAACCCATTCGTCGGTGATCTCGATTTCGGAAACTTCGCCTTTGCCCAGAACGACCAGTTCCAACAGGTTCAGCAGCTTTCGGCCGTCTCCGCCGGAAAGTCGCAAAAGAGCATCATAAGAGGTGAATTTGATGTTCTTTTCTTTCAACCACGGATCTTTTGACAGCGCCCTGGCGATCAGGTCTTTCAGTTCGCTTTCGCCAAATGCTTCCAGAATGTAAACCTGACAGCGGGACAAAAGTGCCGAATTGATCTCAAATGAGGGATTTTCGGTAGTTGCCCCGATAAGTGTAACCTGGCCCTTTTCGACTGCACCCAGTAATGCGTCCTGCTGGCTTTTATTGTAGCGGTGAATTTCATCAATAAATAAAATGGCAGGGAAAAGGCCGGACGGACGTGCCAGCACTTCCCGCAAGTCCTTGACCCCGGAACTAATCGCACTGAGATTATAAAATTGTCTCTTCGTCGTTTCTGCGATCAGTAATGCCAGTGTGGTTTTGCCAACACCGGGAGGGCCCCAGAAGATCATTGAAGGAATGGTGTTTTGCAAGATGGCACGGCGCAACGGGCCGTTTTTTCCCAATAACTTTTCCTGCCCCACAAAATCGTCCAGCACTCTCGGACGAAGACGTTCGGCGAGGGGAGTTGACATCAGCGTCATGCAGATAGGTTTATTTTTGTTTGTTAATGATATGGTTATTTAACAAAAAAAGCGTGGCATAGTTCGCCACGCTTGTAATCGTATGTCGTAAGGTGAAGGTTTTAGAATGTAAGCCTTTCCAGTGTCATTTGTTTTTTGAGATTTCCCAATGCGCCAAATACCAGGTTATAAACCGACTGAATGTTGATTTTCATCAGATCAGCGATTTCGTGGTTATTCAGGTTCATGTAAAATTTCAGGAAAATGGCTTCTCTCTGGCGGCGTGGCAATCCGTTGATCGCTACATTCAGGTGTTGATTGGTTGACTCGAATTCTTCTTCCGAAATAAGGTGATTTTCGTGAGAAGGAGTGTTGATATGCCAATATTCTACCGGAATATCTTCGTTGCTCGTATGCTTCTGCTGAGCATTTAAATGGCGGACCAGCTTTCTTTTGATTGAGGCCATAAGATAAAACCGAACGGAAGTGGTGTCACCCAGCGTCATTCGGTTTCTCCATAATTCGACGAATAAATCGTGAATGCAGTCTTTAATCAGAGGTTTGTCAATCGTGAACTGAGAACAATACTGGTAAAGAATGTGAACGTAAGAGCGGTACAGGCATGCATAAGCATTTTCATCGCCTTTTCTGAACTGATCCCAAAAACAGAGTTCTTCTTCTTGCTTGTAGCGTAGGTGAGCCATTGTTTGGAAAGGATTTTGATTGGGGTTAGGAATGTATGTTAATAAGGGTCATTATTACACTTGTAAATATATTTATAAAAAAACGTATTAAAAAAATATTTTCATCAGAAAATTATATTTCAAAGTTTAATGATGCAATTTCTAAAAAAATGTAACTAATCAAATACTTAATGAGACAAATTTGAAGTTTTTACCGTCAAAAAGCCCCTTGTCGCTTAGTTTCAATGATGGTATTACGAGTAACGCCATGAAAGAGAGCGTCATATAAGGGGATTGCAATGTGGACATGAGCTCGTCTTTTACAAATCTATCCAGGTTTGTATAGGATTTGGCCACTTCGTAGCCATCCACGTCACTCATCAGACCAGCGATTGGTAACGGTAATAAATGTTTGTCACCATTACCGACTGCTGAAACACCGCCTTTTGCACCGATTACAAGATTGACCGCCTCTGCAATACGCTCATCATCATAGCCCACAGCAATAACATTATGGGAATCATGGGCTACGGAAGATGCAATTGCACCTTTTTTCAGTCCGAAATTTTTGATAAATGAAATCGCCGGTTTGGCATCATGATAGCGGTTAACCACCACAATTTTCAGTATGTCTTTGTCCGGGTCAGCGACCAGTTCATTATTTTGATATCTGGCTGCACTGATCAGTTCATTTGTTATCAATTGACCTTCCAATGCTTCAATTACCCTTACTTGGGTTGCCGCATTTTCTACTATATATTTAAAATCCTGCGCTTTCTTAAATTGGCAGTTAAACTGGTTAGGCTGAGCGCTTCTGAGGTCCGGGAGCAATGACTGCCCGTTCTGAGCTACCAGCTCTCCATTCAGCCAGGTTTCCAGTATGTTAAAGTCATTCAGGTTGTCGACGATGATAAAATCCGCCGGGTCATTGGGTTTCAGCAAGCCAACAGGTAAAGAATAATGTAACACCGGATTGATGCAGGCCGCCAGCAGGATATCCCAGAGATCATAGCCCGACCGTAAGGCACGTTTGACAAGTACATTAATATGCCCTTCCACCAGATTGTCGGGATGCTTGTCGTCGGAACAGAACATGATGCGATCCGGAAACTTGGCAATCAATGGTATCAATGCATCGAAATTTCGAGCAGCGCTACCTTCCCGGATCAGGATCTTGACACCATAATCAATCTTTTCCCTGGCCTCATCATATGTAAAGCACTCGTGATCAGTGCCAATGCCATTAGATGCATACTTTTTCGCATCCTCGCCACGGAGACCGGGCGCGTGGCCGTCTATTACCTTATTATAATGTTTAGCCCAAGCTATTTTGGCCATCATATCCGGGTCCTCGTGCAGCACACCTGGGAAATTCATTACTTCTGCCAGGTAACCTATTTCAGGTTTGCAAAGAAGTGCTCCAACTTCGTCGGCGTCAATGGTAGCACCGGCGGTTTCGAAAACGGTTGCCGGGACGCAGGATGGTGCCCCGAAGCAAAATTTGAAAGGTACCCGCTTCCCATCCTCGATCATAAATTCCACGCCTGCAACTCCCAACACATTCGCGATCTCGTGCGGGTCCGAAACCGTGGCTACCGTTCCGTGGACAACCGCCAACCGTGCAAATTGCGAGGGTGTAAGCATGGAGCTTTCTATATGTACGTGCCCGTCGACAAACCCGGGCATTATATAATGTAACGCGGGATTCTCCGGCCCGAGCTGCGCGATATCTTTAATGAGCGAATTTTCAATGCTTAACTCCGCTTCATAAACTGTTTTATTAAGAATATCGACAATATTGGCTTTCATGTGACGGGGGAAAGATTGGGTAAATGACTGATCGGGATTTTCCGGAATTCCTTTTGATAAAGCAACGGACTTTTGCCGGTATGTACTTTAAAGTATTTATTGAAATTGGCAAAATTGTTGAAACCACTTTCAAAACACACTTGCGCAACAGGTAATTTGGTTTCTGAAAGCAGTTTGCAGGCGTGTCCAATGCGCAATTCCAGCAAAAACTGCGAGTAAGTTTTGCGACTGCGACTTTTGAAATACCGGCAAAAAGAATGCGGACTGATATTCGCCACTTCCGAAATTTCTTCAATGGATATCTTTTTCTGAAAATGGCTGATCGAATACTGGTAGATCTGGTTGATTCGATCCGTATCGTATTGATCATACTCGTGCTGGTATTGCGTATTCGAAAGTAGTTTTACTTCGGCACATTGAGCAAGGGTTTCCAGTATCTGAAGTAGTGATATGACAGGGTTACCACTCGTCTGATTCAGCAGGTTTCGCAAGAGCTCCTTCACTTTTTCAGTGCCTTCACCTGACAGTTTCATTCCCAGTTTTGCTTTAAAAAGTAGCTCTGAAATCGCCTTGTTTTCAGGAAGACTGAGAAATGCTTTACCAAAAAGATCTTCCGAAAAATGCACGACGGTGGCTTGTGCGTAAAGTTTGCTTTCGCGCTGGAAGTATTTTTCGTCACATCGCCAGTAATGTGGCAGGTTAGGGCCTATCAACAAGAGGTCTCCGCTCTGAAAATTCTGAATGTTATCCCCGACAAACTGTGTTCCTGAGCCTTGTTCAATGTGAATGAGCTCTAATTCAGGATGATAGTGCCATCTGTTATAGAAGTAAAGCACCACATCCTGCCTGATGCTGAACGACTTTTGTAATCCTTTTGGTACTTTGAGAAGCTGTGGTTTCACAAATAATTACACGTTTATTCCTTAAAAGAGAAATATATGCCAATATAGTTGAAAAATTTGCTATTATTCCAGTTCGATGTATTGAAATAATTCTGTTCATTTGTTGATATATTCTATTTGGAATATCCTTTTAAAATAAAATCATTAGAAGTTAACTATGGCGTCCCAGCTTTTAAAAATCCATCCTTCCGATAATGTAATTGTTGCTTTACGCGATCTGCCGGCAGGCGCGGACGTAGCCTGGGATGGTAACCATTATGCGTTGCAGTATGGTGTTTCGGCTAAACATAAATTTGTTACGGAAGACATCGAAACCGGCGGCGCTATCATTATGTACGGCGTGCTTGTTGGCCGTGCTACCCAGCCGATCAAAAAGGGCGAGCCGATCACGACATTCAATCTGAAACATGATTCGCGCGATTACAGTACTGCAAACCGCCAGCCTTATTCCTACACGCAGCCTGACGTTAGCAAGTGGCAAAATAGGACTTTCAAAGGATATCATCGGGAAGATGGCAGGGTAGGGACTTACAATTACTGGCTGGTACTACCACTGGTATTTTGTGAAAACCGCAATGTGCTGATCATGAAGGATGCTTTCGAGCGTGAGCTAGGTTATGCGCAAACGGATATGTATCGCGAGCAGGTGAAAGAATTTTTGCATTTATACCAGGCCGGGGATATGAGGAAAATCAAAAGCCTGGAAGCATTTATAGAAAGTCCAGTGGCTAGGAAGAAACCAGAGCGGCCATTTGCAAATGTCGACGGTATCAAATTCCTGACCCACGAAGGTGGCTGTGGCGGTACCAGGGCTGATGCGAATACATTATGCGCGCTTTTTGCAGCTTATGCGGTTCATCCTAACGTAGCTGGAATCACGGTTCTGAGCCTGGGTTGCCAGAATTCGGAACTGAAAACTTTGGAAGACGAGATCAAAAAAAGAGATCCGCATTTCAACAAACCTTTCTTTGCATTTGAACACCAGAAAGGGACTGAATATTCATTAATGTCAGGTGCTATCAAGGAAACATTCATGGGTCTAACCAAGATCAATGAGTTTGAACGCAGTGACGCACCATTGTCTAAACTTTCGGTAGGACTTAAATGCGGCGGTTCTGATGGATTTTCAGGCATTTCTGCCAATCCGGTACTCGGGCATTTGTCTGACCTGGTAGTAGGACTTGGTGGACAAACGTTACTGGCTGAATTTCCGGAATTGAATGGTGTGGAGCAAGAGCTTTTGAACCGTTGTGTAACCGAAGAAAAAGCGGCCAAATTTGAAAAACTCATGCGGGATTACGCGGGTAAAGCAGAAGCGGTAGGTTCGGCATTTGCTTTTAATCCTTCTCCGGGAAACATTAAGGATGGTTTGATCACAGACGCAATAAAATCAGCCGGTGCTGCGAAAAAAGGAGGAAATGCATTCATTTCCGATGTTTTGAACTACACAGAAAGAGCGACTGAATCGGGTCTTCAACTGGTTTGCACACCTGGTAATGATGTAGAAGCGACCACTGGGCAAACTGCCGCAGGAGCCAATATTATTCTCTTCACGACCGGTTTGGGAACACCAACAGGTAACCCAATTTGCCCGGTTGCGAAGGTAGCTACCAACACAGCATTAGCAAACAGAATGCCGGATGTCATTGACTTTGACTGCGGAGCAGTAGTTGACGGTACGCAAAGCATAGAACAAAACGCAGAAGCCCTGCTCGAATACGTTATCAAAGTAGCCAGTGGAGACCTCACCAAAGCCCAGCAACTTGGCCAAGACGACTTCATCCCCTGGAAACGAGGCGTATCCCTATAACCCAGGGCTTCAGCCCTGGGGCCAGGCAGGAGCCCTGGGGCCAGGCAGGAGACCTAGGGCCAGGCATGAGCCCTGGGGCCAGGCAGGAGACCTGGGGCCAGGCAGGAGACCCTGGGGCCAGGCAGGAGACCCTGGGGCCAGGCAGGAGACACTGAGGCGAGACCGGAGATGCTGGGGCCAGACCGGAGACCCCTGGTCATGGCCAGAGATGCAGATCCACGCAGCATAGAGATGCGGACAGATCAGCCCCCAAGACGGGTAAACACCGAAAGGAAAGAACTTTTCTTACAATCATATAATACGAAGTACATGTTTGATTTGAGTGGTAAAACAGCATTGGTAACAGGGGGAGCTAGCGGAATCGGGCTGGCGATTTCCAAAACCTTTGCCAAACAAGGCGCTTTTGTACATATTCTTGAACTGAATATTGACCTCGCCAATCAGGTAGCTAATGAAATCATTGCGGAGGGCGGAAAAGCGGCTGCACATGCACTGGACATTTCCAAACAAGCCGATGTGGTTAATGTGGTGAATGCCATTGCATCTGAAAAACCGATCAATATCCTGGTCAACAATGCTGGGATCGCGCACGTTGGAAAGGCAGATACTACCGCTGAAATTGATTTCGACCGGGTCATTAACATCAATGTAAAAGGCGTTTACAACTGTCTGATGGCTACCATTCCTCATTTAAAAGCGAATGGTGGTGGAGTAGTGCTTAATATGGCATCCATTGCAGCGACGGTGGGGATACCCGACCGGTTTGCCTATTCAACAGCCAAAGGGGCAGTTTATTCCATGACATTATCGGTTGCCCGCGATTACCTGGGAGACGGTATCAGGTGTAACAGCATTTCGCCGGCCCGTGTCCATACACCTTTTGTAGATGGTTTTATTTCAAAAAATTATCCGGGAAAAGAGGAGGAAATGTTTGAAAAACTTTCCAAAACACAGCCGATCGGCAGAATGGCCAAGCCCGAAGAAATTGGGGCATTGGCATTATACCTCTGCTCAGACGAAGCGGGCTTCATCACAGGATGTGATTATCTGATTGACGGAGGATTTGAGAAGCTGAATAATTAGAGGATTTAGGCCGTCAGCTATCGGCAGTCGGTTATTTGTTTGCTTGGTGTTTTTATAAAAATTAATATATCTAAAAAAGCTGACGGCCGATCGCCGAAAGCCGAAGTAACCTTAAAAAAATGGCCGAAAGCTGACAGCTGAAAGCCGAAGTCAAAATATGAAACTTTTTCGATTTGGTGCATTTGAACAGGAGAAACCTGGCGTAGAACTTGCAGACGGTACAAAACTGGATGTGTCCGCATTTGGTGAAGACTACAATGAGAAATTTTTTGCTACCGACGGCCTGGCGCGACTGAGCACGTGGCTGGGTACCAACGCGGATAGCTGCCCCAAAGTAGCCGAAGGTTTCAGGTACGGTTCATGCGTGGCTCGTCCGTCCAAAATCGTATGCATTGGAATGAACTACGCGAAGCATGCGTACGAGTCTGGCGCAACGGAATTGCCTAAGGAGCCTATTATTTTCTTCAAATCGACGTCTGCGCTTTGCGGACCTTTTGATCAGGTCATTATTCCGAGAAATTCTGAAAAAACAGACTGGGAAGTGGAATTGGCAGTGGTGATCGGCAAGAAAGCAAGCTATGTGGAAGAAGCAGATGCGCTGGATTATGTAGCGGGCTATGCAGTCCATAACGATTATTCTGAACGCGCATTCCAAATGGAACGCGGAGGACAGTGGGTAAAGGGAAAAAGTAACGATACATTCGCGCCGCTGGGGCCTTACCTGGTTACAGCCGAAGAAGTGGGTGACGCTAATGCGCTGGATTTATGGCTGATTTTGAATGGAAAGAAAATTCAGGATAGTAATACTTCCGACATGATCTTCCACATTCCTTTTTTAGTAAGCTATTTAAGCCAATTCATGACTTTGCTTCCGGGGGATGTCATTACAACTGGAACGCCAGCAGGTGTAGGGTTGGGCATGAAGCCTCAGGTTTACCTTAAACCAGGTGATGTAGTGGAATTGGGAATTGAAAAACTTGGCGTTCAAAAGCAGGAAGCAATTGCCTGGAAGCCATTATAATATGGTTATTGATTCGCATCAGCATTTCTGGATATATGACGAGGAGCGGGATTCGTGGATAACTCCTGATATGCAGGTTATCCGCAAAAACTTTCTTGCTGAGGATCTGAGGCCGATTTTGAAAGCCAATCACGTCGACGGCTGCGTGGCGGTGCAAGCGTCACAATCCGAGTCGGAAACAGATTTTTTGCTGCAACAGGCTGAGGCGAATGGTTTTGTGAAAGGGGTAGTAGGCTGGGTAGATTTGCGTGCTGACGATTTGTATGGTAAGCTGGAAAAGTACTCGCAATTCGAAAAACTAAAGGGTTTCCGGCATGTAGTGCAGGGTGAACCCGACGGATTTCTATTGCAGCCCGAATTTATCAAAGGCGTAGGCCAGCTGGTTGCATTTGGATTTACTTATGATATCCTCATCCATCAGCGTCAGGTCCGGGAGGCGTTCAATTTTGCGGTGAAGCTGCCCAATGTACATTTTGTGCTGGACCACATTGCTAAGCCATTGATCAAAAAAGGAGAAATACAGCCCTGGGCGGACGATATAAGGAGACTCGCAGAATTGCCTAATGTACATTGCAAAGTGTCCGGAATGGTTACCGAGGCGGATTGGCAAAACTGGGAAAAGGAAGATTTCCGGCCTTATCTGGACGTGGTTTTCGAAGCATTTGGTACGGAGAGATTGATGTTTGGTTCCGACTGGCCTGCATGCCTCGTAGCTGCGGAGTATGAAGGTGCGAAAGGAATCTTGACCGATTATCTCAGCATGTTTTCGGATTCTGAAATGAAACAGGTGATGGGTACGAATGCTATCCGTTTTTATAATCTTGATTTATAAGGACTTAATAATATGAAACAGTATTGCCTTGGAGTGGATCTGGTAGACGATCCTGTGATGATAGCAGAATACGAAGATTACCATACAAGGGTACACCCTGATATTCAGAAGAGCATTACCGATGCAGGCATCACCAGGATGGATATTTTCCGGAGCGGTAACCGCCTCTTTATGATCATGGAGACGGAGGATGATTTCAGTTTTGAAAATAAAGCACAAATGGATGCTGCCAATCCGAAAGTTCAGGAGTGGGAGCAGCTGATGTGGAAGTACCAGCAAGCATTCCCCCTGGCCAAGCCGGGGGAGAAGTGGGTGCTGATGGATCAAATATTCGCCCTCAAAGAACAATGAAAGGATTCGTGAACTAGCATTCGATCAGGTTGAGTAGATTAGCTTATTTGGTATTCATTTTTGGTTTTTCATTCGCATTGCTTGCATCACAGCCCCGGCGGGCCGTTGAAATTAAGGTAATGAGTTTCAACATCCGCCATGGCCTGAATATGGCGGACCAGCCTAATCTGATTGAGATATTAAGGATCATTAAAGAACATAAACCGGATCTGATCGCACTGCAGGCGGTTGACAGCCTGGTTGATAAAAACAAGGTCCAGTTCCAGCTAAGGCAGATTGCGGTTCAAACCGGCATGCATTATTTATATGGCGTGGCCGACAAATCGGACAATGGATCGCAGGGAGTGGGGATACTTTCAGCCTGGCCATTTGAAAATGCACAGACTATTGAGCTTCCCAAAACGGCTGGTTCGGATCCCAAAATATTGTTATGTGGCCTGATCAAACCTGCTCGTGGATTGACATTCAGGTTTTGTAATGCCAGACTCGAATATGCTTCTGTGATGGACAGGGCATTGCAGGCGGCCTATATCAATCAAATGCTTGTGAATAGCGTACAGCCAGTGGTGCTGGGTATGGATATGGGTGCCAGGCCCAATGAGCAGCCGTACTTCTCGTTCCGTACCAACTGGCACGATGCAGCTCAAGGATCACAAATGCGGACCTGGAATGAAGGCTTACCGGGCGACCGGCTGGATTATATTTTTGCATTGCTTAATAATAAGGTACGCGTCAAAAATTACAAAGTGGTAAGGAATTACCCGACCGTTTCTGACCATTATCCCATACTTGCCACCATTGAATTTTGGTAAACCAATGAATTACTCAAATTTGAAAATCGGATTATTTATTCCCTGTTATGTCGATCAGTTTTATCCGCAGGTTGGGATAGCGACATTGGAATTGCTTGAAAAGCTGGGATGTACCGTCACTTTTCCGCTGAACCAGACTTGCTGCGGCCAGCCGATGGCTAATTCGGGATTTGAGCACCTGACGAAGGACTGCGACAGGCTGTTTTACGATCAGTTTGCTGACTGCGACTACGTGGTTTCCCCCTCCGGCAGCTGCGTGCTGCATATTAAGGAGCATTTGAAAGTTGAAAATAAGGTCGACGAATCCAAAGTACTGAGAAAAAGGGTTTACGAGCTGGTGGAATTTATCACCGATATATTGAAAATTGACTCCATTCAGGCTGAGTTTCCTTACCGGGTAGGGTTACATCAGGGATGTCACGGGCAGCGTGGGCTTTATCTTTCGCAAATGTCGGAGCTGAATGCGGAGCCATTTTCCAAACCGGTGACACTTCTGAAAAAAGTAAAAGGACTCGAATTGATTGATTTGGACCGCACGGATGAATGTTGCGGATTCGGCGGGACGTTTTGTGTAAGTGAAGAGGCGGTTTCCGTCAAAATGGGCAAAGATCGGGTGTCGGATCACATCCGTCACAATGCTGAATACATTACTGGTTCAGATATGAGCTGTCTGATGCATTTGGGAGGGATTCTGAAAAGGGGTAATTCCAATGTGCAGATCAAACACATTGCAGAAATATTGAACAGCGCTGTTAAAAAACAAATACCGGAGCCCATTATGTGAGCACCGGTATTTTACAAAGTTTACGGAAGTCAGAATCTGAGAAGAGCCCGTCGTTAGTTGATTGAAGAAACAACGCGGCTGGTTGTAGTCAAAATGTCAAACGATTGTGCAGCCTTCTCTTTACCGTCCGTGATTTCGAAGGTATAAGTACCATCCATCAAGGTCGATAAGTCGAAATACTTCAAATAGTTTGCATCTACACGTCTGTTTTCAGAAAACAAGACATTGTGGTCAGTATCCAGGATACGAACTACAACTGTTTTTGAAATTGGATTTTTATATGAAACGCGGAATTGCATAGGTTTAACTTGCAGAATGTTCAGCTTGGTAGAAGCTGTTTCGGTTTTATCTGAAGTAGCGATGTTGTCCTGAGCATTTGAATTAAATGCGGATCCTGATAGAAGCAAGCCAGTCAAGGCTGCGATAATAAGAGTGTTTTTGGTTTTCATAGGAGTTAAAATTTAATTGTGTCTAAAAAAAGTTAAAATAAACTTGTTTCAGACTCCGATGCCCCGATCGAAAAACTTTGTAATTCAAAATTATAAGATATTGCATTACAATAAAATAGCTTTTTAAAGGATTTTAAAAAGTTGTTTATTAAACAAATTGCAAACTTGGAATAGTACTACGAATGTGAAAAGTACAATTCTTATTCTTTATAAAATACTATTATCAAATTGTTAAGATAACTATGTCTAAGGCAATTATTGAGCATTCAGTTGCTTCGGAAACATTCAATAAGGACGAACCATACGTTAACTGGCATGATGAAACCCTATGGTTTGTGCGCCAGAAAAGGGATAAATCTTCCAAATTGTTGCCGGAATGGGAGCATTTGAGGGAGGCGGCGTCCGGGATCAAGAACTATGTTTTGTCTCATATGGACGAGCTGCTGACCGCTTTTGAAGAAAATGCGAAGCAAAATGGTGTTCATGTGCATTGGGCAGCCGACGCAGCGGAACATAACGAGATCGTGCTTGGACTTTTGAAGCAGCACAACATTGACAAGATGGTCAAAAGCAAGTCCATGCTGACCGAGGAATGTCACATGAATGAGTTTTTGTCCAGAAACGGTATTGATGTGATCGATACTGACCTGGGAGAAAGGATTGTGCAGCTGAGAAATGAGCCGCCAAGCCACATTGTGCTTCCGGCGATCCATTTAAAGAAGAAAGACATTGGTGACCTTTTCCATGAACACCTGGGGACCGAGGCCGGCGCCACTGACCCGCAATATCTGACTGAGGCGGCAAGACAACATTTAAGAGACAAATTTCTGACAAGAAGGGCGGCATTGACCGGTGTCAATTTCGCGATCGCTGAAACCGGCGGCTTTGTGGTTTCCACCAATGAAGGTAATGCGGACATGGGCGCGCATTTGGCTGACATTCACATTGCCTGCATGGGTTTTGAGAAAATAATCCCAAAACAGGAGCACCTGGGTGTTTTCCTTAGATTGCTCGCACGAAGCGCCACCGGCCAGCCGATTACTACATACAGCAGTCATTTCAAAAAGCCACGCGAAGGTCAGGAAATGCACATTATCATTGTCGATAATGGCAGAAGCACGCAGCTTGGGCGGGCCGATTTCCGGAATTCATTGAAATGTATCCGTTGTGGCGCCTGTATGAACACTTGCCCGGTTTACAGGAGAAGCGGTGGGCACAGTTATCATAATGCTGTCGCCGGTCCGATCGGTTCTATCCTCGCACCTAACCTGGATATGACCAAGAATGCTGACCTGCCTTTTGCAAGTACATTGTGCGGCAGCTGTTCCAATGTATGTCCAGTGAAGATTGACATTCACGACCAGCTGTATAAATGGAGGCAGGTGCTTGTCAAAGGCGGACACGTACCGCAGGCGAAAGAAATAGGGATCAAGGCAATGTCGATCGTATTGTCTCAGCCGCGGTTTTATCAATGGTCGGGCAGGCTTGGACGCTCTGTGATGCGCACGATACCTTTTATGGTTAATAATAGTATGAACCCGTGGTACAAGCAGCGGGAAATGCCTGAGCCGCCAAAGGAAAGTTTCAGAGATTGGTATGTTCGTAACAGAAAAGAATAGCTAATGACTTCCAGGGAAAAAATATTGCAGCAGATCAAACTGAATAAGCCTTCTGAAATGGCTTTGCCATCGAATTTTCGGTTTGACAGCAACTTTGAAAATACAGAAAGCAAGTTCATCGAAACGCTGACAGCCATTTACACAGAAGTAATAGTGGTTAAAAATAAAGAAGCGTTGCTGGCTAAGGCCGCAGAGCTTTATGGGGCGGTTGTCAATCGTGCTACTACCATTCCCGAGCTGGGCGGCTGGGCTGATTTCAGTCTTAATGTTTCCGACCCGCATGAGCTGGAAATGATCGAAATTGCTATTTTGCAAGCAGAATTCGGTGTGGCCGAGAATGGTGCGGTCTGGATTTCGGATAAATATTTGTCCCACCGGGTTTTACCATTTATTACGCAGAACCTCGCTTTTGTAATACCGAGAAAAGCATTGGTCAACAATATGCATGATGCTTATGAACGTCTGTTGGACACTACCGGTTGGGGATGTTTTATAGCCGGGCCGTCCAAAACCGCCGATATCGAGCAGTCACTGGTGATTGGTGCGCATGGTGCCAGAAGTATGGTAATCTTTTTGATAGAAGAGGAAGAATAGCAAAAGAATGGATCGAACGGTAACACTCAGGCCATTTGAACGAGAGGTAGCAGAACGACTGTCAATGCTCGCTAATAATGAAAATGTTGTTGCCCAGGTCCGCGATAACTTTCCGTATCCTTATACACTTTCCGACGCCCATTACTGGATCGATTTCTGCAACAGCAGGAGGAACGATGAAAGCTTCCACCGGGCCGTTTTTTATGGTGACGAATTTGTCGGAGGCATAGGCGTGCTACGACAGGAGGACATTCACCGGTACAATGCAGAAATAGGATATTGGCTCGGAGAACCTTACTGGGGACTGAATATTATGACTTCGGCGTTGCAACAAATGACGTCCTGGGTCTTTGAAAATACCAGTATCCATCGTCTTTTTGCCGGGGTATTTGAAACAAACCTCGCATCGATGCGGGTTTTGGAAAAAGCAGGGTACCATTTGGAAGCGATTCACCGCAAAGCCATTACCAAAAATGGCCAAATGCTTGACGAACATTTGTTTGTAATACTCCGCGACAATAATTCCTTCCCGCGGCTTTAAAAACCCTCCCTGAATAGCCTTCCGCGCTTATTCTTTTTTATTTTTGCAATGTTCTCTTTTACTATTTTCTCAGGAATGTAGGATGTACTTTTACAACCTGTCGAAAAACCACGTCTTACTTATATGCCCAAAATAATCGTTGCAATTGATGGCTATTCCAGCTGTGGCAAAAGCACTACTGCAAAACTCGTTGCCAGGCAACTCAATTACCCCTATATCGATACCGGAGCCATGTACCGGGCTGTAACACTGTACTTTGTACAAAATCACATCGGGCTTACAAATCCAAAAGAAATAGAATTGGCACTGAGTAACATTCAGATCTCCTTCCGCAGGCATGCAGAGCTTGGCCGGAATGATACTTACCTCAATGGGTTGAATGTTGAGGACGAGATCCGTAAAATGTATGTATCCGAAAAGGTAAGCGACGTGAGCGCTATTGCCGAGGTAAGGCACGCCATGGTAGCCCAGCAACAGCGCATGGGTAAAAGCAAGGGAATCGTCATGGACGGTCGTGACATTGGTACCGTCGTATTCCCGCAAGCGGAACTGAAAATATTTATGACGGCCGACCCGTTGATCAGGGCGCAAAGACGGCAGCTGGAACTAATGGAAAAGGGCGAATTAGTAGGACTGGAAGAAATTTCAGAAAACCTCAGAATGCGGGACCACATTGATACCCACCGCGCCGAAAGTCCGCTAAGACAAGCCGAGGATGCGATCTACGTTGATAATTCAATGATGACACTTGATGAGCAGGTGGAGCTCGTAGTGAGGCTTGCCGACGAGCAGATCGGTTTATCGCTTCGCCGCAAACACCAATAATACCTGCATGGCTACGATAGATTACGATTACCTCATTGTAGGTCAAGGTCTTGCGGGTACCTCGCTGGCCTGGCATTTAAAGGAACTTGGGAAAAAAATATTGATTGTAGGGGATTCATCCCTGCCGTCGTCCTCCAAAGTAGCAGCCGGAATATTTAACCCATTGACTGGAAAAAAACTGGTCAAAACCTGGCTGGCGGACGATCTTTTCCCTTATGCCAATGCATTTTACACGAATATAGGAGGGGAACTGGATTGTGAAGTGCTTCATTCCGCCTCCATTTATCGTCCATTCAGATCTATCGAAGAGCAGAATACGTATCTGGCTCAGACGGCTGACCCCGGGATCTCACCCTACATTTCACAGGCAACGAATGGTGCTGACCTCACTGACTACATTCATGCTGAGTTCGGCGGGCTGGAAGTGATCCGGTCGGGGTGGGTGGATTTGCCATTGTTACTGACTAAGGCGAGGGACTATTTTATCAGGAATGGTCAGTATACGGAAGCGCACTTCGATTTGGAAGATCTGCACATTGAAAATGATTCGGTAACCTGGAAAAATATAACCTTCGGAAAAGTCGTTTTTTGTCAGGGTTTTATGGCTTTGCAGAATGACTTTTTCAACTGGCTTCCATTTGCTCCGGTCAAAGGACAGATTCTTGAAATTGCCACAGAAAGCGCTGTAAAGCCGTATATTGTTAATCAGGGGATTTTTATTCTTCCCGTTTCGGAGCATACGTGCAGGGTAGGGGCCACCTATTCGTGGGACCCGCTGGACTGGGAGCCTACGCAGCAGGCGACCGAAGAGTTGGAAAGCAAGTTGAAAGCATTGATCAGGATACCATATAGCATTTGTTCGGCTACGGCCGGTATCAGGCCGTCTGTGAAGGATCGACGACCGCTCATTGGGGTGCATCCCGAACATAGTAATGTTATTCTTTTCAATGGGTTAGGGACGAAAGGTGTAACGTTGGCACCATTTTTTGCGAATCAGCTTGTTCAGCATCTTGAAAACGGCAAAGAATTGAATCCGTTAGTTAATATTAAAAGGTATTTTTCGTTATATTTCCGTTGAAGTCAGCCCTAGTACTATGAGCATAAGATATATATACAAATTAACCTTTTCGGTCGGCCTTATCGCAGTTTTAGGATTATTTGCCGAATCACTAGCACAACGCTATCCTTCTCAGGAGACTTTTGGAAAAAACAGGGTGCAATACAAAACTTTCAACTGGAAGATTTTTAGGACCACCAACTTCGAAATATACCATTATCAGGGTGGCACGGCGCTTGCCAAACTAACTGCCCAATACGCTGAAAGCGAGTTTGATAAAATAACCGATGTGCTCGGCTGGACACCTTACAGCCGCGTGAAAATCTTTCTGTACAACTCGCCGGCTGAGCTCGAACAAAGTAACATGGGACTGTCCACGCTGGACAATCTCAATGAGCAAAAGCTGGATCTTTCCCAGTCACGCGTGGAGGTTGCTTACACAGGAGACCAGATCGGATTTCGTAAAAAACTGGTAAAAGACATCAGTCTCTTGTTCGTTTACGACATGCTTTATGGAGGCAATATGAAGGAGGCATTACAAAGTTCGTTGCTTCTGACGCTTCCTGAATGGTTTATGTCAGGTACTGCGGCCTATATCGCCGAGGGCTGGTCGCCAGAGCTGAATGATTATATGCGTGATTTTTTCAAAAACCGTAATGTCAGAAAACCAACATTGATGACCGGTAATGACGCGACATTGATCGGGCATTCAATCTGGAATTACATTGCCGAGCGGTACGGAAAAGACAAAATATCCGACATTCTCAACCTGACCCGCATTATCCGCACCGAGCAGACCAGCATCACAAGTACATTGGGTATCCAATCCTATAACAAATTCCTGCGAGACTGGCGGGCTTATTATCTCAATCAGAACAAAAACGCAGAGCAATTTTATACCGATCCTAGTCCGACATGGAAGTACAAGCTGAATGAATTCAGTGTTTCCGATGCCAGCGCGGTTATTAAGGTGTCTCCTGACAAGAAATTTACGGCCGTAAGTGAAATTAAAAATGGCAGGTACAAAGTGTATCTGTTCGATAGCGAAACCGGTTCCAAGAAAATAGTGCGTCAGGGAAAACTGGACTTTATTGGCGGAAGGGCAAAAACGCAGCCACCGCTTTTAGGCTGGTCGAGAAACAATACATTGTCGATCCTTGCTTCGGAAAACGATCGCAAGAATTTTTATATGTATGAAAACCTTGGTACCAAAAAGGTTAAGGTTAAGCTGAAACGTAACATTCGCGGTCTGGATCAGATTGTGGATATGGATGTGTCGCACGACGGTACCATGCTGGCGGTCAGTGCCGATAAGGGGGGACAAAATGATTTATTCCTGATCAGCGTCGCAAGAGCTTCGGCATTACCGTTGACCAATGACCTCTACGACGATCTTTCACCCCGCTTTGTACAGGGTTCTTCGAGAAGAGTGGTTTTTACTTCTAATCGGCCGCTTGATTCGCTGGGAACAGGAGATAAGGGAAATTACAAATCCATATCGTCTGCATTTACCATATTTGAGCATGACGGTACGCCAAAGTCCGATAATCTGATCAAACTGGTACAGGCAGAGGGGAAATCGAAGATTTTGCCGATCTATGCAGATGAAAGCGACGTGGTTTACCTTTCCAACGAAAAAGGCGTAAGTAATTTGTTTAAATACAACCGCGCCTCGACCAGCAGCTCACAGCTGACCAACTACATTCAGAATATCAGAAACGCAGACATTACCATCAAATCGGGTGGGGCCCTTGCTTACACTTATTTGAATGACGGCTATTACACTGCTGCATTCAAAAACGGTTTTGATATCAATGCAACAGTCAATACCCCTTCGCTGAATGCAGCAGGTAGTAGTGCTGGCGGTGATGTTAAAGCGCAGGCCGTCAAAGCTGATTCGGCTGCAAAAGCTGCCCAGGTCGCGGACACGCAGAAACTGGCATTGAAAGACGGTGAAGTAGACACGGATAATTATGAGTTTGACGAGGACGTTCTGAAAGCTTTCGAATCACGCCGAAACAGAGGTAGTTTCCCTACAACTCCAAGTTCGCTTTCCAGGTCCAAAACAACTCGTGAAAATATTGCTGTCAAAGGTCCGTATCCTTACAAGGGATTGTTTATCACCAATGATGCGAATTCAGACTGGCGCATTGACCCGATCCGGGGATTTGGTTTTGCGCAATCCATTTCAATGAACGATCTTTTAGAAAACCATGTGATCAAGGCTGGCCTATTCATCTCGTCCAATTTCAGAAACAGCGATCTTTTTGCAGAATATAATAACAACACCTACCGCATTGATTTCGGGGTTCGTGTCGATAGAAAGAGCCTCTACGTGGACACAGAAGGGGCGCCTCAGAAATACAGGTTCAACCAGCTGATCTTTACGGCATCCTATCCTTTCTCGACTACCAGCAGGTTTTCAGTGTCTCCGATGTTCACCTCGACCCGTATGATCGATGTATATATCTTGCCAAATCCTGATCTGGCTTCGAGCTATGGCGGTTTGCGTACGGAATATGTGTTTGATAATACACGTGTGAATGGTATGAATATGATGGAGGGTACCCGCGTGAAACTGCGCTATGACATGCATCAGGGGCTGTCAAATGGTAACGAAAGCTTTAACCGTGTTAGTCTTGATTTTCGTCATTATCAAAAAATACACCGTGACCTGATCCTGGCGATTCGTGCGTCGGCAAGTCATTCCGGCGGTAAGGCACCTAAGCAAAACATTTTGGGTGGCATGGAGAACTGGCTCGGCAACCGGAAAGAAACCAGAACAGGCGACAATCCATTGAATTTCCAGAAAGACAACCGCGATATTTTCTTTGCCGATTTCGCGACCAATCTAAGAGGTTTCAATCTGAACCGCCTTTCAGGAACAAGCTATATGTTGCTGAATGCAGAGCTACGCATTCCTTTGGTAAAATACCTCTACCGTGGGGCTATCACTTCCAGCTTCCTGCGTAATTTCCAAATCGTTGGGTTTGGGGACATTGGTACAGCCTGGACAGGAAAAGGGCCGTTTAGCGAAAATAACAGTTTGAATACCCAGATCATTGGTAGTGAGGATGATCCCTTCCGTGCAACCGTTACCAACTTTAAAAACCCCTATTTAATGGGTTACGGAGCAGGTGTAAGAACAACATTGTTTGGGTTCTATGCCAAATTTGATTATGCCTGGGGAGTTGACAATGGATATACCAACAAACCAATTCCTTATGTAACACTAGGTTACGATTTTTGAGAAAAACGATCAGTATAAAAACGAAAAATACGGTTATAAAGGTGGCATGAGAGCGATTCTCCTGCCATTTTTAGTTTTTATAAACACTAGCAAAAAGTACTAAAATCAGTTTTAATGAACACACATCATACGTTAGTCAGAATTTACTTTTCTGCCATTCTTTTACTATCCGGCTTGTCAGGGGCATTTGGCCAGCGTGAAGTCTTATATGAGCAATATGTTCAAAATCCGATGGCGATCAATCCGGGATTCACGGGAGTGAGGGAAGATTTCAATATGACAGCCATGTTCAGAAGGAAATGGTTCAATATCCAGAATTCACCTTCCAGTCAGACCTTTGCGGCCGATGGAACCTTTGCCAACGGTAAGTTTGGCGTCGGTTTTCAGGCATTGAATGATCAGACCAGCTATTTTACCACCACCGGTTTCTCCGCGTCTTTCGCATTTCACCTCGGTTTGTCAGATCAATGGAAACTGGGGTTGGGAGCGCAGGGCGGTATTAATGTACTTCCTGTTTCGGACCTTTATAATAGTACCAACCGGGCATTGGGAAGTTTTGGGCTGGGTGCGTGGCTGCGCTCTGATAAGTTGTATCTGGGAATCTCCAAGCCTGAGCTCTTATCCCAAAAATTTGGAAATCAGGCAATCAATAACTTTTACAGGAGACCGTTGTACATCATGGCTGGCGGGAGTTACAACCTCAGTACCGATGTGATGTTACTGCCGCACATCCTCGCCATTCAGGAGAAGGACCACAAAATCAGGGTTGATTTTGGGTCCCGTTTCTGGTTCAAGGAAAAGGTAGGGATCGGGGCTTCCTACAGGGTTGGTGGCGGATATAATTCATTTTCCGCAAATGTGGATTATTTACAGATATCCGTCGAAGCCCAGGCAGGCAGAAATGTGCGGCTGGGCTACTTTTACAGTACCCGGCAAGTGGAACAGATTTATGCATCCTATTCGGGCCCGAAAGGGATACACGAGCTGATGCTTAAATTTATTCCAAACCCGAAAGGTTTTCAGAAATATTGATGCGATTGAAGGGTTGGAAAATGTTTTTCAGCCAAGTTAAAAGGAGATTTTATTCGTAATGTTTACATAAGTCTCGTACCTTTGTGCCGTAAATGAAATACTCACTTTAGTGATGGATAAATACACCTATATAGCAAATTCCGACGCCGCTTACATAGAGGAATTGTACAATTCCTATAAGCAAGATGCAGCTTCAGTAGACGAAGGCTGGCAAAAGTTTTTTGAAGGATTCGACTTCTCTCAAAAGTACCCTGTTAATGGTAACGGGCATGCAAATGGCGCTGCCAATGGTAAGGAAGTAGCCACACCCGGCAAGGTTGATCCATCTCGTATCCGCAAGGAAATGGAAGTGGTGCACCTGATTCGCGGGTTCAGATCGAGAGGTCACCTGCTTGCGACTACCAACCCGATCCAGAAGCGCAAGGATCGTCAGCCACAACTTGACATTGCAGACTTTAACCTCGGCCCGGAGGATCTTGATTCGGTTTTTGAAGCAGGTGTTGAAGTTTTCGGACGCCCTGCCACACTGCGTGAGATTGTAGATTCGCTCAAAACGATTTACACCAGGAACATTGGTTTTGAGTACCTATATATACGCGACAGAGAACAAAAAAGCTGGTTGCGTAAGAAAATCGAGAAGGAAGCCCTGAATATGACTTTCTCAGTTGACGAGAAAAAACATATTCTTTCCAAATTGAATGAGGCGGTTGTTTTCGAAAATTTCCTCCATACCAAATATTTAGGTCAGAAACGTTTCTCGCTGGAAGGTGGCGAAACAACTATTCCCGCGCTGGATGCCATGATTAACAAGGCGGCAGAAATGGGCGTAGTAGAAGTGATGATCGGTATGGCCCACAGAGGACGTTTGAACGTGCTGGCCAACGTCATGCAAAAAACTTACGGACAGATCTTTAACGAGTTTGAAGGTAATTTGCCAGACCAGGTTTGGGGTGATGGCGACGTGAAATACCACATGGGTTTCGCAAGCCAGATCACCACCAAGAACGGAGAAAAAGTACATTTGAAACTGGCTCCCAACCCGTCTCACCTGGAAGCGGTTAACCCGGTTGTCGAAGGTTATATCCGCGCACGTGCCGACGGTATGTATGATAGTGATTACGACCGCGTTCTGCCCGTTTTAATCCATGGTGATGCCGCAGTGGCAGGTCAGGGAATTGTGTACGAAGTAACACAGATGTCGGCCCTGAACGGTTACTATACAGGAGGTACCATTCATTTTGTAATTAATAACCAGGTAGGTTTCACGACAGACTTTATTGACGCAAGATCCAGTATCTATTGTACTGATATTGCGAAGATCGTTGATGCACCGGTACTGCACGTTAACGGAGATGATCCTGAGGCGGTTGTATTCTGTATGCGTCTGGCTGTGGAATATCGTCAGAAATTCAACAAGGACATTTTTATTGACATGGTTTGCTACCGTCGTCATGGCCACAATGAAGCTGACGAGCCGAAATTTACGCAGCCTGTCCTTTACAAATCCATTGAAAACCATCAGAATCCGCGCGAAATCTACCAAAAGACATTGGCAGAGCGCGGCGATGTAGATGCGCAGCTGGCGGCTGGTATGGACAAAGAGTTCAAGCAGCTTTTGCAGGAACGTCTGGATATGGTGAAGCAAAAAGCGCTTCCATATACATTGCCTAAGTTGGAGCAGGAATGGCACAGCTTACGCAAATCCAAACCAGAAGATTTCGAGAAGTCGCCCGAAACAGGCGTACCGCTTGAAGTACTTGAAAAAATTGGAAAAGCACTGATCAGTACTCCTGAGAATTTCAGCCGATTGAAACAAATCGATAAGTTGCTGAAAGATCGTGAGCAAATGATCTTTGATAAAAAAGAAGTGAACTGGGCGACAGCTGAATTGCTGGCCTACGGATCAGTTCTGACTGAGGGTAACATTGTCAGGTTGAGCGGCCAGGATGTGCAGCGTGGGACTTTCTCTCACCGTCATGCGGTGTTGAGAGACGTTGAAACCAATGCAGCTTACAGCAATCTGGATCATATTGAAGAAGGTCAGGGACCATTCATGATTTACAACTCGTTGCTCTCTGAGTATGGGGTGCTGGGTTTTGAATTTGGTTACTCAATGGCCAACCCGAATGCCCTGGTAATCTGGGAAGCACAGTTTGGTGACTTCGCAAATGGTACCCAGGTGATTATTGACCAGTTTGTAACATCAAGTGAAACCAAATGGGACCGCTGGACCGGATTGGTAATGTTGTTGCCACACGGATATGAAGGCCAGGGACCAGAGCACTCGAATGCACGTCCGGAACGTTATTTGCAGCTTTCTGCTAACTATAACCTGATTGTTGCCAACGTAACGACTCCTGCTAACTTCTTCCATTTGCTACGCAGGCAGTTGAAGTTCCCATTCCGCAAGCCGTTGGTGGTAATGTCGCCAAAATCGATGTTGAGACACCCGCTTTGCGTTTCGCCATTGGAGAGTTTGGTGAGTGGATCATTCCAGGAGACAATAGGAGATGCTTATGCTGATCCCAAAAAGGTAAAAAAAGTGTTGCTATGTACTGGAAAGCTGTATTATGAGCTTTATGAAAGACAGCAGGCTGATAAACGCGACGACGTCGCGATCATTCGTTTGGAACAAATGCATCCGTTCCCGCAAAAGCAGATTGACGCGCATTTGAGTCAATATGAAAATGCAAAAGTATATTGGGTACAGGAAGAACCTTTCAATATGGGTGGCTGGACTTTCATGTTAAGAATGTACAAAGGTGCGGAGCCGTTGCAGGTAATCGCAAGAGAATCAAGCGCTTCGCCATCTACCGGTTTCTCGAAAATCCATGCGAAGGAACAGGCTGAAATCGTGAACAGAGCTTTTGAATGATTATTCCTATAATTTTAAGACACTTAATTCGATAACAAGATTGCAGATAAAATGGCTGAAATTGAAATAAAAGTACCGCCCGTTGGCGAGTCGATTACCGAAGTTACAATAGGAAACTGGTTCAAAAATGATGGCGATTTTGTGAAAATGGATGAAGTCATTTGCGGGCTTGATTCAGATAAAGCAACGTTTGAATTGACCGCAGAGGCGGAAGGTGTTTTGCATATCAAAGCTCAGGAAGGCGATACATTGAACATTGGCGACCTGATCGCGACCATTGACTCTGCGTCAAATGGTGCACCGAAAGAAACCGCTCCGAAAAAGGAAGCAGCTTCTCCAAAAGAATCAGCGCCAGTGGAAGCTGCCCCAGAGAAAATACAGGATAAAGCTGAACCAGCCGCAGTGGCTGCTGCCGCTGTTGGTAGCGCTCCTGGTAAAGCATATGAAATGAAAGTTCCTGCAGTAGGAGAGTCCATTACCGAGGTTACCATTGCTTCATGGAGCAAAAAAGATGGCGATCACGTTGAAGTGGACGAAATCCTTTGCGAGCTGGAATCAGACAAAGCGACATTCGAACTACCTGCCGAAGCCGCCGGAACGCTCAGAATCGTTGGAAAAGAAGGCGATACATTGGCGATCGGCGCATTGATATGCACGATTGAAGCTGGCGCCGGATCTTCTGCGGCTGCCCCTGCACCGCAAACAACGGCCCCAACAGCAGTAGCTGCGGATAAAGGTTATAATGAAAAACATGCATCTCCTGTCGCTGCCAAAATACTGGCTGAAAAAGGAATCGATCCGAAAGACGTAAATGGCTCTGGATCGGGAGGTAAGATCATGAAGGACGATGCTCTGAAAGCAGGCAGCAAACCTGCACCGGCAGCGCAGCCTGCCAGCGCTCCTGCCGCCAAACCAGCGGCTGCGGCACCTGCGGCACCCGTCGGTGCTGCACCAGCCGGAGCGAGAGGCCAGCGCAGAGAGAAAATGTCATCACTTCGCAAGACTATTGCACGCCGTTTGGTAGCAGTGAAAAACGAAACGGCCATGCTTACCACTTTCAACGAAGTGGATATGAAGCCGGTGATGGACCTTCGTTCGAAATTCAAAGACAAGTTTAAAGAGAAACACGAAGTAGGACTTGGCTTTATGTCATTCTTTGTAAAAGCAGTTACTGTGGCGTTGAAAGACTTCCCGGTAGTGAATGCTTACATTGACGGCGAAGAGCTGGTTTATAATGATTTCAGTGATATTTCTGTGGCGGTTTCAACACCTCGCGGATTGGTTGTCCCTGTGATCCGTAATGCGGAAACCTTGTCATTCGCGGCGATTGAAAAAGAGATCGTACGTCTGGCCGTTCGTGCACGTGATGGAAAATTGGGGCTGGATGAAATGTCGGGCGGAACTTTTACCATTACCAATGGCGGAACTTTCGGTTCGATGCTTTCTACTCCTATCATTAACGCACCGCAATCTGCAATCCTTGGAATGCACAACATTGTGGAACGCGCAGTAGTAGTGGATGGTCAGATCGTAGTTCGTCCGATTATGTACGTAGCATTGTCTTATGATCACCGCACGATCGATGGTAAAGACTCAGTGAGCTTCCTGGTTCGCTTGAAACAGCTTTTGGAAGACCCAATGCGCTTATTGCTTGATATGTAAGATCATTTCGGAAATAAATAACAACAAAAACGAGAGCTTGTCATCAGGCTCTCGTTTTTGTTGTAGCCCAGGCTAGCTAAGCTTCGGATTTTCCTTATGTCGGTCCTTGTCGCGATCCGTTTTCTTGGCCATATTTTTTTCAAAAGCCTCGGTAAGATTAATGCCGGTCTGGTTGGCGAGGCAGATCAGTACCCACAGCACATCAGCCATTTCGTCCCCAAGATCCTTACCGAGATCAGACTTTTTAAAAGACTGGTCGCCATAGGTTCGGGCCATGATCCTGGCCAGCTCGCCCACTTCCTCTGTCAGGATCGCCATATTGGTGAGTTCCGAAAAGTAGCGGACGCCATAGCTCTTAATCCATTGGTCCACCTGCTGCTGTGCTTCTTCGATTGTCATTTTTTAAGAGTTAATGAGTTAATGAGTTAATGACCGGGGTGCCGGTGCGATGAATGCTAGCTTCTGTTTTTGGAATCAATGACAATGGTGACGGGGCCGTCGTTGAGCAATGCTACTTTCATATCAGCACCGAACAGTCCGCATTGAATTGGTTTTTCGAGTTCTTTTCCCAGGAACCTGATCATGTTTTCGTAGAGCGGTATAGCCACATCATGTCTGGCTGCCTCAATGAATGAGGGGCGGTTCCCCTTTTTGGTACTGGCATGCAAAGTAAACTGACTAATCAGCAGAATGTCTCCATTCACTGATTTGAGATCTAGATTCATTTTGCCTTCCTCATCTCCAAAAACACGCAGACCGATGATCTTTCTGCCCAGCCATTCCAGATCTTCCTGCGTATCCGAATGTGTTATTCCCAATAGTACCAAAAAACCTGCTTCTATTTGTCCATGAACTTTGTCTTCAATGGTTACCGATGCGCTGCTGACGCGCTGGATCACTGCAATCATATTGGTTATTTAATGAATTATCCCACCAGGATCAAAAGTAAAATGTAATGTCGTAATACACTCCATTCTCTCAAAAAGCTTTTCAGGATTTTCAATTTAGACAGAACATTAAAAAAACAGGAGAGTCTTCGACCGGACCCGAAAATAAATTTAGTGCGACTCGGCGAACGTTTGTACATTGTGGGCATTACACACACATTATTGCATTATAAGTTTAAGTGAATCAAACACACTATTCTTTCCAATACGCGAGAGAAGAAAAACTTTACGAATTTCATAGTCAGGGTAAGCGAGGTGTAATCAAGAAAGTAGTTCAGTTTAAACTTATTCACTCGAATGTGTTTAATCTCGGTTTTGGAGATTTCAGCGATGAGCTTGGCTTGATCGACGATACAGTGGTCACCGACAATGGAGATATGGAAATGATTTTTGCAACTGTAATCGCGATCATCCAACAGTTCCTTCTAAGTTTTCCGGATGCGGGAATTTTCCTGACGGGTAGTACAAATTCGAGAACAAGGCTTTCCCAAATTATTATCAATATGAATTTGGAAGATCTGCAAGAAGACTTTGAGATCTACGGATTCAGAAATGAACGTTGGGAGAGATTTAGAAAAAATATAAGATATGAGTCATTTCTGGTTTCAAAATTGTTATAACTTTATCAGAATCAAAAGTAACTGCCATGAAAAACAGTTCAGTTTCCAAACCCGATCCCAGAGCCGTAATGCACAAGAACGACTTAGGCAAACTGGAAAATGTTGATCTATTTCCTGTAAAAACCGCAATTGCAAAAGCAACACTTTTGAAAGCCGCGCTTCCACTAAAAAGGGGCGCTGTGCTACCATCTTCTCTTAAAAAGTAACTTCAAGTTAGGAATTCGGGAGAATTCCCGCATCAATGAAAGAAGAACGAATTTCTGTTTTTGATATATTTAAAATTGGGATTGGCCCTTCCAGTTCCCATACTTTGGGGCCTTGGCGCGCTGCCCAACAATTTCTAAAATCGTTGCAATCCACAATCGGATTAGCGCAGGTTATCTCCGTTAAAGCACATTTGTATGGTTCCCTTGCCAAAACCGGCAAAGGGCATGGAACAGACATTGCAGTTATTCTCGGCCTGAGCGGATACGACCCGGTAACCATTGAAACAGCGGACATCGATCGGATTTTAAGTGAAATTTCTTCGAGCGAAACTATTCTGCTGCATGGCGAAATGAAGATTTCGTTTTCTCCCAAAACAGACGTCCTTTTTCACTTTACGGAATCCTTGCCTTTTCATCCCAATGGGCTGACATTCATTGCCGACTGCGGTCCGCAGGGGGTAGTTCAAGAAACATATTACTCGGTGGGTGGCGGCTTCGTAGTGCAGGAGGGGAGCGGTAGTGAGAGTTCGGCAGAGTCTGTGGTGTTACCGTTTCCGATTGACCATGCTGGTGATCTGCTCAAATGGCATAAGGCTTCCGGATTATCGATCTGGGAGATGGTATTGGAAAATGAAAAGGCCTGGAAAGATGAAAAGGTTATTCGCAAGGACCTGCTGAATATCTGGCACATTATGCAGCAAAGCATTTTTCACGGCTGCCAGACCAAAGGTATATTACCTGGCGGACTAAATGTCCAAAGGCGCGCAGCCTCTTTGAATCAGAAATTATTGAATAGTAAGATATGCAGCGGCTGCGATGAGTGGATCGACTCGATTCGTAGTGGCGGCGCTGGATTCAACTATACATTGGACTGGGTAAGCTGCTTTGCACTGGCTGTAAATGAAGAAAATGCATCTTACAGCAGGGTAGTCACAGCCCCTACAAATGGCGCAGCTGGCGTGATCCCGGCGGTTTTGCAATTTCACATGACATTTTGCGGCGGCACCGAGGAGGATATTTTCAGATTTATGCTGACGGCCGGCGAGATAGGAAGCATTTTCAAAAAAGGCGCTACGATATCGGCCGCGATGGGCGGGTGTCAGGCGGAGATAGGCGTATCGTCGGCAATGGCTGCGGCCGGGCTTACCCAGGTTTCGGGAGGGACTGTCGAACAATGTCTAATGGCAGCTGAGATCGCCATGGAGCACCATTTGGGGCTCACTTGTGATCCTGTAGGAGGATTGGTGCAAATACCTTGCATCGAGCGAAATACAATGGGCGCTATCAAAGCGATTACCGCGTCACAACTCGCTCTGCAAAGCAATCCTGAAAATGCAAAAGTGTCCCTCGACAATGTCGTGAAAACCATGTGGGAAACTGCTCTGGACATGAATAATCGCTATAAGGAGACCTCAGAAGGTGGGCTTGCCGTTAACATTCCCATCAGTTTGAGTGAATGCTAGCAGCTGTTTTTTATGTAATCTCAGAGATTTAGTAATAAGTGCGCCAGGCCGAAATATACGCCGTAGCCGATCAGGTCATTCGCAGTTGTAATGAACGGGCCGGAAGCCACAGCGGGATTAATGCCGATCCTTTCGAGCAGAATAGGCGTAATTGTTCCCATAAATGAGGCCAGGAAAACCACCGACATCAAAGCGGTAGATACAACCAGAGCTAGCTGCACATCATTGCCGATCAGTAAATTAAAGCCGAAGACAATGCAGCTGATGATCAGCCCATTGATAAAGGCAACGGCAAACATCCTGATCAGTCTCTGCCCGACAGTGGTATCAAGTCCTGTTTTGTCAGCCAGACTTTGTAAAATAATGGAGGAGGTTTGAATACCTACATTCCCGCCCGTTGAACCAATAATGGGGATAAATGCGGCCATAGCGGGGATAATTTTGAGATCTCCCTCGAAAAAACTGATAAACTTGGCCGCCAGGATTCCTCCCATCATTCCTACTAGCAACCAGGGAAGTCTAGCCTTGGTTTGTTGCCAGATCGTGTCATCTTCCTCTACATCACCGGTAATACCCGCCATGGCAAGGGTATCGGAACTGGCCTGGTCTGTGATCACGTCAATCACATCATCGATGGTGATCCGCCCGAGAAGTTTGCTTTGTACGTTCACAACCGGCAGGGCGTCAAGGTCATATCGCTGCATCAGCTCGGCTACTTCTTCCGCCGGCCGGTATGTTTCCACGAAAATTACATCCTTGTCGTACAGACTTTCGATCCTGGTGTTTTTGTGGGCCAGGACAATTTTTTTCAGGGAAAGTATCCCAAGCAACTTCCCAAAATCGTCCACCACATACACAGCATATACCTTACCTACGTCTTCTGCCTGTTTTCTGAGCTCTTCAATGCATTGATTTACAGTCCAGTTAACATTGGCTTTCACCAACTCTTTCTGCATCAGACCACCTGCCACATCTTCATCATAATGTAGCAAATCGAGAATGAACCGGGCCTGTTCGCGATCTTCCAGCAATGCGATCACTTCCTCACGGACGCGGATCGGCTGTTCATTCAGCAAATCCACGGCATCATCAGAATCAAAAAGATTGACAAACCTTGATATTTCTTCGGAAGTAAAAACTTTCAGAAATTCCCGACGCTCGTTGGGCTCCATATCCGCGAGAATAGCAGCGCCGGTTTCAATATTGAGCTGAGTGACCAGGAATTTGGCACTTTCGGTTTCCAGCTCAGATAAAAGACTGGTGATATCTGCCGAAAAAAGGCTGTCCATCTCCGACCTGATCGCCTCAGAATCCTCCTTTTCAATTAATTCCTGAATGTGGTCTACGTATAGCTTGGTTAATTCAAACGTCATCGTTCACTAGCTTTTGGCGATTGGCAAAATAGCTTTAGCTTGGTAATATACTCTCGTTTTGGGAGTTTACATCTGCGTTGCGAGCGTTTCCGCCAGTTGGGTGAGCGTTACAAACTCACTAACACTCAGCTGTTCTGCGCGCTTGGTGAGCAACGGATGGTCCGGAAATTCACCTACCGGTTTTAACGCATTTCTCAGGGTTTTTCTTCTTTGGTTAAATGCAGTTTTTACTACCCTGAAAAACAGTTTCTCGTCACAGTCAAGCGCTGCAACTGCATTTCTTCGCAACCTGATCACACCCGACTGTACCTTCGGAGGAGG
The DNA here is from genome assembly GCF_026625565.1 of Dyadobacter pollutisoli. Taxonomy (NCBI): domain Bacteria; kingdom Pseudomonadati; phylum Bacteroidota; class Cytophagia; order Cytophagales; family Spirosomataceae; genus Dyadobacter; species Dyadobacter pollutisoli. The sequence continues at coordinate 602,193 of NZ_CP112998.1, forward strand.
ATCGAATGCACCAGGAGGCACCGAAACCAGGTAGTCAATGTCATAAAAAGCCTGCAACAACACGCTCAGTATGCCATAATCCTTGTTTCCCGGAGGTGATGCAATGCGCTGTGCAACTTCTTTTTGAAGCATGCAAACGATTTCGGGAATGCGGTCACGGATTTGCAATGCCCTGAAAAATATCTGTGATGAAATATTATAAGGGAAATTGCCAATGATCGCAAATGGCTTCGGGAAGAATTCCTCCGGATTAAATTTCAGGAAATCTCCTTCAATGATCCTGGGTGAAAGTTCTTCGTAATGTTTTTGCAGGTAGGCAACCGATTCAGTGTCAATTTCGATGACATAAGTGCTGAATGTGGTTTTTTGAAGCAGAAACTGAGTGAGTACACCCATCCCCGGACCTATTTCCAAAACCCGGTCATAATCGCCGTGCCCCGACAATCCGTCCACGATACGCTGAGCAATATTTAAGTCTTTCAGAAAGTGCTGGCCTAAATGTTTTTTAGCCCTGACCTTCGAATCATCCCGTTTTTTATAATTTATTTTCACGAACCAAAATTACGGCTTAATTCGTAGATTTATCGAATAAAGAATTGTGAGGAACCTTAAAAGTGCGATTACCCTGAAACTATGGAAATGATTTTGTCCCATACCGACTGGCAGACTATACACGCAACACTTCAGCATCTCAATCTGATCGGAATTACATTTTCTCCGGATTTCATCATCAGGAATATCAGTGCGCATGCGCTCATGAAAACGGGTTGGCTGGAATCTGATCTGGTGGGCCAAAGCATATTCGATAAGCTCATTCCAAAAGAAGAGGAAGAGGAGGTGAGGCAGATGCTGGAAGAGGGGATTCAGGGAAAACGCAAGCTGGAACAAAGGGAAATTCCTTTTTTAGCCCAAAAAGGCACATTACGTACATTCTCGATCAACTCGGTACTGATGCATAGTGACCATGATGAAGTGGAATGCGTTACATTGGTCGGTGATGACATTACCCGCCGTCGACGGATGGAATCAGCCATTGCGAAGTCCAACTCACAATTGCAAGATCTGGTCGACAATACCAGTGACCTGATCCAGCTCGTAGCGATTGACGGAAAATTCATATTTGTTAATAAAGCATGGCGCGAAGTACTCGGCTATGGCCTGGACGAAATTGCGTCTATGCGTATGGAGGATATCCTGCATCCGCAGCACAAAGAGCAGGCACTGGCGCAGCTGAAACTGATCGAGCAGGGAAATTCGAATCCAAATTTTGAAGCGGTATTCCTGAATAGGGAGGGGAAGAAGGTTTTTGTCGCGGGGAGCGTCAATTGCCGTTTTGAATACGGCAAACCGACTGCATTTCGTTGCATATTAAATGATTTTACCGAAAAAATAAGAGCTGAAAAAGCGCAGAACCTTTACTATAGCATTGCCAACTGGACTGTTAACACACAGAACCTCGATGATTTTTACCAGAGTATCCATGAGGAACTCGGAAAGATCATTGATGTGAAAAACTTCTTCATTGCGCTTTACGATCCCAGCAAAAGTTACATTTATTTCCCTTACTACGTCGATCAGTATTTTCAGGGCAATGTAAGGTTTACCAAACGACGCCTTGGAAATGGGTTGACCGAATACGCGATTGCGTCCAACAAGCCCCTGTTTCTTTCGGGGACTGACATTGAACAGCTGGCCAAAACCAATAGTCTGTATCTTTATGGAGTGACGCCGAAATTACTGCTCTGTGTGCCGCTGCGGATCGGGGACAGGGTGACGGGTATCATTGGTGTGAAGTCTTATGACGATGCCAATATGTTTGATACCAGGGACCTGGAACTGCTGGAATTTATTTCCGGGCAAGTGGCGATGGCGATCGCCAGAAAGCAAAGCGAGGAGGAACTGAGCAAGTACCTGGCTCGTTTGAACGCCATTTTCGATAGCAGCTCCCATTTGATATGGTCTGTCAACAAATCGTTGCAACTTACCTCCTTCAACCGGAATTACGCTGATTTGATCCAAAACCAGCTCGGGGTAAGGCCTTCGCTGCAATCGAGTGCTGAGAAATTCGGCTGGCGAATGGTGGGTAACAGTAACAGGCGTACCCTTGAGACCAAATACAGACAGGCGTTACGTGGCGAACCGCAATATTTTGAGTTCAAAATTGACCGGAAAGACCAGGGTGAAATGTGGCTGGAATTTTACCTGAACCCCATTCATTATGCCGATGGTGTGATTGAGGAAGTGTCTGGTATTGCCCGCGACATTACCAGAAGAAAAGAGGCTGAACTATCATTACGGCATAGTGAGGAACTTTTTAGAGGGATATTTGAGAATCTTCAGGACATTTATTGTCGTATCAACAGGCTGGGAGCGATCACGATGATCAGTCAGTCGGTACTGAAACGGTTGGGTTACTTGCCGGGAGAAGTGATCGGTCATAAGGTCACCGAGTTCTTTTCGGATAAAAAGCGAATTCATTCAGCGCTGATCCGCCTTCGGAAGACGAAAAGCCTTCGGAACTTTGAAATTACATTAAACCGGAAAGATGGTACCGAACGTCAGTTTATGATCAACATGCTGATGTTTACCAATGATAAAGGTAAGCCGACAGAAGTAGCGGTTCTGGCCAGGGACATTACCGAACTTAAACGGAATGAGCTGGAACTTCTGAAAGCGAAGGAGCATGCGGAGCGTTCTCTAAAAGTAAAAGAAGGCTTCCTGGCCAACATGAGCCATGAGATTCGGACGCCGATGAACGGGGTGATCGGAATGATAGACCTGCTCGGCGAAACGCCTCTGAATGTCGAGCAAAAGGATTACGTACTGACCATCAAACGTTCATCGGAGACGCTGCTGAACATCCTGAACGACATTCTGGACCTTTCCAAGATCGAGGCCGGGAAAATGGAGCTGCATGAGGCGCCGATTGCGACGGAGGAATTATTGCTGAAACTGGTCTCACTGTTTGGACAAACAGCCAAAAGCAAAGGAAATACACTTACCTACCACATTGCGCCGGACATTCCGAAGTTCATTATTGCGGATCAGACCAGGCTGCTGCAAATTTTGTCCAACCTGACTTCCAATGCCTTGAAGTTCACCGAAAACGGATCGGTGAAAGTGCTGCTTAGCTTGATCAAAAAGGATGGTTTGTTCCATAAAATTAAGGTGGACGTGCAGGATTCGGGGATCGGGATCAGTGCGATGGACAAGCAAATATTGTTTACATCATTCACCCAGTTGGACAATTCCTCCCGCAAATCTTTCGGAGGAACCGGCTTGGGACTTGCGATTTCAAAACAGTTGTGTGCCCTGATGAATGGGGAAATTGGTGTGGAATCCACTGTGGGAGAGGGTAGTACGTTCTGGTTTACGTTTGAAACCAAAGAGACTTCCATCGCGCAGGTGAGCACCATTACATTGATAGAGGAAACGCCGATAGAGAATGTGTTTGCCACTTACCATCCGGTGATATTGCTGGTGGATGATAACGCGGTGAACAGGAAGGTCGCGAATGAGATTTTGAAAAAATCAGGCTGCTATGTCGATCTGGCGGAAAGTGGTTTCAAAGCAATTGAAATGGTAGAGGCAAGGGAAGCTTCGGCTGACAAGGGTTATGATATCATTTTTATGGATATTCAAATGCCTGATATGGACGGTGTGGAGACTTCACAGGAACTAAAAAAGCGTTTCCCGGGGGCGTTGGGGCCGATCGTCGCAATGACAGCCTATTCCATGAAAGAAGATCGTGACCGCTTCATGAGCCAGGGAATGGATGATTACATTGCCAAACCTATCCGCGCGCAGACCCTGGTGTCGAAAGTGAAGGACCTGATGAGCAATGTAGAAGGCCGGAAGCTGGAAACAAAGCAAAAGGAAATTGCCCAGGAAACAATTCTTCCTATTTTGGATCGTGAAATCATTGATCAGCTCAATGGTATTGGCGGTGCTGACCTGGTGTGGTCTGTTTTTGAAGATTTTGTAACTGAATCCAACGAGCTCGTCGAGGGCGCAATTACTGCTTTTGCCAATGGGGATATCAAGACGGTCAAAAGCAATTTGCATACATTAAAAGGAAGCGGCGGAACCGTAGGGGTATCCCAGGTGGCTGAAATCGCCCGGGATGCTGAATGGCGTTTAAAATCCGACGATACCAGCACACTTGCCGAGGCGCTTCCCCAACTGGAAAAAGCTTATGCCAAATTTTTGGCTAACTATGAAGGCCTGCTGAAAGAATGGCTGAAATAATGGAAAAGCGCATTGATTAGCGTACATTTTTTCGTCGGCTGGAAGCGGGACTTGATCTATGAAAGCATAGGTTTCTGTCGATTGTAAGGGTTAATTGTTTAGAGTGATTAAACTTTTGAAGGAAAGGTTGCTCTAAACTGCAATAAACCTTTACAGAGATCATGAACAGAATTACTTCCATCGTCCTCTTGCTTGCCACTCTGGCGTTTCCGGCTTTGGCACAAGCACAAAATGCGCAGATTACCGGAACTGTCCTCGACAGCGTAAACCGCGCCCCCGTCGTGGGAGCATATGTAGCGGTGAGCCGCAATACGCCCGAGGCCAAGCCTGAATATGTAACGACAGATGTAAACGGTAAATTCTCGTTTACAGGGCTAACCAAGCAAGTGACTTATCTGGTAAAGGTTTCATACCTGAGCTACAAAGATGCTACCCAGGTGGTAACGCTTCATAATGATTCAGAGGATTTGGGCAGTATTACGCTGACCGAGGCTGTCGCCAATTTGAAGGAAGTAAAAGTAGTAGGCCAGATTACTGCCATGGAACAAAAAGGGGATACAACCCAGTTCAATGCAGCCGCATTCAAAACCAATCCTGACGCTACAACGGAAGATCTCATCCAGAAAATGCCTGGCATAACCGTTACGAATGGTACTGTTACGGCGCATGGCGAAACGGTAAACCGTGTACTGGTTGACGGTAAGCCCTTTTTCGGAGACGATGCGGCGCTTACATTGAAGTCACTACCAGCAGAAATCGTCGATAAGATCGAAGTTTTTGACAAGCTCAGCGACCAGGCCCAGTTTACTGGTTTTGATGATGGGAACGGGCAAAAAACGATCAATATCGTAACCAAGGCTGACCGCAAAATGGGGCAGTTTGGCAAGGTTTTCGCAGGCTACGGCCTTGATAACCGCTACCAGGCAGGGGGTAATATCAGTTTCTTCAAAGGCAATCAACGGATTTCGGTCATTGGGCTGAGCAATAATATCAATGTGCAGAATTTTTCCAGCCAGGACTTGCTCGGTGTGACCGGTAGCGGCGGCGGTGGCGGAAGAGGCGGTGCCGGTGGTGGCGGAGGTGCATCCAATAATTTTCTGGTAGGCAACCAAAGCGGGATTACGGGTACCAACTCATTTGGTCTGAATTACGCCAACAAATTTGGCAAGAAAGTGGATGTTTCCGGAAGCTATTTTTATAACCGCACCGGCAATACCAATGCTCAAACCACAGAAAAGGAATACTTTCTCTCGGGTGGTACCGGAAACCAGTTTTACAATGAAAACAGCCGTACGTCGAGCACAAACTCCAATCACCGGCTCAATTTCCGGGTAGAATACAACATTAATGCCAATAACTCGCTGATCGTTACGCCGCGGTTGAGCTTTCAGGACAACCATTCGAGCAGTGTAAAAGCAGGGCTTACCACGCTGGCAAATGGCAGCAATGTCAACAGCTCGGATAATACCCAGGGAAGCCAGAATAAGGGTTACAACTTTTCCAATGACCTGCTGTTTCGTCACAGTTTTGCCAAAAAAGGGCGCACATTGTCTTTGAATGTCAACACGCAGCTGAATGACCGCGATGGTATTCGTGATCTGTATTCCAAAAACATGTTTTACGGAATCACACTTCCGGACACGGCGATGCGCGGCGACACCATTGACCAGCGCAGCTTTACCAAATCCGACGGGATCACTTTGGGCGGTAACCTGATCTATACCGAGCCGATCAGTACAACAGGCCAGTTGCTGTTCAATTATGGTTTGACAGTCAGTAACAGCAATTCGAGCAGAGAAACTTACAATATGAGCTTTGACGCAAACACTTATTCAGATCTGGACACGTTGCTTTCCAACAATTTCGATAACCGCTACATTACCAACCGTGCGGGAATAGGGTACCGCTACCGTAAAAACAGCTGGTCTGCCAACCTGGGTCTGGATTTTCAGAACACGGGTCTCTACAGTCAGCAGCTTGCGCCTAACAACGCCAAGGTTGATCAGTCTTTTACCAATGTGCTGCCTAACTTTATGTTGAGTTACAGATCGAAATCAGGTACGCAGTTCCGGACGTTTTTCCGTAGCTCAACGAATCAGCCATCGATTTCGCAGCTGCAAAACGTGATTGACAACAGTGATCCTTTATCGCTGACTGCGGGTAATCCGGATTTGAAACAGGAGTATCGCAATATGTTCAATGTACGCTACGCGCTGGCCGGTGCCAACAGACCATATAGTTTCAATGCAATGGTGTTTGTAACCCAGACCAACAATGCGATCGTTAACTCGACATTCATTGCCCAGGAGCCGACTACTTTGCCCAATGGCGTTGTCATGGAACGTGGTTCGAAGCTTACCACACCTATCAATGTGGACGGCAGCTGGAATGCCAGAACGTTTTTGGCCTACGGAAAACCGGTAGCGCCATTGAAATTGAACGTTAACCTGACGACTGGTTTCAATTATGTGAGATCGCCGGGGATGATCAATGATATTTCAAATTATTCCAATACGTACGCCGTTTCGCAGGGGCTGGTGATCAGCAGTAACATTAGCGAGAAACTGGACTTTACGGTTTCCTACTCAGGTAATTACAATGTGGTGCGGAACACGATACAGCCTAAGCTGAACAATAACTACTATACTCAGGGTATTACCGGCCGGGTGAACTGGATTTTTGGAAAAGGATTTGTGGTGCAAAGCGATATCAACAATCAGTCTTATCGTGGTTTGGGTCAGGGATATAACCAAAACTTCACCCTCTGGAATGCGAGCATTGGCAAGAAATTTCTCAAAAACAATGCAGGTGAACTGAAACTGACGGTGTTCGATATATTGAAACAAAACAACAGTATCAGCCGGAATGTGACTGAAACCTATGTGCAGGATGTTACCAGCCGTGTTTTGACACAATATGCAATGCTGACATTCACTTATACCCTTAAAAACTTCGGCAAGATGCCGGTCAATGACAACAACCGGAGACGTGAATTCGAGGGCGGAGGATTCCCTCGCGGGGGCGGCGACCGCGGCGGCAGAGGCTTTAATTAAGAACTTACGATATTAAATCCTTCGAATCAGTGCAAAGAAAAACCCGGAATGAGTGATCAGACCGGGTTTTTTATGTTAATGCGTTCAGTGTCTTATCTTCTGTTGGAAAAAGGAATGATCAGTTTTTCACCTCTTTCGGAGAAATCCCTGGTCTTTGCATTCGCTTTCATGATCGCTTCTTTGCTGACGTTGTATTTACTTGCCACAACGCGGAGCACGTCACCAGGGCCCACCGTATGAACTGCTTGAACCTGTATTTTTAGTTTAGTAATACCGGATTTGATATCAGAAACCGAAGGGTTTAGTCCTTGTAATGTTTCCGTTTGCAGATTGTAACGAGATGCGATGCTGGAAAGCGTTTCGCCACTTTGAACGGTGTGGGTAATTTGTTCTCCTCCCAGGGAGGATGCAGATATGGCTGGTTTCTTCTCTTTTTCAGGTTTTTTTTCTGGCTCCGCTTTTTTCTTTTCCGGCTCATCTTCGGCTGCTTCAGGCTCATCGGAAATCGTTTCGCTCACCGCGGATTCTTCCAATGTCGAATCTACGACCACAGAAGTCAGCTCTCCCGAATTGGACGAACTGTCAGAAATATATTCGTATCCGACGTATAGCATTGCCAATACCAAAAGTACTAGTACCAGGAGCGTTACAATCGGTAAATTCGACTTTTCAGTAGGACGGATGTTTCTTTTTTTAGGGAATTCGTCTTCCATAGCGTGGCAGGGATTCAATTTTTTAGTGGAGTTAATTTTACACGAAAATAATAAAGAGCGTCTACTTTACAAGTTGATTTCTCAATTCCTCATTCATCGCCGCGACTTTGTCTTTCAAGCTTTCTTTAAATGCATCAAGGCGTTTTCCTGTCTCCGGATCGCTCGCTCCAATGATCTGAGCGGCCAAAATTCCAGCATTCCTTGCACCGTCCAGCGCTACCGTCGCTACCGGCACGCCCGAAGGCATTTGCAGGATAGAAAGTACTGAGTCCCAGCCATCAATGGAATTGCTCGACAGTACCGGCACACCAATAACGGGAAGGGAGGTTAGCGAAGCTACCATACCTGGCAAGTGCGCCGCGCCGCCCGCGCCTGCAATAATTACCTGCAAGCCGCGGCTTCTGGCCGAGGATGCGTATTCCAGCATACGCTCGGGAGTACGGTGCGCAGACACGATCTCCATCTCAAACGCAATACCTAGCTCTGAAAGTGCATCCGCTGCCTGCTGCATTACCTTTCTGTCCGAAAGGCTTCCCATGATAATTCCTACCATTATATTATTGCTTAATCTCTTTACTGATTACTCTGATATTTTTTTTAACAAACTCAACCTTTTCTTTTAAAGCGTCAATACCTGCATCCATAATGGTGATATGCCCCATTTTTCTGAATGGCTTGGTGATGGCCTTCCAATATAGGAAAGGAAAAACCTCGTCGGTCGCCAAAAGCGTCTCCATACCTTCATATACGGCAGGACCTTCATATCCGGCCTCTCCCAATAAATTAACCATCGCCGACGGCCCGTATGCCAATGTGCTACCCAGTGGGAGGTTTAGGATCGCGCGCCAGTGCTGTTCATATTGTGAGGTGGCATTAGCCCTGATCGTGTGGTGTCCGCTATTATGTGGTCTTGGAGCCACTTCATTAATCAGTATCTTGCCCTCTGCTGTCAGGAAAAGTTCCACGGCCAGCAGACCGACAATACCAAAAGCTTCGGCTGTATTTTTGGCAATTTCCTGCGCTTTGCGTTCAATGTCTTCATTGATTTCAGCAGGTGCAAAAAGATACTCGACCAGATTGAGCTCCGGGTGAAAAACCATTTCAACAGTCGGGAATGTGGTGATTTGACCGCTGGCATTTCTTGCTACTATTACCGCCAGTTCCTTGTCGAAGGATACTGCTTCTTCCAGTAATCCTGGCTGGTCAAATGCCTTGTCGAGATCGGCTTCACTGGCCAGGCGCTGAACGCCGCGGCCATCGTAACCATCTTTGCCAAGCTTATGGAATGCCGGTAAAAACGAAGTATGTTGGGCAACATCTTCCTGGTTGTCCGTCAATATAAAATCTGCGGTAGGAAGATTATGGTCGCGATAAAACTGTTTCTGAACGCGTTTGTCTTGAATCAGACGGATCACAGAAGGCTGCGGATAAACCCGTTTTCCTTCTTTTTCGAGCGCTTCGAGCGCTTCCACATTTACTTTTTCTATTTCAATGGTAATGACATCGAGTGTTTTACCAAATTCGTAAACTGTATCGTAATCCTGTAATGAACCCTGAGTGAAATGGGGGGCAATATTTCTGCACGGTGCGTCGGCATCGGGGTCCAGAACGTGAATGTCAAGGTTCCAGTCCACGGCAGCTTGCAAAAGCATCAAGCCAAGCTGGCCGCCGCCAAGAATACCTATTCGGGATGAAAGCATTTATTAAAGAGAATGTATGATGCAAAATTGGTGTAAAAACCGCTAACATAAAACCCCATTAAAATCTTTCGACAAAATTTGTTCCGAAATCGCGACAGGCTTGATCACTTATTTCATAAACCTGATCAACGCAATTTCGGTCAGCAAAAAGAATAGCGCGGCGTACAAAAAGTACTTCCAGAGGCTGGTACCCATGTTCTGCTGCTGAAATGCCGTCGAAAAAGCATCGTCATCTATCCGGTCAAAAACCTGTACATTTTTTTGTCCTGAAAAAGCAGCCCGCAGTTCGTCCGGGGAGTAGTATTGCAGCCTGGATTCTGAATTGTTGTGGTTCAATGCAATGATCTGCTCCACTTTATTATCCCGCACGAGATCAAAATATCCTGCGTCCAAGCCTTCGCCCAGCTGATCGCCTTCGGGGATTTCGAGTAAAAGCTGGTTGCCGGCGATGCGCTGCAATGGAATAATCTCCACTTTGCCCCGACGCAGTTTATAAACCGAATTGCTTTCCGAGTTGCCCATCGAAAGCACAATGGGGTTTTCGTCAAATTTGTACGAAGTCCGCTGCGCCCGTACACTGGATGCGGCAATTTTATACATGACCGGAACAAAAATCGCATGCTGAGGTACATTACCATACTCAGGCATGAACGGTGCTGCAAACATGTAAATCTTGCCAGTACCCGAAGTAGCCTGATTGAGATAGGTTTGCCCATCCCGTAGTGCCAGTAACAATTGGCCTGCATTGGCCCAGGTCCACACGGCCGAAGCCGAAGGTAAGTTCAGGTTAATTTCCTGCCGGACCGACTCCTCGAAAACATCGCTGAAAAACGGATTGTTCCGATCAGGAGGGGCGATAGCGACGGGCGACGGGCTGGTATTGGTGAATGCTTCCAGGCCATTGATGCCTAGTCCGGAAAGAAAACGGCCGTAACTCTCACCATTAGGAGATGTGGAAGGAACGACGGCAAGACTTCCGCCTTTTCGCACAAAATCCTGTAAATCGAGAGGCAATGAGCCTGAGAGCTGACCTACACCTTCCAGTACTACCAGATCGGCGTTTTTAATGAGGCCGGGATCTACATTCTGCGCACTGTAACTCTGCAGTGAAAACAGACTGTCATTGGCATACACATTCTCAATGTAGTTACCAGCAAATTTCTGGCCGTAAATATGCAGGATCCTGATCAGCGGCGAAGCATTGAGGACAAAGTAATAATTGTTGTCGAATGTGACCGGAAAGTCGTCAAATGTAATCTGTCCTTTTTTGAAGCCTTTGCCTTTTAGATTGAAATTAAATCTCGCAGTCGCACTGCCATTAGCGGGCACATTCACCGATGCCGTGGAGGCCTGCGTATTGTCCAGGCTCAGTTTAAGAACCACATTTCCTGTCTCCTGCTTGCCGGAGTTGCTGACTTTGACAAAGAGGATATTGTTTTGCAGCTCACGGATAAACGGCGTATTAAGCCATGCTGAGTCGACGAAAACATTTTTCTCAGCCTCGGCCTGTACCGGCACCAGAAAAAGCTGATTAGTACTGTCAGTCTTGATTTCAGACAGGTTGCCTACGGTACTTTTTTGAAAATCGGAGAACCAGAAGAACTGGTTTTTGCCGGTATGAGCGTGGCGTGCCATCAGGTTTTCCTGACGTTTGTAAATCTGTTCGAGCGTTCGGGGCGTATTAGATAATCCAATGGTAGTGAGCCGGTCACGGACTTTTTCGGCGGGATAAAGGCCTTGTTCCTGAGCCGAAAAATCGTTGGTAACGAGTTGCAGTGAGGTAGCGTTTTTGAATATACCCAGCAGATCGCTGAGTTTGCTGGTCGCGATGTCGAGGTATCTTTTATTGTTCAGCTCACTTTCCATGCTCAGTGAATTGTCCAAATACAGGCTGGTAATGCCTCTTTTATCGACTGATAACCTGTTTTCGGCCGGGAGAAATGGCTGTGCAAATGCCAGCGCAAGACAGGCAATGGCCAGAATACGGGCAGCCAGGATCAGCCAGTGCTTGATCTGACGGATGGAGCGGGTTTTGGTTTCAACCGCTTTTAGAAATGCAACATTGGTAAAATAGACCTTTTTGGTTCGCCTGAAATTAAATATATGAATGGCGATCGGAACAGATATAGCCAGTAAACCCCATAAAAAAGATGGAAACAGAAAACTCATTTAGTTTTGGATATTATCGTTTCAAAGGTCGGGACTGATATGGGCCTGTGAAGAGCCATTTCAATGATCAACGTAGTTAAGAAAGACAAATTACACTAAAATCTCATAACTACTTTTTATTTCAGCACCTTTCTGATATGTCAACTGGTTTTTTCTAACTTTGCACTTCATTTTTGTGCGTCAATTCCAACATTTATATTGCGCCCGGAAAAACAGAATTGTTAATTTAAATTGAATTATGGCCAAAGTTTCGGTGAACAAACACCAGCCCGTCTATCAAATGCCTACGAACCCAGCGGCGGTCCGTACAAAAAAATACGCCTTACCCACAAAGAAATACATTACCCTGGCCATGCGTTATTTTTTCAAAACGCAGCTTAAATGGGGACTGATCCCGTTGGCCCTGATCCTGATCAACGCCATACTGAACCTGACCGGCGTGTATCCTAACCTCTGGATTTATATTACCGTATTTGTCGGCGCGATCCTTTACGTTTTGTTCTGGCTGATCCAGTTTACAGGTATTACGCAGCTGGCACAGTACAAACCGATGTTTGAGAAGTTTCAATATGAAATTGACAACCGCCAGATCCTGATGAAACTGAACCAGAAGGAAGGTAGTGTTATGAAATGGGAGCAGATCCTGGACGGCTATAAGGACAAGGATGCGTACGTGCTGGTGATCTCAAAAGGACAGTTTGTACATCTTCCATTCAATATCTTTACTTCGGAGCACGACATTAAAGTTTTTGAAAGAATCCTCAAACAGAAGGATTTATTGAAAGCCTGAAATAACATTGATTGTTATCAAAACGCCCGGTTTGTGATCCACAAGCCGGGCGTTTTGATGTATTGAATGGAAGGCAATGCCGAGAGTACTATCTTAAACGAGCCTCCTGGTGTGTTTTATCAAATTTTTTCTCGCCGGCCTTAATCTCGACAGCCAGGTGGTTGGCAGCAGGCGGTATCGGACAGTTGTACCCGTCACTGTAAGCACAATAAGGATTATATGCCTTGTTGAAGTCCAGAATGTAGGTGTTGTCCTTCAAATCAGTGGTTTTGAGATCCAGGTAACGGCCGCCACCGTAAGAGATGTTTCCGTTGGTTTTGTCTTTAAAAGGAATAAAGAGATAATCCTTGTACTTGGCAACGGCGAGCAGACTAAGGCTTCTATACACATTCAATGAATGTTTCCTTCCGTTCAGCTTGAATTTCAAGGTGCCATATTTTACATAGGTCTTTTTAACGCCGCTGTAAGTGGGCATTTCAAAAGATTCGCTCTTGCTTTTCTCGAATTTAGCGATCACGCGGTAAGTGGAATCTGGGTCGAAAAATTGTAGAAAAGGAAGATCTCCCTCTTTTAAAGGAGAATTGGAAGTGTGTAAAAATTCTTTCTTGTACTTATCGCGGTATTCATCGGTTTGATCCCTAAAATTTTGGGCGCATGCGAAAGAACCGACAATAAGCAGCAGAAACAGTGTGTTAATAATGTCTTTCATAGTAAACAAAAGGAAATCCGGTAAAAAATTACCGGATTTTATTAAAAATTTTCCAGAAACCCTACTGATTAAAAATTCGTGCCAATCATTGTGCCGAAACAGTGCGGATTTTTGATTCGTCAATATTGAATTCTTTTATGACAGCATTGTAGTCATTGTAATCCACTGAACCGCTTTTACGGGCTGCGAAGTCAGCAGGAACGATTATTATCCTGAAATTTTGATTCTTGGTCCAGTCGTCTGCAAGGTTGGCCAGATTCACGGTGCCGTCCAGGAAAATAGAGAAATCCTTTTTGGTCTGGTCAAAATTATAGCTCAGGATGCCTTCATCCAAAAATGCGGTTTGCGGCAATAGCCTGAACGCTTTCACTTTTTCTCCACCTGAGGTAACATCTCCCCAATGTATATAAATTAGCACAGCATCGGATTCCAAAACCGTCACTTTTGCATCTGCATAAGACATTGAATACAGCCATTCATTAGCAGGGGTAAAGTTTACATTAACCAGGTCAAAGGTAGTGCCTGTTACATCTATGCTTCCTCCCTCGGGTCCCTGAGGGCCTTCCGGTCCGGTACAGCCTTGAAAAAGCGCAACTAGTACCAGCAGTAGGGGAATGAGTTTTTTGTTCATGTTTGTGCTAATTAAATTGAGATTTGAATGAATTTTGAAATTAGATGACAATGCAATAATAAAGTTTAAATCGGTATAGGCTATTAACTTTCGTTAACTAAATTGGCAGCCGCACCGGCATACTCTGGAACTGAGGTAAATGCTGGTTTATTGCGTATTTTAATAATATAATAATTTGCGTAGAAGAGCAATAGATGTTACTTTTCACTCAAAACAGTCCAAAATTGAATCAAATTAAAAATTAAAAGAACCACAAATATGATCAATCGTAAAGCAACAGCAGTCTGGAAAGGAACTGGCAAAGAAGGAACAGGAACGGTAAGCACGCAAAGCACCGTTCTGGAAAATACGCAATATTCGTTCAATACCCGTTTTGCGGAAGGTAAGGGTACCAACCCTGAGGAACTGATCGCAGCAGCACACGCCAGCTGTTTTGCAATGAAACTGAGCTTTGAGCTGAATGCTGCCGGTTTCACTGCGGACGAATTGAATGCTACCGCGACAGTTACATTGGATCCGGCGAAAGGTCAGGTTACGAAAAGTGCGATTGACCTGAAAGCCAAGGTTCCCGGAGTTGCCGCAGAGCAGTTCGCCGAGATCGCCGACAAAGCCAAAAAAGAATGCCCTATCTCGCAACTATTGAATGCAGAGATTACTTTGAATGCGGAGTTGGTTGGGTAGTAAAGTATTTGTCTTCCTGAGCGCAGTCGAAGGTCGTTACCAGCTTGGAATTACGCCTTTTGCAGTGTGCATTTGCACTTCGACTGCGCTCAGACAAGGGATTTCTAATCAATAAACAAATCGCTTGCGATGCGGTCGGCGAATAGTTTTCCTGACTCGGTCAGGTATAGGGATTGGGTGTCTTCCCATATCCAGCCGCTGGCTGACATTCGTTTTAAGTCCTCCGCATGAACCATGCCAAAGGTTCCTCCCGAGAGTAATTCCAGCTTTTCGCGGTTTACTCCCCATTTTGTTCTCAGGCCGGTAAGCAGGTATTCATTAGTTTGGTCAGCCACAGACAACTGCTCCAAGGTAGCAGGAATAACATTGCCCTGGATGGCTTTCAAATACTGAGCATTATTGGACACATTATATTCCCGGCTACCACCATTGTACGAATGCGCGCTTGGGCCGACGCCCAGGTATGGGCGCTGCTTCCAGTAGGAGCTATTATGACGGCTATACTGTCCGTTTCTTGCAAAATTGGAAATTTCGTACTGCTCGTAGCCATTCTCCGCCAGTGATTTCACCAGGATTTCAAATTGACGGGCTGCAAATTCTTCATCAATGGGCTGGATCTTCTTCTTTTTAAGCCAGCTCCCAAATGCAGTCTGAGGCTCAATGGTGAGACAGTAGGCTGAAATATGTGAAATATTTAGGTCAAAAGCCTTCTGCATGTCTTCTCGCAAGATTGTGTGATTTTCAGCAGGAATGGCGTAAATAAGGTCAATGGAGATGTTTTGAATGCCAATATCCTGCGCGGTTCGCACACATTCAGCTGCCTCCGAAGCAGAATGAATGCGGTTCAGGAATTTTAAATGAGGCTCGTGAAATGACTGGATACCAATGCTCAACCTGTTGATCCCCGCAGCATAAAACTGCCGGAGTTTGTCGGCATTGAGATCATCAGGATTGGCCTCCAATGTGATCTCCGCATCCTTATGGACCGAGAAATGTTTGTGGATCGTTTCCAATAGCAAACCAAGTTCGGCTTCGTCGAGCATGGACGGTGTTCCGCCTCCAAAGTATATGGTTTCAATCGCTTTTTCCGGCAGGTAATCTTTGCGCAGTATAATCTCGGATGCAATGGCTTCCACAACAGCGCGTTTGTTGGAAGTATTGGTACTGAAATGAAAATCACAGTAATGGCAAGCCTGCCGGCAAAAAGGAATATGAAGGTATAAATGCATTATTTAGAATTTTTCTGCCACTCCCAACCCACTTTCACACCGGCCCAAACATTGTTTTTCGGAGCAGCATTATAGTAACGGTTCCCGAATGCGTTAAGGTCATAGCCGAGGCTATAAATACCTGCATTCACTTTCTCGGCTGAGGCTGACAGCTCGCTGTAAAAATGTTGTCCCCAGCTTTTTTTCCAGCTAATACGGGCAATCCATTGATTATAGGCAGTATTTTTAACGGTATTGGCATCATTCAAATAAAATGAGTCGCCATGCTGATAAGTGACATATGCCGAAAGACCGTATTTGAACAATGCATCCAGGCCTGTATTCTGAGAAAAACGCGGGATTCCGGGAATCAGTTTTCCGCTGAGGTCTACGTCTGCTTGCTTAAAGTCGTCAAAGGTATATCTGGTATAAGTACCTGCATTCCAGATTTTCAGCATCACCGGTAGCCGTGGATCGGAAAGAATTTCGTAGGCAATGGTCCATTCAAGCCCTTTTTGCTTGGTTTTTCCTGCATTGATAAAATATTCAGCGCCTGCTTCGTTGGTCCTTCTTACAATGGTTTCTTTCAACCCAAAATGATATGCGCTGATCTCGCCGGTAATGCGTTTTCCGGTTCTTCTGATGCCCACTTCCACATTGGTACCTCTTTCGGCTTCCAGGTCTTTGCGAAACCCGCCGGCCGACGGACGTACTTCCTGCAAGGTAGGAGGGGAGAAGCCGCCGCTGTAAGAAGCAGTAACTGCCCAGTTTTTGGCAATGACCTTATTTGCCGCAAAACGTGGAATGAATATGCCGTCAAACGTGCGTTGTTCTTTGCTGTAAGGAAGTGCGAAAAAGCGCTCGTACTTGTATTTGAACGTATTATAGCTCACACCAGCGCTCAGCGTAAGGTCTGTGAGCAAGACGGCTTCCAGTTGGCTAAAAACAGACAAATTGGAAGTTCTGATATCTTCAACGGTTTGCTGTTTGTCGGGCCGACCGCCAATATTATCATAATTTCTCTGGGCTGATTTGCCGTATTGCCATTCGAAGCCGCTGGTCCAGTTGGTTTTTACATTTCCAATTTGAGACCGGTTTTGCCAGATATTTCTGCCGCCGATGCCATTCTCATCCCTTTTTTCATAATTGGAAATAAAAGGGTTGGCAAAGTCAGTGAATGTCGCGTAAAGGGCCGAAGACTGTGTCCAGCTGTCCGAAAGTTGCAAAACATAGTTTCCGCCAAGCATTGCCAGTTTTGTATAAATCGCCGCCTGCTGGGCCTCGCTGCCCGGTACCGTAGCGGTTGACTGACGTGCCAGCTTTGGGTCCTTCTGATATTGGGCGATGTTGATGCCGCCCGGCGTCTGGTAATATAGATCTGAATACATCCCCAGCAACGACAGAGTGCCTTTTTCTCCAATCTTAGATGTCGAAGCAAAGCGGATCGCGTCCCTTTTCATCGCACTGTGGTCACGGTAACCGTCCTGCTCACTATGTCCGTACTGGATAGAAATATCGCCGATCTGCAAAGTTGAATTCCTGCTCTGAAAGCCGTATTTGCCCAAACTGACACTTTGTTCGGCACGGTTTTGAAAGTCGTTCTCAGCGTGGCTTTGCAAAAGAACCACGCCGCCGGTACCCGCGCCATATAAGCTGCTTCCTGGCCCTTTGATGATCTCCATACTTTGTACTGCGCCATAATCCAGCGAGTTCAGCGGCGTGTTTCCACTGGCATCCGTGAAAGGAATGCCATTCCAGTAAAATTTAACATTACGCACACCAAAAGGGCTCCTGATCAGGCTTCCACGGACCGAAAACCGGTAGCTGCCGGGAGAGCGTTCTTCCATTCTCACCCCAGGAAGGGTATTGACCGCATTGGTCCAGGTAGTGGCGGAAAACCTGTTCAAAGTCCTGGAACTGAGCAAACCTACCGTTGCGGTAGTAGTGAGCGGGTTAGTTTTGGACTCAAAGGCATTAATGGTGATTTCCTGCAAGTCCCGGGCTTTCAGACTGTCGCTTTGGGCCAGTGATTTTCCAGGATTAATAAAAACGGTTAAAGAAATTAAGAGGCTAGGAAGATAAAATTTGTGCATAACGAGTGAGATGGATATCAATAAAATACAAATCTGATCATAAAAGGGAAGACTGTCAAGATATATACCAGTCATAACCTGTGACATCGTGAGGTAGTTCATAACATTCCGGTGAAAACCGAAACGGATCAACCGTTTTTTTGAGCATTATTTTCTACAAAACCATTGATATCATACGCGTGGCGGCCTGGTAGGATTTTTGTAAGATGGTATTTTGTAATGAGATTATTTATCAAATGAATTTATTAAAACCTCAAATATGAAAAAGATCACCTGGATGGTAGCTTCAATGCTAACCTTGGGAATGCTGACATTCGCAAGCTGTTCCGAAAAGACCAAAGATTCGGCAAACGAAACGGTTGCGGAAGCAAAAAATGATATGGAAGAGAATGTCGAGGAGGCAAAAGCTGATATAAAAGAGGCCGGCAATGATTTTGAAGCCAAAATAAAAGAGGATAAAGCATCTCTCAAAGAAGACATCGATGAGGCTGTTGCCAAGCTTGATAAGAAAATAGAGGAAGCTGACGCTAAAATCGAAAAGGCCAGCGACAAAGAAAAAGCCAAATGGCAGGAACGGAAAAAAGAGTTGAACGACGAAAAAGAAGACCTGAAAGCATCCTGGAAGGAAGTTCAGGACGAAACCGCTGACAAGTGGGATACTTTTAAAGCTGAAACTAAGGAAAAGATAGCCAAAGCAAAGGCTGACCTGAAAGACTAAGAAGAGAATTTTATTAGGGTTACGAATGATGAAAAAATGCTCCTCTTTTGGGGAGCATTTTTTTTACTTTCTTGGCAAATGTATCTCAGTCATCATACATCGGGCCGAACCGCCGCCATTTCCCTCAATTACAGACAGATCGGTGTGCAATAGCCGGGCGTGCTCGCTCAATGCCTGCCGCTGCTGCCGGGTCAGTGAATCGTAGGCCTGGGTGGACATGACAAGAAATTTGTTTGATTTGTCATTCCTTACCATCAGCATATTACCGGCAAAATGCCTTACTTGTTCGAGCGAAATTTCAATCACATCCTTTTTCGTTTCTTCCAGTGCCGAGCGCACCAGATAGCGTTCGTCAGGATCTTTGATGGCTTCCAGGCAGACCACCGCAAATATATCGCCAACACACATTAAAACATTGGTATGGTAAATAGGTTTGTCGTTTTCGTCCGAAGCAGAAAAAGCAATAACCTCGTACCCGAGCGCATCCGCGAATGCGTCCAGTACCTCCATATGCGTGCGCGGGGAAAGACAGGCGTATGCAATTTTGTAGCGGCGGTCGAGTACCATGCTGCCGGTACCTTCGAGAAATTTGCCCTGCGCTTCAAAATGGGTCAGATCTATTACTTCTTCTACATTGAAATCGTTGGCTAACCTGTCAACAATATCGAGCCTTCGTTCAGCACGGCGGTTTTCGGCCATCATAGGGTAGAGTACCACTTTGCCACTTTGGTGAAAGGACACCCAGTTGTTGGAAAACACCGCATCGGGCCTGTAAACATCATCAGTATCTTCAAAAATATGCAGATTAACGCCAGCCTTTTTTAGCTGATCGATCATCAGGTCAAATTCCTCTTTTGCAATCTGCTGCGCCGTCTCACGGGTACTTTGGGCAAAAGATTCCTGCTGAAACTCATTACTTTCGGCAGTTTCTTCATTAAAACCAAATCTGACCGGCCTGATCATCATGATCCGCGAGGTAGATTGTGGCTGAATTTGAGCGGATGAAGTGATAACGCGCATAGGAGTAAATGTTGAAGTTGTCTAATGCAATTTACGACCGAAATATGTCGATTACAACATTAAAATTCACTAAGCAGGGGCTCCCGCAATACAGGCATACTCATGCAATGCGATCCGCCCCGCGCCCGTGACAGCTCGGCAGAAGGCAGTGTAATGAATGTATCGGCCAATGTGGCTGGGGACAGCTCATTATTTTCAAATTTTTCCAAAAGCTCTTTCGCGCTGATCACCGTAAAATCTTGCCTTCTGAAAGCATCCAATGTCCTATCATTGCGGTCATATCCTACGACCACGCCGTCTTTCAACGCCAGCAAATTACAGGAGTCGGTCCATTGCTCGCGTTCGCCATAGGGAAATTCATTGTCCCCCGAGTAAATAAAACGCACAGGCTCGTTCGACCCCAGATCTTTTCCACTGATTTCGGCTAGCAGATCTTCCAGATTTTCGATTTCTCTTGGCTGTTGCTCACTACCTTTTACAAATTGTAATATCCTGAACTCTTTATTGGCGGCAGTCGGCGCGAAAAAATGCAGTACATCTTTTTTTCGGGCTTCGTCGCCCAGCCTCGCCAGCGAACCGAGCAGTACCCACACATTTTTTTTGACCTGGGTGAAAATAGTGTCAATGTGCATGTAGTCCCGCTTTTTCGGTATTTTAATGATGGTAATCTTATCGACCACATTTTTATCAAACAGGATTTTCATGACCTGTTGCGCAGCATAAATCGAGGTTCGCTCGCTGCAGCCGATCAGCAGGTGGTTGGGAGCGACCATCATCACGTCGCCACCTTCCAGGGTGCAGCGGTGGTAATCACTGGCTTTTTCGTCGTCCGGTAAGAGGAAATGCCGCTCATTTTCAGGTATTTCAATGAGGTTATCCTTGATATGGGCAAACATAGGATGGTAGAAAAAGACAAATTGGGCGAGAATGGATTCCCGGGTACGTGCCGTCTTCGCGGGTTTGTTGAGCAGGATATGATCATTGATAACGATACCAATATCCCGCATGAAAATCAGGTTGGGCAGGGGAGCGAAAAGCATTCGTTTATCCGGGCAGGAGCCTGAAATGAAGATCTTGGCCAGCTCATGGGGATCGTATGCATTCAATTCCTCCTGAATGCGATAAGAGCATCTTTCTATACCACAGATCGCCGCGGTCAGCTTGACCCGCACATTATTTTCTTCAAGGATCTGTCCGAGCAGCTTCTGAATGTCCACTACGCGGTCGGAATCGTAATATTCATCGGTTCCCGGGATGTAGAAAGCCCTTGTGGGATCATTATCAATCTGGCTTAGTTTTCCTTTGATTTTATCAGGGTCCAGAAAGTACAGCAACAGTTTTACGTAATAGTCATACTCATCTCGGCGCATGGTATCCAGATGGACAATGTCCTCAAAAAGCCAGTCCTGGGCTTTGCTGGGCACTACCTTGCCCAAACCGCGGTCGGGGCTGTGGATGAGCAGTCTTTTGAGGGTGCCTGTTTCGGAAGAGACATTGATTGTGTTATCGGGTGCAGCGTCTGTTATCATAAACGAAGTGTTGAAAGGCCTTTGTCGCAAAGTAAATCTTTCTTTGCCAATTAAAAATAGCACCCGTTTCAACCTCTTCATAATGTGGGTATTTCACTGAGAAATATATAATTCCGGGGAACAAGGCGTCTTATAAAAAGGTTAATCAATATATAAGTCCGGTGTCTGCCGGGTTTGGCATTCATTTTCTTTTACGCTTAAAGCGTGTTACTTTTGCGGTAAATTACCACGAACTATATATTAAGTATTAATTAGTTATGCTCTCTATTAATGACTTGCGTGCCTCAATTGAAGGCAAAGAAATATTAAAAGGCATTAACCTGGAAGTTAAGCCAGGTGAAGTGCATGCGATTATGGGGCCGAATGGTTCCGGAAAAAGCACTTTGGCATCTGTTTTGGCTGGAAGAGAGGAATACGAGGTTACTGGCGGTAGTGTTGTTTTTGACGGAAAAGACATATTGGAAATGGCTCCTGAGGAAAGAGCAGCGGAAGGTATTTTTCTTGCTTTCCAGTACCCTGTTGAAATTCCGGGAGTAACTACCATCAATTTTCTTAAAACTGCTGTTAACGAAATTCGTAAATATAAAGGAGAAAGCCCGCTGGACGCTGCTCAGTTCCTGAAAATGGTGCGTGAGAAAGCCAAGCTGGTCAGTATGAACGACTCTTTGCTGAAACGTGCTTTGAACGAAGGCTTTTCGGGTGGTGAGAAAAAACGTAACGAAATCTTCCAGATGGCGGTGCTTGAACCCAAGCTGGCGATCCTCGACGAAACCGATTCAGGTTTGGATATTGATGCGTTGCGTATTGTAGCAGAAGGAGTTAATTCGCTTCGCTCTCCGGATCGTGCTGCGATTGTGGTAACCCACTATCAGCGTTTGCTGGATTACATTGTGCCTGACTATGTACACGTGCTTTACAAAGGGCGCATCGTGAAATCCGGTCCAAAGGAACTGGCCCTGGAACTGGAAGAAAAAGGTTACGACTGGATTAAAGCGGAAGTTGAAGCCGTTGGTTAAGAAAGAAATGAAGGTTTTGCCTTGCTGTAATTCTTAACATTAAAAGTACATATTACTACATCAATGAGTACCGAAACAATAGATTTGAAAACCAGGCTGATCACGGACTTTCATGCCCGTGAATCCGTTATGAATGGTGAAGCTTCTTCGGATTTTCACCAGAAAAAACGTGCAGCACTGGCTCAGTTTGATAAGTTGGGCTTTCCGACCCCACGTAATGAAGAGTGGAAATATTCCAATGTAAAGGACCTGATCAGCGTTAATTATAATTTTAATGCAGACAGCACGCTTAGCCTGGCTGAATTGGAGGACCTGAACATACCTGAGCAGGAAGCCAACATTGTTTATTTTGTCAACGGACATTATAACGCCGCATTGTCCCGACTCATCTCTTCGCAGGACCAGATCACCATTGAACCACTTTCAGAGGCTTACAAAAAGAATCCGGAGCTGGTCAACAATTATTTCAACGAGCTTGCGAAAGAAGGTGAAGATGCTTTTACAGCCTTGAACACGGCTTTTGCCCAGGATGGTATTTTTATCCACGTTGCCGATAATAAAACGGTGGAACATCCTGTGATCCTTCGTTTTGTGAGCGATGCACGCAGCCAGGATGTAGGCAGCCAGCCCAGAAATATCATTGCAGTTGGCCGGAATGCACATGTAAAACTGGCGGAAGCTTTCCGTACACTGGGTGAGCAGCGTTCGTTTACAAACGTGGTCACCGAGATATATGTGGGCGAAGAGGCAGGTGTGGAATACTACAAAGTGCAGAACGAAAGCGATAATGCTTACCACATTGGAACCACGCAGGTGAGAATGCTGGACCGTTCGCATTTCTACGCCGGGACAGTGACATTAAATGGCCGTTTTACACGCAACAATCTGAACATTGTTTTGGATGGAGAGCGTTGTGAGGCACATATGTACGGGTTGTACTTCCCGGATGGTACGCAGCACGTTGATAACCATACGGTTGCTGATCATCGCAAGCCTAATTCCGAAAGTAATGAATTATACAAAGGAATTTTGAGGGACAAGGCAAAGGGAGTTTTCAACGGCAAAATATTTGTACGCCAGGATGCTCAAAAGACCAATGCTTTCCAGTCTTGTAAAAATATCGTATTGTCTCCCGAGGCGACGATGAACACCAAGCCGCAGCTCGAAATTTTTGCGGATGACGTGAAATGCTCACACGGAACTACCACTGGCCAGATCGACGAAGAGGCATTGTTCTACATGCGTTCACGCGGAATTTCAAGGTCAGAAGCGTTATCACTTTTAATGTTTGCTTTTTGCGCCGACGTAGTTTCTCAGATCAAGATCGATTCAGTTCGGGAATATCTGGAAAATGTGATCGCGCAGAAACTGGCTTCAAAATAATATCCCGAGGCTTTTTCAAAGGATACCAAACTTATTGCTACCCAACCTTCAATTTTTTGGGTTGGGTATTTTTCTTAAATACCCATGACAATGAGCAACAATCTCAATATAGCGTCAATCAGAAATGATTTTCCGATCCTGAATGAAATCATTAACGGGAAACAGCTGGTCTATTTTGATAACGCGGCCACTACTCAGAAACCAAGGCTGGTGCTGGATGCATTATCAGGATATTACGAACATTACAATGCCAATATTCACCGTGGCATTCATCATCTGGCCGAGAAAGCGACTTCTGCATTTGAACTTTCGCGTCGCAGGTTACAGACCTTCCTGAATGCAGAATTCCCGGAAGAGATCATTTTTACATATGGAACAACAGATGGTATCAATTTGGTGGCGTCCAGCTACGGCCGGAAATTCCTGAAAGAGGGGGACGAAGTGATCATTTCCACCATGGAGCATCATTCCAATATTGTGCCCTGGCAGATGCTATGCGAAGAAAAAGGGTGTATCCTGAAAGTAATCCCTATCAATGATGATGGAGAGTTGCTGATGGACGAATATGAAAAGATGCTGACTGAGCGGACCAGATTCGTATCGGTAGTACATGTTTCCAACTCTTTGGGCACGATCAATCCCGTCAAGGAGATCATTGAAAAAGCGCATCGGGTAGGAGCAAAGGTACTTTTGGATGGCGCTCAGGCTAGTTCCCACATTCACCTGGATGTGCAGGACCTGGATTGCGATTTTTACTCACTGTCTCTACATAAGATTTACGGTCCGACTGGGATGGGTATTTTGTATGGAAAGAAAGACCTGCTCAATGCCATGCCTCCCTACCGGGGCGGTGGCGAGATGATTAAAGAAGTGACTTTCGCCAAGACTACTTATAATGAACTTCCGTACAAATTTGAAGCAGGGACGCCCAACATTGCTGATGTAGTAGCGGCCAAGTATGCTTTGGACTATGTCGATACTTTGGGTAAATCCAACATTGCAGCTTATGAGCATGAATTGCTGACGTACGCGACCGAGGCTGTGAGTGAGATCGAAGGTTTGAGAATTATCGGTAAGGCCAAAGAAAAGGTAAGTGTGCTCTCATTTGTCATTGACGGAATTCACCATCAGGACATTGGCGTACTGCTGGATCAGCAGGGGATTGCGGTTCGAACAGGACATCATTGCACGCAGCCACTGATGAACCGCTTCAATATTTCAGGAACCTCACGGGCTTCATTTGCTGTTTATAATACATTCGAAGAAATAGATCTGCTGGTGAAAGGCCTGCATAAGGTCAAGAAAATGCTCGGATAATTTTGCTTAAATTTACCCGGCGCGGCGGGCCTCCTCATTGAAACCAAACTATATACACATATGCCTAGTACAGTACAGGAAGCAAAGCGTTATCTGGATAATGCGAAGGAGATTTTAAGAGAAAAAGCTAAGAAGGAAGATGGCTATTACCAGGACAAAAAGTATGTAAAGCTAGCCGGACATGCAGCCTACACCGGAGTTTTGGTGGCACTGGACGCATTGTTTGAAAATAAAACAAAGGGTAGGAAAGACGTAGATTGGTATAAAGAGCGGTTAGCGAAGATGGATAAAAAGGTACTCAACGCATTTAATGGAGCTTACGATACACTTCATTTAGCTATGGGTTACGACGGAAATCCAGTTTCCGAAGTTTCGAAAATAGGATTGGAAGTGGCCGAATCCATCATCAATTGGGTTGAAACCAGAACCGCAGATGCATAAAAATTAGTGATACAATGACCATAAACGAGATACAGGACGAACTAATTTCTGATTTTGAATTGTTTGATGATTGGGAAAGCAAGTACGAGTACATTATAGATCTTGGAAAGCAGTTCCCTCCGTTGGAAGAACAGTTTAAAACAGAGGATAACATTATCAAGGGTTGCCAATCCCGCGTTTGGCTGAATGCTTACATGGACGGGGAGCTTTTGAAATTTGAAGCCGACAGTGATGCAATCATCGTTCGGGGGCTGGTGAGTATGCTGGTTAAAGTACTTTCAGGGCATACGCCGGAGCAGATTGCCAGTGCGAACCTTTACTTCATGGAGCGGATCGGTTTACATCAGCACTTGGCGCAAACCAGATCCAATGGGCTAGCTGCGATGCTAAAACAAATGAAAGCTTACGGATTTGCCTATCAGGCCAAATCAGTAAATGTAGAATAAGGCCAAGTCGTCGTACCATAAATAAATTGAAATGTCAGAGTCAGAATTAAGGGAAGAAGTAGTAAGAGCGATCAAGACGGTTTATGATCCGGAAATTCCGGTGGACGTGTATGAGCTTGGGCTGATTTACGATTTGAAGATATTCCCGGTAAACAATGTCTTTGTTTCCATGACGCTGACCTCGCCATCATGCCCGTCGGCAGGAACATTGCCTGGCGAAGTGGAGCAAAAAATAAGGGAAGTAGAGGGCGTGAACGATGTAAGTCTCGAACTGACCTTCGATCCTCCTTATTCCACAGAAATGATGTCCGAAGAGGCGAAACTGGAACTGGGGTTCATGTAAATATACCTCGGCTGTCGGCTTTCAGCAGTCAATTAAAGAACTTCGGCTGTCGGCGATCGGCAGTCAGTTATAGAGAACTTCGGCTGTCGGCGATCGGCAGTCAAACATAAATAAATTTGAAGGCCGAAAGCTGACTGCCGACGGCCAGTAAACTATCTTATAAACTTTAATTTTAAAACAATATGTATCCACCACAATTAGTGGCTCCGATGAAAGCTGAACTTGTTAATGTCGGTTTTCAGGATTTAACAACAGCGGCAGAAGTTGATAACTTCATGCAAACAACAAAAGGTACTGCATTGGTTGTGATCAATTCAGTATGTGGCTGTGCAGCTGGCGCGGCACGTCCCGGCGTAAGAGCGGCTTTGTCACGCAGCGAAATCAAGCCCGATCATCTGGCGACTGTTTTTGCTGGCGCTGACCTGGAAGCTACTGCCAAAATGCGTGAGTATACATTACCATACCCACCGTCATCACCAGCAGTAGCGCTTTTTAAAGACGGAGAGTTGATCCATTTCGTTGAGCGTCATCACATTGAAGGCCGTTCAGCTGAAATGATTGCACAACATTTGCAAATGGCATTCGAAGAATTCTGCGCAGAAGAGGCATAATTCGACCAGATTTTGTAAGTAATATGCGGCTACTTTCGATTAACTTTGAAAGTAGCCGTCTCATTTTAGGGATATTTTTAGCTGAATTCTTATGCGTGGACATCGTTTTTCCAAATTCATACCGGCCGAGCAGGGCGCTAACAGTAAGTTCGAGCAGCTGTTTGATATTTTTCAGCAGTTGCTTCTGATGACTTCCGGCGATGTCAGCGAGGCTATGTCCTGGCTGAGCGAACTGGACCGCCAGTATAACCTCACCAATGATTCATACGGTATCGGCGATTTCTTTGATGACCTCAAAAAGAAAGGCTATATCACAGAGGAAAAGCAGGATGGCGAGAGCAAGATCATTATGACGCCCAAAGCGGAGAAAAGCATCCGTAAAAGTGCATTGGACGAAATATTCGGAAAATTGAAGCGCTCCAAATCAGGAGGAAATCACCATACGCCACATATGGGAGTGGGGGATGAGCTCAGCAGCGATATCCGTCAGTTTCAGTTTGGGGATACATTGGATCAGATCGCGATGACCGAATCCATTAAAAATGCGCAGGTCAATCACGGCATCGGAGATTTTATGCTGATGGAAAATGACCTGGAAGTGGTGGAGCGCGAGCAAAAAACGACCACGGCTACGGTGGTCATGATCGATATCAGCCATTCGATGATATTGTATGGAGAGGACCGCATTACACCTGCCAAGAAAGTAGCCCTGGCTTTGGCCGAGCTGATCAGAAGCAAGTACCCGAAAGATTCACTGGATATTATTGTTTTTGGCAATGATGCCTGGCAAATCCAGATCAAGGACCTTCCTTACCTGGAAGTAGGACCTTATCATACCAATACGGTGGCCGGCTTGGAGCTTGCTATGGACATTTTGCGCCGCAAGAAAACGCGTAACAAGCAGATTTTTATGATTACCGACGGAAAGCCGACCTGTTTGAAAGAAGGGATCCGTTATTACAAAAACAGTTTCGGCCTCGACCGCAAGATCATCAACAAAACACTGACACTGGCTGCGCAATGCAGGCGGCTGGATATACCGGTAACAACCTTTATGATTGCTACCGATCCATACCTTAAACAGTTTGTACAAAACTTTACCCAGGTCAACAATGGCCGTGCCTATTACAGCAATTTGCAGGGCTTAGGTGGTTTTGTACTGGAAGATTTTCAACGCAACCGCAGAAAAAATGTGAAATAGGGCTTCAAAACCCTATTTCTTTCCAACTGAAATCATATTCGCAAACAGGCGATATGCCCCGGTCACCCCGGCTGGGAGCTCTCGGAAAAACGACAAGCCTGTGTAGATGTAATGTCCCTTGCCATATTGGGCATAAAGCACGCTACCTTCTTTTTTACCTTCCTCCTTATCATTGCTGGAAAAAAGCGCCTGGTAATTTTTCTTATCCCAATCCTGGGCGAAATATAGTCCGCGTTCCTGGATCCATCCATCAAAATCCTTTTGCGTGATTTTGTTCGGGTAGTTTAACAATGAATGTTCGGGCAGTAAGAACCTCATTTCAGCATCTTCTTCGGTTACCCTCTCGCGGCCCAGCTCAATCGGGAATGGTCCGATCTGTTTCACTTTTTGGCCTGGAATGGTATATTGAACGAGCATGGTTCCACCATTTTTAACATAATCCATGAGCTTGCTCTGGTAGTTGGCAAGGTAATCTTCGGTGTTATAGGCCCTTACGCCGACCACAATGGCATCATACATACTCAGATCTTTGGACAGTCCCGCTTCATTGAGCATTGTAACCTGGCAATCCATCTGCCGCAATGCAGTGGGAACGTCATCGCCTGCTCCGGCAATGTATCCGATATTTTTTACCGAAGTTTTAACGTCAATGTGAGCAAGCTTGGCTTCCGAAACGGGGAAGATGGTTTGGCTGGGAATGTGCCGGTATGCAATGGTTTTAATGGATTTGTCAAAAGTTTTGCCGTCAACTGTGGCTACTGCTTTTAACGTTACTTCTGAGTTAGCCGATGGCGGTGTGATGATAAATGAAAAATACTGCTGCTGATATTTCCCAGCCAAATTGAAATCCGCAGTTTCAGGTACCGACTTCCATCCGGCGGGAAGCACTGGTTTCAATGTACCTTTTACATTTGCGCGCTGAGCCTCCACGACCATGGTAACGGTTTTGGGATCCAGAGAAGAAAATATAAACACAGGCTCAGTAATCGTAGTCGTCACAAGCGGCCTGATCTCGAACGGGCGGTAAATTTCTCCTTCGGCAGGGTCGGTAAACTTGTAGATCCAGGGGCGCTCAAAAGTAAACCGCTGACCGCCGATCTCAAAAGTATACCGTGTTACAGTCTCCGGACGGTTTTGCGGATAGCCAATGTCTTGCTGTTTGTCGATTTGAAATAAGCCCTTATCAATGGGTTTTTCAAGCCAGTAGGGCTGGCTGATTTTCAATGTTGCAGGCAGCAATGCCTTTTTGGCAAACGAATTCAATTCATTGTCGCCCAGCGTCAGATTAAGCAAGCTGTCCTGCGATTTCCCCGTCCATTGCATCGAGACCAGCTTTACAGGATAGTCAGATCGTTTTACAACCGAAACAACCACAGCAGCCGAATCACCGGCAACTCCCGAAAAGTTGGCAGGATTGGTTTCAAACCAAAGCCCCGCGCACTGTACCAGCAGGTCTTTTACTTCTTCCTTTTTGGTTTTAATATATAAATCAGCCGAATCCAGTTTGCTAAGTTCCGCGTTGATTTTCAGCAGATCAGCGATAGACGCAGAGGGTTTGTTGACAGAAAAATTCTTGATAGCTGCATTGATCAGTGACTGGATTTTCTCACTTCCTTTTACTCTTTTCCAGCTCAGGTCTACGCCGTCAAACAGGTTTTTATCGGCGGGCTGCCCCACTTTATGCAGGAAATAATCAATCCGCTCGCCCCGCTGCGCAGAGCTTCCAAATCCCTGGCTTTTATGCTGGCTGCGGCTTTCGGCGGCGATCTCGGTGTAGGATTTTCCCAAAACAGGATTATAACCGCCGATTTCAATGGAAATAAATGGACTTTTCTCTTCCAGCGGCTGCTTATTGGTGAACCCGGGCGTGTAGGTATTCCAAACGAGTCGCTTGGCCTGCCAGGGTTTCACAAATTGGAGCTGGTCGGGGTAAGATTTTGGATCCGCGGCCATGGCAAAACCTTGTTCAGCCAGGAAAGCGGAAGTCTGGTGGTGGCCGTGTCCAGCGCGCGCATCGGGTGGAAAACGGGTAATGATCACGTCCGGCTGAAACTTGCGGATCATCCATATCACATCGCCGAGTACCTTATCCTTGTCCCAAAAATTCAATGTTTCGTCGCGTGTTTTGGAAAAACCAAAATCATAGGCCCTTGAAAAAAACTGCTGCGCACCGTCAATCTTGCGTGCGCCGAGCAATTCCTGGGTACGGATCACGCCGATATTGTAGCCTTGTTCGGCACCGATCAGGTTTTGCCCGCCATCTCCCCTGGTCAAAGATAGGTACCCTGTTCTTACCAGCTGATCTTTGGACAGATAGGAGAGCATCAATGTATTTTCATCGTCCGGGTGTGCGGCAATGTACAGGACTGAACCCAGTACATTCAATTTTTTAATGTTCTGAAAAATTTCACTGGAAGACAGCGTGGGTACTTGTGCGGAAAGTTTGAAAGCTGAAAGAAGAAAGAGGATCGTAATAAATCTGAGCATATTCGGCTTTAAGGTTAAGGTGGTTTTATATGGTCCAGGTCAGTACATAGTCGTCAAAAGTCTCGGATTGCACAAGAATATTTTCGGTCATGTTCCCTTTCAGGATAGAAACCTGAATTACGCTGTTTTGGTTGCTGTTAAATGCATTTGTAATGATATGTTTTTTCAAATCCATATCCATATCCCCGGCATACTTGAATGCCGATTCCTTCGCAGACCAGATCAGGTGAAGCTGCACATTGTTTTCGATAGTAACCCAGCGCTTTTCATCCTCATTTAAAAAGTAATCGCAGCCTTTGGAGATACTCGGTTTCATTTGCTGAATGTCCACGCCGACTGGCCGGGTTTTGTGCAGATACACGCATGCGTACTCGCCGGAGTGAGACATTGAAATCTGCTGATCGGTGTTTTTAATGTGAGGTTTTCGGTTGATATCATAGTTTATAATGGGCTGGCTACCGGTCATTTGCTGCAATAAAGCGCGGCACGCAAGCCATTCCTGTTTCCGGCGGTCTGTTTTTTTTTCTTTCAATGGCGCCAGCTCCTGGGCGGGCAAATCAAGCATTGTCTTCAACTCCTGCCACGGCTCGGAAATGTGCCAAAGTCCCAATACTGCATCCGGTGAAACGGTTTTTATATAAGAGATACCCATTTATTATTAATTTTGATCCTATACGAGCTGCCCTATTTGCGGGTAACTGTTTGTTTATACTATATGTGGCCAAAAAATAAAGTAACCAGATCAGTCCTCAAATTCTTCGGTATTTTCCTGCTGATTACCGTCATACTTTTCGGTTTATTCATCTGGCGCATCACCGTGCCGGCTCCGAATCTTGAAAGTAATAAAACCGTTGATAGTTACAAGCGGGTCAAAGTGGCGGAAAACCATTATACTGTTGGCAACAACTGGCTCCGGAAAAATAAGGAAGGCATCTGGGAAATGTATCTGGAAGGCGCTCCCTACGAAAGGGGCCTGATCTATGGGATCCTGGCGAAAGAACTGATGGAAAAGCAGGAGGTGCATTTCGTGGGACAAATCAAGGAAATGATCCCGGGCGCCTTATTTTTGCAAGTGCTCAAAGGCTTCGTTGGCTGGTTCAACAGGGATATTTATAAGTACATTCCCCAGGAAAACCAGCAGGAAATTTATGGTGTTTCGCAGTCATTTTCCGAGCAGTTCAATTACATCGGACCGAAGTACTACCGGATACTCAATTACCATGCTGCCCACGACATTGGCCATGCGTTGACAGATCTGAACATGGTTGGCTGCACTTCTTTTGCAGTGAACCACTCGCTTTCCAAAGATTCGACCCTGCTGATCGCCCGGAATTTTGATTTCTATATGGGCGATGCTTTCGCGGAAGATAAGCTGATCGTTTTCATGAAGCCCGATAAAGGGTATAAGTTTGCCTCTTACGCATGGGCAGGGCTTACGGGCGTGGTTTCGGGTATGAATGAGAAAGGCATTACAGTCACGTTGAATGCTTCCAAGTCGGACATTCCGTTTGCGGCCAAAGAACCTATTTCTATTTTGGCAAGGGAAATATTGCAGTATGCCGGCACCATTCAGGAAGCAAACCGGATCGCTCAGCGAAGCGAAACATTCGTATCCGAGTCGTTGCTGATCGGCTCGGCTGCGGATGACAAGGCGGTTATCATTGAAAAGTCACCTCAGAAAATGGATGTTTTTGAATCGGGCCAGGACTATCTGGTGTGTGCCAACCATTATCAGGGCAATGCATTCATTCGTGATTCAGTCAATATCAACAATATTAAAGACACGGATTCCAAGTCGCGATTCGATCGGATGAACCAGCTGATGAGCCGGTCCTACCCGCTCGGAGTGAATGAGGCAGCTTTTATTTTACGGGATAAAAGCGGCCTGAACGATCAGTTTATAGGTTATGGTAATTCCAAATCACTAAATCAGCTCATTGCCCATCATGGAATTTTGTTCAAACCGGCAAAAAAGGAAATGTGGATTTCCACCCCTCCTTACCAATTGGGCAAGTTCATTTGCTATAATTTAAATGATGTCTTTTCAGGCAAAGGATCCTTTCAGGCGGTGGATTCATTGGAAATCAAGCAAGACCCTTTTCTGAATTCTGTCGATTACAAGAAATTTGAAGCATTTAAAGCCACCAAACAAAAAATCAGCAGGTATGTGATGCTCGACATTGCCTTTGAGCTTTCGCCTGAGCAAGAAAGGGAATTTGTGAGCAATAATCCACAGAGTTACCTGACCTATTTGTTCTTGGGCGATTATTTCAAAAAGAACAAAAATTTTAAAAAAGCCATCCATTATTATCAGGAAGCATTAAAGCATGATGTTGCTTCCCTCAATGAAGAAAACGCCATTCGCGAACGGATTTCAGAATGCAAAAAGTGAAGTTCATGATGTTTACTTATAACCCGACTGAAAAATGACCTCTGCTATGAACCGTGAGACGCAGGAGCAAAAACTGAAACATTTGCTGGCTTATGTATCAGCTCATTCGCCCTATTACCGCAGAGTTTTTAGGGAATACGGTGTCGATATTGATTCCATTGTCAGCCGTGCGGACCTTACCAAGCTGCCATTTACCTCCAAAGATGATCTGGCGGCTGCCAATGATGATTTTCTGTGTGTGCCCAAAAGCAGGATCGCCGACTATGTGACCACGTCGGGGACATTGGCAGACCCCGTTGCATTTTACCTGACTGATTCCGACGTCGAAAGGCTTGCTATCAATGAATGCGATTCTTTTCGGTGTGCGGACGGCAGCGAACACGATATTTACCAGCTGATGACCACCATTGACCGTCGGTTTATGGCAGGCCTGGCTTACTGGATGGGCGCCCGCAAAATGGGTGCGGGTATGATCCGGGTCGGGCCTGGCGCGCCGTTTTTGCAGTGGGAGTCCATTCAGCGTTTTGCTCCGACAGTGATTATCGCCATCCCCTCATTCATTCCACGCCTGATCGACTACGCACAGGCCAATGGTATCGATTTCAGTTCTTCCAGCGTCAAATCGGTCATATGCATTGGCGAGCCGGTCCGTAACCCGGATTTTACCTACAATGAATTGGGTAAGCGGATCACTTCCCAGTGGAATGTTAAATTGTACTCTACCTATGCATCCACTGAAATGGGCGCGGCGTTTACAGAATGTGGCGAAGGTAAGGGGGGACATTTAAATGAAGACCTGCTGATACTCGAAGTGGTCGATGAGGATGGCGAGGCGGTAAAGGAGGGTGAAATGGGGGAGGTGGTCATTTCGACACTAGGCGTGGAAGGAATGCCGATGCTGCGCTACAAAACCGGGGACTTGTGTCATGTATATTACGCGCCATGCGCCTGCGGACGTAAAAGTGCGCGGCTGGGCCCGGTCGTGGGCCGCAAGCAGCAAATGATCAAATTCAAGGGCACGACAATATTCCCGCCTGCGCTGTTCGATGTGCTGGATATGGTCAAAGAAATAGATCTGTACCAGGTAGTGGTCTCTAAAAATGAGTACGGAAATGATGACATCAAGATACTCATTCCCGCGTCATTGGATACCCAGGTTTTCAGGGAAATGCTGCATTCTCTGTTCAAATCGAGGCTTCGGGTAACGCCCACTTTTGAGTTTATAACCGCTGAAGAACTCTCGCTGAGAATATACAAACAGGAAAAACGCAAACCTGAAAAATTGATCTATATTTGAAGCCTCTATTACCGTAAAATCATATTAATACAATGAAAAATTTTATTTACGCATCCATGTTAACCGTGGCCGCGTTGGGCGTCAACGACGATTCTTTTGCCCAACGGGTTGATCTCCGGTCAGGAGATGTAAGTGCCTTGTCCGGACAGAAGACAGTTAATATCGAATACGACTATTCCAGCTTCGGAGTAGGAAAGTTTGCCACCGAACAGGAGTATCTTGACAAAAAATCTGCGGAGTACAATTCCAAGGAAGCAGGGAAAGGCGATACCTGGAAAAAGGCCTGGGTAGAAGACCGTAAAGCCCGTTTCGAGCCGAAATTCGAAGAGTTGTTCAATAAGGGGCTGGGCGACAAAGGCTTGCAGGCTATTCAGGGAAGACCAGATGCGGCCTATACTTTGATCGTTCGTACCAAATTTATCGAACCGGGCTTTAATGTAGGCGTGATGCGCAAGAATGCTTATGTAGACTATGAAGTAGACCTGGTGGAATCAACCAACAAATCGGCTAAGGTGGCTGAAATTGCAATGAGAAATGTACCTGGTGGCCAGTTTGGCGGTTTTGACTTCGATACCGGTGTCCGCATTGCAGAATCTTATGCAAAAGCAGGTAAATCGCTGGCTGCATTTTTAGACAAAAAGCTTAAATAATCTACTGTTTCAAATTACTCAAATCATGAAAAAGTTATTACTTCTTGCATTCGTCCTTTTTAGCGCCGGCAGCGTTTCAGCCGACAACACCATGGCTGATTTATTTGCAGGCAAGACCAAGCTGGTATTTTTAGGCCTGGATTTTACGCAAGCTAAATATGTGGGAAAAATTGGTTTTACGGACCCTGCCGCTATCCAGAACCAGCACATGGTGAGCTGGAACAACCTCATTGAAATGGAGCCTAAGAAATTTTCCCTTCAGAAAGCATTCCACCTGAAAGATGACCAGTACCTTTCCAAAGTGGAGGATATGGTGAAGTTCAATAAGAATGCTAATGTGGCTGACAACATTACCGACTCGGAAGTTACCCTGACTGAGGAGCAGGCCAAAAAAGCGGTCGGAAAATACGCGCTGAGTGAAAAAGATGGTATTGGTATTGTCTACATCGTTGAAAGCCTGAACAAGACTTCCGAAAAATTAACGGCATACGTTACTTTCATTGACCTGGCGACCAAAAAAGTACTTTATATCGAAAGAGTAGAAGGTAAGGCAGGTGGCTTCGGATTCCGTAATTTCTGGGCGGGAGCAGTATACAAAATCAACCAGGAGATCGATTCGAAATTATACAAAAAGTGGAGTAAATCTTTCAAGGCTTAAAAAGTGAATAGAATTTCCTATTTTTAGAGATCAGATTTTATTTACCGATACCAAAGCAATGTTTTGTAAGCTGTGATTTGTTTGCCGGTTTGGTGAACGCTTCACAGCTTACTGTTTAAACTGATAACCCATTATCGTGCGAATTATATCTTTGACCTTTTCCGTCCTGATCTGCATACTTTTCGCTGGCTGCGGTAAAATGCTTTATCGTTCAGCGGACAAAGCATTTCAGAAAGGCCTCGAAAACCAGCCGTACGACGCTGTCATCGTTCCCGGTTTCCCGTACAATGGTCAAAAATGGGATATGGTCCTGCAAATGCGGATACATTGGGCCAACTATCTTTACACCAGGGGATATACCAAAAATATCATCTTTTCCGGCTCCGCGGTCGCTACGCCTTATGTAGAAAGTAAGGTTATGGCGAGCTATGCCCAGGCGCTGGGCATTCCTCGGGAGCACCTTTTCACAGAAGAAAAGGCCGAGCACAGCACTGAAAACGTATATTATTCCTACCGACTTGCAAAAGACCTCGGCTTTTCAAAAATTGCACTGGCCACCGACCCAGTTCAGACCAGTTATATGCGCAAGTTTATCAAACGCTTTGAGCTTCCGATCGGGTTAATGCCAACTGTTATCGATACGTTGAAGGTTTTAAATCTCTATGAACCGAAAATTGATCCGAAGCCGACCATGAAAGAAGGTTTTGTGAAGCTGTCGGACAGAGAAGGTTTTTTCCAGCGTTTCAGGGGAACGATGGGCAAGTATATTGTCTGGCATGAAGAAGATTTAAAAAAGAAAAAACATAGACGGAAGTTCAAGGACAGAATGATACCCACCTCGTCAGAAAGCAAGAACCATAAAAGTGTACAATGAAAAAAGAATTGTCGGCTATTGAAGCCAAGTATGAAGCACAGAAGATAGCATTCGGGCCGATGTATTTCCAATCGGTGATAGCCTTACGGGACCTTGGGATTCTTCAATTTATCAGCAATCACCGCAAAGGTGTCTCTGTGGATACGATCATTGATGAGATGGATGTCTCCGAATACGGCATTACCCTTTTGCTGGAAGCTGCTGAAATTCTGGGCGTGGTGGAGACCGAGAATGGTGTTGTGAAGATCAGTAAGGTAGGTTTTTTCCTGTTGAAGGACGAAATGACGCGCGTCAATGTGAATTTCATGAATGACGTTTGCTATCTGGGCGCCAAAAGTATGACCGACAGTTTTAAAAACGGAAAACCTGAGGGACTGAAAGTGCTGGGCGACTGGCCGACGATATATGAAGGATTGTCGATCCTGCCGGAACCGGCAAAAACTTCCTGGTTCGATTTTGATCATTATTATTCAGACAATGCGTTCCCGGATGCTTTGAAAATTGTTTTCAGGAAAAACCCGAAACTCATTTTTGATGTTGGGGGCAATACCGGGAAATGGTCGTTTGCATGCTGTGACCATGACATGGATGTCAAGATCAAGATACTGGATTTGCCGGTACAGTTGAAGGTGGCCAGAGCCAATGCGACCGAACGCGGATTACTCGGCCGCATTGATTTTCATGCGATCAATCTGCTGGACGAGACCCAGCAAATTCCACAGGGTGCGGATGTGATCTGGATGAGCCAGTTTCTGGACTGCTTTTCGAAGGAGCAAATTTTGCAGATCCTCAAAAATGCATGTCAGGCTGCTTCTGAAAACACGACCTTGTATATCCTGGAACCATTTTTTGATAACCAGAATTATCCTGCCGCCCATTACAGTCTGGTCGCAACGTCTTTGTACTTTACGATCATGGCCAATGGCAACAGTAAAATGTACCGGATCGAAGTCATGAAGGATTTGGTAAACCAGGCAGGATTTGAGGTGGTGGAAACCTATCCTTTAATTGGAGATAGTTATCATACGATTCTGGAATGCCGAAGAAAGGCATAAATCGAGCTGGTCATAATCCTTTTTAAAATAGAATACGTAAGTGAAAAAGATATGAGAGGATCCGTAGTCATTTGTTTTTTGCTGATAGCCGCTCTGGCCACATCCACAGCGGCCCAGACCGACAAGGGCGCATACTACAAGGCATTAGCCAGCGACGAGGAGAAAACCATCGATAAAGTGCTTGCCAGTCTGGAAGCAGAAAAAGCGACTCCTCGTGTGAATGCCTACAAAGGCGTATTGACTATGAAAAAGGCGGGATTTGTGAAAGGGGTTGGAGGCAAGCTGAAAACTTTCAAGAAGGGAGTGCATTTACTGGAAGAGCAAATAAAGGGTAATCCCGCTAATACTGAATTCAGGTTTCTGAGGCTGACCATTCAGGAGCATGCGCCAGGTATCCTGAAATATAACAATGAGCTCCACGAAGACAAGCAGGCCATTGTTTCAGGATATAGTAGGCTCGATGCTGACTTGAGGGAAGTGATATCAGATTACGCCAAAGATTCCAAGGTTTTAAAAGAATCAGACTTAAAGTAGGCCTAAAAAGCATTTGATATTAAATGAAAAAAATACTAGTTGTCAATTACACGCAGAGCGGACAACTCAATGAAATTATCGATCAGTTTTTACTGCCTTTTGATTCCGATACCATAGAAAGGGTGCAGGTTTTTCCTGCCAAACCATTCGTTTTTCCGTGGACCACCGACGAATTTTTTGATAAGATGCCCGAATGTGTGCTGGAAGAGCCCATTGAGCTAAAACCATTGAATTTTGCCTCGGAGCATTATGATCTGGTTGTGATGGGATACCAGCCCTGGTTTCTGTCCCCATCCCTGCCTTTTACATCCTTGCTCAAAACTCCTTCATTCCAGCGTTTGCTCGTCGATACGCCTGTTGTGACTATCATTGGCGGCAGGAATATGTGGCTCAATTCACAGGAAAGTGTCAAGAAGTTGATCAAGGATGCGGGAGGAAAGCTGGTGGGCAATATCCCTTTTATGGACAGGACCTCCAACCTGATCAGCGCGGTGACAATCCTGCATTGGATGCTGACCGGCCGGAAAGACAAGAAATGGAATATTTTTCCCTATCCTGGCGTTAGCGAGCAGGATATCAAGAGCGGGGAAAGATTTGGACACATTGTGAAAAATGCCTTTGAAAAAGAGCAATATAATAACCTGCAGAAGGAAGTGCTGGCAACGGGACTGATAGCAATACCTACGGATATTTTGTTTATTGAACAGCGGGCCAAGAAGCTTTTCCGTATCTGGGCAGGGTTGATCAAGAAAAAAGGGACGACTCCCCAAAAAAGAAAGCGGTTTGTCAGTCTCTTTAAATATTATCTGCTGATCGCTTTGTTTATGATAGCTCCCGTGCTGCTTTTTGTCTATAATTTGCTGATCGCACCGTTTACCGGAAATACGATTAAGAAGAAAAAAGAATACTTTTGTGGGGTAGAAACCAAATCATAATGTCAGAAGCATATATTACCAGAATTGCCAAGTTCTTACCGAATGAGTCCGTTTCAAATGAGGAAATGG
Source organism: Dyadobacter pollutisoli (assembly GCF_026625565.1). Classification (NCBI taxonomy): domain Bacteria; kingdom Pseudomonadati; phylum Bacteroidota; class Cytophagia; order Cytophagales; family Spirosomataceae; genus Dyadobacter; species Dyadobacter pollutisoli. Next base: position 641,164 of record NZ_CP112998.1, read on the forward strand.
AAGAATACTTAGGATACATTAATGGAAAACCGTCGAAATCAAAAGCAATCGTTTTAAGAAATAACGGTATCAAAAGAAGATATTACGCGCTTCTGAAAGACGGCACCCCCACACACACCAATGCCGAAATGGCTGCATTGGCAGTAACGGACTTATTTAAAAATGACGCGGATGAAATAGCACAGGTCGATTTGTTGAGCTGCGCTACGTCCAGCCCCGACCAGCTGATGCCTTCACACGGCTCCATGGTGCACGGGTACCTGCCCGCAACGGGTCCGATTGAAGTGGTTTCACCATCGGGGGTTTGCTGCGCGGGAATGCACGCTTTCAAGTACGCGTATATGTCTGTGAAGTTGGGAGAAAAGCAAAAAGCGGTTTCCTGTGCTTCTGAAAGATTGTCGCCGGTGCTGCGGGCAGACCAGTTTGAGGACGAAGTACAACAGCTGCTAAGGCTGGAACAGAATCCGTACCTGTCATTTGAAAAGGATTTTCTCAGATGGATGCTCTCTGACGGCGCGGGCGCGTTTTTGGTTGAACCAAAACCCAATGCCGAGGGGATTTCATTGAAAATAGAATGGATAGAGGGCTGTTCTTACGCCAACGAGCAGGAAGCCTGTATGTACATGGGCTCAGACAAACTGCCGGATGGCTCCCTAAAAAGCTATAAGGAATATTCAGCCAGCGAAATTCAGGATCAATCCGTTTTTAGCATCAAGCAGGATGTGAAGCTGCTGGGCGAAAAAATCGTTAAATTGGGTTTTGCAAAACTGAAAGACATATTGACCAAAAAAGGCATCAGTATGGAAGATGTGAGCTATTTTCTGCCGCATTTGTCCAGCTACTTTTTTGAAAGCAAGATTGATGATTTCTTTAACGAAAACGGCATTCCGATCCCGAAGGAAAAATGGTATACCAACCTGGTAACCAAGGGTAATGTCGGGGCAGCGTCGATATATATGATGCTGGAAGAAGTTTTCAACAGCGGCGCATTAAAAAAGGGCGAAAAGATACTTTTGGCAGTACCCGAAAGCTCCCGCTTCTCCTATATGTTTTGCCTGCTGACTGTGTGCTGATCTGGCCGCAGTGCAGGCTCAGTTTGAATAAATGTATCTGACAAATCACTGCTGATCAAATGAAAAAGGAAGACCTTCCCCAGGATCCGGGCGCATTGGACAAGTTTACCAGAGAAGTTTGCTACGTCAAAAATCAGGACGGGAAATATGAAACTGCGCTGAGCAGGGGATGGGAAGTCAAAAAACAGGCGCTCGACAGTGCGTGGGACGATGTCAACGAGCGCATTGAAGATGCCAGACAGGCCGTGGCAAGAGGTGAAAAGAGCCCGGTGCATTATTTTATGGAACTCAGGCTCATGGATCTGCCGGTACTGTCGGGCTACACTGGTTTTTTTCCTTTTTTTATAAAAAGACATTTAAAACCATCAGTTTTTAAAGATTTAAGCGATCGCAAACTGGAAAAATATGCCAGGGCTTTCGATATTAGCGTGAGTGAGTTGAAAAATTTTAAAGGTTAAGCCAGTGAATATTGATAGCCAAACGGATGCGTTCCGCCATGTCCAGACTGCACATTGTGAAAACGGTGTGACCACCGCTCTTCTACGCTATCATGGTTTGGAATTTATGACCGAGCCGCTGGCATTTGGGATGGGTTCAGGGCTGTTTTATATCCAGATCCCGTTTTTGACTGTCAACAATGGACCTGCGATCTCGTTCAGGACTATGCCGGGGGCTATTTTCAAAAGAACCTGCAAGTCATTAGGCGTTGAAGTTACCCGCAAGAAGTTTTCCAATGTTACTGCTGCCGAAGCTTTTTTGGATCAAAAAGTAAAGGAAGGCGTGCCGGTAGGATGCCAGGTTGGGGTTTTTCATCTGACTTACTTTCCAAAGGAATACCGCTTTCATTTCAACGCTCACAACCTAATTGTTTTTGGGCAGGAAGACGATCAGTATATGATCAGCGACCCGGTGATGGAGGATGTGACAACGCTTTCGAAAGCGGACCTCACGCGCGTTCGCTTTGCACAGGGACCGCTTGCTCCGAAAGGCCATATTTATTTTCCGGAAAGAGTAAAACCAGTTACCGAAGATGTGATCCGTCAGGGCATTGTGAAAGGTATCCGTAGAAACGTGCGCGATATGCTCAGAATACCCGGAAATTTTGCGGGTGTGGATGGCATCAGGCATACTTCGGGACATATCCGCAAATGGCGCGATAAGCTCGGGCTTAAAAAAGCCAGCCTGTATCTGGGGCAAATCGTGCGTATGCAGGAAGAAATAGGCACAGGTGGCGGCGGATTTCGCTTTTTATATGGCGCTTTCCTGGAAGAAGCTGCGGCCTATATGCAGGACGACAGACTTTCCAATATTTCAGAGGATTTTACAAAAGCAGGGGATATGTGGCGTGCGAGCGCGATCAAAATGGCCGGGGTCTACAAGGGAAGGTTGACCGAGCAAAAAGATTTTGAAGAAATCGCCGATATGTTACTCGACATTCGCCTGGTGGAAAAAGAGGCGTTTCAGAAGCTTTCGGGGCTAAATCTGGGTAAGTGAGAATAGCGACAGATTATGGCCGGACAAGTATGCATCGAAATTCAGGATATTTACAAAAGATACAAATCTTCGCAGCAAGACAGCCTCACCCATGTTTCCCTGGACATTCAAGCCGGTGATGTGTTTGGCCTGCTGGGGCCAAACGGAGCGGGAAAAACTACATTGATTTCCATATTGTGTGGTATTATACCACCTTCCTCAGGGCAAATTCATTACTTTATTGATGGCGCGCCGGCAAGCGAAACGCAGCGGAAAAACCGCATTGGTTTTGTTCCGCAGGAGTATGCATTCTATCAGGAACTGACGGCCAGACAAAACCTGGACTATTTTGGCGCGATGTATAATCTCTCCAAAAGCGATCTGGGACGCAGAAGAGACCATTTACTGGAAGTGCTGGGACTAACGAAATCAGCTGATAAAAAGGTAGGTTCGTTTTCAGGTGGCATGAAGCGGAGGATCAACCTGGCCATTGGCATTATCCACCAGCCTGCAATCCTGTTTCTGGACGAGCCCACGGTTGGCGTGGATGTCCAGAGCCGTAATGCGATCATTCGCTATCTGCAGCAGATCAATCAGGACGGTACGACCATTATTTATACCTCACATCATATGTCGGAGGCGGAGGAATTCTGCAAAAACATTGCCCTGATCGACAATGGAAAGGTGATTGCAAAGGGAGAGTTGTTGCAGCTCAAAACTGAAAATGCAGTAGCCAGCCTGCAATCCTTATTCATCAAACTGACAGGAGAGCAGTACCGCGACTAATATGTTCAAAATCATTTCATCATTACGCAAAGAATTTTTGCTGCTCATCAACGATAAGGTGGGGCTTGCATTGATGTTTTTGATGCCTTTGATTTTGGTATTTATCATTACTATCATTCAGGACAGCGCCTATAAGGTGGTGAATGAGAATCAGATCCCCCTCTTGGTCGTAAATCATGATACCGGCAAAGAGGGCGGAAAGCTGGTTGCTGCATTGAAAAAATCAGGGCTTTTTAAAATTGATTCTCAGAATGGTATTGCGCAGCAATCGTTGAAATCGGAGCTGCTTTCGCGCGGCAAACTGATCGCCTTATACATTCCGCCACGTTTTTCGGCAGGCCTGGAAAGTAATGCGGCAGATGTAAGCAAAATCCTGATGGACGATCTCGGACTGGAACACCATGTAGCCGATCCTGAAAAGGTGGATATGCCAAGGCTCTCTTTTTATAACGATCCGGTTTTGCAGGAAAATTACAGCTATTCGGTCATGGGCATCATTCAATCCTACATGAGCGTGATCGAAAATTCGCTGATGATCGACCGGATGTACAGCAATATGGACCTGGGAGATAAATCACAGAAGCTGAAAGAGAAAATGATTTCCAACAGGGTAGCCATTGACCAGATCGTAGCCAGTAATAGCAACTCGACGGCCATCCCCAATTCTACCCAGCATAACGTACCCGCCTGGACGATTTTTGCCATGTTTTTCATGGTGGTATCATTGGGAAGCAACATTGTAAAAGAGCGGGTCAATGGTAGTTTTTTACGGCTCAAAACCATGCCGACCACTTTCATGCTGGTCATGTTTAGTAAAATGGCTATTTATGTGGTTGTGGCCGTGTTACAGGTTGCACTCACTTTTTCAATGGGTATATGGATACTGCCCAGGCTCGGCCTGCCATTACTGACTGTGCCTGACAATTTTGTGGCCCTGGCGGCGGTGGTGCTGATCAGTAGCATGGCGGCGGTGAGCTATGCTTTAATGATAGGCGCTTTTGCCAAAACCGAGCAGCAGGCCAATGGTTTCGGCGCTATTTCGATCATCATTTTTGGCGCGATAGGCGGGATACTGGTGCCCACATTTGTGATGCCGGGCTTCATGCAGTTTGCTGCCAATTTTTCCCCGTTGCATTGGTGTCTGGAAGGGTTTTATGTACTTTTTCTCAAAGGCGGTAGCTGGCAGGAGCTAAGGTACGTATTTGCTTTCCTGGGGATTTTTATCCTGATTTGCCAAGTTAGCACCTATTTTAAGTTGCGGTTAGAAAGAATTATTTAAGTTTGAATCACAGAACCCCGTCAGAGATCATAATCCGCTCGGAAGAGATTAACAAAATCATATGGACATAGAAAGTTTGAAGCCCATTTTGAAAGGGCAGATTGTGCAATACCTGAATTTACTGGATATAAACCCTGCCGATATCAAAGACGACGAGCCTTTATTTGGCGGCGATCTGGGCCTTGATTCGATCGATTCGCTTGAACTGGTCGTGCTGCTCGAAAGGGAGTACGGCATCAAAATCACCAATCCCGCCGAAGGGAGGAAAATCCTGGTCGATGTGAATCATATGGCCGAATACATTTTGGCCAATACCAAACCTGCCTGATGATGAAACCGGTGCTGGTAACTGGAATGGGCATTATTTCTGCGATTGGTGAAAATCTTTCGGAGAACCACGAAAGTTTGCGCCATGCCCGGACGGGCATTTCCAGGGCGGTCCATTTCAAGTCTCACTATGCTTCATTGCTGCCTTTTGGTGAAATCAATGTCAGCAATGATCATTTGAAGCAATCGCTGGGTTTAGAAGATAGTAAAGGTTACACTCGGACTTGCTTGTTGGCAGATAAGGCTTTTAACGAAGCCGTGGCAGACGCCGGACTTTCACAGGCTGACATTTCATCTTTTGACACTGCATTGATATCGGCCAGCACGGTAGGAGGCATGTGCCTGACCGACCAGCTCTATGAAGACGCCAACCTGAAATCCGCGGGCTCTGAATATCTGAGTGCTTACGGCTGCTCGGCCCATACGATGAAACTGATCAGAAGATATAAAATCAAGGGATTTACCGATACCATCAACACAGCCTGCTCTTCTTCTGCTAACGCGATTATGCTCGGTGCGCGCCTGATCAGGTCGGGCAGGGCCCAGAGAGTGATTGTAGGAGGGGTTGACAGCCTTGCCAAATACACGGTCAATGGCTTTAATGCACTTAAAATCCTTTCCGAAAACCCCTGCAAACCCTTCGACGTCAACCGCGACGGGCTCAATCTGGGCGAAGCTGCGGCCTACCTTGTACTGGAATCCCAGGAAGCGGCCTCAGGCAAAAAGGTATATGCCCGGGTTGCTGGATACGGCAATGCCAATGATGCCCATCACCCTTCGGCGATGTCGGATGAGGCAATTGGGGCTATCCGAAGTATGAAAGAGGCGATGGAAGTAGCCGGCGTGACCTGCGATCAGATCGACTACGTCAATGCACATGGTACCGGAACGCAAAACAATGACCAGGTGGAATTATATGGCCTGAGCGCGTTGTTTGAGCAGATTCCGCCATTTGGCTCCACCAAATCCTATACGGGCCACACCTTGGGAGCAGCCGGCGCGGTGGAGGCAATTTTTAGTATTTTAAGCATTAATCACGCGGAATTGTTTCCCAGCCTGCATGTCAAAACGCCCATCGCGAATTATCCCAATAGCCCGATAGCGGCATACACAAAAACGGAGAAAGTCAATTATGTACTTTCCAATTCATTTGGCTTTGGAGGCAACTGTACCTCGCTGGTTTTTGCAGGTGTTAATTAACTGCCATTAATTCTGTCAGTATCTTCTGGGCGGCGACGGAAATGATGGTTCCAGGCCCAAAAATGCCTTTTACGCCTGCATCGTAGAGAAACTGGTAATCCTGAGCGGGGATAACACCGCCCGCTATGACCATAATGTCTTCCCGGCCAATGCTTTTAAGCTCCGCAATGAGCTCGGGAATGAGCGTTTTATGACCAGCAGCGAGGCTGGACGCGCCAATCACATGTACATCGTTTTCGGCCGCCTGCCTGGCGACCTCTTGCGGCGTCTGAAACAGCGGGCCTATGTCAACATCAAAACCAAGGTCTGCGAAACTGGTAGCAATTACCTTGGCCCCGCGATCGTGACCGTCCTGGCCCATTTTGGCAACCAGTATTCGCGGGCGGCGACCTTCGGCCTGGGCAAACTGATCTGAGATCTGTAATGCCAGACGGAAGTTTTCGTCATCCGAAGCTTCGGACTGGTAAACCCCGGAAACAGACCGTATGGTTGATTTATACCGGCCGAACTGTTTTTCCATAGCGTCAGAAATTTCCCCTAAAGTAGCCCTTTTACGTGCTGCGTCAACTGCGAGCGCCAATAAATTACTGTCCATGTCTTTTCCGCCCGGCTGTTTGCACGCCTCGGTAATGGCCTGCAATGACTTGTTTACTTTCTCCGTATCGCGGGTGTTTTTGATGTTTTCTAACTGAGAAACCTGCGCCTGTCGGACGGCATGGTTGTCGATCTGACGAATATCCAGGTCTTCTTTATTCTCTGTTTTAAAGCGATTCACCCCCACGATCACGTCTTTGCCCGAATCTATCCTGGCCTGTTTTCGTGCCGCAGCCTCCTCAATGCGCATTTTGGGTAAACCTGTTTCAATGGCTTTGGTCATTCCTCCCAACCGTTCCACTTCTTCAATCAGCTGCCAGGCCTTTTCAACGAGCTGATTGGTCAGATATTCAACATAATACGAGCCTCCCCAGGGATCTACCGCCTGGCAAAGGTCTGTTTCATACTGGATAAAAAGCTGGGTATTGCGCGCGATGCGTGCCGAAAAATCGGTGGGCAATGCGATCGCTTCATCTAGCGAATTGGTGTGTAGTGACTGGGTATGTCCCATCACAGCCGCCATGGCTTCAATGGTCGTACGCGCTACATTATTGTATGGGTCCTGCTCGGTGAGGCTGTAACCACTGGTTTGGCAGTGGGTCCGTAGCGCGAGTGACTTTTCATTTTTTGGTCCAAACTGGTGAACAATTTTGGACCATAGCAGCCTGCCAGCACGCATTTTGGCAATTTCCATAAAATGGTTCATGCCTATTCCCCAGAAAAAAGATAGCCTCGGAGCAAAATCATCGATCGCAATACCTGCATTCAAGCCGGTACGAATGTATTCCAGCCCGTCTGCCAGGGTGTAGGCGAGCTCGATGTGAGCGGGAGCGCCTGCCTCATGCATGTGGTAGCCGCTGATGCTGATGGAGTTGAACTTGGGCATATACCTGGATGCATAGGCAAAAATATCCCCCACAATCCGCATCGAAGGCGCAGGCGGATAAATGTAGGTATTGCGCACCATGAACTCTTTGAGGATATCATTCTGGATGGTACCCGACAGCAGTTCAGGGCCAATGCCTTGTTCTTCGGCGGCGACGATAAAAAACGCCATAACCGGCAATACCGCCCCATTCATGGTCATTGAAACAGACATTTGATCCAAAGGAATTGAATCAAAAAGCATTTTCATGTCTTCGACCGAGTCTATGGCGACTCCGGCTTTTCCCACATCGCCGGTTACCCTGGGATGGTCGGAGTCGTAGCCGCGGTGGGTGGCCAGATCAAACGCGACAGAGAGCCCCTTTTGTCCGGCGGCCAGGTTTCTTTTGTAAAATGCATTGGAATCCGCAGCCGTTGAAAATCCCGCATATTGCCGGATGGTCCACGGGCGGTCGAGATACATGCTCGCATAAGGGCCTCGCAGGAAAGGAGCAGCGCCGGCACCGAAAGATAGATGCTCAAAATCGGCAATGTCCTTTGCCGAGTAAGCGGGTTTTAGCCTGATTCCTTCCGAAGTTACAGCGAACTTGTCAGGGGCAGCAGCCTGCTCCGGTCGGGCCGGTATGTTGATATTTTTGAAATTAGGTTTCATTTCTTGGACAGGCTTTGTTGGTGGAAATAGTCAGACAAGCGCCTGTCATTCAATAATGTAAATTGATGTGTAGCAACATCAGCCAGCGTTTTAGCGCCCGCGTCATTTCGCTCTGTTGGCTGATGAAAGCGGTTAACACCTACCATGACCTGACCCTGATGCAATGCACTGACTTTTTGTGCCAATGACTTTTGCAGTTCATTTTGAATAAAACCACTTTCAAAGCATTGGATCAGTCCTCCTTTTTCCTCAATATCTAAAAACGATTTCCATGCAGCGTCTGCTAATTTGCATGACATATCTTCCAGCAGGTACGAGCCTGCGGCGGGATCGGCTACAATGCCCAGCGAGCTTTCGAAAGACAGGACTGAGGAAACATTTCTTGCGATTCGATCCGAAAAGTCACCCCGATTTGCCGAGTCAAGGTCATATGCCTGCACAGTCAGCGCATTGCATCCGCCTATAACGGCGCTCATAGCCTCTGAGGAAGCTCTGATCATGTTGGTGTAGGTAGAAGTGCGGGTATGGTAAAAAGAAGAGGTACGAGCCTGTAAAAACGGCACGCACAGCTCATCGGGCAGCTCATAGGCGCGCGAAATTCGTTGTAACAGGTACCGGAATGCGCGCAACTTTGCAATTTCGGTCAGGTACCGGGTCCCTACCGAAACGGAAAAGAGTGCCCGGTTGAATGCCAGCAGCGGGGCGACGCCGTTTTCGGTCAGCAGATCCATGTACGTAGCAGTGGCTGCGATGGCAAAGGCAAGTTCCTGTACTGGATCGGCCCCATTGTTATGATACAAATGGGTTTCGATCATGTAAGGCCGGAACTCGCGCATACTTTTTGTATGGTGCACTAGTTCCGAAATAGCGTTGATCGAACTTTCGTATCGGGTGCCTGTCCGCATCCAATGCGCCAGCGGATCAAAAGCCACGCCGCCTTTGAGATAATACCCGGCATGTTTTGAGATTTCTGAAAACAGCTGACCGCTATTTTTATCTGTTTGAAAAAAAACAGGTGTGTCGCTGAGTCGCAGGCTATGCAGCAGTTTGGGGAATTCACAGCGGTTTAGCTCGGTATCTCTCAGATTTAGAAAGATGGCATCCGCCCCGTTTGCCAATGCGTTTTTGATGGCTGCATTGGTTTTGCGCGGATCTGTAAAAGTAATGTCGGGCATGTTGAGCCACCCCGGATTCTTTTTCTGACTTTGCTGCATTTCTGCAATTCTTTCAGAATCCGTTTCTTGTCGGGTCAGGTATGGTTCGAAGGTCAGGCCAGGCGAAATGGTCCATGAGGGCAGCTCGCGCCACTTTCCCTTCAATTCTTTTTGTGCCAGCTTTTCCCAGGCGTCTTTACTGGAAGGGCTAAATTCTGAAAATAAGTGGCCGGGCATTTTTAGGATAAATCGTCGTGAGTACTAATAAATGTGGGTTAACAAAGTTACAAATTACGGATCATTTTTTTATTCATGCAGGCTAATGCAGCCCTGCCGCCGTTACGACGCGTTTATGAAATTGTTTTATTTACAGGCTTGCAGATGGAAGGCATTGGTATTAAATTGAACCTTAGTTTAATCTGGAGAGATCAGGTATTTTTATATCTTTGCCGTCCTTTTAAAATTTGACATTCTGAATACGGTAGATTATACATTGGAACGAGTAAGCACATATAGAGAAGTCGACCAGATCTGGGATGCCTGCCTGAGAGTTATTCAGCAGCACATTCCTGATGAGAGCTTTAAGACATGGTTTGAACCTATACGGCCTTTAAAGATCTATGGAAAAGTGCTTACGATCCAGGTTCCAAGTCAGTTTTTCTACGAATGGCTTGAAGATAATTATGTAAACCTGCTCAGGAAGGCGCTGGATTATGCCATAGGACGGGACGGCTTATTGGAATATTCCATTATTGTAGACACCGGTAATGATAAGCATCAGCCGCTTACGATGAATGTCTCCACCCAGAAATCTCCCAATTATTCACGGCCTGACAATTTTGCGACAGACCCGCGAATGGGTTCCAATCACAAAGACAAGGACCAGGATTCAATGAACCTGGACACCTACCTGAACCCGAATTATTCTTTTGACAATTTTATTGAAGGAGATTGCAACCGCCTGGCCCGCTCTGCCGGGTTTGCAGTAGCGCAGCGTCCCGGGCTTACTTCTTTTAACCCGCTGATGATGTACGGAGGGGTAGGGTTGGGGAAAACTCACCTGGTGCAGGCGATCGGCAATTACATCATGAACCACTTTGATAATAAGCTGGTGCTGTATGTGTCTTCCGAAAAATTCACCAACCAGTTTATCAACTCCATTAAAAACAATACCCTTCAGGACTTTACTGATTTTTACATGAAGGTGGACGTGCTCGCAATAGATGACGTTCAGTTTTTGTCAGGAAAGGAAAAAACGCAGGATACATTCTTCCATATTTTTAACCACCTGCACCAGCTCGGCAAGCAGATCATTATGACCAGTGACCGGCCGCCACGAGAACTTCAGGGCTTGCAGGACAGGTTGCTGTCACGTTTTAAATGGGGGCTTACCGCCGATCTGCAGACACCGGATTTTGAAACGCGTATTGCCATTCTTCAAAAGAAAATCCAGGCAGAAGGAATTTCGATTGACTATGATGTGATCGAATACATTGCGCATAGTGTGAATTCCAACGTTCGTGAGCTGGAAGGTGTGATCGTGTCACTGATGGCGCAGGCCTCCCTTACCAGGCGTGAAATCGATGTGGAGCTAGCAAAGAATACCTTGCGCAACATCGTCATGAACGAGGATAAGGAAGTCACAATCGATACGATCCAGGAAACGATTGCCGATTATTTCCAGGTGACGATTGCCGATCTGAAAAGCAAAAGCCGTAAAAAGGAAGTTGTCTATCCGCGTCAGCTCGCAATGTTCCTTGCCAAGGAGTACACCGACCTTCCATTGAAGTCAATCGGCTATCATTTCGGCGGCCGCGACCATAGTACGGTAATCCACTCGATTCAGAGTATTAACCTGCTCATGGATGAAACCCCTGACGTGGAAGAGACTCTTCAGAAACTTCGCAGTTACTTTAAATAGAATCCGCGTCTAAGAAATAAGCCAGATAGTTTCATCGCCTTATTTCGTTTCCCATTGACGCCTGTTCTATTAAACCGCACAGAAATAAATGATGCCCGCTGGGATCAGCTCATCGGCGCCTGCCGGCAAGGTGTCGTTTACGCCCACACCTTTTATCTGGACATCGTCTGCTGCGGCTGGAAAGCCCTGGTGTGGCCGGACCGCTCCAATTATCAGATTGTTATGCCTTTGCCTGTTGTCAAAAAGTGGGGCAAGACGATCGTTTTTCAGCCTCTTTTTTGTCAGTACCTGGGTGTTTTTTCAATGGGTTGCCTGGGGCAGACAGACTTTCTGGCTTTTATGCAGGCATTGTCCAGTCACTTTTCCTACGTGAGCTCCTATCATTTCAATCCGGAAAATTTCAATACACTTTTCAGGATCAAAGACCAATTGGCCGAATTTACATTTACGCCCCAGCATACCTTCTGGTTAAATCTCTGTAGGGCTTACGGGGAAATCTACGGGGATTATAGCCCGGATCGCAAAGTCAATGTAAGACGGGGCAGAAGCAGTGGTTGGACAATCGAAAAGAATGGACAGATAACCCCGTTGATCGAGCTGTTTGTCGCCAATCAGTCCCGGCGGATTGCGGGAGGTGTTCGCCCTGGCGCTTACGATTTGCTAAAAAACATTTTTGCTGAAACCCAAATGAGAGGCATTGGCCAGGTCTGCTACGCTAAAAAGGACAATCAGGTCCATGCGGGGACATTGGTGGTCAGGTATGCGGGAAGGGCCATTTATTTGTTCAATGCTTCTGATGCAGTAGGAAGGAAGAACAATGCGAGAAGCTGTTTACTGGACATGTACTTTTCCGGGCACGCGGAAGAACACCTGGTTTTTGATTTTGAAAGCCCGGAAGTGCCTGCGATCGCTGGTTTTTACAAAAGTTTTGGAGCGCACAGCATTCCATACTTTAAAATCAGTAAAAATCAATTGTGGTTTCCATTCAGGCAAATACAAAATTGGAGGGTCCGGTATTTTCAAAACCAGGTTAAATCTTTGCGCAGGCCTTTGTAGGATTTAAGGTCCATTTCAAGGGAGCCGATTCTGAGGTCCACCTCTGCTTTGAGCGGTATTTTATTGGAATCGTCCGAAACCCAGAGCCGCATCGCACCCTCGTCCTTGAAGAATTTGTTATCCGGGATCAATGGATTCAGTCTGAGTACTTTGGTCCTTCCAAATTTGGTTTTGATTACGTCTTTACCGACATATCTCACCCGCAGCTTGTAGACTTCACCGTCGAAAAACGTGGGTACCTCTATAATTTCGCCCTCTGTCACCTTTTCAAAATTGATGGTGCGTAGAAAAAAGTAGCCACTGATGATGTCATGAATATTGTTGGGCACATTAAAAGTCTTGGTTTCATCCTTGATGCTGGAAACCGCCTGATCTTTGTTGTGATTGAAGAATACCTTTTCCTCTTTCCGGTATTTATTTTCCTGAATCTGCCGCTCAAACATATGTGGCAGTATAGCGGTGGTGTCAATGTAAGAACGCCAGGTGTCACGCACCCGGGAGATCAGATCGAATGCGCCGACGGTGCGACCCGTAACATTGACCCGAAAACAGGGCCTGTTGTTGATCATGGAGACATTTTTGCCCACCTCTACCTTAGCCTCGGCTGCATTGATAAAGCCATAATGCACCCTGTACTCGACCCGCTCGCCGGTGCAGAAACTTTTATTCGGAATGACCCTGTTCTGTTCCGTTTTTTCTTCGTATTGTCTGAAAGAAAATATTAATAATGCACAAATGGCTAATAATGTGTACGATATCTTCATGCTCGTGTGATTAAAGAGAGGGGTATTGCTGTTTTAAATAGGCTAAATAGTCCTTAAAATTCCCTTGAAATTTATTCTCAAATTCCTCCCGAAATGTATTTTGCTTTGACTTATAGGTCTGATAGCTGATAAAGTATGCATTGTTGGGCAGCTTACCGTCATGCCCGCGGATCGCCGCCCGGCGATTTTTGTTTGTTAACGCTGAATTGCCGGCCAGAAGTGTATCTGCGTCGCTAAGTATATGCATGATCAGCCTGTTTTTCAATGCGTCTTTTCTGGCGTCAGGCGAAAGATCCGCGCCGAATGTCCTGTAAAGACTGTCGAGCCGGCCTATACCCCTAAGCATATGCCCTGAATAAGCGTCATTGAATTTCTTTGAATATTCGTATGTACGCAATTCAGGTGAGTGAAGACCATACTTATACTTCAAAAAACGGATGGCGCCCTGATCACCGACAAAACTGGCCAGGTTTTCGTTGAGTTCCAGGTTACTTTTCACAAAAAGCGTACCATGCGTCAGTTCATGCAGGATCAGGTTGGCCAGACTGCCGACTTTCCTTTTGAGCATACTCGACAGGATCGGGTCTTTCAGGTAGCCCAGTGTAGACCAGGCAGAGACTTCGCCAATGTCTGTATCAAAGCCCTTGCTGATCATGGCTTTTTCTTCCAAGACGGCTCGGGTAGAGTCAAAAAAACCTTTGTAAGGGAAGCTGCCCACGATCGGGAAATGCCATTTGTAAGCATTGATCTTGTAGCGGTCCGACGCGGTGATGAGCCAGATCAGCGGTTTGCCGTGCTGGTTGTAAAATGTGGTGTAGTTTTTAGAAGGTTCCAGCCCCAGTGAATCCACCCCGAATTTTTTGATCTCCTGGATTAGCCTGATCTGTGCTTTGAGCGAATCAGGGAAGGTAGGGTCTTCCAACACATCCTGCACATCCTGGACATCCATTAATATTCCAATCTGGCCTGATGCCTGCATCCAGGCGTAGCTGAGCAAGTCCCTGTAATAGATTCCAAGCAAAACGAGAATGGCCAAAAGGGCAAGCAATATTTTTTTTAGCACTGAAATACCTCAATTAAGAAAACGAATCCGGATCAGATTGTATAACAATCATTTCCGGGACAAAATTATATAAAAAGACCCGTATTTACTCACTGGCCAACCAGCGTAAATTCCGCTTGATAATTAGCGTCTTTCGGTCGGTAATTATTTATGTAAACCTTCGAAATAATGACAGGGTATTAGCGGTTTTTTCTTATCAGGAATTACATTTTATTGAGAAAAACAGGTTGTATTTTTGAGCAAAATTCGATATTTTTACAGCTCAGAAAAGACCAGTCATCGAGCGGTTTTTGTGACGCAAAAACCGCTTTTTTATGTACAAACTAAATTTTTGTCACCTTTTTTATGGCACAACCAACCACTGATAAAGACAACAAACTGAAAGCGTTACAGACCACGCTGGAAAAGCTTGACAAAGCTTACGGAAAAGGCACAGTAATGCGTCTGAGCGACAGCAAGGTTTTAGATATTCCCGTCATTTCAACAGGCTCACTGGGACTTGACCTCGCATTGGGCGTAGGCGGCGTGCCACGCGGCCGGGTTGTCGAAATTTACGGACCGGAATCTTCCGGTAAAACTACATTATCCATGCATTGCATTGCCGAAGCCCAGAAAAAGGGTGGCCTGGCTGCATTCATCGATGCAGAGCATGCATTCGACCGCTCCTATGCGGAGAAACTGGGTATTGATACCAGTAACCTTCTGATTTCACAACCCGATAGCGGTGAGCAGGCACTTGAAATTGCCGAACACCTGATCAGCAGCGGTGCGGTGGACATTATCGTGATTGACTCCGTGGCAGCATTGGTTCCCCGTGCTGAGCTCGAAGGCGAAATGGGTGATAGCAAAATGGGTCTGCAGGCGCGTTTGATGTCACAAGCACTCCGTAAGCTTACCGGTGTGATCAACAAAACAGGATGCTGCTGTATCTTCATCAACCAGCTTCGTGAGAAGATCGGTGTGATGTTCGGTAACCCTGAAACGACTACCGGCGGTAACGCCCTTAAATATTACGCATCTGTTCGTCTGGATATTCGCCGTGTGGGGCAGATCAAGGAAAGCGCCGATCAGATCCTGGGTAACCGCACGCGCGTGAAAGTGGTGAAAAACAAAGTAGCGCCACCTTTCAAAGTAGTTGAATTTGATATCATGTACGGCGAGGGAATTTCCAAAGTGGGAGAGATCATCGACCTGGGTGTTGAGCTGGAAATCATTAAAAAAGCCGGTTCCTGGTTTAGCTATGATGGCAACCGTTTGGGTCAAGGCCGTGATGCGGTTAAAGCCTTGCTTAAAGATAATCCTGAGTTGATGGAAGAGCTGGAAGCCAAAGTTCGTGGCAAAGTCAACAATGATCCTGATTCATTGATTGATACCAGCGAGCCGAATGTGGTCGACGAAGGCGCTCCGTTATAATTGGAGCTCGTATTGATGTATAATGAAAATGCCCTGCTGAAAACAGGGCATTTTTTATGGGTATATTATTTTAGAAAGGCTTCCGGTCATCGTCGTCCTCGTCGAAATCATAATCGTCCTCTCCCGGCCCGGAGAACATACTGCTGACAAGGTCCTGAAATTTCATCCCCTGATCCAGGGATTGTTTTCCAATCAATGAAAACTCGGCCATGCCGTGCAATGCGAATTCCATCATGAAAAGCTTCTCCTCTGTGCTGGAATAGGCGCTGAGCATATCTACAAAATCATCCAGGCCATCAATGGTTTTCAGCCGCGCGATGTATTCGCGGTCTGTCATATCAGCTGGCATTTCCATTTCATTGCCAGCGCCAAACCATTCGATTACTTTGGCATAGGGATTGATCTTGCTTTTTTTGCTTTTTTCAGGATCCGGGAAAAAGCTCAGGAATTGGGTACGTATCGCTTTTCCTATCAGGTTTTGAGCCACGATTACCGGTCCCTCGACTTCCCCTTCATAGACCAGCTCCACTTTTCCGCAGATCGCCGAAACTACGCCATAAAGATCGGAAATGCGCACGTGGGTAGTCGTTTCTGCATTGATGAGCGCGCGTCGTTCGGCAGTACTTAAAAGGGACTCATAGGCAGAAATAGTCAAACGGGCCGAAACACCGCTTTTACTGTCTACATATTCACTCTCCCGGGCCTCAAAAGCAATCTGCTCGATGAGTGTTTTGGCTAGCTCAAAGACCGATACAATTTCCTTTTGTTCGGCTTTAACGACTGCTTCCTGCTCGGTAATTTTCTTGCCCGTTTCAATGGTCTTGGGATAGTGGGTAACAATCTGGCTTTCGATACGGTCCTTCAAAGGCGTCACAATGCTGCCGCGATTGGTATAATCCTCCGGATTGGCCGTAAATACAAACTGGATGTCCAGCGGCAAGCGCAGCTTGAAACCACGGATCTGTATATCGCCTTCCTGTAAGATATTGAACAGCGCCACCTGGATACGTGCCTGCAAATCGGGCAGCTCATTGATGACGAAAATACCACGGTGAGAACGGGGTATGAGCCCGAAATGGATCACACGCTCATCCGAATAAGGCAATTTCAATGTCGCGGCTTTAATCGGGTCTACATCCCCGATCAAATCTGCTACGGAAACGTCGGGCGTCGCCAGCTTCTCGGTGTAACGCTCGTCGCGGTGCAGCCATTCGATTTCAGTCTGCTCGCCATGGTCAGCTACCTGGTCTTTGGCAAACCGGGATAATGGCTGCAAGGGATCATCGTGCAGCTCCGAATTCTTGATGTAGGGAATGTACTCGTCCAGCAGGCTTACCATCATCCGCGCAATGCGTGTTTTGGCCTGACCGCGTAGTCCCAGAAAATTGATGTTGTGCATCGAAAGGATCGCCCGCTCAACATCGGGTATGACCGTTTCCTCGTAACCCCATATTCCTGGAAAAATATTTTCTTTATTCCTGATTTTGGTAATCAGATTATCTCTTAACTCCTGTTTAATGGAACGTGGCTGATAACCTGCTTTTTTCAGTTCACCGAGCGTATGGATACCCAATCGTTGTGAACTGCTAAGCTGTGAGTAAGTCATGTATTTGTAGCTAGGTTAACGCGCATACGCCACTGAGCGCATTTCACGGATCACTGTAATTTTAATTTGTCCGGGATATTGCATTTCTTTTTCAATCTTCTGCGAAATATCAAAGGAGAGCATTCCTGCTTTTTCGTCTGAAACATTGTCAGCGTCGATAATCACCCGAAGCTCACGGCCTGCCTGAATTGCATAGCATTTTTCAACGCCGTCAAAGGAGAGTGCCATGTTTTCAAGATCACGCAAACGCTGAATATAGGATTCCATCATCTCACGGCGCGCGCCCGGACGTGAGCCCGAAATCGCATCACAAACCTGGATGATAGGCGAAAGAATGCTGGTCATTTCGATCTCGTCATGGTGAGCACCGATGGCATTGCATACTTCCGGATTTTCCTTGTATTTCTTGGCAAGCTCCATACCCAGGATAGCGTGTGGCAAATCGGATTCTTCCGGCCAAACCTTACCAATATCGTGCAGCAGCCCGGCTCTTTTGGCCAGTTTGGTGTTCAGTCCAAGCTCGGATGCCATCGTGGCGCAAAGCTTGGCGACCTCGCGTGAGTGTTGCAGCAGGTTCTGCCCGTATGATGAACGGAAACGCATGCGGCCGATCATTTTAACAAGCTCAGGGTGTAATCCGTGAATGCCCATATCAATGACAGTCCTTTCGCCGATTTCGACGATTTCATCATCAATGTTCTTGCGGGTTTTGGCTACCACTTCTTCAATTCTTGCCGGGTGGATCCTTCCGTCCTGCACCAGGCGGTGCAGCGAAAGTCTGGCGATCTCCCTGCGAACAGGATCAAAACCAGATATTACGATCGCTTCGGGGGTATCATCGACAATGATCTCAACACCAGTAGCAGCTTCCAATGCGCGAATATTGCGTCCTTCCCGACCAATGATTTTACCTTTGATGTCGTCGTTTTCAATGTTGAATACCGATACGCAGTTTTCAATGGCGTGTTCTGCGGCAGTACGCTGGATAGTCTCGATAACGATCTTTTTGGCTTCTTTGGTAGCAGTAAGACGGGCTTCTTCCATGGCGCTCTTTACATAGGATCCTGCCCTGGTATCTGCCTCGGCTTTCAGCGCGTCTACGAGCTGCTCGCGCGCCTGGTCTGCGGTAAGATTGGCAATTTTTTCGAGCTGGGTAACCTGCTGCTGCAATGACTTTTCAGCTTCTTCGCGGCGTTTGGTAGCCAGCTCTACCTGTTGGTTCAGGTTATTTTTTAGCGTTTCAAGCTCATTTTCACGACGCTTATTTTGCTCGATGGTTTGATTCAGGCTCTGCTCGCGTTGTTTAAGCTTTTGTTCATTGGTCTGAAGAATGACACGTTTTTTATTGGCATCCTCTTCAAATTCAGATTTAAGACGGAGATATTTTTCTTTCGCTTCTAGTATACGGTCCTTTTTGATGTTTTCAGCGGCACTTTCGGCATTTCGGAGAATTTCAGCGGCACGTTCCTGGGCTTCCTTTTCCTTTAGGTCGAATGACCTCTGAAAAATGTATTTGCCTGCAAAAATACCCACCCCAACGGCGATGATATCGGACAGGACGACGATGAAAACTAAATAATTTGACATTTCAATGATGGTTATATATAGTTGGTTTGACCGACTACCCCGCGTTAAAATGCCGAAAATGAAGAATTGAAAGTTATTTAGAAGATTTCAGTATAAATCAAAGGTTAGGGGTGTAAATCGCTTAGCTCTCCAGAGCGCTGGTAATTGTTTCGTCCAGCTTTTCCACTCTGCCTTTAAAAGCCATCACCAGATTGTCCATTTGCTGCTGATTCCTCTGCAATGCTACCAGGCATTCGATGGAGGTCAGTGCAATTGCTTCGATGTCACCGTATACTTTTCCTTTTAATTTATGCTGCTGCACGCGTTGCATGAACACCTCATACCCGTCCCTGTAGAATTTCTCCTGATCTGCCGGAACACTCAGTTTGAAACCTCTGTCCAGCAGTTTTATAAAGACAGAAACGTCCGGAGTGGGTATGCTATTTTTTTTCATAAGGTATCTTCAAGCAATTCAATGCACTTATCGATCTCTTGTATATATCTTTCAACTGAGTCTTTCAGTTCGGCGATTCCGCTCGTTGGTGTCAGTTTACTAGTGACAATTTTAGCGAAACTTTTAGACTTATTAAAGTCTTTTTCCAAAGTAGTGTATTTTTTCTTTATTTCTTTCGCTTCTTCCTTGAGTTGGATATTGGACACCCGGAGCTCCGCATTTTCACGTTGGAGCTCTGATATTGACCAGGTTAGTTTCTCTTTTGTATTGATCAGTATCTCGAGCTTTTTTTCAAGGTCGGATAACTTGTGTTCAATGATACGTTCAATGCTCCTTTCCATTTGCTAACCTTAAAAATATCCATCCAAGCAAAAATTCAAAATCTAATCATTTCCTGATGAGTGCCTCAAACTCCCGCTCATAAGCCGCCATCAGCCGCTGCATGGATTTGTCGATCACTTTGTCGGTCAATGTCTGCTGGTCATCCTGCAAAATGAAGCTGATCGAATAGGACTTTTTACCTTCCAGGTTAGCACCTTCATACACGTCAAACACATTGACCGAACGCAGCAGTTGCCGCTCTGTTTTGTAAGCAATCTGGCGAAGCTCTTCAAAAGTGACCTTCTTGTTGACTACCACCGACAGGTCACGACGCACTTCGGGGAATTTGGAAACCTCTTTGTATTCAACGGCCGCATTGTACTGGCGAAGCATGTACTCCCAATCAAAGTCGGCAAAATAAACGGGCGCTTTCACGTCGAGTTTTTTAGATAATGCAGCATTGAGCAAACCAAATGAAACCACCGGTTTGCGGTTAGATAACAAAGTAAGCCCTTGTTTGAAAATAGCAGGATCAGCCTGTTGTTTTTCAACTTCCCTGATTTTGACTGCGGTTAAGACCTTATTGACAAAGGCAGCCAGGTCATGGAATACCGTTTCGCGGGATTTTTCAAACCAGCTTTCCTGCGCAATGTTACCGGTTACGAAAACAGCCAACCTTTCCTTTTCGACATATTTTTCGTTGATCTGGTGGTAGGTATTGCCAAATTCAAAAACTTTCAGGTCCTTCTGGCGGCGGTTGCTGTTGTAGGCAATCACTTCAAGCCCCGAGAAAAGCAGCGTCTGGCGCATCACAGACAGATCTTCGCTGAGGTAATTGAGGATTTTGACAGGATTGCCAGCCAGACTTTCGCTCATCAAGACCTGATATTCGGGTTTGGTCAATGAATTGTTGATCATTTCATTGAAACCATTTGCTACCAGCAATTCGGCCACGCGCAGTTTTAATTTTTCCGGATCATTGACCGGGAAATCAGAAAGAAAATCCGAGCTGAGCGTTTCTGAAAGCTCTACCTGACCAAATCCGTAAATGCGCAGGATTTCCTCAATGACATCAGCCTCTCTCTGCACATCGACGCGGTAAGGAGCTACGATGGCCGTAAACGAGGATTCGTTTTCGTCAGCAACCTGAATGTCCAGGCTTTCCAGAATGCTTTTGATCAGTGTTTTATCCAGCGTTTTTCCAATCAGCCGGTTAATATGCTTGTAGCTCATCGCAACCCGGAAGTCCTCTACCGGCTGCGGATAAATGTCGGTGATTTCAGAAGAAACAGTTCCTCCCGCGATTTCCTGAATCAGTAATGCGGCTCTTTTCAATGCAAAAAGGGGCATATTGGGATCCGTACCGCGCTCAAAACGGAACGACGAATCAGTTTTCAATGTGAAGCGCTGCGCAGTCTTGCGTACCCAGGCCGGAGAAAAATAAGCGGATTCAAGAAATATCGAAGTCGTATCACTAGTAACCCCCGAAGTGAGCCCGCCAAAAACGCCGGCAATACACATAGGCTCAGGAACGCCATTGCTTCCTGCATTGCAGATCATCAGATCAGAGCCCGAGATTTTTCGCTCCACCCCGTCTAGTGTAATGAATGGTGTCCCGTCAGCGACCGTGGTAACGACCACTTTGTTGCCAATGACTTTTTCAGCGTCAAACGCATGCATGGGCTGGCCCAGCTCGTGACATACATAATTGGTGATGTCTACAATGTTGTTAATGGCGCGGATACCGATTGTCTGCAGACGATCTTTCAGCCACTGGGGAGATTCTCCCACTTTGATCCCTGAAATCGTCAGTCCGGTATAGCGCGGGCATGCATCCTGATTTTTTACTTCAACCGTGATCGGAAGCTGTTGGCTAGCGACAGCAAACTCCTCAACGGAAGGCAATGTGACCGGGCGGCCCAGTACCGCTTTCAGATCGCGCGCCACACCATAATGGGAAGCAGCGTCGGCGCGGTTGGGGGTGAGCCCTATTTCAATCAAGTAGTCAGATGAAATTCCAAAATATTCGCTGGCAGGTGTTCCGTTGGGTAATGTGGTGTCCAGTACCAGGATGCCGTCGTGTGAGCTGCCCAAGCCCAGTTCATCTTCCGCGCAGATCATTCCTTCGGAAAGTGCGCCCCTTATTTTTGACTTTTTCAAAACCAATGGCTGATCACTGCCGGTAGGGTGGAGCATCGCTCCCACAGTGGCCACGATTACCTTCTGGCCGGCTGCCACATTAGGCGCCCCGCAGACAATGGAAAGTGGGTTTTCACCTCCTGCATCAACGGTGGTTAGACTTAAGCGGTCGGCTTCGGGATGTTTTTCACAAGTCAGCACCTGGCCGATCACCACCCCCTGCAAACCACCTTTTATGGATTCGATCTCTTCAATGCTTTCTACTTCAAGTCCGGTTGCTGTTAAGAGCCTGCCGATTTCTTCCGGCGTTTCTGTGATTTCAATTAATTCCTTAAGCCACTTATAAGAGATCTTCATGCGAATGCTTTAAATAAAATTTGAAGGGTGCTGTATCCAAACAGAGCGCCTTTACCGCAAAATTAACGATTTAAGTTTGAGATGTATGTGCTGCAAAAGAAAATAGCCAGGTCAAAAGACCCGGCTATTGCCCTCTTTGATTGCAGAATAAATTATTGTGCAGGCGCTACCTCATAGAAGAATTGCTCACTAACAATCTTCCCGTCAGCGACTTTATACAATGCAATTTCTTCCATCGGAATTCTACCCATTCCTTTGAAGGTGATATCCATCGTCAGGCTAATGGAGAAATAGTTACCCGCTACAACGGGGTCGGAAAGCTCCTGGCCATGAAACTGCTCAATCATGTCCTGAAAGTGATTTCCTTTCTGGACAATCTTATCGAGTCCCTGCACAATGGTTTCTCCGGGAGATCCTTCCGGTTCGATGCTGAGGGCATCATCTGAATATAATTCCTTTTGCGCCTGCTCATATTGGTTCTCGCGGCATAGGGCTACCAGGCGTTCTGCAATTTCAGTCGTTGTCATGACGTGTTGTTTTATTTGAATGGAAATTTAGATATTTCCAAGCCACAAGTTTCAGGTTTAACATAAATATTTTGTTAAATCTCACTCATGCACAGCAGATTCGGTCAGCTCGCCGGCCTGGATGGGTACTGTGAGCGTGTTCTCGGCCGGTGGGACAGGACATGCATAGCTGGACTGGTATACGCAGTAAGGATTATAGGCCTTGTTAAAGTCCAGAACGATGACATTATTCTTGATTTCTGAAAGCGGATAATCCAGGTAACGCCCGCCGCCATAGGTTTCTTTACCGCTGGTTGCGTCCCTGAACAGAACCGAGATCACGCTTTCATTTTTTAGCAGCAGCAGCTTTTGAGGCTTACCACCGACGGTAAAATTGGCATAGCCGTATTTTTCGTATTTTTCAGAAGTACCGTCCGTATATTTGACTATCACCTCCTTATCCTCCTTCATGTAAGGGGAGATATTGGCTTTAATGCGAAATGTCAGATCCGGCTCAAAGTAATGCAACCCGTGAAAGCTGGCTTTGTCGGCAATGGGGGAGTCCTCGGTGGTTTTGAACTGTTCATCTTTGGCGGCGCGCTCCTGCTGGATCTTGGTTTTATACTTTTCAGGGCTGGCCGCGATCAAATCTTCGGCGGAAGAGCCCGCGCTGAGGCCAGTGAAATTTTCTGCTACAAAATATGCCAGGATTGCGATGACCATCGCGATCGTGCTGTATCGGATTACTTTATTTTTGAACATACCGGGTCTATGATTGTAAACGGATTACAAACTTACACCCGAAAGGCAGCTTTGAAAAAGTATAGGATGTTTATTTACTTTTTTATGATAATTTTGAAACTTCACACCCGGGCTGTTTGCGATGTTGGTTGAAATATACCTAAATTGACCTGGCAAATTATTAAACACAATACCTGACCCATCATATGTCATACACAAAACGAGTACTCATTGCCGAAGACAGTTCAGTGATTCAAAATCTGGCAAGGAAGATTCTGGAATTTCAACATTACGAGATCACTTCGGTGAAAAATGGAGAACAAGTATTGCAACTCCTTGAAAAAGAAGATTTCGATATCATTTTGCTGGATATCAATATGCCTGTGATGGATGGAATGGAGTGCGCAAGAAGCATTCGTAAGTTGCCAAACGAGAAGAAAGCCAAAACACCGATTGTGGCCATAACAGGTAATGCCAAGAATTACTCTGAGGAAGATTTCAAAGAAGCAGGATTTGATGATGCGTTGATGAAACCGTTAAATTTTGACCGCTTGGTTGAAGTGGTTGCGCATTTGACAGAATAAAAACCTGATGAGGATTACATTTTTAGGAACCGGCACCTCGCAGGGAATACCCGTTATTGCCTGCGAGTGTGCCGTTTGCCGTTCTAATGATCAGCATGATAAGCGTTTACGGACTTCCGTTTGGATACAGGCCAACGGCAAATCCTTTGTCATAGATACCGGCCCCGATTTTCGTCAGCAAATGTTGAGGGCCAATGTGAAAGAGCTTGATGCTGCGATTTTTACACACCAGCACAAAGACCACACCGCCGGCCTGGACGACATCCGCGCATTTAACCATCGTCAGCAAAAGGATATGCCCTTGTATGGCAGACTGGAAGTGCTCAACCAGATCCGGAGCGAATTTGCCTACGCTTTTTCTGAAAAACGCTATCCGGGCGTCCCGCATTTCGAGCTGCACCCGATTGAAAACCGTCCCTTTGAGATCGAAGGAGTCCGGTTCATTCCTATCGAAGTCATGCATCACAAGCTGGCTGTTTACGGCTACCGGATCGGGGACTTCACCTACATTACCGATGCTAATTTTATCTCCGAAGAAGAGCAGCAGAAAATAATAGGCTCGCAGGTACTGGTCTTAGATACCCTGCAAAAAGAGCCGCATTTGTCTCATTTTACGCTTTCGCAGGCGCTGGAGCTGATCGACAAATTGAATGTGCCCCAGGCTTATCTGACCCATATCAGCCACAAGCTCGGCCTGCATGCAGCCGTTGAAAGCGAATTGCCGCCGCACGTCAAGCTGGCCTACGACGGGCTGATGCTTGATTTTTAGAAACGCGAGACTTGGCAAGTCTGTGCGACCCCGTCTCCAAGACTTACCAAGTCTTCCTTCCTAGCTATACCGGTCATTGCGCCAGGGATAGGCTGTATTGGAATAGCCTCTCAATTCCCAGAATCCCAGTTCATTGGAAGACAAAAACTCGATCCGGCTGATCCATTTGCTGCCTTTCCATGCATAAAGCTGGGGGGTGATCATCCTGACCGGCCCGCCATGATCACGTTCCAGGGGTTTGTTGTCTGCCGTGTGAACCAGCATTACATCTTCTTTTAATGCTTCCTCCAACGAGAGATTGGTCGTGTATTTATCATAGCCGTAACATAATATATGTGTCGCCGAAGACTTGGGTAGCACCAACGCGGCAAGATCAGCCAGGCGGACCCCTTTCCAGGGAACATCCATTCGCGACCAGGTGGTAACACAGTGAAAGTCGCTGGTATCCTCGGTTTGCGGCAGCGCCATGAAATCATCCCAGGTTAATGTAACGGGGGATTCTACCTGGCCATCGATGACCAACTTCCATTTCTGATGCGAAATATCAGGCTTGAAACCCAAATCCAGTACCGGCCATTTATTGGTTTGGATTTGCCCGACGGGCAGTTTGGGCATGCCATGGCGGTTAATTTGACCACTACCCATCGGTTTTGGATCCGAAACGGAGGGCGTACCTGCCATTTGATCTTCAAAGCGGGCTTTCAGCTTCATGCGCGCCTCCACGATTTTGTCTAATTTGCTTTTTTCTTCCATGTTTCAAAAAATTAACCTGCGCTGACCCATTGCATCATTAAAGCCGTCAGGTAACCGCCATAGGTACCGATTGCATACCCTAATATAGCGAGTAAAACGCCAACTGGTGCCAATGAAGGGTGAAAAGCCGCTGCTACCACAGATGCCGAGGCCGAGCCGCCCACATTGGCCTGACTTCCCACGGCCAGAAAAAAGAATGGTATTTTAAGCCATTTACACACCAAAATCAAAATGATGCCGTGAATGCTGATCCAGATCAGCCCAATGGCAAAAAGGCCGGGGTTGCCGGCAACTGCTCCCAAATCCATCTGCATGCCGATGGTAGCAATGAGCACATATAAAAACACCGATCCCAGTTTGGAAGCCCCCAAGTATTCCAGTTTGCGCACCGGGGTGACAGAGAGTGCGATACCGATCAATGTAGCGATGGTAATGACCCAGAAAAAGTTAGAAGTAAGGCTATATTTGGCAAGAGCAGGATAGTTTTCGGATAGGTATGGCGTAATGATTTCGGCCAGCCCATGCGCCGCACCTGTCGCTCCGAAGCCGGCAGCAGCCAGAAAAATGTAATCGCGCATGGCAGGTGTCTTTTCATTGGCCATTTGATCTGAGTCCAGATGCTCCTTTAGCTGCTGCACCTGGCTGCTGTCGGCGCCAAGTAGCTGGTCGATTTTGGAAGCCATCCCTGCTCCGTAGATCAGCGCGGCCATCCAAAGCTCGGCGACCAGTACGTCCACAGCGACCATTTGTGAGAACAATGCGTCGCTGGGATGAAACACTTCCCGTAATGCGGTTTGATTGGCGCCACCCCCGATCCAGCTTCCTGCAATGGTCGCCAGCCCCCGCCAGACGGCGTCCGCTCCCTGGCCCGCCACGGTTTGGGGGCTTACCAGTCCCACGATCCATAGTGCAACCGGGCCGCCAATCATGACACCTGCCGTACCTGCGAGCATCGCCAGGAGTGCTTTCGGGCCAAGACTGGCCAGGGATTTCCAGTCCATTCCAATGGTGAAAAGCACCAGACATGCCGGCAGAAAATATTTGGATACCACCGGATAAAGCTGAGAAGTAGCCCCATTGACAATGCCAAAGGAATTAAGCAGGCCGGGAATAAAGTAGCAAAGCAGCAGCGGAGGAATGACTCTGTAGAATTTTTTCCACCGCGAAAGGGACGCAGTATAGAAGATAGCTGCAAGAATGAGCATCAAAAGGCCCAGTACGACCGCGTCGTTTGTAATCATTATCTCAGATTCAGGGTCAGCAAGTGGTTAATGGGTAAAAATAGCTTTGTTTTTGGTTAAAATAGCCATCAGCCGCCAATGTGATCATTTCTTATCTTTTAAAAAATTTCTCGAGACTGGCGATCCATGTGGGCTGCTAAGTTGTTATCCTTGAAAAAACCTAGAACCATGATCATCTCAGAAGAAACAAAATCAGCTACGGCCGACAGGCAATTATTTATCAAAATGGTAGTTTCCAACTGGGAGCTGCAAAATCAAAGATTCAATGGCCTGATCGACAACTTGTCGGATGAGCAAATGTTATTGCCTGTGGCTGCGGGAAAAAACAGGGCCGTCTACCTGCTGGGCCACATGATTGCAGTCAATGACGGAATAATTCCGCTGCTGGGACTGGGAGAAAGGCTATTTCCTGACCTGGAAACACCTTTTGTCAAAAATCCCGATGATATAACCGCGCAAATCCCATCGGTAGCAGAATTAAGAGGCAACTGGGTAGAATTAAACAAAACACTTACGGCTTATTTCAATGAAATGTCGGCCGATGAGTGGTTTACCAAACACAGCGCGATTTCCGAGGAGAATTTCGCCAAAGAGCCGCATCGCAACAAGCTTAACATTTTGATCAACAGGACCAACCACGAGGCATATCACCTTGGACAACTGATTTTTTTGAAACCCTGACTATGATCCCAAAAGGATTGTAATTGTGGGATTTTTACGATATTTTTCATGATTGATCATCAAGCTCACTTCAATATTTGATCACCTTCATACTATGGCGAATTATAACTTATTGGTAAATGGCAAAAGGGTAAAGGTCGATGTCGAGCCTGATATGCCTTTGCTTTGGGTAGTACGGGATTTTGTGGGGTTGAAAGGGACGAAATTTGGTTGCGGAATGGCCTTGTGCGGTGCCTGCACGGTGCACTTGAACGGGCAGCCCACCCGCGCCTGCCAGACGCCTGTGTCCAGCATCGGAAAAAATGATAAGATCACGACCATCGAAGGAATCGGGGACGGCAAAATGCATATCATCCAGAATGCCTGGATCGAAGAGCAGGTTCCTCAATGTGGCTACTGCCAGTCCGGACAGATTATGTCTGCCGTGGCTTTACTGAAAGCGAATCCCGATCCGACCGACGCGGATATTGACGCTGCGATGAGCGGAAACCTTTGCCGCTGCGGTACTTACGACCGGATCCGGAAGGCCATTCACCGTGCTGCGGGAGAAATGAAGGTTTCGGAAAGCGGAATTGGAAAAAGGTAGTTTACGAAGTGATCATCAAACCTTAGCCCCAGAAGACATTGGAAAATATACAAACCTCACGCCGCGATTTTATCAAAGCCTCGGGCCTGGCCACATTTGGGCTGGCACTGGGCATTTCAGGATTTACCAGGGATGCGGCTCTGAAAAAAATCACGCCCGCTATTTTGAGGCTGGAAATCAATCCCTTTATCATCATTGATACCGCCGGCAACATTACATTGGTCAATCCGCGCCCGGACATGGGACAGGGTTCTACCCAGGCTGTTCCGTCACTTCTGGCCGAAGAGCTGGAAGTAAGCCTTGAAAAAGTCCTGATCGTTCAGAGTGACGGTATGGGTAAGTACGGCAGCCAGACTTCCGGGGGAAGCAGCTCGGTCAGGGAGCTTTGGATGCCGATCCGGAAAGCCGGGGCAGCGGCCCGGGAAATGCTGACGAGCGCCGCCGCAAAAAAATGGAATGTTCAGGTGAGCGAATGCACCGCCGAAGATGGAAAGATACTCCACAAGGCAACCGGCAAAAGCCTGACATATGGTGAGCTGGCCGACGATGCTTCCAAACTGGAAATCCCCAAAGACCCCAAGTTAAAGGAGGCAAAGGATTTCAAGATCATTGGCAAATACAATAAAAGACTTGACGTCCCCGAGCGCGTCAATGGCAAGGCCGTTTACGGAATTGACGTGGACATTGAAGGGATGGTTTATGCCAGCATTCTGCATTCACCTGCTATACACGGTAAAGTGGTTTCCATTGATGACTCGGAGGCCAAAAAAATAAAAGGGGTTTTGCAAATCATCAAAACCGAGCGTACGATGCCCCACCGCAGCTCAGAGGCGGTAGCGGTGGTGGCTACCAACTGGTGGGCTGCTTTGAAAGGGAAAAAAGCCCTGCGTGTACAATGGGACAATGCAGGTTATGAAAAATCATTGACTACCGCCAGCTATTTTGCCCAAACTTATGAGGCCGCCCAAAAAGAAGGCATCAATTTCGAGGAAAAAGGTGACTTTACCGCCAAATACGCAGCAGCTAAGGATAAGCTGCAAGCGCAGTACGAAACGCCTTTTCTGGCGCACGCCCCGATTGAGCCGGAAAATGCCGTAGTGCATGTGAAAGAGGATGGCTCGGTGGAAATTTGGGCGCCTGTGCAGGGGCCTGACTGGGCGCTTCGTGACGTCTGCGGCTATTTAAAGATTAAGCCTGAGCAGGTGAAAATCAATGTGACGCTGCTCGGAGGAGCCTTCGGCCGGAAGGCTTACCACGATTTTCTTCTGGAAGCGTGCCACATTTCAAGGGAGCTTAAAAAGCCCGTTAAGGTGATCTGGACGCGGGAGGATGACATTACACAGGGGCCTTATCGCCCAGGAATGCTGAGTCACTTGCAGGGTTTTGTGGAAGACGGTAAAATCACGGGCTATCACCATCATGCGATCGGGGAGTCGATTGTGAGCCAGGTCTTCAAGGGATTAAAAGACGATGAAGCAGATCCCTGGCTGAGCGAAGAGATCAGTACCGGTAACAATAAATATCATTTCAGTTCGGCCTCAAAAGTGAGCTGGACGCATGTGAAGACGGATATTCCCGTGGTCTGGTGGCGCTCGGTATATGCTTCCAATTTCGGCTGGGGTCAGGAATGTTTCATTGACGAGCTGGCGCATCTTGCCAAAAAGGACCCATTGAAGGCCCGGTTGGAAATACTGCCGGACGACCGTTTCAAAAAAGTGCTCGAAACCCTGGCTGAAAAAGCGAATTGGGATGAAAAACTTCCTGAGGGCACTGGTAAAGGCATCGCTGTCTTTAAGTCATTTGGCAGTATATCAGCTTGCTGTATCACGGTTTCCAAAAGCGGGCAGGGCGTTAAGATCGATAAGGTGATCTCCGTTATTGACTGCGGTCATTATGTGAATCCCGATAATGTCAAAGCGCAGACGGAAGGCAATATCGTCATGGGGATCACGGCCGCCATTAAGGACGGTATTACCTTTACCAATGGCGTTTGCGACCAGAGTAACTACCATCAGTACAATGTGCTCAGACTCAATGAAACGCCGGCCATGGAGGTGTATATCGTCGATAGCGGGGCTGTTCCGGGAGGAGTAGGGGAGCCGGGATTACCACCGGTGGCACCTGCACTGGGCAACGCGGTTTTTGCTGCTACCGGAAAAAGGCTGCGCAAACTACCCTTTAACATTACTAATCTGGCCTAAATCAAATCATTGCTGCGTGTATGGCTTATGATGAAAAGCTGGCTAACCGGATCCGGGAAGCATTGATCGATCAGGCAGATGTGGCGGAAAAAACCATGTTCCAGGGACTTGGATTTATGGTGGAGGATAAGCTCTGCATCTGCGTGCGCAACGATGTTCTGCTTTGCCGCATCGGGCCGGATGCCTATGAGGCTGCCCTGGAGATGAATGGGGTGGCTCCTATGATACACAACGGTAAAATGATGAAAGGCTATGTTTTTGTAAGCCCGGAAGGTTACCTGCAAAAGGATGCTTTTGATGAGTGGGTCCGACAGTGCCTGATTTTCAATAAAGTGGCTAAATCATCCAAAAAGAAAAAGTAATGCAAAGGCCACTGGTCGATCAAAAATATAAGCTGGAAAAAATTCAGGGAAAAGGCGGCTGGACCTATGTGCTCATTGCAGAAGTACCTCCAAGTAAGAGGGCCCGTTTCGGTTGGGTAAAGGTCAAGGGAAAAATAGACGATTTTGAACTGTTTAGCTACCGTTTAATGCCGATGGGCAACGGCATGCTTTTCCTTCCGGTACGGGCTGAGATCAGAAAAAAGATCAAGAAAAAAGAAGGCGACTGGGTGCATGTTACTTTATATGAAGACCAAACGCCGCTGGACGTTCCCCAGGAGCTGCTGGACTGCCTGCAAGACGAGCCGCGGGCTTATGAAAACTTTATGGCATTACCCGAAGGCGCTCAGAAAGAATACCGGGACTGGGTGTATGCTGCCAAAAGGGAGCAGACAAAAGTAGACCGGATCGCCAAAATGATCGATATGCTGCTGAAAGGGCTCCGATTGACAGGTAGTAAATATCTGTGAAGTTATTTTAGAAACAAAAAAGCCTTACTGGTCAACCAGTAAGGCCTTTTTGTTGGGATTCAGGTCAGTATTATTGCGCTCCGTCAGCTTTGGCGCGCTGCACGGCATATTCACCGACTTTGTGACCCGATGATAAGCCGGCGTCACAGTCGAAGCGGTAATGGATTAATCCGTAAATGCGGGAAACCGAAGCTTCAAGGGCCATCGCGTCGAGTTTTTGTTTTTCAGCAGGGAAAATATAGGCCAGCAGTTCAGCCGCAGCGCCCGAGAAAGTCGAATGTCCCGACGTGTAAGAAGGGAAGTTGGGCAAGCCTACCGAAGTTTTTACTTTGCTATCCATCTGGTTAGGACGCGGGTAGTAAAAATAGAATTTGGCATCCCAGCAGGCAATCCCCGCATCCTGCAATGCAGTACCCAGCAGCGCAAGCGTGCGGGCCGTACGTACTTCACTGAAATTGTTTTTGTGACACAGATCGGCGCCCCTGCGGTGCCAGTGGCCCGGAGGCGTATAGCTTCCTACCCCGTCTGACCAGAAACTTGCAATTTTAGCCTGCTCGCGGGTCTGATTTTTGGCAATATCACGCAGCTCGTCCATGTTCTTTGTGAACTCGGCGCTTCCTATAGCCGGAGGAGGAGTGGGGCGCAAAGTTGGAAGGGTTGCTTTATCAAAGTTCCATGGCGTAACAAAGCCATAGGTCGGAAGCATAGGAGGGCGCTTAGGGAATTCCTGGCTGAGCCAAACCTCAGTGGTACCAATGGTTTTGGCATTGGCAATCATTTCAGCTGTTTTAGCCTGGTTGTTGGCCGCGCTCATACCGTCCGTCTTGGCCCTGGCCATTACTTTGGCGCCTACTGCTTTACCCAGTTCCGCTCCTGCGAGAATATCACTTTCCACATTCATACCCGCCCAAAGACGGCTGTTTTTATGCTGGGCGAGTTTTTCTTCCAAAAACGGTACCTCGCCCGGGAACATGGCTTTCAAAACAAGGAATGAGGCCTCTGCTACGACCGCATCTTCGGATGGATAGGAGGGCAGGTCGGTAACGGGAAGGAGCGTCTTGATGGACTCATCCGTTTTCGAAGGCGCTTTGCGGTTATACTTCAATTTGTAATTCCATGCGCTGATCAATGCGTCGTACTGGGCCACGCTCAGGTAGGCCAGTGCACGCGCCGTATAAGGCGGGTTGGCAAAAGGAAACTTGGGGTCAGCCAGTGGGTTGGCAGCATCGGGCAAGGGATACTTACCGTCTTTGTCAGACGCTGGCGGCGTATTGTAACGCGCGGCCAGCTCTCGGCCAATTTCGTTCCAGCGAAATACCGCGCCCGCTCCCCAATAATTAACCTGTTCCTTTTGCTGCGGTGTAACAGCGGCGGCAATGTCTTTGAGTTTTTTGAGCTCGGTTTTGTAGTATTCAGAAGTAACGGCCGTGGGCGTTGCCACAGCCACCTCGCTTGTCGATGTCAGCACATAAGGTTTCCAGTTGCCGGCATCCTGATCCAGACTTGAAGGTGTATTAACGCCCGCAACGGGTTCGTCTACGGTTTTGGTACACGAAGAAACGACCGTTACAAGCAGTAGCAATGCTTTGGCGTAGCTGAAATCAAAGCCGCCGAATAGGTTTGTATTTTTCATTAGAATCAAGTGATATTTTATTTTTTATCTGCTTTCGCGTAACGGAACTGGTAAAGCACACCAATGGAGTACGAGGTGCTTTTGCCCACGTTGGATCCTTCAATGACTTTGGAGAATCTCGCATTCACACCGATGTGTTTGGGTTGAAATTTGGCATACACACCTACCTGCGTAGATTTCATGTTGTTGGTAGGAAATGGCATATCGTTCCTGCGGATATTATCCCCTCCATCACAGGCGCCATGTTCCAGAAATCCTTCCGCCTGGATCCCTTTTTTGAGGTAACCCAATCTGATCGCGCCATCGTAAGCGTTGGGGACACTCACTTCATTGGAATTGTACAACTGCTCGTCAGCCTGGTAGGAATCGCGGTCGATTTTGATCTTGCTTCTGAAAATATAGCTCGCCGAAGCAGTCATGTAAATCCCGCTTTTGTGACGGTAACTGGCCAAAAGCCTTGCAGTAGCAGTTCTGCATTGCAACCCAATGGACATGGGCAGAAAATCCGGAATGTAGTCACCTACCGGAATAGAGGCTCCGCCAATGGCATGTAGCGAGAAGCCCGAAACGTTCACAAAACGGTATTTGGCCCACAGCGACGCGTCCTGAAACCCGCGCTGCCATCTCAGGTTACCTGCGCTGGTTTTGGTGCGCACATATGGAAGTCCGGCAATGATGTTCAGGTTTTTGGTAAGGCCAACGGCCAGCATGGCCATCCCTGCCTGTGTGGTATGGGTGCCAATGTTGAGGTTTTCGCGCAGCAGGGTGTTTTCCCAGTATTTATCCCAGGAACTATGGTTATAAGACACGGCCAGGCATGCCGTATTTTTAGCCATATAGACCGCGTCATGGGGCATCTGGGCGAAAGCGGAAGCAACAGGGCCAATCGTTGCGAAAAGAAGCAGGGCAAGCAATCGCTTTTTGATTCGTAAAGAATACAACATGTTGATATTTTATTTAAGGTAATGCATACGGCCGGTAGTATCTGCAAAGAGAGTCCGGCAGCTGATGGTTCAATTCTGGATTGATGACAGTACGGTCACCATATAGGTCATGCCAGCCGGCCTTCTCGGACCGAAATGACATGGGAAAAAATGGGCGGTGCCCTGGATTGGCTTAGGAAAGCTCAGGGGGAGGTGTCGACAGCAGGCTTTCGAATGAGGCATAACTCCTCTCAAAAGTGGAAGGAAGTATCAGCTGTTTTTCAGGGGAAAATTGGTTGGGACAGATCGTCAAATCCTGCGCATTGGGCAGGTAATTTTTGAGGGCGCTGCCCAGTAACTTGATCATCTTTCCATAGGGCTGCCCGGGCAAATCTGTCTGCGGGTCGGTGAGGACCTGCATGGCATTGGCCAGCTCAAAAAAATGGTCCCTGGCGGCCTGATTGGATTTCAATGTAATGTAAAGCGTGTCGTTTTCCAGCTCAACATGGGTAGGGTTATAGAAATTTCCGTCCCGTCTGACGAGTCCCTTGATATCATCGTTGATCTGGATATGGTCTGAATAAGGCAGCGAAGGAAGATGCATTTTCAGCATCCTGGTCTGGTTTTGCTCCTCGGAAACGGAGGCAACCTGATAATTTTTCTCGAAGAAAAGGATAGCAAAACTGAGCCCAAACGTATGGCAGAGCAGCAAAGCTAATAGCGCTATGGGCAACAATCTTTTCAATTCCAAGAGGATTTATATCCAAATGTAACAATATTCCCTGCAATTAAGCAAGAAAGGCATCCTAATTGATAACCGCTTGTCAGTCTGTAAAATATAGTCACCACCGGTGATTACCGGCAGGCTGCCATGGAGGTAACTTGACTGGCTGCTGCATAAGTATTTTTGATCTCAGACTGGTCCAGCCACCGATTTTCATTAATTTACGATTGCAATTCTAAAACCTGGTATAACATGAAGCGGACCGGTACATTCATCATCGGCTTACGGCGGTGGACTGCGCTATCAGCTATTTTGCTGCTGATGGCTTTTTCACAGGTAACTGATTTTACAAAGCAGGATTTTGAAAAGCTGAAACCATTGTCGGGCCTTTGGGTCAGCAAGCGGGCTAACGGTGATATCTATGAACAGTGGGCCAGGTCTTCGGACTCGGAGCTGACCGGTAGGAGCTATAAAATGATGAAAACCGATACAATGCTGCTGGAAAGCATGAAGCTGTACCACAGGGGAGGTGAGATTGTGTTCGCGCCCGTGGCTGCACGGCAGAACAATGAAAAAGAGGTGCTTTTCAAGCTGAGATCCATTGCCGGAAACGAGTTTGTCTTCGAGAATTTACAGCACGACTTTCCACAGCGGATCGTCTACCGGCTCATATCGCGCGACTCGCTACATGCCTATATTGAAGGGCAGGTCCAGGCAAAAAACAAACGAATTGATTATCCTTATAGTAGAATACATTAAAAACGATAGATTAATACCATGAAAAGATCAGACATTAACCCGATGCCACCCTTCTTTGACCGTTACATTAATCTGGTCGAGGACATCGATATTTTTGAGGCCTTTGAAAAATACACCCCCGGGCAGGTCTACTGTGAAATCTCAAAGTTAAGCGCGCTGGGCGACCAGGTTTACGCGGAAAACAAATGGACCGTTCGTGATATTTTGCAGCATGTCATTGACAATGAACGGATCATGTCCTACCGTGCTTTGCGTTTTTCAAGAAATGATCGAACCGAGCTTCCCGGTTATGATGAAGCCGTTCTGGGCGCCAATACCATGGCCGGTCAGCGCACGATCCAGGATTTGATGGAAGAATTTGAGCAGGTGCGGGCCTCTACCAAGCTGATGTTCAAATACATGAGCGAAGGTATGATCCAATGCGCAGGGACGGCCAATCAAACCCGCATTACTCCTCTGGCATTGGGATTTGTGATCATCGGGCACCCGGTCCACCACATGAATGTGATCCGGGACAAATATTTTCCATTGTTGGAGCTTTCCTGAAAGTTGGGGCAGGGCGCGCTGGAAACTGTTTTACAGCAAAAAAGTATCGATAATCATGGATGATCATCGATACTTTTTTAGAATATCCTCAATCCCAGGATCAGGAATCAGACTTGTAGTACCTACTAGTGCAACCTGCTTATAATCCGGGTGCATGGTGTTAATCACATAATTAAATGCTTCCGGCATAACTGCTGAGGGTACTTTTAGCGCAATAGACTTTGCCTCGTGGTACCATTTATCTCCTGGTGGCAAGCATGCTGAGTAGTCATTGGGACCCCTCCATGTCAGACTTAGGTTCGCTGCACTAACTTCTTCTATGGATGCAGTATCAGGAACAAAGATGAACATGATCTGAAAATCGTTGTTAAACCCAACTCCCTGTCTTCTGACCATGTTTTCAAGAAATGCCAATGGGATTGATTCGGCGGCATATAGTACTTTATTCCCAGCACTGTTCCATCTTCCCTGCATTCCGGATGCAAACAAAGATCCACCATACAATTTGTGGACAATTCTGTAAATGAGCATATTTATACCGGATATCCTTGTGCAAGTTTGTCAAGTTCTTCAGACAAAACGTCAACACCTCCGCCCGTGCCAAGCCAATCCGAAGGTTTTTCACTTGAATTCCAGAACGGTTTTTGAAGCCAATAATTGAACTCGTCCACATTGCCAAAAATCTGTTCGCCTTTTTTGAACAAGGCAATAAGCTTCAGTAAATGCTCTCCGTACAGAGGATCAAGTTTTTTTTGCGATTCTTTGTAGTTGCTGATCGTCCGGGAAGAAAGATTGATTAATGCAGCCAAATTTCTTTCAGGCATTTTAATGGCTTCGGCAAAATCATAAAAAACCTTTGGTTGCAGACCTTTGCGGGCGGAAACTACAATGGCAAAGTTAGTTGCTATGTCCAGATAAGTAAATTTTGCCTTCAGCGTACGCTCTGGCTGGTTTATTACTGATTTCATCGCGATATTTTAAACATGAGTTCCAATATAAATATATGAATTTTTTCGCTTACGAAAATGAAATTTTTCTTTTTGTGTAATTTTTAATTATGTGAGATTTTATTACCGCTCACCTGAAAGCTGGAAGCGAAGCTGATATTTGTATATTCGGTACATGGATCGGGGGCTCATTATCGTCTTATTTAATATGGTAATTATCCTACATGTTTACGTAGTCATATGACGCTCCGCTATCTCATACAAATAGTCATTACCTTTTCCTTTATCCTCCTGGGTTCTGGCTTTTTTTTGCGGGGGCAACCCTTGGATTTCAGTCACCTTTCAGTGGAAGAAAACCTTTCACAAAGCAGCGTATACGCCATCACGCAGGACGCCAACGGTTTCATGTGGTTCGGCACGCGGGATGGTCTGAATAGGTATGATTCGCGCAATATAGTGGTATACCGAAAGCAGCAGGGTAATCCAAACTCACTTTCATCCAGTTCAATTACAGCACTGCTCACTGACAGAAAAGGCCGGACATGGGTCGGGACCAGCAGCGGGCTAAACCTGTACGATCCAATCAAAGATCAGTTTGCCCGGATTTTGAGGGATACTGCCAATCCGCATTCCCTGTGGCATAACGCTATAGGCGCGCTGATGATGGATTCGTATGGTGATCTGTGGGTAGGAACCAGCCAGGGGCTCAACCGGCTGCGTAATGCAGGCAAGTTGGAGTTCGACCGGTTGTTGAAAAGAAAACCCGATGGCGATACAAAGCGCTATTACAACATCAGGGCGATATTCGAAGACAGGGACAAAACGCTGTGGATCGGGACCACGACCGGTATCACAAAAGTGACACGGCTCGCCGGCGGAGGGTTTGCTGAAAAGCACTATTCTTTGGAAAAATATAACTCGCCTGGCTATCAGCAGTCAAACTGGATCAATGCGATTGCCGAAGATCAGGATGGGAGACTTTGGCTTGGTACGGAAAAGAAAGGGATAGCAGTTTTTGACAAGCAAAGGGAAAAGGTTGTCACCTGGCAGCCGATACCGTCGATGAACACCAGTTCGCTGCCTATCAGGACGATCAGAACAGACGCCCAGGGTAACTTTTGGATAGGGGGCATGTCGGGGTTGTTTGTAGTATCCCCGGACGCCAAACACTTCAGGCATTATACCAATGTCCCCGATAACCCCCGATCACTAAGCGATCATGAGATAAGATCTATGTTTATGACCCGGGAAGGCACATTCTGGATTGGCACGCATTACGGCGGTGTTAATTATCATAATGCGCTTTCGCGCCAGTTCGGGTTTTTAAAACTTAACAGTCAGTCCGATCGGGTTGCATTCAAAATAGGAGGCCCTATGACAGCTGCGGCCGATGGGAACTTTTGGGTCGGCACCGAAGACAATGGCCTTTATCTGGTGAATAAAAATCAGCAGGTCATCAGCCACTACCGGGATAAGGGTGCAACCGGTCCTTTGCTTTCCAGCGGAAAGATCAAAAGTTTGCTGAAAGATCGTGAGCACGGCTTATGGATTGGGACGATACGGGGCCTGAATTACCTGGATTTTAAAAAGAATGAGATAACCCAATATCTGAGCAGGCCCGGCGATACCACCTCCATTGCCGATGATCGTATTTATGCGCTTTCCAGGGATGCGCAAGGCCGTTTGTGGGTAGCGACCTACCAGGGCGGACTTTGCCGGTTTGATGCTGAAAGCAAAACATTTACACGCTTCCGCACTGCGGGCGGCTCTGCGGCCGGATTACTTTCCACTAACGTAACCTCTTTGCTGCTGGACTCAGAAAAACGGCTCTGGGTAGGCACCACGAAGGGGCTATCGCAAAAGCTGGGAGACAACAAAGGCTTTGCACATTACAGGGATCTTGCGAAAGTCACAGCACCAACGGATGAAAACTATGTAAACACGCTGTTTGAAGACAGCAAAAAGCAAATATGGATAGGCACAAGAGGTTCCGGACTGCACCTTTTCGTTCCGGGTGTGGGAACAACCCGGCATTTCGATGAAAGATCAGGGCTGCCCGGGAAGAACATATTAGGCATTCAGGAGGATGCAAAAGGTAATTTGTGGATCAGCAGCGAGAATGGACTGTCTAAATTCGATACGCGACGGACTTTTACCAACTATGACAAAAACGACGGGCTGATCTGCAAGGAATACATCGCCAATTCCATTTTCAGGGATAGCCTGGGAGGGCTGTACTTTGGCGGCTTCAACGGGATCGTCCAGTTCAACCCCGACAGTATCCGTTCGAACCCGCACGTGCCGGTGTTGGTATTCACGGGATTGAAACTGTTTAATAAAAACGTACTTCCGGGTCCTGAAAGCCCGGTGCTTGCCAAAAGCATTCTCTATACAAACCATATCACCCTCAATTATCTTCAGAATGTTTTTTCCATCGAATTTGCCGCGCTGAACTACATTGAAGGCCCCAAAAACAGGTATGCGTACCAGCTGGTAGGGTTCGACACGGAATGGAACACAGTGAAGGACCCGGTGGCTACCTATATGAACCTCGAACCGGGCGAATATACATTGCTTGTAAAAGGAGCTAACAACAACGGGTTATGGAACTCCACCCCACTGCAGATGAAGGTCACGGTCCTGCCGCCGCCATGGAAAACCGCCTGGGCCTACCTGATCTACATCTGTATTTTTCTCGGCCTGCTCTATACCTGGGCGCGGTTCAACAAGGTGAAGGTGCAGCTGGGCCACGAACTGGAACTGGAACATCTGGAAAAACGGCGACGCAATGAACTGCACCAGACCAAGATCAATTTCTTTACCAATATTATCCATGAGATCAGGACACCGCTTACCCTCATTATGGGCCCGGTGGGCGAGCTGAATGAGGAATTCGGGCAAAATCCGGCAGTCCGCAAGCAGCTGCGCGTGATGAAGGAAAGTACCAACCGGCTGCGCAGGCTCGTGGAGCAGCTGCTGGATTTTCAGAAACATGAGATAGGGAACGTATGCCTGAAAGTACAAAAGCACGATCTCAACGACTGGCTGCAAATGACCTGCGACTCCTTTCATAGTTTCGCGGCGCTGCGCGGCGTAAAATTGCATTTCGAGCCGGACCCGACGGCACCGGAACTTTGGTTCGACGGCGGCGAAATGGAAAAAGTATTCCATAACCTGATAGCGAATGCCGTGAAATTCACCCCCACGGGAGGCAGGATTGCAATTAGTGTAAAAACTCCTCAGGACCTGGATGGCACGGTAGACGTCATTGTGGAGGATAATGGCATTGGAATAGGGGCGGATGATCTCAACAAAATCTTTCACAGGTTCTACCAGGCCGACAATCCCAGCAGGCACGAGTCGGGCTTTGGGATCGGGCTGGCATTGAGTAAAAATATCGTGGAGCTGCATCATGGCACTATTTTGGCCGAAAGCATGGAATCCGTCCGTGGAGAAAGGGGCTATACCCGCTTCATTATCTCATTGCCGCTTGGAAACCAGGCCTATTCCAGTGAGCAGCTCTCTTGCGTAAGCCGGGAGCAGGATTATGACAGCACGCCGGAACATGCACTGCCCGCCATGGCCGATCTGGGAAATATACTTCAAACAGAAGAGGCACAAAGTAAGAAAGTGGGGCCCCGCAAGCCTTTGGTCATGATCGTCGAAGACCAGGAAGACCTGCGTGCTTACTTAAAGGGCCTTTTATGTCAAAATTATCAGGTTATTGAAGCCCCCCACGGCTCGGCAGCATGGGCGGAGGCTACCAGCGTTTTGCCGGATCTGATCATCAGCGACGTGGCCATGCCGGTGATGGATGGCGTCGAGTTTACCAGACTGATCAAAACAGACCACCGCACAAACCACATACCCGTTATTCTGCTCACAGCCCGGGATACTGTGGCCCACCAGCTTACCGGATTTGAAAACGGCGCTGACGATTACGTGACTAAACCCTTTTATCCGAAATTACTGCTTACCCGCGTGCAGAACCTGTTGCGGTTGCGGGAGGACTTGAAGGAGAAATTCAAGCACAGGATCAGTATGGAGCCGGTCGTCAACCAAACCGGGCATCCCGACGAGCTGTTTCTAAACCGCCTGATGACCATCATCGAACAGAACCTGGGAAATCCGGATTTCAACCTGGCTGAAATGGTCAGCGAGATCGGGATGAGCAGACCGGTACTGTTGCGGAAAATAAAAATGCTCACCGGCTGCAGCACTATGGACCTGGTGCGCTCGGTCCGTCTTAAAAAAGCTAAAATCCTGCTGCGCCAGCAAGCGATGACCATTTCCGAAGTGGCCTTTACGGTAGGGTTCAGTGACCCCAAACATTTCAGTAAAACTTTCC
This sequence comes from Dyadobacter pollutisoli, assembly GCF_026625565.1. Classification (NCBI taxonomy): domain Bacteria; kingdom Pseudomonadati; phylum Bacteroidota; class Cytophagia; order Cytophagales; family Spirosomataceae; genus Dyadobacter; species Dyadobacter pollutisoli. The sequence goes on from NZ_CP112998.1 coordinate 682,039, forward strand.
GTAACGAATTCGGTAAGTCGCCCAGCGAGTACATCGGCTCAGCCGACTCCTGATCCCAGAATTACCCTGGATCGAGCTCTTTCATTCTAATGCACTGTTTCGCCGCCCGTTAAGGCGAAACAGTGCATTTTGTTTTTAATTTCTTGTAGAAATCTTCGCTCAGAGCATTTTTGACACCTATTTGAGCTTTTTATCCACCTCGAAAAGGTGATGAAGGGGGTAAAATTGTATTGGATTTTTACCGTGAAAAATGTTTAAAATTAAAGACAGTCGACGCGCCTTAACCCGAGCCCTGGTGGAGACCCTTCTGGTGACCTCCCTGATCATTGTATTTCTTCTTATTCTTTCCTTCCTGTTATAAAACCCATTTAAAATCAATCTACCATAAATAAAAACGAGTTCTATGAAAAAATCCTACAAGCTTTTTCCATGGCGAAGTCTGGCAGTCCTGTCCGGGATATGGCTGTGTCCGGGCTTTTCCGTTGAAGCACGAAGTAGTAGTCTGGCAAAAGTCAGGCACGAATCTGTGGTGGCCATTACGGTTACCGGAAAGATTACCGACGAGAAGGGTGCCGGTCTGCCCGGTGTGAATGTGATCGAAAAAGGTACCTCCAATGGGACGACTACCGATCCGGAAGGAAACTACATGATTTCGGTAGCAGGGGCCAGATCGGTGCTTACATTTAGTTTCATCGGTTATCTCTCGCAGGAGGCTACGGTAGACAACCGTTCGACGATCAGTATTCAGTTGGTTCCTGAGAATAAATCACTTCAAGAAGTGGTGGTGGTAGGTTACGGAAGCCAGAAGAAAGTGAATGTGACCGGGGCGGTTTCGGCCATCAAGATCGATGATAAGATCACTAACCGGTCGCTGAGCAATGTATCGTCCGGTTTGCAGGGGCTGGTGCCAGGGCTTGCCGTTAACCAGAACTCAGGTATGGCAGGCCGCAACAATGCATCGCTGGTCATTCGCGGATTGGGAACGGTCAACAATGCGAGCCCGCTGATTGTGGTGGACGGCATGCCGGATGTGGATATCAACAGGCTCAATATGAATGATATTGAGTCGGTCTCTGTCTTGAAGGACGCCACGTCCTCATCGGTTTATGGTTCCAGGGCCGCCAATGGTGTTATTCTGATTACCACCAAATCCGGTAAGGGACAGGAGAAGGCAACCATTAATTTCTCGGGAAATTACGCAGTGCAAACGCCAACCAAATCCTACGATTTCCTGGCCGATTACGCGCGGACACTCACCATTCATCAGCGGGCGGCGGCAGTCAACACGCTGCGGTCCAACTTCAACTTCAAAGATGGGACAATAGACCAATGGCTGGCATTGGGCATGCTCGATCCGGTCGCTTATCCCAACACCGACTGGTGGGACGTGATCATGCGTACAGGCTCTGTGCAGAACTACAACCTGTCGGCCTCGGGTGGTGGTGATAAATCCAATTTCTTTATTTCTGTTGGCATGATGAATGAAAAGGGTTTGCAGATCAACAATGATTATAAGCGTTATAATGCCCGTTTCAATTATGACTACAAGATCAGAAAGAACATCAATACCGGTATCAAATTCAACGGTAACTGGTCGAATCTGACCTACGCCCTGGAAGACGGCTTTACCGATGACGCTTCAACCAATACGGCCGGTTTTGACATGCAATACGCAATCCCGGGCATCCTTCCCTATGATCCTGTCACCGGATATTTTGGCGGTGTAATGGCTTACAATGAGGACCCCCAGGCCTATAACCCCTATACGCTGTACATCAACCAGCTCAATAGGCAAAACCGCCAGGAAGCCAACACGAGCCTGTACCTTGACTGGACACCGATCAAAGGATTGACTGCCCGGGTGGATTACGCACTCAACTATTATAATCAGTTCCGCTGGAATGCAAATACACCGAATCAGTCATACAACTTTCAGACAAAGTCATTCGGTAGCCGCGTGTATGTTGGGCCCAACGCAGGCGTAGGCAACTTTACCAACACAGGCTACAAAACTTTGCTGAACGGCCGGTTGAACTACAATACCACCATCGCCAAGCATCATGAGATCGGGGCGATGTTCGTATATAGCGAAGAGTACTGGTATGATCGCTATCAGGCCACTTCCCGTAACGACAGGCTGCATCCATCCCTACACGAAGTGGACGCGGCCCTTACCGATATTCAATCCACAGCCGGAAATTCATCGACAGAAGGCTTGCGTTCCTACATTGGCCGCGTCAACTACGCCGCATTTGACAAATATCTGCTCGAAGTGAACTTCCGCTCCGATGGCTCTTCCAAATTCCTGCCCGGTAGCCAGTTCGGTCTTTTCCCGTCAGCCGCATTGGGATGGCGTTTTACCGAAGAAGGTTTTATCAACCAATACACCGCCAACTTTCTTTCCAATGGTAAAATCAGGGCATCTTATGGAAGCCTTGGCAACAACAGCGGGGTGGACCGCTACGAGCAGCAGTCGACGCTGGCCGCTGGTAATTATATGGTCAATGCAGGCATCGTAAAGGGATTTATCAATAAAAAACTGGTTAATAAAAACCTCTCATGGGAGAACACGAAAGTTTTCAACCTTGGCCTCGACCTGGGCTTTCTCAACAACCGATTGTCTGCCGAGATTGATTATTACGATCGCCTCACGACTGGTATGAACCGTCCATCGGAAATGTCGATCCTGCTGACGGGTGCTTACGATGCGCCACGCAAGAATATCGGGAACCTGCGTAACCGTGGTATCGAGGGGAACCTCACCTGGCGCGACCGGAAGGGGGGGATCAATTATATGCTGGCATTGAATGCGTCTTACAACCGGACCAACCTGGAATCCTGGAATGAGTTCCTGGGCCGTGGCTACACGTTCCTGAACATGCCTTACCATTATCTTTATACCTATCAGGACCAGGGTATTGCGCAAACCTGGCAGGACGTCTACAATGCAACCCCACAAGGCGCTTCACCGGGGGACATACTGCGCAAGGATATCAACGGCGACGGACGCATTACCGACGAGGATAAGGTAGCATTCCCCAAAACGCAGCGCGACCGGCCGACGACCAACTTTGCCCTGAATGGCAATGTCTCGTGGCGCGGTCTGGATCTTTCGTTCTTAATGCAGGGTGCAACGGGCCGTAAAGATTACTGGATCAATATCTATAACAATGTCAATATTGGCGCACAGCGTTATGCATCCACGCAGGCGCACTGGGATAATCCCTGGTCGGTGGAAAACCGTGATGGCGCATGGCCAAGGCTGGGTGGCAATGCCAACCGGGAGGAAACCACTTTCTGGCTCGACGACCTGTCGTACATCCGCATAAAAAACGTTCAGTTGGGCTACAACCTTCCTGCGATGCTGACCAAAAGGATCGGTATCAGCAACTTCCGCATTTTCGCATCGACTGAGAACCTGGCGACTTTTACCAAATTCCGCGGGCTTGATCCGGAAAAGGCGGGCAACAAAAGCGATGCTTATCCTTTGAACAAATCCTATTCACTTGGCATCAACATCGGCATTTAAAACAGCTTCATAATGAAAAGTATAAAATCGATATTATCAATGACCATGCTCACAGGGCTTCTTTTGACAGCCAGTTCCTGTATGCATGACCTGCTCGAACAGGAGCCTACCACCGAGCTGAGCGCCGGTGCTTTCTGGAAAACCGAGGACGACGCGACCTTCGCATTGAATGGTGCATATTCATCAATCCGCCCCGTATTTGACCGCGATTATTACCTGGACGGCCACGGGGAATACGTCCGTACCCGCGGTACCAGCGCCACAAACGGCAACCTGCGCCTGGGCGACGCCTACCATAGCGGGGATTACAACCCAACCGGCTATGGAGATAATTTTGATAAAATGTACCGGTATCTCTACGGAGGGGTTAACCGTACCAATTATGTGATCGAAAATGTCAATAACATGATCGCTACGGCAAAGCCGGAATCTATCGAGAAGCTGCAAGCCATCGTCGGTGAAGCCAGGCTGCTGCGCGGGATGGTGTATTTCCGTCTGATCTCGATGTGGGGCGATGTGCCATATATTTCCAAGGTTATCGGCGATAACTCCGAAGTGGCCAACCTGACCAGGCTCCCTATAGCCCAGGTAAAGGATTCGATCATGGCCGACTTTACCTATGCCTACGAAAAACTTCCCGCCAAGCCAGCCGGTGTTGGCCGAGCAGGCAAGCCTGCCGCACTTGCTTTCCGGGGGAAATTGCAATTGTACTGGGCCTGCTGGAACCGTTTCGGGTGGCCGGAGCTGGACACCTTCAAGGCGGACGCCAATGCAGCAACCGCAGCTTACACTGCCGCAGCAGCCGACTTTAATTCGGTGATCAATGATTACGGCTTGGTGCTTTTCCGTAATGGCGAGCCCGGCAGCATCGATTCACTGGGGAAAGCGGACAATCTGCCTAACTACTATTATTTGTTCACGCCGGTCGCCAATAACGATCCTGAAATCATTATGGGCTTCACGCACGGGGGCACCGGTACGGCGCAGGGCGAAGAGCTGATGCGTGACGTGGCCGGGCGCTCGCACGAAGGGTCGCAATGCTGGGTATCCCCGCGTTACGAAATCGCAGACCGCTATCAATCAACGGTCACCGGTGATTTTGCGCCCAAACTGGTCCCTATGAACCCCACTGCGGACGGCGCCAGGACGGCCCCCAACTCGGCGGTAAATCCTGCGAGCTATAAGAACAGGGATTTCCGGATGAAAGCGTCCATTATGTGGGACTATGAAGTGAGCGTGGGAATGAACTCGTTGAAATCGACTGGCTGGTGCCCTTTCATTTACAAAACCTGGAACCAGCCCGTTACGATCGATGGCGTAAAGTATACGACCTATAATACCGACGGTAGCAACTCAGGATATGTGTTCCGCAAATTCCTGCGCAACTATGCAGGCCAGGGACGCAGCGATGGTGACTATAACTTCCCGGTCATGCGCCTGGCGGACGTCTACCTGATGTACGCGGAAGCAACCAACGCCGTGAACGGTCCGACTGCGGACGCCATTGCATTGGTCAATAAGGTGCGTCACCGCGGTAATTTGCCTGAGTTGACTACTGCCAAGACAGCCAGTGCCGACGCATTTTTTGCTGCCATTGAGCAGGAAAGGATCATTGAGCTTTTAGGTGAAGGCCAGCGCGGATTTGATCTACGTCGCTGGCGGGCTCTCGAACGCGTTTGGGGCGCGCCTTATGGGGAAGGTTTGTGGCGGATAGATTCTCATGGTGCCAACCAGAGCCGGTACTTCCAGAATGCCCCTGAGCGCACTTATCAGCAGAACTATATCTTCCGGATCCCACCGGGAGAGCGTGACCGGAACCCTAGCCTGACACAGAATACGCCCTGGCTGTAGCGATTTTGGCCCAAACACAAACATTTAAACATTCATACTCATGTTAAAATATATCAAGGCAATTGCAGCACTCATGCTCACGGCGGGGATACTGATCTGCTGCAAAGAGGATTTTCCTGTGGACGAGGACGGGTTGCTGATCACCACCCGCAGCCAGTGCTACGTAAGTAATTTTGAACTTCTTGGCGTTGATTTTCAGACGGTAAGGACAGAGAATGCCGACATTGACACGACCGCGCAGACGATCAATGTGAAGGTTTTTTATGGTACGGATTTGAAAAACCTGTTCCCGCAGTTTTCATTGGTAACGGACGCAAAACTCGATCCGAAAATCACCGGTGCCATGGATTTCTCCGATCTGGCCAATCCCAAAAAGTTTACGGTGGTATCCGGCAACAGGAAAGTAAGGAAAACCTATACGGTCAACATTGCAGTACAACAACCGTAAGCCATTCACATTCAAAAATGAAGATCATGAAATATAAATATATGCGCTACCTGATGGTATTGATCGGGTTGGCAGGCCTTTCTTCCTGCCAGGAAGAGGAATATGCGGTACCTGTGCTCAAAGAGCAACTTCAAAACGATGTCATCAAAAGGACGCTGGGGCCGAATGTGGCCGGGCTCAACATTGAATTCGCCTATGCGATGGCTATTCCGGCCTCCCTTGGTAAACTGGTATCGGCCGAGGTGGAGGCCAGCATTGCGGGGGCCGAAGCTACCTATCTTGATAATAAATCCTACTACACCAATGGAAGCGGTAACGATATTGGTATCGAGATTGGGAAAGAGTCCGAGAACAACGGCGCGAAAACGACTGTAACCTTTACCAAGGACACCACGGCAGCAACGCTCAGGTACTACTACCACATTCCCTCGAATGCAAAAGGGAAGGAGGTTACATTTAAGTTCTCGGCGAAAGCCAGCAACGGACAATCGGTCTCTTACGCGATGGGACCCTACAAAATTGCCCAGATGGACATGGTGCTGGACCTGGACGTGAAGGACAGCACCAACGCCTACATTTCCATTGAAGATATGGCCGTCTACAGCGCAGCCAACGCAGCAGCCAATGCGGCCAAGATCGACCTGGTGTATCTTTACCGGTCGATTCCCAACATTACCTTTGCCCACGCATTGGTAGCGCCTTCGGCCAAAACTTATCTGCCCGGGCTAACGCTGCCGACCGGTGTAAACCGTAGCGCCAAGGTTCGGAAAGTGTGGAATTTGCGTGATTTTCATCTCGCCCGTTTGCAATACGGTATCTTTATCGATGACCTGGATTTTCAGCAGCTCGACCTTACCAGCGCCCCGGACTATGCGATCAACCTGAAAGCGGAAGCGGGGGTGTGGGTCGAAACGCAGGACGGAAAGTATCGCGCCTATGTGTATGTGAATTCGGTCAACAATGGCTCTAAGAGTGCCAAGATCAGTATCAAGCGCTATACGATGAAATAGTGCATGCCTTTTGAATTTGAATGTTTCCCGCAGGTTTTGCACTCTGCATGCCTGCGGGGAATTTGTTACCGTTCTTCTTTTTGGCTCACATTCCCGCTCAACAATATTTATGAAAACAGCTAAAAACCGCTTGCAAGTCTTGTCCTGTATCGCTTTGGTGATGGGCTCACTTTTACTTCAAAGCTTCAAGTCTCCGGCCCAAACATTTCTGATCAAACCCCAATACCTTCAAAACGCAAAGGATAAGGTACAAAAGGGTGACAAAACGCTATTGAAGGCATTGGAAGACCTGAAAATCCGGGCAGACAAAGCATTGAAATCGGGTCCTTATTCGGTTACCTATAAAAGCAAAGTGCCGCCCAGTGGTGATAAACATGATTATATGAGTGTAGGCCCGTACTGGTGGCCCGATTCCACCAAAGCCGACGGGCTGCCCTATATCCGCAAGGATGGTCAGGTAAATCCCGAACGCTACACAATTAAAGATGCAGATTACCACGGCAGTCTGTGCCGTGATGTCAATCTGCTGGGGCTTGCCTGGTATTTTACAGGTGATACCCGATATTCGGACCATGCGGCCAAGCTTTTAAAAGTATGGTTTCTGGATAAAGAGACACGCATGAACCCTAACCTGAACTACGGCCAGGCCATACCAGGCGTGACGGCCGGCCGGGGGATCGGCATTATCGATACGCACGTGCTTGCCCGGCTCATTGATGGCCTGCAACTTTTGAAAGACTCGAAAAGCCTTTCGCAGGCCGACTATAACGGCATTCAGGATTGGTACAAAGCATTCCTGCACTGGATGCGCACCAGCCCGATCGGGGTGGATGAGGCCGACGAATTTAACAATCACGGGACCTGGTACGATGTCCAAACTGTGTCGATAGCACTTTTCACCGGACAGGATGATCTGGCAAAGCAGATTTTGGAAGAACAAACCAAAAAAAGGATTGCCAGTCAGTTGGCAAAAGATGGTTCACAGCCGCACGAGCTGGCCAGAACGGTGTCGTGGAACTACTCGGTGATGAACCTTCAGGGTTTTTTCCAGCTGGCCGCATTAGGGGAAAGCGTGGGCGTAGATCTATGGAATTATACCACGCCCGATGGAAAGAGCATTAAATCCGCCTTCACCTGGCTGCTGCCCTTTGCCGAGCAGAAAAAGGCCTGGACCTATAAACAAATTAAGCCGATTCATTTTGCAGGTTTTGCAGGGTTAGCCAGGACCGCCTTGCTTCATTATCCCGATCTGGATATTTCGGGATTGAAAGTTGACCAGCAGGATGAAAATATGATGCTTCTTACGAGTGTTGCCTATTGAAAGCCGAAGCGAATCAAAAGATAAGGTTACCAAAGTAGTGCGTATTGACCGGAGACGCTGAGCTCCGGTCAAACTGAAATTTTTGCCAATCCAGTATACACCAGCTGGAATGCTGCTAGCAGATAAAGCGCCAAAGTGACAAAGAATAATTTGATACCTAGAAATATATGGGGTTAACGCACACCTGACAGCTGCGCCAGCGCATCTTCAACCCGCGTAACAGGCAGCTGACAGGTTTTATCATAGCAAACGTAAATGGCCGTTTTGGCATTCATATCGCTGCGGTTTTCCAGCAGTGGCAGCTCCGAGGAGCCCGTCGTTCCCATGACGATTTTATTGGGGATAAAGAAGCGGTCAAAGTCCTTGCGCATCGCGTCAGCATCTTCACCCACGATGACTATTTCTGCGGTAGGCAGGGCACGCAGGCAATATAATGCAGCCCAATTGGTAACCCATTGCACATCAGCGAGCAGCAATTTGCTGATTTTAGCAAGCATTTTGTCGGATATTTTACTGTAATCCTCCCGGTCAAGCATTTTGCCCAGCACATAAAGATTATGTGCCATAATGGAATTGGAAGCAGGGATTACATTGTCAAAAATCTCTTTTTTGCGGGCAATGAGCGGCTCACCGTAAGCATCCGTGAAGTGAAAAAAGCCCTCGGACTGATCATAAAAATGATGGATGCTGTAATCGGCCAGGTGCTGCGCGTTTTGGATCCACTGCTCCTCGAATGTGATCTGATAGAGTCCTAGGTATCCTTCCATGACGGCAGCATAGTCTTCCAGAAAGGCGGTGATGGAAGCCAACCCGTTTTTGTAGCTATGCCATAATTGATCTTTTTCGGTCATTTTATCGGCAATGAACCGGCCGGTAGCAATGGCAAGTTCACGGATAGCGTCATCGCCCAATGCACGGTAGCAATCACACAATCCTTTCAGCATAAGGCCGTTCCAGGAGGCCAGGATTTTGTCATCCAGCCCGGGCCGGATCCTTTCGGCCCTTTTTTGTGCCAGCTTACTAAGTGCTTCCTCGTATCTGACTGGTAGGTCCTCCAATAAGATACCTGCCGCCTTGGCTGTTTGCTCAACAGAGTGCGTCAGGTGTAAATGATTGTAACCGTGCTCCCAGTTGCCGCGTTTGGATATTTTATATAATTTGGAAAACCATTCAAAATCATCGCCCAGCGTCTGGCGCAGCTCCTGCTCGGTCCAGATGTAAAACTTCCCTTCAATTCCTTCACTATCCGCATCGAGCGCCGAATAAAAACCGCCGTCCTTGCTGCGCATTTCAGATTGCAGCCATTGGACCGTTTTTCTGATCCGGTCGGAATAGATCGGATTCTGGGTCAATGAAAACGCTTCCGCGTAAATGCTCAGCAGCTGGGCATTGTCATAGAGCATTTTTTCAAAATGCGGAATAAACCATTCATCGTCGACCGAATACCGCGCCCAGCCTCCACCAACATGATCATAAATTCCACCCAGCGCGATGCGGTTGAGCGATAATTCCAGGTGGGCGAGAGCCTCGGGATTCTGGCTGATATCATAATAGCGAAGCAGGAATTTGTAAATGGAAGGCATTGGAAATTTCGGCGCCCGGTCCATTCCGCCTTTTTGTGTGTCAAAATTTCTTTGCAACTGCTCAAACATCAGATCCAGGTTGGCGGTGCTATATTCGGCTGTCGAGTCAGTCAGGCCATATTTTTGAGTTTCCGAGACGATCATGTTCTGGACAAAACCTTCCGCCGAGCTGGCCAGCTCCTGATAGTGATCGGTAAATGCCTTGTGAATGCTGTTTAAAAGCTGGACCCAGTTCTGGGCAGGCAAATAGGTCACTCCGTAAAAAGGTTTACTGTCTGGTAGTAAAAAAACATTCAGCGGCCAGCCTCCGCGTACGCCCATGGCCTGCACGGCATCCATGTAGACCGCATCCACGTCGGGCCGCTCTTCCCTGTCCACTTTAATGCAGACAAAAAACTGGTTCATCACCGCAGCAATGGCCTCTTTTTCAAAACTTTCCCGCTCCATCACATGGCACCAGTGGCAGGCAGAATAGCCAATGCTGACCAGAATAGGCTTGTTTTCGGTTTTGGCTTTGGTAAGGGCCTGCTCGCCCCAGGGGTACCAGTCAACGGGGTTATGGGCGTGTTGAAGCAGGTATGGGCTGGTTTGTTGGCTAAGACGGTTCATGGGAATGGATGGTAAGCTACTGAACAACAACCACTTTTTTGGTGATCGTTTTTAAACTGGTAGTAAAGCGAGCAAAATATATACCAGAGGAAATGACGGGCAATGTGAGCAGCTCTTTGGTTTGACCGGCAACGGATTTTATTTTCTTTTGAAAAACAGGCTGGCCTTTGGTGTTGACCAGCGAGAATTCGACCTCACTGGCGCCATTGACACCGGTCAATGCCACATTCAGCTCCCGGCTGACCACATGCGGGTACACATAGGCATCTGAGAGGAAGGGCTGCGTTGAATTAATAATGTCGGTCAGGTCAAATTTGCAGAGAAAAACCTCTTTTCCTTTCAAGGAAATAGTCCTTGACCATTTTTGATAGGAGACAAAAACATCAGTTTGGGCGTTATCAGCCGCGTAAGGGTTTTGGGCGGCGATCAAAATGTTATTTCCTTTCACTACTCCGCGCCAGACGGGCGTTTGCGATTCCATTAAATCTCTGGCAGACTGTGGTATGACCAATTGATAAGCCCCTTCAAACATATCTTTGAAGGCCGACAGGCGGTACAGGCCGTAGATAAAATGCTCATAAGGGGCATAATTTTCCTGGCGATTACCCGGGAATGCAGGGTTTTCCCAAAGCCATAGGCCCTTGGCGCCCGAGAAAAACGGAAATATAGCTGTGGCCTGGGCCATAAAGGAAGTAATCAGTGGGGTAGTGGGGTCATAGCTATCATGAATCCGCATCCACACAAAGGGTACAACCGGCTTACTGCTCCAAGCCGTATTGGATTCAATGTTGAATAAAAGGTAGGAGAGGTAATCCTTGCCAATGGGATGATCATATCCATAATAGTAGTATGGCGAAGGGGACAGGAAATCCAATGCATTGTGGAAGCTGCCGCCCACTTTGCCACTATTGTCCTGGGTCAGGTAATGGGTCCGGGCCGGATTGGTTGTCCAGTCCTGCCAGCTGTTGGAAGTGATGTTCAGCCACGTATTGCGCACCGGAACGTCACTATAACTGGTGATGGCTGCCTTCACCCCTTTGGCCCGCAAACGGTTGACGGCCTCGGTATACCACCACCTGATATCACGTTTATAGGCAAATAGAAAATCCGCGTCCGAAAGGTTTCGGTAGTTCTGTGGGATCTGGGTGTTGGTTTTAAGGGCAAGTATATCGCGGTCTTCGCGCTGCATTCTTTCAATGTCCAGGCAAATGATCTGCGAGTCGGAGGTGCTGGAAGCATAATTGTCCCAAAAGCTGCGGTAGGCGGCCGTGTCGTTTCCCCATGGACTGCGCAATGTATTATCGGCCCAGGGCTGATTACCCGAAGAGGTAGCCACACCGTACCAAAGTATGGCGCGGTTCTCGGCTTTCAGCGAGCCAGGCTCCGGGCCGCTGTATGCGGCAATATGACTGAAACCGTGTCTGAGCGGCTGCGACTGGGTATCGCCAAACCGGGGGCCGCTGTAAATGATTTGAAACGGTAGCGTAAATTCAGGGAATTTGCTCCATTCGATGGTATTATTGGTCGTAACCGGGTTTAGCACATAAGCGGGCTGACAGTCCTGGCCCAAGGATTGAAAACAGAGCAGAAGCAGGGAGATAAAGCCAGTATAAGCCGCCGTTAAATAGATCTTTGTATATGGGACCATAAGAATTGACCAGACAAATTCGTTACTTTTGCGCTTAGAGTAATTTGATTTTTCCGCGAAAGCAACAATGCGTTATTTGCTAAGAAATTTTCATTTTAAAATTGCCTTGAAACATAAAATCCAACAGATATGAGACGATTACTGCTTTTTGTCCCGCTCCTTTTGACCCTTTTATTGCTGGGTTGCGATAAGGACAAAGATAAGAACGAAAACCCGACGCTGACAGAAAAGGATAAAATACTGATCAATTATCCCTGGCGGATGTCAACAGTCACAGATTTGGCAAACAAGGATATCCCTGTCAACCAGCTCAATGCCCAGACGAAGGCTATTAAGGAAGAGATGGATATACAGTTTCTTCAAAACAATGTGACCAAGGCCATTGATCAGGATTCCAAGCAGGTCATCAACGGTGGTACGTGGTATCTAATGAACGATAATAAGGTGCTCGATATCAAGATTTCGGGCTTCTCTGGCGAATTTGGCGTCGAAGAGCTCACCAATAGCAAACTCAGGTTGAAAAGCAAGATGCCTGTCGATGGCGTCGAGCAGGAAACGATCATGGTTTTCCAGCCCGTCATCAAGTAATTGATGGGCTGATGCAAGCATTTGTTTAAAGAGGCGGCGGATTAAATCTGCCGCTTTTCTTATTTTGTAGCCAAATTTGAATGAATGAAAAAGAACAACCCCTCCATGATCAATGCCTGGTGTATGTACGACTGGGCCAATTCCGTTCACGCGCTTGTTATCGTTTCCAGTATATTTCCCGTTTATTTCAGCGCCACAGCACTCAGTGCGTCGGGCACTGCTGAGACCAATTTCCTGGGGATACACATCAAAAGTTCCGTACTTTTTTCCTATACCGTTTCCGCTTCTTTTTTGATTACGGCACTGCTGATCCCGTTATGCACAGCGGTCGCTGATTATACAGGCAAGAAGAAAAATTTTATGAAATTCTTCTGCTATACCGGCGCAGTGAGCTGTATGCTGCTTTATTTTTTTACCAAAGACACACTGACGGCCGGGGTATTTCTTTTCGGGCTTAGTTTGGTGGGGTGGAGCGGCAGCATTGTATTTTATGATTCCTACCTGCCTGAAATTGCCACCGAGGAAAATTATGACCGGTACAGTGCGCGAGGCTTTTCGATGGGCTACCTGGGCAGCGTTCTGCTGCTTCTTTTTAATCTGAGCATGATCCTTGCGCCCCAATTTTACGGCATCACCCACAAGGCGCTTCCGGCCAGGATCTCTTTTTTTACCGTCGGGCTTTGGTGGATCCTCTTTGCACAGATCCCTTTTCATTATTTGCCCGCTGGAAAATCGGCCAAGAAAAAAGCAGGCAACTGGGTTTTCAACGGTTTTGCTGAACTAAGAAAAGTGTATTTGCAGCTCCGCGGGCAACCTTACCTGGCCAAATTCCTGAGCGCTTTCTTTATATATACTATGGGTTTGAGAACGGTCATGTACGTGGCAACGATTTTTGGCGCGACCGAGCTGAAACTTCCTTCGCAGAGCCTGATCATTACTGTCCTTTTGATCCAGTTGGTGGGCATTGCAGGTTCTTATGCTTTCGCCTGGCTTTCGGGCAGGATCGGAAATATCTATGCTTTAATGATCGGGGTGGCCATTTGGGTGGGCATCTGCATGGGCGCCTACTACACGACACAGGCCTCCGAGTTTTATGTGATTGCCTGCATGGTCGGTATGGTCATGGGCGGGATACAGTCTCTTTCCAGGTCTACCTACTCTAAGCTGATCCCCGAGAATGTGCCCGACACGGCGTCTTATTTCAGTTTTTATGATGTGACCGAGAAGCTGGCCATTGTGATTGGTACATTTATCTATGGGGCAGTCGAGCAGCTGACGGGAAGCATGCGCAACAGTATTCTTGCGCTACTGCTGATTTTCATCGTTGGGCTCGTACTGCTTTACCGGATCCCGTCACGTAAAGTTTACCATTTCCAGTTGGAAACAAATAAAAATTAGCGTATCATAGCGGCTCTTACAGGATGTTAGCTCAGCTGGTTCAGAGCGCCGCCTTGACAGGGCGGAGGTCAGCGGTTCGAACCCGCTACGTCCTACCCAAAGAGACCTTTGGTCACAGATTTATAGTTATAAAAACATCTTTGAGCTGCACGATGCCGACTAGCATTGTGCAGCTTTTGTCCTTTTTAACCTGATAGGGATAATCTATATAAATCGCCCTCATTTGGATAACAATCGATCCGGTTAGTTCAATGGAAAATTCGTAACTTTATTGTGGCAAGCTGATCATACCATGAAAGCACTTTCATTTTCCCGTGTTGTTTGCGCCCTGTTACTATTGACGTCCTTTTTAGGTTGTTCGGATGATATTACAGTGTCTGACGGTCAGGAAGTCTTTTTTGAGGTAAATTATTCAAATCAGGCTTGGGGTTATCAGTTCAAGGGCTTTTTGATAGACAAAGACGGGCGCGTCAGAACCTATGACAAACCAGATAAATGGATCAATGGACTCAATGAGGCCTCGTTTACCGCCGAAGACCTGCAAGCCAACCTGTCCAAGACAACGCTTTCAAGCTACTTGGTACCTGCGGCAGATCTCAGCAAATACATCGCCCAGGCAGCACTGGTAAATGATTCAGATTTTACCAAACCAACCCAGGTCGGTGCGGATGGGGGTGCCACCAGTTTTTATATTTACCGCTATAACCCTTCATCCAAGGATTACAAAGCAATTTTATTGAAACAAATCGGTGATGTAGAGATCTTCAACAAAGATACCGATGCAAAGACTATTGCCGATTGGCTAACGACGCTGGCCGGGGAGATATATTGACATTTAAACAAAGAGAAAGCGGCTGCACTCGTTGGGTGCACTAGATAACTTACTAAAAACAATCAAAACCCTGTAAATCATTGATTTGCAGGGTTTTGATTGTTGAGGAAACTGTCAAAATATGCATTTGCTCGCATATTTAAAGGAGAGTCAATCGAGAGTCTGCTATAAATGAGACATCGACTCCCTTGGAGGGGTGTAATTAATTGTATATCAGCTTGTTTGATCAGTAAACATCTTGATTTTTTATAACTGCGGACCTACTTTTATTCACATAAAACAGGTTTGTTATGTTAACCAAAACATTCTATTTACTCTTTTATTTAAAGAGGCCGAAAAACTTCGGTTCTGGCAAAATGCCAGTTTATCTGCGGATCACAGCAAACGGAAAACGTTTCGAATTGACCGTAAAACGGGAATGCGAACCCGAAAAATGGAGCTTGAAGATGGGAGGAATGATCGGTTCAAAGGAAGAGGCTAAGCGACTCAACTCTTATCTTGACTCTTTGCAAAGTAAAGTCTATGAAGTTCAACAAGTCCTGCTTAATTGAGGGAAGCCAATCACGGCAGATAGCATTCGAAATATTTTGTTGGGCATTGAAGACCGACCGCGAATGATCCTTGAAATTTTTAAAGAGCACAATGACGAAATGCAGGCACTTATCGGAAAGGATTTTGCAAGAAGCACTTATAATCGTTATGAAGCTGCATTCCGCAATGTGAAGGAGTTTTTATTTTTTAAGTACAAGGTTTCAGATGTAAGCCTAGATAAATTGGATTACAGTTTGATCTCTGCTTATGCCTTCTATTTGAAAGGGAAGAGGAATATCTCCCATAACACGACGATGAAATACCTGGTGTATTTTAAAAAGATTGTCCTGATTTGCGTAAAGAGTGGATGGATTGTTCGTGATCCTTTTTTTGCTTTTAGCATGGCAAAGCAAGAAGTGGATAGGAGACCACTGGATGATACTGAACTTGGGGCAATAGTTGAAAAGAAATTTCCGAATGAAAGACTAAGGAAGGTCCGCGATATTTTTGTCTTCTGTTGTTATACTGGACTATCATATGTTGATGTTCAGAAGTTAAAACGATCAGAACTGATTGATGGCATCGACGGGCGTAAGTGGCTGTCAATAAAGAGACAAAAGACGGATACACCGTCAAAAATTCCTTTGTTGCCGATTCCTTTAAAAATCTTAGAATGCTATTCTGAGCATATTCAATGTATCAATCAAGATAGGTTGTTGCCGGTTTTAACCAATCAAAGAATGAATTCCTATTTGAAAGAAATTGCGGACGTCTGTGGAATTGAGCGAAATATAACTTTCCATCTAGCTCGTCACACCTTTGCGACGACGGTTACATTGTCAAATAATGTTCCAATCGAGAGCGTTTCGAAAATGTTAGGGCATAAGGATTTAAGGACAACCCAACACTACGCCAAAATTGTTGATAAGAAAGTAAGTAATGACATGGAAGCGTTACGGAAGAGGCTTGAGACAATATAGAAGAAATTCTTTGTACGGTAGAGAATTGGGAATCTGGATGCCTTTGACTGTTAATCAGAGGGTCGTTGGTTCGAGCCCAACTTCGGGAGCCTGAAAATGAAGCACTTAGCATTAATTTGCTAGGTGCTTTTTTCTTTAGTTGCAATAAAAGTTGCAATAGATAAGAAAGAGGCGGATCAGTCAGAAAAGTTGGGGGGCGATAAAAAAAGTAGTTGTTTTGCGATGAATCAATATTGAATGCATTGCAAGAGTCCTATTTAGCCCTAGTCCGCTTCCTGTTGCCCGAGGGCATCCTCGATTATTTCGAGCTTTCCAAAATAGTTGAAGGCCTCACTGGCCTGAATATTTACCTGGAAGAAAAGAACCTTCCTCCTACCGAATACAAAGACCAAAAATTAGAGTCCAAAGGCTTTCTGCCAGAGATATACATTCAGGACTTTCCGATTCGTAACCAGCGTGTTACGCTCTGCATTAAGCGTCGCCGCTGGGAGGTCAAGGACACTGGCGAGATAGTGAGCAGAGATTGGAATGTTGTTCAACAGGGGACTCGGATGACCAAGGAGTTCGCTGATTTTTTAAAAACAATGTATTGATAATAATCCCGTCAGTTGTTCACAGCTAGGCAAATACTTTCATCTCGACGGCAAACAGCTTCAACAGCAATACAAGGACCACATCAGTGATTACAAAGACTGGGACCAGCGCGAGCATGCTGCTGAATGGCTTTTGTATCCAGAAAACACCGGTCCATATTTAAGTATTGACGAAACTTCACTATCCAATGGCGAACTTTACACGATTGTAACTAATAAGGCTGCAAAAGGTAGAAAAGGCTCTTTGCTGGCAATGATAAAGGGTACGCAAGCAGCATCAGTGATTGAGGTTTTGCGAAAAATTCCCAAGCGTATTCGCAGCAAAGTGCGGGAAGTAACGCTGGATATGGCTGCCAATATGGGAATGATAGTCAGTCGGTGTTTCTCCAAAGCAGCAAAGGTTATAGACCGGTTTCACGTTCAAAAACTTGCTTATGATGCTGTCCAGGAAATCAGGATCAAACATCGTTGGCAAGCTCTGGATCAAGAGAATCAGGCTATTGAAGCTGCAAAGCAGGCAGGTGTGCCATACGAACCTGAAATTCTTGCAAACGGTGATACAATCAAGCAGCTATTGGTCAGAAGCCGTTATTTGTTATTTAAGCACTGCGACAAATGGACTGCTTCGCAAATCCAGCGTTCCAGATTGCTCTTTGAGCGTTATCCGCTCATAAACCAAGCCTACAAGCTGGCGACAGGATTAGGGACAATTTTTAGGACTTGTAAATCAAAAGAACATGCCTTCAAAAAGCTTGCGCTCTGGTACAATCAAGTGGAAGATTGCGGCCTTGATTCTTTCAAAACCGTTGCCAAATCTATTCAAACCCACTATCTGGACATTCTGAACTTCTTCAATAACAGAAGCACGAATGCTTCGGCTGAGTCCTTCAATGCGAAGATCAAGGCTTTTAGGTCGTCATCCAGAGGAGTGAGAGATATTCCATTTTTCCTATTCAGGCTTACCAAACTCTATGCTTAATATTCCCCCAGATTTTCTGCTTGATCCAAAGAGGCATTTTGGCCAAAAGATTGAAAAGGTTGAAGTAGCATTTCTGTCTGAGTTGCAATACCTCATTTCGATTTATCTTTTCAACGCTGGTCTCGCGCACCACCTTGGCTAACATTTTCGTAATTCTCCTGCTCATGGCATCGTTCAGGGATCAGTCAGAAAAGTTGGGGGGCGATAAAAAAAGTAGTTGTTTTGCGATGAATCAATATTGAATGCATTGCAAGAGTCCTATTTAGCCCTAGTCCGCTTCCTGTTGCCCGAGGGCATCCTCGATTATTTCGAGCTTTCCAAAATAGTTGAAGGCCTCACTGGCCTGAATATTTACCTGGAAGAAAAGAACCTTCCTCCTGCCGAATACAAGGATCAAAAATTAGAGTCCAAAGGCTTTTTACCCGAGATATACATTCAGGATTTTCCGATTCGTAACCAACGTGTCACACTCTGTATCAAGCGCCGCCGGTGGGAAGTCAAGGACACCGGCGACATTGTTAGCAGGGATTGGAATGTAGTGCAACAGGGAACTCGGATGACCAAGGAGTTCGCTGATTTTTTAAAAACAATGTATTGATAATAATCCCGTCAGTTGTTCACAGCTAGGCAAATACTTTCATCTCGACGGCAAACAGCTTCAACAGCAATACAAGGACCACATCAGTGATTACAAAGACTGGGACCAGCGCGAGCATGCTGCTGAATGGCTTTTGTATCCAGAAAACACCGGTCCATATTTAAGTATTGACGAAACTTCACTATCCAATGGCGAACTTTACACGATTGTAACTAATAAGGCTGCAAAAGGTAGAAAAGGCTCTTTGCTGGCAATGATAAAGGGTACGCAAGCAGCATCAGTGATTGAGGTTTTGCGAAAAATTCCCAAGCGTATTCGCAGCAAAGTGCGGGAAGTAACACAGGATATGGCTGCCAATATGGGAATGATAGTCAGTCGGTGTTTCTCCAAAGCAGCAAAGGTTATAGACCGGTTTCACGTTCAAAAACTTGCTTATGATGCTGTCCAGGAAATCAGGATCAAACATCGTTGGCAAGCTCTGGATCAAGAGAATCAGGCTATTGAAGCTGCAAAGCAGGCAGGTGTGCCATACGAACCTGAAATTCTTGCAAACGGTGATACAATCAAGCAGCTATTGGTCAGAAGCCGTTATTTGTTATTTAAGCACTGCGACAAATGGACTGCTTCGCAAATCCAGCGTTCCAGATTGCTCTTTGAGCGTTATCCGCTCATAAACCAAGCCTACAAGCTGGCGACAGGATTAGGGACAATTTTTAGGACTTGTAAATCAAAAGAACATGCCTTCAAAAAGCTTGCGCTCTGGTACAATCAAGTGGAAGATTGCGGCCTTGATTCTTTCAAAACCGTTGCCAAATCTATTCAAACCCACTATCTGGACATTCTGAACTTCTTCAATAACAGAAGCACGAATGCTTCGGCTGAGTCCTTCAATGCGAAGATCAAGGCTTTTAGGTCGTCATCCAGAGGCGTTCGGGATATCCCATTCTTCCTATTCAGGCTTACGAAACTCTATGCTTAACTCCCCCCAGATTTTCAGCTTGATCCTCGTTCAGGTCGCCAATATGAACTACATTGTGTTTTACTTCCCTCTTAAAAAAAGTTATGAACTCAGCCAATTTGAACGAGCAGCTTCGAAACCTCTACCTTGAAGAGCTCCCTGAAATTTACAATACAATCAATACGCATGCGACGCCTTTACAGGTTGAGAGAATGCATGGACCGTTCATGATGCATGTCTATCCTGAATACACTGAGTCCAGAAAGAAACTAATGTTTGTGGGAATGGAAACTCATGGATGGGAGGATTTCAAACCAAATGAAGATCTTCTAGACACGCATCGGCGACTTACATCGGGATATGAATCTTTCATGACAAATCGTGAACAGCCTAATTCTCCGTTTTGGTGGTTCATAAGGGATTTAAACCAAAGCTATGGGCAGGGAGACCTTAACAAAACGGTTCTTTGGACAAACTTGTCGAAAATTGATATTGAAAAAAATCGACCTACTGGGAAGTTGTATGATAACTCGATGAACGCATTTATCAGCCTTCTCTCTAAAGAAATTAGTATTGTAAAACCGGATATCCTCATTATTATGACGACAAGTCCTAATTACGGTTATCACGTGAGAGAATACTTTGGCGTTCATACAGGAGATGCAGCCATAGAGACGATAATTCCAAGGTTATTATACAAGTGGTCTTCGGAAAAGCTCCCATTTGACACTTTCCAAATTTGCCATCCCAACAGCCTTCGTTTCAAAAAGGGAGGTTTCACGGTAAATGCAAGCTCAATTATCAAAATGATCAATCAATTGGCTCAATAGCCAAATTCAGGTAAATGTTTTAGTGTTTGATCTTTATGATTCAACGAAACCTACTCCATGACGAATTCTTCAAACTTTACTTTCCTGGAATCTGAATTCCCCATTCTATATAACATTGGAATATCAGCAGAGTATAATTTACACCAAGATCCTGCGGCTTCGTTATGGAAAATTCGGGTGTTTGGCGAAAGAATCACGGAAATATTATTTAAAGAACACGCACTGCAATTTCCTGTCGACAATACTTTCGCAAATCGGTTGAGGCTGCTGGGTTTTGAAAATATTCTTCCACAAGCATTAAAGGATCTGTTTTACTATGTTAGAACGCGAGGGAATAAAGCATCACATGACCATGTAGGCACTTATCAGGAAGCTAAGGAAGCCTTACTTGCTGCTTTCCAAATTTCCAAGTGGTTTTACGAAACTTACTCCACAGAAAACGATGATGTTTTCAGGCTTTCGTTTGTTGAGCCTCAAAATCTGGATGCCCGCCACGCATTGCATCTTCTTGAAACTGACTATGGCGATCTGGAAGAGAAATATAATAAGCTACTTTCAGAGCGAAATACAAATGGTCTCTCCACAGAAAAACAACAGATCATTCAGCAACGGTCTGAGAAAGCTGCACGAAAAATCGAGTGGTCTGAGGCTGCAACGCGTCAACTCATCGATCAGCAACTCAGGAGAGCGGGGTGGGAAGTCGATACTGACCTATTGAATTACAAGAAAAACAAAACTTTACCACAAAGAGGTAAGGCAATGGCTATTGCAGAATGGCCTGCCGGAAGTCTTTGGGCGGATTATGCACTTTTCATTGGTACGGAGCTCTACGGTATAATCGAAGCAAAAAAATATGCTCAGGACATTTCCACTGACTTAGGCCAATCCAAGGCGTACGCAAAAGAAGTTCAACTTTTACCAGAGACTGCCTTCTTAGGAACGTGGGATGGCAACAAGGTTCCGTTCCTGTTTTCTACAAATGGCCGGGAATATCTGGAACAGATTAAAACCAAAAGCGGGGTTTGGTTTTTGGACGTACGAAACAAGAATAATCACGCAAAAGCTTTGCATGGCTGGTACTCACCAGACGGTTTAAAGAAACTGCGAATCCAGGATATCGAGGAGTCAAACAAAAAATTACAAGAAATACCGCTAGATTTCCTTTCTCAAAAAAGTGGATTAGGCCTACGTGAGTATCAATTGAAGGCGATTCAGGCGGTTGAACAAAAAATTATCAGCAATCCCATTGAGCGAAAAGCGCTGCTTGCAATGGCGACCGGTACCGGAAAAACCCGAACCATCATCGGATTGTGTTACCACCTGATTCAGACCAACCGCTTCAACAGAATTCTGTTCCTCGTTGACCGTACTTTGCTCGGTACGCAAGCCTTGGATGCGTTCAAAGACAATAAGGTTTACAGCCTGAATACCTTCACGGAAGTATATAAGATCAGCAGCTTGAAAGACGCCATTCCCGATACGGATACGCGACTGCATTTTGCCACCGTACAAAGTATGGTCAAACGATTGTACAATAATGATAGCGAATCCGACTTGCCGCCGGTCGATCAATACGATTGCATCATCATCGACGAAGCTCACAGGGGGTACTTGCTCGATAGGGAGATTGATGAAGATGATCTTCACTTTAAATCGCAGATGGATTATGTAAGCAAATACCGGATGGTGCTGGACTATTTCGATGCTTACGTAATTGGCTTGACTGCCACACCAGCTTTACATACTACCGAAATATTCGGAAAGCCAGTCTACACCTACTCTTACAGGGAGGCAGTCATTGATGGTTTTCTGATCGATCACGATCCGCCGACACTCATTAAAACAAAACTAAGTGAGGAAGGTATTGAGTGGAAAGCCGGCGAAAGACCAAAATCTTTCGATAAGGAAAATAACACCGTTATTGAGCTGGATGAACTCGAAGATGAATTGCAGATTGATGTATCCGGCTTCAACAAAAAGGTAATTACCGAAAGCTTCAACCGGACAGTGATACAGCAACTGGTGAAAGAACTTGATCCGGATGGTGATGAAAAAACACTAGTGTTTGCAGCGACCAATGCTCATGCAGATATGGTCGTGTCGCTGTTCAAAGAAGAGTTCTTAAACCTGGGCGCCCAGTTTCCTGATGATGCGATTATGAAAATCACCGGAAGCTTGTACGATCCGCAGACAGAAGTTACCAAGTTCAAAAATGAAAAATACCCAACAATTGTCGTAACCGTCGATCTGTTAACCACCGGTATAGATGTACCGGCGATCTGTAACATTGTCTTTTTACGCAGGGTAAAATCCCGCATACTTTTCGAACAAATGCTGGGACGGGCTACACGGCGTTGTGATGAAATCGGGAAAAAGGTTTTCAGAATCTACGACGCAGTCAAAATTTATGATACCCTGGAAAAGTATTCGCAGATGAAACCTGTGGTGGTCAACCCCACTGAAACCTTTGTGAAGCTGGCCTATGAATTGGAACATATAGACAGCGATGCCCGCGCCTGGCGGCAGATCGAACAAATTATTGCTAAACTGCAACGCAAGAAGAAGCAAATGAGCGAATACAATTTGAATGAATTTACATATCGGCTAGGCGGAGTAAACATAGACGAGTTCGCCCAGAACCTACGGAAAAACCCGTTACCTGAAAGTCTTGAGAAAATTCAGCAACTAAGCAGCCTGTGGAATTTCCTGGATGAGAAAATTTCGTCGGACCGACCACTTTACTTTTCGGAGCACCAGGATGAATACCTTCGGACCGAAACTGGCTATGGAAACACAGAGAGGCCGGAAGATTACCTCGAAAGTTTTACTCGATTTATAAAGGAAAACCAGAACAAGATCAGCGCGTTACAAATTGTCTGTACCCGACCGGAGCAACTTGATCGACGTTCCTTAAAGGAATTGTTGATAGCTTTGGCCGACCAGGGCTTCGAGCCTCGTATGGTAAAAGCAGCTTGGAAACAGGCAAAAAATGAAGATTTGGGCGCTGATATCATTTCTTTCATTCGCACACTTGCCATCGGAAGTGCCCTGGAGAGCCGCGAAGACCGAATTAAAAGGGCAGTGGGCCGGGTGCGCCAGATGCAGAACTGGAACCGGATTCAGCAAAAGTGGATCGACCGTTTTGAAAAACAGCTGATCAAGGAATCTGTGCTGCAAGTGGAAGACTTGAATCAATCGCCCTTCATCGAAGATGGCGGATTCCAGCAACTGAATAAGATTTTTGACGAGCAGCTGGAACAGGTGATCAATACCATTAACCAAAATATGTATCAGATAACTGCGTAAAATCGTAGAAACCTGTCGAATAAATAACAATTAAAATAATGAGTGCAGACGAAATTGCGAATAAGCTTTGGGGGCTATGTAATGTATTGCGGGATGATGGTGTGACCTATCACCAATACCTCAATGAACTAACCTACATCCTTTTCCTTCGATTATCCGAAACGAAAGAGTTTGAAGAAGACATTCCCGAAGAATACCGTTGGGCTCGCCTGACCGGGATTACCGACAATGTAACCTTGTTTGAAACCTACCGCGAGTTGCTTGCTACAATTAGCGCGAAATCGACCAATGCGGCGGTGCAGGAAATTTATACCAATGCCTCCACCACGCTGCGTAAGCCGGTGAACCTCAGAATGCTCATTACTACAATCAATGCCATTAACTGGTATGACGAGCACGAACAGGACAAAATCGCCACGATTTATGAAGAGCTCCTGGAAAAAAACGCCGGAGAGAAAAAGAGCGGGGCGGGTCAGTATTTTACACCGCGCCCGTTGATCAACGTGATGGTAGAATTGATGGCACCAAGACTTGGCGAACGCTGGAACGATCCGGCTGCGGGCACTTTCGGCTTCATGATTGCCGCTGACCAATACCTGAGAAACAAACACGACGATTACTTTGACCCGGCTGCCGATCGCGAATTTCAAAAATTCCAGGCTTTTAGTGGCTGCGAACTCGTACAGGACGCGCACCGCCTTGCATTAATGAATGCCAAACTACACGGACTCGAAAGCCGCATTGAACTGGGCGATACGTTATCTGAATTGGGTAAATCCTTCAAAGGTTTTGATGGTGTGCTTGCCAATCCACCTTTTGGAACCAAACAGGGAGGGGAACGCCCTTCAAGGGATGATCTTACCTATTTGTCAGGCAACAAGCAGCTCAACTTTTTGCAGCATATTTATCGATCCCTACATAAGAAAGGTGGGGCAAGGGCAGCGGTAGTACTTCCGGACAATGTACTGTTTGAAGACGGTGACGGGCGCAAGATCCGGAAAGATTTAATGGACAAATGCAACCTGCATACCATCCTCAGATTGCCCACCGGCATTTTCTATGCAGCAGGGGTGAAAACCAACGTGCTGTTCTTTGAACGCGGAACGGGTGAAACCGGAAATACGAAAAGAGTTTGGTTTTACGATATGCGCACCAACGCCCCGAGCTACGGGAAACGGACGCCATTTACCCGCAATGCTTTTGCCGATTTTGCCAATGCCTACACTGGTGGTATAGCGTTGGATAACGTAAAAGACGCTTATGACGGAGCCGTGATCGATGAAAAACGCGCCTCCGTAACCGACGAACGCTGGACCAGCCTCACGCGTGAGGAGGTAGCCGCTAAAAGTGACTCGCTGGACATAGGACTGATGGCTGATGCTAGCTTTGCCGATGGCGCACACACGGAAGAACCATTAGATCTGGCTCGTGAAGCAGCGGAAGATCTGAAAGCTATACAGGCCGAATTACAAAAAATGATTGAACTGCTGGCATGATGGAAAAGGAATTACCGGAGGGTTGGAGTATTGCCTCAGTTGAAAATCTAATCCCCAACGATGGCCTATTTAACGATGGGGATTGGATTGAATCTAAGGATCAAGATCAAAATGGAGAAGTTAGATTGATTCAACTAGCCGATATTGGCGACGGAGAATTTAAAGACAAATCAGCAAGATTTCTGACTCTAACTAAAGCGTATCAACTTAACTGTACTTTTTTGCAACCGGATGATCTGTTGATTGCACGAATGCCCGATCCATTGGGTAGAACCTGTATTTTTCCACTTAATGGTCTATATGTCACTGTTGTCGATATCGCGATAATAAGATGTGGCCAAAATGGCGTGTTCAATAAGTGGCTGATGTACATTTTAAACTCTTCTCAGATAAGGGGCAAGATTTCCGAACTCTCGTCGGGATCAACGCGACTTCGGATATCAAGAAAAAATCTAGCTTCAATTGGTTTACCCCTTCCACCCCTGGCCGAGCAAAAGCGGATTGTGGCTAAATTGGATATGGCTTTTGGGTATTTGGAAACACTGAAAGCCAGCCTGGCGCGTATTCCGGAGTTGCTTAAAACTTTCCGACAATCGGTATTGACGCAGGCGGTGACGGGGAAGTTGACGGAGGATTGGCGAAAAGAAAACAAGCTGTCAGATAAATGGAAAGAAGAACTAGCAAAAGACTGTTGTGTAAAGGTTCAAAGTGGAGGAACGCCAAAATCTGGGTTTACAAATGAAGGAATTCCATTTCTTAAAGTATACAACATAGTAAATCAAAAAATAGATTTTGATTATCGCTCTCAGTACATTAGTGAGGAGGCGCACAATAACTCGATGAAGAAATCGATTTTGATACCGGGTGATGTTGTCATGAATATTGTAGGCCCACCGTTAAATAAAATTGCTTTGGTGCCTAACACTTTTGCCGAATGGAATCACAATCAAGCAATTACCTTATTCAGGACTAAGCCTTACCTGCTTAATACATTTTTATATCACTTTTTTTGCGAAGGAACTTCTGTTAAGTCACTTTATAATGAAACAAAAGGTGTTGTTGGTCAGGTGAATATTTCCCTTTCCCAATGCAGAGAATTCAAAATACCAATTCCGTCAACAGATGAACAAAAGGAAATTGTAAACCGGATCGAAGCCCTTTTTGCTAAAGTTGACATCATTGAAGTCCAGTATCTCGCACTAAAAGAGAAAATTAAGAAATTGCCTCAGACAATGCTAGCCAAGGCGTTTCGCGGAGAGTTGGTAACGCAAGACTTTAATGATGAGCCTGCTGCTATGCTGTTAAAAAGGATAAAATCCACTACCCTAAAAAATAAGAGTCGTGAAAATCAAAAGTCTTTGGATTTCTGAATATAAAAACATAAAGAATTTGCATCTCGATTTCAAATCGAATCTAATTTCTCTACTAGTAGGTAAAAATGGACTGGGGAAATCTAATCTAATAGAAGCTCTAGCCATTATATTCCGAGATTTGGATTTGTTAAAGTCCAAAGAAGATTTCGAAAACTGGTCTTATGAGAATTTTGAATATGATTTATTATATGTATGCTATAATTCAGAAATTAGAGTTCTATGTAGAAAGGGTTCTTTTCAGGTTTGGAGAAAATTAAATGGGGCCGCCGAGCTTCCAAGTGAAGTAAGTTTTCGAAAATTCAATAATCTCAAACATGAGGTTTATCTCCCCAAATACATTATTGGTTATTATTCAGGTGAAAACAAAAGGATTCGTGACGTAATAAGACCATATGAGGAACAAGTTTGGAAAGACTTGAAGAATAACAAGGGCCTAGAAAATGACCTCAGAAGGTTATTTTTCTCAGAAAATTATCATTCTCAAATGATTCTTCTTACTCTACTTCTTTATAAGGATCAAAATGAAAACCCTATATTTCAGGAAAGAGTAGCCTATTTGATTGAAAATTTTACGAGTTTTAATAGTTTAGCCGAAGTCAGTCTGGAATTAAAAAGCCCTCTGTGGTACAATCCTGGCGAAAGGAAACATTCAAATAAAGGTATTAATTTGCTTGAAGAGAACTTATTGAGGGGCGTTGAGTTTCCCTTCTGGGATATCAAAAGGCGAGCAGATAAAATCATTTCATTTTTATATAATAATACTATCTCTGACCCAATCTATTATTTGGAGGAAGAGATATTTCAAGAGAAAATAGAACTTAATAATATTGATTTAAAAAAAGTATCAAGTGAAATTCCCTTTCAGTTTGATTCAGCAATGCATTTCTTTGGTGCTTTTGAGACATTAAAACAAATCGATGTAATCTTTAACGTAATCCTGAAAGTAAAATCGTTAAGGAGTGGATCTGTATTTGATTTTACTCAACTAAGTGAAGGTGAGGCGCAGTTGATAACCGTTTTAGGATTAATTCTTATTACTGGAAACGAAGAATGTTTATTTCTCTTAGACGAGCCTGATACCCATTTAAATCCTCAGTGGCAAAGAGAATATGTAGATCTTATTGATCGTTTTACGCTGGACAATATGAATAGTCATATCATTGTAGCCACCCATAGTCCGTTAATAGTTCAAGCCGCTGAAAAGGCAGACATATTCCTTTACAAACTTGACGATGACGGTCAAATTGTAGTCAAAAATGAGGACTTTACTGTCCAAAATTGGAGAATTGATCAAGTGTTAACGAGTGAATATTTCGATCTTCATAGCGCAAGACCAGCACATTTAGACTATTACATGTCTTTAAGAGAGAAAATTCTTACACAAGGAAATATATCGGCTGATATTGAAAAGGAGCTTAAAAACCTTGAAAACGAGTATGGAGTTTTACCTACTGGTGAAACTCGTGACGAAATTGAAGCAATGTTACTCATAAATAATATCGTCAAACGTTATAATGATAAAACTGCGTAAACCTTCCGCCAGTCCAATTGTTCCGAATGCCCTAGGCCATTGTAAATTGATAGAGGAAACTGCCGAAAATAATTCAAAATTTGATGCAAATAAGGATGATTATTTTTTAGGGACTGCCAAATTTACTTTTGACTCGAAGATTTACGGACATGACAACATTAAAACAATACTTCGAACTTGTCAAAATGGAAAATGTGCATTCTGTGAACAAAATGTTAGTGCAGTATCACATGGCGATATTGAACATTTTCGTCCGAAGGGAGGATTTAGACAAAACAAGCGGGAGCACTTAAAATATCCAGGTTACTATTGGTTGGCATACAATTGGGATAATATGCTATTTGCTTGTGCAATATGTAACCAGAGATACAAGGAAAATTTGTTCCCTTTATTGGATTCGACTAAAAGAGCCAGAAATCATCATGACGATCTAAAAAATGAAAAACCGTATTTTATCAATCCTGCGACTGAAAATCCAAAATTTCTAATTCAGTTTAGACAAGAATTTGCTGTTGGAATTGACAAGAAGAATAGAGGCGCAAGAACTATTGAGGCAATTGGATTAAACAGGTCTGGGTCTGGATATAGTGATTTACTCGAACTGAGATTTGATCATTTGGAGATTGTCAAGACGATTGATAAATTATCTAAAATGATGGCATCTCCCTCATGCCCGCAAAATGAGATTGACAAAGCTGCCGATCTAATGAAAAAATTTAAAAGTCATAAAAAACAATTTTCAGCGATGATTCAAGATAATTTCATGTAACATGGCTCACAAAAGGTCAAGTCCAGGACAGATCTGGGGTTGGTGATCTCCATAGAGGTGAGTCCTAATTATGAATTGGAAAGCGCTTTGTTGGCTTTTGGTGAGAAGGTAAAGGTATTGGAGCCCGAGAGTTTTAAGAAGTTAATCGCGAAAAGGTTGAAAGCGGCTGTAAGCATGTACTGATTTCTGTGTCACAAAGAGTAGAGAAGCCGGGCTCTTCAAGTAGTAGGCAAATCGAAGAAAGTTCATTCATTGGATCAGCTGTCGGTAAACTGCGCAATCCGCTCTCTGCAAATCCGTTCCGTCAAATCTTTCAGTAATGTAACCCGACTGCCAAGATATTCCAATTCCTCTTTTTCAATCTTGTAATTCCTGTTGTAACGCGCATCGATGTACGCTTTTTTGAGAAGGATAAATAGTCGCTCTTCTTCGGCTGTCGTTTTTGGAAAAACTGTCGCAAAGTTGGCATTCAGTTTTTCAACCTGATTTCCTAGAATTTCAATGTCGTGGATTCTTGGTTTGTAATCGGTGAAAACGAGAAGTATCGCAGCGTAGAATCTTTCGGTAGCCTGATGAAGTTCGAATGCAGCATTACTGTAATATGCGGTGTCATTCTCTCCCTTTTGAAAGTAGAAGTCAAACCCTTCCAAAAATCGGCAAGCACTCTCAAACCAATGTTCAAATTCTTCAGTCGATTTTTCCACCCGCTGCATCGCATTGAGATTTTTAGGCTCGGACAAAGTGAATTTCCCGGAATCATAAAGCAAAATTCCTTCCTTCAAAATATCTACAAAAAAATAGTAGTTCCGCTCGATCTTATCGTTCACAAAACCAATGCTGTGGTAGATGATGCTGGTTCTGGTGATGCCCTCATTGGCCATCAATTCCTTATCCAGCTCCCGCGATTTCTTGACTTGCTTGGCGGCATTCTTGTCTTTGGTGACGATCAGAATGTCGAAATCGCTCACATATTCGTATTTCTCCTGGAAATCTTCGACCCAATCGCCCCGCGCATAGCTGCCGAAGAGGATGATCATTTCGGCCGGGACTTTGTCGAGGATTAGTTGGGTGAGGGCTTTTAGCTGGTCTTGTTTGGTTTGTGGGAGGTGGGAGAGGGTGGATTTCATTCGTGTGTGGGGGTTTTTGAAATTTTGGCAAGATACAAATTTCAAAAACGATTCACGGGATACATTAATGCTCAATCGTCATTGTCCTCACCTTTCCATTTTCAAAAGTATAAATGTGAAATAATAGCGTGTCGCTTAAAACTTCCCCTTCCATATTTCTTATGATCTGACGGACTTTGATCGCAATCTGCCCGTCCGGCTTTGCATCAAATGAAACTGGCTCTACCAGAGGATCGATCTGCTCCCATTGCCGCAGCCAGTAGGCACGCACTTCCTCTTGCCCGGATACATAGCCGCCCTCCCAGCCATTGGGCCAGCTTACGTCTGTATGCATATGTGCCAGTACTGAATCGATCTGACGAGCATTGAAATCCTGGTAAAGCTGGCGAAGCAGTATTTGATAGTCCATAATATCATTCGGTAGAAGATCCCAAAACTACGGCCTGACTGATTTTTTCATTCCCGGTAAACGTTGAGATTTAATCGCAATTACCGACTACACATTCGGCGGTTCTCGCTACATTTTGAGCCCTTCGTTTGTGAATTATTGATCGGTAATAAGGCGCGAAATATCGACCTCAGTTTTGCCTGCATTTTGCTGCGGCGCCGCCAGCCCGTAAGCCGTGCCCGGCTGCGGCGTTGTATCATACCAATGTAATTTCATTCACGATCCGCACGACCTGCTTACAATATGCGTCATTTGCTATCATTAGTTGTAGAACTCGGCTGAAATTTCTCAATTCCCGGTCTTCGAGTAATTGCTGATCTTCTGTCTTACCAATATGTCCCTTGCGCATATACATTTCTATGGCACGATCTATACCATTAAGGGTCGTTGGCATGTCGTAGATTTTCAGTATATGGTCTCCTTCTTGATAAGAAACCGAAATCGGGTAACTTCTACCGGCCGCCTCTACCTGCACCTGACGGAGATTGTGTTTCGAAGAAAATAGTTTAGACCGCTTTTTGATATCGCTGTCAAGATCATCCGGGATAACAATATTAAATTGAAATTCCCTGAAAATTTTGCCTTCAACAACCAATTCGCCTTTTGTACAGAGGCTTTCACAAGTAAGCGCCACGAAATTATCGAAATAGCCAATCGCCAAAGCGGTGGAAGGAAGCAATCCCAGTTCGCCGATGCTTATCTTTTCTTTCATGACTTTGCTGATTTTCCGTAGCTCATTATTAAGCTTATCAGCGTGAACTAGATTTGCGGTTTTTTCGAATCTTGGGGTAGTTATTCCGTACAGATCCGAGGGCAGCTTCGTTCCTTCTTCTTGAATCACAAATGCACGACCTGGGCCCACTCTGCCCAAAAATAGACCATATTCGAAAACAACGTTATCTCGCGCAGTGTCAAATTCCGCTCCGCGGCTAGTCAAAAAGTCATCTTTTGTCGCAACCATGATTCCAAAATCAAAAAGGCTAGCACTTTTCAAGAGTGTCTCAAAGACACTTTCATTGTTTTTGAAAATATCATCCGTCCATAGGTAGCATTCGAATTCGTGACCCAAGTATGACTTAACATATTTGGCAACTTCCAGTCCCTCGGAGGACGAACCGATAAAAACACGTGGTTTTAATTCCATGACTAGTAAAGTAAGAGTGAGCGTTTGGTTAAAAAATTATTTAATTCTCCTCCACAGTCTTTGATCAGTTGATCAAGATCTTCTTTAAGGTTCCGAAGACCAGTGAGGCAGTCATCGCTGGTAAAAGGGTACTCGGTACCATTGGGGCTTTTTAGACTTTTTCGGTAGGCAGAGTCCGAAAGCATCTTGTCAATCTGTGCGGAGATGTTAATCGCTATTTTTAGCTCATCACGATTCTGATAGAAAAGATTACCATTTTCAATGGCATGAACCACACAGGTCAGTTCAAAACTAGACAGCTTAATACGGTCCTCTGAATCTGCCTTTAAGGTTTTTATCAACCTAATGCCTTTCCGACTACCGTCGTTCGTAGCGACGCCCTTATTTGTAACACTTCTTATGTGAGCGAAGGGATAGTCCAGTTCTTTCCGCCTTGCAGGAAAATCATATAGGTAGACGCCTCTGTAATACTCGTCGTTGGAATCAACATACGGTTTGGTATCGTACCAGAAACTGAAGACAATGTCTACCTTCCTCCGAAGATTCTTATTGTAAATGGATATGCATTTTTTTCCGGACTTATCCACTTCATCGTATCTGCGCTCCATAATCTCGGTAGCCTGCGCTCTTAAGTCGATGATGTCATCGTCAGGCTCACCGGCATAAGGGCTTAGTATGGGATGTAAAGCGGGTGCTTGGTAGTAATACCCATTTACAATGGTTAAAAGGTCAATATCGCTGTGAAGCATAATATTTGTTTCCGTCATCACGGAACCTTGCGTTCGATAAACCCGGCTGAATTTGAGGTTTAGTGTCTGTTCCAGATGATTTTCAACATTGGTTGCCGCCTTCAATGTGACGTCGTTGTACTTTTTCCCGATTGGCCTCATCGACTCAATCAGATATTCCAGATTCTTTGGGAGAATCGATTTGCCATAAGATTCTGACAAATCTGCCTTCCAAATTTCCTCGTCGAAGCGACGGGCACTAAGGTTCGTTAACCTTCTCTCGTAATTTAAGTTTGCCATGATAGATGAGTTTGAGATTTACTACGTGACAAATATTATTTAGACCTGTGCAGTGTATCTGCACAGAAACTTTTTAATTTCAATCACTTAAAACCTTCCTCTATGGCTTCTAATAAAAACGCCCTGACCCGATTTCATGTTTTGGACAAGTGCTTCGCCAATCCGATGAAAAAATACTTTATCGGCGACCTTATAGAAGCTTGCGATCAAGTGCTGCTGGAAATAGACCCAAACAGCAATGGAATAAAGCGGCGGCAGGTATTGGAGGATATCAAGTACATGGAAAGTACTGAGGGATGGAGTGCGCCTATAGATCATTGTCGTGACGGTAAAAAGGTGTATTACCGGTACAGCGACCTCAATTTTTCAATTGATAACCAACCCCTGAACCAGGTAGAGCTGGAACAGATTAAATCCGCAATGCAAATACTGTCACGTTTCAAGGGTATGCCCCAGTTCGAATGGGTAAATGAACTGGCACCAAAAATGGAACAAAGCTTTCTGCTCGAAAAAGGAAACCAGACTATTATCAGCTTTGATAATAATCAGGATTTAAAAGGAATTGAGCACCTGGGCAAATTATTTCAATCTATTCTATACAAGCGGGTATTGTGCATCAGTTATCAGTCTTTTAAAAGTGACAGGGCCAAAGAATATGTTTTCCATCCATACTACTTAAAGCAATACAATAACCGTTGGTTTGTGCTAGGGTATTATGTTGAATTAGAAAAGCTTACGACTTTTGCTTTGGACAGGATCACTGACATATCAGATTCAGATATTCCGTATTTACAGAATGAAGAGTATGACTTTGATGAATATTTCGAGGATATTGTCGGCGTTACTCGTCAAGAAAATGCGGAACCGGAACAGATAAAGCTGGCATTTGATCTTCAGATAGCGCCATATGTGCTGTCTAAACCGCTGCATGGAACGCAGAAAAAGGTGTCGCTTGGTGATTCAGAACTAATTATTTCAATAGAAGTAATTCCTAATTACGAACTGGAAACCTTGATTCTGTCGTATGGGGATCGGGTTAGAGTATTGGAGCCTGAAAGTTTTCAGAGTATAATTAGGACGAGACTTGAGAAAGCAGTTCGCTTGTACTGCTAGCAGACTATCAGGTATTTACAGAAACATTCATACGCATGTTCGCTGTTCGCGATTTGCAAACAACGAACATAATTGTATCATGAAAGCTCATAACGGAAGGTCAATTATAAATCGACTGTAAGATCCTTGATCTTTTTTCACCTCTGCATTAATAATCTGGCTTGATCTGATAAACCAAATGGAAAAAGCCCTCTAGATTTCCTTTTTTAAAAGCTTTCATCACATCAATCAAGTAGCAAGCATAATCATGAGCTTCCAAATATTTTTGCTTTTTGATTTGCTGAGGGCTGTACCATCTATTGTTGTTCTTATGAACGTAGAATCCACGTTGTTTCTCTTGATCAGCAGTATCAGACCACTTAATTAACTTTTTAACAAACTCGTTTGGCTCATTCAGTTTGATCAAACTAGGCGGGTTAGGGGCGTTACTTCCATCTGAATCTGGAACACTTAATTTTTCAAAACCAGAGCTTATCACCCGAAATATGTTTGTCAGGATGGAAACTGAGAATTCTAAATTCGAAATAATCTCTTTGATATGCCTATGCTTGACTTTGTGACTTTCAAACAAGGCTTCAAAATCTTCTACTGGATAATCAGGATTCATCTTTCGGGCCATACAAATAAAACCCTTGATCCCTTCTTCTGCGGAAAGAATCGCTAGCGACATCGCAATTCCAAATTCTTTATTTTCAGCGGAAATTTTCGCAATTTTTAAGAGAGATACAGAATTTTCTAAGCAGGCTATGAAACCCTCCTCATAAAATTTTACATCATAATTTTCACTCATAGGTCTTATCAGATTATTTCTTAGTCCATGGATTTGACATTACAGTATAATGAAGGCCGTCTTGTTTCAAGGTCAAATACAATGAAGTCTGTAAACAATTCCTGTTCAATTTTTAATTGATAGACCTCTAACGCCTTTTGGATACTAGAATTGATGGCAATCCGAAAAAAAGCGCAATTCCAAAGTTCTGGCTTCGTTCGAATAAATCATCTCGCGCACAGACCTTTTAAATAAACAAGAACTTCACTGATTCCTATTAAGCACACTAATAACCAACTTCTTAACAGTATCCATCTCTTCTGGTTTGCTGGACGCAGCAAAAAGCGTCAGACTTGCAAGAGCTTCATTGCTAATAAGCGCCGTCCCGCCTGCCGATTTTAAAAGGCCGTTACTTTCTAGGAACAACAGGAAACAAGCAGCAGCAATTCGCTTATTCCCATCGACAAATGAATGGTTTTTAATGATCAGGTAGAGTAATGTGGCGGCTTTCTCTTCAATTGAGGGGTAAAAGTCTATCTCTCCAAATCCTTTGCTTATCTGTGCTACGGAGCTTTGGAAGCTATCATCCTTTTCCTTACCAAAAATATCTGAGTCGAAATCCCTTCTCATACTCTCAATGATGTTTCGGTAATCTGATACTTCCGGATACTTCGCCTGGCGGGTTGTGATACCTTTCGGATCCAATTGTTCATGATCGTAGTCGTCTAGTAATTCAAGACCTTTAGCAAATTGGTCGAGCAATGTCAGATCTGCATCGTCGGTCTTTATTTCAATTGCCCGGCTGAGTATCCGGATTCCGTCCCTTAAGGTTTGTACCTCTTGCTGCTTTTGATTCAGTCGTTTCTCGTTAATCGCATAACCCTTGATCAGATAATCTCTTAGGCGCTGAGTTGCCCATTGTCGGAACTGAGTGGCTTTTGTTGAATTCACCCTGTAGCCAACAGATATTATAACATCCAGGTTATACAAGTGCATCTTTCTTTTCTTTCCGTCTGCTGCAACCTGTTCCAAAATGGAACAGGTTGCAGCTGGATCTAGCTCATTGGATTTATATATGTTATTAATATGTTTCACGATAGCGGGACGCTGAACTGAAAATATTTCAGCTAAGGAATGAGCGTCCAGCCAAACGGTTTCTTCTCCGAATTTTACTTCTATCTGCGTCTGCCCGTCTTGGCCTTGGTAGATTTCTATTTGATTTTGCATTTCTAGATTTAGAATTCAAGTTTACAATAAATTCATAAATGTTAACAAGCCGTTGCGAATGGAGCTGATCTCTATAAGTATGTAAAATGATTCACCATTGCTCATCTTGCTCTTCCTGGTGCGGCCAGTCAGGTAAGATACTTAACTAACTGCCCCTACACTACCTTTCATAAACTTTTACTGCCGAATTCATCCATTTAAATCAACAAAGAAGATTATCCGACAACAGAAGTCAAAATCAATCCCTTTTAAGATTGTTAAGCAACTCACTCGCTTGCTTCGCCTCATTTTGCCTCTGTTTCAAAAGTTTTTCGGCTTCTCTGACTGTTATCTCATGTGCCTCACGCTTCTGTGTTTCAAGTTCCGCCCGGTCAGGATCTTCATAGTAAATACTATCGACCTCTGCGATCAAACCTGGATTGAGCTGCCTGGCAATGCGGAATTTAATATCGCTTTCTTGCAGTCGGCTGCTTTCGTTGTAGTTGCTGATGGCCACTGCGATGCTTATGGCCGTTGAGAGCAACAGCAATGCTGCGGAGATAATAAAGCCCTTCGATTGAAGGTCGAAATGATGGTGGTGCTGGACTTCCGGAGTTTTTGGCACACTTGCAACTGCTTGCTTTATTTCCGAAACGTAAGTCTCTAAATTTTGACTCGGCGAAGGCTGTTTTAAATCTTTTTTTATGTCAATCATGGTATCCGCAAGCGTTTTGTTTTGCGATTCAGCCGCAGTTTGGATCAGATTTTCAATCGACGCGTTTTTTCTGATCACAAGCGCAAGCACTTCTTCAATCGATTCGAGTTGTTCTTCTATCTTTTTCATAAGCTTTGTCCTAGGTATTTTTTACGTTTCTTCTTTTTTATTGGATTCGTACTCTGCTGGTCATATTGCTGGACGGGGCGGAGCAAGTCATCAAGTATTTTGTCATCAATGGTTTGCTGGGAGAGAGTAGCGGGCCGGGATCTTTCTTGTGGGCGGGCGGGCTGATATTCTGGTTGCGTTCGAAACTGCTGCACAATCGCCAGTTTCTGATTCTGCCGGATCAACTCATCGAGCTTTCCAAAGCTCAAACTCCGATCGATCTTCGATCCTCTGAATTGCAGACCGCCTTTGGTGAAGCTGACACCTTGAATCTCACTAGTGCCTGATTTGTATTTGAAGATGATTTCGATGCCTTGCCTTTCCAGCTTCGTGCTCAACTCATTCCAGCTTTGTGCGCCTGCACTTGCTGCTTTAATTTCATCATATAATTCATATCTGACTTTGTCTGCACCTTTAAGCTGCTGCCGGTTGACCTGTTCTTTTCCTTTTCCCAAATGATAGCCATATTTAAGCGTGATCTCTTTGCAGACCTTGTGGTTCCTGTCTTTCTGAAACCGGTCTGAGATAGTTTTGCCTTCGTTGTTGACCCGGTTGTAGATTAGGTAGGCTAAGTACCCGGCGCCTTGCCATATTACTATGGTAGTATTTCCAAGTACTCGCCTCCGAACCGTACGTACACCTCTCGATGTATACGGCTCTCCGTTAATATTATCAGTCCATTTTTCCATAGTGTATCTTTCTATGGCAGTTGAAACATACGGCCAGCGTTTTCCTGCGTCTTGCAATCATGTGTTTTTCCCAATCCTGTTTTCCTTTCAGGTCTTTGAGCTTCCTTACATGATGCATTTCCAGGTCTTCAGTGGCTGCACAGAATTCGCATTTCCGGGCTTTCAATCGGTCAACCAGGCTTCCCCTGGCAGCAAACTGCAATGAGTTGCCAACCAGGTCTGGCTGGGATCCGACATTGGCCTTGCGGGCGAACCCATCATTATAGAATTTGCTGCTTAGTATTTTCCCGCCCTTGTTTTCGTATTTGACCACGAACTCCTTGCCTTCGCTGTACTTGCGTATGACCTTTCGGGTTGTGGTTTGGTACTTACAAGCATAGGTTTTATACATGCTGTACTCCATAATGTTGTAAAATGAATCGATCGTGTGGCTGTTGTTTGCTATCGAGTAGTAGTTGTAGAAGCCCCGTATTTCGGCGTTGTACTGCGAGAGGATTTCCAGGTCATCGTTGTTTTTCATGCATGGCCTGGATTTAGGCTTCCATACTTCTTTGCCACTACGGACCGATATGGTCATGGCATCGTAGTCGAGAAGTTTCTTTCTCATTGTGGCGTTGCCTATTTCCAATACCACCCTTTCCCCGAATATCCGGCTCAGTACACCATTCTTGTTCCTTTTTGCTGCGCTGGACTTTCTTACCGACACTTCATAACCCAGGAATTGTGCTGGTGACTTGGCATTGGTGATTAACGTTTTCTGCTCGGACAGCTCCAATTTCAACTTTTCAGATAGGTACATCTTGAAGTCTTCTTTTATCTTTTGGGCATCCGTTTTGCTCCCGATAATCCCAATGAGAAAGTCGTCAGCGTACCTGATGTACTTTAGTCTCCTGTAATTTTCGTCCATCGCATCGTTGAACGGTACCAGGATGCGTTGCTTCTTTAACTCCTTGATCTTTGCCAACAACTGGCTTCTTATCGACCTATCTTGTTCAACTTTGAGCTTTCTTACTACAAGATTGCTTGCCATCCAAGTGAATTTGGCATACTCAGGATTTACCTTTTTGGCCTTCCCCTTATTGAATTTGGCGACGTACTCTGAGGCGTATTTATCGAGTTTATCCAGATAAATATTGGCCAGGACCGGGCTGATAATCCCTCCTTGTGGCGTGCCACTGTAGGTCTTGTTAAATACCCAATCTTCCATGTAACCCGCATTCAAAAACTTCCTGATCAGGCGAAGGAAGCGGTCATCAGCAATGCGCTCTGAAAGGATTGCGATGAGAACACCATGGTCGATGTTGTCAAAGAACCCTTTGATGTCGCCTTCGACAAACCACTTTGTGCCTGTGAAAGTCCTTTGGATACTCGTTAATGCAGTGTGGCAGCTTCTCTTTGGCCTGAACCCATGCGAGCTATCTTCAAAATAGCTTTCATAAACAGACTGCAGGATCATCCTGATCACTTCCTGCACTAATTTGTCCCCAAATGAAGGTATCCCCAGAGGGCGCTTTTTCCCGTTTTTCTTTAGGATATACACCCTCCTTGAAGGCGCTGGTTTGTAGCTTTCATCTCTGATGGCTTCAACCAGCTGTTTAATGGTGGAAATGCTCGTGCCGTCGATGGTACTGCCATCGGAGCCCTTGGTCATGTTGCCAGGATTGGCATACAGCTTTTGATAGGCCTGGTAGTACATTTCCTCATTAAACATAATCCTGTAGAGCCTCTCAAACTTGTAGTTTGGTCTGGTACTTTGCTCTGTCAGACTGTTTAATACGCTCTGCGGATTTCTCATAATGTCTCTCACATTTTCCGTTGATTGTATCAAAAATATTAACTGCTTCCCTTCGCCATGTACAGGGCTTTCCCCTGCTCGGACTACTACGGAAGCTCCGTTACCATGCCGGATATTCAAAGACCCGAAGTCCTATAGCCACCGCAGTGGCGTTCCGGTTTAGGTAATCCCCATTTAGACATATAGTAACTTAGCTCGATAGATTGTCGGATACGATCTCCGCCCTTTATTACTTATTGTAATTGCGCTGTACTCCGTTTATGCTCGTAATCTATGCATCTCAGATTCGAGTAGTACAGTCTGACGTAGGTAACTGTCTTCCGTCAGAGCCCCACATGTAACCGCTCAGGCTATCGTTCAATCAGTATGGATTTTATCCTCATATCTATCATTTTATCTCCCCATTCAGTCGCAGCCTGACAGTTGGCTGACTTATGAGTTTTCCGACATGCTACACTCCCTGTCGGGTTTCCCTTTCAGATAAGTCGGCTGATAATTGACGTCTAAACGCTTGTCAAAGAACTTGCTAATGTTCTATTTACTACATGCCCTTATGGGCGCACATGCAAATGCGGATGGTTTTTATCCCGGTGCTCGACCAGGATAAACTGTGTACCGGAGATCTTCATCTTTCCCATGTACTCCAAAGCACGTTGCTTCATAATCTCAGGTGTTAGCAGGGCTGCATCTTCCTTGCTCCAACTCAGCGAAATATGCCCGACTGCCTTTGTCAGGTTAGGATTTAGTTTTCTTTGCATATTGAAATCATCGATCATAGAGTGGACTTGATCCGTTCTCATACCTTCGGATAGCAGCAGACTTGCTTCCTGTTTTTCCATGGTATACCGCAGGACACCGCCGAAGCTGCTTCCAATCATTACCTTACCGATCATCGCGGCCGAGCTTTTTCAGGATTGCATCGATTTGCAAAAGCAGCTCTTTGCAGGATTGCCGGATGAATGTCAGTCCTTCCTTATGGGCAAGGTGCGTCAGCTGATTCAGGTTGTTGGCCATGCCGGTCAGTGTCCTCAGATGCCTGAGATCATCAGGTTTTAACCTTGCCAAAACTTTTGCTTTCTTGGCAGCCAACCTGAACCAGGCGCTTGGTTTCATCCCGGCATCCTTGGCTTTTTCTTCGATCAAAAAGCGCTCGGTTTCTGTCAGCCTGACCATGAGTTGGCTTTGCCGTTTTACTTTTTTTGGTGGCCTGCCGCCTTTGGGATTATAGGGCTTTCGGTCTTTGGTTTCTGTCTTTTCCATCTCACATTCCATTATCTGTTTAAACCTTTTGCGACCAGCGGGAGAAAAAGGCAAGTTTTAGTCACGCGGTTAGCGGGACGGGTTTTTGCGAAGCGAAAACACAAACTTGCTCTCTGAAGACACTTACAGGCCCAGTCCCTGCGACTTCTTATATTCCTGCCGCTGTTTCACTTCTTTTTGACCTGATTTCTGGCTTACTAAATAATCATTTAGGTCTTTGTACTGCTTGTAGATCACGGAGGCATCAACCGTTTTGAGCCCTGCCGACTGGTATTTTTCCTGCGTTTTTCTACCAGCATTGTCATGATCCAGATACAGGAAAACATTCTGGTAACCTTCCAAAATAGCCAAGCTTCTATCTGCCAGACTCACAGAGTTCAGCACCAGAAAATCACTGCGCATTGGGTGAACATTTTTTTGCAAAGTGAGTAGTGAAAGAAAATCCATGAACCCTTCAACGACGCAAATGGACTTGCCTTCGTTTCCAATGTGCGTAATATCCTTGGGTGAGGATGCGCCTTTGAAGTAAGCATTTCTCAGCTCATACCCACCGGACCGGTTTTCAAATCCTGCGGCGAAGTATTGTCTCTCTTCCAGCTGATAATATACTTCCTTGCAGTAAGACCTGGCGATGTTGAGCGGAATACCCCGGCTTTCCAGATAGCTGGTTATTGCCGGATTGTTTCCCAAGGGCTTAATCTCGTTGATAGTAATAGCAGGAGCATTAACCCGGTTATCAGTAACGCTCGGCCATATAGGTTTAGCTGCCAAGGAAAAATCTTGGTTTTGCTGTTCAAAGAGAAAAAGGCTGTTCAACTTTTCCACAAGACTACTTGCATGCTGGTTGGGATAAAGCCTTTCGGCCAGGTCAAATAACTTCCCGCCCTGCATGAGCGCGTAGTCGTACCATCTGTTTATGGCTGTGTTCACTTTAAACGACGGGGACTGCTCTGGCTCGCGGATAGGCGAGACGTACCATTGACTTTCACCCCTTTTGTAGCTGGGCTCAATACCAATTTTACAAAGAAAATCAGTGATGGGTAGCTGGTTTAATTGACTGATATTCACGATTTTATTTTTTGAATTAGCAAACACCTGTTTTAAGCAGGATGGTAGAAGCCGTTTTTA
This sequence comes from Dyadobacter pollutisoli, assembly GCF_026625565.1. Lineage (NCBI taxonomy): Bacteria > Pseudomonadati > Bacteroidota > Cytophagia > Cytophagales > Spirosomataceae > Dyadobacter > Dyadobacter pollutisoli. Next base: position 723,390 of record NZ_CP112998.1, read on the forward strand.
TGATGAGACGATGAGAAATGGATATAAATAATTGATAATGATATAAGTTACGGGCTCATCAAAGCCTCATCAAGCATATTCACATTGATGAGTTTTCTCATCATGCTCATCATACCTCATCATAAAATAAGATACTTTGATGAGCGTGTTACATGCTGATATTTAGTTGGTTAAGTAACATTTTATGACCCCTCATCAAACTTTTGGCTAATCCAGTCCATAGAAACACTGTAATACCTGCCGGTTGAATGCACGGCTGTAAGATCATTGCAGCTGTTGTACAAATAGGTTTGATAGTTCAAACTGTTAGCTACGGGCTTTAAGCCCCAATCGTTTTGCAGCACACTAGAAACCTGATGCCGCGTTAGCCTGGGCATATTCCGCTTCAACAGTTCGAGCATATCCTTGTTAGTGAATTCGAGCTTAGTGATACCTGTATTCTCAAAGATCTCCCTCAGGATAAAGAGCATTTCCGTTTCAAGCCGGTTACGATTATTGCGAATGACTCGCATCAATGCCTCGGTACGGATCTGCCTTTCAGCAAACCACATCCTGGTTTGTGCTATTGGGACTGACAGGTTTCGTGAGAGCAGGAAATGCAGAAATGCTGGAAGCTCACTGGCCATTAAATCCAGAAGATGGATGTTTTCGGATTGAAGCACTGACACCTTGCGCACCCAGTACCGGGTTTCGGCCGGATCAATGACAATGAAGTTTTCTTCATTGTTGGAGCATAAGACAAACTTGCCAAAGAACTCGGTTTCCTTCCGGTCTTTGCCTTTGGCTTCTACCTTGGAATTGCGGGCCGTGCTCAGGTTTTTTATCTTTTCTGAATCTTCCCTTCGGTCCAGCAGCACTTCATCGACGGCAATGATCAAAGTGTTCATCCAGTCGGAATTGAACTGCGAGCGGAAATCGCTGTTGCCATTAAAGGTCATGTTCTTTCCAAAGATCATTTTCAGAAAGTTTAGAAAAGTGGTCTTTCCGGTTTTGCGCTCTTTGGAGACCAGGCACAGCACCGGAAGCTTTTGAGTCGGTCTTTGGTAAAGAAGGCTTAGATAGTCCAGACCAAGCTCAAATTGTTCGCCGAAAATGTGGCGTATAAACCCGAGCGTAACAGACGGGTCTCCTGGCTCAGGGTTCGCTTCCAACCGGTGGTATAGGTTGTAAAAGTTTCCGACAATCTCTTTATAGTCCAGATGATCGGGCACGCAGCAGAAACCGTCAAACTTTCTGATCTTTTTAATCTGGCTTGGTTCAAGGTCCTGCCTGAGCATCTCGGCCGACCATGGGATCCACATCTCCATAAATTCCTTGCTGACAGTCGGCTGCATACACTTTTTGTAGTAGCCGGTCTGCACCCGTATATAGCTGCCTGGCAGGTTCAACGGATAATTGTTGGCTGACATCATGCAGGAATTTGGCCTAACGAAGTCTTCCTTTGCGTGATCCTGTAAATGAGGGAAGCTGCTCCCGAAGTTCAGACATTGTTTTCTTCTTTCCGGACTTAATCCATTCCTCCAATTCCGATTTGTAGAAGTAAAGCCTTTTACCCTTCTTGCTGACCGGGATCTCGCGGTGGCAGACTTTGCCATAGAGCGTCTGCACGGAAAGGTTAAGAAACTCAGCAGCCTGGGAAATCGTCATTAGTTCTATGGTTGGCAAGATTTGCTGGCGGGATTCTAAAAGAAGATCCTGGATGCTGTCAATCTTTTGGTGAAGTTCTGAAACTGCGCGGGGCAGCTGGTCAAATGAGTATTGTTCCATAACAATTGCGTTTTTTGTTTGATACCGCAATGTTAGGTGCTTGTTTTGGGGGGTTACAAGTAGGGAGCTGTATTACCTTACTTTTACCTACCGATATTTATTGATTTTTTGCTGAAAGTTACTTTTGTGTTGGGGAGGAATATGATTGTAGCCGATAAGTGCTACCAGGGAAAACGAGTCAAACAAAAAAACCCGCTTGTCGAACAAATTGGAAAGAAAGGGCTCACCACTCGAAGAATATACCTGAGCCGGCTTCGGGGATGCAGCATATTCCCAGTACCCTGGGTGAAGTACTCAAGTGGCGCAGCAAGATCGAGGTTAAAATAGAGAAGTGATGCAATTCGTGTATTACCAAACTTAAATCATAACTTTAGCTCCATGTTACCAACGAGCAGCGGTTCCGGGCAAAGAGATTTCTTTCCTAATCTCTACACTACCATATTCGCTAACTATTACGATGACTGATCTTGACAGGCCTGTAAGTTTTCTATGACGAAAGACAATCCCCAACAAACAGCTTTGAATTTTGGAAAACAGATTGACGAAATACGTCAAGGACTAGCATACGTAGAATCTCATATCTCCATAGGTCGTTCGACAAATTTGACAGATCTTAATATTCATGCAGAAGATTTTGTCGGAGGTATACTTAATATTCTCTATGATTTTAAACTCGTCAATACGAATATTTCAAGTGGAAACTTTCCTTGTATCGATCTAATTGATACTAGTCGACGAATTGGGGTTCAAGTTACCTCTGAAAAGGGGTCGTCAAAAATTTCAAGTACAATTGACTGCGTTAATCAAAATAAGTTGACCAGTGCCATAGACGTTTTAAAAATATTCACTCTTAAACCCAAGCAGAATAAGTACTCAATAAGTAAGTCTTGTCCCGGGATAAAGTTTGATTGGCTAGAAGACATTATCGACTTCAATGATATTATGGAATCGGTAGTCCATTTAGGGAATGATGAAAAGCTTACTCAATTACATAGCTACATCGTTAGTTTTACCACAATATTTACAAACTATTCGACTAGAATACCCACGCTTTATCTGCCCAGACAAGAAGCCAATCCTTCATGGTTATCATTTTCATCCAGATCCACAAAACTGGTAGGACGAGATAATGAATTAAAAGCTTTAGAAAACTTCTTAGAGTCAGAGAAGCAATTCTCTTGGTGGCTGGTAACGGGCCGTGCGGGGACGGGAAAAAGCCGACTAGCACTGGAATTGTGCAATTTATACGAAAAACAAGGTTGGAATGTCGGCTTTTTGCAGCGGAGTACTACGGTCTTCGACTGGTCAAGATTCAAACCAACGAAAAACACATTAGTAATTGTGGACTATGTGGTAGGCAGAGCTCGAGAAGTTAGTGATTTGATCCTTGAATTATCGTATGCAAACAATACGAGTACTGCTATCCGTATTTTGCTTTTAGAAAGAGATAGTCAAAGTTGGTGGAGCAATTTCATTAGAGAGGACAGCTGGAGTGAAAACGCAGAGATGATGAATTCAAAATATCCCTATCCTGACTTAGCTTTAAATAGCTTAGCTAAAGCAGATATGTTGGAAATGTTAAAGGAGTTGAATGTTATTAATCAACCTGACGAGAGTAAAAGAAGTGATGATAAATTTCTTGAATGGATGAATCGACCTAATATTGGTGGGCGTCCGCTATATGTTATGTTATTCTCCAAATTTCCCAATGTAGATGAGCCAAACGAACTGTTAAGGACTGTATTAAAAAGAGAAGCTGGCAAGAGAAGAGAACGAATACAGGAAAGCTTATTGAAAAAACATGAGAATCTTTTGTTCCTAGCAACAATTGTCGGTGGTATTCTCGGCGAAGAGACAGGTTTTGAAAAACTCGATAAAGCTATCAATTCTGGCTTATTACCTCAACTTAGTGAAATAGACTTTGACAACTATTTTTCTTTGCTAGAGGTTTATAATGAAAGTACCGCAATACCAGGAATAACACCGGATTTACTTGGTGAATTACATGTCTTAGATTGCCTTAGCCTAAAAGACTTCCGCGGTGCTCCTTTTAGGCAGCTCTTAGAGCTGGCCTATAAAATACAACCTGATGATGTGATAGCATTTATCGTTAGGTGCTATTTCGATTTTCATGATCACCCTAGTTTTAAAATGCTAGTCAATCCTTCTTTGGACACAACTGAAAACAGAGTTACAAAAGCCAAGCTTGTCGCACAATTCGCCTGTTTTCAAAACGTATTATTTGACAAATTCTTACAAGCTGAAATTGATGGAATCACAGTGATTGGTGACTCAAATATCCAAGAATCTGAGCTCAATAAGTGGGTCGCACTATCAGAATATAATTACGCTTGTTCTCTAATGTTTCCAAAAGTACCATCCATCATTTTAGCCATTTCAGGTATGGATGGCGAACATAGAGCTAGTGAGGCCGAAAGGAGACTTAGAGCAGTGGTATCAAGAGTAGAAGAAAATTCGTCGATCAGATTTATGGCTCTTCTTAACTTAGGGACTTTACTTGACAACAATGAGGCTATCGATATATATACCGAAGTCATTGAATCAAATTTTTCCGATGATGAAACCAGAGCTTGTGCTCTCAATAATAGAGCGTATATCTATCAAGGAAGAGAAGATTACTTCGCAGCTATTAAGGACCGAGAACATGTGCTTACCCTTTCCAATACTTCATCAGATCGTCGTTTTGTAGCCCTGTTTGGTTGCGGCGAATCACACTTTTTACTTGGAATGTTTGACAAGGTCATTCAAGATATGACAACTATTATTGAATCGTCTGACATCATTCCGATTGATAAGATCTGTGCTTTAGTTTGCAGGTCAGTTGGCTATTATTTCAAGGGAGAGGTGCAAGCGAGTTCACTAGAAGATCTCCAACTAGCAGTTCAAAAGCTAATTAGATTTGTTACACATGAAGACTTGCAATCTAAATTATTAGACGCACTTTCTTTAAAAGATTGGGATAAATCCATCCAATTAGTACAGGACGATGAGAAGGCACCAGACAAGGATGCCATTGAGTTGTTGCGAACAATCTATCCATTTGTAATAGCACTAAGTTCTAATAACGACAATTTTCAAGATAGGGGTAGATGGGATGAATTGAGAAAAATGATAATTTCCAAGGCGAGTAGGTTGAGAGTTCACAATCCCAATATTGCTATGTAAAATCGGCTGACTTGGAGACAGCTTAGGCCTGTTGATTAAGTGATATTCTCTAATTCTAAAACGTCTGCGATTATGGGACACTTACACCAGGATCACAGTATGACTTTTCGCAATACTTTAAATTAAACTGTCACTTCCCTTCTTGTTTCTGCCAATCGCGGCCAAAGCCAGCTCTTTGGATACATTTTTGTTCACAGCCAAAATTGGAGACTTGCAAATTTTAACGTCTGACGAGATAATTCCATTAAGGTAACCAGCAGTGAAGGATTTCGCCTGTGCATTTGAAACATATTGGAAATGCGCTGTGATCCAGCTCTCCAGCTCAGCCTTGTTACAAGAAACGATCAAATTAGCCTCGATCAACTGCTTGAATGCATCCGCAAGCTGGTTGCCATTGCTGTTGAAAAGCAGTTTTCCCTTCGGAGAAACGTTGTTAGTTAGCAGCGAGAACAACGGTTGCTGGTCTTTCTCTTCGAAATACTCCTTGAAGATCTTGAAAAACTGATCGGCCATACCTTCGACAAATACAGGATAGCGGCGGATTCGTATTGGCGTCGGTTCACCATCACTGATCTTTTCCACCTCCGAATCTTGACCTTCCGTTTTTACAAGCGCAGTGATTTCTGCGATAAAGGCGGCCAGGCTTTCTTCTCTTTCCCTAATTGAATCGCAAAGGTCTTCAATAAATTCCGGTGTGACGATTGCATCTGTCTTATCAGGTTCCAGGAAATCATTATAGAAGATTTCTGCAAATTCGATAACAAGCAGAAAGTTGTCTTGCAAGTTTTCTCCATTCGCAGGGTAATGACGGAAGTAATTTTCCCAAAACCTGTTGAATAGGGATAAAAGCTTCTTTGCCTGATCCAAATATGCTTTTCGTCTCCCAGGATCTGCGCCAATAATGTCGATGACAGCCAAGTCCTTTAAGATCTGCAGATGCTTTGCAAACTGCAATGAGAAATGTGGGGTCTGATGGGTGATATCATATCCTGATTTGAAGACTGGGCCGAGTTCGGCAGGTTCGCGCTTGTCCCTGATTTCAGATAGTCGAAGGTCAAATTTTTGTAAGAATGTGAAATATTCCTTGAAGTGCTCCATGCTTTGAAATTTCAGTACTTACTATCTATACGATGTTTAGGGTCAAAAACTATAACAACGCGCTGAGATATTTCTTAGTTTTTTCATCGTCAAAACTGCCTAAATAGCTTTCTGTGGTCGAAATCGAGGTGTGACCAAGTGACTGGCTAATGAAAGCGAGTGGCGCTTCTGACTGCAGAAGGATTGTTGCGAAAGAGTGCCTGGCGCTGTACGTATTAACGTCTCCGGTGATTTCATTTGCCGCCGCAATGTCCTTCATGTATTGATTTGTGATTTTTACCACCTGATTGATCACAGTCTTTTGTCTTTCTGGTGTCATATCGTGCTCCAAAAATGGGAAGACATAATCCTTAGGGTTTTTGCTCTTTACCGCCCAGCGTTCAATAATATCAAAAGTTTCTTTGAATAAGGTGACTTTGATCGTGTTTTGGTTACCCCTGGTTGAGCGAGCAGTCTTTTGGCGGATAAAGGTTAATCGGTCGCCCTCAATGTCCTGCCAGCGAATACGACAAATGTCATTCATGTTCATCCCATTACATAAATAGGAAAAAACCCATAGATCACGGCTTCGCTGTTCAAATCCTGGATTGCATTTATGCGTTATGATTTTTAGTACGTCATCTTTGCTGAGTGCTTTTTTGGTATTGCTGCCAGCCGGTATCATATACCTTCTCTTGCCAAAAGGGTATAACTCCCTATTCATAATGCCCGCGTCAATGGCGTCATTACAAACAGATCTGATGTGCCGGCAATATATGCCAACGGTTGTCAGGGTAGCGGGGGATGAGCTTCCTTTCGGTCCCCTACGTTTTCGACCGTGCTTGAGCATCCATTTCTCATAAGTTGTCAAAAATGCTGGGGTCAGATATTCAAAGCGGAGTACAATCTCCTTTTTCTTCGCCTCCTTGATTGGTAGGGGCGGTAGGTTCAGCAATTCCTGACGTTGCTTTTCGGTGAGAGACTCGAGAAAACGTAGTAATGAGGTGGACGTCGAGGTGTAGCTCAGTGCATTTCCAATCCGGCCTTCCTTGTTCATTTCGTTTGCTTTCAAAGTGAGAGCCTGAATGACATTGTTTTTATCCCTTGTCTCCTTGCTAGGCTTCAACTCCTGACCAAACATACTTATCTCATAAGCGAATCGCTGAAAGCTGAAGTCGTCCTCTAGTTTGCCCACAATTGTCCTGGCTCTACCCAGATAACTTTCTACTTCCTTGCCGGTATACTCTTCCTCGTACGTACTTCCGAAAAGCTTGTTCCATAACTTTCTTCTGTAATCATTTTTCACTTGTCCGGGCATACCGGATTTGTGCTTTTTGAGAAAGTCCCAGTCCTGTTCTGAGATTTTCAAACCTGTGGTGAAAAGTCGCTGTTTTCCCTCATGAGAAACCAACCATTTTATCACACCTTCATCACCTTTTGAAGCTCTTTTGTCGAGGAATAAATTTACCGTTGTAGCGCTCATGATTGATGGTCATTTCGTTCTAGTTGCAATAAACTTGCAATAGTAAATTAAAAAACATTGAAAGACATCACCAAATAAAAGTAGAAATTAATTTTTTAATATACTGATAATAAAGCAATTATACAAATATCAAAAAATGAGTGAAAACAAAAAAAGGCGTATTTTATATGACTGTTAATCAGAGGGTCGTTGGTTCGAGCCCAACTTTGTGGGCTTGAAAATGAAGCACTTAGCATTAATTTGCTAGGTGCTTTTTTCTTAACTCGCCTACAATGCTTATTTTAGGAATACTGAAAGTGGATCAGTCCGAAAAGTTTTCAATTCCCAAATCTAGATCCTGTGTTTGTCGATCAGTCCGAAAAGTTGGGGGATGTAAAAAAAGTAGTTTTTTTGGATCAAATCAAAAACTTGTGGAGGGCATAGGATTTATCTAAGTTTGTGTTTTTAATCAAACCAGTTTGGTTTGGAGAGTTTCCTGCCTATCATTCAAAAAACCTGGCAAACCCTACTTTCCGTCTATTTGTAATGAAAACGTCTAATTGCAAACCCTAAAATTTATTTCCGTTGAACGGGCTATCCCTCAGCAGAGCACGCTTCCGTTTTGCCTAACTATGAACAATTTACAGTAAAAAACACACTTCCGCTTGCATTTTTAACATAGAAACACGCTCTAAGGACTGGCTACGTAGATAATTTTAATAATTCTGCTATCCATTCACATCTGAGTATAAAAACCCATCAGAATATTTTAACTTTAAAATCGCTGGATAATAGGCTCAGTTATTTATAGAAAAAGAGAAAATGTCCGAAATACGCGTACTCATTGTAGAAGATGACCCAATCATTGCCGAGGATATCAAGGAGATGCTCACGAATGTGGATTACACCGTGCTCGGCATTGCGTACTCAAAGATGGAGGCGATTCGACTGATTGATCTCTACGCTCCGGATCTGGCACTACTGGATATTAATCTAAACGGCTCTTATGAAGGATTTGATATCGCTACACACATCAACAACACACGTAAAATTCCGTTCCTTTACCTAACTTCTTACTCCGGTAAAGAATTTGTGAACCAGGCAAAAATCACCTCGCCTATGGGTTACATTATCAAACCCTTTAACGAAGCGGAGTTGTATTCCAGCATAGAGGTAGCGCTTTACAATTTTTCCAGGTTTTTACTTCCGGCAAGCCTTAACAAAGATCAAATCAACTCCATTCTTTTTACTCCCCTCACGGACCGCGAATTTGAGATCCTGACAGGCTTATACGAAGGAGTGACCAATCAGCAACTGGCAAACCGGAATTTTGTTTCAGTGAATACAGTCAAGACGCACCTGAAGAATATTTATGAAAAACTAGAAACCCATACGCGCTCAGAAACAATATCAAAGCTCACTGAGATGCTTCATTAGCAGCCAATTGAGGTATCCGGATTGTGATTTCGGTTCCGTTGTCATCCTTTGTCTGTACCATTGCTCCTAACTTCTGAGCCAATAAACTCACCAATCTCCTGCCGAAAGCGTCATTTCCTTTCTGTTCCCCCGCCGGTATTTCAGACCGCCCGCCTATTCCATTATCCCTGACCGTTAACATCCAACCGCCTTTCTCTGCATTACTCATAATGACCTCGATCAATCCCGACTCCGACCTCTCTGTTGGGAAAGCATGCTTTAGCGCGTTTGTAAGTAATTCGTTTACTATCAATCCGACAGAAATTGCTTGATCCACATTCATTAAAACCTCATGTACGCTTATATCAAGGGTGGGGCTTTTTTCAGCCTTGGCATACTGTCCCACTATATTGTTAGCCAATTCTCTGAGATAATCCTCCATATTTACGTCGGTTATTTCCTTTCCTGTATAAAGCTGTTGATGTAAGATAGCCATGGATTTAACACGATGACGCCCTTTCTGAAGTGCTTCGAATGCAATTTCATCGTAAACGTATTTTGACTGCAGGTTAAGGAGACTGGAAATCAACTGGAGATTATTTTTTACCCGATGGTGTATTTCATGCATTAGGAGTTCCTTATCGCGTAGGGTTCTGGAGATAAGCTCGTTCTTGTATTTAATCTTTTTGTACAGTAAGAGAACCAAGATTGCCGCGACCATTATGAGCACCAGTCCAAATATGGTTATATATATGATTATTCTTGAACGAAACAACTGTGACTGTGAGACCTCCTTCTCTTTGTTCAAAAGCTTTATTTCATCGCGCTGCCGGTTCATATTATATTCAGCGTCCTTTTCGGCAATTATTCTGATTGATTTTTCCGAATAAATGGAATCCGATATCTGCTTGAAAGCTTTAAAACTCGCAAGGGCTGCCTCGCTGTTATTCGTTTTCTCGTACGCCTCAGACAATAGCTGATAGGCTTGTTGCTGCTGGTTAAGTGATTTATGCTCCTGATAATCAAATACTTGATTTAGGTGAACAATAGCTTCAGGATATCGCTTCAAAAGTATCAGAATCTCACCGATGTTAAGCTTCGACTCGCATAAGTTATAGGTACTACTCAGCTTTTCTCTTATTCGTAATGCTTGAATTAAACTCTGGTAGGCTTCCCCGAGCCTACCTTGTTTTTGCCTGAGTTTCCCCAAAAAATCGTAGTGAAATCCCATTTCCCGAAGTGTTGGAAAAATTGCGTTCAGCGCTTTTTGCCGAAACAGGTGATCTTCTGCTTTTTTAAAATCACCCAAATCTGTATATAGCATGCCAAGATTAGCGTTCACACTGGCCATTCCAGCACTGTCCTTCATTGTTGTGAATTGCTGAAGCGCAGCCAAATAACGTTCCTCAGCTTTTTTCTTTTGATCCAGACTCATATAAAAACTGGCAAGACTACTTTGTACAGACGCTTTCTGCGCGGGTGTACCTATCCTCGCATATATCGATGCCGCTTCTATCAAATGCTGTTGTGCTGAAACATTCTGACCAATGAACATGGAAAGAGTGCCAATGAATTGTCCGCTCTGAGCAATGTCAACGGAGTCCTTTCTACTTTTTGAATACTCGTAAATCTTCTTATAAATTGAGATGGCGGTGGCGTAGTCTCCCTGCCACCTGTTGGCAGCAGCTAGCATATAATCGACCCTTCGCACTTCTGCTGAATCACGAATGTCAATGAAATCACTTTTCAGTCTGGTTCCAATGCTGTCGGCGTAGTCTGGATCACGTTGAACAAGGTGTTCTCCCAGCAAAAATAGAGCTTCTTTTATTTCCGGATCAGTCGATGGCGCATCTATCATAGCCTGAAGGCTGTCCTGATAGCTATTTCTTTTTGCGTCCTGCGCCTGACATACAGCCCACGGCACAGCAAACAGCCAAAGTGATAACGCGACGATCTTCAGATACTCTGGTTTCATGCCGCTAAGTTAATAATTACAAACCGGACAAAATTTCACCCGAACGGGTGAAAAATACTTCCACCTTCTTCAGGAGCTTTGTAAATATTAAAAGAACGCCAAAAACACAGTTACCCTAATTGCTAAGTCATTCATTATCAAAATTAATTTTTCCATAAATCACTTATTAATTCAAATGTATGAAAAACATTAATTTCCTCTATCTAAGCTTTTTTTGCTTACTGCTTATTTCTTGTGCAAAAAAAGACCCTGAACCACAAAAAGAACCTGAACCACTATTGGCTGATCAGGTATCTGGTAAATACACCATGAATTCCGTAACGGCTAAAAACGGCACCATACTGCCACTACCATTTGTAAATAGAAATGTCACACTTTCCGTAAGAGCTGTGGTTACCAAAATTACCGATAATGAGGTGAAGATTGTTTTTATAAGTACAGTAGAAGATGCCACCAGCAAAAAAGGCGATACTGATGTGTTAGAACCAATAACCGTTTCAAAAAATAACGGCCAGATTACGGGCACTTATCTGAACGATGAGGTACAATTTTCCGGTCAGAACATCAATCTGATTTTTAGATTTGATGACGGCGATGAACTTACCTATAAAGGTACAAAAGATATATAAATCCAGACTGCTTCCAACCTTGTTGGCTTGCCCGTGAGACGGCTTATGTGAGGGGTTACAAACATCGGCGAATGACTAAATTTCCCCAAAACGGGTAAAAATACTTCCACCGTCTTCGGGAGCTTTGTAAACATTAAAAGTGATACAAGGCAACGGCTACCAATGAGGTAGATACGGATTCATACGAGGGCAGCCTGGATTCTCAATCTGGTCAGGCCAAGTAGGAGTATCTATCTATAATAAGTTGAATGAATTTTCCCTGCCGCCAATTCACTAAAACCAGACCGCAATGTCAAACCACTACACCACTGTATAAACGAACTCAACTAAACCTAATGAAAATGGAAACAGGAATACAATTCTCGTTTAAAATGAAGCACTTGATTCTACCTATTGCGATTTACTGCTGTAGTACTACGACACTACTTGCACAAAAAACTTGGAACGGAAGTTTTGACATTAAGTGGTCTGTTGCCTCGAATTGGACACCGGCCGTGGTACCACTTGCTACGGAGGATGTGATCATCCCATCTGGTATGCCCAACGACCCTACTATTAATGGCAATGCCGTTGCTAAAACGATAGAAGTACAGCCCGGAGCATCACTTACAATACTAGCCGCGATAAGCCTTACTGTAAATGGATCAAAAGCAATATCGGGTAATACGACGGCTTTTTACAATGCAGGCAAGGTGAATAATGATGGTGTTCTTACGATAGGAAACACAGCAATTGTGGGACAGTACGGAATCGTGAATGTGGCCTTATTTAGCAACAACAATGGCGAAATCAAAATTGACAATGCGACTTCGGGTGGTTTTTACAACAATACGGACGGGAAATTTACCAATAAGGCCAAGTTAACAATCGGATCCAATAGTACAATTGGCGCTGGAAGCACGGTAGGCAACTATGGCATTCATAACAAGGCAATCATTTCAAATACAACAGGTGGAGAGATCTCCATTAACGATGCCACCACATCTGGCTTGTTTAATTCCACAGGAGGCAGTTTCAGCAATAGTTCATTTCTAATAATCGGGGCTAATTTAAGTGTTGGGGAAAATGGTATAAGAAATTTCAATGGAGGCACCTTTATAAATAACCCTACTGGGGATATTTCTATTAATAATACCACAAATATTGGTTTGTACAATATAGAAGGCGCTTTCACAAATAGTGGCAAAATCACAATTGGGTCCACCAACGCGGTTGGTACCAATGGCATCAGGAATGATGACATCTTCAATAATAACGTTGGCGGCGATATCAAAATTGACAATTCCTCCGAAAGTGGTTGGTTTCAATTCGCAGGCACTCTTAACAATTCAGCAACAATCACGATTGGTGCGACCCATAATGTCGGAAATAATGGTCTAATTAATATTTCAACTGTTAACAACAACAGAGGGGGAGATATTAAAATTGATAATGCATCCCAGGGACTGACCAATTATTCACCCGGTAATTTCACCAATGTCGCTAAAATCACCATCGGCGAGAATACGAGTACAGCGGGTTATGGCTTATATAATTTTGGCGCTATTTTCACGAATAATACCGGGGGAGATATCAAGATTTATAATGCGACAGCTGGGGGAATATTCAATACAGTGTCAGGTGCAACGATAACTAATAATGCCAAAATCCTGATACAAATGAACAATTCAAACCTCCCTGGATTAATAACACATCAAATTTTGAACAATAATGCTTGTGCAAGTATAATCACCAATGGCGGCCTGTATAACTGGACTACTGGAAATACCTTAAATGCTGGGCTCATTCAGGTTGGAAACTTATTGAGCAATACACACAACTTTACCAATATAGGTATTTTAAAATATGGTGGCCTAAATACAGGCCCTGGAGAGGCTGCCATCCTCAATTTAGGTAATCAGGCAATAATCGTAAATAATACACCTACCCCAATCTTTACCTTTGGAGTTGAGGGTGATTATGATGGTACCATTGACGGTATATTTATCGATAATGCTGGCAACACTTCCGCCGGTATTTATTTTCCTGAGACAAATTCATTTAATCCGAATGGTTTGGTATCCAGCGGCCTGAACATATTGGTTGCTAAAATCACCCAAAGTGGTGGCTGCACCTTTCTTGTGCCCTTTACCTATACTGCCAGCCCACTTCCGGTTAGATTGCTATCTTTTTCGGGTAAAGCAGCAGCTGAAGGTCAAAACATACTCAACTGGATAACCGACGTTGAAACGGATTTTGCACATTTTGAAGTGCAACGGTCAGCGGATACCCGATCATTTACCAGCGTTGGAGTCGTAAACGGATCTCAGTCAAATTTTGGAGAAAGTGCCCTTAATACATATGCCTTTTTGGATGCGAGTGCCGGGCAAGCCAATTACTACCGACTCAAAATGGTAGATAAGGACGGAACGTTTGCATTCTCAAAAATTCTATCCATTAAAAATACAGAAGAGAAATCAGTAGTTGGTAGCTTCTATCCCAATCCTTCCACCGGAAAAGTGTTGGTGGATATATATGCAGTAGAAAATGGAGAATGGACGCTAAAAGTTGCCGACAAAAGTGGAACGGTAATATATTCTCAGACTCAAAATCTGCAAAAGGGGATGAATAAAATTACATTAGAGAAATTCGTTCCTGGGTTAAATTTGGTTCAGTTTGACAATGGCTTAGTAAACGAATTCAGGAAGCTTGTTAGAAAATAACAACTATACACACCTATTTGCGGTTCTTTTAGTAAATGGACAAGACAGCTCTCTTTGGAAAGGATTTCAACCACGTATCTTGGGGTGGTTTTGCTTCCTCCATAAACAGCCATGCCGGGTACGGAAAAGGAGGTAGTGGATGGATCTCATCTTGCATAAAATAAATAAATTTTATAAAATATTTTGAAGGCCACTAAGAATTATGGCAGACGAAACTGTCTTACTTAACAGTGAATGATATTTTTCAAAGAAATAATTGTTTAAATAAAATCTTAGTAAGAAAATGTATTCACCTTTGCTTTCGACAGATAGCCCACAGCTTTGCTGCCTCAAGGTGGCGGCGCTCTATTCACTCTTCTAGTAAGGTATCGAGCACTGATTTATTAAGCAACAACGGACATTTTGTGCATCGGGACGATCCGGCGATGGTGATTGGGAATATAAGAATGATGATAAATGCTTTGGAAAAAAAATAAGGCCTGAAAAAGTAGATAACAGGTTACCTTGATTTTCTTGCTAAATAGTAATTGGGAATCTGACTTGAAAATATGGGCTTATTTGATTTTTTGAAAAAGAGCGGTTCCAATGAAGACAAATATTGGGAATTTGATCCGGCTAATCATTTCAGGCCGAGAATTAATAGAGCTGACTATTTCAAGCTCTCGGACTTTGACTTTGGATGGCTGATACTTGAACCAATCACGGCTTTTATAAATGGTAAAGAGGAGGAAAAAGCAAAGTCGTTGTCTTATGGCCAAAAGGCGCTTAATTATTGGTGGTATGTAGACGGACAAGTTACGAATGGCGGTTTTGTACAGTTTTATTACAATGGTTATGGGAAATATGTGCAAACTGTTTTGAAAGGGCTTGAACACATAGGTGATTTCAAGATGGCCGATCTTATAAGAAGGGCCGATGCGATTTATAAAGAAAATGAAAAGGTGATTGCAAAGGCCAGGAAAAAGGATTTGTTTGGTAGTGACCTATCTGAGCGGCTGGAAGCGCTCTCAGAATTAGATAATCATTATTATCAGCTTCATGGGAAAACCATGGCGCATATTGAAAAATATATCAAAGCAAACCCAGCTGAGATTTGTGTCGATGAAAATGGCGATGTGTTCGATATTCATTTTTCCGGCGAATACAAAACATATTATACTGACAAACAGGTAAAGGAAGTTTTTAACATCAACAACGGATTGGCGGATGGTGCTTTCAATAGTTATTTTGAAAGTGGAATGTTGCAGGAAACCATTCATTTTGACGGTGGGGTGCAAACGGGCGAGAAGGCAGGGTATTTTGAAAATGGCAACATTCAGTATGCAACCAAACGCAATGATAGCTCTAACCAATTTGAATGCTGGACCTATTTCGAAAACGGGTCGCCGAAAAGCCTTGAATACAAGTCTATCCCCGACAACGAGAGAATTGGAGTGTATAAGGAATGGTATGACAATGGCCAACTATCGAAATCGGGAACCTATATATCAGCTTTCAAAAGAGATAAAGACTGGCTCGAATATTACCAAGACGGAAGTCAGAAATTGAAAGCAGAATTTAAGGACGGGACTTTCTTGATCCATGACTTTTGGAATGAGCATAGTGAGCATCTGCTGATAGCTGGAACGGGGCTCTACATAAATGAATATTCCTACTCTGAGGGCGTAATTGGTAGAGAAGAACAGGAATACAAGAATTATAAACGAGACGGAAAGCAGCATTCATACCGAAATGGTCAGCTTACTTTGTATCAGGAGATGAAAGATGGCAAAGAGGACGGTATTACCAGAAGTTATTATAACAATGGCAATGTGCAGCGTGAAACAATCTATCGAAACGGTGAAAGTGCATCAAGCCAAGTGTTTCCAAAATCCGAAAATCCGGTTGGAAAGGTCACCTTTCAGTATTTAATGAACGATCAGTGGCTGTTAGATCAGGATTTGCCAACAGCGGATACTTATCCTGTCTGCCTTAATGAGCAAGAAATAGCCCTTAATATCAAAATGCCCAAAGCATTTGCTGAACCTGATAATCACCACCTCGAAGGCTCGACCTGTCTTTGGTTATCAGTTGACAAAACAGGTCGTGTCCGAAAAGTCGATTTCAAATCGGCATATATGACCAATGGGCAAGAATTCATGGCAGTTGTGGACAAGATGAAGTTCAGACCGGCTATGAAGGAGGGGGTGGAAGTGGCATCGTATATGTATGTTATTGCTAATTTTAATGTTGAGTAAATGTTAAAGAGCCATTTTAAATCATTATGTCAATACAAACGATTCCCGTAAAGGTCGAACACGTGCTGAAAAACAATCAAAGTGCCATTATTGAAACCAGTTCAATCTCTACTTCTCAAATTATTGCTCTCGCAGCCATGACTTGTCCCGGCAACACCTTAACTATCAAATCGGCCTATACCATTACGCAAGAACATTTAACTCAAATCATTGATGTAGTAGCTCCAGGAGGTGTTATCTTTGATTTTACCCGATAACACGTGCTATGCTGTATGATGTGCAACCCAATAGTAACCCCAGGGAATTAAAGGATTTCCTAAATATGATGCTGCCGGAAGTAGACGACAACCGGATCAATATAATAGTGAAGACTTTCTTTTCAAGGTTTGCTCTTCCGGATCATCTGTCTACCCCTTTTCGACGCGACCTATTTCTAGAAGCCGGGATAAATCTTGCCCGCCATAAGCCCGAAGGAAAGGGGGAAAAGGCCTAAGCAAAGATGATATCTCCAAATGAACTGAGACTTTTTAGACATATGACCTGTTATTTCGGGTAAGGCTTCATATGCTGGCTACTATCCAGCCTGCTCCGCTATCCTATTGTGACAATATCAGCCTCAAAAACATCAACTGAAATGCGAAGTGTTTCTTTGATGACAGTCCGGGCGAATACGATAAACTGTTGAAGTTTAAGTTTGAAAACTTGAATATTATGGCCAAAAATGCCACTTATTACAAGTCCGTCGTTAGGGATTTCACGCTGGACAATGTAAAAGTGAATAAAAAATGATCGAGTGACAGCGACAATTTCCCCTTTTTCTAATGTTTACTACCGGGCAGGATTGAATGGAGAGGGGTCAATAAAATCCCATTCATAACCTTTCAGATTATCAAGTAAAACCCAGCTAGTGGTGTAGAACTTCCAGAACCTGCGCGTGCCTGCACCGTCCGGATCAGCGATATCAAGGTCCCACATTACTTCCGTAGTTCCCGTTAACTGAATGGTTTTCATTTGTTCAAAATCGATGAACACCAATGCAGCCTGGGAATTGACGAGAAAATTGCCCAGCGTATTGTACATGCTGTTTCCCTGGTAATCCGGGATCAAAAACGACCCGTCCACCCCGATCGAAATAAAGCCGGGAGAACCGCCCCGGTGAGAGGCATCGAGATCCCCGCCATCGCTCGCACTCCCGACATAAAAAGTATCCGCATTGGCGACGATACCTTTGATGTAGGACGTCAATACCGATCCTGATTCGATTTCACCGGAATAAGGTGAAGTTTCATTTCTGGACAAAAACCGTTTCTGAATGTATTTCGGGCAATTCGGATAAGCCTGTTCGATGGCAATGGTTACCAAGTTCTCCTCCATACTGACACTGCCATTTACTCTGAACCTTCTTCGTGACAAGGGCTCGATAAATAACAAGCCAATTTTGGAATGAGCTATGATATTACCCCAAAACGAGTCCTGAGGATTGGATATGACCAGGTTACTATCTATTTGGATCGTACTTTCGTCCATTACAATTACATATCCCTCTGTGCCGGCAATGACAGATGCCCAGATCTCACCATTCTCGTTCATGCTGCTTGCTATGAAAAAGGGTTGGTTCTGGATAAAATGGATTGCACCGGGGATAATCTTGTTGGTAACAATCCTTCCATTGCGATCACCGACGGCCTTCTCGCCGGTGATCAGTTGCGCTTGCTCTTCTCCTGTGTGGTACATGGCATTCTCCGGTCGGATTTGGTTTTGTCAAAAAGTGATGATGGAATATCCTTCCTGCTGCATCCGGATCAGACTGGGCAAACCTGTTGTGCCGGGAACCTGGTTGTCTTTAATGAGGTCAAAACCCGAAGGATTTGCTCCAAACACGTCAGCGCAGCCACATGAAACGCCTTCCACTTTATCTTCGATAGCTTTGAAAAGCTGATGCGCCGGGTGATCGGTTTTCAGCAATTGTTCCGGCCACCTGGTTCCCGCTCCCTGGAAAAACAGCAACACTTCCTGACCAGCATTCTTGAATTCATAAACGGTTGCCAATGCATTGAATACGCGGCCTAACGACTCTTCCGAGCCTGATTTGGGATCTGAAAATACTAATACTGCTGTTTTCATCTTCTGATTGGAGCTAAAATATGTACTTATTTGATTCTTCTTTCTTCCTCCTTAATGTCAGTATCGTTGATGCTGGCAAACCTCCTTTGCATGAGGCCGTTTTCATCAAACTCCCACATTTCGTTACCATACGACCGGTGCCATTGTCCCGAATGATCGTGCCATTCATATTCAAAGCGCACGGAAATTCTGTTGTCGGTAAATGCCCAGAGCTCCTTTTTCAGCTTGTAGTCAAGTTCCTTTTCCCACTTGCGCGTCAGTAGTTCCACAACCTGTTCGCGGCCGTTGACAAATTCCGAACGGTTTCGCCACTCCGTATCGACGGTGTAGGCCAGGCTGACCGTGAACGGGTCCCTGGTATTCCATGCATTTTCCGCGGCCTGTACTTTCACACGGGCGCTTTCTTTCGTGAATGGTGGCAATGGTGGTCTCTTTTCCATCTTTTGGTCTGAAATTTAAATTTATATACAGAACAGTCTGTCTATATTGTTGCAAAAAAATTATTCGTTACCTTTTACTAAGATCTCGGTCATCCTCCTCGCCTTTTTCACCGGCCAGGTATTTCTGTAAATTTTCGATTCTACAATCGCTCCTTCAAACATCAGGTATATGGCATCGCCCATCATTTCGGTTTCCTCCTCTGGCGTACCGTCCAATGCTTTTTCAACAAAATTCTTCATGTACTGCCTTAACTTACCCTTATGCTCCACGATTTCCCGCAGCATCAGCGGACTTGTGCTCCCAATCTCGGAAAGCATATTTATGAACTTACAACCTAAATAATCGTCCTTTTGCAAGGCATATTCCAAAAAGTCGAAACATGCCAGGAGCTTTTGTACAGGAGTTTTCTTTGCATTAGTCCACTGATCCATGCCCGAAAACCACTCCTGCCTGCCCGTTTTCAGGTAAAAAACACCCAGTTCGTCTTTGGAACCAAAATGCTGGTACAAACTGGCCTTCGCCACATTTGCTTCGGCCAGGATCTGATTGATCCCCGTATTGTTATAGCCCTGGCTATAAAACAATCTGGAAGCTGTTTCCAAAATCCGCTCTCTGGGTCCTGTTTTACTGATCATGCCCCAAATATAAACGGTTGTTTTCAAATAGACAAGTTTGTCTATTTATTTTTTTGCAATTCTTCAAATATTACCCCGCTGAACTCGCCTGCCTACACGATCCCAATGTCCACAGAGATCACTGCAAATCAAAAAAGTATGCAATACCATGTGCTACGTATCTGAGAGAGTTAAGCTCGCAATAAATAACGGTCTAACTGCAAGTATAAATTTGATCAACTGTTTTCTCACGCAACCCTGATTCCTGATGCAAATCTTGGATAACGCAGGTTTATACGCCGTAGTCTCAAGAATGGAGTGAGTCTGTTGCACAACAGGGACACACTCTTTAGTATTGGGAAAAGAGCGTTTTGTGAGATTGACAAATTTTGTTCGGATAACCAATTCTGTGTTACTCTCCGAGAACATTGTTTTTTCAATGTAGCTACCTGGTTTGTATGAGGAGAGCTTTCACTTCCTCTTTGTTTCCGAATTCTACAACTGCATTAAGTGAGCGCATTGATCATTTGCTCAACCGGCACTTACCTTCTCAATTTATTCCTCTTATGAAATTGCGGCGAAGCTTGCATTAGCAAGGCTATGCCATAAGTATTAAGTGGTACCGGATAAAAATGCTCATCAAGGATTTGTAAGTATCCCTAAACTGAATGACGGTTTAAGTTATTGGAGTACACTCAACGGAACGGCGGTGGCGGAGGACAGCTCCGTTGTCGCTAAATCTTCTGGTCCAAATAAGAGATATTTTTTGGCTGATATCCTTCGACGTGATAAGATTGATAAAGCCCACTACGATTCAGTCAAATCTGCTTTAATTCAGCTTAATTTCATCAGTTTAACAACACTATCAGATGGCACAATATCTTTTACGATTGGCGGATTCATCGATAATTGTAGTGGAATAGCATATTCAGTAACAGGAACTCAGCCCGCCAGCAACGATTGTGGAGATATTATGCGCTGGGTCAAAATCGGTGAGAATTGGTATGCATGGGGCACTACTTAAGTCCAATCGTTCACCGTCTTACCGAACATTCATTGTGCAGAGACTTAATCAACTTTGGTGGAGAGGGCTTCAACCCCTTTTTGTTGCTAAGGTATATTTTTGGAAAATTGAAAACTAAGGAAATTTCAGTTGACCATCTAGCGGAATGGGCACTTGGTGGACAAGGGGTGCTTCCTGTAAATCCTTGAAGCATATCATTTCAGCTCCTCAATGTATGAATAATGTCCGAACGGTGGACTGATTTAAACCATGGCGATCGGGAGATCCGATGTCTCACGTTCGAGGGTGGCCGTTGCACAACTGATTGATACCGGAAGCTTTAATTTTTTAAAGTGATAATCAGGTCCTTTTTAAAAATTCGGAATAGCGACTCTTGCATCACCACATATTGCGCCTGAGAAGCCGATCCTAGCTCTTTGAAGCGTCTTTTGGGCTGTTTTAGTAATGGAGAACTTCATGTACTTTCTAATGTTGAATGCGATCGCAGCCATGACCATGTTCTTATGGGCACCATCTATTCCGAGGACTGCTATCTTACTGAGTCCGTAATATTGTGTCAGACTTCCAAACACTGGCTCGACCGTCCCCTGTCGTAATTTTTTCATCCGCTTGCCGGTATACGAATGCTGTCGGTTGTATGCCCTATGATACTCGTTGTCATATGCTGTCCTGACAATCCTTCTCGAACCAGTATTTGGACAGCAAGTAGATTTTAGAGGACACGGCTTACAGTCTTTTCGTGAAGCCCAATATGCTTTCAGTCGCTTGCCTTCAGAATTGTATTCGGTCGCCCTAACAGGAAGCAGCTTTCCTGCTGAACAAGTAAAGGAGTCCGCTTTCCTATCATAGTTAAAACCAGCTATCTCCGGTTTATACATGCCGAAAACGGGTATCCAGCCTATCAGGTCGCGCTGTTCAAGGAAATGATAATTGTAACCGTTGGAATAACCTGCATCAGCGACTATGTCGGTTACCTTCAGCTCATTTTCAGTAAACCTATCCTGCAAAGCACTTACCACTCCTGGTAGGCATTGGCTATCACGTTTGTCCGCATAACTAGCCTGTATATGACTTATAACACCTTCGGCTGTGTCCACTGCCATACTGCAATGGTAGTTTAGTTTCCTTAACTTCCCTGGCTTAATGGAAATACGCGCATCCGGATCATGCGGACTGTAATGGGTTTTATTACTTAACAACTCAGCTTTCTCGTGGTTAGAGGCGATCCCGAAGCTTCTTTTATCTTTTAATTTGTCCTGATACCTTTTCAGTTGTCTGAGCTGATAAGGTTCAGCAGTGATAGCTGGGGTAGCCGACGATTGACCACTTTTTACATTAGGGTCACCTTCTACAACTAGTGCAAGGTGTGCTCTAATTGAATTTGCTGGTACTTTCAATTCGAGACTTTCCATCGAAGCGTTTGCTTTAACGGGTGCGGAATCTATGGCCTGCGTGTGACCTGCAACCATTCCTTTGTCCACACACATTGAAAATACTTTGTTGAATAGAGCTTCGAAGAGTGCAGCCGGATATAATTGTCTGGTCCTGCTAACCGTAGAGTGCCAGGGTAGCGATTCGTCAATATCATAGCCGATAAAGAATAGTATATCCATTCGCATGGCGCAATGATCAATCAGCCTGCGGTCGGATGTGATGTTTTCTAAGTAGCCGGTCAGCATCAGCTTAAAGAACACGACGGGATCGATTGATGGGTTGCCTGTTTTACCATACAGCCCGCGAGTTTCATTGTATAGAAACTGTAAATCGAGCGTTTCGCTAAGTCTGCGATAGAAATTTTCCTTAGGAACGCGGTCTGAAAGTTGGAAGCTGACGAAGAGCTTTTCCGAGTAATTTTTCTTTCCTTGCATTCCTGAAGTTACAAAAAATTATAGCAATTTGGAAGCAGATGAGTCTGTAAATGATCTAAAAAGTGCCTTTCTAACTATGAATTCATTGACCGTACAACAAGCATTACAAAAATTGCTTGAAACTCGAAAGGATGCGACAATTGAAGAAATCATTGATTACCTGGATTACGTAAACAAGGTCAGGTATTCAAGAAATGAGATTATAATGATGTTAGCAGAGTTAACAAACGAACGAGACCCAACAAAATAACATTGATGGCCTTAGCTATGCTGGTACTGTAAAAATTTCGACATTACTGTTCCGACATGACGCAAGCATGAGTTGTGCAACGGCCACGAGGGTTTTATGAGACTGATAAAATTGTGAATCTCAGCAAGAAAGGCAATAGTTTAAATTTTCCAATCATACAGGTCGCACTTATTTAGCTTTGTACAAATAAATTTGTGCTAGGCAATGACATGACTTAACGACAATTTCAGAAGTTTTACTTAAGATAGAAGCTTTGGTTTCCAAAAGTTTCCTCAATGTGAAGAATATAATTGAAGTCGTCCAGCAGGTTTCCACTTACAAAGGGTTTGTCTGTTAAACCAAATGGAAGCAATTTGTATTTATTTGGCAGAGCCCCATCACCATTCTGTTTTTTGACAGTCGATGTTTTGAAGAAAAACATTGGTTTTTGGATTTTAGAAAATTCATATTCGAAAGTTCCAGCGCTCCCGACAGGTATCGGATTTTTGTCAGTAATTTTACCTGCTGCGGGCGTAAAAGCTGTGTAAAATCCAGTGGACGTAGTAAGTGCTATGCACTGGTATTGAGCCCCCAATCTCTGGGACAAGAAGAATCCCATACTTTTTGAATATGCATTTGGGGTTCTTTGTACATGACCGTTATGAGCTAGAATAACAATCTTATCGCCGGGTTTTAATTCATTTATGATGTTTTCCGCCATTAGCGAATCCCTCAGAGTTGCTTGTGCTTCTGAGGAGTTTATTGGATTGTTCAGCAACAGGAATTGCTTGTAATTGTCTCTGCTTTTGCGAACAAGACTCTTTTTCAAGCAGGCCGCTCTGTCCCTTGACAACTTGTTAAATATTTGATCGCTTAGTTCTAAGAGATCTGCAAAATCTCCCTTGTTGAATGAGTGGTTGTACATCTCATTATCCAAGAGCCGATAATATTCAGTCAGCTTCTTGATTGAATCGGCCGTGGCACGGTCATTTGCACTACAAGATTCTGATAAGTTTTGCAATGCTTGAAACGGGGTCTGCATATCAATGCCAAAGAAGGTTAGCGGGCTTTTCGCCGATCCATTTAAGAGCTTTACGTTTTCTACCAAGTCCACAAACTCCTTACATTCATAGTTGAACAATCTGAATGATTTTAATATCTGTCGAAGGTCCCCTTTCCCTTCTGAAATATACGTATTTAGATTTTCGACTTCTGCAAACGGGGCCTCGAGTCCTATTTTAGTCAATCCAGTGGATTTGACAAGTGACTTAATCAAAGACATTCTTGCCTTGAAAAACTCGGAAGTGCCGTGAGACTGTTCCCCAATCCCTAGCACTTTGAAATTTGAATTCATTTCACCTTCCAGGTTGAAGAGCGAATCATTTGATAAAGCTGATGGGTCAAGAATGATGGGCGCATTCTTGATGTGCTCTGAAAAGCGATTATTTTGGCCGCATACTTCACGATCAGCTAAGAGAATTATGACTAAGAGAGTGACGGAAAATCGAATTAAAAGCATAACAAAATAGATATATATAATTATACTTTATATAAAAGTACAAGTACTTAGATTATACTCATTGAAAGCATTTAAATAAGCATCTAGCTGAACAGCAACGATTGGTCGCAAAAAACCTCCGAAGTTTGCAGTTAGATTTTTGACAGGCAGGCCAGTGGTTACCGTCTCACATTGGAGCGTTTTGTGAGAATAATAGGCAGCTGCAACGAGTTTTTAATAACCGGTTAAGTATTTGGTACGATTGCACTAGCCGCGTAGTATCTATCTTTGTGGTACATCGTATATGCTGCGACGATGATCAACGTCAGTATTTCGGCCAAAGATCGAGATAGCCAAATTCCTGGCAGACCAAGATGTTCTGGAAGAATCAAAAGGGCCGGTGCAACCAGCAAAAATCCTTTTAGCAAGTTGATAAATAGTGCTATGATTGTCTTGCCCGTACTCTGAAAAAAGGCTGCGAGCAAATAGTTTGGCCCGGCCGCAATAAAAAGTAAAAAGTATAAGCCCATTGCCTGGTTTGCAATTTTCCGATAAGCCATGTTTTTGTCTCCGGAAAACAACACAATCAGCTGGTCGGATAAAAGCAATCCGATTGCGGTCACCACAATCCCCAACAACAGTGTAAAGCCAAGCGAGAAACGTAAAGTCTCTAAAACACGCTGGGGTTGCTTTGCCCCTATGTTGAATGAAATAATTGGGAGTGCGGCGATCATAGCAGCTGTAAAAGGTCGGATGAGCAGAAAACTAAGGTAGTTGACCAAACCAAACGCGGCCACTGCTGTGGCTCCGAAATGGATCAACGACTGGTTAATCAATAGCAAACCACACGAAAATGCGATTTCGGATGCAAACGAGGGAAGTCCAATTTTAATAAACTGCTTCCACTGTGGAAGTTTCAATGTAAAGCGAAATGAAGAAAAACTAAGGTGTGTATTACCCTTTAATATGAATACGAAAAGGTAGGTTGCACCAGTAGCTAATGCCACTGATGTGGCAATCGATGCACCTTTTACCCCTAGACCAAAACCCACAATCAGTATTAGATCTAAAATGATATTGACGCCTGCAGCCAAAATCGAAGCATTTCGCGACACCGTTGGCGCGTTGTTAGCACGGACAAAGTTTCCCCAGATCATTCCAAGGAAGAAAAAGGGCAGACTTAACAACTGCCAAAATGCATAGTCTGCCGTATTGTGCACCAGTGTAACATTGGCTGCCCCCGCCAGGACTCGGGCAAGAGGGACTGCTGAAAAGGGTGCAGTAATTGCTATGCAACTTCCAAACACCATAACAAGGGTGGTAGCAAATTGAAAGACCTGTTGAACCTGCTTAAAGTCTCCGGCTCCAATACTCTTGCCGATCAGCACTCCGCCACCTATCATAACAGGTAAGCTCAATGCTACCAGGATAATTACGACAGGACCATATAGTCCCACCGCAGCCAGGCCGTCCCTGCCAATTTGTTGTCCGAGTATAATTCCATTAATAACCTGGTGAACGATAGAAGACAGCAGACTTATTATAGCAGGGCCGTAATTTTGAAAAAACAGCGTCCTAATAGGAGCTTCTCCTAACTGATTCGTGGCGGTCATGGCGGATGTCTTTTGGAAGCGGGGCGCAAAGGTAGCGCTTTCATCCAGCTTTGCAATCCTAATATTATAATAACCCTTTATGTGGGTGTAACTTATATAATCTTTAAAGAATGACACGTGGTAGCTACATTTAAGCAGCGAGAAGAAGTTGGCAAACAAGTCACACAAAACGTCCATTTTCTTTACCTTGAGGCGTCTCCTATGACGTGGAGTAGGCCGTCTCACGTTTGAGGATTTTGTGAGACAACCAAAACCTTATTTTTAGTGTCATAAACTAAAATGCCTGTCAACTTATGAGACTTATATCACGATTTTTTCCACTCTTATTCATGCTTGGATGTCGTGAAAAGACCCCCGATTTGCAATGCATTGAGGGTGCCAGAGATACTTCTGGCTGCTATACGAACTATGACCCCGTTTGTGGGTGTAATGGGAAAACATATAGTAACGACTGCGAAGCGCGCGCATACGGTATCAATATCTTCACTGTGGGCGCGTGTGAGAAAGATAAATAAAGGATAATGATGTACTTCTAACGATATCATCAATTTTCCATCTCACATAACGTCGGATTTCAGCGAGACATAATGAGATCAATGCCAATGCATGAACTTTTATGTACATCAGTCTTAAAATGTTGTCTCAAAAATCAATGTCTCAACTTATATTGAATTGAATTTTTGAGATGATGAAATGATATTCGGATACCCAAGGGTTTCCACCCATGGGGTGTAGAGTGATGCTTCAATAACATAAAGTTTTTAGTTGTCAACTTGCGGAAATGCGTCCCTAAAGCTATTTTTGTGTAAGGATTTGCAGTTCTAAAATTTCCAGGTGAGTAAATCGAGAGTTGTGAAAATTTTCGAATGTAACTTACTTAATTATTAGGTAGTTATAGGTGTTGTTGTGCGCTCGTTGGGTGCGGCCGCTTGCTCTTTGTTTAGTAATCTATAATTTTACCACAGAGAGACGGTAGGTGGTTTTGTCGTCCGATATGAGTACCTGGTACACCCCGGATGGCAGCTTTCCAATGGACATATTCAGTTTGCCGTTGCGAATAGAAAGCTTTTCCCTGCTCATCACTTCCTGTCCCGTTACATTGATAATCCTGGCACTGACCCAAGGGGCTGCCACCTCGGGCAGCTCTATGTTGAGGGTAGACTGGGTAGGATTGGGGTAGAATTTGGCACTGCCGGCTGGCACTGCGTCAATCGAGACGATCCGGCTATAAGCAAACTTGCCATCGGTATCAACTTGTTTGAGGCGATAATAAGTGATGCCTTTGTTGAAATCACTATCTGTAAAGCTGTACTCGTTGGTGACAGATGAGGTGCCCATTCCCTGTACGCGCCCGGTTTCTGTAAAATTCCTGCCATTTAGACTTTCCTCCACGGCGTAGTAAGCATTATTGTCCTCAGTGGTCGTCGTCCATGTCAACTGATTACCTTCGGCAGTATGTTTTCCGTCAAATTTCACCAGCGTCACAGGCAAAGCGCTTCCTGCGGGGGCATCGGATAACCCGAATCCAGAAAAACCTGTGCTGAATGTTGACGTAAACGCGTAGTCCCCATTGAATGCGGGGCTCACGTCGACAGTCACCAGGGAAGTAGTAGCCGCGTTACCGGTAGGGATGCTTCCAAGGCTTTTACCCATCGAATTGATGATCTCTGGCGTGAAAGTATTGAGCTCTGTGGCTTTATAATAAATTGTAATCTCGAACTGACCAGTTGGATTATTGTTTGTTGGGGTTACCTTGAAGGTTTTGTTGGTTATTTGATAACCACCCATCCATGGCGTCCCATTGGTACCGGCCCGGTCTACTTCCACAGTAGTGCATCCGTAATCGTGCGGTGTCAAGTTCTTGATTTTGGCCATCAGGTTTCCGCTGGCCGGGTCATAGAATACGGCGGTTTCATTGGGGCCGAGATATTCCTGGGCAGCATTCCCCGTGTTGACCACGCTCTCGATTTGAGTAGAGTTGGTCGCAGTCACTTTGATGGCATCTATCCCCCACCAGATCTCCGAATTGGCCACATAACGGAAGCGCACTTTCATATTGACATTTGCGTATGCGTCAGGGATAGTCAATTCCTGGATGTCGGGAGTAAATGTAAGCAGGTCTCCGAGCTTTCCGGTCGCTTCGTTTTGTGTCAGCAGGTTTTGCCATGAAGTGCCGGTCCATACATCGACATATCCTACCTCGGGGTTGCTACCAATTTGCGGCCACCACGCCTGGGAGAAGATTAACTTTAAATTCTTTTTCCCTTCCGTATTGATCGGAGGCGACTCAACGATGTCATCGAAGAAATAGAAATTACCATTGGTGATATTGCTCTGAACAAAAAAGAAAGGTGATTTCGATGCGTCTAGTCCAGCATTGCTGAACTGCGAAACAGCCCAGCCGTGGAAGCTGTTACCGCCATTGATCACTTTCCAGCCTTCCTGGCCGTTACTGAATGTCGAGCTCAACAATTCTTCGGTATAATTGCCGGGCGTCAGATCGTCGTCGATAATGGTCAGTTGATAATTCTGGAAACTGGAAGCCGCATATCCATTCCCGCCGTTCGCGTTGATGTTATAGGAAAGATCAATGGTTTCCGGGCCTTCGACATAAGCATCATTGTAAATCCGCAATGTGACATCTTGGGTCAATGAGCCGGATGACAGGTTCACAAAAGTCGGGAAGATCGTATAGTCTCCCGTAGCACCGTTCTTGGCTGTGCCGCCTGGTTCGTTAAATGTCACCGTTACGGGCTGGGAGGGAGCTTTATCTATCTGAATGGTCACGATTTTATCGACGTAGTCTAGGCAGCCTGCCGGTGTGGTTCCTTCCCCTTCGTTAAGGACTGAATTCTCCATTGCAAAGTGTACTGCGGGTGTGACGGCGCAGGTATAAACGCGGACGTTATCGACATACCAGCCGTCCAGGCCACCGCGGCAATCGGTACCGAGCTCAAAACGGAGCTGAATAGTGTGCCCCGCACTCAGGCCGATTGAAGTAAGGTCTACCTGACTTTGTCCCCACGAACCCGATAGCGACCCATTGTTGGTACCGGTGAATGCCTGCTGAGACTGCATGGGGTTACTGCTACCTGCACCAGACGCATTGAGGACGTTATTATAGCTGTTAACGGTAAAGGCATCAGCCGGCAGCAACGTCCAGGCTCCACCGTCGATGGAGTATTTGATATTTCCGCCGTCCCACGTATCCTCGATCGCTATGAAATGGTCGAAGGCCATGTTCAGGTTACCAGCCGTACCAGCAGGAATGTCAATCACCGGGCTTTCAATCCTGATGATGCCCGTCTGGTTGGAAGCTCCGCAATCACCGCCCTGATAATTAACCCCGAATGCCACATTACCACCATGACTGGCAGGAGCGGGGGCCGATACCCATGAACGGGCGACCCAGCTTCCCGAGCTAGTCTCGAATGAGGTAGTAAACGCGCCAAGGCCGCCTTCGAAGTCTTCATAAAACAATGCAAGTCCTGCATTCGCTCCTTCGCATAATGCTGGCGCGGGGCCCAGGATACTGGTAAACGCGCAATTATTCTCAGCGCGCAGCTCGACGGCGTCAATGACTTTACCCAATTCAATCACATCGGCGGCGGAAATTGTCTGGCCGGAGCTGGTCGGGCCGCCATCGGCAGTGGAAAGCGCGGCCAGATCGATCCCGATCAGCGAGGTAGCAGCGGCTTCAAGAATGTCGGCCTGAGCGGCGAAATCTGTGGTGGCTACCATATATTGCGATTGGGCCAACCAGAAGATATGAGCCGCTTTGGTCAGGCCCAGACCAGTAATGTTTTGGCCGTTGTAGCTGCCGCCGTCCACCAGCAAAGCATAAGCGTGGTTGATCACACCGCTATTGTGATGGACCCCCCCGTTATCTGATGTGGAACACCGGAATTGGGGATCTGTAACTTTACCGGGATCGCCAAAACAGGTAGGGTTCCACATATCGCGGTTTGCTCCGGGGAAAGCCGTAAGCTTTTCGCCCATTTGCCAGCGGTTATTAGAATCGCCGCACCCTGTACGAGGCGCATCGGTCTCACCCTCGTCCATATAGCCGTCAAGCTGATCGACGGTTTCGCCCCAGATATCAGAATACGCTTCATTGAGCGCGCCGGACTGCCACTGATAAATGAGCCCGCTGGTGTATTGGGTATAGGCGTGTGCCCATTCGTGCGCTACTACGTCGTCGGTCGCCATTCCTGTACAATAATTGGCCGAGACACCATTCCAGGTGGCGTTCGGGCAATTGACCGCAGGATTGTTGTTAATGGTGATCATCGTAGCATCCGCATCATTATAAGAATTGAAGCCGAACGCATTCTTCATCATATTGTAGATAAACCCTGACGTGACGACTTCCGAATGCTGCCAAACATCCAAAGTTCCGGGAAGTGGATCTCCTTCATCCCAAATCCGGTTCGCCAGCGTTTGTGAGGTCTCGTAGAGTGTTCGGTGAATCGCCTGGTGTGTGCCGGTGAACTGATCAACCAGCGATCCATTGTGCGCATCGATATATAGGAACTCTCTGACATCTGCATTATTGCCTACTTCTACTTCGTATACCAGTAGTTTGGTGCCATTTACACCTTGGGCTAATCCCTTCTGGAAAATGTAGATGGTACTCTTGGTGACTTGTAGCGGAGCCGAATAACTCCCCATTTTACTGCCTTGTACATATTGTAGGGCGAGTGCGTCGGCCTCGTGTTGGGCCAGCGTAGGAACTACATTCACTTTGATGTCGGAAATGTAGTTGCCATTCAACGCTGTCAGGTCTTTGTTTTTATTGTAATGGAATTTCATCATCCCATCGAACACCGGTACGCCCTTATACGTTTGCTGTAACGTAACGTTTTCCAGGCCGTAATTGTCCGTTTTAAGAGCACGGAGCCGGTACTCGTCCTGATCGGGCCTGATACCGAACAGGTTCGAATTTTGGTTGACAAATACCATCGACTTTTGCTGAACGTCACCGCCAGTGACCTGAAAGGCTCTTCCGACGGGAAAACGGATGGAACTTAGCGCGTTGGTCCCGGGATCAATCGTGGGTAGTGCGCCGGTTTTTGCTGCAAACGCGTCAATTTCTCCTTGTGTGCGTGATTGTGATAAACAGAGATGGGCGCATAACAAGAACACTGGGACAATTAGTAAACCATGTTTCATAAAATTCGCAGAAAGTTGGGGTGACTTGTGTCGAATTTAACGAATTATTGAAATAATTAAAATTTTACACTAAATTATTATATATGTAACCTACAGGGGCCTAAAGAATTTAGTTTAACCAAAAGCCGGATGCACAGGTTTGCATGGAAATGCGACTGGGAAGTACCGGAACTTCGACCAGGACACTGCGCATATGCCGATCAAAAGATTTCCTAAAGGCGAGGTATTGGATATGGCACAGCAAGCGTGTCGGTCTTTGGGGAAGCGCTCATGTTTTCATCCCAACTAAAAAGGGTATGGCAAGAGACCATTTGGGCTGAGATGGCCCGCCGCGGATCAGAATTTGGCGTTTCTGCAAAACATTATTGATCGGCTTGACGGTACGAAAAAGAAGTAGTGTCAGCAGCTCGTTTTAATCTAAAAAGTGATCTTGTTTATGCCAACCGTGTAAGCGCCAAAGCAGCCCAGGCCGCCTTCAATGTTGTTATAGATCAGCAAGGGTTCTGCGAATGGGTTGTTTTTGTGGTCGCTATCCCTGAGCGTCTGGTAAAACTTGTAGTAGCTTTCGTTCAGGTGCAGTATTTCCACGTGTATTTCGGCGATCTTCGGATCGGTATCGATCGGATATTCCTTTCCATCAGAACCGATATATGTCCCTTTGTAGTCCATAGGCAATGAGAAAGTGCTTTCCGGGGAGGTTAGGGTGATGCCATCCTGGTTAATGTCGCTAAAAATGACGATTTCTTTCAGATAGTCGTAGAAAGGCGTCTGTCGTTGCTGCCTGCCCAGGCTGGATTTTAGCGTCACTGGATCGTATATAAAGGTAGTTTCCTCAGTGGTAGCATAACCCCGCATAGAGTAAAAGTTGGTTTCTCCCTTGATGTCATCCCATGAGAACCGAACCCGAGCTGCCAGCAGCGGATCGAACTCGCCGGGCACGGTATCAATCCGGTAGCTTTTGAGCAGGACGATCTTGTCGGGGACCCGCGTCCGGGCTTTGACGGATCTTCGCTCGTCGCTGACGGTTAATTCATATGTTTTACCGCTTTCGATCCCAAATGCGCTGCTGTCGATCAGATAGCTTAATGTCGAGTCGTTATATGGGATCGTCAGCCTGCCAGCCTCACCGGAAATGGTAACCACTGCATTTTTAATATAAACAGGATCAATTTTGTCCTCACCATATAAGGGCAGAGACTCGGTTACTTTTACTTCAATGGTCGGTGATTGCGGTGAAATGTAGCTTTCTACGACCAGCTTGGACTGTATTTCCGGAAGCTTGTCTTGATCTACAATACCTACCAAACTATCACAGGATGTTAAAAGCACCACAAACATTAACAAATAATTTGGAGCTTGTTTGAGCAAAAACTGAATGGTGCTACTAGTCGTTGATTTCATAATTTGGTTTCTCAAAACTTAAAGTTATAGCTAACGGAAGGCAGTACCGGGAAAAGGGAATAGCGTTTGAGTACATTGATGGGCCTGCCGTCAGAGACAATGCGATACATGTTGTAAAAAAATGGGTTCCTGCGACTATACGCATTGTACAGACCCACTTCCCAGGTCCTTTCGTACCTTTTTTTCTTCTTGTGAAACTGGACGGCAATATCCAGACGGTGATAGGCTTCGGCGCGAAAACTGTTCTTTTGTCCGTAATCCGTATCGTCGTTCATGAACTGGTGATAGCTGTAAAAATTCAAATACGGATTTCGGAAAGTGGCAAACTTTGCGTTCGGGATGGTCAGCGCATTGCCGGTGCCATACACCCAGCTGGCCGAAAGCGTAATGCGTTTGCTGAGCTCATACATTCCGACCACTGAAATATCGTGACGACGGTCGTAGCGGGGATAGAAGGTCTTTCCAAAATTCAATTCCGGAAATTTCCATTTGGTCCAGGAAAGCGTGTAGCCCACCCAGCCCGTCAGCCTGCCCGTTTTTTTCTGTACCAGCAGCTCTGCGCCATAAGACCACCCTTTGCCGGAGGTAATGTTACTTTCCCAGTTGAGCTCGTTGGCATTTTCACCATCGAGACCGATAAAGGAAGAGCCTTCTTTGTAGCTGATGATGTTGTCCATCTTTTTGTAGTAACCTTCCAGGGTGATGGCCAGGCCAGGCTCTTGCAGGTCTTTGGCCAGCCCGGCCGCTATCTGGGTGGACTGCTGTGGGGCCACACGGTCGGTCGTGGGCACCCACAGGTCGGTGGGCAGTCCCAGGCCTGTGTTGCTCAGCAAATGCACGTATTGGTTCATCCGCGCGTATGAAGCCTTAGCGGAAAGGTTAGGAGCCAGTTTGAGAGCGGCGGCGATACGCGGCTCGGGTCTGAAATAAGTTTTTGACTGGGTTTGAAAAGTGCTTAACCTGAATCCTACATTCACTTTCAATGCAGCAAATGGCTGCCAGGTATCTTCGGCGTAAATCCCGCCTTCGACGCTGTTGATCCGCTCGGTCTGGCCAGAAATTTCATCCTGGGAAAAATCACCGGCAAGGGCCAGCGCGGAAGGAACAAATTGGTGTGCCGTGAGCCGTAACCCAAACCTGACACTATGCTTTGCGTTTGGATAATAGTCAAAATCGGTTTTAAATGTAAAGTCCTTGATCAGACTGTTGTATTTGAGGCTATACTCGTCGATGACTTCTCCTTCTTTAAGGTCTTTTTCACTGGCGAAAATATTGAAATTGAAACGACTGTAAATCAATGAAGTATTCACAAACAGCTTCGGATTGATGAGATGGTTCCAGCGTAGGGTTGCCGTCGCATTGCCCCAATTCAGACCGTTGCGGTTATCATTTACTTCACTTCTGTCCTCCACTTTGAACTTGTCACGTCCAAAGTAGCCGCTGACATAAAGCTTGTTTTTCGCTCCGAAATCATAATTGAGCTTCGCATTCAGGTCATAAAAGAAATACCCGGGCCGGCCGTCGTAGCCTTCCTGTTTTTGCAGGGAAGCCAGAAAGGGGGCGGCCAGGATATCGATGTAGGTACGTCTGGCAGAGATCAGAAACGATGCTTTTTTACCAGCCAGCGGACCTTCCAGCGTGAGTCTGGACGAAATAAGGCCAATACCTCCCTCGCCATGCAGCTTTTCTTTGCTGCCTTCTTTCATGTTCATTTCAACAACCGATGAAAGCCGCCCGCCAAACCGGGCAGGAAATCAAGGACACGCTTTTTAAGGCATCGCTGTTGAATACCGAGAAAAATCCGAAAAGGTGACTCGCGTTGTAAACGACCGCATCATCGAGGATGATCAGGTTTTGATCCGGACCGCCTCCTCTGACGTACAGACCCGTTTGTCCTTCACTGCCTTTCTGCACCCCGGGCATCAACTGAAGCACACGAATGGCGTCTTTTTCACCAAAGAATGCAGGGGTTCGCTTGATCTGAGCAATGGGCACCTCGATCTGGCTCATCTGGACAGACTCACTTACCTTTTCATTTTGCCGCGTTTGGGAAATAACAACTTCATCCAGCAGATTACTGCTAGCCAGCTCCACATCAATTTTTTGGTTCGAAGCGGCAGTAACCATTGCATCCTTTTTACTGTATCCTATAAATGAGTAGGAGAGCAAAACACTGTCTTTTGCGGTGAAAGTCAGAGAGTAAAATCCATACGTATTGGTGGTCGTTGAAATGGAGCTACCTTGTAGGTATACATTTACACCAGGCAATAATTCTTTGCTGCCCTGCTCGCGGACATAGCCTGACACGGTCACCTGAGGCGACTGGCCGTAGCTATGAAAAAATAATAGGGAAAAGAATAAGGTGAGGTTAACAGTTGGTTGCATATATGAAATTGTATCTCTTGGTTACGTCGATATGGTGACGTCTGTTGCGAACTAGTTATATGATTCGTAGATGCCGGTGAGCCACTGAGAAAACAATGCATGTAACCCGCTGCGGATGTATCCAGTCAAAGAGGCTGCAATATGCCAAAGGGTTGTATGGTCGCGCCAAGATCCAGGAATAAATTTCCTGTGGGCGGGTGTATCACGGAAAATTTTCGGGTCATATTGGCAGCTGATAATCAAATGAGACACTTCCAACCCTTGGGTGCTTTTAAGTGTCACCTATTCAAAACTAAATCTTGCCGTTATGAAAAAAATAATACGCCTCTTGTTACTTGCACCGTTTTGGCTGGCCTGCCAGTCCAGTGATCCTGCCGTTTTTGGTGTCGAACCAGATTACGTTGCTTACAATGATGAAGCCCCATTGCTTAAAAAGTCTTTTTGCGGCGATGCGAAATGCAAGAACCCCAATTCCGAAGAACGCTACACTTATGGGGCAGATGGCAAACTAAGCAAAGTTGAGATTTTTGCCAGAACTACTTCGGCAGTGATGGAGCTGCAATCGTATACAGATTATATTTTTGATGCAAATGGCCTGATGACAGGTAAAGTCCAATATAGCAAACATGGACTTTTGCCCGGTTGGGTGGCTTACAATGAATCCGAATTTGAATATCAGGGTGGCTTGCTGATTCGTGAAAAGACATACTTCAATCAACATCAGCCCGAACAAAAAGTCTTCACGGGAGCGGTCGAGTATCAGTATCAAAACGGCAAGAAAACCGGTCAGAAATGGACGGATGATCACAACGAATTTATCCGCCGTGTGCAGTACGGTTATAAGAACGATGTGGTGAATCGTGAAACCTGGTATGATCAGAAGGACAACGTGATCCGGATTTTTGAACACAAATTCTCCGGCAACCGCCGGCAGATTGGCGAGTATCTGCTCAATTCAACAGAATTACTGGCCATGATTGAAAAGACCTACGATGAGAAGGGGCGCCTGGCCACCCAGGAAACCAAAGTGAATAATCCATTGCTCTGCGCGATGGCACCCGGGCTGATTAGGTATAGCTACTAGTATTGGAGCGGCCTAGCGATGACCTGGTTTTGCTAGGCTAGAGAACACCAATTGCTACCTTTTGGCATCAGTACAGTCTACCTGCACGCTTGGTTTGAGTGGCATGCATTGGATTTAATCCCTCAAGCACAAGCGGCTGACAGGCTGATTGGGCATAATAACAAAACATTTAGCTTTATCTATGATGATGCATGGATGGAGACGGGTTTCGAACATTGATTTCAACCCGCTCATTATGAGCTATTTGCTGCCTCCTATTTATACCTACTACACGAATGACGCCGAACTTTTAAATGTATCACTCAGACTATCAATTTGTTACAAAATTTTCTTTGATAGATTTTGACTGAATTTATTATTTAAATCACATTTAATATTCGTTTATTTATGTAACTGGGTGTATTTTTTGTCTCAAAAATGCCTGTTTTATACCTGCGAAAGCGACTCTTTTGCTTAGTAAAAATAAGAAATTTTGAACATTTTTGATAAACTTTACTAGAATTTATAGAGGATATGTTGGGACAATTCCGACTTTAAGACACTTTTCCGAAGTTATCGGTCAAACAGATGATCAGTTAAACCTGACAAAGCAAAATGGTAAATTTCGCACGGGCATTTTACCCGCACAATTAAAATTTTAGGTCCATTTTGCAAATCTTACAAATCAAACATTCGGCAATTATGGACCAATTCTGCCGAATGTTTGCGGCACAATTTGGATTATCATCTCGGGACTAACCTGCTCTGATAATAATTAGACGAATTACTTCACATACCAGGGTTTGAGCGGCCATCCCTTTTCTGTTTGTCCGTAACTGCTATGTTGATTAGACCAGACATCCGTATTTCGACTGGAATCATTTTGAGTCATGATTGTTTCTGGCGCAATGCCATCAAGCCACTTGTCGTCTGATCCAACTGTCGGATCAGACCAGTCCACTTTCTTTCTGGCCCAATCGAGCCAGGCGATCATCTCTTCGCTCATGTTATTCTCTGCCAGGGCGTCATGCTCCCTCTGATCAATATACTCGCGCATCATCTGACTTTCTTTCCAACGGCTGGCATCCTTAGCAAGCCGCCGGAAAGATTTTATCTCCAGTTTTTTTCTTTCCTCCAGTTCTTTTCTTACTCTTTCCTCCTCAGCCATTTTGGCTCGCCATATCTGCCATTTCTCTTTTTCATTTTTAAGGTGCTCACCCATCAATTCCAGTTTGGAAATAAGCTTTGATAGCTGCTGCTCGACTTTTTGCAATTTTCCATCCTTACAGCTGGTCGTGGTATATCCCTGTCCAAACTCGAAGACTAAGGTGCCATTCGGCTTAAAGGTTCTGGTTTGCCACGGTTCAATACCTGCCACCGCATTGCGCGACTCTTTTAAAGCCATGTCTATCGTCTCGCCAACTATCACAACTTTATAGCTACCTTTTTCGAGAAGAAAGTCGTGACCTCTCTTTCGCATTGCTTTAATAAAAGTATCCATAATAAGCAGGGAACGGCCAATTAGGCCTTCCGAGACACTTATGTGAAGATTCGTGGAATAAATCGAGCGAACGCCATCCTTGTCAAAAAATTCTTTTTTCGAGGTAAAGGCATGCCTGGCCTTGACGACCAGCGGATCCGGATTTATTAAAGAATCTTTCACTACAAGATCAATGGACGAGTCCCACTCAATTGATCTTTGCAGGGCTAGCTGAGGAGATAGCCCATCCTCAATTGCATGTGCGCCCTCTACTCTTAGGGAAATGCTCAGCTGCTGCTCACCGTCACTTGTGGCGGAAAATGGCTTCACCCGCGTTTTCTTTCCCGCCTTTATCTTATTCCAGTGCCCCTGGTCCGGCAAGGGAATATCCATGCGTTTGCAGGCCATTCGAAGACTATTATCTGAGATATTATATTTTTTCGACAGGGCGGTCAAAGAATCTGACCACACCAAATCATATAAGTCTTTACGTGAAAATACCATTCTGGCAATATTGGTAAAAACTACTTAGCCCGGCGAGCATTACATTACCATATTCCAAGCAAGCAGTTTATCATGATGAATATCTAAACCCCAACCATAAATCGGCGGCAAAGCAGCCGACAACATAAGTTCAGTTAATATATTCGATCATCATTAAAACTGCAAGAATAAGGACCTGACAACTATTCCGATGCCAGATCCTATTGGTTGTCTTAAATGTCCAGGAAAATAAAGGAAGGCTCACTGGTTCCTGTTAAGTACGCTAATAATCAACTTTTTAACCGTTTCCATTTCCTCAGGCTTGCTGGCGGCAGCGAAAAGTGTCAGACTTGCAAGCGCTTCATTACTTATCAGCGCTACTCCACCACCCGATTTTAAAAGATCATTACTTTCTAAGAACAACAGGAAACAAGCAGCAGCAATTCGCTTATTTCCGTCAACAAATGAATGATTCTTAATGATCAGATAGAGTAGTGTGGCAGCCTTTTCTTCAATTGAAGGATAGAAGTCAATATCTCCAAACCCTTTACTGATTTGTGCCACAGAGCCATGAAAGCTGTCATCCTTTTCCTTTCCAAAAATGTCTGAGTCGAAATCTCTTCTCATACTCTCAATGATATTTCGGTAATCCGATAAATCCGGATACTTCGCCTGACGGGTTGTAATTCCCTTCGGATCCAATTTTTCATGATCGTAGTCGTCGAGCAATTCCAGGCCTTTGGCGAATTGATCAAGCAAGGTCAGATTTGCATCACCCTTCTGTGTTTCAATTGCCCGGCTTAGTATCCGGATTCCATCCTTCAAAGTCTGTGTTTCTTGTTGCTTTTGATTCAGCCGATTCTCATTAATTGCATAACCCTGGATCAGATAATCTTTTAAGCGCTGTGTTGCCCACTGCCGGAATTGGGTTCCTTGCTGTGATTTAACCCGATAACCAACTGAGATTATTACGTCAAGGTTATAATGGTCCACTTGATATACTTTACCATCCACGGCAGTTGTCGCAATATTTGCGACAACTGCCGACTTCTCTAATTCACCCTCAAAAAATACATTGTTTACATGCTTACCGATCGTCTTGACGTCACGACCAAAAAGGTCAGCCAGTTGATTACGACTAAGCCAAACAGTATCTTTTCCAAACATAACGTCTATTTGGGTATGCCCGTCACTGCTCTGATATATTTCGATTTGATTCTCCATTAAACGAATTTAAAAATAATCCGTACAATAAATTTAGCAATGTCAACAAGGCGTGCTAACAAATCGGCTTTACAAGGGTCCGAGATAATTGACAACACTATTATTTGTTATGTTCTTCCTAGCTGCTTATGCGGACTGGATAGGAACGTTTGGACCAAGAAGTATTGGCCTAATGATTGTCCGGCAAGCCAAAAATAGAAATCCTTCAGCTTTACGTTCCCGCTGTGATAGCAAGGTCTCCTTTTAAGCAAAACAATACGACAACTTTATGATTTGGCGTAATATTAGAGAATGCGGGAGGTCAGACCATCCAGTTCCCTGTCAAAAAGGACATTAACTTTACCTCCTTAGCGCTTCGTTAACTCTCTGAGAGCAAAAGTGATATTCTGGTCAATTGAGCCTGAAATAGCAATAATTGACACCTTCAAATGTGATCTATAAGTGCGCCATGTACTCTTATTTGGCCGTAGGGATATTGATGGCCCTGATCATGACTATGGTCATCGATCAGCAAAGGCTCCAGTAACAATAAAGTACACGATAGTGTACTTTATTGTTTAATTTTTAGATTTTTAGCTCGAATCGTTACAGAAAGTATATTTTAGTATACTTTTTTGAGCAATACTTCAAGACTCATCATGGCACCACTTAAAAAGTATATTATAGAATACTTTTCAAGGATAATTCACGACCAAATTCTTACCTTTACATTCAAAAGAACATTATAATGCACTTTATATCTATCATTGAGGCGATCAAAGCAAGGCGAGAATCACTCAGGGTTACGCAACAAGCATTATCAGACTTATCTGGTGTAGCACTGGGCGCTTTAAAAAAATTTGAGTCTGGCAAAGGCAATCCTACATTATCAACATTGAAAAAACTATGTGATGCCCTAGGCCTTGAAATCACCCTAAGCGTAAAAAAAAACACTAATCCATGAGAAGTGCGAAGGTTCTTTTTAAAGGAGAGGAAGCCGGTATTCTATTGCAAGATAACAACGGCGCATTTGAATTTCACTATCATAAAGAATGGGTAGAAGACAGTTCGAAACCTCCTATCAGTCTGACTTTACCAAAAACGATTCAGGCTTATCAGTCTGAATACCTATTCCCTTTTTTCTATAACATGCTGCCCGAAGGCTCCAATAAACAAGTGGTATGTCACCTAAACCGTATAGATCGAAACGACTACTTTGGCTTGTTGCTCACGATTGCGAAAAGCGACACGATTGGAGCTGTGACAATTATTAAAATCGAGAAGTAATGAACTTACCAGATATTCAATTTTGCCCGGGCACATTGGCGCCTGGCTACGACACTTATAGTAAGAATTGCCTGAAACGGGTCTTCGATGGCAAGCGTGTAAGCCATATTCTGAGTTATAGTTCGCCCGCAACCAATCAAGAGACCGATGAACTTTTTGAAGAAAACCGCAAGCGGATGTCAATATCGGGTGTTCAGGAAAAGTTTTCGGTAATCCTTGATAAGAATAAATTACGATTGATCGAAGAAGGCGAGCAAGGTAATTATATTTTAAAGCCGATACCAGCCTCTGGCCGCAGGCCGGATCAAATGCCGGCCAATGAGCATCTGACTATGCAGATCGCCAGGCAGGTTTATGGTATAGAAACAGCGGAGAACGCATTGATCTTTTTTGCCGACGGTGCGCAGGCCTATATTACGAAACGATTTGACAGGTATGCCGATGGCAGGAAACGTGCGCAGGATGATTTTGCATCATTGGCAGGACGTACGCCCCAAACCCATGGAGAACACTATAAATACCTGGGAAATTATTTAGAGATTTTTGAGCTGATGCAAAAGTATGTTCCTGCTTACACAGTCGAATCACCAAAATTGCTCCGCACATTAATGTTTAACTATTTATTCTCTAACGGTGACGCGCATTTCAAAAACTTCTCATTGCTAGAAACCGATCAGGGAGACTATCGTTTGAGCCCAGCCTATGATTTGCTCAACAGCCGTATACATATCCGCGATAAAGATTTTGCATTGGACGACGGCCTTTTACCCAAAAAACTAGCCCTAGGCACAGTGATGAAGCAATTCACCTTACTAGCTGAGATAGCAGGAATTAATTCGAAAGTATTTGACGGAATAATCGCACGTATGCTCAGCGGGTCCAAACAAGTGGAGCAGTTAATCCTTGCGTCTTTCCTGGATGAAACGACAAAACAAAATTACTTGCAGGCTTATCAGGGCCGGCTCAAGCAGCTTCTAAAAACCTAGTTATTTCTATGGAAAAGCTTAATCAAAATACAGTATTAATTTGCCAGAAAATGTTGATAAAAATCCTCGATGACCGAATTATCAACATCGTAGACTCTCAGTGTCAATTAACGGCAAGTTTGTTGGACTCTCCCAGTCATTTCAGCCGGATAGTTCATAATTATTCTGATGATCGCAAAGGGTTTGTGGTTTGGAAGGATGATTTGGAGGAGAGGCTGGTTTGATTGCTCTTTTAAAGTTTTATGCTTTTTTCACCTCAGCGAAATCGCCCATTACCACTTAAAGCAAAAAGTGAGGGGGTTCACCCCTTGGCTGCAAATCCATGAGGCGGTTTAAGGAGCGGCGAGAGCCGGGGGAACGAGTGGCATCCAACATAGCAGCGAATTTTTTGAAACTAAAATCCAAAGCATTTAAATATGAAGACATTAAAGTATTTGTTGGTCATTAATTTGCTAGCCGTGAGACTGCTGGCGAGCGGACAAACTCCTGTTTTTGTTTCGGGAACTGAGGGTTATAAATCATTTCGTATTCCCGCGATCATCAGCGCGCAGAATGGGGAGCTGCTTGCTTTCGCGGAAGGCAGGGTAGGGGGCAGTGGTGATTTTGGCGATATTGACATTGTCATGAAACGCAGCAAGGACAAGGGCAAGACCTGGTCGAAGATCCAGGTGGTGGCCACTTATGAAAACTTGCAGGCCGGCAATCCAGCACCGGTAATGGACCTGACCGATCCGGCTTTTGCGAATGGCCGACTTTTCCTGTTTTTCAATACCGGGAACAACCACGAAGGTGAAGTAAGGAAAGGAAAAGGGCTGCGTGAAGTCTGGTATAAAACCTCCACCGATGGCGGGCTTACCTGGCAGCAGCCGGTCAATATCACCACCCAGGTCCATCGGCCGAAACAGCCCCAGACCAATGCAGCTTACAATTTTGAGCAAGACTGGCGAAGTTACGCCAATACGCCCGGGCACGGCATGCAACTATTGGAAGGCAGATATAAAGGACGCATTTACATTGCCGCCAACCACAGCGCTGGCGAGCCCAAAAGCAAGTTTACGGATTATCAGGCGCATGGATTTTACAGTGACGACCATGGAAAAACATTCAAGCTCAGCGAGACGATATCCATCGAAGGTTCCAATGAATCGACTGCCGCGGAAATATCAGGGGGCCGGCTGATGTTCAATTCGCGCAACCAGAAAGGCGATGTTCGGGCCAGGATCGTGGCCATCAGCTCTGATGGCGGCGCCAGCTGGGATACGACTTACTTCGAGCATAATTTGCCCGATCCGGTTTGCGAGGGCAGCATTTTGAGCATTGGCAAAAATAAAGGCAAGAACATGCTCGCATTCAGCAATGCGGCCGACACCAAAAACCGCGACAACCTCACGCTACGCATCAGTTTCGACGATGGCAGAACCTGGACCAGACAATACCTGGTCGATCAGAGCAAAAATGGAGAGAAGGATTACACCGCCTACTCAGACCTTGTCAAGACGGGCAAAAACAACATTGGGATATTGTATGAGCTGGACGGCTATAAATCCATTGTTTTTAAAGAGATTAATTGGAAACGGTAGGGCAGTCTTTTGATCTGCCCTGGGGGATTGAAACAGGTTGTGGTGGCGCACTTGGATCGCCACTGACCCAACACCCTATTGTTTCAACATCGGTTGAAATGCCAGTAGGGTGGCCGACCGCCAGATCCATTCCAAAGGCCCGTAGCGAAAGCGGGACATCCACCAATGGCTCATCAGAAGCTGGAAGATGAAAAATGGGAGGGAGAGCGATACGGCCCAGGCGGCACCGATTTCTCCCATTAGCCCCAGGCCGTACCCGTAAAAAACCAGCGTGCCGAACACGGATTGTAAAACATAATTGGTCAACGCCATTTTGCCTACCGATGCAAGATAGGAAACAATGAAATGCTGCGTGTACCTGTAAAAAAGCAGCGTAAAAGCGGAGAGGTAAAAGAATGTAAATGCAGCATTACTGCTATCGACCAGCAGATCGTAGAGGTAATTGTAATCCATCAGAAATGATGGATTTGTGATAACTTTCATTAGTATACGAAGGGAGTACAGTGTCACCATTGCTAAACCGCTATACAAGAAGAGTTTTCGAAATAATGGCAGATATTGGGGAATTAACTGAAATAATTGACGGCGTCCGGCATACAGGCCAAACAGAAAGAAGCCAAAGGTGACAAAGATGTTTCCGCTAAACCGCTGATAGCGTATTTTGACGGCAAGATCATCCAAGTTGACACGCGCAACCTCCCAATAGCTCCCATGTTTAAATACCTGATAATTAGCTTCAATGCGCTTATTGAATGCTTTTTTTGTCAGCTCACCCTCAGCCTTTGAGAATGCTGTTTCGGTAAGGTGAGTGTATATATCTTTGATCCGTATAGGCATATTTACAACCAGAAACAGCGCACAAATCAGGATCAGTGAAAATGATGCTTTACGAAAAGGGATCAGGGCAAACCCCACCACGGCATAAATAAGAAGAATGTCTCCCCGCCAGTGCAGGTTGTGGATAAAGCCAATCAGCCCAAGAATAATGAGCCGCCACATAAACCTGCGCAGGAAGACGCGTTCGGGTAATTTGGAACGCGTCACCATCAGGGCGAAGCTCAGCCCGAACAGGAAGGAAAATAAAGTGTAAAATTTTCCGCTGATCAAGCCATAAACGACTGATTTGGTAAAAGTATGAATAGCGTTGGCATGGTTGATTTGCTCCACCCAGTCGGGCACCGTGCCTCCATCGAACCAGCTTTTAGCATGGATGAGCAGAATTCCAAACAAGGCAAAACCTCGAAGTCCGTCAACTACCTGAATGCGGGCGGATTTCCCCGTGATTCTCTGGCTATCGGACAGCTCTTTATCGGAAACCATAAACTAAAACCGTTAAGTGAAGGGGGAGGGGGACGAATGCAGCCAATCCAAGTGTTTACCAGCTGCTTTTGAAACTTATGAATAATTCTGCTACCAAACCAGAATTAGTTCAGTAAATACTGTTTTAGCTAAGGCATTTCTTAAAGTTTGTGGGCGGCGATCGTTGATGTTTATATGATTGAGGGTGAAGATGTTCCATTATTATGCGTGGGCAATGTATCTGGAAGCCCAAACTAGTGCTGGCTTTTCTTTAATTGCTTGCTAGTTTGCCGTGAATGATCATGGCTCCATCCCGGTGGACCGAAGACGTAGCCGATTGCTGATTTCAGGTCAGGCGCTTTTGAAATATCACGCAAGATGGCGCGCCATTCATGAAAGGCGATCTGTAAGAGATTGTGACTTTCCAGGTTTTGAGTAATGCCATAGTGCGGCCGGCCTTCTTCTTCCTTGAA
This sequence comes from Dyadobacter pollutisoli, assembly GCF_026625565.1. Lineage (NCBI taxonomy): Bacteria > Pseudomonadati > Bacteroidota > Cytophagia > Cytophagales > Spirosomataceae > Dyadobacter > Dyadobacter pollutisoli. The sequence goes on from NZ_CP112998.1 coordinate 768,064, forward strand.
AGTACCAAACATCCGGTCCCAGATGATCAGAATCCCTGCGTGGTTTCGATCCAGATACTTGATATCCGAGCCATGATGAACGCGATGATGGGAGGGCGTATTGAATATAAACTCTAAAAAGGCAGGCAGCTTGCCAACCGCTTCCGTATGGATCCAGAATTGATAGATCAGGCTGGCTGTCTGCATGATGAAAACATCGACGGGGTCAAATCCGATGAACGGCATCCACAGGTAGAAGACAAATGCGCCGCTGATATTGCCCGTCCAGGTCTGCCTGAGGGCCGTGCCCAGATTGTAATACTGTGAAGAATGATGCACTACATGGGAAGCCCAGAAATATCGGACCATGTGGCTTGTCCTGTGAAACCAGTAGTAGCTAAAATCATCCGCAAAGAAAATAGCTACCCAGTACCACCAGGCACCTGGGTTCATGTCAAAAAGCCTGACCTGATACACCAGCACCAGGGCCCCGAAAACGACGGCTTTGGAAACCAGTCCGGTGATGACATTGCCTATCCCCATCGAAAGACTGCTGACTGTATCCCGCGTGTTATAATGGTGCTCATGTTTTTTCAGATACCTGAAATACAGTATCTCCACTACCAGTGAGAGCGCAAAAACCGGGATAGCATAATAAATGATGTCTTTCATGGAAGTAGCAAAGGGCATTTAAAGCCAACTTGCTGTAAAGTTAGAATTTGTTGGATAATTTCCTGCTACCAGTGGATGGAGATCCCAAGGTTAAATATGCATTTCGTCGATCAAACGCGGTGTTCGTCGCTGGTTGCCATTGGGCACTTCCAAGTTTGGAAACGAATCCCTAACCTTGCCCCGTCAATTAAAAAGCCATGAAAAAAATCTTAACTGCTACCGTTTTGCTCCTGGTGCTGCTGCTCAACGGATGTAAACCTGGTTCTGACAAAGACCCTTCATTTCAATTTGAAAAAGGATTTGGAAGCTCAAAAGAGCTCCCGGTTGGTTCACCTTTTAGCTGGCCCGCCGGGCTGCACATAGTGGGGCCGCTGATCACCGAGGACGAATGCTTCTACGAGGCCAAGCGCAAGCGCCGGCTTTTCGGTCATGGTGCGCAAGTGCAGATTTGCATGAACCTCTATAACGAAACGCAGACGCCAATTCGCCTGCATTTACCGCCCGGTCTGATGTTTGTCTCAAAAAGCCTGGACGTGCAGAATGGCTTGCTGATCAGCGGCGTGACGATTGAGGTGCCTGCCCAGGAGCAATTTTACGCAAATCTTTATATGATTTGTGTCAATACCAACCGCGCCTCTCCCGGTCATGATGAGTACGAAAAACAAGCCATCATCACAGACCATCCTGCGTTAAGAGAGTTGATCAAGCTGCTTGAAAACAAAAAATGCAACTTCGAAGATTATGGAAGTATTTACCTTGAACCGACCGCTTCACAAATCACTTATCAGATCAACGCTGCGGTCCACAACCTGATTTATGGAAAACCGGTGAAAGACCAGGTGATGGCCGAACTCCGTGCGATCCCTGAAAGATGAAGTTGTGACCAGCATACAACAAATTTTCATGCATGCCGCAACGGTTTTCATTCCAAATGGTGTCCTGAGAAATATAGACAATCCAAGTTTGAATTGCCTTTTCCAGTGATTCGTTGGTCTGTCCCGTTTCATCACTTACATTTTCTCAGCATGTTATGAAAACTTGTACGCTTCTTATTTGCTTGCTGCTCTCAACGACTGCCTCCTATGCTGCTGCCCAGTCAGGCGGCTATATTTCAGCGCCATTTACCGTATGCCTGGAAGCTGAAAATGCCAACAGCGATGCGCCCATTTCTCCTGATCCGAATGCCTCCGGCGGCTTGACACGCGGCACCCGGGATTCGGGCGATTACTTTGTTCAGTACCAGACCGACGTTCCCACTACCGGGAAGTACCTGGTGACTATCCGCTATTATGCAGAGCAAAATGCGCAGGTAAGTGTTTCGGTAAACGGCGGAACCCCGACCCAGCTTGAACTTCCGGCTTCGCATTCCTGGAACATTGTATGGAAGGAACATACCTTCGAGGTTGATCTGCCGAAAGGTAACAACTGGATCCGTATCAAAGAGCTCGCAGGGTCTGATGTCAGGCAGGATAAAGCCTGCTGGACCGAAAACGGTCCAAGCGACCCGGAGGAGGAAACACCCGTCGATTGTAACTACGTGGTCGGATCGATCGTAAGTGATCTGTATCCATCGTGCGGGCAGGGAATTGCGGTCAGTGCCGATTGTGGCGGGAACTGCGCCGGCCTCACATACAAATGGAGTGGTCCGGGAGTGGATGCCTCAGGAGCTTCTATCAGCTTTTATGCACCTTCTGAAAATGGTACATTCACCTATACCAGGACCAGTTCGAAACCAGGTTGTGCCGATCAAACCAGCGATTTCAAATTGACTATCACTGATTGCGGCCAGGGACCATTCCAGATATGCCTGGAAGCCGAAGACGCTGGCGGAACAGGGCCCGTGACCGAGGACCCCAATGCATCGGGCGGTAAGACAAGAGGCGCACAGGACAGGGATGACTACACCGTATATTATGTAGTGCACGATGTGCAGACCGAGGGCCCGCACGCAGTTACATTCCGGTATTATGCCCCAGCAAATACAGCGGTTGAAGTCAAAATCAATGACGAGATCCAGCCGCACAAAATAGAGCTTCCGGCCTCGAATTCATGGAATATAGTTTGGAAAGAATATACCGTCCTTTTTACGCTCAAAAAAGGGCTCAATGTCATCTTTGTGAAAGGGTTGCCTGGATACAGTCCGGTTCGGCATGATAAAATATGCATCGAGCAGATGCCCGGCATTCCTCCTGGCTGCGATTTTGCGGTTACGGCCCAGGCCTCTACATCGACTCCCCAATGCGGCGCCCAGGTTACCCTGTCGGCCAATTGCACAGGGCCCGATTGTGCGGGTATCTTCTACAACTGGACAGGTGCCAATGGTTTTGCACGTTATACACAGAATATTGATGTTACTGCGCCGTCTGTCAATGGATCGGACGGCTACAATGTTGCCGCCGGGAAAGATGGATGCGCTTACAAAAATGCCTTTGTTGGCTTCACCGTAACCAACTGTCCGCCTGTCGACGAGCCGTTCAGTGCCTGCATTGAAGCGGAGCAATCGGCCAGTAACGGGCCAGGGTCGGATGATCCCAATGCCTCGAACGGTCAGACCCGCGGAGCGCAAAATAACTATAATTATTTTGTAGACTACCAGGTGAAGGGAATAACGAAAGCAGGCTTTTTCCCGGTGACGCTGCGCTACTATGCGGCGTCCAATGCGCAGGTTAGCGTATCGGTAAATGGTACCGTGGTGATCCCTACCTTGAACCTGGCTTCTACACACAGCTGGAACATTGTTGCGCGGGAGGAAACATTCTACATCACATTGTTTGAAAACATGAACACCATCCGTATTGAGGGCCTGCCCGGTGCGGCAATTCGTCAGGATAAGATTTGCATCGGGCCTGACCAAAATGTTTATACCAGAATGGCAGCGCCGGGTGCTTTGGAAATGCAAAGCGATACCCCTTCGCTGCAAGCTTTTCCTAACCCCGCCCACGGCGAATTCAAAGCCGTATTCCAGTTGCCGGTCGGCGTCCTGGGCACCCTGCGCATCACTGATACGCAGGGCCGGGTGTGGCATGAACGCGTGGTGAAAGGAAAGGGTGCAAACCAGGAGCGCATTGCCCTCCCCGGCGCGCCAGAGGGCATTTATCTGCTGCAAGTGAAAAAACCAGATTCGGTAGAGATAAAGAAAATCCTGCTCACGCGTTAAATAAGAAAAAGCGGTTGCGCGTCTGGTCGTGCAACTGCTTTTTGATTTTCATTTGCTTTCGGCTCAGATCGTTCCAAGCGTTGACATACCCGCAACTATTATTGCAGTTACCACCATAGGTATGATTGCGTAAGGCCGCTCTTTTTAGAGAGTAATTTAAAACTATGCGTTGTTCATTCTTTGCCGGCTGGATAACTGTCGTGCTAATTTTAGGATCGCCATTGCTGGCTTGCGGACAAACCACGGCCGTGCTGACCGGCTATGTGACGGATGCGGCCACGGGCAAACCCATGCCATTTGCTCACGTATACGTAAATGGATCAACGCGGGGCGCTGTCACGGGCGAGAATGGCTACTATACATTGGCTGGTGTGCCACTCGGTACGGTCGAGATAGCCGCTTCTTTTGTGGGCTATCAGCCTGCTACCCAAAAAATCCGGTTTGAAAATGCCTCCCCACAGAAAGCTAATTTTCAGCTGAAAGCAAGTGAACAAATGCTGGACGCTGTGGTCATACGGGGTAATCCGAGAAGCTGGGAGCGACATTTGCGTCTGTTTAAAAAGCAACTATTCGGCGAGCCATTTGGCGGACAGTGCCTGCTGGTAAACAGCGAAGTACTCAATTTTAAAGAAGACAAAGGTCATCTGTATGCGAGGGCCAATGAGCCGTTGGTTATCGATAATCAGGCGCTGGGCTACCGGCTGATTTATGATCTGCAGCATTTCGATCTTAACCCGTCCGGAAAGGTTTTTTCTGCGGGTACTGCCCGTTTTGAAAAGCTAAAACCCGACAGCGAACGGCAGGCCAACCGGTTTCGCAGTAACCAGCTGACGGCCTACAAAGGATCTATCCGGCATTTAATGGCCAGCCTGATTGATAACACCTTCGAGCAGGCAGGCTTTATGGTTTATCAGGAAGATGCCAGCAAACCGATTTCTGTCGAACGCCGGATCGTTACACTTGCCGCAGCGGTTAACGAGTACAAACGCCTGGTGCCAATTCAGATTTCTCAATTGATTCAGCCCGGCAGGTTAGCGACCGAACGACGACTGGTTTCGCCCATGAAACTGATTATATTCTATACAAACGCATCCTCGGGTTTCTCACCTTATCCTGATGCCCGTTACGCTTATACGGAAATGAAACTGCCCAGCGGCCAGATGCAGATGACCGTCGATGGGGTTATTACGATGCCCGAAGGTATGGAAGCCGAAGGCTCGATGGGCAATGACCGGCTATCGACGATGTTGCCTGCCGATTGGCAAGCCGAAGATCATGAGAAGGAGCTATTTACAAACGGCCCGCTGGCCACACAGGGCAAACTTGCGCCCGCTGATTCCAGTTTGATGCGTATCACTGCGGCCTTCAACGCACGGTTCAAGTCGCTTGCACCTACGCTGTTTGTGCACATCGATAAACCCTTTTATGCGACCGGGGACCGGCTCTGGATGAGTATGTACTTACTCGACGCGGCAAGTCACCAGCGGGCGGAAGGCGAAACGGCCATGCATGTGGACTTGCTAACCTCAGCAGGGAAACTGGTGCAGCACCAGTGGGTACGCCTCGTCGACGGGCGCGGACAAGGCAATTTTCGCCTGTCTGACACCCTCACAGCGGGAACCTATCGCCTGCGGGCCTACACTGATGAAGATGATGCCCAGCCAGGTCCGGCTTTCGAGCGGTCTGTGGCTATTTATAATCTGCTCGCGAAAGACTTGGTAATGCGTAACGATTCTGTTGCCCAGCAACCAGACATTCAGATTTTGCCGGAAGGTGGTCGCTGGATCTGGGGATTGCCGGCTCGTATGGGCATAAAAATTCTCCGACCCAATGGTCTCGGCTTGTCCATTTCGGGACGTATTGTCGATGATTTGGGAGCGGAAGTGATTCGTTTCAAGACCAATGGGCAGGGAATGACCAGCGTGCCGATGCAGCCCAAAGCGCCGCGGACTTACTACGCGGAGCTAACCCATAACAGCCAGCCGCAACACATTCCTTTACCCAAACCCGAAACCGAAGGGCTGTTGCTTTCGGCCGATGCGATCAGCGATACAACCCGTATGACATTGACCATCATGAGCACCAACCGGGCCGGTATGGACTCGGCCTACATTTTGATTCAGCAACGTGGCCGCATTGTCGATCAGCGAAAAGTTTTTTTGCAAAACGGGGTGGCCAAGATAAGTTTACCCATGCTGAGCTGGCTGCCGGGCCTTGCGCAAATTACGCTCTACGATGCCAGCCGCAGGCCGCAAGCCGAGCGAATGGTGTTCGTGCCGGAATTCGTTGCACCGGTACGTGTGGCGCTGGGATTCAATAAAACAAAGTATCAGCCCCGCGAACAGGTGATCCTGAGCGTCAATGTGGGCGATAACGGATCACCTGCGTCAGCGGCTTTATCGGCCTCGGTCACCGATGTCAGTAAAGTAGCCGGTGACACTGCCGAGGCTACCTTGCCGACACACCTATTGCTTACCGGAGAGCTTCGGGGGCACATCGAAAATCCCAATCAATACGTAATGGATCACACTGCCCAAACCCGTCAGGCGCTGGACGAGCTGCTGCTGACGCAGGGCTGGCGACGGGTTAGCGGCACACGGGAAGCTGATTCGCTTGGTGGGGTATCTCTGAGCGGCCGCATTTTGAATGCGAAAAATCAACCCATACCCGGCGCGCAAATTGTCGTGGCCTCGACAAAACCGGGGCAATCGTTCGTGAAATCGGCTAATGCTGACCATCAGGGGCGCTTTCGGCTAGGGGGAATGGCCATTGCCGATACGGTACAGTTAATGGTTCAACTCGCTGATGACCGGAAAAGAAATATTGCTGTCAAAGAAGCCTTTCTGGTTCAGGAAGGGCCGGGTAAACTATGGGAGTCTGATAAAACAAGTGTTGCGCCAAACTGGCCAGCATTGCAGGCTCAAATGGAGGCTGCCCGGATCAGGCAAGAGGCAAGCCCCGATTTGTACCGTGATAAAGCAGCTAAACTGCTAAACGAGGTAACTGTTCGAGCGCAGAAGTACAATGAAAGGCCTGATGATATTCAAATGCGGAGTCTTCACAATGAAGCCGATGCCACAATTATTTTCGATGAGAAATCACCAAATTACCCAAATCTGTATGAAATGATTCAGGGGCGATTAGCAGGTGTGACTGTGCAAAAAATGGCGCCAGCCCCAACCGGTCCGGCAATGCCTACCGGATACTACGTCTCTGTTCGGGGCAGCGGTACCGCGCCGCTGTTTTTAATGGATGGCGTGCCTGTTTACGACCCTGACGGAATCGCTTTGATGAATTTCAACCCAAGAGATATAGAACGTGTCGAAGTACTAAAAAATGCTGGTACAGCCGGGATATACGGTGTTCGGGGAGGTAACGGGGTCATTGCTTTTTTTACCAAACGTGCACGGTCCGGGCAGGGAGGCGCCACAACCAAAGAGGTTATGACGCCGGTTCAATTCATTGGTTACCCGTCGGTGCAGCGCGAATTTTATCTGCCGCGCTACGATGTTGAGGCAAATGCCAGCGCGATTTCCGGCGCTGTCGATGACCGGGATGTGTTATACTGGAAACCACTTATGCAAACCAACGTTCAGGGGCACACGCAGCTGCGTTTTCCGCTCTCGGACGTAGTGCGAACTTTGCGCGTGGTGATACAAGGCATAACGGCCGATGGCCGTCCGGTGCTGGGCGTTCAGTTAATCCGGGTTCAATAGGGCAGTAATTCAGTTCAATTTTTTGATCCACATATTGCGGACAGAGACTTTGGTCGTCGCTTCGATTTCAATCCCGATCATGCCCGTCTAGTTATTGGATGATTTCGGGTCGTCGTCAATCATGACAGCCATGACAGTGCCGTTCAGAATGTGAATAAATACCCCGCCACGGGCAATGACGATGTATTGGTTCCAGTCATTCATCTTGATGGCCTCCCCCAACAGCTTACGGTCGCCAACGCTTCCCATCAGGCGCTTGCTCTTTTCACCGTAACCTTCCACTACTTGCCCGCGCCAGGCCAAAATTCGCATCGGCGTGTTTTCGGAGTAAAATTGCCCCGTCCAAACCGGCGAGCTCGGCCAGAAATCCGCCTGCGGCCCGGTCATCATCCAGTCCAGATTCACCGGCCCGACGTTAGCCGTGACATTATCAGCAATTTTGGCCAGCCAGGGCACGCCCGTAATGCTGCGGTACTGGATCCCGCTGCCGCCTTTGCCTTCAACTTTGATCTCAAATTTGAGCGTAAAATCTTTGGCCTGCATATCCCGGTTTACAATGTAGCTGTTGCCGCTTGGATTTTGCACCGTTGACTCACCGACGATCGCGCCATCTTCGACGCGCCAGAACTTGGGATTTCCATCCCAGCCCTTTAAGCTTTTTCCGTCAAATAGCGACACGTATCCCGCATGGTCATTGAAATCCATTGAATCGGGTTCGGTAAAAGACATTCCGCCCGGTTTGGGTTTGGCGGGCACGGTTTGCTGCGCAGAGGCCGCGCCCGAAATCATAGTAATGGCGCACAGCATGAGAAGATTTTGAAGATTCATACCTGATGGTTTAACGGTTTGGTTTAGGAATTGAAAGCATGCGCTGGCAGTTGCTGGCAATGCAAACGCCTGTTAAACAAAAGGGTATCTTGCGTACAGTTTACTGTGCTGAATTTCAGCGACTACTACCTTTGCAGGCTGCTACACCCGATCACCTTTAGGTTAGTGGTAGCCCGGAACTTTTAATGCCGCATAATCTTTGTAATCCTAGTTGACTATGAAAGACCAGTTATGAAGAAAATAGGATTTTTATCGTTCGGGCATTGGTCCAATCATCCGGCTTATAACGCGCGGACAGCGAGCGACACATTGCTTCAATCCATTGATCTGGCTGTGGCTGCCGAAGAAATCGGTTTGGACGGCGCTTATTTTCGTGTGCATCATTTTGCATCGCAGCTGGCATCGCCATTTCCTTTGCTTTCGGCTATTGGCGCCAAAACCAGCAAAATAGAGATTGGGACGGGCGTGATCGATATGCGTTATGAAAACCCCCTTTATATGGTGGAAGATGCCGGTGCTGCGGACCTGATTTCGGAAGGGCGATTGCAATTGGGCATCAGCAGAGGGTCGCCAGAGCAGGTGATCGATGGGTGGCGCTATTTTGGATATGAGTTGGCTGACGGCGAAACAGACGCGGAAATGGGACGCCGCAAAGCGCTGGAATTCCTTGAAAGGTTAAAAGGTAAGGGATTTGCGCAGCCCAATCCGTACCCGATGTTTCCAAACCCACCGGGCTTGCTTCGTTTGGAGCCCTACTCGGAAGGATTGCGGGAACGCATCTGGTGGGGAGCCGCTTCCAATGCTACGGCGATCTGGGCAGCGGAAAACGGGATGTACCTGCAAAGTTCCACCCTGAAATACGATGAAGGCGGCAAGCCTTTTCATGTGCAGCAGGCCGAACAGATCAGGCTGTACAAAGAGGCGTGGAAGAAAGCGGGCCATAAGCGCCAGCCCAGGGTTTCAGTGAGCAGGTCTATTTTCGCATTGGTCAACGATCAGGACCGCATGTACTTTGGCCAGGAATCCAACCGGCGCGACAAGATCGGCATGATCGAGCAGGGCAAAAATGCGATTTTTGGTAGAAGCTATGCCGCCGAACCAGATCAGCTCATCAAAGAACTGGCGCAGGATGAAGCCATCCAGGAAGCAGATACGCTGCTACTGACGATTCCAAATACGTTAGGGGTTGATTACAATGTGCATGTGTTGTCTTCGATCTTGGAGCATGTGGCTCCGGGGCTGGGGTGGCGGTGAGGTTTGGTGGCAAATCATATCTGCCTAAATACTTTTGAGGTCATGGCTGGAAGTCACTCTTGCGGCCCTGACCTCATTTATCGTTTGATAGTCCTGCGAGTTCCTTCATTGAGCCGACTATGAATCCGATCCGCCTTTGTTCAGCGTATTCCAAATGGCATCCGATCCATTCGTCCAGATATTTATTTTTGAAAAGTACGTCTAGCTCATTAATGAGATAATCTTTCACAGAATAATCTGCTGTTTTTATTTCTTCCCAAATGAGGGAACGGTTGTTGAGAATGTAAACAATGTCCTCAAAATCAGAACTTTGTCTACCATCATTTCTTCCCCGATTTTTGAAGGCTTCAAACTTGGAGGCTAGAAAGTAAACCGGCGCAAAAATTCGTATTTCAATACTTTCATCCACCTTGACGCTCGTCCCATTCTTAGTCCCTTCTTCATACCATTTGTTTGTAAAGCCAAGAATATTTGCAGACGTCGGCATTACATCGACGGTTATGCCCTGAATTTTATAGCGGCAAATGACCCTTGAATCAATATCATTAGTAAATCCTTTACTTCTCAGCTTTTCCTCCATTTTCGCAAACTCGCCATACTTCGTGAGCTCGATCAAGATGTCGATATCGTCGGTAGGGCGGAGCTCGGATGAAACTCTGTCGGTATAAAGAGAAACAGTCGCCCCTCCGATGAAGAAAAAATCGCTGGCTAGTTCGCCCAATGCGCGGCAAACGACCTTTATGCGGGTCAGGTTTTGAAGAGGCTCACAGTAGATAATTTTCGATAACGCTTAATGCTGCATTGATTTCTCTCGGACGTCCTACCCGCAGAATGTCAATACTTGCGAGCAGCTTGTAAAGGTTTTCGTCATTTTGAGCTGCGATGGCCGCTCCTTTGTAAAGTGGTAGGATGCTCTGGCCGCGATGTAACCCGTTAAGGTCGGGCCAGACATAAATATCTTCTGCTGAAAATTGTTCCTGGTACAAAGGGTGTGAGTGCGCAGTGCGCATTCCGGTTGCGATAGGGCCGGGTAGGATCGGGAAGACGACGTGAAGTCCGTATTTGATGAATTCATACAACTTCTGCCGCGCCACTTTCCTGCGATCGGGCTGGAACAATCCGGCAACTGCGCTCCTGGTAAGCGAATGCGAAACGTCGGATATGCTCATATTCAAGTCGTTGGCAATTTCTCGATACTGCCATTCTCTTGATTCCCAAAGTATGATTTTGAGTAGCAGAACAATGTCCTGCGGTCTCATTCCATTACGCGTTGTCATACACAAATGTAATACTTTGTTTCTTGTTTCCAAACCGGAAACAAGAAACAAAGATTGGAAACCTCAGATGGAAGAATTGTGAAGAGACGCCGATCGTTTGCCTGATATTAATCCTCCGGCACTATCCTCATCCTATTTGCAATAAAGGACGTAGACATTAAAGAAAATAACGGCCCGAATATTGATTCGTGTTTTTATTTTGTAAAGTTTGTTTTACATTAGGACTTCTAAACTTTACAAATATGAAAGATACACTGAACGTATTCGCCTATTCTTATCCAATGAAGATTGTAGGCATCTTGCTGATAGGCTGGGGGATATATTCCTTTTCTTCGAAGTATCTCCAATTTCACCTGGTTGACCTCAATTTGCTTGCCGGTCTCTGCTGCTGGGGGTTGGTTTTCATTTTCTTTTCAAAGGAAAAAATCGACGACGAGCGCATTCACCAATTGAAGTTCCGGGCGCTGACCTGGGCTGTGCCGGTAGGATTGTTTGTTACTCATCTGATTAATTATTTCTTTCTGAGCAAGCCTGAACCTAATGGCGGGCAGCTCATGGAGTCGATTCCGGCCTATCACTCGCTTGTGATGATATTGCTTCTTGCTCTGGTCGCGTTTCATTATCTGAGGCATAAAAATTAATGATTGATGAAGAACCTGATCAAATTGGAGCGCGCCCGCAATAACATTACCCAGGCGGATTTGGCAGATATGGTAAAAGTGTCCCGGCAAACCATCAACTCAATTGAAACCGGCAGATTTATTCCCTCCGCGCTGCTTGCCTTTAAAATTGCGCATGTACTCCAAAGCTCAGTTGACGAAATATTCCAGTTAGAAGAATCCGACTGGTCGGAATGAGCGATTGGGCGGCACTGTGAGCGCAGGCAATCCAGATGACAAAGAAAACCAATTTTATTGCTTATTCGCTCCATAAACTCCCCACAGGATCCATGAGCGCTGATTTAAAAAATGGTTGATCAATACCAAGCGGCGGCCACCAGCATTGCTATTCTTCAAAAACTGACAAACCCCACTGATCCTTCCATTCAATAACTGGTTTGTTGTCTCTAAATCCAATCGGCAGCCAGATGTAGCGGCTGTCTTTTAAATCTTTTGGTTTCCATACATCGGCCATAAAAATAAAAGCATCCTTTTTCCCTTGGACCGCCAGTACGAAGGTGGATTGCCCTCCAAATGTAAGCTCGGATTTGGGGCCGGCCATTGGGTCACCAATCATTTCCCACGGACCGAAGAGTGACTTGGAAACGTGGACGCTGGCGCGGTTGGGAGCCCATCCCGTGCAGCCGCTGGTGATGAGAAAATACTGATCTCCTTTCCTGAATAAGGCTGGTGCCTCCCGGTGCTTGCTGAACAACAGGCTGTCTTGCGAAGTAGGGGAGAGGTAATCGTCTGTCAGCCGGGAAATTCTCAGGTCATAGTTGTCCTTGGCTGAATAGATATGGTATGCAGCCTGGTCCGAGTCCACAAAAAGTCCCATATCTCTGGACATATGCCCATTGGGCCTGAAACTTTTCACAAAGGTAAATGGGCCTGTCGGCTTGTTACTGATGGCCACAGCTGCCCTGGCGGCATCATATCCCTGCCCCTTCATTTCCAGGTGAAACCACATTACATATTTTTTAGTCTTTTGGTTAAATATCACCTTCGGGCGCTCTATAATGCAGCCGCTTACGATATCGCTTTTCGGGTCCGAACTTGTTTTCAGTCCCAGCCCTTCGAATTTCCAATGATAAAGGTCTTTCGAAGAATACACATTAACGCCTTTTGATTCCGTTTCGCCGCGCACCTCGCCATACCAGTAATAGGTACCGCTATTGTGAAGCAACCCGCCGCCATGCGCATTGATCACATTGCCATGCTCATCCTTCCATACTTCGCCCGGCATAAAAACGGTACTATCCTTTTGGTTTTCGGATAAGTCCGGTCCGGTAAATGCCCGGGCGGCAGTGCCCCGTAAAAGTGTAGCTAGGAGTAGAAAAACAAATTTTTTCATGACAAACGATTTCTGATTGATGTTTTGATATTGCGAAACTAGGCACAGATCAAAACCTTGGAAGGGTATTATTCGTCAGGAAACAGGTCAAATTTTATGAATTTCTAAAAAGTCCGTTCAGCCGTCAGATGCGCTGGCTTCTTCCCTGGGTTCTCTTTGTGCGCTGGCATATTGGGACGGTGACATCCCGTACCGTTTTTGAAAAGAAACCCGAAAGTTCTTCGGATCTTCGATCCCGACCATAAACGCTACTTCCGAAACGCGCGCGTGTTGGTTTGTTAGGAGTTGTGCGGCCCTTTTGAGACGAACATCTTTAATGAATTCGATCACCGTTTGCCCGGTAATGCTTTTGATCCGGCGGTAGAATACCGACTGGCTCATGTGCATGCTGGTCACAAGCGACTGCACGTTAAAATCACTGTCGGTAAGGTTTGCTTCCACAATTTGCATGGCCGTTTCGAGGAAAATCTTGTCCTCATCCGGAATGAGGATCTCGGTGGGTTGTAACAGAATCTGGCGCTGATAATATTCCTGAAGCCTGCCGCGGTTATGGAGCAGCGTGTTAATCTTCGCTTTCAGTATATCTTCATTGAATGGCTTTACGATGTAATCGTCGGCCCCGGTTTCCAGCCCTTCCAATTCCTGCACGGCTGCGGCCCGGGCCGTGAGCAAAATCACCGGAATATGGGTTGTCTTCAAGTTCTGTTTAATCTTTTTACTCAAATCGAGCCCGTTCATCTCCGGCATATTCACATCACTGATGATCAGATCCGGTAAAATCTCGGTTGCTTTCGCCCAGCCGTCAGATCCGTCGGGGGACAAAAATACCTCATACAGATCCTGAAACAAACTACTCAGATAGCGCCTGAGGTCGGTATTGTCTTCTACGATCAGAATTTTTGCCGCTCCTTTTTTTGGAACTTTTGGTCTGGAAACCTGCGCTACCGCCCCGGTTTGTGTTTCGGCCAGTAGTGGTAAGGAAATGTCATCGGCCAGCTCATGCTCCTGAAGATGTTCTTTACCAAAAGGCAGCTGAACAACAAACGTTGACCCCACGCCAATCTCACTTTTGACCAGGATATGACCAGAGTGCCGGTTCACAAACTCTTTTACCAATGCAAGTCCTATACCCGAGCCGGTAATACCCGAAGTAGCATTTGATGCTTGAAAATAAGGGTCAAAAATCCTTTCCCGCTCATCTTCCCGAATTCCTTTACCGGTATCGGACACGGAAATTTCGACATAATGATCGACCATGGTATTGTTCTCCCATTTCGCATCGCTTTGCGGAGATCCGATAATTCGGGCTGTCAAAGTGACATCTCCACCAGGTTTACAGTATTTAAATGCATTAGATAAAAGGTTGGTAATGATCACTTCCAGTTTTTCAGGATCAAAATAAACAGGTACCTCACCGGGAGGGATATCAAGCTGGTAACGAAGGTCCAGCTCGTCGGCCTTGATCTTGAAAATCGAGAAAATCTCTTTGATCAAAACAACGATGTCCTGCCGGGCTGCCGACAGTTGCATAGTGCCTGATTCGACTTTCCGAAAACTGAGGAGCTGGTTGACCAGGTTCAAAAGTTTACGCGTTTGCTTGTGCATCATCATTACTTTCTCCCGCATAGCTTCCGACCCTGATAGTGTATGAACGAATTCCTCCATCGGCCCGAGGATCAGCGTGAGCGGCGTACGGAACTCGTGTGATACGCCTGTAAAAAAGGTGGCCTTCATTTCTGCCATTTCTCGCTCGTTATCGCTTTTGAGCTTTTCGAGTGCCAATTTGTTTTCTAGTTTCAACCGACTGGTTGTCAGCTTTCTGTATAAAAAAAGTAATGCCGCGAATAGGATCAAATACGCCAGGTATGCCCACCAGGTCTGCCACCAGGGCGGCAGCACTTTCACATGCACCGAAGCGGGCGTTACCGACCACACCCCTTCTCCGTTATTAGCCTTTACCCGAAATACATAATCGCCCGCAGGCAAGTTTGCAAAGCTGGCAGAACGCTGCCCATCAGGAAGTTGGATCCAGCTTTTGCTGTACCCTTCCATCATGACCGCATACGATTGCTTTTGAGGGTTGACGTAGTTAAGGCCCACAAATTCAAATGAAAAGTCGTTTTCACCGGCATTGATCGTCACGCCTTCGGCTTCCGAAAAAGACCTGGTCACCATCGAGCTTGCGGCCTGTCCGTACGTCTCGTCAGGATTTTTATTCAGTACACGAAATCCTGTGATCCTTACCAGAGGGGGCAGCGGGTTGGGGCGTATTTCCTCAGGCTTGAACCAGGTGAGCCCATTAGTACCTCCAAAATACATGGTACCCGAAGCCGACTTGAAAGCCGACCCAACCTTGAATGAATTGCTCTGAAGGCCATCACTTACATCATAATGCACCACTTCACCGGTTTTGGGCGAAAATCTTTTCAGTCCCGCACCGGCCAGCCAGAGGTTCCCCTGGCTGTCGGCCAGCATGCTTTCGATATCATTGTCGGCCACCAGGTGCTGAAATCGCGCAATCTTTTCTTTACCATTACTTGTATATAATTTATGAAGCCCGCCCCCAATGGTGCCGATCCAGATATTACCTTCTTTGTCCCCTAGCAAAGGCCACGCAAAATTCACCTTCAGACTAGTTTCATTACCCGGTTCATGCTTAAACTGTCTGAGCAAACGCAACACTCCATTTTTTTCCTGCATTTTCAATACCCCCTGGTCACGGGTACTCACCCAAATTACATCCTGTGAGGGATCCACTAAAAGAAAGCTTATATCATCTGTTGGCAAAGGGCTGTTAGATCGATTGTAAGTTCTGATATACTTGCCCTCATTGGTAAAAAGGCTCATTCCTGCCCCAAAAGTACCGACCCAGACACGGCCCTTCCCGTCAGCAACTATGCTTTCAATGCTTAAATAATTCCACGGCGAAAGTCCCGTAAGCTCAGCCAGCAATACCGGACGTTCCAGATGACTCGCCTCTGTCATATACAATCCTTTATAACGGGTACCAATCCACATATAATCGCCAACCAGGCAAAAAGCAGATACATCGTTGCCGGTGGCATTTCCGCTCGGTGACACGCTCAGAAAATTGTGATAACTACCCGATCCTTCATCATACACCGAGTAACCATTCCGCGTGCCGATCCATACCCGGTTACGGGCATCGTCACGCGTCACGGCATTCACAAAGTTGTTGGTAAGAGTGGGTTTCCCTGAGACTTCACGGCTCAGGTGGTGGAATCCTTTGGATTGAAGACGAATCCTGTTGACCCCGCCCGCAGACGCCGCAAGCCATAGGTTTCCAAAGGTATCCTCCATAATCTGATGAATGCGCCCCGAATTAATACTGGACGGATCAGAATCCTGAGGAGCATAATGATGTACCCTTTGCGAATGCGGGTTTTGCAGGTAGGTTTCAGGATTTTCAATCAGGTGTAGTCCAAAATTTGTCCCGATCCAAAGCCGACCAAAAGAGTCCGGATAAAGGCATTGCATTTCATAAAAAAACTCAGGAAGCTTTTCAACTTTATAAGTAGCCTTGCCCGGGCCGGGTGACAGCCGGTACACGAAGTTATCGGAGGCGATCCAGATCATTCCATTTGCACCGCGCCGCATGACATGAATTTCTGTCTCTAAAATAGTATTATTCTTAGAGGCTCGATAAGTCCCATTTTCTGCTTTTGCATCAGAATCAACCCTCCATAGTCCATGTTGAAGCGTTCCGATCCAAATCTGCCGTGCCTCGGTCACCAGCACAGAGGCGGCTCCGTATGGACTGCCCAGTGCCACACTGTTCACACTGGAAATGACGGCATTTGCATCTGGCGTAAGACAAAAAACGCCATGGTTCGATGTCGCAATCCAGAGGCGGCGGCGCTGATCCATGGCCATCGATCTGACGCTGCCACGGCTTAGCCGGTCACGTTCCTGACCGACCAGGCCGTGACGCATTTTGAAAACAGGCCTTTGAAACTGATCATTGCTATGGTTGTAATAGTATATCCCGGCATGCTCGGTTCCTACCCACAATGTGCCGTTCAGATCAACAAATAATACCTGCACCCGGTTGGACGATACACCCGTCGGATCGCTTAGCGGTAGCTGATAATGTTTGAGATCATAGCCATCAAAGCGATCTACGCCATTATTAGTCGCAATCCAGATGAAGCCGCGACTTCCTTGTACGACATCCATGGCATCACTGTGAGCCAGGCCGTCGTCTACGGTGATATGCTCGAAACGGAATTTCGGAGATTTGTCCTGCGCCGAAAGAGGCGCGTCGGCGGTAAAAAGGACGAGCAAAAGAAGAACCCCCACAAGTCGCTGTTTCACCCCTGATATTTTGTCGCCGTTGCCCATTCCCTACAGTTGGTATTGATTCATAATGCTGATCAGAAAAAGCCAAAATCTGCGAACAAATTTTGACAGCCAGCAGATTTTACCCGCTAACTGACGAAAAACACCTCCCCTTAAAAGACCTGTCCACGTAGTTTTGAATTATTCAAATGATTATTTGAAAGTCTTGGCTTCGGGGCGTGCACTCGGACAAAGTGAAAGATGAAAATCTGAACATTAAAATAGACTTTTTCCATGAATGGCCTCTTGGCAGCCATGGTGATAGAAGATATTTCCACCGGTGACAATCTTACTAAAAATAAATTGAAAACAAGTCTGATTTTCTGTACAAAAATGGCAGCGTTCAAAAAAGTAAACAGGAGACCCCGGCTATCCGGTTTTGATCCCTGACCCGCTCTTGAATAAAGATTAACAATTGATTCCATCTCAAAAAACAGTTCTAAAATGAAAGAAAGACTACGCTATTTTTTTAACAGGATGGGCGTTATAGTGGCCCTTCTCACTGTCTTATCGACCACGTCATATGCCCAAATGGTAAAGGTCCAGGGAATTGTGAAAGATGCTTCGGGCCCGCTCCCGGGTGTTAGTGTTCTTGCCAAGGGGACCACCGCCGGTACAATAACTGACGCAAACGGAAACTATAAACTTGACATCGCCAACAATGCCGTACTGGTATTTACATTTATCGGCTATATCGCCACAGAAGTTGAGCTCGCCGATCACTCACCGAAGGCCAATGGCGTTTACGAACTGGATGTAACGCTCAATAACAACATCAACAACCTTGATGAAGTGGTGGTCGTTGGTTTTGGTACCCAGAAAAAAGTAAACCTCACCGGCGCTGTGGCAACAGTGGATGCGAAAGCGATCGAAAGCAGGCCTGTACGGAATGCTACACAAGCATTGCAGGGGCTGGTAACCGGTCTCAACATTTCACAAAACAACGGATCACTGGAAAGCAACCCGAGCATCAACATCCGTGGCAATGGAACGATTGGAAATTCTTCTTCGAGCCCGCTGATTATGGTGGACGGGATGGAAGGATCTTTGAATGCCATTAACCCGCAGGACATTGAAAGTATTTCAGTATTGAAAGACGCTGCTGCCGCGGCTGTTTATGGTTCACGTGCTGCTTTCGGTGTGATCCTGGTTACTACCAAAAGAGGTAAGGCTGGCAAACTCTCCATTAATTACAACAACAGCTTTAGGGCAACCACGCCGGTTTTGATGCCGAAAATGATGGATTCGTACACTTTTGCATTGTATTTCAACGATGCAGGACAAAACGGAGGCAGTGCACCGCATTTTAATACCGACCAACTCCAGCGCATCCAGGATTACCAGAGCGGTAAAATCACCACTTCGGTTATTGCTAATCCGAACAACCCGCTTTACTGGGCCGACGGCTATGGCTACGGTAACGCCAATGTGGATTGGTACAAGGAAATGTTCAGAAGCAAAACCCTGTCTCAGGAGCACAATTTCAGTCTGAGCGGCGGTACTGAGAAAACACAGGTTTACATATCCGGTAACTACATGGGCCAGCAAGGTCTGATGAAGTTCAATCAAGATGATTTTACCCGGTATGGTCTTACTGCGAAGATCAACTCAAAACTCACAGAGGCACTTTCGGTTAATTATTCCACGCGTTTTATCCGCGAAGATTATAACCGGCCCGCCAACCTGACCAATGGTTTTTATCAGGACCTTGGTCGCCAGGGCTGGCCTACATTGCCTTTGTACGATCCCAATGGGTTTCTTTTCAGCTCTCCTTCCCCTGCTTTGGCAATGAAGGATGGCGGCAAAGACCGCAACCAGACCGACAACCTTTACAATCAACTTCAGCTGGTGCTGGAACCGGTAAAAGGATGGAAGTCTTTCGCGGAAATCAATTACCGTACCCGTAATGATTTCAGGCACTGGGATTTGCAAAAAACCTACAACCACGACGTGAACGGGAGTCCGTATGTATACAGCAACAATTCCGCCGTCTACGAATATGCCAATAAAGAAAACTATTTCAACGCCAACTTATACTCTGAATACAGCCGTACCATTGCTCAAAAGCACTTTTTCAAAATCATGGGCGGGTTTCAGACCGAACTTACCAAATACCACAACCTGGGCGCACAAAGAAACGGAATCCTCGTGCCCTCATTGCCAACAATTGCCACCACCAGCGGTACGGATGCAAATGGCCTGGCGGTTGCTCCCTCGGTTACCGGTGTTTACCAGCGCTGGGCTACTGCCGGTTTCTTTGGACGTCTGAATTATGATTATGACGGTAAGTATCTGCTGGAAGCCAATCTTCGTTATGACGGTTCGTCCCGCTACCGTGCACAGCAACGCTGGGATCTTTTCCCGTCCGTTTCATTAGGTTGGAATGTGGCCAGAGAGCATTTCTTTTCGGATAACATCTCGTTTGTCAATACATTCAAATTCCGTGGATCTTACGGCCAGTTGGGAAACCAAAAGCCTGCTGACGGTTCAGCGGACTTTTATCCTACCTACGTGACGATGCCGGTAGGCACGGCGAGTGGATCCTGGCTGATCAACGGCGCAAGACCCAATACAGCGAGCGCGCCGGGCTTGATCAGCTCGACGCTGACATGGGAAACGGTCAAAAGCTACGATCTGGGTCTTGACTGGGGAATGCTTGGCAATCGCCTGACTGGCTCATTCGATTGGTTCCGTCGCAAGACACTCAACATGGTAGGCCCTGCGCCCACATTGCCCGTCATCCTGGGAACTGCGGTACCGCAAACCAACAATACTGACTTGCAAACAGCGGGCTTCGAGTTTGAGGTGGCCTGGAACGACCGCCTGAAAAACGGATTGGGCTACAGTCTTCGTTTGCTGTTATCGGACTATCAAACTACCATCACGCGGTACCCGAATGAGACCAAAGACCTTTCGAGGTATCGTGAAGGACAAAAAATGGGCGACATCTGGGGGTACACGACCATAGGTATCGCGAAGTCTCAGGAAGAGATGGATTCCCATTTGGCAACACTTGCAAACGGAGGCCAGAGTGCTTTCGGATCACAGTGGGGAGCAGGCGACATCATGTATGCAGATCTGAACGGCGATGGCCTGATCAACAGCGGTGCTTATACTCAGGATAACCCGGGCGACTTGCGTAAAATCGGTAACAGCACACCGCGATACACCGTCGGTATGGACCTGAACCTGGACTGGAAAGGTTTCGATTTTCGTGCCTTTATCCAGGGTGTTCTGAAACGTGATTACTGGCAGGGCAGCTACTTCTTCTGGGGGGCGACCGACAACATCTGGTGGTCGACCGGATTTAAAGACCATGCCGATTACTTCCGTGCCGATGCAAACCATCCGTTGGGCCAGAACCTTGACTCCTATTATCCACGCCCCGTATTTGGCAGCGGTAAAAACCAGCAGGTGCAAACCCGCTATCTTCAGGATGCTTCATACCTCCGCTTGAAAAACCTTCAACTTGGATATACCGTCCCGCAAAGCATTACTCAAAAGGCAGGTATTCAAAAACTGAGGATCTACTTCTCTGGTGAAAACATACTTACCAGATCGAAAATAGCGAAAATGTTTGACCCTGAAACGGTGGACGGCGGTTCTGGCGGAAGTGTATACCCACTCTCAAAAGTTTACTCGGCCGGTTTAAGTATTACTCTTTAACATCAGACACAAATGAATTTTTTCAGATATAAAAAACTAAGTGCCATTGTGCTGGGACTGACTGGTTTCATGGCCGTATCCTGCAATGATTACCTGGATCAATCACCCCTGTCCAGCATTACACCGGAAGACTACCTTCGTGAAGAGTCGCAACTTGCAGCCTACGCAGTGGGTGCTTACCCCGCCATTCTGCCTTCCCATGGCAACTGGTCGTTCGGCACTTTTGGTACAGACGGCAACACGGACGATATGGCGATCCCGGCTTTGGACAATAAATATATGCCCGGCTTATGGAGAACAGGATCGGCAGGCGGAGACTGGGATTTTGCGAATATTTTCCAGATGAACTACTTTTTGCAGACGGTTATACCTCGTTTGAAAAATGGCGAAATCACCGGAACTGACGCTAACATCAGGCATTACATTGGGGAGATTTACTTTCTGAGGGCATTTGAATACTTCAAAAAGTTGCAGGCGCTGGGAGACTTTCCGATCCTTCGCACAACCCTTCCCGACAACCAGGCTGCATTGACGGCCGCCAGCGTACGAAACCCGAGGAATGAGGTGGCCCGTTTTATTATTTCCGACCTTGATTCGGCAGCACTGATGATGCAGAACATTGCGCCTGCCGGAGGGACCAATCGCGTTTCAAAAAGGGTAGCACAACTGGTAAAATCACGTGTAGCATTGTATGAAGGCACCTGGCTGAAATATTTCAAAGGTACAGCCTATGTTCCGAAAGGCCCGGAATGGCCGGGAAGCAGCAAACCGGAAGGTTCAGCTTATGCATTCCCGACCGGAAGTATTGAGGGAGAGATCGACTATTTCCTTACCCAGGCAATGGCTGCTGCCAAGGAGGTTGCATCGAGCGTACAGCTGGTAAACAACACCGGGATTATTCTCTCTGCCAACAATGAAAACCCGTATTTCAATATGTTCAGCGCTGAAAACATGTCTTCATACAGCGAAGTGTTGATGTGGCGGCAGTACAACAGAACGCTGGTAACCCACAACGTCCCGGTGAACGCACAGGCAGGCAACTATGCGGTGGGACTCACCAGAAGTATGGTTGAAAGCTTTCTGATGGCCAACGGGCTACCGATTTATGCGGCAGGAAGTGGTTATAAAGGCGATGATTATATCAATGACGTGCGCACCGACCGTGACGGCAGACTTAACCTGTTTCTCAAAGAGCCGGGCCAGAAAAACGTATTGCTCAATCTCGCACTGGGATCACATGCAACAGAGATCGAGCCTACGCCAATGATCTGGGAGTCGAGCTACGAGAAAAAATATACCACCGGCTACACGATCCGTAAAGGGCTGACTTACGATGCCATTCATTGCGGAAACGGTGCGGGATATACAGGATCCATCACATTCCGGGCGGTGGAAGCTTACCTGAATTACATTGAGGCGAACTACGAGAAAACGGGAACACTCGACGCGGATGCGATCAGCTACTGGCAGCAGATCCGGACGCGTGCGAAAGTGAATGCCGACATTGACAAAACGATTGCTGCTACGCAAATGTCCAAAGAAACGGCTGATTGGGGCGCTTATTCGGCCAACCGGCTTGTGTCTCCTACATTGTACAACATACGCCGCGAACGTCGTAACGAATTGATGGCCGAAGGCTTGCGCTTTATGGACCTGAAAAGGTGGAGGGCCATGGACCAGATGATCAACACGCCATACCACGTGGAGGGGTTCAAACTCTGGGGTCCGATGAAAGCTTGGTACACCGCTTCCCAGCTCGTATATGGAGGTGCCGTCAGCAATTCAGTAGTTTCCGATCCGGCGTTGAGCACGTACCTGAGACCTCACGAAATCAGAAGCAACTCCAATTCTTATAACGGGACCAAATGGGCAATGGCACACTACCTGAGCCCGATTGCGGCGCAGCACTTCACACTCACAGCCACTGCCGGAGATGCCACTACGTCACCGATCTATCAAAATCCAGGCTGGACTACCACCGCTGGCGCTGCGCCAATCGGATATTAAACCACTAGACTTTGTAAGCAATGCAATTTTGGCTGCATTGCTTACAAAGTAACCAGCTGCACGGACCATCAGGAAGAAATTGCATTTGTAACAAAATCAATACACAAATGACGAACTCTAGACTTTTTTTTCTATTTTTATTCAGCTTGCTTCTTAGCTTATCGGGCTATCAGACCACGGCAGAAATCCTTGCTGCTGCCGCAGACGCTGATTCGGTTGATGTGACGGACCGTATCGTTAATCCAAGCTTTGAGTCGGCTTTTACCGGCTGGACCAATGACGGCCTGGCTACCCAAAACAATGCCGATTTTAATCCACAAAAAGCGGGTAACACCTACGTGGAGAAATGGGTAGGTAGCCCGCCGCTACCTAACGTAAGCATATCCCAGAAAATAACCGGGCTGGCCAACGGGCAATATACCCTGTGGATAGGTGCCCAGCATATCACCCAAAATCCCCTGCGCGGCCAGCCCGGTGGTTTTGTATTTGGCAATGATGCAAAGAAGGAAGTTGGAGCAAAAGGAGAATACGCGGTTGACTTTCTGGTCGTTGATGGCACAGCGAGGATTGGCTTTAAAACAGAAAATTCAAAAGCGAACTGGGCTGCCTGCGATAATTTCAGGCTGTATTACAAAGGGGTAGCCACAGATTCCATGAGGGTTAGATTGCAGGTTTTGGTTGATTCCGCCACCATTGTCTCAGCTAAGAAAATGCTGAATGCAGACCGGACTGCCCTGGAAAGCGCCCTTGCTTCCGCCCAGCAAAGTCTATCTCAGAACGCCGCCGGCGATGAACTGGCCGACCGGATTGTTCAGCTGCAAAATGTGCTCGGAACTGTCAGCTTGTCCATCGATGCCTTCATTGGTTTGCAGGAAGCAATTGATGCCGCTGATATTGTTTACGGCGACGGAAGCGGTACGGGAGCAGCTACCTTGCTGGAAGTCATCGACAGAAATAAGGTACTGGTCAATCATCTTGATGCAGCGCTCGAAGACCTTCATAATGGTGCCGAAGAAATCTATGCGGCGATTCTGGCCTTCCGGCTTGCTAATGCATCAGTCGCATCGCCTCTTGAAATGACGCAGCATATTGTGAACCCAAGCTTTGAATCGTCTTTTACAGGATGGATAAATAGTGGCCTGGCTACCCAGAGCAATGCAGATTTTAACCCACAAAAAGCAGGCAGCATTTATGTGGAAAAATGGGTAGGCAGCCCGCCTCTCCCCAATGTAAGCGTGTCCCAGAAAATCGTTGACCTGCCAAACGGGAAATACGCATTAAAGATCGGTGCCCAGCATATCGCGCAGAATCCATTGAGCGGACAACCCGGCGGCTTCGTGTTTGCCAATGATGCACAAACAGAGGTGAAAGAAAAAAGCGAATATGCCGTTGACTTTCTGGTCGTAGACAATACCGCAACCATCGGGTTTAAAACGGAAAACTCCCAGGGTAACTGGGCGGCCTGTGATAATTTCAGATTGTATTACCAGGGTGCCGCCACGGACGCCATCAAAGAAAAGCTTCAGGCCCTGGTTGATTCTGCTACGATTGTGTTAAACGAAAAGATGCAGAATGCCCATCGGACACCGCTTCAAAACGCCGTTGATTCCGGTAACCAAAGCCTTGTTAACAATGCTGAGAATGAATGGCCGGATCGGATTGTAGCATTGCAGAATACATTAAGTGCAGCCTGGATATCGATCGAGGCTTACAGCAAATTACAAACTGCCGTTGACTCTGCTGTGGCCGCATATGGTGACGGCAGTGGTAATGGAGCGGGCAACCTACTTGCAGTTATCGACGAAAATAAAGCCCTGGTCGATCATCTTGATGCTGCCCTGGCAGATGTGCAGAAAGCGCCCGATGAAGTATATGCGGCAATTTTAGCTTTCCGGGTTGCCAATGCAACGGGTCCCGCACCGGTGGTAGTGACCGACGCTCGCATGGCCCGTGGGGCAACCATGGCGTTTGGCCGCAGTACCATATCCGGAGTTGAGGCCAGCAGGATCCGCGAACACGGTTTTTGCTGGAGTACGAGTCCCCAGCCTACTATTTTTGACAATAAAACGACGAGCTATTTCTCGAATAACGGCTTTATTTACCGCATTGAGAACTTACAGCCTGCGACGGTGTACTACTTGCGGGCCTATGCCATAGGTCCTAATTATGTGGTGGGCTACGGCGAGGTAGTAAAAGTGACCACCATTCCCAAAGGAAATGTTACGTATCAGTTACAATCCAGCGTAACAGAAAGTGGAGAACATTATCCCCGCATTGCAAGCGCCATGCAGTCCGCCGTTGACTACTATAATAATCTGACCAGTATTTCAGGTCACCATTTATCGGTAAACTATAATGCAGGCACGCCTACCGCAGAGGCAAGTTATGGCGGATATATGCAGTTTGGAGCTAGTGCAAGTTATCAGAGAACCGGAACGGCACTTCATGAGATAGCGCATACGATAGGGGTTGGGCAGCACTGGATTTGGTATGGTCCAAACTCTCCGCTAAGGGCCGAGGGGACAAGAGGAAAATGGTTAGGCGAACGCGCAAACAAAGTAGTACAATTTTTAGATAACGACCCTGCTGCATTCATGACTGGTGATGCCGTTCATATGTGGCCGTACGGAATCAACGGAGCGCATGAGGATAATAACAGTGCGTTTTTGTACACGGCCAATGCGCTCATAGTCCAGGCGCTGGGCGAAGACGGTTTACCGCCAACAGGCGGGTTTGCTACCCCGGCATACACATTTGATAGTGATACTTCGAAATATTATATCAAAATCGAAGATGAAAAGTTGGGATTCAATACCTCTTTCCTGGTTGAAAATGAATCAGGGCAACTTGCAAATAAAGTAATATCGGCTACGGATGTGCTCAAAGAGAGCCATGCAGCCTGGTATGTGCAGTTCATTCCGGCAACCGGCTACTATCAGATCCGAAATGCGGCTACGGGAAAACTGTTCACCTACCAGGGCGACAATGACATGGGGTTAACTGCCTCAAACTTGGCCACAACCCAGTCATTCCAGCTGATGGGGGCCCGTTACAATACAATGATCGGTGAAGGAGAAAAATCTTTCAGCGCAAAAGCTTACTGGATTGTGAGCCCGCAGCCTAACATGACCCCGCCCACGTTGGGAGCGAATGCCGATGGTTCTACAAGTGCCGTAGCTTTTAGTTTTACTGACGCTGCCAAATCTCAACGCTGGTTTTTGCTGACGGGGGAAAATGTGAAGTCATTTGAAAGTTTACTGGTTGCACCGACTGAAATAGAAAACCTGCACGTTGCTTCCGGTGATGCGAAAATTATACTGACCTGGGATTCTTCCTTTGGTACAAGCTATGATGTCTTTCGTGCTGAGGCTCAGAATGGCACTTATACAAGTGTGGCTGAAAATCTGTCTTTTGCAAGATATGAAGATACTGCTACCACAAATGGACAAACTTATCATTACAAGTTGGTAGCCCACAACGACCTGGGTACCAGTCCCGAATCAGCCATTCTTTCAGGCACTCCGGTAAAGGGGCAACATCTTCATCTATCCTTCGATGAGAATAGCGGAAGCATTGCCTACGATGATTGGGGAGCCTTTCACGCCCAGTTGAAAAATGGAGCCACGTGGTCGGCAGGTATCAATGTCCCTTCCAATAGAACCGTCTCAAACAGGACAGTGGAATCCGACCAAAGTGCTCTCATGCTTTCTGAAACCGATAGGTCCTATCTACAACTTGATCCGGGCGTTGTGAGTACGCTGTCCGATTTCTCACTGGCTGCGTGGGTGAAGCTGCCGGAAAATTTAGGTGACAATGCCCGCCTTTTCGATTTCGGTTCCGGCACGGATACTTATATGGCTTTTGCTCCAAAGGTCGGCTCCAATGTGTGGTACCAGATCAGGCATGCGTCAGGCGACTATGCGTTGTTTATTCCGTACACCATTCCAGCTAATGAGTGGGTGCATCTGGCCATTACCCAGCAGGATAAAACGTTCAGGTTTTTTGTAAACGGAAAATTGATTTTCACCGACCAACAGGCCACCGTAAAACCCTCGGATCTGGGCGTGACCACCCAAAATTACCTGGGCCGCTCGCAATGGTCCAATGACCCTTATGGCAACCAGGCGCTGGAAGATTTCAGGATCTATAACTTCGCATTGTCAGAACAGCAGATGGCCACACTGGCTGACGCCAATTCCCTGCCGGTCCGCCTGATATCCTTTGAAGGAAAAGCAGATACCGAGGGTAATTACCTGACCTGGCGGACAGCCGAGGAGCTCAACAACGATCACTTCATTGTGGAACGGGCTTTCAATATGCCTTCGAATTTTCAGGCTATCGCCCAGCTTAAAGGGAAAGGTACAACTGCACTGGAAAGTGACTATCAATTCATTGATACCCAGGCCCGCGGACGCATGGCCTACTACCGGCTACGACAAGTGGATATAGACGGCACAACGGATTTCAGCCGGATTATTGCCATTGATAACCGGACATTGCGCCCGCTGAATGCTTATCCGAACCCAGCAGCTGACCATATTACAGTTGAGCTGCCCGATGCCAGCGTTGCGCGCGTACATTATCAGGTATTTAGTGTTAATGGGCGACTTGTACTGGAAGACAAACAGTATCTCCCAAACGAGGGTAGTGTGCATATCGACACGAGCCGACTACCCGTGGGAGTCTATCGAATAATGATCGCAAAACCTGTGGGCAGCGGTTTTGGAGCAACAGTAATTAAAAGGTAAAAGCAAATTGAAACAAGCATTGAAAACCTCCTCGGAACCCAAATCTGAGGAGGTCAACTTATGGATTCCCAACTCACGCTTGGAGGCGACCCATATTTTTCTATATGGAAAGCTCAACGTGGACATCCTTATGAATTGCAGGGGATGTCCACGTTGAGCTTTTAGAAATCCGTGCGTTCACCTGAACCCTAATTGTAGGAGCGTTCATCCTGCCATTTTCTGGGATTGATGATTCATTTTTTTTTAAGCTTGTTTGATTTCGAGTGCAAACCTGGCAATTGAAATGCTGCTCAATGAATGCAAGCTCATCGTCCGTTAATGCCACCAGCTTTTCAATGTGTTGCCGTAATTTCAAGTGCATCATGTGATTGTGCCTTTTGGATGGCATAAATATTGGGTATTTTGGTCTTTATTCAAAAAGCATTCAATCCCAACCACTTGAATCACTTATGATCAGATCAATGAAATTTGAAATTGAAAAATATCAGTTTGGTGACGATGGGGTCATTCCCAACAGTGAGCTGCCGGTGTTGGTGTACCGACAGGTTTGCACGGCCGAGGATAAGTCGGATTGGTTTGAAGCCACCTTCATTGCGAATCGATGGACGAATAATTGGCGTGATACCATCCTTTCATATCACCATTTTCATAGCACGACACACGAAGTACTAGGCGTAGGGCAGGGCGCAGTCCGCTTGCAGATCGGGGGCAGTTCGGGAGTCACTTTAACGGTCGTGGCAGGAGATATGATTGTGTTACCGGCTGGTGTAGGTCATTGCTCTTTGCCGGGGCAAGGCGATTATGAAATTGTCGGCGGCTACCCTGATGGCGCGTCCTGGGACCTGCTGACAGGAACCGAAGCGGAACGCAGGGCCGCGCTGCCCCGGATTAAAGGCGTCCCCATACCAGTTACCGACCCAATCGAGGGTATTGAGGGGGTCTTGATAAAATACTGGACGTGATATGCTTTTTGCCAAATGACAAATAATTCTGTTTTTGATTGGAGCACCTTTGAGCTGTCTAATATAAAAAAATGTAAAAAATGAAAAAGACAGTCTTGGTAACAGGTGCTTCGGCGGGAATTGGAAAGGCAACGGCAATCTATTTGGCACAGCATGGTTATAACGTCTATGGCGCGGCGCGCAGGATTGAAAAAATGCAGGATTTGAATCAATACGGGATAAAACCGGTTTCTTTGGACGTCACCAGTGAAGAAAGTCTTGTCGCATGTGTTGCGCATATTTCAAAGGAAGCAGGCGGCATTGAGATCCTGGTTAACAATGCGGGGTCAGGCTATTATGGCGCGCTGGAAGATATGCCCATATCCGACGCAAAATACCAGTTGGAGGTTAACGTTTTCGGTGTCGCGCGCCTGATACAATTGGTTTTGCCCACGATGCGAAAAAACAACTTTGGAAAAATTGTCAATATCTCGTCGGTGGGAGGTAAGGTCACTTTGCCGCTGGGCGGGTGGTATCATGCCAGTAAATTCGCCATTGAAGGTTTGAGTGATGCACTTCGTAAAGAAGTGAAGTCTTTCGGGATTGACGTCATTGTTATTGAGCCGGGTGGCACAAAATCCGAGATGACTGGACTTGGTTCAAAATACATGATGAAAGTTTCGGGAAACACGGCCTACGGTTCGTTGGCCAAAGGGGTAAGCCAGATGTATGCCAAAATAGCAAAGGATGCTGCCGAACCGATTGTGATTGCCAGGCTCATCCAAGAAGCAATAGAGGCAAAGAATCCGAAAACCAGATACGCAGGCGCGGCGGGCGCAAAGCTGATGCTGTTTTTGAGGAAAATTCTCTCCGACAAACAGTTTGACAAAATGGTAATGAGCCAAATGAAATAACCCCCTGGAATGGTCAACGATGGAAGCACTCATTAACTACTTATTGCAGTTCGGCAATTTAAACACAACCCAAATTGATTTAATCAAAAGCAAAGTTGTTTTGACGCAAATCAAAAAGGATGAATATTTTCACGAAGCTGGAAAAATCCCCCGCGAGATTATTTTTATAACCGAGGGCATTATGAGAATTTGTTATTACAATAACAAAGGCGATGAAATTACGAAATATTTCATGGATGAAAATCACTTCCTGGCAGACATAATCAGCTACAATCAGGAGATTCCATCTACTGAATATGTCCAGGCTGTTACCGACTGCTCCTATTTTGTGCTGTCCAAAAGCGCAATGAGAGACTTGTCGATGACCATCATCGAATGGGACAACATCATTGCCAAGATAACGGCCAAAGGTTTGGCCGACAAGGTCAATAAAATCAGCCCGATGATGACAGAAGATGCGAAAGAGCGCTACCTTTCATTTCTTGAAAAATTTCCCACTCTTGCAAACCGTGTCCCACTTTCTTACCTGGCTTCCTACCTGGGAATCACGCAGTCCTCGCTAAGCAGGATCAGACGAAACATTCGTTGACATGCTTTATTGAAGATTTAATTGCCACGTGACACCGAATTTATCTCCAACCCAGCCGAATTTCTGACTGAACCCGTAGTTATCCAATGGCATATATACCTCTCCATTTTCAGAGAGATTATTAAACAGCCTTTCGAGCTCTTCTTGTGTTTTGCACTCCACGTACATTGAAATGGCCGGGGAGAAAGTCCAGGCATGTTTTACGAAACTGTCGCTGCAAATGAATTGCTTTCCGTTCAGCTCGAATTTGGCTACCATGATGGTCCCTTCTTTCCCCGGTCCGCTGCTGCTGTAACGGTGCAGGTCTATGATTTTGGAGTTATCAAATAAGCCTATGTAGAAATTCATAGCTTGCTCAGCATTGTTTTCCTGGAATGTCAGAAATGTTGTGATTTGATTTTCCATGTCGATCTGCTTTTGAGTGGTTGTTTTGATGTCCTTTCCGGTGTACTGGATACCTATATGACTAAAAGTATGACTGGGCCAAAACTAACTACGATCAACAAAACTCCGCTCATACTTTAGTATGAAAATGAGACTATGCTCCATCATACTTATGTATGAGCGCTCCGTCGTGATGGTGTACGATGCCCGCCGCTTTCAGGTAAGTCCGGCTGTTACACTGTCCTCCTACATTGAATGGCGCTATTTTCGGATCACAAGCTTTTTGGTTTCAGTCCCGATCTTGACTAAAAAGAGCCCTGAAGGAAGGTTCTTAAGATCGATCGGTTTTCCGGGACCGATTTCCCTTTTGAGCAGCAATCTCCCTTCCATATTAGAGATCGATACCTGGCCATTCTTCCCCTGATTTCTCACAAATAACTCATTTTGAGCAGGATTTGGATAAATACTCAATGTGGAAATAGCACCTTTTACCGTCAATATCCGGGAGTATTCGAATCTGCCATCAAAGCGGTCCGCCGCGCGGTCGATCTGTTTCAACCGGTAGTAATTTTCCGCCAATGGGTTCAGGTCTGTAAAATCGTATTTCCTGACGCCTATGGCGTCTCCGCTGCCATCGACAAAACCGATTTTTTCGAATGTTTGGGCATCCGTGCTTTTTTCGATTTCAAAACCCGCATTGTTTTCCTCGCCGGCCGTTTTCCAGGTCAGTAAAACGGTGCTGCCTTGCCGTTGGCCTGTGAAACTGATGAGCCTGACGGGCAGCGCGGTGCAATCTGTTCCCGATGCCTGGTCCCCAAAGATGCTCCAACCTTTGGAAATCAGATTGGAACGGGCCGCTACTGCATTGGTGCCATAAGGTCGTTGAAATGCACCAAGATCGAGATTGCCGGGCGTAAGCAGGTTGTTGCTCCATCCGATCAGCGAGGAGCTGTAATTTGGGCAATCCAGGCCGCTGTCATTGAGCATATTGCCTAGGTTGACACCTGCATTGAAAGTCCAGCTGCCAATGGAGTTGTTGAAAGCCTGGGCACTGAAAAACATGCTGCCCATATTCGTCACAGCCGTCACATTCCATCCGCCGATGGGTTGATTAAACTTAGTAGCACCCTGAAACATACTGAACATATTGGTCACCTTCGCGGTATTCCACGCACCAACAGGTTGGTTAAAGACTGGCGCGCTCAAAAACATGGAATTCATATCAGTAACGTTGGCAGTATTCCAGTTGGCGAGAGGTTGGTTGAATACAGCAGCGTTTTGAAACATACTTTTCATGCTGGTCACTTTGGCGGTATTCCAGGTGTCGACGGACTGGTTAAAAGCCGAAGCGCCAGCCATCATGGAGCTCATATCCGTCACATTAGCCGTGTTCCATGTACCCAGCGGCTGATTAAATGCCAATGCGTTAGCCATCATATTACTTACGTTGGTCGCATTAGCCATGTTCCATGTTCCGATAGGCTGGTTGAAAACGGTAGCATTTTGAAACATAGCCATCATATTGGTTACCTTGCCGGTATTCCATGTGCTGATATTTTGATTGAAGACCGGGCAATCCCGGAACATAAAACTCATATCGGTTACTTGGGAGGTATTCCAGGTGCTGATATTCTGGTTGAAGGTCGAAGCACCGAGAAACATAGAGGACATATCCGTGACGATAGCGGTATTCCATGTGCCAATGGGCTGGTTAAAGGCTGGTGCGTTGGAAAACATGGCTCTCATATTGGTCACTTTGGCTGTGTTCCAACCACCGATAGGCTGGTTGAAAGCGCTGGCATCCGTAAACATGGCATTCATGCTTGTTACATTGGCGGTGTTCCAGTTACCGACGGGCTGGTTAAATGCTGGTGCCTGGAGAAACATACCGCTCATATCGACTACGTTTCCCGTATTCCAAGTGCCGACGGGCTGATTAAATGCGGTGGCCTCTTGAAAGATGGAGGACATAAAGAACACATTGGAAGTGTTCCATGACCCGATATTGGCCGGACCGTTCAAAACCTTGCATTTGGAAAACATACGGTTCATATTGTTGACCAGACTCAGGTCGGGCACATCGGTGGCGCTGATTTGCAGATTGGTGCAGCCCAGGAAAGCCGTAAGCATAGTGGTCCAGGCCGTCGTTCCCCATTGCCGGACATCGATCAGTCGCTCGGCATCACCGCCGATATTAAGAATCACATTGCTTACATTGGTCGGGCCGATCCTGACATCGACGATAGCTCCTACGGGCAAGCCGGAGATGATGGAGATAACGCCCGGAAATGTTCCTGAACCTGACGCCGAACCCGGTGAGACCTCCTGCCAGGAATAATTTACCGGACCGGTGGAGTTGATCAAGAAATAGAGCTGCGTAGCTCCTGATCCGGGAGTGGCCAGGTTCCAGCGGGTAATAAATTCGTTTTGAGCAAAAGCATTGGAGCTAAAAAGGATAAATGCGATGAGGTAAAATAGTGTTTTCATAGTGAGATGGGGTGAAGTTTCTAATAGCACGACACCACAATTCATCAGCAATGAGGTGGAGAATTGTCCCAATTGGGTGTATGTATGTCCCACCGATCGGTAAAGTGCTAAGGCCATACCCTGCATTGGTATACCTGTAAGCTGCAACGATGTTCTCGGTGCCAAATCTGTTTGAGCTATGCAGCCTGCCAATATAAAACGGTGATGGGTATTAGATCCAATAGACCATCGAAAAATCAACAAATCCATTTTCTAAAAAACGGCTCTGAAATCCGTAGGAGAGGCCAATAGTATTCTTTTGCTTAGGTGAGTTGCAAAAGGTGTTCAAAAACCGATTTTAACACCTTTTGTAATTAAAAGTATAAATAATAATACATATCTTGGTTGTCTGTTGCAATTTAATAGCTTGTATATGAGGATCATTATTGTTGCATTAATGCTTTTGACCTGCGTAGCTTGTAAAGACAAAGAGGCAAGTCCAATTTATACGATTGTTGGTAACTACCGCGCCACAGTCTATGATGACGGCTCCTCCGGACCTGTCGCATATCCTATTGCTGATCACAGTATGTCGGTCAAGATCGTTTCAGAAACAGATAGTACTGTAACGGTCCAAATCGTCTCAACGCCATCCAAAGCGGCCCTTCCAAAAAATGTTTTTATACCCTCTTCGATAGTTTATCGGAATGTTCTTTCGGTTCGGCAGGGAACGCCCACAAAAGCATCATTTTACGTCAACCTGGAACCCATTTTCGGGCATCCGGAGATTTTTAAGAATGCCATTCTATTTTATAGCGGCACCAAAATTGCTGACTACTATTACACTCCCCCCGAAGCTCCCACGGCCCCAAGACGGATCAGACTTGAACGTGATGAGCTGTGAGACCAATAGTGCTTTGACAAAAAATTGGGTTTCAGACAGTCTCAGATATCCTCCAATCCGTTCGAGGAGTTGAACCACGTAGGGCAGGAGCCAGCAGTCAGCTTTGCAATATTTTATAAAAAATCGTAGGATTGTATCCTCTATTGTCATTTTCCTCGTGCTCCCAAACCTAAATGCCTTCTTTCTCTGACCCAAAACCGGACGATACTGAGCTTTGGAAAGCTTTTCGTGCAGGCGACGATCTGGCTTTCGGGCAGATTGCCCGGTATCATTACAGGAGCCTGTTCAGCTACGGGATCAAATTTTCGAAGGATCTGGAATTTGTGAAGGATTGCATTCAGGATTTATTTTTAGAATTGTGGACAAAGCGGGAAACCATAGGAGATACCGTTTTTGTGAAATTTTATCTCTTGAAATCGCTTCGACGTAAAATTCACCGCGAGAGCCTCAAACAAAATTGGATGACCGATGAAGATGATCTGAACTTTGAAGCTGAAAATGTGAGTGAAATCTCGATTGAGCAGCAGATTATTGACATTGAGACCAATGAGCAAACGCTGCTGCTACTCAACCAGCAGCTCACATTGCTGACCAAGCGCCAGCAGGAAATCATATATCTGCGTTTTTTCGAAAATCTGGATAATGAGTCTATTGCCCAGCTCATGTCTATCTCCCGGCAAGCCGTTGCCAACCTGCTCTACCGGACCATTCAGGAACTTCGCAGCAGACTATAACTTTAAATAGCCGGAAAAGGTACTATTTGAAGTTTTTAAGAAAAAAGTGAAAATTTTTGATTATTTCATGTTGGCGGCTGCCTATGTATATATAGAAGCCAATAATAACATGAATCAATACAAAGAATATAGTCTGGAGGATTTTGTGTTGGATGCCAACTTTCAGAAATGGGTTCGCTATGCGCGTCTCTCTGACTCCGCTTTCTGGCAGTCGTATGTTGAAAGCAATCCTGCACAGGAAAACGACATATTACAGGCGAAAGCATTGCTTACCAGCGTGTATCGCCATTACAGTACAGACATCAATGATGCGGATATAGATATTGAAATTCAGGAGTTGCTCAGCAAAGTCAGGATGACCAAAGCTGGCGATCCTGTTATCAATACAGTTGCGCTCAATCAATCTTTGGGTAATTACGTTTTCAAAAAAACATCGCTGTTTTGGGCAGCCGCATCGGTTATTTTGGTGCTTGGTCTGGGGTGGTTGTTTATGAATGTTCAAAAGCCAAAAAGTAATTATGAGGTGCTGACCGAAGGCAAAGCTCTGGTCGAAGAAGAAAATGATTCTGATGCAAGTAAGACCCTGATGCTTGCCGACGGGAGTAAAATCGTGCTGCAGCCCAAATCGCGCGTAAGCTACCCCTCGCGATTTTTAGCCGATAAGCGTGAAGTGTACCTTTCAGGGGAGGCTTCCTTTGAAATTGCAAAAGATCATAACCGTCCTTTCTTAGTGTATGCCAATGATTTGGTAACGAAAGTTTTAGGGACAAGTTTTACAGTAAAGGCGCGTGATGCTTCCCAAAATACGACTGTTGAAGTAAAGGAAGGAAAAGTTTCAGTGTTCAGACAAGTGGATTTCGCTGACGGCAAAGGTCAGAATACTTTGAAATCTAAGGGACTGGTCTTGACGGCAAATCAGAAAATCGTCTTTGAACACCAAAACTCGGACATGGTCAAAACAATCCGCGACACGCCGGAGATAGTTGCTTCTGAGAGTAGTCCCAAAACATTTGATTTTGTTAATGCGCCGGCTTCTCTGGTGCTCGACGAGCTGAAAAATGCCTATCAGATCGACATTATTTATGATAGGGACCTGCTGTCCGGATGCCCGCTTACTGCGCTACTGACCCGTCAGTCTCTTTTTGAAAAGCTGGATATTATTTGTGAAGTGATAGAGGCACGCTACGAGACCATTGATGGACAGATCGTCGTGTATAGTAAAGGTTGTAAAAATTAATAACCCCTTTTAACCCACTTGTATAACTTATGTAGGAGCATGTAGTATCAGAGAATACAAAAAAAGAGCCGGACAATGCTACCAACATTTCCGACCCTCAAAGTTAAACCCCTAGTTGCCTTCTAGCTCAACGTACATCCTTTTTCGAAATAGGATGAAGGGGATTGTTTTACCAAATCCAAGCTTAATAAAACGTATCAAATGTATGAAAAAAGGGTACAATTATCAATTACTGTTACGGTTCATGCGTATCTCGCTGTTTCAATTCGTAATCGCTGCCTGCTTAATGGGCACATCCTGGGCCAGGGAGGGCAACGCCCAAACCTTACTGGCCAAAAAGATTAGCTTAAATGTTCAAAATGTGGAGATTGGGGACTTGCTGCACAAAATTGAAAAGTTGACCAACGCGAAATTTGTATACAGTGCAAAGGTTATCCAGGCTCACCGTAAAGTGACAGTCAAGGTTGAACAGCAACCTGTTTTCAAAGTACTCGATGAAACCTTGCCGCCATTGAATTTGAAATACCGGGTATCTGATGAGCTTATTATCATCAGTCGGATTCAACAGGATGAGCCCATTGTACCGGAAGCAAACGGCCCGGAGGTGAATTTGAATGGGACCTACAAAGGGAAATCTGCCTCCATTGACCGTACCATTACCGGTACGGTAACAGGTGATAATAAAGAATTGCTACCCGGTGTCAGTGTGGTGCTGAAAGGCACTCAAAGGGGCACCACCACGGATACCGAAGGGAAATATTCGCTGGTAATTCCAGACGAAATGGAGGCGACACTTGTTTTTTCTTTTGTTGGCTCGGCTTCCAAAGAGGTAGCTGTTGGAAGTAAAACAGTTGTGGATGTTACACTGGAATCGGATACCAAAGCGCTCAACGAGGTGGTGGTTGTAGGTTATGGGACTGCCAAGAAAAAGGACCTTACCGGTGCTGTGGCCATTGTAAATGTTTCGGAATTACAGCAGCAGCCCACTTCTCAGATCACAAGCCAGCTGCAGGGGCGTGCATCAGGGGTAACGGTGTTAGGTTCGGGACAGCCGGGCGAGGCACCACAGATTCGTATTCGTGGTATCAACACATTTGGGAACAACGCTCCTTTGTATGTAGTGGACGGAGTGCCTACGCAGAATATTAATGATATCAACCCCAATGATGTGGCCACCATGCAGGTCTTGAAAGACGCAGGTTCGGCTTCTATATATGGTTCACGTGCTGCCAATGGGGTTATTATTATTACGACCAAACGCGGCAGCGGGAAAATAAAAATCCAGTACGATGCCTATGTTGGGACCCAGCGCCCGCAAGGCGGCAATGTGTGGAACCTGCTCAACCCGCAGGAAACGGCGCAATTGAAATTCAATGCGCTTCGTAATGTCAATCCCAATGAGGCCATAGCCGATCCGCTATATGGAAGCGGGCAGGTGCCTGTTCTGCCAGACTACATTGCTCCGCAGGGGGCCAAGGAAGGTGACGCGTCAGTGGACCCATCCCTATACAATGTCAATCCAAATTATACCAACACCGATGCGTACAACAGCTTTTACAGGATTGTTCGTGCCAATAAAAGCGGTACCGACTGGTTTCACGAAGTCTTCAAGCCTGCCTCGATACAAAGTCATAACCTGGCCGTGAGCGGTGGGGGCAATCAGGGCAACTACCTGATCTCGTTCAACTACTTCAACCAGCAGGGTACGCTGATGAACACCTATCTGAAACGCTACACGATCCGGTCAAACAGCCAGTTTAATGTCAATGAACGTATCCGTATCGGGGAAAATTTAGCTTTTTCTGTATCCGACAACCCACGTGTCAATT
Organism: Dyadobacter pollutisoli; assembly: GCF_026625565.1. Classification (NCBI taxonomy): domain Bacteria; kingdom Pseudomonadati; phylum Bacteroidota; class Cytophagia; order Cytophagales; family Spirosomataceae; genus Dyadobacter; species Dyadobacter pollutisoli. Next base: position 805,738 of record NZ_CP112998.1, read on the forward strand.
CATCCACTGAGGGTAGTGCCATCGGGATGTCCTTCCGCCAGCAGCCGATCATTCCGGTCTATGATATTATGGGAAATTATGGAGGCGGATATGGACAGGGACTGGGAAATGCCAAGAACCCAGTGGCAATCCAAGACAGGACACGCAACAACAGCGGACAGAGCAACAGGCTTTTTGGAAATGTGTATGCTGAAATGGATCTTCTCAAAGACCTCACATTACGATCCAGTTTCGGCGGAGAGTTATACTCGGCCGCCTACCGCTCATTTGCGTATCCTGAATACGAAAATCAGGAAAACCTGACTGTCAACTCTTATACGGAAAATGCATTCAGCGGATTTAACTGGACTTGGAGTAATACCCTTAATTACGAGCATACTTTTTCTGACATTCACAGTGTAAAAGTGCTGGTAGGTATTGAAAATTATAAGAACCGTGGAAGCGTGTTAGGAGGTACTACCACTGGCTATTTTAATTTTGATCCGAATTTTACCACCCTTACAACAGGTTCGGGAACGCCCACCAATTACAGCGCAAGGTTTAAGGATGGACTCGCTTCTCTGATAGGAAGGGTTGACTATGCCCTGATGGACAAATACCTGATCGGGGCGACAATCCGCCGCGACGGTTCCTCGCGGTTTAAAACATACCGGTATGGATGGTTCCCGGCTGTGAGCGCGGGATGGCGGGTTTCCAAAGAGAAATTTATGGAAAATATATCCTGGATTAACGATTTGAAATTCCGTGGGGGATACGGTGTGATGGGAAACCAGCTGAATGTGGACGCGGCCAACGCCTACACAACGTATGGGCAAGACCGTACATCTTCGTTTTACGACATTGCCGGCTCCAATCAGGGAACCATCATGGGGCTTCAAAGGACCAGAATTGGTAATCCTGATGCCAAATGGGAGAGGAACATCAACAGCAATGTCGGTATAGACGCATCGCTTTTCAGAGGTAAACTGGACCTGACAGTTGATTACTACCGCAAGGAGATCCGCGACCTGCTCTATAACCCCGAGCTGGCCGCATCAGCAGGTTTGGGAACCGTCCCGTTTGTCAACATTGCCCGCATGAGAAACCAGGGCATTGACCTTTCGGCTTCTACCAATGTCGATGTAAGCAATGATCTGAAACTAAATGCCACGGTTACCTTTACGACCTATAACAACAAGATCATTTCGCTGACTGATGGCGTCGATTATTTTGACCAGGAAGGACGCAGGTTTAATGGGAGCTTTATTGTCCGCAATTCCGTGGGGCATTCAATCGGCCAGTTCTTCGGATACAAGACCGACGGGTTCTGGGATTCCCAGGAGGAAATAAATACGGCTAATGCCCAGGCCAGGCAGGCTACGGGGAATTCAACCGCTAATTATCAGGCGGATGTGGCCGTGGGCAGGTTCCGTTATGCGGATACAAACGGAGATGGGGTGATCACCCCCGAGGACAGGACTTACCTGGGCAATCCTAATCCCAAGTTCAGTTACGGGATCAATCTGGGCGCCAATTACAAAGGTTTCGATGCGAGCATATTCCTGTATGGTTCACAAGGCAATGATATCTGGAACAATGTGAAATGGTGGACTGATTTTAATTCCAATTTCCAGGGTGCCAAAAGCCATACGGCCCTGTACGATTCCTGGACTCCCGATAACCCAAACGCCTCAGCGCCGATTCAGGAAACGGTTGGTTCATTCAGTACATCCAATGTGCCCAACTCTTACTTCGTAGAAAAAGGCTCATACCTGCGCGCAAAAAACGCCCAGATCGGCTACACCTTTCCGTCGGGAATGTTGAAAAAGATAAAAATAGAAAAACTAAGGCTTTACGTTCAGGCGGCGAATTTGTTTACAATCACTAAATACTCAGGCCTGGACCCTGAAATCGGGACAACTTCTAATACCAATAACACTTCGGGAGGCAGTTCCAACCAGTCATTCGCAACTACCACATCGTTTGGGATCGACGAAGGTGTTTATCCTAATCAACGCCAGTTTTTGTTGGGACTTAATTTGACATTCTAAATCTTGAAAGAAATGAAATTCAAAAAATATATATTGGCTTTGTCGCTGTTTTTGACAGCTGTTATACTGGATTCTTGCAGCGATAGCTTACTGGATATTGGCGCGCAAGGTGCATTAAGTGAAGAGCAGACCTATAACCGTGCCGGAGTAGACGCATTATTGGTGGGCGCTTATGCGGCCTTGGATGGTCAGCAATTCGTCAATGGCGGCGCACAAAACCTGAGCGGATCCAATGCATGGGAAGCCGCTCCGGACAATTGGACTTTTGGCAGCATAGCCGGTGGCGACGCACACAAAGGAAGTGATGGAAGTGATCAGCCTGCAATTGATGCGATCGCCAAGTTTTCGGCCGACCCGAGCAACAGTTATTTCAATAGCAAATGGAGAACTGTTTATGAAGGGATTAACAGGGCCAATACCGTGATCAGGGTTTTGGCCCTGGTACCGGAAATTTCTGACGCCGATCGCGCTAGTCTGAACGGTCAAGCCCGCTTTTTGCGCGGACATTATTATTTTGAGCTGAAAAAAATATTCAATAATGTGCCCTGGATTGATGAAACCATCAAGACGGCCGATGCGCCCAAAGTAGTTAATACAGTCGATATCTGGCCCAACATTCAGGCGGATTTTGAATATGCCTATGCGAACCTTCCCGTCACGCAGCCAGAGGTGGGCAAGGTTAACAAATGGGCAGCAGGGAGCTATCTCGCAAAAACCTTACTATATCAAAAGAAATACGCTGAGGCCAAAACAGTTTTTGATGCAGTCATTGCGCAGGGAGTTACCAGTTCAGGGGCGAAATATGCATTGACCAGAAGATTCGAAGACAACTTTGACGCTGCGACAGATAACAGTTCCGAATCCGTGTTTGCGATCCAGATGGCCGCCAACGACGGTACCAACAATATTGCCAATGCCAATCAGGGCGGTATGCTTAATTTCCCGTATGGGGATAGCCCATTCAGATGCTGCGGATTTTTCCAGCCCTCCCAGGACCTGGTGAATTCTTACCGCACCAATTCCCAAACCGGTTTGCCTTATGTGGATGACTATAATACACACGTTGTGAAAAGTGATCAGGGAATCGCTTCCAGTCAGGCTTTTACCCCTGACGCGGGAAATCTGGACCCGCGCCTTGACTGGACTGTCGGTCGCCGCGGCTTGCCCTATCATGACTGGGGTTTTCATCCGGGGGCATCCTGGATCCGCAGCCCGGGACAATCTTACGCCGGACCTTATTCTCCTAAAAAGAATATCTACTGGCAGGCTACGCAGGATATCTATTCCGATCAGAGTGCATGGGCACCGGGGACTGCCATCAATGTGAATGTGATCCGTTATGCGGATGTGCTGCTGATGGCAGCGGAAGTCGAAGCGCAGCTGAATAATCTCGCTCAGGCGCAGACCTACGTGAACCTGGTCAGGGCCCGGGCGGCAGACCCTGCAAGCACACTTTACAAATATGTGAATGATAAAAACCCTTTGGCGGGCTTTTCAACCACGCCGGCGGCCAATTACAAGATAGCAGTGTATCCGGCAGGTGCCTTTGCCGGAATGGGGAAGGATGGGGCCTTAAAGGCAATTTACTTCGAGCGTAAAATTGAACTGGCCATGGAAGGTCATCGTTTCTTTGACCTGGTGCGCTGGGGAATTGCCCAAACTGCCTTAACTGCCTTCTTCCAATACGAGGGAACGGTCACCACCGATGTCCGTGGAGGAAGCTTTATTGCCGGGAAAAATGAATATTTCCCGATTCCCCAGCGTCAGATCGATCTGAGCACGCAAAGTGGCTCTTCTTCCCTGAGACAGAATGCCAACTATTGATATCATTGACCGGGGGGCCTGATGGGTGTACTCCTGGTCATTTTGATAATTTAAGAATTTTAATACTGATGGATGAGAAAGAAGGAAGCCGGACGATGAATCCGGCTCCTTTTTATAAGGTACTATTTTTTCTTTAAATATTCTTATATTCAATTGATAATCTATTATATGTGCCCATGATGCTGACCTTTACCTCCTTTCCGGGAATTACCGGCCTTCTGAGATTCTCAATGAATTTGCTTTTGGCAATGCTTCTGGCTGCTTTTACCATTCAAGATGAGCCTGTCAAGCCGGATGAAAGCCGTTTTACGCCGGTTGTTGTGGCTGACAACCTGGACGAGCCCATGGTTTTTGAAGTGTTGAAAGATGGTAGCGCTTATATCGCCGAAAGAAAAGGCGCTTTAAAAAAATACAACCCGTCAACGAAAACCACAGAGCTGATTGCGACCATTGCTGTTAACACAAAATATACCAGTGCAGAGGGTGTTGTAAGAGAAGCCGAAGAGGGATTGATGGGGCTGACTTTTGATCCGAACTTTGAGAAAAACCACTGGATTTACCTTTATTATGCCCATCCCACAGAGAAAAAGCACGTTTTGTCGCGCTGGGAATTAATAGACGACCAGCTGGTAGAATCCTCCAAAAAAGATGTGATCGCAGTGGAAACACAGCGGGAAGTTTGCTGCCACACAGGGGGAGGAATGACCTGGGACAAGGCAGGCAATCTTTTCCTGACAGTTGGTAACAATACAGGAAACCAGCAGGCTGCACAAACAGACGAACGCCCGGGCCGTGCCAGTTGGGATGATCAGGGGCATGCTGGCAATACGAATGATCTGAGAGGAAAGATTTTGAGGATACATCCGCAAGCCGATGGAAGCTACACTATTCCCGAAGGCAATCTTTATCCAAAAGGGACTGCGAAAACCAGACCGGAAATATACTCCATGGGGCATCGTAATCCGTGGCGGATTAGTGTGGATAGTCAAACAGGATTTGTTTATTGGGGAGAAGTAGGCCCGGATGCAGGTGAAGATTCCGAAATCGGGCCGAGAGGTTATGATGAGCTCAATCAGGCCCGGAAGCCGGGGAATTTTGGCTGGCCATGGTTTGTGGCAGACGACCAGGCATTTCCAGTTTTTGACTATGGGACGAATAAGCCTCTCGCCAAAAAAGATCCTAAGAACCTGGTTAACAATTCGCCGAACAATACGGGTCTGGAAAAATTGTTTCCTACCGCGCCTACTTTTATTTACTATCCCTATGGCGTATCGGAGAAATTTCCGTTGGTTGGTTCAGGATCCCGAAGTGCTACGGGTGGTCCGATATATCACCAATCTGATTTTAAAAACCCGAAACGGCCTTGGCCTGCCTATTACGAAAATAAATGGATCGCCGCAGACTTTTCACGGGGCTGGATCATGGCTATTTCGATGAAGAGCAACGGTGATTATGAGTCAATGGAACGTGTTTTGCCCTCCTATCATCCCGTGCAGCCCATTGATATCAAATTTGGCCCTGATGGTGATCTTTACATTCTGGAATACGGCAGCAACTGGTTTCGTAAAAGTGATAACTCGCGCCTGGTCAGGATTGAATATAATGGTGGAAACCGCAAGCCAGTCGTTCAGATTGCTACGGATAAAAAAGGCGGCTCTGTGCCTTTCACAGCCAAATTATCATCAGAAGGAACAAGAGATTTTGACGGGGACCAGCTCAAATACAGCTGGAAAATAACCAGCAGCGGCGCCGCGCCCCAGACTTTTCAATCAGCCAGTCCGACTGTCACTTTTAGTAAGCCCGGTGTTTATAGCGCTACATTGACCGTCACCGATTCCAAGGGCGCTGCTAATACAGAGTCCATCAGGATTGTGGCCGGAAATGCACCTCCGCAGGTTTCGGTGAACCTCGCCGGAAATAAAACCTTTTTCTTTGCTGATAAGCCAATCGCCTACACTGTGGATGTGGCTGATAAAGAAGACGGCAGCCTGTCAGAGGGGAAAATTAAGCCTAGCCAGGTCGCGGTGAGCATTGACTATACTTCCGAGGGTTTTGACTACGCCGAAGTGGTTCAGAATCAGCGAAGTGTAGATGCCACCACTCAATTTGCAGTTGCCCAGGTTTTAATGGGTAAAAGTGATTGTAAAGTCTGTCACCAGCCTAACGCGAAATCTGTCGGGCCGTCGTTTGCTGACATTTCCAATAAATACAAGGGCCAGGCCGGAGCCCTGGACCAGCTTGTACAGAAGGTTTTAAAAGGCGGGTCAGGGGTTTGGGGAGAAGTGGCTATGGCCGCCCACCCGTCCCTACCCATTGCCGACGCGGAAGTAATTGTCAAATACATCCTGAACAGCACCGACAAAACGTTAAGTTCGCTTTCTGTAAAAGGGGAGTACACCCCTGCAATTCCGAAGGGCGACAATGGCAACGGCTCGGTTTTAATCCGGGCAGCCTATACGGACCATGCAGTGAGTGGGGCCAAGGCTATCCCTGCGCAAACATCAGAGGAAATGATCATTCTCCGCAGTCCCGAAGTGAATGCTGCCGAGGCGCCCATCATAAAAGGGGCCGAATTGAAAGCATTGGGCGTTGCCGGACTCGGATTCAGCGTTGTGTCCTTTCAAGGGAGCTATCTTGGTTTCAAGCAGATCGATCTGACCGGTATCGGGCAGATAGAGCTTAACGCATCCGCCGAGACAAGGGAGGGGAGTATTGGAGGAGTAATCGAAATAAGGCTTGATTCGCCAACCGGTGATTTGATAGGGGAAAAACAGGTAGATGTTGCCCCGCCCATTGACATTGCCAAAGTAATGGCAGAAATGGAAAGCGAGAAAAAGAATGCAAAGCCAGGAGAGGTTGTAAAACAGCGAAATCCATTTGCAAGGCCACCCGTTTATATTAAGGTCAAAGACACTTCGGGTAAGCATGATTTGTATTTCGTATTCAAAAATGACAAGGCCAAACCCATTCAGCCGCTGATGTCGTTTTCGAAAATTAAATTTATACAGTAGAGGGGGCAAATTTTACATTAGCAGTCGGCAGTCGGCTTTCGGCAATCGATGGGGAAATCGACAGCCGATGGCCGACAGCCGAAAGCCAACAAAGTATTTTATCATTTTAACCTAATTAATAGATTTTTATGAGCACAGATAGAAGACGTTTTCTTAAACAGGCCGGAGCCGCAATAGCGGGAGGGCTTATATTACCAGCTATTTCAAAGGCATCAGGTTTGTTTGGCAACATGGCGGCATCATGGCCGATCGGCATTCAGCTCTTTACGGTCTTCAAACCAATGAACGAAGACCCGGAAGGAACCCTGAAAAAGATTGCGGCGATCGGCTATCAGGAGGTAGAGTCAGCATTCAGTACACGTGGAGGTTATTACGGCTACAAGCCGAAGGAATTTAAGAAATTGGTAGAAGGTGTTGGCCTCAAATGGCGCGCACATCACGCCCTGGGCGCGCCATTCAAAATGCCGCCTCCGGATAAAATGCCCAAAGGAGCAGACGGAAAGCCCATTGAAATACCCAAAATGCCGGCACTGCTTACATTGAGGGACAATTATCAGCAACTGGTGGACGATGCTGCGGAAGCAGAACTAAGTTACCTGGTGTGCGCCAGTACGCCGGTGGCCAATTTAGAGGAAATCAAAAATTCTATTGAAGTATTCCAAAAAACCGGAGAAGCCGCAAAAAAGGCAGGAATTGGTTTTGCTTACCACAATCATGCAACAGAATTTGATGCCGTGGAGGGAGGAAAAACACCCTATGAGCTCGTTTTGTCACAAACCGACAAAGATCTGGTGAAAATGGAACTGGATCTGGCCTGGGCTACCAAAGCGGGTAAGGATCCGGTGGCACTTTTCAAGGAACATCCGGGCCGTTTTCCCTTGTGGCACGCAAAGGACATCAAAAGTGATCTGCAGACGATCACAGAAGTAGGCAATGGCGTAGTGGAATTCAAACGGATTTTCGAAGCGGCAAAAATTGCAGGTCTCCAATATTTCTTCATTGAGCAGGATATGGCTCCTGCTATGGAGAACGTAGCAACGGGTTATAAAAATCTGGCCAAGATTCTTGGTTGATTGGATTTTTAATCACCGCAAACATAGGCGGCCAGTGCAGTTTACCTAAAAGGTATGTTGTGCCCAGTATCCATGAGCTAGATCTTGTCCTACGACAAGACGAATCTATGTCGAAGGACAAGATCTAATTCTTTAACATGTCGTTTCTTTGTAGTGCTACTCAACAGAGGTATGCTTAACTACAACAAAATGGATACGACAAATTTGAGGTCCATGTTGAACGTATGATCCAGCTTAGTAAAGTAAGCCCTTTACTACCGGAAACATACATTCCATGGGATGATGAACCGGATTCAGATACGTTGTTTATGCCTGAAAAACTGGTTTCACTGGAAGGGCACAAACTGTGGGACACGCTTTCAAAGTCACAGCAGATCGAAATAGGCAGGCTCGAAGTGGTGCAGGTCATGTATTCTTGTGCATGGATTCGAACCACTGTCTTATATAATTGAAAATCAATAACTTAAAATCCGTAACTCAACAGGGTAACCTATATTCCCCCAGCCAAAATTGTTTGGTTTTTGCAATAACAAACTTAAATAAAAGCGGAGATTTATGATCGCGTTGGATAAAAATGGGCTACGCAATCGCCTCCATAATTGTTATAGTGATGTACCAAAAAACCAAACAATTATGGAAGGATTTTGTGGTCTTGATGTACACAAAGATAGCGTCTTTATGTGCATATTAACAGATTCTGGCGAGAAGTTTGAGGGAGTTTTCGGCACCTTAACCCTTGAGCTTGAACGTTTGCGTCAGATGCTCTGCTTGCATCATGTGACGGAGGTAGCTCTTGAAAGCACCCGTATTTATTGGGTACCTGTATGGCGTATTCTGGAAGCTGATTTTGACGTAAAGTTGATCAATCCCTACTTCATACGCCAGCTTCCCGGTCGAAAAACAGATGTAAAAGATGCATTGGATTGCGATGGTGCTGCAAAAGGGATTGATCAAATCCAGTTTCATTCCTGATGACCAAACCCAGCAACTGCGCTACTATAACCGGAAGATATTCTATCTGAACCGTCACTCGCAGCGGGCTGAACAAGCCTTAGATTTAATCTTGCAGCGGTGTAATATCCGCCTGAGCAACTATATCTGAGACATTGGGGCCAAATCGATGCGAAAAGTGATCAGGGCTCTCTCGGAGGGCACCCACGATCCACAACAACTGGTAAAACTGGTGCATGCCCGGATCAGTAATAAGTATGGGGTTGACCTTATGAACCGACAGCACCATTTAGCTGACCAAAAAGCGGTACAGCTAACTGATTTGAAGAAAGAAAAGTGGATTGATCATGGCCCTGAGGCAGGCCTGTTTTACGCCCAACTTGAAGAAGTTTGCCGTGCTGCCGGCTTTCACCGGGAAAGCAACATAGCCCACTACGTGCCATCGTTTGATTTGTTAAAAAGTATGGTCAGGACTGGAAAAGGGATTGCATTTATACCAGCATCACTTGATTTGAAGAAGGAGAGTGATCTGGTCTCTATGCCGATCATCAACGCGGATGGAACACCATTTAAAGAAATCGTCATCAGGCATGTTCTTATTCACAAATCAGAACAATCCTCACCGCTGGTACAGGCGTTGAGCGGACTGCTAAAATTGCAGATACGCCAGAATTTTGAACGTCTGCTTTGATTTAGATCACACCTGGTACTCCTATCATTCAAACTAAGGACGTCGATTGAAGGCTTTGATGCCAATCGAATCAAAGTACCTTCAAGGGCAAGAGGTTATGTTATGCGTATGCGCCCAATAAAAATACAGAACATACCCTTATTGTCATCCAGAGGATTTGAACCTTGCTCCCTGTAGAAAGTACATTTAAGTGTACTTTCTATTCCGTACTTCAATCTTTGCCAACCTTTCACATGAAAAGTACATTATCGAATACTTTTTGCTGGTATTTACAATAAAGCACTATATTTAAATTAAAAAGGATATTATAATGTACTTTTTACCTATCATTGAGGCGATCAAAGCAAGGCGGCAATCACTGCGGGTTACCCAAAAAGGGCTATCGGACTTATCTGGTGTAGCGCTGGGTGCTTTAAAAAAATTTGAGTCCGGCAAGGGCAATCCCACGCTATCAACATTAAAAAAGCTGTGTGATGCCCTGGGCCTTGAAATCACCCTGAGCGTAAAAAAACAATTAATCCATGAGAGCCGCATAAGTTCTTTTCAGAGGAGAAGAGGCTGGTATTCTATCGCAGGATGACCAAGGCAGGTTTGAATTTCAGTACCACAAAGAATGGGTGGAAGACAGTTCAAAACCCGCTATCAGTCTGACTTTACCAAAAACGATTCAGGCTTATCAGTCTGAATACGTTTGCTTTTTTCTATAACATGCTGCCCGAAGGCTCCAATAAAGAATTGGTCTGTCACCTGAACCGAATAGATCGAAGCGACTACTTCGGCTTGCTGCTCACGACTGCAAAAAGCGACACGATTGGAGCCGTGACAATTATTAAAATCCCAAACGATGAGCTTACCAGTTATTGAATTTTGCCCGGGCACATTGGCGCCCGGCTATGACACTTACAGCAGGAATTGCCTCAGAAGGGTCTTCAATGGCAAGCGCGTAAGCCATATTCTCAGCTATGGCTCGCCGGCGACTAATCAGGATACGGATCAGCTTTTTGACGAGAACCGCAAACGGATCTCCATATCGGGTGTCCAGGAAAAGTTCTCGGTAACCCTTGACAAGAATAAACTGCGATTGATCCAGGAAGACGAGCAAGGTACCTATATCTTAAAGCCGATACCGACCGCAGGCTGCAAGCCGGACCAAATGCCGGCCAACGAGCATCTGACTATGCAGATCGCCAGGCAGGTTTACGGTATTGAAACAGCGGAGAACGCCCTGATCTTTTTTGCCGATGGCGCGCAGGCCCATATTACGAAACGATTTGACAGGCATGCCGATGGCAGGAAACGTGCGCAGGATGATTTTGCGTCATTGGCAGGACGTACGCCTCAAACCCACGGAGAACACTATAAATACCTAGGAAATTATTTAGAGATCTTTGAGCTGATGCAAAAGTATGTGCCCGCTTACACAGTCGAAGCTCCAAAGTTGCTCCGCACATTAATGTTCAACTATTTATTCTCTAACGGTGATGCGCATCTGAAAAACTTCTCGCTTCTTGAAACCGATCAGGGAGACTATCGACTGAGTCAGGCATATGATTTGCTCAACAGACGTATACATATCGGCGATAAAGATTTTGCGCTCGACGACGGGATTCTACCAAAAAAACTAGCCCAGGGAAAGGTGATGCAGCAGTTTACTTTACTGGCCCAGATAGCAGGAATCAATTCGAAAGTATTTGACGGAATAGTCTCACGTATGCTCAGCGGGTCCCAGCAAGTCGAGCAGTTAATCTCTGCTTCTTTTCTGGACCAGACCACAAAACGAAATTACCTGCAGATGATAGCCGACTACATCGTGCTGCATACAAAGGTAAATGGCAGCACTTTCTGCGGAATTGACATCAATGATCCTGATGACATGCAAAAACTGCACTGTACTATGCAGCAAATGATCGACTTGGCATACGAAAATGCAGCTGCCAGCAAAAAGTCCACCTAGAATATAGGTATGTTTCTTTCCTGATAACAAGCAAATATTTCAAACGACTGCGGGCAAAATCGTATATGTTATTGTTTACAGACATTCTATTCAAGTAAAAGGAGCGTTTTCATAAACATAAACCTGCTTTTACTTGAATAAAGGCTTTAAATAAGGAGCTTGCAACCATACTGAGGATTTGGGCTTTGCAGCACAGTGACGTTTTCCTTTGTTGTTAACACTTTTGTGGGTTAGTCCATATTTGCAATTTCAAATGCTCATCGCCTTTTCCGGTAGTATTCAGCCTCAAATGCAACCGGAATTTCATGCAGAGTTTGGCATAAGCTATAAATGGTTGAGTAAAATCGGATAAAATGCCACGATCTCCTCTTAGCGGATTTATGTGCGCAGTCGAGGATTGTGAGAGTGGCTTGTCGTTTTTTTGCGTCGTGGCGTATATTTTATCAACCCTCGTCGGCCTTGACTTCTACCAGCATGTCGAGTGCTTCCAAGCTGGTAGGTCGATGAGTGTTCGCCAGCTAGGTCAGTTTATTTTAAATTGGAAGCTGTCCTAAACCTGCATACTGGTGTTTTAGGCGAAGTCTAAAAGAAGGCGAGGCAATGGGTTTTCATCAGTCAGGTTGCGTATATATAATTTCAATTCAGTTTGAGAGCTTTCGTTGCGTTGCGGCGTGATCTTGTATTATCATGAATTTCAGCGGATGATCTATTAAAATTCCTGCCGATTGACATAGTCAGGACTAAGGAAATAATCCCGGTTCCAGCCCAAAAAGCATCTGTAAGGGCAGTATAATAAATTCCTTGCGACCACGCAGCAAAAATCCAGTCACCTGTTGCGAATCCATTTGCAACAGGAACCAGAAGCGAAAACAGCCCACCGGCAAGCAGGTAAAACCAGGTGATTCTCGATTCCGTTTTCAACAGCAACCCCGCTACACTTAGAACCAGCCACGATACGAAAAATACAGTCCTGACCAGAAAAACGTGGTTTTCAACGCCCGGTATTAGTAATTCTGCACTGAACAGAATGGCTGTGGCGGGGAAAAGACCGAATGAAATGGCAAGGTACCACATGGTAACCCTGTGATGGAACTGCTTTTGTTTGTCCGTGTAGCTTTTTTTATTCCTCGCCTCTTTCCAGAGCAATACGCCGCTAATGATAACGAAACAGGTAAAGAGGGCCAACAGGAAATAGATTGTCTTCAATGCAAGCCCTCCAAAAGTCGCAAAATGCAGCCGGGATATGCCGAATAATACGGATTCTGCGTAAGTCTTTTTGCCTGGTAATTTGTCGGAAATCAATTCTCCATCTTTCAATCTCACCGCCACTGAGCCGTCACCGGCGAACGTTTTGCTGTTTTCCAGCGAAGCCGAAACGATCCCATCCTCCCGGTCGTAATGTTTGATCTGAAAGTAATGTAAGTCCAATTCCGGGTGATTGCTTTTTAGTTTTTCGAGAATGCCGGTTACCCCTACATTGTTGGTGTTAAAGGGAGATGTTTCACTCACTTCCATGGCGCGTTCCGAAAAGATATCATTGATCGCTTTTTCCTGATTGCCGCCGTAGAACACCATTACCACAGGAAGCAAAACCAGAAATGACAGCATGTAGTAAGCCCCGGTAATTGCATACATCAGTTGGAAAGGCAGGCCCAGCAAACCAAAAACAGTGTGCGCATTTGTCCAGAGATTTTTCAGTGATCCTTTAAGCGAAAAGCCATGAAACTTGGTAAGCATGTTTTGCCAGTGGATCATTACGCCTGTAATGACTGCGAAAGCAAAGAACAGTGCCACAAAGCCGGAAAGGTACCTGCCTATCAACGGGATCTGGTCAAAAAAATGCAGCCGATATAACGTTTCTCCAACCGTGGTTTTTTCATCCTTGAAAAATTCACCGGTCGCCACAGAATAGGTCGTGTAGTAATGCTGCTCAGGTTTGCCTTTGGGTACCATCAAATGCCCGTAAACCTTTACCAGAGGTCTTTCTATGGATTCTGTGACGATGGTAATGTCTTCTGAAAGATCAAATTGAGGGGTGGACTTTTTCAGGCTGCTGAGCATTTGATCATAGTTGACCGGTTGGAGCAATGTGTGCCGTGCAGCAGGATTTTCCCACTGGTAAAATTCATCTTTAAAGAGCGTAAATGCCCCGGCAAAGAATATCACATAAAGCGCAAAGCTGATCACAATGCCCGAGATGGTATGGGTGTTAAAAGTAATGTTGTAGAGTCGCGGCGATAGACCTTTTAGTTTCATAATTATTTCAGAAGATATATTCCTGCTACGCAAAAAAGAATTGAAAGAAGATAGATGCCCCATACGATCCAGCCATTCCGGATCAGAAATGCGATGATCATGAGTGCTGTCCAAAGTAAAAAAACCGAAAAGGCACCGGTAAGAATGATTTCCATGCGATAGGGGAGTGCGACAGCCAGAAGCATGTGAACGGTCACAGCAAGAAAGTAGCCGCCGAAAAGTCCTGCCGTGATTTTGAGGGCACGCTGGCCGGCTGTTGTCAGATATTGCTTTTTAGCTGGCATGGCAGATCAGTTGTATGAGCAGTAAAATGTGTATGACCAAGGCAATCCCATAGAAATAAAATTTACCCATCACCGCAAAGAGCTGGACCATACACATCGCTGACATGCTGGCCGCCAATGCCAGCAAAAGCCCACCGGCCCAGCCATCAGCTCGCACATATAACAATGATCCGGATATTGTCAAGAGCAATCCGATGAGCCGGGCAGCGGGCACCTGCGGGCTGTACAGGAAGTGTGGGTAGTATTTTGACTTAAAATAGTACAAGTACATTCCCAGAAAGATCAAATAGAATGAAGGCATAAAATTATTTTTTCAAATATTAATATTATTTAAACTAAATACAAATAAACTATTACATTTGACAAAAAATTCGCAAATGATCAGCTATGAGAATAGTTTTCCTGCTCTATATGTGCATGCTTGCTCCTGAAATTGGATTTGGCCAGAGCTTTACTTTTTCTGGAACCGTCAAAAATGAAGAGGGCAATGCTTTGCCTTTTGTCTCTATCTCTTTGAATAATACCAAATATGAGACTGCGTCGGAAGCGGATGGTACATTCCGGCTCTTGAATATTCCGGCAGGTAATTACAAACTTGTTGTAAGCCACGCGGGGTTTAAAACGTTTGAAAAAGAAATCAAAATCTCCGGTTCTGATATGGTTGGAGACCTCATTTTGATCGCCGATGCCAAAGATCTCGATACGGTTTTGATAAAAGCCGAAAAGCAAAGCCGTGTCCAGGAAATGAGACCGATCACGATCAGCAGTGTAGAGGTTAAGAATGTGGTGAGCCAGAATGTACTGATCACCGACATCATCGACCGGCTTTCAGGTGTGCGCATCCGGCGTTCCAGTTCACTGGGGGAGCCTTCGGATATTTCTATTAACGGTTTGCGCGGCAACGCGGTCCGGGTCTACATTGATGGCCTGCCCATGGAATTCATTTATCCGAATTTCGATATTTCGACTTTGCCGATTGGAAACCTGAAACGGATCGATGTTTACAAAGGCGTATTGCCCGTCGACGTTGGTACAGATGCGTTAGGTGGGGGGATTAACCTGGTAACCGAACAGAAATCATACAATTCGCTTCGCGCTTCTTACAATGTCGGCTCTTACAATACCCATCTGGGCGATTTTGCATTGGGACTGGCCAATAAGAAAAATTACTTCGTCCATGTTACCGGCGCTGTCAATTATTCCGATAACAGCTACGGAATGGATGCCAGGATTTTTGAAGATGGTAATAGGATCAAGCGCATCAAACGCTTCCATGACCAGTATAAGATCTTTTTTGGCGGTGTAACTGTCGGCACCCACAGCAAGCTCTGGGCCGACGAGCTGAAATTTTCGGTGAACGTTTCAGGCGGAAACAAAGAATTGCAAAACGGCGCCAGGGTAAGCGGGACTGCTTTCGGAGAGGCCAGGTACAAAGCCGAAAACCTGACGGCTGTTTTAAAATATGAAAAGTCATTCTGGAAACAGCGTGCCCTGTTTTCGACAGCCGCTAATTACAGCAACCAGACCTTGAATTATGTGGATACGACCAGAAATGTGTACAGCTGGAGTGGCAAAGTGATTGGAAGAAAGCAGAGCCCGGGCGAATATTACGAGGCCAATTCAGATACTTACATTCATGGCTGGATCAACCGGAGCAGTTTTACCTTTAAAATAAGCCCCGATCACAAACTGCTTTTTTCCAATTTGTATGCCAGACAAAAGCTGACCGGTATCGATTATCTGGAAGCCGATCCCATGCAGGATTACCTTCGCATTCCTCAATATCTGGCCAAGAATGTGGCCGGAGCCCAGTATGAGGGTTTGTTTCTGAACAGGTTAACCTTTTCGGCAGCCATTAAAAGGTACGATTATATGCTGGATGGTGCAGAAAACAACACATTTGAGCTGGTTAAAAAGAAGGATGGCATCTGGGGCTGGAATACGGCAATGAAGTATGATATAGCCGAAGGTATTTTTACCCGCGCATCTGTTGAAAAAGGGTATCTGATCCCGCAGTTTGCTCAGTTCGTAGGCAACGGTGCAGATATAGTCCGCAATACAGATCTGTTGCCGGAAAGCAGCGACAACCTGAATATTGGTGTTGTGATAAGCAAGCCGGTTAGCAAAATTTTGAACATTGCTACGAACATTAACGGGTTTTACCGCAGCCAGCACGACATTATTTTCATCGGAAATGGCGTGATCCGAAGATATGACAATGCGGACCAGGTACGGACTTTGGGTGTCGAGGGCGATCTGGCACTGACCTTCAAAAATGCATTCAGCCTGAAAACGAACCTGACTTTCCTGCGTAAAACTTTCACGAAAATGAAGCTGGCGGAAAGTCAGTTCCTGGTCGGCACCGACTTTCCAAACAACCCCAATTTCTATGGGAATTCGGAGTTTTCGTGGCAAAAACAGGGATTGTTGAAGACCGATGATCGTTTCCGGGCTTACCTGTTTTATAATTACATCGCCCCGTTTAACCATATTACCGTTGGTAAAGGCAACAGCATCAAAAATACGCCGGAAGCTTACGTGCCCGTTCAGCATCGCCTGGATGCGGGTTTCTCCTACAAATTCGCAGAACGTGGCCTGACCGCTTCCCTGAATGTGATTAACGTCTTCAATGCCAAGCTTTTCGATAACTACCTGGTGCCGCGCGCAGGGACGAATTTCAATGTAAAGCTCATTTACGAGGTTTCGGGCTTTTAGGGAAGTAAGCCATAAGCTATGCGCCTGTTTGCTGCCACCTGCCACAACATTCCAACAAAAACAATAATGCCCAATGAAAACAACCAATCTATTACGATCCGTTTTGTTTGCAGCCGTGCTGGTTTCATGCAGCAGCGAGGATGAACCCAAATCCGAACCTGAATCGCTTTATCAGGAAGAAGGATTTTTATTGTCCAGCATTTCACAGTCGACCGCGGGCTATAGCTATTACGCCGGTTTTTTCCCACAACAGCCTTCGGGCGAGGTTGATCTGACCAAAAACACGGCTTACAGTACTTTCCTTGCGAGGACTTCGTATAAGAATTTTATCTATGGAATTTCGCTGGATGGAGACAAAAAGTTGTCAAAGCAGGCTATTTTGAAATCCTCAGGCGCCGTGGTGGAAATAGCCAGCATTCCATTGCTGGAATATTTGCAGGCTGTGCTGATCGTCAATGAAAACCTGGGTGTTTACTCAACCAGCGAAAACAGGTCACTGTTCCTTTTTAACCCCGCAACGATGGAAAACCTGGGGCGGATCGATATGTCAAAAGCCAAAAATTTCCCTGAGAACGAAGGAAATGTCTATGGGCATTTGTCTTACCGTCCAAACGACAACAAGCTATTTGCTTCTCTTCTAACAAACAGCAGCAAAACCGGCCAGTTTTACGACGCACAGGATGTATATGTGGAAGTGGTGGACCTAACGACAAAAAAATGGGAGAAAACGGCCGTTTTTAAACAAGCCACTTATCCGGTCTCCCGTGGTCTGGAACACAGCGTTGTGGATGAAGCAGGTAACGTTTACATCAGTACGCAGGGCCAGTATGGGCTGGATGGGCAACTGGGGCCAAATGCTGCGAAAAGGTCCAGACCACAAATTTTGAAAATTCCGGCCGGGAAAACTGACTTCGACTCGACCTATGCCTTTAACCCAATCAATGCGGTAGGACAGCAGAGTTCAATGTTCCAATTGCTTCTGGGGACTATCTATGATGCAAATGGAATTGCTTACGCCTGTATTTCCGCAGCGCCGTACCCTCCGAGATTGCTGGAACTGATCGGCAAGCTGGCAGTCAATTCGATTACAGCAGCAGAGTATGCGGAACTCTCGAACCTTGCATTTTATAGTCCCGTTCAGCGGTGGGCAAAGCTGGACCTGAATGCACAGACTGCGACGGTGATCTCGGATCTGCCTTTGACGGCAGCTTACAGTTATCCCAGCACACACAAGTACGAGGGCAAGTTTTACCTTCCAGTTTACAATCCCAGCATGAATTTGAATGGTTACTACCAATATGATCCGGCGGCAGGAAAATCAGAAAAATTGGTGAATGTTACTGCCGGCGGAATAATAACGGATCTGTTGAAGTTAACAAAGTAGGATTGTGATTGTAGGCAATGCTAAACAGACTGGTCGGAACCTTTTGGCCTGGCCAGTTTTTGTCTAGCGGACGAAATGAGCTGATTTAAATCCAAAGGGTCAGGACCTCGACCAATGTTAATAACGCGAGCTGTACTTTGATTTGTTACGAGCGAATTTGACAGGGATTTCAAAGCCTCAACAGGAGATGTAAGAAAGAGAAAAACTTACGGGCTTAAATAGCGGAGCGTTTCATTTCTTAATAAAATTTATTCAAAACTCTTTGTCATCCGATCAACGGTCAGTTTGTTTTAAATTATTCTAAATAATATTAGATCATATCTTGGGTAGTTTGTAGGTTTGTACCGGATACCATGTTGAGGATAGCCTCTTTTGTTTTGAAACCTGTCGACCCATTTTCCCGGGAATCTTTTGAGCACACCTACAAAAGGTGTGTGAAAAAATTATGCGCCATTTGCTTTAATGTGGTGAGTGACAGGGAGATTGCTACGGAGATCGTCCATAACGTTTTTCTTTCGGTGTGGGAAAGGCGTGAAGTACTGATACTGGAGGGCGAGATGGAGAACTACCTCGTCAGGGCCGTCAAGCTGGCGGCGCTGGAACATATCCGTACCACAATGATCCATCGGAAACATCTGTCGGGCATCGCTTCCGGACAGCGAGAGGAAACCAATACCACCGAAGATCAGCTTGCTTTTCACGAGCTCAACGAACGCATTACCTTCATTGCTTCGTGCCTTCCTCCCCAGTGCAGGGAAGTGTTCAGTTTGAGCCGGGAAAAAGGCCTTTCCAATAAGGGTGTTGCACTTTCGCTCCATATTTCGGAAAAAACGGTGGAGGCTCACCTTTCAAAAGCACTTAAATACCTCAAAGACCACCTGCGGGATTACAGCCTGTAAATTTTTTTCAAAAACACTAAGGGATTGCCAGGGAGTTATTCAACCTAGCTGTGTAAAGAGTAAACCATGTACAGGGATTCGAATATGAAGGTAACCAGAGAGCTGATTGAAAGGTATTTGACGGGTATGTGCACCGATCAGGAGCGGGAAGCCGTAGCACTTTGGCTGGCATCGCCGGATCATGAGGAAACGAATCTTTCTGATGATACGCTCGAAGATATGGCCCTGGATATATGGGGCTCGCTCGAAACCTATCTGCCTGAGGGCCGCGATACCATCAGGGCTGGCTGGTGGAGCGTGTTGCCTCGTTTGGCGGTTGCAGCCTGTATCTCAGTCGGCCTTGTGGGCCTCTCTTTTTTCTTTGCTTATAAAAACGCGCATACCGAGATCGCTTTTTCCAGCTATGGCATGGATGATGAAATGAAAGGTGCCGCCCGGCCGATCGCGTTTTCGCTCAAACCCAATAGCAGTGTTAGCGGAAGCATTTCGCGCTATGCAGGCCAGGGGCACCTGAATTTTACCGGCTCATTAAAAATGCTGAGCGAAGCTGGCAGCAATCTCGAAATTGATTTCGGGGTAAGGGACCAGAGTCCTGTGCTGAGCAGAAAGGCAACGATCGAAGAAGGACAACTGTATTATGTCGGTGTTTTAAAACAGGCTGATTCGCCCGACGAAATCCTGGTTTTGAATAGCCAGCAACTGGAGGACATTCCGCCAAGGATCAAGATCATGGCATTTAATGACTATGACATCTGACCAACAACAAAAAGAATTAACAACTAAATACAATTACGAATGTTTAAACTCAATACTTTCCTCAGATCGATTATCGTATTCTGCGTATCAGTCTTCTTTCATAGCCAGGTTTTATCCCAGGAATTAAAAACATTGACCGGCAGCATTGTTGCAGAGGACGGAAGTGCGGCAACGGGTGCCAGCGTCCGGCTGGCGGGCAGCAATCTGGCCGCGATTGCCGACGGAGAAGGCCATTTCTCCATTTCAAATATTGATCCCGGCACCTATACATTGATCGCCAGCATGGTGGGGTACAAAACCTTTTCACAAAAACTGGTCATCGAAGCAGGAGTGGAAAACAATATACGTATAGTGCTGACCGGTGATTCGCAAACTCTGCAGACCGTAGAAATAACCGGTCGGCGGAACAGTGGCTACAAATCGGATTATTCCTTTGCAGCAACCAAGACGGCGATACCTGTAACCGAAATTCCCAGCACGGTTTCTACCATTACCCAGCAGCTGATCAGGGACCGGCAGGCGGTGCGGTTTGATGATGTGGCCCGCAATACCAATGTGCGCGTGACCAACAATGGCCGGTCGGTGGTGATACGTGGTTTTGTGAGTACCACCCGTCTGATCAACGGCTTGCGTACTCTGAACGAGAATTACCGGTTCCCGTCGATTTCACCGGTGGTGGAAAGTTACGAGGTAGTGAAAGGCCCGTCGTCGTCCATGTTCGGGAACATGAGTCCGGGCGGTGTCGTAAACCTGGTGACCAAAAAGCCTCTGGCTGAGAAAAAACAGTCTTTATCATTCAGCACGGGCAGTTTTAATACCGTAAGGGGGGATATGGACTTTACAGGAAAAGTGACCGACGACGGTAAGGTATTATATCGTTTAAATGCTTTTGGCCAGTTGAGCGATACCTGGTACCAGAACATGAAAGACAATGCGGTGGCCGTTGCACCTTCGTTTTCTTTCCTGCCGACCGATGGAACGCGCTTCAATGTCGACCTGAACTATACCCAGCTGACAACGATGGAGAATGACGGCCTTTTTCCTTTCAAAGGCAAATCCATTGACGAAACCCCGATCGGTTTTACGGTATTGCAAGCGGGTGACAGGAATAAAACGACGACTACTTCGATCAACCTTTCGGCAAGCCAGCGGATCAGCCAAAACATCAGTTTCAATGTCTCGTATCTGAAAGATTTCCTGGTTTGGGATGATAAAAGACATGCGGCCAATGTCTATCTGCGCGACGCTGCCTGGTCGCATGGCGATAGCAGTGTGAGCGTAGCTTATTCGGAGTGGAATACGAAAATGGATTCGGATAACATCACCGGGTATTTTTCAGCAGATTTTAATACCGGAAAAATCGGGCATAAGGCGCTTTTGGGTTACGACTACAATGCCTCCCTCTTCAATTGGGGCACTTACCGGTACTCCACGACGGATATTGGCAGTGTTAACGTGTATGATCCTGCGAAAAGCAGCACGCTCGACGGCGCAATGTATTCCCTCGGTGTGTTCAATTATGACAGGGTCAACAAAACAAAGGACTATGCTAGCGGGATTTATTTCCAGGACCAAGTCAGCGTGATGGAGCGGCTCAAAGTGATGCTGGGGCTGCGTTACGAATCATATACATTCAGGCTGGCCTACCAGGCCCCGACCGAGAATGAGGTCTCGCAAAAAGCATGGTTGCCCAAAGTGGGTATTACCTACAGCCTGCGCAGCAATACGCATGTATATGGTTCCTATATCACAGGTTTTCAGCCGGTTTCGTCGGGCTCGCTGGTTTTTGGTACCGTAGAAGGCGGGGGCGAGCTGAAACCGGAATACAGCAACCAGTTTGAACTGGGGGTGAAACAGGAATTATTCAATAAAAACCTGCTGCTTACCGTTGCGGCCTACCAGATCAAGAAGATTAACGTCACGCAGCTTACCAATCCCAGCGTAATCGATGCAAACGACAGGATATGGAGGCAGCTCGGCGAAGTGACCTCCAAAGGTTTTGAGGTAGAGGCCAACGGGCAGATCAGCAGGTCATTTTCTGTCAATGCAGCTTATAACTACAACGACGCCAAAATCACCGAGGATTTGGTCGAAACAAACATCGGTCTGAAACAGGGGCTTGCCCCGGCCCACCAGGGAAATATCTGGGCAAAATATGAGGCTTCCGGAAATGGAGTTTTGAATGGTGTGGGTTTGGGCGCCGGTATGAGCTTTTCATCCAAAACGCCGATGCTGCAGGCGCCAACGCTCACTACGCCGGGTTACAGTGTGATCGATGCGGCCATTTCGTATAAGATCAACCGCGTGATGCTTAACCTGAACATCAACAATATCGCCAATAAGCGCTACTATACCGGCGCGGTGCGTGCCACGGAAAGGTTCTATACGGGGGCGCCTCGCAATATCATGTTCAGGATCGGTTATTCGCTTTAACCGGATCATAACCCGGCGGGAGGTCCGCCGGCAACTTTTAACTTTTCGGGTCAGCCATTGTCCTGCGCTGTTTGATGCGGTGCGGGGCAATTTGTTTCTAAAAAGTGCCCATATAGCCGCCATGAATTGTGTTACACCATGATGTCATTTAAAAAAGTAACGGGCAAAATACACCTGTGGCTGGGTCTCGCTTCCGGACTTGTTGTTTTTATTGTCGGACTCACCGGGGCGATATTGGTGTTCGAGGAAGAAATCAGCGGGTTTTTTAATTACGGTGTTTTTCGGAAAGTAGAGAAAACAGGCCATCCTTTTGCCCTCCCTTCCAACATTTTCGCTGTGGCTGATTCGGCCCTGCAAAATAAAAAGATCGCCAGGACCTACTACACTGTTTACACCACAGGTGACAGGGTCAATGCTTTATGGGCGTTGGATTCGACACGCCAATACCATGCCGTTTTGCAAAATCCGTACACCGGAAAGATAGTGAGCGGCTTCGATTACAAAAATGCTTTTTTTACGATCATCCTGTACATTCATATCACACTGGCTATCGGAGAAGTAGGGACCATGATCATCAGCTATGCAACCCTGGTTTTCGTCATACTCATGATTACGGGGATCATACTTTGGAAACCGGCCAGCAGCAAAGGCTATAAGCAACGTTTCACCATCAAATGGAACGCCAAAGGAAAGCGGCTGAACTATGATCTCCACAATGTATTGGGGTTTTACATGGCCTGGGTTGCGATTTTTATTGCACTGACCGGGCTGGTGTGGTCATTTGAATGGATGAACAATTCGGTGCAGTGGGTAGCTAACGGCGGTAAGGCGATAC
Source organism: Dyadobacter pollutisoli (assembly GCF_026625565.1). Taxonomy (NCBI): domain Bacteria; kingdom Pseudomonadati; phylum Bacteroidota; class Cytophagia; order Cytophagales; family Spirosomataceae; genus Dyadobacter; species Dyadobacter pollutisoli. The sequence continues at coordinate 828,834 of NZ_CP112998.1, forward strand.
CTCTGAAAAGAGAGCGGCTGGCGTCCGATACTGCTGCGATCTCTTCTGGTGCAAACCATTTTCTGACAGTGGCCGACAGTTTGTTCATTCATTTTGCCAAAAATCCTGACAAAACGAGAGCTATCCGGGTTTACAAGCCCAACTCGGCATCCGATGCGCTCCATTTTACCATTGAAACCGATAAGGGATCGAACTACGCCCGGGCCGACGACTATTTTTACGATCAGTATAGCGGTAAGCTTTTGAGCATGCAGCCATTTGCAAATCTGGACAATGGCCAGAAAGTCAGGCGGATGAATTACTATATTCACGTGGGCAGCATTGGTGGGCTGACCGGGAAGTTACTGGCTTTTTTCGCCAGCCTGATTGCAGCCTCCCTACCCATCACAGGTTTTATTGTGTGGCGTGGCCGAAGGAAAACAAAACCAGGGTTAAAGCGAACAGCGAAAAACTTAATGAAGTAGGGTTTTCTGTTTAGATTTTTCAATTGCGTATTTTGCAGGTGCAATCCTTAACCACCCTTAATGAATAAGTACAATCTGAAATTCTGGCTGATGCTGGCGATCGGTATGTTTTCCTGTGGCAAAAAACGGGATCACGATGACGAGGCCAAAACAGCCGCCTACTATTCATTGGGCATCAATACGGGCGGGGTCAGTTATTCATTGCCTGCCGATAATCTCGAAGCAGGTACTATTCAGGCGGAAGGGAATGGAACCCGGCTTGAGGCGACCAGTTTGATCACATCAGGGAAATACATCTACTTTTTCAGCAGGTCAAAGAAAACATTTTACCAGTACGAACTCAACACCGACGGTACCATCACCCAAACGGCCGCCCTGGCGGTTGGTAACTATGTTTCGGATTGGGCTTATTCCCAAAACCTGGTCGATGAGAACACGATACTGGTGATGGACCCGGTTAAATGGGGCGAGCCGGAAATAAAATGGTTTACGATCCGCATTCCTAACTTTACCATCTCGGGCAGCGGGAGTTTTAATCTGCCTTCCAAGGAACGCTCGCCGGGAGTCAACTGGAAATCCAATGTGGGCAGCGGGAGGTTGCATGGCGACAAGTTTATCATGGGTACCGTTTACTACGATTTCGCGGGCCATTTTGCTGCTGGGTCGCATGTAGTGACTTTCGATTTTCCCGGCATGAAAAACCCGACGCTGGTTTCCACAAATCTCACTTCCGCCGAACTTGGAATATACGCTACCAATGGATTCGTAACTGCCGAAAATGGCGATTTGTATATCGCAGCGTGCCGGGGCGCATTATGGGGCAGCAGGACGGATGGTCACATATACGGAGGAATTCTTCGGATTAAGAAAGGAGAGACCCAATTTGACGAAAGCTATTTTTTCGATCTTGCCAAAACGACGGGCTCACCGGTCAACATTCTTCAGCTGGATTATCTGGGCGGCACCTCGGCAATGGCCATTTTGTTTGATGATACCAGGATAAAAGGGTGGGGCGATGTGGCTAACGATCATTATTTTTTCGCGAAAGTGGACCTGCAAGCTCAAAGGGTGACCAGGTACAATATCCCCAATTCCGATGCGCACAGTGCCAAAAGGCCGCTGATCGAACATGGTAAGTACATTACGTTCCTGAAAAGTGCCGCCTACAAAACCACGAACCTGTTGGAGATCGATCTGAAAGGCGGCCCCGATGCATACAAAAAAGGAGCCTTGATCACCGGGAAAAATGTGAAAGGGTACTCGGTCGTCAAACATCCGGCAGCTGATTAGTACCGAAAACTTGGGCTATTGGGGCTTTATCTTCATTTCCATGGCCTATCTGTCAAAAGGAAGTTGTTTTTAGTCCCAAGTTAAAATTGCACTTGCATGATATGATAATTCACTTGGATGCACTCATGAGTTTCCTTTAACCTTCGTACACCTTATTTATATTCCAGGATAAGGAGCGCCATCCTGATTTCTGGAACAGCGATGCCAGCTGGTCACCGTAACTAATGCGTAGCCAAATTGGTCAACCTCAGAATCGTTCAGGTTTAAACTGAAAGTGACGAAGAGCCCAACTTCACCGGAATTTCCAATTATGAAAAAACAACTCATTACAAAATAGTTTACGATAAATGGGTTGCGCCTGAGCCGTATACTATTGCCCCAATGATTCATCCTTTTGTCCGCCAGTGTTACTGGAACCAAAAGCGCACTGAGCCCTACAGATATCTGGTCGCCCCTTCAACCGCCTCAATGGCATTAAAGAAACTGTGGGTGATCCAGAATTGCAGAAGGCCTGTAATATAAATGCTGTATTTGCTCACCACCCATACCAAGGCTAAGCATGCAAGTACTTTTACCAGCAGAATATACTTGTAGTCCAGTATGGATATTCCGGAGCCCCATATCTCCGAAATAGGCACCGGAGAGGAAACTGTTGGGATAACGCGGTTGCTGAAAGTTTTTCAAGACATTAAAGGCAGAATGTGTCTACCAAAACAAGTTTATAAATAAGCAGCAATAATAGTTTTTGAATATATTGAAATTTGGTATAATAGAAAAAGGCTGCATTCTGCTCTGGGATATGTGTCGCCCGAAGAATTTGAAGGAATGTTAAACAAACCCAAGATCGCGGCTTAACCTATTGTCCTCTTTACTGTTGCAATTCCACCAGTCGAGCTCATTCCCAGAGGCTTAAAGATTATCGAGTCGGCCAGCTCGGAAAGAGCGCGCTTGAACTTATTTTCCAGCGCATGCCTTAAATACTCAAATCCCTCGCCTGAATATTGGTGCTTTGTGCCGGGTTCGAATTGAAATGCAAGCTTTTTCCCGGGAAGTTCACTACGCCAATTGGGGAACCCGGCCTGGTGGGTGAGTATGTGCCGGGTCGTGAGCTGTTTGCTTCGGGCGTCTTCCACTACGTCCCTATCTGTAAAATAACGCGCTACCGGTGCATCCAGCTGCCAACTACCTGAATTGACAAGAGTTAGCGTGACCATCGCAGTGATGGTTTTCGTGACGGAGGCAACGTTAAAAACAGCGTTGGCGGGTCCCGGCTGGCCGGGTTGCAGCTCACCAAATACGCTGATTTCAGCAGGCTGTCCGCCCTGGAGGTAGCCAAATCGCCAAACATGGAATTCGTTTGCTTCTCAGTATGGTAGCCACTGCAAGGGAGTCCTTCATATCTGGGAAGATGCTGGTGGGCTGTTGAGCGACTGCCAGGCTTCCGGTCAAAAGAAGAGAGATCAGAAGCAAGGATGAAATTGGGCGAGCTGTTGTCTGCAGGGCCTGAATGACTTCGAGTTTTTTTAGGTTCATACGATGGCTAATAAATTGGTTGTCGAAACCGATGTACCTGTTAGACCAAGATTGCGCTGGCCTGGTTACAAATTTCACGGAAAGATGCTCCTGCAATTGTTGCATAACGAGCGTACAGGATTGACAGCGCGCTCAGCGCGCCCCGACGGCAATGAGCGTTATGCCTAATCCATCGACCAGAGAACCCAACCATTAGTTTTGACGGCATCCACCAGGTCGATGAGCTTTCCGATAGCAAAGCGAGATTTATTTTCTTAGCTGCCGGGCCGATTTTAAAATCATGGATTGCTCGTGCCCGCAGTGACCAATTCCACCAGTAAGTCTTTGACCTGGCTTTGCTTTTTAATATGGTAACGGGCCGCGGAGATTGCGTCCCCGACTTTGATCGTATAGGCAGATTCGGGCAGCATTGTAAACATATCTTCATCTGTGGTGTCATCTCCGATGGCAAGGACAAAATCATAGTCTCTGTTTTCCAGCAAGCTTCTGGCCGCGGTACCCTTATTATAGGCTGTCTTTTTAACTTCCAATACCTTATTTCCATCTACAACCTGCAGATTAAGCTCAGGCTGCAGGAAATCCCTTAGCTGCCAGAGCAGTTCCTGCGCTCTTCGGGTCGCATAGAGCTCATCGTCTGCGTTACGGTAATGCCAGGCCAGTGACGTTTCTTTGTCCTCGACAAAAGCCCCCGGGCATCTTTGCGCGTAAGTCTTTAAGATTGGCCGTATGGACTCTTTCCAGTTTTCCTGGTAGCTCTCATGAAGCACCCACGCCAGATCCTCCCTTTTTTTTACCATGGCACCATGCTCGGCAATCATGTCCAGCTGTAGTCCCTTAAATTGGGTCTCCAGAAAATGACGGTCGCGGCCGCTGACGATGACCGCAGTATCGCGACCGGCTATTTGTTGGATCAAGGCCCGGATATCAGCAGGCATGAAGGCACTTTCCGGATCGGGCGCGATTGGCGCCAGCGTACCGTCATAGTCAAAGAACAAGATCCGGTTTGTCGCATTGTTGTAGGCCGTACGGATCAATTCTATCGACGTAGTATTAAGATAGGTCTGGTTAAGCCTGGTCTGTTCCATTTCAAGCATGGTCATCTGTGTGAAAAAATCAACTGCCCAGGCAAAAACGTCATATTCCCTGATCCGCTCCCGCATCAGGGTCATCCGCTTGATCTGTTCTTCTTCTGGCATATCCAGGGCGGCACTAATGGCATTTGCGACATTGTGAAGATCCAAAGGATTAATAATCAGTGCTTCTCCGAGCTCCGCTGCCGCACCCGCCATCTCGCTCAGGATCAATACGCCCTTTCCATCAGCCCTGCTGGCCACATACTCCTTACTGACCAGGTTCATGCCGTCCCTTACAGGGGTAACCAGGGCGACGTCGCTGGTGGTATACATCCCAAGAAGTTCAGCGAATGTCATTGACCTGTATTGGTAGATCACCGGCTGCCAGCCCAGACTGCCAAATTCAGAATTGATCATACCGACGGTCTGGTCGATCTCGAATTTCATCTGCTGGTACTGTTGGATGGTGTCACGGGAGGGCACCACGACCATAACCAGCGAGACCCGTTCATGCCATGCCGGGCAACGGGTCAGAAATTCACGGAAGCCGCGTAGCCGGTGTATGATCCCTTTGGAATAGTCCAGCCGGTCAACCGAAAATATAATTTTTAAGGGGAGTGACTTTCTGATCTCATTTCTCTTGGAAACGGTTTCAGGATCAGAATAAGCATTGGAAAACATTTCAAAGTCAATGCTGATGGGAAAGGAATCGACCTTTACCATCCGGTCATCCATATGGATATAATGTAGTTTGTTGTTGTGGCCCGATACCAGCCAGGCGGTCTTCAAAAAATATTCCACGTAGTCATTGGTATGAAAACCGATCAGGTCGGCGCCCAGGATACCATCGACGACAGCTTTCCGCCACACGACCGGCAGCAGCCGGAACAGCTCAAAGGAAGGGAAAGGAATATGAAAAAAGAACCCGATTTTTTGCTGGGGGAACCGTTCCCTTATCATCGCCGGCAACAGCATAAGCTGATAATCATGAACCCATACCACATCGCCGGGCCGGATCACCTCCGCCACCCTGGCAAAGAAAAAATCGTGGGCCAATTGGTAGGCTTCAAAATACTCGTCTTTAAAACGCGCCAGGGATGGAAAGTAATGGCACAGTGGCCAGATCAGGTTGTTGCAGAACCCTTCATAGTAATTTTCATGGAGCTGCTCGTCAATAACTACCGGATGTGCTATAAATTCGTCCGTTTCCAGAATGGATTGGTCCGCCAGCGGAAATGAAGTGTCGGTAGCCCCGATCCAGTGAACTTTTTCCCCGGGGTCAAAGTAGGCGTAATGCGCATTTCGGGCCAATGATAATACTGCTGAAACCAGCCCTCCGGAGTTTTGCACGATAGCTAGGGAATCGTCATCCCGCCTGACAACCTTGAAAGGCAGCCGGTAAGCAACAATTATGAGTCTTCCTGGGGATATATTAGGTAAAATATCGTTCATATCTGGCAGGCCATTCAGAAATGAATGGCCAATTGGTGAAGACCGCTGCCGGCTGAGGGTCTGGGCAGGATCTGGAATCGGCCGAATGGAGCATGGCGGCAGTGTTCTGCCGCTCATTCGGCTGGTGTCAGAGCTAATATAGCACATTTCTCGCAGACCATGTCACTTTTATGCTCAAAAAGGCAATTAAAAAATGACGCCGGAAGTGGCTTTTTTGCCGAAAAACGGACTACACACCATGTACATCCAGGTTCCTCGTCGCATAAATTATACTTTGGCAAGGATTGAAATGTCGTTCCAACGTTGGTAAAGGACATTGAAAGCTATCCCTTTTGATTGCTTTAATTGAAGATAACCTTAGCGCTGATGTGTCGTCTTAGGCCGTACATTATAATTTGAAAACAAAGCTTGGAGTGACGATCCAGGAACGTGTTAGCCCATCGGGACGGACGGCACGTACAACTACTGGTGCACCGGCAGCAAAGCTTATGCTGAACCTGGGGGCAGTATATTACACAAAGGCTGTCAGGTTCAAGGTAATCCCTCCGCTGCCCACAATAGCATATTCCTTTCCGGCTCCATCGCCCCCTTGTCGTTTCCCGAGATCAGTAGCGGGCCAGCTGAGAAAGACCATTTGCCGCTTGTATAATGGCCATCGGCGCTGAGCAGTATGTCGGCCTTTCGCCTTAGCTCGCGGGAACTGAAATACCGATTGTATGCCATCCCTGCGGAGGGGACTGTCCGGCTATGTATCCGTTACTATTGTACTGAAAGATCGGTTGTTGGTAACCGGTTGCAATAGAGAGGTACTGCCACCGCTTTAACACCAAGTATAAAATCAGTCGTGCCCAGCGACCGTTGGTAGGGCATAGGCAAGGGCATCCCTTCTTTGCTAACAGCATCGGCACGACCAGTCCCGATCCTTGAACCTGCTGTCGCCTCCAATCAAAAGGTCCCAGAAGATTTCAAGGGGTGGGAATAGGTAATGATCGGGTCACCGATACCTGACCGCCCCTCAATGCCTGATACGATATAATAAGGGACTTTTATTTCAACATAATCTTTGTTCTTGAACGTGTAGCTATATTCGAGCTGCGGGATATACATATAAGAACTTCGTTCCCCGTCCCTGATGGTAAAGGAAAATTCGAGTTGGGAACTGGGTCCTGTCTGCGTGAATTGCTTGCGACCTAGCGAGCCGGCGGTACAGAACCCGGCATCGGAGCATCCCTGGCCGGTTACCTGAAGATAAGGCAATAGTAAAATTGCCAGAAGTGGTATTACCCTTGTCATATCTTTCAAATTTGGGTTAATTGACTAACTATAGGTAGATACGGAATTTTCAGGCTCAAAGACTCAATAATTTACAAACGACCTAACCCGCTCGTTTCGGAAGTCCATTTAAAGCAACTTCGGGACGAAGAATTGCTCGTTTGATGGCCAATAAATTCTGAACTGCTTGATCTATCAAAGCCCAATAGCAGCTCACCGCGCAATCTTGCAATGAGCTTTTCAATGGTAAAACCCTGAACCAGGATCGAGAACAGCACAACGATAAAGGTCACCGAAACGATGATGTCCTTATATCGGCTTGCTGGCAAAGAGAGCGCCAGTGCCACGGAGATCCCACCCCTGAACCCGCCCCAGGTCATAATCGTAAGGGTCCTTATGCCAAGTTTTCTTTTTATCCTGAACAGGAACGCAGGCACAAAAAGGGAGACAAACCGGGCTGCCACAATTACAATGGCTGCCAGCAGGCCAACGACCAGGTAACCGGGCCGGAAATTGGCGACAACGATTTCCAGACCGATCAGCAGAAACAGTACCGCGTTCAATATCTCATCGGTCACTTCCCAGAATTTCCCCAAATAATCGCGGGTAACATCGCTCATCGCCAATGCTTTTCCCCGGTTGCCTGTCATGATCCCTGCCACCACCATGGCAAGCGGACCGGACACATGCACATAATAGCAAAGACTGTAGCCTCCCATAACCATTGCCAGGGATATAAGGATCTCCGTTTGAAAATGGTCGATAGACTTCATTAACCTGTACCCGATAAAGCCAATGACCAGTCCGGCCAATACCCCGCCAACAGCTTCCTCTATAAACAGGACAGCGATGCTCCCCGCACCGAAGTTCTCAATACCAACCGCAGAAATCTGCAATAAGGTAGCGAAAATGACGACACCGATCCCATCGTTAAACAGGGATTCTCCCATGATATTGGTTTCAATGGATTTTGACAGGTTAGCCTTTTTGAGGATGCCCATCACGGCAATGGGGTCAGTCGGTGAGTGTTCATTTTTATTCATGTAAAGACGCGGGAGCCAGTTGAGAATCCGTATCGATTTGACGCAATGCCAGACAGATGCGATTGATTGACCTTTTAGATTGGGGGCAAATTCCTGGATTTCTGACGCATGCCTGATCGGAATTTGCTACCTTACTGTCCGCGCTTGGTCAGATTCGGCACTGAATAGGTCAGAAGGATTTTACAACGGACGTTCGATGAACCTGAGAATTCCCGATGAGAGCACATCCGAAGTCCGGATTTGAACACCGTTCAACGAATCTTGTTCGAAATATGGTAAAATGAAGGAAAACACTATTGTCCTAAATATCTACGCAACGCTTACAATTGGCTGCCTGCTGCTGTGCATCTCCCAACTTTACAAGTGGTTTATGGATCGAAAAGAATAAACTGGCTCCGTAATTAAAGTTATTTGAGGCCGCTTCTGGCCGCAGAGGTATAAATCAAAGGGAAGAATTGCGACTTAACTCCACAGAAAAAGCTGCCTCGCAGCAAGCCTTGATCGAAATCCTTCGTTCGCCTTGCATCCTGTTGTGCTGCTTTGCAGTGAGACGGACGTACATAGCCATGGTCCTTTCGGGAAGCCGCCCGTTTAAGTAAGTCAATGTAATCTCTTTGCCACCAAAATTGCCGGTGAGAACTCTCGGGCATCGCCGTTGGTCGACTACAATTACAAAAATCCCGGTAGAGGTGGCCGTAAAATTCCAGTCCTGCCAAAGCTGGTCACCCACCGCCCAGGCACATCCGGCATGGGTGCATATAAGCTCGGCTCGTCAAACACCTTCGATGTTAGCAGCCAAACCGACCGCACTTGATTTCTTGCCTTGTTGAAAACGACTGTCCCTGATTAAAAGAAGGGCTTGATACTCGGACTCATGCGCAGCAAATTGTCGCTGCCGCCGGGCGAGCGTACGTTCGCGGCTTCGTAACTGTTTCTCTCGTCGATCAAGATTGCAAGCCGAAATGGCGAAAGTTAACCCCAGTAAAATCAGCGAGTATTTTAACAACATAACGTTGGTGATCGGAAATCTTTCTTATGACTAAGGCAACAAAATGGAAGCGATGCAAATGCCCAGTTGAGACAAACAAGGCTCGGAAACAGGTTCCTTATCCAGTGCAAAGCACCCGTGTAACTATTCCTGCCGGCTTCCTGCTCTGACAGACGGCTGCGGCAATGCAGTACTGCCGCAGCCGCCGGTTGATTAACGGATCAATTTAATATTGGATTCACCTAGGTCGTTCTCATAGGCCTTATTTGCAGGCAATTATCTACCAAACACAGGGCTATTTTTACTGTGCAAACTGGAACATTTACAACTGCCCCGGGGGGTGGCTAATTCACACCTATTATCCAGTCGGGCGACAACCGCACGTTCCTCTTGGCTGGCCAGTGCCGCTTAACTTCCATGTACTTAGTTTCATATATCGTAAAAGAGCGTTTAAAATCGCGCCCGTATTTTCAATTTATTTTATCCAACAAAATCGCAGCTTTGCTAAAAAATGAGGCTATAACCTCCTTTTGATCCAGGGTGAGCCCGTCAGGGTTGATCCGTTCGGCAACCTCTTTTACAGCTTCGGCTTCCAAAGAAAGGGAAGGGTATTTTGCCATCTGGATTTCGAGCAAAGCCTCAGATAATCTGTCGGCCGCCGCACGGATATCATCGGCATGGGTTGCTTCAAGCGGATTGTCGGAGACCCTGTTTGCGTGAATCGGTACCAATGACAGGCGGTCCCCCAAATTAAACTCTGCAAAAACCGAGGCAGCCATAGTGGCCTCCATTAACTTCAACAACGCTTTGCCGTAGTATTGGTGATCGTCTTTCATCTGCTCAGCACCTTGTGCCACAAAATCCAAATAGGTAGTTATTTTAGCATCGTTTTCCTTTCTTTCGAGCAAATCGATTTCCATTTGCTCCTGAGAATTTTGAGTTCCACTGGGGGCAAAATTGTGAAAATAGATCAATAGGCCCAATCCGGTAAGGATTAGGGCCGGCAGTCCCCATAGCCATATGCGTTTTCCAATACTATCCTCTGTATCCTCCATTTTGATTGAATTTAAGTGGTTGAAAACTCGGGTTGAAATGCCCGCTCTAAACGTGCATTTAGTTCCGACTGTCCACGTAGCGCAACAGAGCACAATAGCCGCCCCTTTCTTCTTTTACTAAGCATTTGGAAGCAATCGTAATGTCTTCAACGGTTTAGGCCAAGGCGTATGCAGAAATAAGTTGCCCATCGAGCCTAAGAAATTGAAACTTCATTTCCAACCCCAGGTTCGACCCATGCTTGATTGAGCACCTATCTAGTGAAGACCAGCCTCCTAAAGATCCATTTTTTCTCGGTTAATTTCAACAACAATCGAAGTTTGTTGTTGATGCCTACCTTATTTACAAACGAAGGCTTTTCTGAACTTAAAATATTTTATGTCTGATAAGGGCATTTTAGCTGGAATAAAGATTTCGCCCCTCAGTAATCGTTTTCGGGGAAATGGTATTGCAGTTACATTGATGTCACAATCGCTTCCAGTCCTGAGCTCCTTACAGCATAGCCTCGTATTGAGAATCAGCCGGAGAACTCAATGAATGGATGAGAGCGCACTTTATAGGTCCGCTTGGGGGGAAACCGTTTCTTTATTTCAAAACGCCTTTCAGAATTTTACCAGGTAGACGAAGATGCTGTCAAATATTGAAATCAATACGTGGGCCACATCTCTTAAAATGTATTGATCCTGACCACGGGAAACTACCCGTTCAATGATTCGCAGTTGCAAAGACCGCTTCAAACTGCTGGTTTATCCATTTGGATAACCTCAGGAGTCTCCCTTTACAAAACGCCTGACTAAAACTAATCATATGATTTAATTGAATAATTATTATTTACCCATTGTTTTTACTATTATAGGAACAACGGGACAGCTAATCATAAAATGCTATGCTATACATTCCTAAAAACTGTGTCTACATGATTCTCTCATTGCTTTCGGCCCTTGGGTTGTGTTGCTGCAACCCTACTGGCAAGAAAACAATAGATGAGTCAGATAGCCTTGTTGTAACAATGGCGGACAGTACAATGGTTGGTTTCGGGCCAGATTCCACAACTCTGACTTTCGAAATGGCACTAGATTCCATCTATCAACGCGGGCCGAAAAAGGTTTTCCAGGCTTTAATGGCTGGGCATAGCCGATTTTCAAATGACTCTTCATTCGTCTATCATTCTGAAAGTAAAATCCCCGACAGCCTGGCCAGACTAAAGCCCTTTTTGGTGCTGACAGACATTGATCTTGATCAATCTGTTGAAAAGATCTTTGATATGCGCCGCTCAATGTTTATTCAGTTATCAAGCCCTGCGTGTCTGGTTGACAACAGACAGGTTGCCGCAATGGAATATGCGCTTCACTTCAGCGGGACGAAAGTCATCCTGGTCCTCTCCAGTAGCGGCAGCCGCATTATCGGCGCAGCGCTTGACAATGTGCAAACCACGAACTTTTCAAGTATCCTAAGCGAGCTCTCACAGGCCTCAAAAGCAGCGCCCGAGTTCGCCGACCGATCCTCCGCTAATAAGGCTTTTGTGAATAGCGTTGCCCAGGGACAGGCGCGGCTTTCACTTGAAAAGATCATTCAGATGAGCCCGCAGGTAAAAATGCTCGCCGACAGCGGCAAAATTATAATGAAGAGTGCATTTTATGATGCTGACAAGCGATCGGTCACTATTCTCGACCGTGAAGCTCCGTTGAACCCATCTGCTAACCGATAGACCACATGGCTATATTATTAAATGCAGAAGGCATGTTCGAACTGCCTCTTAGCAACCCGGTGCTCATATTTTCGCTGGTGCTTTTTATTATCCTGTTCGTTCCACTGCTGCTCAATAAGGTCAAAGTTCCTTATGTGATCGGGCTTATCCTGGCGGGCGTGGCAGTGGGTGAGCATGGAGCAAACCTGCTCCGGCGCGACAGCAGTATCGTGCTGTTTGGGACAGTAGGCCTGATCTACATCATGTTTCTGGCAGCCCTGGAAGTTGACATGAAAGAATTCCGGAAGAACAGCTCAAAAAGCCTGGTTTTCGGAATATTTACTTTTGCCATGCCTATGCTTATAGCAGCACTGGCCGCCAGGTTTATGTTGGGTTTTAGTTGGATTTCGAGTATCCTTTTTGCTAGTATGCTTGCCTCGCACACGCTTATTTCTTATCCGGTGGCGGCCCGTTTCAATGTCCATAAAACCAAAGCCGCCATCATTGCGGTCGGAGGCACGATCATCACCGATATTCTTTCCTTGCTTGTACTGGCTGTCATTGCTAAAATGAGCCAAGGCGAGATCAATCGGGCTTTTTGGATACAGCTCATTCTGTCAGTAATCATATTTGCGTTGATCGTATGGTTTATATTTCCCATAGTAGCGCGCTGGTTCTTTAAACATTTTGATGATAGTATTGCGCAGTACACCTTTGTGTTGGCGATGGTCTTCCTTGGCTGCTTTCTTGCAGAGCTGGCCGGAATTGAACCTATTGTCGGCGCATTTCTCTCCGGGCTTGCATTAAACAGGCTGATCCCCCACCACTCGCCGTTAATGAACAGGATTGATTTTGTCGGTAATGCCTTATTCATACCCTTCTTTCTAATCGGTGTTGGTATGCTCGTTGACATCCAGGTGTTGTTTAAAAGCGCCGAATCGGTAAAGGTGGCCGGTATCATGACTGCCGCTGCCCTGGTATCCAAATGGATTGCCGCCCTATTGACCCAGAAAACGTTTAAAATGAACGGAGATGAAAGAACGCTGGTTTTCGGTCTGAGTGCGGCACGTGCAGCAGCTACCCTTGCCACAGTTTTAGTGGGTTATAACATCATCATCGGACAAAATGAACTGGGGGAGCCGATCAGACTATTAAATGAAGATGTACTGAATGGTTGTCTGATCATGATACTGATCACCTGCACGATCGCCTCCATCGAGACTAACCGGGCCGCGGTCAAGTTAGCCCGAAAACTCAATGAGGGTGTAAGTCAGGTAGCAGCTCAATCGACCCGTAATATATTAATTGCGGCCTCCAAAGAAGATACGATCGATCCTATGATTGAGCTGGCACTGTTGATGCAGCCTCGAAAGCATGAACAGAATATCTTTGTTCTTTCTGTGATCAGCGCCGAAACTGCTAACCGCGAGTCCGAGGAAAGAAGGTTACGAAAATACCAGGACCGAATGGTAGCCACAGCTGCGGCCGCAGATGTGATCGTATCGCCGCTGATCCGTTACGATGTAAGTTATTCTTCCGGCATACAACACACCCTAGAGGAGAAAAGGATCCATGAAGTGATCATAGGGCAGCAAAAGGGTCAGCAGGTCCCGGGTTCGGTTACCGGATTAAAATCACAGAAGCTTCTTGCCAGGTGCCCACAGATTGTTTACCTGATCCACGGCATGCAGCCCCTTAACACGATAGGGAAAATAACGGTAGTCTGCTCTAACAAAGTTGAGCTTGAAGCATCTTTCCCAGTGTTGATGCAACGGATTACCACGATTGGGAAACAGCTGAATTGTGACGTTCATTATTACAGTACGGAAAGCACTCTTACGTCGATCAAGGCATATAATCAGGTAAACAAGGGGCCAGGGGCGCAATTTACCGTTTTTGATGACTGGGATGATTTTCTGATACTTTCCCGTGACATCCGGACTGAGGATCTATTTGTGGTAATCTGCGCCCGTCCCGGAAACATCAGTTACCATACCGCCCTGGCAGAAGTACCAAGGCATCTGGCCAAATACTTTGACGGGTACAACTATCTTCTGATGTACCCTGACCTTCAGGCAGATTTTTCAGTACAGACCAGCCAGACGGAACGGACTGGTGAAATTTTGCAGAAAGGGATCGATCAACTGGGCAAAACTGGCGATAAGATCATCCGTAACATTTTAAAGTCAGGAAATTGACTCGCAGTTTAAAATCCTAAGATCAAAACAATCTATCTTCCTTTTTTACATTGAGTCCTGGTATGTTTTACCTCGATAATCTGCATAGAATTTACACGGGTATTTAACCGTTCCGGTCCCACGGGCTCTAGCCGTAATTTTCATACAAACCACAGTGCTGAGCGTGGAAATCTCATCCAACCAAGCATCATCTTGATACGAACCGTCGGCGATCACGACTAATGCCAGTCCTAATGCAAACAAAAAATGTACGACCACATTCCTCGATTCTGAGCTTGCTCCATATCGACACCTTCTTAATGCCTAAAAATGCAGGCCATCCTAACAGCGATCAGGTTGTTGATGGCTGGCGGATAGCGTCGCCCCCAAACGGACGTTTTCTGCAATACTAAAATTTATAGTATTTGGACATCCCGGAAAGGGTTATTGCTGTTCCGACCAGCACTATTGTAGTAAACGATATGCCGAAAATAAAGGCGACGCTATCATGGAAGGGCTGAACATAAAAACATATTATTGAGAGCAAACCAGCACATATGGATAGCCCCATGGTGCATTTTCCAAACCAGGCCGCCAGACCTTTTTTATCCAATACCTTCTTTTCATCATATCCTGCAATTATGCCCAGCCACTCAAACCTCCATGTAACCAGGCTCATAGTGATGAAAATAATCCCAATAATCAGATAAACTACTCCCAATAACATTATGTAATCATTGACTGTTACTTGACTACCTGCGAATGTTCTTACTTTGGACCACCAAATATGAAACCAATACGACCATGTTGACCGGGATATAGCAAGCTACAATCACCATTATCGTCTGATCCGGTAAATTTTCGACAGCATAGCCCAAAGCAATGAAGCACAGCCCTAACAGGCCTAAATAACTCCCAGCGAGTCTGGCGGCTTTCTCTTTGTCAATAATTTCACCGCCTTTAGGGACATTGCTCAGCCAACCGACTAGTCCGAAACGCCAGATAGCTATACCCAGCAAAATCACCAAAATACCTACCGATGCCAAGACCCAGTTCATACCGTTAATTTAGCGACCAACAAATAAGCAAACTCCTAGCCAGATAAATCCGATCCTCCAGACCACAGCGGTCTTCCTGAGTCCGGTCCGGTTCCGGATCGAAAAATACAGTGCAGCTTCCAGGGAAAAAGCTAGCACTCCTGACAGGAAAAAGTATCGGAATGGCAGTCTTTCAACCGCCACGATTTTCTCGGCTACTGTATAAAATACCGAATACAGAAAGCTTCCGATAATCATAAAGCGCCACCAATCCTGTGACAATTCTTTCTTTTGGGCCTGATCCATGATGCATAAATTGTTATTGCCTAAAATATAGCCAGGTCCACATCACCACGCCAATCAATGCAAGCGTACCTGCGATCAGTTTGTTGGTGGCTGGTTTGGGCACTTGCCGAATCGGCATTCCTTCCCGGAACGCGCTCTTGACCTGCGTAAGGTACGGCCATACATAGGTCAAAGCCAAACAGCAATATATGACAGTCATCAGGGCATACCAGGCTTTGCTATTCCCCATACACGTTCCGGTTTATAATTCTCAGAAAAATCTGCCCTAATTTAAGCTTTCCATTCTGCTATGTGGTTTGTCCAAAGGATAATCGATTATGCTTGGAATTTGATTTCGACAACGTTTCACGCTAGCATAGCCATTTTTTTCATAAGTCGATTTGCAACAACGGTCATAAGTCAATATCATAAAGATAAAAGGTTATTTATTTCTGGACCTACTTTTTGGACCTTGGTTTTGGCTGTTGCTTAATAGTGAAAGGATGATCGGGCATAGGTTCAACAAGGTCCAGCTTTTTGAACTTTGATCGATTTTGAAGATGGAATATCAGATGGTGTTTTATCTAGCAGAGAAGGCAATTCTGCGTCCGATTTCAAGCCGTCTAAATGTCTCCCTTACCAGGCAATGATGTTGGAGGTCGGGGGCTTTGCCTATTACGTTATCCGGATACTATTATATTTGCGCTCAAACAATCTATTTTTATGGGGCTCGCAGACGATATCATGCAAGAATTCATGGCTGCCTACCCCGAGGCTGCCCAGGGACGATGGTCACAACAGGAGCTCAACCAAAAGTTGCACTCGTTTATGCAGGCGCGCAACCAGAAGCCGTTGGCAGCTTTCGATGGGCTATCCGCCCAACAGATGCACGCACTGCTTAATAATCCCTTCGGACAAGTCTCTATCTTAGGTAGGCAACAGACTCTAACTGACGATGTGATCGACCAGGTTCCATTTTTTCGGTTGATCGAGATTTTGCAGGGCAAACTCTCGCAGGGGCCGATTAAACTGACCACAAAAGGGAATTTACCGCTTTCGGTATGCGGTGAACTTTATGAAACGAAGCTGTTAACAGATGATGGCATTGAGAATGGCTACTCTAAAAAGATATCCGAGGATAATGTGGCTTTCATCCAAGCCTTGAAAGCTTGCCTTCTGATCGGGTCGGATGTGAAAAAGCTGGGCAATGCCTTGTCACTCACTCAGACCGGTCAAAAGTCATTGTCGCGAAGACGGGATAAGCGCTTCTGGGAGCTGTTTGACATTTTCACTACTCGTTTCAACTGGGGTTACCTTGACCTTGCAGATACGCAGGTCGGATACTTCGGCTGGGCATACTCGCTGTATTTGCTACACCGGTATGGTGCACAACACCGTAAGACCAGCTTTTACGCTTCCAAAGCCATGCTGGCCTTTCCTAATTTGCAACAACCAACACCATCGGGACATTACGGATTTACCCTGGCGCCAGAACGTGTTTACCAATGGCGGTTTATTGAAAAATTTGCAGCCTGGTTTGGCCTGATAGAGTTTGAACAAGCCTCTATTGACACTAAGTACCAGGGCAGAATTCTGTTACGCAAATCACCGATCTTCAGCCAGATTTTTCTACTCGATACGCCCGAAAGTCATAGCTGAGCATTAGAATTTTGTCGTCGAAGTGAGCGCCATTATCATGGTAATAAACGAATACAATGTCTATGCTAAAAACAACATCAGTTCACTAGAATCTTATTACTTTGCTATTGCATCTAAAATCGAAATAATAACCTACTTTACAATATACACTATTTCCACCCTGTCTATATTTTTCTTTTCAGACACCGATCTGCCGTTTTGGCATTCCATTGCAGCAGGCAGCTTAGGAGGATTGATTGCTGACTTATTTATGATACTTTTTCTCCTTCCATTACTTCTTGTCAAGAAAACTAATTCCGCTTCCCATTTATAAATCAATTTGGTTTCGTTGCAACTCTCGCTCGGCTGTTGAATCACTTCTTATTGCGGTTGTTGTCGTTAATAGTACCCCCATTTCGGTTGCGCCGCCATTCCGGGATCAGCTTGCGGTTTGCGCCCCGCGGCTTTTTCTCCGAATGGTTAAAAGACATATGCTCAATGAAATGGGCAAAGCCCTGTCTTGGTATACGATTTCACATAAACCTCAGCCATGACCGGACCTCCATTGGTAAAAACAGATTTAAATTGTAGGTTAGATGTACATATCCATACTCCACATGAGCAGACACGCTATCCAGCTGCTGGCTTTGCTACTGATCGCCTGTAACATAGGCTTTGCGCAGCTCCCTAATATTTCGTTTGACCATATCACCGACCGCGACGGGCTTCCAAGCCGAACGGTAGAGTGCGCCCTCGAGGATACCAGCGGCTTTATGTGGTTTGGCACACGAAAGTCCCTCAGCCGGTACGACGGCTACACATTTCAGCGTGTGGGAAACAAATGGGTGCATGGTTTGGCAATGGACCGCGCCGGTACTGTCTATTACTCCTCTGGCTCGGAAAGGCTGGTCAGGGTAGACGCCCTTTCCAGGAAAGAAAGAAGCATTGCTGGACCAGCGGAAGGAGGCGCCTTTAATACGTTTGTTGATTCCTTTGGGAACGTATGGTTTTCTGACCGGGACAATATCAACCGATACGACCCCGCCAATGGTAAAACGTATGTTTACCGTATGAAAAAAACCACCTATATCTACCATAAAGGCAGCTTTGCCGAGGACAGCCATCGTAACGTCTGGGTGTTGGGCATGGAGGTGGGCTTATTTCAGTTTGACAGAAAAGCCAACAGGCTTGTTTGCAAAATTGGGTTGGACTGCCCCATAAAAAATGAAAAGTACCAGTTTCAAATGCACCGGGGCTTTATTGACAAGCAAGACAAACTTTGGGTAGCCATAGGCCAGGGGATCCTGAAGTACGATATAAAAACCGGACAAATAAAAATTTACAAGCGCCCTAACTTCTCTTTACTGACGGTTTGTGAAGGGACGGACGAGGAGGGGAAACGAATTTTCTGGGTAGGTTCCGAATCCGGGCTGGGCGTTTTTCGGCCGGAAACAGAGCAGTTTCACTTTTTCAAGAATCTTATCCCTCAGCAATATACGGTCTATAACATTGTCCTTAGCCCCAGAAGTGGCATCCTTTGGGTTTGTACCTCGGAAGGTCTTCTGAAATACAATCCTCACAACCAGTTTATCAAAACTAACCACATTGCTGCCGGCCAGCAACCTGTAAATGCCATCCTGAACGATAAGTCAGATCCGACTGGACAAACCTTCTGGATGGCGGTTGCCTATCAGGGGCTCTACAAATGGAACCTGGCAACAAATCAGATAACACACTATAAATTCCCTCAGTATAGCGAATTGTCAGAAGCTAAATGGCTGATACAGGATAAAAATAACATACTATGGGTGGGTTGCAACCAGTGGCAAAGCTGGCAGGATGGCAAAGGTGACGCATCAGATAACCGTTTCGAGGGTATTTTTCGATTTGATCCTGTTGCAGAAAAATATCTTCCCATGCCTTTCACACTTCATCATGCTTTTTTTTCAGTTCCTTTTTACTCGTTGGGGATCATTGACTCAAAGGAGCGGTTTTGGCTTATTAACCACTACGAAAGCATCCACGTGTTCGACCCCAAAAACAACAGGGAAATTAACCTGTGGTCAAAGGAAGCCCATGCCGAAATTTTTGCCAATGGGAACTGGGTGATGGATGTATTTGAAGACAGCCGGTCACACATCTGGCTGACGACCTATCAGGGGATTTTCCATTTCGACGAACCAACCCGTACCTTCCGGAAAACAAAAACCGGGACGGGCCTTTTAAAAATGACCGAAGGGCCCGACGGGAATCTTTGGGTCGTGGGCTGGGCCGGGCTGATCAAACTAAATAAGGAAGGGGAGATTTTAAAAACCTGGTCTGATAAAGACGGGCTTTATGATCTGGAATGCCATCGCGTGTTTGTTGATATCCATAACCGTGTCTGGATTGGTACCTTTGATGGGTTGCATCTTTTCGACGAGAAAAGTAATACCTTCCGTAGGTTTACCGTCAACGATGGCCTCTTGTCCAACAATACCATGATGGGTTTGTGCCCTACCGGGGACGACAAACTTCTGGTGGGCAATGTAGGCGGCTGGAACGTGCTCGATATGGCTGCACTCGACCGTTCACAGGTTGCCTACAATACCCACCTAACCAACGTACGTGTCAATAATAAGGATAGAATGGCCAATTGGTCTAAGCATGTTTCCCTAGGGCCCCATGAAAATGCAGTCAGTTTCAATTTCTCGGCCCTGAATTACCGCAAGCCCAATGATAACCATTATGCCTATTATCTGGAAGGGTTCGAAAAAAACTGGATTGATGCCGGTCAGGATCACCAGGCATTTTATACCAATCTGGCGGCGGGGGATTATGTTTTTCATGCACGGTCTGCCGGGGTAAATGCCGGGCAGGAGTTACAGGTTCCCTTTGTTATTAAACCTGCATTTTATGAAACCAGGTGGTTCAGGTTATTGATGCTTCTGACGGTGCTTGGCCTGGTTGGCTATATATATCAAAATCAGTTGTCCTATCAAACCATAAAAGCAAAGCTGGAACTGGAAGAGCTTACGTTGCTGCAAAAAGAAGCAAAATACAATGAGGAAGTGGCGGCCTATCAGCTCAAACTTTCGGAAACGGAAATGGCATCTTTGCGTTCACAGATGAACCCGCATTTTATTTTTAATTGCCTAAATTCTATCCAGTTCTTTACCGCTCAAAACGATGCCGAGAAAGCCTCAGATTATCTGACCAAATTTTCACGGCTCATCCGGCTGGTACTGGAGAATTCCAAATCCGAACAGGTTTCTTTGGAAAATGAATTGGAAACCCTGCGCCTTTATATCGAAATGGAAGCCATGAGGTTCCCTGGGAAACTTCACTACAAGATTCAGATGGACGAGGGAATTGATGCCGGATTGACCCAGATCCCACCGTTACTATTGCAGCCGTTCGTAGAAAATGCAATATGGCACGGGCTAATGCAAAAAGAAGCCGGAGGGACTGTCCGGATCGCATTGACTCAGCCCGGGCCGGATTTGTTGCGTGTGGAGATAACCGACGATGGCATCGGACGTCAAAAAGCATCGGATTACAAAAGCAAATCGGCCACAAAAAGTAAATCTTATGGGATCAAAATCACCGCCGACCGTATTGAACTGATCAATCAACTTTTTCAGGTCCAAACCAGCGTACAGATCATGGATTTAACCGATCAGCAAGGCCTGCCCGCAGGGACGAAGGTTGTCCTGAGTATTCCAGTTTAGTACAATCCATGCTATTTAATACAAAACATCAAAATCATGATCCGTGCCATCATCATTGACGACGAACCCAATGCAGTAGGTTTATTGGCCCTTCGTCTGGCACAGCATTGCCCGCAGGTAGAAGTGGTAGCTTCCTGCACCAATAGCCGCCAAGGTATCCAGGCCATACTTGACCATCATGCAGATCTGGTTTTCCTCGATATAGAAATGCCGCAGCTGAATGGTTTTCAGGTCCTGGAAGCCGTGGCGGGCGTTTCGTTTTCCCTCGCATTTGTAACGGCCTATGACGAGTTTGCATTGAAAGCCTTCCGGTACAGCGCCGTGGATTATCTTCTGAAACCAATTGACACACAAGAATTGATACAAGCTGTTGCACGGGTCGAAAAACGTCGAGAAACCCTGCCTGAACAATTGGAACATCTTAAACAACAGCTAAATAGTCCGGTTAAGACCTTTCCGGACCGCATCGCACTACCCTATCAAAATGGAGTTGCGTTTGTTGAGATGAAAGACATTATCTACTGTGAAGCAAACCATAACTATACCAAGTTTTATTTACAGGACGGACGTTACCATTTAGCCGCAAAGTCCCTGCGTGATATACAGGAGCTCCTGGAAGAACGCGACTTTTTAAGGGTACACCGGCAGTTTCTGATTAACCTTGGTCATATCAGGAAATTTGTCAAAGGGGAAGGATCTTATGTGGTCATGTCTAACCAGCAAACGATCCCTGTTTCCCGCATGCAGAAAGAACGGCTCATGGAGCGGTTTGGCTGGCTGTAAAGATTCGGGAGCAAAATCAATATTTCTACCTGCATTCACATAGAAAAACCCGCCATTCGCAACGAATTCACTGCCGTTCGCCCGCGCACAGTAGCACCTGGCATCAAAAAAAATTAGGTTTGATTTAAAGAACCCACTTCTGGCCCATCAAGGCTACATCATTTTGATTTCACGGATAAGAATATCCGCACTTACGCAAGAATACAGTATCAAAACTTTCTTCCTTCTGATTAAAACTTTATCTCATGAAAAAGTGTGTACTTCCTTTTGTCCACAAGCTTGGGCCGTTGAGTTTGTTACTTTTTGTAATTTTTGCGGGTCAGCTGAGGGGTTTGGCTGCTGATGTGACTTACAGCACTGAAACCCTCGCTGCCGCTAATGTGCTGCAAGGAACCAGTAACCACCCGTTTTACATACTTAAAGTAATTGCAACCTCAACGGCTGTTGTGCTCAACCGTGTAGATGTCACCACCTCGGGAACTTACGCTTCGGGCGATGTCAATAATTACAGATTATACGTCAACACGGTCAATAATTTTTCAACAGCCACACATACCGGAAATAATGTATCCGCAGTGGCCGGAAATGGCGAAACAATTCAGTTTACGGGGTTTGGTACCGTAACCATACCGGCCGGTGAAACAAGGTATCTTTTTATAACGGCGACTATCAAGGCCACTGGCATCGACGGCCACACCATCAAGGTTAACGGGGCGGCAAACCCGGCAACCGTTTTTTACACGGCCCCTGCACCAATAGTGACCAATAACCAAACCGATGCAGCGGGTGCACAAACCATTAAAGCACCGGCCGTCACTTATAGCACCGAAGCACTCGCTGCCGCTAATGTGCTGCAGGGAACCAGCAACCATCCGTTTTACGTACTCAAATTAGTGTCAACCTCCACGGCTATTCAGCTCAATCGTGTGGATGTCACCACATCGGGAACTTACACTTCGGGCGATGTCAATAATTACAGGCTTTATATCAATACTGTCAGCGATTTTTCCACAGCCACTCATACCGGGAATAATATATCCGCAGTGGCCGGAAATGGCGAAACAATTCAGTTTACGGGGTTTGGTACCGTGACAATACCGGCTGGTGAAACAAGGTATCTTTTTATAACGGCAACCATCAAGGCCGCTAGCACCGACGGTCATACCATCAAGGTTAATGGGGCGGCGAACCCGGTGAGTGTTTTCTACACAGGTACCACGCCAGCGGTAACCAATAATCAAACCGATGCATCGGGTGCGCAAACCATTAAAGCACCGTCCGTAACTTTTGGCACTGAAACCCTTGCATCTGCTGATGTACCGCTGGGCACTAGTAACCACCCGTTTTATATACTCAAATTGGAGGCAATTTTCACGACAGTCCAGCCCAACCGTGTGGATGTCACCACATCTGGAACTTACACTTCGGGCGATGTCAATAATTACAGGCTATATATTAATACTGTCAACGATTTTTCCACAGCCACTCATATCGGGAACAATGTAACGGCGGTAACCGGAAATGGCGAAACCATTCAATTTTCGGGATTTGGCAATGTGACGATACTGCCAGGTGAAACACGGTACTTTTTTGTCACGGCAACTATCAAGGCCAATGCCACAGACGGCAATACTATAAAGGTTGACGGGTCAGCAAACCCTGTAAACCTTTTCTACGCTGGCACAACGCCAACAGTGACCAATAATCAAACCGATGCGGCGGGCACACAAACCATTGGTACGGGATTGCCGGTAACATTGGTGTCCTTTACCGGTAAGAAAACAGGCGAGAATAAAGTTACACTTGATTGGGTTACCTCAGACGAGAAGGCTTTTGAAGGGTTTGCAGTCCAAAGGAGCCAGGATGCAAAAGCATTCGAAAATATTGGAACGGTGTACAGCAAATCTGCCGACCACACCGTCCTCAGGACTTATCAGTTCATTGACGACATATTGGGATATGATAATTCGTATTACAGATTAAAAATGATAGACGAAGACGGCAGTTTTGAGTATTCAAAAATCATCCACATCGGATCATCTGTAAGCAGGTCAATAGTTGGGCAACTGTATCCGAACCCTTCCGTTTCGACAGAAACGTACATTGATATTGTTATATCAGATGCAGGTAGCTGTACTACAAAAAGTTATGACCTGTCCGGAAGGATACTTAACACGGAATATCATCAATTATTTAAAGGGTTAAACAAAATCAAGATCAATTTCGAAAAACTGGATAAAGGTACTTTTCTGATCCTGTTTGAAGGAAAAAACCAGATTGAAGCAAGGACGCTGATCAGGCAGTAGGATGCTTTCTGACAAGGCTTTTCCACACGCCCTTCGATGCCTTAAAGAAGGCAAAGATTTTATCTTTCAAATTCTAAATG
The DNA here is from genome assembly GCF_026625565.1 of Dyadobacter pollutisoli. Classification (NCBI taxonomy): domain Bacteria; kingdom Pseudomonadati; phylum Bacteroidota; class Cytophagia; order Cytophagales; family Spirosomataceae; genus Dyadobacter; species Dyadobacter pollutisoli. The sequence continues at coordinate 852,705 of NZ_CP112998.1, forward strand.
GGTGGTTGCCGAAATCGCATCTTATCTTTGTTGACGAAGGTTCAGAAGAACAAAACATTTGCATGTTGGCAGGCTGCAATTGTAAACACAAGAACTTTCGAAATTAGACGACGATTAGACTCGAATTCTTATTCGAAATTTGCAGTAGAATAATCGGTATGATGGTACAGACATGATCCATCATACCGAAAGCCTTCGATTTAAGATATATTTGTCAGTGCTGATGTGAAAAATTGAACTTTTAGAGTTGATTCCCTTTTCAGGAGATTAACCTAAAAAAAGATATAGCCCTATATAAAGGTGGAGTATCAAAGTACTCTTATGCCTTTCTTCTGCGTAAGTCTCCCTGTCCCCCCTGTGTTCTAAAAGAATCCTGTACGCCTAAGTCCCTTTTTAAAAGGATTTTTATGACAGCTTATGAAGATTGTTACCATAGAGCTTATGAAAGACAACTAAGCAGGCGCGGGAAACGGATGAAACAAGTACGGCAAAGTACGGTAGAGCCGTTTTTTGGAAGTCTGGTCCATCATTACGGATTAAGTAAAATTAATGTTCTGGGAAAAGCTGCAGCACATCAGGTGATGCTGATGGCAGCAACCTGCTTCAACCTCAAAAAGTACCTCAAAACATTTAAAAGGAAATTGGCAAATAGTGCAGCAATGGATACCATGGCACACTTAACCGGCGCATTGTTTACACCCTTGATTGCTTTTACGCCCAATTTTTAGAATTCCAAGAAGGTAGCACTAATAATTCCCAAGACTTAAATTGTCAGGTTAGTTCTGCAACGACCACGACGAGTTAAGTGTACTTGCCAGGACAAAAATGTTTTTGAGCACTAAAATGGTACTAACATAGAAAATTTCACATAGCGTCAATCCCGCAAAGAACTCTGCTATCTATTCCGACTTTTAAGAGGCGTTGCTGCAAATAAGTCCGAATGCGTTAAGCACCCATCACTGCTTCTATCCCTCGACAGTACCAGGTAGGCTGATCAGAAATTGTTATTTGGTAAAAAGTTAAGGCCGGGAAGCACTGTTTTAGGCTTCCTGGCCAGATTATGCTCCTTGATGTTCTCAGATTAGGAATAACTTAACTACTTTCCCAGGGACAGCAAATTGACAAACACCCGGTAAGCCCCCGGAACACCGGCGGGCAGCTCCCGGAACCACGACAGGCTGGTATACACATAATTTCCTTTCCCATACTTGGCGACCAGGATCCCACCATCCAAAGCCGGGCTGTCGGGATCATTGGATGAGATAACGGCCTCATATTCGGGTGACCATTTCTGAGGGAAATACAGGCCGCGCTCCTGTACCCAGTTCTTAAAATCGGCCGGGGTAATCTTGTTGGGTACATTCAAAACCGGGCTTTCAGGTTTCAGAAAACGCACTTCCGAACCTTCTACGGTGATTCGATCACGGGTTAGTGTAAATGGGTATGGTCCGATATCCTTCATCACCAGATCCATATCGGTATTATATTGAATGATAAAGTTGCCGCCGTTTTTGACATAATCCATTAATACCGACTGGTAATGCTTCATCCGCTCATTGGTATTGTAAACCCGCACACCAGCCACGATCGCATCAAATTGACGAAGCTTTTCGGGGGTAATATCTTTGTCTTCGAGTATCGTCACCTGGTACCCGATCTGTCGCAGGCTGACGGGGATCAGGTCGCCGGCCCCCATCAGATAGCCAATGTTGTTGCCTTTTTTGATCAGGTCCAGCTTGATTGTCCTGGCCGTCGCTTTTGGAAAAAAGACCTGAGCGGGAATGTGGCCGTAACTGATCATACCAAAGCTATGGTCATACGTTTTTCCCTCCACTTCTACCACCGCAGTAATTTCCGTTTCCTGGGATTCGGCGGGCGGGTAAAGCGCAAATTCCACCATTTGCTCCGCGCCTTTCAGTTTCAGGGCAAAAGGTACATGCTCAGGAACTGATTTCCAGCCCGCAGGCAGGTCAAGATGTACTTTTCCCTTGCATTCGTCTTTCCCGGCTTTGATTGCGACCAGTACTTTTTTGGCTTGCTGGCTTTCAAACATGTACACATCCTGCGAAATATTGGCAAAAACCGGCGGCGTCACCACCAGAGGCTGATATACCTCCCCGACGACGGGATCCTTTTTCTTGAACACCACAGGCGTTTCATAATGTAGTTTCTGACCGTCGATCAGTATATCAAATGCCACCATCGCAGCCGGCGGGTTTTCGCCGCGGCCGATTTTCTGCTGGTCTTCCACTGAAAAAAGCCCTTTATAGCCAATCGGTTTTCGTAGCCAGTAAGGTTGGGAAATCGGTATTTTTGCCGGAATTTTAGTTTTAAATGCAAAATCCAGATCGTTATTATTTTTCAAAGGTGCCGAGAGTGTCGTGTCACCCGATTCAAACGGGAATGCCACTTTCTGCAAAACCACATTCGCCGATGAACGGTTGATCGCTTCCACGGAGACATGCATCGTTTCGCCCGGCGTGAATGCAAAATCAGAAGCAGTAGCTTCCAGGTACAGCCCGAGTGTGTTTTTAATGAGCTCGTTCACCTCTTTTAATTTCGTCGTTTTCCAAAAACCTTCGGGTAATTTGGTTAGTTCTGCATTGATTTCCAGTAGCATAGTAACACTCGCTGATGGATCCGCTGGTTTGTAACCTGCAAGTAGCGCGGTCACCAGCTGCTGTATTTTTTCACCGCCTTTCACCCTTGTCCAGGTGGTGTTAATGCCCTCAAAAAGTTCCATTTGCGCCTTGGTGCCTTTGGTATGCTGCAAATATTCCACAGACACCCCTCGGGTACCTATCGAGCCAAATCCCTGACTTTTATGCATACTTCTGCTCTCTGCGGAAATTTCACCATAAGACTTGCCCAGCAATGCATTATAGCCACCAACATCCAACTGTAAATAGCTTTTTGCATTTTTTATAAACTCCTCCTTATTCCTGATCCCCCACATGCTGATATTCCACATCAGCCTTTTAGCCTGCCAGGTTTCTACAAATTTCAGCTGTTCGGGGAAACGTTTCGGGTCTGCGGCGGCGTCAAATGCTTCTTCGGCTAAAATCGACGATGCGCTGTGATGCCCGTGCCCGGCGCGTGAATCGGGCGGGAACCGCGTTACGATCACATCAGGCTTCACATTGCGGATCACCCAAACCGCGTCAGCCAGCAGGTTTTCTCTTTCCCAGATCGTAAACACTTCTTCGGGGTTTTTGGAAAAACCAAAATCATTGGCCCGCGAAAAATACTGCCTGCCTCCATCCATACGCCTGGCCTGCAAAAGCTCCTGGGTGCGGATCATCCCGAGCTGCTCGCGGATCTCCGGTCCGATCAGGTTTTGCCCGCCATCGCCGCGTGTAAGGGAAAGGTAACTGGTGTTAAACTGCCTTTCATTGGCCATATAGGCGATAAAAGTAGTATTTTCGTCATCTGGGTGTGCGGCCATGTAAAGTACATTGCCCAGCACATTCAGCTTTCGCATATCGTGAAGGATCTTTGCTGCTGAAGGTTTTGCCGGAGCCTGGGCCATCAGTTGCGGTGCGTACATGACGCCGGCCAGGCACAGGTATGCCACCGCGTTTTTGAGGTTAAAGCGCATCATTTGAGTGTTATAAATGGGAAACCGCTGGTTTCTGAATTTTAATTTTGCTTAAAGGATGAATTGATATCGAGCTCCCGCTGCGGGATCAGGTAAAGCAGCCGCGCTGTTTTACCCTGCGCGGTCATCACTTCCGCTGCTTTGCCAAACCGCAGCAGGTCTGCCCAGCGATGGTTCTCGAAAGCCAGCTCAACCCTGCGTTCGTGTAACAGTTTTTCCTCAAAAGTACCCACTGTGGCTGCGCTGATCGGTGCCAGTTTTGCCCTGGTCCTCACAAGGTTAATGTATTCATAAGACTCCGCAGATTCACCCAGTGCCTCCGCCAGCATCAGCAAGACATCGGCATAGCGCAACACTACGAAATTATAGGATGCGTCGTTTTCGTTGAATGCATTTTCCTTGCCGAATTTGTTGATAAACCGCGTATCGTTCCGTGAGCTGGTGATCAGCACACCGGAGCTGTTGACGAAACTGGAATCCATTGATTTAAGAAAACGGTCATCCCCAGGCTCGTAAGCATTCATCATATTCACGGTAGGGCGGTTTTTATAGGCACCAGTAGTTTGTCTTAGCAAAGGAGAAAAAGCATTGGTAAATGAATTTCCAGTGCCGGTCCCACCTCCTTTGAACTGTACTTCGAAAATAGATTCCGCATTGTTTTTATTGGTTAACCCCCAAAGACTGCCATAATCTGCCAGTAATGAGTACCCGTATCCGTCAACAATTCGTTTCAAAACCGTTGCCGCTCCTGCTTTGTCTCCGGCAGTCAGCATTACTTTTCCCAGCAATGTAGCGGCTGCGCCTTTGGTGGCGCGGCCCCGGTCCGCTGCGGCATGCTTGATCGGCAAAGCCGCTTCTGCGGTCGTGAGGTCGGTAATGAGTTGTTTATACACTTCCGAAGCAGGCACCTGGGGCAGTGAGCTGCCTTCCGCCACCGATTTTGCTTCGGAAAGTGGCATCGGAATGTTGCCGAACAAAACCGCCAGATTATAATAAAACAACGACCTGAGAAACAACGCTTCTCCCTTGATCCGCTCCTTGACAGCCGCATCCATATCAATCGGCTCAATCCGGTCCAGGACAATATTGCAGCGGGCAATACCCAGATAGGAATCCGTGTAGGCGGCTGTGATCATTTCGCTGGTGGCTATTTCTGAGAAATTGTCGATTACGGTCAGCTCGGCACCCAGCCCGGTGCCGTCCGGTCCCTGGTCGGTATTATCCGAGCGCATTTCCTGCATGATCCAGTAACTCTGGTTATAAGTCCCTGTCATCTGTAAGGTTTTGTAAGCCGCATTAATGGCTGTGTTCATATCACCCGCCGTGAGGTAAAAACCGTTCACATTCCGCTGGGTCACCGGGTTCAGGTCTGTAAAATCCTGGCTGCATGACCACAGGCTTCCTGCGATCAAAGACGCCAAATAGATGTTTTTTAATTTCATATCCTTTTCGCTTTAAAGTCAGTGAGGTGATGTCAGAAGGTTACATTCAGGCCGAACGTGAAGTTGCGGGACAATGGATACGCGCCATAGTCCTCTCCCTGTACGCCGGTGAGGCCTGCCTGGTTATTAACCTCCGGATTGTAGCCAATGTATTGGGTACTGGTAAACAGGTTGGTGCCCGAAACGTAAGCCCGCAACGATTGCACTTTTCCCAGCATGGTTTTCGGGAATGTATATCCCAATGTGATACTCCTCAACCTGAAATACGATCCGTCTTCGACCTGGTAGGAAGAGGGACGGTTGTTTCCCCCGTGCAAATCGGTCAGGCGATCGGCGCGCGGAATGGTACCATTGCCCGGGTTTTCGGGAGATATCCAGCGTTCTGTCCAATCTTTGTAAGAGTTGGTCGCCGCCTCGCCGTTTCCAAGGTGACGGCGGGTCAGGTTCAGGATCTTGGAGCCTTGTACACCCTGGAAGAAAACACTCAGGTCCAGACCTTTAAAGCTAAAACGATTGGTAATACCGTACATAAAATCAGGCATGTAGTTGCCGATCACGGTGCGGTCACTGGCATCCACTTTTCCGTCACCGTTTACATCCTTGAACCGCATGTCCCCCGGCCGGGCGGCTGGTGCCAGTGCGTCGTCGGGCGCAGCGTCTATTTCAGCCTGTGTCTGATAAATGCCGTCGACAACATAGCCATAGTAACTGCCGATCGGTGCGCCGATCTGGGTAATGTGCCGGATACCCGCACCTCCCGAGCTGAGTATCGGATCACCGGTGGGGCCGAGTTTCAATACTTCATTCTGATTGGACGAAAAGTTGAAATCTGTTGACCATGTAAATGCGCCCACAATGTTGCGGCTGTTGATCGTCAATTCCACGCCTTTGTTTTCCACTTCGCCAATATTCTGAAGTGCCGTGGCAAAACCAACCGACGAAGGCACCTGTACATTCAGCAGCAGGTCCGAGGTCGTTTTTTTGTACCAATCGGCGGAGATGAAAAGCCGGTCTCGAAAAAGGCCCAGGTCGATACCGAAATCCACCTGCGTGGTTTTTTCCCAGGTCAGTTTATCGTTACTGATTGTTGAAGGAGCGATCCCGTTTACAATTACATTATTAAATGTATAATTATACGGGCTTAACAAACCGATTGCCGCGTAGTTCGGGATCAGGAAATTTCCCGTTTTACCCCAGCTGCCGCGCAGTTTTAAATCACTTACTATCGTCTGACCTTTCATAAAGGTTTCTTCCGACAACCGCCATCCTGCTGAAAACGAAGGAAATGTCCCTGTTTTGTTACCCGCACCAAACCGGGAAGAACGATCCGAACGTATGGTGGCTGTCAGCAGGTATTTGTCACGGAAAGCATAATTCACCCTCGCCAGCATGGATACCAGCGACCATTCCTGGCGGTTGTCGCCCCCGCTCGTAACCTGCCCGCTGCTGATGGAAGGGGAGAGGTCGTCGGGATGGTTTTGTGCGTAGACCTGATTGGCGTCCAGTCGGTCTTTTTGGGCGCTATACCCCACTACTGCCGAAATGTGATGGTCTTTCCCTAAAGTTTTATCATAGGACAATGTATTTTCCACCAGCCAGTTGTAATTCAAAGATGCATTCGATTGGGCATAAGGGTCTCCTACGGTCGCTCCCCGGTTCAGGAATGCCCTGGCCATGTAAAACGACCGGTTGTAACTATTGACGTCGATACCCGTGTAAAGCTTGTATTTGAGGCCTTCGATGATTTCATATTCAAGAAATACATTGCCGAATGTCCGGAACTGTTTCAGGTCGTCGGTCACATATTTAATGATCGCCAGCGGGTTACTGGCTGCCGTCATATTTGCGCCGCGGCCATCTTCGGTCAACAAATGAGACTGGTTATCGGTCTGGTTGATCGTCCCGTCGGGCAGGTAAGGCGATACCGTCGGCGAGGTAACGAGTGCGGAATACACAATGCCGGGAGGATCTGCAAAGTAGGGAGCACCCGCCGGCGAGCGGTCGGTATTGGTAAAGGAAGGACTCAATCCAAAACCGATTTTCAGCTTTTTGACAGGGTTCACTTCCAGGTTCGCCCGAAAGCTGAAACGCTCGAAACCGCTTCGGTCAATGATGCCTTTCTGATTAAAATAGCCGCCGGAAAAATAGTAGTTCATTGTTTCGGTACCACCCGATACCGACGCATTATAGCTTTGCACCGGAGCCGACTTGAAGATCAGGTCCTGCCAGTCGGTGTCGGTGCCGGTGGGATTTGCGAAATCGTCGGGGATGAAGTAGCTGCCGTTTGTCGATTTTCCGTAACGGGTTACATTGTCATCGTTGATATTCGCTGTCGGGACATCCTGCAGGTACGCATTGTTTTTGGAATCCTTCACATAGGCTGTCAGTTCCGCCGAGTTCATCAGGTCCACCCTTTTGGCCACCGACTGTACCCCGAAATAAGCATCAAAACCCACCACAGGCCTGGTGCCTTTTTTTCCTTTTTTGGTGGTAATTAAAATAACCCCGTTGGAACCTCTTGATCCATAGATCGCAGCCGCCGAAGCATCCTTCAACACTTCAAGCGATTCGATGTCATTGGAATTGATCGTGCCGAGCGGATTGGAAGCGGGCAACGCAAAAGCAGTAGTGCGGCGCGTAATGTCGCCCTGAATACCAGGGTCCATGTTTTTGGTCACCGGAAAACCGTCGATCACATACAAAGGCTCGTTACCGGCTGATACGGACCCCAAGCCCCGCACGCGGATGGTGGTAGCCGCGCCTGGCTCTCCGCTCGGCTCCTGAACCTGCACCCCGGCGATTTGTCCCTGAATGGCATTCTCAAAGTTAGTGACCTGTACTTCACGGATGTTTTTGGCTGAAAGCGAGCCGATTGAACCGGTAATGTCGCCCTTACGCTGCGTTCCATAACCCACAACCATGACTTCGCTCAAACTGCTCACCGAAGCATCCAGCCGGATGTTGATCATCGTTTGGTTGCCTACTGCAATTTCTTTGGTCACATATCCGATAAATGAAAAAACCAACACGACATTTTCATCCGTCACACTGAGCGAAAAATTTCCCTCCATATCCGTCACAGCGCCTTTATTGCTGCCTTTTACTAAAATGCTCACACCGGGAAGCCCGGCATTCTTTTCATCGGTAACCTTTCCTTTGACGCTGATATCGGCCGGGGTCTGACGTATCGGAACTGGTTCTAAAACTTGCGGCTCAGGCTCAGTACCCAGTAACACCGGCTTAACCAATGCCTGCTGCTGTTTTTCCTTTTGTTCCTTTTTTCGGATCAGATAGGCTTTTTTACCTGTCCTGATAAATTCCAGACCGTTGGGTTTCAGCAAGCTTTTCAATTCCGCTTCCAGGTCTCTGGCGTGCTCAGCCGCATCCGCGGAAACCGAAATACCCTGGATAATGGATTGCTCGAACAGAATGCTCACATGGTGCTTCTTGCCCAGTTCCTTCAGCACGTCTTTGAGCTTACCGGACCGCTCCGTTTTCTGGCTTTCCTGGTGTAAAGCTGGCCTTGCCATTGCGATTTCCTGTGAAAAGCCAATTCTGGCGGTCAGCAGACAGGTGCCAACCAGGCACGTTCGTAAAATCGGGATCTTCATAAGTCTTGTTTTATGGGTGTACGCAATTCGATTTCGTCCGCTGAGCGGGTAATTTTCATATCAAACATGGCCGACAATATTTCCAGTAATGCTTCTGGTTCTTTGGCTTGGTAAATCCCCCCGATTTTGCGGGAAGCGAGTTCGTCGTCGACGATCCGGATGTGGACGGCAAACCGCTCGTTGATCTGCTCGACGACTTCGGCAAGGGTTGCATCGTCAAAATAAAATGTTTGCTCTTTCCAGGCGGTAATGGCCAGCGGTTCTTCGGGCGTGACCACTTTAAAAGTGCCTTTACTGTCGGCAGTGAAGTAGTTGCCGGGGCTGAGGTAAAGCTCCCGCCCAGCAGGCAGGTTTAGCTTTACTTTTCCTTTGGCCAGAAAAACCCTTTTTCCGCGTGCCCTCGAAAACGCATTGAACTCGGTACCCAGCACTTCAATGCGGTAGCCGTCACCCATCAGCACTTCGAAACGCAGGTTATTCTTTTGGTGCGTTACCTTGAATTCGGCCTCGCCGGTCAGCCACACCTGACGCACATCCTCCCCGAAACCAAAGCGAGGCACCCTCAGTACTGAATTGGAATTGAGCGTTACCTCGGTGCTGTCGCTCAGGAAAAAACTGGTGAAACGGCCGTGTGGCGACTCGATGGATCTGTACATCAGCTCCGAGCGGAATACATAGGCCAATGCAAGTAATACCGAGGCAGCCGCCAGCATTCCGATCCATGGCAGCAGGTTACGCGATTTCCTACTGACCCGGAACAAAACTTCGGCACGCTTTTCCTGTGCTATTCCTCCGTCCAGAAAAAAGTCGTATTCATGCTGCGATTTCTCCGTGTCGATTAGCAGTTGCGGGTGCAGGCGCTCCCATTCGTCGACGCAGCGGTAATATTGCTCTTCGTTTTCGCTGTCTTCAAGCCATTGCTCGATCAGTTTTCGCTGCATTGATGTGGCTTTGCCTTCGAAAAAATCGAACAGTAGCTGTTTGGTTATCAATTCGTTCATTGAAGCTGGATATAAGTCCTGATATCAGTATGTGGTAATACATTTCTTGATGAAAGTCAGAGGAATGCGGGCAGCAGGATAGTCAAAAACCAGCTTTCTTTCAGGCCCGTGCGAAGTTTGGTCAAAGCCCTGCTGACAAGCCCTTCCACCGCTTTCGGGGTAATCTGGAGTTCCTGGGCAATCTCATCGTATTTCTTGCCTTCTACTCTTTTCAGCAAATAGGCCTTGCGACATTGCGGCGATAATTCCTGGATAATGCTCTCGACTTTGAGGTAAAGCTCGGTGTATTGGAGCGCCTCATCCGGATTGACCGTCTGGGCTACCGGAGAAATGGAAATGGATTCTAGCGGATCGGTTTGCCGGAGGTTCCATCGCATATAGTTATAAGTTCGGTGACGTACCGCCTTGTAGAGATAAGCGCGATAGGAGCTTGTGACGTGCTCAAAAATCCTGTGCGCCCAGAAGGCTTCGAAAAGCTCAGAAACAATATCCTCCGCTACTTCTTGTGAATGCACAAAACGTGCGGCGTGATTGCAGAGCGTCACATAGTACCGACGGAACAGCAGCGAGCATCCATCTTTGGGATCTGCGGCAAATGTTTCCCGCAACAAACGTTCATCGTCGGTCTGGACAGGTATTTTCGCCTCGCTGGAAAATGGGCGTTGATTTCTGCCCCATGTCTGATCTTCTGAATTACCTGGTAATGGTGTCGTCATCCTGGGAACCGTTTGCTTGCATTGTTAACAAACAGACAAGTTTTTTATTCTTTTCCCTCGATAAATACCTTATTAATATTGGCTTAAAACCAATATTTGTAGAATATTATAATTCCTTACTGCAATAATTCCAAATAAGATCGCCTATCTCGTCAAATGACTGGCTTACTAAATTAAACTTCCGCTCATGCAGTGGGGCCGGATCAACTTTCAACATCAGGATGGTAGGGACGTTATCTTAAAGAAAGCCTCGAATCAATCTAAATAACTTACATTTGGATCATTATTTAACATTCATTTTGTCTTCATGCTCACTGATATTTTCCTTGCCCAGTTCTTTCAGAGCCTGAATTGCCAGTTTGCTAACTTTCCCCTTCGCAAGAAGATTTTTAGGGGAAACCTTTTTAAACTTAATTGTTCGCCTGCCCACTTTAATTTCGCGTGGGGATCCATCGGTCGGAAGAACAATCTTCATTGGAATCTGCGTACTTAATCCAAGGGCATTCAATGCATAGCTTCCACTGGGAACCGTTCTTATTTTATCCCTTTTTGCTATTGCCTCTGCGACCTTTTCCGCGGTTGGAATTACAGCTCCAATTAAGGGGCTTTCTTTTGGCCTTACATAAATTCCCTGGGCGACCCGTACAAGCACATTTTTATCCTCTAAGCGTTGCTGCGCTTTCCTTACAGCTTCGGATGAACCATACCAGGAGAAATCTTCGGGGAACATAAGCAAACCCCGATGCTTTGATTTAACTATTTTTTCTATCTGTTTTTCAGTTCCTAGTGTCAACATAGTACGTAATTTATCGTCACGAATATTGACAAGATTTGTGACGAAGTGTCTAACCGGGAAGCTTGTCCAGGAAATGGATTTGATCCCTAAGCAGGGATTTTTGAAAAGCACTTTTTTCAATTTCCTGCAAAAATTCCCTGTAATGCACATATGCCTAGCATATTATCTCAAGCGGATCGAACGGCTTGCTCAAAAATTTTCTTGTATGTGCCTGTGGAGGCGGCGCTACAACTTTTTTTATTGGTTACAGCAATTGCTCGAAATGTGATACCGACTGGCTGCATTTCTACCATTTTTCGCTTTATAACAATCTCGCCGAGCTTTTTTGTAGTAACCTCAAGTCTTCCAAAAATCGATGATTACTAATAATTCCTTTTAAATCATAGTGCAGATCTTTCTTTGCCAGGATTTCTTGAAACTTTGTTGATCAGCATCACGAGCTTGGTCTGTATACTTTAACAAGGGTCTTTTTGCTTTTATTCTTAGCCTTGCGTTCGAATCTTACGAGTTCGCCCAACCACGAAGCAGTAAACGTTGCAGGGCATATTCCATAAGAACAACAGATTTTTATTTTGCTCCTCTATCTTCGAATTTCACAGTTAACAATGCAAAAAAAGCCCTCTTGCTACCATGTAGAAAAAGGGCTTTTAATTTCTGATGAGTCTCACTTTGTCTAACCGGGCGCTATTCAGCCTCGGCTATGGGTGCGGCGTTAGCGCCTATATCGCCAGAGGCAACGGTGGTCGCGCCTAGTTTAATCGTTACGTTAGCATTGTAGGTGTCAAGTTTATCGAAAAACCCCTCTTCACTAATGCTAAAATACTTACTGGTCGCGAATGCTCCCGTAGCGCCTGCAACAGTGTCGAGCACCTTGAGGGCCGTCGCGGGTGCTGCTGTTACTTTTCCGGGAAAAATCGCGGCTGTGTAAGTGCTGCCAGCTGCTCCGTTATAAATTCCCATTTGTACCAGGGTGATCGTTTTGTTGTATTTGTAGAATACAACGCGCCCATAGATTTTTGCCGTATCCGCAGCAGCCAACGTATAAGCCTTATAAGTCGACACAGTACCACCGCCTGGTGCTGTACTTAAATTGGGTGGGTAGTCCTGTTGTTCACAGGAAGTAAGCAATGCAAATAAAGTCATCGCGATAGCCAAAGATAACATCGGGGCAATTTTGCTGATATATGTTTTCATGTCAGGATGATCATTAAAAGTTGAAAGAAACACGGCCATAATAGTAAGATCCGTTGGAGCCTTGCTGGTTGTTGTCATACAAATAAAATCCTTGATTTTCACTGCGTAGTATATCAGGATACTTGTTGAATACGTTGCTGCCGCCAATAGAGAATTTTAAATTCTTGGTCAGATCGTAGCCGACGCTCGCATCGAAAATAGATTGCGCCGAAAACTTCTGATCGTAAAAGTTGCCTTCTGCGTCAGAGGAAGTCGAGCGGGACGTAACGGTTCCAAAGTATGTTCCTCTCACCATAGCGTGAAATTTATTGACGCGGTAGGTAACGGATCCGATCAGTTTTTGTCTGGGTGTCCCTGTTTCAAACTGACCAATGGTTGCCCGGTCAAGGTACTTGGCAACAATCTGGTCTTCGGTCAGGTTGGAGACATTCAGATCAAGTACTTTTCTGTTCAGAATGGTGTTTTTACTGAAAATAGCTGCCAGGCTGAAAATGAAGCTTTTGCCGCGGTTCAGGGTCAGCGTATAATTTCCGACTGCTTCAATTCCCTTTGAACGTACGTCTGCACCATTCACAAAGAACTGGGCTTCGCCACCGCCGATCACTTCATCGTAGTTATTACCTACCTCGGAAGCATTGAAGTAACTGGTCCTGAAAATACGGTTATCTACATCAATCTGATAGGCATCCAATGTTACTTCAAATCCATGCGCCGGTTGATAAGTAAGCCCTAAGCCATAGGTCCTGGATTTTTCCTGTTTAAGGCCCTGAATGCCTAGAACTCTGGCAGCCGTGCTGTTGGTAGGGTAGGTTGTCACATCAAGTGGTTGGGGGATCCCATTGGCGTCCGGTACGAATGCGGTAGCTGTATGAGTGTAGTTCAACTCTTGTAGGGATGGCGCGCGAAATCCGGAAGCAATAGAGGCCCGCAATGAAAGTGTTTTAGCAATGGAATACCGGGCGGCTAACTTTCCGATCGTAACGCCACCGAAATCCGAGTAATTTTCCACACGAAAAGCGCCAGCGATCAAAAGGCTTTTGGTCACTTCCAGTTCGGCATCCACATAAGCTGCCATGGTAGTACGGTACTCATCTCTTTCGTTTTTTGGGCCGAATCCAGCGAAACACTGGCAATTGGAAGAGAGGGATTTAACGGTAACCTGCTGGCCTGCATTGACGCTGATCGGATTTCCATTTGCATCTACGATAGGCGTGCTGCTGGCATCTTCCAAAGGTTTTCCATCTGGTCCGACAAGTAGGCCGTCTTTACCAACGGTTAGCACACCTGCATCTCCATAGGTGTAAGCCTCTTCCTGGCCCTTCATGATTTTGTAGTTCTCTATGCGCATTTCAGCACCAAAGGCAATGTTCAGACCGTGTAGCACATCTTTGAAATAACGGGAAAAATCAAGGTTTGTGGAATTTTGGGTAAACTGGTGTGTACCCAAATTCATATTGACCGGTGAATTCGAGCCCAATGAAGCATTCATGGTATTGACCATCCCGATGCGCATCCGGTTCCTGCCAAATGTGTTGCTGAAATCAACATTGAATTCACCTAGCTTACTTTTAATACCTGTGGTGTTGGAAAGGTCTGAGGTATTGGAAGTCATCTGAGGACGGAAACCATTGGGATATAGCAGGTAATTGAAACGGTCGGTCTGTGCGGCGCGACGGTAGTAGCACGAGAATCCCTTTAGATATTTGTAAGACGCGCCCCCAAAACTATACAGGGTCGTCGTAGGGTTCAATTGATAGCCTGCATTATAAAAAGTGCTGCCGAGCGTAATGGCAGGCATGCCCGCATAAACGGCAAAATCAGCTTTGGTCAGCCCGCGTGCCGCCATTAAGCCCGGTTCAGTGGTCAGCGAAGCAAGTGCTGCTGTGTTACCCGAGGCCTGTGCAGCAACGAGCTCAGGATTGGTGATGACCGGATTTCCATTTTTATCAGTCCGCAGGTTATTCAGATAGGTATTATCGAAAAATCCCCAGTCATTGACAAAAGGTCTCAAAGTCGGACGTTTTTGCGTGATTTGACCGGAGAGGTTAAAGTAACCTTTGTCGCCAATCTTGAAGCCGTAATTGGCATCAAACTGATAATTAAATCCGTCGGGCTTACCATCCTTTGTCAGTTCTCCGGCTTTACCACCGGTATTAGCATAACCTCCGCCGGTAAAACTGCCCGTCAGTTTATCAGTACCTTTTTTGAGAATGATATTGACTACGCCGGCCACTGCGTCGGATCCATATTGAGCGGCAGCACCATCGCGCAAAATTTCAACGCGATCGATGGCCGAAGCTGGAATGGTCATCAAATCAACAGAAGTGGAAGGGCTGCCTACAGCGGTTCCGGTAATGAGCAAGGCAGAGGTATGCCTTCGCTTTCCATTCACCAGGACAAGAATCTGGTTGGGTGCCATGTTGCGGAGCTGAACCGGATCTACATGGGAGTCAAGGTCGCCACCTTGGGACCTGACTGCATTAAAGCTTGGTGCAACAAAAGCGAGCATTTGAGCCAGGTCCATCTGAGGGAGGTCTGCCATAATATCCTTGATGGAAATAACATCCACCGGGACAGGCGTTTCCAGGATTGTTCGCCCGGTGTTTCTGGACCCGGTCACAATTAATTCACTCAGTTCAGTGCCGCCATCTTCCAGCGGAATACTTAAAGTGGCTTCGGAACCTATCTTGACCTCCTTTGTTTTAAAGCCAATAAAGCTGAATACCAACACGTCACCAGGCGCAGCATCGATGGAGAACATGCCCTGGTTATCGGTAATAGTGCCTTTGTTGGTATTTCCTTTCAAAATAATGTTAACACCAGGAAACACTTCGGAAGTGGATGCGGAAAATACCTTGCCGGTAATCTTTTTGCCCTGGGCCTGGATGGTAAGCGGAAGCAAAAAAACGAGTTGAAGGAGCATCACCAATGCCGCCGCGAATTTGCATTTTTGTAAGTTTCTCTTCATAGTAATGGAGTGATTTTAGTTGGATATTCATTTTCAAAAATGGGGCTAGATGGCAAAAGGGTAATGAAAGCAGTTCCGGTCTGGATCTGCTGGGCATCATTACAATCAAAGTGCGGCTTTGGTTGTTAAACATATTGATAAAATTAATTATTGCAATATATTGTACTGTATAATTTCAATTATTCAGTATAATTTATATATATTCTACAAAATGTATTGCTTTTGGGTAGTCTCTTCAAGGGGAAAATGCAAAGAAGGAGGAGAAGCCAGGACAATTGGAAATATTTGATTCACCGGGACAGGAAATCGAAGTCAACAGCCGGAAGTAAAATTCGGTCTTCGACTTTAAGCGAAATTCTTGACGTGATGTTTCAAAAATTAGAAAGTAAGTAACCGATTGTAAATCTGATAGATAATGGTGCTGTTTGCGTCTGGATGAAATAAAAGTGCCTTACTATCCGAACAGTTTTCTGACTTCAATCTGCCCCCGTTCAAACAGGATCAGAAAGTACCCTGATGCTGTTTGAACGGGTTGCTCTCGATTTGTTCAGCCCATCAAGCAATGGATGGTGTTCTGTGTGAAGTATACGTCCTGGCAGATGATAGCTTTTGTAGTGCAGCGGCCAGATCGAATGTAACAATATTAATATTCGTTTCCGCTAGCAGGGCCAGTTCAGATAGCATTGCCCCACGATTGAGCTGTGGCAGATGCCCTTGCCCAGTTCCATGAAAACTTATACGGGTAAGGGAATTGGGTAATCTAATCGGTTTTAAAACCTGGGTTTGCCAGGCGGCTTTTACCCAGCGCTATTCAGACCGCAAGCTCTTGACCGGATTGACCAAAGCAGCCCGGATCGTTTCGTAACTGACCACCAAAGCAGTCAGCAGCGCCACTAGCAGGATGCTCGTCAGGAAAACCAGCATATCCACATGGACCCGGTAAATGAAATCCTGCAGCCAGCGGTCTATGGCCAGCCAACCGAGCGGGATTGCAATCAGGCAGGCGACGCCGAGCAAACGCAAAAATGGCATGAACAGTAGGCGCAGGATCTGTGGCAATGAGGCACCCATCGTTTTCCGTATCCCGATTTCCTTGGTGCGCTGCTCGGCCAGGTACGATGAAAGGCCGAACAAGCCCATACAGGCGATCAGGATCGACAGCACTGAAAACGATTTGAAAAGGATTGACAACCGGTTTTCTCCATCATACATCCTGCCGAATTCTTCGCTCATAAACCAGTGGCCAAAACCAACGCCGGGCAGTTCCTGTCTCCATTTGGCTTCGATCTGCGCGATCTTTTCCTGAAATTTTCCAACTGGAAGTTTTATGTACAGAATACGGTCCTCAGGATCGGGCCGGCTGCCGATGGCCAGTGGCGAAATGGCATGATGGATCGACTGATAGGGAAAATCCCGAACGATGCCAATCACTGTACCTTCTCTTCGCTGACTAGGATCCGCGCCCGGGCGATTGATGGTCAGCCGCATGCCCAATACCTTTTCCATCGGCAACCCAAGTGACTTTATCGCGCTTTCATTGAGCAGGTAGGTACTCGAATCGGCCGGGTTGCCGGTCCTGAATGTTCGGCCCGCTATCAGTTCCAGGTTAAATGCTTTGGGCAGGTCAAAGTCCCCGCTCATGCCGCCCCAACGGTGTTGTTCATTTCCGAGTTCAGGAAAGGTCACATCATGGTCGAGCGAACCGAAATAATCCTGGTTTGGCAGGTGATTGGCTAAGGTGACCACGTCCAGCTCGGCGTCTTCCTGAATACGCTGCTTGAGAGACAGGTATTTGTTCAGCGAGGCCATTCCGGACCACCGGACAGAAAGCAGCGCGTCGCCACTCCGGCTTAGCACCGATTGATGTATGAAATTCATCTGCCGCACCATGATGGCCGTCGAAACGATGAGCAGAATAGTGATTGTGTATTGCATAATGATCAGGCCTTTGCGCAGCCGGTCGGAGCCTTTTGCCGAAACCCTTGCGTTTTTAAGTACGGTCAGTGGCATCAGGCCCGACAAAAGCAGGGCGGGATAGCTGCCCGAAAGCAATCCCACCAGGGCGGTGGTACCCAGGATGTAGGCGATCAATCTGCCCTGCATCAGGTGGACAAATGTAAAATGCTTTCCAGCAACATTGTTGAATGTTGGCAGCAGCAGCATAGCCAGCAACAGCCCGATCAGCAATGCGATCAAAGTGGTGATCATTGACTCGCTGAGAAACTGCCCCACCAGCTGCCAGCGCCGGCTTCCCAAAACTTTGCGCAGTCCGATTTCTTTGGAACGCCTCACGGCCCGCGCAGTGGCCAAATTCATATAGTTAATGCTGGCGATGACAATCACCAAGAGCGCGGTTGATGCAAAAATATAGAGGTACTTGATATTTCCGATCCGGCTGTTGTTATAGCTCGACCGCAGCTCATCGCTGAAATGTACATCCCTCAAAGGCTTGATCATTGGCTGGATCACATTCTTGGGATCTTGGCGAAGATTGGATTGCACCACCCCGTTAAATGTTTTGAGTATCCTGTCAATGTCAGCGCCTGGCGTGGTATGGAGGTAGGTCAGAAACCAGCCCGACGATGCCCCCCAGTTTTCCAGCCAGTTCTGCCCGCCTGCAGTCATCATATCGTGCAGCATGCCGGTACTGACCAGGTAGTCGGGCTGAATATGGGAATTGCCGGGGTAATCCTCCAAAACTCCGGTGACAATGAGGGGGACGTATTTGTTGTTTGTGCCGTAAATGTGGCTCAGTTCCAGGGTTCTGCCAACCGGATCCTGGCCGCCGTAAAATTGCCTGGCGACCGAAGCACTGATCACAATGGCGTTGGGCTTAGAAAATACCGTTGCCGGGTTACCGTATTTCAATGGAAAGGAAAATACTTCTTTAAAGTCCGGCTGCACCCAAAAAATATTTTCTGACAGCAATATCTTATCCTGTTGACGGTCCCAGAAGTGGGCCGGGTATCCCAGCGAAAGCAGCTGTGTCCCGCCTTTTATTTCGGGGAAATTACTTTTGAGTGCATTGAGCCACGCACCTGGCGCATAGGCCGAAGTGTACTCATTACCGTTCATCTGATTGTGCGAACCCAGGATGTACAGATTTTCCGAATCGGGGTGGAACCGGTCGAAGCCTTGTTCGTCAATGATAAACAGATAGATCAGGGTCACGCTGGCCAGCCCGATCGCCAGGCCCATGATGTTGATGAATGTGAATCCCCGCTGCTTTTTAAAAGTACGCAGGGCAATGATGATATAATTTCTGAGCATGGCTACGTAAATGTTTCTATAAATGTATCCATGGGAGCATTTACAGTGTTTCCAATTCGTGTTCAAGTTTGTTCAAGTTGAAATCCCAACATGAAAGGCAGTGCCGGGCGGTGTTAGTCAAGCTCGGGTTGAGAGGAAAATATTCTTTTAGATTATTTCGAAATGCGTACCGATATTTAACTACTGCTTATACTTTTGGGCCGGGGGTCAGAGCAGTCGGATCGTTCCTTATGGTCACCTTTCCAATTGGAGGGCCCGCTAAGGCAATGCGATTGGACTTTTGCTTTGTCAGTCACTGCCGATGAGCTGATCATGGAATTGTCGTAAATTAAGCAACCATCATTCAAATGAATAAGATAATAATAAGTAAGGCCAGCCTTCAGGATCTGGCAACCATACAACAAATTGGCAGAGAAACCTTCCTGGAAACATTCGCAGAAGCCAATACGGAAGCGGATATGGAAAAATATCTAGCCGAAAATTTTAGTGATGAAAAAATGAATTCAGAACTGAGCAATCCGGACTCCCAGTTTTTTATCGCATGGGACGATAAAATTCCAGTAGGGTATTTGAAGGTCAATTCCGGCCTGGCCCAAACTGAGCTGAAAGATCCAAGCTCTCTTGAAATCGAACGCATCTACGTAAAAAAAGCCTATCATGGCCAAATGGTTGGACAAATCTTGTATGAAAAATCACTTGAAGTAGCCCAGCTTCAAAAGAATGCATATCTCTGGCTGGGTGTCTGGGAGCAAAATCCAAAAGCGATTCGGTTTTATGAAAAGAACGGTTTCAAAGTCTTCGATAAGCATATTTTCAAATTTGGCGAAGATGAGCAGACAGATATCATGATGAAAAAAGTATTGTGACACCTTGTCAACATCGCTGCACTAACTGGCTTACTATTTTCGGTATAGCCTTCTGGTTGGCCTAACAGATTTTTCAATGTCATTTTTGCAACCTGGGCGGCTAAAATGTCGCCCGGACACATACATTTTGTCAGAAAAAGCTGTCAGATCCTGAAAATTTTTCTGCCATTTCCCGGATGGAATATAGTTTGAACACACATCATCCGGCAGGCGAACAAAGCCAGCCAAAGTTCATTATATTTTTGTTTAACTTTTAAAAAGGAGGTTGATTATGTCACTCATCAAAAGGAACGGGCTACTGCCCGCAACATTCCCAGCGCTGTTCGACGATTTCTTTGGCCGCGAACTTTTTAACTGGGGCAACAACAATTATTCAGCGACCAGCACGACTGTGCCTTCGGTCAACATCCGCGAAACCGGCGATACCTTTGAGGTTGAAATGGCCGCTCCCGGCATGGACAAAAATGACTTCAAGGTCGAACTGGATGGCAACACGCTTACCATCAGTTCACAGAAAGAGCGACAGGAGCAGTCCGGGCAGGACGGTTACAGCCGCCAGGAGTTCAGCTATCAGTCTTTTCAAAGAAGCTTTGTTCTTCCCAGGGATGTGGTTGATGCCGAGCACATTTCGGCGCAGTACCGAAACGGGTTGCTGCACCTGACCATCCCCAAACAGGAGCAGGCCAAACAAAAGGCCCCAAGGCTGATTGAAATAGCTTAGCAACAAAAATGGGCTTGCCAGGATGGTAAGCCCATTTTGTCTGTTTGGCTATTTTCAGAATGACCGTAAAAAGACCAAAGTCGCCCAAGAAATGAACCAGGTGTTATTTTCTGTTAGTGCCTTATGCCTGCTGATCCTGCTGCTGATCTTTTTACTAAAAAGGTTGCGGCAACCGTATATGATCGCCTATATCATCGCAGGCTTCCTGATAGGGCCGCATGCAGCCAACCTTTTCCCAAATGCCGAAGACATCGAACCTGTCGCAGAGATAGGAATCTTGTTGTTAATGTTCTTTCTTGGAATGGAAATCGATATCCCAGATAACAAGTCGATGCTATTTGAGCCGCTGGTGGCGCAGGGTATGAGGGTCGTGCTGACCTTGGGGCTGGTCATGGCGGTTTCATTTTTAGCTGGATGGCCGTATTTGACCGGCATCATTATTTTCATTCTGCTGATCTTTAATAGCACTGCGGTGGTCAGTGAATACCTCCGCAAAAACGGAGAGCTGAAAACCGAGTTCGGGATGATGATACTCAATATCCTGCTCCTGCAGGACCTGATGCTTGCACCAATACTGGGCGCTATACAATTTATGGGCGGCAAAGGATTTTCCTGGCTGCGTGTCGTGGTTGCAGTTGCTGCGTGCGTACTTGTTTTTCTGGTGCTCCGTGCGGTACGCAACCGGACTTTCATACAACTGAAAATTAAAGATATATTTAAGGACGACCATGAATTGCAGGTTTTTGCCGGTTGTTTACTGTGCCTTGGGTTTGGCGTGTTGGCAGAGCTTTCCGGGCTCAGCAGTGCGCTGGGGAGCTTTATAGCAGGTATCTTTATTGGTAAGCTGGATACATTTAAATGGCTCGAAGGGGCATTGCATCCTTTTAAGGTATTTTTTGTCGCGCTCTTTTTTGTCACCATAGGGCTGCGCCTGGACCTTACCTACCTAAACGGGCACCTGCTGACGGTAGGCTTGGGGACGTTGTTGTTGTTGGCCGTCAACAGCGGGTTATCCGCGGCGATTTTTAAGGGGTTGAAATACTCCTGGAAAAGTAGCCTTTACGGAGGCGCGTTGCTGTCCCAGATCGGAGAATTCGGAATACTTGCCTGCTCAATGGCCTATAAAATGCAGGTGATCGGTCATGATCTGTTCAAGACCGGCATCGCCATTACTGCATTATCACTGCTGCTGTCCACAGTCTGGATCACACTGCAGAAAAAATTCCTCTTTAAGGCCGGTAGACATCCTTACCGGCAACGATGATTTCTTTTGTTTTTCTTGAAGGAAATACCCGCGTGGAAATACCACGCCTGGGCCTGGTGCCGACCAAAGCGAAAAATTATGTCCAGGCATTTTTCTGAGGCTATGCAGAGTGAGAGTCTATCCGCTGTGGACTACTGTCTTTTCAAAACCAAATATCCATAGACCTCGTCCATTCGTAATCCGGTGATCCGACCCTCTTGTTGCTTAAAGAGATAATTGGTGCTTCCATCGGTCCACGAATTACCCATGATGTAATTGAGCGTTTGAGGTTTTTCCTTGCCCATTGTCAGCAAAAGGGTGGAATCGTTTTTACCGATTTTTACATCCATTTCCTGGCCACGTCCCGGGCCCTTGTAGCTACCCGTAAATTTCCCCAGGTCACCCGTAAAATGCGCAGGCGTACTGGCCTGTGGACTCTTAAAAATCAGGTCTGCCACTTTATCAGCAATTTTCCTGGGCCTGACGCTGGTGGTGTTGATCAAAATAATGATGCTGACATCCTCGTCAGGAAAGTAGCTGTTCTGTGAAAGGAAACCGTTGATTCCGCCACCGTGTTCTATGAGGCGTTTTTCCTTCCAATCTGTAACTGTAATGCCCTTTGCGTATCGGGTGATCGTACCATCATTGAGGCTTACAGGGGTTAGAAATTCCTTGTAGCTTTTCTCACTGAGAATTTTCCCATGATGAAGCGCATTGTTCCATTTCTCCAAATCCTCAACGGTCGAGCATAATGAACCGGCTGCAAATGGCCAGGTGTGATCAAGATAGGCGGCTCTCACCAACCCTTTTTCGGCCTTGTCATAACCATGCGCCCTGTTTTTGATGATCTTGTTTTCGCTGCAATAATAGGAGTTAGTCATCCCGGCCTTATCGAACAGGTTCTTTTTTACGTACTCTTCATAAGACAATCCACTCACTTTTTCGATGATCAGGCCCAGCATAAAAAACGCCGTGTTATTGTAGATCAATGCTTCGCCCGGTTCGAAATCGAATTGTTCTTTTTCCACGATGCGTAACAGAGTATCTCTGCTATGCTTTTGAATCGATAGGGTCTCAAAGCTGGGCAATTCCGTATAGCCTTTAATCCCGGACGTATGACTCAGCAATTGCCGTATCGTGACCTTTCGTTGATGGGTATCAAATTTTAAATATTTCCCCAGATCATCTTCCAGCGTAAGTTTTCCTTGCTCGGCAAGCTGTAGAATGGCGGCCGCAGTGAACTGTTTGGTGACTGAACCAATCTCGAATGATGCGTTAACCGGAAGTTTGACATCCAATTCCAGATCGGCCAACCCATAGGCTTTTTGAAACAAGGGTTTATGATTTTTAAAAACGCCGATGGCCATGCCCGCCACTTCGGTTTTGTCGATATACGGTTTGACAATGCTGTCTATCTTGACCTCCAGGTCGGAAGCATTTAGAGACTTTTCATCCTTTTTCTTGCAGGAAAAGAATAAAACGACCACAAGCATGTAAAATAAGTATTTCATAGAGGATAGGGATCGTGGTTTTCAGGGATACAAACTACAGAATCTGAAAGCTTCGAAAGCCAAATTATATGTAAATTAGTCAGAAATATTGTTGATAATTGAATAGCTAGAAATAATTGAGACGTCTAATTTTAAGAAAATTAGACGAGGTGGAATTCGGTCTTCTTCTACGACAATAATTGTCTGGTAGCTTGTCTGAATTTGCGCGACGTGAACCAGCAGGAGTAGGGAAGAGCTGTCTCAGGAACAAACGTTTTTTTAGACTGAAGCAACTTCCAGTCGATCAAGTCACTCGTTGTTAATAGTTTGAAAATCATCAAAATTACTTTCCATGAGTATGTACAGAATATTCATGCTGGTTTTAACAATCCTTACTCTGGTAAAGGTAGCCATTGCTCAGGACGCGCAGGAGATAATTAGCGCAGTCCAAAAAAAGCAAGCATCGCTTAAAACGATTTCCTACGATTTGCATCGCACAGACACCCTTGTCACTGGGCATGTTAGGACAATTACCGGAAAGGCAAAGTTGTTTGTTAGCCATCAAGACAAACTTTTTGGATGCTTGTTTTGGGCACAAAGAGATGGCTTTGATCAACAAACCATTTATAATGGTTATGTCGCTTACGTAGCTGACACCACTAGGAAAATGTACAGCATGATATCCAAACCATCCGAAAATCTCCTGTATGGTACCACAGGTGGCCAGGTTATACTGCTCGACCTGATTCGGCTGGATACGACTCAGGCTGTCAATAGCACTTTCTCGCAAGACCAGCACAATTATTATCTCACTTTCTACTATCCTGATTTAGTTGAGCACGATGTATATAAACGCTATAAGGCAATAACAATTAGCAAATCTAGCATGCTGCCGATAGCGGTACGGAAACATCAGGAAACGCTTGGGAAGGTGCAAGACTTAAATTTTCAAGCTAGAAACTTGGATTTGAATAGCAATTCTTATGACTTCTACGACGCTCCCTTCCTGAAAGATTATGTTCAGGAAACCGCGTCTGCTGATGGTGCTGCGAAGCAGTCTAAATTGAGAGATACAGAAGCTCCTAGCATATCATTACCTGCTTTTGATAGCACTAAATCTTATTCTGTTGTAACTGAGGGGAAGGTCACTTTACTGGATTTCTGGGAGGTCTGGTGTGGCCCATGCATTGCCTCAATGCCAAAAGTTCAGCAAATTTATGATCGCTACAAGGACAGAGGCCTTGTAGTTTACGGGATTGTTCATGAAACCGGCCAGATAGACATTTCCAAGAAGCGAGCCGAAAAGGCTAAAGCAACATTCCCTATGTTGATTGGTAACAAGCAGTCCAAGGATGGTTTTCAACTCGCTGCCATACCGTTGTATGTGCTAATTGATAAGCAAGGAATGATCATCTACGCAAAGGAAGGTTATTCTGCGGATCTTGAACAAGAAATTCAAAAGGCACTGGATCATTGATACTTACAGTCACCATTTTTTGTCTCAAAGGTACTTTCATGAATAAATTTAAAATTTGAGAACGATAGCTAAGTCTTAATACTCATGCAGGTTCAGTATCTTTTACCATCACTGCGGCTATCGCCGCTCGTCAATGGGATTCTTGTGATCCGTTATGAAGGTGCCCCGGAATTTACGCTGCCGCTTTTCGCCAACGGTTCGCCAGTGATCATCTTCCAGACGACCGCCGCAAAAACAAGGGTGGGAAAAGTAGGGCACCTCACGCTGTATGGGCAGACCATCCGGCCGGACGAATTGCTGATAGCGGGCAATTTTACACTCATTGCATGGTTTCTGCAGCCACATACACTGAAACCTCTGCTTCAAACCGGTGCGCGACAGCTGACCGACGACTGTATCGACATCAGTTATTTTAGACAGGCCAGGGAAAAGAGTCTGGAAGAACGACTGCTTAATACATCCGATTTGATAAAACAGCTCCAATTAATGGAAGAGTTCCTGACTGGCCTCCCATCAATGGACGAGAATGACATTGAGCGGGTGAACTTTGCGGTAGCACAAATCAAAAATAGTCGGGGCCTGTATTCATTGACCACCTTGCAAGACGAGTTAAACGTGACCGAACGCACGATGCAGCGGCTTTTTGAAAACAATGTAGGAATGTCGGCCAAGCTATTCCGGCGCGTGTGCCAGTTCGATGCGGCCTTCCAGCAACTAAACCAGTTGCAATTTGACAAACTCTCAGACGTGGCTTTTGAACATGGATATGCAGACCAAAGTCATTTTACACGCGTTTTTCGCGAGTTTACCGGGTTGACCCCTAAGGAGTACCTTGCCAGAAGACAGCAATATACGCCGGTATTCTAAGCATTAACGGCCAACTGGGTAAGAGGGCGATAAACCAGAACTGTCACACCTTTTTCCAACCGCCGGATTTCGTCTAGTTGCATACCAATGTTCAGATCCTGATCAAATAGTTTCTGCCCTGAACCTGCCAGATGCGGCTGCACCATCAGCCTCATCTCGTCTATGAGTCCCGCCTTTAATAAGGTATTTAGGAGCTTGCCGCTTCCCTGGACAAGGATATTGTCACCGGATTGATTTTTAATTGAAGTGATTTCACTCACGAGGTCACCCCGAAGCACTTCGGTATTTTCCCAACCGGGAGCCTGGGTTGATTGCGAGTAAAGGTACTTTTTGACCTGGTTGAGCTTTTCGGCTACTCCCATTTCGTTGTTCTGAAATCCAGACCAATACGGGTACAGCATCTCATAAGTGATCCGGCCATACAGCATAGCGTCGCAGTCAGAGATAGTCTCCTGAATGGCTGCCGCCCGGCTGTCGCTGTGGTAAGGGTTGAACCATACGTTCATTGTGCTTGCATCAAAAACACCGTCAAGGGATATCCATTCGGTTGCAATTAGCTTTCTCATAGTTTGTCAGTATTAGTTTTTTTAAGTTATTGAATAAGACAAAGCTACTGCGGGCGTAAGCAGCGAAATAGAACCGACCCGACAAAATCCTGTGAGCGAAATGGCGCACTGCTCATTCACGGCCCGAGAGGTTTCAGTAAATTTTGTATGGGTCGGACAGAGCCACAATGTTGACGGGTCGAGAGGGAGGATATATTGGCTATCGGCTTTTTACAGGACTGATTAATCAGACTTGAAAGAAAACGGTTCAAAATTAAATAAGTTCATGAAAACAGCGCAGGTCAAATGGTCCTGCACTGTTTTATGTGGCACCGTTGCGGGCGCATTAATGCCCTCAGGAAACTGCCAGCTTTTGGCTATAGAATTCCGTTAGCTTGCCGACCGCCTGGTCGACGTACTGGGGTATGTCATACAGAGCAATATGGGTAGCACCATCCACGACAAATAACTCTTTTTCCCCGCACGCCAGGCTATATGCCTGATCGCTGAAAAATTTGGTATCCGCCTTGCTTCCTGCGATCAAAAGGATGGGTTGCGTAAGCAGCAAGCTTATTTGATCGAATGCCGAGAAAGCCATCATTCTGTCCGTTCCCGTAAAAAGGTATTTATTCACTGAATTTGGATGTTGGGCCCTGGGCGTTCTATAATAGTCGTGGCCTTCCCTCAATAAGTCGGGCGTATTTTCATTGATCTCTTCTTTTGTTTCGGGTACCCAGTGCATATAGAGAGGTTCGGCGCCCTCCGCTTCGGCTGTGCGTTGTTCCCCCACTTTGGTAAGCATATCCAGCAAAACCGGGGCGGGTGTTTCGTTGCCAAGAAAGTTCCTGAATCCCTCGCCCATAGGAGAAGCGCTGACTGTCGCTACGGCTTTGAACCGATGCTCTGTTTGCGCTACACTGATCGCATATCCACCACCCGCGCAGATTCCAAATACACCCATACGGGCAGTATCAATATAAGGAAGGGTAGACAAAAAGTCAGCAGCCGCGCGTGCATCTTCCACTCTTGCGGTAGGATCTTCCAAATAACGGGGCAACCCTTCACTTTCGCCCTGATAGGAAGCATCGAACGTCAATACCACAAATCCATTTTTTGCCAACCGTGAAGCATACAATCCGATAGTCTGTTCCTTAACACCCCCAGCGGGATGGATACATACAATCGCAGGATATGTACTGGTTTCTGTGAAGTCATTCGGGAGATGGATTTCAGCTGCCATTTTCAGGCCCTTATTTTTAAATGTTGTTGCTTTTTTCATTTCAGTTTAGCTTAGTAATATGTTGGGAGTTAGAGCCGAAACCTACCGGTTGACCTGGTTAAAGACCATATCGGCCTTGTCGCTATGAGCGGCGCGGTAAAGGTTCAGGGCCATGCCGATGGCCAGTTCAAATTGATCATTCTGCACTGCCTGAAATGTTTCGGAAGCTACCTGCGAAGGAGAAATGCCCTCTACTTCACGCTCCCTGTGTGAACCCTGGTGCCCGAGCTCGGTGTCCACAATGGGTGGCGCTATTTCGAAGACTTTGACCGAAGTATCTTTTAATTGATGCCGTGCGGACAGGGTAAAAGAATGAAGGGCCGCCTTGGTGGCGCAGTATACTGCCGTCGCTACGACGGGGATGTATGCAAGCCCGGAAGTAATGTTGATAATGGCGGCCTCCTCTTGTTTGATCAAATGCGGCACGAACAGATTTGCGAGGTGTATAGGCGAAATCAGATTAGTCGTCACTTCACTGGTTATTGCCTCGACCGTGTTCTCCTTCTTTATAAAAAAAGTGTTTTGAATCCCTGCACTGTTCACCAGGATATTCAGACCGGGAAAATTAGAAGTAACCCAATCACGAAGTTCAATCCTGTCGTCGGGGCTACTGATATCGGCAACCCTGGTATGCAGGCCAGGAAACCTGCTTTTTACTTCTGCAAGCTTATCTGCTCTTCGGCCGCAAATGATAACTGTATTGCCATTTTCGAGGAATTTTTGAGCTATCGCGAGCCCTATTCCACTTCCGCCCCCGGTAATTAATATGGTGTTGTTGCTTGTTTTCATTACGTTTTGGTTTGTTGATTTGATAAATACGTAAAAGCCTGTCTGCGGGCAAGCAAACAGGCTTTTACGTTCCTTTTAAGTTAAAGCAGTTAAAAGCGCCTTACCTACACTCGAAGCTGATTGCGGATTCTGGCCGGTTATAAGGCGGTCATCTACGGCGGTGTTATTACTCCAATTCGGCGCCTGCTTATGCAATGCGCCGCGGGCTTCCAGGGCCTCAGCCAATAGAAAGGGTACTACCTTCGTAGACTGCACTTCCTCCTCCTCCTCATCATTAGTGAATGCAGCTACTTTTTTGCCAGCAACTAAATAAGTGCCGTCGCTAAGTGTAGCGTTTACGAAGGCTGCCGGACCATGGCATACGGCTGAAACGATCTTGCCGTCTTCGTAGATTTCACGGATGGCGCTGAGTACCGACGGCGTCTCGGGGAAATCCCACATCGTTCCATGGCCTCCGGCAAAGAATATCGCATCGTATGGATTCAGATCCACATCTTCCAAATTGGCCGTATGTTCAATTTTGCGGCGAAACTCATCGTCCGTCCAATATTTCGCATTGACAGGGTCATTTAAGTCCTCTAACCCGTCCAGCGGCGCGGCCCCGCCCTTGATGGATGCAATATCCACCCGGATACCGGCACCTTCCAGGACCGAAAGCGGGTGCGTGACCTCGCTCAGGTTAAATCCGGTGGGGATCCCCGTGTCTCCTTTTTGGTCACAGCTTGTAACCACAAACAGTACTTTCTTCATATTTTAAAATTGTTTGTCGAGAAGTGTGTATTCGGTTTTTTCAAAATGTTTGGAAAGGGGTAGTTGGGAGATCAGTTGCTTTACCGTTCCCAAGTCGGTTTCATTGAAGACCAGCACGGCGCCACCGCCTGCCTCTTTCACGAAAATGTGTGCTAGGATTCCTTTTTGCTGCCACTCTGCCACTACGGCAAACTCTCCCTTTAAAACCTCTTCGATATTTTCAACCTTGCCTAAGGTCGTATTGACCATTATCGTATTCATAAGTTTTCCTTTTTGATGGCAAAGCTACGACTGGTCACCCGTACCGTGTTAAGCGCATTAGCACCAATGCTTATGAATTTCAAACCAATTCAACATCCGTCGTTAGACTTAAGAGATGATTAAAAGCATCTTTCAACTTAATACAGGTGCAGTAGCCGCTCGGCATTTTTATAGCCAATATTATTTTTGTCCTCGTCGGATATAGCAGCATTGTCCAGGAAGCCACGGGTGTTTTCATCAATCAAGAAAGGATAATCGCCCGAATAAATAATCTGGTCTGAACCGACCTGGGACAAGGCAAATAGCAGGTGGGCCTCGGAGAAAAGGCCGCTGGGCGTGATAGAAATATTACTCCGATAATACTCGGAGATCTTACGGTCCACTTTGAGCATTTTGCCTAACTGGTCATCCAACCGGTTTAGAAAGAAAGGTACCAATTCACCCCAATGCCCCGAAATGAGCTTCAGTCCTGGCAACTTATCCAACAGCCCAGAGGCGATCAGGCGGACGATGCCTATACCGGAATCCACATGCCAGCCGTAACCGGCAGATGCAAACATCGCGGCTGCAACGGCAGACCAGTCGGTACTTTGATAGTAATATCCTGCAATGTGTTCGGCAATGATAGCAGGATGCATATAAACAGGCACATCCAGGGATTGGGCTGTTGAAAAGATCGGGAAAAATTCAGCTTGATCGAAAAACGCTCCGTTAAATGTTCCTGACAGCATAGCGCCTTTCAGGCCGAGCTCAGCCACAGACCTTTCCAGCTCTGCACTTGCGGCTAGCGGGTCAACCACCGGCAGAACGGCAAATCCGGAAAATCTTGTAGGATACTTTTTAATAAGCGCTGCCAGTTCATCATTGGCGGCCCTGCATAAATCAATGGCAAGTGCTTTGTCGGTGATGTTCTGAGGACTTGAAGGTCCGTAGAACAGCACCTGCATATCGATCCCGCCGGCATCCATAAATTGTATGCGCCGCTGTCCTACATCTTCAATGTCGGCCGTAGGCAAAGCCATTGCCATGAAGTCTTTTTGCACGCTGCTTACGGCTGCTCTTCCACTATTTTGAGTGCTATTGAATTCGGATACCTTCTGTGAGATTTCTTTCAGCATAAAGTGTTCTTCAATAGTGATGATTTTATCAACAGGCTTTATCATCTGTTTTCGATTTAAGTTTGTCTTAATTGCTCGGCTTGCAGGGCTAAAATGTTGATTAGTCGCAGCATTCCTATTTGCCTTGAAAATTCAAACCATTTCCCGATAGATGCGCGGGCTCAGGCCTGTGATCTTTTTGAATAGACCGTCGAAATGGGAATGATATTCAAAACCCAGGCAGTGGGCTATTTCTGAAATACTCCAATCCGTATGTTGTAAGAGAATCCGGGCTTCGGTGATGATCCTTTCGTTGATGATCTTCAAAATGGTCTTTCCGGTCTCTTTTTTTAGCATCCTGTTGAGATAGTTGGGATGGACACCGAGCCGCCCTGCAAAGTCTGTCGGTTTGGTGAATTGAATGGACTTTCTTTTATTTTCAACCGGAAATTGTGTATCCAGCATTCTTAGAAACAGCGTGGAAATCCTTAGTGAAGCTGTTTTATGAGCTGTCCTTTCAGAGTAGCCCGCAACGGCCCTGGACTTTAATGCCTCATGGACCAGAATACAGATAAAGCTTCTGATCATTTCCTGCCTTTTTACATAATCACCGCCATTTTCCTCTAAAATCCTTTTGAAAATGAAGTTGACATTGGCAATCTGTGTTTGATCTTGCAATTCATATACGGGGAGGTTCCCAATGTTGAACACCGACAGCGATCCTATGTTATCAAAGTATTCGGCGCCTTTCAGGAAATCTTCGGTAAACAGGCAACCATAGCCATTTTGGGTATCAGATACGATTTCCCAGGAATACGGCGTATTGATGTTGCCGAAAAACAGGCATGTACCCGACAGGTTTACGCATTTATCGGCAAAATAGACCCTGCTTTCACCGGTGACCAGACAAATCCGGTATAGGTCCTTCCTGCCAAAGGAAGGGACATAATTGCACAGGCTCTCGATTTGGAATGCTTTGAAGTCATTTGATTTCATCCATAGTGGTTTTTAGCAATCTGATTGTTAGGATGGATTGGAGATGATTTTATTGCTTTTCCCTCAGCGGTTTCAACACATAGGCTTCACCGGGTGCCAGCACAACCACGCGGCCTGGATTTACCACCAGTTTTTTAAGAACTTCGGGGTCTGCATTAAACGGTGTAAAATCCGGTGCATCCACGGTGCCCCAGTGAGATAATAGTAAAGGCGTATCGGGGTAGGCACTGGCTATTTTTAGAGCGCCCTCTAGCGTAAAATGCCACTCGTTGTCGGAAAAATCAAACAGGATAGCGTCGGGGGGAACCATGGTCAAGTGCTCGGGCATCAACTTTGAATCCCCTTCTGCCCAAATCGTGCCGTTCGCTGTCCGGATCAGAAAGCCCGCGCAATCCGCCTTTTTAAAATGCCTTGTTTTGTTGGGAGCATAATTTTGCCAGTCATGATCGGCAGGGGTCAGGGTAACCTTTATCTTTCCGACATCAAAAACGTCACCGATTCCGTGTCCGGTCGATCTGAATCCTTGGTTTTTCATTAGCGAATCGACATAGGCAGTAGCATGATACATCCCGGTAAGCTGAGCAAGATCTGTCAGTGTTGGAATACTATAGTGGTCGTTGTCGCTATGGGTAATTAGCACGGCGTCCAAACGGGGAACATCTTTTGGCTCAATGGGCGCTTTGAAAAGTACCGGCATGTCGAATCCCTTCAACAAGGGATCAACCATCAAGGTGGTTCCTTGGCTGTTGATAAAAAAACCACCATTGCCCATCCATCTGATCACGGTCTGCTCGGACTTTTGAAAGGCTTCTTTGCCAAATGGTATTGGGGCGTGTGGTGTGGCCTGTGCCCTTTTATTGAGGGGCTTTTTGACAGTGGTCTGGGCATGTACGCTCAGGGTGATCACTGAGAGTGTTGCTATTAAAACAATATTTTTCATGATGTTGAATTAGCTTAATGGTGATACCGGATCCTATTATACGTTGCCCGGTGTTATTGGCTTCCTAGTTTTTTAAATACCAGGTTCATGGCTTGCGGGTCGATTGCATACATATCCACCAGTTTTAATGTCTTGACCATTTTCATTGTCGTCGTTTTGTAATGCAGAAAATGCGGGGTCTGCAAATGTGACTTGTAAGCGGCCTGGTTGGCGTAGATTTCCACGATCCTGATCTGGCCGGGGTTTTCCTTTTGGTACATAGGATAAATAGCAATCACCCCCGGCTCGATTTTCACTGATTCTGATGATTCCTGTCCGAGAATGGCTTTATACGCTGCCAGGTATTCGGGTAGAATCTCGATCTCGGAGATTCTAATCATCATGTCCGGCTGGATAACCGGTAGTGCCGGCTGCGCTATCGCTTTCCTTAAAGTATTGGCTTGCGCCCTGCCGACATACTTTTCGATCAGTCCTGCCAGTTCAATCAACTGCCCATCCGTAACCCCAGTGCGCTTGCCCATCGTGATGTGTGCCTGCAGCTGCGACTCCACGCCAGCCATGGCCGCCAGAGCAGAAATCGTCACCAATTCGCGTTGACGATGATTCAATACATCACGGCTGAATATATCCGCAAACAAATGCTCTTTTAAAAACGTATCAATGATGGGCGCAAAGGCATTGACGCCCGTCTTTGGTCCTCCTTCTTCTTTGCCAGTTAATTGCTGTAGCGTGCGTTTACCGGTCTCGTACTTATCTGCGATTGTGATGGGGGCCGCGTCTTTCCCTTCCGCATCTTTAATCCCTTTGGCTTTCCTTTCGTCCAGCACGGACATCAGGGCATTTATCGCATTCAGGCTCCGCGGGAAGCCGCAATAGGCATAAAGCTGCACCAGCGCCTCCTTTATTTCATTGACCGTGAGACCTGCATCCAATCCTGTACTGAGTGCCGTTTGGAGTGGTGGCATGTTGCCGGTGGCAGTCAGTGCCGCGATGGCCGCCATGCTTTGCTGGTGTTCATTTAAAGCGGCAGCGTTGTTAATTTTATGCTGTGCATGCATCGTACTGAGGTTTATTGTGCAGACAAAAAGCAGTGTCCATTTAAGAAATTTATTTTTGCCCATGTGGTGTGCTGATTGATTGTTTTACAAATTTCGCCATTACCGTCTTTTTGCATTTATACAGAATACAGAAGTATTTACCACTTTTACTGAATTGATGGAAATGAGACCTATTACACGCATCAGTTCGCTAGATTTGTCTAAAACATTAGCGCTATGGAACACCTGGACAGGATCGATACCATAAAACAGTACAATGATGCAATGGGGGTAGACACCCGGCACCCATTGGTAAGTGTAGTAAATTTTGATCAGATGCCAACCTACCAATACTTTCGGAGGTATATGGGAGTATATGCTATTTTCCTCAAATACGTCAAATGCGGTGACATGCGGTATGGGTGCCAGCCCTACGACTATGAAGATGGTACTTTGGTGTTCATATCACCCGGACAGGTATATGGGATCGATAGCAACGGCCAGATCATCAAACCCTGGGGAAGGGCGCTGGTGTTTCACCCCGATTTGATTGCCGGTACGCACCTGGGGAAACAGATCAAAGATTATTCGTTCTTTTCTTATGAGGTAAATGAGGCTTTGCATTTATCTAAAAAAGAAAGAGCGACCATCAACGATTGCCTACAGAAAATCGACACCGAGATAGAACTCAACATTGACAAGCACAGCAAAACACTTATCGTTTCCAATATAGAGCTCCTTTTGAATTACTGCATGCGGTTCTATGACAGGCAGTTTATTACCAGAAGCCACGTCAATAAGGACATCCTGGTGCGCTTTGAAAACCTGCTCAGCGATTATTTCAAATCCGGCCTGGGGCGGACGCTGGGTTTGCCGACTGTTGCCTATTGTGCCGAGCAACTGCATATATCTCCTAATTACTTTGGTGATCTCATTAAAAAAGAGTCTGGCTGTACAGCATTGGATTACATTCAATCAAAACTGATTGACGAAGCGAAGGGCAAGATTTTTGACCCTGCGAAATCCATCAATGAAATAGCGGATGAGCTCGGCTTTAAATACCAGCAGCATTTTACCCGCCTGTTTAAGCAAAAGGTGGGCGTCACACCTAACGAGTACCGAAATGTCAATTAGTGAAAAGGCCAAAACTTTGACTGTTGTTTTAGAAGGTTGTGCTATAAGCTCTAAGCAATAGTATTTTAGCCTTTGGTCAGATAAATAGTTCTCTCAATAAATGCTTCCTTTGTCTGCTTAGCAGGACCTGTTCACCTCCTTCCATTAACAAGTAGCCTCCGTCTTCCTTTTTATAGGATAAGATCCGGTTTTTGTTCACCAGAAATGATTGATGCGTTCGTATGAAACCGTACGGCTCTAGGAGAAATTCGTATTCACCAATTGGTTTGCTGACGGTTATAGGCCCAACTCCTTTGATAGAAAAAGTTGTGTAACTGTTACTCGAACGGCAGAAAATGATGTCATCTATGGATACGTACCGCACTTCCGTGGCTTCCGGTAGTGCAATTTTCTTCTGACGTTTGCTGTGCATGTTTTCAAAGGATTGAATGAGCATGCCAATCTGTATTTCCCGGTCGCGCTACCTCGTTTACCGAACAACTACATGCTCTGGAATAAGCCGTAATGGCTTGAAAGAAACAGAACCAGCAATACGATGACGGTTATCAAAGTTATATTAAGTGCGGTTTCCAGTGAATTCCGCTTAAATCAAAAAACTAAGGCCACGCACTGCCGAGTACAGCATCAAAGTTAGGGCGAATCGAGTTGGTTTGTCGGCAGGTTTAAGAATAAAGAGAGATTACAACGATAAAAAAATACGAATCAAAATGAGATTTATTTTCACGGTTATTTGCATCTGCATTTCTTACACATCCATTGCACAAAAAATGAGTTACAAGGAATGGAAAAGAGAGGCAAAGGAAAATATCAGGCTTCTTCCAAAATACGGTGATAAACCAAAAACCAAGGAGCAGTTGGCTTCCGACAGCCAACTCATTGACGAATATATAAAGCAGGAGGGAAGTAGGCGTAATGCCTCAGAAGTGCTAATCAAACTTGGCTTTAACTATCTGTACAGGGGCGATGTAAGAACGGCAATGTATCGCTTTAATCAAGCCTGGCTTCTGGATCCAGAAAATGAAAATGTGTTTTGGGGTTGGGGAGCCATTTATTTTACGTTTAATGATACTATAAAAGCATTGGAACAATATGATGAAGGATTAAGCAAGAATCCTGAAAATTCCAATATCCTGACAGATAAGGCTACTGTTTTTATGAATAGATATCATGAAAGTAAGGACACGGCTTCCTTATCGTCGGCAATCTCATTATTTTCAAAATCGTACTTGATTGACAGCTTAAACCAAAATACATCGTATAAGCTATCAGTTGCCTATTTTTTAACAAAGGACTGTGATAATGCGCTGCGATTTTATGATATATGTGAAAAGCTCGGGGGGAAACCAATTCAAAAAGAATATGCAGTAGCATTGGAAAGTACCTGTAAAAAGTAGGGCAGACTCGAACCTTATTTAGTAAAGTGATTCTCCACCGGTCAATTAACTTGAACTGAAAACAGCGAATGAACCATGGACCGATCTTATCAACGCATTTTAGCCCCGTCGATTTTGGGTTTATGGCCTTCGGGAATCGAGCTATTGCCGTACGCGTTACAACTCAATGGATTTCTTAAAGGCACTGCCTCGCCTCGGCTCGTACCTTTTCATTTAGAAACTTTTTCTGGTGAACGTGCCTCGGAACATGATGTGCTTAACGCCCAAGCCATTGTTGATTATTCACGCCAATTGGCAGACGCCGTTGCCGAAGTGCGCCATCAGGGCTCCTTTCCGGTTGTTTTGGGCGGAGATTGCAGCATTCTGTTCGGTTGCATGTTGGCTCTCAAACGAAAGGGGACCTACGGTCTCGTCCACATCGACGCCCATGCCGACTTTTACGGGCCGGAATCCGAGCCGAATGGCCAAGCTGCGTCGATGGATTTAGCATTGGTTGTGGGCCGTGGGCCGGATCTGCTAACCAATATAGATGGTCAATATCCTTATACACTTGAAAAGCATGTCGTACAGATAGGGCAACGTGACGCTGATGAAGCAGCTAAATGGGGGAGCGATCGGATCGAAGATTCAAATATCCGCTGCTTTGATCTGAAAACGGTTCACAATGAGGGTATTATTCCCGTTTTGGCGAAAGTGAAGGATCATCTGCTAACGGAGAATAGCCGCTTCTGGATCCATTTTGATGTCGATGTTTTGTCAGACGAAATCATGCCAGCTGTTGATTACCGGTTGCCTGGTGGCCTAACCTTTGATGAAGCAAGCACCATTCTTCAAACCCTAATGTATTGCTCGCTGAGCCAACATATATTTATTCACCAAGATATTACCTGTCCAACTCCTTTAGGATCTCTTCAAGTCGTTGAATAATGGTAGGCAGGTCGTTCCGCGCCTGTTGTACCAGCCGGTTTGGCTGCGAGGCATATTTTTGAATAATCGCATAACGCTGATTGACTTCTTTCGCATTTGAGCCCACCCAGCCAGTCACCGTTTGCAGGCTGGGTTTGCAATGTTGGGGCACTCCATCTACCTGATAAAATACGGCCTGCCCGAGGTTGTCGTAAAATGCTTTTTGATTTTTGTAAAAAAGAGAGAATGTCTCGGCGTATTCTACCGCATTATCACTGTCGATTTTTTCGTAGATCTCAATAAGCATCGGGAGGTCTTCCCGGATTCCCGAAAGTGCGGTTTCATTTACATAGTTTGTAACTGATTTGCACGGCTCTTTGGACAGCGAAGTTTTGCCCGGTTCAGATGATGAAACACTGCGCTGGGTCGTTGCCAGGGTTGCAGAGCCGATAACCGGATAAATGTCTTTAATACTATACTGAGGCTCTTGCTCGGTGTCATTCTTCTGTGCCTCTGCCATCGTTTTTTCCTTCACACGATCGGCAAACTTTGCCCAGGAAACCTCTCCGGTGTAGTTGGTCGAATACATTTCACCCATAGCACTCTGGAAAGAAAGGCTCATCCAGCCGCCTTTTGGATCACTATATGAAAATGTATTGCGTTGCGAACTGCTCATGATCATGCCGCCTCGAAAATTGTTGAAAAGCTTGACTAGGCTGGACGGGTTCGGTGTTACGGGTTTCATTACCAATACCTTGCGGGTGCTTGTGACCTGTGGCTCGTCCATTCTGTCGCCATTACAGGCATCGGCAACAACCAGTGAAAAGCGTGGGTTTTTGGCGCGAAGCTTTTTGTAAACTTCTTCCAGATCGCGGGATGATTGTTCCAGATTGACCCGCTCGGTATTCGCATTTCCGAAAATCATGGAGGGATAAGTACTCAAACGGCGGTTCCAGCCGTGGCCGACAAAATAGAAAAGCACCGCATCGTTTGGCCCAACATTAAGCTCATTTACCGTTTTGTCGAGGTTTGCCACATTACAATCAGGGCCATAAAATGGCTTTGCCACCACTTTGAGCCCCGAATATTTTGATAATGTGGCTTGCAGGTCGCTGGTCAGATACACGTATGTTTTGAGCACTGATTCACCGATACTAGGATCATCAGTATCTGCAAAAACGATAAAATGCAAGGTACTCACAGCTGTCGACGGATTGCCGCAAAAGATTATGAACGCCAGCAACATCCATTTGATCAAAGAACTATTTCTCATCACTTTTTGGTCCCAGGTTTAGTGGCCGCTGGCTTTGTTGCCCCGCTTTTTTGTTTGAGAGGCGTCTTTCCTTTCGGTTTTTTCCTGGCATCCGTCGAGCCGCCAGGTGCGGCAGGTGCTTTTTTCTTACCGGTCAGTTCGTCCATAAATGCTTTGTAGTCTTCCTCTCCGGTTTTCAATTTGCTGTAATCCACACTTGAATAGGTGGTTGCCAACAGGAAATTGAGGTTCACAAAGCGGTCTTTCAATTTCGGATGGGTTGCGTCATAGTTCGACACAGGCGCGGACACTTCATCTTCCTTGTCGTCTTCATCATCTTCCAGCGACGAGTCGTTTCCAGTCAGCGAAAGGGCGAGCGCCTGGCCGGCATTTTTCATCTGTTTCTCGTCAATTTTTTCCTGGGCCTCCTGGATTCTTCCCAACCAAAATGCTGCAGCTTCACGTGGGTCATAGCCTGCATTTACCATGTAATACAGTCCTATCCGGTCTGCCTGGCTCTCTTTTTTACGGCTGAAAGAATTCATTGACATTTTCGAAACCGCCTCTGAGAGCATTAATGCCGCAGCTCCCGCGTCTGCCCCTGCCAAAGAGCCTGCCACAATCCCTGCCGCCGCCGGTACTCCTTTCCAGTCATTGCTGTTGCGCATCTTTGCTGTGTGATGTTTGTAAAGCACGTGGGCGACTTCGTGACCGATCACTGCGGATAGTTGCGCCTCGTTTTTTACAGCCTTCAATAAGCCAGTGTTGATCAAAACGACCCCATCAGGTAATGCGGCTGCATTTACCAGCTCATCATTGGCAATATAAAAACGAAAATCAACGCGATCGGGATGGTCTAGCGGAAGCTTTTTCAGGTAGTTCGGGATCAGTTTGTCCCCGATCGTGGTAATGTAGGCCTGCAAACTTCGCGCGGAAATAATGGGAATGCTTTTTTTGTTGCCGATTTTTATTTCATCCAGGTTCACCTTCATAACCAGCGACATTCCTTTGCGAAGCATCCGGTCGTCATCGGCCATCAGCACGGGCGTTACCGTGCCAGATTCTACATTAAT
Organism: Dyadobacter pollutisoli; assembly: GCF_026625565.1. Taxonomy (NCBI): domain Bacteria; kingdom Pseudomonadati; phylum Bacteroidota; class Cytophagia; order Cytophagales; family Spirosomataceae; genus Dyadobacter; species Dyadobacter pollutisoli. The sequence continues at coordinate 891,418 of NZ_CP112998.1, forward strand.
GACGCCATCAAGGTCACGTTTTCCACGCAATCTCAATGACGAGCCGAGCTGCATATCACTGAATTTGGAAAACTCTTTTCCTTTCCAGCCCTCCTGTCCTTTTATTTTTTTGTCTTTAACGAGCGTTACGGTTTGCCCGTCGACATAGGCACGTTCGCCCGAAATATCTTCAAAAATGCCTTCCAGCGTTGTGGTAGTGTAATACCCATTGTCCAGCATAATCTCTTTGGCGATTGCCTTGTTGCTTTCCTGTAGATAATCGATCGTCACTACTACGCGCATTCCCTGTTTCAGATTGGCCAGTGGCAGGCTGGTTCGGCGGTCTTTTTTGAAAGTCGTTTGCTCATTGATTTCCAAAGCGGGATAGCGGGACTCGTCTTTTTCAACGAGCACAGGCAGCGTTGTATAAGGCGCTTTGAAATCGCGCACCGTTACATTTTTTAGTACGATATTAATCGGTACTTCCTTTTGAGCCAAGCAGTTAAATGCAAGAAGGGTAAGGTAAAATGTACAGCTACCGGCAAATTTGAGAGGGTATAGGTTTACTCCCATGCAACACTGAAGATTAAGTTAGAGAAATGAGTAGGGTCTTTACTAAAATGTAGTAACGGTTACAATTTACTGTATTCTGCTGAAATTTTAAGAGGTTGATAATCAGACGTCGAAATATTTTCAGAAATACTATCAAAGGATCAGAATATCCCGCGCGCGATTATCAAAAACGGGTTCTTGTTTGGAGCCGAATTTAACTGCCTCGTCCATTACCTCACCTCTGGCAATCCTGAAAACTTCGTCCATTCGCGCGCCTTTTTTTAGGTTTTTCAGCAGGGAACTTGTGTAGAATCCATTGTTTTTCGGACTGTTATAAGAGAATCCATTTTCGGAGGTGGACAGCGCCACGTAACAGTTCGGGATCTGATTCTCGACATATACTTTCTTAAATGCTTTTGTTGCCACAGAGTCAGATTCGGATTTGAAATAAGGGTCCTCACGGCAGGCGTCCATGATGATCACGCAGAAACCGGGAGTTTGTTTCTGCAATCTATCGATCAATGTTGTAACAGAAATCGCCTTTTCTGCAAAACCAGGAGACTTTGTACGGGGCACGTCAACTGGCAACAGGTAATTTTCCCCGTTATAATGTATCCCGTGACCAGCGTAAAAGACCAGCGCTACATCGGACTTTTTTGCCTTTTCATAAAAAGCATCCAGTTTCCTGAATGTTTCCTCTGTATCGGCATTAATGGCGCTCAGCGTATCAAAACCAAGTTCGAGGAGCCGCGTTTGCATGGCTTTGGCGTCATTGACGGGCTGCCCCTGCAATTTTCTGGCCGTTTTATATTCCGAATTACCTACAACCAGGGCCACCCGTGAACCGGCGAAAGTTGCATTGACAGGCGGCGAGGTCAGTGCTGCGATTTTCAGCTTTTCTTCCAGATTCTTTTTACCAATCATCGCATCATAATAGTTCGGGTCTGTTTGAACTGATTGCGAGAAGAATTTTAAAGCATTCTGAAAGTCGCCTTTTTGCTCATAAGCTTCCGCGAGGTCACAATACACCCTGAATAATTGGGTGTGATTAAGGTCAATGCATATCTGAAAGTCAGCAATCGCCTCGTCGGCCTGTCCCCTGCGAAGTTTTGCCCTGCCGCGGTTCCGATATGCGTAAGGTGATTTCGGATCAAGATTAATTCCTTTCTGAGCCGCCGCCTCGGCCTCGTCGAACCTGCCATTTTTAAACTGACAGTAGCTCAGGCCGCTATAATAATCTCCATGCTTCGGCGCCATTCGCACTGCCTTTTTATAATCCTTCTCAGCCCGCAGATAGTCATTTAGCTCCACGTAAGTGTAGGCACGCTGCACATAGTATTTGGCTTTGGTCGAATCCATTGCAATAGCCCTGTTGCTAAACGAGATGGCTTTCGCAAGCTCACGCATTTGCGGCCCGGCCAAAAGAATCGCAGAGCCATTTAAAGCCTCCGCCGCGATCGGCCCATCTGATTTGAGATTCAAAACTTGCTGGTAGTAGGTTAATGCTTTTTGGGGATCGGGTTCGTTGTCGGCCAGTTCCATCCAGCCTGAAACCGTGCGCGGGGTTTGGGCGAAAAGCGGGGTAATGACGCATAGCATCATGAAAAATAATATTTGGATTAAATCATTTTTCACATTATCCGGTCATTTAATGATGGCTTTGTAAAGCGCTCTGATTGAAAAATCGATGGCAGCCAAAATGATAGCAATGGCCATAACATTGACCAATCGGTTGAAAAACAGGATCGAAATCAGCAGGATCGCCAAGAGAATCCAATAATGGGAAGGATTAACAAAATACTCTTCAATATAATAATAAGCACCTTTCCAAAAACCGCTATCATTGGTCTCCCGGTCTCTGAACTTCCGCGTGACGTCCGTGTTAGCTTTGCTGATCACCCGAATGCGGTGTATAAGCCGCCATGCGACAAGTGTGAAAAGCACAAACAACATCATTGCATAGCCTGGCTCCACATAATGATGTTGAGACATGAGATTGAGGTATGCATTCATAATAATGAGTCCGCCATGAATTTCACCAAATGCCGTCTTATGTATGTCTCTTTCATCTGAAAAACTCCCAATGAAAATAGTAACATGCTTATTACCCTTGTTTGCCAAGGCGTTCAGAATGAGGTCCTGACCTGTTGACTGCGTAGCCGCACCCAAACTTACCGGAAACAATATGTGTTCCCCAGTTTCATTTTCAGGCTGATTTAATTCGAAGAATAACCCCAGCAAGCCTCTTCCTATCTTTTCAAAGATGGTAGTCGGCTCTGAGACCGGCCTGCCCGCCGCCAGCTCATCAGTCAAAAAAAGATCTGGAATCATCCAATTGCTGACCAACTTGCCCGACCGATCTTTGGAAGAATATTCTTTAAAAACCCATTTTAGCGAGGTAGGCAAAAACCAGGTTGAATCATGCGACAGCCATTTCTGTCGCATATAGAGTTCATATGGCAGGGTGGGCCTATGATTTTCATCAAGCAATGGTTGACTAAAATATTTTCCATCATATTCCGTAATATCTACGGACCTGCCGATGTCATTGCCGCCAAACCAATATTGTTCCCTCAGACTATCCATCCCATTCGATTTCGCAAAAAGCAGCTGATTTGTATCGATCAGCTTTTGAAAAGATGTTTTTAAAGTATCGTCTGACCTTGTCGGATAATCCAGCAGAACATCGCAAACGACTACTCCCAGACGTTCTCTGACTCCATCCTTTCCAAGCCAGTTAAACAGTTTGGCCAGTTTTGCCCTATCGGTGATCAGCAGTTGCGCAGTTGAGTCCTCAAATAAGGGCTGTGCGTTGGGGACGAGTTGGGCGTGACGGGATACGTCGATCAGAATGATCTCATTTTCGGATAAGCTCACATGATCATCGATCGCATGTTGGCCCAAATCGGCGAGCAATTCCAGTGCATCGGCTTCCTCATCGAGAAATATTGGCCTCCTGTTAAACTCGAACAGCATCAGATACGTCAGCATCCCACCAATGACAATCGCACCAAATAGTGTTTTGAGGACAGTTATCCATCTTTGGTTGGTCGCGACAACCAAAAACACAACCGCCAGCGAAATGACGTAGACGCCAATGATAATTGCTATTGAAATCATCATGGGCAGGTTATCAAACGTCGGAGAGCTTCTTCCTGGGCGTAGTCGTATTGCCCGCTTTTTTTGCAGATTTTGCCGCCCCAGAAATTTTGAATAAATGTCAGGGATTCGCTCACAAATTTTTCACAATCTGTGATTTCTGCGCGTTTGTTGAGCAATGTGGCTTTTAATGACTCTCTTTCTTCCGGACTCAACAAATACAAAACAGTACGGCCTATTTCTTGGCGCTTTTTATCCTTTTCGGAATAAATAGTAACCCCTTTATAGTCCCCCGGAGTGAGGTTTGAAAATGCATTTGCAGCTAATATCAACTCCTCGCTGGATTTGTCAAAAGGTATATCCATCTCGCCGGAAGCTGATTGAATGATAAATCGGTTCGTTGCCGGAAGTCCGGTGTAAAAACGCAGGGTGTCAATTACGACCAGTGTATCCTGAAAAAAACAGGAGATTTCCTCTTTACTGGGTTCGCCCATCGACCGTGTGCCCAAAACACCCGCGCGGGCATTGTAGAAAAGTGTTTTTTTGCTTCCTGGAGATGGCCATTTAAAAGTTCTGTTCCCAGATCTGACCACTGCAATGGGTGAACTTAGACGATTTGTTCGTTTCCATTCTTCAAATACCTGATTTAGCTGCTGGTAATTAGAATCTGCTTTGAGATTTGAGAGCTGTTTTATGAGTTTATTCCGTGCTTCAACTGTTTCGGAACACCATAACACCTGGTATTGTTCATTAATTGGATTACACAAAAGTAGAAGGGCACCCAGTAGAGCTAGTTTCATGAAAAGGAGGATGTTGAATAGGGTAAATATAAGAAAATCCAGCATTTTTTTTCCGTGTCCATCTGATTTACCAGGAAAATACCCAACATCTCCAAAGACTTTCCCGGCCCTGCTTTGGAGCCTCCCACGAGACGGCAAACCAAAAAAAATTAACCTGCATGGAAGGCTTACCCCAACCAACATGTATTGCTAATGGACTTTTCCTTGAGGCCAATGCAAAAGCATCTTACGGCTTAATATGAACCGTTAGCTGTCCAGTGCAAGCAACACCAGGCTTTCAGATAACAAATCGGGAAAATTACCGGGCTGTCATCATTTCATCGGGTCGCCTTTTCTTAGCCTTGTATGCTGTTGGCAGCATGTTAAACTTCGCCTTAAAGGATTTTGCAAAGTAATTTGGGGCCGTGAAGCCTGTCATATAAGAAATCTGCGAAATGCTCAAATCGCTATTCTCTAAGAGTAGCGCCGCTTTTTCGAGCTTGATGGAACGAATAAATTCGATAGGGGTCTGACCACTCATTTCCAAGACTTTGCTGTACAATGTTCCCCTGCTCATGCCGACGTGTTTGCTCAGATTTTCAACGCTAAGCTGAGATGTATGCAGGTTTTTTTCGATGTAAGAGAGCACATCCTTGAGTAGTTTTTCCTGGCTGGATTCGATTTGTGGTCTCTGGCCGGAAACCTGAAAATGCCGGGAATAGACGCCTTTTAATAGGCGGTTCAGCAAAATTAAATTGTTGATCTTCGCATTGAGAATATCGAAATTAAATGGCTTGGTCAAATAGTCGTTAGCTCCGGAGTTGAGGCCTTCAAGCTGCTGCTGCTCTCGGTTGGAAGCAGTCAAAAGGATAATGGGAATGTGCTTGGTCCGTTTGTCTGATTTGATTTTCTGGCTCAGCGTAATGCCGTCCATTTCCGGCATCGCAATGTCGCTGACGATCAGTTCCGGATGATGGCTGAGCGTTTTTTGCCAGCCTTCTTTGCCATTGCTCGCTTCTATGACGTTATAAAAAGGTACCAGACTTTCTTTCAGATAATGCCTGAACTCGTCATTGTCCTCAATGATGAGCACGTTGGACAAATCTTCCAGATTGGCCTTTCCCAGCTTGGGAGAGCTTTTTCCATTTTCGGTAGTGACAGGTGCTGAACCGTGTTCTTTGGTCACCGAAAGCTGCTGGGGATCGGCAATGGGCAGCTGAACCGTAAATGTGCTGCCCAGCCCCTGCCCGCTGTTAACCGAAATAGTGCCCTGATGCATTTGCACAAATTCCCGCACAATCGACAGACCAATTCCGCTTCCCTGGTTGAGCACCGAAGGATCGGTGTCACTTTGAAAGAACCGCTCAAAGATCTTATCATGGTTATCTTCGGCAATCCCGATCCCGGTATCTGTGACCATAATTGCAAGCCAATGCTTTTCTTCCGAATCGGCGTGCTGGTCAATTTTTAGAGCCACTACTCCGCCTTTTGGCGTAAATTTAAACGCATTCGAAAGCAAATTGAACAAGATCCGTTCGAGTTTGTCCGCATCAAAGTCCATCATAAGCTCATCGAGCGAACTCTCGATTTTAAATTGAATCCCCTTCCGGATGGAAAGATCACTGAATTGCTCGCAAGTATCTTTAATGTATAAAATAACGTCCCTGGTTTTCAGGTCGAGCTTGACTTCCTGCGCCTGCATGTTTTTGAAATCCAGCAACTGGTCTACCAGGTTCAGTAACCTTTTTGCATTCCGTTTGATGGCGACTGCCGACGGCTGCAAGTCAGTCGATTTGGTCTTGACCAGCAGGTTGTCAACGGGCGCCAGGATCAGGGAAATGGGTGTCCTGAACTCGTGACTTAAATTGGTCAGAAATTTGATTTTCATCCGGTCCAATTCCTGGGCCTGCTCTGCTTCCGCCCGTTGCTGTTGCTCTCTGAACTGCCTCTGCAGCTTCTGAATGCCGCGCCGTCTCATGAGGTATACAATGATAAATGGCGTCAGCAAATAGAAAATGTATGCATAAATAGTCAGGTAAAAAGGTGGTTTGACCTTCACAGCAACCGATTTGGTGTGCGGACTCCAGTTGATGCCGTCGCAACTGGTCTGTACCTCAAAAACATACTCGCCCGGGCTCAGGTTGGTGTAGCTCGCCAGATTGGCTAAGCCCGTTTCGTTCCATTCCGATTCCATGCCCACAAGCCGGTGCCGGTAACGCATTTGCCTGGGGTTTGTGTAATCCAGCGCAGTATAGCCGATCGAAAAATTTTGCTTGTAATCCAGGCTTATGGTTTTCGCCACTGAAATATCCGCATCTATTAAGTTGGAATCTGCGGGGGTAATGCTGCGGTTGCCAACCCTAAGATCTTTCAGCAAGATAGGCGGGATGCGTTTGCTGTTGGGTAGCCTACGGGTGTCTATATAGTTGAATCCGGCAATTCCGCCAAAAAAAAGTGTGTGATCGGCCGCACGCATGCCCGAACCGAGCGCAAACGTCCTGTCCTGGATGCCATTGTAAGTAGTGTAGTTGGTAAACTTTTTATTTGTTACATCAAATGAGCTGATGCCCTGATTAGTACTGACCCAAATCCGCCCTTGTGCGTCCTCGAGAACCTTATTGACAATATTGCTTGCCAGCCCTTCCTTGGCTCCATAGGCAATAAACTTCCCGGAAGGCGGATCATACAAAGCCAATCCTTCTCCCGATGTGCCGGCCCAAATATTCCCTTTGCTGTCTTCCAGAAGCGAATAGACAATGTTGCTGAGCAGATTACTGCTTTGTCTGTCCAAAAGCACCGATTTTTTCGCAACCGGATCAAAGACAGCGATGCCTGTTCCGTGCGAGGCGATCCAGAGCTTTCCGCGGCTGTCCAGTAAAATGTCCCTAATATAGCCGTTGAGCGGAATGGTGCGCTGGGTGACCGAAACGCCAGGATCATGTAATCTGGTAAAACGTCTTGTTACCGGATCAAACACGTGCACCCCTCCGCCATTAGTTCCTACCCATAACTTGCCGGACTTGTCTTTTTCCAAACAGAAAATCTCATTGTTATTCAGACTAGATGAATCTTTCCCGCGCACGTACTGTGTATAAGCGCCTGTTTTGGGGTTGAGCTGAATCAAGCCGTCCTGGAATGTTCCTATCCAAAGTTCATTACTGGACATCAGTTCTAATGTCAGGATAGCCAGTCCGGATGCAGCTTTCTTATTTTTGGGGTTGATTGGAAATTTTTTGAAGAGATTTGTATTCCGATTATACAAGTTTAGTCCGCCTCCGTCGGTGCCCACAAATAACTCCTCTGATCCGTTTTCGGCAAAAGAGGTAACAAAGGATCCGCTCAAACCATATGGATCATTCACATCAGAGCGCTTTAATCCGAAGATAGCCAGGTTTTTATCATATTTGTTAACCCCTCCCTTATAGGTTCCCAGCCAGCAAATGCCCTCGTTGTCGAAGAGAATGCTACGCACGGATTTGTTGCTTAGGCTAAATTGGGTCCTTGTGTCGGGGCCATAGCGGATAATGGTTCCGTCGCGCGTATCAAGAATATTAAGGCCTGCGTCGGTGCAGATCCAGAGCCTGTGTTCATTTTCCAAGGCAATCTCAAAAACCATATTGGTGCTCAACGAATGCTTGTTATCAGGTTCATATTTGAAGTGGCGGACGATTTGCCCGTCCGCGTTCAGCTTGAAGACACCGCTGTAAGTTCCCACCCAAATGTTTCCCTGGTGGTCCTCAATAATGGACTTTACCGTCCGCGACCCGGCTTCATCGGGTATGGATTGCAGATAGTTGATGTATTCATTGTTCTTGTTGTCCGGTTCAATTTTGAATAAACCGCTTTTGGAGCCAACCCAAACATTCCTTTTGCTGTCAATAGCTATGCTCAGGATCCTTCCTTTCGAGATTTCGTCGGGAATATTGGGCATGGCCGAAAAAGCGCTGATGTGACGGTTTTCGGGGTCTACATTGACCAATCCAGCCGTTGTTCCCACCCACAATTTTCCCGACACATCGCTGGCGATGCTGGTAACACTGTGCGGGGATGATATGCTTATAAAGGAGTTTTTTCTACGGTCGTAAAGGTGGAGGCCGCCCTCGATTGTCCCTACCCAAATCCGGCCCGACCGGTCCTGATGCAGGCTCGAAATGTCACTGGATCTCAGTGAGCAGGAATCTTTCTTATCATGGCGGTAGACCAATACCTCGGTTCCGTCAAATCTGTTCAGCCCGTCGTCGGTGGCAAACCACATCAGGCCATAGCGATCTTTTAATATGGCCGTTATCGTGTTGGAAGACAATCCGTCCGTGGAGGTAAGGGAGGTAAATTTCGGCATTACATGTTGGGCACAGGCGGCAAATGAGACCACATCCAATGTAATCATCAGGTAAGCAAGCCGGAAAGTAAGCAGGATCTTTAAGCGGATTGATTTCATAGGGTCAATTAGGCTGCTTGGGACGAATGTTGTCCTAAAAATGCAAATTTGTCCCGGAATCCGGCATTTTTATGGCTCATTTGAACAATTATGTCTGCAAAATGAACAAAAGTGCTCACATCTGGATATCTCACTGCACTACTTTTGTCAACAATAAACCAAATATATTCTGGAAAAAATGATGAACTATGAATCTGTTCAGAAGCCAAAGTTACGTCAGAAATAAATATTGTCAAATTGACACTTTCGAGACGGGCCGGGGCGCGGGTTGGGTTCTAGCTAACACTAAAATTAAATCAATAATACAATGCATGAACGTCTATTGAACAGTAACTCCCTGGCCAGGATAATGGGTATCGCTGGCCTCCCTATGCTGCTGCTTGCAGGGATTTCGGGTGATGTGCTCGCAAGCAGCGCGGTATGGACCGATTACGGTCCCGGACACCGGTCAGCCTCCGCGGCCGATATTGAAGTTTCAGGAAAAGTGACCGGGCCGGATGGAGAAGCGCTGCCGGGCGCCAATGTGCTTGTGAAGTCGACAACGAGAGGAACCAGCGCTGACCAGAACGGAAATTACAAACTCACAGTTCAGGACGCCAATGCAGTTCTGGTGTTCTCACTGGTGGGTTATGCTCCCAAGGAAGTTGTGGTAGGCACCCAGCAGATCATCAATGTAACGCTGGCCGTGGATAACAAGACGCTGGAAGAAGTGGTGGTGGTCGGCTATGGAACGCAGCGCAAAAGGGATGTGACGGGCTCTGTGGTCTCCGTCAGTGAAAGCACCTTAAAAGAAGTACCTGCACCCAACCTGCTCAATCAGCTGAAAGGTCGAGCAGCGGGGGTTTCCATTGTCAGTAACGGGAGCACGCCTGGTTCGCAGGGACAGATCAGGATCAGGGGAAACCGGACGCTCACCACAAGTTCTGGTTCGAGTGACGGCCTTGACGGTCCGCTGGTGGTGGTCGATGGGATTCCTTTCGGTGGACTTAATGACATTAACCCGGATGACATACTCAGCCTGGAAGTGCTCAAGGATGCCTCGGCAACAGCGATTTATGGTTCGCGTGGAGCAGGGGGCGTCATCCTGGTGACAACCAAAAGAGGTAAAATCGGGAAACCCGTATTCAGTTACGACGGTTATCATGGACAAACCCAGGTGATGGGCAAATTCAATGTGATGAATGGCCAGGAATATGCACAGTTCAAAGCGGATGCAGCCAAATACAATCGGACATCCCCTGGGACATCGGGGTATTTGCTTACCCCAAAAGAGCAGGAAGCACTCGATAAGGGGGTGTCTACCAACTGGCAGGACCTGATTTACAAGGCGGGTTTCATGTCTAACCACCAGTTGGGCATGCAGGGTGGGAGCGAAAGCACACAATATTCGCTGGGGCTAGGGTATTTCAATGAAACCGGCATCATCCCAAACCAGAATTTTCAGCGTTTCAACATCCGTGCAACCATTGATCAGCGCATTGGGAAAAACATTAAAATTGGCCTGAACACGCTCAATACGCTTATTTACCAGAGCACGCCCGGCGGGGGCGGCGTGCCGGGCGGACTTGTGCGTCTCACGCCACTGGCCTCACCCTATAATGCAGATGGAACGGTCAATACGTTCCCTTCGGAAGGCTCCATTGATGCGGCAGGCATCAGCCCGCTTACGATCATGACCAAAAAAGAATCCGCGATGGGCCGGACCCGGTCGCTGAGGACGTTCAATAGCATTTATGCGGAAGTCAATATTTTGCCGGGACTGAAATACCGTTTTAATGCGGGCCTGAACTTTAGCCAGTCCAATTATAATGGTTACAACGGTCCGCTGACCTATTTTAACTCGGCCACCACACAGGCTGGGTCCACGGCCGAAATCAGTAATACTGAATACTGGGATGTTAACCTGCAACATTTGCTTTATTACGATAAAACATTTGCGAACAAGCATAAACTGGGCTTTACCGCACTTTATGAATACACTAAAAACCACTCATTAGGCAGCCGTTTCACAGTGACGGGCGTACCTGCGGACTATATCAAAACGTCCAATTTCTCGCTTGCATCAGGGCAGCCAGTCGCCCCGTCGGATTTTGGTAATTCGTTTTCGGAAACCGGACTGTTGTCCTACATGGGCAGGCTCAATTATAGCTATGCTGACAAGTATTTGCTGACATTAACCTTGCGCCGCGATGGTTCTTCGACCTTGTCTCCTGCTAACCAATATTTCAATTATCCCGCCATTGGCTTGGGTTGGAATGTGCTGGAAGAAGGTTTTATGAAATCGGCTAGATTCCTTTCGAACCTCAAGCTGCGTGGTGGCTGGGGTATATCCGGAAACAGGAATGTGGGCGCGTATTCGACGTTGGGTGCATTGTCGGCCGGATATTACAACTTCGGAACGGGTACCGCCGGACAGCAGCTGGCCTACACAGTTACTAGCTTGCCATCCAGCAACCTGAGCTGGCAATCGACCTCGCAAGTGGATATTGGAATTGATTTCGGCCTGCTCAACAACCGGATTACGGGTTCGGTGGATTGGTACCACCAGAAAACCAAGGATATCCTCTTGTCGGTGCCGCTGCCTCCAAGCAATGGTGCAGGTTCGACCCTGAAAAACCTTGGTAAAACAGAAGGCAAGGGCCTGGAAGTTGCGGCCACTTTTGAGATCGTCAGAAAACCCAAAGGATTCAACTGGAGCATTGATGCAACCTATTTCTTCAACAGAGAAAAGATCACGCAGCTGACCACACCAGAAGAAAAGTCCAATCTGGGGGCAGGTTGGTTTGTGGGCCAGCCACTTTCGGTGATTTATGATTACAAAAAGCTGGGCATATGGCAAACCAGTGACGTTGAAAACGGGATTTTGGCCCAACAAACCTCCCCTGTGCAATTTGCTGGACAAATCAGGGTGCAAGACCTGAATGGTGATAAAAAGATCGACGCAAACGATCGCCAGATCCTGGGTAATTTTCAGCCCAAATGGGAAGGAGGGCTTACAAGCCGTTTCAGTTTCAAAAACTTCGATGCCTCCGTGGTTACCTACGCAAGGATGGGCATGAAGGTACTGGTGCCTTATCTGACGGGTAATTCCACGGGATCAGGCGGCTTTGCCTTCTTCAATCAAAGCCGGGTGAACCAGGTCAAGGTCGATTATTGGACAGATACCAATCCCACCAACGCATTCCCAGCCCCTGACGCCAGTGGCGCTGTTGCCAACTTCGGATCGACGCTCGGCTATTACGACGGCTCATTCATCAAATGCAGAAGTATTAACCTTGGCTATACTTTTGCCAGCGATATCCTCAAAAAGATCGGTGCCACCTCGGCCCGTATCTACGTCAACCTGACCAATCCGTTCATTATATACTCGCCATTGGTCAGAGACGATCTGGCGATTGACCCGGAAGGAAACAGCTATGCCAGCGGCCAATCCACGCTAAACCCACAAGGCGCCAGCGACCGTGGAGCACCGGAGCGACAGATCTCAGTCAATTTGAATAGTCCGCCGGTGAGACAATTCACTTTGGGCGTAAACCTTAAATTTTAATCCGACTATGAAATCCATAAAAATTCTTTTTACTGCTGGCCTGATCACAGTATTGAGCTCAGGGTGTGAAAAAGTGCTCGAAGAGCATCCGCAATCCCAAATCGTCCCCTCTTACTTTAATAGCCCCTCAGGTGTGCTTGGTGGAATAGCAGGGGTTTACAACGATATCCGGAGCCAATGGGGTACCGAAGGTTTTACCGTTGAGATGCAGGCAGGGACCGATGAGTTCATTCAGGGGGTTAATGCCGGTGGAGGAACCGCATATACTTATAATGGCATTAACAGCAGCAACTTTGGCTCGGCCTGGGGCGTTGCTTTTCAGGATATCAATACAATCAATGGCGTGCTGCAGTACGGGGCGACGATCGACCTGCCGGAGGCCACAAGGAAACAATACCTGGCGCAAGCCAAATTTTTGAGGGCATTCTGGTATTTCTACCTGGTGCAGACCTGGGGCGACGTTCCGCTTCATACCGAGTTTATAACTGTTCCCTCTCAGGCAGCCACGCGCCAACCTGCGGCACAGGTCTACGAGCTGATCATTAAGGACCTTACCGAAGCTGCCGCGGATCTGCCTAACCAGCCCACGGCCCCGTTCCTGGGCAAGGCGGCAACCAAACCCGTAGCGCAGTTTCTGCTGGCCAAGGCTTTTCTGACACGCGGATGGCTCAATAATACAGCAGCTGATTTCACCCAGGCAGCGGCGATTTGCGAAGATATTATTGCCAATAAATCGGCTTATGGTCTTGATCTCTGGCAGGATTATGGGGACGCTTTTGTGCCCGCTAATGACTATGGAAAGGAAACGATGTTTGTAAGCGATCACGTGCTGGATCCTAAATATGGCTACTACCAGGTCGGCGGGCAGGCCGGCGGGGGTGCGGCGCAAAATCTGAGCCCGTGGTTTACCAACTGGAACTATCCCAATAACAGCGGCATCAACTCCATAAGAAATGCGGCCGGCTCTTTTGTCAACAGCGGAACCTCGGGGATGATCCGCGATTCATATTATGGCCGCCCTTATGTGCGTATGCGCCCGAATTCCGACAAACTCGTTACTGGCCCACATGCTGGCAAGAATTACTTCCTGGATCAGGCATTTACAAACCGCGATGTCGACTCGCGTTATGCCAATTCTTTTTACACCGTTTATATTGCAAACACCGCTGTCTCCAATACTGCCAACGCGACCAACAACCTGCGGGGGGTAGCCTACACGACCGTTCCGGGTTCAGACACGGCCGTCTGGTTGCCAGATTTTGAAGTACCGGGCGCGCCGCAATTTGTAGGCGCCAGACCCTTCAAAGGCATAGTAGTGCCGCCAAGCCTTTGGAACAACGGTATTTTCCCAGCCCTGAAAAAGTTCATGGATCCCAGCCGCGGTGCCAATTTTAATGACCCATCAACAAGGCCTGCCGTTTTGTATCGCTTTTCAGATGTTTATATGATCGGAGCCGAGGCCTATTTCAAGGCAGGCAACACCGTAAAGGCGGCTGCATTGATCAATGTCGTAAGGCAGCGAGCAGCATTCCGGAAAAGTAACACGTCCGCACAAAACACTGCCGCCGCAGCGGCGATGACCATCACTGCTGCTGAGGTTACGCTGGACTTCATCCTCGACGAGCGTAGCCGTGAGTTCTTTGGGGAATGGCAAAGGTGGCATGATCTGGTACGTACGCGCTCGCTGGTGCGCCGCGTTCAGGAATGGAACAAGGAAGCCGCTCCTTATGTGAAAGATTTACATATGCTTCGACCGATTCCGCAGTCACAGATCGACAGAGTGGTGGATGGTCCGAAGTTTCCACAAAATACCGGATACTAGTATCCAGGTGGGGCCGAGCATAGTTGCCTGCGGTGCGAAACAGCTTAATCTGCTGTTTTGCACCACGGGATAATTTATACCCGGGCGCTTACATTGAGTTTGGTGGCGGGGCATTACCATGGGTTTGCTTCCTGCCGCATCCAACGACTGACAATACCTTTTGCGGAATGCCTACCGGGGGGCTCAGAAAGCTGACCGGTTTTTGTTGGATCCTCTATGATCCCAGCTGCCATTTGTGGTATGATTTTTATAATCACACCATGCGCAATCAAGTAATGCGCAAACGGTCAGATCAAGCTGCAAATTCGATGAAAAAACGGCGAAGCAGGAAGTTGCTACAGGTATCGCTCGGGATTTGTGCCCTAATCGCGATCGTTACCGGCCTGCTGGGTATGGCAGGAAACGATAATCCAATTTACGATGAGAGCCACAAGCCCACTGGTCTGTTGTTGGATAGTAATCTTCGTTTTCTAAATGGCCTTTCGGTCGGTGTCGGCCTTTGCACGCTATCTATTATTCCCGGTGTAAAAAAAAGGTCGGCCGAACTGAGGATTATTTGTATTGTCATATTTTTTGGCGCGATCGGCCGTATGCTGTCGATTGCCAGCTATGGCTTACCGCCTTCTCCGTTTGACATCGTCGCATTTTTTGAGCTGTCGATCCCGCCCATGCTCGCCTATTGGCAGTCCAGGATTGCTGATTGAGCAGAATCTTGGTCTCTGAAAGGAGGCAATGTTGATCTTTTGAGGTATCTATTACGCCCATCCGGCTGCCTTGTCAGCAAAACAATGCAGCGACATTGGCGCAGCCGTCCCTTCGGAGCCTGCCAATCCTCACTGACTTTAGTATCCAGAATCTTCGTAATACGCCGGAACTCTTACAAGCTTATTCACAAGGTTTAGGAGTGATGGCTGATCATTGGCTTTTCTTAAACGGGCCGAAGGAGGAAATTTACAGAATTGCACAGCAAAAGAAACTAAGAAAAGGGTTTACAATAAGAGCTGCCATTGAGCCTGTAATTGGCCATTTGAAGGCCAATTACAGGTTATCTAGAAATTTTTACAAAGGTATTAAAGGAGACACTATCAATGTAATGCCGGCAGCTGCGGCAATGAACTTCAAAAGAATGATCGACATCTGGAAGAAGTTTTTTTGTGGCTGTTTTGCAAAGTGTGCTTCAAATCGTTTACCAGCTAAAATATCAGAACCATATTCTAAAAATCACTTTTTAAGGCTAAACTATTTAAAATGAAGGTGATATAGTTTGTATTTGAACAGCCACTTGTTCAACGCCGGGTTCAACATGAGCTAAAAGTTACCGAAAAAATACTTGCCATTTATTGATTCAGGCGTTTCGAAAAGAGCCATGTAGTGAGCGTCTTCTCTTGTGCTACATTCTCCCAACTGTTGTGTTTCACTCCGGGGTACTCTGTATACTTTACGTTGGTTGCCCCTAGTTTGATCATTTCCGCATAAACATCGCGTGAAAGGTGAACCGGAACCACATCATCCAGGGTACCATGAAATATCCACAACGGAGTGTTCATTAGTTTACCGGCAGCCTTTACATCCGAACCACCACACACGGCATACGCTGCCGCAAACTTTCCAGGTTCTTTCTGGAGTATGGAGAACACACCAAATCCGCCCATGGAGATTCCATAAATATAAAGGCGATTGGGATCAATCGGATATACGCTCATTAATGAATCCACTAATTTTAGTGCCAAACTCATTTCCAAAGGATGTTCCGCTTTCCACGTATTGCCCCAACCCTGATCGGGATTCTCACATTTAGGAGTAACTACGAACGCTGGGTGTTCTTTTTGAATAACTGGCTGATACCAGGACATGTCACGTGAGACCGTATCGCGGCTGCCATGGAGATAGATAATTAACGGATACAATTTTTTTTTGTCGTACTGATCCGGTTTAAAAAAACCATAGCGAAGTGACTGATAATTTTGCTGGGTGTAGTCATACTGTTTATTGAGTTGCCCTTGTGCGGATTGGCAAAAGCAAAGGAATAGCAAAAACGAGATGAGTTTGTATCGCATAGTTTGGTCGTACATTTTAGTCATACATGGAAATTGATCTGAACAATTTTAGTGTGTGGTCGGGTTCTCGTCTCCAGATTCGGATATTTTTTCCCAATCCCACACCGGACCTTTTGCCATTTCTCCAACTGGCGATGTGGCTGGCATACTCGACAACGAAAATTCCCAGGTTATCGATGCGATCGTTGCGAATATCCAGTTCCTCAAATACAGGCATCTCCAGTACATGGGCGTTGATGTATTCGTCTATTGCGCTTCTTCCTCTGCAAATTGAGGCATAGCTGGCTAACAACATGGCGTCATCACTATAATACCGTGACCACGTATTGGCATCATGATTCGTAACGGTTTCATCCAAAAGCCTGTTAAGCGCTGCCAATTCAAAACTGATGTTATTTGTAACAGTAACGTTAGGGAGGAATGCTGCATGAATACCCGGCACTTCATCAAATCTTACCAGGTCATGAAGTTCTCCATCATACCGATCTGCATTCCAGGCTTCTGTAAGCAGACGCATTTCACCTGTTTGTGTTTTTACCCAGAGGTTCAAATACTTGGCCACGATGTCAAATTCCTTACCGGTACTTCTTACTGTCATCCGCATATTGATGAGGCCTGTTTCCAGAATCTGCTGGCCAAGATCCAGCATCTCTATTTCATGACGGATGTAGGAATGGACATTAAAGCGATTGGTAAAGGCACGGAAATACGAAGATGCATTGACTTTGCCTAGAACAGTCTTTTGAAAAGGAGGCATCAACCGGATGGTATCAACAAAATAGTTTTGCAGGCGATCTATTTTCCCATCCAATATACTTTTGCAATAATCTGTCCTGAATTTATTCAATTTCGAGACGGTCTGTGCGTCTGCCTGTGAGCTGTTTGTCTGCGATACTGCTCTTACGGCAATCATGCTTAGCAGAAAAAACACCATAGCAACTTTCTGAAATGATTTCATAGCGATTAAATTAATATTGAACTAGTCCGAAGGTATGATCCGGTATTGCTTTGAAAAAATAAGATTGACGAAATGCAATTCAAGCAATACGAAATACAGAGAACTAAGGATCAGTGAAGAAACGTGGATTCTGGTTATCCTTTGTCCGATGGAAGAGTCCACTTGTTTTGTGGTTGACCTCTACACCACAAAGGCTTTTAATTTTAAATTCTCTCTTTACTAAGTTCATAACCCTTTTCTTCGAGTTCTTTCAACACGGCTTCATCCCACTTCTTGCACCCTTCCTCCACAGCCATCATGTACTGGACGTGCCGTTGATCTTCATCATCATCATAAAACCTTAAATCCAGGTAGGTTCCCAAATCATGCGGACAGCGCACGATCTTAAAAAATGATGCGGTCGGTTGCATTCCCAGGATGCGTGTGAGTTGATTCACGTACGCCAACGCTTCTATTCTGGAACCTGGAATAATTTTCACTGCCAACTTGTGCGCACGGTTCATCGCACGTGTGGTTTGCGAAAGCTCGATGTAGTCTAACATACTCTTGTTGGATTAGGTGGACATCATTTTTTGATGCTCACCTAACCGGGCTTTTCACGGACGGACTGTGCGCGTGAGTATTTGTGTGTGAGCCAGGAGGAATCGCAATAAAAGTGTATACCAGTCGAATCCTTTTTTTTAAGTGCCCGCTACCAACTGCCAGTCAGCAAATTCTGTATTGCCAGCACGATTATTTTTATCTTTAAACTGCCCTGGTTTTTTCGGAGGCCTTGCTCTAAGCAATGTAGAATGTCTGTCTCTAAGCAATTGTAGAAGCTCATTTGGTGAGCCGGGAGTCAATGTCATTTGGTGCCGATTGGAAACGATTTGATAAGTTCCCAGTATATCGTCGGAATCTTCGTCTCTTTCGGGCAACGGCGTTTCTATCAGAATTATCTGCTGGACTTCGCTTACGGCAAAATCTGTACCTTCTATGTAATTAGAGAAATAGCTTTCAAAAAAAAGCGAAATTGTTGTTCAAGAAAAAGAGGCAGGATAATTTGGCCCCGTGTTCCTGTCAGCACATCTATTCCCGCATATTCGTGCGATAAACTTGTTTTCGGATTCTGTTAACTTTGCCCTGTCTCGGACATATAGTGACTGCGGGTTTTATCGATATTTTCGCCAACAAGAAAAAGTGCCATGTCTAACTTTCGCGTATTTGAGATACGTTAAAGTTAGTAGCTTCAGCTGCCGTTGTCAACTGAATTCTAACTTTTACGCATATGAGATGCGCGAAAGTTGAACTGCGAGAACAACTGCAAGTGTTTTGACACACCTTTAAAGGAGAGCTTATTGCCGCCACTGACTAGGGCAAAGAAATAAAAACTTTGAATCCAGAAGTGATAGGATATTTATACGGAGATTAACTGCAATTGGGGCATTGTTGGGTAAGCAGTCGGTTATCCCCTAGTTTTTCAAGAGGTTTGCAAAAGAGTTTTTTGTAGATTTGTTCAGATTTAGAGCCGTTACTCATGCCGGATATTCTTATTGCTGACGATCACCTCACCGTGCGGTTGGGCATCAAAACCCTAGTGGAGGAAGTATTGGGAAAGTGCCAGATCGATTTCGCCGTGGACGGGCCGATGCTTTTCGCCAAACTCAGGAAGAAAAACTATGACATGCTGATCACCGACCTGAATATGCCGGAAGTCAACACGCTGCAACTGGTCCCGAAGATTCTGGCAATCCGTACCGGCATCCGCATTTTGGTACTGAGCGTCAACCCGGAACACATTTTCGCGCGCCGCGTGCTGGTTGCGGGCGCATACGGGTATTTGCAAAAAGACGCCTCGGACTCCGAAATGAACGATGCGATCAGCACGATCTATTCGGGTAGAAGGTACCTTTCTCCCAAACAAATCGAGGGAGTATCCAGCCTGCTTACCGAGAAAGGCGCCAATCCCTTCCACGGGCTCACCGCGAGGGAAATGGAAGTGGCTTTTTTATTGTTGCGGGGCGAAGGCCTTCAGGAAATTGCCAGCTCATTGCATATCAGCCCCTCTACGGCCAGCACACTTAAAACCAAGGTTTTCGACAAGCTGGAAGTGACCAATATCGTCGCGCTTATGAACCTTGCTCGTCATTATGGTCTGGGAGATGGTTCCCCGTCAGATATATCGTAATGGAGGTCCCCTTACCGGGCTTGCTTTCGATTGAAAGGTGACCTTCGAGCTTTTGCAACAAATCCCTAACCAGCGTACTGCCCAGGCCGGCATGCGTATCCTCGTCACTTTTTCCGTAAAACATGGCTATCTGGGACTTCTTCATGCCTGATCCGGTATCGGCGGCGATGATCTTCACTTCATTGCCATCCATTTTGGCTGTCAGGGTAATGCGCCCTTCGTGCGTATATTTCATGGCGTTATCAACCAGGTTGCGCAGGATGGCCATCAAAAGATCCGGGTCCGTATCGCAATGGATATCGTTGTGGCGGAGTGTCAATGTATTTTGCTGATACCTCGCTATTTCGGTGTACAGCTCACGGATACTTTCAAAAAGAGGCGCCAGCGCTATCCACCGGCGACGGACCGTGTACAGCCCGTGTTGTGTGCTTGTCCAGGTCAGGAACTGGTTGACATAACTATAAATGGAACTCGCGCTGTTACCTATTTCGACGATCCGCTCGGTGAGGGTCTCCTCATCCAGCTCCCGGTGTTTATGGATCAGCCGGGTGCCCATCATTTCGAGAAAGCGTATCGGCGAACGGAGGTCGTGCAATATCATCGATACCATTCTATCTTTGATCTGGTCGCTTTCGCGCAGCTGGTTTTCCGAATGTTCGAGTTGTAAGATCATATTGTTCAGCACGCGGGTGCGCTCCTCTACTTTCAGTTCGAGGCGGCGGGCTTCGAGTTCCAGGGTGCGGGTGCGCCAGCGCGCGAACAGGTAGGCCATACCCACCAATGCTATGGCCACCAGCGTGTAGAACCACCAGGTATTGTAGAAATACGGGGCAATCCGGAATGGTATTTCGAGGCGGTCGTATTGATTGGGATCGTCGGTTTTCCGCTTTCTGAAAATCAGGTTGTAATCTCCTGCGGGAAAGTTCTGCAATACCACTTTCCCATCATTCGGCACGGGCTCCCAGTGATGGGAATAGCCGTGCACCTGGTATTCGAGCCGGAGGTTTTCGGGGTTACCCAAATAGGCGGTGCCCACGCGCAGGTCGAGCGTGTGGCTGCCTGCGGGCAAGCGTGCCAGGGAATCGGTGGGAACCGAATGCCCGTTCAAGAGCAGCTGTTCCAGCAAAATCGGATGCTGTGGGAAAGCTGGCGTGACGCGATGGGGATAAAACCATACCAGTCCGTCGACGGCGGGGATCGATAGCATGCTGTCGGCCAGCCACACATGCGATGGTGTGCTCCCACCATTGAACTCGTTGTTGGTCAGCCCGTCGCGTTTATCAAACCTGAAATAATATACGTCGTCGGACTTGCCACCGGCATAGGTAAGCAGGTCCTTTTTGGATACCCTGAACAAACCGTCGTTGCTGGGCATCCAGAAATGCCCGCGGCCGTCGTCGATAAACGAATGCACCGTTTTCAGTGCCTTGCCGGGACCCAACGGAAATGCAGTGAGCTTATTTCCATTCAACAAATAAAACCCTTTGCCATAAGTACCGATCCAGAGCAGGTCATTGTTTTCCCTGAGCAATGTCCAGATACTGGCCGAGTCGAGCACAGTCCGTTCTATTTTATTTTTTTCGGCATCAAACCATTTCAAACCGTTTTCAGTACCGACGAGAAACCGATTCCTGTCGATTTGCAGGAAAGTAGTGGCCGTGGTATTACCGGGGATTTTCCAGCTCCTGGTTACACGGTCGCCGGCAAGTCTGTTGATGGAATGTCTGGTACAAAACAGCAGATCGTTCGAATATTTATCGGGGACGATCGCTTTCATTAACTCATCCACGGCCAGCAGCGAATCACCCGTTTTTGAACGGGTATTGTATTTCATCAGCCGCATACCGTTTTCAAAATACAGCTCGCCTGCCGGGGAAAAATAGCTGGTCCGGCAGTCGTCATTCATGTCGGAGCCCGTCGGGAGGGCGCTGTTGCTACCGTTTTGCGTAAAAAGGAAGTTCCGCGTATACACCGCGTCCGGGCCTGTGCGCGCTTGCGCATACATGCTGGGTGAGCGTATTCCTTTCGGGAGTGCCGGATACCTGAAAGCAGCAGGCTGGATAATGGATATCCCGCCATTTTCCAGTTTCAGGCACAAGACATATTTGTTTTCTTTTTCAAGGTATTGAATGGCCGATAGCCCTTTTGCGATGTCGATATTGGAAATCACTCTTTCCGTATAGATCAGGCCGTTTTTGGAAAACACCCGGTAAATATTCCGGCCGGCGTACAGAAAGGACTCGCTCCGGCTCCACAACAGGGAAAAACCTTCCTGTGGCAAAACGACGCCGTCCGTCAGAATATCACCTTCAAGACGGGTGATTTCCGGCAGCTGCTTCCCATGACGCCATGCCCTGACGTGGTTACCGCTGAACAATGTCATATATATGCCATCGTGGGTTACCGTAAACGCCGAAAGCCTCTCCTTGCCTTCCCAGGAGTAAGGCAGGCTGTCAATCAACACCCGTTGCCGGTCGTTGACGTAAAAAAGCTTCCCGAGGTAGTGTAAATACACTTCGCCATTAGGCGCGGATGCGGTGAGAATGACCGCTTTCTTTTTGCTTTTTTCCAATTCTTTGTAAAACTGCGCGATAAGCGGTCGGTCCTTGATTACGAACCCGGCAACCGGGATGATCATATCCTGCCGGTTGGTCACCCGGGGTACCGGCGCCATTCGTTTATCGGGCTGTACGACGGTCATAAACTGGCTGCTCACAGTCCTAAACCACAGCTGTCCGTCAGGCGCGACGCCCATTCCCTCAATGCGATCGTTGCTGAGTCCGGGAATGTCCGAAGAATTGAAACTTTGGAATCGTCGGCCGTCGAAACGCACGACGCCCGACTGGGTGGCCAGCCAAAGGTATCCCCAGGCATCGGTGGCCGCATATCTTACGGTACTTTGTTCCAAACCGTTCCCGCCGCCGTAATGTACAACCTGGTCGTGAACGAGAACCTGGCCCGGGCATCGGGAAAATTGCCCCGAGAGGCTCAATAAGATCAGAAAAGTGAGGATCGCGCGCGAATACAGGCACATAGCGAGGGGGTTGAGGCCGCAATTTAGTAACCTGCGCGGTAAAAAAGCAATATCGAGAATGCTGTGCCGGCAAGCCCGACTATTTTCCGGCAAACGAGTTCAGCTATATTAAAAAAATACAGCCTTTTATTTGAAAAGTCGTAGCTAAAAAGCCATAGAAAAAGCCGCGATTTCTACGGTAGAATTACGATATCGAATAGAACTTTGTGGAGTTTGCCTGCGTCCACTCCCGTCAATCCGACCGCTCTCTATGAAAAAAGACTTCTACTCATTACGTTCTATAACGCCCAAAAAGGAACAGGATGATCACCTGTCAGCCGGCAGCATTACTATTTTCCCCTTGCTGAAAATATGGCTGGCGGCTGCGATGGTGGCGGCGTTCTTTTTGATCAAACCGGCGGAAGCATATGCCGACAAGATCGTCTACGTCGATAGCAGCCGAACCGTTTCCGGCAGCGGCACCTTTTTTTAACAATGGTTATAAAACATTGCAGGAAGCCATAGATGCAGCCAATAACGATAATTCCATCACGGAGATATGGGTGAGAAAAGGCACCTACTATCCAACCAAAGTCCCCGACGGATGCACCAACTGTACTGCCAGAGATTACACTTTTGAACTACCGGACAATGTGGTCATTTATGGCGGATTTAAAGGAAATGAACCCGACCCGAGTTACCGCGATTTAGCCGCCAATCCCACCATCCTGAGCGGTGACATCGGGCTTCGGGGCCAGGAATCCGACAACAGTTATCATGTGGTGCTGTCGGTGAGCGACAGGGAAACCAGCCTGGATGGCTTTACCATCAGAGACGGCTTTATGGAAACTAATCCTTCCAATTTTTTTGCAAGCATTTCCGGCGCGAGCATCGGGCGTGATGTGGGCACAGGGGCTTATTACTATAATACCAAAGGCACTATTTCCAACTGCATTTTCGACAACCAGCGAAGCTTCGCGACCTTGTTTATTAATCATTCCGAATTCCTTATGGAAAATTCGGTGGTGGCCAATAACCCGTTAGGCAACGGGATGTCGTGTATAGCAGGCTCACAGACCAATGCGCTCAACTGTTTGTTCGTCGGAAACACCACCAATGTGCCGGTGGGTGGCGCTGTTCATCAGGTGAACTCTTTTGGTTCTTTTAAATTCTGTACTTTTTACAACAATGCGAGTAGCGCAGGCGTCATTACCAACGAAAATTCATCCTTTAATCTTGAAAGCGGCATCATCTGGAAAAATGACGCCGGCGGGCCGGCCATCGCCCATACAGGTACCGGCTCCGCCGATGCAGCTTTCAGCCTGATACAAGGGGGTTATCCAGGTACGGGAAACGTCAGCACCTATCCGCAGTTTGCCCGCGCCGCTAGTCCTGCCGGCCCCGACCATATATTCCGAACTGCTGACGACGGGCTGCGGATTGTATATGGCAGCCCTGCCATGAATACCGGCAGCAACCAGTTCATCAATACGCCGACCGATATACTCGGTGCTCCGAGAGTTCAGGCCAGTGAGGCGGATATGGGGGCATATGAAGGTGCGGCTTGTCCTTCCTACGATGTGATTTACGTGGATGGCGGCATCGCCAATCCCGGCGGAGGCGATAGCTGGGCAACCGCCGTCAAAAACCTGAGCGATGCCATTGCCATGTCGGCAAGCTGTGGAGGTTCGAAGCAAATCTGGGTTAAAAAGGGGACCTATTATCCATCTGCCTATCCGGCAGGCTGTACCAATTGCTCCAGTGCCCGCGATTTTACCTTCTTGCTGGATAAAAACACCATTCTGTATGGTGGCTTTGCTGGCAATGAAACCACATTGACCCAGCGTGACCCTATACACAATATAACCACGCTGAGTGGCAATATCGGGGATATGAATACCGATGCCGATAATTCCTATCACGTGGTGATGATACTGGATTTTAGTAACAAATCGGCTATCCTGGATGGTTTTGCCATACAGGATGGCAGGGCCGATGGGACGGGCAATAGTCTTATTTCCACCCCCTATAACACCGAAGTAGGGAAAAACACAGGAGCTGGTTTATGGCTGGCGGATGCCTCACCCGTTATTAATCAGTGCGTTTTTACCAATAACAAGGCCGCATCTGGCGGAGGAATGTATATCGAAGGTTCCGATGCGAAACCAGCCGTCCGTAACTGTGTATTCAGCCAGAATCAGGCCAGTCTCAGTGGCGGTGGGGTGTATAATGTCGGGGGGGATTTTTCCATTTCCAACACCATATTCACCGGCAATAGTGCGACCAACAGGGGTGGTGGCATATCCAGCCCGGGCGATTTTGTGAGGCTTTTCAATACTACTTTTTACAATAACACCGCTTCGGCCACCGGAGGTGTAAACGGCTTTTATACCGCCACCAACAGCATTTTCTGGCACAGCCCGATAGGCGCCGTATTCAACAGCACCCCTACCTATACAACCGTCGAAGGCGGGTTCGACGGTGACGGTAATTTATCGGATGATCCTCAGTTTAAAGATCCTGCCAATCTCAAAGGCCCGGATGGTTTTTGGGGCACCGATGACGATGGGCTAAAACTGGTAACGGGCAGTTCGGCTATTAACAGTGGCAACAACAGCGGCGTAAACACTACCACCGATCTTACCGGCGCCGACCGTGTACAGGGAAATACAGTAGACAGGGGCGCTTACGAAGGAGGCATCTGCCCCAACGGTAGCCGTATTTATGTAGATGCCGCCGTAGCGACCAGCGGCCTGGGCAATAGTTGGGCTACTGCCTATAAAACCCTGCAGGAGGCGCTTAATGCTGCTTCCTGTTCCAATATTATAGAAATATGGGTAAAAAAAGGCACGTATTATCCCAGTCAATATCCCGAAGGATGCACCAATTGCGGCAGCAGGGACTATACTTTCGTGCTGAAAAACAACCTGGCCATATACGGCGGTTTTTCCGGATCGGAAGCCAGTATAAACGACCGGAACTTAGCAGCTAACATCAGTATTGCAAGCGGTAATATAGGTAATGCAGCCGATAACAACGACAATTCCCATCATGTCGTCATGTCTGTAAACTGCAACAGCAGCGCTATTTTCGATGGTTTTACGGTGGAGGGTGGTCAGGCCGCATTCCTGCCTTCCGATATTTATATGAACCTGCCATCGCTAGCCGTGCCCAGAGATGTGGGGGGAGGCCTTTATAACTACCAGTCGTCGCCGACGGTTTCCAGTTGCATTTTCGGCGCCTGCCATAGTTATGCTACTATTTACAATGAGAATAACGCTTCGCCTGTTTTCAGCAACACCGTTTTTGCTAACAACAGCTTAGGCGCCGCCATTTATAACAAAACCAATTCCTCACCCCGCCTTACCAACTGTCTCATTACAGGAAACGGCGCGGCTGCGGGTAATCCAACGGGCGGGATCAACAACAACAGCAACTCCAACCCGGTCATAAAAAGCACTACTTTTTACGGAAACAATTACCAGAACGGGCTCATTTACAGCAATAACTCGTCGCCCGTCATCACAGGCAGTATCTTGTGGGGAAAATCGGCCAACGGCATGATTGTCAATAATGGGGGATCGGCTACGGTCAGTTACAGTATCGTGGAAGGGGGCTTTTCCGGCACGGGTAACATCAACAGCAACCCGCTGTTCGTTAATGCGGTTGACCCCGATGGCACTGATAATATTTTTGCCACAGCCGATGACGGGCTGATACTTACCCGTTCTTCGCCGGCCGTGGACGCCGACGGTAGCGGCACAGCTCCGCTATTTGATATTTTATGGACACCCCGTCCCACGGGAATGGGCATCGATTTAGGTGTTTACGAACTCAACTATGCTCCGGCGGTTCCATCGGTAACCATCACCAGCTCATCCACTAATATATGCGCGGCGGGAAGTATTACATTCAGCTCATCGGTGGTCAATGAGGGCGCTACGCCTGGTTATCAATGGAAAAAGAATGACCTGCCAATCAACAATGCCACGCAGGCAACGTATACCGCTGGCAGCTCAGACCTGGCCGATGGTGACCAGATCACCTTGACGCTTACCAGCAGTCTTTACGCAAGCCCCAACCCGGTTACGAGCAATATCATCACCATACAAACGGCCGACACTTTGTACGTGGATGCCTCCGTTGCCGGTTCGGGTGATGGAAACAGCTGGGCAACGGCTTTCAAGACATTGGCCGAAGCCCTCGATGCCGCCCATCGTTGCGCGCAGGTCGAAACAGTGCTGATAGCGAAAGGCACCTATACACCTATGTCGTTACCCTACAATATGGGTCCGGGGCAGACCGGCACACCAGTAGTTTCTGCCGACAACCGGGACAAAACCTTTCACGTACGGAATGGCCTGGATTTGTATGGTGGCTATCCCAATGGCGGCGGTGCCCGAAATATAGCGACCAACGCCACTATCCTGGACGGTGCTAATGTGGGCGGTGTTTCCGGCGAGTATGCCTACCATGTCGTGCTGGTTGATGCCGGTGGCGACCTGGGCAACGCCAGCGATACGCTTAAACTATCGGGACTGATCATCAAAAACGGAAGGGCTGACGGCAGCGGTGTCTTGTCTGTAAACAATTACGATGTGGAACGCAACCGGGGAGGCGGTGTATATGTCGCAAACGCATTGAATTTGATCTCCCACAATGTAATCACACAAAACAATGCCGCTGTGGGTGCCGGTATTTATTCCTTTGCCAGCCACAATAATTTTTACAGCAATGTATTCGCCGAAAATACATCCATCGGCGGCGGCGGCGGCGGTTACACGAAGTTTGGTGAGACCGTTATGGCCAATAATATCGCTACCGGAAATACGGCAGGATCAGGCGGTGGGATGATGATCGATAATGGCTCAAACGTACTCACCAACAATACTTTTTACAATAATGCAGCTACAACCGGAGGCGGGCTGCACTCCGAAAACGGCACCGGCACTTATAACAACAATATTTTCCGGGAAAACAAAACAAATGGAAGTGCCAACGTAGCCGGCGCCGATTACTACAAAAATCCGACAGCTTCCAATACATTCAAAAACAACGTTTTACAGCGCACCTCCGGCAGCTACACGACCGACAACGCGGCAGGCAATTTTGATTTGGGAACAAGTGCAGCCGCAACCGGTAACATTTTTGTTGCCGATCCGCTTTTCACTAACCCGTTGTTACCGGCAGGCGTTGACGGCATATATGGCACAGCCGACGATGGCCTTCGCCTCGCCGCTTGCAGCCCCGCAATCAATACAGGTTATAATGGTGCGGTTGTTTCCATTCCCAAGGACATTAATTCGAATACCCGTGTTTTTGAAAATACAGTGGATATGGGCGCTTACGAATTGACTGCCACGAAGCAAAGCCTGTTGCCCGATGTGAACATAACCGGGAATATCTTGTTTTGTTCCGGCAGCGCCAACCCACTTACCGCAACGGCCGGCTTTAATTCCTATTTGTGGAGTGATGGAAGCACAGGCCAGTCTGTCAATGCAGCTACACCCGGAAAATACATTGTTACAGCTACCGACGCTGCCGGCTGTATGGCCAAAGATTCGGTTGTTACCACGCACCAGCCGGCCTCTGATCTTTCTCTGAGGAATTTTCAGCTGAACGGGGGCGCCATCGTCTATACCGCCAATTCTTACTGGCTCGACTATTATAGTAACCGGACAAGTTCCATGTGGTACCGGGATTCCATCGATCTCAATTATGATTTTGAACTGTCGTTCAGGATTTGGCTGGGTACGGCAACTGGTGCCGACGCTGGTATGGCTTTCGTGTTGCAAAAAGCGGGCATCTATGCGGTGGGCAGCAACCCCGTCGCCAGTCTGGGCTATTACGATGCCAAGGCGACCTTTGGTCAATCTGTGGCTATTGAGCTGGATATGAACAATTCGGGGGCCGGCCCACCCTGGTATGATCCGGCCGGTTCGCATATATCTTTTGTAAAAAACGGTTCGGCAATGCCTGTTTCAGGCCCGTTTCCGCTCAGTATCTCGCGCGGGAACTATATCTATAAATTCACCTGGAACCATCTCACGCATACACTTTCGCTGTACCAGGATGGTGTATTGCTAGGCACTATGAGCGAAGACGTTGTCAATACCGTATTCGGGGGCCGGTCAAAAGTGATATTTGGTTTTACAACCTCGTCCAATTCGGGTAACACGGCGCAACAAGTTGACATTCTTCCAAGCAATCCCTACGTATACGACCGCCAGTTGGAGATCAAACAGGACTGTGGCAGCGCCACTTTGCGTACCAATGCGGCAGCCGGCCTACCTGGCTTTGGAGCGACGGGTCTACCGGTTCCACCATACAGGCTGTGCCGGGTAATACCTATTCCGTCACAACCAGTTACGGGGGATGTACCTTTACGGCAGAGAAGTACGTGGACGCTGTTACCAGCCCGGTCATCACGGCAAACGGCCCGGTCACTAATATTTGTCCGGGGACACCCGTAACGCTTACCGCCAGTTCCGGCCGGCGTTTTGCATGGAGCAACGATAGCGCCACCCAAAGCATCACGGTAACCGCCCCCGGCGTTTACAATGTGCTGGTAGACGGCTGTCGGTCGAACGAAATCGTCATAACCCATGCCGCCGGCGGAGGGCTGGCTGCCAGCGGCGATGAAGTGGTGAGTAATATATCCGGAAACACACTACTTGCTGCCACCGGCTGCCGCGCGATAGCTTTTGTGGAACCCGGCGGAAGCCAACCACTAACCGGGTCCCTTACTGCTAAAACATGGGTGGAAACAGCGGTAATTTACTATAAAGGCGAACCCTATGTGCCCCGGCATTTTGAAATAACACCTGCACAAAATGCAGAAAACGCCACTGCCAGAATTACGCTGTATTTCAGCCAGCAGGATTTTAATCTTTTCAACAATGACCATCCGGCGTACGCTTTGCCATCCAGCGAAAACGATGCCGTGGGAAAAGCCGCTCTCCGGATCGTTCAGTATCATGGAAACGGGGATAACACCGGATTACCAGCCGGTTATCCAGTTGGCGGCAGCACTTCGATCATTGATCCGAGAGATGGGGACATTCTCTGGAATGTGGATATGCAGCGTTGGGAAGTGAGTTTTGAGGTGAATGGTTTCAGCGGCTTCTTTGTCACAAGCAGCACTCCCTTACCGGTAAGCTGGATTTCGTTTTCGGCCCGCCGAAACGACGCTTCGCAAGTAGTACTGAATTGGCGGGTAAATGAATGGGCAGTATCGCATTATCAGATCGAAAGAAGCCTCGACGCACGAAACTTTACGCCCGCAGGCATACTGGCCGCCCAGGGCGACGGAATTATGGAATATACCTTTACGGATCCGACGCCGGTTTTACAGCAAATCTACTATCGGATCAGGCAAACCGATCTGGACGGGAGCTATAGTTACAGCCGTATTCTGAGCGTATCGGGGATTGATGGGGAATTTACCGCCTTCCCGAACCCGGTGGGAGGACGCTTGACTGTTCAGGTGGGAAAGAGGTACATTGGAAGCCGGTTAAAGCTGATGAATATATCCGGGGTTGTTCTTCAGGAAATCACGGTGAAACAACAATCTCTTACTCTTGATTTGGACAAATACGCTTCGGGGGTTTACCTGCTGAGCACAGAGGATGGTAAGGTGATCAAACTGATCAGGCAGTGAGCCTGAGATGTAAGTGTCCCGAAACGACGGACCGTTTAGAATATATGTAGTTGCTCCATTCGACCCTTCGAAAATCCACATTTCGATTCGTGCTTTGATCAATGCCTGAATTTGTGAGGTAGATTAAAATAAGCGATTTGGATTTATTTTACCTTGGTAAATTTTATATTGAAAGCCCGCGCAGTGGTTATTGTAAAGTGTACGACTTGACCTGTTTTCGATTCGACAAACCTAAGATCAGCCTGCAAATTTGGAACCATAAAATGGTCCTTATTGATCGCAATAATTGGGTTGTCGTTGGCCGGGGCTTGGTACACAAGCAGTTTCCCATTTTTCAGTTGAACAGTAAACGAAGTTTTTACTTCATCAGAATAGTAGGTACCCAAGTAGAGATCATTGGCTGCTTTCGTCGAATCAACCTTATAAAATGTAAAGCGATCAAAAGGAGGGTTAATGTAAGTCACTTCGTTGATTTGGGTAAAGTCGAGGGTACCCTCACGCCAATTAAACTGCGTGGCGTTTAAGGGAACCAAAGCCTGGTCGTCAAAGGCTAATCGTTTATCTGCAATCGTGAACGATATATTTCCCGTCATCCCACTTTGATACTCGCCAGCATATTTTTCCAATCGGGGAAGGGGTACAACAATAGGGTGGCTGGGGGATGGATCGGAGGTATCTTCGTTTGGTGAAACCTCTTTAATGAAGAGTTTTTCCACTTCAACAATTAAGTTGGTACTTGCCGTGTCGAACTGAGCTGAGTTACTTAACCAGGCAATCGAAAGGCCCATTTGCGGGAACCGTTCCAGCATGGCCCGGTAACTGGCCGTTGCGCCTGAATGCTGAATGAATTCTAGTCCGTATCGCCTACTTATAAATAAGCCCGCGCCATATGGATTAAGACTTCCGTCGATGAACCGGTCGGGTGCTATTAGCTTTGCCAGTAGCGAGGGAGTACCAAACTGACCGCTCCAATAGTATTCATTCCATTTGAGCAAATCCTCCGTCGTTGTCAAAAGGCCTCCATTGCCGTAAGCATTCTCATTGGGCATCTCGGTTCTAAATTGTCCTTCATCTACGCTGTAAGCCAAAGCGCGGTTAGCTACCACTCTCTTAAAATCGTCACGCCATTGGGTATGGACCATGCCGGCAGGTATAAAGATATATTTTCGGGTAAACTCGGCCAAGCTCATACCGCTTACCCGCTGCACGATGATAGCAAGCAGGTTATAATTTGAATTGCTGTAAATAAACTTTCCACCGGGGATGTTGTTAAGGCCCTTTTGCTCCGAGATAATTTGTAACGCATCCGCATTACTTTAGGTCTTGGTGGTCCGCGGCCAACCTGCGAGTTGGGCAATAGCGCCCCAGTCACGCAGACCGCTGGTATGATGCATTAGCTGGCTAATGGTAATGGGATAATTATAGATCGGGAGTTCAGGGACATACTTTCGTATGTTATCCTGTAAACTCAGTTTTTGTTGCTGTTCAAGTAGTAAGACGGCTGCTGCTGTAAACTGTTTGGAAACTGAGCCAGCCTCAATAATCGAAGAATTAGTAAGCGGTACTTGACGCTCCATGTCGGCCATGCCCCATGCCTTTGAATAAATCAGCTTCCCATAACGGCTAATGGATAGTTGACATCCGGGACGATCAGGCTGATAACGGCTGCATAGTTGATCTATGACGGTAAGAGTGTCCTGCCAGGATTGTGCAAAAGATACAGATAATGAGGCAAGAAGTATGGTCACTACAAAGCATGCTTTCCGCATTTTATCCGTAATTGAGTTGGGGACTGAATTTAAGAAGCTTTATTCTGATAAAATATACCCCATCAATGCTAAGTCAGTTTGTGTTAAATGTGCGGTTTAAATGATTGGTCAGCATGGGCGGATATTTCTTAGTCGTCGATCACCCCAATTCGCTACTGAGATCATATCATTTTGGTCCGACTTTGTCATGATAGTTGACGTGGGCGTGGAGTGTTATTTTCCGAGCAGATTTAAGAAAAGGCTGCGGTAAGTAGCGGAAATAGGTATAAAAATATTATTGATCTTCACCTTTTCTTTTTCAATGGTTTCGATTTTATCGAGAGATACCATAAAGGATTTGTGTATCCTGCAAATGATGTGGGCAGCAATCTCTTTTTCAAAATCGGTAAAAGTCTGTAAAGCCATAATCTTCTTATTAGTTTACGGGTAAGTCGCCTAACTTGTCAGCCCGAACTGTAAAATTCCAACCGTTATTCAAAGTGACAATTTCGGTTTCGATTTCTAGCATTTCTGGAATGACATGATCCTGAAAAGAGCAGCCTGATAAAAACAAACAAATAGTTATGCAGAGCACCCAGGAGGCTGATTGTAGATTGTTTTTCACGGTGTTTTTTTAGAGCTGGGAAATTGAAAATATCGGGTGATCGTATCAACTTTGTTGCGACCAAACTTCAAAGATGTGAACAAACAGTTTTTAAAACTGACGGCACGGGCCGCCCCGCGATCCCAATGGAATGCAATTTCGTCCTTTTTTAATCGCCCGGCGGCCCGGTTAAAACGAAGAATAAAGTTGGACCTGAGACAGATCATGAATGCTCTACTTTTTATAGTCCGCACGGGTTGTCAATGGCGAAATCTTCCTTCTCTATGGCCCGACTGGCAGGCGGTTTATTATTATGGCTCCGGCCACCTGGTTTGATAAGTGGAAAAAGAATGGGTTGCTAGAAAAGATAAACCAGGCCCTTAGCGAACTTGACCGAAAGTTCGAAGCAAGAGAAGAGTGGTTATCTATTTTAAGTATTGATAGTCAAAGTGTTAAATTATCTTCTATGATTTATGAAAATCGTGGAATCGATGCAAATAAAAAGGTGAACGCGGGGCCGCCGGCGGTCGTAAACGACAATTATTGCTTGATAGTGGCGGACGATTATGGGATGCTCATGTACCTGCTGCTGACTTGGGAGATGGCCCCGCTGGCCTTTTCTTAGCAGCTGATATTTTATGTTTGGATGAACGGTTGAAAAAAATTTATGGAGACCAAGCCTATAATGGAGTGTTTGCTGATAAGATAGAGGAATTTGGAATTGATTTTGAAAAAGCCTCGAAGCCAGAATCGGCAAAATGTTCCTCGCTGGCAACAAACATCCTTAGCTTCCAGTCATCCTAAACACTGATGAGGATGGGTTTATTAAAAACCCAATCAAACGTGACAGAAGTAGCCCAAGAGCGACTGCTGGATATGAATAAATCTATAAGTGAAATTGCCTATGAAATAGCTTTAAATACCCACAGCATTTCACCTGTTTATTCAAACAGAAAGCAGGTGTCACGCCGAATGATTACCGGATGATGAATTGAAATAACTATTTAACTCTTTCATCAAGGCCAGCAGGAGGTCTCAGATGTTAATGTTATTTTAAAGATTAGGTAACGTAGCACTGCTATCTTAGCAATCTATCCATTGTTTTCAAATCGCGTGCTTTCAATGAGGCCTTACGGATTCTTTGCCTTGATCTTCAACCTGCTGCTGATGCACAGTTATACAAGCTATGCAGTATTACGTGTTGAGGGTAATAAGACTGCTTTGGAGCCAGATTCTTCTTACACGAATATCAGGAGATCGCTTGGCGAATCATTGAAAAGTGGTAATTTGGATCAAGCAGGCTTATATTACCAGCAGATCGGAGATCTTTTATTTCAGCAGGGAGCCCTGACACACGCACTGTCTTACTATTATAAAGCAAATGGTTGTTTCGTAAAAAACATAAAGCATACCAATCTTGGCGACAATTTGAACAGGATCGGCAAGGTTTACTTTAAAAATAAGCGCAATGAGGTAGCTGCGAAACATTTCCGCCAAGCATTAAACCTGTTTCGAAGCCAGGATAACCAGAAGGGAATCGCCGAAAGTTTAAGCAATCTCGGCCAGGTATTTGCACAGATGGGCGACCACGACAGCTCCCATATCTACCAGGAGCTTGCACTATCAGAATTCAAAAGCCTGGATGATAAAGACCAGATCGCATATACTTATTCGAACATTGCCAGTATTTACGAAGATCAGGGCAAATTTGAACTCGGATTAAAATACTTCCTACGAGTCTACCAGATTTACAGCAAAGAGCCTCCCGATATCCGGCTGGCCGGAGTACTTAACAACATTGGTGATACGTATCGAAAACTTGGCCATTATCAGGACGCATTGATTTTCAGCAAGAAAGCAGAGCTGCTTGCTGCCAAATTGCATGACAACCGGCAACTCAGTAGTGCCCACCGCGACCTGGCAAAAACATTTGAACAGCTGGGTAAATTCGATAGTGCATACTATTACAGTGAAAAATCGAGGCTGGCTTACTCAAAAAGCTACAATTTAGATACAGAAAAACAGCTGAACCTGATCCAGACGCTTTTCGACGTTCAGCGCAAGGATAACGAGATCTTAAAACTGGAAAACAAAAATCGGGTAAGTCAGATTGTAACATGGTCCTTAGGTATCATCGGAGTGCTGGCTACATTTTTGGGGATTAGCTTGCTCAGCAGGCAACGGTTAAAGATCAAAAACAGCAAGGTACTGTATGAAGCCCGGCAGAAATCCATGGAGCTGGAACTGCATAACAAACAGTTGCAAGAGGAAGCCTTGAAGGCCGAGCTGGAATTGAGGAGTAAGGAGCTCACCAGCATTACCCTGCACATGATCAAAAAGAATGAGGTACTCGAAGAGCTCAAAAACAAACTTGCTTGCATTGTTAAAGATGAGAAGCGCGACCAGCGGAAGGAATTAAAGAAGCTTCTGGAACTGATCGATTTGAACAGCAACCAGGATAAGAACTGGGAGGATTTCCGGGTTGTATTTGAGTATGTCCATAAGGAATTTTTTGAAAAGCTGATCAGGCATTCAAGCCTGCTTACGACTACCGATCTTCGATTTCTTGCCCTTTTAAAAATGAACCTTCACTCGGCCGATATTGCGACAATGCTGGCCGTTTCCCAGACCAGCCTGCGAATGACCCGGTATCGTTTACGCAAAAAGCTCCAATTGCCCGAGGAAGCCAGCCTCCAAAATTTCATTCATAACCTCTGATCTTGTTCCATTTTAGTAATTTATTACCAGTGTGTCAATCTGTTAACATAAAGATAATGGCGCCTGATATGCTTGTTACAACCCTATAAATCAGGTTGTTGTGTAAATTTTTTTTTGGCTGTATACGGTTTGATAACGTCCCTGGAACGCATGTAGACGTTTGGTGACGCGCAAAAGTTAGCATCCTCCA
This sequence comes from Dyadobacter pollutisoli, assembly GCF_026625565.1. Taxonomy (NCBI): domain Bacteria; kingdom Pseudomonadati; phylum Bacteroidota; class Cytophagia; order Cytophagales; family Spirosomataceae; genus Dyadobacter; species Dyadobacter pollutisoli. Next base: position 926,749 of record NZ_CP112998.1, read on the forward strand.
ATTTGATCATGACCTTTACACTGCCGGCAAAATTTACTAGTTACTCACCATTGAATTGAAGTTCGAAAAGAAGCATTATGAAAAGAATCCTACTACTACTATTTATATCTGCCTTTCCAAGCATCAGCTTTTGCCAAAGTCTGATTACCGGGCGGATTATCGACGACAACAACCTGAGCTTGCCGGGTGCAACCATCAAAATTGAAGAGTTATCGCGCGGAACAGTTTCGGATCAAAACGGAAACTACACATTGATCGATGTTCCCAACGGCGTTTACAATCTTACGGTCACGTATATAGGCTATGGTGTGTCAAAGCAAAAGGTAGCGGTTGCCGGACGCAATGTAAAGACGGATTTTAAATTGAATTTGGCCGACAACAATCTCCAAGCCGTGGTAGTCACTGGCAACAGGAGCGCGACATTGAAAGCATTGAACCAGCAAAAGAATTCCGACCGGATCGTGAATGTAATTTCAGCAGACCAGGTAGGCCGCTTTCCGGATCCCAACATCGGGGATGCACTCAAAAGGGTTCCGGGTATTTATGTCCAATTAGATCAGGGAGAAGCTTCACTGGTCAGCATCAGGGGAACAGATCCGTCCAAAAGCACGATCAACATCAACGGTTCGAGCATTGCAGGAACAGGTGAAAACAGGGCGGTTGGAATCAGCGCGATTCCTGCCGATATGGTTCAGTCTGTGGAGGTTACCAAAGCCATCACCCCTGATATGGACGGCGATGCCATTGGGGGTGTTGTGAACCTGGTAACAAGGAAAGCGCCTTTTTCAAGATTGTTGTCGGTCACAGCCGGAACGGGTTACAGTGATATCGTGCAAAAACCGGCCTATAATGCCAACCTCGTTTACGGCGACCGCTTTTTGAAGGACAAAAAATTGGGTGTGATGGCCTCTATTTCGTATTACAGACAATTTTTAGGATCGGATGACCATCAGACGACCTGGGAAGATGTGAAATGGGTGGATCAGCAAACGTATTTCATGCCCCGTTTTTTGAATATGGTCCAAAACAATCTCGAACGGATCAGACAGAGCTATACAGTTGGTATTGATTACAAGCTCAATGCGAAAAACACGCTGACCTTTACCGGAATTTACAACAAATACAATGATTGGCGTAAAATTTCAACGCTGAAAGTAGACGATATCGGCGCAGGATATCCCAAGAACTGGCAGCGCGCGGCAGGCTGGGAGGGAAACAGAAAAATCACGGATGCCAACAACGATTACATCGATGATGTTGCCGGTGAGTATTATTTGAATGTCAAGAACGACCCGAAGCACCCCGTGTACCAACCCGAGCTGGAACGCCACATCGAAGGTGGTTTGAACAATAGAAACGGAAGTCAGATCATTCAGAAGATCATCAATTTTGGGCTGGAAGGCGAGCATATCCTTGGTAAAGTGAAGGTGAACTGGAAGGGCTCCTATCTGAAAAATGTAACAGACCGGCCCGACGTGATCGAATTGGAGCTGGAAAGTGAAAATGAGAAGAGCGTGCAGATGGACTACACAAATCCACGGTTTATCAAAGCAAATAATGGTTTTGAGGTTGAAAACATCCTCGAAAACCTGAAAGACAAACCATCTTACCGTGCCGATTCCGCCGATACCTGGTACATGGATAATTTTACAGGAACGGACAAAAGGGCGAGCACCCATCAATATCTGGCCCAGCTTGACATTGCTGTTGCGCTCGCGGAAGGAAAGTTTAGCAACGTCCTCAAATTTGGTGGTAAATACAGGGGTTTAAGCCTGACCAACGAGACAACAAGAAGGGTAAGGTGGACGCCACAAATCGATCCGGCACTACGGTCGCAATATGAGGCAGAACTTGCAGCCGGTAAAAAACCAAAGGTCGCAGACTACGTCGGCTGGGCTCCTTTCTGGTCAGGTTTTGCCAACAATTCAACGAATATCAGCAAAACCCTGAACATTGAATCAGATTACAATGTGGGTAATGCGGGCTCTTCTGAATGGATCTCGAACCTGAATAAAAGCTACTACGGGGATACGGAAGATTTCATGCTCAACCGGGTTTATCAGGATGTTTTAGGGAACAATTATTATGGTGACGAGGCGATTACGGCTGGTTATGTGATGTCAACCCAGAACTTTGGAGACAAATTATCGCTGATACTTGGCGGACGCGTGGAGCACAGTTCGGTTAAATATGAAGGTTATAACTACAATGTCAGAGCCGACTTTATTCCTGCAAAACAGTCTACCAAATCCGAGTTCTTGAACTTCATGCCTGCCTTTCTGGCGCGGTATGCACCAGCTAAGAACCAGGTTTACAGGTTCGCGTATACAAGCACCATTTCCAGGCCGAATTACAAAGACATTTCGCCATACATCAGTGTAAACGTCCGCGACAAAGTGATCAGCCAGGGTAATCCGGACATTAAACCGACGCTTTCCAACAATTTTGATCTTTTGGGCGAATTGTACACAGGCAACACCGGGCTTGTTTCGGCAGGGGTGTATTTTAAGAATATTACCAATTACCGCATTCTTTCCAGGGATCTTGTGCCGTTCAGCGAGGTGGAAAGTGCTGCCGAATCGCCTGAGTCACTTTTGGCGCAAGGGGCGAATCCCGCTACGGTCGCGTCTTACAAAACGGATTATGACAAGCTGAAAGCCAGCAATGGCAATTTGGAACGGACACGTCCGGGCAATGGTGGAACAGCCAACATTCTGGGTATGGAATTCTCTTTCCAGCAAGGTTTATCGTTTCTGCCAAAACCATTTAACAATTTGACTTTGTACTCCAACTACACGCATAACTTCATATTTGTGAAAAAGGGAGATCCCAAGTTGCCAGGTACGGCCGCGGATATTTTGAACCTTTCGCTGGCTTACGAAGTGAAGAAATTCAACATCAGATTGTCCTACAACAATACGTCTGATTTCGTTACGATCCTGGGCACCAACAGCAAAGGCGATGTGTATTATGATAAAGCACATTATCTGGATGCAAGCATCAACTATTTCCTCACGCCGAAGCTGTCCCTTTATGCAACTGCAAACAACTTGCTAAATCAGGATCAGCGCAGGTATCAGTATAAGCCTGAATACACGTATTCGTCCCTGTACACGGGCGCTACCGCAACCATTGGTTTGAAATTTAACCTGTATTGAGCATGAAATGGGGGTGAAGCATGGCGACTTCACCCTATTTATTATTTTTGTCCACGTATGAAGAAACCGGTTCTGCTTATCCTGGCCATTGCAAGCTTTGTTTGTCTTTCTCTGAAAGTCAGTCTTCCGGTTGACAAGTCGATGGGGGTATCGCATTGCCTGCAACATTTCAGGAATGGAGCCGACCATTTTTTGCTGGCCAATCAGAATCTGTACACGGCAATTAAGGATTTAAACGCGGATTCTTTGAGCGTGTATCGCGCGCGGCGTGCCTTAACAGATTGCCGGCGCAGCTATAAAAACATCGCGTTTTTTACCGCCTATTTCTTTCCGAGTGAAACGCGTTTTTACAATGCGGCCCCCAAGTTTGAAGTCGAAGAACCTACATTGGAATTGGTTGAGCCCATGGGCTTGCAGCAAATAGAAGCCTTGCTTTTTGAAGGTGATGTAATGGCCAACAAAAGCACCTTGCTAACCCATTCCGAAGCCATGCTAACGTCTGGGGGCGATCTGACTTCGCTGCTTTACGGCTTGGAAATCAGTGATGCGCAAATTCTTGAAAGCCTCCGCATTGAATTGATCCGGATCTCAACCTTGTACATTTCAGGTTATGACGCGCCGATGCTGAAAAGCGGCATTATTGAGGCCATGGGGGCAACAAAGGCAATACAGAACACACTAACGCCGTATTTCGCCTGGAATGACCAGCAAAGTAAGTCGTTGGAAATGCTGTTAACTGAGTCTCAAAACTATTTGCGCACTCATTCAGACTTCGATACATTCAACCGGCTGGAATACCTGACCCGGTTCGCATTGCCTATGCAAACGCAGTTGGGTGAATTTGTTTCAGCTCTCGGCCTGGGACTTAATACCACTGCATTTCTGAATGATCAGGCACCTCACATTTACAGTAAGAATGCGCTAAAAGTTTGGGATCATGACGGTATGGATTCAGCTCAAAATAAAGCATTAGTCGATTTGGGCAGATCCTTGTTTTTTGATAAAACCCTTTCGGGAAATGCTTCCACCAGCTGCGCGACGTGCCACCAGCCGGAAAATTTCTTCACGGACAACCTCAGAAAAAGTCCTTCGCTGGCAGCCGATTCAATTCTGAAAAGAAACACGCCAACGCTGTTGTATGCGGGCTGGCAGCATAGCCAGTTCTGGGATGGCCGGGCCGCCAACCTGAAAGACCAGGTTCATGACGTGGTTTTCAATCCTCTTGAAATGAACGGGAGAAAAGAAGCATTTAATGTTCGCGGCATGGATATAGGCAAGGTTTCCGAGGCGCTGTCAGCCTTTATTAAGCAGCTTAGCCCCATGGATTCACCTTTTGATCACTACATCAATGGTGATCCAACCGCACTGACGGACCGGCAAGTCAATGGTTTTAACCTATTTATGGGTAAGGCGCAATGCGGCACCTGTCATTTTCCACCGTTTTTCAATTCACTGCTTCCGCCGCTTTTTGAACTGTCCGAAGTTGAAATTTTGGGTGTCACAGCCAGCGACGACTTCGAGAACCCTGAACTGGATCTGGATGCAGGGCGATATGACCTTTATAAAATGAAATATTACAAGGGGGCATTCAAAACGCCCACGGTCAGGAATGCTGCAAAAACAGGCCCCTATATGCACAATGGTTCCATGAAGACCTTACAAAAAGTCATTGAATTTTATAATAAAGGCGGCGGGAAGGGGCTGGGCCTACCTGTTGATGAACAGACTTTATCTGCCAGAGCACTGAACTTATCTGATCACGAAACCCGAGACATTATCCTGTTCCTGGAATCCTTAACCGATTCAAAACTTGAATAATTAATTTCAAAACAATCCAATATGAAAACATTCAGAATTTTACTTTTTGCTTTACTGCTTCCCCTGTTGTCCCTTGCCCAGGAAAGTGTACCCGCAAAACCGGTCGCGAAGAAAAAAGGTCCGCTCATGGGAATACAGGCGGATTTACTCCGAGGTCCATACTTGCAAATGGCATCGCCTACCAGTATGACAGTGCGCTGGCGGACCAATGTATACGACCGCAGCCGTGTGAAGTATGGGTTAACGAGCGATAGCTTAAATATGCAAACCGACGACTCCACGCTGGTCAATGAGCATATTGTGACCTTGAAAGGCCTGAAACCATCCACGAAATATTACTATACCGTAGGTAACCTGGCCGATACGACTTTGCAAGGCGATGAAGAAAATTATTTTTACACATTCCCCGAAACAGGCAGCGAGCAGCTGGTGCGCATAGCGGGTTTTGGCGACTGCGGGAACAACTCGATCAACCAAAGATCGGTTCGGGACCAGGTGATAAACTATTTAGGTGATAAATATCTCAACGCCTGGATTTTGATGGGTGACAATGCCTACTCGGATGGAACGGATGCCGAGTTTCAGGCCAAGTTCTTTAATCTCTACAAAGACAATCTGCTGAAGAAATATCCATTGTACCCGGTTCCTGGAAACCACGATTACCACGATTTTAATTCCTCGCCGGATTCGGATCAAAATAAAATCGCTTACTATCAAAATTTCTCATTGCCTATGCAGGGAGAAGCCGGCGGCGTTGCATCCAACACGGAGTCTTATTATTCCTACGACATTGCAAACATTCACTTTCTGGCATTAGACTCTTATGGTCCGGATAAAAAAGGAACGCACATTTACGACCAAATGGGCGAGCAGGTGGAATGGGTAAAAAAAGATCTGGCCGCGAATCAGAACAAACAATGGGTTGTGGCCTACTGGCACCATCCTCCTTACACGATGGGCTCACACGACTCGGATAAGGAATCTTTGCTGGTTAAAATACGTGAAAACTTTATTAAAACCCTTGAAGACGGAGGCGTTGACCTGATCATTTGCGGTCACAGTCACGTTTACGAGCGCACCAAACTGATCAAAGGATATTATGGAAAAGAGGCAGATTATGATGCAAAAAAGTATGAAATAAGCTCGTCAACTGCCTTGTACGACGGCAGCAAGAACTCCGCGCCATACTTGAAGAGCAAAACCAAAACCGATGGAACCGTATATGTGGTCAGCGGCTCGGCCGGCGCCTTGGGCGGGCACAAGGCAACTTACCCGCACGATGCAATGTATTATTCCAACAACGAAGTAGGCGGTGCGGTCATGCTTGAAGTAGAAGGAAACCGACTGGATCTTAAATGGATCTGCTCGGACGGGAAGATCGGCGATCATTTCACCATGATGAAAGATGTTAAAAAGGATGAAGAGAAAGCCTTGAAGCAGGATAAAAAGCTTACCAGATAAGCAACCTATTGATTATCAAGATTTCGGCGGTTCTGCAACATGTGTGGAACCGCTTTTTGCAAATAAAACAAAGGACTCGCTTAAACTTTCAGTCTGCTGCGATGTCATAAGAGCTGCCCATTACTCACCATGTAAATTATGAAAACAGCCTGTAAAATCACGTTCGGATCGCTGGTTCTTTTAGTAGGCATGGTTCTCTTGCCTTCGTTTTCGGATATAAATACGGCGCAGCCTCCTTTCAAACTTCCCTATAAACAGGCCGGTCTGACCCCACGTCAGGCGGCTGCCCATATGTTGAACCGTTTCACATTCGGTACTCGCGCCGCCGATGTGGATGAGGTTTTGAAAACAGGTCTGGAAACGTGGTTTTTGCAGCAACTGCACGCCAATGTTGCCGACGATTCGCTCGCTAAAAGGCTGGCCGCTTACGATGCCCTTGGTCTGAGTAATGCGGAAATAACGAGAACCTACCCAAAGAAAAACAAGGTGCTGCGGATGGCTATCGCGGAAGGCGTGATCGACCAGCAGGCCCGGGATAAAACAAAAAAAGATGCTTACAAAAGCGAACTGGAAGCCTATATGAAGGAAAAGGGCTTGAAACCGCAGAAGGAATTGTACCGGCAATTTTTCAATCAAAAAATCCTACGCGCTGCCTATTCAAACAACCAGTTGCAGGAATTACTGACCGATTTCTGGTTCAATCACTTCAATGTTTCGCTGGATAAAAATCAATGCGCGGAGTTCATCCCGGCCTACGAGCGCGACGTGATTCGTCCCAATGTCCTCGGCAAATTCGAAGATTTGTTACTGGCAACAGCACAGTCCCCGGCCATGCTGACATATCTGGATAATTTCAGCAGTATAGGGGTAAAGGAAGAGGCTAAACCCAGGCAAATCAGCCGTATTACCTACGCCAGACAAATGCAAAGTCAAGGCGACTCCACACAAAAAGGGAAGATAAAAAAGCCTAAGCGCCGGGGTATTAACGAGAACTATGCTCGCGAAGTAATGGAGCTGCATACGCTGGGCGTGGATGGCGGCTACACCCAGGAGGATGTTACACAGGCAGCCCGCGTGCTCACCGGCTGGACAATTTATCCGATGAACGAAAAAGGATACGGCAGCGCAGTCAAACAAGCGCTGAACAAACTCGATGAAAGCAAACTCTCAGAACGAGGCTTTGTCCATCACGGCGATTTCTTGTTTGCCGCCAACCATCACGATAGCAAAGAAAAGACCGTTTTAGGGAGACATTTTCCTTCTGGCGGGGGATATCAGGAAGGTGTTGAACTGCTGAAAATGTTCGCGAATCATCCCTCCACGGCCAGATTTATCTGCCGGAAAATAGCAGTACGCTTTGTAAATGACCGCCCATCTGAAAAACTTATCAACAAAATGGCGGCAAGTTTTGAAAATACAAATGGCGATATCAGTCAGGTTCTGATCACCATGGTGTCTTCCGAAGAATTCTGGTCAAAAGAGGCGCTAAGGCAGAAGACCAAGTCGCCTTTCGAACTGGCCATCAGTGCAGTACGCTGCCTGGATGCGGACATACGGCAGCCATTCCAGTTATACAATTGGATTACGAAAATGGGCCAAAAAATGTACTACTACCAGGCGCCGACCGGCTTTCCCGACAAAGCCGAATATTGGATCAATACGGGTGCTTTGCTGAATCGCATGAACTTCGGACTGGCGCTTGCTTCGCAGCGCATCCCGGGCATTAAAATCAATTTGCCGGCCCTGAATCGTAACCGCGAACCCGAAAGTGGCGAGGCGGCCTTGGTCACTTACAGCAAATTAGTGATGCCCGAACGAGATCTAAGTCAAACTGTAAAACGGCTGACGCCCATGCTGAAAGAGCCGGATCTGGCCACGAAAGTGGAACAGGCCGCCCGGCAATCCGTTGCACCGGAACAGGCTGATAGGGGCATGGGTAAAGACCCTATGACAATGCAAGGCAATAGCACCATGCTCGCCCAGGTAGTCGGTGTGATTATCGGCTCGCCGGAGTTTCAACGTAAATAAGACATTAAAACACGCTCTTTATGATCACAAGAAGAGGCTTTATCAAAGCAGGAGGGCTTGCACTCTTTGGAATTGGAAGTGGCGGCATTCCCGCATTTCTTGCAAATGCTGTTGCAGCGGGTAAATCGCCGGGGCTTTTCCGGCGTAAAAAGGTTTTGATTTGTATCTTTCAGAGAGGTGCAATGGATGGCCTGATGGCTGTTGCTCCGTTCACTGACCCATACCTGAAAGCTGCCAGGCCGACATTATTTATGACTGCTGCCAAAACCAGCGATAATCCGCTCATTGACCTGGACGGGAGATTTGGCCTGCACCCATCGCTGCACGCTTTGGAGCCCATGTACCGGGAAAGCAGACTGGCTATTGTGCACGGAATCGGGTCCCCGAATCCTACCCGTTCCCATTTTGACGCGCAGGATTACATGGAATCGGGAACGCCATTTAAGAAGGGAACGCCCAGCGGATGGTTGAACCGGGCAGTGGGTTTGCTTGGGCATCAGGCAGCTACTCCGTTACAGGCAGTTAGTCTCACATCCTCTTTACCGCGGTCATTGTATGGGGACAATCCTGCGGTGGCGATAAGCAATTTACAGGACTTTAACATTCAACTGCGTGGGAACCAGGCAGGAGCGGACATGGCGGCAAAAAGCTTTGAAAATCTGTATGACCAGACTTCCCTGGATTTATTGAAGCAAACCGGAAAGGAAACTTTTGAAGCTTCCAAAATCCTTCAGAGCAGGGATTTGAAAAATTACAAGCCAGCCAACAACGCGGCTTATCCGGCTGGTGCCCTGGGAAATTCTCTGAAACAGATCGCTCAGCTCATCAAAATGAATGTAGGCCTGGAAGTCGCCTTTGCCGAGTCTGTTGGATGGGACACGCATTTCAACCAGGGAACCCGCAATGGGATCTTTGCAAGAAATCTGAATGATCTAAGTCAAAGCATTGCGGCGCTTTGGGCGGATCTGGGGACTTTTCAAGATGATGTGATGATCATGACGATGACTGAATTTGGGCGCACGGTGCATCAAAACGGCACTGGTGGGACGGATCATGGTAGGGCTTCCTGCAATTTCATTTTGGGAAATGATGTGAAAGGTGGCCTGGTTTATGGCAAGGTGGCGCCACTAGCTCCCGAAAATCTTGAAGACGGCAGGGACTTAATCGTAACAACTGATTTCAGGAGTGTATTCAACGAAGTTGCCACCAAACACTTGGAAGTAAGCGGCAGCAATGTCTTGTTTCCCGAATGGAATGGAAATGCCTTAAATGTGATGCGGAATTGAATTTCTTTCTTCTGGTAGTAATCCAGTAACTAATCGATTTCAGCAATATAGATTCAGTTGGTTATTTTCCCGTAGTTTCCGATCCAATACCTGATCGGTATGTAAACCGGTAGGATCACAAGACCTGTATCAAATGGATAAAGAACCTCCTATCAGGTAAAGATCAAACTCCGTAGTAGAAGGTTTATGTGCCGCAACCATGTCTGTCCACCTAAAATATTTACCGAGCGGTTCTGCTCTGAACTAAGCACGTACAGCCGCCGCTTGCAACGTCGCCGGGACCTTTTAACCAAAATTGGGCTGGAACTGGGAGGTGTCAAAGCTGCGATGGTCGGCGGATGGGTTGGCAGTTGTGTAAGTGCAGCCACAGTACAGTTATGCCCGCTGGGACGCGCTCAGCGCATATTTATATGATGGAAATCTGTTGATCGCTCGCATTCAGCAAGCCTTAGATGAATTGTCAGAGAAGAAAAGGCAAGAACGGAGCCCATTTTTGAAGCAAGCAAATCACCATACCCATGAACTGAACATCATCATCAAGGCCCTGGATCAATTTCCGGAGGGAGCGTCACTTGAAGCAATCAAGGAGGTATCGGGCTGCGTGCCTTCTGACCGATACCTTTTTTAGCCTTCTTCCCAAAAACCGAAATAAATTCATCGAGGCCCTAGAGAAGTGTTTGTCCGGATCTGGCGTTGTTTACTGTCTTTGTACCCTCATTTTACCCGACGATATCTGCACGATACTACGCGGTTTTTTCCGGAGACTAATCATACATCCCTATTCCGCGTATGATCTTCAATGCACCGTCTTTTTCCCTTCGCCAGATACGTATGTCTTTTCCTGTAGAAACGCCTGACCAATCACCGTTTCTTACGATGGCAATGTGGCTTGCGTACTCAATCACGTATTCTCCAAGGTTATCTATTCGGTCATTTCGTATGTCTAACTTTTCAAAGACCGGAAGTTCTTTCACATGTATTTCCAGCCAACCGTCGATTTCCTTGCGTCCACGGTACAACGGGTTGCCTATGCGGAAGAGGATGTAGTCATCCGCATAAAATTGGGACCAGAGTTTTGCATCATGAGCCGTGATCACCATTTCCTGAAAATGATTTAATGCAGCCAGTTCAAAACTGATATTGTCCTTAACTGGAACGTGCTGCTGCATTGCCACGTTTACCGTAGGCACTTCAGGGAATAATAGCTGGTCTATGATGTCAACCCTATGGTTGTAATTCCACGCTTCCGTTATCAAATGGAGCTTACCTTCTGATGTACGTTCCCAGATGTTTACATACTTGCCATGGATCTCCACCTCTCTGGCCGACGATTTTATTTTTAGTTTTTCGGTGAACAATCCTGATTCAACAATCCTGCCTCCGAGGTCAAGTATTTCGAGTTCTTCACGCGTGTACAGGGTGACAATGAAGCGTTGGTGAAACGCTTTAAGGTAGAGCAACGCATTGCTTTGTCCGATCATTGTTTTTTGTGTTTCCGTCATCAGACGAATGTCTGCCCCATAGTACCCATGAATGATATCAGGTTTTCCTTCCGTCATTGATTTCACAAAGTCGTTCCTGAATTTCTTCAGGAACGCAGCTGTTGCATCGTCGGGTTTTACGTTGCGTTGCGCAAATAATGGTGAGATTATAAAGACAAGAAAAAAAACGAGATACATGTTCCGGCTCATCAGAATAATTGGTTAGTGATTATGAGGATACATTGCCTGCAAGTTATCATTATGCCATTACCTATGCCAGAATAATTGTCCTGAGAGGTGCACAAAAGTCCGAATTGAAATCAAGATCGTTCGCCTTAATACCATTCAATCCTATAAAAAGGGAATCAAACCGCTTTGTGTCTTTCCGCCTGGTCCGTAATCCAGATTGAATCCTGTACCGCTAGTTCTTCATCAATACAATTTGATCAAATGGCGTATTTGCATAATTATTCTTATTTAATTTGTTACAAAACAAAACAAAATAGAAGATTTGGTGAATTATCTTCCATTTTCTTTTTCAAATTGTTAAATTAAATGCTTGGATGATCCTGAGACCTTGATAAAAGCATCACAATGATTTTGATCAACGAGCGCACTTTGTTGCTAGAAATAACCAATGGGAGCGAGAGAGCTTTTAGCACCTTGTATGAAACGTATTTTGGGGATTTGCATCGATTTGTGATGAGGTTTGTGAAGGTGGAAGAACATGCCGAGGATATCTGCCAGGAAGTTTTTATCAAAATATGGAATAGCAGAGAATCCATGTCGGAAGTGCAGTCTTTCAAAGCATACCTGTATGTGCTGGCCAAAAACCACTCTTTCAATTTTCTTAAACATGCCTCCGTTGAGCGGGCCCTTCAGGATGAAATTCTCAGTCATGCATTGCAATTGACAAGTGCAACCGAGGAAGATTTCCAGAACGCGGAATACCTGATGTATATCGAAAAAATATTGGGCCAAATCCCCGATCGCAGCAGGGAGGTGTATGAATTATGCAAAGAAAACGGCAATTCTTATCAGATGACGGCGGAGCAACTTGGTATTTCACGGAATGCAGTCAAAAAGCATATGGTGCGTACAAACAAGTTTTTACGATTGTCAGTCCTTAAAGATTTTGGTATATCTCTTTCTTTCGCCTATATAATATCCTTATTCCTCTACAATTAATACATTTTATTCTGTCTTTTCTGATTTTTGCAAAATATTTTTTTAAACAAGGGTACCCTTTCCTTTGGGTTGGTTGTCTTATATTCAAATGCCGCGCTAATGAATGAACAAGAAGTTATAGCATCGCTGGTGAAACGCTATGTGTCCAATCTGGCCGGCCGGAAGGAACTGGAGGTGTTTTTTTACATGCTCGGGGAGGGAAAGCTCGATGAAGAACTGGAACGTTATATGGACAGGGAGATGGTCCGCTGTCTGAAAGACCAAAAGCCAGGTGCAGCTCAGGTGGTCGAGCGCAATGGATTCCGCGTCTGGAAAATGGCGGCATCGGTGATTGTAGTGCTGGGAGCTGGGCTGCTTGCTTATTTGTACTACAACCAAAACCGGCTGGACACCGGTGAAGTTCAATATACGTATATACATACACGTGGGATGGAGGTAAAGAAGATAAAACTCGCCGACGGTTCGGAGATTTGGCTCAATGAGGTGAGCAGCCTTAAATATCCCAAGCAGTTTGAAAAGAGCAAGAGAGAGCTTTTTTTGCTGGATGGTGAAGCTTATTTTAAGGTTAAAAGAGATGAAAACCGGCCCTTTGTGGTGCATGCAGGCGGTACGGTCACCAAGGTACTTGGAACCGAATTCAATGTGCGCTCTTACCGATACCTGCCGGCTGTGCGTGTGACAGTTACTAAGGGAAAAGTCAGGGTGGCAAAGGATGGAAAGGAGACATCCGGGGCTGTGCTATTGCTTCCCAACCAGCGCGCCAGCTTTGATCGTGGTGATGGGTTGATCGTGGAGCACCAAGTGAACACAGGCAATGCAGTGGCCTGGAAACAGGGAAGGCTCGTTTTTGACAACGAAATGCTTCAAGACGTAGCGGCAGCACTTTCTTTCCGCTATGGTGTTCAGATCGAAATAGAGGGAAATGATACCAAAAGCGTGAGATTGTCGGCTGAATTTGAATCCACTGATTCGCTCATTGATGTGATGGAGGCAATCAGTCTTGCCAATAACCTGGAATATACTTCGCAGCACACAAGAATTCATTTGAAACCCAAAAAATAATCCTTAATCCGCAAAGCCTATGACGTAAATATTCTTTTGCTTATGAAAACGGCAGGCGATTTGCCTGCCGCTCCGTCCGATATTTCCGCGCAGCCGTAACGCCAATCACTCGCTGTGTGGTTATCTGGTGTTTGCTTTCATGTTCTTACAGTTCAACAAAACACAGTCAAATTTATGAAAAAAATCACTCGCAGTGAGCCTGCGGAGACTTTGCTTTTCAGAATTATGAAATATTCAATGTACATATTTCTTTTGACGGCACTGGGTACGCAGCTTTTGCTGGCGGCGCCTTCCAGAGGTCAGACATTGAAGGAAGTCACCATGGACCTCAATTTCCAGAACAGCAACCTGAAAGATGTTCTCGGGGCTATCAAACAGAAGTCAGGGCTCAAATTTGTCTATAAGGAAAGCCTTGTGGCAGGTTATAGCATCAGCGTAACGGCCAAAAATAAAAGGCTGGATCTTATCCTTACGGAGATACTTAAAAATACCAAACTAGCTTACTCAGAACGCAAAGGGTTGATCATCCTGCATGAAAAGGCTACGTTGACGGTCAGCACTGAAAATAATGTGCCGGTATCAGACATACCGGTAACGCTGAACCTGCCTCAGATCGTAGAGAAAACCATCAAAGGGGTGATCACCGACAAACAAAACGGGGAGCGGCTGCCGGGCGTATCCGTTCTGTTGAAGGGGACATCCACGGGTTCTATCAGCGATACGGAAGGCAATTACAGCCTGCGTGTTCCCGACAATGTGAAGTCGACACTGGTATTTTCTTTTATAGGTTATAAAAAGGAAGAGATTGAACTGGCCGGGCAGTCGGTACTGGATGTAGGCTTGTCGGTGGACATGAACCAGCTCAGCGAGCTGGTGGTGACCGGTTATGCCACCCAGAACAGGACCGAATTTACAGGGTCCTCGTCCCACATCAGCGGGGAGGCCATAGCTGCCCGCCCTGTACCGAGTTTTGATCAGGCACTGGCCGGACAGGCGGCGGGCGTGAGCATCATATCCGGTGGCGGTGCGCTCAACGAGGCGCCTGTTTTCAGGATACGCGGTTTCAATTCGATCCAGCTCAGCTCATATCCGCTCATCATCATCGACGGGATCACGTCTTTTACGGGAGATGTTGGAAACACGGCTGAAAATAATCCGCTGGCCGACCTGAACCCCAATGACATTGAGTCTATGGAAATCCTCAAAGACGCTTCGGCAACAGCGATTTATGGTTCCAGGGCTGCCAATGGTGTAGTGGTGATCACCACCAAAAAAGGAAAAAAAGGAAACGTTAAAGTGAATTACGATGGCTGGGTAGGCTGGAATACCAAGCCCATTCTGCCTGACCTGCTGGGTGCCGAGGACTATGTGATGATCAAGAACGAGGCCCGGGTCAATGCCGGGCTTGCGCCCGCTTTCGCTTTGCAGGACAAGCCCGGAGGCGGTTTTGTGCAGACAAAGTGGTACGACTACATCTACCGGACCGGTGTCTCGCACAACCATAACCTGAGTGTTTCCGGTGCGACCGACGCCACTTCGTACTTTGTATCACTGGGTTATACAGATCAGGAAGGGTTTATGGTCAAAAATACATTTGAGCGCAAAACCGTGCGGCTCAATCTGGACCATAAAATCACCAAGAAACTGGCGGTGGGGACCAATGTTACATATAGCAATTCTATGAATGCCAATCTTACCAGCGGAGTAGGTGCCGCTTTTTCACTCAATAACCTGGCCCGGATGGGTATGGTGCTGCCGCCGAACCTAAGCCCGCTCAATGAAGACGGCTCCTATAATATCGTCGGTAATTCCATTGGTTATGGGGCCAATACGATTTTGACGGGTTATTACAATTTGCTGCCATTGGTTGAGCACGACAAGTTTACGTCCGAGAACAATACGTTCATGGGATCGCTCTACGCAGAGCTGACCATTTTACCGGGATTGAAATTGAAAACCAATTACAGTATCAACAACCTGAATGCAGAGAACAAATCCTTTAACAACCCCTATCAGGCGGGCGGTTTTGCCAATAATGGATCGGCTACCAATGCCCTGAGCAAAAACCGCCGCACGGGCTGGACCAATACCCTGAGCTACGCCAAGACTATCGCGGAAAAGCATGGTCTGAACATTCTGGTGGGAACCGAGGATATCGAAACGATAACCAATGGCTGGGGTGTGACGCGCCAGAGTCTGAATGATCGTTATTTTGATACATTTGAAGGAAGCTGGGCTACATTGAGCGGCTCGACAGGAAGCTATGCGGAAAATGCGTTCCGTTCCTATTTTTCCAGTGTCAATTATGATTTCAAGAAGAAATATCTGCTGAGCGCGAGTTTCCGCCGGGACGGTTTTTCGGGATTGGCGAGCGGTAACAAGTATGGAAATTTCGGTGGTGCTTCTGTGGGTTGGAATGTAGCTGAGGAATCCTTTTTTCAGAATTTGTCAGCGGGCGGTATGATCAGCGGGTTGAAATTGCGGGCCAGTTACGGCCAGGTTGGCAATGTAAACATCGGTGAGTATTCCTCTCTTTCGCTATACGATTCAGGTATTTATGCCGGATTGGCGACAACGCTGGCGCCTTCTCAAACGGGTAACCCTGATTTGCGATGGGAGACCAGCAAGAAGACCGACTTTGGTGTCAATATTTCTTTGCTCAATAACCGTTTTACCATCGATGCAGACTATTACAAAAACAACATTGATGGAATGATCCTGAATGCATTGCAAGCACCTTCCAAAGGTATTCCCGGTAATACGATCACTTCCAATGTAGGATCGATGTACAATTCGGGGCTGGAATTTGATATCAATGCTCAGATCATCAACACCCAGGATTTCCGCTGGTCTGCCAATTTCAATATCAGTACGTTGAAAAACAAAGTGACTGAGCTGGCCAACAACAATACCGATATATGGAGCAGCGGACTGGAAACTTCCAACATCACACGGTTGGGAGAATCTGTGGGCGCTATTTATGTGGTGAGAACAACGGGTGTCAATCCGGATAACGGTTTGAGAAAGTACTTCAACCGAGAGGGACGTGAAGTGCAGTACAATCCGAGGGGATCATCGTGGACATACCTGGAAGGAGGCACCGCGCCCGCCCTGGACGCTTATGGCGACGGATATGTGGCAGGCAATTCCATTCCCAAATATTATGGTGGTTTCAATAACAATGTTACTTTCAAAAACTTTGATCTGGGTCTGAGCTTTGTCTTTTCGGGAGGTAACAAAATGTATAATGGGACCCGGGCGACTTTAATGGACAACCGCTTCTTCAATAACCAGACCGATATACTCAGGCGCTGGACCACGCCCGGGCAGATCACTGATGTCCCCAAACTGCATTATAATGACCAATATGCCAGCGGGTCGGTGCTGATGCATTCGGGCAATGTAGAGGATGGTTCGTATGTGAAGCTTCGCAATGTGTCGCTGGGCTACCGGGTACCTGCGGCCGTATATAAAAAGCTTGGCGTGAGCTCGATGCGTTTTTACGCGTCTGCGACCAACTTCCTGCTGTTTACTAACTATACGGGATCGGATCCCGAGATATCGGCCAACGGAAATTCGAACACCCAGCCCGGACGTGATAAAAACGCGGTTCCTGCCGGCAAAACCTTTACCCTTGGGCTTAATATTGGATTTTAACCATGAACCGCAGAGAAATGAGAACTGTATATAAAAATTACAAATCCGCCGTGTTATGCTTCCTAGGGGCAGCAGCGCTGCTGATGAATACATCCTGTGAGAAGGATTTCTTGGAAAGGGTGCCGCTCACGAACATATCGAGCTCCAATGCGTTTGATACGCCGGAAAGGATCCTGGCACAAGTCAATGCGCTCTACTTGTCGGTAAAGAATTCCCAGTTTTACGGCGGAAGATATATCATTTACAATGAGCTCCGCGCCGACGAATTCATCCTGAATAAACCGAATGTTCAGACCGGACAACTTACGTGGAGCCATACTGTGAATTCGAGCACCAGTGAGGTTCAGAACCTGTGGAGCAACGCCTATGCTTCCATTAACATGATCCATATTTTTATGCAGGGCCTGCAGGCCAATCAAAGCAAGATAAGCCCTGCGCTTTACGCCAATTACATAGCAGAGGCCAAATTCCTCCGGGGACTGTGTTATTTCGCGCTGGTACAGCAGTATGCAAGGCCCTACATAGAAGACAACGGTGCCAGTGCCGGTCTTCCGTTGCGCCTGGCGGCTGAGCAGACTGCCCAGAACAATGCTTTGGCCAGATCCAGTGTGGCCGAAATTTATAACCAGATCACCAAAGACCTGGATGAAGCTGAA
This sequence comes from Dyadobacter pollutisoli, assembly GCF_026625565.1. NCBI lineage: Bacteria > Pseudomonadati > Bacteroidota > Cytophagia > Cytophagales > Spirosomataceae > Dyadobacter > Dyadobacter pollutisoli. The sequence goes on from NZ_CP112998.1 coordinate 944,544, forward strand.
AGTGGCTTGCCGCTGAATTACCCAACAGCTGCCACCAACGCAACCCGCGCTCACCGCAACACGGCCATTGCCTTGAAAACCAGGGTTTACCTTACGAAAGGCGAATTTGCCAAAGTCATTGCAGAAGCATCCAAGATCGTTCCTGCCACTGCGCCTTTCCAGGCGGCTTCGGGCGTGGCCAACAAGCTGGAAGCAAATGTGGTCAGCGTTTTTGAGGGATCATATACCGGAAATGAAGCGGTGTTCTCATTGCCTATGAGTACGCTGGATGCACCGGGGGGACAAAATGCCCTGGCTTATTACTTCACGTTCCAACCCGGTAATGCTGAGTATTTCCTGAATGCAAGCGGTACCATTGCCGACCCCGTTTTCAGCCCCGCCTCTGCCGATGCCCGTAAAAACCTGATCGTCAAACAGCAGGACCAGATGTGGCTGTATAAGTACAAGGTGGCCGCCACCTATGCAGATTATATTCCCGTGATCCGGTATGCTGAAACTTTGCTGAATTATGCCGAAGCCGCTGCGAAATCCGGAAATCTGCCATTGGCAACGCAACTGCTTTATGCCGTTCGGAAAAGGTCTGACGCTGCTTACAGTTTTACGCCGGCCAGTGTCGGCACACCCGCGGCGCTGGTAAGCACCATTATGCAGGAGCGCAGGATCGAATTGCTCGGAGAAGGGTTCAGGGTACCAGATCTTTTGCGGACGCTGCAACCGTTGCCGGCCAAGGCTGGTCCGGCGGCAACTTCACCGGCGGTACTGCCCACAGAGGGAAAATACATCTGGCCGATTTCCGCAGCCGAACTCTCTACCAATGACCTGATGAGGCCTAATCCTTAATGTGTATTTAATTTAAACCAATTGAATATGAAATTGCATCTTACCATGGCTGTCGGCCTGTTGTTGGCGAATGTTTATTGCGAAGCGCAAAACAGGCCCGCCGCCCCGGCAACTGGCCGGTCGCAGGCAACACCTGCGACATCGATTTCGGCCATCACCCAGGATTACAAAAAAATGGACGGGTTCTTTCCCTTCTATTATGATGAAAAAACAGGGAAAGTCTTTCTGGAAATTGATAAGCTGGATCAGGAGTTCCTCTTCTTCAACTCGTTGACAACCGGTGTGGGAAGCGGCGGGCCGGAGCGGGGACAAGCATCTTCGGGCATTATGAAGTTTATGAAGGTGGGGCCAAAGGTATTCTTAAGCCAGCCCAATTACGATTACCGGGCGATTACCCAGGATAAGGATGAGCTTTATGCAGTGGAAAACAACTTTGCCAGCTCGATTATCTTCGGTTTTATGCCCTTGGCTGTCGAGGGTAACAAGGTACTGATCGATCTGACACCATTCATTATCCGTGACAGCCAGAAGATCGGTGACCGGATCAACAGCCGTCGGGGAGGAGCACCGACTGGTGGCGGAGGGGGCGCTTACCGGCTTGATGAAACGCGCTCGGCGGTGTTTATGGAGAACACTAAAAACTTCCCCAAAAACTCAGAATTCGAGGCATTGCTGACTTTTACGGGCTCGCCCGGTACACCTGCGGCATTTTTCGGAAGAGGCGGCGGAGGAATCGCTCCGGACCCATCCTCTGTGACTGTCCGTATGCACCAGTCTTTTGTAGAGTTGCCTGACGCTAATTACAAGCCCCGCAAGTTTGACCCACGTTCTGGAATGAACTTGTTCAGCTACGTAGATTTTTCCACACCGATGACCGAGCCGAGCGTGAAGCGTTTTTCCCGCAGGCACCGCCTGCAGAAAAAAGACCCGAAAGCCGCTATGAGCGAGGCCGTTGAGCCAATCGTTTATTATATCGACAGAGGTGCGCCCGAACCGATCAAAAAAGCTTTGATTGAAGGCGGAAGCTGGTGGAACGAGGCATTCGAAGCGGCAGGTTTTAAAAATGCCTTCCAGGTTGCAGAGCTGCCTGAGGGGGCTGACCCGATGGATATCCGTTATAATGTAGTCAACTGGATCAACCGTACCGGCAAGCCGCGTGCATTTTCATCGGGAGCTTCCTACACAGATCCCCGCACCGGCGAGATCATCAAAGGCGTCGTCACCCTGGGGGCTGACCGTCACCGCCAGGACTACATGATCATGGAAGGGATTCTGCAACCGTATGAGGACGGCAAACCGATCCCAAAACAAATGGAGGAAGTCGCCCTGGCACGGGTTCGACAGTTATCCGCACATGAGATCGGGCATACCCTGGGGTATTTTCACAACTTCGCAGCCAGCGTAAAAGCCCGTGCCTCTGTGATGGACTATCCTTTTCCGAAATTTGTCATGAAGCCTGACGGTAGCTTTGATGTGTCGAATGCCTATGCCAAAGGGATCGGCAGCTGGGATAAAAGGGCGGTGATATGGGGTTATTCGGAGTTTGCTGCCAATGCCGATGAAGACGCAGAACTGGACAAGATCATGAAGCAGACCTTGAAACAGGGATACGTTTTTATCCCGGATATTGGTGGCCACGTACACCCTGATTCGCACCAGTGGGACGATGGCGAAGATGCCGTGGCTGAATTGAACCGGCTTATGGCATCCAGAAGGGTTTTGTTAGATAGATTTTCAGAAAAAGCAATTGTAAAAGATGCGCCGATGGCCACTTTGGAAGAAGTGCTTGTGCCGGTTTACCTGCTGCACCGATATGAAATCGAAGCAGCTGCCAAATCGCTGGGTGGTTTGTTTTTTACGCATGCTTTGAAAAATGATGGACAGGTAGTTACCAAAATGATAGAGCCCGAAAAACAATGGAAGGCCTTCGACGCCCTTGTAAACACGATCACGCCCGACGCGCTTGCATTGCCCGAAATACTGATTGCCAAAATCCCGCCGAGGCCGTCCGGATATGCAGGAATAGGGGAGGTTTTCGATCGGCATACCGGGCCAACTTTCGATCCCATTGCCGTTGCCGAGACGGCCGCAAGCGCCACGCTTTCCTATCTGCTCAATTCGGAAAGGGTCGCCAGGCTGATCGAATACAATGCGCGTGACAGCAAGCAGCCCGGATTTATGGCTATGGCCGATAAATTAATTGAAAAAACCTGGAAAACGCCACTGGAGACAGGTTATCGTGGAGAACTTCAGATTTTGGTCAATAACCTTACCTTAAAGGGATTACTTGCCCTGGCCGCAGATACGGAGGCCACAGAGAGCGTAAGGGGCGAGGCTTTGCTGAAAATCAGTGAGCTGGGCGACTGGATGAAAATTGCCGTAGCCAGCGGACCTCCCAAGCAGAAGGCAAACATTCTTTTCGCCATCTCGCAAATGGACGAATTTAAAAAAGATACAAACAAATTCAAGCCTGTTAAATCGCTGGATATGCCTGCGGGCGCACCGATCATGGGCGGCATGGACTTTCTCGATTGCGCGTTAGAGGATTATTGACAGGCGCGGTTCGTTTTCTCGTGCTGGTTGATCAATGGGCGGACTGCCATGCAAGCCTGGTAAGGTGCGTCCCACTCTCAATGGTTTCTGATGACCATTGAGAGTTTTTTTATCTACGGGGGGTGAAACTCGCCTGTGAGCAACACTTTGGTAGAACTTTCCACTGCCCAATGGGCTTCCTTTAAATTGACACAAGCTGCTTATCAAGTTCGGGGCCAAGATAAACTTGCCTGACCGACCGGGGATTTCGTTTTGGCTTGAAAGGAAGCGTTTTTAAAGAGAAGGTTCAGTGTTCTGAATCGACCTGAAAAAAACGATAAACTCTGATCCTTTGCCTTTCTCGCTTTTGACTTCGATCCTGCCCTTATTTTCTTCAATAAATTGTTTGATAAGCAATAAACCAAGGCCGGTGCCCGGCTCCCGCTCGGTTCCTTTCTCGTTAATCGCTACGCCGGACGACTTGAACAAACTCGCAAGTTTTGCCTTGGTCATACCCATTCCGTTGTCCCGGATGTGAACGGCTCTGAAATCGTTTTCCTGCGTGTAAAACACGTTAATGGTCCCATTTTGAGGCGTAAACTTGATGGCGTTACTCAGGATGTTTTGAAGAATTATTTTTATGTGGTTTTCATCCGCTTCGATAAATACGTCCTCCGGGCTTGAATATATGATTTGTTGTTTTTTCTGTTCGAAAGAATACTTGTAAATTGAAAGCACTTTTTTTGTGGCCTCGGTCAAATTGACCTTTTTAAACCTAATGGCTGCACCGTTCTGCTGGCTGCTGGCCCAGGCAAGCAGATTGTCGATCAACTCTGAGACCAGCCCTATTTGGTTACCGAAATCTTCAAATACCATTTGCTGATCATCCTTGTCTAGATCACCACTTCGTATCAGCTCCAAAGCCTGACGCACCGACGCAAAAGGACTTCGCAGATCGTGGCCAATTACGGACAAAACCCGGTCTTTGGTTCTATTAATCGAAACAAGCTCCTCACGCTGCGCCTTAATCTCTTCTTTTTGTTGTTCAATCTCCGTGTTTCTATGTTTTAGCTCCTGGTTCAGAGTGTTTTTTCGAATGATATTTTGCCTTAGCAACAATAGCGCAGCCAAAAGCAGCAGCGAGAACAGGGTAGTCAGGGTAATTACGATACGGTTACCTCTGATCACCTGACGACTGTGTTCGTTTTCTCTTAGTAACTCTAAATTCTCCGCTTTTTTGTCTTGCAAATGCAGGTAATTAATTTCCTGTTCCTTTTTTTCGTTCAGGATACTGTCTCCATATGCCCGCGCAATGGCCTGATATTCGTATGCTTTCTGGTAGTTTTTTAATGCCGCGTAACACTTGGATAAGATATGTGCTGCCCTTTCAGTGTCCCAGTCGGCATTCAGCTTTTTCATCAATGTATAACTTTGGCCTGCATAATCCAGTGCTTGTGGGTACTGCTTCATCTCATAAAGTACCTGAGCCATACCCGAATAGGCAAAACCTTTTTCCCATTGGTCCTGGTAAGCGGAAAAACCAAGTGCAGACCTAAAATAGTATAATGCCTGTTTGTAATTTTTGGAGTGGTAATAAATTTCGCCGATACGGTTCAAAGACATTTGGTTAAGATGCCCATCCTTGCATTGTTTTGCAACCAGCAATGCTTTCTCTAAATTAGAAAATGCTTTTTGGAACTGGCCAAGCTCATCGTAAGCTAAGCCAATGTTGAAATAATTCGCAGCAATTCTGGCGCTGTCCTTTAGCTGCTCATTCAAAACCAGCGCTCTTGAAAATTCCGGTATGGCCTCAGTCAACCTGTTCTGTCCAAGATAGATTAGCCCCCGGGTGTTGATCGCAACGGCGATTTCCGGCACGAAAGCACGCTCCTTGCTAAGAGCCAAAGCCGAATCTGCGTATGATAAGGACTCAAAATAAGAACCGGTAACATAGTAGCTTTTGGCAATATGATTGTAAGCTTTTGCTTTCTCCCCGAGGAGGTGCTGGTTTTTAGCGGATTGCAAGGCTATTTTTCCAAATAAAACAGAGCTGTCGGGGTGGTTATATAAATATTTCTCGGCCAGTTTGTTGCATAAAGATACCTGGGTTGAATCTATGGGCCTTCCTTTAAATTGATTGAAACTGATGATCATTTCCTGCAGGCGCTGACCATAACCCGCGATGGAAGAAATAGTAACGGAGAGGATAAATGCAATGAATAGGGCAGGGTTGAATGTTCTTTTTACAGACATCGTTGAGTTCTGAGGGAATAAAGTCTGGAGGGTAGGATAGTGAAATTGCCTTTAAATCTCACCTTACAAAGTTAGATAATCAGACATGAAAATAATAGGAAAAGTGGTTGCTATGTTATATCCTGTACGTTAAAATCCCTATTTAGAAGAATGACTACGACCGCTTACGAAGATTAGAGAATCAGGGGGAAACATTCAGATGAAAGCCTCGGAAGTCTCTGTGAATTGGTTGCCGGGCCACCGGGCGGTGTCACATACCAGGATTGTTACGATGCGGCAGAGCATGAAAAGAAAACATCGTTGATAGGAACCAGGAAACTTCTGTTTTTGCTAGTGCCTGACTTAAAGCAGTATGAGTAATCGGTATAATTACCTGTTTAACAAGATGTTATAAAAATTCTGTTAAACACTGTTCAAAAAACGCTCATATAATTTTTTTTATTGAACAGTGTTTAATAGATTTGCATAGCAAATAAGTTTAACATGTCAGTAGCGAAGAGAAAAGAGCAGGAAAAAATAGAAATGCACAAACGCATACTGGACAGTGCCCGTAAGATTTTCCTTGAAAAAGGCTACGAACAGACCAGTATCCGCAACATTGCGAGCGCGATCAGTTACAGCCCAGGTTCAATCTATTTCTATTTTAAAGATAAAAACGAGATTTTTCATGAGCTGCATAAAGAAGGGTTCCGCTTGTTTTTAAGCCAGATGAAAGCTTTGAATGTGATTGAAGACCCTTATGAACGTTATAAAGCTTTGGGTTTGGTTTTTATCCGTTTTGCCCAAAACCATACCGATTATTATAATCTGATGTTTCTGGTAAGTGAAACGAGCAAAGTGCAAGGAGAAGGATTTCAGATAGCGCAGGAAGCGATTGAGAATTTGTCGGGCGTTATACAGCAGTGCCAGGACCAGGGAAAGTTCCAGGGATTAGACAATAAGCATTTCACATTTATGACGCTGTCTTTGGTACATGGTATTTGTTCGTTGTACTGCAAAGACCGGATGTCAGGTTTTTTTGAAAAATCGAGTGAAGAGCTGATGCTGCGCGGATATGAAACTTTTATTGCATTGATAGACCAAAAATAGGGCAAGGAGTATTTAGATTTTAGTCAGAAAAAGTTAGCGTTAACATAGGGCCGGTTGTGACAGGATGCTTTCATCCTGAATGAATTGGCCTATTTTTTTAAATTATATTTGAACAGTGTTTAAAATTATTACAGTGAACAAATTTATAAAAACGTCCGGTGTTAGGAAAGCTGCGCTATCGCTTCCAATGCTTGCCATGCTGGCCTACCCGACCAAGGGCCAGAGCAGGCTGCAAGGTTACATCACCGAAGGGCTTGGGTCAAACCAAAGCATCAAACAGCAGAATTTTCTGCTGGAAAGAAACGTACTGGCCTTGGCGGAAGCCAAAACCATGTTTCTGCCCAGCGTGTCATTTTCTGCTACCTACACCAAGGCAACCGGCGGGCGGACGATTGATTTTCCGACCGGGGACCTTTTAAATGGGGTGTATTCCACCCTCAACCAGCTGACGACCACCAATGCTTTTCCTAATTTGCAAAACCAGAGTATCCAGCTGTTTCCCGACAATTTTTATGACGCAAAATTCCGGACCACACTGCCTGTCATTAACGCAGAACTGCTTTACAACAAGCGTATCAAAGGCAAGCAGGTAGATCTGCAAAGAGCGGAGGTGCTTGTCTATAAGCGCGAATTGGTCAAAGAAATCAAAACCGCTTACTATCAGTATGCTAAGGCGATTAATGCGGTTGAAATCTACGAATCTTCACTCAGCCTGGTGCAGGAGGGCAAGCGGATCAATCAGGTGCTTTTTGATAATGAGAAGGTGAACCGGACCGGGGTGATCCGTAGCGCCAATGAAGTGACCAAGATTAACGCATCGCTGATGGCCGCGAGAAAAACCAAAGAATCGGCCAGGTATTGTTTTAATTTTCTGCTCAACCGGCCGCTCACCGATAGTGTCCAGGTTGACTCCATTACCAGCCTGCCCGAACTTAGCGAGCTACTGGCTGGCGATGTAGCAGGCAGGGAAGAGCTCTACAAACTTAAAATTTCGCATGACATCAGTACCAACCTCACGGGCCTTGCCAAATCCTACGTCATCCCCAGAGTAGGAACGTTTATAGACCTGGGTTCGCAGGCATTTGAGTGGGATTTCAATACAAAGAGCCGTTACTATTTCTGGGGCGTGTCACTGGACTGGGACCTTTTTGCTTTTGGAAAGAATAATTACAAAATCAAAAAAGCAGTCGCTGAACAGAAAAGCATTTCGGCCCAGACAGACTACATCGCAAAGCAATTGCAAACGGAGCTGAAAGTACGCCAAAACCAGATGCAGAGTGCGATAGCACAGTACCAATCCGCCCGGTCGCAACTGAAAACGGCCCAAACCTACTACAACGACGTGCTGAAATTATACCGGGAAGGTGTGGCGATTTACATTGAATTGCTGGATGCGCAAAACCAGCTGATCAATGCCCGCCTGGATGCCAATATCGCGCTGTTTGACATCTGGATTAGCCATGCTTCGATCGAGCGCGCCAATGCCAGTTTTACTTTTCAATAATTAAAAAAAACATAGTCTATGAAAACGATACCATTACTGATGCTGGTAGCTGTGGCCTTTCTGGGCTGTAAGCAGACACCCAAAGAGAGGGTTCATTTGGAAGACAGGGAAGCGATTCCTGTTAAAGTCTCAGTGGTCAGCTCACTGGACGTTTCGGGAAATATCAGTGCCACAGGTCTTGTGAGCACAGAGCACGAAGCAAAGTATGGCTTTAAAATTGGGGGGGTGATCAGCCGTATTCTGGTCGAGGAAGGGCAATCGTTCAAAAAGGGGCAGCTATTGGCTGTTTTGAACGCCACAGAAATTGCGGCGGGACTGAGCCAGTCGAATCTGAATGTAGAAAAAGCGCAGCGCGACTATGACAGGGCGGTGAATCTGTACCGCGACAGTGTGTATACCAAAGAGCAGCTGCAGAATACCAAAACGCTTCTGGATATCGCCAAAAAAGGAGAGGAGACAATTTCCTTCAACAAGCAATACGCTAAGATCTATGCAGCCTCCGATGGTTTTGTAGCCCAGCGGCTGGCCTCGGAAGGAGAGGTGATCGCAGCCGGCAGCCCGGTCCTTGTTATCAATGAGACCAAACAGGACAAAAGCTTGCTGCTCAAAGTTGGGCTCACCGATAAGGAGTGGGCTTCTGTTTCAGTCGGACAAAAGGCAACGGTTACACTGGATGGTTATCCGGACAGACCGATTGAAGCCTATGTCCTGCGTAAATCTCAGACTGCCGACGTGGCCGCAGCCTCTTTTCAGGTGGAATTAAAACTAAAACTGACAGGCATCAGACCCGCCGTGGGCATGTTCGGCAAAGCGAAGATCGCTACCGGAAAGGCGCAGCATGTGATGAGCATTCCCTATGATGCGTTGGTGGAAGCGGATGGATACAGCGCCTATGCATTCATTTTGAATGGCACCTCAAAAGTAAAAAAGGTGGCTGTTGACATTGCCAGTTTCGACAACAAGACAGTGTATCTGAAAGAGGGGCTGAAAGCAACTGACCAGGTGGTTATTTCCAATAGCGCCTACCTGAACGAAGAATCCACCATTAAAGTAATACAGTAATCTCAGAGCAATGAAAATTACCAGTTTCGCTGTCAAAAATTATCAGTTCACCCTGATCATTTTCCTTCTGGTTGCTGTTGTCGGCGTGCTGACGCTGCTGACCATGCCACGTTCAGAAGACCCCACTACCCATCCGCCCCAATATCTGGTCACGGTAATCTACCCTGGCACGAGTCCCAAGGACATGGAAGAACAAGTGGTAAAACCCATAGAAAATAAGATTTACGGTCTGGAAAACATCGACAAGATCCTGACTACGGTGGAAGACGGCGTAGCGGCCATCCAGATCAAGTTCAAATATGGTGTCGATGTGGATAATAAGTACCAGGAAATTTCCACGGAAATCAACGCGTTGAAAAACAGCGAGCTTCCCAAGGAGATCTACCAGATCAAGACGGAGAAAATTGCGTCATCGGATGTGAAAATTATCCAGGTTGCGCTCATATCCAACACGGCGTCATCGAAAACATTGAGGGACCATGCGGATATCTTAAAGACCAAACTGGAAAAGATCACCAACCTGCGGGAAGTGAAATACACAGGGATGCCTGAGCAGGAAATACGGATTGATATGCAGCTGGATAAGCTCGCCCAGCTGAAAATACCCATGAACCTGGTTGTCGGGAGCCTGCAAAGTGAAGCGGCAGATATTCCGGGGGGGAGTATCCATATGGACAGCAAGGTTTTTAATGTCAAAACCAGCGGCAAGTTTAAAAATGCAGAAGATGTTGCCAATACGGTCATCTACAACGCCAACGGGAAAATAGTCTACCTCAGAGACGTGGCAAGGGTGAGCTATAAAGACGGCACGGTCAGCCACATCACCAGGATCAACGGGCAGCGCTGTATTTTGGTTACAGCCGCCATGAAAAACGATGTAGACATCAGTCAGGTTAAAAAAGAGTACACACCTGTACTGGAAGAGTTTACCCAGGCATTACCTGACAACATCAAAATGGTCAAAAACTTTGACCAGGCCGATATGGTTTCCAAGCGTCTGGGCCACCTTGGCTTTGATTTCGGGCTGGCCATCCTGCTTGTGATCGTAACGCTGCTGCCGCTGGGCTTCCGGCCATCGTTGATCGTGATGATCTCCATTCCGCTCTCGCTCGCCCTGGGGCTTATCGCGATGAACTTGCTTGGCTACTCGCTCAATCAGCTCAGTATTGTTGGTCTTGTCGTCGCATTGGGCCTTTTGGTTGACGACAGCATCGTCGTGGTTGAAAACATTGAAAGGTGGCTCAGGGAGGGACATTCCAGAAAGGATGCTGTCCTGAAAGGCACACGGCAGATCGGGGCAGCCGTGGTTGGCTGCACTGCCACACTTGTCATTGCATTTTTACCGTTGGCTTTTTTGCCTGACATGGCCGGGGAGTTCATCCGCAGTCTTCCGATGGCGATCATCACCAGCGTACTGGCATCGATGATCGTAGCGCTCACGCTGGTCCCTTTTATCGGAAGCAAGATCCTGAAAACCCACGAGCACGGAGAGGGAAATTACTTCCTTCGGAAATTGCAGGGCTTTCTGACCTTTTCCTACCGTGGCATCATGCCCCTGGCCCTCAGGTGGCCTAAGGTAACGATTGGTATATCGCTCGCATTGAGCGTACTGGCGTTTTTGCTGTTCCCACTGGCAGGGTTTAAACTCTTCCCTACCTCGGAAAAACCCATGTTTCTGATCAACATTAAAATGCCCCTGCAAGCCAACATCCCCGAAAGTGACCGGGCTACAAGGCTAGTGGAAACGGAGCTGAAAAAGCATGAAGAAATCATTTATTACACCTCCAACGTGGGAAAAGGCAACCCGCAAATATATTATAATGTTCACCAGCAGGATATCAAACCGGATTTTGCACAGATTTTCGTGCAGCTCCAAGAGGAAACAAGCCCTATTGCCAAGACGCAGCTGATCAAAAGATTAAGGGGCAAGTTTAGTGATTTTCCTTACGCCAAAATAGAGGTAAAGGATTTTGATCAGGGTACCCCGATTGAAGCCAATATCGTGGTCAGGGTTTTCGGCGACAACCAGGACACGCTGCGCACGCTTACCTTCAAAGTGGAAGAAATACTACGCAAGCACCCGGGTACCTTTTTCATTAACAACGAGCTCAATTCCTATAAGTCGGATGTGAAGATCCGCATTGACAAGGAAAAAGCCAGGACATTGGGCGTAATGACCAGTGACATCGATAAGGTGATCAGAATGGCCGTTGCCGGACTGAATGTAGGAGATTACATTGATGACAGGGGTGATGCGAGAAATGTGGTCATCACCATCCCGCGCGACAAGTTCTCCAATCTGGATGCTCTCAGGAACCTATACGTGAGCAGCATCCAGGGTGTCCCAATCCAGGTAGATCAGATTGCGAGCATCGGCTTTGAAACCTCGCCAACTGCCATCAACCACTTCAACAAATCGCGGTTTGCCAAGGTTACTTCGCTGACAAAGGACAACATGCTGGCCAATGATATTTTGAAAGATGTTGTACCTGAGCTCAACAAATTGAAAATGCCCAAGGGCTACTATTACAAATTGTCGGGTGAGGCCGAATCAGAAGGCGACGCGCTGGGCGGGAATTTCCTTTCGGTCATCATTTTGAGCACATTCCTGTTTATTGGCGTGCTGCTCTTGCAGTTCAAGACCTTCAAGGGCATCATTATCGTTTTATCGATCATCCCGCTGGGCGTTTTGGGTGGGGTGGTGTTTCTGCTGATGACCGGAAATCCGATGTCGCTTGTTTCGATCATCGGTTTCATCGGACTCTCAGGTATACAGGTCAAAAACTCGCTGCTGCTCGTCGACTTTACCAACCAGCTCAGAGCCGAAGGTAAAAGTATAGAGGAAGCCATCAGCATTGCCGGGGAAACCAGGTTTTTGCCTGTGGTACTTACATCGATAACGGCCATTTGCGGTCTGATCCCAATCGCGATGAACCCCAATCCGCAGATCGCCCCACTTGCCATTGTATTGATCGGAGGATTGATCAGCTCAACGATATTATCGCGGATCGTTACCCCGGTGATGTATAAGCTCATCCCGCCAAGTATTGATAGTGATGATCACTGATGTAAGGCAACGCTTGGTCAGATGGGTTTACATGCAGTACGCGACATATCAAGATGCTCATTTTTTAACATAGTGCATCATCTTGAATGTCCCCAATAAGATAAAACGCAAATTCAAACAATACTAATCTAAATTTTACCGAACATGAAAGAATACATATTGCTCACCGGGGCATCATCCGGCATTGGCTATGAGATGGCCAATCAATTGGCGTCGAAAAAATTCAACCTGATCTTGGTGGCCCGCACCGAATCCAAATTGCGGCAGATGCAGGCTGAACTAACAAGTAAGCACGGCATAGAAGTTGAGTATTACGCTACCGACCTCTCTGATGTAGGTGCTGCTATGAACCTTCATAAAGCGGTGCAACTGGAAAATTTTATAATAACCCACCTGGTCAATAATGCTGGTGTGGGCAACTATGGCCATTTTACAGAAACGCCTTTGGAGGAAGAACTGAGCATGATCCAGTTAAACATTTCCAGTCTGGTGGTACTTACCAAGCTCTTTGCACAGGATATGGTCAGCCGCAAGTCCGGCCGGATCATGAATGTAGGCTCAGTGGTTTCATTTTTACCAATGCCTTATTTCTCTGTTTATTCTGCTACCAAAGCTTTTGTAAAGGCATTCAGCGAAACACTTGATGCAGAATTGGACGGCACTGGTGTTACGGTCATATCGCTATATCCAGGTACGGTAGATACTGGTTTTACAACTGCTCAGATGGCATCTACCAATCTTCACAAAACCAAAGCCATGCATCCCAAAGAAGTGGCAATACAAGGTGTAGCGCATCTGTTGGCGGGAGATGGAAAGAAAGTAGTTGGTTTTCAGAACTGGGTAAACTCTAAACTCCCAAATTTTGTGCCTGATCGTATTATGATGAAGATTAAGAAAGGGTTGGCCAGTCAGAAATAGCAACAGCTTATAAATTATACAAAAGCCACCAAGCTGCTGAACCCGACACGTTCATCCTGCCAAAACCGTCAATCCTTTGGCTGATGCATTCATTGCATGGATCAATAATTTCTCATGATGTATGCAGGTCCATCATCAGTTCGAAAATTTACAAGTGTCACACCAATTAACCTTTAAGGATGGGCATACCGGAAAGAAAGCTACGGGAGCGCGAAGCAATGAAAAAAATAATCCTTGACGCCGCGTATGATTTATATTCACAGAAAGGCCTGGATTTTACGACCATACGTAAAATTGCTGAGAAAATAGATTACAGCCCCACAACGATCTATCTGTATTATCCAAGTAAGGATCTGATATTTTATGATATGCAGAAGTTGGCATTTGAAAGTCTGCTTACAGCTTTACGGTCTGTTGATCCTGCTAAAAACGCATCCGATACTTTAAAGGATCTCGCGAAAATTTATATTGATTTTGGTGTACAGAACCCAGAAAAATACGATTTGATGTTCCTACTGCATTCCCCAATGAGAAGGATTCCGTCAGATCAGCTCTGGGAGAATTTCAAGGAAACCTTCGAAATTTTGCAGCGTACATTAAAGGAATGTATAACCTGGAAATCTGTGACCTACACGGATCCGCTTACCGGTTCAGTGCAGTTCTGGGGTTTTCTACATGGGCTTACTTCTCTGTATTTAAAGGATCGGTTTGCTTATTTTTGTGGCACAGAACCTGAGGACTTAGCCCCTGTTTATCAGGCGTGTGAGCAGTATCTGAGCAGTATCAGTGCCTATGCAGTCCGTAAGGCAGGTTAGATCGATTAATCAGATGCGTTGATTGCGATGACCAGTTTATAACTGGTCGAAGGAGCGGCGGTGTTTTGATGCCTGAAGAGGTGTAGTTTTTGTTATTTGGAATTATAAGATTAAATTTATCTAGCTGATGCTAAGCCGGATGGCACCCTATATGGGCGTTGTGCCTTTCGGGAATCAATGGACTTTTTATAGCGTAGTTATGGCAATTTTTATGGACCGCCACGATGTTACCGAGGCCACAACGGCAGAGCATGTCGCGCAATTGCATCAGCAAGATTTGAAGGTACAGGATCAGTTTGGATGCAGGGGGATGACTTATTGGTTCGATCAGAAAAGAAAGACCGCATTTTGCCTGATAGAAGCACCAGACAAAAATGCTATATTCAGAATGCACAACCATGCTCATGGCCAAGTTCCCCACAAAATCATAGAAGTTGACCCAGGTATCGTCGAATCGTTTTTGGGAAGGATCCAGGATCCCGAGAAAGCACAGGACACAGCACTGAATATTATAAATGAGCCTGCTTTCAGGACTATTATGGTTTTGAAGTTAAAGCCAGGTTCGCTTAAACCAAGGGCTTCATTGACGCCTTTATTAGGCGACTACCTTGATCCAATCGTTGATATGCTCAATAAGGCCGGCGGGGATATAGTTCGGCAGAACGAAGGCAGTTTTTTGGTTTCCTTCAAATCCGTCACCAAGGCGGTACAGGTTTCTCTGGAGATCAAAAGCTACTTGTATCAAACAAGCAAAGGTGAAGTTGTCCACAAAATAGGCTTGAGCGCCGGCGTGCCGGTAAGCCAAAACGGTTCAATTTTTGAGGATACAATCAGGATTGCTGAACGGATGTGTCAGGTTGTAGCAGGCCAAACCGTTATTACCTCGGAAGTGAAGGAGCTGTACGATAGCGAAAACACAAGAGGGTTACAGCAGATCAATTGCATTCGTTGTCTTACTCGACCAACAGAGACGTTCTTAAATGCTTTCCTGGATTATACAGAACTGAATTGGAAAAATACAGCTGCTAAAATCGATGACCTGGCCAGGTCGCTAGGGTGTAGCCGATCGAAACTTTACAGGAGTGTAATTTCCCTCACAGGATTGTCCCCTATTGATTTCTTAAAAGAATACCGTTTAAACGAGGCACTAAAACTGCTTAAAAAGAATGCGGGGGATATATCGGAAATAGCAGACGAAACAGGTTTCGGCAGTGTATCGTATTTTTCAAAATGCTTCAAAAGACAGTATGGTTACTCTCCTTCGGAAAACTTCAAAATAGGGAGTGGTATTATTTGAACAAATATTGCTATTATTTGAACAAAAAGTGGCACTGTTGTCATTAAGCCTTCGATTATCTTTGCAGCACTGTTTCATCTAAAAAATCAACCATGACAACAATACTTTACGAGCGTCTTGGAGGTGCTGACGGCATTACGGCAATTGTGGAAGCTGTCGTAGAGGCACATATGAGCAATCCTTCGATTAGTGGAAGATTCCTTCCATACCGGGAACAGCCTGAAAAGTTGGCCGGGATAAAAAAGCATACTGTCGATTTTTTCAGTGCGGGAAGCGGCGCTGCGGTTGCCTACACTGGGAGGGACATGGTAAGTACACATACTGGTATGCACATTACAGCTGCTGAATACATGTACGTTGTAGATGACATACTGGCGGTGCTCACCAAGCGCCAAATTGATGATGTTTCCAAAAACGAGGTGCTGGCAATCCTTTGGTCCTTAAAAGGGTTGATTATTGATAAATGAATAAAGCTTCGCGATATGAGCGCATCATTTTACCGTCTTGATCATTTTGCTTGATTTAAAGCCGATCCTGACCATGTGCAAAGCACTGTCAGTTAGCAAAAGATGGAATGGCAGGGCCCGAAGACATTGCGGGTGTAGCAAATTGGCTTTCAGTGAAATTGCCTGGTAATATATCCGCTCGCCTGTGGACTTACATGGAGAATATCAAACATTAGCAATGCAAGTTTGCCGAGTATTTCGTTGCATGAATGGTTGGCTTCGAGTCTAAATTCGATTCCCGGCTTTTCTGCTTCCAAGTTGAAGCCCAGTGCCAAGATGTTCTTTTTGAAGCCGGACATATAAGCGTAATAATGTGCTTTCAGCATTTCGTCTTCTGTGGGTATCTGGCAATACAGTCCCCGCCCGGGCAGCTTGTAGAAATGCAGATAAAAATCTGATTTGCTAAGAAAGAATACAGAGAATCCTTTGATCTTGCCTTTGTCCAACTCGACGATGGCATCCACCAAATGTTGTGTATCGAGCGCTGTGGGGTTGTGGTATAGCTGTTGAAGCTGTTTGATCCTTCTTTCAATGCGCCAAATGCCTTTTTGAAAGAAATGAGCGTATTTGTAGTCTTGAACTTGAAGGCATTCCTGCAACTCTTCATCCAATCTTAATTTTTCAGACTCCAATTCCCGAATAAGTAATTCAAACTCTGTCAACATGGCCGGCTCAGAATAGATGGACTGGATAAGCCCTCAATTTACTTTACCTTCATGGGTCTGCCAAGCTTGTTTACTAATTTATGGGTGTTAATTGGGGAGCGTCAATATCATTAATATGAAGGAAGCCAAGGTTGTCAACCTGTTCTGCTGTTGCTTGGGCAGGTGACCGTTTGCGCTGATTAATCTCATCATTGAGCCTTATCCATTTCTGACATTCCACAGACGAGGATCTATGACAAAGGGATGAACGCTTCGGATTTCTATTTGAGCGTAGTCCCTGTGAAGGGGGTGAAGCAGAAAATTGTATGACTCTGCTACTACGGCCGAGGGAACTTTAATCGACATGACCTCCGGATCGTTAAGCCATTTTTGTAAGAATAGATGATTCTCATAATAGCTTGCCGGATCTCGCCAGTTTGGCGGAAAGTTCTCGATAGTCTTCGGTGGTGAAGGTAAAACCAGGGTGATTAAAAATAATTTTGGAAGATCCTGATAGGGTAGAGCGGGTAGATGCACCAATTGTTCAAGCAGTGCCAATTCAGGGCTTGCCGAAGTGTAAAGAATGCCAATTCCGGGTGGATTCCACCGGCCACCATAACGCCTTGCGCTTTCGGATGACAAAGGAGTATCTGAAAATCGTTCCTTCACCAGGCGATAAGCCAGAGGGCGATTATTTGTGGCTATGGCACGTTCAGGCATAAATGCCATGCTCAATTCGTCCTAAAACATTATGCACCATGCCAAAACCTGTTGTCGTATCAAGTAGCGTTAGGGGAGCTTGTTGATGGAGTTCCGATAACGGAATTCTTAGCCATCGTCCCAGTACGTCGGCCCTGCCATCAAAGACATCCAATCCGTGTTCAAGAAGTTGCTCTAATAATAATAGCCTTTCTGATGAATTGTTATCCAGTAACGCATCAGGGCGGAGTCTATGTAGGGTCCTTTCGGAAAGATTGAGGATAGGAGCCATTTCTTTATCTGTCAATCCTATTGTGCGAGCGACTTCATCCGCTTTTCCTCGTTGAACGCCCAACCGGACTTGCTGGATCACTTCATAACTTCCGCGCGGAAAACCTGTTTCTAAGACTAAATCCATAGCAATAACATTTTGTCATAAATATAACTGTCATTTGGCATCTATCCAAATAATCTACCTCATTACGGCATGGTTTGGATGTTTTGGGATCTGTCTACTTTCTTAAAGAGATGGGGGTTTTACAGTAGCAAGCAAATCAGATACGGCAAAAGGTAGCTCATTTGAAAAATGAGTGGGTAAGCATTTACTTAACAGAATATCATGAAAAAGGCTGCTAGGCAAGACCGAGAATGAAGTATTGCCGGGACGGCTGATCCTTTATCGATTATTGAATGTCGTTCATCGATTATCAAAACTACCAATGGCTTAATGCAAATACCTTTCGATAAAATCGGTTAAGTCTTTAACCGTTCGTGCTCAACAATAAACGGTTCTGCAAATGCGACGCTCGGGTTTGGTATTGCTCTGTCTCTGGTTTTTCTGCTGTGCGATAGTCTGTGGGCAAGAGGTTAATCAAAAAAACAAGAGCCTACAATTTTCAGGAGGCCTCAACGCCTACGCTGGCATTTACACTTCCAGTGGTATACCTGGCCGCAACCAACCCAATCCCTTTGGCCTGAGTGGTGCGATCACCTTAACGCTTCCGGGGGGCATTTCGCTGCCATTTTCAGCTGTGCTGGGTAATCAGGGTGCCAGTTTCCGTCAGCCTTTCAATCAGTTCGGGGTAAGCCCCACTTACAAGTGGGCGACCGCTCACGCTGGTTATCGTAATGTGTCCTTCTCCCCGTTTACGCTTGCAGGCCATACGTTTCTTGGCGGCGGCGTAGAGCTCAATCCCGGTATGTTGCGGCTCGGTGCGGTATATGGCCGTTTCAACAAGGCTATTTCCACTACTCTTTCGGACCCGGATGTCATACCCTCCTTCAAACGTACGGGTTATGCGGTCAAAGTGGGTTACGGCAAGCCCGGGAATTATGTAGACCTGGTCATGCTACGGGCACGCGATGACACCAATTCCATCGACCGAGTTCATATATCACCCGAAAAATATATTACCCCCGCCGAGAACATGGTGATCGGCCTGACTTCCCGGTTGCTTCTTGTCAAGCATATCCTGATCGAAGCGGACCTGGCGGCCAGCTCCTACACACGTGACCTATCCGCGTCGGCGGTGCAGGTGGAAGGCAAAAATCCACTGTTCCGCCTGGTTGGCAAGCTTATCACGCCCAGACTATCTACCCAGCTGACACAGGCCACCCAGGCTGCATTGGGTTACCAGGGCAAATGGGGTTCTGTGAAATTTCAATACAAACGCATCGATCCCAACTTTCAGACGATGGGCGCTTACTATTTTCAAAGTGATATCCAGAGCTATACCGGCAATGTGGCATTAAACCTGCTCAAAGGAAAGGCCCGGCTGGCTGGAAGCTATGGGAGGCAGTTCGATAATTTGGCACAAAACAAAAACGCACGTACAGGCCGCTCCGTGGGTTCGATGATGGTTTCTCTCAACCCCGATCCGACCTTGGGGTTTGATATTTCTCTGTCAAACTATGGGTTAAGCCAACGCGCAGGGCTCAGGCCGCTGATTGACACGCTTCGTATCGCACAAAACAATCTCTCTGCCACGGCTAACCTGAGGTACTCGATCTTTGATAAAGACTATTCACACATTTTCACACTCACCGGTTCACACCAGCAGCTGTCGGACTTGAATGCAAATACCGCTGTGCAAACCGAAAACAACAGCCAAAATGCAAACCTGGGCTATTTTTTACAAGCCAATCAAAGCGGTTTTGGAGCAAACCTGCTGCTATCCTATACACAAACCAGCCTACCGACTGTCACGACAACCCACGACAAACTGAAATTTTACGGCCCGACACTCGGCAGTAATTACGCATTCTTCAAAAGGAAAATAACGACTTCGGCCAACCTCTCTTACCTGGTCAATAAGCAGCAAGACGTGACTGGAAAAGTATTGACAGCGACCCTGAATGCAGGCTATCAGTTGGCAAAAAGGCAAAATATCAGCATCAACCTGAGCTACCTGAAATCAGATACAGGTGTGCAGGCTGAAAAATTCAACGAATTCAGAGGAAATATTGGATATGGAATCTCATTTTAAAAGACTTGGCATTTTTATGGGAAGGCGCGTTTCCTTGGGGATACTCCTGTCCCTGTGTTTGGCTTTCCACCTCAGTTTGGCACAAAATCAGGTCCGCGTTACGACCAACGTTTTGCCGCCCTACAGTCCTTATATCCAGGATTACCCAGGTGCAGCCAATCGCGTGCAGGTATTTATTTCAAATCAATCAGGCAAAGCAATGTCGGTGCGGCTGATCGGAAAACTGGAAGGAGATAATGGTGTGGTGATCCGGACTGCTATGAATTACCGCCCATTACGTCCGCTCGAACTTCGCCCGACAGACGCCAACAGGCTCATTACCAGGGCCGAGTTAGAAGGGCTTTTTGATCTCGGTCAGATCGAAGTGGAAGGGATGAACAAGGATTTGCTTTACCGCGGTCTGCCTCTTCCCGAAGGCAACTACCAGTTGTGCGTACAGGCCTTTGATAATGCTACCACCAGACCATTGTCAGGTGAATTCCCAATGGGTTGCAGCGGGCTGATCCCGATAAGGATTATAGAGCCGCCCATACTAATCTCACCGCAGGCTGACGAAGAAATAGGCATTAAAGCACCGCAAACCCAACTTTTCACATGGACAGCCCCGGTAGGAATTCTGCCTAACCAGGTCGAGTACAGCATCCGCATCGTGGAACTGCCCGAAACAAATACAGACCCGAATGTATTCATAGACGCTGTGGTACTGCCAAGGTCCGGCGTGGAAATGAGCAACCTGAAAACCACCACATTTCTCTACGGCCCCCAGCATCCGCCGCTACAAAAAGGAAAACGATACGCCTGGCGTGTACAAGCAAAACCCGTTAGAGAGCGATTAAACTTGATGAATGATGGTAAAAGCCCAGTCCAGTCATTCACCTACGGCTCACGAATGCCGATAGGCATGGAGATGGATTACATTACCATTACTAAACCGGCTGGCAAGAGAAATGCAACCGTGGAGGTAGGCAGTAATAATCCCTTTGAGGTAAGATGGAAGCTGGACGAGGAATTTGAAAAAACACTCCGAAAGACCTTTGAAGCCCAGCCCAAAAAATCGCTTTTGGAACAATTCGCTGACCTGAGCTATCGGGTACAGATCAAAGCAGCCGAAAAAGGCGAAGATGGCAAGGTAGTGTTGGATCGTCTCGTACGCGGGGAGCTGCTAAGCCTTCAAAAAACAGAATTGCCTGCTACAATGCCACTGGGTAAGAATTATCAGGTCCAGGTTGAATTAATGGGAGTGTCCGATTTGAAACGCAAGCGTGCTCAGATCGGGGAAAGCCCGTTGATCTCCAAACCAAAATCCTTCCAACTTATTGAGAACGACAAGGGAAATGAATCCGACAGCCTGACCATCAGAGGTATACTCGCCTACCGGTTCCCTGGCGAAAGCGGCGCGCCTCATCCATTGCCTAATACAAAAGTGGTGCTTATGAAGGTTTTTGAAAACAAATACCGTGGTGTTGTCGCCTACGGCAAGTCCGATGGCGCAGGTAAGTACACCATTAAAATTCTCAAAACTACCCTTCACGGGGCCACCGACTCGACCGTATTTACCCGCTGCATGGTTGATCCGGTGAGCCCGTTCATTCAACCCTTCGCAGAGGCAGGCTATTACCAGACTACCCATGACAATACCTTCCAGATTGCCAGCTCCGAGCAGGTTGGCTACGATGTCAATGGCATTACCTGGCTGGCGACAGGCTATACCCTTGAAGTAACCGCAAAGCAATCATACCAGAACTGGCCAGGAGCGCCGGACGTGAAACTGGAAGGGAAGCATCTGGTCCTTTTCCGCAAGCCGGGTATTGCCAAAGAATACGACAAGCACAGACTTCCTTTCGAGGGAATGGAAACTCACTCGAAAGGTCCAGCTGCCCAATCCGCACAAGCTAACATTAAGACTGGGCCTCAGTCGATCAATAGCGGAAATGGTCAAATCGGGAAAGATGTAACAGCCTTAGCAGACATTATTTCCGGATCGGCAAGCCCGAAAACAGCTGAGCAAACTTTGCGAATGAAAGTACTCGACCAGCTGCAGTCCAAAGGTTACCAGCTTATTGGCATTGCGCCTTTGAAAGTGAAGCAGGACGGTTACGGGGCCACATTTGACAATCTGGTGTATGCAGGAATTTCCTACGACAGCTACCAGATCTATTGCCCCGACTGTGAGTTGAAACCTGATGATGCCGATCCGGTGATATTCATGAAACCCACTGAAAAGCTGCCGATGTCTCCTGCTCGCATTGAAAAATATACCTATAACATTCAAACCACCGAAGCGCCTACAATGACCTTTACGGGCAAGCTTACATACAAGTTTGCCGACGCGGGCAAGGACGGTGCCCAGGTAAAAGCACTGGGTAAAACACAGGTTCATTTGCAGGTGGTCTACCGCAATGCCAGTGCAGAAAAAAGCACTTTCAGCAGCGATAATGGCTCCTATAATGAATTTATTGACTTTCATCAGGACTTCAACCAAACCCTGGACACCAAGATTACCGCTGTGGACGGGTCATTCAAATTTAGTGTAAAAATGACCAAAGCAATGCAGCTGGGAATACTTCCCGCCACAGCGGCAACAGGCAGTGGTGAATTCAAAAAGGCATCCGCAGTTTTCATACGCGGCATCAGAGTGATCGTAGACAATCCCTACTATGCAAGCCCGACGGAGACATTCGGACTGCTGCCATCGGAACAAATGAAGCCGCAAGGTTCCTACGACTTCGGTCCGGTGACTGCCGTAGCCAAAAGTTACACGCTCGTTACCCAGATCAAGTCAGATACTACGGGGATTTCACTGGTTAACAAACAGAAGGCAGATATCAAGTCCGATCTGTTTGGGATCAAAGTGTCCGTACTCCGGGCTGTGAAAATTGCCCTGAATGCAACCGGGCCGAACCGGCGACCACCTGCCGATGAAGGCTTGGGTGCAAAATCAACCGTTAAGATCAAAAATCAGAGCTTCACCGTGATCGCAACGCAAGAAACCAATGTAAACGGTATCGCCAAATTCCCGAGAATGGTGATGGCCAACGGAGAGGCCGACGCATACTTTATCGCCACGCAATCTTCCCTCGACGGACTTAACAACTATAATCTTGTCACACTCAAACGGATCACTGTCAGTGAGGACTGGGGATCGGTGTATTCATCTTCGGCCACCCAGGAGGAAAAAGAGCGGTCCGAACATGCTGGAAAAACGAAATACGGAACTGAACAGATCAATTGTAAAACAGTCTGGGACCTCTGGTACAGGCCTAACGCCAATTATTCGACGACTTATTCCTATCTGGCCCAATATAGTGACGAGCAACACGAGGCCATGAAAGATGAGAAACAGTCTCCGCAATACAAGTGGGAAAGCCATTTGATTGGCTGTCAGAAAGCAGATAGTTACTGGCTTGGCGATAAACTTCACGATACAAAAACAAACGATGTCGTTTTGCTCACCTCAAAAAGTAATGCGCAGAGCGCCGCAGAGTTTGCCGATCAATACAAAACTTTCGATTCCGATGTTGTCAAACGCTACCTGGCACCCGGCGATCCGGTTGTCAATGTGCGTGTGGTGGATGCTTCAAACCCCACCCTGGGGATCAAAAATGCGGTAGTGACCCTCACTTATGTTAGAAACGAGGCATTCATGGGCATTCCAACTACGATCACCAGGTATACTGGCCAAGATGGCTGGATACTGAGCCCTTTTCAATTGACGCCGGGAAACAATGCAAAAGTCCGAATTCAGGCCGACGGCTATATGTATTTCAACCCAATGTCGCAAAAAGCATACGGGGACCGCGTAATCAATATCGGGGAGGTATTGCTCGGACAGAACAGCTATTACGACCGCGTGCTGATGGAGCCCAACACGGTTATTACCGGAAGGGCGGTAGATATAGATGCAGTAGAAGCATCTGGCACAACCGGTTCAATAAATCTGTATCCGACATCACCGGATCAGCCTTCCAAGATTGCGACGGTAGACAAAAATGCAGTAAGCGACAAAGTATCCTCCAAACCAGTGCATGTGCAGACATCGACTGCCTTGTTCAGCCACGATCCGTCGATGGAAGCATATGCCCAGGCCGATAACGGAAACATGGTAAAGACCAAATTTAAAGAAGGTAGCTGGAAATTTACACTCGACGCACCTTCGACAGCCTCGGTACTTAAAATATTCCCTGTCAATATCAGCTATTTCGGAGAGGAGCGAAATATCAAAACGCAGCTACCCAAACCCGTTCAGGGGAAAAACAACCTGTTGAGCATCAATGCCGGTGACATCGACATCTACGAACGTGACCATCGCATCACATTCAAATTACTCGATGAGGTGTCGGGCAAAGGCGTTGCCGACGCATATGTGAGACTTTTTGGTAAAAAAACCAAAGGCTTTGAATTCGGGGCCAGCAAAGCAGATGGTTTAGTGGAAGCCAGATTCAAAAACGTCTCCATTGAAAATCTATACGTCGAAATTGCCTCGCCGGGTTATGTGACCAGGACCGTTTCGATCAAAAACCAGGAAAGTAAACAGGCCGTGGTGGAAACTGTAAGGCTCAAACCGGCCAGAACAGTGAAAGGCATCGTCGTACTAAAATCGGCATTGGGTGTTGAAACGCCATTAAAAGGTGCAGCAGTATTTGTTAACGGAGGACGAAATGCGAGTGTAAAATACAGCACGGTTTCGGGTAGTGACGGCAGGTTTTCCCTGGACGTCCCCCAAACATTTGACGGTACCTCCATTGACATCGAAACGATCTTTGATCCCAAAGACTCTGGTAGTCCTTCCTATGCAGGGGCGACCTTTGTCGGTGCGGCCAGCAGCCAGTCTATACCTCAGCATAACGGCCAATCACTGAAATTGACGGTAACGACATTCGACAAATTCAAAATCGCATCGATCTGGGGTTTTCCGGTGAGGATTGAAAAAATTGACCCCAAAACAATGCAGGTGACTGGCGAGGTTGATCTGTCAGACACTGGATTGGGACCGTTTGCGATTATGGACAAAAATGTCCGGGTAAGGTTCAGGGATATAGTTTTCAAAGCAAATCCACAAAATCCATCCGAGGGTATCCCAGCCAGCGAAACCGTGGTGCTTGATGCGGGCATTCTGGACAATCTGCTCTATCACACATCACCGGATATCAATTTCAACAAAGCCAAATACAATATTAAACTGATACCAGCTGAGGGGCCATACGGAAAACTGAAAATCGAAAAAACGCCCGGTGTTTCGACAGGCCGGATCATAGCAAAAGCGCAGGTTATTGATAATTCGTTCAACTTCTCGGCCAACCTGCTTTACTATGAAAAAGGCCAGTTCTTCCTCTACGATCCCGACGCGGCCGGAAGGTCTTCGGATAAACCCTTGGTGACTGCTTTCGATGCAGCCAAAAGCAATATTAAATGGACCAATTTTGGGATCTCGCAGGAAAATGGGGCACCTATGAAATTAAAGTTGCTGAATTTCGATGCGACAAGTAATCTGGCAGGTTCCAGGCTGATCGGGGACGAAATACATCTAAGCCCTGTGATGAGCTGCATAGTAAAAGATGCCAACCCGGCTGAACTGAAAGTGAGCATTGGCGACCTGGTTTTGAAAAACAATACCGTCGATGCCAAAACCGGCGAAACGCCGCTTACATTCCCACTGGCCGGTAAATGGAACGTCGAGATCCGGGACTGGAAGCTAGATTATAAAAAAGGGGGTTTTTACTCGAAATCGGGTGTCGTCAAAACAGGTAAGGCCGATGTACCGATCAAGGAATTCAACCTGCGCAGCGATTTCTACAGCCTGATTGTAGAGCCGCAAGATAATTTTGAACTGGCCGGAGTGGCCAATCTGAAACTGACAGGCAAAGCATATTTTGGATTTGATCCCCAAACCGGTTCGGACATGAAGGGACACTGGTCGGTGGTCGTCGTTCCGGACGGAAATTCACCAGCCGCGGTGCTTGCTGCCAACTCGGTACCCGGCCTGACGCAGGATATGCAGTTTGCTACCTTATCGCTTCTTGATAATGGTGAAGATGTGGTATCCTTTGGTTCGGGAAGCAAAACGTTCAGGTATTTCAATATCATCGATGTACGTCCGACGAGCATTGAAACAGGCTCCGACTATTTTGCATTCGACGCTGGTATGTCAAGCGGGATCCCGAATGCGCCACAGGATGTTTCGATGCGCTTTATTTATTCCAAACCGCAAGGCGGCCCGGTGAAATTGACCACCAAAGTTCCAGGTGGCTACAAGTTGCAAACCAAGGGTTATCAGACTTTGGAAGCAGGCCAATACATCGCCCCGGATAAGAGCCAGACTACCGCTATTTTCTTCGCCGATGGTGTGATGGCAATCAAAGGAAAAGTGGAGGAACCAGGCAAGCTGCGGCTGGATAATGTGCTTCTGGTCCACAACAACAATGAAACCCACATTACCCACGGGCGCAATCTGGACCTGACCGACGCGTCGGTTTTGGGAAAATGGAAAACAAGCCTTGCAGACCTGACCGACCCGGCCAAAGACGAAACGGACTATCATCAGAGCGGCGATTTCAAACGGATAAGTGTGGGCCTTGGGGGCAATTCGAGCCTTAGCAAAGTGTACACGCATCAGGCTGTAAGCAACAAGCAATGGGAGCTGCTTAAATTCTCGGGAATACCGCAGGGTTTTACCAAAATGCTGGATGAAGACGAGAAAAACCGGTTATCATTCACTGCGTACGGAGAGATCAAAGCGGAAGGGCAAAAAATAAAACTCGACGGTATTGATACGGGTATGGGCGGGCTGAGCCTGGTATATGATCATGAGAACAAGCGGCTCACCGGCTCTATGCAGCTCTCGAACATTCCCGTTCCTCCTACCATGACATTTGTGAACGGAATGGCCCAGGTCAGGCTGGATGCAAACGGATTCTATGTGGTGGCTTCGGGTGAATTGCAGGATGTTCCGCTGATCGTGCCAGTCACGATGCGCGCCGGGTTAATGCTGGGCGTATACAACAGTCCCGATCTTGGGGACGCAAAGCATGTACTTTTCGCAAACAGTCACCGCAACGAGCTTCCCTGCTCATTCACAAGCGGTTTCAAAGGGATCTACGCGACGGGTGAAATTCCGGTTCCAGTCATCAGCAGCTTCAAATATGAACTGTCGGTACCCGGCGTAGGCGGCTACAAGGTGGGAATGGATGCTTATGTGGACGGCTATGTGTTTGGCAATTACGACAATGGCGCATTTGCCGTGGGCGGTGGCCTGGGTGTCGGGGCGCATGCTTATGCATACGGAAGTGTCCTGTCGCTGAGCGCAGGCGGCGAAATACATGTGAATGGCGGTGTTGATTCCCAGCTGAGCGTCAATCCGGGAGACAAAAGTGTTTCTGTGACCATGGACTCTCGCCTGAGCGCCGGATTCTCGGTGACTTTGACCGAAGATCTGACAGGTCTGGCCACAGGTACATCGGCGGATTTCTGCCTGAAACTGGCCGGTACGGCCAAATACAAATTTGGAAACAGTCCCGAGTTCGCCATTACACCTGATTGCAGTTTTTCAAAATGTACCAGCGGCTGTTTGACAGCCGGACAATAATCAAAGCCGATATGAAAAATCTATTATATAAAGCGCTGATCCTGATTTGCTTCTGTTCTGCGACATTGCTGGCACAAAAGCCCTCGACGGTCGCGGGCCCGAACGGTGTTTTCATCCAGATCGATAAGCTGCTACACGGTCCGCAGTACGTAGTCGAGCGGCTCGAAACGGGTAAAACGACTGCAAGGCCCGACTGGCAGCCGGTATGTACCACAGACAAAGGGCCTACCAGCGCTGCTGATCTCATAGCGCGCTTGACGTTGCTGGCCGGAAAAAATCCATTGTACGAAATTCCCAACGATTCACTCACGACGGCGCTATACACACGCTACCGCAGTGCCGCTCATGTAGACTCACTGGGCGCATACGGTGAAAACCCGCAGTATCTGGAAGCATTGGGTCTGGGATTTCTGGACATCATGGTCACCCAGGGGCATCGGTATGACTACCGGGTCCGGGCGCTGGGCTTGCGCGAGGGAGTTTACCAAAACCCCGGCACGGTTTCCGTTCCCGGTTCTAAACTCGCTACAAGCATTCTGGCAGTAGGACACCATGCTGACGGCCGCGTTGTTCATATCAAGTACCATCTCAAAAAGCCGAACCCCTACATTGCTGGCGCGCGCGTGCTCCGGGCTACTTTTGGTCAGACCGGTTTTGCTGAATGCGGGGCTGAATGGGGTTTCAGAAAAGGAGAAAAGGATTCGCTCTTCCTGGTTGTCACCGATCGGAATGTGCGCCAGAAAATGCTTTATTCATATGTGGTCAGCCTCCGGGACTTCCTGGGTAACGAGAGCAGTGCTTCCGATACTATCACCATTGCCAATCTTCGTCCGCAGGATCAAACCCCTATTATTTATCAGATCAACACCCGCTCATTGGAAGAAGAAAATGCCATCGCCGTGAGCTGGAAGCTGTCGACCACCAAAGATCTGCGCGCTGTTGAAATCTGGCGGAGCGAAAATTTTGATATGGGTTTCAAAAAGATCGGCACCGCCGCACCGGCCGATACAGCTTATGTGGACCATTTGGTAGAACCCGTGCGGGGCTATTACTACCAGCTCAGGCTGAACGGAACTTATTCAACATCACCCGAGTCGGTCAAAGTTTCGGGAATGCTCAAAGCCAACCGCCCGGGGCTGGTTGCCCCCACCCATTTCGAGTTGAAAGACTCGAAAGACTCCCTCAACTTCCGCTGGCAAGCTGCTGACTTCGATACGCACGGCTACTATATCTATTTTGCTGCCAGCCAAACGGATTCGCTGCAGCGCTACTCCGATATGATTCCGGCGGGTAAGGAATTGAAATATCAGGTATCGGTCAAAAAACTCGCCTTGGGTGTCGGTTACCGGTGGGCCGTTGTGCCGGTCAACACGAGCTACCATGTAGGCCCGGCCAGCAAGGTACTTTATTCAGAACCCAGGTTTCCCCAGCGACTTGCCACGCCTATCAATCCCGAAATAGTACCATTGGACGGCTATGCATTGTTGGTTTGGGAAAATATGAAGCCCATTGATCCTTACGTTCTGGGGTATATTATTGAAAGAAAGGCCGGTAGTGAACAGGTATTCAAAGAGCTATACCGGCAGAAAGAAGAGGACAATGCACGAAATAATTACGCGGACAGCACCGTAAAACAAGGTGTCCGCTACCGCTACCGCCTCAGCGCGTACGGTTTGAATGACAAACGAAGCGGGATGAGTACCGAATTCGAATACTACAAACCGCTCGATGCGGTGCTGCCGGTGCATGCATTGAGCGTAACGCTGACAAGTAAAGGTGTGCTGGTAAGCTGGGATGCCCCTTTGAAGAAACCCGAAAAATTCCTGGTATACCGCTACACCGAAAAAACTGAAAAACCCCGGCTGATCAGCTCGCTGATGGGCACACAAAACGCATTCATCGACAGGGATGCCGCGCCGGGAGTCGGTTACTATTACAGCATAGTGGCCGTTGAAGCCGACAGCCGTGAAAGTACCGCAACCGACCCGGTAAAAGTTGATTGGAAATAAATTTAGCGACATTCTGGCTTCCTAGACAATGAAAAATAAAATATCACATCCACTCATTTTCTCGCTCGTTTTCTGTCTGGCCGGCCTGTGCAGCAATACCGGCCGAGCCCAGGCCCAGCTGAGAGCAACCGTCGTATCGTATCAGCAAGTGAACCTGTCCTGGGACCGGCTCCCTGGCATACCCGAAGTGTATGTGGTCGAGCGAAAAGAAGACGGTCCCGGTCAAAACTTTGTCGCCATCAGCAGTACTTTGCCAGGCAGCACATTTGCTTATCAGGACAAAACCGTGCAGGAAAACAGGACATACATTTACAGGGTCATTGCCAGCTGCGACAAGTCCTGCGGTGGCACATTGAACGAGGTGAAAGTAACTACGCCCCTGGCCCCGCCTGCCAATCCCAGCAATCTGGATGTGTTTTTCATCTCAGGCCGTGGACTAACTGTGACATGGCAGGGAAACAACAGCGATGGCACCAGCTTTCTCTTGGAGCGTTCTGAAAACGGTGGTGGCTTTGGCCTTATTGCAAATGTCCCATACGCCCGGGTGCTGAGCTATCTGGATAGAAGTACGACTCCCGGCAACCGGTACTGTTACCGGGTGAAAGCCCGTAACACAGGCGGAGAATCCGGGTATTCCAATGAGGGGTGCGTCTCGCTGGCCCAACCAAAACCTGCTGCCCCGAGCGGACTTTCTGCATCGGTCGGTAATGCACGTCAGGTCAACCTGGCCTGGACGGATAATGCCGGAAACGAAACGGGGTTTGATATTGAAAGATCACAAGACGGAACTGGTTTTACCAAAATAGGACAGGCCGGTGCTAATGCTGCTTCATTTCAGGACAATGAGGTTAGTCCAAAAACAAAATACTGGTATCGTCTCGTGGCCAAAAATGAAGGCGGATTTTCGGAATATTCCAATATAGCCGACGTTACCACGCCTGATGTGACCCCTGACGCACCCCGGAACCTGAACGCCACGCCCGTTTCCAATACGCAGATCAACCTCAGTTGGAGTGACATCTCCGGGCCATTCGGCAACGAAACAGCTTATGAACTGGAAAGATCCACGGACGGGAATGCTTTTAATAAAATCGCCGACCTGCCAGCCGACGTAACTTCTTACCAAAACACGGGCCTTGCGACATTGACCCGCTATTGGTACCGTTTGAAGGCCAAAAATGCATTGGGTTACTCTGCTTATTCCAACGTGGCCGACGCTACTACTTTTGACCTGCCACCCACGGCGCCTTCTACGCTTGCTGCCAGGACCATTTCCAGCAGCCAGATCGATCTGAGCTGGAAGGATAATTCTGCCAACGAGACTTCATTTGAAATCGAAAGATCTGTGAATGGTACTACGTTTGAAAAAATTGGCGAAACAGGCGCCAACGGCATCAGCTTCCAAAGTACGGGCTTATCGCCGGCCACCCGCTACTGGTTCAGGGTCAGGGCAAAAAACAGTGTGAACCCTTCGGCCTATACCAATGTTGCCGACGCTACTACAAAGGACATCGCTCCCAATAGGCCGCGCTCGCTGACAGCTATGGTCGTTTCCTACCAGCAGATCAGCCTTGCCTGGGCGGATGTATCGGGCAATGAGACTGGTTTTGAGATCGAAATTTCAACGGATGGTACCAATTTCTCAAAACTTGGAACTACGGCGGCCAATGTGGACAAATTTGAAAGTAAGGGCCTGAAACAACTCACCACCTACTATTACCGCGTGCGTGCCACGAATGCGATCGGCAACTCGGCTTACTCGGAGATTGCCAATGCGACCACGCCCAAAGCGCCGATTCCTGATAAGCCCATAGTCCTGAGCGCGACACCGGTGGATTTTGACCTTATTGTACTCAAATGGGCTGCATTATCGTCCAATGCAACAACGGTGATCATTGAACGTTCCCGGAAACCTGATGCGGATTTTGCTCAGGTCGGTAGCCAGCCAGCCACTACTACACAGTTCCCGGATCGGGAGATTCTGGATGTCTACGATTACTATTACCGCATCAAAGCAGCCAACAGCGCCGGTGCTTCTCCTTACAGCGAGGTGGTGAAGGTACCTGCGGGTGCCATCATTACCGCTGTCGAACCTGCCTGGCAGCAAGGCCTGATCTATGTACACGATAAAATCCTTCACATCGCACTCAACCGCTCTCTTTCGGGCCGGTTGGTATTGTTCAACACCCGGGGCATTGCTGTGAAAACAATGCCTTTATCGCAAAATATGGTCGTAGACCTGAGCCTGCTTCCAGCGGGAGTCTACATTGCCGTCTTGGATGGCGAAAAAACATTGGTCAAACAAAAAGTACTGCTTTATTAATTTTCTAAATGATGAAAAAGAACCTGTTTCTGATTGCATTACTGCTAGTCGCTGCGTGTCAGCCCAAAAAAGTGGAACCTGCCGACATCGGACTGGTTTGGAAAGCCAAGTCTGTAAAAGAAAATGGCATGCTGGTATATACGGAGGCAAACCCGGGTAGCGCCAAGCCAGGTTATTCCCGATTTCGCCTGGATCTGACCAGCCAGGAACAGGTTCGTTTTTCAGACATTGATGGTCGCATATTGTCCGGTCAATGGTCACTTTCCACCGATAATAACCGGCTCATTCTCCAAAACTTATCGCCTCCGCCGAGCGAGTCGGCTGGTAACATCGAGTTTTACATTACCGAAAGGCCGGCCCGTGACAGGCTGCTATTGAAACGGACCAATGAAAGCAGAAAAACGGGGAACACCATCAACGAATACGAACTGGTGCCGGAGTGAGCATGAGCACTAAGAGGCATTTAAACATATAAAAGGGAAGATATCTGTATGAAATACAAATCTCTTCCCTTTTATATGTACCGAATCTGACTGGCGTCAAAAACTGATACTGGCGCTTTGGATACTCGCAGTTTTGCTGGCCCCACCGGTTTGTTTCAATTTGAGTGCAGACAAGGTAATTTTTTTACCTGAAACCGTGATCTTGAAATCCCCGTCCGGGTCATAAGTGTTGCCATCGATGCCAATATTGGCTGCTCCCGAAGCAATGTTCATTTCGTATTCTGCTGCTTTAAATGTGCCTCCTTTTTCTGCCTCGGCTTTGCTGTGGAATGTGATCTGGATAAACTTGTAGGGGCTGTCCTGTTCGCATAGGATTGAATAATTGCCATTGGAAAAAGTCTGTACAGAACTTTTCCCCTTGTATTCCACGCCGTCTATTTTAAAGGTGCCCGATGCTTCGGTATTCCCGCTATCGGGAGTTACTTCGCTTTTTCCGCAAGAAGTAATAGCACAAAAAAGTAATAATGCGCCAGCCAGTGCAGTGTTGCGGAAGATTGTTGTGATCGATTTTTTCATTGTCATCGCGTTTTTTGATTTACCCAAAAATAAAATGACAATGCGCCGCTCATCAGAAGTTATCGATAAACGGCATGCTGAAATCGTCAAACGTTAATCTGGGAAATCGATGATCGCCTTCGTGTGGTTTTCTACCGCTGAAAAATATACTTTCGCGCCCACTTTTACAGATAGGTCATCTACCAGTCTTAACCCCAACCCATTCAACCCTGGGGCCATATTATCGGAGAGGATTGCCTCATATTCGGCTTGTGTGAAAACGGCACCGTTATTTTCAATAAACAGGCCTTTTCCTGGGCGATCCGTATTTACACCGATCCTTACTGCTCCGTTTTTGCCGGCTGACTTGATTGCATTTTGGAGCAGATTTCGCAGGATGGTCTGCAAAAAGTACTCGTCGGTATCGACCATATAATGCGCAGGGATATTATTTTCAATTTCAGTATGGTTAGCCTCCGCATTCAACTGTAACAGGTTCAATGTGTCGGTCACGATGGGAAGTACTTCGACTGGCCTTATTTGGATGTTGAATGTGCTCATCTGCGTTTTTGACCACATCAATAGTTCCTCCATCGTTTCCAGCAGCGAGCCGGTAGCGGTCTGGATTTTGTTACTAAGTTCCTGCTTTTGGATTTCGGTAAATACCTGCGGATTGAGCTGCTGCAATTTCAAAAACTGGTATACCTGGCTGATGGGTGATCTCAGGTCGTGACTCAGGATACTGAACATCCTGACTTTGGTCTTGTTGGCTTCTTCCAATTCGCTGATCACCCGGCCGAGTTCTTTATTCTTAGCGTCAAGCCGGGATGCCGATTTTTGTTTGTTACGGTAAATAACAAAGAGCAAAACCGTAATCAATACGCCCATTAACGCCGCGCTACCGAGCCAGATCCGTTGTTTTCTGACTAATTCAAGTTCTGAGCTTTGCTCATCAATCTGGGCCTGTTTTGCTTTATTCTGATACACGGCTTCCGCGTCGGCAATGCTTTTTTTCGAGAATTCCGTATATAAAGAATCACGCAGCGGTACATATTTTTCCAATGTCTGGTATGCATCCTCCCACCGGCTCAGTTTCGAATAGCAACGCGACAAGGCCAGTAATACCGATACATAAGCCTGAGGCCCGATTTCGTATCCGAATTTGCCCGCCGATTCCAGGTGCCCGAGTGCCTCGCTGTATTGGCCACGTTCCACCAGCACCTCCCCTGCAACAAGGTCGAAATGAGCCCTGTCCATACCGGCCAGGAATTTTTTGTCGATCAAACTGGCCTTTTGCACAAATGAATAGGCTAAGTCGGGCCGTTTTTTGTCAAGATAATGCTGCGCGTAGGACAATTCAGTAGTCACCACATTGGCCTGCACAGAGGCTTCATTGGGGTGCTTTCGGGCCAGTAAAATCAGACTGTCAAAGTACACTTTCGAGTCAGCGTAAGCACTTTGCAGCAGATAGGCTTCCGCCATTCTTTTGTGGTAATAGTTAAAATAATCGATCGTCTTTTCAATGTAAGGCCGCGCCTCTTTGAGATACTGGATCCCTTTTTCGCTTTTATCCTGTTCAAGATAGAGCTCGGCCAGGTTAACCAGGTCGACGACTACGGCTTCACGGTCGGAAATGGCCCCGGTGGCGATCATGGCCTTTTTCTCTTCTATGCCTTTTAGCAGGTATGAAACCTGTGTTTCGTATTGCCCAAGTATGTTATAATAGGCTGCAACCGGTGCATATAAAGATATCCTTTCAAGATCACTTTTAGTAGAATCAATAAAATCGAGTGTTTCTTTTAGGACGGCTTTGCTACTAGCGGTACTGCCAAGGTGACTTGCATAAAGGACAAGCAATCTGTTCAGCGCATTTCGAATCCTTTTCGGGCTTTTTGAAGCGTAAGCATACTTCTTGGACCTGTTGTAGTAAAATTCCGAACTGTCCGGGGAGGTGGTGTTTTCGTGAACTACCCCCAGGAAAAAATTGAAACGGGCAAGATTAAAATTGTCAGCCGGTGGTGTAATACGCAGTCCATACCGTGCAAACGTCTTCTCGCCCTCTATATTCTGCGAAAAATAGAGTGAGTCGCAAAGTTCGGACAACCTTTGCAGCTTTTCGGACGATGTTTTATATCCCGACAAATCCGGCAAGGGCTGTGCGCTGGCAAATGAAGCAAACAACATGAATACGAGTAGATATTTTTTCATACGCGGGTCTTGTACTGGGGTTAGAGCCTGATAAGCGCAACCTGGGAGCGATAGGTACGGCCTACCGGGATGCGGGCGTCGCTGCATATGATTTCTGACTGGCGCAGTTCTCTGATCTGGCGCAGTGCTACGGCATAGCTGCGGTGCACGCGCATAAAACGATCGGCAGGCAAACGTTCCATAAAAAAGGAGATGGGAGAGAGCGTCAGGTAACTTCTTTTTTGCGTTACCACTTTGGTGTAATCCTGCATGGCTTCCAGGTAAATAATATCATTTTGTGAGATTCTGATCTGGTTGTAGCCTTCCTTTATGGTCAACTGGTCCTGGCTGATCATGACCTCATAAGCGGCCGATTTTTGTCTCATATCCCAGAATTCCTGGATTTTTGACGCGGTTTTGGCAAATCTTTCGGGCGTGAGTGGTTTGAGAATATAATCAAGGGCCGAAAGCTCGAAACCATCCAGTGCAAATTCGGTAAAGGAAGTAATAAAAACGGCCATGGGCACAGAGGCCCGTATTTTCCGTAAAAGCTCAATCCCGTTGATCCCCGGCATTTCAATGTCGAGAAAAACCAGATCGGGTTTAATGTAGCCGATCGCCTCGTAAGCCTCCAGCCCGTTTGAAAACAGACCGCAATTTTCGAACAAACTGAACTCTTTGGAATATTCCGCGACCGCCGTTAAGTCTATAAAGTTATCATCGATGGCGACATAACGAATCCTACTATTTTTATAATTCATTAATAAAAAGT
This sequence comes from Dyadobacter pollutisoli, assembly GCF_026625565.1. NCBI lineage: Bacteria > Pseudomonadati > Bacteroidota > Cytophagia > Cytophagales > Spirosomataceae > Dyadobacter > Dyadobacter pollutisoli. The sequence goes on from NZ_CP112998.1 coordinate 980,127, forward strand.
GCTAAGAAATCGTTTCAAGATACCAAAAAAGCAATCAATCTGCTGCTTTTAAGGTGGAAACAATGTTAAACAAAAATTTTGACCACCACGAAATCAATGTTATTGCGATAAATTCAAAATTGGCAGCACCGATTATTGGGTAGATGCCGGATGTCTTACTACAATCGGTCGGGGAATGGTCTGCCAATGGAGAGGTAACTACGTTGCAGAGCACGATACAGTCTATTTTACGGAAGCGCTCTTTGGGACATACAAACCAATGCTTTTTTGCAGTCGCTTTCCTTCTTCTTTTACGGCGGTCAGCATGTGATCAGCTTGACGGAGGAACAAATCAGGAAGGTAACATCATTATTCGATCTACTCAAAGAGCTGAAAGAAGAGAAAAAGACTGTTTCAGGGATTGTCTATGCGCTGCTGATGGTGGCCGATTCGTTTCACCGTGTTGATGATGAGAAATCTAAAAACAACAATATTTCCAATGGTGAAAAGATAGCCCAAAGTTTCAGAAAGTTGGTTGCCGAGCAGTTTCGGGAGCATAAAGAGGTGGCCCATAGCAAGCTCGGTGAGAATGTATAAAGCGGATGCGATGATGCAATGGGGCGGCGCGCAGCCATTGCAAAAAAGTAGTTTGCCAGCAGGTGTGGCCTTATTTCCCAGAGAAGCGCAGTTTCCCCGTGAATGGGCGGAGCGGTTCGTGAATGTGGTCAGTTTCAAAAAGATGGAAACAGGCGGACATTTCGCTGCCCTTGAAGTGCCCAATGTCTTTGCGGAGGAATTGCGAAGCTTCTTTTATGGAATAAAGTGATGGCTGGGAACTCAATAGATTCCGAACGAAGTCTTGTATGTGGAATGGGAGCCACACGTTAGCAAATTGTAAAGCCAGTATTACCATTTAATGCCTACCACTGCATTTTCTCTCTTTCACCTTAAATTCGTCGAGTAGTCTCTTTCATTACTTTTCGGGATTCTTTTCGGATGCAGTGAATCTGCGGCAAGTAATAACTTGCGATTACCCATTGACGGAAGAATGATCGCCAAGCTAACCGCAGGCATTGTTTGCTGTGGATTGATCTTAGATCACAGAGAGTATTTGCAAAAATGCGCCCACTTCTTTGTTGCAGACTGCGCGGCGGCCGTAACTGGCCGCCACCTTTCTAAAAAATGTTTTAGCGTGGATGGTTTCAATTGCCCCGGAAGCAAACATCTAGCATATTGGAACGTCCAACAAATTGCTTCGATTTTTAGAACATTTTCCTCAAAAGTCCTTTGTGGTTGGTTTTGATTAAAGAATAATACTTAAAATTGTTCTGGGATTAATCTTATTTATTATGGAGGGCTATCAATATTATCTTTCGCTTTTCTGGCGCTTTGCTGCTCAAAAAAAGCGAGCCCAATCCCGAACATAGGTGATACTGAATTGGTTACAGCCCGTAACGTTTAACAATAAGAAAAATGCGTCTTGTTCTGGTGGATGATCATCCGATTTTTACTGAGAGTCTGGGGCTGCTTTTGCAGGCGATTGCCGGAGTGGATGTGGTGGGTGAGTTGAATGACGGGAGCCTCTTGCCGGAATTTCTAAGAAATACTCCTGCGGATATTGTCATTTGCGACATACGGATGCCAGGTCTCAACGGAATTGAGACAACCCGACTAATCAAAGCCGAATTTCCTCAGGTGCATGTAATCATGCTTTCTGTTGAGGAGGATATTGGACTGCTACGGGGTGCACCCAAGGAGAAAACGTTATCGTTTTCTCCTTTTTTAATAAAAAAATTGTTATATAAGTTGTTTATTTTCAGGGTATTGTGTTGTAATAGTTCAGTAAGAAAATGTGTTCGATAGGAACCTTCTTCATAGTATAATCGGTTATCGAACACTAGTTTTATTAACTCGTGCTTCTGAATTGTAGTTGCTTTGAGATATATCAATTTTAAATGCGAAAGTTTATCCAGTTCGCTTTTAAAAAGTTCAGATAGTTCTTTGCTCTTATCTCCGTACATATCGATTTGAATCTTCAATGCTCTAATTTGATCTGTCAGATTTTTGTGCCAATGAGAATATGTTTCGAATGCAATTTGGTTGTTAATCCATTTTTCTTCTATGTTTCTTAGTTTCTTTTCTGACTCTCCTAATTCAGACTTTCGCTGATTTAACTTCAACTGACTGTTTTTTAACTTATCGTCAAACATTTCGCGAGACTTCTTCTTAACCTTCTCCGAAATCTTGGGAGGTAGTGACAAAAGCTCTAAAACTTTTTCAAATTGCTTATGTGCTTTAATCGCTGAAATGTTGGTATGGCCACTTTTTTTGCATTTGTAGTAATAATAATAACTTCCTCCTGCTCCTCGTGACGCAACGCCTGTTAGAGGTAATCCACAGTGGCATTTCAGAACACCTCGTAGAGGAAGATCGTCCGTTATCAGCACATTTTGTCGTTTGGGTTTGAAACGACTTTGTACTTCATACTATGTTATTTCATCTATTAAAGGTTTGTGAATACCCTTTACTAGCTCTTCTGGGTATTCGCGATAAGCTCGAACTAAAATGAGTCCGCAATAAATTGGGTTTTGTAGTATTCTTTGAATTGTATAATACTCCCCAATAATTGGACAGCTACTAAAATTTCTAATTTAGTAGTTGACTATGAAAAGGGAACGTAGAAAATTCAGCGCGAGCTTCAAGGCCAAAGTGGCCATAGAAGCCATCAAGGAGGTAAGCACCGTCCAGGACTTAGCTTCTAAGTACCAAATCCATCCAACGCAGATTGCGGCCTGGAAACGAGAGTTTTTAGAGAAAGCCGAGTTGGTTTTCGACAAAGAGGCACCGGCAATAAATGAGGCAGAGAACTCTAAGGAGCAGGAACTGTACGCCAAGATCGGGGAGCTTCAGGTCCAGGTGGATTTCCTAAAAAAAGTCTTGGGGAAATGACAACCATGGAAAAACGCGAACTTATTTCTCCGGAATACATCAATCTCAGCGTTTCAGCACAATGTAAACTAATTGGTTTACAGAGGAGTAGCTATTATTTTAAGCCAAAGGGAGAATCGTTGGTAAATCAACGCCTGATGAAAGCCATAGACCGAAAGTTTCTGGAATGTCCATTTTATGGAGTGGAACGCATGACTGATTACCTGCGTGGCTTAGGTTACCACGTTGGAGTAAAGCGTATACGAAGGCTATATAGGCTCATGAATTTGCGCACGATTTATCCCAAACGCAACCTGAGCAAGGCCAAAGCAACAGACTACAAATATCCATATCTGTTAAAGGGCTTGAAAATTGAGTGTCCTAATCATGTCTGGCAGGCCGATATCACCTATATCCCGATGTTTCGTGGATTTATGTACATGTTTGCCATCATCGATGTGTATAGCCGAAGGATTGTCGGATGGAGCATATCGAACACAATGAGCATGGAATGGTGCCGGGAAATCCTCTTGGATACTATTCGTACCGAGGGACGGCCCGAAATATTTAATACCGATCAAGGTAGCCAATTCACTAGCCCCCACTTTGTTAACTCATTGTTAGGCAGTGGCATAAAGGTGTCAATGGATGGGAAGGGAAGAGCACTTGACAACGTTTTCATCGAACGATTTTGGAGGTCGCTCAAACAAGAATATGTATACTTAAACCCTCCCAACGGCGGTATGGATCTGTATAGAGGAGTAAAAACATATGTGGAATTTTACAACGGTCAACGCAAACACACCGGTACTGGATTTATCCCTAATGACTTGTTCTTTGAATCAAAAGCATCTTAATTAAAATTAACTTTATCCATTTGGCTGTCCAGTAAAACGGGAGTGTTTCATTGAGCCATTGCCACGCATTGCAAAGCCTATTTTTTTTACTTCTTCATGTATTGCCGAGATCGGGATATCTCTAAGAAAAAGGTCATAAATCAATTTGACAATCTGCGTTTTTTCTTGATCTGGTAGAAGTATTGGCTTTCTACTTTGGTCTTTAGCATTTAGATTCCAAACGGAGCTTTTCCCAAAAAACGACCATTTCTCTTTTTTGCAGTGTAAATACCCATATTTATTTCTTTGGTCTATTATATTTTTTCCAACAATTCTGTTTTTACAAATTCGTAAGCGTCGGTAATTGAATACGATAATCCTGGTCTTAGCAGTCCCTGCATATCACCGATGAAATCCTGATCTGCGATTTTCTTTTCCAGGTTGTCCAAGAATTCCTTTTGGGTCACACTGTTATCTTCCTCTGCCATATAAAACTTCCATGCTTCAATAATGCTGCTTGGATCAACATCGGTTTGGGTGAGGGCAAACCACATATCAAACAAATCCCTTCCTTTTCGCCGCTGATAAAGGGCGCGCATTTTCGTGCCCAAAAGCTCTGCTAACGCATATGACGGTATGAGCGCTTCACCAGTATACCATTCTGATTTCATACTGTATTTTACATCTTGGATACCAAAAATAGTATGATGCTCCCTACAATTCACTTCGACTTTTAGTCTGAGCGGAATGCCTCCTTCTGAATCAAAGCGGTAGACCAAAGTGTTGTTATGCTGTTTTTGTTTTCTAACCGGTTTATCGCCCAGAAAAGAAAGTACTTCGCGAAGCTTATCCATAACAGGACCGAATGGCTCTGCCGTAATCTGCACCAGGTCAATATCCTCGGAGTATCTGGCAGCCGGTGCCAGATAGAGCTTGTGTAGCGCTGTTCCACCTCTAAATGCTAATCTTTCTTTTAGATAGACGTCACTATATATGGCCATGAGCGCCCTTTCAATCACCAGATCCTGTTCTACCTGGAAATCCTCCTGCCAGGGTGCGTTTTTACGCCATGCGGTAATGTAGGCCTGCGGAATCATAAATCTGTTTCTATTTCTGTGTTTTGTACTACCTTCCAATCATTACCGGTTATCATCTCTGGCTTTTTCTTTTGCGGCCTTAATAAGACAGGAAAACGTTTTACTGTTTTTAAATAGTCTTTGATCGGATCGCTTAAATTTTGCATACCTAAAACATTTTCAAGCAAGAAACCAAGACGTTGAACGGCGGTTACCGGCGAATATCTTTTGGCAACATCAAGAAGTTTGATAGGGTCAATACTTTCAGTGAGCTCTTCCAATACGGTTGCAACCCGGTTCAGACCACCGGATTGATCAAAATAATAAACAAGGTCCAGGGCAGTTAACTCTGGTGAGGAAACATGGATGTATCCGGTATCGACCTTCTTTTGAACGATATCTGCTTTGTGCCAGTGTTTTTTAATGTAGAAGTTTACTTTTAAGCTACCTGTATTGATATTTCTCAAACTTGGTTTGGTAGTAATGATAGAAAAAGATTGAGGCTGTTGATGCGCTGCTCCATAAAAAGCGGCTGCATTCAATAGTCCTACATAGTACTCCTTTCCCAAAAACTTCATCATGTCTGCCACAAATAATGACGGGGGAAGCATTTCTTTACTGCGGTATTCAGGAGTAATGATTACATAGAATTCATTCCTTACCAATGCAATTTCTTTCTTCTTTTTGAGTCTTTGTAATGCTTTCTTGATAGCCTCGTCGGATTGTTCAAACTGGCTGCGCACCTGCTGTAATGAAAACGCATACCTTCCATTGGAACGCAGTTCATTAATAAAATCTTCCAAATAACCGTATTGCCTAGCCATTTTAAGTTTTTGTTTGACATAAGGGATGATGTGTATCCCTTGTCGCGGATATAAACTTAATCATTGTTTTGATAGGTATAAATATTTCAAATAGAAATATCAAATTTTCTTACGATCTATCTAGTAGTATCACCGGGGGGACTTTTGTTACGTAATAGCCGAAACATCAATGCCCATTTGTCTTACATCAAGTTTAATAGAGTCCTATAAATTGTTTATCCCACAGAAACAAGTCCAAAAGTGCAGCTAAGGTAGTGGCCCACAGTATAAAGATAATCGGAAAACAGCCAAAACGTTCGGCATAATGGGGGGCATTTCTTTTGCTTCCCTGAAAATTTACCCCACCCTTCGGGACTTATTCCGCGTTCCTTTTGGCCTGATTGGGGCCACTTTACCAGGGCTTTCTTTTTTTCTTGGGGTACTTTGTGGGAAAAACAATTGTGTTTTTCAGCAGGCAGATTGCAGGGAAAGTGAAAAAACAGAAACTATTTTTTCACTGACAAATCCTTGTATTTATGGAAATCGTAGCGCGACCGTAAGGGTTAAAGATCTTAGTCCAAATGTCGGATCAAATCCAAACCACCTTGCCAATCTAAATGGCACCTTGTTTTTTGTCGCAACAGGTTCATCCGGTCGCGAGATCTATAAATCGGATGGCACGGCGGCTGGTACGATCCTGATTAAGGACATCAACCCCGGAGGCAATTCGAATCCAGGGGACGTTTCGGTGTACAACAATATTATTTTGTTCTACGCAGACAATGGCATTGATGGTGAAGAACTTTGGCGAACTGATGGGACGTCGGCAGGCACTGTGATGATCAAGAATATAAACAAGTACCAAGGTTCGCGGGCTTCATATTTTAATGGCACGATGGCCATTTTAAACAACATAGCTTATTTTATAGCCGATGACGGTCTGAACGGAGGTGAACTCTGGCGAACCGACGGTACGGAGGCAGGCACCTACCTGGTTAAAGACATCAATCCGACAGGATCAATTGGGACATACGATGTGCTGGTGATGAATAACATGCTCTATTTCCTGGCCGATGACGGCACGCATGGAACAGAGCTTTGGCGATCAGACGGAACTGCGGCCGGCACTAGCCTTGTTAAAGATTTACAGCAAGAAGGGGGAGTCATCGCAGGGTCCTGGATGGTCGTTGCGAATAATATGCTATTTATGTCCTTGTCTGTCAACGGAGATGGTGAACTTTACAAGTCGGATGGCACAGCCGCAGGCACAGTGCGCGTTAAAAATATCAATACATCGGGCGGATCTGGGCCGCGAAGATTAACAAAGGTAGGCAATCAGGTATTTTTTACCGCTTACGAACCTGTTCACGGAAGTGAGCTTTGGAAATCGGACGGAACTGCTTCCGGAACAGTATTGGTAAAAGATTTGACACCCAATGGCAGCTCTGATTTATAGGAATTGAAAGAAGCTCATGGCAGGCTTTTCTTTACATTGGAGTCCGATGAGCCCCATGTCTCCAATGGGACGGCCGCAGGGACCAAACAGATCGCAAACATCAATCCTTCGGGTGCTGCGGTGGCAAGAGTCTACATGGAGTTAGGAACTCATGTTTTCTTTTTTGCAGGAGCGCCAGGCCTTGGCAGAGAACTTTTTAAAGCGACTCCCTGCAACCTTTGCGCTGTTCCAGTTGGCTTTGCTGGCAGTGTTCCCGCGCCGGAGTCTGTACAGCAGACAAGTGTCAAGGTCTTGGGGAATCCGGTAACAGAATCACTAGTTGTGGAAATCTTAGCAAATAGCAATAGTCCTCTCACCATAGAGCTGTTGACACGCAATGGTTTTGTGCTTGAAAAACGGCGAATACAACCCGCTGACTTGCCCCCACGGATAACGTTTGATGTTAGAAAGCAGCCTGCTGGCTTACTGCTGCTCAGAGTTAGAACTCACAATGCTACTAAGCTAATAAAGATTGCAAAGGTTGATTGAGCCTAAGCTTCATCCATCTCGGTTCTGATAACCAACGAGATCCTCGTGATGGTAAACAAGCGCCTGTCTGACCATATCGCTAGGGTTTTAGATTAACGACACCAACTTGCTTGTCCTAATAGTAGCCCCTGCTTAATCCTATCAATTCGAAGTGTTTTCTTACCTTGTTGCAGATCACAAAAGATTAACAGGCAGGGCTCCCACTTTTTGATGTAGTGGACTACTGGACCTGTTAATTGAAGGAAAAGCGCCTGTTTACTTTACTGTTATCCAAAAAGATAGTAAAGCACAGCCATCAGCATTCCTATTGCAGTCCAACCGAACCATATTTTCCGGCGGTCATATGGGGGCTGAGAAGCGTAGGTTTGGGCCAATGTGGGTAGTGATGGCCCGGGGCCCGTTTCGGGAAATAACAGTGAGATCACAACCATGAAGACGGTCAGTATCGCCGTTAAAAAAAATGTCAGCAGCATGAAATGAGGCCAGAATGCTTTGTGAGGGAAATCGGCAATCTGCATAATGCCCACGCAGAGGCAAAGCGCCGAGCCGAAGTGCAAGGTGAGGTTAGCGGCCTTGCTGGTGGCTTTTTTCCAGACAACGCCTAGCAGAAATACAGTCGTCAAAGGAGGAGCCAGGTAGGTGCCAACGGCCTGTGAGAGATCAAAAAGTCCTTTGTCGACCGTGGACAGCAGCAGCGACATGAGCAGGGCAATCAGCGAAGAGCCAATGATCACGATACGGCCAACGAGCCGGGCGCGGGCAGGCGATGCGCCGGGGTTAATGTTTTTGGAATACACATTTAGCGAGAAAACCGTGCTGAATGCATTGATGCCAATGGCCACATCATAAATAAGTGCCGCAATGAGCGCGGCCAGCGTAATGCCCACCAGCCCCACCGGAAGCAGGTTTGCGGTCATCACCAGGTAGGCGTGGTCCGGATTGGCAAGATTGGGGAACAGGATCAGACAGTAAATACCGGGTAGTAAAAAAATAAAAGGGACCAATGCTTTTAGCCCTGCAACCAGCATGGTGCCATACTGGCCCTGCTCGATATTTTGGGCAGCAAGGGTTTGCTGCACGATCGTCTGGTCGGTGCACCAGTACCAGATGCCCACCACGGGGTAACCCAGTATGACCGCATGCCAGGGATAGACGGGGTCACTGGCCGGACGGAATATAGTCCAGAACTCCTTGGGTGACCGGCTGATCACCTCGCTAACCCCGCCGATCCGGTTGATGGCGATGACACCGACTATGATGGCCGCGACTGTGACCACCACCGATTGCAGCGCCCCGGTTTTAGCGATAGCGGCCAGGCCACCGGTAGCAGTATAGCTGGTGGCCAGCACAGTGGCCCCGGCTGCGGCTACCCAAAAGGGAACCTCCAAGATCTGCGCGATAACAAGGCCGCCCGTCAATAGCACAAAGCTGACCGAGACGATCAACGTGGAAATCATCGAATAGTAGGTCAGGAATGTAAATGAGCGCTGGCCGTAGCGCCGCAACAGAAATTCGGGCATGGTGCTGACTTTCGTTGCAAAATAATGCGGGATGAAGACCATCGCCAGCAAAAGTAAAAACCACCAGGCCAGCCAGTCAAAGTTGGCGGCAACCATTCCAGTCGTGTAGGCCATGCCGCCATAGCCGACCAGCATGACCGGACTGACATTGCTGCTGAAAATGGAAAGACCTACATGGTACCATTTCAATGATCTTCCCCCTAGAAACAGGTCCTGGGCCGTTTGAATGCGCCGCTTGCGGGCAAAATAAAGGCCCAGCCCAACCAATGCGGCCAGATACAGCACAATAATGCAGATATCAATACCGCTAAGGGCAACTGTTTGGCGCATAAGCTCTTAAAGGGTCTTTCTCCGGATCAGCACATTGGGCAGGATCACCTGAATTTTTTGTTTTTGCATGATCGCCTGGCCAGCAAGCTTGCCCATCAGGGCAAAATCCGTCGAATAGGTAGTGATATCGACGAATTCCTTGGCTGGTTCATCATTGACCGAGAGCAGCCCCACGTCAAGGCCCATCGTGAATTTCTTGCTTTTGCATTCCTTCAATATGGCCCACATCGTATAGTTGTCGAGGGTGAAATAAGCTTTTCCTTTTTCAACCGAGCCAGGCGCGAACTCGCTGACGATCCGGCCCTGAATGGAGTAGTCTGCCAGAAACCGTTTAAATGAGGAGACGATCTCCTTGGGATCCAGGGATTTGGGAGAATGATAAAACACAATCTCATCAAATTCCCTGATCTTGTCTGCCAGCGTTTCCAAAACCGAGTAGGTTGATTTTTCAAATTCCTGGGCGATGTAGTTTACCTCTCCGTCCAATGCTTCGAAGCGGTCAAATATCATCAAATTCGCCCGCGGAATGGTTTCCAGAATTTCCTTGGTTTTGCGGTGCGGGATCGGGGCTACCACGTACATGCCGTATTTTCCCTTGATCTGAAAAAGGGTACTTTCCAGAAAATCAATGCTGCCATGATGGAAAAAGACGTCTAGCTGCACTTTTTTGCCCAGTTCCTGCCTGAAATTCCGGTAAAAAAGCTCTTCGAATGTATCCAGGTTGTACATCAGCAAGGCCACTTTCATGAACTGGCTGGTCTGGGCATTGGTCACATAGTAGCCAATCCTGTTTTTGGACTCCACTACGCCCCGGTCGACCAGGTCACCATAACCTTTCCGGATGGTTTCGCGGGAAAAATTAAGCTCCTGGATCATTTGGTTGACCGATGGCAGCAGATCATTGGGTGTCACGATTTTCTGGTCAATGGCATTGATAATCCCTACGACGATTTGGTCATGCTTAGAATAGGACGTCACCTCCCGTAATTCTCTTATTTTGTCAAATACACTCTCCATTGGGTGGTAATTGCTTTCCTTTTGTAAATTCTAAACTGATTTGTAAAACTAAAAACTTATTGACTGACTCAAAACTTTATTGCAGCGTGCCATTTTTGGCAATCCAAGCCCCGATAGCCGGCTACAAGCCAATTACCGGGACCTGGATTACCCGTAAGGATTACCTAATTAACCTGCGCGGTTAGTTGCTGGTTGGCAGCAACGCTGACATCCAGAAACGATACGGTTCGCGCTCCTTTAATGATTTTCTGTGTTGCTTTTCGCCTGGTTCCATTCACGGTAATAAACGCGTGATTTCCGGTAAACATGACTCTCCATTGAACGGGGCCGGAGCCTGTGTTGTGCAATGAGGATTTTTTCTGGCTTTGGATGAGAGCTATTTTCCTTTTCAAAACAGGAAGGTTTTCAATGGTGTTGGTATCATTTTTCTTGCCATTGAACAGTGTCGTGATCAGGTTAATGCGCGCATCCGCGCTGATACCCATGACCCCCTGCACAATCCCCTGAATAGCCCCGTAAGAAACCTCGGGATATTCCCTGCGTTTGGTAGCCGGATCAGTCAGGCGCAGAATGTAGTCGTAAACCTGGTCCGTGTAGCCATATTGCCCTAGCAGGTAGGGAAAGTAAGACTCGTTTTCAATGTTCCACTCTCGGGACAGGATCTGATCGATCACCTTTTTGGTTCTGGCCGGGTCGTGCAGGACATCAAACCAAAGCAAAAATGTCTCTCCTTCGGTATAGCCAAATTTTCCCGCCGAGGAGTAATAGGTAAAGTACTTGGCTTGCTTTTGGCTCCACCAATACTTTTCAATCTGCTGGCGGTATTGCTCTGCCTTTTGATCATACAGTTTGGCCTCTTTGGCTTTGCCATTTAAACGAAGCATGTCCGCGTAGGTTTTCATGCCGCGGGAGAGGGCGGCGATCAAATCGACGCCCATTTTCAGGTCGCGTACCCCTTCCGAGTAAGAGGCCAGTCCGCGGCAGCGTTGAAAGTGATCCTCATCATCATAGGAAGCCAGGGCATTGGGGTGCAGCGGCCGCAATAGCAGCGAATCGGGTTGTAGTACCCAACGGTCGATATAGTCGCTGACTGACTTTTGATGGAAATTCGCAAATTCCGGGCCGTTGATATAATCCTTGTCGCCTGTCCACAAATAGAGCTGCCAGGCCGAATTCAATACGTCAAAGTTGGCATTGAGGTTATACCAGAACGCTTCATCGTTGCGATAGTCAGCAGGAGCGGGTTTTGCATCTTTATTAATTTCCCAATACGAGCACCAGTCCTTGCTATCCGAGATATTTTGGGCAAAGAGCGAAAACATATTTTTGTTGGCTTTTCCAAGGCCTATCATTTCAGCTGCCATGCTCTGATGGGAAACATCTCTCATGCAGAAAGCCGAACGCGTAGGTAATGCAGCCTCATACCATTCACCGACCGGATCGCCTGGCTTGCCCTTATGGCTCAGGGCCATTGTTTTCGCCCGGTCAAAAGCGGTCTGCAATGCAGCGTCCGTCGAACGGAACTGTAATGTCTGATCCTGCCCGAAACTACTTTGAATAAAAATGAGCCATATCAATGCGGTCACGACATTTTTGATCATTGTGCTAATCTTTGATTTGAAATACAATCTTTAAAAAAACGGCTTTTGAAAAAGCTACTATCCTGGTGATTAGTTATAATTCGGATTCTGCGTCAATGCGGGGTTGCGTTGGAGCTCGGTTCTGGGTATGGGGTAAAAGTACAAAGCAGGTATCCATACTCTTTTTTGAACGGTGGCAGGCTGGTAAGCAAATGTACCATCGGCCTGCTTGGTGATGATCACCCCCATCGCATCCTTTGAACCTATTTCGGCGATCCCCCACCTTCTGATATCGAAATAACGGTGGCCTTCAAAACACAGCTCGATTCTCCGTTCCTGTCTGATCTTGTCCATTAATGCACTGCCAGAGGCTGTAACAGGCGGCATTCCTGCCTTTTGAGACCGTAGTTTATTCAGGTACGCCAGCGCTTCGCCTTCTTCCCCCAGAGCGGCGCACGCCTCCATGTAATTTAGATAAATTTCCGACAACCGAAATGAAACCCATTGGGAGGCGGCATAATCCTGTTTGGTCCAGTCGACAGACTCATCGATCATTTTGCGAACCACATAGCGGGTCTTGGAGGCATTCCAGGGCGAAAACGGACTTTGTGGCGAATCGCTTCCACCTTCAAAAAACTCGGTAACCCTTCCTTTGAATTGCTGGTTGTTGGCCAGGACCGTCGCGTAAAACCGCGGGTCGCGATTGGCGTACGGATTTTTGGCATGGACCGGGTTTGCCCAGCTGAACGCAGTTCCGTCGGCCATTTCAAATGCGTCCACCATTTGCTGGATGACATTGTAGGCGCTGTATCCCTCATAGCCGTTGGGGCTCAGATCACGGCTCACGGTATTGTAGCGGTCGGCCCTGACTAGTCCGCTGTAAACCCTTGCAAAGATCACTTCCGGGTTGAAAAAATCCAGATAGGTCTTGTTGTAAGTGCCGTTGGCAGCATTGCCGTATAGGGCATAGGGGCTCCCCTTGAAGTCGATGACCGCTTTGGCGGCTTCCTTGGCCTGCTGCCAGAGTTTTTTGTCGGCTGACGTATTAAAATACGGACTGGCCGCATACAGTAAAAGGCGCGATTTAAGAGCTAGCGCGGCTCCGCTGGTAGCCCGGCCTTTGTCCAGATCGGCCGAGTAAGCCGCTGGCAGTAGTTGGGTTGCCTGCTCTATGTCCGACAGGATGAAGTCCTTGGTTTGCGACCAGCTGGCGCGCTGCTCAGTGAAGGATTTGTCATTGACATCATAGACTTTGGTGATCAGTGGAACGCCGCCAAAGCGTTTGAGCAGCTCAAAATAAGCCAGGGCCCTTAAAAAATAGACCTCGCCTTTCATGCGGCGAATGGTTTTTCCGTTGGAAACCGTGTCCAGCTGGCTGATATTTTGCAGAAACACATTGCAATTACGGACTGAGCCGTAAAGGCTTCCCCATTGATTCAGCGAAGAGGATGTCTGATTATCAGCAGTCGCCTCGCCCTGAACGTAACTGTTCTCGTTTGTCCAGTTAAAATTGCCATAGAGCTCATCGGTTTGAGCTGCCCAGCCGAACCCGGCATCTTTGTAAGCCAGCACGGTCTGGTCATAAATGCCATTGACAAATACCTGGGCCAGGTTCGGATCAGACCATACGTCAGTTTCCGAATAGGCATTCGAGGGTTTCAAATCGAGTACATCCTTGCAGGAGCCCATCATCAGAAGGAATGCAACCAGGGACATACTTACCCATCTATTTTTGGTCCGGTTGGCCTGCTTTTTGTGAACCGGAAGGCTGCGATAAGCTGCCGGAGTATTTTGTGGTTTCATGAGGATAAAGTTTTTAGGTTAAAAGCTGATGTTGGCACCCAGGTTGACCACGCGCTGCTGCGGATAGTAATAACCGTTGCTGTTGGGTATTTCGGGGTCAAATGAAGGGCCGAATTGGTCGATGGAAAACAGGTTACTACCATTGACATAGATCCTTGCACCGTGCATTTTTGCTCGCTTTAAAATCGCGGAAGGCAATGTGAAACCCAGCTCCACATTTTTCAAGCGGACAAATGCTGCATTTCTTAACCAGAAATCGGAAGTAAGGGTATTGACCCCTCTTGTCGCCCCTGTGGGGCCGTTGAAGCTACGTGGGAACTGGTTATCACCCTCTTTCTGCCAGCGACCGTCAAAAAATTCCCTGGCCATGTTCAACCCCGCAGGTGCCAGGTAGGACTGCGCTTTGGCCTGTCCCTGAACAAAAAGAGAGAAGTCCAGATTACGCCATGAGCAGCCCAGTGATGTTCCGTAAACGAGCTGAGGCGTCCGTACCGATGATTTGCGGACCTGGTCCAGCCCGTTGATAGCCCCGTCGCCGTTGATATCCTTGTAGCGTATGTCGCCGGGAGCCGTGTTGGCAGGGTGGGGGCTGTCGTCGATCTCGCGCTGATTCTGGTACAAGCCGTTGGATTCATAAACGAGCCACGAGTCAATCGGAATGTTTGTCTTTTGCTGATAAAGGGGCACGCTGGCAGCTTCATCCATGAAGATCACCTTGTTGCGGGCAAATGTCAGATTGCCCCGTACATGATATGAAAAGCTATTGCCGATTGTTCCATTATAATAGGCATCCACTTCAATGCCTTGATTTAGTACCTTTCCAAGGTTCTGGTTAGGCAGCGTTACGCCTGTGTAGGCAGGTACCGACTCGCTGCGGGTGATCAGGATGCCCGAGCGGAGCGAGCGGAAATAGTCAATGGTAAGACCGAGTTTTCCTTTCAGAAACTGCGCATCCACTGCCAGGTCAGTGGTGGTGGCAACCTCCCAGGTAATGTCTTTGTTGGGCGTAGGGCCTGCTACAAGGGAGCTGACCTGTGAAGCGCCCGGCCCGAGTGAGTAACCGTATCCTGTGCCGAGCAGGTATGTCTGGATATAATTGAATGCAGAAACGGCGTCATTTCCGGTTTTCCCCCACGATCCCCGCAATTTGAGCTCAGTAACGGCTTTGGCGCTGAAAAAATCCTCTTGTGAAATCCGCCAGGCGGCCGAAACAGCCGGGAAAAGCCCATAGCGCTTGCCCTCAGGGAAGTTTTGGGAGCCATCGTAGCGCATATTATAATCAAAGAGGTATTTGTTTTTAAAACCATAAGACACTCGGCCAATGAAGTTGTTACGTCCCGTCTGAACCGCCGTGGAATTGTTCTGCTGGCCGATCAGGCTTCCTGCCGAGAGCTGGTCGAGCGAATTACTCAGGAAGTTGGACCGGAATGCACTGATCTCGTCTGCCTTACCCTGGAAGCGCTCATAGGCAGCAAAGCCTTCAATGGAGTGGTCACCAAAGCGGTTGGCATAGCCGAGCCGGATATTGAGCAGGTTTTGAGCAAGCGTTCCCCGTACTTCTGATAAACTTGGTTTGGTCGACGAGTTGATCTGGACATAGGTACCCGTGGCTGGATCGTAGCGGAAGGCGGGTGGGGGAGTCTTTGTAAATGCCTTTGTTTTTGAAAAGGTCATATCATATGCATAGTAACCATCCAGAAATACTCCGTCAGCCAGTTTGGAGAGGTCCCATTTGAAATAGGTTTTAGTCTGCAAAAAATCATTGGAGACCCGGTTGTATCCCGATTCTCCGCTGGTCACGTAAACCATGCTGTTATTAGGGCCGCCTCCGATGCCTGGGCCAACCAGCCCGTTGGGATAAATCGGAACGAGGTAGGGATAGGCCAGCCAAAGCTCACGAAAGATTGCCCCTGAATTGTAGTTTCCTACCGCCGAGTTGCGCAGCTCGTTCCTGTAAAGGACATCCACTCCGATTTTCAGGTCATTGGTGACGGCAATGTCCACATTGGCCCGCGCCTGGGCCTGCTTGTAGTAGGCAGCATCTTTTTTGTAAATACCATTCTGTTTCTGGTATTGACCTGAGAGAAAATAGGTGACCTTATCGGTTCCGCCACGCAAAGAAATGACCTGATTTTGCTGTAAGGCCTGTTTTTTCATCGTGGCCTCCCACCAGTCCGTACTGGGGAAGCCCAGCGGATCCGACCCATCTTGAAATTTTTGCAGACTTGCGTCGGGCCACGTAGGTTTTTGGCCAATCATCTGGTCGTATTCATTGGTGGCCACCGCATACTGATACGAGCTGAGCATTTGCGGTACCCGGGTGGCCTGTGTCAATGACCAGTTGGTGCCTATCGACAGCACCGGTTTGCCAGCTTGTCCGCGTTTGGTTGTGATCAGGATTACGCCATTGGCTGAGCGGGCACCGTAGATGGCTGCTGTCGCGTCCTTGATGACCGTAAACGATTCGATATCAGCGGGATTGAGCCGGGCGAAACCACCCGATCGATCGGGAATACCGTCGATGACCACCAACGCGCCGGTACTTCCCAGCGTAGCCTTTCCGCGAACGAATATTTCGGCATTGTCATTTCCCGGCTCGCCGCTGCGTGTGTTGGCGATGAGCCCCGGCACGCGGCCCGCGATCGAGTTGGTCAGGTTGGTGGCGGGCGATTTTTCAAGATCAGAGCCTTTGATGGTGGAAACCGCGCCCGTGAGATCGGCCCGCGTTTTGGTACCGTAACCGACCACAACCACTTCGTCGAGCGCTTTGGTATCAGCTTCCAATGTCACATCCAGTTTGCTTTGGGCGCCCACCTGGATTTCGCGGGGAAGGTAGCCAATGTAAGAAAAGACAAGCACCGCGTCAGCAGAGGAAACGCTCATAGAGAAATCTCCCTGTGCATCCGTGGAGGTGCCGCCCTTGGAACCTTTGACGATGACATTGACGCCAACCAGCGGGCCGGAGGCATCCGTGACCCGGCCTGAGACCGAGACTTGCGCACTGACTGCCCCGGGGCCTGCCAGGCACAGCAACGTTAGGATAATTGAATAAAACCGGGTAGAAAAAATCATGTTAAAAAGGGTTAAAAGTGAAACATAATGGTTCAGACTAGCCTGGCAGATGCCAGTGGTGAGTAGTCTTCCTGTCTAATTTTTTATCAAAAGAACACAATTTTTAATTATCCTATACTATTCTATACTATTTTAAATAAAAATATTTTTGACGATGCCTTAATACAAGCAAATTTCCAATAATTCATCAAATTGACTCATTTAAGTGTCTTTTTGACTCTTTATCGTAATTTCGATGACCTGAATTTTGATCTGTACTATTCTATGCTTGTTTGGGTAGGATAATCGTGATGAATGGGCCTTTGCTTGGGAAGTAACTGATGATATCAAACTGGCTAGTAAGCGGCGAAAGCTATCACTATTCAGGTTTGAGAACAGGTGGGGATCGATCGCACCACGCTTTATTATATTGAGAAAGGTCACCTAGTGGAGGTTTCCGTTACATATGGACGAAAAATAGCGGTTTGAGTTTCGTTTCCGTTGCCACTATTAGGATCACTTGATACTAAAAACCGTAGTTCGATATACATAAACACAGATGCCCATAATAGCAGTCGCCCCGCAAATAGCTCCGATCATCAATGCGACAAAAATATTATCTTGAAAATATTCTAAGTAAATCTTGGCTGGAACAACAGCACTAATTGAACCAATTAGAAAACCCCAGCGCCAAGTTTTTGATTGTTGGGGTCTTAGGAATGTGCCGCAATGAGGGCATTTGAAGTCGTGGCCATCGGCGATTTTAATGAGATTTTTGAAACCTAAATCATTTTTACATGCTGGACAAGTAAATGTTTCTTTTTTCATGAAATTAGTCTTCATTAATGATGAAGGACACAAATCGAATCCTTACAGGATTTCTAATTAGACATAGTTTGAAAAGAACTGCCTTGAACCAAGAGTATTTTTGTCGCCAGCATTACATTTCTTGCAAAATCGCTTAGAAACCAGTACCGCCCGGCAGACGTCCGGTGACTCCGGCAACCTGGGATTTGTGTGCCGTCGGCCGCCTTGTTTGTCTACTCTGAAAAATAGTGTTAAATCGGGAGTGATTTCAAATTTTTTCGTCTTGTTAAGAAAGTAATCAGGAATTAACTCATTTTGATCTACCAGATTTTGAAAATTGCAGTTCCCAAAGAGACCAAGTCCTTCGAACGCAGGGTTGCTCTCACACCATCTGTTGTCAAATCTATCGTTAAATCAGGCTTTACCTGTATCGTTGAGTCAAGTGCCGGTGAAGAATCTTATTTTTCCGACGCTTCCTATGAAGATGCGGGCGCGGTCATTGTCTATGGCACCCCACAGACACTGTCCGGTGCTGATATTGTATTAATGGTAAATGCGCCGACCAGCCAGGAAATTAATTTTATGAAAGACGGTTCGGTGCTGATTTGTTACCTGTATGCCTACACGGCTCCTGAGGTGATAGATGCTTTGAACAAAAAAAAGAATAACCGCATTTTCCATGGACGCCGTACCGCGTATCTCAAGGGCACAGAAAATGGATGCACTGAGTTCGCAGGCTAATCTGGCGGGCTATAAATCCGTTTTGCTGGGCGCCAATGCGCTGGGCAGAATATTTCCTTTGATGATGACTGCTGCCGGCACAATTACACCATCACGGGTATTGGTATTTGGGGCTGGGGTAGCTGGTTTGCAGGCCATTGCCACTGCCAAGCGTCTCGGTGCGGTGGTGGAAGCAACCGACGTTCGGCCCGAGACAAGGGAACAAGTGGAGTCTTTGGGGGGCAGATTCATTCAAGTGGAAGGAGTGGAGGGTGTGAAGGTGGAAGGCGGGTATGCCCGGGAGGTTTCTGCGGATTATCTTCAAAAGCAGCAGGAGTTAATTAAAAGTCGTATCAAAGAGGCTGATATCGCCATTACTACCGCTTTGGTGATTGGCAGAAAGGCGCCAATTCTGATCACGGAGGAAATGGTCCGATCGATGAAGCCAGGGTCAGTGATTGTAGATATGGCCGTGGAATCCGGAGGGAACTGTGCCCTCAGCGTTTTTGGGAAAACTGTGGTCGAACATGGCGTTACCATCATTGGTGAGCCGAATTTGCCTTCGCTGTTACCTGTTAATGCCAGCGAACTGTATGCCAAAAACATTTCGACATTGCTGCTGCATCTCGCCAATTCTTCGGGCTTTAAATGGGAGATGGAGGAAGAGATCACCAAAGGAAGTATGATCACGCATGACGGTGAACTGGTCCATGGTTTTACAAAGGAAATTCTGGCTAAGAAGAATCCTTAGGCCAGGCTGGCCATCGTCGCCCGAGGTAAAGAAAACTCCAAACTAATCTTAGAAAATCATGTCAGTTGAAAATTTTATATTCCTGCTTTACATTCTGGTTCTTGCAAGTTACTGTGGTTTCGAACTGATTGCAAAAGTACCACCTACCCTTCATACGCCATTGATGTCGGGTTCTAATGCCATTTCGGGAATTACCATTGTGGGCGCTATTCTTTGCATTCAGGAGGGGGCATGGAGTAAGTACCTGGGTATGGCTGCGCTGGTTTTCGCCACCATTAATGTCGTTGGTGGTTATGCAGTTACGGATCGGATGCTTCAAATGTTTAAAAAGAAAAAGTGAGTAACTGATCACATTTTCCTTACATCTCTCAATCACTTTTATGAATATTTTTATACAACTCACCTACCTGGCGGCCACGATTCTATTTATAGTCGGGATCAAAAAACTCAATAAAACGCAGGAAGCACGGCGGGGAAATACAATCTCCGCGATAGCGATGCTGCTTGCTGTACTGGCTACACTGGTGCACTCGAAACTGTTAAACCCTGTCGAGATTTTCGGCTGTCTGCTCATTGGAAGTGCCATTGGCCTCATTTGGGCAAGAAAAGTTGAAATGACCCAGATGCCTGAAATGGTTGCGATTTTTAACGGTTTCGGCGGAATAGCATCATTACTCGTCGCCACGTCGGATTACTGGACCAGAGCCGTCGAGCAACCCGGACTTAGCACAGATATGGTGATCATCGTCAGCATTTTACTGAGTGTATTAATCGGTGGGATTACGTTCAGCGGGTCGCTTACGGCTTACGGAAAACTGAGTGGCAAAATTAATGGCAATGCCATTGTGTTTAAGGGGCAGCATTTTTTGAATCTTGTGTTTTTACTGGCTGCGGTTACTTGTGGCATTTTGGTGTCGATCAGTATGGACTCCATTTATGCGATGATGATCATGATTGCGATTTCCCTGATTTTGGGGATACTGGTTGTCATACCCATCGGAGGGGCCGACATGCCGGTTGTGATTTCGCTTCTTAATTCTTACTCCGGCATGGCTGCCTGCACTACCGGTTTTGTTTTGAACAACAGCGTGCTGATCGTGACAGGAGCACTTGTGGGGGCGTCTGGAATTATCCTCACCCAGATCATGTGCAAGGCCATGAACAGATCTCTGATCAGCGTGTTACTTGGTGGCTTTGGCGCTACTTCCGGGGGAACCGGGGGTAGCGGAAATGCTGGTGATATGGTGATCAAAGAAGTAGGTGTGGAAGAAGCCGCAATGATTTTTGACTCAGCTTCCAGTGTGCTGATCGTTCCAGGTTATGGGATGGCCGTTGCACAAGCGCAGCATATCGTTCGTGAAATGATGGATTTACTGGAAGCCAGGGGAATTGGCGTTCGTTTTGCCATACATCCTGTTGCAGGGCGCATGCCGGGACACATGAATGTACTGTTAGCGGAATCGAATGTGCCCTATGACAAACTGATTGAGATGGAGCAGATCAACGATGATTTTGCCAATACAGACGTCGTATTGGTGGTGGGTGCAAATGATGTTGTAAACCCTGCGGCTAGAACCAACCCAGCCAGTCCGATATATGAAATGCCCATTTTGAATGTCGACAAAGCGAGAACGGTCATTGTCAGCAAGCGTTCCATGGCAGCAGGTTATGCAGGAATCGAAAACGAACTTTTTGGTTATCCCAACTGTCTCATGCTTTTTGGAGATGCAAAAGCTACGCTAACAAAACTTGTAGGTGAGTTGAAGGAGCAGTAGGGCGAAGATCAATAAATTAGCCGCGAGTATCTTGATGGAAAGCCACCCTGTCGACGGGGAGATTCATCAAGAAAGGCCGGGTTGGGCTGATGGAAACCATATTTGGAATGCAGAAAAAATTCAATCTAAAATCTTTCAACCTTTACGAGTTTCTCAAATACCAAAACTCGGAAAGCTTTCAGGTACCCTTCTTTTTGGCTGACAGGCAAACCTACGAAAGTGCCCATGTCAACTTTCCGTTCAGAACTTTTGCCTATGGCCTGGGAATCACCTATTCAGGTCATGGCGATACATTCAAAATTGGCAGCACCGATTATTGGGTAACGGCTGGTTGCCTTACTACAATCGGCCCGGGAATGGTCTGCCAATGGACAGGTAATTATGTTGCAGAGCATGACACGGTTTATTTTACGGAAGCGCTCTTTGGGGACATACAAACCAATTCCTTTTTACAGTCGTTGTCATTCTTTTTTCACGGCGGCCAGCACGTGATCAGCTTGACCGAGGAGCAAATCAAGAAGGTAGCCTCATTGTTTGAACTACTAAAAGAGCTGAAAGAAGAAAAAAAGGCCGTTTCAGGGATTGTCTATGCGCTGCTGATGTTGGCGGATTCGTTTCACTCAGTTTATGATGAGAAATCTAAAAACACGAATATTTCCAATGGTGGGAAAATAGCCCAGGCTTTCAGGAAGTTGGTTGCCGAGCAGTTTCCGGAGCATAAAGAGGTGGCCTACTATGCTTCCGAATTGCATATCACTCCCAAATATCTCAGTGAAGTCCTGCAGGTGGAGCTGGGTAAGCCCGCGAAAACCTTCATTGACGAATACGTGATGATGGAGGCAAAGAGCCTGTTGAAACAAACAACCTTCTCCATACAGGAAATATGCTATTGGCTGGGTTTTGAAGACGCTTCCCATTTTACCAAGTCATTCAAAAAAGCGACAAAGCTGACGCCCACCGAGTATCGCAGAAGCTAAACAGCTTTTTTACTCCGAAATGCCAAGCTGTACTTACCGCCATTTTTACCATTTCTGCCGACATCCTGCCTAGTGAAGCACCGTGGGCGAGTATATCTTTGTTCCAACTCAACCATTCTTTTTTAACAAAACAGAACAATGCCGACCATGAAAAATGTAACAGAATTTAAGGTATCAGTCCCCCAGCCAGTACTGGATGATTTAAAAAACCGTTTGCAAAACACACGCTGGCCGGGCGAAGCAGAGGGCTCTGGTTGGCATTTCGGTACGAGCCAGGCTTATCTAAAAGATTTGGTGGGCTACTGGCTTGACCAATACGATTGGCAAAAGCAGGAGGCCCAGCTCAATAAATATCCACAGTACATTGCCGATGTGAATGGCGTGAAGGTTCATTTTCAGTACATTAAGGGGAAAACGGAAGATGCAAAGCCGCTCATATTGACACACGGCTGGCCGGATAGCTATTACCGCTTTCACAAAATCATTGCCCTATTGACCGAAGGCGACCAAAGTTTTGATTTGATCATCCCATCGATTCCGGGATTTGGTTTCTCTGAGAAAATAGCAATGCCAAGCGAGGCGGTTGCTGATCTGTGGACAGTATTGATGACTGAAAATCTGGGTTATGAAAAATTCTATGCGGCTGGCGGTGATGTAGGAATGAGTGTCGTTAAGGCGCTGGCATCCAAATACCCGGAAGTGGTCGCTGGCGTACATTTTACAGATGTGGGCTATCCGATGGGACAAGAAGATCCCGGTACAATGACTGAGAATGAAACGCAATTTGCGCAGTTTGTACAGCAATGGTGGTATAGTGAAGGTGCCTATGCAATGGTGCATGCGACAAAACCGCAATCGATAGCTTATGGTTTGAATGATTCACCTGTCGGTCTGGCCGCCTGGATATTGAGCTTCGGCAATGCAGGCGCTCCGTATGAAATCATTGAAGAGGCCTTTGGCGGCAAGGACGAGTTGCTGACCAACATCATGATTTACTGGACAACCCAGACCATAGCGACTTCGGCCAGAATGTATAAAGCGGACGCGATGATGCAATGGAGCGGGGCGCCGCCATTGCAAAAAACCAATGTGCCGGCAGGTGTGGCCCTGTTTCCCAGAGAAGCGCAATTTCCCCGCGAATGGGCAGAGCGTTTCGTGAATGTGGTCAGTTTCAAAAAGATGGAAGCAGGCGGGCATTTTGCTGCATTGGAAGTGCCTCATGTCTTCGCAGAGGAGCTGCAAAGCTTCTTTTACAGTATAAGTTAGTAGCTCAAAAAATTATTTTAGCAAAAGACTACTTACCTGATGCAAAACCTGTGGGATTGGTAGGGTGAGAGTCTTTTGCTAAAAAAGCGCTCTTGTAATCAGCCTCTCAGGGCATGGTAACAACCTCATATTTCAAATTCCATTCTTTGATGTTTTCTAGGATTGGCAAAAAAGCCAGGCCTTTTTCAGACAACTTATATTCTACCCTTGGCGGAATTTCCTTATAGGCCAATCGTTCCAACAATCCATCTTCTTCGAGCTCTTTGAGCTGTTCGGTCAGTACTTTCCTTGAGATGTGCGGCACGATGGCATCTAACTGTCCAAAACGCATGGTGCGGGTGCCTATCACATTGATAATGATCGGCTTCCATTTATTGCCAATCGTGCCGATAGCTCTCGTAAAGGGGCAGTTCGAATTGCAAAATCTGTCGTCTCTCATGTTTCAAAATTTGTAGTTACCTGTTGGTAACCAGAATAGACTATTGATAGTTTCAAAAATAAACTATTGGTAGTTCCTTTGCCAAAGAAATTTATAAATAAGCTGAAAATGAGTAAACTAAAAAACAAAGTAGCCGTTATTACAGGCGGTAATAGTGGCATTGGGTTTGGCATTGCCCAGGAATTCAAGAATGAAGGTGCTGTCGGAACGATTGTAGGCAGATCTCAGCAAACTTTGGATGGTTCGGTGGCTAAGCTTGGAGACAATTTTATGGCCATCAACGCAGATGTAACCAATCTTGCCGACCTGGAAAGAGTCTTTAAAGAAACATCTGAAAAGTTTGGAAAAATAGACGTAATCGTAGCCAACGCAGGCGGCGCCGTTACAGGGGCAACATTTGGTACGGTGGCAGATATTGGCGAGGCCGACTATGACAGGACAATGGATTTAAATCTGAAAAGCGTCTACTTCACCGTTCATAAAGCATTGCCCTACATGAATGATGGTGGTTCCATTATTCTGATCGGTTCAAACGCAGCGCATCGGGCATATGCGTCTTTTACGCTTTACGGCGCTGCAAAAGCCGCTGTGATCCATTTTGCAAAAGGATTTTCAAACGACCTTTTACATAGAAAAATCAGAGTAAATGTCATATCACCCGGTACAACCGATACACCAGTATTTGACAGGTTTGTTCCCCTCGAAGCGCTTGAAACTGTAAAAAAATACTGGGCTGATCTCATGCCTATTGGCAGAATCGGGCAGCCATCTGACATTGGCAAAACAGCGGTTTTTTTGGCTTCTGATGATTCTTCCTTTATGCTTGGTGCTGAACTTCTCGTGGATGGGGGGTTGAGTTATTTGTCCAAATAATTGGTCCCGGCAGGGGAAAATCATCGTCGATGTGACCAGTGCCTATGGCGCGGCCCCTGAAAAACTGCCAGTGAAGGGCTTCAACCATTTGGGCGCTGCCATTCTTGATCAGGATCCGGCCGTGCATGGCGGCAGAAGGGTCGTGTTTCTGGCGAGTGACGATGATAGCGCGGCAGCAGAGATTGGTGTGCTGGCGGAAAATCTCGGTTTTGCACCCATCAGACTGGGCGGACTTTCCGAAGGCGGGCTGCTGGTGCAGGCGCGTGGAAAAAGCTGGGGTCAATTGATCTTTAAGGACCTGATCAAGTTTGATGGATGAATCGTATCGCCGATTTCAATGCGATTTTGGCCATTGACAAATGCAAACCAGCGTTTAATTGAATGGGGCCAGGCCGGTGGTACACTGACTTTGCCCGCTCAAACAGCAATTAATAATTCTTTCCTGTTGAGCATGCCTCGGCATTACGGGTTGACGGTGAGCTGACCGAGAGCATATTAATATAATTGTTTCAAAAGTGTACATCCTTTCCAGTCCCTGCTTGTTGCCAACCAAGCGGGGACTTTTTGTTGTTTGAAATAACTTTGGGCCCACTATCATTTTGATAATTGATCCTATCAAAATGATAGTGGCGGATCCGGTCAAAACTTGCATTTGCTCTGCTAAACATATAATATTGAATGCGTTAAAGTCCTGTAAAAAAGTGGCATGCCTTTGTAGCGCATAATCGCAGAGTCCAATTAACCATTCAAAAGTCATGTTCATTTTAACAATAGGCGTCTTGATGCTGCTGACCGGTTTTTTTACCGCCAAAGCTTCCTATCCGATCTCCCGCTATTCGTTTATGCTCAAAATTGCCGGTCTGGCCATAACCGTTCTGGGGCTTGTCACAGCAAGCATCCGGCAGATTGATGCAGGTACGATTGGGGTGCAATCTGTATTCGGTAAGGTCAGTGCAGACATTCTTGAAAATGGGCTGAGCGTTGTAAACCCACTGGCCGAAGTGGCAGTGTTCGATACCAAAACTCAAAACTATACAATGTCGGCTGTCACCAGCGAAGGTGAGCAGAAAGGCGATGATGCGATACGGGTCCTTTCTGCCGATGGGCTGGAAGTGGTCATCGACCTGACGGTTCTTTACAGGATTATGCCTGAGAAAGCGCCTGCTATTTTCAAGGGGATTGGTCTGGACTATAAAGACAAAATCGTGCGCCCGGTCACCCGCACCCGCATCCGCGACAATGCCGTTTATTATGATGCTGTTGCCCTTTATTCCAAAAGACGCGACGAATTCCAAAACAGAATATACCAGACCATTGATAAGGACTTCAAAAGCAGGGGGCTTATCCTGGAGCAACTGCTGATCCGCAATATCAATCTTCCTGAATCGGTCAAAAAAACCATTGAATCCAAAATAAACGCCGAGCAGGAAGCACAAAAAATGGAATTTGTCCTCCAAAAAGAAAGGCAGGAAGCCGAGAGGAAGCGTGTAGAGGCCAAAGGTATCGCCGACTACCAAACCATTATCGCCCTCAGCTTAACGGACCGGCAATTGCAATACGAGAGTATCAAAGCGCAAAAGGAACTGGCCGCTTCGCCTAATGCCAAGGTGATCGTCATGGGAGCAAAAGGCAGTGTGCCTTTGATCGTTAGTGATAAATAGCGTAAACCTATCAATGTTAAAGGAAAACGCTTGAAAGTGTAGGCCGCATGTTGACTGGTGTATCTGAATTGGACTACTTCCCTTATCAGCAATGGATTATACCAGAAAGCGGATAAATTCGCATTCTAATCTGAAAAAGGGAGCTGCATTCGGGTGAACCAACACCATTTCAACAACTTTGGGATTTTTAGGCAGATTGTCCATTTTGTCAGAAATTTAGAATTGAAAGCTCACTGTAAGGTGTCTCCAAAAAATACACTACCATACGAACTGCAATGTTCAATCGCACCGGCCACTCGGCTGAAACTCAACAAGACACCGGAACCATACTCCTAGATGAACTTTCGTTCATTGCCTGATTGGTCTTGCTAGAGCGAAGCCTTTGCAGAGTTATTAAAACGAAACATCATTCCGTTATTGGGATACTCCCAGGTTGAAAATACGGAGGTGGCCGTTGCACAACTCAGTGAAAAGTAGCCGAAGTCCTTTCCATAACCGCTTGGATTTTTGCATCTTCAGGAATGTAAGGAAAAAAAATACTCTGAAACGCTTTTCATGAATTTCCAGCTATGCGAGCGGATCCCGGAGGATAATTTTTACAGGAAGCTCAGAGAAACTCTGGATTTACAATCCATTTACAGCGATACCGAGATCTGTATGGTCGCACCGGAAACCCGTCTATTGCATTTTGATATAAAAGGAACTTACAGCTGCTATCACCTCAATTGCTTGGTGGAGACTATCTAAAAAAACTTTTTCTTCCAGTCTTATGTAAAGCTTTTCATAAGACTGGTTGTATCATTTAAATAAGCCCAACAATATTGTTTATGAGCGGATTTTCATCATTTTTTCGCCAGTACAGATAGAGCGGAATCTGAAATGGAATTTCAATGAACCGCACGCCTACTGCGGCGGAATCGGCAACACTGATCGAAACAATAGAAATCCCCAAACCGCGAGCCACAAGCCCCAGTACGGTCGAAACGAAATCCGATTGATAATATACATCCGGCTTGATTTGATAGTGGCTTAGCACTTTGCCAATTAGGTTCGGGTAACTGTAGCCTGGCTCTAACGAGGGTAATATAAACCTTTCATTTTGGAGGGATTCTGAGCTTATACCATCTATTGTCTTGATCGGATGTTCCTGCGGAACGGCAAAAGCAAAGTTTTCAGTCTGCACCAGCTTGGATTCAAGAAATTCAGTCGGATGCTCATATCTGCTAAATGCCATGTCTAGTTTGAAGCTGGTCAAGAATTCAACTTCCTGATTATATTTCAGCTGGATGATCTCAACCTTGACCATTGGGTAATGGTCTGATATTTTGCTCAGAATATCAGGCAGCAACTTATAGCCAATCGATCCGGGATGGGTTATGGCAATCGTACCAACAATGCCGCTTTGAATCTTGCGGGCATAGGCGGTGGTAGCGTGTATTTGGTTCAGCAGCGGCTCCCATTGATCAAACAGAAACTTACCCGCCTCTGTCAGTTCGACTCTACGCTTTGTCCTTTTGAATAGTGCTATCTGCAATTCACTTTCCAGCGCCTGGATTTGTCTGGTCAGGGTGGACTGGGTAATATTAAGCTGATAGGATGTATTCCAGTAATGAAGCTGTTTTGCAAGGGCAATGAAGTATGCTATTTGCTGTATCGTCATAGATTTAAGCTATTAATGCGTTTGTTGCATTAATAGTTGCAAAAATAACATTTTTACACATTAATGGATGTGCTAAATTTGTGCTGTATTAAACGATTACACATGGCTGGCATATTAGAATCATTAGTAATGATAACATCAGAGCAAAGTGCTGAAATACAAATTAGTAATACTTCGCTGGAAGATTGGGATAGAATTGTCCAACTTTTTGATGGAGTAATTGAGCATCAAGGAAAAAGCAGTTACCGCGTCTGGGAATCCATTGATTGGGATGCGTTAAGAGAGGATATAGAAAAACAACTTCATTACAAAATCACGGTCAATGGTCAAATCAGCTGCATCTTCAACGTGCAGTATAGTGACCCTTTGCTTTGGGGCGAGAAAGAAAACAATGACGCTATTTACCTGCACAGAATTGTAATTGATCTGGCATTCAAAGGACAGAAACAATTTGCAAAGGTATTAGAGTGGGCAAAGCAGGATGCATTGCAACGAGGATTGAAATTCGTACGGTTAGACACCTGGGCAGACAACGCCAAGATTATTGACTACTACAACTCCTACGGGTTTATTCCCGTTGGCCATTATCAAACCTCTGACTCGGCCGAACTTCCCATTCAAAACCGGAATCTGTATGGCATTCTCTTGGAAATTAGCCTTTAAAGACACCGTTTTTAAAACCTAAAACATGACACACATGATTGGTTACGTGGCATTGACCTTGAACCTGGTTTCAATGTCAATGTCCAATCTCCTGTACCTGCGGGTGCTCTCATTAATTGCTAATGCAATATATATCGGTTACGCAGTTTTGCTGGATGCCCCGCCTTTGGTCGTTGGGTGCAGCATAGCTGTCGTAATTCATTCCTATGGAATATTCCGAATTTATACGGCCCCGGTATCTTCTGAGAAAGGTTCCTAAATCTTTGAGTTATAATATCAATCTCTCCGTAACCAACCTCTTGATCTGAGTGTGTATTTTGAAGCGAGGTTAGCTTGATGTAACGTGCTGTAAGGGGTTCAAAACGTTTGGCTTGTGTAAGGGGATTGTCCTTGATGTTGGAGAATTCTCCTGCTTGCCAGTTTCCAGCTTTGGGCATCGGATGAAACAGAGGACTCAAAGTGGGAAATGATCCCATTTGTCCGGCCGGCCAACCCGTCTTACGCAGACCAGGGACAAATATGAGATGAGGTACGGCCAGCAGATCGATGATTGGTCAGCGCTGTTTTTATCGGAGACCGATGAGCATTTTCAAAATCTGGAAACGCGCGTCCAGCAATCCATTATGGCCATCGACCGGGCTGCATCCGGGCTGAAAAACTTAAAACAACCTTTGCAGTTTCAGGACCGCATTCAGGCACTCTTCTACGGATTAGGTGTAAGCCTGCCTTATTCTATTACCGGCATTGACTTATTGGTCTTGTATTTTGTTCTGATACGAGTTGGCCAGCTCTATCAGGAGCGGCAAAAAATCGTGGATCAATACCAAAACGCGCCTGCATACAGACAGATCATGGAGCAAGGGAGGATCATCGAAGACCGCGGGGTGCTGTATCTGCAATTAGCCCCTGATGTCGAAACAAAAAATATTAAAGAAATTTCAATAGACTAATTGGATTTATCTGTCGATAGAAGTATCGTTAACAAATTGTTATATTATCATGAAAAACTTATTATTTAATTTACTGTTACTTTTCGTTTCTTGTGCATTCGCTTGTTCTTCCGAATTAGAAGACCCACGGGTCGATAATGAAGTATATAAAGGCTACTGCGGCGTTGAGTCTGTTGAATTTTCCAGAGGGGATAGTCGAGCTTATGTACCTAATGTCTTTACGCCAGATGCGAAAGAAGCCAATCGGCATTACGAACCACCGATCAGGCTAAAAACGGTTCAGTTAAGGAAATTTTTCTCGGGTTTAAATTTGGCATGAGTGAAAGTCGATTTAAAAGTCACTTTGATTGCTTAGTTAACAGTCAGACTATCAGTCAGTTTGGTGAAACAGAATATGCCTATTCAATAAAAATTCCAACCGAGAAAGTCCCTGTGGATTTGCAAATAATGCCTAAATCCTCAGATGCTAAGCTAGTCGAGTCAGAGTTGATTGCATGAGGCCGCACCAATATTCCCGGAGTGATCAAATCTAGCTTATTGTCGATTGGGACTAAGGGTAGACATGAATATTTCCTCATTCAGGACAAGGACAAAACATTTAGAATCGTGAAAAAAGCGTGATATGCGCTATTTATTATCATGTATAAAGGTGATCGATACCATGATTTGGGAACTGCTGTTAAAAGACAGAGTGAAAATCGATAAAGTTTCTCGGCTATTAAATGCTCGGATACAACTTCCTCAGTTCCAGGATGTCGATAATATCCTTCGGACGACCCATCATCTCTTTATCGTCGATCAGGTCTTCAAGGCCGATGAAGGCGATCCTCCATTCCATTGCGTTTAAAGGCGGTGCGCCTGTTGTAAGCATCCCGGAAACGGATCGCTGCCCGGATGGCCGGGTTCAGATCCAGTGTGCAATCCGCAAGGTCGAATTTCAGAAACGACTTTCGGATTCGGGTCCTGTTCCGCTTTCAGTCTTGCAACGTCGACCGGCACGGCTTCCGGGGCATTCAGCAGATTGAAGTAGTTTTCGTACGTCGGATTATATCAGATATCAAGGTCAGCTTTATCGGCCGGCCGATTGGTATTCCTGGCCATGGACACACGGACGTATCCGTAATACGACACAGCAAAGCCGCCAACGATCATGTACTCGACCTTGTGATCGTTCAGTGATGTTATAATTCGTGGAAGGGAATTGAAATCAAGCATGTGCAATACCTATACTGGTTGCTTTGCAGCCTTTGGGTGCGATTTCTCAGGAGGATTGTCGCCGCGCAGGAAGTCCATAAAGCTTTCAAACCGTTTGTGACGATCCGCGAGTACAGCATCCCTAACCGTTCCACTGGTCGCGGTGTCTTTCATATCCTCGAAACTGCTGTATTTCCTTACCTTTTCCATAGCGGTAACGATTTTCCTTGGTTATAGAACATTGAAATATACCGATATGGTGCAAAACCGCAATGAAAATTGTCGTGCAATAGATAAATTGTCATACTGTTTCACCAAGATAAAAAGTAGATGAACCGGTACTTTTTATAAAAAAAATTCCTCAAAATTACGGAATTTTTGCAAACTTTTCGAAAATATATATTTGTTAAAAAATTGATAATCAAATCATTAATAATCAAAAATTGTAAACTTCCTAAAAATTGTAATTGCATGTGTTGCGGCGAAGGGATATATTTTCATCACGCACCTAAACGCAATGAGGAGATCCAAGCCACCAGGTGGTCCAAAGCTCCCCATCGATCGGATCGGTGTTGCTACGTTCATTTACGTTTGTCTACAAGCCTCTCTTGTCGACAAACAATACCTGGAAAGAGAGTTTGCTGGACCGTTGATCACGATACCGACAGTGTTTGCAGAGCGAACCTTCTTAGAAAAACTATTTTTACTCCATGAAGAGTTTCGCCGTCCAGTAGAAAAATTAAAGTGGACCGACCGAGTCGCCATTTGTATGACTACATCACTTATCAAAACTGAAGCCGCAAAGAATGCGTTAAATGATCATGAGCTGTATCAGATTATTGTATCGCACAGGTTCGCTTTTTCCAAGGTGAGTGGAGTAGACTATAATCTCCACAATCCCAAAACGCTTAATCCAACGCCACCAAAAGAAATCATAGACACTTGGGCAGCGGGCTATAAGAAAATGTTAGAAGAAATGATTTATGAAGAAAAACCACCGAAATTCGAACATCTTCTGGAATCCTTGGCGGAAGTAAAGAAGAGACTCGTAGCGCTAAAATGGGATTACCAACTAAGGTTTGAAAATGCGAAATGACGTGTGCAGGATCCTGCATATGTTGTGAATAGAAGAATGTTTTTTGGCATTTTCCTGGTACAGGAATAAAGGCCATGAACTGAAAAGACTATAGCGAAGGTATGACCAGCAGAACAAGGAGGATATAACTTCTTTATTTACGTCATGGAAGCAAATAGTTATTGGGTTGACAGGTCTGACATGAAAAGCTATTAATCATCATCATCAGGGAACTGACTTTAATTTTCAGTTTATATGGAATTTAAAGAAGAAAGATCCTACATTCACCGGCATGGATATCTAGAAAATCTGGCTTTATGAGGGTAGTATTGGCATTTGTTGTTTTTTGTGGATTGCTCGCTTCTTGTAAAAACAAAGAGAAGCAACAGACCGAGATTGCCGTGAGAGACACAACAATTAAGATGGAGAATTCTTTCACCGAGCTTTTTATCGACACGGCTGCGCTGGACCACTTTGTCGGCACACATGCCATGCAGGACAGCCTGGTCAATAAAATGCAGAGCTTTTATAACCGCCGTAACTACCAGCTGGCTTGGTTTTTCCCTGATGGTATGGCCGATTTCGTGCATACTTTTCTGAGCCTGCAAGATGATTATATCCATGATTCAGCCGACAGCTCACTGTATGACCCCATGCTTCTGCGCCGCATCGATACGTTGATGCTCCGTCGGCGGATCATACCTACCGACTCGCTGGTGATCAATACAGAGCTGGCTCTGACCGAACACTTTTTCAGGTACACGCAGAAAGCCTACTCCGGAGATGGCAACATTAACATCCGGGAGCTGGATTGGTTTATCCCCCGCAAAAAGATCAATCCCGAAGATTTCCTGGATTCTCTTTTGAAAAATAAAGGAGAGCGTGTGGCCTCTTACGAACCGGTCAACCGTCAGTACAACCTGCTCAAAGAGCAGCTACGGTTTTATTATCCGCTGGAAAACCTGGACTGGACGGAGCTGACACCAGTTAAAAAGCTTAAAATAGGAGATAGCGCCCCGGTCGTTGCCGAAATCAAAAGAAGGCTCGCGTTACTCAAAGATATGGACCCGCAAGACTCGACAGATACGTTTGACTCGACGCTTTTTGAAGGGGTAAAATCCTTTCAGGCCCGCATGGGATTGAAAGCGTCAGGGGAGATTGGGCCTTCGTTTTTTACCGAGCTCAACGTGCCTGTCAGTGAAAGGATACGCCAGATGCTCATCAACATGGAGCGTATCCGCTGGGTGCCGGCTGAGCCCCCCACGGACTACATCCTGGTTAATATTCCTGAATTTAGGCTGCACATGTATGAAAAAGGGCAGCTGGCCTTTGACATGAATGTCGTGGTGGGCTCTCAGGCGCACAACACGGTGATCTTTGCCGGGAAATTAAACCAGATTGTTTTCAGTCCTTATTGGAATGTGCCGCCGAGCATTCTGAAAAACGAAATTTTACCGGGTATCAAACGCAATAGGAATTACCTGGCCAAACACCATATGGAATGGAATGGTAACAGCGTCCGGCAGAAGCCAGGCAAGTCCAACTCGCTGGGATTGGTCAAGTTTCTTTTTCCTAATAGCTATAACATTTATCTCCATGATACGCCCTCCAAAAGCCTTTTTGGAGAGTCTCAGCGCGCTTTCAGCCACGGCTGCATACGTTTGTCTGAGCCTAAGAAGCTGGCCGAATTTCTGCTGCGTAAAGACTCAACCTGGACCAGCTCAAAAATAGCGGCTGCGATGAACAGCGGCAAAGAGCAATATGTCAGGCTGCGCGGTCAGAATGAGATACCGGTTTTCATCGGCTATTTTACAGCCTGGGTGGATCATACCGGAAAGCTCAATTTTCGCAGGGATATTTACGGTCACGATCAAAAAATGGCTGAAAGGCTCTTTGCAGCCGCTAAGTAAAATCGCCAGTTTAATAGTACAACTAAACCTTAATGCTCCATTTCCGGATCACGGCCATGAGCTCTTCGAGCTTAATGGGTTTGCTGATGTAGTCATCCATTCCGGCATCAAAACATTGTTGTTGGATACCCTCCATGGCATTGGCCGTCAGGGCAACGATGACCGGCTGCTCAACGACCGTTTTGCGTATCACCCGCGTTGCTTGTAGTCCGTCCATGACCGGCATCTGCATATCCATTAGAATTAAGCCGTAATTTTTCTGATTGGCAAACTCGACAGCTTCCTGCCCGTCGCTAACCAGGTCGGGCTCGTATCCGAGCTTTTGCAGGATACGGACGATCACGTGCTGGTTAATTTGGTTGTCTTCGGCTACCAGTAATTGGAAGGGGTAATTTTTGGAGAAATCAGTGGAAAGCTTGTTGGTTACGGTAGCTTCGGTTTTAGTAAGCAATTTGGTCTGCAAAGCGTTCATAATGTGGCCGCTGAGCACATGCTGCCGGATCGGCTTGGTCAGTATGGAGGTGAAAAGCTGCCGATGCTGATCCTGGATGTCCTCGCCAACCGAGCTTAGCAAGATGATAGGTATCTGGGGCGCGTAACGCTGCACATTGATGGCGAAGGCAATACCATCCATTTCGGGCATCTGCATGTCAGTGATGACCATATCAATTTTTGGCTCATCAAACAAGATCTCCATCGCCTCTGAGCCCGAGGAGGCCATCATAGGTACCAGCTTCCAGTTTTCCATCTGTCGTTGCAAAATCGCCAGGTTGGTAGCGTTGTCGTCGACGAGCAGGATCCTTTTTCCGCGATGCTCATCGATATCATGATCGAGCTGTTTGGGTAAAATTTTGCTTCCCTTGCTGGCTTTCAATGTGAAGGAAAACGTCGAGCCGCGGTCTATCTCGCTGGTCACGCTGATTTGTCCGCCCATGAGCTGCACCAATTTTTCGGAAATGGCCAGTCCCAGGCCTGTGCCGCCATATTTTCGGGTAGTTGATGAGTCTACCTGTGAAAATGCTTTGAAAAGCCGGTTCATTTGATCGGCTGAAATCCCTATTCCGGTATCGCGTACGTCAAACCGCAGGCTGAGCTTTTCATCTGCGGTTTGCTCTTTCAAACTCACCGACACGCATACCTCGCCCTGGGTAGTAAATTTCATCGCATTGCCTACCAGGTTAATCAAAATCTGCCGCAGTCGCAGCTGGTCCCCCACGATCTGCTCGGGCACGCGCTCTTCGATCTGATAGACCAGGTCCAGGCCCAGTTTGGCGGCTTTACCGCCAAATATGTCCAAGACATCCTCGATGCTGTGACGAAGGTTAAAGTCTTCATTTTCAAGTTCCAGGTTCCCGGATTCAATCTTTGAAAAATCGAGAATGTCATTGATCACATTGATGAGCGTATCCCCGCAGGTGGCAATGGTTTCGGTGAACATGCGCTGCTCCTCGCTGAGCTGGGTTTCGGCCAGCAAAGCGGCCATGCCGATTACGCCGTTCATCGGTGTGCGGATTTCGTGGCTCATCGTGGCCAGAAAAACGCTTTTGGCCTGGTTGGCCTTATCGGCTTCCTGGCGTGATTTGACCAGCTCCGCATTGGTAGCACGCAGGTGCGCATTGACGTTTCTTTGGATTTCCTCATTTTGTTTGCGTACCTGAGAGAGCTGCGCTTCTTTTTGAAGACCAGCCATTTGCACGGCCTGGCTAATGTGAAGCTCATAGTATTTGTTGAGCATATAGGCCCAAAGGCCACAAATGAAAAAGATCGCAGCGGCCAGCAGGATGTGGATGGTAAAGGTCAGCAGGTCAAAGTATTGTAGCTGGGTAAAATAAACACCGGGCACGCCTGTATTTTGCAGGTACCCAAAGACGGCATGATGAATCAGCACGATGATCATCATGGGGATTTGCAACTTCCATTTCTGATAGGTAATCAGTACGGCGCTGCCAATAAACGCAAAAAAGTGCATTTCAAACATGCCATGCATCTGATAGATAAATTGGGCCATAAAAATGCCCAGAATAACGCTGAGCACATATTGGTACAAATCAGAATGGGGTAGGGCCAGTTTGACCGAGTAATAAGCAACCAGTAAAATCCCGCCGACACCGAGCGCGATCAGCCAGGTATCATAGAAAACAGCCAGCAGCAGACCGATCAAAAAATAGCCTATGACAAAGATATTCATCAAGCGGTCAGATCGCTCCTTGAGCTCTAACTGAAAGCTGTCCACAGGCCTATCGGGTAAAGTACTTTCTTGATTCATATACGTTGAGTGAGTTTAATTTTTACAAACCGGCATCGTGCAGCCGTAAGATTTCAATGCTTTTGCACTCCAAATGGGAAGCATCTGGCTTTTGAGTAAGGCTTCAATCGCATTTTTGGCATAGGCCGTTTTTTCATCTGTACAGTAGCGGCTTGCGTTGTAATTACCGCGGTAGTACAATTTTTGCTCACGGTCCAGCAGGGCGGCCTGCGGGGTGGCGTATACTCCGCAGCGGACTGCAAGGGAGGGATCAAAGATGACGTCAATGTCCACACCTATCTTATCCTGGATTTTTTCAGCGGTGTATTTTTGATCAGATAAAACCACTACCACAAAGTCAATTTCCTGGCCATACTCTCGCACCAGTGATTGAAAATGGCTTTGATTAAATCTCGAACACGGGCATTTGGGGTTATAGAAATGCAGAAAAACAGGTTTATGCTGCCCAGCGGCAGTCTTCGGGCCCAGATCGATCTGGGTCCCAATGGCAACAGGCTTATAATTTTTGGGGACGGGTGTGGGCAGCTGGTAAATCCAGTCGTTATACCAGAATAATGCGCCAACCATCGAAAGCAGCAGCGTGAGCCACGCGGTCACCAAGCCCATTCTAATCATTGAGGAAGCAGTATATGGAGGTATGTTGTAAAACTAATTTTTTAATTAGCTACCAAATTTACTTTAAAACAAGCGAAAGCGGGCAGTTTTTGCGCACTAAATTTTAGCTACAAACTGCCCAGTAAGAACACTTTGCGTAATGACCCGCTGTTGCATCCCCCTGAATTTGTCAGTAGACGAAAGCCGTTTATCCAACTTTCCGGGCTGTATGTCGACGTTTTTTTTTTATCTCGCAGATTCCCTCTTATTTCCCTCTCTCAGCTGAATTCACCCATTTCCTATTATGACCATGAGAAAACATCTATTCATTTTTCTGGTGCTGGCATGCGCTTTTCGGCCGCTGCTAGCCCAGGACAGAACGGTTACCGGAAAGGTAACCGATGCGACAAGTGGCGAGCCGCTGCCCGGCGTTAACGTCCTTTTGAAAGGAACACAGATCGGTACATCCTCCAATACCGAAGGTATTTTCAAACTGGAAGCCCCTGCTGGCCCGATCACGTTGGTACTTAGCTTCATCGGGTATGCCACCGTTGAAACCAGTGTTGACAATCTGCGTGCAGTGGAGGTATCGATGCAGCCAGATGCCAGGCAGCTCAGCGAAGTGGTGGTGACGGCCATGGGCGTGGAAAGAACGCGCAATTCATTGCCCTACGCGGCCACCCAGATTGAGGGGAGCTCAGTGACGGCCGGCCGCAATCCGAACCTGATCAACTCGCTTTCGGGTAAGGTGGCGGGTCTCAACATTACGCAGACCAATACACTGGGCGGCTCTTCCAATGTGGTCATCAGGGGCACTAAATCCCTTACCGGAAATAATCAGGCGCTTTTTGTCATTGACGGTGTTCCTGTCAACAACGACGTGGCCAACACCCGCAGCCAGCGCACAGGAAGTGGTGGATATGACTACGGGAATCCGGCTGCGGACATCAATCCGGATGATATCGCTTCGGTCAGCGTGCTCAAAGGTGCAGCTTCCACGGCCTTGTATGGTTCGCGGGCTTCCAATGGCGCTATTTTAATTACTACAAAAAAAGGTAAGAAGGGACTCGGCGTGACCATTAACAGTGGGCTCACCATTGGCAAGGTCGATAAGAAAACCTTGCCCGTCTACCAAAAGCAGTACGGGGCTGGTTATGAGCAGACTTGGGGCGAGTTTGATGTCAATGGTGATGGAAAGGATGATCATACGGTCTCGTTCCCCGACGACGCCTCATACGGTTACGGCTTCGATCCCAGTATTATGGTTTATCACTGGGACGCATTTGACCCGGCTTCGCCCAACTACCAGAAGACCAGGCCCTGGGTAGCTGCCGAGCACGGGCCGGAGTACTTTATGGAAAAATCCGTATCGAGCACCAATAATATCATGGTGGAGGGGGGCAGTGAGAAGGCTACCTTCAAGGTAGGTTACAACCGTAGCATCGACAAGGGGATCATACCCAATAGCCGCATTACCAAGAACATGGTCAATCTGGCCGGCTCATTAAAAATGGGCTCGAAGCTGTCCGCTCAGGCCAGTGTCAATTTTACCCAACAAGACGGTCTGGGGCGTTACGGCTCAGGTTATGGTTCTGCCAACCCTATGCTGGGTTTTCGCCAGTGGTTTCAGACCAATGTGGATATCAAGGAGCAGAAAGAAGCTTACTTTCGCAACCGGCAGAACATTACCTGGAACTGGTCGGGCCCGGATGATCTGACGGCTGCCTACGCAGACAATGTTTATTTTACCCGGTATGAAAATTATGAAAACGATAAGCGCTACCGCACATTTGGTAACATTGCCGCGATTTACGATCTGGCCAGCTGGCTGAAAGTGACGGGCCGCATCTCGCTGGATAGTTACGATGAATTGCAGGAGGAGCGCTTTGCGATAGGGAGCACTACTAACTCGGACGATCCATACTACATCCGCTATAACCGGACATTCCGCGAGTTCAATTTTGATCTGTTTGCCAATTTTCAAAAGAGCTTTACCAAAGACCTTTCATTGAGCGGTCTGGTGGGTATGAATATGAGACGTTCGCAGGCCAATTCGTTGCAGGCCTCCACCAGTGGTGGTTTGGTCGTACCGCGGCTGTATGCTTTATCCAACTCCAAAAGCCTGCTCTCACCACCGATCGAAAGCGCGCAAAAGATCGCTGTCGACGGGGTGTTTGCCAATGCCACCCTGGGTTTTCGTGAAACCGTGTATCTGGACCTGTCAGCGCGAAGGGATCAGTCTTCGACGCTGCCTAAGGCCAACAACGCCTACTTTTACCCCTCGGCGGCTGTAAGCTTTGTATACTCGGAACTGCTAAAAAACCTGTCATGGCTCTCGTATGGGAAATTCAGGGCTAACTATGCCGAGGTCGGCTCCGATGCCCCGTTTGGCGCTACCAATAAGTATTACAACAAACAAGGAGATGAGATAGGCAAGCCGGTCGGCGGCTTTGACGGGGTACCCTTATTCTCGGTGCCTAATACGCGCTTTAACTCCAATTTAAAGCCAGAGAGAACCAAAAGCGCTGAATTCGGGGTCGAAATGGCCTTTCTAGGTAGTAGGCTCGGTTTTGATTTCACTACTTACAACGCCCATACTTTCAATCAGATCCTGCCCGTCACAGTACCCACCACGACCGGTTACGGCTATAAATTTATCAATGCAGGCGAGGTTTCCAACAGGGGGATAGAGCTTTCAGTCTTTGTTACACCAGTTAAAACAGCCTCATTGACCTGGACGGTGAATGCCAACTGGGCAAGGAACCGAAACAATGTTGAGGCCCTGGCCGAAGGGGACAATATGGTCCTGGCCACCTATCAAACCAGTGTCACCTCTAATGCTACGGTCGGCAGGCCTTTTGGGGTACTGCGCGGAACGGGCTACGTGATCCATGAAAACGGCGGCCGCGTCATTGATGCCAACGGGCAGTACAAAAAAACGGGCAGCAGCACCGAAATCGCCGATCCTAACCCGGATTGGCTGGGCGGCGTCTCCAATACGGTCAGCTTCAAAGGGCTTTCCCTTTATTTTTTGGTGGATGTTAAGAAGGGCGGGCAGCTATATAACCTGGATACTTACTACGGCTTTGGAACGGGGATGTACCCTGAAACGGCGGGCCTCAATGAGCTCGGCAAGCCATCGCGGCTTCCGGTCGCAGAAGGCGGGGGCATTCTATTGGAGGGTGTCAAAGAGGATGGCTCGCCCAACGATGTCAGACTGGAAAATGTGGCCAATGCATTGGGTACGGATGGTCCTAATCAAACGCAAATCTATGGGGCGGGCTTTGTCAAGCTCCGTGAGGCTTCACTGACCTACTCTCTGCCGGCTAGCCTGATTGCCAGACTGAAAGCATTCAAAGGCGTGGATTTGTCGGTGGTGGGCCGTAACCTATGGATCATTCACAAGGATGTGCCCTATTCGGATCCCGAGGCAGGTTTTGGCGCAGGAAACCTGGGAATGGGCTTTCTGAGCGCGGCTTATCCCTCTGCTCGCAACATCGGCTTGAACATTAAACTCAGATTTTGACAAACAAACCCATGAAAAAGATATTCTTGTATGGTGCTTCGACATTGTTTTTTGCCAGCGCTTGCGTGAGCGGTCTGGACGAAGATTACAATATTGATCCTAAAAAGGCGACCCAGGTCCCGGCGGCGACACTGATGGGCAATGCCCAGTTTAATCTGTCCAATATCATTACAACACCGGACTACAATTACAATCCCTTCCGGTACTACCTGCAGTATTGGGCTGCCGTCCAGTACCCCGAGGAAAGCCGCTACAATATCCAGGCGCGGGAAATCAATACCAACTTTTGGGACGTTTTATACCAGGATGTACTCAGTGACCTGCGGGAAGCCAGAAAAACGGTGGAGGCCGATGCGGTGGTGACAGCGGATGAAAAAGCCAATCAACTTGCCAGCATCGAAGTGCTTGAAGTATATGCCTGGTCCGTACTGGTCAATACCTACGGCAACATTCCCTATGGGCAGGCTTTGGATATCACCAATGTACAGGCAGTCTATGAGGATGATGCTGCCATTTACACGGATCTGATCAAAAGGCTGGACGCAGCCATAGCAGCTTTCCATACCGATGCGCCTGGGTTTGGAGATGGGGACCTGTACTACGGGGGGGACTTGGAACACTGGGTCAAATTTGCCCATTCGCTTAAACTGAGAATTGGGATCACGCTGGCCGACGCAGATGCGGCCGCGGCCAAAAAGATATGCGAGCAGGCCGCTGCCCATGTGTTTAGCTCCCATGCCGATGATGCCCAATTGAATTATACGGCTAACCCGCCTACGGCCAGTCCGGTATATGACAATTTGAGACAGCGCAATGACAATGTCGGGGCTAATACGATGGTGGATGTGCTTAGCGGCCTGGCTGATCCGCGTCTGAACGAATACGTGCGGCCGGCCACAGCGGGCGCCAATGCGGGCAAGTATGTCGGCGGCATTTATGGTAGCTCCAATGCTTATGCCCAGTTTGCCCAGCCTAGCGCCGTTATACGTAACCCGCAACTACCCGGCGTGCTGCTCTCTTACACGGAAGTGGAATTCCTTTTGGCCGAGGCCAAAATGAGAGGCTTCGATGTTGGAGGCACTGCCCAGGAGCACTACGATAAGGCAGTGACCGCTTCGATCGTCGGCGACTGGGGCGGCAGCACCGGTGAAGCTACCGCGTACCTGGCTAAGCCTGCCGTCGCTTTCGATGCTGCCAATTGGAAAAAGAGCATTGGAACCCAGAAATGGATTGCCCTTTACAACCAGCCCGTAGAAGGCTGGAAAGAATGGCGCAGGCTCGACTTTCCGGTTTTGAAAAAACCAACGCAGGCAGAAACGGATATACCGCTGCGTTTTCCCTACCCGTTTACAGAGCAAAATCTGAACGCCGCCAATTATCAGGCCGCTTCGGCGGCCATGGGAGGTGATGTGGTTACATCCAAGATATTCTGGGATGTGAAGTAGTTTGGATTTGAACTGCTGTTCTAAAATAAAGCAGCCCGAAACATGGTCAGTAAGGTTTCGGGCTGCTTCTTTTCGCGGAATACTTGCTGGTTTACTCGATCAACTTCTGATTGACGATGACGTTGCTTAGCTTAAAATCATTGACCACACTTTTGTCGTAAGCCGCATTTTTAGCGATAATGTCCAGGTTCTCGAAGCTGAATTTGGCTAATTTATCGTACTCCCCGGGGCTGACGTCAAAGAAAACCTCACATTTAAGCTTGATGTTCTTTAAGCTGATATGCTCGCAGTAGGATAGTGGTACGTCTTTTCGGCCTTTCAAATCAAAAAACTGTTTCCAGGGCTTGACATAAATCAGTGAATAGGCATAGCCGTCTATATTTTCCACGCTGACAAACTCGTATTTCTGAGGCGTATCCGGCCGCATTTTCAGCCACAGCACTCTCATCGCATTGGTGATATGGCAGTTGCGCATCACGATATTTTTATTGTGTATCGCCTCGCTTCCGCAGGTGAGTGCGGCGTGACAAAAGCCAAACTCGCAGTCCTCAATGATCACATTTGTATTGGCACCGTTACCGGCATCAGTATCCGCATAAGGCCCTTTTCCTCCTTTTAGTGCAATCGCATCATCGTTGACGGCCAAATAGCAGCCTTTGATGAGCACATTGGTGCAGACGTCCAGGTCAATGGCGTCGGTACTGGGCGCTTTGATGGGCTCGTGCGGGGCGGTGATGCGCACATTTAAAATCTTGACGTTATTGCATTGATAATAGTGGCTGGTCCAAAAGCCCGAATTTTGAAGGCGGATGTCCTGGATCTGGACATCGTTACTTTTCCAGATAAACACCAGGCGTGGACGGGAGACTTCCAAATTGGTACAATTGGGGTTCTCTTTTCGTCTTTGCCAGAAGGCTTTCCAGTAGTTGAGCCCATTACCGTCAATGGTGCCAGCGCCAGAAATGCTAAAACCATTCACGCCATAAGCATTGACCAGGGCCGGGAAGTAATCCAGGTTTTGTCCCTCCATCCGGGACGGCATGATCGGATAATGGGCTATGTCATCTGAGCCTTTCAGTACGGCGCCAGCAGAGAGCAACAAGTGGGTTTTGGGTTTAAAAAACAAAGCACCGCTCAGGAAAGTACCCCTGGGAATGACGATTACCCCACCGCCCTGCTGAGAAGCCCGGTCAATGATTTTCTGGATCACTGCCGTCTGGACCACCGTGCTGTCCGCGGTTGCCCCATGCTGGGTAATGATAAATTGTTTGCCCAAATCTCCTGGTCGGATCTTTGCGCTGTCGGAAAACCATTGCGGTATCGGTGTCCCGTCCGGAAAGAAAGCAGACTTGCCGCCTTGCGGGAATGCAATGGAAGAAATACAGATAAGGCACAGCAGAAGCGTAGGAAATTTGGCCATAGCAGAAAATTGTTGACTAATAATCGATTGCAATTTGCAACAATTTTCCATCAGATCGGCTTTCCTTCCACTTTTGCCTTGATGACGGCAAGGGTTGATTTCCAATAAAATTCCAGGTGTTTGCCGATGATCTCGGTAGGGAAGTGCTCGATAATGACTGTGAGCAGGGTGCCACTTACTTGTTTGGTCAGTGTCATCTGGATCACCGAATAATTCTCTTTCGTATCAGCCAGGCCGGATACGGAGCTTAGATGGGAGTAGGCGAGCTTTTGCTCCTTTTCAAATTGAAGTATAGTCCCCTTGTTTTCAAAATAGCCATTGTGAAAGCCGCGAATGGTAATGGGGCTATTGATCTGCCAGCTGGTGAGCACCTGCACTTGCATTGAAGGCTCACCCAGCCACTGGGCCATCAGATCGGGCTTGGTTAAAACGCTCCATATCTGGAAGGGATCACCGTTAATTTGGATGGATGTTGAAAAGGTATCGCTCATCACTGGAAGAAAAGGTGGTTTGGGCCGGCCAACGATCCAAAGCAATTGGCAAAGACGGAAGCCTTTTACACGAAAGGACGTTGGCTCGAAAGGATGGCAGCCTGGTCTACACCGAGGTACATGTACGGGCCGTAGAGGGCGTTGGTTATATTTCTATTTTCCGCGATATCACGGAAAGAAAAACGGCGGAAGCTGCATTTAGGGAATCAGAACTGAAATTCAAAAACCTGGTTGAAAAATCACTGGTGGGTGTCTACATTGTTCAGGATGGAAAATTTGTCTATGTCAATCCAAAGTTTGCACAAATACTGGGTTATACGCAGCTGGAAATGCTTGGCCTGGACAATATCCGCGATATTGTTGATACCCAATATGCTCCCCCAGCACTAGTGGAGTGGCGGAAAAAAGCCGATGCGGGCATCATTGATGATTTCCATATCGAACTAAAATACAGAAAAAAAGACGGAGAGATTATCTGGTGCGATGCGTATTGCGGTGAAACGAGCTATGAGGGAGCCAAAGCAATCCTGGGTTCCATCATGGATATCACAGAGCGAAAAAAAGCAGAGGCCAAGATATTGGAAAGAGAGTCGCTGCTGACGGCACTTTTTGAAAACATCGAGGGCTCGCTCGCCCTGTATGATGTCAACAAAAAGATCATGCTCTTCAATAGCCATTTTGCCCATAATTACAGGCTCTTTACGAATCATGAACCCAAGGTCGGGGATGGGGTTCACGATTTTGTATTGGAAGAGAATCGGGATGAACCCTCCAAGATGATGGATAGTGCATTAAAAGGCAACAAAGTGGTTTTGGAAAAGGACTACCACAACAACGGTAAATTTTCCAGTTTCAGAACCTCATTCAATCCGGTGATCAATGATGGAAAGGTAACAGGGTTCACCTCCTTTTCACTTGATCTTACTCAAAGTAAAGAAGCAGAGCTAAGGCTGAAAGAAAGTGAGGAAAAATTCAGATTGTCTTTCATGACCAGCAACGATGCATTCTACATTGGCACATTGCATGACGGACGAATCATTGATGCCAACAATAGCTTTTATTCCTTATATGGTTATACCAAAGAAGAGACCATCGGCAAAACGATATTTGATCTTAATCTGTATGCCAATACAGAGGATCGCAAAAGATTGGTCGCCCAGCTCAAAGCAAATGGTCATATCAAAGATTTTGAAACAAACAGCAGAAAGAAAGACGGTCAGATCATGCTGATCTCGATGACGATCAATGTATGGCAGATCAACGGCGAGCCGGTGATCATGGCCGTGATCAGAGACATCACAGAACGCAGAAAAACCCAGGCGCTCATCCAGGAACAGGCGGAAACTTTTGCGGCGATCATTGAAAATGCCAGCGAATCCATCTGGTTGCTTTCTGTGGATCTAAGGGTCTTACTGTTCAACAAAACAGCCAAGGACAGACTTGTTTTAAACGGTGGGAACGAGATTTACTTAGGGGCAAACGTCAGAGACTTTTTGTATAA
This sequence comes from Dyadobacter pollutisoli, assembly GCF_026625565.1. NCBI lineage: Bacteria > Pseudomonadati > Bacteroidota > Cytophagia > Cytophagales > Spirosomataceae > Dyadobacter > Dyadobacter pollutisoli. The sequence goes on from NZ_CP112998.1 coordinate 1,024,998, forward strand.
AGGAACCGAAAGCGTATTTATGCCCATGTTTAGTGATGCGCTGGCAGGCAAATATTCTGAGGTCGAATCAGCGCAGGTAAATAGCCAAGGTGCCACGTTCTGGTTAAGGACCAGGATGTAACCCCGTGTATGACACCAACAAGAGGCTCTTTGGGATCACAGTCCTTACTGAAAACATCACCGATCGTAAAACAGTTGAGATCCAATTGGAGCAAGGCGAAGAAAAGAGCCGCGCGTTGATTGAGAATATCAGCGATACTATTCTGGTGTTAAATGACCAATTCCAGATCACTTATCAAAGCCCCTCTTACGTGCGGACAACTGGATTTCCGTTGGAAGAAAGCCAGGGCAAAAAGGTATCCCAATTTATACATTCCGATGATCAGCAGCAATGTGAGAACATATTGAAGAATTCCCACATGTTACCGGGTGCTGCGCTGGCGTTTCAGTTAAGGGCCATTCACAAAAACGGTCACTACATCTGGATAGAAGGGACAATCACCAACCTTCTTGACAATGAAAGCGTGAAAGCCTATGTGTTGAACTATCGCGATATTACCGAGCGGAAAAAAGTAGAAGAAGTACTCTCCACAAACAACGCTGAATTAAAAAAGACCAATGCCGAGCTCGATCGTTTTGTCTATAGCGCCTCTCATGATTTGCGGGCACCCCTTAAGTCCATGCTTGGCCTGACAGGTATTATCCATGAAGATTTAGATCCTTGTGATACAATGCAGCTGGAACGCATGGCTATGTTGCCTAAAAGCGTCGTCAAACTCGATAACTTTATAGAGGACATTCTCCATTATTCACGCAACTCCCGTGCAGAGATCGAAAAAGATGAAATCCGCTTTGAAGAGCTGGTTCAGGAGACAACAGCAGCGCTCAACTTTATGGGAGGGGCAAATGAAATGAAGCTGATCGTACAGATCAACCAAGACAGCGCATTCGTATCGGACAAAAGAAGAATTAGCGTCGTTTTAAATAATTTGGTCTCCAACGCCATTAAATACAGGGATCCTTTAAAAGGGCGTTCATTTGTGAAAATAATTGTACATTGTACCCTGCCAAAAGCCGTCGTTACCATAGAAGACAACGGAATTGGGATCGCAGAAAAGGACATTGACAAGATATTCGAAATGTTTTATCGGTCTACGGTATCATCAACCGGTTCAGGGCTCGGGTTGTATATTTTGAAAGAGTCTCTTAACAAGCTTGGCGGCAAGATTAGTGTTGAATCAAAATTAAATGAGGGCTCAAAGTTTACCGTTGACATACCCAACTCGCACGATGTATAAACGAATACAGTAATGGACTTAAAGCATGTATTATTGATCGATGATAATGATATAGATATTTACATCTCAAAACATATTGTCAATTCTAGCAAAATGGCCGAAAAAATAACGGTGAAGAATTCGGCCGTTGAAGCATTGGAATATCTGTCCACATTGATGGAGAATTCGGAAGCATTTCCGGATACTATTTTTCTGGATATCTCTATGCCTGTTATGGATGGCTTTGGTTTTCTGGACCAATACTCGAAATTCCCTGAATACATGACCGAAAAGCCGCACATATTTATGCTTACTTCTTCTAGTGACGCAGATGATATCGAGCGCGTATCCAAAATCAAGTTTGTGAAAAAGTACCTGACCAAGCCCTTGAGCTTAACGATGTTGAAAAGCCTACAATTTTGAGTAGCACATTCGGAAATGCGATATCCCCATCGACGCTGGAAATATATCGCTGATCCGTTTTGCAGTGAGACCGGCTTGGGCGGCCAGCACCTTCAACTGAGAAACCAGGCGAGCCATGACACTTTTCAGCCCTGGATCAGTAAGCCGGCCGAGATGTCACCTTTTGTAAATAATAGGTGAGTTTAGCTTCTCTTCATCAAATGAGCTTCATATGTCATACAGATCACTACTTTACCTGATGCTACTGCCGGCGCTGGCAGCCGCTCAAGGCAAGAGCTTTACCATCAAGGGTAAGCTTGCAGATTCTAAATCAACCAAAATCTATCTTTACATCGCAGACATCATCACCGGCACCAGCAGAAGCGATTCTACCACCATCGACAAGGGCAGCTTCGTATTCAAAGGAGAGCTGCAAACACCATTAAAAGCGATTCTGTTTTCCGTCCCAGATCACAACCGGCTCGATTTTTACATCGAAGCGGGCACCATCCAAATCGAAAGCAAGGATTCGCTGCATAACGCGCTCGCCCGCGGCGGGAAGCTCAATGCGGACTTTATCGAATTGCGGCGGGTAACAGATCCCCTGGACGAGCAGATGCGCAGCTTCAATAAGATGATGCAGGCGCAACTCGCCGCTTCTCCCCAAAAAGAGACCGATGTAGACTTTCAGAGGCAATGGGATGCAAAAAGGCGATCTTCCATCGTACAACACCAGGAGGCGAACCTGAATTTTGTAAAAAGCAACCCCGATAATCTGGCCTCCATTTATGCGCTTGCCAGTTTGGCTGGCTCAAAGCCAAATCTAGCCGTTATCAGACCCCTCTTTCTGGGCCTGAATGAACCGGTACGCAATAGCCCGTTGGGGAAACTATACGGACAGAAATTGGAAAAGCTTTCGCAGGTCAGTGTTGGGGCGCTGGCGCCAGAGTTTACGCAGACCGATACAGCCGGGCGAGCCGTTGCGCTGAAAGATTTCAGAGGGAAATATGTCCTGATTGACTTTTGGGCAAGCTGGTGCGGACCTTGCAGGGCAGAAAACCCCAATCTGGTGAAAGCTTTCGAGCAGTATAAAAACAATAATTTCACAGTGATAGGGGTGTCCCTTGACAAAAAGAGTGCGCGGCAAGCATGGCTGAACGCAATCGCCAAGGATGGTCTGCCCTGGACGCAGGTTTCGGATCTAAAAGGCTGGGACAATGAAGTCTCCAGAATGTATAGCATCGAATCGATACCTGAGAATTTTTTGATTGACCCGGCTGGCAAAATTATAGCTACGAATCTGCGGGGCGCCGGACTCAATCAAAAGCTCTCGGAGCTATTTGATTCAAAAAAGTGATCCTAGTGGTCGTCGAAAATTCTTTGATGTGGCAACAGAGTGGGGATATTAAACCAAAAGAGCCTGCGTCAATTCTGACGCAGGCTCTTTGTTATTAAAATATGCTATTCTTAAAGCGTTCTCTTCACTTCACGCAGCTCGAAGCTTTCAATAATGTCACCGACTTCGATATCGTTGAAGTTCTTGATGCTCAAACCACATTCGTAACCGTTTCTCACTTCCTGAACATCGTCTTTGTAACGTTTCAGAGAGTCGATTTCTCCGGTCAGAAGAACAATACCGTCACGAACGACACGGATTTTGTTGCTTCGTTTCACAAATCCATCCGTCACATAACATCCGGCAATGGTACCGATCCGGCTGATCTTGAAGACTTCACGTATTTCGATATTACCCGTAATGATCTCTTCGATGGTCGGTGCAAGCATACCTGTCATCGCATCCTTGATCTCTTCGATCGCGTTGTAGATTACAGAGTAGTGACGAATTTCGATTTGATCCTGCTCAGCCATTTTCTTCGCGTTCGAAGAAGGACGAACCTGGAATCCTACGATGATCGCATCGGCAGCAATCGCAAGGTTCACATCAGATTCAGAAATCTGACCAACTGCCTTGTGAATGATATTGACCTGAACCTCCGAAGTTGAAAGTTGCAGCAATGAATCTGAAAGTGCTTCCACAGATCCATCCACGTCACCTTTTACAATCAAATTCAGCTCACGGAAGCTGCCAATCGCCTTACGACGGCCAATTTCTTCGAGTGTAATGTGCTTACGGGTACGGATCGTCTGTTCACGCTGGATCTGCTCACGCTTGGTGGCGATATCACGGGCATCACGCTCATTTTCAAAAACATTGAAACGATCACCTGCTTGCGGCGCGCCGTTTAAACCCAGTAACTGAACGGGCATGGATGGTCCGGCAGTTTTAAGCTTCTTACCAAGGTAATCGGTCATCGCTTTTACCTTACCAAAATGTGCTCCCGCAAGAACCACATCACCCACTTTCAATGTACCAGTTTCAACCAGGATGGTTGTTACATATCCGCGTCCTTTATCCAAGGATGCTTCAACCACAGTACCGATCGCGCGACGGTTTGGATTCGCTTTTAGTTCAAGCAATTCTGCTTCCAGAAGCACTTTTTCCAAGAGAAGATCAATACCCAAACCAGATTTAGATGAGATTTCCTGAGTCTGGTATTTACCACCCCATTCTTCCACCAAAATGTTCATGTTGGCAAGCTCTTCACGTATTTTTTCGGTGTTGGCACCTGCTTTATCTACTTTACTGAATGCAAACACGATTGGCGCTCCTGCAACTTGCGCATGGTTGATGGCTTCACGTGTTTGAGGCATGATGCTATCATCAGCCGCGATGACGATGATAACTACGTCAGTCACTTTGGCTCCGCGGGCACGCATCGCAGTAAATGCTTCGTGACCCGGTGTATCCAGGAATGTTACCTGTTTGCCTGTTTTTGTCTTTACACTATATGCCCCAATGTGCTGAGTGATACCACCCGCTTCACCGCTGGCGACGTTTTCCTGACGGATATAGTCAAGAAGAGATGTTTTACCATGATCGACGTGACCCATAACGGTAACGATCGGCGCTCTTTCTATCAAGCTCTCTTCGGTATCAACCTCTTCAACGACGTCATTTTGAACTTCCTCTTCCGCTGAAATAAAGGCAACTTCAAATCCGAATTCATCGGCAATAAAGGTAATGGCTTCCGCATCCAGACGCTGGTTGATCGAAACGAACATACCCATGCTCATACAAACCGAGATTACCTCCTGAACGGTAACTTCCATCAGAGAAGCCAAATCGTTGGCTGAAACGAATTCGGTTACGCGCAATACTTTTGTTTCCTCTTCACCCAGTCCGTTGGTGTCGTTTTGATCATTACGGTCACGACGACGTCCCGTTCCACCTCTTCCACGACCTACATTTTTAGTGTTTCCACCTCCCATACGGGCCATAGTGGCTTTAATGTTGTCCGATACTTCTTTGTCGGATACCTCTTCTCTTTTACCTCCTCTGCGGTTGGTATTGGTATTATTTCCGCGGTTATTAGGTCCTGTTCTGGCAGCACCTGGCTGGGTAGAATTAGTCGCTGGCGTGGAAGTAGATCCTGCTGGCGCATTTCCAGGCCTGTTTCCAGGTCTGTTCGCAGTGCCGGCAGGCGCATTAGGATCTCTTGGGGCAGCTTCCGTGCCGGGAGTTGCAGGCGTGCCTGGCCTAGCTTCACCGGATACAACAGCTCCATCACGGATTCTTTTTCTTTTCCTGCGGCGTTTTTTGTCCGCTGCCGTATCGCTGGAAGCGACAGGGTCTTTTTTCTTTATCTTATCAGATGGCAGCTCAATTTTACCCACCACACGTAACCCGCGAAGCTGTTCTCCACGCGCTTCGATCAATTCCGATCCGCCTGATTCTGGGGCCACAGCCTCAGTGGCTGGTGCGGCTTCGACTGGCGCAGGTTCAGCTTTCGGTGTGATAGTTTCAGAAACTGGGCCAGCAGCAGCTGGTTCAGCTTCGGCAGGTTTGTCTGCCACAGGTTGAGCGGCCACTGGCGCTGCTTGTGGAGTTTCTTTTGGCTCGCTTGTAACGGCGGCCTGCACGGGTGTTTCCATGTTGGTTGCTTCCACTTTGGAGGCTGCCGGCTCTGGCTTGGCAGGGCTTTCTGCAACCACTTCTTTGGGAGCTTCACTCATTGCTTTTGGTTCAGCTGCGACCGGTTCTGGTTTAGCTTCCTCTTTAACAACAGGAGCGGTAGCTTGGGGAGTCACCTCCTTAACTTCTACTGGAGCTTCCTTCGGCGCTTCCGTTCTTGGTTCGGCAGGTGTTGGGGTAGGGTTAGGCGCGGCAGCTGGTCTTTTTGCATCCAGGTCAATCTTGCCAACCACTTTGATACCAGGAAGACGGTTTTCAAAAGCAGGTGTAGTTTCTTCCACTACGGGCTTTTCTTCCGTTTTGGGCGTGTTGCGGAAATACAATATTCCATCTACATCACTTTTTACTTTTTCTTCCTTGATTTCCACCGGAGCTTCTGCTTGCGCAGGCTTATAGGAAAGCGAGGATCTCAGATCATCCGATTTGAAATCTTTCGCTAGAAATTCAATTTGATCAGCATTAATTTTGGTATTCGGGTTACTTTCCACCTTATACCCTTTGGCAGACAGATGATCCACGATCGTAGTAATTCCTACGTTCAGGATCCGTGCCACTTGGCTAAGGCGCATCATTTTATCTTCTGCCATATTAGCAATTAGTAGAAAAAGTTTTGCATTTGGCAGATCTAACCCCTGGATTAAACCTGCCGGTTGTTAAAATTATTCAAACTCTTTTCGAAGTATCTCCAGAATTTCTTCAACCGTTGCTTCTTCAAGGTCGGTCCTTCTGACAAGTTCTTCTTTATTGAGCGCCAAAACACTTTTGGCGGTATCCAAACCGATTTTGTGGAGTTCACTGATGATCCATTCATCGATTTCATCAGAGAATTCAGTAAGATCCACATCCTCGTCATTCTGCTCTTCAATATCCCTGAAAACATCAATTTCCATGCCTACCAGCTTGCCTGCCAGCTTGATATTTTGTCCCCCTTTACCGATGGCCAGCGATACCTGGTCTGGTTTAAGGAAAACAGAAACGCGCTTGGCATCGCGGTCGATCTGCATTGAGCTTACTTTCGCTGGGCTCAGAGCCCTGCTGATGAGCAGTTCAAGGTTATCAGTGTAATTGATTACATCTATATTCTCGTTTCCAAGTTCGCGGACAATGGAATGGATACGTGAACCTTTCATGCCGACACAAGCGCCCACCGGGTCAATTCTGTCGTCATAAGATTCAACGGCCACTTTGGCACGTTCCCCTGGTTCACGAACAACACGTCTGACCGAAATAATTCCATCGTAGATCTCCGGAATTTCAACTTCAAACAATCTTTCCAGAAAAACAGGTGAGGTTCTGGACAGGGTGATCTTAGGGGAGCCGTTGTTCATTTCCACTTTGTGGATCACTGATTTAACAGATTCTCCCTTGCGGAACCGGTCTTTTGAAATCTGCTCGGTTCTTGGCAATGAAAGCTCGTTACCTTCGCTGTCGACGATAATGACTTCATGTCTGAGCGTCTGGTAAACCTCACCGGTGATCATCTCACCGACCTGATCTTTGTATTTCTCGAACATGATTTCTTTTTCCATGTCCTTGATTTTCTGAATCAGGGTCTGACGGGCGGTTTGTACGAGTCTGCGTCCGAATTCTACCAGTTTTACTTCTTCGGCAACTTCTTCACCTACCTCAAAGTCATTCTGAATTTTTCGTGCTTCGGCCAGCGGAATTTTATTGTAATCCCAGATGTCCTCAGAGTTATCGTCAACGATTTCTCGTGTGCGCCACATCTCAAGGTCACCGCTTTCAGGGTTAATGATTACGTCAAAATTATCGTCGGTGCCGTATTTTTTACGAATCATTGTACGAAATACTTCTTCTAAAACATTGATCATCGTTGGACGATCGATGTTTTTAGAGCTTGCAAACTCCGCGAATGATTCAATTAATATTCCGCTATCCATTGCTTATGTTAAAGAATATTTGCTGATACTAAGTTAGACATATTATATAATTGATTACAAGCCAGCTTGTGTGATTCTGGCCTAGTAAGTTATTTAAAAGAGATTTCAATCAGGGCTTTTGAAATATCGCTTAAAGAAATCGCCCGGAGTAGAGAACCCTCTTCCACCGGTATTTTTGATTTTTTCTTTGGCTCCGGCAACTGAATACTGATTTGGTCATCAGTAGCCTCCATCAGCGAACCTTGCACGATTTCTCCTGTTTTGAGTGTTACCTTGAGATTTCGGCCAACATTCTTTTGGTACTGACGCGGCAGCACCAGGGGCTGGTCCAATCCGGGAGAAGAAACTTCCAGCGTATAGGCTTCCGAGAAGACTTCCAGTTCTTCCAACTGCTTGGCAAGTCGCCGGCTGATGGATGTGCATTGCTGGATGGTAATTCCCTGGTCGCTGTCGACTAGAATCGTTACTTTTTGACTTACCTTAGAAGGCTTAATGATAATATCTATCAGGAAACAATTACCGTCTTCCAAAAACGGGGCCACTAAAACTTCTAAATGTTCTTTTATTGTCATGTAAGGCTTACTGCAAATAAAAAAAGGGGATTTAAGACCCCCTCAATCAACCGATCAAAATAGAATAGGATGCAAAGGTAAAACTATTTTATCATTTCTACAAGTTGGATTGAAAGCCTTCTAAATCGATCCTGATCACCTATTTTTGCAAAAAACTCAATTTTGAATTAATGAAAGGGGTAAAAAAGGTTTTGTGGTTCCCATATAAGGTTTTTGCTTTTTATACTATACTGATTTACATACTGATACTGTGGATCCCCTTCGAGGGCTGGCTGGCGGGCTTTATGATGATGTCCTTCCCGGCTGTGATCCTTATGCACCTGATCTCACTGCCCATTTGGTTTATAATTGAAAGAAAAAAAGCACTGCTCCCGCTGGCCCTACTCCTTGGAGGCTGCATTTTTCTCTCACGTACCTATGGTTTTGGCGGAAAGGACCTGTCTGTCGCCAGCGATGGTGAGCATACTTTTTCTGTCATGAACTATAATGTGCATTCCTTTCAAAGGTATTCGGATCTACGTGATGGGCAGATGCGAAAGCAAATTGGCGATATGAAAGAATGGGTTGCTGGCAGTGGGGCTGACGTGATTTGTATGCCGGAATACTTTGCAGATGCTAGCAAGCTCTTCAACATGGATGAGATGCTCACTAAAAAAGGATTCAAACATTCCCTGCGGTATCAGCAGGTGAATAGCAAGTACAACTATTTAGGATTAGCGCTATTTAGCCGATTCCCCATTGTAGCCAGTAGAGATACGGTTTTTGAGTCTCAGAATGGGATGATACAGGCCGATATCAGGATCAAAAAAGATACGGTTAGAGTGATCGGCCTGCATCTTTTCTCGATGACACTAAAATTGGGGAATTTAGTCCATCAAAAGAAAATGGACGGAGTCAAACGGGAAGGCAGGATCACCTTTTCGCGCATCAAGATGGGCTTTGTAAGGCATGCGGCGGAGCTTGAAGTTTTAGAATCCTGGATGGATGCTTCCCCTTATCCGGTTATTGTATGCGGAGACTTCAATGAGATGCCATATGGCTATGTGTATGGCAAATTACGTAGGAAATTGAATAACGGCTTTGAGGAAGGTGGAAAGGGCTTTGGTTTTACCTTTAATCACCTTCCGTATTTCATTCGAATTGACCACCAGTTTTACAGCCCGGAAAAGCTCAACCTGGTCAATTTCACCACCTACAACAAAATCGACTACTCAGACCACTATCCGGTGATGGGTACTTATAAGTTCACTAAAACCGCAGAAGATCGCTAATATTTCACGCCCAGGCTGTCCAGATCGCGTGTGGTAATGCTCGGAGGGAAGATACCCTGATCTAATTTCATTTGCACCAACTCACCCGTTTTACGAGCTTCGTTCTGGGAGGCAAACCCTTGTGTGCCCGGAGCGCCAGGGATAAACCGCTGCTCGATGACGGCAGTCGTGTCCTGATAAATGCGGTATCCCCAGCCGGACGGGACCTTAATGGTCTGCACCGAAAAGCGAGAAAGGCCTTCACGGCCCAAGCTTAGATTCCCTTTTTTATATACTGAAAAAAGAAAATAAGCTGCGACTGCGAAGGCCAGTATGCCAATGATCGAGAGAATGGTTTTATTTTTCCTGATCACTGATCATCATCATCGTTAATGGCTGCCGTAGGATCAAATGCCCAGAAGTCATCTAGACCGCCGGAACCCGAAGAGCTTCCTGTTCCGAAATAACCCAGTTTGCCAACTGCAAATCCAGCTGCAAAGCCTCTTCCGCCCGCTGGAAATGAAGCCACTTCCGTCCAGGTGTTGGTGCCTGGTACATATTCCCAGCAATCCGACTTGTCTTGTCCGCCCACCACGTAGGCTTTGTCATTGATCACCAATGCCGTTGCATATGCTCTTGCCGGGAAAGCCTCTTCTTTGGTATCGTCACCAAATTCGATACGGGTCCATGCGCCAGTTCCACCGTTGCCGGCAGGATCAAAGCTGTAAATGTCTTTGGTATTCTGACCTGAGTTGCTGTTTCCAAAACCCACGTAGGCTTTTCCCCCAACATTGAATGAAAGAGCGCCTCTGCGTTTTCCGCCAATGAAGGTTGCTATCTCAGTCCATTTGTCAGTTGCGGGGTTGTACTCATAAAAATCCTGGTAGTAGTTGCTGCCATTGTAACCAAGACCTACATAAGCGCGGTCGTTAGCCACAAATGAGGTAGCATACTGACGTGTCCCGCCCGCAAAGTCAGCGATTGCTTTCCATTTGTTGGTAGCAGGGTCGTATTGATAGAAATCTTTTTTATATCCGTTATCAACAGTCGTTACCGCATCATATCCAGTTCCTACATAAGCTTTACCGCCCAAAACAAAAGCCGTAGCGTCGTTTCTTCCTGTTCCTGGAAAGGCAGCCGCCTGAGACCATATTTTAGAAGCAGCGTTGTAAGACCAGAAATCTTTCACCCTGGCGACGGTTTCGTTGGTAAAACCTGTACCTACATAACCTACCTCGCCAATGACGAAACTGACAGAACGGGTTCTTCCCGACCCTCCGAAACTTGGAAGATCCTTTCTATACCAGTTTCCTAGTTTATCAGCATCTGGATCGTCGTTGTTGCAGCTAAGTTGAACGAGGGCAGTGGAAGCGACTAGAAGGGCTAACGAAGTCTTTTTTAAGGTATTAAACATGAAAAAATATAGTTTGACTAATTGTTACAAATGAGTATTGATTAAAAATAATTTCAATTTCAGCTACTTAACAGTTTTGTCTGGCAAAACGGGGCATTCACGGAAATTTTTTGCAAACATAACATCTTGATACTGCTAAGTAAAATAATAAGGTACTTTTTGTCCAAAACTTTCACCGGCCAGTTACTTTCAACGTAAAATATTCGTCAATGTTGCACTTTATTCAGACGCGAAACGGCTTATTATCGTTGTAAGCGGGTGAAATTAAAATAGTCTCACCGTTTTTTACGTTTCTATCGATGTTTGCCACTCTTTGTGGCCCGTGCGCGTATGGTCAAATAAAGCATTTATAAACCTTACGTAGGCTTTAAAGATTTTGTTGCAAACCTTATTTTACTTTCAATTTTGACCTATTTGTCCGAATCATGTTGTAATTAAGTTTACATGTGATAATTTTGCACTTTTTACTGTTCTTGCTCTAAATGAAATTTAATTCTTATTCCTCTAAAGGATATTCGGCAGTCTATAAACTTTTGCTCATACTGGGTTGTACTGTGTCATTGGCTTCCTGTGAGTGGGGAGACCAAATAGAGTCGCTGGTTCAGCCTAATCCCGATGATTTTGCGGTTTTATATACAGATACTGTTACAGTGAAGCTCTCCACAGTAGGAAGTGATTCATTGATGACTGGTGGCTCTGCACGAATGCTGACTGGGAGTTATACAGATCCCTATTTTGGCAAAGTAAAAGCTGCAAGCTTTTTTCAACCGACGATACAAAGTGGCATCAGTATTCCGGCTTTGGCAGAGTATGATTCATTAGTATTGTCGCTTCGCTATGACGGGTATACCTATGGAGATACCACCAAGCCAATCAATCTGACAGTTCATAAACTGCTTGCTGATATTTTGGATAAAAGCTCTTACTGGAATGGGAATTCAACGGCATTTGATCCGGTCGCGATTGGAAAAGTAAGGGTAGTGCCCACTCCGAGAACTTCCAGGAACCTTAAAATCAAGCTTTCTGATGCGCTGGGCCAGCAAATGTTCGAAATGGGCAAGAACAACCAGCTGACATCGAATACGGATTGGATCAACCTTGTAAAAGGATTGGTATTAATGCCCGCTGCTACCGATAATGGTCCGGTGGTAGGCTTTTTATGGTCTGGAAACGACAGCACTTCGGTGCAGCTTCATTATCACACTCCGGATGTGGACCAGGTCAAAAAAGATTCCAGCATTTTCAGGGTAACAGCTTCCTACAACCAGATTCTGGGAGACCGGAAAGGTACGGCGCTTGCCAACTTACCTGACACCAGAAGGATATCGCTACCTTCTTCACAGTCTGGAAATATGTCCTTTATTCAGGCTGGAATCGGCATTATGACAAGGGTTGATTTTCCTACGGTGAGATCATTGAAAAGCTTTAAATATACTGTCGCTAATAGGGCTTATCTTCGGGTGACGCCGCTGCGAGCATCGGTTACCGATCCGCTTAGAGTACCCAACCAAATCTATGTGTACCGTTGTGATAAGAACAATGAATTCTACACCGGGGAGGGAGGTTCTCCTTTGCCACTTTATTATCTGAGCAATCAGCCGCAGCAGGTATTTGGTCAATATGTAAATGATTACGTTAATAATAAGCAGTATTATCTCATCGATGTCAGCTCATTTATCTCTGATTTGATGACTAGTGAAATTGAAGAAATAGGCGGTTTGATTCTGAGGACTTCGATGTTTAATACCCAGTCAAGCTTCCGCGATGCCGATACAGAGTTCAGCAAAAGCGTCAACCGATTGGTGATCGGCAATCAGCAGAACGAGGATCCCGGCGTGAAGCTGGAACTATACTATACCAAGGTTACAGTGCAGTAAAAGCTGGTGCTACAAACCACAACAAAAGGCTTTCGGATTCCGAAAGCCTTTTTCTTTACATGACAACCCCGTTTTTGGGCAAGATCTTTTCAGGGATTTTATCAGCTTCAATGAGCTGTAAAAGATTGATTTCAATCGTTCTGGATAAAGAGGTCATCGGAATATCGTTGGGGCCATTCTCAAATGGATTTTGCAAAATATAGGCAATCCATTCCACGTAAAAGAACAGAAAGGAGATAATGAATGTGATCGGGATAGCGATCCGGCCAATGCTTTCGACCAGACCCATCGGAAGTACCAGCGTGAAAATGAAAATAACCAACAACACAAAAAAGCTGTATTGGGTTGGAAAAACAGTGTTTTTGATCCGCTCACATTTGCCCATTGCATCGCAAAGCCGTTGCAAAGTCAGATCAATATTTTGGTAGAGCAGCGTCTGCATTTTTCCCTGCTCGTGGAGCCCGCTCATTTTAAACTGAATCAGATTTAAAATGGCATTGGGAATGTTATCCTGACTGGCCACGTAGTCATGTTCCTGCGCATTTAAATGCAGGTCAGCGTATACCAGCACGGGCTCCTTTCTAAGCGAATTGGTCAGGGCGTAGCACCAGGCAATCTGCAAATGCGCGATGTTGGAAATGATGGCATCTTTTTCCTTTTTTTCTGTTGAAATAAATGAAATAGATTGACGGACCAGCGTGCGGCTGTCATTGACGATCTCACCCCATGACTTGCGGGCTTCCCACCAGCGGTCATAGGCGGAATTGGTTCGGAAACCCAGCAAAAGCGATAATGCTGTACCCAGAATGGTGATAATGGAGATGGGAAAGGAGAGAAAGTGCCAGTTTTGATAGCTGAAAAGGTAGAAGACGAGCGTGGCGTAAGCCGTTACGACTAATACACCGATCCAGATGCCTTTCAAAAGGCGCCAGATCGAAAAAACCTGCTTTACATACATAATGAAAGGAATGCTGGTAAGAATCTCAAAAGGTAATAAAAAAGCGGACCACAGGGAAGTGCCCCACGGTCCGCCTTTTATTATTTCTAAGAAACGATTAGGCCACTACATGCCCGCTGGCCGGATCATCGCCCGGCTTTGGGCCCTCTTTTGATTTTTTACCCATGGCTATTTTTTCAATGGCCACAAAAAGAACAGGCACGACAAAGATGGCCAGCGAAGTGGCCGCCAGCATACCCCCAAATACCGTCCAGCCAATCGTTTTACGCGATTCTGCCGCTGCGCCACTGGCGAATGCTAGTGGAAGAACGCCCAGGATAAAGGCCAGAGAGGTCATGATAATGGGGCGCAAACGAAGCTGGACTGCTTCCAGGGTAGCTTTGACGAGCTCCATTCCGCCGTCGACGCGTTCCTTGGCAAATTCCACGATCAGGATCGCGTTTTTGGCCGCAAGACCAATCAATGTAATCAGACCGATCTGCGCATAAATGTTATTGGTCAGATTAGGCAGAAAGGTCAATGTCAGAATCGAGCCGAATGCACCGATGGGCACCGCAAAAAGCACTGAGAACGGGATAGACCAGCTCTCGTAGAGCGCTGCCAGAAACAGGAATACAAATACAATTGAAATAGCGAAAATGGTAGTGGTACTATCGCCCGCCTTGATCTCTTCGCTGCTCATGCCGGAAAATTCATAACTATACCCGGCAGGAAGTGTCTGGGCAACTTCACGCAAAGCCGCAATGGCCTGCCCGCTACTGTATCCTGCTTTGGGTGTTCCGTTGATCTCCACCGAGCGGTAAATGTTATAGTGGGAGATCAGTGCCGGGTTTTCTACTACTTTGGAGCTAACTAGCGCGCTGAGCGGAATCATATTCCCTTCTTTATTGCGCACATAGAATTTTTTGATCTTGTCCAGCGATGACCTGAAACTGCTGTCAGCCTGCACCATGACCCGGAAATTTCTTCCATAAAGGTTGAAATCGTTGACATAACTACTACCAAGCAGCGTAGAAAGCGAGCTGAAAACATCAGAGACCTGTACGCCCAGCTTTTTGGTTTTTTCACGGTCTACATCCAGCTGGTAACTTGGCGTTCTGGCATTGAAAAAGGTAAAGGCCATCGCGATTTCGGGCCGCTTGTTGACTGCGCCCAGAAAATTACGGGTGACCGTTTCAAACTGCTGAATGTTATCGGTACTGGTCGACTGCTGCAATTGGAATGTGAAACCGGACGTAGCTCCAAGTCCGGGAATGGCAGGCGGGGCAATAGCGAGCACCCGGGCTTCTTTAATATCAGCTGTACGCTTTTGGATTTCCTTGATGACGGCTTGCACGTGATGCTCGGCGCCTTTCCGATTCGCCCACGGGTGCAAGCTCACAAACATGGTACCGACATTGGACTTGTTTGAAAAACTCACCACATTAAGACCTGCCAGACCGCCCACTACACGCACCTCCGGAATAGAGGATACGCGCTTCATGATGTCCTTGATCATCGCTACGTTGCGGGTAGTGGAAGTAGCTTCCTGCATTTCATAGGTTACAAAAAGACGGC
Source organism: Dyadobacter pollutisoli (assembly GCF_026625565.1). Taxonomy (NCBI): domain Bacteria; kingdom Pseudomonadati; phylum Bacteroidota; class Cytophagia; order Cytophagales; family Spirosomataceae; genus Dyadobacter; species Dyadobacter pollutisoli. Next base: position 1,040,239 of record NZ_CP112998.1, read on the forward strand.
CTTCATCTTCAACGGGTATAAATCCGGATGGTTTGTTTTTGAACAGAAAGAAAAGACCTACAAAGAGACAAACCATCATGACCAGCACCAATGGCGTGACTTTGATCCATTTGGAAACACCGCGCGTGTAGGCGTGAGATACCTTTTCAAACCAGTTATTGAAGCGGTCGAAGAATTTTTCCAGCATGTTTTTCTTATCGCCAGCTCCTTTTGAGGGCCGTAGCATGATAGAGCACAATGCAGGGGTCAGTGAAAGGGCGACAAAGGCGGACAACAGTACCGACACGGCTATGGTGATGGCAAACTGCTGATAAAGCCTGCCCACAATGCCAGGGACAAAGCCCACCGGCACAAAAACTGCAGCCAGAATCAACGCGATCGCTATGACAGGCCCGGAAATGTCTTTCATTGCCTTGATGGTCGCATCTTTGGGGGACATTTTCTCATGGTCAATGTTGTGCTGGACGGCCTCGACGACCACAATGGCATCATCGACGACAATACCAATCGCTAGCACAAACGCAAAGAGCGTCAGGGTATTGATCGTAAAGCCAAACGGAATAAAAAAGATGAATGTACCAATCAACGAAACCGGGATCGCAAGGATCGGGATCAATGTCGCACGCCAGTTTTGAAGGAACAGGAACACGACAATGACTACCAGGATCATGGCTTCGGCAAAAGTGTGGAGCACCTCTTCAATGGAGACTTTCACAACCGATGCAGTCTCGACTGGAATTACATAATCGATGTCTTTGGGGAAAGTCTTTTTCAGCGCCGTCAATGTTTTGATCACACCTTCGTAGGTATCCAGGGCGTTAGCGCCAGGAGCCTGATAGATCAGTACAAATGCGGCGGGTTTACCGGCCACAAACGCATTGACACCATAGTCAAATTTCCCCAATTCAACCCTTGCTACATCCTTTAAATACACGATGCTGCCGTCAGCTGGATTGGACCTGACAATGATCTCTTCAAACTGCGCTTTGGTATTCAGACGGCTATTGGTCAGCACGCTGTATTCGAAGCTCTGGGTATTGGGCTGGGGGTTACCGCCCACAGTACCTGCGGCAACCTGTAAGTTTTGCTCGGCCAGCGCGGCGGAAATATCCGATGGCGTCATCCGTAAGGTCGCCAGCTTGTCCGGGTCGAGCCAGATCCGCATACCGAAGTCGTCGGCACGGGAGACGATATCACCCACACCTTTTACCCTTTGCAAGGCATCTTTGAGATAAATATTGGCGTAATTACCAATGAACTGCGCATCATGGGTACCATTGGGCGAGTAAAGCGCCAATGCGATCATGATACTGGGCTGGCGTTTGCGGACGGTGAGCCCCAATCTTTTGACCGCATCAGGCAGGGTAGGTTCGGCCACACTTACCCGGTTTTGTACGTCCAGGGCCGCAATGTTGACGTCAGTACCCACATCAAAGGTCACGTTGATACTGCTTTGTCCGCTGCTGGTGCTGTTACTGGACATATAGGTCATGCCAGGAACACCATTGATCTGTGTTTCAATGGGTGTGGTCGTGGTCTGCTCGACGGTCTGGGCGTCGGCGCCCGTAAAGTTACCGGTAATGGACACGGTAGGAGGGGTAACGTCAGGGTACTGGGCAACGGGCAGGGTCGTAACCGAAATCAAACCCACCAGGACCAGTACGATAGAGGCCACAATGGCTGTTACCGGCCTTTTTATAAAAATATCTGCAATCATTTTTTACTGGTTTATGAGATAGTAAGGGCACCGGGATTATTTGCCTTCTTTGATAACTGCTCCTTCACGAAGGTTCTGAACACCTTCTATGGCAATTTTTTCTCCTTCTTTAAGCCCTTCCTTGACAATAACGTTGGAGCCGATCGCCGTTCCCAGCACGATACGGCGCTGACTGACTTTGCTGCTGTCACCTGCGACGTATACAAAATACTCGCCCAACTGCTCGGTCACCGCTTTGTAAGGAATTAAAACTGATTTAGCCTTCGCGTTGTTGAGCACGCGCACGGTGCCGCTCATACCGGCGCGCAGCTGGTTGTCTTTATTTGGAAAAACCAGACGGGTCTTGATGCTTCCTGTTTGCGGATCTACGGCCCTGTCGATGAGTGCAATCTTGCCGGACGCCGGGTAAATTTCCTCTCCGAATTTCAATGTGAATGTCGAATCGGCTGCCTTCTGGTTTTTGAGTAGATTCGTGAAGCGGTAAATTTCCTTTTGGTCTACATTGAAATCCACGGCCAGTTGACCGTCGGTCGAAACGGTATTGAGCACGGTTTGCCCTGCCGATACCGCTGCGCCTACTTTCACGGCTGAAATGCCGATCACGCCATCAAATGGGGCTGTGACTTTGGTGTACCGAACGCTGGTCTGGACCGCTTTAATGTTGGCTTTGGCAGCCTCTGCCTGCCTTTTGGCCACTTCCAATGCAGCGTCTGCATTGTCGACAAGCTGTTTGGCGACGGCATCATTTTTTTCCAGCTCGTGGTAACGGTCCGCATCCTTTTGCGCCTTGACCAAATTAGCCTCCTGAACATTCAGGTTGGCCACCGCCTGGTCGTAGTTGGCATTATAAAGCTGCGCGTCAATGGAGTAAAGCAGCTGACCTTTTCTAACCCGCGCCCCGTCCGTAAAGTGTATACCTGTCACAAATCCGGTCACCTGCGGGCGAAGCTCGATTTCGTTAAGGGCCACAACCGTACCGGGATACTCTTCATGATAAGAAGCCTCAGCGGTTGTCACGTCGCTAAGGGTGACTGCTACGGCCTGCGGCTGGGTGGGCTGCTGCTGATCTTTTTTTCCGCAGGATAAGACCACAAAGGCAAATAAGGCGGCTGAATAATACTTCATTTTATTTAAAAACATATCAAAGATTTTTTCGATTGGTATAGCAAAAGAGGTGATAACGGGTTTTAATAACTGGGCTACTGATAATTAAGCTGTCCCAATGCTTTCTGGACATCAATTTTACTGGCCAGTGTCTGATAAAGTGCATTGTAATAATTGATGCGGGCCAGACGCAGGTCAGTCTCAGAAGTAACCACTTCCAGATAGGTTTTGATACCTGATTTATATTGCAGTTGAATCACATCATAAACCTCTTTGGCCAGATCCGTATTTTCTTTCTGGGCCAAAAGGTTGGTCAGGTTGCCTTTATAGCTGGCCAGCGCCGAAGCGTACTCGGAGTTCACATTATTTTCAAGCCCTTTCATATCCCAGTCCAGCCGTTTGAGCTGCCATTCAGCCTGTTTGGTATTGGCTTTGCGCTTGCCCCCCTGGTAAAGCGGAAGCGACAGGGTCAAAAGGCCAAAAGAGTTGGGATAGTTTTTACTGTAAAGATCAGTGAACTGGTTATTCTGAAAGTTCAGGTTATATGCCCCATTCAATGAAATGTTAGGCAGGTAGCTCCATTTGTTATATTGAAGATTGGCTTCCAGCAGCTTCTTTTGGGTGCTCAGAATCTGGTACTCGATCCGGCCTGTCAGATCCACGTTCTGCAAGGTGTCCAGGGCAATTTCCCTTTCCATTTGCAAGGTATCGTAGCTGATCTGTAACGCTTTGTCAATAGGGTAGCCCATCAACGATTTGAGGTATTCCAGCTTGGCTTTCAGGACCTGCTCGTTGCTTTTCTTATTGGCACGGGTGTTATTGAGCGAAATAGTCGCCCTTTTAAAGTCAATTTTGTCCGCAATGCCCGATTTGTATTGGTTGTGGGCATCTTTCAGACTTCTTTCCAGCCGGATAATATCTTCGTCGGCCACGCTGATCTGCTGGGTGGTGGCCAGCACATCATAAAATGCTTTGGAAACGCTCACCGCTAGATCCGTTTTGCTGCTGGATGTATTCTGGCTTGCGGCCAAAAGTACCTCTTTTTTGGTCTGATTGGCTAACAAAACATCCTTGTTGAAAATTTGCTGCGATAATGTGAACTGGGCTGCTGAAACATTGTTAACCCCCAACTTCACGGGATTACCCGCAATGATGCTGGTCTGCACAATGAAGTTACGTTGCAAATTGTAATTAAAATTGATTTGAGGGTACCAATCAGCGAGCTTGCTGCGTACCTGATTTTCGGTAATCCTTTCATCGATCAATGATTGCTGCACAACAGGCTGGTTTTTGATTGCATAATCAACGACCTGCTGCAATGTGGCCTGCTCCAAGACCGGCGTCTGCTGAGAAGCCTGCTGAATCCCCTGGGCCGTGGCAATGCAAGATGAAATCAATAGGAGGAATGCCGAGCTAAGCGCCAAACGCATTGTTTTTTGTGGCTTAGAGCAATAATTCATGTAATTGTGGTTTGATTTGGATAGAGAATTGATGAAACCATGCCGAAAACCAGGCAGGGTCAGAGGTTGGAAAGACCCGTTCGGGTCAGCTGTCTTTGGGAATGAAAATGAGAAAAATACCTTCCGGCAAAGGATTGGAAAACAACGACATAAAGTGTTGTGATTAAAGAGTAATTGTAACAATCGGTGACATAAATGGCTCCAAGATTACCCATTCAAGCTACCCGATTGTACTTATTAAGGATTTATATGCAGGAATAGTTTCACCTGAGCAGGTAAAAAAACGGACGCAGGATCCATTTTCTTTAAAATATTAAATTTGACAAAAGAATTATACCGAATTGTTAGTCAGTGCAGTATCTTAACAAGGCCGGTTACTGCCTGCACGGAAGTAACCGGCCTTGTACTTATTAGGTAGTCTGCGCCCCGACGGTAGGTTCGGGCCAGATCTTTTCAATGATATAAGCGAAAGCGATCACCAGCACGCAGCCAATCAGGTTCAGCCAAAGAAAAGCGGTCAGATCCAGGGTGTAGCTGATGATCACAAAGATCTCTCCCAGTACACTCGCCCAGAAAACGGCCCTGCTTTGGATGTTTTTGAAGTAAAAGGCGACCAAAAAGATCCCCAGGATAACCCCGTAGAAAAGTGAGCCCAGGATATTGACCGCCTCGATCATACTGCCCAGACGGGAAGCATATTGCGCCACAGCGATACAAAAAATACCCCAGAAGAAGGTGGCCCAGCGAGAGGCGGTTACATAGTTCCGATCATCACTGTCCTTTTGGATCATCCTTTTATAAATGTCGACAATCGTGCAGGAGGCCAGCGAGTTATAAGCCGATGCGACTGAGCCCATGGAGGCAAGTAAAATGACAGCGATCAGCAGCCCGACCATGCCGACCGGCAGATAATCGATCACAAACCGTAGAAAAATATAGTTGACATCATTGACTGCGCCACCGTTGGCCTTGGAAAGTACCGTTTCAGCCTCCTTACGAACCTCTTTCACCTGGGTTTCGATGCCTGCCAGTATAGTCCTGGATTCTTCAATGGCCTTTTGGTCATCTTTTTTGAGCGCGTCGGTCAGCGCCATCACATGTGGGTGCTTGCCAGCCTGGATGCGTTCGTGTTTTTGTTCCAATGCTGCATATTCAGCCGCATAGGGTGTGGACTTGACTTGGTTGACGAGTGTTTGATTGAAAAACAACGGCGGATTAGTGAACTGGTAAAATGCGAAAACAAGCACGCCCACCAACAAAATCAGAAACTGCATGGGGATTTTCAGCAGACCATTCATAGCCAGTCCTAGCTTGCTTTGCCCCTGAGAGCTGCCTGTGAGAAAACGCCCGACCTGTGACTGGTCCGTACCGAAATACGATAATTGCAGAAAAAAGCCACCGATCAGTCCCGACCATACGTTATAACGGCTGTTGAGATCAAATGTAAAATCGATCAGATTGATCTTTCCCATTTTCCCGGCGACATGGATCGCATCGGTAAAAGAGACATTGTCGGGCAGAAACTTGACGACCATCACGCCGGCAACTACCATTCCCACCGTAATAATGCCCATTTGCTGTAAATGCGTATGGGATACGGCCCGGGAGCCGCCAGAAATGGTGTAGATCATTACAATACCGCCCGAGATAATATTGGTCCAGGTGATATCCCAGCCTAAAATCGCCGACAAAATCAATGATGGCGCGTAAATGGAAAGGCCCGTAGAGAGCCCGCGTTGAAGAAGAAACAGAAAAGCCGTCAGCCCGCGTGTGCGCAGATCAAAACGTCCTTCTAAAAATTCATAGGCGGTAAATATTTTTAGCTTGCCAAACTTGGGTACGAAAGTGATGCAGAGTACCACCATCGCCAAAGGAAGCCCGAAGTAAAACTGCACAAAACGCATCCCGTCGGTGTAAGCCTGGCCGGGCGCCGAAAGAAAAGTAATGGCGCTGGCCTGGGTGGCCATCAACGAAAGGGTGACATGGTACCAGGGCATCGACTGGCCTGCCAGCAGAAACGAATCAATCGTATGCTTTTCGCGGCTGCGGTAGATGCCATACGAAACCACAAATATCAGGGTAAGAGAGAGTACAATCCAATCAAGGGAGCTCATTGAAAATGGGTCATAAATACATAGAAGAGGACAATTTGTAGTAGAAGGGCGCCAATCAGTACAGCATACAGCTGATTCCAGCTACTGACAAAGGGAGGCAGCCCGTCGCGGTCACTCGGGACCCGGTCCTGCGAGCTATCTTCATTGATGATCATGGGGGAGCAGAGTTTAGCAATAGGTTAAAAAAATAAGGGTATTGTACCACAAGCAAAATTAGAACGGTTTTCGATTAGTTTTAGCATATTTAACAGCCGAAGATGGACAAGCGGCTGAAAGTAGGGGCTCAGTTGCATCCAGCAGGATAGTGCAGGCTAGTTTGCTAAATAATAATTATTTATTTTCCTGAAATATTACAAATAATCTAAACGCTTCATCGTGAGAAAGTACCTGGCGCTGCTCGGTTGCGCACTATCGGTTGTAAGCCACGACGGCCAGTCGCAACAACTTCCACCTGTTTTTGACCAAAGTTATGAAAGCCAGCAAGACTCACGGGTAAGGCGGTATCTGACGCCCAGGAGAATTGTGTGGACATCTGACAAAACCGGTGGTAGCATCGTCGATGCGCAGAACCTGCTGCGTGAAGGGACGGGACAGGCGGACCTGGTCCATCAGAATTTTTGTAAACTCATCAGCAATGATGGCCAGCAGCCTGGCATTTTGTTTGACTTTGGAAAAGAAATTCAAGGGGGAATACAGATCGTCACCGACCAGCCAGCCAATCAAAAGCCGATCAAGATCAGGATTCGTTTTGGCGAATCGGTTAGTGAGGCCATGTCAAGCATTGACAGCATTCAGGGGGCGACCAATGATCACGCGATGCGCGATTTTACCGTAGAAGTACCCTGGCTGGGCGTGATGCAGGTAGGGAATTCGGGTTTTCGTTTCGCGAGAATTGATTTGGTCGATCCAAACCGGGAACTGCAATTGAAAGAGGTCAGGGCGATTTTTGAGTACCGCGACATTCCATATTTGGGCTCATTTAAAAGCAATGATGACAGGCTCAATAAGATCTGGAACACCGGCGCATACACGGTGCATTTGAATATGCAGGAGTATCTCTGGGACGGCATCAAGCGTGACCGGCTGGTTTGGGTGGGGGATATGCATCCTGAGGTGATGACGATCAATACTGTTTTTGGTAAAAATGAAGTGGTTGCCAAAAGCCTTGACCACGCCCGCGATATTACACCATTGCCGGGCTGGATGAACGGGATCAGTGCTTACTCGATGTGGTGGGTGCTCATTCACCGAGATCTCTATAAGAACCAGGGTGATCTGCAGTATCTGCGTAAGCAGCAAAAATATTTGGTGGGCTTGCTTGATCAGTTGATTGAGAAAACCAAAGACAATAAAGAAAACCTGGATGGGATGCGTTTTCTGGACTGGCCATCCAGTGAAAACCCAAAGGGCGTCCACGCCGGCCTGCACGCGATGATGGTCATGACCCTGGAAGCGGGCGTTGAGCTCTGCACGATTCTGGATGAGCCTGCTCAGGCCTTGAAGTGTAAAAATACCGCCACCCAGCTCAAACTATATGTGCCAGATGCGAATGGCTCCAAACAGGCGGCCGCGCTGCTGGCACTTTCCGGGCTGGTAGCTGCCGAAAAGGCGAATGCGGAAGTGATATCCCAGGGCGATTGTGAGCGTTTTTCCACCTTTTACGGATATTATATGTTGCAGGCAAAAGCCAAGGCAAAGGATTACAACGGGGCCCTCAACTGCATCCGCAGTTATTGGGGCGGTATGCTGGACATGGGCGCGAGCACTTTTTGGGAAGATTTTGACCTGGCCTGGACCAAGAATGCCGAGCCGATCGATGAGCTGGTACCAGAAGGTAAAGACGATATTCATGGTGATTTCGGTGCATATTGTTATAAAAACCTGCGTCACAGCCTCTGCCACGGCTGGGCCTCTGGACCCACTTCCTGGCTTTCCGAGCACGTACTCGGCGTCAGCATTGTAGAGCCTGGCTGCAAAACGATCCGGATTCAGCCCAATCTGGGAGATTTGACCTGGGTGGAAGGTACCTACCCCACACCGATGGGTGTGGTTAAAATCCGTCACGAAAAGCAGGCGGACGGAAGCATTAAATCGACCATTGACGCGCCCAAAGGAGTTAAAGTGTTACGTTAAGACTTATAGGAACCTTCAATGAAAATATTATTTGCTTTTAATAGCGACTTTGGGCGTTTTGAATGTAAATACCCAGAGACTTGGCGCGGTATATCTTTGCTGTGAATACAAAGAAAATCCTGCCACTGATGTCACCAGTCCGCGTTTGAGCTGACGTCTGCTGAAAATAATCAGCAACAATCCGCCTACCAAATCCTGGTAGCCAGCGCGCCAGAACTGCTGACGGAAAGTAAAGCGGACCTGTGGAATTCAGGAAATGTACCGGGCTGTGCCACCTGTCAGATTGACTACAAAGGAAAGCCACTGGAATCCAGACAGATTTGTTGTTGGAAAGTCCGTAGCTGGGATCAGAATGGCAGGGTGGGCCAGTGGAGCAAAGTGGCGATCTGGGAAATGGGGCTTTTATCCAAAAACGACTGGCAGGCGCAATGGATCGGTGTTGATCCGGACCATTTAGGAAAGGGAAAAACTTACCATTTGCCGCCAGCCCCCTACTTGCGAAAAGAGATTTTCATTAAAAATACCATGACAAACGCGCGGCTGTATGTGAGTGCTTTGCGCCTTTATGAATTCAGTATCTATGGTAAAAAAGCAGGCGACGCTTTTCTTACGCCGGGCTGGACGGATTACGATAAGAGTCTACTATCAGACTTATGATTTGACTTCGAGCCTGAAACCCGGAAGTGCCAATACGCTGGCTTCCCAGCTTTCCTACGGCTGGTATGCGGGCTACTTGTGTTATTCACTATTGGTTCAAAATTCGGTTGTGCGTTCATTTTGCGGCAAAGAGCCGCTTTTTGAAAGCCCAATTGGGAGTCACTTACCAGGACGGAACCAAAGATGTTTTTACAACGGATCAGGGCTGAAAAGCAGATCAGGGCGCACTTTTGGAACCTGATCTGCTCAATGGAGAGACCTATGACGCCCGTCTGGAAGTAAAAGGATGGCAGATGGTAGATTTTGATGACAGAAAATGGAAATCTGTTCAGGTATATCCCGACAAACCGGGCCGAAAATGTAGGTATATCCGGGCTCGCCGGTCAAAATCATGTAGACATTGCCTGTCAAATCGGTCAGCGATAGAGGGGGGCTCCTATATGGCCTACAAACTTTTTAAGCAAAGAGTTTCCGTCCTGGGGTTTTGAAGAAGAGAACGGCTCGACAACTATTTGGGAGCGTTGGGACAGTTTTACCAAAGAAGACGGCTTCAAATACAACGCGGCCATGAACTCCTTTAGTCACTACGCATTCGGCGCGGTCTGTGAATGGATGTTTGGTAATGCTGCTGGTATCAAGGCGACAAAGCCCGGGTTTGAAACCTTTGATATCCGTACAGAAATCGCGCCAGACGGAATGCGTAAAGACGGCATCAACTACCTGAATGCGTCACTGCGGACGATGAGTGGTGAAATTATGTCCGAGTGGAAAAAGGGAGCAGAAGGCTTGAATTTGATGGTCAAAGTTCCTGTGAACACGATTGCCCATATATATATGTACCTGCGAAGTCACTGAACAGTATTCGTTTGAATGGGCAGAGTCTTTCGGTCTCGAAGGAAGGAAAGATTGTACGGGAAGAGGGTATATGTTTGTTAAAGTGGGCTCGGGGACGTATCGGTTTGGGGTTTCGGTTGGCCGATAATTTCGATATTTTTTTCCAGGCTGCAAATATGAATTTTCTCCGTCCGTTTAGAAAAAATTTGTATTTTTGCTAGAAGGGATACCACAGTCAGTGAGGATACGTGTCTTATAAAGGCATTTTATCAACCCTGTCATATATTTGCAAGCCCCCATTTTCAATTACCTATTAAATATGCTACTCAACGTCAACTATCCCTGGCTTTCTTCTGTTTTAATGAAGGCGCTAGCAATACCAGTAACATTAAGTTTTTGCCATTATGCTGTGGCTAGTTCTGACAGCCTAGATAGCACAGAGGTAATCCCTCGAAAAAAAGCGTGGGTAGAAGTTGCAGGATTCGGTGCGACTGGAGATCGTACACCTTTTTGGCTTCACGTAAATCAGTGGGGAGTTGTACCTACCTCAGGTCAAATCTTTAGCGTTCGTGCTGGCCTGGAAGGAATCAAGGTACTTTCCGTAGACACTACTAATACTAAATGGTCTTTGGTTTATGGTACCGAGCTAATCGGCAATTTGAGCGAGAACAGTAAGGTACTCATCCCGCAACTTTATGGTGGGATCAATTACAAGGGCTTTCAAGTGACTGTTGGAAGATGGAAGCAATTTGCGGGAATTTGCGATCCGGAGCTGGGTACGGGATCTTACATGTGGTCCGGAAATGCATTGCCGATGCCAAAGTTGCAATTTGGGTTTTTAAACTACACTCCACTAATCAAAAATTTTTTGTACTTCAAAGGTTTTTATTCTGATGGTCTCTTCGAAAATGGAAGACCAGTTACGAGTGAGTTGAAATTACATAATAAGGCGTTATACATCAGGTTAGGCAGGCCGTATGGCAAAGTGAAATTGTATGGGGGATTTAACCATGCAGTTCAATGGGGTGGCAAGTCGCCTTATAATACTGTAGACGGCCGAATGCCAAGAGGACTAAGCAACTATTGGTACGTTATTACTGGATTTAAACCAAAGGATAAACAAACAGTCGGGGGATCAAATTTCGACAACTACAATAGAGTCGGTAATCATGTTGCAAGTTTAGACGTTGGCCTTGAATTAGGTTTGAGTTCTGTCGAAATTTTGATGTATAGACAACACCTTATAGAAGACGGGTCTTTATTTTATCTTAACAACATTAAGGATGGTCTAAATGGCATTAGCTTTAAATGGAAAGGGAATAAAGATAAGGTCTTTGATATAACTAAGTTGACACTAGAATTGCTTTATACCAAAAGCCAAGGAGGAAGCGAGGCAGTTGATGGAAATCAAATTCGGGGAAAGGATGATTATTTTAATAATGCGCAGGTTAGAGACGGATGGTCCTACTACGATCGGGGTATCGGCACTCCTTTTATAACCGCAACTGGAGAAAATGGTTGGCCCAAGTATGCTGATTTCTTCACGAATAATAATAGAGTTTGGGTAACTCATATGGGGATGAAAGGCAAATTTGGATCCTATATTTGGATGACAAAGCTTTCACTTTCCAGTAATCAGGGTACATACGACCAGCCATTCCCTGAGAAAGAGTATCAATTCTCAGGTTTATTTTCGGTTTCAAAACCGGTAAAATGGTTTGGCGGATCGACGATTAGCGCTTCAATTGCCTCGGATAATGGAACCTTGTTTAAAAATTCTGCTGGAGCAATGCTATCAATCAGAAAGAATCTGCTATTCTAAGTGCGCCTAGCCATACCTAGACATCATTGGGCTGACTAACAAGCTTTGCGAGAATCGTGTCCAGCCTGTGAACTACATGTTGGTTAATTCCGGAAATTTGTTAAAGTTTTGTGAATAAATGTAGATGATGTTTTTGTGATTAATGGTGGAGATGTTCTCCAGGTGTGTTTCAACCAGCTGTATGGAGTAACACTGTGCTTTTTGCAGAGTGCAAAAAAAGTGGATTATCGTGTAGCCTCAACCAAAAAAGTGCTTGAGCTGTTTAGACCTTTGTTAATTTCTAGTTTCTTGGCAAACGTTACTAAATACAGCCCAGCAAACGCTTGATACGGATAAAAGCGATTGTAATCATCTGACAAAATACGAACTTGCCAGTGTTTCAAACAAATAAGCATCTAACATGTCGTCTCGATAGGTACGATTTTAACCTTTCGTTGTACTCGTTTTGTATCGGGTATCCGACAAAATCCATTTGCGATTCCAAATAGCCTTCATCGCGAAGTTCTCCATAGTAATCATCAAAGCCCTTTGTTGGATGGATTTCCGCATTTGCCTTTTAATTTTCAATTGCCAGCCAATCATCCGTTCTGCTACGATAGTACCACTTGGAGCGGTGTATCCCAATTACGGATCAGCCCGAAAACTTGACAGCTCGCTGTGCTGCATCGTGTGACCCGGTAAAAAGGGCGAATTACGTTTCAATTTGATTATGGTTCGCCATCCGTATCGATCTATTGATTTCCGTCATGAAGGAATACGCTCAACGCATCCTAGCGAGCGTAGCTGTATTGCATTGCTGTTTCTATTTGGCTCTTTGGAGGCATGCCTTTTATTTATTTGCTCGAATATCCATTTACCAAGCTCATTGATTATTATCGATACGTACTCTGTCAGCCTCAGCTTTTTTATTGCCATCGCATTCAACGCCTATTCTTTGACTCTCCGCGTGGTTGAATGTCCGCCAATTCGAACTGCCATGCTTATTTGCAAGATTCAATTGGATATTTCAAGATTTTTTTGGATGCGATCAACGCAGGTCGCTAGGCTATCTCTCCAGTAAGGAATGGCGATACTAAATGTTTGCTTAATTTTAGTTTTGTCCATCACTGAGTATGCGGGTCTTACTGCCTTGGTTATATATTCAGAGGTCTTCACCGGGTTTACTTTTACATGGGTTGTACTGAGGTCAAACACTGCCTTTGCGAAATCGAACCAAGAGGTAACGCCTTCATTACTATAATGGTATATACCATACTCTTTGCTGTCTGATTCAATGATATCGATAATAGCACCTGCCAAGTCGATAGCATAAGTAGGTGAGCCAACCTGATCTACAATAATACCCAACTGTTCCCTTTCTTTTCCGAGGCGAAGCATCGTTTTTACAAAGTTATTCCCATATTCCGAATAGAGCCAGCTGGTTCTTACAGTAAAATATTCAGGTAAAGTCTCAGCTATAGCTGCCTCACCTTCTAACTTAGTAAGTCCATAGATGTTCTCAGGAGTAGCCGGATCTGTCTCACTTAAAAGCTGAGGTACATTTCCTTTAAAAACAAAATCTGTTGAAACATGAATGAGGGTAGCATGATGCTGTTTGCAGGCTGCAGCTATATATTGTGCTCCATCCCGATTCACTTTACGGCAAATTTCCTGCTCATCCTCAGCCTTGTCCACGGCTGTATACGCGGCGCAATTAATGACAAAAGAAGGCTTTTCTTCGGAAAACAGAATATCCAAAAGCTCGGAGCTCAAAATATTTCCAGCTTCTTCCGACGGGAAGGAAATGTCATTTATGTTTCTTTCGGCTGAGACTTTTTTAAGGCAACTACCAAGTTGACCAGACGCGCCAAGTACTACTATTCTCATGGATTGTGAAGATTTATCAATAAATATAAGTATGGAATGAAACCAAAAATATAAAAGCCTGACGAAATCAATCCGACAGGCATTTTAGCTATTTTTTGCTGGATATTTAGACGGATATAAAAAACCAATGAAAACATTCCTATTGCCCTCTGCCCAGAACCATTACTTGTACTGTTCTGAAGATGAGTTGAACGTCATCAAAAACGCTGTATGATTTAAGATATTGTAGGTCATGTTTCAGTCGTTCAACGTTCAAAGCTACAGTATCAGCATATCCTACATTAATCTGACCAATAGAAGTGATGCCAGGTTTCACAGTCAACAGTCTTTGAAATTCATGAGGTGCAGCCTCCATCAACATATCCACGTCATACTTATACAGCGGGCGTGGGCCAACTACTGACATCTCACCTTTGAGTACATTTATAAACTGAGGCAATTCATCAAGTCTTGATTTTCTCAATAAGTGACCTATCGGGGTAATCCTTGGATCACTATCTCCTTGTGAATGCTTCAAGCCCATTTTGTCTGCATCGGTATACATGCTACGGAACTTGTAGATGTAGAACAGTTCTCCCCAGCGGCCAGAACGTTGTTGCTTGAAAAACACAGGGCCGGGCGAGGAAATTTTGATCGCTGCCCATACCAAAAAGAATACTGGGAGTCCAAGCACCATCACTACTACTGAAAAAACCAGGTCAAAGATGCGTTTTGTGGTCTGCTCTTTTAGGCTCGAGAAAGGCTTAGTGTTTACTTGGATAATTGGATACATGTCATGATATTCTATCGTAGCCATATTTGTCATGAAGCCACGAAAATCCGGAACAAGGCGAATTTGTGTACGCAACCTTTCACCAAGCTTGATAACTTCTTTAACTTGGTCATCACTCATTTCCGAAAGACAGCAATACAGATAATCCAATTGTTTGTCTTTCACAAAAGATTCAAGAGAGGCAATCTGTTCTTTGCTATCTGCAACCTCAAACATCCCACAAAATCTGTAACCGAGCTCTTTACGGTCACTGTAAAATTCACGTATCAAGTATGCCAAATCACCCTTTCCAAAAATTGCGTAACGATTATAATTATATCCTGCTTGACGATACATTTTTAAAAAAATCACGGTTGCTGCACGAAATGTAGTCGACAAGACGATAAACAAGCAGAAGGTCATCAAAAATTGATAACGGGAATACTCTTCACCTTGTTTGCTAAGATATAAAAAACCCATCATGACAGAAGCGTGAATTGCAACTGCTTTGAGAAAGTTGGTCAACTGCGTACTGAAGTGATAGGAGAGTCGAGTGAAATGATATGTCTTGAAAACGTAAATGGTGAAAATCCACATCAAGTTGGACACCAACAGCAAATTAACATACTGGTTCTCAAGAATTGCAGAAAGGTCATCGAAGCGAAAAAAATACGCCAGGAAAAACGCTAGGTTTAAATGAAAGACATCGGTCCATAAATGACCTTTGGGAAGAATTCCCGGGTAGTGATTTTTCATAATTGTTAACGTTGAGGTAGCTAAGATGCATATTTTTAGTCAAACCGAAAAGTAGGATTGTTATTGTCAAATGAATATTTTATAATAACAATCCTACTTTAGTCTGCAATACAAGTATACAACATATCTTTGAAAGTTCCCACTAAAATCGAATGAATTTTTTGTAAATAATTGTAAATGAATTACTTAGTGGTAAATTTGGGTTGGCATATAACAACGATATCATTTAATAATTCAATTATTGATATTCATTGTGGTCTGACTTAGTTTATATAACCAGACCGGGTCAAACAGCCGTTGACCCGGTCTGGTTACGCGGAATGATTCAATCATTTGGAAATCACAACTTCAGAACCTTCAATGTGATCGATTGCAATAAACCAAGGTTAAGACTGTAATAAACACACCGTTGATTAATCTTGGTTTCACTAGTTCTAAGCACTATCTTGTAAGGACAATTCGCTTTATTTTGATGCTTCTGTTGGTTTGGGCCTTGATAATATATATACCGTCGATAAGATTGCTTAGGTCAATCTGATTTTGATAAAATTCTCCGGTCTCGATTATAATCTGTTTTGACACAACATGCCCCCAAATATTAGTGACTGATAATGTTGTTGGTTGCCCAGTCGTAACTGGCAGTGTGACTGTAATTTTTCCAGTCGTCGGATTCGGTGCAGCAATTAATTCCCAATGTTCAAAATTCATACGCGGAACTTTCGATACAGCGATTGTGTCCGTCCAATTTTCAAAATTTGTCCGGGCATTGACAGCGCACGTAACAGATTTAGGTGAATCCATCAGCACATAGGAAGTGTTTTTGACCCTTGCGCTTAGCTGGTGTGCCTGGCCGTCTTTGACACTCGCAGGGAGTGTGATGGCAAACCCGTAATTGCCTGTCCCATATCCAGCATCTTTGAGAGATTGTTGGAAAATATCGGCCACAGTGGTTGCGATGACCGTGCTTCCTTCCATAAGCTCGACTGTAAGCGCCGCATTAGGGTTGATCTTGTCCCACGCCCATCCACGGACCGTATTACAATCGGCAGAATTGATCCTGCCTGCATACTCATTGGCTGCACAGGTAACTGACCTGGGTGAGTCGGGCAGGATATAGGAGGTGCCATTGACCCTGATGCTGACCTGGTGCGGCTGTCCATTCTTAAGTGAGGCGGGCAGTGCAATTGAAAACCCATAGTTCCCTGAGCCATATCCCTGGTCTTTGAGGGTCTGTTTAAATATGTTGGCAACCCCACTGGCCAATACGTTATTGCCTTCCATGAGCTCGACAGTCAGGGCTGTGTTAGGGTTCTTTTTATCCCAGGCCCATCCACTGACGACGCTGCAATTGGCGGCCTCAAATCGCCCGGCATACTCATTGACAGCGCACGTAACAGATTTAGGTGAATCCATCAGCACATAGGAAGTGTTTTTGACCCTTGCGCTTAGCTGGTGTGCCTGGCCGTCTTTGACACTCGCAGGGAGTGTGATGGCAAACCCGTAATTGCCTGTCCCATATCCAGCATCTTTGAGAGATTGTTGGAAAATATCGGCCACAGTGGTTGCGATGACCGTGCTTCCTTCCATAAGCTCGACTGTAAGCGCCGCATTAGGGTTGATCTTGTCCCACGCCCATCCACGGACCGTATTACAATCGGCAGAATTGATCCTGCCTGCATACTCATTGGCTGCACAGGTAACTGACCTGGGTGAGTCGGGCAGGATATAGGAGGTGCCATTGACCCTGATGCTGACCTGGTGCGGCTGTCCATTCTTAAGTGAGGCGGGCAGTGCAATTGAAAACCCATAGTTCCCTGAGCCATATCCCTGGTCTTTGAGGGTCTGTTTAAATATGTTGGCAACCCCACTGGCCAATACGTTATTGCCTTCCATGAGCTCGACAGTCAGGGCTGTGTTAGGGTTCTTTTTATCCCAGGCCCATCCACTGACGACGCTGCAATTGGCGGCCTCAAATCGCCCGGCATACTCATTGACAGCGCACGTAACAGATTTAGGTGAATCCATCAGCACATAGGAAGTGTTTTTGACCCTTGCGCTTAGCTGGTGTGCCTGGCCGTCTTTGACACTCGCAGGGAGTGTGATGGCAAACCCGTAATTGCCTGTTCCATATCCAGCATCTTTGAGAGACTGTTGGAAAATATCGGCCACAGTGGTTGCGATGACCGTGCTTCCTTCCATAAGCTCGACTGTAAGCGCCGCATTAGGGTTGATCTTGTCCCACGCCCATCCACGGACCGTATTACAATCGGCAGAATTGATCCTGCCTGCATACTCATTGGCTGCACAGGTAACTGACCTGGGTGAGTCGGGCAGGATATAGGAGGTGCCATTGACCCTGATGCTGACCTGGTGCGGCTGTCCATTCTTAAGTGAGGCGGGCAGTGCAATTGAAAACCCATAGTTCCCTGAGCCATATCCCTGGTCTTTGAGGGTCTGTTTAAATATGTTGGCAACCCCACTGGCCAATACGTTATTGCCTTCCATGAGCTCGACAGTCAGGGCTGTGTTAGGGTTCTTTTTATCCCAGGCCCATCCACTGACGACGCTGCAATTGGCGGCCTCAAATCGCCCGGCATACTCATTGACAGCGCACGTAACAGATTTAGGTGAATCCATCAGCACATAGGAAGTGTTTTTGACCCTTGCGCTTAGCTGGTGTGCCTGGCCGTCTTTGACACTCGCAGGGAGTGTGATGGCAAACCCGTAATTGCCTGTCCCATATCCAGCATCTTTGAGAGATTGTTGGAAAATATCGGCCACAGTGGTTGCGATGACCGTGCTTCCTTCCATAAGCTCGACTGTGAGCGCCGCATTAGGGTTGATCTTGTCCCACGCCCATCCACGGACCGTATTACAATCGGCAGAATTGATCCTGCCTGCATACTCATTGGCTGCACAGGTAACTGACCTGGGTGAGTCGGGCAGGATATAGGAGGTGCCATTGACCCTGATGCTGACCTGGTGCGGCTGTCCATTCTTAAGTGAGGCGGGCAGTGCAATTGAAAACCCATAGTTCCCTGAGCCATATCCCTGGTCTTTGAGGGTCTGTTTAAATATGTTGGCAACCCCACTGGCCAATACGTTATTGCCTTCCATGAGCTCGACAGTCAGGGCTGTGTTAGGGTTCTTTTTATCCCAGGCCCATCCACTGACGACGCTGCAATTGGCGGCCTCAAATCGCCCGGCATACTCATTGACAGCGCACGTAACAGATTTAGGTGAATCCATCAGCACATAGGAAGTGTTTTTGACCCTTGCGCTTAGCTGGTGTGCCTGGCCGTCTTTGACACTCGCAGGGAGTGTGATGGCAAACCCGTAATTGCCTGTCCCATATCCAGCATCTTTGAGAGATTGTTGGAAAATATCGGCCACAGTGGTTGCGATGACCGTGCTTCCTTCCATAAGCTCGACTGTGAGCGCCGCATTAGGGTTGATCTTGTCCCACGCCCATCCACGGACCGTATTACAATCGGCAGAATTGATCCTGCCTGCATACTCATTGGCTGCACAGGTAACTGACCTGGGTGAGTCGGGCAGGATATAGGAGGTGCCATTGACCCTGATGCTGACCTGGTGCGGCTGTCCATTCTTAAGTGAGGCGGGCAGTGCAATTGAAAACCCATAGTTCCCTGAGCCATATCCCTGGTCTTTGAGGGTCTGTTTAAATATGTTGGCAACCCCACTGGCCAATACGTTATTGCCTTCCATGAGCTCGACAGTCAGGGCTGTGTTAGGGTTCTTTTTATCCCAGGCCCATCCACTGACGACGCTGCAATTGGCGGCCTCAAATCGCCCGGCATACTCATTGACAGCGCACGTAACAGATTTGGGTGAATCCATCAGCACATAGGAAGTGTTTTTGACCCTTGCGCTTAGCTGGTGTGCCTGGCCGTCTTTGACACTCGCAGGGAGTGTGATGGCAAACCCGTAATTGCCTGTCCCATATCCAGCATCTTTGAGAGATTGTTGGAAAATATCGGCCACAGTGGTTGCGATGACCGTGCTTCCTTCCATAAGCTCGACTGTAAGCGCCGCATTAGGGTTGATCTTGTCCCACGCCCATCCACGGACCGTATTACAATCGGCAGAATTGACCCTGCCTGCATACTCATTGGCTGCACAGGTAACTGACCTGGGTGAGTCGGGCAGGATATAGGAGGTGCCATTGACCCTGATGCTGACCTGGTGCGGCTGTCCATTCTTAAGTGAGGCGGGCAGTGCAATTGAAAACCCATAGTTCCCTGAGCCATATCCCTGGTCTTTGAGGGTCTGTTTAAATATGTTGGCAACCCCACTGGCCAATACGTTATTGCCTTCCATGAGCTCGACAGTCAGGGCTGTGTTAGGGTTCTTTTTATCCCAGGCCCATCCACTGACGACGCTGCAATTGGCGGCCTCAAATCGCCCGGCATACTCATTGACAGCGCACGTAACAGATTTAGGTGAATCCATCAGCACATAGGAAGTGTTTTTGACCCTTGCGCTTAGCTGGTGTGCCTGGCCGTCTTTGACACTCGCAGGGAGTGTGATGGCAAACCCGTAATTGCCTGTCCCATATCCAGCATCTTTGAGAGACTGTTGGAAAATATCGGCCACAGTGGTTGCGATGACCGTGCTTCCTTCCATAAGCTCGACTGTAAGCGCCGCATTAGGGTTGATCTTGTCCCACGCCCATCCACGGACCGTATTACAATCGGCAGAATTGATCCTGCCTGCATACTCATTGGCTGCACAGGTAACTGACCTGGGTGAGTCGGGCAGGATATAGGAGGTGCCATTGACCCTGATGCTGACCTGGTGCGGCTGTCCATTCTTAAGTGAGGCGGGCAGTGCAATTGAAAACCCATAGTTCCCTGAGCCATATCCCTGGTCTTTGAGGGTCTGTTTAAATATGTTGGCAACCCCACTGGCCAATACGTTATTGCCTTCCATGAGCTCGACAGTCAGGGCTGTGTTAGGGTTCTTTTTATCCCAGGCCCATCCACTGACGACGCTGCAATTGGCGGCCTCAAATCGCCCGGCATACTCATTGACAGCGCACGTAACAGATTTGGGTGAATCCATCAGCACATAGGAAGTGTTTTTGACCCTTGCGCTTAGCTGGTGTGCCTGGCCGTCTTTGACACTCGCAGGGAGTGTGATGGCAAACCCGTAATTGCCTGTCCCATATCCAGCATCTTTGAGAGATTGTTGGAAAATATCGGCCACAGTGGTTGCGATGACCGTGCTTCCTTCCATAAGCTCGACTGTAAGCGCCGCATTAGGGTTGATCTTGTCCCACGCCCATCCACGGACCGTATTACAATCGGCAGAATTGATCCTGCCTGCATACTCATTGGCTGCACAGGTAACTGACCTGGGTGAGTCGGGCAGGATATAGGAGGTGCCATTGACCCTGATGCTGACCTGGTGCGGCTGTCCATTCTTAAGTGAGGCGGGCAGTGCAATTGAAAACCCATAGTTCCCTGAGCCATATCCCTGGTCTTTGAGGGTCTGTTTAAATATGTTGGCAACCCCACTGGCCAATACGTTATTGCCTTCCATGAGCTCGACAGTCAGGGCTGTGTTAGGGTTGTTTTTATCCCAGGCCCATCCACTGACGACGCTGCAATTGGCGGCCTCAAATCGCCCGGTATACTCATTGACAGCGCACGTAACAGATTTAGGTGAATCCATCAGCACATAGGAAGTGTTTTTGACCCTTGCGCTTAGCTGGTGTGCCTGGCCGTCTTTGACACTCGCAGGGAGTGTGATGGCAAACCCGTAATTGCCTGTCCCATATCCAGCATCTTTGAGAGACTGTTGGAAAATATCGGCCACAGTGGTTGCGATGACCGTGCTTCCTTCCATAAGCTCGACTGTAAGCGCCGCATTAGGGTTGATCTTGTCCCACGCCCATCCACGGACCGTATTACAATCGGCAGAATTGACCCTGCCTGCATACTCATTGGCTGCACAGGTAACTGACCTGGGTGAGTCGGGCAGGATATAGGAGGTGCCATTGACCCTGATGCTGACCTGGTGCGGCTGTCCATTCTTAAGTGAGGCGGGCAGTGCAATTGAAAACCCATAGTTCCCTGAGCCATATCCCTGGTCTTTGAGGGTCTGTTTAAATATGTTGGCAACCCCACTGGCCAATACGTTATTGCCTTCCATGAGCTCGACAGTCAGGGCTGTGTTAGGGTTGTTTTTATCCCAGGCCCATCCACTGACGACGCTGCAATTGGCGGCCTCAAATCGCCCGGTATACTCATTGACAGCGCACGTAACAGATTTAGGTGAATCCATCAGCACATAGGAAGTGTTTTTGACCCTTGCGCTTAGCTGGTGTGCCTGGCCGTCTTTGACACTCGCAGGGAGTGTGATGGCAAACCCGTAATTGCCTGTCCCATATCCAGCATCTTTGAGAGACTGTTGGAAAATATCGGCCACAGTGGTTGCGATGACCGTGCTTCCTTCCATAAGCTCGACTGTGAGCGCTGCATTAAGATTAAGCTTATCCAATACATAACCACGGACCGTATTACAATCGGCAGAATTGACCCTGCCTGCATACTCATTGGCTGCACAGGTAACTGACCTGGGTGAGTCGGGCAGGATATAGGAGGTGCCATTGACCCTGATGCTGACCTGGTGCGGCTGTCCATTCTTAAGTGAGGCGGGCAGTGCAATTGAAAACCCATAGTTCCCTGAGCCATATCCCTGGTCTTTGAGGGTCTGTTTAAATATGTTGGCAACCCCACTGGCCAATACGTTATTGCCTTCCATGAGTTCCACGGTCAGGGCGGCATTTGCGTAATTTTTATCCCAGGCCCATCCTGTGAGGATTGTGCAGCTAGCATATTCGAACCGTCCATCGTACTCAGGCATAGCGCAGACTAAGTTTTTATTAGAACCAGCCAACACATAGTCAACACCTCTTAACCTAACACTTATTTCGTGGTTCTTGCCGTCCTTTAAGGCAGCTGGCAATGGTATTGAAAATCCATAGTTACCGGTACCGATGCCTAAATCCTTAAGAGACTGGCTGTATGTATTGGCAACAGCAGTAGCAAGAACGGTTGTCCCTTCTACAAGTTCAACAATAAGAGATTCGTTAGAATTATTTTTGTCCCAGACCCACCCCTTAATATTGTAACAGTCAGCTGTATCGAACTTTCCATCATATTCACAGTTCAAGGCTTTTGGCGACCCCGAGAGAATCAGGGTGCTCCCTTTTACGCGTATACTCAATTGATGGGCCTTTCCATCCATTAAAATGGCCGGCGTTAAAACACTGAAGCCATAATTACCTGTGCCTGTTCCTGAATTTTTTAAATCATCTCTATAAATGCTGGCTGTCGTGGTAGCGAACACTGTATTACCTTCTACAATTTCAATTGTAAGTTTTGCACTAGGATAGTTTTCATCCCAAGCCCAACCCCTGATTTCCGTACAACTTACAACTTCGAGATTTCCCTTGTAGTCTGCTGGCTGAATTGCAGAGTCAATTTTTCCAAATGTGTACACACTGTACGTACTAGGTACAATACTTAGCGCTGTGGTAATTGATCCGGATGATACGGAGCTAGATCCTCCTGTTAGAGATATTTCATCAACGATAGAAGTTATTTTTTCCCAACGTCCAGTATTAGAATTCCAACCTATTATACTTAATAAATTAAGCGAGTTTTCGGTTAACTGTCCAATGTTGCTAGCTTCATTCCAAGTCAAGGTAATACGCGTAGAATTCAAGCCATTAATATCCCAAAATTCTTTTTGAGAGGCATTTTCAATTCCTTCCTCTTTGTTTGAAGGGCTGAACGGTGCACTTGACGGGGCGGTAGCAGCCCCCGGATCTTCTTGGAAATAGGCACCGGTAGTACCGTCGGCTAACGCCGCAAAAGGCCTGTAAAATCCTTTATGGCCAACTGGGAATATAAAAAAGGAGCTTCCATTCTTTTTGACATATCCGTCGATATGTTTACTATCAGAAATCCCATTCAACTTAGAGTTTTGGCCAAAACTAACAATTCCTGTCGGCGACGATCGTTCTGTTTTTACTATTCCTGTTTGACCAAAACTATACAGAGAGCTGGTAAGAACAAACATAAAGCCGATAAAATACGTAAAGATGTTCTTCATGATGATGTCTAAAGATAGAACATAAGGATAATTTAGAGATCGTTTTTGCTGGCTATGTTGGATTTAGTTAGCCGGTGATATTGACACTGTAGTCTCCAAGAAATTTTAGTTCCCCACCAGCCATCACTTTGACATTTTTAGCAACAATATTTTCTCCTACTTCGACAATATGGCCTGAGTTGATTTGAACCATATCTTTGAGGTTGGGCACTCGACCATTAGACCAGATCTCTGGATTTGGCCAGGCACCCGACGATATGGTCTGTACCGTGTCAGAAAAAAGCGATGTTGTATTGAAGCCTTTGAATAATATTTGATTTGTTGTTGCTTTGTCTATTCCAAACCAATCGTTCAATACATCGGCATAAACTCGACGGAAGTCAATTTGCATTTTAATATCCCTGTTGCTCGCGCCGGCCGTGGGTGAAAAAATTAAACCGTTAATTAAATCGGGATTAGTACCAATTAATTGCCTTTTTATGCCTGAACCGAAAACAAACATTGGAGCTGCTACGCCATGATCAGTCCCTTTGGATGCATTGGAGGTTGCCCTTCTTCCAAAGTCTGAAAAAGTTAAGCCTACAACTTTATCTTCAGTACCTTGCAATTGTAGGTCTTTTTGAAATGCAGCGACAGCATCGGACAATTTTTTTAGTAGTTGGGCGTGTGTCCCTTCCAAACTTGTAGTGCCAATCTGGTTAGCGTGAGTATCGAATCCACCTAATTCTACGTAATAAATCTTCGATCTTAAACCTCCATGTATCAGTCTTGCGACGATTTTCAATTGATCAGCTAGCTCGTTTTTCTGCGATGAATCAGGATAATTTGCCATGTTAGTACCTGTCTCGGCGGCGGCTTTAATTTCAGAAGCAAAGCCAACTGTAAGAACTTGTTGCTCTCTTATATAAGAAATCAAATCCCCGGCATCACAACATGGTAGACCGACATCAACTGGAGTGCTAGGTTCCCCAATAAGCTGATAAAATGAGTTTGGATCTTGAAGCGTTATACCCATTGACAATGTATGACCTAGTAAAGCAGTGGTGCTAATGTTTCCGATTTGCACTGCCAAAGGGTCTTCCATTTCACTATTAGGATAGTTTTGCGGGTAACCTGGAAAACGTTCATCTAGATACCTTCCAGCCCATCCAGAAGTGGAATATGCATTTGAATCTACTCCAGTCATCCAAATATCTGTCGATCGATAGTGGGATTGATCAGCATTTGGATAGGATACCGAATTAATAATTGCCAACTTTCCTTCATCATACATTGCACGCATACCGGTCATTGCAGGATGCAATCCTGCCTCGAGATTCCCTGATAATTTTAGCACGTCATTTTCTGGAATTGCAATGTTGGCTCTTAATTGATTATATTCCGAATAGTACTGCAGCGGGATTACCGTATTAAGGCCGTCATTTCCACCTCCCAGATAAATGATCACTAAAATTCGATCACTGTCCAATGCCGCTGTCTTTCTTAGTGACTGAACTAGAGCAGAACCCTTGGCAAAAGATTTAACTCCGATACCATTTAGCATCACAGGAACCATGACTGATGAAGCCGCTCTAAAGAATTCTCTTCTTTTCATATACCAGAAATTAAAATATTTGATATTCAGCCATTCTCAACATGTGTTTAAACATAGCTCGGCATCTCCATAATACGACACTTTGTTTTGAAGCGTCATTGGGAGTAGTTCGGTATGCGTCCCATTCCCTTTGCCAAGTTGTTCTTGGACTGCTGTTCATCATCATAATGGAATCAATGAGGAAATTTTTCTGATTCTGAGATAAAGTTGTCGAGAAAAGATTTTTGGATAATTCTGCCAAAACCTGCTCGCAAGTGATTGCTGGTGTCGATGCTACATCTGCGAAGTTGGGTTGGATTGCTTTTAATTTGCTCAGGATATCAATACCTAGTATGTATCCAGGTTTGATGATTAAATAAGGATACACTAGGGAGTCAGTCCGTGACCCTCTAAGCCCTAAAGTTGTCCCGTTGATCCAATTTTTGGAATAGCCAGTTTGATAATATGGCGGAGATCCGAAAACAGATGGCTGGTCGAGAAGACTCAATGACATCGAGACCATACTTGATCTCAGAAACTCCATCATTACCCGAAATGACGCATATTCTGATACTATGTTTGGCACAGGCTGATTGAATAATCTTAGTGAGCCAATCATTAATTCAGCTGGTGACTTGACAATTGCCCCAATGTTAATGGTATCAAAGAAGATGTTGCTCGTCAGCAGCTTTCGGAGCACCGGGGCTATCTCAAAATTGTTTTCTGAACTGGAAAAAAAGGAAGCTAATGGAATTATAACCTGGTTCTCTATTTCTGGTGTAACATTGGAATTTACGTACCATCGATACAATTTTCTGCAGATCGATTTTGGTGTTTCCGGATGACGAAGGAGCATGTTAACCAGTTCACTAAGCTCCTCATCTCCTGCAGTCGGCCCACTTTTACCAGTTACAATTGTTCCATTATACTTAGCAGAAAATACCTTGTCGGAAGTATCATGACGTTCTGGATTAAAGACAGCGTCAAAGGAGGCGGTAGAAGTCGAGTAGCGGTTTGTAGCCTGCCAACCGGTTAAAACTTGAGCTGCTGCTTTTACGTCCTGCTCAGTGTAATTATGGTTTCCCGCAAAATCCTTTTGACCAACAGTAAAAAGTTCCTGCAATTCCCGTCCGTAATTTTCATTCGGATGGGCTTTTTCGTTTTCATTACCATTCTGAAAAATCAGCATGGCGGGATCCTTGGTAATTCCAATAGTCATTGACTTAAAATTTCCCAGTGCATTGGATCTTAAAAACCGGAGATACCTATCGGTAAAACGATAGTCACCTACACCAGTATACGCAACGACAAAATGATTTTGCCAGAAAGCAGTAAGTTTTTCTAAAATGGAGGGATAACCATTTTGTTCTGTCATCAAACCTATCCACCAATATTGTAAGTACGTAAAGTATGTGAAGGCCCTGCTACCGTTGTACGGTTTATTTAAGAATGTCTGACCGGCATCTGACCTAGACTCGTCCATCTCAACAGGTGGTGGAGGTGTGGCCGTGTAACCGGCATTATTTATCAAGGTTTCTACCGCCTGAACAGCAGTTTTTCCAGTAAAATCAGCTATTTCTTGTTGTGTAGGTCCAAACGTCGCGCGTCGGAGCAAGTGCGCTGAGGTGCTGGCGGTTAAAGGTGCGGTATAGGTGTCTAAATATGCCATACTTTTGGTATCTATCGTTCAAAATTTAAGTAATTCTAGGATTGATATAATTAACTCATGTTATATTAAAAATAAATTGAGCACTACCAAATATAATTTCTATACAAAAATAACAAACTTATACGTATACTACAAAGTAATTCTACGCAATTGTTGATTTTTTGAATTCACAACTACTAATTGTTGTAAATTTTGTCGTGTTTCAGAAGACGGTTTTCGCGATTCATTTCACCGTTCAGAAATATGTACTTTGTGCTAAGGGTCTATTTGGCTCAATACACATAAAAGATCTAACAGGTGTGACACCAATACGCCTGGCGGGGCATTTAGAGCTGCATGAAAAAAGCTTTGGCACCACCTAAAATCCCTGACAGCTGATGCTGATTATGATTCCGAAGAGAATTACACTTTGCTGGAAGAAATGAAAGCTATGAATTGCCAAAGTTACCCTTTGAACGGGGCCTGTTACAAATCAGAGAACAATAGAAATCTGAATATTAGGAAAGGGCTGCTTAGTTAGAATAATTAAGTGTAATCGGCAAAACAAGCATGTTAGCTGTAACTGGTAAATAAATATGCACCACGATTGGTAAATAAGGGTGCTCCTAAATTGCCGGCTTACTAACCACGGCATTTATGAACGTGTATTTAACCAAGTTTATAACTTATTTCGAAATCCACCGGTTGTACTGTGAAGGGCTCTTCGTGCGGCACATCGTATCCGGCCTACCAAGCGCATATTTTTCGGCTAAGCACTGATAGTTATTTTTGGCAGAAAACAATCAGTTATGGATCTGTCAGAAAAGATGTTCGAATTAGTCCGGTTATGGCGTGAAAGTGGTCTTAGCCAGAGAGAATTTTGCAAACAACACCAAATCGGTGTGGCCAAACTTGGCTATTGGGTCGGAAAAGAGAAACAATCTGTTAATGGGGTTGGATTTTTAGAGCTATCTACTCTGCATAGTACACCAAGTATAGGTTATGAAGTCGTCTATCCCAACGGTGTGAAGGTAAGTTATCAAGGTAACGATCTTACTATACTTTCACAACTGATTCGGCTCTACTGATGTTTGGTCTGGGCTCATCCCACCAATATTTTCTTTATCGAGGGAGTTGCGATATGCGCAAAGGCTTCGATGGACTTTGTGGCATAGTAGACTCTGAGCTTGGCCGAGTGGCCACCAGTGGGGAAGTCTTCATTTTTGTCAACCGCAGGCGCACACAGCTAAAAATGCTTAGGTGGGAGCCCGGAGGCTTCATACTATATCATAAAAGACTTGAAAGTGGTACATTCCCAATACCCAAAAAGGTCTCCTCGGGTAGCATCTTCTGGGCAGATTTAGTTCTGATGATCGAGGGAATCCAGATACTAAAAAGCCGCCGAAGAAAGCGGTTTAATTTGCAGCAATAAGTCGCTTTTTTAGCTCCAATGGTAGTTTTTTCGTACTTTTAAAGTATGCAAACGGCTCTGGAATCGCTGGAAAAAGAAGAGTTGATCGCCCTGGTCAAACAGCGGGAGCAGGAGAACGCCTACCTGAAATCTCAGATAGAAATGTACCGCCGGATGCAGTTTGGTCAGAAGCGTGAACGTTTCGAAGGTGACCCGGCACAGATTGCGCTTCCCTTTGAAGCCACTACCGAGCAGACTGCTGAGCAAGAAGAAATCCTGCAAGAAAAAATCAACTATATCCGTAAAAGGCCTAATCATAAGGGCCGTGCGGCGCTGCCCTCTCATTTACCTGTCGAAGAAATCGAGATTTACCCCGCTGGTGATCTTTCTGAAATGGTATGTATCGGCAAGGAAGTTACCGAAGAGCTCGATTATGAACCTGCCCGCTTTTTGATCAAAAGATATATACGCTATAAGTATGCGCCTAAAAACGGTGATGGTGTCAGAATCGGTCAACTTCCGGAGCGGGTCATCGAGAAAGGCATACCATCTGCCGGACTTCTTGCCAGTATTTTAACCGATAAATATCAAGACCACCTGCCACTTTACCGGCAGAAGCAACGTTTTGCCCGGGACAGCATCCAAATTGCTTCTTCAACCATTGAAGGCTGGACCAAAGAAGCCCTGACCAAGCTCGAACCGCTCTACGAGCAACTAGTCTTCGATATCAAGACAAAAGGATATCTCCAGGTCGATGAGAGTCCAATAAAAGTACTGGAAAGCGAGAAGAAGGGCGCTTGTCATCAGGGATACTATTGGGTGTACCACAGCCCCTTGGATGGCGTAGTTCTCTTTGATTATCAACCCACAAGAGGATCAGCAGGAGCGAAAACGATGCTAGAAAGCTTCAGAGGCTATCTGCAGACGGATGGCTACGCAGTTTACGAAAAGCACGGAAAACGGAAAGATGTTATCCATCTTGCTTGCTGGGCGCACGCGCGAAGATATGTAAAGAAGAATAATATGCAAAGCAATTCTATCTAAGTTGCTGATTCATGGCTATTTACCTGTAGATTTCTTTACATAATAAACTGGACTTTTCGTTTTGGTTCGGGTAATACTGCCCGTATCATTTAAAAAGTTCAACAATGCCAGAAGTCATTATAAAAATCCACGCGCTGATAATCTCAGCGAATGGGCATCTGCGGGGCCAAGCATTTTCGCCGAGTACGGTTGATAAGTACAACCATTTATGGAGTAAGCTTGCCAAATACATGGCTGCTTCCGGTTCGGAGGTTTACAACAGACAAGTAGGCCAAGAGTTTCTGACACATCTTTACGGACAGTTTTCGTATTCCGGACTTACCCGTAATGAAAAATCGGTTGTCAGAAAGATCCAGTATCTTACCGAATTTCAAGAGAAAGGCTCCGTGCCAGTGAAGCGAAAAAGCCCAGGTCCCTATTTTACGGGTAGTATCGGCAATCTTATGGAAAGCTTCATCGCGTCCAGGCAGGAGTCGGGTTTTTCTACAAGCACCTTGACGTCCAACAGGCTTTATCTGCATATTCTGTTTGTGTTTCTGGAAAAGAAAGGAGTCGGGCTGGCCGGTTCAATCACGCCGACGGATTTAGTGGCCTTCGTTGAATCGCAGAAAGACACGAGCGTTACTACCAAATATGGGATGTTCGGAGTGATAAGGAATTTTCTAAAGCATCTGCATAGCGTTTACCCGGATACCCGCGACTTGTCGGGCATCATCCCGAAAGTCAATTATATCAGGCAGGCAAAATTGCCATCCGTCTATTCCAGGGAGGAAATACAGTCTTTGCTGGCCGTTATCGACCGGGGGAATCCCAAAGGGAAAAGAGATTATGCCCTCATGCTGATCGGTGCCCGGCTTGGCTTGAGGGCATCGGATATACTGGGTCTTACTTTTGCTAATCTGTGTTGGGATGAGTGTCAGATTGTACTCGACCAGAAAAAGACCGGACGGAACCTGGAATTACCCCTAACCTCAGAAATCGGCGAGGCGATCATCGATTACCTCAAACATGGCAGGCCGGTATCCAATCAGCCCTATGTCTTCCTGTGCCTAACTCCGCCATATGGCCAGTTGACCAATGTTACAGTAAGCACCATAACCAGCCATTACCTCACCCTTGCAGGGATAGATACATCCACAAGAAAACATGGGACACACATACTCCGGCACAGCCTGGTTGCGAAATTACTTGACCAAAAGACCCCGATCCATGTGATATCCGGGACATTGGGACATAGCTCGGCGGATTCCACACGGCATTACGTGAGAATCGACACCAAGGCGATGGAACCCTGTGCATTACAGGTGCCGCCTGTGGCCCCCACATTCTATGATAGGGTAACCGACTTCTTTTTTTTAGGAAAGAAAAAACAGGAAACGCGATGAGAAACTACCAAAGCATCTTCGCCCCGTTTATGGAGCGGCACATCAGCCTGAAAAGAGGGCTTGGTTATAAATGCCTTAATATGGGATACACCTATTCCCTCTTTGACCGCTTCATCTTGATCGAAAACGTATCTGCCATCGGCATAACGCGGGAACTGGCAGACAAATGGGCGATGCCCCGACCCAATGAATCCCCACGTACCAGATATGTCCGGATTGCACATGTTGCCCAACTCTGTGAGTTCCTATGCACGCTGGGATACAAATCCCATATCCCCAAGCTGCCCAGGATCCAAAGCAGTCATGTACCCTATATATTTTCAAGGCAGCAGATAGCAGCCATTTTTACAGCATCTGAAAAGCTGATGTTAAAATGCAGTCGCCATGAAACCTCCCTTAGCGCTATCCCTGCACTTTTCAGGATGCTATACGGTACAGGTATGCGTATGGGTGAGGCATTGGCCCTTAGGGATATAGATGTGAACCTAAATGATAAAACCATTTTTATCAAGGGCACCAAGAACGGATGTGACCGACGTATACCGATTTCGGCTTCGCTCGCTGAAGTATGCAAAGGTTACCGTATCCACCGCGATCTTTATGCATACGTGAAGCCGTCAGCGAATGCGTTTTTCCGTTCACACAGTGGCGAAGTATGCCCTAGGAAGACAGTTTACAATTGGTTCAGGAGAATCCTTTCTAAGTCGGACATCCCCCATTGGGGGAAGGGCATGGGCCCTCGCGTGCATGACCTGCGCCATACCTACAGCGTCCATGCATTGGATACAATGGTCGGAAATGGACTGGATCTTTACTACGCACTGCCTATACTGTCGGCTTGTCTGGGACATCGGTCCTTGGATGCTACTGAGCAGTACGTCAGGCTCACATCTGAAATGCATCCTGGACTTTTACAGGACTTAAATGCTGTCTGCAGCTATGTATTCCCTAAAAAATAACACTATGAAGAGTACTGGCTTTTCCAAATACCTGACCGACTTCCTGACCCGGTATCTCCCCGGAGAGCGTGGGGGTAGTTCAAATACGGTGCTATCGTACAAAGATACCTTCCTTTTGCTGGTAATATTTATGAAAAGCGAAAAGGGTATTGCTGCCGAAAGGCTTGACCTAAGGGATATAACCAGGAACAATATACTGGCATTCCTGGATTGGCTCCAATCGGAAAGAGGGTGCAGCGATTCTACAAGGAATGCACGATTGACAGCCCTGCACTCATTTTTCAGGTATCTTCAATACGAAGATCCCATGTATTTGCACGCATCTGGTCAGGTTCTCTCTATTCCGTTGAAAAAGACGGCGTCCCCCACGGTCACATATCTCCCGCTGGATACAATAAAGGCTATCCTGGATGGCCCAGATCTGTCCCAGAAACGGGGCAGAAGGGACCTGGCACTACTATCGATTATGTATGATACCGGTGCCAGGGTACAAGAAATCATCGACCTCACCCCAGTCATGGTACGCCTTGACAGCCCATGTACGGTCAGATTGCGGGGCAAAGGAAATAAATCACGCATAGTCCCTTTGATGGATGCGCAAGTAGGTTTTCTTAGAGATTACATGGCGGAAAACGCTCTCCTTGAACCCCATGCAGCCCAATATCCGCTATTCAGTAACAGCAGAAAGGAAAAATTGACACGGGCCGGAATCACCCATATTCTGTCAAAATATGTATTGCTCGCTCGACAGAGAATAAAAAACATGGTAAAAGGCGCCGTCACGCCTCATGTTATCAGGCACAGCAAAGCAATGCACCTGCTGCAAGCTGGTGTAAATCTGGTATATATACGGGACATCCTTGGTCACGTTTCCGTAAAAACAACTGAAATATACGCCAGAGCTGATTCAAGGAAAAAGCGTGAGGCTTTGGAGGGGGCTTACTCGGAAGTCAAGCCAGAAAATATTCCTTCCTGGCTGGGAAATAACAACTTGATGGGGTGGCTCAAAGAGTTTGGTAAGTGAAATACTATGCAAAGTTAATTGAAATCAATTGCCTGATATCCAGTATGTTGTACGGTCAACTTTGCATATTATTCTTCTTTACATATCGTCGGGTATGTGCCCAACAGGCTAGGTGAACAATATTCTCCTTTTGGGATATGGCCCCATATCCTCCGTAGCCGTCGGTTTGTAAATATCCGGTGAAGTCTTTGAGCATAGCCGAAGGATAAGCGCCTGCCCGGGTAGGCTCGTATTTGAAAAACGTCTGTTTGCCCACAGGGTCATGATACGCCCAAAAGTATCCCTGGTGTGCTCGGCCGGCGCCCCGGTTGCCGCTCTTGTTTTGATGGTCCAGCACCTTGATTACCGTCTCATCGACCTGTAAATAAGGGCTATGTAGCACCAACCCCTTTTGGTATTCGTACAATAATTCAAGCCGCTGCATACCCAGCTTCACCCAGTGGTCTATCGTGGATGCTGCGATATCAATACCTTCCCGCTTAAAGCGCTGTTGTTGGCGGTATAATGGCAGGTGGTCCCAAAATTTATCAATCAATATCTGTGCAATAAGACTTGCGCCAGCCATGCACTTGCCAAATCCGGACTGCGGTAGCGCAGCGATGGCGAAACCAGAGGCCTGGTCAATGCTTTGGGCAGCCTTGATGTATTTGGGACGGATGATGCGCTGGATATAAAAACGGGATGGCACATATTGCAGGCTGTCGGAAACTTCCTGGCCCATCAGCACCATTCCTGTGGTGTCTTCGGCTGGCTCAATGATAATCTCTTCGACCGGAAGATGCTTGGGAAGCGGGCTACGGCCGGGATGCGGCTGGCGGGGCTCTTTGGCCTGATCTCCCTTATGGGCCAGAGCCTTTGTATTGATCAGTTCTGCAAGCTCTTTGATCTCTTGCTCTGAAAGCTGCTCGCCAAAATCCAGCGGGAGCTGGATCGGCGACTGTTCGAAGCGTTCTCGCTTCTGCCCAAATAGCATCCGCTGGAGCTTGGCTATCTGTCTTTCCTTCTGTTGAATGCTGGCATCTTTTTGTTGGATAGTAGCATCTTTCTGCTCGATAAGCGCATCTTTTTGGCCGATCAGGGCGATCAACTCGGTTCTAGACAAGCTTTCCAGTGCATTTTGCATAGTTTAAAAATACGCAAAATCCTCCTAATAAACCATTAAAAAAGCTTGTATCGTGGTTTTTGAAGACTTTTTTTGACTACAATGCCCTCAATCATCAGTACCAGCTCGGCCCATGACAAAACACCTTCACTGCTATGCTGAACCGGACGGGTGTAGGTGCCTTTCTCTAGGTGCTTAATGAAAAGAACGAAGCCGCCAGACTCCCATCTGAGTAATTTAATACACGTACGGCGGCGGTTCAAAAATACAAAAACATCACCGTTCAAAGGATTACGGCCAAGTTCGTTACGAACCAAGCCGCTCAATGAGTAGGCACCTCGGCGCATGTCGCAATCACCTTGATAGAGCAGATACCGGTCCGAAGAGCTCAGCGAAAACATCCAGCGCTACAATAAAGTAACTAACTCACGTAAACGCGCCGTGGCCAGCTCCCCTTTAACACGGATCAACACTCCGCTCGGATAGACAATTTCAAGCAAAACCGGTTCTGGCTCATTAACAATTTCTACGAAACCAGATCGACCGCTATGCTGACGCCGATACCGGGCCCGCCAATAGTCCAATTTACTAACGCTGATCCCATGAAGCCGGGCAAAACTCTGCCGGTCATATTCGCCCGATTCCAGTTCAGTAACCAGTCGGAGCATCTCTTCCGCTTTTTCCGCAACTTTAAACATAATCAATCGTCCAATGTTTTCATTGTGCGATATTAAGACGTTTGATAGTCTCAGGAAAGATGCACTTACTTAGGCGGATACAGTAATCCCGTTAAAATGCGATAACCTTGCAGGTTAACACATTTCAACGGGAGGTTAGATGGTGCTGCCAAAATTTTCGACAAGTAGGCTAAAAATCAATCCTAAGCTTGTTTTTCAACATAGAAGACACCCTCCTCCTTTTTAGTCAGTGGGAGCAATATAAATCAGATTACGAATATGTTTGTGTCTTGTAATTTCCGGGAGTAAGTGCGGGATGGTGGTTAACTCCCTACGCACTGGCATTGTAGTCGTTGGAAGGACTATATTGTGTGAGTTTTTCTGAGGAGAACCTACATACCTCTAGCCAAATCAATTTACTCGACGCTAACAATACCCAGAAGATACTTGCCATAACCACTTTTAACCAATGGCTTCGCAAGTGTAACCAGATCATCCTTTGAAATGAAACCCATTCTGTACGCTACTTCTTCAATGCAACCAATTTTAAGACCTTGGCGCTCTTCAATCACCTGGACAAATTGACCGGCCTGCATCAATGATTCGAACGTACCCGTGTCAAGCCAGGCCGTACCACGATCCAGCACACTAACTTTTAGCTTACCTGCCTCTAGATATTTTTTGTTCACGTCAGTTATTTCTATTTCGCCTCGAGAAGACGGCTTGACATTTTTGGCGATTTCCACAACATCATTGTCATAAAAGTACAAGCCGGGAATTGCGAAATTTGATTTCGGGGTGTCGGGCTTTTCTTCTATTGAAATGGCATTGAAGTCTTTGTCAAACTCGACAACTCCATATCTTTGCGGGTCGTGAACCTGATAAGCATAAACGACACCACCGTCCGGGTCGTTATTTAACTGAAGCAGTTTCGATAAACCCGATCCATAAAAAATGTTATCTCCAAGAACGAGCGCTACCTTGTCTGATCCTATAAAGTCCGCTCCAATAATGAATGCTTGCGCCAATCCGTCCGGACTGGGTTGGATTGCATAACTAAATTTACATCCGATTCTACTTCCGTCGCCCAGCAGCTTTTCAAAATGAGGTAAGTCATGAGGCGTGGAAATAATCAATATTTCATTGATACCGGCTAGCATCAAAATCGAGAGCGGATAATATATCATCGGCTTATCATAAACGGGCATCAATTGTTTGCTTACAGCCAGTGTTAATGGATGTAAGCGGGTGCCAGATCCGCCAGCCAGAATTATTCCTTTCATTTTAATTTAACGTTTAATAACAATTGTAAAATCTACCAAAAATCGCTACCGGCCTTCGTACATTTCCTGATAATAATTCTGATATGCACCGGAGGTTACATTATTAAGCCACTCCGTATTATTCAGATACCAGTCAACAGTGCGTGCTAGTCCTTCGGCAAACTGTAAAGAAGGAACCCAGCCCAGTTCAGTTTTGAGTTTAGTGGCATCGATTGCATAACGTAAGTCATGACCTGCACGATCGGTAACGTAATGAATGAGCTTTTCAGAATGTCCATTTGGTCGTTTTAGCTTTGAATCCATTGTCTTACAAAGCAACAAAACAAGGTCGATGTTTTTCCATTCGTTGTGGCCTCCGATATTGTAAGTTTCTCCAATGACGCCTTTATGAAATATTACATCAATAGCGCGGGCGTGATCCTCCACAAATAGCCAATCTCGAATATTCTCACCCTTGCCATAAACAGGTAGAGGTTTCTCATTAATGATGTTATGTATCATCAATGGTATAAGCTTTTCCGGAAAGTGATTCGGACCATAATTATTCGAACAGTTTGATATAACTATCGGTAGTTTATATGTATTGTGATAGGCCCGTACTAAATGATCTGAAGAAGCTTTCGAAGCACTGTAGGGAGACCGGGGATCATACTTGGTCGTTTCGAGAAAAAATTCGTCAGGATTGTGTAGTTCACCATAAACTTCGTCGGTGGAGACATGATAAAATAAGTGATCACCGAGATTCTTCTGCCATGCCTTTCTCGCTGCTTCCAGCAGGTTAGCTGTTCCGATTACATTGGTAGTTACGAAAGCAAGAGGATCAGATATTGATCGGTCTACATGAGACTCAGCTGCTAAATGAATCACGCCATAGAAATCATAGTGAGCAAATAGTTCATGAAGAAATTGGACATCTACAATATCGCCTTTAACGAATGTGTAGTTTAATGAATTCTCAATGTCCGTTATATTTCGGAGATTTCCAGCGTACGTAAGAGCATCAAGATTAACGATGTGATAGTTCGGGAAATTAGTAACAAAACGTCTAATCACATGTGATCCGATGAAGCCAGCTCCACCAGTAATAAGTATTGTCTTCATAACGTTGAGTAAGCGCAGTTTGATAATGGATTAAAATCGAAATAGCGAGCTATTCAATTTACTGAATACGAACCTTGAAGATATTCCTCAAAAGTAGGAAGCATCTGGTCTTTGAGAGACACAATTGGACTATCTACTTCCCATGGTATTTTTAAAGACGAATCGTTCCAGTGTATGCCGGCCTCTGCTGACTTGCAATATTCTCCGGTACATTTGTAATGAAATATGCTGTCTTCTAATGCCGCAAAACCATGAGCGAATCCCTCAGGGATATATATCATCTTCCCACTTTCGCTGTCAAGGTCAAAGAGCTCATATTTACCAAACGTCGGAGACTCCTGCCTGAGATCCAGAGCAATATCCAGTACGCGTCCTTTAATAACACGTACTAGTTTGCCTTGAGCATGTTCACCGGTTTGGAAATGTAATCCTCTCACCACATTCTTTATTGAGTAAGACTGGTTATCTTGTTTGAAGCTATAAGGAAGTCCCTGCTTCTTCCAAGTATTTTCGTTAAACGATTCAAAAAAGAAACCCCTTTCATCTGAAAAAATGTTGGGAATTATTTCAATTACATCCTTTAAAGTCGTTGAGCGTATATTCATAATCTTTGTGATCTTTTATCCAACATACTTTTCTATAAGACCTTTGGTCTCGTCAATATTGCCCTTTGAGGATGCCCCAAAAAGTACTGATTCGATGTTGGGCAGGGTGCCCAGATATTCGATGGCTTCTTTTGGTCTCAATGCCCCGGCAGCCAATACCTGCATGGCAATAGCACGGAATTGCTTTTCTTTCAGATATTTTTCATATATCTCCTGACCACCAGACATTCTAAAACCAATTTTATTGATTGACGAGCATATAACCGGATTGGAGATTCCTACTGAATGCAGGGCGTCAACCAAAGCCGGCATATTCATTGTAATATATCCTGGCTCCGCATTATATTTCTTGCGGATGTAAGCATCGTAATCGGCAAAAACCTCATACATTTTTAAACCTAATATCATATCGATCAATACATTCTGGAGGAAAATGACAGGTGTATTAATTCCCTTAAACATTTTCATCTCTGCATCGACAAGCAATTCCATAAGTTTGCTGAAATCCTTACTAAAAAAGGCTAACCCTCCTTTTGCGAATGTCCCAAAAATATTACCAGGAACATATTGTTTGATGGTCCCCATGATGCCAAGTTCAGTTACTGCGTTTGCATATTTATGAGCATACGGCATGCAGGGATAAACATTAAAATGTGCGTATTTTGCAGGGTTCTGGCGCATATGCTCGCAGATATTTGCGATCCTGTCATGTGTTGTACACATAAAAGTATTAATGCCTGATTCAATTGCCTGATCCAGCACTTTGATGATCGCAGAATCCTCCTTAAAGCGTATTGATTGTGCGCGGGATTTTTCGTCTGATATGTGGTTGACTGCGAAAAACTGATTATCTCCAAATAGTACCTTATCCATCTTATAGTTTCTTCGATTTTTGAATGATCATTTCAATTACTTTATCAGTATATAGCCCCTGTTCAAATGTGTTAATTTGCGCCGACGCCTTAGTAAGGACGTTGTTCACGAAATAATCTATTTGAGCGCTATATTCTTCACCTCGCAAGTAGAAATTGACTGGTATGGCATAATCTGTAATATACTTGGTCGTCCAGCCGCGATCTAGCTTTTCTTTTGCACTAGCTTCTTTAAGGTAAATTTTGATTTCTGTGGCATCGCATATGATCTTCCCATTTTTACCTTCCACAGTTAATGACGTAGACATTTTCCGATGTGTTTCGTCGCTCCAGTTTACTAGTAAAGCCCCGCTCATTTTATTTTCTAGAGACATTAAGGTATAGACGGCGTCCTCAACGCCATTGGAATAAATACTTTTAAGAATTCCGCCGTGAATCTCAGTGGGTCTTCCAAGAATCTCTTGAATCAGATTGAGAACGTGAGATGCATAATCGAAAAGACATCCACCGCCTTCTTCTGGTTTTGATCGCCAGGTAGCACCTTTTTCTTTGATAACAACTGGTCCATAGGCCTCGCCAGTGAAATTCACGATTTCACCAAGAATTCCACTTTTGATCAATCTTTTAAGTTCCCGAAAGGTACCGATGAAGTGATTGTGATATCCAACCTGGTTAACAAGTCCCCTGTTGGTAGCAATTTTTGCTAACTCATCTCCTTCGTTAGAGTGTAAACTAAATGGTTTTTCACAAAAAACGTGTACGCCTTTTTCCAGGGCATACTTCACCATCATGTAATGTAGTTTGGTAGGGGTTGCGATTACAACAAAATCCAGATTTTCCTGATCCAGCATTTTTTTGAAATCACTATAAGGCACTACTTTGGTGTATTTTTTGAACCCGTCTAATATCATAGACGAAGTGTCACATACTGCGACTAGATCGACCTCAGGATGGGCGCCGACGATGGCCGCGTGTGAAAGCCCCATTTTTCCTAATCCGATTATCCCTGCTTTTAACATAACATATGTTTATTTGAGTAAATACTTAAACTGGTTTAGAATCTTATTTTTTAGCGTATTGTTAGGATAAAGCCCTTATTGAGACTTTTATCAGTTTTAGTTTTTACTGTTTGTCCATGTATCTGAAAGTCGTTCATTGCATCCGCCTCTGCGGAGAACAAGTCATTGGCAGCAAAAATCGAAACAACCTTCTTATTGGATGGAATATGAATTGTACCATTACTTGTTAAGAAAACGGCAAAAATCTGTTGTGTCCCTGGCTTTTTAGCATAAATGATATCGGCACTAGCGAAAGCGTTACTACTTTTATAGGTCTGCCCATCCCAGACCCTGCTGATAAGCGATGAGCCATTTTTGTTTTCCCAAGCAGGTATCACTCGGATTAATTTAAGCCTTGCAGGCACCTCAGTGATATTTTTATAGTCAGGCATATCTCCAGTCCCGCCGAAACGGCCGTACCAAGTGAAGCCGGATCCATTTACAGCAGCTTTGGCAGCGAGCAATAGATTTACTGCTTCACCAAATTTATCTGGGGTAGTGCAAAGAATATTCTGTTTGGTGATCAGACCTGATGCGGCAATTCTCTTATCATCAACAAACATTGTAGTCGATCCTTCTTGGCAAAGAATATCTGGAGAGAAATCTTTTGCGTCCTTCCTATCTTTGATAAGTTTAATCCAACTGTCATAAATAGAGTAGGGCTCGCTAATAAAGTGAGAATGTGGATAGAGCTTCCTGGTCGCCGAAAATAGCTGTTTATAATACTCCAGATGGCCATCTGTATAGGATTGGAATTGTTTTTCTCTGGCTGAGGATGAAAGTCTTGCGCTGTGGTCACCGTTATTCCATTTCTCTAATTTTGCATGAATCCTTTTACCATTCTCAATATCCCAGAAGTCGCCAGCCGGAGTTGGTTCATCCCAGGCGAAACCCGCAAACTTAAACCTTGGATTAACTAGTTGTATAGCCTTTGTATAATCGAGAATACTATCGATCGCCCACGAAATTACGGCTTGTTGCTGGAAGTCTAGTAATACTGTAAAATCGCCTGAACCCGGTTGAGCAATCCAACCCGATGCCAGATTAGCGGGGAACGCAGCAACAGAGTCTTTTAACACACAATGAGATTCATAAAAATTAATCTCATCTTTTGAGTACGTCTTTTTTGAAATAATTCCTCTCCTATAGACGCTGTATTCTGGTGTTTCAATGTAGAAATACATGCCATCTGAAAGGGGGTCAAGCTCCATTCCCTTTTGATAAAAAACGTATTTGTAACTCATTTGCCTGGCGTATGCTAGGTTGTCATGAGCTGAGCCTCTCCAGCTTATACCATAAAAGTTTACATACTCCGGCATCAGGCTCTGCGGCCTGGATTGGGTGTTTTGCGCCAACGCAGATACTGCAGAAAGAAATGCTAAAAAGTAACTGATCCATTTCATCAACTGAACGAATTATATATTTCTAAGTATTCCTTACCCATTTGCTCATTCGAGAAGTGGTCTAACACATGTTTTCTGTTTGCTCGTTCAGACGTAATCTCCGACGGGCGGGGAATTTGAGGATTTTTAACATCTACATACTTAACATTTGGAAATTTTAAGTATGTATGGTGAGGAATATTTGATAAAATTAATGGGATATCACATGACCCTGCCTCCAATACCGCTAACGGTAGGCCTTCCATAATTGTAATATAAAGGAACGCCCTATACTTTTTCATGGTTCCAAATACTTTGTCATGAGAAACGGTACCTTTATATTCAACATAATCACTTTCGTTGACTTTTGCAAGTACTAGATCGCAGTAGTCTGGACACTGTTTGTCTAAAACTCCGTATAAATGAACTTTTATTTTCTGCTCTGTCGCAGCGTCAACAAGCCTGACTACGTTTTTTGCGGGAGTAATCCTGCCTAAATAAATATAAGTGTCGGGATACTGGATATCGTTTTTCTCTTGTGGTGTTTCACAAATATTCGTTCCATTATTTATGTAGTAGGTTTTTCTAAAAAAAATATACTTAGAGAACGCAATTGAATCATATTCTGAGCAATATACCATTCTCGGCAGAAAGACCGTTCCTAGAATATCGACAACCCAAAATACCAATCTATTAAAAAGACTGAACTTAGGGCTGCGAAAATGGACTCCGTGGACTGTAAGAACAATTTTGTGAAATACCAGGGATAGCATCATTGCCATTGGAATGTATTTTTCATTGTGAAAATGAATTATATCTATTCCATTTTTTTTGGCAAAATTCAGGATGTAACTCATTTTGCCAAAATAATTTTTTCCCTCAGGTAAAACCGATATCCGATCCGTTTGAGGTTGATCCCATTCCACCATGAGGTAAAAATCTACAGAAGCAATAGCGTTGACGATGTTGTACACTACTCTCTCAGTTCCTCCATGGGCGGGAGGATAGTTTTTCGCTCCAACGTGTAAGACTTTCATTCTTTTTATGCAATTTGAATAATAAACTTTTCTAACGCAAAGCCATAACCGCAACTATCACTACGTCAATGTAGCAATGAAGCCATCAGCCATGTGTCCTACTGTGAAATCCTTTGATCTGTTTAAAGCTCTCTCTGATAATTCTTTTCTTAATGTATCATTGTCGCGGATGGCCAGTATTTCGTCTATCCATTTTTTCGGCTCCTTATTCGACACTAGAACGCCGGAACGTAAACCGTCAATTTCTCTGATCAGTACATCCCGTTGCGACTCTACGTCGCTAGATACAATTGGAAGACCGGCATAAAGTGCCTCTGCTAAGGCGTTGCTCATTCCTTCGAAATGAGATGGCATCACAAAGACATCAATAGCTTTAAGAAAATGAGGTATCGATTCAGTACTTAGCTCCTCAATAATGAACACCTGATTTAAAACACCTAATTCTTTGGCAGTGTTTTCCAGTTGCCCCCGAAGTTCTCCTTTCCCAACTATTACAAGTAAGGTGTCACCAAGTTTGGGCAAGATGTCAATCAGCAATTTGTGATTCTTTTGTTGTACAATTCTGCCGATATTTCCGATGATAAATGCGGCATCGGGTATTTGTAGTATTTTTCTGCATTCACTTTTGCTCAGAGCAGATGGGTAAAAGGAGATGCCATTATTGATAACCCTGATTTTGTCAAAAATTCTTTTGCCGTAATAATTGAAGGAGTTTTTTGTGGATTTGGAAACCGCCGTTATGGCTGTGTAGATTCCAAGTATTGCCCACAAATAATCCAGCGTTTTGAGAGGCAAGCTTAATTCTTTGTCGCTAAGATTTCGGTGAGAACTTACCCGAATTTTGATCCCGCATGCCATTGCTACGAACAGCCCTAAAATGTTGGCATATGGTAAAAATGAAATGACCGCGTCTGGCTTTTCGACCCTGAATTTACGATAAAGCCGAGTACATATTCGCACAACATCAAGAGGCGATGCTATTTTGCTGTTGTGCATCATAATCGGCGGTGATTCAGTAAAATCCGTGCTCTTTTTGTGCATAAACCAACATTGGCATACAAGTCCCTTCACATTCATTTCGTTAAGAAGCCTTATTGCCGCCCGTTGAGCACCACCAGGTTCGTAATTCGCACATAAGATAATAACCTTCATAATTCTTCAAAACAGATCAATTGCCATGTGGTTAAATAGCAGTCACATTAATTATTTTACTATAATCTTTTGACAATTTTAGCAGGAACTCCTGCCAAGAGTA
Source organism: Dyadobacter pollutisoli (assembly GCF_026625565.1). NCBI lineage: Bacteria > Pseudomonadati > Bacteroidota > Cytophagia > Cytophagales > Spirosomataceae > Dyadobacter > Dyadobacter pollutisoli. The sequence goes on from NZ_CP112998.1 coordinate 1,083,014, forward strand.
TATTATCTTCTTCGAAAGATTTATTGACGACAGAATTGGCCCCTATCTTAACATTATTTCCCAGCTTAATCGCACCAAAAATTTTTGCTCCGGGACCCATATAGCAATTATCCCCAATCACAGGGGCTCCCCCGTTACTCGCCCCTATATTCACGCAGATGTGAATCCGGGCATTGTCCCCGATTTTTGCGTATTTGGAAATTACTATAGTTCCGTAATGTGGCAGAGACATTCCCTTTCCTAATACATTCATGGGAATGGTGAAACCAAGTTTCATACCATATTGCTTATACACAATATAGTAATATGCAAATAGCAACTTAGCAAATGGTCCTTTCGAATTTTTGTAGTATTCAGCTCTTCTCAATTTTTTGATAAAGCGCCATTTAGGATTTGTTATATGCGCTTTCAGACGTTCCTTGAAGGAGAAATAGTTAATATCCATTGCCTTCGCGTCAGCAGCGAGGAATGTATTATAGTCTTTTCTGGTAAGGATCATGAATAAGTACTTGATTAATACTTCAAGATAATAATAAAAAAAGTAATTAGATAATACCTAAAGCCCGTTTTATCTCGACCATCCTAGCTTTCGCATTACTACGACTTTTAATATAAATGGCCTCTTTGAGCGCTTTTTCTTCGTATTCTTGGAAAGTCTTTATCACCCGGCCGGGCACACCCGCCACAACGACATTATCTGGAATATTTTTTGTGACAACGGTAGAAGCTCCAATAATTACATTGCTTCCTATAGTAACTCCGGGCATAATCATCGCATTACTACCAACAAAAACATTATTACCAATTTTAATTGGCTTAATTATTTCTATTCCAGCATATTTTTGTCTTAACAGCCCCATTCCTCCATCATGATTTAAGAAAGTCACACCTTTAGTAAGAGTCACGTTGTTCCCAATGCTAATTAAATATGGCTCACTACCGAAAATTGGTTGACCGGTAATTCTAAAATTCTCACCAAATTTTACTCCAATGGATTTAGCATAAGATACTGGCGATATGTAACTATGAATTAAATTAAATATCTTTCTCATTACCTAGGAATTAGGTTTTAATTTTCTATACCAGCTCTTAATTGGATTCGTTAAAAATGTACTAAGCATTTGATTAATCACGACGGATTTCTGCGGATTAAGTAGTTTGTAATAATGCTTGTAATAGTAATTTTGGTCGTAGTAGATTGACTCACGGTAGTTTTGCCACCATATATCGTGTCTAGGGCAGAAACTTTGCCATGGATTGATCCCAGTGTAATGAATTACCAAGGGTGATAGACCTTCTTGAATTTCTTCTTCGGAATAAATACGTCTGACCCTTGCCGATTTCTGGTTTGCCTTTAGAAAAAATGTATAAGTTGAATTATACTTTGGTGACACAATTTTAATTTTACCCTTGAAAACTATGTTAGCAATGTCTTGATCAAAAAATACCCATTTTTTCCCACATAGTTTTTTTTGCTCTTCTATAAATTGAGGATTTTCTCGCAACATCTTTAAATTATACAAGAGGAAACCACAATTAACATAATTATCTACATCACACCCTATTTCTTTGGTATACTTGTCATTTACGTAAGCGGCTTTTGCTGCGGCAATAACATAGCCGTCTAAATCGGTCTTACTGTAATATTCCCAAAGATCACCCGTATATAAAATATCGATATCAGAAAACAGCACCCGGTCGTATTGAGGGATCATGTCTGATATTACAATTTTGTAATAGGTTAATCTAGGAATACCGCGAGCCACATAAACATTGTCAAACATATCTCCGATATTTATAAAAGATATTTTGCAGTTGGAGAAATGAGATTCTAATTTTTTTAATTCGCTCTGGTAAGGTGTATCTAATTCAGTTGGGCCGTGCATGATATGGATATCATAGAAAGTGTCGGGATTGGCAGCCTTCAGAAGCGAAGTAAAACATACGCCTGCCGGCATTGTTACTTTGTAGTTAAAAGCGTAAACGATAGGGACGACATTCATAATTATAGAGTTAAATAATGACTAGATAGATCAAGAGTTATTCGCTCCCATCCTTTTTCACCTGTGCTGTATGTTTCTTTTATGTTATTTTCCATTTTAGCTAGTAACGAAGAATCTCCTATAACTCTTCTAAGCGCATTAGCTAGTTCATCAACGTCATTAGGCGGAATTAAAATTCCCGTATGTTCATCCTGAATCATTTCAGGAATTGCTCCAACCTTGGTACCAATTACGGGTTTATTTAGAGCATAGGCACTCATCACGACACCACTTTGAGTGGCATCTTTGTATGGGCACACAACCACGGAGGCTTGACTTAGCAGTTGTACAAGTTCGTCGTTTGGAACGTACCTGTTCAAAATTGTTATTCTTGGAGTGCTAGAATATTTTGTAATATCGAACCAAAACTTTCCGTTGCCTGCAATTATGAGTTCGGCATTAACAGGGCTTCCAATTGAAGAGAACGCCTCTAGCAGGATGTCAATTCCCTTGTATGGGGAGACCCTCCCAAAGAACAATATTTTAAAAGCGTCGGACTTTGTTTGGTTTATTTTGTATAAAGATAAATATTCGTAGACACCCAAGGCCGAAACAAAGACAGATGAGAAATTGAAAGGAGTAGATTCAATGAATGCCTCTTTTTGGGTTGAATTTAAAAGAACTATATTTTTGATGAAAGCGAAATTGAATTTAAATATCAAACTTTTCCTTTTTGTTCCCTCCCCGCTATGAGGAAATGGATCATGAACAGTGAGCACAATTTTTCTTTTGTTTCGAAGTAAAAAGAGATAAAAGTTTTCGTCCAGATAATTCCCACAATGAATAACGTCTGGATTCAGATTCTCTATGAAATTGCGTATCTCAAATTGTAGTTTGAGATTGGATAAGGCAAATTTCTTTGGAGAAGTTCTATTTATTACATGCCACTTGTTAAGTCCTATGAAGCTCGCAAATTGGTGTAGCTCTGGATATTCGGAGGCGCTGAGTATTTCATCTTGTGGTTTAATTTTGGTGATTTTCAATGCAGAGGATGTCAGGTAATATGGAGGTAGATCCATTAAGTAGTGAACGTCACAATGCTTTGAAAGATGATTGACCAACGACAAATCAACATCCAAGAACGGAGGCATGGAAATAAATAGTACTCTCATTTTAATCTCATACTTTTTGTTGGGCATTAATTATGCATTCAACGATCAATACATTTTTGCAAAATATGCGTAAAAAAGAAAGAACGCAAAAATGCTGGGCGACATTGGAGCCCAGCCTGTCATTCCATAGATTACATAAGCAATCAATACTCCGACTAGCGTTGAAGAAAATATTCTGTTTGAGCCGGCGGCAATTTGATTCTTGGCATTTATGATTCCACCCAAAAGAAAGTATACCCATAATATAAAGCCGACTATACCAGTTTCAGCTAAGACTATCAAATGACTGTTATGAATTGGGTTGTGGAGATAGAATTCATCTGCCGTAAAAGCCTGAACAATTCCGAAATGCTTTGTAATGTATCCTAAGTGTGCATTTAGACCTACTCCCAAAAACGGAGAGTCAGTGAATATTTTAAATGCCATGAAAAAGTGAATCATTCGATTGTCGTATTGACTACTGGCATCTGACTCTATGAAGGATGAACTAAATGGGGAAAGGAAAATCAGCCAATAAAGTGCAAGGGTAGATGGAATGACAATTTTTAAGATATTGCCTAGCGAGAATATGTTCTTTTTGGAATTTTTGTATATATAGTATGTGCAAAATGCAACTAGTATTAGCGCGATAAAACTTGTTCTGGAATAGGTGAGAATTACCGTCGCTACACAAGCAGCAATTAACAACGTACTCATTCGGCGCTGAAAACCAGATAGATAACAAGAAAGAAAAAATGACATGGACATAATTGTGTACAATGCCAAATTGCCCGGATGTTTGAAGAAACCAACGGCTCCAACTCGACTACCTAACCGAGTCGCCCAAACTTCACCACCTTCATGGAAAAGATTCGTTACAGCGATTATATTCAATAACGGAAAGCAAATAGCTAGAAAAAGTTGAGATATTGTTAACCATTTTAGGCCATCAAACGCACCTATTATGATCATATCTTTTGTCATTAGCCTGCTAAATAGGTAGAACAGAAAAATGTGAGAGGCGAAAAATATTAGAAAAATTAGAGTCGCATTATTGGCTACGCTATATGGATTGAAAAACGAAATTACGATGAAGAGAAATGTAATAGAAACGAAATTATACTTACTATCATATTGAATTTTTTCATTCTTCCATTTTAGGGAAGCAAAAATGAATACTGCAATAACTAATGGTAAATATATAACCACCGTCGATCCGAAAGATCCGTACGCAACATTTGCGTTGTATGAGGTTAACCCTTTGGTAATTTCTAGTGGTGCCAAAACAAGAAATAGACTCACGAAGATATAGTTCCTATTTCTCCCGGTTGTTAACAAAATTAAATACCGAAAGGCATAGACAAAAATGACCACGTACCCTAGCTGAATTCCCATATATTGTTTGTCATTGTCTGAATTACAAATTTTGCCCTATATAAGAGATTCCCTTAGATCGGTAATCTCATAATGTAGACTGCTGTCTATATTATTTAACACATCTTCCTTCGATAGTGTAAATTGATCTATTGAAGATAACGTTTTTAAAATTGCTTCTTTTGACTTCGATTTTCTATAAAATTCAACGGAAAGTATATCTCCGCTTAGTTTTTTGATTGTTGAATTAAGAAAGGTTTTTTTATAAAAGGGTACATGAGAAACTGGTGTGGCAAATTTTTGAATCGAATAGAGCCAGTCATTCCATTTGAAATCGGAAACATGTTTTCCCTCGTGATGTCCCGCTGAGAATGAAAACCTATGCCAGGGGACGCGGAATATGTCTGCCAGAATCGCTCCATGCATCGCCTCAGTTATTAATAATTTAGATGCTGCGATTTCTCTAAGCGTATATTCAACTCCATCATCAGTGCAATGAGATGAAATGTAATTATAGCCCAGCTTATGACACAAAGCCTTCCAATCAAAATAGCTTTCTGATTGGAAGTATGGCATTAAGCTCACCTCGTACTTTTTGGGTAGATTCAGAAACTCATCAAAATTTGGTATGTGTCTTATTGCATAGGCAGCATCAGTAATGTACTTATACTGGTTGCCTAGGTGATAAGAAGATAGGGGGCCTCTCAAATACCTTATATCCCATTTCGAATCTATTTTTAATTCATCATAATCTATAGATGGTCTTACGCCAGATCCAAAAACTATTTTTTTCTTTTCCGAATCTAGATTTCTAATTAGCCCTATGTTTTTGTTGAGTATAGACCCAATTCCTAGAAAGTAACTATCATTTTCATCGGTATTTTCTGTCAGAAATAATTTAGGCCATAGCCAGCCATTCAAATCATCGCCGAAATTGCCGTTTTTTGTTTTATAATAGACGTACTCCATGAGTTGTGTTTAGACGCTGCGGCTAGTGGTGAAAGAAGTCAGAGATCGTACTTTATCAAATAACTTATTAAAAATAGCGACTTCACTCTTATCGAAACCAAACAGGATAAGAGATAAAATAAAACCAATTGCTGACAATATGCCAGTAACTATAAAGCGAAAATCAAATTTGAGCAGCCACAATGATCCCAGACAGATAATACACGAAATCAGGGAAGGGAGCAGTTGAGGGTAAATCACATGTTTAATATAGGTCATCAATTTGAGCCCCAATAGCTTGTTCGCAAATAATAACCTACAAATACAAGCGATTGCCTCCATCGAGCAATAGCTCGCTAATACCCAGAATGCGGGTTTTCCCAAATAAAGAAGGTAATATGCTATCGGTAGGTTAAGAATTAGAAGCGTACCGACCAGAACTTGGTACAATTTGATATTTCCTCGAGCTTGAATTGCTGATTGTAAACCGACTGTCAGTTGATTGAACAATGTACCTAGTAAGATAAGTTGGCAAAAGGTACTTGATTGTTTCGGTGGATCTTTAAGCCAAAATACCAATATATTATTCATTTCAAATATACAGGGAATCCCTATCAATGCGAGCAATATAAAGCCATATTTGCTAGCAATCATTGAAAGCCGTAGCATTCTATCCCGATCGCCAGCACCTTCACTCTTCATAATCTGGGGGTTTATCGTTCTTAGGAGAGTGGCTGAAAAGAAATTTAATTGCGAGCTTACCTGGCTGGCAATGCCATAGGCAGCATTGACTACCGTTCCGAGAAATAGATTCAATATTATAGCCAACCCCTGTGTTCTCCCTAATGAGCAAACTGCGCCAAAAAGGTTCCACCCGGCGAACGAACTAAGCTCTTTAATAAGCCTCGTATTAATCTTGAAAAGACCTTCCAATGTGCAGTCTTTGTATGATTTAAAACAATAGATTGCGTACATTAGTAGGCTAACTACACTTAGCGAGGCGGTTAGTATTCCATAGATCACTAATTTATCTCCCGAAAGTTTATATAGAAGAAATGCAATCAACAGTCTCAATAGCGCTTCCACAATATTGACCAGGGCTACCCAAAACATGTTTTCATGAGCTATCAACGAACCTGTGAATGGGACCGATATAATTGTAAAAAATACGGTTACAGACATGAAGTGATAAACAGTTTGAGCTGCATCAACCCTATCATTTGCGATATTTAAAAAGCCGTCAAAAAGGTAAACTCCGGCAATTTCCAGGCTTAGTACTATCACAGTTCCTATAACAACATGCAGCAAAAGGGAGTTTGTGAAAACCTTTTGCTGCATGACAAAATCTTTCTTTCCTTGATAATAGGACAAATATCTCTGAGTAGAGGTTGCCATGGCAGCATTCAAAAATGAAAGCATCACAATAATACCGGCGATCAGATTAAAGATGCCAAAATCTGTACTGCCTAATGCATTCAAAACAAGTCTTGTAGCAAATAAGGAAATACCCACAGTGAGTAACATCCTGCCATACAATATTCCGGTATTTAAAATTACCTTATTTGAAGCCTTCACAGAATTTGATTTATAAATTGCATTTTGTTGACAGTCACAAGTATAATTACCCAGCTAGAATCTTGGGTTCGTAAAACGTTTGGAACCATGCTGCAAACTCAGCTATGCCTTCCCTTAAGCCTACTTTAGGAGTGTAATTTGTAATTTCTCTCAGTTTTTCTTGACTAGCCCATGTTCTTGGTACATCTCCTGCTTGCATTGGCAAATAGTTTTTGACAGCCACTCGCTCTAAGCCCCTTTCAAGCTCATCTATAAAGGCCATCAAGTTAACCGGAGAGCCATTACCGATGTTAAGAACTCTGTATTTGGAATTGCCAGTAAATTCGGTTGTGGTAGTTCTAACTACGCCAGTAACTATGTCGCCAACATAAGTAAAGTCCCTCTCCATTTCGCCATTATTAAAGACTTTGATCGGCTTTCCTTCCGTAATAGCCTTAGCAAACAACATAGGAGCCATATCAGGTCTTCCCCAGGGTCCATAAACGGTGAAGAATCTTAAGCAGGTTATCGAAAGTTTATATAAGTCACTGTAAGAATGTGCCATCAGCTCATTACTTTTTTTTGTCGCCGCATACAGGCTAACGGGAGTATCAACCTTATCTTCTTCTGAAAACGGAATCTTGGCGTTCGCTCCGTAAACTGAGGAAGATGATGCATGAACAAGGTGGCGTGGAGGAAAATATCGGCAAGCCTCAAGAATATAATGGAATCCTAAAATATTTGACTGAATATATACGTCTGGATTTTCAATAGAATAGCGTACGCCTGCTTGCGCCGCTAAGTTGATAACGTAGTCAAAATTTTGAGCTTGAAAAAGACTAAATAATTGCTGTTTATCTTCTAAGTTCATTCGCACAAATGAATATGAAGGATTCAACTTGCTTCGTATAGGCTGGTACCATTTGATTTCGTCCTGATCAATGCCCGCCTGCTTAAGTCTTGCATATTTAAGTTGTGGAGAATAGTAATCGTTTATATTGTCAAGTCCTACCACTTCAAAACCATCTTTAAGAAGTTGGTTGACGGTGTGAAAACCGATAAATCCAGCACTTCCAGTTACTAAAACTTTCATAGTTGAGTATGTTACAATTTATCAATGATTGTTTCCTCATATTTGATAGGTCCTCTATCAATATATCTCCAAAGTAATTTTGGGAAACTAATGTTAGATGAAAAGTTGACTAATCGGACTCAAAGCATTTTACCCAATTGTATATTTTTTCACCAAAATGAATTAACCTTCAAGCAGATGAAATAGTAATTTCGTAAAACAGCGCTTTGGGAGTATAGTTAGGTACCTACCAAGACAAACTTTGTTAGTCTGCTGCGATATTATACGCTAGCGATGATTTCTGCATTAAAAGTAAGTCGGCAAAACAATTGACCTACTTAGCGCAGATGCTAATTTATTAAGGGCGAAACTGAGCAAAACCATCCAAGAACCCTAGTCTGCTATTCACACCAAATTAAATGTTGAAGAAAACACAAATCCAGGTCTGTCGAGAAGCTTTAAAAGAGAGCGGATTTTCATAATTTTTCGTTGAGTAAGTTTTTTATTGGTAATTAACTTTAGTTTTTCTTCGTCAATGGAAAAAGTCGAGGCAGAACATTATTCAGACTGATGAACCTATTTGATTTATTGTCATTTAGGCTCATCATATGTCTAATTTCGTTTTAAGAGCTTTTTTAGCTTTGAACCGACGTTTTGGCTCTTGTTATCAGACTCTTCCGAATAATAGCCGTATCCGTATCCACCATATCCATATCCACCGTATCCATAACCATATCCATATCCAGCACCGTAATTAACTCCATTAAATATTACGGAAAGGTTTGCGAAGCGCCGTGCTCTTTGTAAGTCTCCAATTCTTTTCAAATGATCCAGTAACGTGTAGTTAAAACGGACGATGTAGAGGGTTGCATCCACATGTTCAGCTATAAGCGCAGAATCAGTAACAAGTCCATATGGTGGCGAGTCAATCAAAATATAGTCATATTGTGTTCTTAATTGACCCAAAAGGATAGGTAATTTCCCATTGCTTAGTAATTCTGAGGGATTTGGAGGGATAGGGCCGCTAGTCAAAACATCGAATTTTGGATGGACACCAGTCGATTGTATGAAATCCTCATAATGCCCTTGCCCAATCAAGCAGTTCGACGCTCCGAATTTATTTGGAACCATTAATCGTTCATGAAGCGTCGGTTTTCTTAAATCAAGACCAATAAGCAATACTCTTTTATCCGAGTATGCTAAACTGGCAGCCAAATTAATACTAACAAAGCTTTTCCCTTCACCTCCGATAGATGAGGTTAACATAAGAATCCGGCAACTTCCATCACCCAGATACTGTAAGTTTGTTCTTAATGCTCTAAATTGCTCAGCGACAGCACCCCTACTAGTCATTTTAATGATTGACTCTTCACCAGGTTGCCCTTTCACAACCGTTTTCATTTCACCTATTTCTCCAAGAATTGATGAATGAGTTATTTTTTCGATCTCCTCCCTACGTTGAACTGTGTTGTTCAACATGTAAAGAAGGTTAATAAGAAGAAATGGAATTATCAAGCCAGCTGCCATAGCTCCAGACCATATAAAAAGTTTTTGTGGCTTTATAGGTTTAAAAGTAGCAATTGGTGCATCTATCAATCTGCTGTCAGTAACCGTAGAGGCATACGCTAACGCAGTTTCTTCTCTTTTTTGAAGCAGGTAGAGGTATAGCTCTTCCTTAATAGACTGCTGTCGTTTAATTCCAACAAACTCTCTCTCCTTTTTTGGTATACTCCTTAAACCTGCGGAAAATCTGGTGTTAATTCCTTCAAGATTTCTCTTGGTTACTGCCATCCCACGTTTAAGGTTTTGAACGTTTTCGCGAATTGATTGCCTAGTGCCCGCTAATTGAGTATTAATTGTCTGAAGTAAAGGGTTGTTCGGTGAAGTGGTACGAGCATATCGTTCCCGCTGTAGTTCGAGCTCGTTGAATTTGGTAAGAAGCGAGACAAGCACAGGATCATCGATCATATAGGTAGCTGGTGCCACGGCACCTTCTCCTGCATTTTGAATATAATTATCAACGCTTTCAAGAATGCTGATTTTTGTATTAACCTCATTAAGCTTCGAGTCATTTTCTTTGATATTTTCAAGAAATAGCTGTGACTCGGCGCTAATATCGGTAATTCCTTGATTCGTTTTGTAAGACTCAACATCCTTTTCAACATCACCAAGCTCACCTGTTATCAGGCCCAGCCTGTTTTCGATAAATTTTAAGGTGTTGCTTGCTTCACTATTTTTATCGGCCAAAGATGACTGTACGTATACATCCAACAGTTTGTTTAGCACGTCTTTTGATCGCTGAATATCTGAGTCTTCGTAATTCAGCTCTAATACCGTACTTTTAATATTCGGTTGCTCTACCGATAAGCGATTTAGCATGTTTTCTGCCAGATTTTTGGCATCCGTGAATTTGACAGAAACATCTTCATAATCGGAACCAACCCCCTTAGTAACTACAAAAGCGCCCCAGGCATTATTAAATCGCTGATTAAAGGTAAAGATTTTGTCTTCATCATTGAACCGGAAGTGGGTACTGTCTTCCATATGAATAACTAATGGCTCTTCCAGTGCAAACGGCGTCACCACTTCTGCCTTGATATTTACAGGACTCCTTTTATAGAGACTTACTGTACGCAATCCGTCTTTGGCAGTGTAGGATACATCCAGATCAAGTTCTTTGATAACTTGTTCCATTAAGGTTTGAGACTTAATAATCTCTAATTCATTTTCAACAAGTTTATTGCCTCCAAATTGGGTACTTAGCTCCGATAAAATATCTCCTTGAGCCCCGCTTAGACCTTTATTTTCATCCTTAATTAAGATGCTTGTCTTTGTCTTGTATATGGGTTGTGTTATTTGAAGATAGAAGAACGCCAAGGTTAATGACAAGAATAAAAATATAGGGAATAAATACCAGTACCTCAGATATCTTCCTATATATTCATTAAGACTGAAGTCCTGATCCTCGTTGGAGAAATCGGTAGATGCTATTGTTGAGTTTTGACCATTCATGATTTGTAGACCTCCTATAATGAAGTGAATCGACTTCCTATTTAGTGAAATTCAAAATTAAAATGCCGAGTGTCCCCACAGCAGCTGCAATAGAGGTAACTATAGGAACTAATTGAACATTTCTATCGGTGGCGTTGATCCGCGTTTTTATCGGTTCTATATAAATTATATCGTTTTTATGAACGTAGTAATAAGGGGAATTAAAAATGTCTCTTTTAGTCAAATCAATTCTTGCATAACTTCTAATTCCATCCTCTTCTCTCACAACCATCACATTATCACGCTTTCCAAAGATTGTAAGATCTCCTGCCAAGCTCAAAACCTCAGGCAATGTTATTTTTTCGTCAGGAATCACATATATCGACGGTCGAGCCACTTCACCTAAAACTGACACCTTAAAATTGAGATTACGAACGATCACGGACGGCTCCTTAAGAAAGTTTTGTAAGCGCACCCGTATTGAGTCTGCAGCGTCGGTAGTCCGCAACCCCTGAACATTAAGCTTTCCAACCAGAGGTATCTCAATAGAACCATCTGAATTCACAAGGTATCCTAAAGGCTGTACTCTTGCTCCGCCGGCAGTTGTCGAATAGTTTGTACTAGCTGTCGTAAAGACATTTGGGGTGTTAAATACTTCGTTAGCCTCAGAATTTAAACTTCCGACTATGATGGATAAAATATCATTTGCCTGTATTGTAGGCGTATATTTCTGAGTAATATTTTGGGAAGAAAATTGCAGAGAATCGCCTTGGAAATATACAATTGACTTTGAGGATATACATGAGGAAGCTCCCCCGAAAATCGCTAAATAAACTAACGTTGCGCCGAGGGAAATCTTTGTTAATTGTTTGGGGTGAAATTTCATAAACAAATGATGTAGTAAGAACGTTGAATATAAATGGCTGCTTTTGCCTGGTATAGCTAAAATTTTACAATAGAATAGAATCTTGCCAAATTTTTTGAAGACGTTACGATGATGATACACGGCACCAAGCTTTATTTGATATTCTTAGTTATGTGCAATTATTCAATATTCGTTCGTCTGGACAAATATAGAATAAATTCAATTAGCATCATTAAATAGTTATAAGTTTTTTATTTCCAAATGAGTATTTGGTCAGCCAGTTGTTTTTATTTGCCTTTTGTATCATTTCAAGATGTTGTATTTTATGGGCGTCAGTGCCAATGAATGTTATCAAGTTGTTTTTTAAAAGCCACTCGGCCATCTTAGCAATGTTCTCACCATAGTAACCAGTTAGTGACAAGATGTTTACTTGTAGTTCGCAGCCTTGATCGATTAACTTTTTATAAATTGAGGGATCAGAATAAAAATAGGTGTAACGTTCCGGATGTGCTAATACTGGCTGGTAGCCTCTTGATATAATAGAAAATAGGTTTTCGGAAGTATTAAGTAGAGGGGTTGAATATGGCAATTCTACCAATAACCGATTTCCAGGCAGTGTTAGAAGTTCTTGGTTTTTGGAGAGAAGCTCGTTAAAATGCTCATCTATAAAATATTCGGCCGCTGCGTCAATTTGAACGTGAACGCCAGCCACAAGGCATGCGCGACGCACTTCTTCTAGTTTTTCAAGAATTATGTCCGGCGTATTTCGATAACAATCCCACATCACATGGGGCGTTGTAACGACATGCGAGTAACCCAAATCCTGCATCTTGCGAACCATTGCTACAGCCTGATCAATCGTTTCAACGCCATCGTCAATACCAGGAAGAATATGGGAATGTATGTCTATTCCGATATGACCCAGATTAACTTCTGTCTTTTTCTTTGTGTCAAATAACCAGTTGAGCATGTTGCGTTGGCTTTTTTGTGACTAAACGTGTTTCACACAAATGAAGCCGGAATTTTGTTTTTCGTAAAGTTGTGCAAATTTAATATAAAAAAAAGTAGGCATTGCAGAATCTTATGTGGAAAATTTATCGTTAAGGGGAAAAGAGGAAAATTGCACTATTCTTTTGTACCATTCCTGTATGGAGCAGCAGTTAAAATGTCAATCAAAACTCATATGCAACCAGCTCTTAACTGCATTTTCCTAATTTTAAGCCACTCAGCAGAATGGAATTGCTCGCCATCTTCTTCGAAACAGTTTGAATTTTAGCTGAGAAATATGAGCTTCTTGTAGCATTATTCTGAGTTGGTTAGTGAAGTTTTTTTTCGTGTACGGGAAACGGAGTAATTTTTAATATTTCAAGAACTATTAACTGGAACAAATATTGTTAGATGAGTGTCGTGTTTGTCTTGCTTGTATAGCGTACGCAAGTCGCCTATCTATAAGGAGCCTCTGGCGCAATTAATTGAAAGACTTAGAAACTACGAACATTAGGCCCGTCGAATTATTAAGCAATTTCCCGTAATCGAAAGCCAGTGTGCCTCCAACCTCCCAGTTGTTTTTCAGTTTTCTTCGATTGTCTAAATAAGCGGAGAATTGATCAACTTCTTTAAATAGCCTTGTGTCGTGGGTGCCAAAGTTTTTAGAAAAGGAGAACTTTGCAAGTGAGCTCCATCGTCCAAATGACAAATCCATCCCCAGGTGGACAGCTGCCACTCTATTATTAATAAAAAAATTTCTGTCAATTGAATATTGGCCTGGCGCAGCGTTACCAGCCTGCGTAATGAACGGAGTGCCAAGCCCTAGACCTTTGTATGACCAACCCTCGGTATAAAGGTCGTGATTTAAATAGTTTTCATTGCCCGTTGTTGTCGGTTTAGACCACGCTTCACCTGCTTGATTTTTTGAGTAAAGAAACTCAAACACAAACCTTTTCCAATAAAAATTATTTACATGAGGCGCCTTATTCTGCAAAGTTAAGCCATTAATTCCGTCAGCGATATTGGCTAAGTGATAAAGTCCTCCGACTTCGTAGAAATTCTGTCGGTAAACGCCAACTCTAATATTATCAAAATCATAATCTATCCTGAAATCAATGTTGCCGGCGTGGTTTCCAACTTTGCTTTGAGCCCAGTTTTTGCCAAATACCACAGACCAGTATTTTTCCCAACCTGTTAAGATGAAAGATTCGAATATTTCAGCCTCATGCCCCCAGAAGGCTTGGTCGTTGAAACCACCATAGAGCTTCAGTCGCCATTCAGGCTTACCAATTCTTACGTAGAATGCCTTTTGATGGAAGTATGTTACTGCATGATCAATTCTTTTAAACTGAATTCCTTTATCTCCCAGCCAGCCTTGCGCGTACAATCCTTTAATCGCAAATATTTCTCCAAAAATAGGGATGGGATAGAATTCGGGTATAGCGATTTGAATTTTTGGGATGCCTAACGCGTTGCCAGACATGGCGTAATTTCCTGTTGTCAAAAGAGTATCGGTAAGACCGAAAAATTCTTTCATCCTGCCACCTTTTAACTCGATAACTCCGAGTTTCGCCTTGGCATAACCTTCTACGAGAATCGCTTCTGAACCTTTGCCTGCATTTAGTCTACCCTCAATTCCAGCGCCCCAATCTGCAAATCTTGCTTTTGTAGTATCATAATCCTTGTGGATTGAACCTATCAGGCTTACAGATGGGCCGGTAAGAGGAATACTTCCGTATTGTATACTCCTCATCCAAAAAGGAACTTGATCGTCGGAAGTAATTGAGGCTATACCCTTCAGGTTCGTCCTAAAGTATCGAGTCTGTGAAAAAACACAAAAATGAAACAAAACGAAGAAGAGCGTAAGTGATATTTTTTTCATTAGGTTGAGTAAGATTCCAACTTCAAATATAATATGTTCAAATCAAGTATTCAGTAATGGAATATAAAAATAGCACAATTCGCCGTTAGTCACTTCCCCGCAAGCGCCTCCTGGTGCCTCCACAAGTCCTGAAAAACTGTACTATTCCTGCGGAGGTCGGCGAATGTACCCTCATCTGCAATATGCCCGTCACGGAGGATATATATGTAGTCGAATTTGGTTAACAGATGGAGGCGATGTAGGGTGGAGATTACCGCCTTCCCGGAAAATTCTGCAAACATATTATCATAAATCAATGCTTCGGTTTTAGGATCGACGCTGCTGGTCGGTTCATCTAGCAGTACAATATCACTACTTCGGGCGGCCAGAATTCCTCTCGCCAATGCCAGCCTTTGCTTCTGACCACCTGAAAGGTTTACTCCCTTTTCCTGGATATTGGATTGTAGCCCGTTTGGTAGTTTCTGTATTACCTCCGCAAAATGGGCAGTTGCGCATACCTGCAAAATATCCTGCTCTTCGAAAGGCAGGCCCAGTGTTATATTGTATTCAATGCTGTTTTCAAATATTTCCGGGTCTTGCGGGAAAAGGGTTACCTGATCGGCGAGCATAGCAATATCAGCAGACCGGCCATCGATGCTCACTGCGGTGCCTTCTTCAGGTTGGTAGAGGCCCCGCAAGAGAGCCAGCAATGTACTTTTCCCACTTCCGCTTTCTCCTATAAAAGCCACGTGTTGGCCCCTCCGTATACGAATGTCAAGGCTGTGCAGGCTATGGGCCCCTTTTTGACTGTCGTAGGTTTCACCGTGGGAGAAATTCAGATTGCTGATATGAATTTCATTCCAGTTGGATGGGAGGTCCTGGGAGGCTTCGGGGCGATGCTGCTGCTCGTAGGTCTCTCCGATGACCCTGGCTGTTTGTACCTCGGTATTATAACGGATAATTTCGGTATACTGCCACGCAATGTCCTGAAATACGCTGGTGAATTGGTTCACATAACTTAAAAGAGTCACCAGCCCACCCACCAGGAAAACCTGGCCGGGAATGTAATGCTGGTATACATATCCAACGGTCACGACAATGTAGATAATTGCGATAAATACGCTGGCGACAAACCATTTCCATTCGTTGATCGATACGGACCTGCGAAAGGGAGGAAATACTTCGCTAACCTTTCCCATCAGACGGATCTTCATCCGTTTTTCCAGGCGCAATGTGATAACAGTAATGATGTTGGAAAGGCTGTCGAATAAGGTTGAAGAAACAATGTGCTCTTTTTCATTGGTTTCGTCGAGTGCTTTGATGAAGGGCTTATCGAATTTAAAAATGACCCACACATTAATGATGCCAATCAAAACGCCAATGGCTCCGAAAATGGGTGAAAACCATAGAATAGCGATGAATGAGAAGACGAATTTGGCAAAGGCATGCAGGAACATAAATCCGTTCTGAAAGAAATCCCTTAACGCTTCATAGGCCTTCCTGATCCGGTTAATGGTCGCTCCGCTGTGATGGTCCTGATGCCATTTGATCGGCAGATGTAGCGCCTGATGGTACATTTCATCCAGGAAATTTTTGCTCAAATCAAAGGCCAGTTTGCGCTCCATGATCCTGGCAGGACCGTGAAAAGCCCATTCGGCCAGCATCAATGCAAAATAACCACCCGCATAAAGCCATACATTGTCAAGGGCTGCGTCGGGATCTTTTTGAAATGACTGTATAAACCAGCCGTACAATAGTGGGTTCATGGCCAGCACAATATTGGCCATCACGAACATACCATAAACAAGTAGGTAACGTCTGCGTTGATGACGGGCGTAGCGCCAGGCGGTGGCTAAAAGGGATATATAGGGGTTCTTCATGGCTCAATCTTTCAGGCTGTCAAAGATACCGCAATAATATAATCCTGGCTAGCACGCGTGGTTGACTGATGGCCAGATGCAGGCTTTATTAATAGTTCGTTAATTAGCAGTAGTTTTTAAGGTATTAGGGATTTACTTTCTGAAAATCATCACAAGACATGATCACCATTTTCACTAACAAGACCGAACATTTTATGAAAAAAGGAATTGGGTTACTAAGTATTATTTTTTTGTTAAGCCTGATGGCATTCAATTCGGCGAGCGCTCAGGACGGCTGGATTTCTATTTACAATGGAAAGAACTTTGACGGCTGGAAAATTGGGGCCAATGCAAGCTCGTTTACCATTGTCGATGGAAATATTCAGGTAGCAGGCCCCCGCGCGCATTTGTTTTATGATGGTCCGGTCAAAAATCATATGTTCAAAAATTTTGAGTTCAAAGCCACGGTGATGACCAAGCCTGGCGCAAATTCCGGAATCTTTATTCATACAGCCTATCAGGAAGATGGCTGGCCTTCGCAAGGTTACGAGGTGCAGGTTAACCAATCGCATACTGACTACAAAAGAACGGGAAGTTTATATAATGTGGTAGATGTAAAGGAAACTTACGCCAAAGACAACGAATGGTATACAGAATACATCAAAGTAGAAGGCAAGCACATTACCATTAAAATCAATGATAAAGTGGTGGTGGACTATGAGGAAGCAGATGTTGACAAAAGGGAGGGGGACATGAAAAACAAATTCTTAAAGTCCGGTACATTTGCTCTGCAGGCCCATGATCCTAAGAGCGTTGTACTATACAAAGACATTATGGTCAGACCCTTAACGGAGTAATCGTTTTTTGCCAATATCATTTCCATTTTTGATTTATGGAAAACACTTTACATTTCGAAGCCATATTGGAGCGCCTTCCTGGAAAGGGAGGCGTATTTTATATCATGGTACCTGACCAGACCGCTCAGCACTTTGTGCAGGGGCGAAGACCAGCGCGCATACGTTGCAGATTGGATGACACCGTTGAATTTCAATGCGCTATCCGGCCCAAGGGTGATGGAAGGTTTTACATTAACGTCGGCGCGCCACTTCGTCAGCAAGGGAAATTTGTCTTAGGGCAGACACTCTCGGTCCAGGCCTGGAAGGACGACAGTGAATTTGGGAGGGATATGCCCGAAGAACTAACTGAGCTGCTCGAAATAGATCCGCAGGGGAAGCATCTTTTCTACGCCAGTCTGCCTAGTATGCAAAGAGCGATTATCCATTATATATCCGGAGCGAAATCCGTTCAGATCAGGATAGACAGGGCCATTATGATGATCGACCGGTTGAAGGTCAAAGGCCTACTTGTCGTTGCTACTTACATTACGGTACTGGCTGGGGGATATGCCTTCTGATTTTCTGAACTGCCTGCCGAAATAGTTTAGATCTGAAAAGCCGAGCTGGTAACAGATATCTGAAATGCTGGCTTTGCTCTCTGAGAGCAAATGCTTCGCTTTTTTAATCTTTTCCTTTAAAATAAAATCCAGGGGGCTCAAACTGAATTCTCTTTTGAAAGCCCGGTAAAAGGAAGTGCGGCTCATGCATGCCTTCTCACTAAGCTCATCGACCTGGATCTTTTCGCTGATATTGGCCCGGATGTAGCTGATCACAAAGGCGAGCGGGCTGTCATCATGAAAATATGCACCATCTTCTACTGCTGCCAGGTTCTGGGTTTGAATGATGTGCACGATTAGTTCCTGTAAGGTCAGATCCGCCAGAATGTCCTTTCCCAGCGCGGAGCCCGAACAAATATGGATCAGTTTGTTTAAGGTCTGGGCCAGTTCCAGATTATTGAGAAAATGATACTGGTTGTGTTGCAGGTTCCAGAACTGATGTTTTCCTTCCCTTGGATAGGCCTCATTGAGCCGGTCTACAATTTGCTGAATTTTATTTTGATCTAATGCCAGCGCGATGCATTGCGTGGGATTGTCACGGTTAGCATCCGGGAAATCAATTTTCATCGTGACATTGGCCGGTACCAGCACAGTCTCTCCGGGCAGGTAGTCAAAGCCCGGCTGGTCAAAGAGATGCATGACCTTTTTACCCCGCAACATACTGGTGATCACAAAATCTGAAAACGTGAGCGGGACCAGTAGTGAGGGCTGGAGCGTTTCAAACAAATTTAACTCGCAGTTTTCCAGTGTAAACGCGCGGCGGTTTTCGACCAGCGTTTTCAGGGACTTTTCACCCGATAACGCCACCTGATTTAATTTATAACCTGCTGCCATAGCTACCCAATATCAAGATGAAAACCGCAATTTTAACCAATGCTTTTGCAAGTTAATGCCTCTGAGATAAATATAATTATGTTTTGATAAAATGAGATATTTATCCTATAATCTGGAACGATCGTACCAATGATTAACGTGGTATCAGGCTAGGTTTGTATTCATTAATCATTAAAATTAACCTTTAACTTATGGATACGATCACCGAAAACCCAACAATTGAAAGCAAACCTAAGGTCAATGAAAATCTGGCAAAGCGCCCTGATTTTAAAGAAAAGTATGGAAATTTTATAGATGGAAAATTCGTAGAACCCGTTAAAGGGCAGTACTTTGAAAACGTCTCACCAATGGACGGCCAGGTTTTTACCCGCGCGGCCCGGTCCACCAAAGAAGATATTGAAAATGCATTGGACGCAGCCCACAGGGCATTTCCAGCTTGGAGTAAATCAGCTGCAACATACCGGAGCAATCTACTTTTAAAAATTGCCCAGGTCATTGAAGACAATCTGGAATACCTGGCCATTGTGGAAACGATTGACAATGGTAAGGCGATCAGGGAGACCCGGGCTGCTGACCTGCCGCTTTGCGTGGACCATTTCCGCTACTTTGCCGGCGTAATACGTGCTGAGGAGGGTAGTGTTTCCGAGCATGATGAAAACACAGTGTGCATCAATCTGCATGAACCGCTGGGTGTTGTCGCCCAGATCATTCCATGGAATTTCCCATTGCTAATGGCTACCTGGAAAATCGCTCCGGCTTTGGCCGCAGGTTGCTGCGTGGTAGTGAAACCCGCTGAGCAGACGCCTACATCCATTATGGTACTAATGGAGCTGATCGGTGAGATTCTGCCGGCTGGTGTGCTCAACATCGTTTCAGGCTTTGGGGTAGAAGCAGGCAAGCCACTGGCTTCCTCACCAAGAGTTGCCAAAGTGGCGTTTACCGGTGAAACCACCACGGGAAGGCTTATTATGCAATATGCGTCAGACAACCTGGTACCAGTCACTATGGAGTTGGGTGGAAAATCACCAAACATATTCTTTCCGTCGGTGGCAGACGAGGACGACGCCTTCTTTGACAAAGCCATTGAAGGAGCGGTTTTGTTCGCGCTCAACCAGGGTGAAGTTTGCACTTGTCCGTCGCGTATTTTGGTTCATGAGAGTATTTATGACAAGTTTATCAGTAGGGTCATTGAGCGTACCAATGCCATCAAAATGGGTCATCCGCTGGATAGTACCACCATGATGGGAGCTCAGGCCTCCAATGATCAATACGAGAAAATCCTTTCCTATCTTAAAATCGGTAAAGAAGAAGGAGCAGAAGTGCTCGCTGGTGGGGACGCGCAGACATTCGAGAATGGCATTTCGGGTGGCTACTACATTAAACCCACTATATTTAAAGGACATAACAAAATGAGGATCTTCCAGGAGGAAATCTTCGGTCCGGTGGTTTGCGTCACGACATTCAAAACCACTGAGGAGGCCATTGCCATTGCCAATGATACCCTCTACGGACTAGGCGCGGGCGTGTGGACGCGTGATGCACACGAGATTTATCAGGTGCCTCGCGCTATTCAGGCGGGTAGGGTGTGGGTCAATAACTACCACGCCTATCCGGCACATGCGCCATTTGGGGGTTATAAAAAATCCGGTTTCGGTCGTGAAAACCACAAAATGATGCTCGGTTATTATCGCCAGACCAAAAACATGCTGATTTCTTATGACAAGAATAAGTTGGGCTTTTTCTGATCAGCTATGACGAGCAGGGTATTGATAACGCCAGAGGCTGAAAAGGTAGTAGCGAAACTACAAAAAGAGAATGGTGAGCTGATGTTCCATCAGAGTGGCGGTTGTTGTGATGGCTCGCAGCCCATGTGTTTTCCCAAAGGAGAGTTCCGGACATCGGATAGTGATGTGCTGTTGGGGGAAATCGCTGGCTGCGGGTTTTACATGAGTCGCGACCAGTTTGAATACTGGAAACATACCCAGCTTACAATCGATGTCACACCTGGACGCGGGTCAAGTTTTTCGCTGGAAATTCCACTGGGGATCCGTTTTATCACCAAGTCCAGACTTTATACAGATCAGGAGGCCAGTGAGCTTTCGCCGGTAGAATGACGCATTGACTTTTCGGGGTGGGGAGCATGAAGGGCCAAATATTTGCCCACATGTTTTCCGTCCCACTTTTCATTCCAGTCGATTTTTGTTATATTTGTTCAAATCAAGCGGTTTGCTGACTGGGAAAATTAAAGTCAGCGCATTTTTAACGCGTCTGTTAATCAGAGGATTGGCGGACTTTATAAGCTGAATTTTGAATTTTAATGAATTTGAACTCCACGAAGACGTATTAAGCGCCGTGGATTCCATGAATTACCAGCAGGCAACACCTATCCAGGAGCAAGCAATCCCCTACATTCTGAGTGGCAAAGACCTTTTGGCCTGTGCCCAGACCGGTACCGGCAAAACCGCCGCATACCTGATCCCCATTCTTGATAAGGTAGCCCACGAAACCAATGTCCATACCGGCGCATTGATCCTTGTTCCTACGCGTGAACTAGCCGTTCAGATCGACCAGCAAATTCAGGGGCTGGGCTATTTTGTCGGAGCTACCAGCATTGCTGTGTACGGAGGAAATAAAGGGCCGGAGTGGGATCAGCAGAAAAAAGCCCTGACCCAAGGAGCGGACATTATCATTGCTACGCCCGGACGCCTGATCGCTCATTTGCAGCTGGGATATGTCAATTTTAGTGATCTGAAACATTTGGTGCTCGATGAAGCTGACCGGATGCTGGATATGGGCTTTTTGGGTGATATCCTTAAAATAATGAGCTTTCTGCCCACCAAGCGTCAGACGTTGATGTTTTCAGCAACAATGCCCTCTAAAATAGGAGAGCTGGCTAAGCGGATCCTTCAAAATCCGGAAGAAATCAGGCTGGCCGTTTCAAGACCTGTTGACCGCATCGACCAGCAGTTCTATATGGCCAAAGACGAACAAAAATTGCCATTGCTGCTCCATTTACTGAGCCAGGAACAAAGTACAACAAGTATGGTCTTGTTTACTTCACGGAAGTCGACAGTAGAGCCCATTGTACGTTCGCTGCGCAAATTAGGAATGGGCGCTCACGGAATTTCTTCGGATTCCGAGCAGGCGGATCGTGAAATTGTGCTGAGGGATTTTAAAAATAGAAAATTTCCTGTGCTCGTCGCGACAGATGTGCTTTCACGCGGTATAGATATTGACAATTTGAGCCACGTAGTCAATTATGACGTTCCGCGCGATCCTGAGGATTATGTGCACCGCATTGGCCGTACGGCCAGGGCAGAGTCGAAGGGCACAGCGATCACTTTTATCAATGAACAAGATCAAAAATACGTTCTGAAAATAGAACGGCTTTTTGAAAAAGAAGTAGAGAAAAGGTCCATTACCCAGGAACTGGGACTTGGTGAGCCGCCGGTATTTGAACCCAAAAAGTTCCGCTCCTCAGGACCCAGAAAAGGCCCGGGAAACCGGCCTGCCGGCAAACCTTCTGGAAAACAGAAGAGACGTAAACCTAAAAAAGAACAAAAGAATCCTACTCAGGCATAGCCTGAATTCAGAGTTTGTCAGACGTGAGCAGCCAGGGAATAAGAGGTGATTATGATTATATCAATGTTTTATTTAATGAAATCAATGATATGAATGTAGTGTGCCGATTTTGCTTTTCATTTGCCTTGCATTTAAATCGTCATGAATGAACTTAAATTGATCACTATTGGACCGTTTAATAGATTGGATAAGGAATTATAAGTTTAGCGTATCTGATCCTCCCATTATCACTATGGAAGGCGTTTTTTCGCTGTTGCTGCTTTTGCTTTTGAGTATCGCAGCTGTCACTTTTCATCTGATCCGCATTCTTTTTAATTCCCCTGTTGATTTTTCGCTGGACTGGAATTTATTTCTGAGTTGGATACCCCTGATTATCGCGTTTCTGGCTGATACATTGACCAAGCGCTTCGACAGCAATGTCATCATCATCACCTTGCTTAGTGTAACCTGGATTGCTTTTCTGCCCAATGCGCCTTATATGATCACCGATCTGGCGCATTTAACGGTTGATTATCAGCGAGATCTGACCTGGCATGACATCATTATGCTTTTTTCCTATGCGGAAGTAAGCCTTTTCAATGGATTGGTCTCACTTTACTGGATACACCGCTCATGGAGGCGTGTTTTTGAAAAAAGAACAGCTAATATCCTGCTGTTGATCAGTCTGCCCCTGGCGGGATTTGGCGTATATTTGGGCAGGGTCAGAAGGATGAACAGTTGGGATATCATTCACGAGCCGGAAGCGATCATTAAAAACCTCTTTGAAAGCATTTTGGACCGTACAGCGTGGGTATTCAGTATGGAGATCGGAATGCTGCTAGGGATCCTGTATCTGGTACTGTGGGCGATCATCAGGTTTCGTATCAGACACAGCAGAAAGAGTTAAACTACCCTCAAAAACAGCTTTTTTGCTTAGCGCATTATTTATAATTGTATGCAAATATCTGACAACGTAAAGGATTCCTATTCCTCGCAATATGATGAAAGTTCAGTAGCCTGGCGCAACACCGGGGCCAAATATAAGGCGCTTAACATCGTAGAATTAACCAAAAATATTAGTTTCAAAAATGTACTGGAAGTCGGGGCAGGAGAGGGGAGTATACTGAGCTGGCTATCACAATGGGATTTTTGCCCGGACATGAACTGCGTGGAAATCTCAGAGAGCGGCATCGGACTGATCAAATCCAAAAACATCAAGAGTCTCAATGACATTCTATTGTTTGACGGGTACAAAATACCTTATCCTGACGATCATTTCGATTTGGTGATCTGCTCACACGTGATGGAGCACGTCGAGCACGAGAGATTGCTTTTAAGGGAGATCAAAAGAGTATCCAAAAACCAGATTTTTGAAGTGCCCATTGATTTCTCATTTTATGTAGACAAGAAACTGAAACATTTCTTGTCCTACGGGCACATAAACATTTATACGCCGTCATTGTTTCGGTTTTTATTGCGGTCAGAGAATTTAGAGGTCAAAAAAGACATTTGTCATTTGTATCACGAAGAAGTGATCAGGCCATTGTTTAAGAACAATCCCAAAGGTTTATTTGTGACCAAATTGAAATTCGCCATTCTACGGTTTTTTCCATATTTACTGGGAATCAAGCCGAGTTCCTACGCCGTACTTACGTCCAAAACTGAAAAGGACCTGTCTATTTTTTAAGTGCTCTCAGATCCATATTTCCCACTTTCGATCATTTACCAGGACGAGGAGCTGGTGGCTATCAATAAGCCGCACGGGCTGCTAGTCCACCGCTCATCGATTGCAGCAGATACAGATATCTTCGCGGTGCAGCTGCTGCGCGATCAGCTGGGTCAGAAAGTGTACCCGGTCCATCGTCTGGACAGAAAAACAGCAGGCGTACTTTTGTTTGCATTAAATGATGAAATGAACAGCTTAATGCAGCAAAAGTTTCAGGAAGGAGAAATCAATAAGACCTATCACGCCATTGTCCGGGGTTTTACGCCAGATAGTGGTGAAATTGACTATCCCTTAAAACGGGAGGACGGAACCATTCAGCAGGCTTTTACCTCCTACAAAACCCTGCAAAGAACAGAAGTGCCCTTTGCAATCGGCAAGCACCTGACCT
The DNA here is from genome assembly GCF_026625565.1 of Dyadobacter pollutisoli. Lineage (NCBI taxonomy): Bacteria > Pseudomonadati > Bacteroidota > Cytophagia > Cytophagales > Spirosomataceae > Dyadobacter > Dyadobacter pollutisoli. The sequence continues at coordinate 1,107,620 of NZ_CP112998.1, forward strand.
CGCGTTACTCCCTTGTGGAGCTGACGCCCACAACCGGCCGGATGCATCAACTCCGCAAGCACATGGCTCACATTTTCCATCCCATCATCGGCGACCGCCCTCACGGCTGCAACAAGCAGAATAAATACTTCAAGGATAATCTGGATATGACCAGCATGATGCTACATGCAGTGAGCGTAGAATTTGTTCATCCAAGAAATCACAATCAATTAAAATTACAGTGTTCTTATCAACCGGACTTTCAAAATGTCCTGGGCGAATTGCAATTTGATGTTCAGGATAGGTTGGATTTCAGGCTCTGAAATTGAACCGATTTTTTTATACAATTATTTACTTATCAGGCCACTATGTTTAAATTGAGCCTATTTCCTCTAAATAAAACACCCAGCAGATTTCAATGTGCTGGATGTTTTGTTTATAAATCTCTATTACTTATTATCACTGAATCCTTCAACACCTCTGTGACTAGACTCTTCATACAACCTTTCAGTAGGTAAGTTACGGAAGTAATCGTATGTGATTTTAAATCTTCCGGACGTGAAACTTTTGGCTCCCGGCCCAGGATTTCCTTGGCTTTCGTGATGTCTGGCTGGAGTTGATTCGTACCATCCAGCTCTAAGGCCTGACAATGCACGTAGTACACGTCCGTCACTGACAAGCCTCTCGATCGCAGGTGTTCAATATCCCGACAATATTTTCAATTTTCTCAGGCTGGAATCACTTTTTCCCTACCAATACTGTAATAGGTATAGCCCATTTCCTTCATTTGTTCTAGTTCATACAGGTTTCTTCCGTCAAAAATTACTTTATTTTTGAGCAACTTACCCATTTTCTCAAACTCAGGAGTACGGAACTGAGGCCATTCTGTGAAGATCATCAGGGCGTCAGCATCATCCAAAGCTGCGTAAGGCGTATGGCAGAAAGTAACTTTATCTCCTAATATACCCTTTACATTGTTCATTGCTTCGGGATCGTATACCGTCACTTTTGCACCTGCTTCGAGCAAGAAATTGATATTTTCAAGGGCGGGAGCTTCACGGATATCATCCGTATAAGGTTTGAATGCAAGACCCCACACAGCGATCGTTTTTCCTTTCAGGCTACCTTCGAAGTAAGTTTCAACCATCGGAAGAAGTTTTTTCTTCTGATCATCATTGACATCCATTACTGATTGGAGAATGCGGAAATCATAGTTGTAGTCTTTGGAGGTTTTAGCCAAAGCCTGTACGTCTTTTGGGAAACAGCTTCCACCGTATCCGATACCTGCAAAAAGGAACCTTTTACCAATGCGACTGTCCGTTCCGATACCACGACGGATATCGTCCACATTGGCACCTACTTTTTCGCAAAGGTTGGCAATTTCGTTCATGAAAGTGATTTTCATCGCCAGGAAAGAGTTCGCTGCATATTTGGTCATTTCTGCCGAACGCTCATCCATAAATATGACAGGGTTACCCTGTCTCACTAATGGAGCATACAATTTCTCCATTACCTTCTTAGCTTTTTCAGAAGAGGTCCCCACCACAACGCGGTCAGGCTTCATGAAATCTTCGACGGCGACACCTTCCCTCAAAAATTCAGGGTTAGAAACCACGTCAAAATCCACTTTTGCATTTTTCACGATCGCTGCGTGTACTTTTTCAGCAGTGCCTACCGGTACAGTACTCTTATCGATAATCACTGCGTATTGATCCAATATGTATCCAAGATCATCGGCTACTTTAAGGATGTACTTCAAATCCGCTGATCCGTCTTCACCGGGAGGTGTTGGCAATGCAAGGAAAATTACTTTGGCGTCTTTAATGCCTTCTGCGAGATTCGTAGTAAATACCAGACGACCTTCCGCCACGTTACGGTCAAAAAGCACATCAAGCCCGGGTTCGTAGATAGGTACCTCACCCTTTTGAAGACGTTCTATTTTTCTGACATCAATGTCAACACAAGTAACCTGATTGCCGGTTTCGGCAAAGCAAGTACCAGTCACTAATCCAACATAACCTGTTCCTACAACTGCGATTTTCATAAAATGTGATGATTATTATATAGCTGTTACGGTATTTATTTATGATTAAAAAATTGAACTTTACCAAGTCTATGGTACTGAGGCCTTTGCAAAAGTAATTTTTTTAAACGGATGTTCACTGCTACCATCCGGATTTGTTCGTTTGCGGTTAATGAATTTGTCTATTTCTCAGAATGATTGAATAGCACAAATATAATCATCAACCATTATGAACATAACAAAATCAGATTTAACTCAGAGCCAGCGGGAGGAAACCTGCCATCTGATCAAAGAAACGGTGAGAGATTTTGCAGCACACCATATTAAACCAATATCAATGGTGGGGCAAAAAACAGCACTTTCCCAAGGAAGTCTTTCACAAGCTTGGTGATCTTGGGTTGATGGGAAAGCTTGTACAGCAACGTTTTGGAGGCTTGGGGCCTGGTTATAAAGAGTATGCTATGGCCATTATTGAACTATAAAAAATAGACCCGTCAGTTGGACTTTCCATGGCTGTGCATAATTAGTAACTTACAGGTCACATATGCATATTCAGCAGAGTCCTTGACTTCTATGACGTTTTTGACTTTGACGTTCGGCAAGTCCGCACTATTTGCAATACAATAAATTGTCTGATCAACTAAAAGGTGCAAACTAAATTACGCGATAGCCTTCCTTCGAGATGGCGATTGAGAGTAAATTGGTGTCAATTCCATTAAGTTAAGCCATGTAATAACCTGTTTCACCAAAAAGGCTACCGAGCTGACCCCATGGAATGCTTGGATGCGGCGATCAAAAATTTCTCCCAGAACAGATTGGAACATAGCTTTTTAATTTTCCAAAATGTGCAATTAACGATAGAGCTATTGATAATGACTCGGATGTATTTACTCAAAAGTAGGAAGTACATTTAGCTTTGGGAGCTATGGGACAAGATATCCTTCATAGAACACAAAGGATTTGTTAAGATGGATTGAACACATAGAAACCCCTATTTGCTGATAATCAAATGCGACAACTCAGGATCATTAAGCATCCTTTCCATTTCCGAAAATATGATCCCTTCAATATCCTCTTTGATTTGCAGGTAATTAGCATCAATAACGGAGGCATTGATCTGTCGTACCACGGGTAGCGGCTGGTAGCGGGCCTCCTGTTTGCGGATGGCGTCATGGTTATTGATAAGCTGGCAATGAAAGGTCTTCAAAAGCATGGTTTGATCTGGATTATCCGAGGTCATCCCCACAAATTCACCTGCGCTCAACGAGGCTATCTTGGAGGGTGGGATGGCAAGGTCCAGTTGTTTAGATTGGCTAATGGAGGTGTCCGTCCTGTTGATGGATAGACTGGTCCGGTCCTGGTTGATCCGGCCAAAGCGCTCTGAGAGCTGCTTGGCAGTCTCCCCGGTGACCTGCCCGCAAATGATGTTACCGGTAATGTTCATGACCACGTCGGCGAGCTCCCTGCCATAATCCTTCCTAAGTTGGCTCAGGTCCTGAATTCCGATCGTGGTAGCCACTTTGTTTTGACGCGCCGTCGCAATCAAGGCATCGATGTGGTTGAGATAAACAGTTGGGAATTCGTCAAAGACCAGGCTGGATTTTTGCTTGCCCTTCTGATTGACCGATTTGATGATGCGGCTAATGTACAGCGAAATCACTGCACCGAAGGTTTGAAGCTTTTGAGGATTATTTCCCATGCAAACAATCTTGGGCTGGCTATGACTGTTGATGTCCAGAGAAAAGTCGTTTCCCGAAAGTATATAGTAAAGCGCTGGCGAGGAAAGACGCGCCATAGAGATCTGAGCCGAGGCAATTTGCCCTTCCAGCTGCTGATTGGCCTGGTGCAGGAAAGCGGATATGAAAGGATTAATGAGCACGTGAATCTCTTTTTGGGTCCTGAGCACTGAAAAAAGCTTGGCGTGGGGCGTTTGCATGAGCTCTACGACATGTGGCAAAGTGCAGAAGACGCCGTCTTGGTAGCAGCGCAGAAACCAGATGATAGCCGTCAGGAAATTAATGGGGGACTCGACAAAAAAGTCTCCCTGCCTCCGGATCCACTCCCGGTTGAGCCCCATCAGGATGGTTCTGGCTGATTCTGCCGCATCGGAGATATCGATCAAGGAGGCAGGTTCCAGCGGATTACAGCGGTGAGAGCGCGAGAGGTCATCGAAATTGATATAGTAAAAATGCTTGGCCATACCCGGGCCGGATTTATATTCAAGCCAGGTGTTGTAGGCGATCCTGGTCAGATCATCGAACTTAAAATCATAGAGGAACATGGTAAATCCCTTTTGGATATGCTGGGTGATGATGTGACGAATGACGTAATAGGTCTTTCCTGACCCGGGAGATCCAACGACCAGAATGCCCCGGAAAGGGTTGATGAAGTTGATCCAGCTCGCCCGTGTTCTGCCACGGTGATGGTAGCGGGCTTTCAAATTGACCGAGTAGGGGTTTGCCAGCAGCTGCTCCTGCTGGGGAAAGCTCTCATTGTCGGCATTGAATATGTCGACATTGATGCGCTGGCGAATCACCCGTGAAAGATGCGAGCCCCCATACAGGATGGCCAGGTAACCTGAGGTGCAGCAGAGCATATAGCTGCCAGCGGCTGTGGCTGCCGGTAGCGGAAGGTGCAGCAACCCGCTGGCCAAAGTAAATACCACTAGCCCCGCCAGCATCCAGCCAAGGGGCATTGCAAGGCTGAGCGCCTGTTTTTTCTTTCCTTTGGCCCCAAGCAGCGAGATCACAAGAAAGAGCAGCGCAGCCAGCTTTGTCTTGGAAAATGAGCTGAAAAGCCCCGTTTTTTCTACCTGTTTTAGAATTTTGTCCATGATTGGCCAGCTGAGCTGCCAATGCTCGAAGACCCGGTAACAATAGTAGTAAAAGTGCAGGGCAAGTGCCAGTATGCTAATCAGACGGCTCATGTCCATGATCCGCCGCAAGGCTTGCTCGTTCTCACCGGTGCTTGAGGCCATGGTATTCTAGTATTAAAGTTGAATAGTGATTTCTTTTCTTTTTTTCTTGGACCGTTTTTTTAGCTGCCAGGGCAGATAATCACCGTCTGCGACGGGCGCAAGGAGCTCCAATCTAAGACTTGCCTGATCTGTATCTGCCACGGCCCGCTCATCACCGGTGCGTTTGTGGCCGCTTGCATCTATGGGCAGGCGGCCGCTTTGATCCCAGACCGAAGCCTGGGGGGAGAGTGTATCCTTCGGGCTGGGTACGTGCCGGAAGTCAGCGAATTTTCCCAGCAGCTTAGCGGGCGCATATTTTTCACCCAGCCCGCTGGCAGTGAATACGCAGCGCGTTTTGAAATCAACAAAGAAAAGCTCAGAGACTGCTCCTTTTTGGCTCACAGCGAAAACGGTTTTGATACCTTCCCGGGCCAGCTGTTCTTGCAGCTCAGAAACGCTGCTAGCGGAGCTTAGTAGCGCCAGGTCAATCATTGAGCTCACGCGCGGCTGATGAGCTGTCCGCTGGGCTTTTCCGCTGATAAAACGGCCGTTCAGGTAGGGAAGGGTGTGTTTTGCTGAGAAAGAGCGGGCTTTAATGGGTGCTCCCACTTTTCGACCATCTTCGCTCAGGGCGCGGTACACCAAGCCCTGACGGTTTAAGATCTTGGCGTTGCTCCTGGCCGGGTCGGCGCAAACATTGTAATGACGCAACACAGCATTGAGCTCGATCAGAGAGCCGTAGTGAAAACTGGGAAGTACCATCGCAAGCACACCTGCTATGGTAGGGGATGTTGGCGTTTTTCCATAGCGCAGTTTTTGAGAGCCTGCCAGCGGAGAAAGAACGGTGCTATGGCCGCTGGCAACAGTGAGATCATAACGCTTCTCGATCTGTCTGCTTGCCTTTTGAGATAGGCCCATACCCATCCGGTAGGTATTGATCCAGCTGCCATCTGGCCTGATGTTGACTCCCACCACGTGCAGGTGCGGATGGGCGACATCCAGATGCTGATAGACCAGATAGGGTTGGTGGCCAAACCCGATCAGGGTCATGTACATGCGGGCAATATCTTGCAGTTTTGCTTTGGAAAGCTTATCAGAGGGATGAAAGTTCAGGCTGATGTGAACCGAGTTCTTGGCCAGATTTTCATTGAGTGCTGCGCGTCTGCGCAAGACGGCAAGGCGCGCTTTGGAAGAAAGCTCATCTGGCTCGCAGGGATAGTTTTCGGCCAAAATGCAGCTGGCCTGGCCTTTTTTGACCTTCTGTTCGTTGTAATAAAACGATTTGGACAAAGAGCGGTTCGTGCCGATTACTGCAACCATTGCTTGGCTGTTTTTTTGATGTATTCATTGATCGAATGTATCTGGGTGGCAAGATCCCTCTTCTCAGTCTCAAAACGTAGCAGCCAACTGCCCAGCTGCTGAGCGTTTTGGAAGCCGCCAAGCTGATCTACTGCGCTTTCAAAGGTTCTGGACACATGCGCAAGCTCTCCCCTTAAAGCTGAAAGCTCAACAATGAGCTCTTCCATGGTGGCGTTTCGGTAATTGACTGTGACGGGCCCTGCCGATAAGAGTTTTCGGATATACTGGCTCAAACTGCGGCAGGTGGTCTGCTTACAGTTTTCCCGAAGCAAATCGTATTGGTCAACATCGATCCTAAAACAGATGTATTTCGATTGCGACTGCTTGCTTGGTTTTTTTGTTTTCATTTTAAAGCTTGCTTTGAGATGTTTACTGGTTCAGGCTTCTGGCGGGCCTCTTGGCCAGAAGCCGGATCAGAGTTGATGGCCCTCTTGATGGGCAATCAGTTTGGCGTGCGGCTGCTGGCTGGCTAGCAGGTACTCATTGAGATCCTTAAACCCACTGTAAAGACTGCTCCGGTCCACGTACTGGTCGCCCAGCGCCAGGGCGCGAGTAGTCAGAAGTCTTCCCGACTGGTCCTGGTCCAGGTACAGCTGGATGCTTTGATGGGTTTCTAAAAATGGCTGAGACCTCTTAAAAAATGCGACCGAGTTGAGAACGACCAAATTTTCAGGCGGCCTGGTTTTGCTGCCATATAAACTCTGGTAAGAAAGCATATCGAAAAAGCCTTCAAAAACGCTGACTGTGGTTGCTCCCCGGTTGATGCTGGTAATATCCTTGGGTGAACTGCTGATTTTGCTGTATGGATTCCGAAGCTCAAATCCGCCTGAATCATTTCGAAAACCGATCGCGTAGTAGTTTTTGCCAGCCAGTTGATAGTGAACCTGGTGGCAGAAAGCCCTGGCCGCATCCGCTGCGATCTTTCTTTGCGTCAGATATTCGAGCAGCGCAGGTTTCTGTATCCCTGTGACTTCCAGGATCTGGATTTTGCTTTCTCTTTCCCGCTCAGAAGCAGAAGGCGCTTGGTGCTCTTTCAGGCGACCTACGAGCAGATCGACTTTGAATTGCCGCAGAAAATCAGCCACGCTGCACTGTTGGTGCAGGATCCCGAAATCAATCAGATTGCCCCCGATGCCTTCGCCAAAATCAAACCACCGGTTCAAATTCCGGTTGACTTTAAAGGATGCCGTCCGCTCGGCCCGGAGCGGGCTTAGATACCAATAATTGACCCCGCTGATCTTTTCAGGCTCAATGCCCAGCCGCGAAAGGTAGCTGACCATATCTGTTTCGCGCACCCTTTTGATATAGTCTTGATCACCTGCAAAATCCATAGCATCAGTGACTACGAGTGGTTTGAAATGCAAGAGGCCAACCCTTAGCCGATGGAAAGGCCTTGTTGGCGGTCTTTGTCGGTATTCAGCACGGACTGCTGAGCGTGCATGACTGTTGTTTGGTTTGAGATCTGCTGGCTTTGTTTTTGGGTCACCTGCTGAATCTGCTGACGGACTGCGTTTTGATCATAGACGATGATGGCCTTGAACTGGGGGCTGGCCTCAACGAAGAGCTTGTGCTGTTTTGGGCCGTCAATCAGGGTAACCTGCTGGCGGTTGCCTTTCCGAAGCGAGTCCAGCAGCCTGCTTTTACTATCCGGCTCAGCAAGCTCCCGCAGGGAAAGCTTGGCCAGGGATTTTTCCAGATCGTAACCGTAGCTAGTGTGAAACTGCCGGATCTTAAAGTTGCCATTAAGCTCGGTTTGCTTAAAATCCATTTGTAGCCACGCCCGGTAGCGCTTGCCATCGCCATTGACCAGCTGCTTTTCAACGGCGCGCCCCTGCAAAAGGTTGAAGGCTTCCTTTAGCGTGAAGCTGCCTGGGTGGTTTGTTGAAAAAAGGTGGTTGATTTTTTGGGTTTGATCCTGGTTTTTAAGAGACGCTAAATAGCTGTTAAAAAAATACAGCTCGCTGCTGGCAGATTTTTTAAAGTGCAGCCAGCTGCTGATCTGATCACCACCAAAGCGGGCCTGGTGCTGCAAAGCAAATTCGGGGAGCTGCTTGTGCATGTTTTCTTGGAGCTGCTGATGCAGACTCTCTCCGAAGCCGGCGAATTTGACTTGCTCTTTGAGGTACTCGAAGTTTTTCTGGTTCATGATCGTTATACTTTAAAGGTTAGGTCCGCTCAGAGCGCTTTCATTTTTCTAAAATGGCTCGCTTTGAGCCGGATAGAGATGTTTCTGCTGCCGGTATTTTCATGGATTTGCACGGCCAGATACTTGCGGCGATCAATGGTGAGTTTGGGTAGCGGGATCACGACTGTAAGCTGCCCCCCGGATGCTATGGTGTTTTGCTTGGGAAGCGGCAAGAGTGGTATGATCTGTTTTTGCTGGGCCGCTGTTCTTTTAGGCTGGGCTTTGTCTTGGAGATACAAAGCAACGCTGGCCAGATCATAGCCGATCACCGAATGGTTGGCAAGGCTCAGCCGGAGATAAATCCTGTCGCCAGCTATGTAAAAGCCGTCGATCCGGGCCTTAATGCCCTGGGTAGAGGCTTTCACCCTGAGATTTCGGGGCATGCCTTGGGCTTTGCCCATTTCATGGCGGATCAGCGGCTGCTGGCCGGAAAGCTGCGCAGTTGTAACAGCGCCCGGGGCTGTATCCGAAAGCAGCTCCAAACCGATCGGAACCGGCCCGCTACTGAATTGCACCTGAAAACTATGCAGAGACCCATCAGAGAGGATAACCATCAGACTGGTGGGCGGCATATCAGGAGAGCCAGCCTTTAAGAGCAGCACATTTTCGACCGTTGGCGCTTTTTTGGCCAGCAGCTGACTGCTGCCCCGATCGACGCTTGTGATAGCCTCGGGAAAGCGCACTGAAACAGTCTGATTCAGGCTCACCTGTAAGGCGAGTGTTTTTTGACTGGCAAGAGATGCATCTTGGGCGCTGGCAATGAATCCGGCCAAGGTGGTCAGCGCGAAAAATACAAATTTGGGTATGGCAAGGGTTTTCATGGCAGTGGGGAGTTTAAATCTTTGAGTAGGACCTGATACCCGTCGGGTACCTTGACCTGGACGAGCCTGGTTTTTCTGCTTAAAAAAGTTTTGGCCGTCTGTACCGCAGCGCTGGCAGCCTGCACTCCGGCAGAGGTGCCGGCAATATCCAGGTCATATCCCTGGATGTCCTGGCTGATTTGTTGCTTGGCCACTACCCGCGAAAGGGCTCCTGGAATGTAAATGCCGGAAAGTCCATCCTGGTCATATACACTAAGCTTGACAGGCAGCAGCTGGTTTTGGATATGGATCGAGCTGATTTCAACTTGCAGCCTTTCGCCGGCGAGCGTGACTGTTCCGTATAGCAGCGTATGCTCAGGTAAGGTTACCCCTGCTACCAGCATGGGACTGGTAAGCCGCAGCCGAATGATCGAGCCTGTAATGAGCTGTTGATCCTGACTGACCACGGCTGTGATGCCGGCGGAGACAGCATCGGGCAGAGTCTGATCCAAAGAAAAAAAGCCATTTTCAGCCGAAGATGCGTGCGAAGCCAAACCCGAAAGTGAGTCCGGGCTTTGCACGTCCATCAAAGTGACCGGATCTTTTTGAGCAGCTGCCGTGGCCGTATAGGCCGCTTTGGCCGGTTGGGCTGCCGTACCGGCCTCTTTTTGATGAGGGTCCTGGATTTGCATAATTTTATCCAGCATACTATCGAGCTTATCCAGCTCGGGGTCTGCGGGCTGCTCGGAGGCCTGCGCTTGCAGGTCCTGCATCATCGCATCGAACTGTTCGGTCGTGGGTGCTTCTGGCTTGGGTTCCGGCTCAGGGGCGACAGGGCTAGCCTGGTCGAAGGCCGGACTCTGGGCGGCGGCCAGCGCCCGGTCAAGTGCGGCAAGTCTTTGTTTGACCAGGCGCGTCTCCGGATGGTCCTCATCCAGTAAAGCGGCTTGGAGAGGCTTACCTTTCTTGTTTTTTGCCATCGATCCTTCCAGGCCCATGAGACGTGATCGTAGCGAATCAGCACCTTCTGGCGGGGCGCCCTGCCGGTAAGGGTCTTTTTTGATCTGTTTTAAACGGGCCGCCGAATCCTGCTCGGCTTTATGGTAGAATTCCAGTTTGCTGACCGGATCACCCTCTTGGGGTGAGGCTGCCGGTAGACTGGTCAGCAGCCCGCCTTTGGAGCTGGCCTCAGCCAGATTTGTACCCATGTTTTTGATCACCACCAGCCAGTAGATCACAGTCAGAAAGGGTAAGACAATTACTGGCATCAAAAGGTAAAATCTGCGCTGAGCAGCAGATTCATTGAGCTGATTTTCCATGTTTTTCGTGTTGAGGTGTTAGAGCGCTGATACTGTCTGCTACGATCGCTTTTTGCATGCTGTCTAAATACAGGTCCAGCAATAGCTGCTGGGTCATCCCGGCCGGCACCTGCATCTGTTCAGGGGGTGTGACGCTGGCCGGACTAATCAGAAAGAGGCTATAAGGACTGTTGGCTAGCCCCGCATACATCAGGTAGCTTGCCATGAGCGCCGAGCCGATACCGGCCGCTAGCCAGCACCTTTTCAGGGCGCGATCAGAAAGTTGAGAGCAGCCCTTTTCTAGCGCTTGCGCAATCCTGCGCTGGCTGGCGGTGATTTTCTCAAAGATGAGCTTTGCCAGATTGGCGTTTGCAGCGGGCTGCGCGATGGGGGCGCGCCTTCTGGTGGGTTTGAATCGATAAAACATATGCTAGCGGTTTTGTACATGTATGTCTTTATTTTCCAGGGTTAGCCAGCGCTCGATGAGAAAGCCGTGGGGATTGTTATCACTGCGTAGCACCGGCCGCAGCTGCCCCTGGGTCACCAGGCTACGCAAGACGATGCTTGTGGGGCGGATAATCTTTTGAATGGCCTTGCATTCAAAGCGGTAAGGAGGCTTCTCAGATGAGATCAGGATGCTGTCGATCTGGATTTCCTGAGAGATGTTGCCCGAAATGACACCTGTGTAATAGCCTGACTCTTTAAGGTCTTCATATTGTTTTTTGGCCGAGCCGTCCGCTAAATAGAGTGCTTTGGCCATGCTGGCACTGATGACCTTATCATCGGGTGCCAACGTAAAAAAAAGCCGGTGGAAGCTGGCTACGTGGTCACGGGCCTCGACAGCGATATTCTCGCTGCGCTCGGAGGCGTAGGCTTCCAGCACCTTGCCGCTGGCCAAAAGGTAGACCTTCTGACCAGAGCGTTCAGCAAGTCCTATGCTCAGGTAGATGGCCACAGCGCAGCTGGCTGCGCTGCTGAGAACGACTACCAACGTAAATAGCCTGATGTGGCGAAATGCCCTTTCGATGTCCTTGGTTTTGGTAAACATATCTGTCTAGCGTTGAGCTGTGAGGGATCTTCCAAACACGGGGGAGGCGGGAGCGGCGATTTTGGCTGCCGAGCCGGCCGTACTGGCAAACAGGGCCGTAACTTTATAGAGCAGCGAGTTAGGGCCACCGGCGTGGATGATATAACCAGCTACTGAGGGTACGGAGAAATAACCGACGATGCCAATGATGAGAAAAAGTATGTATGCGACGTCATGGGCATTAAAAAAGGTGTCACCAGCGCCTTCAATCTGACGGATGTCCATGGCGATCATTTTTTCCTGGATCTTGCCGATGATAGCCCCGAAGATATTGGCTACCGGCAGCCAGAGGTAAACATTGATGTAGCGGGCAATCCAGGCCGTCAGCGTATGTTGAAAACCATCAAAAACAGCAATGCCAAATGCCATCGGGCCAATGATGGCCAGCACGATCAGCTGAAAGGTGCGCATCGTGTTGATGCAAAGGGCGGCGGCCTCAAAGATCACGCGGAGAATTTCGCTCAGGGCCGCCTTGATTGAATTGCGAAAGTTGTAGGACTGCTTGGCCATGTAGAACTTGATATCGTTGGCAATGTCGTCGGTAAAACCCTCTGAGTAGCTGTCCCCATACATATATTTGAGCCATTTCTCCTTACTGCCACGGCTATCATCTCCCACATACATTTCCCAGAACTGAGAGCTTTTGATGGCGTCCTGTTTCTGTTTCAAAAGCACCTGGATGGCTTTATTGGAATCAGCCACCATCGAGGAGGTGCCCCGCACGGCAGGGGAGAGCACCGCATTTAAAAGGGCGATCACAGAAGGGAAGATTAGAATGGCAAATCCCAGCACGAACGGGCGCAGCAGCGGGTAAAAGTCAACGGGTTCTGCGGCTGCGATGTGGCGCCATACCCGGTGGCCGATATACCAGATCGCGCCAAAAGCTGCGATCCCGCGTCCGACGCTGATGAGCTTGGAGCACAGCGGCAGCATCTGCGCATAGAGCTCATCGAGCACCTGGTTCAGGCCGCGGATCTGGGCCTCATAACCCTGGGCCAGGGCGGTTCCGGGCAGGGCCAGCACCATCAGCCCAGTTAATAGCGTAATACTTTTTTTCATGGCGTTTGAATTAGGGTTGCAGCCCATAGATTTCTTTCAAGGTGCCCATCGAAGACTTTTCTTCCCTGCGCTGGGCGGCCAAAACGCTGTTGTTGCTGTTAAAATCTCTGAGAAATACTAGCTTTTCACTGAGCTGCTCATAGATCCCATCAATCACAGAGAGCCGCTCGTCGTCTGAGGCGCGCAGCTTTTTATCGGTGAGTACGTCCGTGAGTGCATCCAGGTTTTTTACGCTGTCTGCAAGCAGATCACCGTAAACCTTTTGCAGGTAATCCAGCTCCTGAGCGCTGAATGCGCCCGATGCAGCCAGGCGCGAGAGGCTTTGTCTGGACTCGGAAAGAATGGCTAGCTGGATCTTTACGATATCGGCTATACGACCATAGCGTTTCACAGAAGGACTCACCTGCAAGAGCCCGTCCAAAAACGCTTGATGAAGCTTGAAGTTGCCGCGGGAAATATCTCTGATTTTAGTGTAGCCCTCAAAGAGGATCTCATATCCTTTTTTGAGCTCTTTGAGGATTTTACGCAGCTCATTGAGCTTTTCCAGGTTCAAAATCAGCTGGGTCACCTCAGGGCTCTGCGCCTTCGAGCTGGCAGGCCAAACCAGGCCTAGCAGCAGGATTATTATCATTTTTTTCATTTCTTGATCAGTTAAAGCCGTGAATGATTTGACGGTGGTTCATCTCATCTTCCTGCGCTGCGGCTTGCTTGCACAATAAGCCAACCTGGCGCCGAAGACTTTCTGCAAAAATGTAATTGGATTCAAACTGCTGATGGATCGCCTGGATACGGGTTATCCGCTCATCGTCGGTCATGCGCAACTGCCCGCTTCGGATCACAGAAAGAAACCCGCCTATCAGCACCTGGCAATCCTGATAGAGCCTGTCGAGCGCGGTGCGGACCTGTTTTCTTTGCACATCTGCCAAACCTGTGCATTGGGCCAGCTCGGCTGGCAGCTTTTCACAGATCTGATTGATGCTGCCATGCATGTCAGAGATCTGTTGCAGCCTGTCCAGCGATGTGATTGAGGAATTGACCGTCAACAGCGAATCGAAACGATTTTTGTGCAGTTTGAATTCCCCGTTTTTGAGCTGATGGATCGTGGCAAGGCCTTGCCTTGCGATCCGGTAGCCTTTCTGGGTGAGCTCCAAATAGATTTTCAGCTGGGCAATCTGTTCGAGCAGATACTGTTTCTGGGTCTTATTCTGCCGGAACCATTCCTTGAATCTTTGGCCGTGGCACGCAGTCTGCAAGAGCGCCAGCCAGATGGCCAGTAGCATTGTTTTGTTGATCATAACGATTTATGGAATTCCGTATAGTTCTTTGACGACTTTGGCATCCACCTCATTTTTAGCGCGGGACAGGCTCAAAAGCTTGTTCTCATGGCTGAATGCATTGAGCTCATCCAGGATCTGATCCGTTCTGTCGGCGGCCTGGTCAATGATTTCAAGACGCTTCACATCAGACATTTGAGTGGTAAATGATTTGACCACCAGCTCCAAGAGTTCAACACTGCGGGCAGTTTCTGCAAGCATTCCCTGGTAGACCGTTTGCATATGGCCCCGCTCGATGGCAGTGAAATGGGCGTCGTTGCGAAATAAAGCCCAAGCCGATTGGTAGGCTCTCAGGATTTGGATCTGCTTGTCAGCGATCGCCTTCACACGGAAATAATAGCTGACGACTGCTTTTACCTTTTTGAGCTCCTGATAGTACTGCTCATAGAGATCCCGCTGTTTTTTGACCCAGTCTTCAATTTCATCCAGCTTTAATTTGGCCATCGTGTTCTCAAGGGCCTTCTGGGCGTTTTGAAGACGGATCTGCCGGTTTTGCCTGCGCTGAACCAAAAGGTCAAAAGCCCGCACCACGCGCTTGACAGCCTCTTTGATGATTTGGGCCCAAGGGATGGCGGCCTCAGCTTGCTTGACTGGGGTAGTTGCCGTAAAAATAAAAAACACGATCATAAAGACTTTCCTTCTCATCTCATTGCTGTTTTTATCGTTTGGCTTGCCGCATCTCTTCTGCCAGCAGCCCAACGGCTTGTTGGATGCTGCCAAGCCGGCCAGCGTATTCTGCGACTTTCATCTTTTCACGCTGCTCTGTGGTATAGGTCAAATACTCCTCCGGACTCACCTCGGTGCGATACACCTTGGAAAGCACCCCGCCCAGACTGATGAATACTTCTTTGTATTTTCTAAGAGGATCATTGGCCTTATTGACCGACAATACCAGAGACTTCTCTTTGTCTGTCAGGCCGAGCAATTCCTGTATCTGATCAAACTTGTTTTGGTATTTGCTCTGATCCAGCAGAATTTTGCAATCAGAGTTATTGATAATGGCCTGTTTGACGATAGGGGAGGAGATGATATCTTCTACCTCCTGGGTGACAACGATGGCTTCTCCAAAAAACTTTCTAACCGTTTTAAAGATGTATTGAATGTATTCAGCCATGCCTTCTCGGGCGATAGCCTTCCAAGCCTCTTCAACGAGAATCACTTTTCTGATCCCAGTCAACTTGCGCATCTTGGAGATGAAAACTTCCATGATGATAATGGTAACGATCGGAAAAAGGACTGGATGCTCTTTGATATGATCTAGTTCGAAGACAATAAAGCGCTCCGCTAACAGATCGATGTTCTGACGGGCATTAAGAAGGTAATCAAACTCGCCGCCTCGATAGTAGGGTTTGAGCACATATAGAAAGTTACCCATATCAAAATCCCGCTCTTTGACCTGGTCCTCTTTGAGCACAGCCGTAAAATCAGTAAGCAGAAACTCGTAGAAGCTGTCAAAACAGGGGAAAGTGCCCCGCTGACCGGCCAGTTCATAAAACAACGTCAGCGCATTGGACAGAGCAACATACTCCGAGCGTGTGAAAGTCTCATCATCTTTTTTCCAAAGCGCTACAAGCAGGGTCTTGATACTTTCCTTCTTTTCAATGTCCAGCGCATAACCCTCCTCGATGTAAAAAGGGTTAAAGCGGATCGGATTGTCTGTATCATAAGTGAAGTAGTAACCCGATACCATATCACAGAGGCCTTTGTAGCTGTGGCCCACATCAACAAGCACGATATGGGCGCCCGATTCATAATAGCTGCGAACCATGTGGTTGGTAAAAAAGCTTTTGCCGCTCCCCGATGGCCCCAGAATAAACTTATTTCTGTTCTGGATAATCCCGCGCTCGAAGGGTTCGTCAGAGATATCGACTAGTACAGGTTTACCCGTCAGCCTGTCTCCCAAGCGGATTCCAAAGTCACCCTCCGAGGAACGGTAAGGAGCCTCTAAGTTCAAAAAGCAAGCCGCCTGTTCTGCGAAAGTATCAAAGGTATCATTCATGGGAAAGTCCCCGGCGTTTCCCGGAATACCGGCCCAAAAAATCTGAGGGGCTCCTACCGATTCGATTTTGGCGGAAGTATCCAGTTGGGCAAGGGCGGAAGATACCCGGCTTTTGAGCTCCTTGACACCGGAATGCTCCTCAGTCCACGCCAGTACATTGAAATGGGCCTTGACCGGCAGGCGCTGCTCGCGAATGGCTTCATTTAAAAACTCGTTAGTAGCCTCCAAGGCCAGGTTGTTTTCTCTGGCGTAAAGCGATAGGGATTGCAGTCTGAGTCGTTTACTTTCAAGCCTTTTGAGCGTCTTCTCCGTGTCGGTTGTAAAAATATACTGGTTGTAGATATGGTTACAGTGCAAGAGCTCTCCCAACAGGCTGGCAAAACCAATGCTAAACTTGGTGCGCTCTGTCGAGTAGCGCTCATAGGTGGCAGAAGCGCTGCATTGTGAGGGTAGATCGGATGCATCCGCCAGCGTGTAAAGGCTGCAATTCCGGTCTCCGATCTGTATCCCGTTCTGAAAGCTGACATCGCGTAGGATACGCTGCTGATCATCTGTGAGAAGGAAACCATATTTCTCGATCAGTCCCGCTTTCTTGGCCTGGCTGAAAAGCGCTTGGTTGTCAAGCTGATCCAGACGAGCAAAACCACTGTCTTCCAATATTCTTTTAAACTGGCCAGCGCTGTCTAAGAAGTCATCGAGTGACTGCTGCTCGAGCGTCTGGCTTGGTGCGATCGAAGGCCTGATCAGATTGGAAAGCAGCGAAGAGGAAAGCCTGCGCTCATCGGGCATACGGGTCAGCATTAAAAAACATTGGTGATCCAAATAAGGCCTTCCTTTAAAGAATGCATCGCTTGCCGTGCTCAGAAAGCTTTTGGATGCGGCACTTTCTGCGCGAAAGGGTTTGATTACAAACCAATCTTGTTTTTGCAAAACCGTGCGCGGCTGCAAAACCTTGATTGCCTTCACCCAAGTCTGGTGAAAGGCATCGTACTGGGCCTCGGAAAGCGTAAAGATTTCGGGAAGCTGCACCTGAAAGGCAATGGTGACATCCCCTGCCTTGGAAAGGATCAGATCATGCTCTATATCCAGTATCGGAAGTATCTCGCTGAGTAGCTTCTGCATTAGATGCTTTTTTTAGGATTCATAAACTTTGCCCTCGAGGTAGCTTTGACTACATTGGGTATTGAACGCCTGGCCAGGGCTTTGGTCAGGCCGTGCTCACCGTAAGCGGCACTCAGATGGTACACCAGCGCCGTCGACAGACCGGCCAGAACGACGGTGATCAGAAGGCTCACGTAAGTGTTGATCCCTATCACATACATGAGCGCATAAAGGATCATCAAAGCAAAGATGGCCGCTGCCATATACAAGATGTACTGACCTTTCAGGCCCCGAAAGACAATACTTGCATTGATGCCCTTGTTGATGGGGTAGATGATTCGCTGCATAGGTCAGGCTGGACAGTTGTGACGTGCTGGTGTATACGTGAGCGGATTACAGGCCAAAGAATGATTGAAGGACGGTGGCTACGACCACCAAGAAAATGCAGCTTCCAAACCAAGCCGAGGCCACTTTGCCTGTATCCTGGTCTCCTCCATTCCATTTTTGAAATACTTTTACAGCCCCTACAAGGCCTAATACGGCCCCAATCGCATACATTAAATTGGTGCCGGGTTCAAAGTAGGATCTTACCTGCGAATCGGCTTCTTGAATCCCGGCCGCCCCATCTTGAGACCATACTTTAACCGAACTGGCTACCAGAAGGAATGCCAGTAAAAGCAGTGATCGGCGATTGATACGATTTGTTTTCATAGGTCTTGTCTATTTAATTGGTGGAACATACTTCTTTGAATTTGCCCTAAAAGAGCGCCTTCTGCTACGGGGGCAGAAGGGCCTTTCTCGGGCGGCTCCGTCAATCCAACTTTCTCCAAACTTTGGTTATTTCAGCCGTGCTTAGATGTATGGAGCCATATTTTGCGCATTCTGCCTGAATGAATTCGATGACCGGAACCCGGTGAAGGGACTCACCCAGGCTCGCGTATTCACTTAATATCATTTGCAGAAGTGCTAGTAGATCGTCTTTGCTGTAGTTTTTATCGAATGCTTCACCAATGGCGGTCTTGAGAGCATCAGAAGCGGAAACCGCCTGCTCGAAGACTGCCGGGTCTTTCCAAAGAAAAGACTCCACGCCGTTTGCTGTGAGCTGGCCTGCCGGCTCGGTGGCAACCTCTGCGAGAGACTCATTGAGCGGGGCCGGGCTAAACTGCTGGGAACGGGTTTTACCAGAAAAGAGGGTTTTCAGATCTGCTTTATAGAAGCGCAATAGGATCAGGGCATAATAAGCGAGCAAGCTAGCCGATACGAAAATGAGGTAGTATTTCCAAAGGTCAAAGGTGAGCATAATGAATCAGATTTAAGTGTTCATGGACGCAGGCTGGACAACAGGATGTGATATCCATCAGAAGATCCGATGCAAAGTAAAGGTTGGAGTAGGGTGGCAAAAAAGTACAAATTTTCTATCACCTTTTTGCCACCCAAATCGATAAGGTGTCAAGTCAACTTATGGTTTACGTGATAGATGCGCTGCTGCCAGATTATTGGAATGTTAGGTAGTAGATAAGATGATGCATGATTGTTCATGTCAAACAAGGTTATTGAAAAAGTATGTGTCAACGATTCAGTAAATGGCACCAGCAAGGAAACTCAATTTTTGTTCGATGACGACCGTTGAATAGGAGGGTACTCTCCAAAATGCTCGATATTTAGGCGGCGAGTTGTTTTAAAATGAGTATTATCTCCGACTGATTTTAGAATTATTGTCGAACCGGTAGTCACCAAGATCTGACCTGGAACACCCGTTATGTGAGGTGCGGAAGAAACTGAAAAGGAGGGTTATAGGATATTCACTGACTAAAAGTGTCTGAGCTTTAGTGTATTTTCGATATCAACTAAAATGTTCAGAATTGAAAAATTCACTCAGACTAATACCAATTGATTTGCAAAATTTGTTTATAGTATAAATTGAAGCACCCCTTCCAGCTTCAAGTCGTTGTAGGACTTGTTTCTCTAATTCCAAATTTTCTAAGGCAAACTGCGACTGCCTTTTGCCAGAAGCAACTCTTAGTTGAGTTATCCTTTTGGCAATGCTTTCCTTTAATTTCTCATCAACTTCATTCAATTTTGCACTCATGATGCAATGAGAAGATATTTAGCAAATAAAAAGTCAACCATATGGTTGACTTTTTATTTGCTTTTTCTTAATTTTGAATTAAGGATGTAGGAATCAAAACGGTCAAAGTGTTTGCCTGTCCGTTTGTATATTTTTTACCTCTTGGAAATTTGACTCGCTACTGCTAATTGGAAGATTGAGAACTCGTAAAACTGGATGTATTAAGTGAATCAAGGTCCTCATTCGAAATATTGCTTCCAAAATTTTGTACTTTTTGGTTCAATTGCACTTTGCATAACACTGCTCTGCAACACTAACCAAGTCGCGCTTATGATGTCAATTCTTGTTTTAGTAATTTGTCCACCGGATTGAAACTATTTGCTCGAATTCAATCTGTAACAACACCGCAATGTCAGGTGCTTCTCGTTGTGTGGCAACAGAGCCGCTTACGAGCGAAGCAATTTCTTAATTTTCACTCCTTAATAATTGTTGCAATGAACTCACGTTTTGCTTCCCTGGGAACTCTTTGCCTAATGTTTTCAACTTGCTGTTTGTCTATTTCCTGCTTTGGTGAGCCACTCAAAGCCCAGCAGACTTCTAAAATTAAGCCGCTTGCAACCGAAGATACGATGCCCGACCTCGTAATTAACTGGATACTTCGCTATCGGGCAGCGTCTGCAAATCGCTCAGATTTCAGGAGTAAACTGCTTGCTGATATCTTGCAGCTTAGGCCTTTACCAGAAGTTTGACCGAGAGAAAAATTGAAAGACCTCAACCGAAAGTTTAGGTCGATACAAGTCATTGACGATGGTTCCAACTTTTTGTAAGTCTGAAATGGTCAATTTTACGGCATCACCACTCAAAATCAATCCCGGGCATTAGTTGTATGTTGCGTGCTGTGACGAGACCGTTTGGATTTCAACTTTTATTTGAACTGACTGAACAATTCGGACGGGCTTATCTCGAGACCTTCGCAGAGCGAGATGATGGTGGTCAAGGCTAGATTGACCTTTCCTTTTGTAATTCTTTGCACTTGAGAGTACTCGAGGCCAGAAGCCGCCGCCAATTTTCTTAGGCTCAGATTTCTTTGCTTTGCAGAGACTAGAACCGCATTTGCAAATTGTTGAAGTATAATGTCCTTGTTATCCATACAAGGAAAGTCATGGTATTTTAAAAATAAATTGACGTATGATTGTATATCATTTTACTTTTTTGCTATGTTTGTTTAATTTTTGAGACAGGGCAATTGGTCTTATTTTAAGGATTCCGCGATACTTATAGAGAAATTGAAACATTCGCTCAAAGTCTCTCATTAAAAAACGGCACACGTCCTGGGCGTGGGTTTGCTTATTAGCTCCAAGGTATATCGGTACCTGTAAATGAAATCAGTTGAGCTCCACGTCTCGTTCAGGTTCCTTGTTGAACCACATTCGCAAAGGAGCTTCTCTTATTTAATACTTATTGTTTCATGCTTTTAAACTAAAAGCGCAAACCATCTAGTGTTATGAAATCAATCCTAATTGTTGTTATCTGCCCTCCTGACTGAGAATAGCAAGCGCTGCTATATACAATCTCATCCGTTCAGCTAAAGGTCTCAGCTATGTTTTCCTTCTGGGGAAAAGTTATGCTCGATTCTTGAAATTCATTACTGACGGATCTTTTTCACTCCTAAAAATTAGTTGCAATGAACTCACGTTTTTGCTCCCCAGGCAACTCTTTGCCTTACATTTTCAACTTATTGCTTGTTTATTTCCTGCTTTGGGGCTCACATCCACTCAAAGCCCAGAAGATTTCTCAAATCAGGCCCCTTGCCATCGGAGATACAGTGCCTGATGTCGCAATTAACCGCATACTTCATTACCAGACAGCGTCTGCAAAACGCTCAGATTTCAAAGGTAAACTGCTCATCCTGGACTTTTGGGCTACCTGGTGCAGTCCATGCGTATCGATGATACCCAAAATGGATTCCTTGCAAAACCAGTTCGAAGGAAAAGTGCAGTTTTTGCCTGTCACGACTCAGCCGGAAAACACCGTAACTGCATTTCGCGCCAAATATGAGAAGCGTCATGGTAAACGTATACTGCATCCGGAAGTTGTCTCCGATAGTATTTTGGGCAAATTCTTCTATCATAATTCATTACCGCATTATGTCTGGATTGATCGGGATGGGGTGGTAGTGGCCGTAACTGGGATGGATCAGATCAACTCGGACAAAATCAGCTCCTATTTGCGCCGGGCAAAACCCGTTTTAAATGAAAAAAGGGACGAAAAGCGTATCGCATACGATCAATCCCGTCCGCTGCTGGCCAATGGTAATGGCGGGGATGGCAGCAATATGATTTACCATTCGGTCTTGACCCGTTACACACCTGGCATGCAGGGCAGGTTCTCCTGGAATATCGATCCGAAGACCGGTCGCAAAATCACCGTTACCAATTGCAGCCGGTTTTGGCTTTACCGGATCGCCTATGCCAAACCGGGCAACATACTCGATGAGGGCAGTGTGGTGATCGAATCAGAGCGGGCATCCAGATTGACGACAGGGCTTCATGGCCAGCATTACCTGGACTGGCTTAAAGATGACAATGGTTTTTGCTATGAGCTCATCGTGCCAGCTGGATTTCAGGACAAAACCAATGCCATCATGCAGCAGGATCTGATCAACTTCTTTCCAGATTACGCTGCGGCGATGGAAAACCGCACCAGGAAATGTTTGGCACTGGTCCGCATGGAGGGGCAAGGACATTTATTGAAACCCTCAGCGGGCGGCAGAGCGCAAATCAGCATCGACCCTTTCGAATGGAAGCTTGCCAATGCTTCTCTGGGAAGCCTGGTGGACCGGTTTAACCTGACACAGAACTGTCCGCTGAATCTGGTGGACCAAACGGGTCATACCGCCGCTGTTGACCTTCAAATAGAAGGCAATATTTCAAATTTACCCGATCTCAACAAAGCACTTGCCCGCTACGGGCTGATGCTCACCGAGAAGCAGTTGGACCGGCCCGTTTTGGTGATCCGTGATCGTGAACCGACCAGTAAATAGTCATACCAGATTGATAGACAGCAAAATCTCATGAAAAATATTTTGTATTTGCTCTTTTTCTGTGCCTTGCCGTTGACCGGGTTATCGCAGATTCTCATCGAGGGAAGAATTCTTGCGGCTGACACCAAAACACCACTCGCAGGCGCCTCGGTCGTACACAAGGCTAGTCTGCAAGGGGTGAGTGCAGATTCCGCCGGTCGGTTCCGCATTCGCATACCCGCCTCTGACGAACCTGAAATCATCGTTTCCTTTATTGGTTACCGTAAAAAGCAGGTACCTGTGAAGGGGTTGGGCTGGGTTTCTGTCGAGCTGGAAGCGGATCCCAGTCAGCTGGGTGAAGTGGTCATTTCCAGCGGTTATCAGGATATTTCCCCAGAGCGCGCCCCGGGGTCTTTTGCGCACGTGGGCAATGAACTGCTCAGCCGGCAGGTGAGCAGCGATATCATCGGCCGGTTGGCCGACAATGTGGCCGGCCTGGTCTTTAACCGTAGCGGCATGGTGCGCCCAGGTGCCCAAAGTGCGATCAGCATCCGAGGCAACAACACGATTTTTGGAAGAGAAGATCCACTGGTGGTACTCGACAACTTTCCCTACATAGGGGATATCAGCCTGATTAATCCTAATGATGTGGAAAGTATTACCGTGCTCAAAGATGCGGCCGCGGCCTCGATCTGGGGAGCGCAATCGTCCAACGGCGTCATTGTAATCACGACCAAAAAAGGGAAATTCAATAAGCCCGTTCAGGTTTCCTTCAATTCCAATGTGACGGTAGGCCAGAAGCCCGATCTTTCTTATTTTCCTGCGATCGCAACTGCCGACTATATTGACATGGAGAAAGCCCTCTTTGAGAGGGGGTACTATAAAACCTTCGAGGACAGTGAAGAAAAGACAGCCCTGACACCGGTGGTAGAGCTTTTAATAGCGCAGCGGGACGGGAAGATTTCCCAATCCCAGCTCCAAACACAGATAGACGGGCTCAAAAATCAGGACCTGAGAGAAGATGTAGGCAAATATTTGTACCGAAACCAGCTCAATCAGCAGTATGCAATTAACGTCCGTGGCGGAGGCATTACCAACAAATACTTCATTTCAGCGGGTTACGATCGGAACATGGCTGCTGCCGTAGGCAATGCCAGTAGCAGGACTACGGTCAATGCCAGCAACACGTTGAGCCTGCTCGGCCAAAAGCTCGATGTGACGACAGCAATCTATTATGCCGCTTCCAAAAATGAGCTCAATGCACTCTCCATGCAAAATCTCAATATTGCCAATGGCAAACCCCTGCCTCCTTATGTGCGTCTGGTCGATCAAGGGGCCAAGCCGGTTTTTATTCCGCATAGCTACCGGGGCAGTTTTATTGAGGATGCCCAGCAGGCCGGCCTGCTCGACTGGCGGTATAATCCTTTGCAGGAAATCCAGATAGGGGATCACACCGCCTCAATGGCCGACTATCGTCTGAACTTGAATGCGACTTACGCGGTGCTGCCAGCCCTTTCGGTGCAAATGCTTTATCAATACAATAAAATTGACAACCAACAGCGAAACCGAAAAAGCATCGATAGCTGGTACACCAGGGATTTGATCAACCGTTTCACCTCTGTTGGTCAGGACGGAAGTCTTCAACGCGCCGTGCCCATCGGGGACATTTTGGATATGCAGCAGCTGGCTACCACCAGCCACTCGCTGCGCGCCCAGCTTAACTATCATCAAGATTGGCAGAAGAGCGGCAGCCTGACCGCATTGGCAGGCGCTGAGGTCCGTGGACTGAATACAGAAGGTACCGGAAGGGGGTACTATGGCTTTGACAATGAGATGGCCACCAGTGTTGCAGTGGACTACCTGTCCTATTTTAGTTCCTATGTCAACCCGGCCTCCACGCTGAATCAGATCCCTAACTATGATGGGATTACATCCCTGACTGACCGCTACATTTCCTATTATGGCAATGCTGCCTATACCTACGGCGGCCTTTATACACTCTCAGCCAGCGCCAGGTTAGACCAATCCAATCTTTTCGGCGTGAAAGCAAACCAGAAGGGGGTTCCGCTTTATTCGGCAGGTCTGAGCTGGAAGCTGAGCAGTGAGCCCTTCTACAAGCTCAGGTGGATGCCCTATCTGAACCTGCGGGCCACATTTGGCTACAATGGTAATATTGACAAGACGCTTTCAGCCTACACAACTGCCATGTTTTCGGCTGCCGCTGCCCCATACGGACTCCCCTACGCTAGGGTAGTCAACCCCCCAAACCCGCAGCTGCGTTGGGAGCGCACCAAAATGATCAATCTGGGCGCTGATCTAAAAACCAAGAACAATCGGCTGAGCGCCAGTCTGGAGTATTACTTTAAAAAAGGTATCGATTTGATCGGGGAGGCCCCCTTTGCGCCGCAGACTGGCATCACCACCTTTAAGGGAAATACGGCCAACACCAAAGGCCATGGTTTTGATATCACCATCACCAGCGAAAATGTAAGGGGCGCTCTGGGTTGGCAGACCACGCTGCTGGCCAGTTATGCTGCCGATCAGGTAAGTAAGTATCTGATCAAGCCCGTCAGTTCAGCCGCGTATCTGAGCGCAGACGTTATGGTTCCCACAGAAGGCAGGCCCTTGTATGCCATGTACAGCTACCAGTGGGCTGGCCTGGATGCGGCATCCGGGGATCCGCAGGGGTATTTGAATGGTGAGATCAGTAAGGATTATAGTGCACTCAGAACATCGACCGGTATTGATGAGCTGATCTACCACGGCTCGCTGCGGCCGCGGCTTTTTGGGGCGCTCCGCAACACCTTTTCTTTCCGTGGCCTATCACTTTCAGCCAACATCAGCTACCGGCTTGGGTATTACATCAGAGCGCCATCGGTCAGTTATGGCAGCCTGCTACAGGGGAACGGGGGGCACTCAGATTATTACCGTCGCTGGCAGCAGCCTGGCGATGAGCTGACCACCCATGTGCCTTCGATGCCTCCGGTGAGCAGCTCAGCCCGGGACGAATTTTACACCCATTCATCTGTTTTGGTTCACAGAGGGGACCACGTGCGGCTCCAAGACATCAATTTAAGTTATACGCTATCCAAAAGCCATGCGCGCTGGATGCCCTTTCAGACTGTCCAGATTTATTTGTTTGCCAGCAACCTCGGTATAATCTACAAGCGGGCCAAATCCAATCTGGATCCAGATTATTTGTCGTCCCCTCCACCCTCCAAGAGTCTCGCTGCGGGATTAAAGATTGATTTTTAACGCTATTTAAAAAGATGAAAAAGATTTCGCTATTTCTGATCATTACCGCCGGCGTGCCTTTGGGGTGCTCCCCGGATTACCTGGATGTAAAACCCAGCAAGTCGCTGGTGGTTCCTAGTCAACTGCAACATTTTCAGGCCTTGCTTGACGCGGCTGGCGTGGCCATGAATCAGGGGCCTGGCATTCAGGCACTGGCCACCGATGAATTTTATCATCCGGACGATAATTTGAAAAACCTGCCATTTGTGCCTCGCAATGCCTATTTGTGGGCAGATGACATTTTCGAAGGGACAGGGGTAGCCGACTGGGAATTCCCATACAAGGCCATCTTTAACGCCAATATCGCCTTAGATGGGCTGCGCAAGATCAGCCCCGATGCCCAGACGGAAGAGCTCTACCAGCACATTTATGGCAGCGCCCTATTTTACCGCGCTGTGTCGCATTTTCATCTGGCGCAGGTTTTTGCGGCGCCCTACGAGCCGGCTACGGCGGCGGTTCTGCCCGGTATACCGATCCGGCTTTCCATGGATGTCAATCAAATAGTGGGTAGGGGATCCTTAAAGCAGACCTATGATCAGATCATCGCAGATCTGACAGAATCCGAGCCCATGCTCCCGCCACAGGTAACCTACATCAACCGGCCTTCAGGCGCAGCTGTCAAGGCGCTGCTGGCCAGGGTCTATCTGAGCATGGGTGACTATGAGAAAGCCGGGCTGATGGCATCGGCCGCTCTGCAAATCCATGATCATTTACTGGACTACAATACGCTAAACCCTTCGGCTGCGAGGCCTTTTCCCGCGCCATTCTCAAAGGCGAACCCTGAAATCATTTATCACTATGGACTGACGCCCTACTCGCCACTGGTAAGCTCACCGCTAACGGGTGTCGACTCGGTCCTGTACCAATCTTATCAAAGCAATGATTTGAGGAAAACCTGCTTTTTTGTGTCACGGCCCAGTGGCGTATATGGTTTTAAAGGAAGCTACGGTGGCGGTGCCTCCCTTTATGGAGGCCTGGTGACCGATGAGCTCTATTTGATACGTGCTGAAAGTTATGCCCGTAGCAAGAAAACAGATCTTGCACTGGCCGATCTGAACACGCTGCTGAGAAGCAGGTTCAAAAAGGGCAGCTTTGAAACCTTGAAAGCAACCGATGAGACCATACTGGACCTGGTCTTAATGGAGCGGAGAAAAGAGCTGTTCGCCCGCGGTTTAAGATGGTCCGATTTAAGAAGGCTCAATATGGAACCAGCTCATCAGGTAACCCTGATGCGGATCGTCAATGGCAAGCCGCTCAAGTTAGCCCCAGGCGATAACCGGTATGTTTTTCCGATTCCTGATAATGAGATCAAACTCAGCGGCATCGAGCAAAACCCCAGGTAAGACCCAAGAAAAAAGGCAAACCGCCACTGGCGGTTTGCCTTACCAAAAACTTACTCTTTACTGCTGAACATAACCGGACTGGATCGTGCCGGAGAGCGCAGCGCTGTTGTTTTGAGCCTCGGTATGCTGATTGGGATCATAACCTGTGGCAAAGTCGGCCTTGCAGATTTTCTCTGAGGCTTCGCACGACTCAGAAGAGACAGCTCGCCAGCTTCCCGTATCATCGCCATCCGCGGCCACGCGTTCCCATCTGGTGACGAGTGCTGTTTTCTGGCCTGCTACGCTCCGGGTTGCCACGGCCATACTGCTTCCTAGCACCAGGGCAGCCATGATGAGATAATTGATTTTTAACTTTTTCATTAGATTTAAAAATAAAATTGTGAATGATAAGAAAGTGCCTACTCTGTTTTCAGGTTTTCAGCGTTTCCCCTGGCGCATGCAGGGCAGACATCCCGCCTGTGCCTGCTGCGACTAAGATTTTAAACCCGAGCGCGATGCTGCTGACTTTTTCTGGTCAAGGCAATGGCCAGGATCGTAATGGTCAGAAATGCCAGGTTAAAAAGAAGATGCGCGCCAAAATTCATCGAGTTGAGCACCCCTCCACAGCTGCAAGGCACCCGGTCGAAAAAATCAAGAAGCACCAGTACCATATACCCGCTGAAAACAACCATGAGCAAAGCCGAAGTATACAAACCCCAGAGCCGGTATTTCTCGGTGGCTAAAAGAATGACTGCCATGATTTCACTGGACACAATGCCCCAGGCCAGAAGTCCTGCCGACCATTTGGGTATGTTTTGATTGGACATCTGTTTTCTGAACTGTTCGAAATCCAGCAGTTTGGAAAGGGCCGTGTACAGGAAAAGAGTGATCAAGATCGCCGATAGGATTGTCGGAAGTGTTTTTGCTTTCATAGCTGTTTATTTTGGTGTAACCCGTCGGTCGCAGACTGGCTACCGGTGCATGCCAGGTCTTGTGCAGGTGCCCATAAAGCTAGATGGGAAAAACAGGTTGTAACTTCCTGTATCGTAAGTGGATCATTGATTCTTTTTTGTATGACAGGCCGGGTCAGCGCAAACTTTTTCTGATCTCACTGAGCCTGCCCGGCGAGATTTCAAGGTAGCTTGCAATGTCTTTGAGCATCAGGCGTCTGGCCGGAAAAACTTGTTGGAATTGCCTGTAGGCCTGCTGAGCAGGCAAGGAGCAAAGAAACGATTTGAGCTCACCCTGATTTCGGTCATCGAGCAAGATTTTACTAGACAACTTTGGCCCCTCCGGGAAGCTGTGATAAAGAAAAAGGATGCTGGCACTGGTCATTGTTGTCAAGACGCTGTCTTCCAAAAGCACGATCCGGTCCGCAGTCATCATGTGGGTGTTGCCGTTGGCCAAAAGCATGACCTGGCCTTGTTTCCAAAACCGGGTAACGTGTTCTTTGCCGTCTTGATCTTCGTAGATGGCTTTGGCAAGCCCTTCTACGATAAACCAGATTGTCGGACGGGGGCCGCTTTGCCTGAGCAATGCCCCTTTTTTGAAAACCTGCCGGATGAGCACCTGGTCCAATGCAGTTTTGAATCCAGTACTCAGTGGGTAAAAGGCGGCCAGGTGATCTGAGAGCTTTGAAGCATTCATAGTTTTTGATGGATGAGGTGTCAGTATTCGTTGATCCAGTCGATGACCGTTTGCAAAATCTTGATGACGGTCTGTTTGTCTTTTTCTTCGAAAGTGTAGGATTTCGAGCGCATGCTTTCCCAGGATATCTCTGGCTTTCTGGGCGTAGAAAGGAATGGCGTAATGCTCTCAAAAACGGCATTGAGTGATTTGGCTTTTAAAATCCGCACCGAATCCAGTGCTCTTAAAATCAGCCCGATCTGATCAACGGAGAGTAACACCATGACCTTGAAAGGCTCTGGTTTTTGTTGTGATATGGCCGTGGAACCTTGCAGGTGTCCGGCTATATCCCACTGGCACATTTTTTCCAGGTAGTTGATCTCCTGGGTAAACCAGTCGCCAATGGCTTTCTTGACATCTGCCTGGTACGGGTGCAGTCTGACACCCGATTTTTTGTGCATCTGCTTGAATTCCTTGTAGCTATGCAACAACTGAGTCATTTTTTCACGAGCAGAGCCAGAGCTATTGATGCGCCGGGCGAGCGTTTGGGTAAAGTAATTTATGAATGATCGACTGTTGAAATTCATATAAACCAATAGTTCGACTATTGCATCATGGGCTTTGCGTTGATCGGAGATGCGGCTGATTTTTTCCAGTTCTTTCAGCAGCTCTTTTTTGTAAAAGATTTCTCGAAAAGTAATCGCGCGCTGACCTGGCTCTTGGCTGATATCAACCATTGATCTGAGTACAATATCGGTCAGGATCTGATTGTCGGTGTGGCTCAACAGATCTGCTCGGATCAGATCAATGTGGCCGCCAAGCTCTTTTTGGGCATGGGAAACATAAGCTGGCCCAGCAGGATCATCCAATGAGATATAGATATCCATCCGACTTTCCATGAAAGTGAGAAGCTCATAAATGCAGCAACTGATAGAATCAATGGCGCTGATGATCATCGGGTCGGGAATCTGGATCAAAGCCGCATTTTCATAGGCCTGATCCAGTAAGATCAGCAGCTTGCCATGCTGCTGATCAATAAGATGGAGTAGTTTTCGTCTGCCGGAAAGACGCAGGTTTTGCCCCTTGAGAAAAGAGATATAGCTGAGCTTTTCTTGATGGGCTTTTCCGATAAGCGTTTGAAGTTGCTGGGCAGTCAGCGCTGTGGCATCTGTTTGAGCTGTATTCAAAACGGTTGTGAGGATAAAATCCAGCCATTCGATGGTGCGATGCTTTTCTATCATGAGAATTTCAAGTTTTGAGCCTAATATTTTCATTTTTAGAAGAGGGGATCTGGTGCGCTGTGCGCCTTTGGGTGGCCCGACTCACCGATCTTTTTTGCAGGGCACTAAAAAGCAGCTATCGGGAAAAGATAGCTGCCAGACTCGGTTAGGTACACCTTGGTGATTTACCTTCGGATAATCATCGTGCAAATCATGCCACTGGTGGTGATGGGTTCTTCTTGCGAGGTTTTAGCCAGGTTCCGCCAGATTTGGCCCTGATAATGATGCAACCAAGTTTGTTTTAGAACGAGCTTTTGATTTTTTTTCATGATGCAGTATTGAATTAGTGGACATTAGGACATCAAGCAAAACAAGGTGGGTATATCAAGGCGCTGAAATTTATGTGACCAAACCTGGTAATTTTGTTTCGAATGGGAGCATTGTAGGTTTGAAACCTTCCATGCTCGTTACAGTGGCTTGAGGTAGAGGCAGCTCACGCGCTATCACAAGGAAGTGCTGATTGCGATTTAAAGAATTACAGGCAGCTTCTCTTTGATTAAATCCTTAGAGAGCTACGACACGATTATGGATAAAGTGGCAATAGGAAGCAGTTTTGCCAGCGTGCTCAAGTATGTCCTTGCAACGGCCAGAAGCCAGCATTCTCCATGCGGTGGATGTGAGGGAAGCGAGCATTTAGTCAGCGGCAGATGATTTTAACATGCAGCGTTATAAGAACTGGAGGTGGGAAAGCTGTAGGACGTATTGTACTGAGCTGGAACTGCTCCTAATGCGACGACAGGAATTTTCTCTCTCGCCGGAGAATTTTTGAGGATTGTTGTGGTGAGAATTGCATCAAAAACATTTTTTAGTTCGCCATACCTCATGCTTAATCAAATTTTTTTGCGAGACGATTTTCGTATAAGATTTGTGCTGTTTCTATGCACCGAGGATCTCCCGTGATCATCAAATCTGCGTAAGTTATAATTTCAGGGGCCTCTAATCGCTGGCAGCCTTGGAACGTGGGGGCAAAGAAGCGTTTGTAAATTTTTAGGTTACCGTCTTCTTTGGGAATGAGTTGTAATTTTCTTATTAGCTCTACCTTGTTTTGAGATGTATAGATAGTCCACTGCTGGGGATTCAGATAATTGGTTAAATATTCACCGGCCGGTTCTCCGCCCCAGACTGCTCCCTCCGGAAGATCGAGCTCCTTCCACTGATCAATCTCGCGAAAAAAGTAAGTGCCCAAAAGTAAGGATGGTTTCAATACATTGGCGTAGCCGATTAGCCAGTTTTCCAACAACTGTTTTTTATTATTGAGCAGCATTCTTTTTTTATTCACTTCGAGCAGATATCCATCTTCTTTCAATGCAGATATCACTGGCTTGATCGTGCCCAGTGCAACAGTGGCAAGGCTGGCAATTTGGCGGTATGTGTAGTTGACATAGGTCTCGTTTTCTAAAAATATGTAGACGATTCGGAGCCCCGCTTTGGTAAATGCTCGGTTCCTCTTGGTTTGTTCTTTGTCAATACGCACGGCTTTTTGGCCTTCTAACCAAATCAGCGTTTCGCCATCTGCCACATAGATGTTGCCTGCCACGTCCAAATAAGCTATTCCTTCTTCGCGTAGACGTTGTTTCTGTGCTGGAAAAATCTTTTCGGCGATTAACAGAAATGGTTTGTTCTTTTTAGCTTGGTGTAAAAGTTCGTCTATAAAGTAGCCGCGAAATTCACCTTTAATTTCTGTTATAAATGTCAGCGGTTTACCTTTAATACTTAGTGAAGTCTTTCCATCAAAGCCTGGGTCAGGCCGTGCGATTGTTGGCTCCCAAGTTCCTTTTATGCCAGTGTGGCCCTCCAGATTTTTCAAGGCAGTCTCAGCAATTTCTCTTTCGCTAGTAGTTCTGTTCATTTTTTTATCTTGTTCGTGTTCAGTGAACATAAAATAATAATGAACAGCTCCCTAGTCTTTTGATTTTCCTGTGATGAGCTTACCAATGATTTTGGCATGAGTTTAGGCTCATGGCAGGTATTGGGTTCAATCATGCATCAATAAGTCAGTTTCACCCAAAGGATCAATTGTCTGGGACATCGCTACTTAGTCAGGAACTGAAAGCTAAAAAGCATATTTTTGAATCATGGCTAAGCACACATCAAAGCACGACACTTTCATCAGGGCTATTATGGCCAATCAGCAAATCGCCCTGGATTATTTTCGGATTTGTCTACCTGAACATGTCATTAAAAAGCTGGATTTTTCCACTTTTAGGCAGCTTCCGGACACATACGTCTCCAAGGATTTGCAAAAATCAATGTCTGATATTCTGTACGAATGCCGTATGGCTGGTGGCGAACAACGAGTTAAAATCTCCCTTCTGATCGAACACAAGAGCTATATTGATAAAAATGTACCTATCCAAATCGGTAGCTACATTTTTTCGGGGATGCTGAAACAGATCGGAAATGGTGAAAAGCCCTCGCTGATCATTCCAATACTGCTCTATCACGGTAAAAACCGCTGGGAATATAACACGCTTTCCGGCCTGTTCGAAAACATAGGACCCGAGCTGCTGGGATTTTTGCCCGAATACCAGTACATTTTTCACAACCTAGGGCAAATCCCAGACCAGCAGATCCAGGCTTTGCACAATAAGTTCCTGGCCGCCTCGCTGCTGGCGTTGAAGTACAGCGCATTAAAAGACAGGCTTGGTAAACTGATTCCAACGATACTGGCACTAGCCGGTGAAATGGACCAGAACTTGCAAAGTAGCCTTATTGTTTATACATTCGTGAGTAGCGATCTCACCGTACAGCAGGTTCTCGAGCTGATCACATCGCTACCTACTCAAACGAAAGAAACTGTCATGAATACCTTGGATTTTTTTGTAGAGAAAGGCCGGAACGAGGGGCATTTGGAAAAGACCGAAAAAGCGGTCCGGAACCTGATCAAACAGTCCTTACTTACAGATGAACAGATTGCGTCTGCCCTAGAGGTAACCGCAGACTATGTATCCGATATCCGCAAGCAACTTGGTCAGGCCAGTTAGCACTTTCTGCATTAGTTGATTGATCCGCTAGGTTCCGTATCATTTCATCGGCAAATCAAAAGTTACGGTCAAGCTTAGGTTACTGGTAAAGGAAGCCTTGCTTTACCAACCGATGTAAGGTTTTACCAACCGTTAGCCATGAAATATAGTAGGCCTAGCACATTTACTGCCAAGCAAGCACCTTCGGTATGGAGTTCTCAGACCATATCATACAAGAGTTTCCGGCAGCCTCATCCGGATGCGAACAAGGGACGTTGGTCACAACAGGAGCTCAAGCAAAAGTCGAACACTTTATTCAAAACCGTAACCGTAAACCGGTGGTGGCATTCGAAGGACTGTCTGCAAAACAAATGCCGTTGTTGGCGTTTTCTCACCTAGGCTTTGGCCTTCAAAGCAAATCTGATTCTGACCGTGAAGCTCGTCTTGTTTTCCGAGATTTGCAGCTGGTGGTTTTTGGGGAAATACAGTTCAAGACGTTGTCTGATGTTGGCCAAACCGATGCCCGAATTGTCGTCGTCCTGTGAAGCGGCACTGTTTTGGGTCTTACTGTTTGAAATCATAAAAATAAGCTCGCCCTCTTTGGTTGTCAAAAGAATATCAATCCAGCAATCATCCAGGGCCTTATAGACTCCGTGTTTGAAAGCGTTTTCAGTAAGTGTAATCAGCATCAGGGTGGGAATATAGACCTGATGAGACATGTCTCCGTCTTGATTGATGCTTACTCTGAGCCGATCATCGAAGCGCTTCGATTCCATATGCACAAAGTGCAGAAGTGCATTCCACTCCTTGTGAAGCAGAATCATATTGTGGGTTGTTTCATAGAGCGCAAAATGCAACACACCCGTCAGGTCTTCAAGGTATTCGGCAGCACGCTCGCTGACGGGTTGGATTTCGGCATAGGCGGCATTAACCGCATTCAAAACAAAATGGGGAGCAGGCTGGGACCTTAATGTTTGCAGCTCGTTTTTCAGTTTATCGGCTTGAAGTTCCAATTTTTGGATCTGAGCGAGTAAGCCGAACTTGGTCATTTTCAGCCCTATCGGAAGGAAGAGCAATTGTATCTCGGTCAGATCATACATCAAAAGGATGAGTATTTCTGAGGGTTTGCTCTCACTGATGGGCCGAAGGTAGTTTTGGCCAAAATGCTGGAAAGGGCTCGAAAGCGATTGGAGTCCGTAGACCGATTCGAGCAGCAAAAATAAAGACACATTCATCACATGCATGAGCAGTACCATCAACACGACTATCCTAATGACTAGATCAAGGCCCTGATAGCGATGTTTGAGCACATCAAAGATCAATACGGAGAGATAAAATACGGGAACAAAGCGAAAATAGTAAAGGCCATAGGAAACCACCCAGCGCGGTGTGAGCTTGATCTCATCGCCAGAATCAATGAAATACAGCAAATGCAATGCGATAAAGGCAAGCCAGAATGCAGCATGATACCGAGTTCTTTGTGCCGGATTTTGCTCTCGGAAAAAATACCGGTTTATAAAATCCTGGTGGTTGTTATCCATAGGATACAGGAAGTCTTCTCAAAAAATCATTTCTTAACTCCTTGGAAATCATTGCTTTAAAACCCAGATCTGTCAAGTAGATCTCATTGCCGCTGATGTGGCTGATGTGTGCACTGTTGATAATATACGAGCGGTGGGTCTGAATGAAATGCGGCGGCAGGTTTTTGAGAAGAAGCGTCAGCGATGTCCTGACCACAAGCTTATGGGCTCTCGAATAGATCTGAACGTAGTTGCCATAGCTTTGGATCATGTAGATGTGTTTGTATTCAAGGGGGTAAATGTTCTTATCGACTTTGACCCACATCATTTTCTCGGCAAACACGGGCGAATCTGCTGGGCTGGCCAGGGCCGTGTCCGCCGGCCTGGTACAGTCGACGATCTGAAATGGGTGGTGCGGATGAGGCTCATTAGTAGCTGCCGCAGCGGGCCGCTCGTTTCGTGACGGGTCAGGATTGCCGCGTTCTCTGACTTTGTTGACCGCCCTTAAAAACCGGGGAAAAGAAATAGGTTTTAAAAGAAAGTCGGTCACATCATACTCATATCCCTGTATGGCAAACTTTTCATGGGCCGTTGTCAAAATCACCGAGGCAGAGATCCTGCCGGCGAGCCCGAGCATTTCAATGCCCGACAGGTGGGGCATGTCAACGTCTAGAAAAATGATATCGGGCCTTATTGAGGATATGAGCTCCAAGGCCCGGACGGCATTCATACAGCTATGGGTGAATTCAAGCCAGGGGACTTTGCCCATATGGAATTTTAAGGTTTTGTGTGCCGAGCTCTCATCGTCAATGATCAGGCATTGCAGTGGGGTGGTAGCTTCTAGCTTCATTGCAATAAGTGTTTAAGTACTATGCATCCGACTGGTAGGTACGCGTCACAGGATTGGTTCGAGGGGGCTAAGTGAATTTAAATAAATTTTCGGTTACATGCTGCCATTTTTGGCTGATTTTTTGCTGAAATCACGGTTTTTCAAGAGAGTGACATAGTAGTTCTTTAGATATTTATAGATGACAAACTCTTGCGTTCTATGCTGGCTGCTAAACCACCGGTTCAAAAACAGGTGAAGCAGATGCGGGGCGAGCTGCTGTGAGAATTGCGGGTCGTCCGTCAAAACAGGGGCCAGCAGCGCCTTGATTTTGGTTGAGCGCGCTTCAAAGTAGTCTTGAAACGGCGCCATCCCGGCTTGGGTGCCTGCCCATTCCAAGACACTGGCAATCTCTGCTCTGTGCAGGCGATAGTCTCGATTGATTGTGACCGTTAGGCGCCCCTGCGCGTCCTGCTCATCAGAGAACTGCGCATCCAGGGCCTGGATTAACGCATTCTTTTGATATGGGTCTAGGCCCAGGTCACTTAAAAGCGCATCGGCGCCTTGGAGTGCTGCAAGCCAGGACAGGTCCGGGTTGTTTGGAGCGGACAGCAGACAAAGGCACCGGTAAACAGTCTGGCTGTCCAGATGAAATATGGATTCAACCTGCTCATAGTATTGCGCCCCGTAGCGTTCGGGCTCTCTTTGGTAAATATCGGTTTGCATGCCCGATACTGCGCCGGTTTGAACTAACGGTGCTAGCGCCTGATGTAGTTCTTGAAGAACCTTTACCCAGAATTCCGATTTGCCAGGATAATAGAAGCGTATGCGAATATGGGGTTTTGGATCCTGGTAGCGGATGTAAAACCATTTATCAATCACCTTGGAGCTTATCAGCTTTTCTGATAATGGCCCCAGTTGACCGGTGATGATTTGGTCAGAGAGTCCTGGGCTACAATAAATTTTTACGTAAAGCCAGCTGCTGGTGAGCATAAAGGCTCTGGCTGGATTTTCAAGGCCCGGCTTGGGCGGCGTGCTGCTGGCGACGGGGTTTTGATGATTAGCAAATGGTATGATGATCTCGCTGGAAAAGTGTTTTCCTTCATCTTTCAGCATGCCCTTAAAAGGCTCTTCCAGGTTTTCGGTGAGCCGCAGGCTGCCATCTTTCTTTAGTATCTGAGCTAACAGCGCTAATGAGATCGGATGCTCGCTGTCAATCAGAAGCTGGTTGTCGTGGTTTCCCACCGTAAAATACCGCGGGAGTCTTCGTTTGCCTTTGATTTCTTTCCACCAAACCCTGAGAGGCTCTTGGCTTGAAAGGGAATTCTTTTTTTGTAGTGTCTTCAGCGCGGCAAGCTCGGCTGGACCCAACTGCCAGCTTGCTTTACTTATCACCAGCTTTTCATATTGCACCCTGGGCAGAAATGGGCTGTTGGAAAAACGGCCCCAGTCCCAGTACAGGGCTGTGCTGTGCTGGCTGGCCAGCTCGCAAAGAAAGCGGTAGATCGGAAGGCCCTGGCTGTAATTGTGGGCGCAGCTTAAAACCGGGATCACTTCCTTCTGGTATTTTGTGCTACGTAAGCTTAGTTTTTTCCCGTCATCGCTACCGACAGTTAGATCACATAGGCCTAAGTTGTGCCGAGCGCCGCTACTGGCCAGATAGCAAATCTCAAAGTCCCGGAATGCAGCTCGGGCCGTGACATTGGCATCTCTTAAATTGGCAATATGGGCAATTTCGGCAAAGATCACCTCGGGTCGGTGTTTTTGCTCGGTTTGGATGATGCTGGCGATTTGATGGCGCAGGGATGCATCGGCCACACCGAACCGTGTTAGCAGATGCGTTGCCGAAGGTCCGCTGAGCGCTTTTAGCTCAAATAGAAAATCGGCGTTGTCAAGGGCCTGTTGGGATGCGGTGATGATACTTCCCAGCAAATAAAAGCTCTCCGGTAAGCCTGCGACAGCATTGCTACCTGGGTGAAGCATTTGATCTGTCAGCTGTATGCATTGCGCATTTGGGGCCATAAAGTCCATAAAGACGGCTTCTACCAACGGGTCGGTGGCATCCTCATCGGCCGGGTCGGTAAATTCCAAACCCGCAAGGAGCGACTTGCTCCACTGAATATCATTTTTGAGCGCACCGTAGCCGACCCCGTAGTCATAGTCTAAGGCTTGCAAAAGCGGAACCTGCTGCTGGCCGTACCGGGCATTTAAATCCCGGGCGAAGATGGCAAGGTCTTTGCTCTGACCGGTTTTGCAGAGACGTCCCATTTTGAGTATCCTCGCACGCAGGTAATCAATTGTTTTCTGGCTCAAAGTGGCCCTCTGGGTAGGGAAACAAAGATCGGTCTGAATGCAAGGGGTATTGGGGCGATCAGCAAGGAGGTTGCCCACCTGTTGATCCAGGTTTTCGAAAGTGTGGTTTTCAGCCAGGCCTTTTTCCAGTTTCCTGAGCCCTTTGACCAGTGCGCCGCTGCCTTCGAGCTGGTCGGTACGCGCAATAAGCAAGCGCAGGTAATCTGGTCCGGTAATATTCATTTCAATTCCCGAGACGAGCAGCTGACTATCGACAAGGGATTTTAAATAGGCCCACGCGTTGGCTTTGGAAAGATTGGCACCCATAAGAAAAGCCACCAGCTCCGACGGTAAAAGGCCGTTCCGGGCTTTTTTCAGAAGCTCATCCAGTACGGGGTGGGCTACGGCCTCGTTGAGGGAAAAGCCGGCAGCGTCATGGTTTGAGAGCCGCTGCACAAAGCGGAATGTATCCCCCAATTTATACAGGGAAGTATTAGGGTAAAATCGAAGCTGCTTGACGTACCTGGGATTTTTTAAAATCAAATCTTTAATGGACCCTAAAATACGGTGATCTAGCCTGCGATGTCTTTGCAGCGGCAGTTTTGAAAACTCGATATCTGTTTTATTGGAAATGGCAGCCGGAAAGTAACCGGCAAAAAGGCCGAACGGTGTGCATCGATGGCACCAACGGACCAGGTATTTGTAAAGGCTCATGAGCAGTTTTTGCTTGCCGCTAACAGTCCCGGTTTGCAGCAGTTGCAAGGTGGCATCATATACCTCCGTGGAGGCCAGCTGTAAACCTTCCAAAAGAAGCGGACCAGAGAATATCGCCAGAAGCGCTGCTTCAAAGGCCTGGGGATCCTCACAGGTGCTCTGATGGAAATCGTAAAGTAGGTCTTTGGAAAGAAGAGGCCTGCGCAGCACAGCAAATGGGTAGGATTGTAGGCTCATGACTCAATGGTTCAAATTGACTTGGTGAGCTACAATGTCAAGAGGCTGGTGGCCATGCGGAAAAATATGTGATCAGCATGCGCGGCACCGGGCTGAAACCATCGCCGTTGGATTTTATCCCATTTCTCAGTGAGGGGCTTTGCCGGTCGTCCTTTCCAAAAGCTGCTTAGCAAGTCAAAGCCGGAATTCAACGGTTTTGTGAGCTCTATATCTGATCTGAGCCCCTGCCTTACCCTTCATCACACTGCAAACCGCTTTTTGTTTTGTCTCCGTGCGATAGCGTCCCTGAAACTTGGTGATTAGTCATTTTTGTAAACCGAAAACCATCTTTTATTAAATAAATTTCATAAAAAAGCGAATTATATATTATGATATTTAAATAATACAATTTATTGTATAATACAATGTTGATTTTAACCAAATTTTAATGAACATTTGTTGTACCAACTAACCTAATTAATTTATATGCTTAAATACTATCTACTCTTCTTTTCGTTCCTTGCCGTGGTGTGTCCGGACGCCACCGCTCAAAACAAAACAATTACAGGAAAAGTCAAGGCCAACGACGGCTCTGAACTGCCGGGTGTCTCTGTATTCGTACCAGGAACTGCCAGTGGTACAACGACTAATGAAAATGGTGCTTTTACTATTTCCGTTTCACAGGACGTAAAAGCCCTCGTGTTCAGTTTCGTTGGTTTTGAAGTTCAAACTGTTGAGCTGGGCACTAAAACCGAGTTGGATGTCTCCCTGGTCTTGTCGGACATGGTGTTAACCGAAGTTGTGGTAACCGGAGCTTACGGCGCTAAAACATCTTCACGCGCAACTACGTATAGTGCCCAGGTTGTCAATGATGAACAATTAAACACCATTCGTCAGACCAACATCAACAATGCCCTTGCCGGTAAGGTTGCCGGTATACAAGTCAGAAGCCAGTCTGTGGCGGCACTGGGACGAAATACAGAGGTAAGGCTCAGAGGGGCATCGGGATTCGGAACAGGTTCCGGCGCGCTTTATGTAGTAAACGGAACAATCCTTCCGAATGCTGACGATGTCAATTTAGATGACATTGAAACAATATCAGTATTACAAGGCCCCGCTGCCGCTGCCCAGTTCGGTGCTCAGGGAGCAAACGGGGCGATTGTGATTACGTTAAAAAGAGGCGTTAAAGGACAAGGAACAGGCGTTGTCCTGAACCTTGGAGCACAGTTTGACAAAGTCAACATTTTGCCCAACTATCAGAATTCTTATGCTGGCGGATCTTCTTCTGAGCTTGTAAAATACGTATGGCAGGAAGGTCATCCGGTGGAATGGCAGGCACTGAGCGGCAAGTATTATAATGATTACAATGATGATGCAAGCTGGGGTCCAAGGATGGTAGGACAGGAATACATACCGTGGTATGCATGGTATGGTGGCCATAGCCGTTCCTACCAAACTGCTGCTTTGAACCCGCAACCGGACAATGCAAGGGAGTTTTACAATACCGGGGTTACCCTCAATAACTCGATCAGCTTCAGTACGGCCACGGATAAGCTCAACTTCAAGATGACTTATGGAAATCAGCATGTCAAAGGGCTGATCCCAAATAGTAAATTGAATAAGAATACCTTGAACCTGATGACCAGCTATGACATCAGCAAGCATTTTGAAGTGAGTGCCAATGTCAACTACATCAACTGGAAACTGGATGGTGAAATTTCTGATGGCTACGCCAATGCGACATCAGGGAACTTTAACCAGTGGTTCCATAGGAACCTGGACATGGGTATTATGAAGGAGCTACAAGGCCTGCAAACCCCAGAAGGCATATACGCCAGCTGGAACCACGCTTCCCCCATCAGTTATGACGCCTCCAATGTGAAAGCATTTTATGGCGGCAACTATTGGTACAATCCCTACACCTATTTGAATCTGATCAACAATTTCCAGCAGCGCGACAGAATCTATGGTGATGTGGCCTTTATTTACAAGTTTAATGACGATTTCAGAGTAAAGGCAACCTACAGAAAGCAACAAAATAATGGGTTCAATGAAAACAAAAGAAGCACTGACCTGCTAACCAGCGCGTTGCAGACAGGCGAGAAAGGTGCATACAGCACTTATCAGGGTTACAGTAATCGTCAGAACATTGATGTGCTGGCTACGTACAGTAAAGTGTTCGGAGATTTCAAAGTAGATTTATCAGCAGGATCTGATTTCTTCTCAGCGATCGCCAAAACCAACTATGCCAACACGGTAAACGGACTTAGTATTCCAAATCTTTACACGGTTGGCAACTCGGTAGATCAGCCTCAGGTTGGAAATGATCGTGTTGAAGAAAAATACAGGGCTATTTTCGGAAGGGCTGCATTCGGGTATAAAAACATGTTGTTCATTGATGGATCATTGAGAAAAGACTGGTACTCTACCTTGCCCACCGATGATAATGCCGTCCTCTCCAAGTCATTAGGCGCCTCGTTCGTATTCAGCGATCTGCTGAGCAATGCAACACCTTGGTTGACTATGGGAAAACTGAGGGCATCTTGGGGTGAAATTCCAAAGGCCCTGGGTACAACCAATGAAAGCTTCGGTGCATACCGCTATCCTGGTTTTGCTTATAGTGTTCCCGCAAACAAATGGGGCACAAACCTTTTGATGGGAACGCCAAACCAGCTTGTCGATCCGGCAATCAGTGGCTCTGTGGTCAATCAAAAAGAAATAGGACTCGATCTTAAATTCCTCAAAAGCCGTGCAGGTATTTCGGCGACTTATTTTGACGGTACCGAGGTTGCCTTCCCTTATGCACTGAGTATCAATGGGGCAAGTGGATTTACTTCGCTTTTGACCAATATCGGAAAGATCAGCAAAAAGGGTGTTGAGTTCAACCTGAACCTGACCCCCGTTTTAATACCAAAGTTCCGGTGGGACCTGACGGCAACTTATTCTAATATTTTCGAGAATGACGTTATCGAACTTAGCGACGAATTCGGAATTACCAGAACAGGAAACCTTGGTGGTGGATGGGGAACCACCATGCCTATCATGGTTCACCAAAAAGGCAAAAGATGGGGGCAGCTGATCGGCAATGGCATCAAACGAATCAACGGTGTACCCGTTTTGGATGCCAATGGTTTTTATGACAACGATCCGGAAGTCAATTTTGGAAGCGTACTGCCGAAAGTTACCGGTGGATTGCAAAACTCCTTTGAGCTGTTTAACGACTTCACTGTTAACGTGAATTTTGACTATCAGTTCGGCGGGAAATTCAGCTCTTTATCAAACATGTGGGGCTCATATAGCGGCCTTACCGCCCGTACAGCAGTGGCCAACGACAAGGGAAATTCCATTCGTGACGCTGTGGCCGACGGTGGCGGTGTTCATACGGTGG
The DNA here is from genome assembly GCF_026625565.1 of Dyadobacter pollutisoli. Taxonomy (NCBI): domain Bacteria; kingdom Pseudomonadati; phylum Bacteroidota; class Cytophagia; order Cytophagales; family Spirosomataceae; genus Dyadobacter; species Dyadobacter pollutisoli. The sequence goes on from NZ_CP112998.1 coordinate 1,149,331, forward strand.
GTGTAAATGCAGAGGGTGAACCTGTTGATTTCTATGTGGAAGCACAGGATTATTTTCACAATCTTTTCTCCAAAAAGACTTTTGACGATTACATCTACGATTTGACTTACATCAAATTACGCGAACTGTCGATAGGCTATAAGGTACCGCTCAGGAAATTAGGGATTCCAAAAACCCTTACCTCACTTTCTGTGTCTTTTGTAGCGAGAAATCCGGTTTTGATCTATGCAAAAACCAAAGACTTTGATCCCTCGGAGGTAAGTGCGATCTATGGTGAAACCGGCCAGTACCCGGGAACGCGCGGTTACGGCTTCAATATAAGAGTTGGATTCTGATCTTAACCTAATTTGATTTAGCTAATTGAAAATTCATATGAAAAAGAAACTAATATATATTCTAAGCACATCATTGTTTTTTTCTCTCTCATCCTGCGACGATCTCGCGGATTTTGGAGATACCAATAAAGACCCGTCTGTAACCACGGACCCAAGCATTGCGGCTCTTCTTACCAATGTTGAATCCCACATCGGAGGTTATGCATCTGATAGCCGGGGAGGTATGTATGCGCAGTATTTTTCAGAAACGCAGTATTCGGATGCGTCCCTTTACAGTATCCCGCAAATAGACCATACCGGAATATACTCAGGAGATCTCTATGATCTTGAAAACATCAAGGTCCAGAATCAAAGTAACAATATGAATGTTGTCGCTACCATATTGCAACAATATATTTTCCTGAATGTTACTGATAAATGGGGTGATGTTCCCTACAGTGAGGCCCTGAAAGGCGTTGATTTTTCCCGCCCGAAATATGATACGCAGGAGGAGATTTACAAAGGTGTGATTGCGACTTTGAAAACAGCTGTTACCCAATTTGATGGCTCTGCTATAACCGGAGATGTCATCTTTGCGGGAGATGTTGCGCAATGGAAAAGAACGGCGAATTCCATCAGACTGATGGCTGCTTTACAATTGTCAAAAAAATTCAAAGGTGCCTCCGAATACGCGGCGACTGAGTTCAAATCCGCTTTGGCTGATCCTGCGGGCGTGATCGCCACCAACGCCCAGAATTTCGTGGTAAAATATCCGGGGGGAAACTTTAAAAGTAACTGGTTTAATACTTACAATGGTCGTAAGGACTTGGCCGAAAGTGCAACCATGACCACATTAATGGGTTCGCTGTCAGACAACCGGCAGACCGTTTTTGGAGGTGCAACCGAGAGCCAGACAACTGCAAACGCCAATGCTAGCTCAAATATCGGCGTGCCGTATGGTGTTGTGAGAGCAACAGCAGAAGCTTTCACGGCTGCCAATCCAACCTGGGCACGTGTGCTCAGAGGCGATAAAAGAACCGAAAGCAGCCCGGTCTACGTGCTTACAGCAAGCCAGGTAACCCTTGCCCGTGCCGAAGCCGCTGACTATGGGTGGACAACTGAAAATGTTGCTGCCACTTACAAGCTAGGCATCGATCTTTCGTATGAACAATGGGGACTGACCGCACCTGCATCCTACTTTACACAAAGCGCTGTTGCGTTATCAGCATCGGCCGGCACAGGAGCAAACCTGGCTAAAATCGCCACGCAGCAATATGTTGCCAGCTATCCCAACGGAATGGCAGCATGGAATCTGTGGAGAAGAACGGGATATCCGGCTTTGACACCGGCCGTCAACGCTGTGAATTCATCGCGTCAAATCGTTCGCCGGTACACCTACGCATCCAATGAGTACACCAGCAACGAGGTGAGTGTGAAAGAAGCGATTGCGAGGCTGACCGGTGGCGACACACAGGATTCGCGGGTTTGGTGGGATCAATAAGCGAGGATAAGTATCTTTTATTCAGAACCTGATATTAACATATATGAAAAATATAATTTCGAAAAGTTTGCTTGCCCTAGGGATGCTCGCCATGGTGCTGAGCTCCTGTATTGATGATGATTTGGTACCACTTGGCGATCAGGGGCAAACCCTGGTCAAGATTCTGGAAGGACCTGAGCAGAATTTTTTCTTCTCCCCTTTCACAGAAGTGAAAACCATGGATGCGTTTAGTCTAAGAAAAGATGCGAATTCAAATGCCACGTTGAAAACGGCCAGTACTTTCGTTTTGACCCAATCGCAAGCCATGATTGATTCATTCAATGTGCATAACGGCGAAACGTTCGAAGCACTGCCTGACGATTTTTTCAAACTGGCAAATTCTGCGTTTGAAAAGTCCGGTGATGGCTATAAGGTTAACTTCGCCTCTGGTGATTTTTCCAAAGAATTCACGATCGAGCTTGATGGGAGCAAGTGGACCGATCTAGGTAAAAAGTACGCACTCGCATTTGCGGTGTCCGACGCGGGAGGCTACAACCTAAGCAGTTCGAAAGACTCGATCCTTGTTTTTTTTAGTATCAAGAACAAGTATGATGGAAACTATGAAGTGGAAGCGACGCAACCAATGCTGGACGTAACAAATTCAGCTCTTGTAGGAAATTATCCAATTGATGCTGACTTACATACTACGGGCGCCAATTCAGTGGCCATGTTCTCAAACTCCGCAAACGGTGCAGATTTCTATAATTACACGCATCCTATCCTGAACGGTCCGGATGCGTCACAGTACGGAAACTTTGCACCCATATTTAACATGGATAGCGACGGAAAAGTGATCAGTGTGACCAACTTCTATGGGCAGGGAACCAATTCAAGCGGCCGCTCGGCCAGACTTGATCCGACCGGTGTCAATAAATTCACCGTTAACGATGATGGAAGCAAAACCCTGGAGGTAAAGTACATCTTGGTTCAGGCTGGCGGGGTTGACCGTACATTCTTCACAGAAAAATGGACTTATAAAGGGGAAAGGTAGAAAGTTTGAATTTTTTAGCCAGCGGCCTGGGCATTTTTGCCAGGCCGCTGTTTCTTAAGTGGATTAGCCATGCCTTCAAGGTTCTGGCTCGTAGGTGATTTTGATTAACCCACTGCATCTGAATAATTATGAACAAATTTCTTGCAGGTAGACTAAAAATTCGTGACTATTTTACCTTCCATCACTTAGGCTGAAACTTGACCACCGTGTGACTGATCGGTGACAGACTACGCAGATAGGTGAAAATCGCCCTTAAATCCTGCTCTTTCATACCCGCATACATCATCCAGGGCATGGTAGTGTTCATCTCGGTCGGACCTACTTTGTGGGGCACATAGCCGGAGTCAGCATACATTTTGAATTTTTTAACAAAAGCATCTTCGGTCCAAAGACCTATTCCCGTTGTTTTGTCAGGGGTGATGTTGGCCGAGCGGACGATGCCGGAAGGGAACACAAATTCCATTCCTCCCCCAAATTCAGTCCCTGCTACGATCTTTCCTTTTTCTCGCATGCTATGACATTCTACACATCCAGAGGCGCGCGTCATATATTTACCCGTAGCCAAAACATCACTTTCCGCTGGCTTAGGCTGCAAATTTGCCTTTGATGGCATGGTATTGATCAAAATATTGACTGGGAAATCCTTCTCGGGTGCCGGGATGTCGTGCTTGACTGCTTCAAGGCTTCTGACATAGGCGACGATGCTGTAGATGTCTTCCTGGTCGAGCTGGCCGTAGCCGTGATAGGGCATCACTTCAAACAGCGGACTGCCGTCTCTGCTGACGCCTGTGGTGATTGCCCGGAAAACTTCTCCGTCAGTCCATTGACCAATGCCGTATGGAGTGATGTTTCTGGCGTGGAACACACCGGGAAAACCAAGTTCCCGCCCAAAAACCTCTCCGCCGCCCCCAAAGTTGCCTTCCAGTAGCGGGGCCGAATACAGATTCCAGTCCCGGGAGCTGTGGCAATCCATGCAGACTGTCACATGGTTGGCCAGGTATTTGCCCCTTTCAATTCTTGCAGGCGTTTTTTCAATGGAGATTTCAGGCGCATCTCCCACGTCAGGCAGGGCAGTTTTAATGTAAAGGATCGCACTGGCCGCAACCAAGATGACTACTGCCAATAAAATACCGACAATTCGCAAAATTTTTTTCATTCTCAATGAGGAGTTAGGGTTGTAAAATGAACATCAAGAGTCCCTCGCCAGGACAGTGCAGCATTCCGATGAAGTGTTATAGGCAAAAGTATATTAAATCAAAAAATACTTTCATACCGTACACACAATTAAAGCTTGTTCATCCCTCGGCCCGATCTACCTTTTCTGTAAAAGCTGTTTAATTCTGTTCGTCATTTCGAACCTGGTTGCATCGCCGCTCACTTATATGATTTTTGAGAAGATGGTTTTAGTAAATTCCCGCATCATCAGTCTATCCGCCAGGCCGAAATGCTGGGCGGATCGTAATTGGGGGTGTTATTTGCGTTTTTCCTGATCGGCTCACAGACCGTGAAAGCGGCAGGAACCAATCCTGAGAAAGTTTTGAAAAGTGGTTAAGTCCGGGTTTTCGAGTTCCTTTCCTGCAAACTGGAAATTGCATATGGTTAACAATAGCGGAAAAAGCGCCTCGACAGCATTTACGAGACCTGCCGGAGGCAGTTGACAAAAAAACCGATCCGGTGGACGGTATCCGATTGTGGGTTGTCGTCAGCGCACAGCTTCGCGGTGCAGCTGGAAAACAATCACAATGTGTTTATCAAAGCGGCATCCGATGAAGATACCGAGCAATGGATCTCGCAGGTTTTCAAGAAACTTATTGCCATAGAACTTGAATGGGTCGCTGGTTGCCTGGGTTTAGAAAGGCTTGGCCAACTGGGGTGGGACAACGTCTGACGAGCTTCAAAACTGTTGATAAGAAGTTAGAAAATTCAAGCAAGAGGCTATTTTTAAAATAGTTAAAATAGCCTCTCGCACCATCAGAATGTACCGTCTGTTGAAAATCAGCCCTTAGCCCAATCACCATTCAGCGGCGCTGCCGTCGGCGTGTGTCCACAACGGATTTTTCCAGTTGTGACCTACCTCGACCATCTTCCTTACCTGCGCCTCATCCACCTGAATTCCTAGTCCCGGGCCGGATGGAATATTGACAAAACCACCTTCGTAACTAAAAACTGCTTGATCTTGCAGATAATCCATCAGGTCATTTCCCTGATTATAATGTATACCCAGACTTTGCTCTTGTATAAATGCGTTGTGGCAAGTAGCATCTACCTGCAGGCAAGCTGCCAGCGCGATAGGCCCGAGCGGACAATGTGGGGCTGCTGCAACGTCGAAAGCTTCGGCCATTGACATGATTTTTTTACATTCAGTAATCCCGCCGGCATGTGACAAGTCAGGCTGAATGATGTCGGCGTATCCGTCCGTTAACAAATTTTTAAATTGCCAGCGGCTGAACATTCTTTCACCGGTAGCGATAGGAATGCAGGTATGGTTGGCAATCTCACGTAGCGCCTCATTGTTCTCAGGTAAAACAGGCTCCTCAATAAACATAGGCCGGAACTGCTCCAATTCCTTCGCCAACACCTTCGCCATAGGCTTGTGCAGTCTTCCGTGGAAGTCCACGCCAATATCCAGGCCATAACCCACAGCGTCACGTATCGAGCCGACCCTGGCCAGTACCAGATCAATTTTTTCGTAAGAATCAATGTACTGCATTTCGTCGGTCGCATTCATTTTAATGGCTTTGAAACCACTTTCAAAAGACAGTTTCGCAGCATTGGCAACATCGGCCGGACGATCGCCGCCAATCCAGGAATACACTTTGATCTTATCCCTGCATTTGCCTCCAAGAAGTTGATAAACAGGAGCATTATAAAACTTTCCCTTGATATCCCACAACGCCTGATCGATACCCGCTATGGCGCTCATCAGGATTGGTCCGCCACGATAAAATCCTCCACGGTACATGGTGTTCCAATGCCCCTCAATATCCATCGGATCTTTACCGATCAATGCTTCCATCAGCTCAATCACTGCGGCTTTCACTGTTGCAGCTTTGCCCTCGATCACCGGTTCTCCCCAGCCAATGAGGCCCTCATCTGTTTCTATTTTTAGAAATAACCATCTTGGAGGCACCTGAAACAACTCGTAACTTTTGATTTTCATTTTTCACCGGTTTATAAATGCAAAAACTTTGGAAGAAACATGTGGCTGTTTCTTCCAAAGTTAAAAGTATGTTATAAAACTTTATATCTATCCTATTAGTGAGCGAGAAATTGAGTAAAAAAAGACCGCGGGAATCCGGGGTGTAAATGCCAGACAAGGTATCGCTTAAATTACATGTACTCAGGCCGTATGAGAGGAAGCATACGCTCATCACAACGTAGGTAAAAAACATTGAAAACCTGTTCATTTGAATCTTAGTAAAGTATGGCTAATAGGGCTTGGTTTGTTTTCAACCCGATCGGTGATGCAAAATTTGCGGCCTAAACACTGGGAAACCAATGTGATGAGATGATGACCAGCTGCGAGATCATCTCAATGAGGTGGGGCAAACCAGAGATTGTGTGGGGTTAAGTCAGAAGCGGCCAGTTCCCGGCCCGCCTCAGCACGCAGTTTCATTGTAAAGAAATCTGTGTATCTTGACTTGATTATCAGGAAACTTACCGGTACCGGCCTAAACACTTACCATGGAGCATGATCTGTATTCGACGCTGCCCGATGAAATGCTGGGACGGCTTCTTTTTACAGGGGACGCAAAAGCTTATGAGGCGATCTATCAGCGTCACTGGCGTGCATTGTTTTCGATTGCGACCTGGAAAACCAATAGTCAGGTGGCTGCCGAGGAATTGGTGCAGGAATTATTCTTAAGATTGTGGGAGAACCGGCAAAAGACCCTGATCGAAAAGCCGGAGGCTTACCTGAAAACGGCGCTTAAATACAGCGTGATCGGCTTCATTAAAGCCAAGCTTGCTAGTGCGCAGGCCGAGCTGGGGGAAGCTTCATATCAAGCCGCTGAGCAATTGGCCGATACCGACGTAGATTTGGCCGACTTATCGGCCGCATTGGAACAGGCCCTGCTGCTACTTCCTGAAAAAACAAGGCTGGTATTTCAGATGAGCCGTTTTGAGCAGCGTTCTACCTCAGAAATCGCAGCGCACTTAGGGCTTTCTGATCGTGCTGTGGAATATCATATCACACAGTCCTTACGGCTGCTACGGTTTCAATTAAAAGACTATCTGGCCTACACCATTGCCACCTCCTTTCTTTTTTCGTAGATCCCTCTCATTTTTTTCTATTGTCAAAGGGAGGTCTGGGATGTAATTATTTCAAGAATCTTGCCATTTGGTGCTCATTTGTTTTTCATTTTTCAAATAAGTGCAAATTTCTTTTACGGCTGCACCTGCATTTGTATACTATATAAATGAAAACTTCTGACGTTGCTTGCTCATGAATCGATCTGCCCTTCTTGGCTTATTAACCCGTTACGAAGCACATACATGTACACCGGCCGAAATCCAGCTCGTTGAGCAGTGGTACGAATTGCTTGGAGAGCCCATAGAAATTCCGCTCTCAGAAGAGCAGTGGCTTATCATGGAGCAAAAGCTGTGGAGTCAGGTGCAGCCGCAAAGCCAGCTGGCAGGTGCGGACCCCGTACCTTTCATCCGGCCATTGTGGCGTCAACTCGCCGTGGCCGCTTCTGGTATAGCTGCCGCGATCGCCATCGTGATAGGTTTAAATGGGAACCAGAAAATTCTCCCAAACTGGTTTGGACCGCAGTCGCTGATCGACAAAGTGGAACAGGCCCAGTGGACGCAGTTTGTTAATCAGACCGACAAGTCCAAGGAAGTGAAACTGCCCGATGGAAGTATTGTTGTGCTCTCCCCGCATGCGCAACTGGCCATGCATAAGGATTTCAATCAGAAAACCAGGGATGTGAGATTGCTGGGCGAGGCCAGCTTCCGCGTACATCGTGATCCCAGCCGGCCATTTCTGGTGTATTCTGGTGATATCATTACAAAAGTATTGGGCACGACATTTCTGGTCCGGACAGGCGATCCAGGACAACCTATTCAGGTGATCGTTCAAAGCGGTAAGGTGACCGTGTACAGGCAGACGGCCAAAGACCTTACCAATGTCAGCCCCAATCGCGGTGTGATTTTGACTCCCAATCAGAAAGCAACCTATTTTCCTGATAACGAGCAGTTCGTGACCAGTATCGCCGAGGACCCTCAGCCCATTGTCGCGGCTGTGTCAGCGGCGGTGGCAGCCCCCTCGCTGGAATTTGAGGATACACCCATTGGCCAGGTGATCCATCAGCTGGAAGTCATCTACGGAACGGAAATTGAATTGGAGCAGGAATCTTTGAGCCATTGTCCATTTACTGGAAATCTCACGCACCAGGCCTTGTTTACCAAACTGGAACTGCTTTGCGGAACCATCAACGGGAGCTACGAAGTGCGTGGGACCAAGATTTTGATTACAGGAAAAGGCTGTCAATAATTACCCATCTATAACCTTCTAAACTATGCGCTGACTTTATCTGAGTTTCTGAAAATGAAATCGGTACCGTTGCACCGGTACCGATTTACTCGGCCCTTCCTGTATCTGTCAGAACATCCATCTCAGGGTGTAAAAGGGCTGCTATTGCTAAATCCTAGACAAAACTTAACAAACATTCAAAAGTATGAAAGACCATCTACATTGTCAAACCTGGCTCTGGGTAGTTATGAAACACTCCGTCTACCAATTTATCCTGGCGGCTTTTGTGATAAGTGCCATTCAGGCAGGGCCCACCCATGCGCAAAACCTGCTGGAACGGATCGTGACGATTCATCTGGACCAGACCAACGTCGGCGCTTTTTTGAATACTCTTGAAAAATCAACGGGCGTCGATTTCGTTTACAGCTCCAAGGCCATTGGCGCGCAGCGCAAACTGTCGGTTCACCACGTTAACCAAAAGCTCTCTTTTGTGCTTGAAACCACATTGAAACCCATGAACATTGGTTTTCGGCTCGTGGACGGCTCCATTCTCTTGCATCGGTCCTGGACAGATTCTCCCGGCGCGGACGGTGACCCGGACAATTTTCTGGGTGCAATGCCTGCCACCAGTCCACCGGACCGAACTGTAACCGGCGCTGTAACTGATGAAAAAGGCGAAGGATTACCCGGCGTCAGTGTCGTGCTCAAAGGCACGCAGCGTGGTACGGTCACCGGTGCGAGCGGGGCGTACAGCATCAGCATCGGCTCGGATGCGGATGTGCTGGTGTTTTCCTTTGTAGGGTATCTCTCAAAGGAAGCTACTATCGGAGACAGAAAAAAGATTGATATAGCACTGGCCGCTGACACCAAAGCACTCGATGAAGTAATGGTAGTAGGATACGGTACCCAGAAAAAGTCAGATCTTACCGGCTCGGTCAGCTCGGTAAAGGGCTCGGATCTGACGCGGCTTCCCACCCAGCGGGTGGATCAGGCTTTGCAGGGCCGCGCTGCTGGCGTCATGGTGCAGAATACGGACGGAGCGCCTGGTGGCAATGCCACTATCCGCGTCAGAGGCGGCAACTCGATAACGGGTGGTAACAATGCGCTGGTGGTGGTGGATGGCATACAGGGGGTCAACATCACGACAATCAACCCCAACGATATTGAATCCCTGGAAGTACTCAAAGATGCTTCGGCCACGGCGATTTATGGAGCGCGTGGCGCAAACGGGGTAATACTGATTACAACCAAAAGGGGCGCATCCGGCAAAGCGGTCTTCAACTACGGTTTCAGCATGGGCTTTCAGAGGCTGAACCATAAACTGGATTTGATGAATGCCGGTTACTATGCCCGCAAGTCCAACGACTGGGCAGCCACACAGAATGGAACGGCCAGCGCGCCCATTACCCCGGTGATACCTTTTTCAACCGAGCAGATTGCGCAGCTGGATGCCAATGGCGGTACGGACTGGCAGAATGAAATATACCGGAGCGGAAAACTGCAGAACCATCAGCTCTCGGTCAGCGGTGGCGGTGAATCGGCCCGTTTTTTCGTCTCGGCCGGTTATATGAACCAACAGGGAATTGTGGTCAATACCAAATACGCCCGTTATAATTTAAGAAGTAACCTGGATCTGAAAGTGACCAGTTGGATGAATGCAGGGATCAACCTGAACGTGATCAAAGACAAGGGCAATGTGCCGCCGGTAGGAGAAGGAACGCGTTTTGGGGATATCCTCGGGCAGGTAATCAATACCGTCGCGCGATTTGACCCGGTTACTCCGGTTTATGATGCCAATGGAAACTACAACAATAAGGCATTGAAAGGCGGCCCGGATGGCTCCAAGATCTATGCAGACAGTGATGTATGGAACCCGGTGGCCACCGCCTTAGAAACCAAGTCGGAGAAAAATAACATTACCAACGAGATCAGCACATTCCTGGATTTTAAACTGCTGAAAGGGTTCTCATTGCGGGTTACTGGCGCTGCCAGCATCAATTCCAATGATGAGCAGCATTATTACAGCACCAAAACCCAGCCGGGCCGTGGCGTGAGCGGACTGGGTGATCTGACCGAAAGCAAGTATCAGTATTACCAGAATTCCAACATTCTCACATACAGCAATGTTTTCAATAAAAAGCATGCGCTAACCTTCACCGGCGTAGCAGAACAGCAGTTGATACAGTCCAAGAGCTCTTTTATCTCCGCTCAGGGATTTTTCAGCGATGATACCGGGATCAATGACCTGGGCGGCGCCTCTCAGATTAATGAACGTTACAATGCGCAGGCAAAGCAGGTTTTGAATTCGTTTCTGGGCCGGGTCAACTACGTATTCAATGACAAATACATGATCACAGCCAGTTACCGGGCTGACGGGTCGTCGGTTTTCGGGGCCAATAATAAATGGGGATATTTTCCATCTGCGGCCGCTGCCTGGCGCGTTTCCCAGGAAGCATTTCTTGAAAATATCAAGGCTATTTCCAATTTAAAGCTGCGCGCGAGCTGGGGTAAAACCGGTAATCAGGCTATTCAGCCCTATCAAACCCTGGCAACGGTTGCTTCTGGTTTCAACTATCCCTACGAAGGCAACAGTGCGCCCAATGTAGGCTTTGCGCTGGGTCGGGCGGCCAATCCCAACCTGAAATGGGAAACTACCCAGCAGACCAATGTGGGTATGGACCTGGGCTTCTTTGCAGAGCGGTTGGTTGCCACAGTGGACCTTTATAAAAAGACCACTGCGGACCTTTTGCTAAACAAACAGGTAGAGGCCTACACAGGCTTTACGACGATTCTTTCCAATGTGGGCTCGATACAAAACAAAGGACTTGAAATTTCTGTCGGAGGTAAGCCTCTGGCGGCCGGGGCGCTAAAATGGAGCACATCGGCCAATATTTCTTTCAACCGAAGTAAGGTATTGACCCTGCTTGACAATGCTCCTTTGGCCATCCGGACCAATACGGGTGGAGGCTACCAGATCTACGGCAGCGGTTTTTCTTTGAAGTACTTACAGGTAGGTCAGCCGGTAGATCAGATGCGCGGCTATACCAACCTGGGAACTTGGAGTGAAGCAGAGCGTGCCGAGGCTAAGAAAATGGGACAGGCGCCAGGGGAGCCGAAGTGGAAAGATGTGAACGGAGACGGCAAAATAACCAGGGCAGCCGACGGGTTGGAAGTGATCGGGAATGCTTCGCCCAAGTTTATCTATGGCTGGAATAACACGGTGAGCTACAAAGATTTCGATCTGACTTTTCTGATGCAAGGCAGTTATGGCAATGCGATTTTTAATGCCGTCAGAATTAAAACCGAAAACCCCTCCAACGGGCTAAGCACCAATCTTAAAAACAGATGGAGCGCTGAAAATCAAAATACGGACGTGCCCGTGTTTTTGAGCTCACGGGAAAGAAACCTGCTGGAACTGGGCAGTAATCAAACCTCGGGGATTGGCGTCGACCAGCGTTCCAGCCGTTGGATCGAGGATGGCTCCTACCTGCGGATGAAAAATGTAACCCTTACCTATACTATTCCCACATCCATTGTCGGCAGGATAGGAATCAGCAGGCTCTCGACCTATGTGACGGGTATTAACCTGTTTACCATCACCAAGTACACGGGCTACGACCCGGAGGTGAGCTCCTTTAATGCCGGCGGGGCCGGTGGTCTGGGTATTGACCTGAGCAATTATCCGACGGCCAAATCACTCATGTTTGGACTTAATCTGACATTTTAAAAGTGCATCCAATGAAAAAGAATATATTCTACCCAGCTAAAAGTATTGTCGCGTTACTTTTGATCATACTCAGTTTCTCCTGCGAGAGTCTACAGGAAGCACCCGCAGGGATCTCCACCCCGCGGAATTTCTATGCGACCCTCAGTCAGTGTGAGGCAGCTTATGCCGGATCGATCAACGCCCTGTTTGTCACATGGGGAGGGTATCAGAACATACCTGCTTTTCCCGATGGCCACTTTGAAGGTACCAGTCTTGACTTTGGGGTTTCCTCCTTCAATGATCTTTGGAACTGGCATTATAAATCCATTGCCAACATTAATGCAGTGCTGAAAGCGGTCAAAGGTGGAAGCCTGGCCGGTAATTCGCAGGATGCAATCGATCAGGTCGTGGCGCAGGGGAGATTTCTGAGAGCATTCAACTATTTCACACTGGTACGTTTGTATGGCAAAATTCCCTATCTCACAGAAGAAACGCCTGATCCGGTACTGACGCCATTAACACCCGAGTCCCGTCTGGAAGTGGCCAAGGTCTACGATCTGCTGGAAGCCGATCTGGCGTTTGCAGCAGATCATCTGGGCGACTACGAAGCGGCAACGCCTGGCAAACCCAATAAATGGATTGCCAAAGGATTTTTGGCCAAAGCGTATTTGACCCGGGCAACAGCTCCACTCAATCAAAGCGAATATTATGCAAAAGCGCGCGATGTGGCCGATGAGGTCATTACCAAAGGGCCTTACAAGCTGCTACCGAATTTGCAGGATGTCTTCAAAACAGCCAACAACCGCAGCATGGAAATTATGTTTGCCTTCTATACGACACCCCAAACCCCTTACATGCCGGGCAATGCCTGGGCGCCTTCCGAAATGGACGGATGGAGCGGTGGCCCTGTGAAGATTTACTGGGCATCCAACATTTATCCCGAGCAGCCCCGCAAGCACAACTATCTGCTGCTTGACTTTACCTCGGACATTTATGATCCTGCCGCGCCGATCATTAACTGGTCCAAATCTGCCGACGGAGTACCCTACATTGGTAAATACAATATGCCTAACCTTACTTATGAGCAGCAGGTCAGCGGTGGTGATGCAGGTATCGAAATGAAGCTGCTGCGTTTTGCCGACATCCTGCTCATCTACGCAGAAGCAGCCAACATGGCAGGCGGCGCGCCTACCCAACTTGCGGTAGACCGGCTGAATCTGATCATAGACCGGGCCAATGCAGCTACGGGCAAGGAAGCAAGGGCAACCCTAGCATTGAGCAAAGCGGCTTTTGACCAAAAGGTAATTGACGAAAGGAGCTATGAGCTTTGTTTTGAAAACGACCGGTACTTTGATGTTTTAAGAAAACGGATTTTAGAGCAGGTCAATCTGCCGGACAATGCACAGGGCTTCCAGCAGACTGATTACCTGCTGCCTATACCGGCCCTGGATGCCAAAGCAATCGGGCAGAATGCGGGGTATTGATCATCAACCTGACCTTCCAATAGCATGTTAAAATTCCTCGGTTACACATTGCTTTTTATCATTTCTATAGGAATCTGCCCGGCCCAACGGGCAGATTCCCTGCTGCTGAAAAACTACCGGCCGCATTCGATTTACAAGATTCCGGTAACCAAAATTACCAAAGCCAGCCATCCGGTCATCGACATGCATGCCCACCAGGGTAATGTGAAGACCGATGCCGAATTGAAAGAATGGGTAAAGCGCATGGATCGTTTTGGAATCGAAAAAACCATCATACTTACCATGCTGACTGGCGCAGGGTTTGACTCGGTCTATAAAGCCTATGCGCCTTACGGCGAGCGTTTTGAGCTATGGTGCGGCTTTGATTATACGGGTTATAACAAGCCTGGATGGAGTCAGAAAGCAGTCAAAGAGCTGGAACGATGCGCAAAGCTTGGCGCCAAAGGTGTAGGCGAGCTGGGTGATAAAGGCCTTGGGGAGGTTTTTTCCAAGCCGGTGGCCGCGCACGGCATGCATATCGATGATCAGCGCATGAAGCCCTTGTTTGAGAAATGCGGCCAGTTGAAGTTGCCGGTGAATGTCCATGTTGCCGAACCAATGTGGATGTACGAGCCGGCCGACTCAACCAATGACGGCTTGATGAATGCCTTCGAGTGGAGAGTCGACCAAAGTAAACCAGGGTTTTTGGGGCATGGTGCGTTGATCCGTACGCTTGAAAATGTGGTGCGTGACAACCCCGGGACGACATTCATTGCCTGTCATTTAGCCAATTGCGAATATGATCTGACCATTCTGGGGCGCTTGTTGTCCCAATACCAAAACCTGTATGCAGATTTTGCCGCCAGGTATGCCGAGATCGCGCCGATACCGAGGTATATGCATCAATTTTTTGAAAAGTATCAGGATAAGCTCTTATACGGGACCGATATGCAGGCCACCGACTACATGTATGAAACCACTTTCAGGGTACTGGAAACCAAGGATGAACATTTTTATGCTATTGATCTGACGGGTTACCACTGGCCGCTGCAAGGCTTTGGGCTCAGTGATGCGGTTTTAAAGAAAATTTACAAAACCAACGCGGCCCAAATACTGAGCAGAAAATAGCCTGGGCTGCTATAACCGTTTAATTCATTAGAAAATGTTGTATTTCAACAAGGTGGGCAGAGCCACACTTTCCCTGCTTGTGCTGGCAGGTTTTTTGGCATTCCGTTTTGCATTCGATGACAATGACATAAAGGAGGAGCAAAGGCCGCAGTGGGAGAAGATCGGCCCGGGTGGGGGCGGGGCTATTTTTATCCCAACATTCTCCTATCACAGCGTCTCAGAGTTTTTGCTCAGATGTGATAGGACAGGATCCTATCTGACTAAAAATGGGGGTAAGTCCTATGATCAGATCAATCTTCCAAACGGGGCCAACAGTTTTGCCTATGATCCTTTGGATTCCAACACCATCTACATTGGTTCCAATACTTTAAACAAAAGCATGGATGGCGGCAAAACCTGGGAGCAAATATTCCCCTCCCCAACCGACGTGCTCAGCCAGTCATATTCCGGCGACCACGCTACTTTTCAGATTCAGACCAAGGCCGGCTCCCTTTATGAAATGGAAGAGGGACGTATAGGGGCTATCCGTGTGGACCCGGTCCGCTCAGCTTCATTGTATTTTAGTATGGGGCCGTATTTGTTTTACTCTTTCAATGGCGGCAAAAGCTGGGAGAAAAAAGATATCGGAAAGCGCATCGAATATTTGTACAGCAATGGCTGCGGACTCAAAAATGAACTGATGGTCTTTACCGGGGAATCGGCATTTGTTTTTAATAAAACCACCCGTAAAATCGTCCCCAAAATGTTTCCGAAGGCAATGAGTCCCGCGTTCTGCTTTACGGCAGGCAGCGTATCAAAGGGCGGAAAGGAAATATTTTATGCACTGCACCACGATCCTGGGCAACAGATCCAGGAGGAATTCGGCCATAGCGAGCTCTGGATTTCTCAGGATCAAGGCAGTAGCTGGAAGCAGAGCGAAAACACATTGGTAACCAATGCGCAGGCAGGCACAAAACCTAGCTATTCCATGATTTCCTGCGCCGAGTTCGATGCCCGGCAGGTGTATTTGGTTACCAACCGTTATGAGCAAAAAAAAGACGGCGGGTTTATTTATTGGTATGGCGTATTGAAAACAGGTGATGGTGGTAAAAACTGGGATTGGGTATGGAAAGGTGGGGGAGGTTCAGGTCAGTATGGTGTCAGGGATGGCGTCGACGCGGCAAATCTGAAAGACGCGTGGGCGGCCAGGGCATTTGGCGGCGAGTACATCCGGTTGATGGATGTGGGCGTATCTCCGCTGGATGGAAAAATAGCCATCGTTACGGATTGGTACAGGACGATGAAAACCATCGATGGCGGCGAATCATGGAATGAAATTTACAGCGAGCCGCAACCGGGTGGCAGCTACAAGAGCACAGGACTCGACGTGACTACCAGTTACGGCGTACATTTTGACCCTTTCGACAGCAGTCATATTGCCATCAGCTACACCGATATTGGCTTTCATCACAGTTTCAATAGCGGTAAAAGCTGGACGCGTTCCGTCCAGGGAGTTCCTGCCGAATGGGTCAATACCTGCTACTGGCTCGAATTTGACCCGAAGATAAAGGGAAAAGTCTGGTCGGTCTGGTCGGGAATGCATGATTATCCGCGCGGGAAAATGACCAGAAACCCTGCCTGGAAAAAGAGCGCCAAAGGCGGAGTCTGCGTCTCGACGGATGGCGGCAGAACCTGGCAGCCCAGCATTGAAGGCATGGGAATGGATTCACCTGCAACCAGCATTGTGCTGGACCCGAGCTCCGCTCCGGGCAAGCGCACATTGTATGCCAGTGTGTATTCTAAAGGGGTTTTCAAATCAACAGACGATGGCAGAAGCTGGCGATTGAAAAATAAAGGGATTGGCGAGAATACCTGCGCTTTCGAGCTGACCCGGACCGGAAACGGCACCCTTTTTCTGACGGTAAGCGCAACACCTGCGCACAAAAACGGTAAAAAAGGGAGAGAGTTTTATTCGGGAGCAGTTTACAGGTCAACCGACGGGGCCGAAAACTGGACGAAGCTCAATGTTACCGACGGACTCCTTTTCCCAAATGGTATCGAATATGACCCCAAGGGTCCAGACCGTATTTACCTGGCGGGCTGGGCAGATATTGATCTCAGCGATCTGATTGGCGGAGAGGTGGCGCGATCAACTGGAGGAAATAAAAAACTCGAAATCCCCGGCGGTATATTCCTCTCAGAAGATAACGGGACAACCTGGAAAAGCATTTTTGACAAAAAGCAATATGTATACGATGTGACTGCAGATCCCTATCATGGGGGAAGGCTCTACTGCAATACATTCAACAGTGCCGCTTACCGCAGTGATGACTACGGGAAAGCCTGGCATAAGATCAAAGGCTACGATTTTCATTGGGGCCATCGCATTACCGTGGACCGCAATGATCCCGGGCAGATTTTTATCAATACTTTTGGATCCAGCGTCTGGCATGGGGCTGCTTTGAGGGAGCATTCAAAATACAAGAATCCGAACGGAAGAAATGATCAATGGGGCTTTGTCGGCTTTGGCGGGGGAGGGGCGATGTTTTATCCTGCCATCAGCCCGCATAACCCCAGCCGCGCGATGGTGGCTTGTGATATGACAGGCTCGTTTGCCACTGATGACGGGGGTAATTCGTGGCGCATGTTTAACCTCAAAGGGCCTGTTAACTACTTTGTCTTTGACCCGGTTGACTCCAATACGGTTTATGCCAATTCGATCGGACTCTACAAAAGTATCGATCGGGGCAGCACTTGGTCGCTTTTTTATCCTTCTGGATCCGATCTCAGCGGTATTGTTTCCCAAGGCGATCATGCCAGCGAGAAGCTGATAACAAATGATGGTATGGACCGGAAAGTGCAGGCATTTGCGGTTGATCCGGCTGATTCAAAAAAGGTATATGCCGCCATTTCCATCGGGGACAGTTCAATGGATGCGCGTTCAGCTTTTTATACTTCAAAAGATGGTGGGATCACCTGGCGCAAAGAGCGGCAGCTGACGGGGAAAATCAAAAACATTTACATTAACCCTGGCTCGCCCGAAAACGATAGGACGATCTATGTATGCGGCCAAAATGCGATTACCAAACGGGAAAAGGGCGCGTGGGAAATCAATAGAAATACCCATGTTACAGAGCTTACTGAGTTTGCAGCAGGTTTTGACAAGAAAAGTAAGCGCTTTATGATCTACGCCATTTCCGGAACGTCCTACTTTAATGCTGACCAGGAAAACTCGGGAATTTACTTTACCAAAGACGGTGGTAAGCACTGGGAAAACAGGCAGGCTGGGCTAATTAAATGGGCAGTGAAAGGCGCTGCGGATCCCGAGTGGCGAAGTATTGCCACCAGCGCGCAGCACCCACAAGTGGTATATGTATCCTACGCGAATTTGAAAGTGCACGCGGACACTACCAGCATTGGCGTGGCCAAAAGTGAGGATTACGGCCAAACCTGGGCGCTTGCATGGAAAGACGACTTGACCAAAAATGAGAATGTCGTCTCCAAAAACTTTGAAAACGGATGGATCAATGAACGCTTCGGGCCGAGCTGGGGGGAAAACCCATTTTCAATAGGGGTATCACCTTCGGATCCGGATATTTGTTATGCAACTGATTTTGGTCGAACCGTCAAATCCAGCAATGGCGGTAAAAGCTGGGAGCAGGTCTATACCCGAAAAAAGAATAGCGGTGGCTGGATTTCCCGTGGACTGGAAGTAACAACGAGTTATGCAGTGGTTTTTGATCCTTTTGAGAGCAGCCATGTATTCATCGCCAATACGGATATCGGGCTGATGGAAAGCAAAGACGGAGCAGAAAGCTGGCTGAGCGCGACCCAAAATAATGGCGTTCCGCGCGCCTGGGCCAATAGTACTTACTGGCTTGAATTTGATCCGAAAGTAAAGGGTCGCGTTTGGGCGGTCATGAGCGGAACACATGATCTGCCCAGACCCAAAATGTGGCGAAAAAACGGAACCAAGGATTACAAAGGCGGTGTACTGCTCAGTGAGGATGCAGGCCAAACCTGGAAGCCCATTAGTCATGACATTGGCGAAGGGGCCGCGACCCACATTCTGATCGACCCGGCGAGCGATCCTGAAAACCGGACGTTGTATGTCTGCGTTTTTGGCAAGGGCGTCTACAAATCCAGCGATGGCGGCAAGAGCTGGAAACAGAAAAATAATGGGATCCAGGGAAATGAGCCCTTTGCCTGGCGCATTGTGAAAAGAGAAAAGGATAACACTTTGTTTCTGGTAGTGAGCCGGCGAAGCGAAAAGGGTAGCGTCGGTGCGGGGGACGGTGCATTGTACCGCTCCACGGACGGCGCTGAGTCGTGGACAAAGGTGAGATTACCCGAAGGCACCAATGGCCCCACCAGTCTGGCTGTCGATCCGCAAAACGGGCAACGGCTAATCCTTTCTGGCTGGGGAAAAAGAGCCAGTGGCAAGTTCTCGCAGGATACCGGAGGCGGAATTTTTGCTTCCGATGACGATGGCAAAAGCTGGAAACAGGTTTTGCACCATGATCAGCATATACACGACATTACTTATGACGGGCGCATCAACACCTTTTACGCCTGTGGATTTAATGGTTCTGCATACAGATCTGCGGATTCGGGGAATACGTGGAGCCGAATCAAAGGCTACAATTTCAAGTGGGGAAAACGTGTGGATCTTGACCCTGGTGACCCTGAAAAAATATTTATTGTAACCTTTGGAGGAGGCATCTGGCACGGTCCGGCAAGGGGTGATCAAGCCGCGGTGGAAGATATAGTCAAATGATGCCAGGACTTTAAGAAATTGAATCCGGACTTTGAGTCTGGCAAGGTTCCTTCAAGAAGCTTATTACTGCGCCCGTAAGCAGTCCCATGATCTTTTATTGACTAAACTATATGGGTGTATGAAGATCCAGCAAGTAATATCTAATACAGGAGTTATACTGCCGCTTTTAGGAGATTGAATCACAAATGGATGGTTTGTGGTTATTATCGGAATTATACTGCTGTTTTATTGGAATTTATATCAGTGCCTACTATATTTGGGTAAAATAGGCACTTTAATGCCGGTCAGGTACCATGCATATCAAATTTGGAGAGAAAGAAATAATCGGGAAAATCATTCAAAGCAGACGTAAATCCCGAAAGATCATACAGGAAGAACTGGCAGACATTGCCGGGGTTTCCCCTCGTACCCTTAGAGATATCGAAAAAGGAGTGGCCAACCCGGAACTTGAAACCTTGTTGCGTATTTGTAAAGTTCTTGGTATGGAGATCAAACTGGAAGTAATCAGGTAATGATTAGAAAGGCACATATATATAATAATGATGTGCTGGCTGGCACCCTTATAAAAACCGGTCGCCAGCAGTATACTTTCCGGTATGAGGATTCTTACCTGGAAGATCCGAATTGTTTTGCGATCAGTCTTTCTTTTCCAAAGGTACAGCAAGCATATGCTTCCAAGGTTCTATTCCCGTTCTTTTACGGTTTACTATCCGAGGGAGTCAATAAGCAAACCCAATGTAGATTATTAAGAATAGACGAAAATGACCATTTTAGTCTATTGTTGGCAACAGCAAAATCTGATACAATAGGATCAATAACAGTTAGAGAGGTATTATGATTTGTCACGGGTGTTTCAAGGAAATAGACAGGGCCGGTTATTGTAAAAAATGCCTGGCAGACCTGTTTAATGGAAAAAAAGTCGATCACATTTTACCATTTAATTCACCCTTCAAAGAGGAATCGGATCTTTATCGGGACTTGACCAAGAAAATGTCAATCTCAGGTGTTCAAGTAAAATACTCTATGCGTTTGCAGGACAACAAACTGATTCTTACTGACACTGCTGGGCAATACCTACTCAAACCTATTCCTTCTGGTCAATTCAAAAACCTGGATCAAGCGCCTGCTAATGAGCATTTGACCATGCAATTGGCTAGACAACTTTTCAAAATCACCGTCCCCGCTAACGCGATCGTATACTTCAATGACCGAACCCCGGCTTATCTGGTCAAAAGATTTGATGTCAAGGCAGATGGCACAAAATCTCAACAGGAGGACTTTGCCCAAATTGCTCAGTTAACCGAAGAAACCCACAGCAAAAACTTTAAGTATGATTTATCCTACCAGGAAATTGGCGAGCTGATCAAACTTCACATTTCCATGTATCCAATAGAAATTGAAAAGTTCTTCCGGCTTGTGCTTTTCAATTATGTATTTTCAAATGGTGACGCCCACGTGAAAAACTTCTCTATAATCCAAATCGATGAAGGGGATTATATATTGTCACCTGCCTACGACCTGCTTTGCACCCGGATACATTCTCCCAATGAATCGGATATGGCCCTGATGCTATTAAAAGAGCGGTTTACCATGGCTTATGATGCCCCGGGCTTTTGCACTGGTGAGGATTTCTTGGAATTCGGCAGGGTATTGGAAATTAAAGAAAGCCGTGTCAATAAAATGATCAATGAATTCATTGGCAGAGATGATGCTATTGATTCTTTGATTGATAAATCATTCTTAGAAAATCAAATCAAAGCAGATTATAAACGCTATTACAAAGACAGACTCAAAAGGATGAGCATGGAGTGGCCACCTGTCAAGATGGAAAAGTAGCTCAGCTCTATTACCCACAAATATTTCCCGTTTCGACAAAACGGATGCAACCATATTATGCAACATGGTGTCTAAAAGGAAAATGGGTATCCTGACTACATTGGCCATGAAAAAATCTCTTCATTTACTGCTTCTGCTGTTTATTTCGCTGTCCTGTCTGCCGGAGCCCAGGGAGCCTGTCAATGGAGTCAAATTTGATGGCACGGGCTATAAACCCATTTATGCCAGTGCGGATGAAGTGGCCAAAATCGAGTTTACGGCGGCTAAACCGCTGACCGAACCTGGCAAAATCTACGTTTCAGACCCGTACCTATTTATCAATGAAATGGGAAAGGGGATTCATATCATCAATAATACTGATCCGAAAAACCCGGAAAACCTCTCATTTATTGCCATTACAGGTAATTACGACATGGCCGCCAAGGGCCAGTTTCTTTATGCTGATAACCTTTCTAATTTACTGGTCTTCGATATCAGCGATCCCAAGACACCCAAACTGGCCAAAAAAGTCGCGGATGCCATACCGGTCAGTAACTACCCGCCTTACCAAAACATTTATTTTGAATGTGTTGAAAGTAAAAAGGGGGTAGTCATCGGTTGGGAAAAAGTCCCTATGCCTGAGCAGCCAAGATGTTTCAGATAATTCGCATCAGGCGATCCTGCGTTAAAACAATCCATACAAGATCTATTTAATTTTTAATGGTATCATGAAAAGACTGGCACCTTTGTTTTTCATAGGGTTGGCAATCATCGGCCTGCTGATCATTCTGACCTCCTGCGATGGGGGCAATGATTCGGCACTAAACCCTCAGTCCGGTACTGGCGGATCCATGGCTCGGTTTGCCATCACAGGTAGTACCCTTTACATTGTCTCCAAGCGGTCTTTGGAAGTCTATGACATTAGCGAAGGTGCAAACCCTGTCAAATCGGTGACCAAAGACATGGGCCTGGGCATCGAAACCATTTTTCCATTCAAGGACAATCTTTTCATTGGGGCCAGCGATGGGATGTACATTTACGATAATACAAGACCCAAAGAGCCTGTACTGCTCTCCAAATTCACCCACATACAGTCCTGTGATCCGGTGGTTGTGCAGGGAAAATATGCTTATGTAACCCTGAGAAGCGGTGTGGTTTGCCGGATTGGGAACACATTAAGCTCCCTGGATGTGGTCGATATCAGTGATCCGGTTAAACCAGTGCTTGTCAACAGCCAAGCCATGGATTCACCCTACGGACTGAGCGCATCGGGAAATAGGCTCTTTGTTTGCGAGGGCGATAAGGGTTTCCGGGTCATGGACATTTCCAACCCGGCAGTACCCATATACAAGCATTACTTTCACGACCTGCCGTCCTACGATGTGATTTCCCGGGGTAAGCACCTGATCATTACCGGCAAAAAAGGGCTGTTCCAATACCAATATGACGATACCGACACGATTGAACTACTAAGTAAAATTCCGGTCCTATGAGATTTTCGCTGATTTGCATGGCATGCGTTTTCTTTCCATTTAAGAAGGTTTTGGCGCAAATTGATGTTGAAAAGGCCAAAAACCATGTGATCGTCAAATTCTCGCCCCTACCACTTTTCGACGCTGACAATACGGTCCAGTTTGGTGTGGAGGTTCCGCTGGGCAAAAGTGGATGGAGCCTGCAAGAAGACCTGGGCTATGGACAGTCTTCTTTTAGCATTTGGTATACCGACGAGGTCAACCCGCCCAACAAGGAAATCTTCAAAAGCAGGACCCAGCTCCGGTATTATTATTTTGACGGCCGCCGCGTCAGGGGATATGTGGGTGGTGAATTTCTATACAAAAAAGTGGTGTACCGCGATAATCAATGGGTCGGAATGGACTGCAACGAGATGGGTACCTGCGGATTTTTTGAAAACAGGGATATTAAAATCGGCCGGTTTGTCGCCGCCGGGCATGCCAGAATGGGCTGGCAATTCTATCTGGGTAGTCGAATAGCCCTGGATCTTTTCACGGGATTTGGCATGCGGCACATCGGTGTGAGGGCCATCACGGCTGGCCTGGAAAATGTAAGGTACTCCAAGCCCAGGGAAATGTGGTCCAATACCAGTCCGGGAACAGGGGAGATGGTTCCCAGCCTGGTGCTGGGATTTCATTTCGGGTTGGTTTTGGGAAAATTCAGCGATTGATTATATTGGCGGGACATCCATCCTAATATGCCCTCACCATGGACAATGCAATAAGCTGGTTTGAAATCCCTACCACGGACCTGGACCGTGCCGCTACTTTTTACGAAACGCTATTTCAGATCCAGCTCATCCCGCTCGATACTCCCAATCTGAAAATGCGAATGTTTCCCATCGATAACATGATGAGTGGAGTAGGAGGGGCGCTGGTATACAGCCAAGGGTTTCACAGGCCATCGGCCACCGACGGGCCACTGATTTATCTGAATGCCAATCCGGATGTGCAAATCATCCTCGATCGGATCGAAGCGGCAGGTGGCAGCATTCTGGTACCCAAGACGCAAATCAGCCCTGAATATGGTTATATGGCGGCATTTCTGGACTCGGAAGGAAACCGGATCGCATTGCATTCGGTCCCGTCGCTGTAACTATCAGATCTTTACCTGTACTGTCAGGTAGAACCCGCGACCGTCTGAGGGCAGGATACCCGGACCGGGGTAGCCCGTGGCACGTCTGGTAAAATACATCTGGTTGGCTAAATTGTTGATGCTGGATTCTATTTTCAACATTTTCCATTCATAGGAAAAACTCAGGTCCATAATTTGATAGGCTGGAATAAGGCCCACAACCGAGGATACGCCGCCATCGGTCGCATTGGTTGCCTCCGAAAACTGGTCGCTCAGGCTGGTGAGCTGAAAGGAGCCTTTCAGCTTTTTATATCCGATTCTTAGTCCGGTTTTAAGATTGACTTTGGGCACAAATTCCACCTGGTTGCCCTGAACCCCTGGCACTTCGCTGTGTTTGTATTCGGATTGAATCAATGCAAGATTAGAGAAAACCACGCCGCTCCAATCTTTCGAGTCTGGCAGGGCCAGCCTTAAAAAATCTGCTTCGGCATACGATTCAATGCCTGTGATGATAGCCTGGCCCACATTGCTTCTCAATCTGAGGACCCTGTTGCTTTCATCGTAAAACTGAACTTCACCGATCCTGTTATTATAATTCAGATAAAATAGACTGATATCATAATTGTAAAGGGCGGTTTGATGACTGCGGACACCCAAATCAATAGAATACCCTTTTTCATCTTTCAGATCGGGATCAATCACCGAGGAAGGATTGGCGATGCGCATATCACTGAATGTAATCGAGCGGTAGTTCTGAGAGATATTTCCATACAGATCAACCTTTGAATGCGGCTTGTAGCTGACGCCCACGCCTGCTAGCACAAACTGCCGCCCATTGCTGCGCTGCTCTGTGGTTTTGGAAATATTGATGATGTTACCGGCCAAATCACGCGAGATATTGCCATAGAAACCATCGGCAGTTGTCTTAATGTATTCAAAACGGACGCCGGGCGTAACCGACAAGCGTTCACTGAGGTAAAACACGTTTTCGGCAAACAAAGAGACATTTCTGTTTGGAAATCGGTAGTCATAGGTAACAAACCTTTCAGGCTCAACAAAGCTGAAATCGGCATCCTTACCCTTTGACCCCTGACCCTGAAGACTGTGGTTGAAACCGTGATAGTAACGGGTTCCCACCAGCAAAACGGCCATTTTCTTGGCCACAAAATAACGTTTCAGATAGCGGGCTTCCGCACCCCAGTTGGTAAAATTGCCTTTGATCAGATCACGCTCACTGTTATCATCGATGGTCGCCACCCGGTTAGGCCTGAACCCGAGCGAATAGCGATGAGCGGCCAGACCGAAAACCCTGAGATTAAAGTCACTAGTGGCATTGAACTTGTGATCAAAATGCAGGGCCATCATATTCCATCCCACCTGAAACCAGTTTCTCTCACGGTTGGTCTGCCGGGCATCGTTCTTGAACATGGCATCCGAAAGCCCGCCGGGCTGTTTGGCCAGGTAGTCCATATGGGTCACATCCAGGCCCAACGATGTTTTCTCTGAGAGCTTATAGTCCAGATCGGCGTACAGAGTCGAACTGTTAAAATGAGAATTAGCCCGCCAGCCGTCGGCCTTTTTGTATTGATAAAAAGTATAGTAGCTCAGTTTTCCCATGCTGCCACTGGCGCTGGTGAAGGCATTGTAAAAGCCAAACGAACCGATGCTCTGCCGGGCGACTACCTCTAATTTCTTGTTTTGAACCGGTTTTCGCATGACAAAATTGATCAGCCCGCCAAACTGCGTGCCATACTGCAAGGAGGCTGCACCCCGCACGATCTGAATGCGGCCCACGCCCTCAATAGGAGGGGTATAGTAACTTTCCGGATAGCCCAGCGCATCGGCGCTGATGTCGTGCCCATTTTGGCGGACATTGAAATTGGAAGTGCGGTTGGGGTCAAGACCGCGGCCGCCAATGCTCAGCTGTAAACCGCCTCCCTCATTTTCCCAGATGTTCAGTCCTGCCACCCGGGAATACACCTGGCGCGCGTTGTTGGTGGATAAATTGGCGACCAGCTGCTCAGGGGTAATGACTTCTGATTTTTTTCCTTCATAAATCCCCATACTTTCCACACCCCTGAGCCGTGAAAATCCAAAATCAGTAGATTTTTCTGTGACCGTCAGCTCCTGCAAGGTTTGATCCGAAGAGGTCAGGTAAAGGTCCAGGTGCATGTCTTTGCCGCTTATAGAAATGTTTTTTTTCAATACCCTGAAATGCGATACAGTTGTTTGCAGGGTGTAGCTGCCATTGGGAACGCTTTGAAAAAGAAATGCTCCGCTGCTATCGGTGAGAACGCTGAGCTGATCACTTAAATAAATCAGGCAACCTTGGATGACCGTGCTGTCTGATCTTGAAAAAACCTGTCCTGAAAATCGGGATTGGGCGATGGAAGCAGTCGAGACAAGCAGTAATATGCAAAACAGGTTAAAGACCTTTGGCTTCATCTTTCAATAGTAAAATGCGGAACTGAATTGGAGGGCTGCAAATGCGCCGGCAAAGATACATTCGAATCCCTGCGGGCCAGGTGAAATTTTTACCAGGTTGCAAAAGTGCCTTTGCGGCCTAGTCCCCATCGTTGTCGGTGTAAGTAATGGTAATGCTCATGGCCGAGCTCATATCCACTTTCAGCATCCGCACCGCTTTCTGCATTTCCGTGTAAGTATCCTTCATGGCTTGGTTGTTGGTCTTGACCTCTTCGAAAAGGTTAGGCTTCAACACACTGAGTTTGGCGTTGCTTGCTTCAAATTGGCTGTTGAGCAGCTCGGAGAGCGACTTACCGGTAGCGCTGTCTTTGGCCCCTAGTGCATTCAGGTAGGTTTTCAAAGAAGGACCAGACCCGCCGGATTTAACATCTTTACCATTGAAAAAATCAATATAGGCCTGATGTGCCGTTTTGGCCAGCGTTAGCGACAAATCCTTTTTATAGTAGGCCTCTACTTTCTCAGCAGCAGGAACACCATTGAGCATGGCGCCAGAGGGAATACCAAATTTTCCGGAACGGATGTAGCGCTCGTAATGAAGCACATATCCGTTAACCAGCAGCGAAGTGGAAGAGCCGATATCCAGGCCTGTTTTTGTGGTAAAAGTCGCATTGTAAGGGCCTTTCCATTCGGTGATCACCGTATTAAGAATCGAGCTCATCCGCTCATTGACACGCTTGATATAGGCCAGTTTTTTGGCGGCATCCGGTGCGGTGGTATACTCGGTGAGTATGGCCGCGTCGGTAGCAGCAAGCCCGTTGATCAGATAATCCAGGGCTGGAAATCCCTGGCTGGGGTAGGAGCTCGGTACGTCCAGGCTGGAAGCAGGATCGGCCATGTTAGCGGCGATACCCAGCTCACTAGCAGGATAGATATTGAAAAAATTACGGATCGTGTGTTTTTCCCCGGGACCAAAATCAAAGAGCTCCACTTTTTGCCATTCCGTATAGGCATCTGCCCAGGCGCCGCGATAATCGGCTAACGTTGCAGCGTCGGGCTTGGCAGCAAATGCATTTGATTTGGCAACCATCGCATCAAATTTGACTTTGAACTGATCATAAGAGGGGATAATGATCTGGCTGGCCAGGTAGGAGAGCATTACTTTGCGGTCCTTATCCTCGTCAACGGGCACCGGTTCGGGTTTGTCGCCGCTGTCAGAGCAGGCCCAGAGTGATAATGTCAGCAGCAGCACAAGGTATTTTTTCATTCTATTAGTGGTTAGATCTTAAACAACAATGGTGGATTGACAAAATGTTGTCAATCCACCTTGGACATGAATCTATTTTTGAATGTGCTTACAGCTTGAATTTGGCCGTGATAGCGTCAGAAGCAGCATTTATTTTTTCGTTAGTCAAATCCCAGAAGCCGTTTGGTGAACCGACCAGTCCACCCAGCAGGCCGTCTGAAAATGCAGCATCAGCACCGTTGATCGTACAGAAGCGAAGCGAGTAAATAAAGCCAAGGCCTTCGCCGATGGCGTGCGCGCGGGCTGCATCGGTTGCTGCGCTTTTCCATTTACCGAGGTATCCCAATGCGGCAGCAGCGATGGCTTTCTCCATTTCGGTACGGATAAATGTGGCCTGCGTTTTCAGTTCAGTATTGTCTTTGTTGACGATCGCAACGCGGCCTTTCAAAAATGCAGGATGGATTTTTGCATAGCTGGCCTTGTTGTATTCCCACAGGTAAGATCCAATAAAGCTTTCGTTGGAATTTCTGGCAGCGTCGGTCGCGCCAGCCAGGTAAATTGGGTTCAATGTCAACAAACCGTAGGCTTCATCCCAGTTGTGTTCCAAGGCAGTATATTTTTTGCCTGAAACCAGTGCGCTGTTATCTGCGGTAAGTCCTTTATCGAGCAACACGTTGCTGATGTGGTCCAGCTGAACAGCACCGATCAATCCTTTTTGAATGATTTGCGCTATTTCAATGCCTTGCTTGTTGACCAGATAGGTTCCCAGTTTTCCGGCCACGCCTTTGGAAGCAGCCGCTTTCACAGATTTACTAGCGTCGGCCATGGAAGTAAAATAACCTTCTATTGCAACACGGTTGGCCTCAGCTTCCGCCGAAGATTTCGAATTAGCTGTAACGTTTCTTAGTTGCACCTCAGAAGCATTCAGATCCGCTCCTTTGATAGAGATGGTGGACGTTTTAATGTCTGTAAACGGACTGGCGGTGTTGGCGTACATATTCTTCATCACAGTAGCCTCAAGCACAGCGCTGTCTCTGACGGCAGAACCCAGGTAGTAATTAAGGGCCTGGAACATCTTGTAGCGGTCATTTCCTGATTTGAGATCAACCGTCGTGTCGCCTTTTGCATCTGTGAACAGGGCCTTGTATGGCGTAGTAGGTGTGGCCTTGGCGATATCAATTTTAGCGCGCAAATCTGGCTGTACAGGTGTTCCTTCATCGTCGTCAGAGCAGGAAGTGACAGCGAAAGCCACTAGGGACGCCAGCAGGATCGCCTGCCATTTTGAGTTAAGGTGTAGCATTGTTATATACCGTATATGTTAGGGATTGTACGTTTGGCTTATATTGTACGTTTGGCTTATTTAGACCAATAATAAATCCGGGCAAACATACGGCTTTATTTAGAATTAGAACAAATTGTGGAAGTGATTCACCAACTTTTTTTTTAATTTGCCCAATGAAAAAACCACTCGTTGCTGATTATAAGGACGTTGCCCTTCCATCAGCAATGAGTGGTTTTTTCTGACTCCATACAGGTCAGATCAGCTGCCTGCGTTGGCTTTCTTTTTTCCGTTGTATTTCTTTTCTGCTGTTTTAGCCTTCTCAAAGTCCAGCACGACCCCATTGATACAATAACGAAGTCCGGTAGGAGGGGGCCCGTCGTCGAAAACATGGCCCAGGTGCGATTTGCAACGTCCGCACATGACCTCAATGCGCCTCATGCCGAGGCTGTTATCCTTGGCTTCAATAATTGATTTTTTATTGATGGGCTCAAAGAAGCTGGGCCATCCGCAGCCGCTTTCGTACTTGGCATCACTCTTGAAAAGCGGGTTACCGCAAACGGCACAATAGAATGTGCCAATCTCTTTGGAATGCTCAAATGCACTGGTAAATGGCCTTTCAGTACCTTTTAGCCTGGCTACCTGGTATACTTCCGGTGAAAGGATCTTCTGCCAGTCATTGTTGTTTTTATTTACTTTCGAAGTGTCAGTATGAGAGTATTCTGCGCTTTTTTTGGTTTGGGTAGTTTGCTCTGATGAGGATTGTCCGTAGCAGTTTTGCAGCAAAACTGCTACGGTCCCCAACATGGCAAGCAAAAGTGATTTTTTCATGCTGGTCTGATTTGATGGTTTATTCTATATATACGAAATCGGCGAGCTAAAAGTTGAGTAGCTCTCAGGTTTTAATATATGATCGGCATCGCCGGAACATTTTGCGGGTCAGACTTTTTGCTTTTCGAAAGGGGATTGGTTAAAGCGTACCTGCTCGATGAGCCTTAAAATGAATGGCATACCTTCTTTTTGATAACCTGCTACCTGCTGCTGATCCAGCCGGATCGAATAGTCATAAAGGCCCGCACCGCCACATACGACAGTCAGAATATAGTCACCCGGACCTTGTTCTGTAAAAGTATAGCTCCATGGCTCCCTGGCAATTTCCCGCATCTCAAAAAAGAATTATTTAAACAGCTAAGATAGCACTGAAAAACGAGGGGCCAGTGCATTTACAAATGTACTGGCCTTTTCGTTTTAAAGGGGAGTTTCAGTGTATTTTCCCTTTGGGATCTTGTTGATGACGGCCTCGGGATATCCGGTTGGAAGCTGGCCTCCCGGTAGCCAGAGACTGTTAGCGCCCATCTCATTACCGGATGGCATACGGAGCCGCAGTGCCTTGGGGTCCTGTATTTCGATTTTTACCATTTCTTTGCCCGTCCAGCTGCCGGCCGGGATGCCAAGCTCTTTTTCAATTTTACTGATATCCTTGTTGGTCTTAGCCAGAAGTGCGTCCATTTCGCTTTTAGGCATCACAAACTGTGTGTTGTCGGGGTAACCGAGCGTATCACGGCCGTAATCGTCCAGTGCTTTTTTGGTGACCAGGTAGGCGGCCCCATTGGCAAATTCACCCAGATGGTAGACAATGTATTTTTGGTCAAGGTAAACAGATGGGTCAGGGCGCTGGCCTTTGGCAATGTCGAGCACTTTTTGTGATGTCCAGCCTGGCAGCCAGGAATCTTCGAGCTTGTAAGACTCAGGTGTTTTGTCATCGTCTTTACAGGACCAGGAGCTCGCACCCAGTAAGACCAGGAGCCAGAGATACATTAGACTTTTTTTCATGGAATGCCTAAATAAAAGTGAATAATGATTGATGTGCCCGCAAGTATATAAAAAAGTTAATTAATTCTATTTGTCATTGAATTAATTTGACAAATTTTCGACAACTTGTAGCGGTTTCAATCTATTATTACCCTTTTTTGAATCTGTGGGCCTAGTACATTGGTGAGCTCGTCAGACAAAATGTCAATGATCTGATCAATAGTGCTTTGGGTGACTTGCCAGGAGGGAAGTCGCCCATGGGAGCGGAATGAAAATATTGACCCTAAATAAAGGCTGACAAATCTTTTACTCCCAGTTTTTTAGCGCTCGTAAAACCCTCTCCAAATGAGACGCCGATGGCATGTCCCATTTCCCGGGCGCGGGCTATAACGAATTCTAGAAACTCGGGTGTTGAGATGTAGCTTTGGGGCTGGTCTTCACCCTGGTATTCAGGCACATGAAACTGACTTTTGAATGCGCGGATCGCCTCAACTTTCAGATCGTGGAATGCCGATATGTCAACGACAAAATCCGGAGAGATATAGCGGTCCTGAACGGTATGGAAAATATGTTTGGGGCGCCAGGCTTCCTGCTCATTGCCTTGCTCGTCGTAGGTTTTGATCATTCTCAACCCCGAGTAAAAGCAGCTGTCGGCAACCAGCTGTCCGGCCCTTCCATGATCGGGGTGGCGATCGTTTACGGCATTGGTAATAACAATATCAGGCTGGTATTTGCGGATATAGGGAATAATTGCTTTTTGATGGGCTTCATTGTTGGCAAAAAAGCCGTCGGCAAGCCCCACATTGTCCCTCACTGCGATATTCATGATCGCCGCCGCGTCCTGGGCTTCCTGAATCCGGCCTTCCGGGGTACCTCTGGTGCCTAGCTCGCCGCGGGTAAGGTCTACAATGCCCACTTTTCTGCCCAGTGCCATTTGAGACAAGAGCGTGCCCGCACAGCATAGTTCGACATCGTCGGGATGGGCCGTGATGGCTAAAATATCTAGTTTCATAAACTTTGTCAGGTTATTTGATGCGAAGCTTCTGTCCGATCCTTAATGTGGAACGCGTCGACATTCTGTTGCGCCGGGCGATCGAAGAAATACTTACCCCATACCGGCTTGCAATCGAGCCCAGCGTGTCACCGGAGCGTACTTTGTGCAAAATAGAGCGGGTATAGGCCACTGGCGCATCCCCTGCCTCGAATTCACTTTTGTTGGATTTGCCCCTGAGGTGATTCCAGGCGGAACTGGTGAGCAGAAAGTGGTCAGATTTGATGGCCGCATTGTCCCAGTCAAAAATGTTTCTGGGGTCAAACGGGTTGCCTTCGTACCGGTTTTCATAATGCAGGTGAGAACCTGAGCTTCTGCCGGTGTTACCGCCCAGGCCGATCATTTCTCCGGCTTTGACCAGCTGACCGGATTCTACGGATTGTTTTGAAAGGTGGCCATATAGTGTTTCCAGTCCATTATAATGCCTGACTAAAATGAAACGGCCGTAACCACTACCGTCCCATGCCACAATCCTGACCATTCCGTCATAAGTCGAGCGCACCGTATCGCCAGTTTCAAGGTCCAGATCCGTACCATTGTGCCAGCGGCCCCAGCGGTAGCTGAAATTGGATGTCGTTGGCGTGCGGGTCATGGGCGTGCTCCACATGCGGTTGGCAGCCGGATCATACAGTTTCAGATCGACCGGTTCGTCAAATTCCAGTGGGCTCAACCCGTAGGGATTAATGCTGCGTGCATCCCAGATCACGTAATATTCTGCTGCTTTTACCCATTCGTCGGCCACCAGTATTGAATCTTCCACCTGCACAACTTCCGTCTCGCCTTCATCAAGGGTAGTGGTATCCTCGCTCACCACCGGATTGAGGGGCTTGACAGGTTCAAACTGGCTTTGAAATTTAAGATTGGAAGTTTCTACCTGGTACTCGTCCTCGGCTTGCGGAACGGTCACTTTGGTAGTAGGTCCTTCGTTGGCGTTGTTTCCGGACTGATTGATTTTAGGATTTCTTTTGAATTTTCCTCGCTCTTGCGCTTGCGTGTTCCAGGAGATCAAACACACGGTCATTAGCAAACTTACAATAAGCTTTACTTTCATAGGGATAAAATCAGATCAGACTATACTCGCCGTTTGACGTCCTGAGCATAGCCTGATTCAAATTAGGGGTATGGCAAATAATTAAGCTGTCTCTTCGATAATAATGTCCACTTCGCGTTCCATCAAAAATCTTTCGGCATCCAATGCCGCCATACAGCCCGTTCCGGCGGCGGTAATGGCTTGTCTGTATACATTGTCCTGCGCATCACCACAAGCAAAAACACCTTTTACATTCGTGCAGGAGCTTCCTTTGATGGTTTGGATGTAGCCCGTCTCATCCATATGCAAGTAACCTTTGAAAATATCTGTGTTGGGTTTGTGGCCTATTGCTACAAAGAAACCAGTTGCGTCCAAAAGTTGCTCCTGGCCGGTTTTATTATTTTTAACCAATACAGATTCGAGTCCATCTTCACCATTGAGCTTAACAGTTTCAGTGTTCCAAAGCACTTCAATGTTTGGAAGCATTTCCACTCTTTTCTGCATGATTTTAGATGCGCGCATTTCGTCGCGACGCACGAGCAGGTATACCTTACGGCAAAGCTTAGCCAGGTAGCTGGCTTCCTCAGCGGCAGTATCTCCCGCGCCAACCACCACTACATCCTGACCACGGAAAAAGAAACCATCACAGACCGCACAGGCAGAAACACCGCGGCCATTTAGCCTTTCTTCATCTTCAAGGCCCAGCCATTTGGCGGAAGCACCTGTCGAAATAATCACTGAATCAGCATGGATCTCATGCTTATTGTCGATGATCACTTTATGAGGATAGGTCGTAAAATCCACTTCGGTTGCGAGGCCGTAGCGAACGTCGGTTCCGAAACGCTTGGCCTGTTTTTCAAAATTGATCATCATTTCAGGGCCTGTAATTCCGTCGGGATAGCCTGGATAATTATCTACCTCGGTAGTGATCGTCAGCTGGCCGCCTGGTTGGGCACCTTGGTAAAGTACAGGATTCAATCCTGCTCTGGAAGCATATATAGCGGCTGTGTAACCGGCGGGGCCGGAGCCAATAATCAGGCAAGAAACTTTCTCAGATGACATATTTATTAAATACTAATTGTTAATGACGAATGTTGTTAATTATTACTGTAAAATAAAGAAGAGCCTAGCCAGGCATTCAAGTGTGCTTATTGGGGCAATGCAATGGTTGTACTCGTCAAATACAACATTGGCTGATCGACAAAAGTGCGAAATTTCAGTTCTTTATGCAAATTCTATTAGAGTATCCGCCATTCAATGCGCCGGTTCATCTGGCGGGCGGTTTCTGAGTCGTTGGCAGCCACGGGTTTTGTCTCACCGTAACCCTTTGAGGAGATCCTTTCTGTGCTAACCCCGGATTTATGCAAATATTGTTGTACAGACAACGCTCTCTTACGGGAAAGCTCCATGTTTTCACTGTCCGAGCCCACATCGTCGGTGTGACCGGAAATCTCAATCTTAATGCTCCTGTTTTTATTTAAAAATTCGACCATCTTGTTGAGCTCCACCTTTGACTTGTCGTCAAGCTCGTACTGGCCGGTGTGAAAGAAAATATTGTTGAGTACTTCGGCCCGGTCTTTTTCAATGGCTTCCAGCGGAATATCAAGGTTCACAAAAGAGGCAGAATCATTGACGGTAAAGGAAAGACTTTTAAAGAGGTAGCCTGTTTTGGAAACATAAAAAGCGTATTCTCCACCACTGTTAAGGACCGTCAGAAATGAGCCGGTTTTACCGTCAGATGTAAATGCGCCTACTTTTTGCTGGGTTTTTAAATCAAACAGGTCAATCTCCGAGGCCAGCGGGGTACCGGTCTTTTTATCAAAAACCCTTCCTTTGGCATAGCGCGTGGGAATGATCATCTGCTGAACCGACTCGGGAAGCTGAAAGGTGTAAATCAGCGAGCGTGTTTTGCCTCTTTCGGAAGTATCATCGGTATAGTAGGCCTTCTGGCCATCGGAAGCAATGAACATACCTACCTGGTCGGCGACCGTGTTGATGGGATAGCCCAGATTTTTTGAGGGTGACCAGACCGTGTCCATTCTTTGGGAAATAAAAATGTCGAAACCGCCCATACCGGTCAGGCCATTGGAGGCGTAAAAAAGCGTGCGTCCGTTGGCATGGATAAAAGGCGCGTTTTCATCGTCTGAGGTATTAATAGTCGTGCCCAGATTTTTGGGGTTTGTCCATTGTTTCTTTTCATCTAAATGCGTCATCCAGATGTCTCTTTTACCCTGCCCGCCTTTGCGGTCGGAAGCGAAGTACAATGTGTGCCCGTCAGCGGAGAGTGACGGCTGCGACTCCCAGTCACGGGTATTGACCTGCTGACCAAGATTGACTGGCGCACTCCAATCCCTGCCGTCTTTATGGGAAATGTATAGATCGCAGCTTCCAAAACCATCCTGCCGGTTGCAGGCTGTAA
Source organism: Dyadobacter pollutisoli (assembly GCF_026625565.1). Lineage (NCBI taxonomy): Bacteria > Pseudomonadati > Bacteroidota > Cytophagia > Cytophagales > Spirosomataceae > Dyadobacter > Dyadobacter pollutisoli. The sequence continues at coordinate 1,184,364 of NZ_CP112998.1, forward strand.
AAACCAGCGTCCGGCCGTCGGCCGACACACTGCATGTGCCCTCATTGTTGGACGTATTGATTGCTTTTGAAATCTCTTCTGGTACTTCCCAGCCGGTCGCGGCCCGGCCATCGGTGGCCCCGCCGTCCGCGGCCCGGCCATTTTGTTTGCGGTGGGTAATGTAAATATTCTCGTCCCTATTTTCGGTAAGCCCGGTAAATATCAGCGTCTCATCATCAGCGGTCATGACCGGGAAATACTGCGTGCCCAGAAAGTTGACCGTATCGCCCAGCGAACGTTTCTGGATCACAAGCGGATTTTTGATTGCATGCTGCGCAAATATGGAAGAAGCAATGGATTTTTCGGCTAGTCTTGAAAGACTTGATTTGGGTGGAAACAATGGGTAGGCCTTTTCGAAATAAACCTGTGCTGAGTCGTAGCGCTCGGCATTGAAATGATAGCGGCCCAACCATTGAAAAGCCCCGGCAGATTGAGGGGCCGTTGGTTTCAATGCGACTACCTTATAATAGTGTTTTTTTACCAGGTCGACATTCCGCTGCAATTCATAGATCTGCGCAAGGCGCAAGTGCGTGTCATAGCTGTCGGGGACCTCTTGAAGCACTTTTTCAAAGAGCGTAGCAGCTTCTACGAGTTGGCGCGCCTGCCAGGCAGCCTGCGCTTTGTCGTAAATTTCCCGTGCCCGTCTCGGCAAAGTAGCATCTTGTGCTGAGGCAACGTGCAGTGTGTGAAGACTTAATAACAGAAAAAAAATCAGAACCCGGCGCATTATGGAATATTCATAAACTTGTGAGTTTGTAACGACATTTTCCATTTGGGATTGTCTTTGATATAGTCAATTATCAAAGGCAGCATCACCTGTTGCTTACTCCATTCTGGCTGGAGCAGTAGCGCGCAGTCGCCCGAAACCTGGCTGGCGTGCTCTTCTGCAAAGTCAAAATCACTTTTATTGTAGATAATGGCTTTGAGCTCATGGGCATTTTGATAGATGTCCGGGTGTGGGGTTTTAAACTTTTTCGGTGAAAAACACACCCAGTCCCAATGACCGGTGAATGGATAAACGCCTGAGGTTTCAATGTTTGTTTTGAACCCCGCCCTTTGCAGGGCAGCAGTCAGCTCATCCAGGTTATACATCAATGGCTCGCCGCCGGTAACAACCGCCAGTCGGCCTGGATACTGCAATGCTCCATCCACAATGGATGTGATACTGTGTCGGGGGTGAAGACTCGCATCCCAGGATTCTTTTACATCACACCAGTGACAACCCACCTCGCAGCCGCCCAGGCGGATAAAGTAAGCCGCTTTGCCACTATGCTGGCCTTCGCCCTGCAGGGTATAGAAGGCCTCCATGACGGGAAGCTGATGGGTGAGGATCGGTGAAGTTTCAGTAAGCAAAATTTAAAGAAGACAAATGTTTAAAAAAGTGTAACAACCAAAGCGGCTGGAAAATCCCACAAAGGTACGAAATTCAGATTTAGTCGCATATTTGCATTATGAATACAGCGAAAATCCATCAACAGGAAGTCATATGCGCGCTTGCAACCCCATCTGGCGTGGGTGCTATTGCGATCATCCGGGTATCCGGACTCGGCGCTATTGCAATGGTTAATTCGGTCTTTGGAGGGAAAAATCTTGAAAACGCGGAAAGTCATACCGTTCATTTCGGGACGATACGGTCAGAGGAGGAAGTGATTGATGAGGTACTGGTCACGATTTTTAAAACACCAAAATCATTTACGAAAGAAGATTCGGTTGAAATTTCATGCCATGGCTCTGACTACATTATCCGCCAGATACTGAAACTGCTCATTACCAAGGGGGCGAGAATTGCCAAGCCCGGGGAGTTCACTCAGCGTGCTTTCCTGAACGGCCAGTTTGACCTGGTGCAAGCCGAAGCTGTCGCCGATCTGATCGCAGCAGATTCTCAGGCCAGCCATAAAACCGCATTGAATCAACTTCGGGGTGGATTTTCTAAAAAGCTGGCCTCACTTCGCAGCGAGCTGATTCATTTTGCTTCATTAATAGAGCTTGAACTGGATTTTGGCGAAGAAGATGTCGAGTTTGCGCAGCGCGAGGATCTGCGGCGTTTGATCAATGCCTTGCAAACTACGATTGCGCCGCTGATTGATTCCTTTGATTTCGGCAATGCAATTAAAGAAGGCGTACCGGTTGCCATCATCGGCTCGCCCAATGTAGGCAAGTCAACACTTTTGAATGCACTGCTCAACGAGGAAAAAGCGATTGTGACAAGCATTGCCGGCACGACAAGGGACGTGATCGAAGACACGATCGTGCTCGGCGGGCTTAAATTCAGATTTATAGATACGGCTGGAATCCGCCAAACGGTTGATCTGGTGGAGTCAATTGGGATACAGCGCTCCAAAGCGGCAATGGAAAAGGCTGATATCGTCATTTTCCTTTTTGACAGCCAGGAAACTTTAATGGAAAATAAACAGCTCGCCAGTGATTTACCGGCAGGGAAAGAGGTTTTGTTTGTTTTAAATAAAATTGACCTGCACTCAGATCTAAGCGAGAAGTTGGCCGTTGATCACCAGGAAGTCATTCAGATTTCGGCTCAAACCCAAAAAGGACTGGCAGGTCTGACTGATAGACTGGTGTCATTGGTGCACCGGCAAGCGGCAGGTGACACGGTAGTAACCAACCTGCGCCATTACGAGCACCTGCTCAAAACCAACGAAGCATTAGCCGACGTGCTCAACGGACTCAACACCGGGATTACAGGTGATTTTCTGGCGCAGGACATCAGACTGTCGCTACATCATCTGGGTGAGATTACGGGGACAATTGTGACGGATGATCTTTTGGATAATATTTTTAGTAAGTTTTGTATCGGGAAGTAAACACATAGAATACTACTAAGTATTAATATACAAATGCCTGAAAACTAGATATTTGATCTAAATTTTCAGACGTTTTATTTTGCTCTTTCCTGAATGATTTACTAATTTTTGTCCCTCATTTGTCCCTCAAGACCAGGCGGTTTTGACAGGTCGGAAAAATGGGAGAGATTACTTCTCTTATTTACGAATAATGAAGATAAGAGTCCCATAGGTTTATTTTTTATTTCTGGTGGAGATACCGAAAATCGTGTAGAGCGGGCAAAAATTCAGAAAGGACGTTACCAGCAATACGGCCCCGATCGCCATCAAAGCGATACCTGGCGTTCCAGATGTTATGCCTGTAAAGTATAATACCGCAGCCGAAAGGGCGAGTAGCACACGAATTATTTTATCGGCAGATCCCATGTTTGATTTCATATTATGACATTTAAATGATTAAAGATTATTTTGTCGGACAGGTAGGCACTCTGATTTATAACATAGTACTTGGGCAGACGTAATTGCTTATCTGAAAAAGGCCGGATTCTTTAATTGCTTTAAAGCCTCCCTGGACGTCAATCAGATTATCGTAACCACGGGCTTTGAGGATCGAATTAAAAATCATTGAACGGTACCCGCCCGCGCAGTAAACCAGATAGGTTTTGTCTTTACTGATTTCAGCCAGGTGGTCATTGAGGTAGTCCAATGGAATATTCTCCGATCCGATTACATGCTCAGAGAAATGCTCGCTGGCTCTTCTTACATCAAGCACGGTCAAGTCATGATTGCTTGTAAGTCGCCGTGCCATTTCGACCGCAGTAACGGATTCTATATGATCGATTTCTTTACCTGCTTTTTCCCACGCCTCGAAGCCGCTATTTAGATAGCCGATCGTATAATCATAACCGACACGGGCGAGCCTGGTTACCACTTCTTCTTCTCTGCCGTCATCAGCGATCACCAGTATTTGATGTTTGATGTCAGGGATCATCGCACCGACCCACGGCGCGAAACTTCCGTCAATGCCGATGTTGATCGAATTGGGGATGAAGCCTTGGGCGAAAACCTGGGCTTCACGTGTGTCAAGCAGGATGGCGCCTGTTTCAGTGGCCGCTGCTTCAAATGCATCAGGATCAAGAGCGGAATTTCCGCGCTGCATTACCGTATCAATGCTGTCGTATCCCTTGATGTTCATCATTACGTTTTCAGGAAAATAGGCTGGGGGCGGCATCAATCCATCGGTAACCTCTTTCACAAATTCCTCCTCGGTCATGTCTGCACGCAAAGCGTAGTTGAATAGCTTCTGATTACCTAGTGTGTCGCTCGTTTCTTTACTCATATTTTTACCACAAGCACTGCCTGAACCATGAGCAGGATACACGATGATATCGTCTGCCAGGGGCATGATCTTGGTTCTTAATGATGTAAATAAATGTCTGGCCAGTTTATCCTGCGTGAGATCAGCCACGACTTTTTGTGCCAGGTCAGGACGGCCAACATCTCCGATAAACAACGTATCGCCGGTGAAAATGGCGATGTCTTTGCCAGTTGCATCACTCAACAGAAAGCATGTACTTTCCATCGTATGGCCGGGCGTGTGCAATACTTTAATTGTCACATCTCCGAGTCGCAGTACTTCGCCGTCATTTGCCACATACGCTTTAAACCCTGGCTTGGCCGTTGGTCCAAACACGATCTGTGCCCCTGTTTTCTCAGCCAGGTCAATGTGGCCCGAGACAAAGTCGGCATGAAAGTGTGTTTCCAATACATATTTAATTTTCGCGCCGCTCTTCTCCGCACGCGTTATGTAGGGATCTACTTCTCGGAGCGGGTCTATCACGAGGGCCTCTCCATTGCTTTCAATATAGTAGGCACCTTGTGCAAGACACCCGGTATAAATTTGTTCAATTTTCATATGATTTTTATTTTGTTCTTGATGTGTACAAATTTCAGGAATCGAATCAGCGAAATCGGTGACATTTGTCACCCAACAATAAATCTTATGTCAAAAGGAAAGACTTTGCTCAAAGGGCCGAGAACAGCTCTTTGGTAATAATGAAAACGCCCATCGCAAGAACAAACCAACCAAAACCTTCTTTCAATTGATTGGATTTTATCCGTTTGCTGAGCCATGTGCCAAGCACAATCCCACTGATTGCCACCGTGGTCACTTTGGAAAGGAATAACCAGTCAATTGTAAAATGTCCAAGGTCTCCCAAAAAGCCGATCAGAGAGTTAAGTGCAATAATCAAAAGTGAAGTGCCGACAGCTTCGCGCATCGGCATATCCAGGAACAATACTAGCGTCGGGATCAACAGAAAGCCACCTCCTGCCCCCAAGAGGCCGGTAGTCAGACCAATTCCAATGCCGCTCAGCAGCAATCTGATGAGATTACCCTTCAAATTGCATGTAAGGCATCCCGGCTTTTTTGTTTTGTCCCTAATCATACCTACTGAAGCAGCCACCATCAGTATCGCAAAGACGATCATGGTAAGTAAAGGCTCGGTGATGGTAAAATTGCCTAAGTGAAAAAGGCTGTTTGGGATCAAGGGTATCAGCAATTTTCTTGTCAGGAACACGGTCGTGATTGAGGTTAGCCCAAAAAGCGTGGCTGTTTTAACGTTGACCAGACCCTTGCGGTAGTTTGTAAACGCGCCAACCAGGCTGGTCGACCCCACGATAAAAAGCGAATAGGATGTGGAAACCAATGGGCTGATCCCGAACAGATATACCAATACCGGGACTGTCAGAATGGAGCCACCACCACCGATCAGGCCGAGCGATATGCCAATGAAGATCGAAGCCAGGTAAGCAAGTGTTTCCATGTAAATGTGTTTTTTCGAGCACAAATTTGACAGACCGAATTTTGCTAGTCAGTGATAAATGTCACATTTAAGAAGATGATTTGATTCTATATTTGAGTCTAAAATGAGGTAATATGAATGAGGAAATAGGGAGTACCTGGATAAGGTTTTTCCAGCTTTTGAACCAGAATTAAAATCAAGGCTCGCACAGGAATCAACGCTGAAACTGATCCCGGCAGGGGAGGTGATCATGCGCACCGGGCAGTATTTTAAGTATACTTTATTGATTGCGAGGGGAAAAGTGAAGTTGTACCGGGAAGGCGACGATGGCGAGGAAGCTTACATTTATACCTTGCAAGCTGGGAATGCCTGTGCGTTTTCAATGATCTGCAACACCAGGCAGCAGACCAGCGAGATCACGGCCATTGCTCTGGAAGATACTACCGCCATCATGGTTCCTATCCAGCTCATGGATAATTTGATGCAGCAATACAAAAGCTGGTACTATTTTGTGATAGACAATTACCGGTCGAGATTTGAAGAGTTGCTGACGGTCTTGGACAGCGTAATTTTCAAAGGCATGGACCAGCGGCTTGAATTTTACCTGAAAAACCAGGTGAAAAGCCGCGGTACCGGAAAACTTGCCATGACCCATTCGGAGATAGCCAATGACCTGAATACATCCAGGGAGGTGGTTTCCAGGTTGCTGAAAAAAATGGAGCAGGATAAAAAGATACAGCTCTTTCGCAGCCACATTGCCTGGCTTTAAAAAGCATCGTAGTAGACATGTACAGATTGTACGGCCATTACTCACTGCAACATAATTTGGCACTCCCTAGTTTAAGGGAGTTAGGTTCGTCTATGATTAAGATCATATAGGGGATGCGCGCAAGTCATCATTAAAAGCTTGCATTGAAATTATTTTTGCGGCTTACCGATTTGAACTTAAACCTAGAAGGTAATGAAAGCTGAAAAACTCCAGAGAGTTGACGAGATCGTCACCGCACTTAACCGGAAATTGAAAATTGATGCAGAAACTCAGCAGACCAGAAAGCTGGAAAAGGAAATTAGAAAAATAGCCAAGAATCTGATAAACGACGTTAGCAAAGTCGAAGAAAACAAAATTAAAAAGGAGCTGAAGCTCTTAGATGAAGAATTGAAGCGGCAAAAACGGGAAATGAGGATCGCAGCTGCTACTAGAATATTAACTGGCAAAATGCCTCTACTCAGATGAGCCAGTGAAGTTAAGATCTGGAATGCTAAACGGACAAGATCACCCCTTCTTAATGTCTATGAAAAAAATCCTGGTTCTCACCGATCCTTCCAAAAACGCTCCTGATCTGACTCAGGCAGCGGCTAAACTTGCCATTGAGCTGCATTGTGACGTTCTTTTATTCTCTGTCTATCAGTCTTTACCAATCAACACCTTTTACGAGGCCAGCTCATGGATTAACGGCAATGACGCATCTTGGCAGCAGGAAAGCAAAGATAAGCTTAGTGTAATAGCATTTGAATTACGAGCATTCATTCTACTCTCTCTGCCTGGTGAGAGGTGGCGGCCAGAAGTCACGTTTCACTGCGAAGCGGGTGATTTGTCAGATAACCTAAAAAATGTCCTCGAAAGTGAGGATATCGAAATGATCATGATGGGCACCAGTAAACAGAGCGGTTTCAAGCACTTTTTATTTGGAAAGAATACCAATTTAGTGATCTCAAATGCAAAAAGGCCAGTGCTCATACTTCCTGGTAAGTTTGAATTTAAAGACGTTCAGAAAGTGTTGTTCGCAACTGATTTCAACCTTTCCGATCTGAGGGCAGTAAATCTTCTTGCTAAATATGCAGAAGCACTCCATTTTGACCTTGAACTCGTCCATGTTAATGATATCGAAGACAAGGAAAGTGAAGAGAATGTATCCAAACAGGTTTTTTTTAATATGCTTGAAGATATTAACCATCCAAATTTGACCCATTTAGAAATTCATGGAAAGAATGTGGGTCAAAGTTTGAAGCGGTTATGTTCCAGGCAAGGCATCGGCATGCTTGCTTTGTTACACCATCAAGATGCGTTATTAATAAGAATGCTTAAATCAAGCACAACAAAGAACATTCTTGAACAGATAAACCTGCCCGTTATTGTGTTCCCTTCTAAGATGAAATAGTGAAACCATATCTGCCAATTCAGTCTTTTATTGGCTTCACAATGAACCTTTAATTGATTAACAGAACGGCCGCACCTGTAATAGACCCTTCGCGAAGAGCGTTTAATACAGTATTTGCCTCATTCAATGGGAAAAACGTTGCCTGAGTTGTTACAGGCACCTGACCGAGCATTCCTATAAATTCCTTCGCATCATCTCTGGTCAGATTGGCTACGGACAATATCCTTCTTTCCTCCCATAGAATTTGATAGGGAAAGGATGGAATATCGCTCATATGGATTCCGCCACAAACAACAGTACCTCCTTTATCAACAGCTTGCAATGCAATGGGCACGAGCTCACCGACGGGTGCAAAGACGAGTGCCGCGTCTAACTTTTCGGGCGGTAGCTGGCCTGAATGACCTGACCAAACAGCCCCTAGGCTGCTGGCAAAATGCTGACTTTCCAGATCTCCTTCGCGGGTAAATGCATAGATCTTTTTACCCTGGCTGATGGCAATTTGAGTGATGATATGAGCTGCCGCGCCGAATCCGTAGATCCCAATATTGTTGACATTCGAACCGGCAAGCTTTAAAGACCTGTAGCCGATCAGGCCGGCACAGAGCAAAGGCGCGCAGGCAGGATTGTTGAAGATTTCGGGAAGCTGGATACAGAATGCGCTATCTGCGACAGTATATTGCGCATAACCTCCATCGATGGTATAGCCGGTAAACAGTGGAGCATCACACAAGTTCTCCCGGCCAGTTCTACAATACACGCACTGGCCACAGGTGTACCCAAGCCAGGGAACACCCACAAGCATGCCAGGTTGAAGAACATTGGTTTTTACGCCAACCATTACGACGGTTCCGACGATTTCATGGCCAGGTATCAAAGGCAGCTTGGCATTTTTCAGCTCTCCATCGACAATATGTAAATCAGTCCGGCAAACGCCACATGCATGGACCTTGATCAGTACCTGGTTTTCGCCTGGCTGTGGAACAGGAACAGTTTTATACAAAAGGGGCTCTCCCGCCTTTTCGAGCACCATTGCGTGCATTGTATCCGGTAGATCCATGTCCTAAGCCAGGTTAATACTGTTCGTATTCGTAGTAGAGTGTTTCGTGCAATACTTCGGGGCGGTCGAGCATGGCTTTTACCCAAGTCATCCGGCTCTCTGGCATGCCGCTGACATGGTAGGTATAGGTGTAATTGGTTTGTGAAAGCCCCTTGATATTGGAAGAAGTGGGATTGTTTTTACTTAGATGAAGCAGGTTGTCGATCCCGCCAGCGTAAGTGTAATGCTGAAAATTGCCTGTAGATGGAGATGCAATTTTTACCGGGGCCGGGATGATATGAGTGCCATAAAACGGGTTTTTATGATCGTCATAGATGAATTCAGTATTGGTAATACTAGTTCCCGGAACTGCCCGCACCACTGTGGCCTCTGCGTGGATTGAGCTCAAATTGTCATGGATGAATGAATAACTGATCAGCTGTTCATAGGAAATGGCATGGAAATAATCGAAGTATCGTCTGCTGTTCTGAAGTTTTCCGGTGCCATCATACTTAAAAGTCAAATCATAGTAATCATTTGGCGTGCCGGTATAGTGGATTGCTGACAGTTGCCCTGCTTGGTTATAAGTGTAAACATATCGCTCGGAAGCTAATGAGCTCAGGGCCCGTTCCATTTGAGATAACCTTCCAGATTGGTCGTATTGATACACACTCTTCTCTGTGGGTAAGCCAGCGCTATCCGGGGCTTGATAAGTAAATATGTAAGTAATTCTTCCATCAGGATTGTATGAAAATTCACTTACAAATTTGCTTTCTGTATTTTCGGGCAGTACCCTTGTCAAAGCTTTTAGCCGCCATTGCGTTTCCTCAGGAATTGGATGATCCGTGCAGGAGACAATGGAAAACATTGCCAAAATCACACTTAGTGCGAGAACGTTGGGAATTTGTGTTTTCATCACGGTCCTGGTTTGTAACACCGAATAGTTATTCAGTAAATGTTGGATTAATCACGATATGTGCCTCTGACGCATCAATTCCCAGTGAATAATTGTGTGGGGCGGCAATTAGTATTTTTGTTGTTTCAATGTTGTGGAAGGCGTAGAGCACATTACCGGTGAAATTTGTGTACACCGGCGTGTTAAGCGGCGGCAAATACTCGACTGAGATATGGTAAGCAGCATCCGAAATAACAACTGCAGTCTGGCCCAAAGGCAGCAATTGAAGCTCTACGGGCACCTGCGGATGAAGTGGGGGAAAGATGAGGGTTGAATAAAGTGAAGCAATGGTAGCAGGCCTGCCGGTCGGCTTATCTAGAATGTAGCCCGAGCTGGCTTGGACGGAGGCATTTGCAATGCGTTTTACGTGCAATTTGATTTTGAAAGTGAGTCTATCGTATTGGGGTTCTGGCTGAAACGGTACCAGGCAAATTGCATAGGCAGTACCACGTCCGTATTTTGCGCGGTGATAGTTGCAAAAATGTCATTGATCGTTAATCCTTTGGCGAACTCTGCTTTGACGATTTCAAACTCGCATGGATAGAAGCGTGGCGTCCCATCCAATCGTTCGCACTGATTATCCGGATTTGGAATATCGTGGTCCGTACATGAAATGGCCACAGCAATCGCCAGAATTGATGTGAACGGGAGAAGTTTAAGTACTTGTTTGATCTTCATCAGCATGAATTGGTTAGACTTGTGTGGAACTGAAAATGGAGATACTAGTGTGTAGCGCGGGCAAATGCCCTCACTGAAATATCGAGGTCTATGAGGTTTTCTTTTGAAAGCGCATCGACCCCATCGGTCATTACTTTTTTTCTTTCCGGGTCTTTTTCAAAAAAGGCAGCTATCCGTAGCAAGGTGCGATCCAATAGAGTGAGTGCTTTTAGGTCGAGTTTCCCAGGAAGAAAGAAGATGTTTTCTCCCTTTTGAAGCGGTTTAGGGATATTCACCTTTGAAATTCTCTTTTGTTCCCTTTGGTCGGAATCCGGAGTTGCACAAGAAATAAAAACGAAGACTTTCTTGTGTTTTAGTACTTCCAGATGTTTGACAAGAAATGGGCGCAATAACAGCTTACCATAGTAGACCGAACTTCCCAGAATGATATAATCAAAATTATTTAGGGTTTGACCAGCTACCAGGTCCGCCTCTAAGCAGGGCAGTTCTAAATCGCCGCTAAGCCACTGCGCATACTGCTTTGTTGCACCATACTTGCCTTTGTATACCACCGCTCCACTTTTCATGATTGTTCTTTTATTGAAAATAATTGGATATCCTTTAAATACCGGAAGGCGCACCAGTCTACAATATTGGCAAACCGGTACGCCTTCTGGCACCTCTTTAAACGATCCTTAGCTAGGCGATGGCAATTTCCTTTTTCGGCGCAGGCAAAGTGATCTCTTTTTTTGGCAGTGTCAGCTTTAGAATGCCGTCCTGATATTGGGCTTCTATTTTATCGGCTTGCGAATTTTGGGGAAGCTGGAACGATCTCGAAAAGCTTTGATAAGAAAACTCTCTTCTTCTGTAATTGTCTTTTTCTTCGTCGCTCTGCTGTTCTTTTTGAGAACTGATAGTCAGCATATCATTTTCTACTTCAATCTTAAAATCCTTTTTCTCCAACCCTGGGGCCGCCAGCTGAATAGAGTAATTCTCGTTATTTTCGGTGATGTTAACCGAGGGGATGTTTGCTGAGAGTCCAAACCTGGAAAAGTTACCGTCGAAATCAAACATAGCCGGGATGTCCAGCGTGTTGTTATCGAAAAAATCATTTAAAAGCAGTTTAGGGAACAGGGTCCCATTTCTTTTTACGAGTGACATAATTTTTGTTATTTAGGTTGAACAATAATTTATCAACGACATAAAAATAGAGTAGGGAGAGATTCTTGTGAATGATCATTTGCAGCACTGAAAATGATCATGATCAGGTTTCAAATTAAGCAGTTAGCCGAATCGAGTAATTACTTTGTCCTTGATAATCTGACCATCCTCGATTTCGATATTCCTGCTGGTTTTCCTTGCAAAACTAGTGTCATGGGTAACAATAAGCATCGTCTGGTTATACTCTTCGGCAAGGCGTTTAAAGATCTCTAATACCAGTTCGCTGTTTTTTTTATCAAGATTACCGGTAGGTTCGTCTCCCATGATGATCATCGGATCGTTGATGAGCGCTCTGGCAATAGCTATCCGCTGCTTTTCACCTCCCGATACATGGTTGGCATTTTTGAGCGCCAGATCGCCGATGCCCAGCATTGTCAGTTTCTCCATTGCGCGGTGCTCCACTTCTGGTTTAGAATATTTATTGAGCTTTAATCCGGGAAGCATTACATTTTGTAGAACTGTAAACTCTTTTAACAGATAATGAAACTGGAAGACAAAGCCGATTTTCTCATTTCGGACCTGGGCTAGCTGTTCTTCTTTTCTGTTTTTCATCAACTGGCCGTCAATCCAAAGCTCGCCTTCATAGGCAGTATCCATGGTCGACAGGATATAAAGCAAAGTTGACTTTCCGCATCCGGATTTGCCGGTCACAGACACAAACTCTCCCGCCTTGATCTCAAAGCAGACATCTGAAAGCACTTTGACCCGGAGAGGATCTGTGAACTCCTTATTGATATGGCGGGCTGCAAGCACAATGTTTTCCATCATTTTCCTCTTATAATAACAACCGGGTCGATTTTACTTGCCTTACGGGATGGGAACCACCCGGCAAGCAGCGTGGTAGTCAGTGAAAAGACAATCCCGATGCCGTAAAACCAGGGGTTATAATTTACAGGGTAAGTCGTAATGGTTGGCAATGAAGGTGTCACGAAGGGAATTTGATCAACCATGACCGAGATACCAAAACCAGCAAGCAATCCGAGTACCCCCCAAATAGCCCGATGACGAGTGCAATGAGCAGAAACACAGTTTTCACATCTTTGCCCGAAAAGCCCGTCGCCTTCAATATGGCAATCGTATCCATTTTCTCGTAAATCATCATGTTGAGAATATTATAAATACCAAAACCCGCTACAATCAGAACGGTAATGCCAACTGCATAAGAAATAAGGGTCCTGATAAAGCTGCCGGTTTCAAATTGAGCATTAGCTGTCTGAATATCTTCGGCATCCGTTTCGAAAATCTGGGCAAATTTTTTCGCTACGGCCGGGGCTTGGGTTATATCTGTCAATCTGATTTGAATGTCCGTCACATAACGAGCCGTTTTTCCCAGTAGCTTTTGCACCACATTCACAGAAGCGTAGCTTTGTGTCTTATCATACTCCTGGATACCGGATTGAAAAAGGCCAACAACCTTGAGTTGAAAAACTTGTCCCTGGGAGGTTGTTAACTGGATCACTTCTCCTACATCTGCTAATAAAAGGTCGGCTAAGGTCTTTCCGAGAATGATGCTGTTCGGGATTTTGGACAGATCAGCTGCCGAGCCCGAGATCATGTATTCATCAAAGTTAAATAATTTGTTTTCCAGTGCTGGATCAATGCCCTGTACTATTCCGGTGAGATCGATATTGCCGTCATTGAAAAATACCTGTGTTGTGATCCTGGGTGCGGCACCGAAAACTAGATGATCATTTCTGAGATAGGTCAGGATTGCCTGACTATTGCGGATCTGCTGACTTGCATTTACTGCCTTCACAGAGCTGATAAAATGATAGTGTTTTCTAAATCCTGGGACCTGCATGATGGGTTGCTTCTGGCTGGGACGAATGGACTTGTATAAACGCACATGCGGTACCCTGTTAAGGATCAGCCCGTCGAGTAAAACATTTAGCCCTGTCATAAAGCCTAACAACGAGATAAACATGGCAATGCTGAATGTTACACCTGCGGCTGCAACCAAAGTTTGTTTCCATCTGGCAAGCAGTAATGCCCAGGAAATGTCCATGATCAGTTTCAATTTCATGGATCTGGTTTAAAAATGTGCTCATTCTGCTGTAATCCGGCCACAATCTCGACCCGTTTATAGTCCATTAGCCCAATTCTTACCTTTCGTTTTTTATTATTCTCAACAAGCACGTACCCGCCATCGATCAAATAATCTCTTGGGATAGTAAGGGTTTTAGGCTTCTGGCTAATAATAACGTTTGCCTCGCATGTCAGGTTAGCATAAAGCGTCTCCGGCTTTTTCAAAAAATGTCCTTCCACGGTAAATGATTTTGAACCCTCATTCATATACGGCACAATTTTGCCTACTTCCCCCTCAAAGACCTGGCCTCTGTAACTATCCATCGCGATGGCTATCCTCTGGCCGGTTTTGACCTTGATGATGTCATATTCATCGATCTGCATCTCGATCAAAAAATCGTCACCTGCGCCGATGATTGCGACAGCGCTTTGAGGTGTGACCATTTCGCCTGGTTCTTTAAGAATACTATAAACCTGGCCATCCTGCTGGCTTGTTACTATGTACTCTTTTGCTGTTGTTTTGGCGATCTGCAAGTTTTTCCGGGATTGCTGCTCCTGAAAGCTGAGTTGCTTTAATGTCTCCGTATACCGGAGTTTAGCCGTCTCGTAAGCGTTAAGTGCGTTGTTGTAATTGAGTTCACGTTGCTCAAACTCGTTGCGCGTACCGATTTTTTGCGCCCAAAGGTTTTTTGCCTGGACCAAAGAGACTGCTCATTTCCCAACTTAAGTTTGGCCAGCGAAAGTGCGTTCTTTAACTCATCCAGACGCTCGGTATTTGCAGTGATAGAGGCGTAGGCGACTGTTAATTCAGCATTTTCTGCATTAAGCCGGGCCACATTACCAACCAGGCTCATGACCGGCGTGCCTTTCCGGATCAGCTCGCCTTCCGAGACAAGCACCTTATCGATCAGGCCGTTTACAGTTGAATAAACCCGGTACTGATTCGCCCCTTTTATAATGCCCGAAGCGTAAACAGACTCCATGATATTTTCCATAGCGGGCTGAGTCGTTTCAGGCTTTCTGTGACAGCAGATCATCAATGCAACAATGGCGCTGAAAAGGGCCAGCTTTATAACCGGTATAGACCAATTTAAGTACATTAGAAAATTTCAGTTTTATTGAATTCAATACTTGTGATTTTGAGTTTGAGATCGGAGAAGTACCCATCGGTCAGCTGCCATCCCGCTTCCAACTCATTTGGTATTAGCATTCCGTTCCTGGATTGATAATTACTAAATCTAACTACCCACTTTTCTTTTTTGCCTTTCCATGGCCGGTAGGTTTCCATTCTGGAAATTTCCTGCTTACTGTTAAAGAAAGCCCTGCAAGTGATCAGTGCACCTTTATCACTGAAAGTCACCAAGGCCGATGCGGGATCAATGGGTAACCATTGAATGTTGTCACTGGGCAGCAAGGTGGTTGGATGGAACGTACTTTCTGCTATCCAGCGCAAAAGCTCTCCTTCATCGCTTCGATATTTACGCGCTGGAAAGAAACCAAACCGATATACAACAGAGTTTCCGCTGCCTGCCAAATACGAATCCCTGGAAGATAGCATGTAACCTTTGCCATGCCACACAAAGCCGGGTTGCCAACCAGGGATATATTGCTGGGCATTGACCTCGATCCAATCTTTTTTGATATCAGTCCTAAACTGCCCGTTCATAAGCATCCGGACTGATCTCACAGGCATTTGGCCTTCCTTCAAAACATGTTTAAGGTAGCCCTGAACAGGAGAGGGTAGCCCGCTGAGTTGATGGTATGAAAATGGCTTTGGATGCTGTATCGCAGGGTTTTTATAAAGCTGCTTTACAGCATTTTCAAACTGTACGGATCCATAGAACTTACCGGCTGCGGGGACGATCACCGCGATGATAAAAATTAACAATAAAGCGGTCATTGTTGCCGATGAAGGCTGCTTAGGTTTTAAAGGCGTAGCTTTTCTGGCGTTTGAAAATTCGCTAATCGTTCTCATGGTATTCAGAGTTTAAGACCTAAACCTTGAACCTGCTGCTGATTTGGTTTCATTATGCAGATGTAAAATTTATTTCTTTAAAACTATATTAATCCCTTCGACGCGCTACAGTCTATTGATCACCTCTAAAAATGAGATATGTCATGAGAAGCGACCGGGAGCGGGCAGGACTTTTTTGCTGCCCTAAATAGAATCAGGAAAATGTATGGGGGGCATTTCTTTCGGCGCTGGCGGCTGTACTGGAAAACTTTCGGGATCGATCTCGGGGAACCCTGGGTTAACTGGTTCTGCAGGTATAGGGATGAACTCGGATACCTTGGCGGGCACTGGTATTTCTGGAAGATTCAATTTTTTGTTCATGAGTAGATGATGGTTAAGTATTAGGTTAATTAGGCGCACGACAAAAGTCACATACAATATTGAGGCAGGTCATTCTTAATGAGCCGCCGTTCTGCTCTATTTGTGATTCCATAGTAAACAGGTTCATCAATTTTTCACCGGGAAGCCATGATCAGGTATTTGTTTGTTTTTGTAATGTTAATCCACGGTTTGATACATTTGGCAGGATTTGCAGCAGCATTCGGTTTTAGTAGGATTGACCCTATTTCTAGTGAGATAACTCGCCCTGTCGGCGCCTTGTCGTTAATTGCTACTATATCATTAACCCTGACTACAGTTTTCTTTTTACTAAGAAATGAAAATTGGCTTTGGGCGGCAATTCTCTCCATATTGGTCTCTCAGACAGTAATATTAATGGCTTGGCAGGACGCAAGATTTGGAACAATTTTGAATATCATTATTGTCCTTGGCTTGTTAACAGATATTCTCACCAAAGAGATAAACGTCATTTTTCGAGACTAAAATATTAATTGATCCACAGCAACTTATAGTCACGAAGTCCGATACGCGCTTACTATTTAGCAATGCCCGAGCCGCCCTATAATATAATAGCGTTTTGGATATACCTGCCGTTTCTGACCACTTTCAAGAGCAGCCGCTGGCCTGGGTAGGAGCAGGCAATTACCTCGCTGAGCTCGGCCAACGATTCCACTGTTACCCCGGAAATACTGGTGATAATATCACCGCGGGCCAAACCAGCCTCGTCAGCTGCGCCTCCGTTTTCGATGCTGCCTATTAAAATACCTGCGACCACACTGGTTTTCAACTCAGCTGCCGTTTCCGCATCCATTTCAACCGCTGTCATGCCGAAACTGCCGCGTCGCACCTGGCCATAGTTGCGTAAATCAGCAGCGGTTTTTTTGACTACTTTAACCGGAATAGCAAATGAATAACCTGCGTATACGCCGTTAGGTGAGGCGATCGCTGTTACAATCCCGAGAAGTTTTCCGGATATATCCAGTAACGCACCCCCGCTATTGCCAATATTGACGACGCCATCAGTTTGAAGATAGGATTGCAGCGTCCATTGCTTTGAGCTATGCGCTATGTCGCGCGCTTTGTAGCTGATAATGCCCTGAGTTACAGTAGATGTAAAGTTTAGCGGATTGCCCACGATTAAAACAATGTCCCCCACAGCGGCGGAATCTGAATTGCCAAATTCGATGAAGGGAAGGTTTTTTGCCTCGATTTTAAGTAATGCCAGATCGGTTGCTTTGTCGGTGCCGACTACCGTCGCCGGATAACTGCGCCTGTCTGCAAGGATAACTTCAATACTTTTCGCAGTGTTGATGACATGATAATTAGTAACTATATATCCGTCCTCACTGATCAGCACACCCGATGCGCTGCCGGTATTGTCTTGACGGCCGTCACCAGAAGGCATCCTATAAGGACCGACATAGTCTTTATTGAAAAATTCATAGTAGAAATCGGGTACGGGCAGGGGTGCTACTTCTGGGAAGATAGACTTTACTTTTACGGTCGCCAATGTAGACATGCGCGCTGCGTGCCGGAAACTCAGGACGTTAGAAGAGCTCACCCCCGCGACAGTTTTTCGATGCCCGGATTTTTGTTGTGAAGCGAAAGGATCGCTTCTATTTTGGGCAATTTCCTGAGCGTTTCTTTGACACCCAGCCAGGATCATATAAAGTATTAATACAATTCCCAATCGACTGTATTCTAACCTGGGAAAGAGAAAATTCACCATCATAATTGTACACTTAAAATAGAGCGAAGGCTTTTTGAACATCTAGCGCGTTACCGAGTCTTTCCGGTAAGAACAGTATGGCTTGGCGACTTTTGTAGATAATAAAGTGCAAGGGCAGCGAATGCTGGCGCTGGAAAAGCAGCCCTCAATCCTAGTGGAAATAGCGCTATTAACAGCATCATTCCGCACCAGCAACCCAGAACGAAAATCAAGCCTTTGCGTGTCAATGCAATTGAGGCTAATCCCTGGCAACCAGCAATTATCCAGAGTATAGGTTTACCCAGATCTCCCAAGGCTTTGCCGAGAAAGAAGTGATAGGGCAGGGTGATGATTTCTGCTTCTTTGGCATAGAGCCAGGACATTTCCATAGCCTTTGATATATTGATCAGGCAACAAGCCGCAAAGAAAATTGAAAGCATTGCCCGACCAGCGCCAGGATGTTTTATTGTTGCCCAAAGCAAGATAAGGGCGGTAAGGTTGCTGCCAGTATAAATGGCCCAGAAAATAAGTGGTGCCAGTAGTGTGTCTTCCATGACTTTTGTAGTAGAAGTGTTTGTACTGATTTTAGCGGTTTGTGAAAATCGATTTCGAAAATGGCTTATTGGTCTGGTTTCAAATGATAGACCAGCAATGGCAAGTGCGTATCCAATACCAATTTTTTAGTTAGACTTGGATTGATCAAATGCTCTTCAAGAAATCCTCTTTCTCTTGAGGACACAATAATCAAATCCGCTTGCACCTGATCGCAGTACGCCTCGATTCCGTGTATTACCCTCTGGTTTTTCGTAACAACGATATCGTTATCGGCCAGGTTAAATTGTGCTTTGATCTCATCTATAAATTGACCATCAGGTTGAATATCTGGCTGTGTCCAGGCATCCACTTTTAAGAACGTCAACGTAGCGCCAAGCTGCTTTACCAAATCCGTTACCTGCGCAATAATCTCGTTCTCTTCGTATTCAAGTTGGGTGGCATAAATGATTTTCTCAAATGAAAACTTACTTGTTTGAGCAGGCACAATCAATACCGGGCAGGAGGCGTGCTTGGCTATGGAAGTGGTAGAACTTCCAACTAGTTTATCCATGAAACTTCCCTTTCCAGTCCTACCCATCACGATCAGGTCTGCTTGTGATTCTTTAGATTGACGTATGATCGCATCATGGATACCTTCGGCGCGCCAGATCGCCTCTGCAGTTAGTCCCTCTTTTTTGGCCTGCTCGCTGTGATCGTTTAACTGTTTTCTATACTGTTCTTCTAGCTGCTGGTAGATAGGCAAGGCATAAATCGTTTCTGGAATCGCGATGTCAGAAATGTAAGGTTGATACACATACATCAACAGGAGCTTTGCACCTGTTTTTGCTGCAATACCTTTTGCAACGGAAAGGGCCTTTTCTGAGGGACCCGAGAAATCAATGGGAACAAGGATCGTTTTCATAGCTGATTGATAAAATTCGTGACAGGATTTTTTTGCGATGTATTAAAAGTAGATGTTAGCGCTGGGTAGGATTATGACTTCGGTCACAAGTCAAAATGATAATACTCTGATAAGAAGTTTGATAAGATCTTTTCATCACACATATATCACATCCTTAAATGATCTGACTCATAGCCCTGTGTTTGCAGAAATAGTTGTTTTGTATTAAAAACCGAAAATAAAATGGAACTACAACTAAAAACACAGACGCTTCTTTCTCTCTGGAAGGAAGCAAGGACACGTTTCTCCACTCAATTAATAAGCCTTCAATCCCAGGACCTGATTCGAAAATTGCCCCTCACACAGAATACTGTGGGATTCCTGATCAGGCATATTGGAGATGTGGAATTGTTATTTGCCAAAAACGTTTTTGGAAGTAAGCTCTCAGTGAGCGCAAAAACATTGATCGCTCAGCATGATACAGGGGAATGGACGGATCTGGCCAGCCTGCTTGAATATGTGTCTCATTCAGCCGAAGCGTTGGAAATCGCTATTGGACTGCAAAGTGATCAGGATTGGGATACTGAGATTGTAACCAAAGAGTTTGGGGTGAAAACGAAAGCGGAATCGCTTGGAAGGATCATATCTCATACTGCACACCATGGCGGGCAACTGGCCATTATCCTCAAATATGCAGACGGCGCGAAATAGCCGGGTTCAGAATTTCAATTGATGTCAATTACCTGCTCACTACAAAATTGCGATTTACCTTGCGACCAGATCAATTGTGCCAGCCATTGGCCTTTTTCTAAAATCTCAGTAGAAATGGCGTGAATCGGTTTACTGGTCGGGGCGATCTTGAAAGAGAAGTTCTCAAGACTTTTAGAAGATTTTGAAAATACGATTTCAGCTTTTGTAAAGTACATCGGTAAAACGAATGTTACTTGTTGGGAATTGGGTTGGTAAGTCATATCGTGGGAGTGTGGAAATATTAAATAGAAATTGAGTTAAGCCTTGCTATCAATAGGACAATATTATCGCTGCTGCCAATCATATGTAATGATCCTGGTAGCAGCCAAATATGATATTTCTCATGAGGACCGGTTTGCATCGAAGTTTTATACATTGATTATCAAAGCATGATTGTGATCAGCCGAAAGGCAATCTAATATCATTACGTAGTAGCTGTTCAGATGGTAATTTGGTAGATCATTTATCTGATCCCGATAACTCATGAAACGACTGGTATATCTTCTGGCAATCTTTGCGATGGCATGCAGCCCGGAAATCCGGATCTACTCTGATTATGACAAAGAATTTGATGTGGCGCAGTTTCGTACCTATCACTGGTCGAAACCTTTGGCCGACCAGGAGTGGTACCCTTTATACTATAATGAAATGACTGACAAAAGGATCAGATCAGCGGTAAATGACCTGTTAGCAGTACGGGGTTACGTGCTGACCGATAGCAGCGCTGAGCTTACACTGGATTACACGATCACTGTTGAAGAACGATCGGTATTCTTGCCGGACCCTTATGGGTACATGTATTGGGATTATTATATGCGGTCAAGACCCGATGTTTTTAACTATCGGGAAGCCACTTTGGCACTGGAAGTATCAAATGCATCGGACGGGCACCTCCTATGGCGTGGGTGGGCAGTAGGAGTCCTGGAAGTTGTAGTTTATGAAAGCGGCGATGTGGAGGTAGCGATCCGGTCTGCCTTAGCTAAGATTCTCAAGGACTTTCCAGACTCAGTAAAAAGACAAAGTGTAGATATGCCGATCAAAATACACTAATAGAAATTAACGGAATGGTGTAAGTTCTTTTTGTCGAGGTTGAACAGGTCTTGCAGGGCCTGGACTAATATTTCTGGCTCACCTTGTTTGCACGCCTGTTTAAGTTGAAGAACGGGTTGTTTGATGATCTTCTGAATGATACTGCTGGTGATTCGTTCCACGTTTTCAAGCTCTTGTGGCGACAAGCCCTTTGTAGCTCGGGCAATTTCCTGGCTCCGGATCTGCTCGAGGGCCTGCTTTAATTGTTGAACCACCGGTTGCATGACCATCTGCTTTGACCAGTCATCAAAATCGGAAATGGCCTCTGAGATAATCTGATTTACCATTGGGATCGCCTGCATTCTTTGTGCCAGGCTTTCGTCAGTCCTGGCGCGTATCCCATCAATGTTATAAATTAAAACGCCGGGGATATCCTCTACATCCGGGCTTACACTGATTGGTACCGACAGGTCGATCAGGTATTTGAAAGTGTAGCTGCCAGACCGGCCCAACATATCTTTTGTGAAAAATGGTTTATCCATGACAATGGAGGAAATGATCACATCGGCGGCAGCAATCTCGCCTTCCATCTCATCAAAATCCGCAGTCCTGTGGCCATATTTTGAGCCGAGCTCTTCGGCCTTGCTTTTTGTCCGGTTGACTAATGTTACCTGGGTGCCTGGTGGAAGGTTCTTGACCACATCGGTACCAATTTCTCCCAAGCCCACAACCAGGATTTTTGGATTCTGCACCAGACTTTTTAGAAGTTCTACGGTTGCGTAGGACGCAGAGCAGGCTCCGTCCCGGAATGCTGTCTGTTGGACCACTCTCTTATTGGCGAAAAATATCGTGTGTAGAAGCCGGTGAAGGAAAGGGCCAGCCAGATCAAGGTCGATACTGCATTGGTATGCCTGCTTGACCTGGTTTATAATCTGCATATCACCAATCACCTGGGAGTGTAAGCCCAAAGAAACTTCAAACAAGTGCTGAACTGTATCTTCTTCGCAGACAAGCTGTTTAAAATAGCTCAAATACTTCTCAGTGTGATTTATCTGTTTTTCAATTAACAAGAGCTTGATGATGCCCTCGTTAAGATCTTTGGATGATGAATAATAGATCTCTGTCCTGTTGCAGGTCGAAAGCACCAGCAATTCGCTGACCAGAAAATACTCCTTTATCCGCAGCATGAGCTGTTTGGCTTCGGTGTCATTGAGCGTGAACAGCCCCCTGACATGCAAGGGCGCATTGCGATAGGAGAGGCTAACTGCCTTAAATAAATTAGGCATCGGCAATTTTCATCACAACGCGTCCCTGAATTTCACCTGCCTTCATATCAGTAAAAACGTCATTAATGTCCTCCAAACGGGCCGTAGACACGGTGGCTTTCACTTTCCCATCCAGGGCAAATTCTATTGCCTCGTGCATATCTTTTCTGGTGCCTACAATGGAGCCACGAATAGTAAAGCGGTTGAGTACTGTTTCGAAAATAGGCAGATCAAATCCGCCAGGGGGCAAACCATTCAATGCAAGGGTTCCTTTTCTTCTCATCACCGAAATGCCTTGTTTGAACGCGGTCGGCGATACTGCGGTAACCAATACGCCATGCATTCCACCAGTTTCTTTTTTCAAATACTCGCCTGGGTCGTCTTCCAATGCATTAACGGTCAAATCTGCTCCCAGACTTTTTGCAAGCTCTAATTTATCGTCTGCAATATCAATGGCTGCTACGTGCATGCCCATTGCTTTCGCATATTGTATGGCAAGGTGCCCAAGGCCACCTACACCTGAGATCGCAATCCATTCTCCCGCTTTGGTTTCTGTTTCCTTAATCCCTTTGTAAACGGTCACACCTGCGCAGAGAATTGGCGCCATCTCGATCATATCCGTTCCGGCTGGTAAATGCGCAACATACCGGGCATCGGCCACAACGTATTCGGCATAGCCGCCGTCGACACTGTATCCGCCGTTTTGCTGGGTTTCGCATAACGTTTCCCAGCCTGTCGTGCAGTAATCGCAGCGTCCACATGCGCTGTATAACCAGGGCACGCCTACGATATCACCTTCTTTTACATTGGTAACTTCCGGGCCAACTGCTGCAACATAACCGATGCCTTCATGGCCAGGGATCAGGGGGAGCTTGGGTTTGACAGGCCAATCACCATCGGCAGCATGCAGGTCCGTATGACAAACGCCACTGGCAACAAGTTTAACCAGGATTTGGTGATTTCCTGGTCTTTTAACTAGCATTTCTTCGATTTGAAGGGGTTTTCCGAACTGCCGAACAACCGCGGCTTTCATTGTTTTTGGGAGCATCACAACAAAGTTTAGAATCTGATTTACTTTGAGATGGTAAATTTCAGTTCTTAATAGTTTTGTTGTCAGGAGTGTGGTCAGAAGAAAGACTGACTTTTGTCAGTTTTCTGATAGGCGAGGTCAATTTCGAATACGGACCAACTTATCATATTCCAGAACGGTAATGAGACTGCCTTTCATGTCGATAAGGTGTTCTTCTTTAAAATCTGATAATGTGCGTATCACAGTTTCCGTCGCCGTGCCGACTATTGAGGCGATGTCTTCACGGGCGATAGCCATTGAAAAAGGTTTGGTATGATCATCTTGGTAGCGCTGCGCGAGCATCACCAAGGCTTGGGCTACCCTCTTACGCACGGAGTTATACGCAAGGTTCAGCAACCGCTGTTCCCTTTCTTTAATTTCATTAGACAGCATCTTGATGAATTTTGAAGATACCTCCCGGTTGCCTTGTAACAGATTGAAAAAGTCATCTTTTGGAATGATTGACACTTCAACATCTTCCAGGGCAATGGCAGTTTCTTGATAGGGTTCACCCTGCAACAAGTCGAGATATCCAAAAAAATCGCCTATTTTATATAGCTCGGTGATGTATTCTTTACCTGTATCACTGGACTTGTATGCTTTCACTTTCCCTTTTAGAAGAAAGAAGATATGGGACGGAAAGCTGCCCTCTGTATAAATAGTGTCTTTTTTGCGAAAGGCTTTTACCTTCCTGTCCTGTCCAAGTTTGGATAGCAAATCATAAGATCTAGCCTCTTGAATGAACTGATCAAATCCAGCCGATGAGCGTTCGAATCTCTTACGTAAATTTTGATTTTTCTTTAAACGCACTTCAACAATATGAAGAAGCTCGAGGTCATCGTAAGGTTTGGTAAGATAGTCATCTGCTCCCATGGTCATGCCTTTGCGATAATCTTCTTTTTCCGCTTTTGCAGTCAAGAAAAGAAATGGAACATGGGCTGTATTCTCGTCCTTACTCAGAAGGTGCAGCACTCCATAGCCATCAAGCTCAGGCATCATAATATCGCATATAATGATATCGGGCTTGAATTGCGTGGCAAGCCGGACGCCCTCTTTCCCGTTTTGAGCAGTTTGGACCTTATAGTTAGCTAATTCCAAAATTTCGGCCGTATTCTCGCGCATTTCTGGATTGTCCTCAATGAGCAAAATCTTCTTTTGTTCCAAATTATTCTTTATTTTAGGTTCAACTCTCAAGCAAAAGTCGAAGTTGAAAACATTTACTCTGGATTTTGGGTTTCCAGGATCATATTAGGAAGATTTACATAGAATTTCGTTCCTTTTTCTACTTCACTTGACAGTGAAATGGATCCTCCCATCAGCTCGACATAGCTGCTTACGATATTGAGACCCAAACCTGTGCCCTGGACCGTTCCTGCATTAGTTGCCCTATAAAAGCGGTCAAAAACATGCACCTGGTCTGCAATCGGGATGCCAATGCCCTGATCGCAAATCTCTATACTGATCATTTCTTCCTGGGCAAGTACATTAAGAAAGATAGGTTTGCTGTTTTCAGAATACTTGATCGCATTGGAAAGCAGGTTGAATAAAATGTTCCTAAGCAGCTGTTTGTCTAGCCAAACCTGGGAGGTCCCTGAATAACTGAAGTGAATTTTTTGGCCTTCTTTACATAAACCCTGTGCTTGTTCAATAAGATTTGTACAAAAGTAAGGCAGTTCGACAAGGACCGGGACACACTGGATACGGCCTTCTTCCAGTTTTCCAATGGAGAGAAAATCATTGAGGATTTCAGTAAGGTTGGTGACCGCTGATTTAATCCTGTCGACGTGTTTTTGTCTTTTTTCCTGTTCCTCAGTAGTTGCGTAGCGCCCAATCAGAGAAGCCGATGAGAGAATGGTTGCCAAAGGGGTGCGGAATTCATGAGAGGCAATATTGACGAACTGGCTCTTCATCGTATTAAGCTCTTTTTCCTTTTTCAACGCGCGTATAACTTCTTCCTGAGATTCTTCTATTTTTTTAACAGCTTGTGCTAATTCTCTGGTTCGCTGCTCGACGCGAGCTTCCAATTCGGCGTTTAGGTTTTGTATTTCCAGATTGGCCTCCTTGATCTTGTTTTCTTGGTTTTTTCGCTCAGTAATGTCAATAATAAAGCTGACCACAAATTCACCGTCACTGGTAGTAAATGGACTCAGGCTTACTTCTACGGGAAATTCGCTTCCATCTGATCTTTTAGCAAAAAGATCGAGTGAATGGCCCATACCCCTTGCTTTAGGAGCTTGAAGGTACTCGTCTCGGTAATGTACATGGTTTTTTGCAAAACGCTGAGGTACGAGTGTTTCGATTTGCTTTCCAATCAGACCCTGGTCAGTGTAACCAAAAAGCTCCTTTGCTTTTGGATTAATCATGACAATTTCACCTGATTTTTTAACCACCACAATGCCCTCCGTAGCATGTTTGAATAGAGCGTCCAGCATCTCAATATGTCGTGAAATTGCCTTGGTTTGTATCAAAATGTCACTAAACATGGACAATTTACGTTAAGGTGGTGAATTAGGCGAGCGATAAACAAAAGCATGATAAAGCTATCGAGGGTGCAGCCAAACATTTTTATCTTTTGATGCGGCGCTCGTAAAGGGCTATCCATTCTAGTACGGAAGTTTTTGACATCAAGTCAGATATCAGCTCATAAGGTATCAGATCAGGCTTCTTAAAACGTGTACAGCCCTTACCCATGTCCAGTTCCTTTGGAACTTGTTTAACATATTGCGAAGTAAACCAGCTGTGCAGATCAGGATCGGCGTAAAGACCCATGTGATGTAAAGTGATCACGTTTTTTTGCGAGGTGATGCTGACAAATGGCAAGGGAAGTGCGGAATTGCAGTGGTAGCCACTCGGATATAAGCTGTGAGGAACCATATAATTCAGACTGTTCTCGCTAAATGATTCCAGAAAACCTTCCGGTACGCTATTTACTGCACAGTCACGAAGCCTGGCAAATGCCAATTGCCTGTCGGCAGGAAGCGCATCAATAAATTGTTTTAGGGGAATAGTCATTTTAAGCAATAGCTGGTTTTATCTAAAAATAAATCAATAGCAGACTATTTTCAAGAGCTAGATTACCCGGCATAGATTCATGACATTCAAATACTTGTAACCAGCTATGCTCATAGCGTTCTTATCTCATGATACCGGTTGCTTGCTTTGTATGGGTTGATCTTTTGACTCCCCATGGTTAAAGTGCTGCTGCGGATTACACATCAGCTTATTTCTTACTTCGGCGCACTTCTTTTGCGTCTGACGTTTTAATTCGTCAAATGAATCTTCAATTGTTTGCACAAGTTCTTCCAAGGCGTCGTCGCCTAAATACTGAATCTTCCTTCGGGTTCTCGCCCCGCTGTTGGGAGCTATTAATATACCAACAATGATCCCTGCTCCTGCGGCAACTAAAACACTTAAGAACACACTGCTCTTTTTCATAATATCATTATTTAATTTAAAGGGTTGTTTTATATAACGGTCGTACAGGAAAATTTATACCTCCGGTGCCGAGTACGTCCAGACGGCTTCCGGGCAATGGTTTACAACGTTTTCCGCAATACTGCCCAGCATCAGGTGTGTCAAACCGGTATGTCCGTGGGTAGACATCGCAATGATTGAGAATTCGAGTTGCCGCGCGAATCTAATAATTCCTTCTTCCTCTGTTTTGGCTTGCTTGATTACTGCCAAGTAGTTTTCTAGATCATAAAAGCGCGCAAAGTTTTCCAAAGCCATCTTCAATTCGTGATCTTTCTGCCTGGATTCCGGGGTTTTCACATGTAGCAAATAAAGCCTCGCATTAAAAAAAGCTTGCAATGCTTTTACTTTTTCGATCAAGGCACCCTTATTCAATTCAATCGTAGTAGGGAAAATAATATTCTTTATTTGCTCGACTTTCTGGTCTTTGTGAATGGCGAAAACGGGAACAGGGGAGCTTCGGACTATTTTTTCAGTATTGGAGCCAACGAGAATTTCGCTGAGCCCGCTGGCACCGTTTGTTGCCATCACCACAAGATCAGCATTATGCTGGTGAATAGACTTTAAAATTGCATGATTGAACAGACCTTGTTCAATAGCGAGTTTCACCGGGACGTTACCCGTATCTACCTTTTGCTTTAATTCATTAAAATCGGAAGCGGCTTGTCGTTTCAATTCAGCAAGAATAGACATTGAGTCTACATAATATGGATTTGTTTCAAGGGTCTCAATGTAGTCGGGGGTCAGGTTAATGACATGTAAAACAGTTACTTCTCCTTGGCTTAGAGCCGCAATTTCAATAGCAAATCGAAGCGCCTGCTCAGAGGCCTTCGAAAAGTCACAAGGAACCAGAATATTTTTCATGAGATTAAGTTATTGGTTAGTTGCAGAGCTAGTCCATTTCCAAGATAAAATAAGGGGATCGTGGACTTTAATGCCTTGATAAGGCTTAGCCCAGATTATGATTTTGATCAATAACTGTCTTTAATAGAGTCGTTTCCAGTACTTATATATCTCAAACCAGCTAACGGAAATAAAGCCAATCAGAATGCAAAGTAAAGCCTGCTCTATGTTCACAGCGTCGAGCTTAAACAAGGCTCTCAGGGTGGGAGTAAAAAGGATTACAACGCATAGGGAAATCGAAATCGTTAAGACCCACCCAATCAGATCATTTTTATATTTCAATGTGGTAAGCAGTGATTTCTCAAATGAGCGGTTGGCTAGCGTCAGAAAGAAATTAGCCGAAATAAGACTGATAAAGACCAGTGATCTGGTCATAGCCTCTGAGCAGCCGATGTTTAGCCCATACCAGTAAACGCCAAATAAACCTGCCGTAATGACCAGGCCCTGAACGAAGCTAAGCAGCAATTCATTTGCACTAAATAGGCTGCTGGTGAAAGGGCGTGGCGCTTGCGATAAAACATCTTTGTCGCTAGGCTCATTTTCGTAAACGATCGAGCATGTAGGTCCCATAATCAGTTCAAAAAAGATCACGTGTATAGGAGTGAAAATCTGAGCATACTTCCATCCCAGCAGCAGTGGTACAAATAAGGTCAGGATGATGGGTATGTGAATGGAAATAATGTACCGGATCGCTTTTTTTAGATTGGTATAAATTCTTCTCCCGGCCGCAATGGCGTCAACCATACCGGACAGATCATCATTTTGCAGAATAAGTGCAGACGCTTGTTTGGCAATCTCGCTTCCTTTTTTGCCCATGGCTATGCCAATGTGGGCCGCTTTTAGCGCCGGGCCATCGTTTACACCATCGCCGATCATCGCCACTATCTGGCCATTGGCTTTCAGCGCATTGATGACCCGAAGTTTTGCCTCAGGAAACATGCGCGCAAAAATCTGGGTATCAGTTACAGTTTTTCGCAGCTGCTGATCATCCTCTCCGATAAGGGTCTGCCCAAGCAGGACATTTTCCGCGCCACGGAACCCGATTTGCGAGGCAATGTTCTAGGTTGTGGCGGCATTGTCGCCAGTAATGATCTTTATCTGTATGCCAGCTCTGTAAAAAGATTCGAGTACAGAGCGGATATTATGCTTAGCAGGGTCGTAAAAGGCGATAAGCCCTACAAACCGAAATTCGATCTGCTGCTGCGTTTCTGGAAATTGGTTAGCGGAGAAACTACTCTGTCCAACACCAAGAACCCGGTATCCCTTTTTTGTGAATTCATTGACAGGCTTCAAGATGCTTTCCTTCTCTACATTGCTCAACATGCATACCGATAACATAGCCTCTGGCGCTCCTTTTGCTGCCACCATTCTTACTCCGGATGCATTTTCAAATATGTGTGTCATCATCGGAGGCGTGCCACTCAGCGGGTATTCGTAAACCATTTTGAAGTCAGGCCGGTCATCTTTGCCAGGTAGCTCTTGATATGCCTGATGTAGTGCGATTTCCATAGGATCGAACGGTTCGGGCTCACTTGCCACATGGCTGTTGACAAGACATGAATGGTCTCCTTGCTTGGTTTATCAAAGATTGAAACGATCGCATTTTCGGTAGGAAGATAGATCCCAGCCAGCGACATCCGGTTTTCAGTGATGGTGCCTGTTTTGTCCGTGCAGATCACGTTTGCGCTTCCCAGCGCCTCAATGGTCTTTGCATTTTTGACAATTACGCCCACTTTCATCAGGCGAAATGCACCCAAGGCCATAAACGTGGTGAAGGCAACCGGTATTTCCTCGGGAAGGTTGCTCATTGCCAGGGTAAGTGCCTTCATTAAACTATCCAGCACGTTTTGTGATCTGGCGTAGTTGATGGCCCAGACAAATACAAACACGACAGCCCCAATGAATGCCATATTTCTTACCAGCTGATTGATCTGAATTTGCAGCGGCGTTTTCTCAACTTCAATCAAGTCGAGACTTTCGCCAATCTGGGCTAGGCGTGTTTTATTTCCGATTGCCGTCACCTGGCAAACTGCACGGCCGCTGGCAACAAGGGTACCCTGGTAAACCGGGTCGGAACCATATCTAAAAACAGACATTGATTCGCCGGTTAAAATCGATTCGTCGACTGAAAAATCGTGCGCCTTTATAACTGTGCCGTCCGAGGCGATCCGCACGCCCTCTTCCAGGATTAGCAGATCCCCTACAACAATGTCTTCAACTGGAATCGGAGATTCGATACCATTTCTTATAACAAGGCTTTTCGGCTGGGTAAATTGCCTGAGCTTTTCCAGTGCACTTCTGCTTTTTGTATCCTGATAAAGCGAGATAATGGAGATCAGCACAATTGCACCAATCATCATAAGACCTTCCTGAACAGAGCCTGTCAAAAAATAGATACTGGCAGCGATCATAAGCAGTATTAGCATCGGCTCTTTGACGAGCGATACTAGCGCTTCAAAAAATTCGCTACGGGATTTCCTTTTCAGGTAATTCCGGCCAAACTCTTTCCTTGATGCCAGAACTTGCGCATCATTTAAGCCCGGGCTTTCAATAGTATTTACAGTTTGCACAGGAATATTTAATGGTAGCAGGAGCCAGGAAAAAAATAAGCCCGCGATTTGCCGGCTTATTTTTTAAACTGCACCTCAACTTTTTACAATGCATACTCTTCCTCTTCTACCACCAGATTGTTGATGACCTGGCTTACTCCGGAGGCAGCCCAGGCAGCATCTTCCGCATCTTCTCTTTCACTCCAGGAGCGGACTGTTCCTGATAAAGTGACTTTATTCCGGACACAGAGACCTTTACCTTTTCTGAATCAATAGAGGCATGACGCTGGAAGGCAGATCCGATCTTTTTGATAATATCCTCTGTGATAGGTCTGGCTTTTATAGTAATCGTATTGACAACCATGCGGACACCAGCCAGATTCTCGATCGCATGGACCGCCATGGTCCGTTCATAGGACCAGTCAACTTCACCAGATAAGGTCACAAATCCGTCTTCCACTTTGATCTTGATTTTTTCGGTTGCCACAGCCGAATGCCATTCAAGCGCATTGGCTACGGCCTCTGCCAGTTCTGTATCCGTTTTTTGATTCTCCGGATAAACATGTACGATGATGTCTTCTGCAATAGCTTTCACTCCGGACACCTTTTTTGCAGCTTTCTCAGCAGCCAGTTTTTTAGGATATGAGTTAACTAGTCCAGACAGCGTTACAATCCCATTCTTGACAGAAACGCCTATTTCAGCAGCGTCCAGGATTGGCTGCCAGCGTAATTGATCTATTGAATTTGGCCTTTAATTGATAATCATCTTATAAGTATGGGGTGGCTTTGACACCATCCGCTTGATTAGATTTTCAAATATTCCTTCTTTCATTTTATGCCGATTCAATCTGTAGGTGTATTCATTGATGTAAGCTTGCAGATAGTGAACTGAGTGGTGAACGCCTCTGAGCCAAGCCTTAAACATCATTATACTTCTGTGCAATTGAGGAAAGTTTTTGCCCTTTTTCTCTGATTTTTCACGAGTAGGTTTTGGGAACTCTGACTCCAGACCTTTATAACCTGTCCAACCGTCCGTACGAACCAAAGCGTCTTTATTGATATGCTCCTCCATGAATTTTTTAAGGTTTTTCTTGCTAGCCGTCTCAATAACCCGGCCATACATACGAGAAACGCCCTTTCCCTTTCGTTCAACAGCAACAACCATGATCTTCTTTTTACCTTCATTTCGCCCAATTGCTTGCTCGTCTTGGCCACCGACGTAAGTTTCATCGACATCTACCTTACCTTCCATTGGAAAATTTTGACTGCTCTCCATGGCCTTCATTACTTTTTGCTTGAACAGCCAACACGTTTTTTGACGTAGGGCCAATTTGCGACTTAATTCGGTGCTGCTAATCCCGTTTTTTGTTGTGGCTAAATAATAAATGATGTAAAATGCTTTCAAAATCGGCAATTTGCTTTTGTGAAATAACGTACCGGCCATTGGTGACTCACCGTGATTACAACGGCTGCATTGTCGGTCATAAGCCTTATTCCCCGTGCAGTATTTATCATGCCCACACCTATTACATTTGAAGCCATTGGCCCATTTTAAATTAGCAATATATTCCGTGCACTTTTCATCATTCGGAAACTGGGCCTGGAACTCAAATAATGATAGACTTTTGAATCGCTTTTCCATTAAAATATGCTTATTTATAACTAAATATAAGCATATTGAAGCTATCAATCAAGAGCCTAATTCAATTGATCTATTACATTTTTTTGAATTTCCAGGTCCGTTTTCATTGTTGAATTTGTCTAAGTTTAACATCGGCTATAGCACTCGCCTTATTTCAAAATTATTTTCTTTAAGCTTGTAACGGAATGATGCTAATCAGCTCCTTCAATGATTGTCATCTGGTGGGTCAAGTCCGACGATCAGCCCAGGATCACCATCGGTGCTTTGAGCCCGTCTTTAACCGACTCTTTGTGATAGACCAATAGTGGAACTTGGGTATCCACCGTCAATTTTTTTGTCATCGAGGGGTTAAGGAGCTTTTCAAGAAAGCCTCTACGCCGGTTAGAAACGATCAGTAAATCCGCCTTGATCTGATTGCAGTAATTTTCCAGCCGATCCATCACATGATCACTATTGAGTATCGTAATCTGGTCGCGACCAATGCCAAGCTCATGCTCTATTTCATCAATGTACTGCCCATCCGGTTGGATGTCGAGCTGCTCATCGGAATTAACTTTTACCAGTCGAAGCTTACTTTTTAACTGTTTAGTCAAAGCGATGACATCAACGAGTATTTCCTTCTCATCAAATTCCAGTTGAGTAGCATAAACGAACTGGCCAAAATGAATCACCTCATTGCTTGGCGGTATAATGAGAACTGGGCAATGCGCATGCAGTGCAATACCGGTCGCTGCGCTGCCTATCAATCTGTCGAGAAATGCTGCGTGACCAGTTCTTCCGACTATGATCAGATCGGCGGAGTTTTCTTTTGCCTGTTTGAGTACAGCCGTTTCTACGCCGCCGGTTTCCCATATGGCATCCGCGCGAAAGCCTTCCTGTTGTGCCCGGGACACTCGCTCGTTTAGTTTTGTGCGGTAATTGTCTTCCAACTGCTGATAGATGGGCGCAGTAACGATGGATTCGGGGATCATAAAGTCCCCAACATAAGGCTGGTAGGCATACATGATCAGCAGCTTTGCACCAGTATTAGCTGCGATTTGCTTGGCAGCCTCTAGTGCCTTGTCAGCATTTTCGGAAAAGTCTAAGGGTACTAAGATCGTTTTCATAGGATGTATTATTTATTGGGAATGCTCTGAGTCAGCATAATACAAAGCTCGTATCTGTAGGCCTGCAAGAGAATGACAAAGGTCATATCGTTTTAGAAGCGTGATCAGTCAGCTATTTCCTGTTGGCCAATAGCTTTGCTTATAATAGGCATAACCTTATGAATATGAGCGGAAGCAACACAGTGAATTCCATCTTTGATATCGATCTCTCACCTAAGCCAGGTAAGACCTACTGGGCTGATGGTAACAGGGAGTGGCGTGAGGAGTTTATCTATTTTCTTTTAATAGACCGCTTTCATGATGATCTTGAAAGAACGCCTGAGGACAAGCCAAACAGACAAACCGGCTTTGGGAATGCAGATCAGCTTCAGAGAATTTGTGGCGGGACACTCAGCGGGATTACCCGTCACTTGGACTATATCCGGGACCTGGGTTGCACAGCATTATGGCTGAGCCCGGTGTTTCAGAATAACACCTTTTCTTACCACGGGTACGCAGTGGAAAATTACCTGGCAGTCGACCATAGGTTCGGAACGAAAAAGGATCTTGAAGAGCTCGTCGAAAAGGCACATAGTTATGATATCAAAGTCTTTTTGGATATCGTCTTGCATCATTCCGGGGACAACTGGACTTATCCGGGCGATGAAAAATATTACTATTATCAGGGGGCAGTATTTCCATTTGAGTCTTGGCGCTCAGCCGATTTACCTGTCCCAATTGAGCTGAGAAATCCCGAGCTTTACTGGCGAAAAGGGCAAATCCGAAATTTCGATGCGTATCCTGAAACCCGTGAAGGCGATTTTGAAAATCTTAAGAGCTACAAAAATGATGCTTCTCCAGAGGCTTTGCTGGTTCAGCAGATCCTGACGAAGATACATTGTTACTGGATCAGGGAAACAGACGTCGACGGTTTCCGTATTGATGCCGTCAAGCATATGGGGGAGGAAACCGTTAGCCAATTTTGTTCACACGTACGTGAGTACGCTTACAAGCTAGGAAAACGTAATTTCTTCTTTTTTGGAGAGTTTGTCGGTCCCGAAGAGATGTACAACCGGTATATCGGCCCGAAAACTTCTGTGATGATCGAAGATAAGGCCATTTATTTTGGGCTTAATTCTGTTCTGGATTTTCCGCTCTACCATATTCTGGCTGACGTGATCCGTGGTGTCTCTAAACCGCAAAAGCTGGTCGAGCGTTATGAATCACTCCGCCAGGGAGCGATGGGCAGAGGTGAGTTTGGTGAGTTCCTGGTAACCTTTATCGACAACCACGATCAGGTAGGGCAGGTAATAAAGCGGCGATTCGGTAAAGAGGCCTCTGAAAACCAGATTATTGCAGGCATTGGATTTTTGCTGTGCGCACTGGGTACGCCCTGCATTTACTATGGCACTGAGCAGGGCTTTGACGGCTCAGGTGAAAAGGATTTCAATGTTCGCGAAGCGATGTTCAGCTTAGAGGATCCCAAAGTAAATGCTTTAAATAAATCCTGCCGGATCTACCAGCAGATCGCTGCTCTGGCCAAACTCAGAAAGGAAAATGCGGCGCTCAGGTTCGGGCGTATGTATATGCGAAAACTTTCGGTGGACGGAAAGGATTTCATGCTTCCCACATTTGAAAAATGCCTTCTGGCGTTTTCAAGAGTTCTTTATGATGAAGAAATTGTGGTTGCTTACAACAGCTCTCAAGATGAGAACGATGAAGAGTACGTCCGGGTAGATCCGCTACTGAACCCGCAAGGGAGCTCACTTAGGTTTATTTACGGACAGCAAGGCAGCGTGAATGTCCTTTTGAATGAAGAGGGTAATAAGCATTTTATCAAGCTGAAACTGGAACCCGGCCAATTTGTTGTCCTAACTAACAAAAGCTAACCGTTTACGATAGCTTATTATTTGGTTGACATGTAACTTATAAAATCTTCAAAATGGGAAATGCAAAATCTGGTTTGGTCATCATTGTCTCGGGACTGCCAGGCTCAGGTAAGAGCTACTTTGCCCAGAAACTGGCCGTGACGCTTAAAGCGGTTTATTTGAGTAGCGATAGGATTAGAATTTCGCTTCAAGCCAAGGGGAAGTATACATTAGACGACAAAATGTATATATACCGGACTATGGCTAAGCTGACGGATAAGCATTTGAGCAGGGGGGAAACGGTCGTAGCAGACGCAACTTTTTATCACCACGCCATGCGAGACTTGTTCTCTGGCATTGCCTCAAAGCGTAATTCCAAGATTGCTTTTATCTTGGTTATAGCCAGCGAGGAGCTGGTGCGCGAGCGGTTAGATGAGCTAAGAGCGGACAGCGAAGCAGATTTGGGTGTATACGAGAGCATGAAAGAGCTCTTTGAACCTTACCTTGATGAGCACCTGGTACTTCGTTCTGGTACTGACAATATCTCAGAGATGCTCACACTGGCAACCAGTTACCTGAGGAGATATGAATGAGGGCGAGATTCACGTACTAGCCGAAAAAGGTATTTATAACGGGAAAGCACTTTGCGCGCAATTGCAAGAAACGCACATATCCTGGATCCTGCTGACCGATACTCTGGCGTTCAAAATCAAAAAGCCGGTTAAGCTTTCCTTTCTGGATTTTTCCGAATTGTCTACAAGAAAAGCACTCTGCGAAAAGGAATTGGACCTGAATAAACGCTTCTCACCAATTTACCTGAAAGTACTTCCAGTCACTAGTCATGAGAATGGATTTGAGATCGGCGGCTTACACGGCAAACCAGTTGACTATACGTTGATGATGAAGCGGTTATCAACTGAAAAGAGAATGGATCACCTGCTTTCCAAAGAGAAAATAGGCAGCAATGAAATGATAGCATTAGCTGAGAAAATTGCCCAAATGCATCGTGACGCTCCGGTTGTCTATCAACCGTTTGATCTGTTGGCACAGATGGCCACATTCAACGACATCGCCGGCATACGGCCATTTATTTTAGAGCATTCCAGTGCTTACTACCAGGAAATCATTGATCATGCGATTGCATTTAGTGACGCATTCATTACTCAATATGCGGGCAGGATTAGGGAGCGGGGACGGCTTGGATTTATAAGGGACATTCATGGCGATTTGCATAGTGGCAATATCTTCATTGATGATAAACCGATCCTCTTCGACTGCATTGAGTACAATGATGCTTTCAGGCAGATCGATGTGCTGAGCGATATCGCTTTTTTATGCATGGACCTGGAATATTTTGGCCATGATGCGCTCTGTGAAATTTTCCTTTCTGTTTATTGCGACCGCTTTCCAGCCTTTCAAACTGCTGTTGATAACCGCATCTTCCTTTATTATAAATGCCTGCGCGCAAACATCCGGGCGAAAGTAAATGCATTGAGCGCTATGGAGTCAGAAGGTACCGCAGATTCTCAGGGACACCTGGACGCGGCAGAAAACTATCTTCGCCTTATCAGCAGTTACATCAATCAACTAGAAGCCTAGCCTGATTATTCTCATAAGGAAGGCTGGCTCGGATCATGTTTTTGGAGAGTTACAGGGGATAATTTTATCGATATATTTTGATTTCAAATCGTTGAAAGAAGTTTAGACTAAAATCATCTTAAGACCTCAACCAGCTGTCCTATGAGCACATTCCAAACCAGTTTCATTAAAGTCGTTACCGGAATTTTTGTCAGCGCAAAACAAGAACCCGAAAAAGCTTTCCCAGCCAAAGCTGACGGCTTTGAAGTGTTCCTTTCCCGTATTAAAGCAAATAGCCATAGAATTAGATCTTAACAAATGGGAACGACAAATATCTACGCTCAGGTCGCGTCCACCCTAAGAGACAAGCCGGCCTTTTCCGCTTCGTTTAAAGTTACGATTGCAATTGCTGCACTACTTTGCTTGATTTTTTTGATGGGCCGCTTAAATCTTTACCTTAAATTTACCGACGAGGTAGCACAGTTATTTAGTGACTCAAAAGACATATCATCCCAAAAGTTTACAGCCAAGCAGCTCGCCGGGCTTCCGGTTCCTGTCCGGAAGTATTTTCGGCACGTGCTTAAAGAAGGGCAGCCGTATATTAGCAATGTCCACCTGGTCCATAATGGATTGTTCAAAACCGATTTAAAGAAGGATTGGATCAAAATTGCAGGCGAGGAATATTTTACCGCAAGTAAGCCAGGGTTTGTCTGGAAAGGCAAAACGGCAATGTTTACGGCTCGGGATATGTTCATTAATGGCAGGGGCAGGCTGGTAGTCTCTTTATTTTCACTGTTTACCATTCAAAACGAAACTGGTGAGAAGTATGATAAAGGGGAGTAATGCGTTGGCTTGGGGAAAGCGTTTGTTTTCCAACCAATTTACTGCCAAGTCAACATTTGAGATGGTTGCCTATCGATGACAACTCTGCTAAACTTGAATTCGATTATGGGGATTTGGCCGTTTCTTTCACTGTTATCTTTGACGCGCAGCATCAGATCGCAGAATTACGTACATTACGTAATATGGGCGATGGGCCAAGACAACCATGGGTTACTAAGGTAAGCCATTACAACAGTTGGAATGGTGTTTTGATTCCGACAGTCCTTGAAGCCGGATGGGAAATCGAAAAAAATACTTGCCATACGCCCGCTTCAACATACAGGAGCTTACCTATAATGGCGGATTCTGATTTAACTATCCAGCTCATATTCTCCACTGACCAGCATCATATATGCCGACCTATACCTTGATGAACTTTGCATTTAAGTATAGCATGCCAGTATTTAAATGCTTTTCAAATCATGTTCATAAAAAATATCCGCAGTCTGCCGTTAGCCACTGTTTTTGAACTACTCGACAGTAATGAACAGGGGTTAAAGGATGAAATTGTCAGGGAGCGACAAAAGCAAAACTTTAAGAAAATTATCGGTGAATCAGAGCTCAAAAAGGCCCTGAGGATATTCATTCGGCAATTCACCAGCCCGCTGGTGCTCTTGCTTGTAATAGCCGTCATGCTTTCGGCTGTTCTCGGAGAGGTTTCGGATACTTTGATCATCTTTTTCATCCTTGTAGTGACGGGACTGCTAAGTTTCTGGCAAGAGCTTCACGCGGGCAAAGCGGTTGAAAAGCTCAGGGAAATGATCGAAATCAAAAGCCTTGTTGTTCGCAATGGGGTTGAGCAGGCGGTCAATACAAATGAAATTGTACCTGGAGATATTCTCCATCTAAGGGCCGGTGACATTATTCCCGCAGATTGCCGAATTGTCGAAAGTAACGAGCTCCATGTGAATGAAAGCAGCCTTACCGGCGAAAGTTATCCGGCAGAGAAAATGGTGGGTATAGCCGACGATGCAGCTCCCCTTGCAAAAACTTTGAACTGTCTGTGGGAAGGGACCAATGTTGTCAGTGGAACTGCGACAGTCATAGCGGTTTACACGGGAAATGACACCCTTTTTGGTAAAATAGCCGCCAGCCTTTCGGATACGCCTGAAACAGCCTTTGAGAGGGGCATCAAACAATTTGGTTACTTCTTGCTGCAGATTACCGCCGCCTTAACGCTGATCATTTTTGCAATAAATATTTATTTCCACAAACCCCTGTTAGATTCACTGCTGTTTTCCCTGGCTCTGGCCGTCGGGATGGCGCCTGAGCTGCTGCCTGCCATTATGACCGTAGCTATGTCGTCGGCAGCGGCAAGGATGATGAAAAAGAAGGTGATTGTCAAGAAGCTTTCATCCATCTTTAATTTCGGCGAGGTCCGTATTTTGTGCTCCGACAAAACCGGGACCATTACAGAAGGCACTGTCGTAGCGAAAGATTTTGTTGACGTATATGGCAATCCGGATGATCAGGTCCGGTTGTTCGCATTTCTAAATGCATCCATGCAGCAGGGCTTCACTAACCCGGTCGACCAGGCGATCTGCGCGCTGAGCGTTCAAGATCCTGGTTATACCAAGCGTGGAGAAATACCTTACGATTTTATAAGAAAGAGGCTGAGTATTTTGGTAGGCTTTCAAGAAGAGGCAATCATTATTAGTAAAGGGGCTTTGGCCAACATTCTTCAAGTTTGCCAGTTTGTGCATACCCAGACGGGAGATTTACAGCAGCTGGATGAAAAGATGCGAAGCGATATCAATGATCGTTTTGAACGTTTTTCCAAAGAAGGGTATCGCGTGCTGGGTATCGCATCGAAAGTGTTTGGGGGGAATAAAATCAGCCGCGAGGATGAGATCGGGATGACATTTATGGGTTTTCTGCTATTAGAAGATCCACTAAAAGAATCCAGCATAGCCTCTATCAAAAGGCTCGGAGAAATGCAGGTTCAGTTCAAGATCATTACCGGAGACAACCGTTATGCGGCTGCGCATATCGCGCAGAAACTTGGTATCGGCCAGCCTCAGATCCTGACAGGTGACGAGCTAAACCAAATGTCGCCGGAAGCATTGCTTAACAGAGCGCTGAAAACCGATGTGTTTTCCGAAATCGAGCCCCATCAGAAGGTTCGTATTGTCAAAGCGCTGCAGCAGGCCAAGCAGGTTGTTGCCTATATCGGTGACGGCATCAACGACGTCGCCGCCATCAACGCGGCCGACGCGGGAATCTCAACAAGCAATGCGGTGGACGCGGCAAAACAAGCTGCTGATTTTGTTCTGCTGGAAAAAGACCTTTCTGTATTGGCCGATGGCATCCAGGAAGGGAGAAAGTCCTTTGTCAATTCAATGAAATACATTTTCATTACCACAGGTGCCACATTCGGCAATATGTTCAGTGTCGCTGCGGCTTCACTTTTACTCCCTTTTCTGCCTATGTTGCCCAAGCAAATACTACTTACAAACTTTATCACCGATTTGCCCGCTTTGGCGATTGCGTCCGATAATGTGGATCAGCAGCAACTTGCTTCGCCCGGCCGTTGGAACATGAAACTGATCCGGAATTTTATGATCGTCTTTGGGCTTCACAGTTCTCTGTTTGATTTTTTGACGTTCTATGCGCTCTATTTTCACTTTCATTTGACCGGGGCTGCTTTTCGTACAGGCTGGTTTCTTGAATCGGTGATTACCGAGCTGTTGATCTTGCTGGTAATCCGTACCAAAGTATCATTTTTTAAAAGTAGGCCTGGAAATCTGTTGCTAACTATCACGATTATTGCGCTGATATTGGCCGTTTACCTCCCATGGTCTCCGGTTGCCTTTTCTCTGGGCTTGACAGGGATTGAGGGGAAGCAGGTGTTAGTGTTACTCGGCATCCTGACTGCGTACATGATTACCGCCGACTGGTTAAAGGTGTGGTTCTTTAAATTCAATAAAGCCTGAGTGGCCGTTGCGGAACTAGCCTTATACTTAAGTACTGGGAATTATTAGTGCTGACTTCTGAGAATTCTAAAAATTCGGCGTAAAAGCAATCGAGGGCTTCAAAAATGCGCCGGTTAAGTGAGCCATGGTCTTCATTGCTGCACTATTTGTAAATTTCCTTTTGAATGTTTTGAGGTATTTTTTGAGATTGAAGCAGGTCGCTGCCATTAGCATCACCTTATGTGCTGCGGCTTTACCTAGAACATTGATTTTACTTAATCCGTAATGATGGACCAAGGCTCCAAAGACCGGCTCTACCGTACTTTGCCGGACTTGTTTCATCCGTTTACCACGCTTGCTTAGTTGTCTTTCATAGGCTCGGTGGTAATTTTCATAAGCTGTCGTAAAAATTCTTTTAAATTGAGATTTCGGCGTACAGGATTCTTTTAGAACACAGGGGATGCAATCTCTTTTTGAAGCCCGGTAGTTTTTTATTGGCTTTCCGTCAGAGGTTCGATCAAAGCCCTTAAAAGGAATTGTCTTACCCATGGTACAGGTAAAGACATCTTCTTTCCTGTAATAGGTGACCCATTCCCTTTCTGGTTTTTACTTTCCAAACACAGGGATCCATGGTGTGATATTTCTCAGGTCGAGGAACTGATAGTTAAACCCATTTGAGTACCCTGCGTCTGCTAACAGCTCAGTCATGCGAAGCTCATTAGCTTTCAGTCGGTTTTGGACTTGTAGAGTCATTGTTGGCAGATACTGACTGTCTCTTCCATCTGCGAAGTCAGCCTGTATATGACTGATTACGCCCTGGCCTGAATCTACTGCCATACTGCAGTGATGGTTAAGTTTTCTTGCCTTGCCAGGCTTTACCGAAATACGAGCATCCGGATCATGCGGATTATAATGCGTTTTATTACTGAATAACTGTGCTTTTTCAAGAGAGGCGCCGCTGGCACCAACCGGATTCTTGCGCAGCTTATCATGAATATGCTTCACACGCTTCAAATGATGCAGCGGAGCAGTAATCAACCCTGCCGTGGAAGTTGTAGCAGTTGGTACTTGATTTTCGTTCTCGGTATCTACGTTTTCAAAGTGCCTTTCAATAGATTGAAAAGGTCTTTTCAGTTCAAGACTTTCCATTGAAGCATTCGCCTTAATAGGTGCCGAGTCCATGGCTTGGGTATGTCCGCTAACCATGCCCTTATCAACACACAAGGCAAATATCTTATTGAATAGAGACTCAAAAACGGCAGCTGGATATAATTGTCTGGTCCGGCTAATGGTCGAATGACAAGTCCATGCGCATCGAGCAGTGATCCACCAATTTACGGTCAGAGGTTATGTTTTCCAGGTAACCGACCAGCATAAGTTTAAAAAATACAACCGGATCTATGGATGGGTTTCCAGTGCGATCATAGAGCTCTTTGGTTTCTTTGTAAATGGAATTCAAATCCAGCGCCTCTTTCAACTTTCGATAGAAATTATCCTTCGGAACCCGGGTCAGATAATTGAAAGCTGGTGAACAATTTTTCCGTGTAGTTTTTTCTTCCTTGCATTCCTGAAGTTACAAAAAAGCAACCTGTTTTGGAAGAAAATAAAGTTGTTTTTGTTCGAGTTCTGCAACGGCCACCTGAGTATTACTTAGCCGTATGTCGACGCCATAAAACTGACTAATGTCAGTCAGGAGGATAGATTGGGTCATCGGAAATAGCTCTATATCAGGATAATTTGGTAGAAAAATAGCTCAACTTACTATTCCTGCACATGAAAACGATATTAGTACCCTGCGATTTTTCAAAAGCTGCCATCCAGGCGGTCGAGTTTGCCCAAGAGATAGCTCAAGCAAGCCATGGACAAGTGAAAGTTTTGCATATTATTGAAACCCGGTATCTGTACGGGAATGGTATGGCTGGTCAGCCTTACCTGTTTGCCGATACCTCGCTTGCAGTCGATGGGCTGATTGAAGATGCTGAAAAAGAATTTGAAAAAATGAAATCGGCAATTGGTGAGGGGAGGGTACCTATTAATTTTTCGGTGGAAACAAGTCCTTTGATTGAAACAGTCCTCAATGTGGCTGAGCGCGAAAATGCTGACCTGATCGTCATGTCAAGTACTGGCGCGAAGGGCTTACGGGAATTTTTTATCGGATCAAATTCCGAAAGAATCGTGCGGCGCGCGCCAATTCCCGTGTTTGTGACCCACCAAACGCAGCATGTAAACGATATAAGGGATATTATCGTGCCTACATCAATGGACTTGACTGAAAATGAGTTTTTGACAGAGGTCAAAAAACTGCAAGCATTCTTTGGTGCAATTCTGCACGTGCTTTACATCAATAATTATCCAATGAGCTTGGTCCATGATCAGGAGGCCACAGCCAGCTTGCAGAGCTACGCCAACTTCTACAACCTGGAACGGTATACACTAAATGTGCGCCGCTGTGCAAGTTTTGAGGAAGGGATTGTGGATTTCGCTTCCCAGATGCCGGGTTCGATTATCGCCATGTCGACACATGGGTTCCAGGGAATTGAGCATTTGTTGAAAGGAAGCGTTGCCGAAGATGTGGTCAATCATACCACTGGAACTGTCTTCACTTACGTTAACCCGCAGAATTGATGCTTTGCGGGCCCGTAGAAAGGTCATCTAACATGAAAACATGGATAAGTGACGCCTTGCTT
This sequence comes from Dyadobacter pollutisoli, assembly GCF_026625565.1. NCBI lineage: Bacteria > Pseudomonadati > Bacteroidota > Cytophagia > Cytophagales > Spirosomataceae > Dyadobacter > Dyadobacter pollutisoli. The sequence goes on from NZ_CP112998.1 coordinate 1,227,244, forward strand.
ATGAAGCATATCGTCAGCACCCTGCACCAGAACTCTCGTCTTCATGATGAAGATATACGGGTATCTGTCAAAGAGGGATGGGTATCTCTGGAAGGAAAAGTAGATCAAGAGTCCGACAGGCAACTTGTCCAGGAAAGTGTTGAGAGGGTCCTGGGCGTTTATGGCATTACGAACAATCTAACCTTTTCCTGGCTTCACTCCAATTAATACTCTCTGGGAAATGCAAAAAATACTTGTGCCTTGTGATTTTTCTGTGTCAGCGCGACGTGGGCTTGAATTTGCTGTCGAATTAGCTCAGGCAACATCCGGAGTCGTTATTGTGCTGTCGGCAATTAGTCAACAGCAAGTAGACGAAAATCCGATCGTTTCGGAGCGTTATAAAGCCGAGTTTGAAAACTTCGTGGTAAAGATCAGCCAACCGATTAATATTATTCACACGATTCGAATTGGCAGGCTATTGCCAGCGGTCTTGGACCTGATTACTGAAGAGTCAGTGGATCTGATTGTGATGGGCACGCGCGGCTCCCGCGGGTGGGAGAGTACATTTATCGGTTCAAATGTTGAAAAGATTCTCCGACGCTCTCCTGTGCCAGTTTTTGCTGTCAATCAACAGTCGCATGGATATTCCGTTAATGCTGACCCCGTACCGGGCATACTGACCCCCTTAATTTAGGTTCTGATCTGAGAGATTCTGATGGGCTGACAATTTTACCGTTTTTTTCGTAAACTTTCACCCTTTAATTCGATGCGATAAGAGGTGTGAACTAGTCGATCTAAAATGGCATCCCCCTTATGCTAATGTTCACATAAGGGGGACGCGATTCTTGACCGAATTGTTTTCTCTTCCCACCGTATTGAGCTTGAAGGGGACTCTTTACGAAAGAAAAAACAGTTGAGTAGTTAAATTTAAACTACTATTATTGCAAACGGAAAGTGGCCCAATGATTCCCGGAACGCTGGCCCTATATGCTCCGAAACGCCTGCCCCCATATCTCCGAAATAGACACTCTGCATTCCACATCATATTGATTAGCAACCTTTTAATCTGATGTGATCCCTCCAAATTTCAAAGTGATCTGCGCAGAGATTCAATATAATAATAAGCAGGAAGAGTTTAGGTTGTCGGAATACTACATGTAAGGTCGGTCCATAGAGACAACTCTCAGCGAGACCGTTCGTACAAACGTAAGCAACCGCCTGTGACCATCTTCCAGGTCTGATTGAGAATTATGAATTTTGGGATATGAAAATAGAACAAAGCAAATCCCAGCAACGTTATCAGCAGCTTTACCGACGCTGGAAAGACAGCGGTAAAGGCGTCCGTGTATTTTGCCAACAAGAATCGATTAAGTATTCGACGTTTAGATATTGGATCAAGCGGTTAGAGACGGGCTCGGTTAGCAGGCAAGATTTCATAGAAATGAAATTGGATAGGGTCGAAGTGAAATCAAGTCATCCCTTGGCAGAACTGCGGCTAACTGAAAAGGGTACATTCATTTTCTACGAGTTACCTGAGCCAGCATGGGTAAAGGCGTTATTATCCTAGCCGATGTTATCTTTATCATCATCATCACGCTACTTTTTATACAGCCAACCAGCGGATATGCGCTGCGGTATTTATTCACTGGCCGGCCTGGTGCAAAATGGTTTGAAGCTGGATCCGTTGTCCGGTGATGTCTTTGTATTCATAGGTAAGCGGGCCAACCAGGTGCGTCTACTGCAGTGGGACGGAGATGGTTACGCACTTTATACAAAACGGCTGGAAGCAGGTACTTTTGAGCGCCCCGCAGATAAAAAGCTAATGATCTCAACCCGGGAATTAATGCTGATTTTACAAGGCGTCAAGCTAAAATCCGTGCAGCTACGCAAACGTTATAAACAACTTTCTATACATTAGAAAACAGATAATATTTGGTAGAAAGTGGCCTTTATGCAGTGTAAAGCCACTTTTTTTGTGTATTTTTATAGTATGACCACGGCCGAACCAGACTACAAACTACTATATGAACAGGCCCAGCAGAAGCTGGAGCAAACCGAGCAGAAACTCAGGCTGGCACTGCTCGATGCTAATGAATTACGCCGAAAACTTTTCGGAATTAGGTCCGATAACAGAGTTAAAAAACATCTGGAAGGGCAACTCGACCTGTTTCCCTTGGGCGCGACTCCTCAGGACATACAAAACTCGGAAGAGCTTACAGTTACTGAGGCTGAGAATCTTAATCAGGAGCAGGACAAGCAAGGTGAAAAGCGTCTGAAAGCAGAACGTACAAGAATGGTATTGCCAGACGAGTTAGAAAGAGAAGAGATCATCATCGATCCACAAGGCGATCTGGCTGATTATAAAGTAATCGGCCAGGAGGTGACTGAAATACTGGTGATGATCCCGGCCTCCTTCAAGGTTCAAAGAATCATCCGCCGCAAATGGGCATTAAAAGATCCTGTCAATTCAGATGAAAAAGGGGTGCTGATTGCACCGATACCATCCCGGACTATCAAGCGGGGCCTTTTTGACGAATCTGTTCTTGCACATCTTCTTACCAGCAAATTCGTTGACCACTTACCACTGTACCGGCAAAAACAAATCTTCGAGCGCATAGGGATGAAAATTCCGCCCTCGACACTGACAGACAATACCAACGCAGCATGTAAATCCCTGGAACCGATTTATAGCGCTCTCAAGCGTGAAGTATTAGCCAATCTATATTTGCAGGTTGACGAAACCAGTATACAAGTCCTGGAAAATAGCGGCAAGAAAGGTAGCTCTCACAAGGGTTATCTGTGGACTTACCATGCCCCGGCAGATGGACTTGTCTTCTTTGATTATCGTCCGGGCCGTGATAAAACCGGGCCGGAAAGAATACTGAAAGACTTTTCCGGCGTGATCCAAACAGATGGATACAATGTTTATCAGAGCCTTTTTGAGAAAAATCAATCTATCTATCATTACTTTTGTATGTCTCACATCCGCCGTAAATTCGATGAAGCGGTTAAATATGACAGCGAAAGAGCGAGTTGGGCGGTCGCAACGATAGGCCAACTTTACGGGATTGAAAAAGCAATCCGTGATCAGACTCCACCGCTTAATGAAGGCCAGATTGTTGAAAAAAGGATGACGCAATCCCTGCCGATCTTGACCCAATTACACGAATGGATGCAGGGTGAATATCCCAAGGTACTGCCGCAGAGCCCTATTGGAAAAGCGATAGGATATGCGCTTCCGCTTATGGAAAGCATGAGACTATACGCTCTTCATGGAGATTTGCAAATCGATAATAACCTGATCGAGAATGCGATCAGACCCATTGCCCTGGGTCGGCGCAACTTCCTTTTTGCAGGTACGCATGATACCGCGCAAAATGCTGCTATGATTTACTCTCTTTTTGCGACTTGTAAAAAGCACGATGTAAATCCACAAGACTGGCTACTGGACATTCTTCGAAAAATGAACGATCCAAACTACGAAGGTAAATTCTCAGATCTTCTTCCAAACCGCTGGAAATTTAACCAGTAATCCTCGTCTATACCTCGAAGAAACCAAGGGGGACTGCCGACTGCTTACGTACAAACAGAAAACTTTCGGCTCTTAGAAGTACCTGTTCTCCAGATTTTTTATGGCAGCAATAAGCTAGCGTCCGAATACTTTTCCCATTTGTCGTTTACCAGCTTACGTGGAAACGGTCTTTCTCATGACCTCTTTTATTACTTGCCATCCCGGTGAGTGATTCGGACAGAGCGTTTTGGTTTCCACTCTTCGATAGTGACTATTTTTAATGGTATACGCTCTTCTTGTGTAGTTGTTGAATGTATCCAATGAACATCCTTGATAACATGCGTTGCTTTTCTTTTAATGAGCCCAGGGAACGGCGGCAGCCGCCGCATGAACGATTACCAGACGGTTAATGCTATACCAATGGTAGTTACGAATATTTACAACGTTAAAAAGGTATCAATTTGCTTTTGAGTGGGCAACTATGGCGAGTATATTTTCAGAGGGCAACATACATATAAGCGCTAGCCTTCTCAATTAGTGCTGAATAATTTGATTGTATAATCAAGCAATTTGCTATTGCCCAGGTCGCCATGACCTGGAACCACAATTTTTACATTAGGATACCATTTTTTGACTTTTTCAACTGTAGGCGACCATTCTGCAATATTAGCATCTCCCAAATATCCCTTTTCTGCATCCAACTCTTTTATTAGGCAACCTCCAAACATAATATTGTCTTTTGGGAAATAGCCTACTACGTTATCTTTTGTGTGGCCGTCACCAAAAAACTTCACAATCACGTTTTCATGCCCCACCGTGATATTCAGAGAATCCTGGAAGCTATTCTGAGGAACGACGTAATTGTTCTCAGCTGCGAGCTTAATTGTTTTGAAATATGCATAAGAAGCAACAGAATTATCATGAAATGCTTTTAGTCCGCCCAAGCAGTCATTGTGGAAGTGAGTTGGTATTATCGCGTTGATTTTGCAATGAAGTTTTTCTTTGATCCATCTAATCAATTCCTCCGAACTCTTGTCATCGATAGGAGTGTCGAACACAATGACTTCGTTATCATTCCTTACAATAAGTCCATTACAAGGTACTTTACCGAAATCATTTGTCTGTGAATATGAGATGTGTTCATAAGAATTTTTGTCAATTTGCGTGATAAGCAGATTCTTGGACTGATAAACATTTTTAGATTTAAATATATCACGTGTCTGTGCACTACATTCGAAACCTACGATAAATAATATAAATAGAAGGAATTTGACAAATTTCATTTTGGGTAAGTTTTTAAATCTGCAGTAGGGGCTTAATGCACCTCCTAAGCGTAAATATATTTGATTTCCAATATTTGCCAATCTACATGAGCCCATCAGGTATGTATTAAAACGAACCAATTTTTTACACAATCCGCAATCATCCCAATCTCTTATAAGCAGCCGGGTTCATTCAAACCGTGGTTAAAATGAAATATCGCCATTTTGGTATTTTGTTGGATACATTACAAAGGGATGCTATAATAGTACAGTTAATGTTTTTTCTTTACGTTAAATTGTACTCAGATATTGAGACGATAGCATAGAAGCTATATAGATTTTTCCCGGCAGAGACCTGGGTTTGTCTTTGCTAGGAAACTTATGTTTCTTGACCTCATTTCATTTTCATATTCTTATGCTCGTTTTTCATTTGAAGGCAATGCAGGGCGCAGGCACCATACTGCTTGTAGTTTTCATGAACCGAAAGAACTGTTTTGCCATCTTTATCTTTGACCTCACAAATACCATTCATGGGAACAGATATTGTTAAACTATCAGTCTCCCCACTATTTACATGATACAGATAGGTGCCGTTTTTTGAAGCTTTACCAAGATTTTTTCCCGTTGCAGCATCGAGTGCATTTCCGGCATTGTCAATGTGGGCGATTTTTACTCCTGCCGCATCTTTGATTATCCCATCACTGGTAACCCAGCCAATGTGTTTTCCTTTTGCATCAGTAATCTTTCCCTTTGCATCAATGGAAGGTACTGGCATTTTGTAATTTTGTGCATAACTGTTTTGGGTAGCTGTTAAAGTTACAACTGCCAGGGCGAACAAAAATATTAGCTTTTTCATTGCTGAATTTTCTTTAATTAAATGAATTGTCAAATGTATGTTTTTGATAATAAGCAAAATGTGACATTGGTCAGCATCTTTTATGACCTGGATCCATTTGTAAAGACATACCGAAAATTAAAGGATTTTAGCTATCGGCACGTCTTCACTTCTTGCTGTATACGTCAACCGTTCTTTAGACCGGCGTAGCCATTTCTTCACAAGCTTTGGCGCATGTCCGGCACGCTTCAGCGCACTTTCGGCAATGATCCATTCCCATGGCTGCATGTCTTTCACACTCGTCAGCGCAGGCATTACAGGCATCTGCGCAGACGCGGCACAAGTGAGCACTGAAGCTGCTTCTCAGACTCATTAACTCGGCTGCACTTCGACACATAGCGGCACATTCAAGATCAAGTTGTATACACATGGTCAAATGGCCTACGTTTTCTTCTTTCAAACATGCGGTAGCACATTGGCTACAAGCGAGTGCACAGGCTACACAAGCATCAATGCAGTCTTTAAATTGCTGATTTTCCATGATTTGTGAATATTTAAGGATGAATTTATTTACTTCTGTTTGCCAGTAACCAGCTTTGAAATTGGGCTATCTCCTTGTTTTGATCTTCGACAATCATTGATGACAGTGATTTAAGCTGAGTATTTTTGCCCATCAATAGCTGCATTTGTGCCATTTCGGTTGCGCTCTGATGATGGCCAATCATCAGCGTGGCAAAATCCTGATCAATGTTCCCGGTGATAATCTGTAAGTCTGCCTGTTTTCCCATCCGCTCCATTCCTTCCATCATTTGCATGTGAAATTCCATGTTCATCGTTGTCGGGGTACTTGTGGCCAGGAAGGAATCAAGCTGGGTAATTTCTTTCTTTTGTGCATCGACAATATCCTGGGCCATTCTTTTCATTTCACTATTAGTTCCTGACTTCAATTCCAGTTCGGCCATTTCAATCGCGCCCATGTGGTGCATTTTCATCATTTCGGCATAGTCGATATCCGGATCCTGCGTCATTTTCATTGTTTCCATTTCAGCCATCATATCATGCATTACTGTCATCATTTGATTCTGGTCATGGGCCTGGATTTTAAGTGCATCATCGTCATCATCAGAACATGCAGCAGTAAAACCAAGTAAAGCAAGTAGCATCAATGTTTTGAAAGTCGTCTTCATAGTGTTTGATTTTAGTATGTTAAAAATAAAAACCGGATATTCTATCAATTTTATTTCACCGTGAGCAGTTTGGCATTCACCGCTACAACAATGGTAGATGCGCTCATTAATACCGCCCCCATGGCCGGACTGAGCATAAACGTAGGATACAGAACACCTGCTGCCAACGGAATTGCGATGACATTATAGCCAACCGCCCAAGCTAAATTCTGTATCATTTTCCGGTAAGTAGCCCTTCCGAAGGTGATCATTTGCACAACGTCCATCGGATCACTATTAACCAGGATAATATCAGCGGTCTCAGCTGCAACATCTGTTCCTGAACCAATAGCAATACCCACATCGGCCTGTGCCAAGGCCGGCGCATCGTTTACACCATCTCCGGTCATGGCAACAATTTCTCCTTTGTCCTGAAATTCCTTGACCTTGTCCTGTTTCTGATGCGGAAGAACATTAGCCAGATAGCCATCCATACCTAGTCTTTTGCTCACAGCTTCGGCAATCTTTTCATTGTCCCCGGTCAGCAGGAAGGTTTTAATGTTCATCTTTTTTAATGCGTCGATTGCCCCTGATGCACTTTCCCTTATAGAATCAGCAAAAGTGATTATTCCAACCAGCTTTCCGTCAACGAGTATAAAGTTTACTGTATCGGTATTCTGATCAACCTGATCCGGGATGGCAGGTATTGTTTTGTTTTCCTGATTAAAGTAATTTGGTCCGGCCGCAACTATTTTTTTTCCATTCACAGTTCCTGACACGCCGATACCAGGCATGTAATTGAAATCAGCAGATGACCAGAGCTCCAATCCTTTCTCTTTTAATTTCCGGATTACCCCGTGCGCGATATGATGTTCAGAGTTTTGCTGAATTGCGGCTGCATATTGCAGGATCTGATCGGCTGAAAACTGCTGGTCTTCAACAATGATCTGTTGGATTTCGTGGGAGCCTTTGGTAAGGGTACCTGTTTTATCAAAGATGATTGTCGTCAGTTTACGTGCATTCTCAAAAGCTGTCCGGTTACGGATCAAAAGGCCATGCGTTGCCGAAAGCGTTGTTGAAATGGCGATGACGAGTGGGATCGCTACACCAAGGGCGTGTGGACAAGAAGTTACCATCACTGTTACCATTCTTTCCAAAGCAAAAGACAAACTCTGCCCGCTGGAAAACCAGACAATAAAAGTGACGATCCCAACCGTAATAGAAACCAGGGTAAGCCATTTGGCAACCTTATCAGCCAGATTCTGGGTACTGGATTTAGCACTCTGTGCCGATTTGACCATACCAATTACCTTCTGCAGATAAGTGTCATCTCCTGCACCGGTAACCTGGACTTTCAATACCCCGTCGCTGTTAATGGCACCTCCAATTACTTTATCATCTTTCTTTTTCTGCACCGGAACACTTTCACCGGTCAACATGCTTTCATTTACATAGGAGCTACCTTCCAGGATTACCCCGTCAGCAGGTATCTTTTCGCCAGGTTTTACAAGCAATATGTCACCGGAGCGAAGATCCTTTAAAGCAATATCGGTTACATGGTTATCCCTTTCCACATGCACCACGGATGGAAGTAATTCTACCAGTGATTCCAGTGCCCTCGATGCGGCCATCTGGGATTTCATTTCCAGCCAGTGGCCGACCAGCATGATATCCATCAGGGTAGCCAGCTCCCAGAAGAAGTCCATCCCCTCCAGCCCAAATACAACTGCGACGCTATATACATAGGCAGTCGTAATTGCCACGGCGACCAGGGTCATCATGCCCAGGTTCTTATTTTTGACTTCACTGACAAGGCCTGTCAGAAAAGGCCAGCCACCATAAAAATAAATGATGGTGCTTAGGATTAGGAGCACATATTTGTCCCCGGAAAATGCAATGTCAAATCCGGCCACCTGCTGGATCATATGCGAGAGCAGCAATACAGGAATCGTCAGTACCAGGCATATCCAAAATCGTTTTAGAAAATCCTCTGTATGATGCCCTGCATGTTTGTCGTGGCCCTGGTGCTCATCCATTTGCTTCGTTGGATCATGATCTTCAGGCATTGGAACCTCTTTTGGCATTTGATGGTGCCCGTGGTGATTTTCCATTTTTTTTGGTTTATGTGGAAAGGGCAAGCCTTTCATTGATCAATAATTCAAAGTCAATCCTACACCAAATCCCATATCACTATCATAATGCGCGGTAACACCCGCATACCTGGTAAAAATATATTTGATCGCCGCCATGTACTCTTTATCAGTGTTGACCATCAGGTTCATACGCAAGCGTTTGGAAACGGGTATGTCCATCCTTTCTAACTGACACCTGACAATACCATCCGTAAAGATTTCAGCCTGTGCAGAAACCAGCATGGGTAGCGTATAATTGACACCCGCACTCAGTATCGAGCGTTTGTCTTTCGTATTCCGCTGCCCAAACAGATTGGTTTCAACTTCATCCATATCCATTTTTCGGTACCGCCAGTCAAATCCTATAAAAGGCATAAGCCACTGCATTTTGCCAATGTATCGCCCTACATGCGTTTCCACTTCGTAGCCATGGTGGTCGTTATAACCCAGCCGCCATTCAGTGCCGATACTCCAACGGGTATTTTGTATCATAGCTTCCCCGTCATTCCCATTATTGGCAATATCATTTTCTGCCATGAAATGAAATTGTCGGTCGTCTGCAAAAAGTTTGCGTTGTGCAAGTTTAGGGTTTGTTATTTCAGGGTTTGCAGGTGAGTTCTGATAAGAGAAAACCCTTCCCATACCACTCATCATGTGATAAAGAATATGGCAGTGAAAAAACCAATCCCCGCTTTCAGTTGCTGCAAATTCGAGGGTATCAGTTTCCATAGGCATAATGTCAATGATATTTTTCATCGGGGCATTTTCACCCTGACCATTGAGAACCCTGAAATCGTGCCCATGAAGGTGCATCGGATGGCGCATCATGGAATTATTGTAAATCACCATACGGACATTTTCACCTTTTTTAATCAGGATCTTATCACTTTCAGAAACTACCTTGTTGTCCATACTCCACACGTAACGGTTCATGTTTCCCGTCAGTACAAACCGCAGTTCTTTTACAGGTGCATCTTTTGGAAGCGATGTATTGAGAGGTGATTTGAGCATGGCATAATTCAGGGTTGTAATCGAAGAAAGGGCGTTGCTGTTATACATGTTATGATCGGCATGTCCGCTTTCCATTGGCTTCTTACTATCATCCATTTTCATGCCCTCCATACCCTTCATCTCAGCCGGTTTACCCGCCTCTTTTATTTTCTTTCCTTTCACAGGGCCTGTAATTTCCGGATACATGACCAGGTTCATATCCATCTGGTTCAGGCTCATGTTCATGCCCATATCATCCAGATCACCATTCATTTTCATCATGCCGTTCATCATTTTCATGCCCTCAAAATATTTGAGTTTGGGCAGTGGCGATGTAAGCTGTTTGATTCCTTCACCCAAATACAGGGAAGCGGATCTGGTGCGGTCTTCCGAGGTTACAAGAAACTCGTATGCGATTGGTTTGGCCCCCGGATTTACCTGTGGAATAGTAACAATCACATCATAAGTTTCCGAAACGGCAATAATCAACCTGTCTACTTCGACTGGGTCCACATCATTGCCGTCATTGGCAACTACGGTCATTTTACCTCCGGCGTAAGTAAGCCAGAAGTAAGTGGATGCGCCTCCGTTCGAAATTCTCAAACGCACTTTCTCACCGGGCTTGAACTGTGAAAGCTGGCTCTGATTTTTGCCATTGATAAGGAATTTCTCGTAGTAGACGTCGCTGACATCCATTGCATTCATCCGTTTGAACTCATTGGCTACCTTGGTTTTAAAGTAACCCTGTTTAATGGCCTCTGAATAACTTTGTGTCGTGCCCTTTTTGATCGAAAACCAATCACTGGCATTGTGCAGCATCCGGTGCACATTTTTAGGGTTCAAGTCTGTCCATTCACTCAATACGATAGGAACTGTCGGGATAACTGGTTCTTTTTTCTTGTTCAGGATCATAGAACCATACATGCCGATCTGCTCCTGCAATCCGGTATGGCTATGATACCAGTGCGTCCCGTTTTGAATAATGGCAAACCGGTACAAATGTGTAGTATGCGGTTTAATAGGCATTTGCGTTAGATTGGGAACCCCATCATATTTGTTTGGCAGGAATAGTCCATGCCAGTGCAACGAGGTTTCCTCATTAAGCTCATTATGGACATAAATCTCAGCCGTGTCACCTTCTGTAAAGGTCAGCGTAGGCATAGGGATTTGTCCGTTTACCGCGATCGCTCTTTTTAGTTTGCCTGTAAAGTTTACCGTCGTATCCTTTACGTATAGATCATACCGGACTATCTTCTGTGCAAATGCTATTTCAGAAAATAGAAGAAAAATAATACCAGGGAAAATAGCCTTTACGCCAGCAGTTTTACCAAAATACATAAGATGTTTTACGTTAAATAATAGAAGAATATTCTGCCCCAACAGCTAGCTGTAAGGGCAGAATTAAAGCATGGCAAAATAGGCCTGCTTTTGTTACTTGATGGTTTCGGTAGTTTTGCCACAGTTTAGCATCTGTGCGCCGTAGTACGGGTTTTTAATAGCAGGTATCTGGCTCAGCCAGTTGGCTCCTTTACCCTCCTTGGCCATAGGGCAATGCTGGTAATAAACTGCCTCAGATGGCTTTCCAGATTTTATGAGTTTATACATATTATCTGAAAGCGAAGAAAAATGATCTCTCTGGTGGCCTACGTCCTTGGTTTCAGAAATATGGTCTGCATCAAAATCAAGGTCTTTCATTACTTTCATCCAGACCATATGCTGCTCAGAAGCAAGCTGATCCATTTTGACCGCTTTGATTGCTTTTACAAGATTGATGGCATTTGTTGATGCTGTATTGCCGTCAGAACTTACCAATGCATCTTTAACGGCATAATAGGCATCCAAAACAGGTTTTAACGGATCTGCATCAGCGGCAGCGTCTTTCTGTGTGTCCGCCATAGCAACATGCTGATGTTCTGTCATTTTCTTCTCTACAACGGCCTGCTTTTTAACGGCACGTTCATACTTGCAGCAGTCCGCAAGCTTTGCATAAGCATCGTCAGGAGCCAAGAACCTGTCATTGTCATAACCCGCCAAAGCTACTTTTTTAAGAACTGCATCAATCGAGGTTTTCTTACTGTCGTAGGTGACCAGAGCCATTTTTGAATCCTTGTCCCAGCTGGCCTTTGATGTGTTTTTTTCAAATGCTGCTGTTTCAATCCCTTCTTTACATAGGGCACATGATCCGGCAATTTTTACATTTTCTGTGGATACATTTTTGATTTCTGCATTAGACAGAAATGGGGATAGCAACAACACTATTGCCATCAATATTTTTATTGATTTCATCTTAAAAGGCCTAAACTGTTAATAATAAACTGATTAATCAAAAGCAGGGGTGCTTTCGAAAAGACGCACTTGTGGCGTCGGACAATTTAACAGCTTATGTTTGGGGGCATCCAAAGAGAGAGGTATACCGGTTTGGGAGTAGATTCTTTGAAGAACCAGGAATTAGCCTGGGAAATAACAAAAACATTTTTGCTAATCAGTGCGACTTGATGTGTTTTTAATGCAAATACCGAAGACCCGTGGGCACAACTGCATCCGGAGCCGTCACAAGTGTGGCCACACATTTTCTTCTTACTGCCTGATCTTTGATGGTCAGAAGCATTACAATAAACTTTTTTATTACCAGTATCCTTTATTTCAGTTTTAGAGATCTTATGCTTGCTGCCACACGCATAACTATTACTTGCCGACAGCGCCAGTAAGTGAGTCATTATCAGTAACATCAAAACAAAACCCTTCATACAGAAATATACGGTTTTTAACATTACAAAGATTACAGTTCCTTTGCCAATATTTCTACACAATTGCAGAAATACCTTACATAATTATGGTATTCGCTTCTCCTGAGGGGTAAAAAGTTAACGCTGTTGCTTTTTTTGTTAGTCATATCATGCCATTAAAATTATTATACCAAAGTTATGTTGTTATCGAAACTAGGATTGATTATAGGTGTTCTGGTGATATGGATGCATCAAATGGATATCAGATCATTTAATGCTGCAGTAAATGAACAAAACATAGGCGTGGGAAGTCAACCCGAAATAGCCGTCGATGCCAATGGGGTTATCCGTATCGTTTATGGCGTCAAAAATGGAAAAGAAAGGGATTTATATTATGTTTCATCTAATGATGGAGGTAAATCTTTCTCGAAACCTTTTGTACTGGGTAACTTTTCACAAATGGGTTTAGGTATGGGAAGGGGCCCACAATTGACCACAACAAAGGATTATACGGTAGTAACTGTTGGTGATCACCATGGCAACTTGTATGCAATTAGATCTTCGAATGCAACAAATCAATGGTCAACTCCTGTACGTGTTAATGACACGGATACTACCGCCAAAGAAGCATTGTCTGGCATCAGTGCAGGCAGGGATAATCTAGTCTATACCGCATGGCTGGATACGCGTCTCGGAAATAATAATCTATATGGCTCCCTTTCAAAGGATGGAGGGTTGACCTGGGGAAAGAACCAATTAATTTATAAGGGCGAACAAAAAGGGATCTGTGATTGCTGTAAACCTTCCGTTGCAATAGGTCAAAATAGTGTTTTGAATGTCATGTTCCGTAATAAGCTCAACGGCGCGCGGAACATGTATATGATCAGCTCGAAGGACAATGGCGAGCATTTTGACAAAGCTCAGAAACTTGGAACGGGGGACTTCATGATTGACGGATGTCCTATGGACGGCGGAGATTTGTCAGCTGATGCAAGTGGAAGGGTAACTACTGTATGGAGACGTCAGATGGACGTGTATATCGCTGAACCATTAAAACCGGAAGAAAAACTTGGCAGCGGCCGTACACCAGTAATCCTGCAAACCAGTAAAGGCCCATTAGTCGCATGGCATCAGGACGGCTCTGTACAATTTCGAAGTGCGGGTGGTGAGAAAACATTTCCGTTGGTAAAAGGGCAATATCCTAAGCTTGCATTGAGTTCAGACAAAGAAACGATTTTTTGTGTGTATGAACTGGATGGTCAGGTTATGGTCAAGTCTTTTCGACTGTAATTGCAGATTAGTCCATAATAGATATTTATCTAGTGTTGCACGACACCAAGACTAGTGTTGACATAGCCAGGCACAACCGGTCGGAAGAGATCACGTCTATTATGGTGCCTTTGCCAGCTCACCGAAAAACAAAAAGATGAAAATAGGTAAGCTGGTCAAAGGTCTTAATTTCCAAGGAAAGTCACTAGAGGGGAAGAAAATAAACGTTGAGAATATATGCGAAGATATTGTCTTACAGCTACTTTCGCAAGCTAGCGATATTAAAGTTTTGTGAATTCGATTCTGGAATCATTGTTTAATCTCTCTTTCCTTTGGAGGACAGGGTATGCAGTCAATCTTGGAGCGCTCACGCGTGATCCAATTCATAATACTAGGTTAACGGCTTAAAGATTTCCCAATGATGACCAAAAGGATCTACCAGATGGCCCAATCTATACCCGTAATCCTGATCGGCGACAGGATAGATAATTAATGCGCCCGCTTCTACTGCGCGTGCAAATAACTGGTCAGGATCTACGACCTGCAATCCAATCCGGACAGGTGTGCCGTGCAATTTCTCAGGGCTGAAATGGTTGTACTCTTCCGACTCATCTGCAACAACAAACCTTGCGCCCATAATCTCCATTTCGGCGACTGTTGATCCATCTGAATCAGTGTTGGACATAAGAACAGTGGCACCAAATGCTTTTTGATAAAATGCAATGGCGCCAGAGCAATTTCTTACTGTTAGTGTGGGTACGATGACTGCCAAATGCGAGCCGTGTTGATGTAAGTTCATAATTTCTTTTTGCTACAATAGTATGCTAAAAACTTTGAAAACAGTAACCGTCATATATTAGGTCAACCCAAGTGGATATCGGCTTAATGGCCGATACTAAAATAAGGCTCATTTTTGTAACCGCTTAGAGCTGCCTAAAATTCGGTGGTTTTTCCGTACTCTTGAACTCCTGGGTTTTCCTCTCCATTTAGTTCTAAAAACAACCGTTTTCATCACTTTCAAATTACACAATAGTTGTACACAAAATCAGAGTACTATAAATGGACAACTGGCACGTTATACTGTACTGCGTGTAAAGTGACTAATATCCAGTTATGGGTGAAAAAATTTCTCTTAGTTCAAACAATACTATCACTTAAAAATGGCGGCTCACTATCTTAAATATGCGAGCAAAAATGACGAATTTTGTCGCATAGGGCGCACTCCATAAGGAGCAACGATTATTTTTTTGTTTGTTGATATTAATAGTTGTTTATAAGATGCAGATGCAATTCTTGTCCCTCAATTGTCCCTGTAAACGGATAACTGTCTGATATAGAGTAATTTTAAAGTTTTGTATCGGCAAGTAAATACATAGAATACCGGAAAGCAACAATATACAAACGCCTGAAAATTAGATATTTGGTCTAAATTTTCAGGCGTTTTCTTTTGCTCTTTTCTGGATGATTTATTAATTTTTTGTCCCTCAGGATCAGACGGTTTTGAAAGGCTGGCAAAGTGGGAGAGATTACTTCTCTTATTTGCGCTTAAATAATCTTATATGATCTAACTGCATTTTAAGTAAGCTTATGAGTTCAAACATTTCCATCACCAGAATCTGCCAGCATTGCGGCAACGAATTCACGGCCAAAACGACGGTGACAAAATTTTGCGGCGATGACTGCGCTAAACGAAATTACAAACTCAGGCGGAAAACTGCCAAGCAGCAGAAGATGACCGAGAAGATCGCTGAAAGCAATCGTCAGACGCAACTGGTCAGAGAAGCTCAGAAGATGCAGCTCTTAGAGAAGGAATTTCTCACTGTCAAGGAAGCAGCGATAATCCTGGGGTGTTCTGACCGGGCGATCCATTTGATGATTATCTCAGGCAGACTGCCGGTGATCAACCTGGGTGTTCGTAAGACCAGAATTCTCCGGACAGAATTGCAGCGGCTGTTCGAGCTTCCTGAACGGAGAGTGAAGCCTGTCGAAAAAGTGGAACTTGAGGAGGAGCCGCTGACCAAGGCAAATTGCTATACGGTGGAAGAGATCACATGTTCGTGGGGTGTTACCCGAGATTCAGTCTACAGTGGAGAATTCGGAGCCATTACAACTACATTTCGGGAATTACGGTCATATCATTTCGGTCGGATTTGACCAGCTTAAATAATTGAATGATAGCAAAGTGACGTGAGATATGCTACGGAATCAGGTGGTTAAGCTATCCGAATTCTCCACTTTGGCCTGGTTTTACGCCAACTATCCGATATTCTGGACCTGCCACAGTTGCCAGAGCATGTTAGACGAACTCTCGAAGATATTCAGAGACCGTTAAGGGAAAATATGAGATGGTTTAGAGCAGGTGAATGTTTACGGTGTTTTCGGTGCCTGGTGAATCCTAGCTCATGAAGGCCTTGTGGGGTGGTTTGTTGAGCGGAATTCTGAATAATAGACGCGGCTCGTACGACGAGGAGTTTGATGTTTATAAGGAGAACACTTGATTCCTTCCTGGTAAAAGTGTTATTTGTAGATTACAAAAATGCTGCAATTCGTAACCTGAAGATAACACTTTTGTCTCTTGTTGGGCTTTATCTGAGAGCCTAGGCTATGTCAGGCGCGAGGACTTACGTTCGAATTGTGGGAATGCCGTTAGGAAAGTGATCGCAGCCAGGAACATACCGTGAGTTGGTTGCTGTCCGGCCGTATTGTCAAATCCATAAATATTGTTGAGATTTTTTTGGTCAAAGAAATGTAGATTGAATGCATGGAGAGTAAAATTGAGATTTATCAAAGCCCGGACGGAGAGACTTCCATAGACGTAATGTTTGAGCAGGATACTGTCTGGCTTAGTAATGCGCAGTTGGTGAAATTGTTTAATTCAAGCAAGGCTAACATAAGTGAGCACATAAAGCATATTTTTTTGTCAGGCGAGCTAGATGAAATTCCAACTGTTCGGAAATTCCGAACAGTTCAAAGGGAGGGAAGCCGGCTAATAGAGCGAGACCGGATTCACTATAATCTTGATGTCATCATCGCGGTGGGATATAGAGTGAACACGAAGCAGGGAACTCAATTCCGACAATGGGCAACCCAGCGGCTGAAGGACTTTCTTGTAAAAGGTTATGTTATTAATGAAGCCAGATTAAAGCAAAAGCAGCAACATATTCAAACCTTACGAGATGGCATACGTATCCTTAGCCGATCCATCGAAGAGTCCGAAAATCTGAAGGATTTGAATTGGTTCGCCACTTTTGCAAAAGGACTAGCACTGCTGGACGATTACGACCACGAACAACTCGACAGGAAAGGCCGGACTGTTCGCCCGGCAATTTATCCGGATTTAGCTCAGTACCATGCGGTCGTCGAAGCAATGAAGGCCGACTTTGATTCTGCGGTCTTTGGAAAAGAAAAAGACGAGAGTTTTCAAAGTGCTATTGCACAAACCGGCAAGGGTTTTGGAGACGAGGATTTCTATCCATCGGTCGAAGAAAAGGCATCAACTTTGCTATATCTAATCATTAAGAATCATAGCTTTGTAGACGGCAACAAGCGTATTGCTGCGGCATGCTTCCTGCTCTTTCTAAGAAGGAACAATTTATTAATGTCTGACAATGGCGATCCCATTATGAGCAACGAGGCCCTTGCCAGCCTTACTCTTTTGCCGCAGCCAGCAAGCCGGATGAGATGGATACCGTAAAAAATCTCATCATAAGTATACTCAACAGAAATCAGTAATTTTGTATCTTATTTGGTTCTGACATTGGTTAATTGTTTGATAATGAGTGTGATGAATATTTTGTACCGAAAAATGAAACTTTTCCGCAGGAAGAGCGCCTTCTGGAAAGCGAATTTTCGATCAATTTACTGGCGGAATATACTCTTAGGGGCAAACGTCGCAGAAGCTGGATCAACTTCATTAATCCCTTCCGAGGGCTGCTGGTTTTAGGCTCGCCTGGTTCCGGGAAGAGCTATTTTGTTATCCGCCACATCATTACCCAGCATATCCGGAAATGTTTTGCCATGCTGGTCTATGATTTCAAGTTTGATGATCTTTCGCTCATCGCATACAATAGTTTTTGTCCGATCAGGCTGCATACAAAGTACTTCCCCGTTTTTACACGATCAATTTCGATGACCTGGAGCGAAGCGCCAAGTGCAACCCGCTCGAACCCTCTACGATGCCGGATATTACAGATGCGGCTGAGTCAGCCTGCACGATTCTGCTTGGCCTTAACAGGGAATGGATAAAAAAACAGGGCGATTTTTTTGTTGAGTCCTCCATCAATTTTCTTACCGCAATTATTCTGGTTTCTTCGCCGATACAACAACTATATTTCAAACATAGGAATACCGTCTATACCATTTGGTATATTATCGCACTGTCAATCTGATGGGTTGGCTTCGAAACAAACGAAGGTAGCAATAAATGATTGCCCAAACAATAAATCTACTCGATTCATATACAGATGGGTAGATATACCACATCACCAAAAAGGATTTCTTTTATTTGAATTTATTTTAACACCTTATTGTTCCATATCCAGCGGAAGATCCTTGCGATCTAGTTATGTACGAGTTACATGATATTTCAGTAAGTATAAAGCGTGATGTTAAATTCTTATAAATTCATATTATTTGTAAGGAACGTATCTCAATCTTATCCCAACAGGTATGAGCTTAAAAGAACTAAGGGATTTGGAAAAAGGTCTGGAAAGTCAGCGAAGACAAGTAGAGAACCCTAGAGCCTCGGAATCTTTATTACGTGAGCTGAAAATTTATGACCTTTTTGTTCCCAAAGAAAGTCAAAGACAGGAGAACAAAGTGCTTGTCCGTTAGACATATCTCATGTATTTTGCCCGTCCTGGCTTACTGATCGGCTTTCATGGATGTGAACAGAGCGTCAGGGATGCAATAGTCTCAGGACAGCAACAGATGCAGCCAAGCTGCTTCCAAATATGATTGGCTTGGGCAAGGACTGTATTCCTGGGAAAATAACTATGAACGGGCTTTAGATTTTGCCCACAACCATCCAACCAAAAAGTTTCAAATACGTTCCGTGCTGGGAGCTGTTATCGATCTGGATAAGTGTTTAGACCTGCTCGGTACGCTTTATCTGAGGATAGCACGTAGCTCGTATGAAAACCTGGTGAGTGCTGCCGCATCTAATGGCAGAGAGGTTCCCAAGAATAAAGATGTCCCTAATTCAAAAGACAGGTTGATTAGGGAGCTGGATTGCGCTGTAATTGAAAACATTCATCTTATACAGAAAAACAACGGCACAACTCCGTTCGATTCTGTGCGCGGCGTTTTTGTCGAAGGGGAAGAATTGTATGATGGAGCTGGTTTTCATGAAAAAAATCATATTCAGCTATGCATTCGAAACCCTAATGCATCAAAGGGCTTTTTGTTCCAAGACAGGAGGTTGACTGGCCTTAGTATTAAGGGTACTGATAAGTCGATTGTTGCAACAAGTTGTATGTCAGCCACTAATAGCGGAAATTGGATCTAGGTACAGTTTAGAAGGGTTAAATAAAGGGCATATATTGCTGGTCAATGGCTCTTGGATTACGCCGGTATCGGTGACCCATTCGTATTTTACCTGTCCGTATTTCAATACATTCATTTTATAGTCAAGTCCTTTGCCAGCCGGTACCCGAATCGTGACACTGTCCTGACGCTGCTCATGCTGTTTGGAAGGGGCAAGGTTATAAACCTCTTTGGGGATTGGCACATTCGGGCCGGATCCTAGCTCTTCAAGTTTAAGCACCGGACAGGATTTTGATCCGTCTGTTTCGACCGTTGCAACTGCGACCTGCGTATCAGGCTGGTAGAGACGGCTGAATCCAAGTAATTTGCAGGTTCCCAGCGGATCCAAACCATACTCAGCAGGCATGACGGCGGTTACAAAAAGTAGGCTCCCGAGCGAGAAGGTGGCGATAGTTGCTCGGATGATTTGTTTGGTTTTTAGAAGAGGTGGATTGATATCTGTCATGATTTTTAGATTTTATCGTAAGAAATGACCGGTTAGCTGATAGCCGATCAAAAGAAAGCCTGAGGCCATCAGAAGCGTGTTTGTTAAAGTTGAAAACCGCTTAAAGCTGTCACTATAACGCAATAGGCTGATGACAACAAGGACCAGAATCAAGGCAAGGAACTGCCCGATTTCAACTCCAATATTAAAGCCGATCAGATTCGTGACCAGCCCCTCTTTGCCGAATTTAAAATCATGAAGTTTACTGGCCAGTCCGAACCCGTGAAACAAGCCAAAGATCAGAACGGCAGCTTTTGTGTTGGGCTGAAAGCCGAAAATCTTCTTGAAGCCACCCAGATTGTCAAAGCCTTTGTAGACAATCGAGAGGGCAATGATCGCATCGATTAGATAGGCATTGATCGATTAGATAGGCATTGATTGAAATGTTTGCTAGTACACCCAGCAGCAGTGTCAGGCTGTACCCAATCGTAAAGATGCTCACATAGATCAGAATGTCCTTGGGCTTGTAAAGAAAGAATATCACTCCAACTAACAACAAGATGTGGTCGTAACCGGTTATCATGTGTTTAGCGCCAGTGTACAGGAACGGCATAAATGCCGCTCCTTCATTGCCAATCAGAAATGATTTTGTCTTTTGATCGACACCATGGGCTGAAACGTTTACGGCAGTCAAGGTAAGCAGCAATGAAAAACTTAACAGAAAAAGTTTTTTATACTTCATAAGTTAAATGGATTTGTAATGTGGCTGGAATTAGATTCTGTTATGGGCGGTCGTGGCTTTGTCCATGAGCGGTTGTATCGTGACTGTGGTCAATACCGGTTGTATCCACAGATGCTGCCTTTGTGGAATCTGTATGATCAGCATGCTCGCGGCCATCTTTATAGGTGTGTGTCCCTTTTTGCGATTTACTTGAACTGGTTGTCAGTATGGCAAAGGACAGCGCAGAAATATTAAGCATTCGTTTCATAGAAAATTGAGATTAAATGAGAGTTTGAAAAGGAATTTTTGGTTTAAAAGCAGTTATAAATCAGGTTTGGCCTCACCGGTTGCCTGCTTTGGCCGGGGAAAAAAAAGAAAAGCGATCATCAGAAGCCCAAGGGTCAGGATGCATCCATATAAAAAGTCTTTTCCGGGAAAGCGGCTTCCCCAAAATCAGCAGTCAGATAAGCAATTGCCCACCACAAATGGGAAAAAGCGAAGTGGCAACCATACACTTTTCCCTGCTGGGCATCATCGATATTTTCCCCGATCAGTGTTTCAAAAGGTATCTCAGCCAGGCTTTGCCCTAAACCGGCAATAAGCCATAGCATCAACAAAACTGTAAAACCTACATAGATTGCTGTGATAACGGCAAGCCCTAAAAGGAGTGCACCTGATAGAAGGGACAGCCTTCTGCTTTTACTTTTATCAAAACTCCGGAAAAGAAAGCGGCAATTGAAGCGCCTATGCTAAAGGCTGCCATGACCCACCCGTAATGCTGATCGGTAAGTTTGAGACCTTCCTTAATATGACCGACTGTGTTGACCAGGATCTGGGCTCCGGCAATAGCCGATATTATTTCTATAACCAGTGAAAACCGGATCGGATGCGGAGTTGGCAAAGAGCCATTTGGTGCAGGTCTGAAGGGAGCACTGACCAAACCGGGTGGTTGGCGGGCCTGCATGTACATGCCAGGAGAAACAGTTCCCAAAGTAAAAAACCACGTGGGGCTGAGCACCGAAGAGGTAGATCAATGGGGGATCCCGCTGCTGGTTCCCTCGGTCGGGTACGACGATAACGATGAAAAAATGCTAAATGACTTCCTGAAAGACAGCATGGAAATGCTCGAAAAAGCAGGCTGCAAGGATATCGTATCGCGTGATACCAAACAGCCTCCCGGACTGGATATTCACGAAATGGGGGCGTGCGTATGGGGAAAGACCTGAAAACTTCCCTTCTCAACGAATGGAACCAGCTGCACCATTACAAAAATGTGTTCGTCACCGACGGCGCCTGCATGACCAGTACATGAAATCAAAGCCCGTCAATTCTGTATATGGCTCTGACGGCCAGGGCGGCGGATCACGCGGTGAAAGAGGTGAGAATGGGGGATCTGTAACCAGGACTTGCCAAATTCACTTTGCTGTTGACTTCAACTGCAATCATAAATTATCGGGCGATTGTTTATATTTGGACGGTATTCAATGATTTATGTATTGTGGAAGGAAAAGAAGACAATTCGCTGAGCGGTGTCAAGGAAATTGCACGCAGGGCGAACGTTTCTCTCGGCACCGTGGACCGGGTGATCAACAACAGGGCGGGGGTAGCTGTAAAAACCAGGAACCGCGTCAATGCAATTATCGAAGAGCTTAATTACCAGCCCAACGTGCTCGCCCGGCGACTCGCCCTGACATCCAGAGGTACCCTGCGGCTTGCAGTGCTGCTGCCTGACATTTCCGAAGAAACAGAGTACTGGAAAGCCCCGCTCGAAGGGATTAATAAAGCGGATTTGGAAATCAGGCAATATGGCGTTCAGGTGGAGCACTACTTTTTTGATCAGAATGTCCAGTCCGGATTTGCCCAACAGGTGAACCGGATCATGGAAAATACCCCCGATGGCGTACTGATCACGCCCACTTTTGAGAAGGAGTCGATCGTGCTGATGAAATTCTGCAAAAAGAAGAAAATTCCCTGCGTGCTGATGAACTCGGACATTCCGGACCAGCAGCGACTTTGCTATATCGGACCCGAACTTTTCGACAGCGGGTATCTTTCCGGTCAACTGGTCCACTATTGTCTTAAAGATGGGCAGAAGGCAATGATTGTCAATATCGCCCGTGAGATTGAAAGCAACGTGGCCATCCTGCGCAAGGAGGATGGATTTCTGGCCTATTTCAGGGAGAAGCTTTCTGAGGACCAGCTTGTTCACCTGAATATGACGGATACCGGCTATGCTGCTGTTGCCGGAAGGCTTACCGCCTTGCTGGAAGAACACAAGCAGATCGGCATTATCTATGTGACCAATTCCCGGGTGTCATTGGTAGCACAGTGGCTGGAATCGATTGGGAGAAGCGATATTGTCCTCATTGGTTACGATTATCTGGACAAAAACCTGGATTATCTCAAAAGAGGGGTGATCGACTTTCTGCTTTGCGAAAAGCCCCAGGAGCAGGGTTATCGTGGGGTGATGTCGTTGTTTCAATATCTGGTTTTTTCTACAACCGTCCAGGATGATTATCTGATCCCCATCGATATCGTTACCAGTGCCAATTATAGGTATTATAGAAATTAAGCGAGGACTATATTTTTTAAATCTCATTTCGTGCACGTGCACAGTTCTATTTTCATATGAAGTACCGATCTATTTTTTCGCTGCTGGTTTTAATGTGCCCTGCCTGGACAGTCCTCCCGCAGTCTTTATCCATGAAGAAAGAATATGCCTCAACTTTGGTGCAACTTTCGGGCACATTGCTGGAACTGCAAATAGAAGGTCAGGAGAAGGCCGATTGCGGCGCATTGGCTTGTAACACCTGTCATGTACTGCATACGCGGGCGGCTGAGGCAGTTTACCCTTTTGCGGTTTCCTATCAGATCACCGGCGAAAAAAGGTACCTAAAAGGCGCCAGGAACGCGGCATCCTGGCTGATCGGCCAGCAGCAACCCGATGGAAGCTGGAAAGAGACGCCCGAAGAATGGACAGGCACTACCACCGACCAGTTGCTGATGCTGTTACTTGCCTATGAGATTATTTCAGCAGAGTTGGACAAGCACGAAAAGGTTTCATGGCTCGCAGCGATCGCCAAAGCCGCCAACTATCTTTACAAGGTGATGAAACCAGAATTTGCCAGTATCAACTATGTAGCCACTACCACCGCCACACTCGCCAAAGCGCACCAGCTGACGGGAACGGAACGTTATCTTGCCCGTGCTCGCGAGCTTGCGCACCGAACAGTTTCCAAGATGGATGAAAAGGGGTTTATCAATGGCGAGGGCGGGAGAGGGACAGGCGCCAAATTGGGCATCGATCTCGGCTATGAAATGGAGATGTCACTTTGGGGATTAGGGCTTTATGCCAAAACGGTGGGTGATACACTGGTGGATAACTCGGTAAAGAACGCATTGAAAACACATCTGGATTTTATCTATCCGGATGGTTCCCTGGACAATTCGTGGGGGATCAGGTCCAATAAGTGGACGATGTATGGCGGGGCCACTTCCGACGGATGCCAGGCATTGTTCTCGCTGTATGCGGATGAAGACCAGCGCTATGCGAGCGCATCTTATAAAAACCTGCTTTTTTTGAGAGAGAATATCCTTCCCGGCGGCCTGATTGGCTATGGCCCGCATCATAACCGTGTTTTCGAAACGAAGCCCTGCATTTACCCCACTTTTACCAAGGCAAAAAACCTTGCGATGGCCTATCAGTTTGAGAAAAAGGAAAGCAGGCCCTATCAACTTTTGCCAACGGAAAAGATTGGATGGGTCAAATATTTTGATAATCTGGATGTGGCGCAGGTACGGACAAAGAATTTCATGGTAACCATAACGGGTTATCGCTATAAGGATCAGAAGGCTGGCTCGAAAAGCAAGTATATGTTCCGGCCGGATGGCGGCACGATGTCGTACCTGTGGGTGGAAGGCCACGGTGCATTGCAGGTGTCGAGCGTAACCGAATATTCCCGTCCCGAGCCCATGAGCTTTCCCGAAGCGCCTGGCGTAAAATGTCTGACGCCCCAGATCGCTTATCGGGATTCTATTGGGTATTTCACCAATTTGTTCGAATTCGATGCCCGCATGAGTACAAACGCTTTGGATAATGACAGGTTTCGGGTGCAGGCCAGTGGTGAATTGAAGAACAGGGATTGGATCAATGGCGGCATCGCTTACGCCATTACCTACACTTTTACCGACGATTTCATAGAAAAGAAAGTGGTATTGACTTATCACGACGCTTTTCCAACGGTGACAATCACTGAGCCTTTTGTGATGCAAGCGGGGATGGAAGTGAATCAGGTAAATGACAGGACGGTTGCAATAAGTGGAGGGAAGAAGAACTTCGTTTTCACGACGGAAGGAAACGGCAAGCTTGTTGTGGGTAGGGGTGCTTCACATTATTGGACGCCATATCCGGCTATTAAAGCATTTCCGGTAGAGATCGAGGTCGCCCCGCCGAGGGAAGGCTTCACGCAAACGGTAAGTTATAGGATTGCTTTGGAGAAATAAGATTCCTTCTTTTAATGCCACGTATAGACCGCAGCTGCGGTCTATACGTGGCATACCATCATTTTGAAAAATCCTAAACGATTAATTGCCAAAAAGACCTTCCTGTATTCTTTTATGCAAATCGTCTTCAAAAAGACGATAAATAATTTGGTCGCTATTTTTTTTATTTTAATTTTGTGCACGTGCACGATTTTTAATCACTCCTAATAAAACAGCACAGGAAATCAGTGATAAGTCAGGCACATTTTATTTTAATTATTTTTCGTGCACGTGCACGAGTGTTTTTGAAGAGAGGAAAATATGAATAACCCCATGGACATATGTTGTGCATACCTCTATATCATTTCACGATATGGGTATCCGCCGCCTATTGAGCATACGGTCGGCCATATCCGGGAAATGGCTGCGCTGGGGTTTTCGTCGATAGAACTCGAAGGAATTGGGAAAAAGAATATTGAATACCTTTTCAAGCATAAAAACACCATTAAAGAATCACTGGAAGAATGCGGTTGTACTGTGCCAATTTTATGCATTGTATTGCCGCAACTGGGATCTGATCTGGATGCAGCCGGCCAAGCAGAGTGTCTGGAATTGTTTGAAATGGGATGCGAAACCGCACAGTTTTTCGGGACCGAGGGTGTATTGGATAACGGGCCGCTTTTGCCGCTCCAATATCCCGCAAACATGGCGGTCATGCGTCATTACAGCGGCAGTGAAATCGATAGCCTACGACCCTTATCGGCTGTCCGGTGGGAGCATTATTGGGGAACGCTGACCGACAGATACCGTTTGGTCTGTGCCTTGGCAGCCCGATATGGGCTTGATTATCACCTTCATCCTTGCGAAGGCAGCCTGACCCCGTCTACTGATTCTTTTTTGTTTTTCGCAGAAGCAGTCGGCGCGTCCAACCTGATGTTTAACCTGGATACATCGAACCAGTTTCTGATCCGGGAAAACCTGCCGCTCAGTCTGATCCGTTTGGGTAACCGTGTTAAATACATCCATATTTCAGATAACACAGGTCAAAAGGCTGGCCATCTTCCGCCCGGCAGCGGAAATATCAATTGGGAGATCTTCTTTTCCGTGCTGCGGGAAGTGGGTTTCAGCGGCAGGCTTGCCATTGATGTAGGCGGGGCCGAAACGGAGATCGGGGACCTGGATGCTGCATATTTAGGAACAGCGCAGTGGCTCAGGCAACAATGGTCCAGTAATGTTGGTTTATTGGTGTAGGTGATTTATTATGAATTATTTAGTTTAGATATCAATGAGTATGCCTGATAAAAGATATGCCGGATTTGTTTGGATGATGCTTCTCGCATTTCAGTTTCTGCTTGCCGGAAGCCTGGAAGCACAGCAATACGACATCCGTAATTCCGGTGCGATCGGCGACGGTATCACCGACAATACCCTGTTTATCCAGAAGGCAATAGATTCTTGTACCATCACGGGTGGCACCGTATACATTCCAAAGGGGACTTACCTTAGCGGCACCCTGAATTTAAAAAGCAACGTAACCCTCCATCTTTCAGTGAATGCAATCCTGCTCGGACAACCCGCGGCAAAATTTTATCCTTATCAGGATTCAGGGATCCATTTTTACGGCGAGGATTGGGCAAAACAGGCGTTGATTTTTTGTAAAAACCAAAAAAACGTAGCCATCGAGGGCAAAGGGACTATCGACGGACAAGGCGCCGCATTTGTGACCACTACTTTGAAAAAGCCAGACCGTTATAAAAACAGACCTTACCTCCTATGGTTTGCGGGATGCGAAAATGTCTCTGTGACCGGCGTGCAATTGCGAAATTCAGCATTCTGGATGCAGCATTATCTGGGCTGCAAAACGGTGCGCATCGACGGGATCAGCATTTGGAACCACTCCAACAAGAACAACGATATGATGGATATCGACGGCTGCAGCAACGTGACCATTTCCAACATCACCGGCGATTCGGATGATGACGGGATCACGATCAAAAGTACTTCACCGCTTGTATCCGAGCACATTGTGATTTCCAACTGCATCCTCAGCAGTCATTGCAGCGCCATTAAATTCGGCACGGAATCTGTCGGTGGCTTCCGGAATATTGCTATTTCAAATTGTGTGATCAAGCCCTCGGCACAAACGACAACCATTTATGGCAAACCCGCCGGGATCGGGGGGCTGGCCATGGAGATTGTCGATGGCGGGATCATGGAGCATATTGTAGTGAGTAATCTGGTGATCGATGGCCCGGAGGTGCCGCTTTTTCTGAGACTCGGCAACCGTGCCCGAAAATACATTGCCACGGCAGAAATGCCCAAGCCCGGCATCATGCGCGACATCACCATATCCGATGTGGTGGCTACCGGCGCGGCAATAACAGGCTGCTCAGTTTCGGGCATTGCCAAAGCCAATGTAGAAAATGTTTCATTTAACAACATTCGCATAGCGTTTGCGGGAGGAGGGGTGCCCGCTGACGTAAAACGAAAAATAGAGGAACTGGAAGATCTGTATCCGGAAGCGACGATGTTTGGGAAACTTCCGGCGTTTGGATTTTTTATCCGGCATGTAAAAGGTCTCAGAATGTCGGGCATTAGTATGTCGACACTAGCGCCTGAGCAGCGGCCCGCCTTTTTTGTAAACGACACCAAAGATTTCGCAATTCTTGACATTGACACAAAACAGGCAGGGACATCGGTGCTTGTAAGCAATAGTGTGGACGGATTGGTGTCGGCAAAAAGCAGCGGTAAGCCTGTGGAAGATTTTCTTAGAAAGGATGGATCTTCGAAAAACATCAAAGCCAGGCTAGATTGATTTTAAAACAAAAGTTAAACCAGTTAACGTATATATATTGTCGTTAGTGAGAATCATCGGTCTGCTCATTGGAGCGCTATTTACCTTCTGTCATGCAAATGGAAGGCAGGCTGATTATTTTTTGTTCGATATGGGAACTCCGGTTTCCAAAGTCGAAAGTGGTTTCATTCGCATCACACCGGCCACAAAATATTCCAAAGAGCGCGGCTATGGCTGGCTGTCGGCTCCCGGGCAGGCTTTCGATACCACGTACAACCGCATCCCTGATTCGCTTTTTCAGGATGGGGTTACCGGTAAAGGAAGTTTGGTGTTTAGGGCGGATGTTCCGCCGGGCGAGTACTTTGTGTCATTAACGGTGGGTTATCCCCGAGAGCAGGCAATGCTCATGGAAATGATGGTGAACGATAGCGCTCTGGCAAATATCACTGTTCCCTGGTACCGGCTTCCGTACCGCTCTGTCCGCAGGAAAGTGACAATTGGAAGTAAAGGGGCGGTTGTCAAAGTAAAAGGGACCGGACCTGCCCAATTAGCAGGTATATACAGCCTGGAATTCAGGCCAGTGGCAGACTGGCCGTTAAATACTTTTACCAAAGCACCGGAAACGGATCTGTCCGAAATGACTTCCGTAGCACTATCATTGGAGAAAGAACTTCGAAACGATCCCGGCAATTCCGTTTTGGAAAGCCGGTTGGATATCTTGCAAAAACACATCACTGCCGCGACATTTTACGAGCAGGCAGGCTGGTCGGCGGAAGTGCGAAAAACCAGGATGAGCCAGATCCAGCGCATGTACGCGGCGATCGATCTGCTGGACCAGGTCGTGACCGATCGGGCATCTCCATTGTACTATAAGTCGCTTTACCTTTTGGCCAGAATACATTATTGGCTTGATAAAGAGGACAGTGAGTTGCTTGCAGAAAGTAAGGCGCCTGTGTTCTTCAACGAACTGTCGAAAGCCTTTCCCGACCACGAGCTGATCCGAATGTACCAAGGCGATCAGATCAAGGATCCGTACGTTTCGGATGTGGATATGCAAAATGCGCCGGATTGGGCCAGGTTCCAGCGCGAAGCAATGGGCCGAATGCTAAAAGTAATTCATTGGTGGGTCAACCAGCGCCAGGCTCCCAATGGCGAACTGGGCGGAAAGTATGCCGATGATGTGGAAATGCTTCGCTGGTGGTTGCCCGCGATCCTGGGTGCGGACGATGAAACTGTCCGCAAGGGTTACACCCGCCTGGCCGACGGGATCTGGAACAGCGGGGAGCTTGTAAGGGGTTATGACAAAAAAATTGACGACGTAGAGCACGCCGCTGAGCTTTTCAGAGATTCACACGCTGGAATGTTTTTGGTGCGTTACGGCGATCCGGCTTATGTGGAGCGCGCGATGATCAGCATGCAGAATTTTGATAAAGTATGGACAGGTACCACGCATTTGGGACACCGGCATTTTAAATCTTATTATTTCTCCTCGACCGAAACATGGGAGAAATCGCCTTACGGCGTGGACGTTCCCCTGAATGCCAGGGCATTGCTCACCGGATTATGGGCAGCCTGGTACAACCGTAACCCTACGTTAATCCGCCAATTTTCCGAGTGGGCCAATGCGTGGGTAGCCGACGCAGGAAGAACTGAAAACGGCAAACCTTCGGGCATTATTCCGCCAGCCGTATCTTTTAAAAACGAGAGGATCGGAGGTGATTCAGACAAATGGTACGACCCCGGACTACGTTACAATTACTACCAATGGGGCCATCTGGGCCACATCGCAGAACTTTACAGTTTCCTGAACGGCTTGCATGACCTGACCGGAGACAAATCTTTTCTGAACCCGATCAATAAGGTGGCGGAATTGATGACAAGCCGGGAGGAAGAAATGGAAACAGCCCAGCCCGGCTCGTTGAAATGGGTAGAACAAACACTGACGGCCGGGGGTGACGATAGAACAGCCGGGGCAAATCCGTTTGGTAACTTGTTTGCCATGACCGCCAAACTGAGCGGGGACAAGCAATACAACCGGCTGATCAGCCTATATGCCTCGCCTTATAATAAGTACCAGCTCACCGGCGATGTGAGGGAGCTGCTCGGCGGTTTTGACCAGATCCTGAATTCCCTCCGCTACAATTTCCCGCTACTGACCAGCGAGGTGAAATTTACCGACCGCGTGTATGTGAGGGGAAGCGACCTGCTGACTGGCATGTACACAGGCCATTTCGGAAGAGGTTTTGAATATCCCGCATTGGTAGCCTCCTGGAAAAATACAGGCAGAAACGTATCCGTATTCGTCAGGAAGGGCGACCGTTCTTCGGCAGTTGTTTCGCTTTACAATGCGGGAGGTGCAAAGCAGGTGGAAATGAATACCTGGATGTTGGCACCCGGCCAATATAAGCTGCACATTGGAACCGACGAAAACGATGATACCGTAGCTGAAAAGCTGATTCACGAAGCATTGGTTACGATCCGGGAGCGGGTCGGGGTGATCCGGATTGCCCTTCCTGCGAAAAGTCAGGTAGTGGTCAGGATAGATCCGGAGAAATTATCTGAGCCGAATAAAACTGCATTACCAGATATTGCGATTGCTGCCGGGGATATCCAGGTTTCGAAAAATGTGGATAAACCGGGTATTGAGGCTAACGTACATAACATTGGAAATGCGCAATCGGGTAAGTCAATAGTATATCTGATTGTAAATGACTCAGTTTCTGACAGCGCAACAGTGGCGCCCATCGACGCCCCAAATGATCTGGTACCACGTGTACAGACTGTGCATTTCAATTTCAATCCAAGGGCCGGTCAGAATCAGATCACGGTGAAGGTGAAAAGTGAAGGTCAGGAATTGAATTCCTATAACAATGTTGCAACGATCCAATATGCATATACGGTCGCCGGCGTGCTGCCGGTACTTCCTTTTCCTCAGGTGGTGAAGCAGGGAGGAAATTCAATGTCTTTTGCGGCTTCGGCCGATTTCAAAGCAACCGGACTGAACGATGGACCGTTGCAGCGACTGAAAGCGCATTGGGAAACATATAAGCCCGCAATAAATGGCGTAGTCACAAAGCAAAAACAGGTGATTGAGCTGGTTTTGCTCAAAGATCTGTCTGCTGCGGATACTGCATTTTTAGCGAAATCAAAACCTTACCGCGATAGCATTGGGGCGGAAGGTTACCTTTTACAAGCTCGGTCCGGAAAAATAACGGTCGCCGCCAATACCGAAACCGGACTTTTCTACGGGTTGCAGACCTTACGCCAACTTACGCGCGCAGGCTGGAAACAAGAGCTTTTCATTGCGGATTGGCCTGCTTTCGCTACCAGGGTGATTTTTGATGACATCAGCCGCGGACCTATTTCGACCATCGGTTATATCAAAAAACAAATCGAAAGAATGGCGGAGTTGAAGATCAACTACCTTTCCTTCTACATCGAGCACATTGTACAGCCGCTGTCCCACCCGGACTTTGCGCCCAAAGACGGGAAGCTGACTATTCCGCAGATCCGTGAGCTATCCGCTTATGCGGAGCAATTCCACATGAAACTGATTGGCAGTTTTCAGTCTTTCGGGCATTTTGAGAAAATTCTGGCTGTGCCGCAATACAAATCCATGGGCGAAACCGGCTCGCTGATTTCCCCGCTCGATCCCAAAGCCAGGCAGTTTCTGGAAGATGTGATCAGGGAACTGGCAGATTCATTTAACGCGCCATGGTTTAATGTGAATTGCGACGAAACATTTGATCTGAACAAAGGAAAATCAAAAGCATATATCGACAGCATTGGCGCAGACCGGTTTTATGCAGATCACCTGAATTTCTTGTACGGGGTTTTGAAAAAACACAACAAAAAAATGATGCTTTGGGGAGATGTGGCAATTCAATATGAAAAGATCCCCGAAATGCTGCCCAAAGACGTGGTGTACCTGACCTGGGAATACGGCCAGGCCAAGAGCTACGACCATTGGATCAAACCTTTTGCAAGCCGCGGGCTGGAATTCATGGTGTGCCCGGGCGTGCTGAATTCGTACCGGATGTTTCCTGATATGGTGATGGCGAAGGCCAATATCAAAGGTTTCATGGAAGCAGGAAAAGCGCAGGGGGCCACGGGTGCATTTACGACTTTGTGGGACGATGGGGGTACCTATCTTTTCTCGGCCGACTGGTATGGTGTGTACGCCGCAGCTGAAAAAAGCTGGAACCTGGCCGTGAAAAATGAAACTGATTTCGATAGCCGGTACAGTCTGGCGGCATACGGA
This sequence comes from Dyadobacter pollutisoli, assembly GCF_026625565.1. NCBI lineage: Bacteria > Pseudomonadati > Bacteroidota > Cytophagia > Cytophagales > Spirosomataceae > Dyadobacter > Dyadobacter pollutisoli. Next base: position 1,259,340 of record NZ_CP112998.1, read on the forward strand.
TCTCTCAATAGCGATTATGTAAAATCAGTATTCAAATTATTGGAATTGAGAAGCTTGCCGCTTACCTACAATATGAATGATGTTTTGTGGCAGCAGGAGTTGCTGCCACAAAAAGGGCAGTCGCTGTGGCTGAACAATACCTCGGTACCAGAAGCCAAAAAGATCCTTGCAGAAGCTTCAAGCCTCCTGGCGAATGCAAAACCACAATTCAATACCGGCGATATCCATACCCTCGAACATTCGATTGCCCAGTACACTTTAATGATGGATTCACGAAAAATATTAGCCTCGGCTGCGGCGACCTACAAACAGGCTTTTGTCTGGAAAACGGAAAAACCTGCGAAGGCTAAAAAATTGGTAGAGCAATCCGCAGATGCAGTGAAGAGGCTCAAAGAAAGGTATGTTGTTTTAAAAAATAATTACCGGAAAAGCTGGCTGGACGAGAACCAACCCTACTGGCTCGATGTGGTAATGGGTACTTATGATGTCAAAATCAGTGCATTGGCGGGACTGGAAACGGAACTTGCAAAGGCTGTGAAACCTTCGGGTAAGCTGGTTTTGCCTGCTCCCGTTGAGATTGGATTTGATATTTTGGAAACGCCACATACCTTCTTCACCTATTGGCTGCTGAGCGGGCCGTTTCCTTCGGAAAAAGAAGGTAGCGTACCCTCATTCCTTTATTCAGAAAACAAAGAATACAACAAGCCACCGATCCCCGGAGGCATTGCAACTTACAAACGGAAAAACTATCGCTGGCACAAATTCGCTTCCAAAAGCGGCGGAATGATTGATTTGAGCAACTATTTTGGAAAAACAAAGGCCGCAACCGGTTATGCGTACTGCACTTTGAATGTAACCGGCAAAAGTGTCGATGAGGTTTTTGTAACATCGACTGCGGGGACTGAGGTTTTTTGCGACGGAGAAAAAATAGCCGCGATTGCAGGAGGCGGGAATAGGGCCGTTGAGCAAAGGATGCCTGTTTCCCTGGGCAAGGGTACGCATTTATTTGTTTTGAAAATACCCCAAAAAACCGGCGCGCCCTGGACATTCAGCATGCGGCTCAGCGACGATCTGCCGGTCGTAAACACCAAGCATAAATACCAGACGAATTCTAAAAACAAAACCTATGAAGTGGAATAACCCAAATCGTTATTTGTTCGTGTTCTTGCTTTTTTCGCTTTCGGCAAACGTTGCCTGTGGGCAGGTGAAAAAAGAGGATTATCTGTTGGCCGTTGACCAGATTGCCCAATACATTTCCGGCCCGATGATGGACGAGCAAGGCAGATCGAGATGCGATTACAATATGACCGAGGGGAAATGGTACGAATATGAAGTCCCCTGGCATACCGGTCAGGCGGTCAACGCGTTGCTGGCAGCTTATAAGCAAACAGGCAACAAAAAATACCTGGTCGCTGCGATCAAAGGCGGAGAGTATTGGGCTGGATTGGAAATCAAAAACCATCCGGTGCTCAAAGGCATGGTGAACGCCCACCATGGCGATACGATAGGTGAGGATTTCATCATTTTTGCTACCGTTTCCGATGGTACCCCTGGCATTTACGAGCTATCGCGGGTAACCAAAAATGACAAATACGCCAAAGTCGCCACGTCGGCGGCTTATTGGATGATGAAAAATATGTACGATGCCGAAAACGGCATTTGCTACGATAATATCGATGCGAAAACCGGCGAAGTGCTTAAAGAGAACAGCCCGTTTTGGAAGAACAAGGCCGAGCAAACTTTGTTTGACGTTTCTCGGCCTAATACCGAAGGCTGGCTGTTCAAAGATGCATTTGAATTTTCGGGGGATAAAAAGTTCAAAGATGCTTTCATCAATCTGTGCAATAGTCTGATCGAAAAACAAGGCCCGGAAGGCGTTTGGATGAGCTTTATGCCCAATTCGGCAGAAGCCCGCTCGTTTCACCCGCGTTTTTCATTGTGGTACGCCGAATCGCTGATCCAGGCATTCAAGCTCACCGGGGATAAAAAATACCTGGACGCAGCTTCCCGTACGGCCGAGGTTTTCGCCAAAGCACAGCAAAACGACGGCACGATCTATTACGATAACTACCTCAACGGCAGGCAGCCGGATAAAGGGTCCATCACCGGTTCGGCCACGGCATTGGCCGGGATCGTCTGGATGCAGCTTTCCCAAAACGGCTACAAGCAATTTGACCAAAACATCGAAAAATCGGCCGGCTGGATCCTGAAAAACCGTTACGCACAGGACCATCCAGATCCTAACCTGCGTGGCGCGGTGCTCGAAACCCGCATCCGGTTCAGAAAAGGCAAAGCGTGGCTCACCAACCGTGACACCGGAAGCACGTTTGCCCTTCGCTTCCTGGTAGATTACATCGGCTACAAATTCAAATAAATCCTACTTATAACCGCTCTCGATTCTTTATGAAAAAACGACTCACGAACTATGGTACCCTCGCGGGTATGTTGGCCGCTTTTTTGCTCTTTTTTTCCGGTTCGCCTGTTTTTGCGCAGCAAAGCCACGGCAGTGTAAAAGGGCAGGTGACGGGTGTCAACGGTGAAATTCTTCCGGGCGCTTCCGTTTTTATCAAAGGAACCAATATCGGTAGCGTTACCGATCTGGCAGGAAACTATTCCTTGGTCAATGTTCCTGCCGGCGCGCAGACGGTCACGATCAATTACATGGGATTTGCGCCTGATGAACAATCGGTTGGCGTCATTGCCGGCAAGACTGTTTTTGCGAACGCCAAACTGAAATCGGCTGACCTGAACCTGGGCGAGGTAACTGTCACCGCACTGCTCGAAGGCCAGCGCAAGGCGCTGAACCAGCAACGCAATTCGGACAACATCAAGCAGGTGATTTCTGCCGATGTCATGGGACGTTATCCCGATCTGAACGTAGCCGAGTCATTGCAGCGTCTGCCGGGGGTTACCATTGGCCGGAACAGCAGCGGGGAAGGTGCGACGGTGCAAATGCGTGGCACGCCGGGCAATTTTACCAATATCAATGTGAATGGCGAGCAGATCATGGGAACCCAGGAAGACGGCTCCCGGAACGCGCAATTGGACGTGATCCCCATCAATGTGCTTTCATCGATGGAGGTAGTGAAAACGCTTACGCCCGATCTGGATGGCGATGCAATCGCAGGTGTGGTAAATATGAAAACCCCGACGGCTGCTACTTTGAAATCAAGATTTGCGGTTGACTTAGGGGCAGGCTACAATAACCTGCGCAGCAACCTGAACGGGATTGGAAATGCATCATGGGGCAAACGTTTCCTGGCAAGCGAGAGCAGTCCAAACGGTAAGCTGGGCGTGATTGCGACGGGAAGCTATTTCCGTACCAAAAACGGTTATGACGAGATCAGGGCGCAGGTTTGGGAGCAGAACGATTATGGAAAAGGAGCAATTTATTTCCCTACCGACATCCGTCTTTTATATGTGGAAAACCAGCGGACACGGATTGGTACTTCGGCCACCGTCGATTACAATTTCAGCCCGACGACCAATATCATTGCCAATTTCATGTACAGCACCCACAATAACGAACTGACCCGTTACCGCAAACGTACCCGGATGCAGACGGCACGGAATGTGCTGGGAGAGGACGGGGTATTTACCAATTCGAGGGGACGGGGTTATAACGAGATCAAGGCTGCGACCGAGGACAACAGCAACCTGAATTTCAATATCCAGGGTGAAACCGTGGTAGGTAAAGTGAAGCTGGATGCAGGGGTTTTTATGAACAAATCCAAGTTTGTAAACAAGTCGGGTATCTATAACTACATCACCGGCAACATCCCGCTGTCCATTTCCGATATCAGCACCGACTATTTGTCAGCTTCCGGCACGGACTGGAAAAACGATGCTTCCCTTTATACCTACAATACCGTGGAACGCGACTGGTGGAATACCAATGGTACCAATTTTACGGCCCGTTTAAATGCAAGTGTTCCTTATCAGATCGGCAATAATTCGGCTTTTTTCAAGGCTGGTGTGAAGGTAAAACGCATGCATAACGAACGCTCCCGCCCTGACGAAACCATTGTGACCACTTACGCAGGCGATGCCGCAGCTGGAAAGCTGACCAATTTCTCGGGTTCGCTGGAAGTTTCTGATGAGTTATTGGATGGAAATACCAATTTCGGATTGGGTGTCAATAAAGACAAAACGATCAATTTCCTGAATGACAACCTTGGCACCGACCTCTTTCCAATCAACGTAGGCGCAACCAGAAACAGCATCGATTCTTACTACTACGATGCCCTTGAAACCGTTTCTTCCGCCTACCTGATGAACCGGATCCAGTTTAATAAGCTGATGTTCCTGATCGGGGTAAGAATGGAGAAAACCAATGTGGATTACAAGGGGAATATTATCCAGACCGACGCCGATGGAAACTGGGCTTCGACCACGCCCAATCAGCAGACCAATGATTACCTGAAAGTACTTCCGAATGTTCAGTTCAAGTACGATATCGACAAATCTTCGCTCGTACGCGCGGCACTCACTTACGGCTACTCGCGCCCCAACTTTGTGGACCTGGTACCGGGCAGGCTGATCAGCATCCTGAGTGAAACCATTACCGATGGAAACCCGCAGCTTCAACCCGCGTTTTCGACCAATCTGGATCTGATGTATGAAAAATACCTCGATAACCTGGGTATCATTTCAGGAGGTTTCTTCTATAAAAAAATCAACAAGTTTCAGTACAACAGTGTGTTTGCATTGGCTGGAAACGAATTTGACGGTGCAGAGCGTTATGAAGGATGGAGATGGTTTAGAACCTTAAACGGCGAAAGTGCCAATGTGCTGGGTATGGAGCTGAATGTACAGGCTAATCTGACCTTCCTGCCAGGGATACTGAAAGGGATTTCTTTGATGGCCAATTACACCTATACCCATTCCAATGCCGACGCGCAGTTCCGCAAAGACCTCCGGCTGCCCGGCCAGGCAGATCACACTGCCAATGGTTCGCTGGCTTTCAATCACAAGAAATTCACCATCCAGGGTAACCTCAACTACAATGGGGCATACACGGTATTGCTTGGCGACCAGGATGCGACCGACGTGATCCGTAACCAGCGGATCCAGATCGACGCCAATGCTAGTTACCGGATCACCGACAAGATCTCCTTTTATGTGGAGGCACAAAACCTGACCAAAGCGCCACAAACGGACTATTTCGGGGAGCGTAACAGAATGTACCAGAAACAGTTCTACTCTTTCTGGGGCCGCGCCGGGGTGAAATTTAGGTTCTGAACTGAAAAACAACGCTATATAAATATCGATTAATTTAAAATATCTCTTAAATGTCTATTACTAAAAAAGGAACAGCGGATCAGCTGGAAGTCAGGATTTTTGAAAACAGGGAACAATTAGGCGATGATGCTGCAAAAACGGTGGCGGACAAGATCAACGAGCTGCATCAGACTCAGGAAGTAGTGAATATCATTTTTGCCGCTGCTGCTTCCCAAAATGAATTTCTTGCCAAACTGATCACACTGGACATTGATTGGACACGCGTCAACGCTTTTCATATGGACGAATACATTGGTTTGCCTGTCGGGGCACCACAGCACTTCAGCCATTTCCTCGGCGGCCAGATCTTCGATAAGGTACCATTTGCCAACGTTTTCCGCCTGGATGGAGGCGCGGCAGATCCGGAAGTGGAATGCGAACGTTACTCGGCCTTGCTACTGCAATATCCGACCGACATTACGTGCATGGGAATTGGCGAGAACACGCATTTGGCATTCAATGACCCTTTTGTTGCCGATTTTAATGAAAGTAAATTGGTGAAGGTGGTAGACCTGCATGTTGAGAGCAGGCAGCAGCAGGTGAATGAGGGTTGTTTCGACACACTGGAAGAAGTCCCAAAGGTAGCCTACACGCTAACCGTCCCTGCCCTGCTGAAAGCAAAAGCCATTTACAGCATGGTACCCGGCCCCTCCAAAGCCCAGGCGGTATATCATACTTTGGTGGATGAAATTTCGGAACAATATCCCTCTTCCATCATGCGTACTTTGCCCAATGCAGTCTTGTTCCTGGACAAGGCTAGCGCGGAGATGGTTTTTCAGGAGTCGAGTGTTGTTTTTGAGTAGGGGGGCATGTTGGTAATAACACCAACAGAGGCAAAAACATAATTGTTTCGGTGCGCTGCACCTCGTGTTCAATCTAAAGATCATTTATGTACCTAGCGTGCAAAAAACCTGACCATTCAAGGTGCAGCGCACCGGGACAATCTGCATAAGCAATCGAATTTTGCTTATGTAATGTTAATCTGCTCAAAAGATGATCGTGTCAGCAACTCACTTTATTTTACTTTTTTGACAAACCCAAATAACCCTAACCCAAACAATGCTAAACAATGCGACCGGAAATTACAGGTGGGCGATCTGCGCACTGTTGTTCTTTGCCACGACGATCAATTACCTCGACCGGCAGGTATTGGGATTGTTAAAACCCGTACTCGAATTGCAGTACGGATGGACGGAGCAGGATTACGGTTATATCGTGATGGCTTTTTCGGCAACTTATGCGATAGGTCTGGTGGTTTTCGGTCGGGTTGTGGATCGGATTGGGGCTAAAACGGGGTATACCATTTCCGTTACAATATGGAGTGTTGCGGCGATGTGCCATGCTTTGGTGACCAGCTCGCTGGGTTTTGGCATTGCGAGGGCTGCATTGGGAATCGGAGAATCCGGGAACTTCCCAGCGGCAGTGAAAACAGTGACCGAATGGTTTCCGAAACGGGAAAGGGCGCTGGCGACGGGTATTTTCGACTCAGGGTCCAACATCGGTGCGTGTGTTGCTCCGATACTGGTCCCCTGGCTTTTGGGCGTTTACGGCTGGCAGGCGGCATTCATCATCACCGGCGCGATCGGTTTTATCTGGCTGGTTGCGTGGCGATTGATTTACCAGCATCCCGACAACAATGCAAAATTGTCAGCCGAAGAACTTGCCTACATCCGTATTGATGATGAAGTCAATGAGGACCTTACCCCGGCAGAAAAGATCCCCTGGACAAAGCTTTTCACCCTGAAACCGACCTGGTCTTTTATCATGGGAAAATTCCTGACCGATCCAATCTGGTACTTTTTCCTGTTCTGGCTGCCTTCTTATTTCAGTACCACTTTCAATCTGGATCTCAAAAAGCCGGGTTTGCCGCTGGTGATCGTGTATTCGGCGGCAACGGTTGGCGCGATCGGAGGCGGTTTGCTTTCTTCCTGGTTTATTAAAAAGGGCTGGTCGGTTTCCAAAGCGCGCAAAGTTGCTTTGTTGATTTCTGCACTTTGCGTGGTACCCATTATCGGGGCGCGTTTTGTGTCTGATATGTGGGTGGCTGTGGGGCTTATTGGTTTGGCAGTTGCGGGTAACGCGGGCTGGAGTTCCAATATCTACACCATTGTATCCGATATGCTTCCCAAGAGCGCTGTCAGCTCCGTGATCGGGATTGGCGGGATGGCGGGTGCAATTGGCGGGGTTTTGTTCCCATTGTTCATTGGTTATACCCTTGATTTTTACAAAGAAGCAGGTAATCTGGTCGCGGGTTACAACATCATATTCATTGTGTGCGGCGTATCCTTTCTGATCGCCTGGCTGACAATCCATTTCATCACTCCCAGGATGAAGCCTGTGGAGCTTTAAGTATATCGACTCAATGTATGAAAACCATCACTCCCGTACTACTTATGAAAACCGTCACTCCTGTACTACATCCGCTGCAATCGCTTACTGCTGAGGAAATCAGCAAGTTTGTTGCATTTATCCGCCGTGAAAAAGGTCTTCCCTACAACACGACCCGTTTTGTCTCTATTGTACTCAAAGAACCTACCAAAGCCGAGGTTGCCAGGTACGCCAATGGGGGAGAAGCACCCGCGAGGGCTACATTCGCAGTCATTTACGATAGTCTGACCGGCGTCACTCACGAAGTTACCGCGCTGATCAATGAAGAGCAGATCATCAAGTGGAATTCGATCGACGGTGTGCAGCCTACCATGACCGCCGACGAACAGATTGAATGTGAAGAAGTGATCAAAAATGATCCCGCTTTTGCCGAAGCTTTAAAAAAACACGGCGTGACCAATCCCGAACTGGTCATGATCGATATCTGGACTGCGGGTAACTACGGAGCGGAAGAGGAAAGTAACCTGCGGCTGGCGCGTCCGCTTTGTTTTGTAAGAAGCGATGAAACCGACAATGGTTACGCCCGGCCAATCGAAGGTTTGCGCCCGGTAGTGGATTTGCGGCTGATGAAACTGATCCGCATTGAGGATTATGGCTATACCCCGCTTCCGCAGCAGTCGGCCAATTACCGCGCCGATCGCGTGAAAACGTTCCGGGCGGATATCAAGCCGCTGGAAATTTCACAACCCGAAGGGCCAAGTTTCACAGTCAATGGTTACGAAGTGGCGTGGCAGAAATGGAATTTCGTAGTGGGTTTCAATTCAAGGGAAGGGCTGGTTTTACACAACATTACCTACAACGACGAAGGCAATGTGCGATCGATCCTCTACCGCGCCTCCCTTTCCGAAATGGTAGTGCCTTATGGTGATCCGACGTCTACGCAGAAACGTAAAAATGCATTTGATACCGGCGAATATGGCATGGGGCAATGTGCCAACAGCCTCACATTGGGCTGCGATTGCCTGGGTTATATTCATTACCTGGATGCAGTGATGAACAACAGCCGGGGCGAGATCGTGACGATCGGGAACGCGATATGCATGCACGAAGAAGATTACGGGATTCTTTGGAAACACACCGACCGCCGCGATGGAAAAGCCGAGGTAAGGCGGTCGAGAAGATTGGTGATATCCTCTGTTTCGACCGTTGAAAATTATGAATACGGGTTTTTCTGGTATCTCTATCAGGATGGGAATATCCAGTTTGAGATCAAGTTGACTGGGATTTTATCGCTTGGAACCCTGCCCGAAGGTGTGAAATCCAAATACGGTACGCTGGTTGCGCCGCAGGTTTACGCGCCCAACCATCAGCATTTTTTCAACATGCGCCTTGATTTTGATCTGGACGGAGAATCCAATTCAGTATATGAGCTGGATGTTGTCGCCGAAGAGGAAGGGGAGGGCAATCCTTTTGAAAACGCATTTTATGCAAAAGCAACCCTGCTGGATACCGAGAAGAATGCAAGAAGAAAAATGAACTTGCCCACAGCCCGAACCTGGAAAATAGTCAACCCCAATTCCAAAAATGCATTGGGCGAGCCGGTTGGCTACAAGCTGATGCCGGGGGATAACTGTTTTCCATTCGCTAACGAGCGCACCAGCTGGTACCGCAGGGCAGGATTTGTACAAAACCATTTGTGGGTCACACCGTTTGAAGAGTCCGAAATGTTTGCTGCCGGGGATTATCCCAATCAGCATCAGGGCGGCGACGGACTGATCAAATGGACAGAACAGGACCGGAATGTGGCCGACCAGGATATCGTGATTTGGTATACCATGGGGCATACCCATATTCCGAGAATGGAGGATTATCCGGTGATGCCCACGGCGTATATTGGATTTTTATTAAAGCCAAACGGATTTTTTACCCAAAATCCTGCCAACGATGTGCCGCCGTCTGTTCCCCAGAAAGCCGGAAACGCAGCACCGGGACCTTCCTGCTGTCATTAAAAAACGCTTAAGGGAATCTGGCGATGGAGAGAAACGGAGATATCCTAAGACGGCCTTTTGGCTGGATGCATGAGGCGATCAAAATGGCTGCCGCAATCGGTATGTTGTTGTTGCCCAAATGCAGTTTATGCCTGGCTGCCTATCTGAACCTGTTCAGCATATTTGGGATCTCTTTTCGAAGTTATGCTTCGTGGGTTATGCCGGTATTGCTGTCGCTGCTCGTCATCAATCTTATGGTAGCCTACCTGAAAGCCCGCAAAATGGGCAGCTATCCTGCATTTGTGATGCTGATGGTGGGAGGTGGGCTGCTTTTTATGGGGAAGGTTTGGTTATTGAAAGAAGCTTTGAGCTATGCGGGATTATTATTCCTGGCAACCGGTTCAGTTATCCAGCTATGGCAGTCGCGCAGGATTTGCAGTCGTTCGTTTTTATAGCAGGTAGTTCCAGGGCGAATACCTGTTTACAGCATAATGATAGGCATTAAAAATTATCGCAGGCCCCGGCGGGGCAACTTAAATTGCAGGGTAAAAACGTAAGAAGGTCAGGCAATGAAAACAAAATCGACACGTACCATATTGGATCTGGGCGCGCTGGGGGTGGACAATGCGGTGCTGCTTGGAAGGTATTCATACTATGGTGCGTCCAGCAGTTTGCAGCCCCATATGCATGAGAGCATCATGGAAATTGTTTATTGCGACAGAGGCCAGCAGGTTTATGAAGTGGGGCAGCAACAATTCATGATCCGGGGCGGTGACCTATTTGTAACTTTCCCCAATGAGCAGCACAGCACCGCCGACCAGCCGGAGGAAAAGGGAATTGTGTATTGGCTTCAGATTGAGATTCCAGCAGATATCAGCCATTTCCTGGGTTACAGCGGTAAAAACGCAGCCAGTTTGCTAAATGCGCTGAAAAACCTTCCTGCCAGACATTTCAGAGGGAACACGATGATCCGGAAATATTTGGACGAAATCTTTCAGTTCGGCAAAGAAACCGCTACCGATTTTGACAGATTATCGATCCACATCCGGCTCGCTCAGTTATTGCAACTGGTCGTAGTATGCTCAGAGACAGCCCGGAACCAGCCCGGCAATAGCCTGAGAATCGAAAGGGTGAAAAAATACATTGAAGACTATTTGGATACAAATCTTTCTATTCCCGTACTCGCCAGCCACCACCGGATTTCCCAATCCCATTTTAAAAGATGGTTTAAAAATGAAGTCGGGGTGACGCCCATGGATTATATTCAGCGAAGGAAAATAGAGCGGGCGAAAAAAAAATTGGCCCACCACAGGGAGTTCAATGTGATGGATATCGCTTACCAGCTCAATTTTTCATCATCCCAGTATTTCGCGACCGTCTTTAAAAAGTACGCCGGGCAGACCCCGCTGGAATACCGCAGCCGGTTTTTTATAGAAGACCTGGCGAACTAACCTTGGCGGCTTTTACCCACCTTGTAGCCGGAAACGGAATAATATAAAAGGAACAGATAAGATGGGATCAGCACCAGATAGGCGATTTGAGGATTGTACCGGTCACTGAGCCCGCCATAAACCAGGGGAGAAAGAGCGGCGCCGATCAGCCCCATGATCAGCAGAGCCGAACCTGTTTTGGTGAATTTGCCCAGTCCATCCATCGCCAGCGGCCATATTGCAGGCCAGATGAGCGCATTACCCAGTCCAAGCATTGCGATCATCCAAAGCGAAGCTTTTCCATCCGACATCACGGCAATCATCGTAAAAACAATACCGATAACAGACGAAAACAAAAGTGCCTTCCGCTGGTTGATCCACCTGGGAATGGTGAAGATCCCGATGATATAGCTGACGATCATAATCAGGAGTGTATAGGTAGAGAAGAACTTGGCTTCCTTAAATGTAGCTCCCTGAAATTCTCCGTAGTTGATGATCGAATCCACTGCCAATACCTCCACCGTCGATCCGAAGAAAATAGCTACTGCGCCCAGCAAAAGATATGGAAATTGGAAGATGCTTGTTTTCTCAGTCGAGGCAGGTTCCGCGTTGATATCCTCATCGGCGATATCCGGCAGGGACGCGAAGCGGATCAAAATACCCAGTACCAGCAATGTAACACTTAGGATCACATAGGGTACGATCAGTCTTGCAGCCAGGTCATCGAGCAATCGGACCTGTTCCGGAGCTGACAGGTTTGGCAGCATAGCCACGAGCCGGTCGATTTCGTCCGGATCTTTTGAAATCGCGCCAAGCAGCAACAGCGGGGCGATTGCACCGGCTACCTTGTTACATACACCCATCACGCTCATTCGCATCGCGGCACTGTCGATCGGCCCTAGAATGGTAATGTACGGATTGGCGGCAGTTTGCAGAAGTGTAAGCCCAGTTGCCTGCACGAATAAGCCGGCCAGGAACAAACCGTACACCCTGTGCATCGCCGCCGGAATAAAAATGAGGCTTCCGGAAGCCATTATCCACAAGCCGAGTACCATTCCATTTTTGTAGCCTGTCCTCTTAATAATATAGGAAGAGGGGAAGGCCATGATGAAGTAGGAAACATAGAATGCAAAGGCGACGAGCATTGCCTGCTGGATGGTAAGCTGGCAGGCCAATTTGAAATACGGGATGAGTACCGCATTTACCCAACTGACGAAACCGAACACAAAAAACAACATCCCGATGATAATGGTGTATTTGGTCTGGCTGCTGTTTTCGAAACCGGCAGGTGCGCCGATCACTACTGATTTTTCCATATTATCCGGCGAATTCGTCGTTTTTCAATTGTCTGTCACCCGCGTTTTGTCTGCCATGGTCAAAGCCGTTTTCCCGCTCGTAACAGATCATTTCGCCAGGCCTGAAATTTACGATAAATGCCCTTCTTTGATTTTCAGTGGCATTTCCTCTGCTGTAATGCAAAGTCCTTCCGTGGTGGAAAGTGCAGGAGCCAGGTTTGAGCTCGACAGCAACACCTTCACCCTCGCTGGCCTCGCACATCAGCGCACCGCCCTTTTTCTTGGCAAAGGTATGTGGCCTCACTTCTTTCAGGTTGGATCCCGGCACAAACCACATGCAGCCGCTGTCCAAAGTGGCGTAGTCCAGCGAAAGCCAGCAACTCGCAGCCCTTTTATCGGGAACATTCAACCAGTAAGCTTCATCCTGGTGCCATGGTGTAATGGTGTTGGTAAATGGCGATTTATTGATCAGCATATCAAAATCCATATCAAGATCGTGGCCCATCAGCTGTCTGCTTATTTCCAATGCGCGTTTATGGTACGACATTTCCAGAAGCTCAGGTCTGAAATCGCTGGGCCACATGATCTGGGTGATATTCTCTACCGTCCCACTGTTCCCAAGTTCCTCTCCCAGGTCCGATCTGCTCGCTCCGACATCGATCTTGCCGGAAAGAAAATCATCATACATTACTTTATAAAGCTCGATTTCTTCACTGGAAATCAGGTCTTCGACAACCAGGTACCCGTGGGTGGCAAAGAAATTTATTTGCTGTTTTGTAAGCTGAATGTTATCCATGATAATTCTATTAGATACGTAAATGCAGGTTAGTATGCTCAAATGTATCTATTACTTACCCCAGGTAATTATGATTTTGTAGGGTGATACAAAATTGAACATTTGAGGTTTACGTTATTTTTTGAATTTTTAATGTTAGGGGGAGTAGAAGGAAAAAAATATTATCTGTATCACCGTTTCAGGGCTTTTCCTACATGAGCCGATAATAGCGATTCTTAGGCAGTTGAGCTTCACAACTGAATAGATTTTCTATATGTAACTTACTTAAAATGAATGAGAAATAGCTGCTTATTATCGAGCAGCCCGGCTAATTGTAGGATAAATTCCTGCCAGAACCGAGAACGATAGTTGAACACCTGATCAATCCCTTAGATTTATTGCTTGAATTAGCTTGAGAAGCTTGGTCAGGTGTTCGATTTCACTCCCTCCGTCTCCACCTCAGAGGGAAGTATGATCATTTCCCTCATTTTTTATTAAAAACAATGAGTGTGTTACTCTTGTATTTTCATAACGCTGTCGTGAAAATAGTTGTGTTTGGTATGGTGCCGTAATCATTCCGATTAATTGTTAGTACGAGCAATAGGGATTACATTCCGGATAATATTTTTTGCAAATATTATCCGGAATGTAATTGGCCATAATTTTCTGTATTTGCCGATATTTGGTAAGCAATCGCCTATATCCATCTTTCAGGGCTAACCGCCAATAGTGAGCTTTGGGATATGAGAAAAGAACAAAACAAACCCCATCAACGCTATCACCAGCTATACCTTCGATGGAAAAGTAGCGGCAAAGGTGCTCGTGTATTCTGCGAGCAGGAATCAATCAAGTATTCGACATTCTGGTATTGGGCCAAAAAGTTTAAAACTAGTGCTCTTCCCAAGCATGAGTTCATTGAAATGAAAGTTGATAAGATCGAAGTAAAGTCTTCTCAACCACTTGCCGAACTACGGCTAACTGATAAAGGTGCGCTCATTTTCTATGAGTTGCCAGAGCCTGAATGGGTAAAAGCATTGCTGTCTTAACCGACGCTATCCTTATCATCGTCTACACGTTACTTCTTATACAACCATCCGGTAGATATGCGCTGCGGAATCTATTCGCTGGCAGGCCTGGCAGCTTGTTTTCTTCTTTTTTTACAATCGAACAATCTACTCCATAACAGCGAAGGAATTTCCATCATAAGCAATGAGGCCATTGCCAGCTTAACGCTCTTTATCGCGTCGAGCAAACCAGAGGAAATGGATACTGTGAAGAAATTGGTGATTAGCATATTGAACCGAAACTACCCTTTTTCTTGAAAAAGCGAATACATCGTATGGACAGCCAGAAAATGGGAAGTATTTCAAAATCCTTAAGACACAATATTTTGACCTCAATTCAAAATGATAAAATCTCAATGTGAGATTTCCACCATCGGGAGATAATACCGTGTATGTCTAAGTTTTCCAGTCTTTTTTAGGGCTCCGAGGGCTACCATTTCCGCTAGATCTCTGGTTGCAGTGGCTGGAGAAGTTTTGCTAATTCGAATGTAGTTCTCGGCACTCAGCCCACCTTTGAAACTTTCCGGTCCTTCCCGAAACAACCGTTGTGCTACTTTGGACTGACGCTCATTCAGCTTATTCCGGAAGTCCTCAAAGTAGCGCGCCTTTTCCACAATAAATAGAATCAATTTCTGCACATTGACTTGGGCTTTCAATACCTCCTCAGAAAAATAAACTAACCACTTTGTCACCTCCAACGAGCCATTGGCACGCTCCAAAGCCTGATAATATGCCTTTTTGTTTTGCTCTATGGTACTGGACAGTGAAGTGATCAGGGGATTTTTGGCTCCCATAGTCAATGCCTTTTCTGCAATGGCACGTCCGATTCGACCATTTCCGTCCTCAAAGGGGTGAATTAATTCAAAAAACAGGTGAGCCAAACCAGCATGAACCAACGTAGGTGTTCCTTCATTGAAAGCTCGGTTGAACCAAAGAAGATAATTTTCCATCTCTTTTGGCACCCTATAAGATGGTGGAGCCTCATAGAAAACTTGGGACAAATCTAACCTCCCCGAAACAATCTGCATCGGATCTTCATGAACTCGGTAACCTCCAACTATTTCCAAATCTATCCTTCCGTTCATCATCATTTGATGCCAGGAGAATAGGCGCTCTTGGTCAAGGGGCTCACTGTAACTCTTGTAGAGATCCACCATCATTCGGGAAACACCGGTTTCTTTGGGGCCAGATCTTCTTCCGTCAGTCTGCAGTCCCAGCTGACCGCGGATAGATGATTGAACAGAATCTCTGTCTAATATCTCCCCTTCAATTTTTGATGTATCCAGCGCTTCGTTGCTCAAAAGACTCACCTTTAGTTCATCCGCATCGTCAGCCGACACAGAACTGAGTGAACCTAAAATCAAACCCGAATTCCGATGAAATTCGCGTTCTAAATGTATGAATTCCGCTGGGTCAAATGTGAATTTTGGCCAATCCGGTCTTTCCCATATCCATTTCATCTGTTTATAATTGATTTTTATTGGTCAGATGGAATGCCCTGAATAATCATCCCACTGTGCGAGAAGTCATTCTCATGGGCATTTCATGAGCTATCAAACTTGTTTCTATAACTCAATAATACGAAATAAATGAGTTATAGAATGATTTTCTATTCCTCATAGGCAAAGACTTGGTGAAAAACTATATCGAAAAGCATATAATCAAAAGATTCTGCACATATTTATATGTAAGTACATATAGAATGGATCAACTAGCCGAATTTGTAAAAAGCAGAAGGAAGCAATTGGGTCTTACTCAGGGAGAATTTGCCGACAAAGCTGGGGTTGCACTTACTGTAATTGCACTTACTGTAATCCGGAAAATCGAACAAGGCAAAGAAAACCTTAACTTATCCAAAGTCAATCATGTATTAAGTATGTTTGGCCATGTATTGACACCTACTGATGCAAAAGATCCAAACAGGTTCAGTAAAATACAACTCTAAGCTTACTGCTCCTTGCCAAGGATCGAAAGAATTTGCGCCGTTCCAAAATCTTGTAAAAGTTTAGTTATTAATAGGAATAAACCTACCAAATCGACAGTTTCTTTGATTTTTGTACCGAATTTGTACCGTTATTTTATCAACGATCTGTTTTTCAATTAACTACACTTTCTGTATCGGGAAGTAATAAGTAGCCATAAATATATATTAACAAGCATATGTAAAATTCAGCCGGGGGACTATCGGATCTACCGTTTTGACTATCAAAATATGCTTGGATTGGCTATTCCGGAGCCCTCTTTGCCCCGGAATAGCCACACGGTCGAAGTAGATGAAACCAATGTTAGCGGCCAAGATGATGAAGCACTGGGGACGTAACGAATGGAAGAAAAAACTAGTGGTTACAGGTATTGAGAAAAAGGACGCGGCATTTCTAGAATGTACGGAAAAGTCATTCAAACGGCTGAGAAGAAGAACCTTAAACCCTTTATGATGGAGAGCATTCACCCAAAGGCACATATTCGTGCTGACGGGTGGCCGGGATATAGAGGACTAAAAAAGGAATTCCCAAACTTAATCCACGAGAAGTCAGGGAAAAAAGGGAAGATTTTCCCGCAATTACATTGGGCAATAATGATGTTTAATGCCTGGTTAAGAGGGATGCATCATTCTGTCGACTATTTGCAAGCCTATATCAATGAATATACCTATCGATTTAACAGGCACAAAATGAAGGAGGGAATATTCGAAAATCTAATGATCCGAATGGTTGCTAAGCCTCCGTTTATGTATAAGATGGTTATTAATCAGTAGCCTAATTCAATAAAATTAAATAGTATGGGCTTCTCAAACTTGAGTAAATTAATAACGGCATGAAATAGATACACCGTCCATTTCATGCCAGCCTTGTATTTATCAAATCTATTTCTGGCTGACTTATACCGTATTCTTTTGCCAAGGTCTTCCACTGCCCCAAGGCAGCCTTTGTTTGTGCAATAATTTCATTTACAAGAGCTTTGGACAAACCCGCTTCAATACCTAGCTTTATAAGCTGCTTGTCGCCGGGATTTCTTCCTTCTCCCATTACCATTGTGCTTTGTTCTCCCCCAGGTCCATTAGAAAACGTCAGATCATAAGCTGGCGATAACTTCCATTCCCCTTTATCATCCATCAGAAAACTGAAATTTTTGGCATGGTCATCACGGTTATGGGCCAGGACATTGAATACAGCCAGTCTATACATTTTCTCAACCTCACGGATGTCTTTCGTAAGCCGACCAGTAAGCGTCAGTAAATCTTCATAATCTAATGATGGTGTCCGAAAATCACTATGCAATAACCCGCTTACCGTATGCATGTGATATCTTTTAATACCATCCCGGTCAAAGCGTTTTGCTGCAAAATATCCGCATCCTTTGCTAGCAGCAAATAAATGAGCGTCTGACATTACAACGCCTGCCTCTCTTGCCATCAGGGCATAAACGTATTCAATAGCACCGGAATCAAGTCCGTCCTGAGAATTTGGGAACTTGATCAGCCAGGGCTCAAATCTATCGGCGAGTTGCTTTGCACCATGGGTTATATTCTGGCGGGTCTCATCAACCCCTATGAGCGCTTTGGGTCTTGCCCCGGCAGATGATCCATTTAGAGAAAGTAGCTCCTGAATGATCTTTTCTGAACTTCCTGTAAGAACTTCACCGGCGTGCTGAGCAAGTTGATCCAGATCAATAAAGCTATCTTCTATATCAGACGGACTATGATCCGGTTCATATACTAAGGCTCCCATTCCGTGAAATCCCACATGTGCCAAACGATCCAGTGGAGTAATATCTGACGGCAATATGTTTTGAGAACGCGCAAGGCGGTCAAATAGTAAACGACCCCAGCCATCGGGTAGGCTATCGCTAAAAACACCCGCCAATCCTGCGAAAGGTCTTGTTTCAAAAGCGGTAACGCCTGTTTTGAGAGGCAATCGTAAAGGAGAAATCTCCAATCCTCTTTGAATGAATGAAGCCTCATATTCAAAATAAATGGTGTGGTCGCGAATAGCCAAACGCCCAACCGGAAGAATTTCGCTGCCGAAATCCAATCTTACTTTGAGTTCTGTGGTAAGCCGTTTCATTTGCGACGACCTCGTTTACGGATTGAAGTCTCTTCCTTCAACACTTCATCAATAGAAGAAAATGCTGGTTTTACAGGCTTGATAGCCTCAATCACTTCCTCGATGCCGCCTACAACCAAAAGGAGCCTAAGGAATGACTCTAAAGAGATGACCCCTTTCTGCTCAAATTTTCTTAGAGTTGGTAGTGCAACGCCTGAACGCTCTGCCAAACCTTCCTGAGTAAGGCCCGCACTTAGACGCCTGGATCGCACGTTCTCTGCAAGCTTACGAAGCGCCTTTGACGGCGATATAAGTGTTATCATTGTAGTACCTATCGCTATTTTAACCTAATAGTTAATACTATTGTATCACAAATATAGTTAATTGAAAGCTAAGAATGCCTTACTTAGATGGTTTTAAGTTAAAATTATCAGTATTAGATCCTGGTTTTAAACAATGGCTAATGACCTTTGCTCCCATTTGTTGCAAGTCAATTGAGGTATTGACAGCGCTAGATGCTCAAGGTGGCAAACAAAACAAGTGAATGCCACCTATACCCTAAATGTTAGTCCATATTGATCTATGGCACAGGAACTTACAAAATGAACTTCGTGATTATTCAGGTTCTTGAGGCATAATAAGTTGGATACACGCTTGTTGTTGGAAAAGCGTGTACATCCATTTATAGTTTCTCGCATCAATCATAATTGCTGTGCGTTATGTCACAATTATCTGATAAATATGTGACATACGAGACGCCAAGTTATTTGAATCAACGGACTCATAATCGGTAGGTGCCTGGTTCGATTCCAGGTGGGTACACTTGAAAATCAAGGACTTAGCGAATTTCGCTAAGTCCTTTTTCTTTTACGTGCAATACAAATTTGTTTATTAGTGCAATAGCGGTAGTGTGCAGTGATGCATTTTTATTCCACGAATATTTTTTGCGATTCGTTAAAATACTCCTAATGGATTATTGATAAGAAAATTTCTGAAATAAGACACCGCTGATAACAGTCACTAATCTTTAAAAATTTTTGCCAGGTTCTTATCAGACGCCATACCTGGCGCACTCGACTTTTAGAATAATCTTTCGGCTAAATTTTCAACATTCAACTTGCTCGTTATTTCAAATTGTTCACTGAACGCGAACTAGCGAATAAAACGAACAAACTATTCTGCCGGAAAGTGGGAGTGCAGCATATCTGGCATTAAAAATGGCTATTTTTAATGCCAGATATGCTGCACTCCCACTTCATAGATGTCAACTTTAACACTAACATTAAAATAACGAATTTTTAATGTTAGTGCGGTGCTTATGCAATACAATTAAGGCCACAATTACTTGCTAACATTAAAATAACCGATTTTTAATGTTAAATCATTCTGCCTATATTTGATAATCTTACTGACTTATAAATTGATATTACCCAACTATGCCCTATACCCTTAATCCTGACCGGGCTCAGCCCTGGAATGGGCTTCCGGAACTCCCTATCGGAGAGGAGCACTATAAGACATTAGATGTCTACGAACAACTGGTAAACTCCAAAGCTGCGATCGCACGATTACAAGGTAGAAGTGCCGCTATACCAAATCAGGGAATGTTGATCAATACAATCAGTCTGCAGGAAGCCAAGGCTTCAAGTGCAGTAGAAAACATTTTCACAACAGACGATGAGCTATACAAGGCATTCAGTGATAACCCCAATCAGGTTCAACAGGGACCATCCAAGGAGGTTTTACATTATCGGGAATCTTTATGGGAAGGGTATCATTATTTAAAACAATCCCGTACATTCAACAGGGAGTATCTTGAATTAATCTATAAAAAAATTACAGGAGAAACTGATGGAATACGTAAACCTTTTGCGCAAATATATATCAAGCAGGGAGGAACAGGTCCAAATGCCGGGACCGCCATCTACACGCCTCCCCGTGGAGCTGGTATAGTGGAAGCTAAAATTGATAATCTGTTGCTATTTATGAATGACGATGATCAATTTAATACTGACCCTTTGATTAAAATGGCCATAGGACATCTGCAGTTTGAAGCTATCCATCCTTTCAGAGATGGAAACGGCAGAACAGGCAGGATTTTCAATATCCATTATCTTGTTGAAAAAGGATTGCTGGACCTTCCAATTCTATTTCTTAGCAAATATATACTGGAGCACAAGGAAGACTATTATCACGCACTCGCATCAGTTACGCAGAGAGCCTCCTGGCAAAACTGGATTATTTATATGCTTAAGGCTGTGGAGGTAACTGCCAATGACACGTATTATAAAATCAACGATATTATCTCTACAAAAGATGCAATACTTGACGAAGTGAGATCAGAAACGGACATAGCACGTCCGGAAGCACTCGTTGACGTAATATTCACTAACCCATTCACAAAAGTCCGGCACTTTACCGAAAAAGGCATTTTTGCAGAAAACACAGCAAGATCATACTTAAAAAAGTTAACAGATATGGGAATAGTTGAAATGAAGAGTATAGGAGGCAATCACTATTTTGTCAATCTGGAATTACATAGGATACTGTCCGAATAGCAGATAATTCAAACAATAATAATCGTGTGGCAATTCCCTGTCTTATTAGCACAAAGAAACCAACAAACCACTGTAAGCCCTTCAACTAAGCATGAACAGAGCACAAAACTTTGACCTTTCAGTCGACGGAGCCCAGTGCCACGCAGATCGCCTAAAACTGGAAAGCCCTATTGAAACCTTATTCATTGATGCCTTTGAGAAATACGTATCGTCCAAGGTTGAAATCTATCCTCAACACGAAGTTCAGACGCCTTGGGGTATGTTTCGACTTGACTTCCTGCTTCAGCTTGGAGAAAAAAGAATTGCCATCGAATGCGACGGAAAAGATTTTCATGATGCTTACCGTGATGAGTGGCGGGACGCACTCATGCTGGGAAGCAATCTGACCGATAGTATTTATCGTTTTAGAGGGAAAGACCTGTTCTGGAACGTCAACGACTGCGTTCATCTTATTTACTTTTACGATAAGGACCTGTTCAATTCCCGCTATCAATATAATTATTCAAGACTCATCACAGAAGATTTACAAGAAAGGCTTGACGAAGATCCTTTTGTCGATCAGGAGACACATTGGATAGACTACGCCATCCGGGATGAGAACAACAGAATGACTGGTATGGCAAACCTTGTCATCCATCGCAGGTGTCAGGCTGACAAAAAGGCTTTCTGGAATTCATTGTTTTCGATCGCAGAACAAAATCACGGGGCCAGCATTGAACAACTTATTTCCCTTAAAGAGAGAAAGCCATAGCAATTCGACCGATACAAGCAAAAGACAGTTACATTACAATCCGCTAAATGTATTTTGGAATATATTCTCGACAGCCCCACACTTGAATTGTTATGGGCGATTCTAAACAGCTCGATTCGCCCGGCATCTCCATTGAAAGCAAGGGTTACCTTCAATAATATCGTAAAGTTAGGATGGCTAACAGCATGCGATTTTGAGACCCTTTTCTATTGGCTGGATCCCAGACTTACGACGAGTGAATTTGACTCTTACAAAGTGTCAAGAATGCTTGGCATTCAATGGGAACGTTTTACATACCGCTCCCGGGTTGCTCAAAAAGAAATTTTTTGGCATCAGGGAATGCGAGCAAACGACGTTGCACTATTTCTGATCCTGCTTGAGAAGATCGGCTTTGAATGTGACGCAAACTATTTGATTAATTTGCTAAAACCTAAGATTCTAGCGAAGGAAAATAAGGCGTTTACTCAAAGTGAGCTAGCCATTACAACGTTCGAGAAAAAGAGACACAAGCATGGTGAACTTTATCTATTAGCGGATTCAAAAAAGAATTTGCCGCTTCAATCAAAAGTTGCAGGCCACCTAACTACCCGTTTAGGATACAGACTCGCAATGAAACAAAATGCAGATGGCCGCATTGTAAGTATACGCATCAGCTCGCCCAAACAGCCCAGGGACATGCGAGAAACCCTGACGGTTCGTTGCGCTGACTGTGGCGAAGTTTGGGAAAAAGGAGACCCGGACTCCAGCTATGCTCACAGACAGCAGCATAAAAAGAAAATGAGATATCTGGATCCTCAGCCTCACAGGCAGTATCTACGGGAAATGCAGACAGAGCAAATGCCAGCGCTTGTAACGTGGCGTTCGCCAGTCTGGAAACACAGGGAAATGCATAGCAGGGCGCTTGCATTCAAAAGGGAAATGCAATACGATTCTTTTCAATGGGCTGCGCCAGGCCAGCCAAGGGATATAGAGGCGGTGGGATATCTGGTGACAAATGATAAGGGAGCTATTATTGGTGCTTATTGTTTCAGGGAAAGAATTCGTCGCGACCAAAGCAAACAATGGACGCTGGACTGGGTATGGATATGTCCCAAATACAGGAGAATGGGATTTTTAACAAAGCAATGGAAAAGTTTAAAAGACATGTTCGGCGATTTTGCGATAGAACCGCCTGTATCTGATTCCATGAAACGATTCCTTGAAAAACAAAAAGACACACATTTACTGAGTGTTTGATTAATCCCAACCATTTACTCCCAGTACATCGAAGCTTTTTCTAACCAATACTTAAAAAATTACGGCAAATGCAACTTACTCTGTTTACCGTAGTCCCTTTGACACAGATCGACTGAGCGTTGGCAGGATAAAATTTATCCACAGGAAATATGTAAAGAATAAAAGCAAAATCGGAGAAGACTCCATTAAAGCATTCGCACCAGATGACCGAAATTTCTCTTAATTGAAGAGATTTTAGTCAGGATAAACCCCGTTCCTGAAGCCGTAGCTTTTTCGCATAGTAAAGTTTGTCAAAAATATCCTGTTCACTGGGAGGAAATATAATAAGTTTGTCTGACTGCTGACAATAGCGTCTGAATTGCACAGGATCTCTCAAATAAGCGCCACATATATCAAGTTCGTCAGTAGCATATATTCTCCCATGTAGGGACTCTCTTAGCTCCAGAAAATGAAATAAGTCCCCTATACCTTTGCCGGATATTTGCCTGAGTGATAACAAGAACGTCTCTAGATCATCCAAATACACCGACCACGGATAGGTTGCGGTGTGCTCTTTTAAAAGCATCAAAGAAAGATCAGTTTGCAAACTTCCAAAGCGCTCCAAGGTAACAACGATTGAGTAAACATCCTGGATTCGGGATGGGTCTACTTCATAAAGAGCTCTTCCCTTTTGATCCTTTATCGTAAAATTTTGATCAGAACAAAGATGATCATGAATTCTTTTACACTGATCATAGCCATACTGTATGCTACTTTTAAAATCGGCTTTTAACCTTTTTACCGCCATTTCCGCATTGCGAAAAGGCGCGCGCAATTTGGTGGCTTTTACTTCAACAATTAGCGCACGACCCTTATAGATGATGAGCAGGTCCTGCTCTCCGCCGGATCCCACAATATAGTTTTCATAGAAGAACGCCTGCTTCGAATCAAAAAATCGTCTGAATGTCCCACTAACCTTTTTTTCGAGGACCTTGTCCTTATGCCGGTGTAAACGTTCCGACAGACTGACACTTGCAGACAGATGAGTATAAAGTCTTTTGTAGATTGCGACAGGAATCTGCTTCTGATAAACGTGCAAATACCTGTTAGCGGAAAGTCTGATGATTGGCTGGAGCTCAAAAGGACTTTCAGCAGAATAATAAACCACTTTTGAATCTTCTTGCGGAACAAAGCTGAAATGCTCCAGGAACTTATCAACAATATTGCGAGGAAATTTTTCGTACAGATCCTCAGGTGAAAAAAGAAGGTAAGCGTGTGGCCTTTGCTCGAAAGCTGCCAGCGCTTCCCTTACCTGAGCCGAAAGGCGTGGATAGGTGGCCTCACCGAAAGGCATACTGTCACTGAGTCGTTTGAAATCTAAATATTCCTCTGATTTAAGAAAGGCAGTTGATGCGGCGTACTTAACTCTTGTGACTTGTTCAGAATATTTATAGATCTCAACCATCTGTTCAAATGTGAGGCCAAAATCAGTTGCAATGACGGAATCGAAAGGTTTAAAAACAATCTTTATTTTTTCGATATCCTGTTCCACATATGTTAACGTTGCGTTATCAAAATGGTTACGGAATGCAAGCTGATGAATCACCGCCTCCAGGTTATAATCCTTTGGTGCCACATACCGAACATCATCCTTAATTTTATCCAATGTCTTTGCAAAGCCAATTATCTGCCCCTGGTTGTATTCAAAGCTACTTCTTTGCTGCTGATCGCTAAAAGCGTTCAGGGCAATCATGTAAAGGAAATCTTTGACTTTGGAATCAAACCTACCCATGACCTCGGAGCCCAAATCAGAGGGTTTTTGCCTTATGTAATGAGCAAAGAAACCAGCGAAGCTTTCAAGATCAAATTTTGATACCATTGCTCGAAGTACACCTATCTCCTTTTCAACACTCATTACCAATAATTTATGAGATTCTACAATACGTGTCCTTTAAGCATCCAATCTTTAAATATAAAATGACTCCTTCAATAATGAACAATCTTTCTCGTCATTCGCTGACTCAACAGCTCTTTTGTAGACTGGCAGTTGTCACCAATGAAAGGACACATTACAAAAGGCCCTTTAACCTGGGGCCGTCGGCATAGTGTTATTGATCAGTGGTGCTCAATTACTTTTTGAACAGTAATGACAGACACCCGCGTAATGGTGATTGCTAAACTTTCTTCAAAAGAGTTGTCTAAGTTATCATTGTAACTCTCTGCCGGGAAGACTACATATGTGCTCTTGGAAAGGTAACGCGACAACAGAATTCAAATCCTGGCTCTTGCTCACTTTCACCGGAATCTACAGAGTTATTCGGACCAACTGTTTTTGTCCCAAAATGTCCGACATTTGGCTCATTAAGATGCCGGATACCTTCTACTTTTACAATCTGAATCAGTAATAAATGTCGCAAACTCAGCAAGTCATTTTTGTTGTACCTCCATATGTACACGTGCTAGATCTGACCGGACCAGTTCAGGTTTTTTATGAAGCCGCTGAGTACGGTGCTCCGTATCAGCTACGGTATTGCTGTTTCCAAAACCGGGTAACAAGCTCGGCAGGTCTTCCGATAGGTGTGGTTGAGCACTTTACGGAGCTGCTACCTCAACGTGGCGATTTGATTTTTGTCCCCGGAATGGACATACATTATATCCGATCAGAAGAATTTAGAGCGGAGCACGATTTCTTTGACTGGCTTCGTGCGCAACACCGTCTGGGAGTTATGTTATGCTCTGTTTGTACTGGCGCTTTTATTATGGCCCAGACTGGCCTTTTGAACGGACGGAAATGCACTACGCACTGGAAGCGCGTTGATGAAATGCAAACAACTTATCCACAAATCCTAACCCAACATGACCGGTTATTCGTAAACGATGGCGGGATTTATACCAGCGCCGGAATTACCGCCGGCATAGATATGGCACTGGCAATTCTGGAAGAGCAGCAAGGTCCGCTGCTTGCCGCGAAGATAGCCCGCGAATTAGTCGTTTATCTACGCCGCGGTCCCCACCATTCGCAGAAAAGCGTTTACCTTGATTACCGCAATCACATGAATGTAGCCGTTCACCAGGTGCAGGACTGGCTGATTGCGAATCTAAAAACCAGGTTTACGTTGGACACGCTCGCCGAGATCGCCGGTATGAGTACGCGCAACATGACCCGGACATTTCGAAAAGAGACCGGGATTTCCATTCATGACTACACCACGCTACTACGGCTGGAGCTGGCCCGTACTTTAAGACATAATCCCGACATGACCATGGAAGCCATTGCACAGAAGTGTGGTTTTCAGGATGCACGCCAGTTACGCCGGATCTGGCAGAAAGACAAACTTAAAAACAACACAGTATCTTTTATTTCATCTTAATTTCATTAGCCCATGAACATCATTCTTCGTTACACATCTTACTTGTTCGCTGCCTGTTGGCTCATTGCCGCTTGCAGCCCACTTTTGGCAAAGAACATATCTCCCAGAGAAATACCAATGTCGTGTTATTGCAAGCCCTGCGGCAGTGATTGTGATCTGGAACGGCACGAAAAGCCCGGCAATTGTCAGGATTGCGGAATGCCTCTTATCGAAGGCACTCCTGCCCTTTCAGATTCACTGATGCGAACCGAGAAGCAGGCTAAAAAGCGAAATGTGGCTATTTTTATTCACAATGGTGTAGAAATTCTGGATTTCGCAGGCCCTAGTGAAGTCTTTGCTTCAACAGATGGGTTTAATGTCTATACTGTCTCGCTCTCCGAAGAACCGATCATCAGTCAGGGATTCATTAAGGTAACTCCAAATTATAGCTTGACAGATTGTCCCAAGCCTGATATTGTGGTTTTACCCGGAGGTGATACCGGTCCGTTCATTGAAAATAAGCAACTCATTGACTGGATAAAAAACGCTTCTACCCATGCAGAAGTAATGTTGTCGGTTTGTACAGGTGCCGGACTGCTTGCCAAAGCGGGACTGCTGGACGGTAAACAAGCGACTACTTTTCATTCTTACATCAAGAAGCTACAACGGGCAACGCCCAAAGCAAAGATTCTGTCAGATACCCGCTTTGTTGACAATGGACAAATCGTCACGACTGCGGGTGTTTCCGCAGGAATTGATGGTGCCCTACATGTAGTTGCCAGGCTAAAAGGACAGGCCATGGCTACCCAAACGGCTCGCTATATGGAGTATGATAAGTGGAAGCCGGACGAAGGACTGATTGTTAAGCCGTCAGAGAAGGGTGCGGCAGAGAATAAATAGACATACATTGCTAATGAATTCCATTGACCGTGTTCTGTGGGTACAAATGATAGTAAGCAATGGCTTTTATTAAAATACGCTCCGGACTATAAACAAACAATAGGCCATTAATCGAAACCGCCGCCGGTCAAGTTCAAGCAGCTGCAAGGGAAGTTGAGAAAGACATCTCAAATTTGGCCTATGATTTACCCAAACCCTGCTTCGGATGTACTAAAAATTGCCTTGCCAGGCTCTAATCCGCATGATTTCTATCGCCTTACATTTTTGTTTTCATGACAGGGTGTTCAAAACAATCCCATACTATCGAAAAATCAATTGTCTCGCAACCGCGGACCATCAGCCTTTTTTTGATGGACTTTACAGGTCAACCGGACTTAATAAATCCAATATAAAACAATGGCCGTTACCGTATTTTTCCGCAGTAAAAAATTTCTTATAATAAAGTCTGCCTTTCCTCAATAGCTTTCGAGATACTCGGAAGGTGATTTTTTATATAACTCCTTAAAAGCCGTGGAGAAATTAGTTGGATGGTCAAATCCAACCATATAGGAAGTTTCGGAAACCGGATGCCCCGCCCGCAACAGGTCAATGGCCCGCCGGAGACGGTAGGTCCGGATGAGCCGGGCCGGACTGACCCCAGCCAGCATAGTGAGCTTACGGTTCAGGGTGCGGATGCTCATGGCTACTTCGTCGGCCAGCGACTCGGCCCGGAACGAGGAATCGTCCAGATTCGCTTCAATGAGCAGATTTAACCGTGCGACAAAAGCCTCCTGAACGGCCATTCGTAGCGGCTCCGGACCTTGAGGTACGGTGGGAGATAAGCCGATCTTTTTTTCGTAGAAGTCACGTAGTTTTTGCTGGCGACTGATCAGGTTACGCAACCGCAGTCGCAGCTCATCCAGATCAAAGGGCTTGGTAAGGTAGTCGTCCGCGCCTTCGGCCAGCCCCTGGTGACGGTTCGCTGCCGCCGACCGGGCCGTGAGCAGCACCACGGCAATGTGATCGGTGACGGGGTTGGTTTTGAGACGCCGCGTCAGTTGGTACCCATCCATTTCGGGCATCATCACATCACTGACTACTATCTCGGGCAATTCATCCAGAGCGATATCCAGGCCTTCGCGCCCCGTCGAAGCGGTCAGTACCCGGTAGTGACCCGATAGGGACTCCGCCAGGAAGGTCAGCAATTCGGTATTATCCTCCACCAGCAGGATCAGTGGACGGGTAGCATTATGTTCTGCGGCTTCGGGCCGGGCACGGGTAAAGAGCCAGGGGCCGGCATCCGTGGCTACCTTGCTGGGTAACATCTCCACCGGCTCCTCCTCCGAGATGGGATGAAAAGGTAGCGCCAGTGTGAAGGTGGTCGCCAGGCCAGGGGTACTTGCCACCGCTATGGTGCCCCCTACCAGCCTGGTAAGTTCGTGCGCCAGTGCCAGCCCAATGCCTGAGCCTTCGTACGCCCTGGTCAGGGAGGTATCTACCTGGTAGAAACGATCAAAAATGTGCAGCAGATGTTCAGAGGGGATACCGATGCCGTTATCTCTGATCGTGAGCACTACCCGATTTTCTTCTACCTGGCAGCGAACGGCTATCTGACCATCTGCGGGGGTAAACTTGATGGCGTTGGAAAGCAGGTTTTTGAGGATTTTCTCCCATTTGTCGGCATCAAAGAGTGCAGCCAGGCTGGAATGTCCGGAGGAAAGCAGCAAGCTGAGCCCCTTCTCCTCGGTTATATCCCGAAAAGAGTCCACGACCTGTCCCACAAAGGCCACGATGTCTCCCCTTGACTCCACGACTGGCAGGCTGTCGGCTTCCAGTTTGGCGAGGTCTAGCAGTTGATTGACCAGGTGCAGGAGCTGACGGGCATTGCGGTGGATGGTAGTCAGGCCATGCCGGGTTCTTTCGTCCAGATAGGGGGTTTGCAGGAGCGTGACGGTCGGGCCCAGAATCAGCGACAGGGGCGTCCGAAATTCATGGGTAATGTTATCAAAGAACCGCGCTTTCAGATCCGCGACGGCTTTACTGTGGATAGACTCCCGGAGCTGGCTCACGTACCGGGCGGTCTTATCAATGGTCAGTTCCAGATCCTGGAAGTTGATGGGCTTTATTACAAAATCAAACGCGCCCCGGTTCATAGCTGTACGCACGTTGTTGATATCCCCGTAAGCAGATACCATTACCGCCCGACTGGTAGGCAGCAGATCGGGCAGTTGCGAGAGAAGGGTCAGACCATCGATGTCGGGCATATTGATGTCGAGCAGAATCACATCAATGTTGGCATCCTCCCGGATGGTGTTGAGGGCCTGCTGCCCGTTGGCCGCAAAACGAAACACATACTCTCCCGCGCTGATCCGTCGCCGGAACCGCTGCTGCATCAGCGGCTGCAATTGCACTTCGTCGTCCACGACAAGTATGCTGGTACTCATATTCCGGTGGCATGATTATCTACCACAAATTCACCGAGCTTGTCTTTCAACAGCCTAAAGTCAATGGGCTTGGTCAGGAAATCGTCGGCCCCGTAGCGAGCGGCCTGCTGCCGGTTGTTCTGATCGCCGTAGGCGGTCACCATCACCACCGTCGGCGGGCGGTGCGGGTGGATGTTCCTGATGCGACGTAAAAGTTCCAGGCCGCTCATGCCTGGCATGTTGATATCCGACAGAATCAGAACCGCGCCGAGCCGGGCATCATGGCCAGGGCTTCTTCACCCGAACGGGCAAAGGTCAGTTGTACTTCGCCCCGGCTCGTTTCGTGCCGGAATCGCTGCTCAAACAGCGTTTGCATCTGAGCCTCGTCGTCAACTACTAAAATTTTCATGTGTGGAGGGTAGTTAATTGCTGTGGTAAACTCATTGTAAATACAGTTCCTTCTCCTTCCCGACTCTCGACCTTTATCTCTCCTCCATGGCCCTTGGTTACAATGTCGTAGCTCAGGCTCAACCCTAAGCCCGTGCCTTCACCCGTAGGCTTGGTGGTAAAGAAGGGCTGGAAGATCTTGCTAATGATCTCCTCCGGTATTCCGTTGCCGTTGTCCTTTACAGACAACTCTACCTGACCCTGAACCCGGCGGGTACTGATCCACACCGTCGGCTGGTAGGTCCCTTCGTCGGCTACTCCGGCCACTGCTACCTGTTTGTACTGCTTTTCCCGCACGGCGTAGAAGGCATTGTTGCACAGATTCAGCAACACCCGCCCGATTTCCTGCGGAGCCACCTCCACCGGGGGTAGCGTATTCTCGAAGTCCGTAATGAGCTGCACCTGGAAGTCGGGGTCCCGGGCCGGATCACCGGGGGTGCGGCCTTCCGACCGCCGCATGCCGTTGTAGGCCAGCCGCAGGTACTCGTCGGCCAGGGCGTTGAGGTCGGTGGGCCTTCGCTCGTCGGAGCTGCTACGACTGTGCTCGAGCATGGAGCGGACGATGGCCGACGCGCGTTGTCCGTTCTCGGCGATGTAGCCCATGTTATCACGTAGGTAGCTGGACAGGTCTATGACGGCCTCCATATTTTGGCTTTTGGCGCTCTCTTGCAGCTCCTCGGCCAGCTCGGCGGATACCTCGGCGAAGTTGTTGACGAAGTTGAGCGGGTTCTGGATCTCGTGGGCGATACCGGCCGTGAGCTCGCCCAGGCTGGCCATTTTTTCTTTCTGGATGAGTTGACTTTGGGTAGCTTTCAAGTTATCCAAAGATTGTTTCAATTCCTGGGTCCGTTCCACTACTTTGGTTTCCAGGTTTTCGGCATACTGGGTCAGTTCCTCCTTCGACTGCCGCAGCGACCGCGTCATTTGGTTGAAATTCTGGGCCAGATCTCCGATTTCATCCCGAACCTCCACCGGTACCTGTACCATCAGATTCCCCGCATCTACCTGGCGCACCCCTTCCAGGATCTGGTGGAGGGGACTCAGCAGGTTGGAGCGCAGAAACCGCTGCAGCCCCACCACCACGGCCAGGGTAGTTAAGGGGATCAGGATCAAAAAGGCGGCCGACAGGCGGTAATTCACCAGGTCAAAGTTCGGCAGGTCCACGACCAGTTGCCGCAGCACGATCGGCGTGAGAGCCAGAATGATGAGCAGGGGACACAGCACAAGACCCACTACTTTGGCCTGAAAGGAAGTGCGATGGGGGGTATAGTTTAGGAATACAATGCCGGCATAGGTGATTTGAAACAATATCAAGGGGGGTATTACAAAATACGAAAGCATAAATGGTGTGAGGCCCCAATGAATGACCGGGGGCAAAAACGCTACCGAAACCCAGATCAAAAAAGTTAAGAACGCCAATTTTTGAAAACCTCTTAACACTTTTTTGCTTGGGGTGGGCCAATCTGATTTGCTCTCCGCTCGGCTTGCTTTTCTGCCATATATCAATACTACCCACAAGGTACCAGCTATATGTGGATATGTTATATAAATTGCGTCCAGGTCGGATAGACAAAAGGCGCCCCCCAGCATCAAGGACACAATCAATATTACTAAAAGTGACTCCCGCTTGTAGGGATTGCCCCCGCACTGGTAGGCAAACCCTACATAAAATAAAAGCGCTATGCCCAGAATAATGTTACTCAGCCCATACATAAGGCCTTTGAAGGAGAGAGAAACAACCAGATTATTGAGGGTCTGCATTGTATAAAACAAACAGGTCGCCAGTAAATAACCAGCAAACAGTTTGGCTTCCAGATTCTTAGCCGGCAGGCTGAGCAGGTAGATCAGTACTGTCAAACCAAGGGTAAGCTGAGCCACCGAAACTATAACGAGCACATTTAATTCATACCAGGTAGTATTCATGGGGATCTTAGGTTAAGGGTATGATTCCAGAGGAATTCTAATGATCAGTTCAGTAAAGCAACCAGGTTCTGTTTCCAACTGCATCTCCCCCCATGGCCCTTGGTGATGATCTCGTAGCTCAGGCTTAGCCCCAGGCCGGTGCCCTGCCCGGTGGGTTTGGTGGTAAAGAAAGGCTGGAAGATTTTGTCGCGGATGCCCTCGGGAATGCCACTGCCGTTGTCTTTCACAGATAACTCTACCTGACTCTGAACCCGGCGGGTACTGATCCACACCGTCGGCTGGTAGGTCCCTTCGTCGGCTACTCCGGCCACTGCTACCTGTTTGTACTGCTTTTCCCGCACGGCGTAGAAGGCATTGTTGCACAGATTCAGCAACACCCGCCCGATTTCCTGCGGAGCCACCTCCACCGGGGGTAGCGTATTCTCGAAGTCCGTAATGAGCTGCACCTGGAAGTCGGGGTCCCGGGCCGGATCACCGGGGGTGCAGCCTTCCGACCGCCGCATGCCGTTGTAGGCCAGCCGCAGGTACTCGTCGGCCAGGGCGTTGAGGTCGGTGGGCCTTCGCTCGTCGGAGCTGCTACGACTGTGCTCGAGCATGGAGCGGACGATGGCCGACGCGCGTTGTCCGTTCTCGGCGATGTAGCCCATGTTATCACGTAGGTAGCTGGACAGGTCTATGACGGCCTCCATATTTTGGCTTTTGGCGCTCTCTTGCAGCTCCTCGGCCAGCTCGGCGGATACCTCGGCGAAGTTGTTGACGAAGTTGAGCGGGTTCTGGATCTCGTGGGCGATACCGGCCGTGAGCTCGCCCAGGCTGGCCATTTTTTCTTTCTGGATGAGTTGACTTTGGGTAGCTTTGAGCGTATTGAGAGATTGTTGTAGTTGGGCGGTACGATCGGTTACCTTTTTTTCAAGGGTTTCGTTTTGTTGAGCCAGAATGAGTTGTTTCTCCTGTTCGTGTGCCAGCGTTTGGGCCGATAGTTTCTTTACAGTAGCCAACTGAATCGACAGGCTTTTACTGGTAAAGGCAAACTCCCAGGCCAGGTAAATGGACAGGAAAATAGGTATCGGCCAACTGCGAAGAAGATCGTATGGCAAAATAAAGGCCCGGTTTAGTGGTAACCAGGTCGTGTAATCGTTCACGATCCGACCGACCATTCCCAACAAGGCCATCCCCAGTCCGGCTAGAACGATGGTGGAACCCCTTCGTTTGCGACTGACAGCCGAAATGGTCAGGCGGAGAGCCTCGGCCAGCATTACGACGGCGGATCCAATCTCAATCCAGGGAACACCGGTTTGATAGTTAGTTAAATAGATAACCATCAACAGGCCACAGGCAACCAGCGAGGCGCGAAAATAGGATGACTTCGGTAGGTCGAAAGTCGCATACAGGGCCTTTACCAGGAAAATGTAGATAAACGGGCAAAGCGCCCCCCGCAGCCAACCCAGATACATCAACAGCCGCAGATTGGTAAGTTGGTTTACTTGGAACAGCCCCAAAATCATCCAGTAAAAACAATAAATCAGTACTGAAACAGCAAAATATAGATTGGCGCGTTGGGACGGGTAAAACAGGAAAAAGAAGAAATGCAGCAGCGACAGGATGAAAAATATACCTATACTGGTAAAGACAAAGGATACAAAAAGGTTATGATTGGAGCGGTTTATTGAAAATCGTTCCATATCATTTATTCCGACCAAATACAAGAAATTTGAGTTTTGCGCAAACCTGTTATAGGGCAAATGTGGTTGAACGGCAAACCGAACGGCCAGCACATACGCTGAGTTTGCAGCTGCGGGTAAGCCAATCAGGTTTTTGTATTTAAAAACGAATTTGGCCTCCCCGGCATGGGGTGATACCATGCCCAATTGTTGCCGGAGATGACCATTTATGAAGAGCTCCGAGGCACCGGACTGCATGACTCTCATGCCCAGGGCTTGTTGGGTAAATATGGCGCTGTCTACCTGAATATGCAACCGGAGCCAGCCGATGCCGGCCCGGCGTACCTGGGGAAGTTCCGTGATATCCCGCGCAGGATTAATACTTTCCCAGCCAGAATCGTCAAAATCAGGTTTGGCAAATTCGGGATTATCGCCGGCGTGCCATCGCCAGCCTTTGTCGAGCAGAAGCCCTTGTGGCGGGAGGCTGTCGATTCGAAAAATCGGCGCACTGTCGGATTGCGCCCGTGCGCCATATATAGTAAGGCAAACCAGTATAAAGGGCAGGAGTTGTTTCATGGTGAAGCCTTATGAAAGTGGCAGACAAACCATAAATTCCGTATTTGCTCCTTCACAGCTCTCGATCTTCATCTCGCCCCCGTGGCCCTTGGTGACAATGTCATAGCTCAGGCTCAGCCCCAGACCCGTCCCTTCTCCTGTAGGCTTGGTAGTAAAGAAGGGCTGGAAGACTTTGTCGCGGATAGCATCGCGAATTCCGCTGCCGTTGTCTTTCACAGATAACTCTACCTGACCCTGAACTTGCCGGGTACTCACCCACACCGTCGCTTGGTAAGGGGCTTCTTCTGGTAATCCGGCATTGACCAGCTGCTGGCCTTGCTTCTCCCGTACGGCATAGAAGGCATTGTTGTACAGATTCAGCAGCACCCGCCCGATTTCCTGCGGAGCTACCTCCACTGCGGGCAGGTCCGGATCGAAATCAGTAATGAGCTCTACCTGAAAGTCGGGTTTCTGGGCTGGATCGCCGGGGGGGCGGCCTTCCGACCGCCGCATGCCATGGTAGGCCAGCCGCAGGTACTCGTCGGCCAGGTCGTTGAGGTCGGAGGGCCGGCGCTCGTCGGATCTGCTGCGGGAGTGCCCGAGCATGGAACGGACGATGGCCGACGCCCGCTGTCCGTTCTCGGCGATGTAGCCCATGTTCTCACGCAGGTCGTTGGACAGGGCCGTGGCCACGGGGATGTCGCCCGCGCCGACGGTCTCGGCCAGCTCTTCGGCCAGTTCGGCGGAGACCTCGGCGAAGTTGTTGACGAAGTTAAGCGGGTTCTGGATCTCGTGGGCGATGCCAGCCGTCAGCTCCCCCAGGGAAGCCATTTTCTCTTTCTGAATGAGCTGGGTCTGGGTGGTTTTGAGTGTATCGAGAGCGAGTTGAAGTTGGTTGGTTCGTTCGGTCACCAGGGCTTCCATCTGGTGGCTGTAGCGGTGCAGGGAGTCTGTCATGCGGTTGAACTGCCGGGCCAGCGTTCCCACCTCGTCGTTGACCGTCACGGGTACCTGCACCGTCAGATTCCCCACGTCGACCTGGCGCACCCCGTCCAGGATCTGGTGGAGGGGACTCAATAGATTGGACCGTAGAAAAAGCGGCAGTCCCACGATAACAGCCAGCGCGGTGAGTGGAATCAGGATCAAAAATGCTACCACCATCTGGTGGTTCACCAGGTTGAAGTTCGGTAAGTCCACAATCAGTTGATGCAGCAGAATAGGTGTAAGTCCTAAAATGATGAGCAGGGGACACAGCACCAGGCCCACAACTTTGGCCTGAAACGAGGTGCGCTGCGGGGTATAGTTCAGAAAGACAATGGCCGCATACGTGATTTGAATAAGATTCAATGAGTGTACCACATAGTACCAAAGTGTAAATGGAGGATATCCCATAAGGCTGGCCACGGGATTATAAATGACAATTGCCCAAATTGAAAAATTGAGGAACGCCCACTTTTGAAAGCCTCTCAGCATTTTGGTGGGGTCAGTAGACCGGCCCGATTCAAGTTTAGCTCGGCGGGCCTTTCTGGTATAAACCCCTACTACCCAAGCTTCACTCGTCAAAAAGGCCAGAGCTTGAATGATATTTCGAGTGCCGATACCTTGTAGCAAAAGGGTCAATGCCATTGTTAGACCCAAAACTAACAATACCCAATTGGACTCCTTTTTAAAAGAATTCCCTCCGCATTGGTAGGCAAACCACACAAAAAATAAATTTGCAAAGGACAGAATGAAGTTACCCACCCCTGCTAGAACTCTGTGAAAGGGGGGGATGTATTACAATGTTGTATAAAACATCATTGGCAAAAAATAGACACACTGAAAAGAAGTACCCTAAAAAGAGTTTGGCTTCCAGATTCTTATTGGGTAAGCTGAGTAGGTAGCTCAGAATTGCGAGGGCAAGGGAAAGTTCGGCCATCAACGCAACAGCGGATACATTAAATTCAAACCAGTCAGGGTTCATCGGGTCTTTGGTTCAGGGTATGATTTTTTATAAATTCTCACTAGTAACCTAGTGGCTATACAGAAGCGGTAGCTTCGGTAATTGGGCTATAAGTACTGCCGGATATGCCGGCAGTACCCTTCTTTACCTTGCGGAGAAACCATACCTTCAGGTGCTTTAGGTAGTGTACGGCACCTGGACTCAGACCCAATGACCTCCGAAAGGAGTTACGCTGATTTTTTTTGTGGGCAATCAGCTAATTTATTCATTTTCTTTACATTAAATTTAAATTAATAAAGATTTTCCGCTACCTAATTGGATACGCCCCCCCCGGCTCCGCTCTTCCTCGGAACCCGTGGCCCGGCGATTGGCAGCGTTGACAGTCTTCTTGCTAAAAGTGTTGGTGTAGGTAAATTGCACCACCCGTGG
Source organism: Dyadobacter pollutisoli (assembly GCF_026625565.1). Lineage (NCBI taxonomy): Bacteria > Pseudomonadati > Bacteroidota > Cytophagia > Cytophagales > Spirosomataceae > Dyadobacter > Dyadobacter pollutisoli. The sequence goes on from NZ_CP112998.1 coordinate 1,295,676, forward strand.
TTCAAAGTTAAGCCCCCAACTACTCACCTGCCTCACCGCGGGGTTGTCGGTAATGACCCGCAGGCGGTTCGTCCAGAACAGATCCGTTACGTTTACCAGCAGATTTCCGCCACTCTTAAATTTTTTCTTCAACCCGGCATTGACACTCCCCATGGCTTTTACTCTGGCAATACCCATGAACGAGGGAGTGGTATAAAAAAGGGCGAGTTCCGCGGTCCAGGTCTTGCTCAGGGTAAACGTGCTGGCGTTGAGCCCATTGCCGGCAAAGATCCGTAGCGATACGGGTTTGCCCTCCGCCAAGGTTTCGATCGCCTGTCCGTACCCGGTCAGGTTGGTTTGCATATGCCACCAGTTGGTGAGGCGCACCGGGAACGAGAAGGTCGTCGTCAGCCCGTTGATCGAATTAATATTCTCTGGCCTTCCCACGGACGTACCGGAGGTGGAGTCCACCCGGATCCGGAAGCGGTCCAGGGCGTTGCGGTCGTGGGTGTACCGGACCGTGAACAGGTAGCTGCTCTTAAACCGATAGGTGGCCTCCACGGCATCCGTAAAGGTGGGCAGAAGGTTCGGGTTGCCCGTCACAAATGTATAGGGGCTGGTAAAAATCACCCACGGAGCCAGAAGGGAATACTGAGGCCGGGCGATCCGGCGGCTGTATGCCAGTCGCAGACTGCTGGTTTTGTTTAAGTCCTTCGTCCAGAAAATACTTGGGAAAAAGCTTCCGTAGCGACGACGAACCACCGGTGGCTCGCCGGGCTCACCCAAATCAGTACGGGTGTATTCGTAGCGCAGGCCGGCCTGTAATTTCTGACCTTTAGGGAGCTGAAACTGCCCGTTCGCATACAGCGCGTCAACAACCTCATCCAGGTCATACAATTGGCTGAGGCCCGCGTCGCGTCGCCATATCCCGTCGCGATTTTTGCTGACGGTCAAGTCGTTGCTCAGCTGCATCCGGGTCGACTTAGCCCCAAAATCGAGGCGGTGCTGCTTTCCCAGCGCCTGGCTGTAATCGGCTTTCAGAACCCAGATCCGGATGGGCGATTCTTTGGTAATGTTGGTCAGATCAGTCTGGCTGGTACCTAGCTGGGGAAAGGCCGAAAGATTGGTATAATCGTGCGGGTTCTGGTTGTTGTAGATCAGGTAGTCCACATCCAGGCTGAGTTGCTGCTTCCCGGCAAAGGTATGCCGCACGTTTGCATTGACCATCTGGTGGTACCAGATATTCTTTCCATCGTCAGTCAAAATACTTTGTTCCATCAGCGGACCATTTTGGCGAATGTTCGTCACGCGAGTCGCGTCTTCGTAAAAACCGTTGAAAAAACCCGCAAACTGCCCACCAATCACCGTATTGGGGCTTAGGCTATAGTCAAAGCCCAGGCGGGCGTTGTGGGTTTGTCTGCGGTGGTAGTTTTGGCTATTGAAGTCCCATAAACTCACGATCCCTTCGTTGCTGATGCGCATGTCACCGATAAATTCCATCCACGTCCGGCTGTGCAGCACGGAGTAATCCCCGAACAGATTCAGGTTTTTCTTCCGGTAGTTTAACAAAAGCGAGCCGTTCAGGCGTTCGAACCGTCCCAAGCCCGCCGACAGCGTGTAGCTTCCGTTGGTGCCTTCGTTGATATTTTTTTTCAGCACAATGTTGATCAAACCGGCATCTCCCTCCGCATCGTACTGGGCGGGTGGGTTCGTAATCAATTCCACTTTGTCAATGTTCGAGGCGTTCATGCCGCTTAGCATCTGCACCACGGCCTCCATGGGCAGGCGGTTCAGTCGGCCGTCGATCATCACAAGCACGCCATTTTTGCCGTTCAGTGAAAGACCACCGTTCTGGCGATTGACCGTTACACCCGGCGAACGTTCCAGTACATCGAGGGCCGAGCCCCCGGCGGCGGTCAGCATATTTTCCACATTCACCACAAGCTTGTCCATTTGCTGCTCGAACAGTGGCTTTTTGGCCAATACATTTACTTCGGTCAGTTGGTGGGCTTCGGGCGTGAGTACCAGGGAGGGTAACTGATGACGGGCCCCGGTGGCCAGGGTGATCGGCGTAGAGTACCGTTTTTCGAAACCTACTGCCGAAACTGCCACTCGAAAGGTACCCTCACGGGTATTTTCAATTACAAAGTGTCCTGATTCGGTGGCTATCGCTCCTTTGACCAGCGATGAGTCAGTCCCGTTGAGCAGAAAAACGGTAGCATAGGGTACGGGACTTCCCTTGCTGTCCTGAACCGTGCCTACAACAGACTGTCCGGAGGCTTCTATGGCCAATAGTGCCATACACATGATAATGGGGAGGTACAATGACTTCATAGCGATTCACGATTAGTTTGTATGTTGTACAAACTTCGTTTATCCCTGACTCCCAGTCATTTGATTTTCGGTCAAAAAGCTTTGGATTCCGGACAGGCTACCTTAGATGTAGTACTTGCAGACACTTTTTGCCGTTTGAAGGGCCCTCAGTCATTTGATAGGGGAGTGGCCTACATTCGCACGAAATGTTCCATCGAGATACTTTGAATGGTAAAACAACCTGAAGAGCTGTGTTGGATAACTTACTTTGGTTGATTTAATGGGTTTTTTGCCCAAAAACTGGTTAACAAACGCACATTCTGCCAAGCAAGCATACCGTAAAGAAAAGAACCCTTTTTTGACTGATTCACCTAACTTCGGTAGCATAGATTTCCATTTGTTCGGGAGTCAATTGAAGTACTGACAGCGCTAGATGCTCAGGGTGGCGAACGAAACAATTCAGTGATACCTACACCATAAATCTTATTGAAACTAGCGAGGTGGCGGAAATGACCTGAGTGGACTGAACCTCTCGTAGGTTTCAAAAATATCACCATTCTTTCCCATTCGGGGATCGCCTGTTGTGGTCAGGTAGGATTTTAATTTTTTGTCTAGGGCCGCTACAATATTTTTCATATTCGACTGGGCGGCCAAATTGTGCAGACAGGCCGGGTCTTTGATGATGTCGTACAGTTCCTGGCCGGGGCGTTTGTCGACCGCCATATGGAAAAATGGAGCCACGTCTGGCCTCTTACGGTTGGAAAAAACGTAGGATTCATTAAAATCATCGATGTCGAAATAGGCGCTGTCCAGACCGGCGAGTTTACCGCCTTCTTTGATTTCCTGCGGATCGCCGGCAGGCCAGCGGTCAGGGTAAACGTTCCAGATGTACAGATATTGCCTGGTGCGGATGCAGCGCTGCGGATATCCCAGATTTTTCCAGCGTGAAGAAGAATGCCGCTCCCGAGATGCATAGACCGCCTCGCGGCTTTTGTCTACTTCCCCCTGACCTTCGCCGGTGAGAATGTTCATCAGGCTTTTCCCGGCTATTGTTTTGGCGTCGAAGGGAACACCGGCCGCTTCCAGAAAGGTTGGCGCAAGGTCCGTCAGGCTCACAGGGTCGTCGATCTTCCGATTGCCTTTTGCCTTGCTTGCCCAACGGATGGCCAGCGGCAGATGGATACCATACTCATAGACATTGGCTTTGGCCCGCGGGAAAGGCATGCCATTGTCGGAAGTGACGACAATGATGGTATTGTCCAGTTCGCCCGTTTCTTCCAGCGTATGTATGATGCGTGCGAGATGGTTGTCAAACCATTGGATTTCGTACAGATAGTCCATGATATCGGACTTGACTTCGTCGCTTTCCGGCAGAAATCCGGGTACTCTCACCTTTGATATATCCATCCCGCTTCGCTTGCCGATGCCGGTAGGATAGCGCCTGTGCGGCTCCTGGGCTCCGAACCAAAAGCAAAAAGGTTTGTCCTGGGGTTTGGAGGAAAGAAAGTTTTTGAAATTGCCAGCATAGTCGTTGTTGCTGATCCCTTTGGGCGCTTCCATGGTCAGCTTACTGAATGCCGGGCCCGCGGGATTTCTGTTGCGACCCGAAATTTTGAAATTACCAGGCCCCCAGCCCTTTCCGGTATGCCCGATAAAGTAACCTGATGCTTCAAGCAGGTCGGGATAGGTTTTGAATTGCTGCGAAAATGAGCTGGCATGCGTGCCGGCATGTTCCAGTTGCCAGCAGTTCTTCCCTGTCAGAATGGCGGCCCGGGAGGGGCTGCACCCTGGCGAGGCGGAGAATGCATTGGTGAAAAGAACACCTTCGCGGGCAACGCGATCAAATGCGGGCGTGCTGACGCCTTGGTAACCATACGTCGAGGCATGGGGATAGGATTGATCGTCGGAAATGACGAACAGGATGTTCGGGCGTTTGGCGGTAGACGATTTGTCCGGGTGGGCCATGACGGGTTGTTTGCCGGTTTTGGCGGCAAACAAGAACACGGACAGAACAAACAAGGCCGATAAGCTGATAAGGTTCTTTTGCATAAAACTTTATTGGGCGTTGTATTTTAATGGTTATTTGGCATAGCCTGGATTTTGCTCGATCACCGCGTTGGTGTTCCGCTCGATTTCACTGTATGGAATCGGGAACAGGTTGTTGTGCGGTTCAACGTCCACGCCAAAGTGGGCGGCGGTAGGATGACCGTTGCAGTATTTCGCCGTTCTTGCGTAAAGCAAACCCAGACGGTTCAGCGTGAGCCTTCTTTTTTCTTCAACGCCAAGTTCCCGCATTCTTTCATCCAGAATAAAATCGATTGTCACTTCCGCAGGCGTTACCAGTTTGGCATGAGCGCGCGCGCGGACCACATTGATATCGGCGGCGGCGGCCATTTGATCACCTAAGCCCAAATGCGCTTCGGCACGCAGCAGGTATGTTTCAGCCAGCCTGATAAAGTATTGGTCCGAGTAAGTCGTGCCCGCGCCGGAAGCATTCAACGTTTTTAAAACCGGGTCCACAAACAGCTCTGCAGGATGCTGCCCAGGAGTGGTAACCTTGGACTGATACGGATAGAAATTCCGGATCGTATCATCTAGGGTCTTTCTGAAAACACTTAAATGGTCGGAGAGCTTTTGCCCATACCAGGCCGAGGCCGGATTGTTGAACTTGACGTCGCGCACAAAATTATATTCCGAATTGCGTATATCATTCCAGTCATATTTCCAGATGCCATATGTAAAATGGTTCGTCCCCCGAAAGCGACCGATCCCACGACCACCTGTGTAATCAGAAACACCCAGTGATAAAAATGGACTTATGCCGGAGGGATCCTTGTAGGGAAAAGAGTAAGGCCTTGGAGAATGATCACGTTCCAGCATCGGTCCGGCAAGGGAAGCCGAACGCACCACGCCACCCAATACATCGACTTCGTATTGAAACACCCAGATACCTTCACTGTTTCCGGCGCTCCGGTTTTGGTTAAACCGGCGAAACAAGTCCCAATACACATCGCCCGGCTGCTTTGAAAGCGATCCGAACCGCTGGGTCATCAATTTGTTGTTTGTATTGGCAATCACTTTTGAGGCTGCATCAACTGCATCCTGGAAGCGCCCGAGGGACAAATAGGTTTCGGACAGCAGGTGATTTGCCGCTGATGCGGATACTTTCCCGTCTTTTACCTGTTCCACGTCCGGCAGCAACGAAGCCGCAAATGCAAGGTCGTCGGCCGCCTGCTGGTAAACCTGCTGCCGGGAAGCGCGGGTATAGTCGGTTTTGGGTGAGCTGACCTCGTTGAGCTCGATCGGGACGCCGCCGTAGAGGTGGGCAAGGTTCCGGTAGGCGAGTCCGCGGAAAACCCTCGTTTCGGCTTCAATTGCCTTTTTTTGATCGTCGGTGAAACTGGTATTTCCTAACCTGTTGAGGATAATGTTGGCGCTGGAAATGATCTTGTAATACTGTTGCCAGTGAAACAGGGCCTGCACTGAGGTGGTCGTCAGCGTAGCTGGGTAGCTGCCAAAACGTTCATTGAGCTGCTGGGCTGCATTATAGCCCAGGTCTGTGCCGTAAATGTGGTCAAGCGGCCGGTGCTCACCCTCCGATAATGTGCCGCGCGTCAGGTCGTATAACGCGATGATGGCGGAATTGAAATCGCTTTCTGTGATAAACGAATTTTCCGGGCTGGCAAAATCTTTGGGAACCTCGCGCAGAATTTCCTTTTCGTTACAACCCGCTGTCAGTATGGTGATCAGCAGGACCCATTTATTGATTGAAGCAAAGTATCTCATACTGTTTTAAATTTAAAAGCGAACATCCAGACCTACTGAAAAACCTTTCATCACCGGCATGCCGGTTGATGATAACCCGGCCCCTGATTCCGGGTCCCAACCCTGCCATTTGGTCCATGTAGCCAGGTTTTTGCCGCTGACAAACAGTTTCAAACCCTGTAATCCGAGTTTTTGGATCATAGAGGCTCCCAGTGAATAAGAGATTGTAACGTCCTGAAGACGGACAAAACTCCTGTTGCCGTAATAATTGTATTCAGTCGCTGCACCCTGATCGAGGCTGCGGTAGCGGGCGTTGGGGTTGGCCGGAGTCCAGTAATCGAGTTCCCGCCAGAAATTGTGGCGCCGGGCATTATCCCCGATTCCCATCGCGGTGGGCATATTCAGGCCCAGGTAGCTATTGGGTCCACCCTGAATGGAATTGAGGAAAAAGCGGAACGTAAAGTCTTTGTACTGGAATTCATTCAACAAACCAAAATTGAATGCGGGCTCTGTACGCCCGCGGATCACCCGGTCGTTGGCGTCTATAAAACCGTCATTGTTTTGATCGATAATTCGGTGAGTGCCTACAAAAAAGCCCTTGGGAGGTTCTTCGCTGAGCTGAATAATCCCACCCGATTCGTAATCGTAGATCGCCCCGATGGGCTGACCGATGAATAGCCCGCTAGCCACAAGGTCGTCCTCAACGCCATCCCCATTATTGTCCTGCCCGAGCAGCTTCACGATCCGGTTGCGGTTAGCGGCCAGGTTGAAGCTGACATTCCATTTCAGGTTTTGTCCGGCTATCGCTTTGCCATTCAGCATGAGCTCGATCCCCCGGTTGGCAATGTTGCCTATGTTGGAGGTGATCTGGCTGAAACCCGTCACTTCGGGGATGTTAACATCGAAGATCAGATCGCTGGTGGTGGTAAGATAGCAATCGAGACTACCCGCGAGCCTGTTTTTCAGAACGGCGAAATCCAATCCAAAATTGAAACCGGTTGTCGTCTCCCAGGACAAATTTGGGTTGGCAAGGGTGGCTACCTGCTGACCGAATTCGGTAGGAGCGCCCTCACCGAAAACATAGGCCGGATAGATATTCATCCGCGCCAGCGAAGAATAGCGGTCCACCAGGTTCCCGTTCCGGGCATAGGAACCCCGTAGTTTCAGCATGCTGATATCCAGTGGTTTGAGGAATTCCTCCTCACTAATCACCCAGCCAAAGCCTATGGAGGGGAAAAGGGCTGTCTTCTTATTCTCCGCAAAACCTGAAAATCCGTCGCGCCGAATCGTGGCGGTGAGCAAATAACGGTATTTGAGCTCATAGTTAACCCTGGCCATCTGGTAGAGGAAGCTTTCATTCCAGGCCGAAGAAGAAATATTCTGGACAGTCGCCAGGCTCAGGTCGTTATAGCTAAGCCGGAGGCTGTTGTAATTGTAACCTGTCGCGTTGGATTCTTCAAAATTGCGCTCCCGCCGCCCCGCCACGAGTGTTATATCCAGGCTATGGATTTTGTTGAAAGTGGTTTTGTAATTGACAATATGATCTAATGTCCAGTCGTAGGAGGTCGAATTGATCTTGTATGCGGTTCCCGAAGCGCCGTTCAGGTAAGGATTGCTGCTGTAATGCTGGTCCCAGGAGTAATTGTGACCGTAATTGAGCCGGTAGGTAAGCCCCGGCACAAATGGGACATCGATGCCCGCGTAGAGGTTGCCGAAAAGGCTGTTACGCTTGTCGAGATCATCGGCATCGGCGACCAGGAATGGGTTGGCGACATTGGTACCAATGGGGTTGAGAATGAATTCGCCATGCTCGTCCCTGGGCGTCACCAGCGGCGCCATGAGCCGGATCCCACCTAACGCCGGGGCCACCCCGGAATAGTCCGAAAACGAACCCGAGCTCTGCACACCCACTTTAAACCATTTCGAAATTTTGTTTTCGACATTGATCCGCGTCGTGATCCGCTTAAACTTGTCGTTCATGACAAAGCCTTTCTGGTTGGTATACCCGCCCGACAAGAAATAGGAAAGGTCTTTGGATGTGCCCTGCACGCTCAGATTGTGGGCGGTAATGAAGCCGGGATTGGTCGTTTTGTCCCACCAGTCGAAATTGGTGCCATTATTGAGACCTTCCCGGACCGGCGGGTCGGCAATATAGTTCTCAATATTGTAATCCGGGTTTGGGGTGGTGAAATCCGGTGCCAGGTAGGCATTTTTCCAGTCCTGGTCCATCACTTTTTTAATATAGCCCTCCCTGTCAAACAAATGCAGCGAATTCACAGGCGATTGCGTGGTATAGCTGCCGGTATAACTGAATACCGGTTTGGTGGTTTTTTGTCCGCCCTTGGTGGTGATCAGGATTACGCCGTTGGCTGCCTGGGCACCATAGATAGCCATGCTGCTCGGATCTTTGAGCACGTCCACCGATTCGATGTCGGCCGGGTTGAGGTCGCTCATGCTGCCGGTAAAAATGATCCCGTCCACGACTAGCAGCACATTCTGGTTCCCATTGATCGTCGTTCTTCCACGAATCGAGATCGTCGGATTTGCCCCCGCCGCGGTAACCTGCCCCACATTCAATCCCGGCACGGAGCCTTGCAGGGACTGGGCCAGGTTCACATTCGGCGACTCCCTGAATGCCTGGATGTCCGCACGTACCACCGAACCGGTAAGGTCACTTTTTTTCTGTGTTCCGTATCCCACAACGACTACTTCCGTCAGCGCTTTGGTGTCGCCCAGCATCGTCACATTAATCTGCGACTGGTTACCAACGCGTATTTCCTGATTGACATAACCAATAGAGGAAAATACAATGGTGTCGCCTGTAAGCCCGTCAGGAAGTGAAAGCAGGTAATGGCCCGAGATATCAGAGGACGTGCCAGTGACAGTGCCTTTCATTACGATATTCACGCCGGGGAGGCCTGCACCGGTTTCATCGGTTACCCGTCCTGAAAGCGTCCGTTCACTTATTTTTTCGGGTTGTCTCCCCTGATCCGGGACTGCTTCTATACCGGTCGGTTTGAGCCTGGTCAACAGTATCTTTCTGTTTTTAAGTACTTCGTAACCAATTTGTCGCGGTGCGAGCAGCTGTGAAAAGACGGCATCGAGCGGGAGATTTTCGCAAATAATCGTTAGTCGCTCCTCAGGAATCACTTCCCGCTGGTAGGAGAAGGTAATGTCTGCCTGAGATTCGATAGTGCGCAGCACATCTTTAAAACTTCCGTTTGTAACGCTGATGTTTATACGTTTCCTTAAAAGATCTTGTGCGACGCCATTGTGGGCATAACCGATGCCCGTCAGGATAATGATCGTAAGTAACTGTATCAATGAGATTTTCATGACCTTGAAAATCATTTTTTTGATAGATGATTCTGGCATAACTTTGAATGTTTTTGTTTTAGAGCAAAACACAAGGCCTGTGCTTGCATTCGCACTGCAAGCGGCCAATCCGGGAGCAAGGTGGCAACCTTGCTCCCTTTCTATGATGTGGGAGTTGTTTCGTTATCTGTCCATGTGCTTGTTGGTTAGGTTCAGGGTTTGAATTTATTGACAGCCTTTCGAATCGATAACCAGTTGCGCATCTACTTCTTTGTAGCTGGCACCGATAATGCGGCAAACCAGGTCCATGGTATCGTAAAGCGGTTCATTGCCGATTGTCGTCGTGATAAAGCAGTTTTTTAAGATCTCTTTGCTGTAGATCAAGTGGACACCGTACTTATTTTCGATATCCCGGAAAACATTCGCGACAGGTGCGTCGTCATATTGCGCAGTAGCCTGCGTGCTCGCCACAGGCACTGGATTTTCAACCAGTTTGCGGCTCAGCAGCTGATTTTCCCGATAATAAATGGCCTGCTGGTTGGGGAGCAACACAACGCCGGCAGTTTCTGGCGCGGCGAGCGTTTTCTTTTCCCGGCTATATACCGACACCCGTCCGGTACGTACACGGACAACCACCTGTTGACTGTCATCGGCCGAGTTAATCGTAAAACTGGTGCCTAAAACCTTGGTTATAACCTCGTTGGAATAGATGTAAAATGGTCTGGCAGGGTCTTTGGCGACTTCGAAGAAGGCTTCCCCCGTCAAGACGACCTTCCTCTCGTTTTTATCAAAGTGCCTCGGGTAGGAAAGCCTTGCGCCTTGCGAGAGTCTAATCATTGAGCCGTCTTCCAGGATAACATTTATGGGATGCTGGTTCGGGTTATTTTTTTCGATCAGGACGGTCTCTTCCTTGATCATCGTTGTAAGGTCTTGATAGCTAACCTTATTGGATTCCGGCAGTTGGAGTAATGTCCATCCAATGCCCAAAATAAGAATTACGGAGGCAGCGGCAAAAAACGGCCAGCTTTTGTACATCGGACGCGTTGCGGCTTCTTGCATTTCACTCTGGTGATTTATCTCAGACCTGATCCGTGACCAAACCAGCCTGGGCCTCAATGCACTCAGATCCTGCCGCTCGCCCTCTGCGAGTGCCAGTACCAGTTTTTTTGCCTGCGCCAGCTCGCTTGCACGGTCGGGATATTGCACCGCAAAATTTTCCCAGAAAACATTTTTTGTGCCAGTCAGTACCCATTGTACAAAACCGTCGTCGCTGAGAAAATCTTCACTCTGGTAATTTTTATATTTCATCTTCCTAAACCGCTATTGAGGCTATATCTATACAGATACACGATTCTGTAAATGGTAATCGGTTTGAAAAACTTTTTTTTGAAAAATTTAGCCGGGGAAAGTGCAGGCTTCGTCCGGTTATTGGAACAACAGCATTACCAGCACGGAAACCAAGGTGCGAAGGGAGGCCCGAAGCCTGGCGTAGGATTGGGTGAGCAGATTTTTTACCACTTGTTTTTGTACATTCATAACCAGAGCGGCTTGGTCGAGGCTCAGGCCCTGGTAAAAGCGCAAGTGCACTACTTCGCGCTGCCGGTTACTGAGCTCAGCCAACGCGATCTGAATGGTTTGTATAAGGGCCTGCCGCGTTTCCACGCCGATCGACTCCTGCTCACAAGAAACGGTAGACAGGTAATCCAGAAAACCGTCGATGTCGTCGGTTGTGTGAAAGGGCTCGTAGCGATTGTTTCGGTTGAGCTGGTTGCGCAGTGCCTTACAGAGGTAAAACCGGACATTCTCTACCTTGCCCAGGTATCGTCTTCTGCGCCAGAGGTTCAGGAAAACGTCCTGGATGGCATCCTCCACAAGCCCGGCATCGGCAACGATCCTAAGCCCATAGCTGGCCAGAGCGTCGAAATGACTGTTATAAATTTGCTCCAAGGCGGATTGGTCACCCACCACGAAATCTTGCCAAAGCTTGCTGTTGTCCTCCAAAACGCGTCGATTTGTTACTGGGATATTGCACGAAAATAGCAAAAATTGTTCTTTTTCGGTGAGGAATACCGTTTTGCTTAGCTTTTTTTATGGCAATCCACAGAAACACAATAGCACTTTTGTGGACTCCTCATCAAAACGGTGTATGGCAGAGTAGGTTCGCGCATTTTCCCCATTGTAGCGCAGCAGCGGTGGTCAAAATGGTCATAATTAACAAATTGATTAGTTTCATATCGTATTGTAGTAGGTTGTTGTTTAGCTAAATCGTAAAGATACGATAGATTTTGTCGGACAAAAAATTCTTATCGTAATATTGCAATTGAAAAAATGGGACTTATATTTGCAGCATGGGAGTAACCAAAACCGAAATATTCACCGAGCAGCAGAACCGGATTGCGGATCTGGCCAAAGCGTTCTCACATCCGGCCAGGGTTGCGATTCTTCAACTGTTGATTGCAAGGAAAGCATGTGTTTGTGGTGACCTGGTCGATGAGCTCGAACTCGCGCAGGCGACTGTATCCCAACATTTGAAGGAGCTGAAACGGATCGGAATCATTCAGGGTGAAATTAACCCACCACGGGTATGCTATTGCATTAACCCAGTCGTATGGGAGGAAGCACAAAAAACTTTTGGCTCTTTGCTTGATACGTTTGCCGTTGCTACATCCTGCTGTAATTAAGCAGGGTATTTTTTTGAATATATCAATCGTAATATTACATTTAACCAATAGAAACCATGAACCAATTAAATACGGTGGCCGGCGATCGGGTGACCCGGGGTCCAATGACGTGGGGTGAATTCAAAAGCACCCTAGAACAAAATCCAGATTTACATCTGCAATTCCAGTATGAAGAAGGCAAGTTTGTGGACAGTTCTTACCACATTACCGAGATCAAGCAAGCACCTATTGTTTCGGTGGACTGCGGCGGGGTAATGAATAACTGGACGGAGATTATCGTGCAGCTTTGGGAGCCTTCGGTGAAGGAGGTGGACCGTTCCATGAAGGTCGGCAAAGCACTTAAAATTGTCAACCTGGTTGAAAAAACGCTTCCTTTGGATGCGGATGCAACTGTTAAGATCGAATTCGGAAATTCAAAGTTTGATACGCGCCAGATGTATCCGGGTGAGTTTGTTAGCGGTAGCGAAACATTCACAGTTAATCTTGTTCCGGACTTTACCCAATGCAAGGCGCTCACCCGCAACGAAAGCTGTGGCACAACATCCGCGGAAGGCTCATGCTGCACGCCTGCCCCGGTCAAAGAGGAGCTGGAATTAGCCGTTTCTGAGGCTGCTTGCTGCGAACCTGGATCAGGATGCTGTTAATCAAATTAAAGAATTATGAGCATTCAAATCGATAATGCCAGGCCGGAAGAGAAAGAATCGGTGGTCAGATTATTAAAAGAAGCTGACCTGCTTACCGAAGATTTACCCGGTAGCCTGCGCAATTTTCTTTTGGCAAAACAGGACGGGGTGCTTGTTGGCGTCGCCGGTCTTGAACTCTTCGGGCCCGTCGGGCTGCTGCGCTCAGTTGCTGTCAGCCCAACCCACCAGGCCAAAGGTATTGCCGGGCAGTTGGTCGGTCAGCTACTTAACGATGCTGACAAGCAAGAATTGCAAGAGGTATATCTGATCACAACCACAGCTGATCATTACTTTGACCGGTATAGTTTCGCGCCAGTTAACCGTGAGCATGTGCCCGAGGCCATTCAGCAAACCAGACAGTTTAGCGGCCTTTGCCCATCTTCGGCTGTTGTCATGAAACGTAATTTAAAGCATCAAAACGCATGAACACCCCACGGCTTTCTTTTTTAGACCGTTATCTGACTTTATGGATCTTTTTGGCCATGCTTATCGGTGTGTCGATCGGCTATTTCTTGCCAGGTACACCCGATTTCATCAATCAGTTTAATTCAGGGCAGACAAACGTGCCGCTAGCCATTGGCCTGGTGCTGATGATGTCCCGCCCCTTGCGAAAGTGCGCTATGCAGAGCTGCCGAAGGTGTTTAACAACACCAGGATTTTGGCGCTCTCACTGTTTCAAAACTGGATTATAGGCCCATTGCTGATGTTTGGCCTGGCCGTAATCTTTTTGCCGGATAAGCCGGAATACATGACCGGGCTAATTATGATCGGCATTGCCCGATGCATCGCAATGGTCATTGTCTGGAACGACCTGGCTAATGGAGACCGCTTGTATGCAGCAGGGCTGGTGGCTTTCAACAGCATTTTTCAGGTATTGTTCTATTCTGTATATGCCTACGTGTTTGTGACGATTTTGCCGCCTCTCTTTGGACTGAAAGGGTTTGAACAGGGCCACCTGGTGGTTAACATTACCATCGGGCAGGTTGCGCAAAGCGTTTTTATCTATCTGGGTATCCCATTTATGGCGGGTATCATTTCCCGGATTGTATTAACCAGGCTGTTTAGCAAAGCATGGTACGAGAAAAAATTCCTTCCCGCCATCAGCCCAATCACCTTAATTGCTTTGTTGTTCACGATTGTGGTCATGTTTAGTTTAAAAGGGCAGTTGATTGTAAGCATACCATTTGACGTGTTGCGCATTGCGCTACCGCTGACGATCTATTTTGCAATCATGTTTTTCTCGGCCTTATACCTTTCAAAACGTGCGGGCGCGGATTATGCCAAGTCGACTTCCCTTGCCTTCACTGCTGCCGGTAACAACTTTGAGTTAGGTATTGCAGTTGCCATCGCTGTGTTCGGGATTGATTCGGGCGCGGCTTTCGCTGCGGTAATCGGTCCGTTAATCGAAGTGCCGGTACTGATTCTGATGGTCAATTTCGCGCTCAAACAGCAAAAGAAGTTTTCTGTTTAAGGCTCCTGTTATGAAAGATGGACTATATGATCTGATTATTATCGGTGGCGGGCAAAGCGCCTTGTCGTGCGGCTACTTTCTGCGCAGGACAAACCTGAAATATATCATCCTGGACGACCAACGCCAGGGTGGCGGCGCTTGGCAACTCGGCTGGGATTCTCTTACGCTGTTTTCACCTGCTGAGCAAAGCTCCTTGCCGGGTTGGATCATGCCTAAATCCGGAAGCGGGTTTCCTTCAAAACAAGATGTACTTGATTATCTGAACGCCTATCAGGAAAGGTACCAAATCCCAATACAGCGAGGTATCAAGGTAATCAGTGTCAAAAAGCTGGGCGGCATTTTTACGGTAGAGTCTGACCAAGGAAATTATCAGAGCAGGGTGATTATCTCAGCCACCGGCACTTTTCAAAACCCTTTTGTTCCAGATATTCCAGGAAGGCACTTGTTTACAGGCCAGCAGCTGCATTCATTCGAGTATAAAAACCCGCTCCCTTTCAAAGATAAATCCGTGTTAATCGTCGGCGGGGGTAATTCCGGGGCGCAAGTCCTGGCCGAAGTTTCCAAGGTCGCAACCACGGTTTGGGCAACAGCCAAAGAGCCGCAATTCTTACCTGATGATGTGGATGGCAGGGTGCTTTTTGATGTGGCATCGGCCAAATACCATGCAATGAAAGAAGGGAGGGAGTTTAATGCGGCCCAGTACAACATAGGCAATATAGTCATGGTACCCGCCGTGAAGGAAGCACGCGCCCGTGGCGTGCTCCAAGCACGCGATACCTTCAAGGAGTTTTATGAACGCGGCGTCATCTGGCATGATGGCAGCAGCCAGCCATTTGATGTGGTGATCTGGTGTACTGGATTTGGCTTTGCAACACGGCACCTGAAAGGCTTAGGCATCTTAAATCAAGACGGCAAAGTTGACTGTGAAGGAACGAAGGCCTTGAAGTTAAGCGGGCTCTGGCTAGTGGGTTATGGCAGTTTCACCGGTTTTGCATCTGCAACATTAATAGGCGTAGGCCGTTCTGCCCGTCAGACTGTCAATGAAATTATTGAATACTTAAATAATGATTTATGAGAATTGCCCTTTTTTCAGATATACACGCCAACCTTCCGGCATTGGAAGCGTTTTTCAAAGATGTTGAATCCAGAGATACCGACGCTATTTATTGTTTGGGTGATCTGGTCGGTTATAACATCTGGCCTAATGAAGTTGTAGACCAGATCAGAAAGCGGGGAATCCCAACCATTGCCGGCAATTACGACTTCGGAATTGGAAGAAGCAGCGATGATTGCGGCTGCGCCTACAAAACAGACGACGAAAAGGAAAATGGTAAAGTATCAATTGCCTATACAAATGAAATCATCAATGACGAGCAGCGGGCTTATCTAAAAACGCTACCGGCACACATCCGTCTGGACTTCCAACTCAACGACAAGCCGTTATCAGTGCTTTTAGTACATGGTAGTCCCCGCCGGATCAACGAGTATTTATTTGAAGATCGCGACGAGAAAAGTATGCTGCGGATCATGGAGCAAGCCAGTGCTGATGTGATGCTTTTTGGGCATACGCACAAACCTTATCATAGAATTCTGGACTCAGTCCAGCAAGATGGAACAGATCATTTCCGTCATGCGATCAACATTGGCTCGGTAGGTAAACCAAAAGATGGGGATCCCCGGGGCGGTTATGTAATCCTTCATATTAATGCAAATGCATCCATTTCGAGCAGGGAAAGTGTTACCGTTGAATTTATACGCTTTGACTATGATGTTGAAAAAGCGGCCAAGGCCGTAGAGGATAGCATCCTTCCGGATGCATATGCAGAATCATTACGCCTGGGAAAATGAAAATAGCGCTACTATCAGATATCCATGCCAATCTCCCGGCTTTTGAGGCGGTGTTGGAAGACTTGGCAACAAAAAGGCCCGAAGCTATCTACTGCCTGGGTGACCTGGTGGGCTATAATGTGTGGCCCAACCAGGTAATCGGCCTGGTTCGTAAGCATGGTATCGCGGCCATTGCAGGAAACCACGACCTGAAAGTTTCAAAAATACATCCTTCTGAAGGTAATTGCAGCAAAGAGGAAAGTAGCGAATATGCCTATAAACTGGTCGGAAACAAGGAAAGGGATTATTTGTTGACACTCCCCAGGCATCTCAGGTTAGAATTTCAACTCAATGATCAGCAGCTGAGCATGCTGCTTGTTCACGGTAGTCCGCGCAGCATCAACGAGTATCTGTTGCAGGAGCTACCAGAGGATTATATGGTGGAACTGGTAAAGGAATTTAACGCCGATATCCTTTGCTTTGGACACTCTCATATGCCTTATCATCGGATCATCAATTCAGGTCGAGACGGCAGTGACCATTTCCACCACCTGATCAATACGGGTTCTGTGGGCAAACCCAAGGATGGGGACGCGCGAGCATGCTACGTGCTTTTAACGATTGACCAGTCAGCGGGCTTCCGTTCAGGTGGAGTTTGTCAGGATTCAATACGATCTCGAAAAAGCGGCGCAAGCTGTTGAGCTCAGTCTGCTTCCCAACGCCTTCGCCGATAGTCTTAGAAAAGCATATTAGCCCTAAGGAAAATAATGCCGAAACCACTTACTTCACCCGCCAGTGTTTCAGTAAGACCTTCAACTGCGAACTTGCATGCACTATACAGTCCCATCAGTGATACGTATTTAAGCCATTTGCTTGACGATAAAATAGTTTTCCAAAATATTTTTCGGGAAATTTAAGATTGTATTGGGATCAGGGTCATTGAAATAACCCCCTAAACGGAATACAGGAAGTATCAGACTCAACGATTATGCCTGAAAATAATGACAAAATGGACGTCGGCTGGATGGACACCGACGATCTGAGGAAGCACCATAAACGGGGCCGTGCCATTTGGTCGGGCATACCTGTCTCACTTTTCATTCTCTTTTTTTTGCTTTCATTCGGAATGCTGGGGCTGCCCGCCATTTTGCCGGTCGGAATTGCCGCATTTTTGTTTTATAAATTCTCAAAACAAGCCTGCCGACTTCCAAAATGGATCTATACCATTGCATTTTTGCTGCTCGGATTCCTGATGTGGAGTTTTTTTGCAAATGGTCCGTTGATTTCGAATCGGGTGGCAACGTGGATATTCCGCTATTCTGGATTGGGTGCAACGAGTGGCGAGCCGACGGTACTCGTTTCGGAGGATATTGCGCCAAGGCAAAGTCAGACACAGGTGGTGGCCGAAGACAGTCTGGCCAGCCAACCAGGTCAGGTCACGGCTGAAAACATCAGTCCTGAAATACCGGCGAATTTGCCCGTCGACCAGGAAGAACCGGCACCAGCCCAAGTAGCTGCGGCCCCGGATCAAGAGGCTTTTGATGCTTATATAAACAGAGGTTTGAAAGCGGTAGAGGACGAAGAATACAGCGTGGCCAATCAGAATTTCAAAAATGCATTCAACGCAAACCCCCGGCACCCCAGGCTGCAGCAACTCGCTGCCGAGTTCCGGAAATCGGCTGACGAGAAATGTCAGGATTTTAAAAACGCGAATGCAAAAGAGCTGAGCCACATTCCAAACAACTACTATCAATATGCAGCCTCACTCACTCAAACGGTACCTTTAAAATGCGATTAACCATTTACCTGACTTTCCTGTTGCTATTTTTAAATGCCGGACTAGCCTGGTCACAGGAGAAGTTTACAAAAAAAGAGCTCTATTCTGTTTGGATGATTGCCGAGGAAAAGCTCGATGCAGGCAGGTTTAATGAGGCATTGGCATTGTATAAGTCTTATCCGAAAGATTCAAGTTTCATGTTGCGGACACGGCAGATCAATATCATTAATGAACTGGTAAAAGAAGGGGAAAGGCTCTACAAAAAGGAGCAGTATGCCGAAGCACTGGATAAGTTTAAGGAGTACCGTAAATTAAGAGATATCGGGACACTGAGCTTTTTTGAGAGTAAGATTGAAAACTGTCTCAACCAGATCAATAAGGGCAATGTGACGGAATTAACGACTCAGCAACGCGTCATTACCGGCTTTGAGTTTGCGCACCGCGGGCGGCAGAAACTGAGCAAGCTGGACACGACCGGCGCAAAAAATGATTTCATAAATGCCAAAACACTGGGTGGAAATTCGAATAGCACACTCCGCGAACAGTATGTGGAGGGGTTCAGGATTGCCGAAGAACTTTCTAAATGGGGAAGTAAAAATCTGGGCAGTACCACAAAAACACGCTCGCCATATGAGGAGCTAAAAGCACTGGAAACATACCGCGAGATCCGCAATATCGACATTCCTGAGATTGAAACCAGGATCAGAGAATTAAGCAGTGGGCTGGAGGGGAAAGAATCTCTTGCGGAGATCGCCAAACTTTGTGATATCGATCTTCTGATCCGGCATGTTGAATCGAACAAATCGACAATTAAAACGTCGGATTTTCTAATTACCAGACTCAGAGAGTTCAAAAGTACCCGGCAAAAAATAGATATCCTCAAAAAGAACAAAACAAATGCAGAAACAGTCAGGAGTGCCTACACAAGTCTGATTTCCTGGACCGACGAGCTTCCAGTGGAGATCCGGGAAACAATGAAAGGCTGCATTCAGAATGAGTATTCCAGCTATGTGGCCGCGCTGCCGACCGCATCCACCCCGAAGCCAGGCTTTACTGCGGATTGTGGCGGGCTGGAAAGTTTCACGCGGGGAGTAACATTGGTGCGCCGGGAACTTGCCAACTGCAACATTGTGCGCTCAAAAAGAATTTGGAGGGAAACTGTTGCCTTTCTCAACGGATGCAATAATGCAGCTGTGATTCTAAGAGCACATGCGAGCCTCGGCGACTCGGTCAGCAGGTTTGCCGAAAGTGACAGCATTCTGGTAGGTTATCGGAACAAAATCGAGGACTCTAAAAAAATAGGTGAATGCGCCAAGACCGCGGAAGTCTACGAGCAAATGAAGTCGGTTCGGACTTGCAACCAGGCCGCACTCAATGAAGAGATCAAAAGCGGGTTGGAGCAGGCCAAAAATTGCAAAGGCGGCAGCTGGTGGAGGCCACAGCTGATCGGAAGTTTTGCAGCCGTAGTACCTGAATACAGCGTGGGAGGCGTAAAAAGAGAGATGGCAACCGGCTGGATGGCTTCAGGCGGGATCGCATTGGCATATATCGACCATAAGAATCTGGCCGAATTCCAGGTGGGTGTGGAGTACTTTCAAACCAGCTTTTATTCCACCGGTACCACTGGATCTACCTTGGAGGATTTTTCGATTACCGGTATAAATGCGTCGCTGGGCATCAAGCTGCATCTTCCAAATACCAATCCGGGGAAGCTACGTCCCTATGTAAGATTTGGCCCCGAATTGCAGGTCCCGCTGACTTATAAATACGAAAACCACACCACATTCACAGAAAGTGATGATGTGCAAGACCTGCAGAAAAGTATGCTATTCTTTTCCGCAGGTTTGGGATTAGAGATTCAAAAAGTACATTTCGGAGCGTTTATTGAGGCTTTTGGGGCAGCCGGATTAGGCAGTATTTACAAGTCAGAGGTGCCGCACCTTTCCACAACATTCCAAAAGATAGAGGCAGGGTACAACAGATTCGGGGTCAAGATTGGCGTACGTTTTTGGTAGGAGTACAGAATTTAAGCATGCCTGAGCTTCGGTCAGCTTCCTTAATGACATGTACACGGTTATCATCGCTCCAATTTTCCATTGCAGCCAGTACCGGTAAGGCGTTTCTCTCCTGACACTTCTCCCGCGCCCGCCTAGTGCTGTCGTCTATGTTCCTTTCGACGGGCCCGGCTACGGGAGGATGGGCCGTTTATCCGCCGTTAAGCGCTTTGCCGCAGGCACTTCCCCGTTCAGGCGCAGGCATGACGTTGTGGCTACAAGTATGGCATTGTTTATTGTATCACAATTGCTGGGCGGCATCTATTACATTACTACCGTCATTAACCTGCGCACGGCTGGCATGACTTTCGACCGGTTACCGCTCACCATCTGGTCGTTTCTCATCACAGCCGTGCTGGGACTGATCTCGTTTCCCGTACTTGTTCCAAAACAAACTACCGAGATAAAGCCTCATACGCTATTTACCGCAGGCTGTCCAGAGCCTTTTGTGCAAAGATTTCGTCATTGGCCGGTGAAGATCCGCCTACGCCGATACCGCCAATGATTTTTCCATCTTTGATAATCGGAAGCCCTCCCTGCTGAACGGCAATGGCGAAGGAGCCTGCCCCGGAAGGTATTATTTTAGCATTAAGCGGCGTTCCGGCCGCCGCCGCATCAGCGGCTGCTTTGGTAGGCATGCCAAAAAGAATGGCTGCGCGTGCTTTTCCTTGGGAACTGGTCACAGCCATACTGATGGCGCCGTCCATTCTTTCGAAAAATACCAGGTCGCCATTGGCATCCACGATACTGATTGCGACATTGGCGTTGGCAGCCTTGGCAGCTGCGGCAGTGGTTTCGGTTAGTGATCTGGCAGTTGCCAAATCCATCAGTGCAGGCGCGCCGCCGCGAGGCGGACCTTGGGCGAAAGCGGAGCTTGTGGCACAAATGCCGACTGCGACGTAAAATGCAAATGCTAGCTTTTTCATGTTTGGATTGTTCGTTAGATTATTGAAATGGTTGTTAATTTCCTTCACCTTCCTTGACATCGGTGTTTTTTATGCTCTTGGTTTTTCGTTTGACTTCCATGCCCATCCTGCCGATTTTGTAACTGAAAGTAAGTCTGATACCCCTGTTTATAAGTTGGTTCCTGGTTCTCTGGACAAAAAGTGGCGAGGAGAAATCGCCGGAGACCTTGATGCTTTTACTGAAAATATTGTCCCCGGTTATCCCCAAACTTCCTTTGTTGCCTTTGAAATCTTTTCTGAAACCCAACGAATAGAGCATGTATCCACCCATTCGGCCCTGTAACTGAAGCGCTTTTCCGTTGAACATTCCATTGGCCTGAACCTTCCAGTTATCGGGTAGCGATAACTGGGTCATAAAACGTTTGTTGGCGTACCATCCCTTGTTGGTCAGGTTTACATTGCCTCCGTTCCGGCCGGGTGAAACGCCATTCAGTACTGCGTAATACGTATCGACACTTCCGTTGATACTCCAAATAGGGAGGATCTGCCAGGATGCATAAAGGTTCGCACCATAATCCTGTTGTTTGCCAATGTTTTGGTACGTGGTTAGCGTCGCACCTTCGATAGAGTCAATGGGTATGCGGACCTGCGAGATCGCGCGGGCAGTCTGCCGGGTAAAGACTGCCGCGTTGATGTAAAATTTCCCAATCGCCCCGCTCGCAGAGAGCTCGAAGTTATCTGTCAGTTCCGGCCTTAACTGAGGGTTGCCGGTCATCAGGTTTTGCGGGTTGACGATGTTGACATTCGGGTTGAGCTGCCCGATACCGGGTCTCTGTATACGCCGGTTGTAGCCGCCCTTCAAGGTAAACAATCCCAACGCTTTTGATATAGCTATGCTTGGGACCAGGTTCTGATAAGTTGGAATGTCGATTCTTTCCGTTTCAGCTGTGGACGCTTCAATGGTGGTCATCTCGTACCGGGCACCTGCTTTAACAGTCCATTTTGACTTGGTCGTGAGCATGTAACTCAGATAAGCTGCGCCAACATTCTGGGCGTAGTCCAGATTGCCACCGGCGATGTTAAGGTATTCGGCACTGGTATCCGCCGTCGAAAAAATGTAACTGTAAGTGCTTTTGACAGATCTGAAAATACCTTTCGCCCCGAATTCCAGTAGCTGGGATTTGTTGACCGGGGTAGTAAAATCTACCTGGATAGTAGCTTCCTGGTTATTGCCTTTATTGTTGTTTTCCTGGGTGCCTTGCAGCTGCCGTGACCCAGAGAATAGAGAAGCATCGGAATTGTTGGTCAGGTCTGCCCGGCTGTATAATGTTGAAATGCTCAGCTCTGTTTGGGGTTTGATGATTTTGATATAGTCCAGGTTCACATCTACCGAATTGGAAAGATCCTTACTGTCGATATCCCGGCCAGAGAGTTCAGGAGCTGCATTGCCATTTTGCTGACTGACAGACATATTCTGTTTCCTTGAAAAAACCCTGGTGCCAAACCTGATACCGGCTGAGAGCGATTCATTCTTTTTCAGATCATAGTCCAGTCCCAGGGCATAATTGCCAAATCCTCCCAAATGTTTTGCCGTTGAATATTGACTGGTCACGATCTGTTCCGCCAGGGTTCGTTGCGTAAAATCGTAGATTGCTTTGTTGTAGATCGCTCTTCCCGAGCCGTTCAGGTTGATGCCGAATTTTCCTTTCCGGTAACTTCCGTTCAGGCCCAGCGTTGACGCACGGTTTCCAATACCACTGTCAATGGTTAGGGACATGCCTTCGAGGTTATTCTTTTTGGTGATAATATTGATAATGCCGCCAGACCCTTCGGCGTCATACCTGGCCGATGGAGATGTAATGACTTCGACCGATTTGATCTGGTCGGCTGGAATTTGTTTCAAAGCATCAGCGACACTGGCTGCCAAAATGGTCGAGGGTTTATTGTTGATCAATACCCAGATATTCTGGCTTCCACGCAGCGATACGTTACCATCCAGGTCCACCGAGAGGAGCGGGACGTTTCGCAGGATTTCTGTGGCATCGCCTCCTTTGGCCGTCAGATCTTTTTCCGCATTGTAAACCAGGCGGTCCACTTTTTCTTCGATCAGCGAGGCTTGTCCTGTAACGGATACTTCTTTTAAAAGATGTGCTGAAACGGAGACTTTGACATTTTTAAGTGCAATCGTATTATCGTCTACCCTGGGGATCAAAATCAGTTTTTCATTGTAACCCATCGAGGAGATTTTAATGGCATATGAACCGGTAGCCAGTTCATTGAGCGTAAACTTACCCTTCTCATCGGACACAGTTCCATCAATAGGTTTGATCAGATCCGATGCGTTGTATAATGCTACCGTCACATACTCTACTGGATTTGCCCAGATACTGTCAACCACATTTCCTGTGATCTTTCCCAAGCCTTTTTCGGCTGTTTTATAGTCCGGTCTGAGAGTAGTCTGGGCAAAACCGGTCGCGCGGATGCCGGTGAGCAAACAGGCAATCAACGCCAGAGCGTGCGATATTTTCATAGGAGGTACATTGACGGATGAGAAAAGTAAGCCAGCAGGTCTAATTTTGTTTGAATTCTCCGGTAGCACGCAGCTCAACTTCATCAGCCACTGTACTGGAAGCCAGTGATGTACCTACCTTAAAGTCCTGGCGGTCGATTTTGGTTGTGGCCTTAATGCCCAGAATCGGCTTCCCGGTTTTCTGGTCGGTGTTTGGCCCCAGCAGCGTAACGTCCATAGTTACCGGTTTGGTGGTACCCTTGATGGTCAGGTTCCCTGTCATTGTATATTTGCTTCCGCTTACCTTTTTGAAGGATGTGCTTTTAAACGTCAGGGAGGGGAATTTGGCGGTATTAAAAAAGCTATCCCCCTTCAAATGCCCGTCCCGCATTTCATTTTCCGTATTGATGCTGGCCGTTTCAGCACTCATTTCAAAGATCGCGTCCGAAAGATCTGGTTTGGAAGATGAGATCACGGCCTCGAAATTTTTGAAGTTTCCATCTACTTCTGATATCAGGTTGTGCGTTACTGTGAAACCTACTTTGGCATGAGCTTTATCCATCGACCAGATTTGTGCATGGGTCAGAAATGGTAATAGAATAAGTGCGAGCACGGTGACTGTCTTTTTCATGATTTTAGTTTTTAGGTTAAAAGGTTATTCGAATCGGGGTGGAATGTCTGCATTTAAAATTATGGGCGGGCCGGATGGCTGCTGTATTGGATGGCTGCATCCAGTATCTGACTTGTTACGGCAAGCTCCTGTTGATCGCGGGGTGAATAAATCAGCATATAAGTTCTGGCGACCCTGTCTACTCCGTTGGCCAGGCCGTGTAATTCCCCCCATCCTTTTTCGATCACTTCTTTGGTGTCGCTCGGACTGAGGATCAGATGTATAGAGCCATCGAATGCGTGGATGTGACCGATTTCGGCATGCGAAAGGCCAACGACGGTCTGGTTTCCTTTGGTTGGGTCTGCCAAAAAAATCCCGGGGCTATGCTTTTCCAGATAGGAGTTTTGATACACCAACTGACCATGTGAACCTTCTATCGCGGCGTCAAATAGCTCAGTCTGTTTCTTTCTGATTTGCCCGGTGTTGTGCTGGTCAGTTTGGCGGTGGGGCACGGCAAACGGGGCAATGGAAGGTTTTGTTCCCGGACGTTTTGGTAATGGTTTCAATGAAGCCAGGTCTCCGTTTTTACCAATGTATGAACTGACCCTGCCCACATCCAATGGATCTCTCATGGCCATTCCCATCTTTTTCACCGTCCGGTAACCTTCCAGGGTGTGAGGTAAGCCCCCAATGCCCAGGGCAACCCAGGCGAGATAATCCTGATATTCCTGTGGAGTAAGGCTTTTTTGTATTGCGGAATCAACTGACCCTTGCAATTGGACTGTATCACCTCCTTGCTTGCCGGTACGGATCTCGGATTGCTGAGCAGAAACGAACATGTTGGAAAGCAGGCAGAGAACTGTAATGATCAGGATCGTTTTCATCATTGCGACAACTGTTGATTGGTTTCAAATGTTGTTGCAAAGTAAGCGCTGCCTGACGGGTTGTTGTTAGTACTTTTTACAGGGATAATAGCACTTTTCGCTATAGGTCAAACGCTTTTGACCACCTACAGAACAATGGACTTACGAAATTCGGAGGGGGTGGTTTGGGTATGTTTCTTAAAGAAGCGGTTGAAGTAAGACAGGTTATCGAATCCAAGCCGGTAGGCAATTTCTGCAATCTGCAAAGGGGTATGGATCAGGTATGCCTTAGCTTCCAGCAAAAGTTTTTCCTGGATCATCACCGAAGCCGTTTGTCCGGTCACCTTTTTAACTGAGGAATTCAGATAATTCGGATTCATGTTCATCATTTCAGCAATTGCCGAGACGGAAGGCATGTTGGTTTGCTTGCCGGCCCCGAGCTGGACAATGTAAGATTCAAGATGTTTTCTGAACAAATTATACAGCAGGCGGTTTTCTTTTGTTTTAATGGTCAGTTTGCCGGTATTGGCCTCGTAAATTCTTTTTACCTTTTGCAGATAGACATGAAGGAGATTTTTGAGCATTTCGGTCTTATCGGCGTAGTGAGAACCTATTTCTTCAATCAATTCATCGGAAAGCAGTTTAAGGTTTGATGCCTGCTGATCGCTGATCGCGAGCGGAAAAGCCGCGTCTGCAGTAAAATAGGGGTACAGGCTTTCATATCCGGGACGGACAGGATCCAATTGCAAAAAGTCCTTTGAAAAATACACAACATTACCGTACAGCCTTCCCGACCGGCTCCAAGATTCTAGTTTTCCCGGGTAGCTGAAAATGAGGGTGTTGGCTACGATCTCAGTTCTTTTATTCTCGTACAGATGAAAGAGATTTTCGGAGGTCAAATGAATGATCCGATAAAAGTTGGTCCGGCATAAAGGCATGTTCATCAGCCTCTTGTCTGGCTGGTCCTGCAAGCGCATACACATGATCTCATTGTTAACAGGCTCACCAAGCCCATAAACCCTGAAAAAATCTGAGATCGAGTTTAATACCGGTATATGTTCAGCAGTTTCTGGCATAAGACTAAATTACTGGATTTCTGTTTGCAGATATGCCCGAGTGACGCATTTCTTAAGATATCCGGCCATTGGCAGCTGACAAAAAACGAAAATCAAGCAAGACTGTCTTGAGCCGAATGCGTTGCCCCACTAAATTTTGTGCTACAAGCCGGTCCATTCTTTCGCAAAGCTGGTGTATTTACTGTTAAAGCCCTGTGCTATCATGTCCGCAAGTAGCTGCTTATAAGTCGTCTGTGGCCCGTAATTCCAGTGAATGTATGGAATAAAGTGATCAAAATTGGTCGAATGCTCAGAGGTGGTTGGGGTATTCAGACTTGGCAATACATCCAAATGGATATATCTCATTAAATAATTCAGAACTTTCAGTTTGCATGCGCTTTACCGGCTGCAGTTTCATGGTTAAGAGGAATGGATTGACAATGCCTGACAGTCAATCAGGCCGCAGAAAGTATAATCATAACTGAGCCTGCAATCATGACTATCGCTCCAAATAGCTTCTTGCGAATATCTCTTTCATTGAAAAAATGATACCCCAGGAAAATGCCTCCAATCGAGGAGAGTTGAAACAGCGACAACGCGTATCCAACTGGAAGATGAATTAGCGAATAGATAGTCGTGATCAGCATTACACCCGCACACATTGCCAAATACAATGATTTGGTTATATCGCCGGGTCTTATTTTTCTTATCTCAATTTCCGGGTTGGTCCTGTAGAGCAAAAGAAAGAAAAATGAAAAGATCGTTCCAAACAAACACCAGCTGATCGTCGTCGCGGTCATGGAAGATAATAATGTGATTTTTTTAACGAAAATGGCCTCTATCGCAGTCAGGATCAGAGCTAGAAGCCGGTATTTTATCTCGGTCCTCAATAAAATCTTCCAGGAAAATCGCTCCTCTTTGGTATCCAGAACAAAATAGCTTCCATAAATAATCATCATAACGCCAGATAAACCCCAAAGACTCGGTATTTCTCCCAACAACAGAAATCCTCCCAGAATGCCAATGATGGATTTATAGGCATTTATTGGGCCAAGCACCGATATCTCTCCCTTTTCCAGCGCCCTAACCAAAAAGCCATTTCCCAAAGCGCCGAAAATGCCCGCCAAAATAGAGTAGAGCCAAAACTGTGGAGGGAAGCTTAACCAATTGATTCTTGGTGCAAATCCAAAGCAGGGAATGGATAAAATAAGATAGGTTAGGAAATTAACGGTTAACGGATTTATACCTCGATTGACCAGTTGTTTTTGAAGCACATTACCCAATGGATTGGACAAAACCCGTAATGTAACTGCAAGCGAGGTGAGGATACTTTGGATCAATTCCTTATAGTTGAAGTTATTCTGATCAATAAGAACTGTTGACCCTTTGACCTACTGTGTGTCGCGGTAGTTATATTACCAACTGCTTGAAGGTAAATTTGCATCACCAAAAGATGTAGGCAGAACGTGGGTTTGTAAGTGTTTTTGTATATCCGCTCACAAAAGAATTGTCAAATCTTGCCGTTAACAATATCTTTTCAAATAGTGAGTTACTTCTATAAAAGTAAGTAAGATTATGAGAAAGCTAACCTCCACCAATTTTTACAATCAGACGTTCCTCGAAGAGAAGTGCAGGCTCAACGAGTTGATCAATCTGCTCAGCAAGCGATGGCTTACCGAAGTGATGTTCAGCATCGAGGAAGGTAATAATCGCTTTTCGAGTCTAAAAGACGACTTGCGACATATTAGCGACAATGTTCTGGCTGACAGATTAAAGCTTCTGGAGCAGCACAAACTGATTATCCGGAATGACAACTTACCGGAAGTTCCTTCCAGGGTCGAATATGCTTTGTCAGCTACCGGTATGCAATTGAGTGCTTTGCTGGATGGATTGTGTCACTTTTCCGAAAATGACATGGAGTTCCCGTCATAGCGCGGGTGGCCTTGGCCAGACTCTGAGAAGAGCTCCAAGAAAATGCACTTAGAAAATTGTTAGTTGGAGAAAATAAGGTTTATACAAAAACGGGCTGTTATTTCGCGGAGATTTTTAAATACATCCTAAACGTTTAATCAATGACCCAGTTCAGAAAGCTGCTTTTGGCAGTAACGATTTTTAGCGTGAGCGTATCGGCATACGCGGCCAAACGCCAATTTTATCAGATAAAAGTATACCACCTTAAAAACGAGGCCCAGGAGAAGAAGGTAGACGACTTTTTGAGACAGGCGTATCTTCCGGCATTGCATAAAGCAGGTATATCGAAAGTAGGTGTTTTTAAGCCAATTGTCTCTGGGGAATCAAACACGGTAAGCGAAAAGCTGATCTACGTTTTTATTCCATTCCGTTCTTACGGGGATTTTTCCAAACTGGAACAAAAATTGATTAAAGACGTGCAGTACCAAAGCGCTGGCAAAGAATATCTCGATGCATTGTTTAGCGAACCGCCCTATGAGCGAATTGAATCTATTTTGCTGAATGCTTTTGAAAAAAGCCCCCAATTCGAGCTACCCCAACTTACTTCACCGATGAAGGACAGAGTTTATGAATTGAGGAGCTATGAAGGGCACACCGAAAAAATCTCGAAGAACAAAATTGAAATGTTCAATAAAGGAGATGAAGTCGGGCTATTTAAAAGACTTGGGTTCAATGCCGTTTTTTATGCCGAAGTGGTGTCAGGAAGTCGTATGCCTAACCTGATGTACATGACTACTTTTGAAAACAAGGCTGCCCGTGATGCGCATTGGGACGCTTTTGGAAAAGATGCCTATTGGAAGCAGCTTTCAGCTATGCCCATCTATCAGAAAAACGTGTCGCGTAACGATATGAAATTCCTTTACCCAACGGATTATTCTGACATTTAACACGGTACATCACTTTTAATGTGATCCGGGTTTAGGCTCTCATAGCATAAGCCGTTGCAAGTATACCTTTGCAACGGCTTATGCTATTCTGAATGTACATTGGTTTTACTCCCGCGCGCGCATCTGCGATCTCAGGTTGGAGTCCTTTCATGATAGTACTTTTCGCAAGCGCTTTTTTAGTGTAAAGTTTCGGAAAATGCTAACAGGTTTACGTTCGTTATAGACTAAATCAATAAACTGCTCATTTGTGTAAAAGAAAATACTAATTAAATCATTGCGGTCTACTGAGGCATTTCGTTTAATGATAAAATCTTCTTTTAAATTATACCGGTGGATAATCAATCTGAAATCTGTTCCAAATTCTATAATCTTACATATATCCTTGTCCCATATCAGCAGGAATCGTCAAACAATTGTCGAAAACAGGAATATCGAATTGAGCTGAAAATTCAGCTATGAAATTGAAGTTCGGCTTTGATGTAAATTCAAAAATCATTTTTTCGGGATGCATTTTTCGGGTTGTCCGTAAAGGTAAGAATGTGCTTGCTAAAAGTTTTAAATAGTAATTTACAAAAACCACTGTACAACGAAATTCAAAAAGAATTCAAAATTCGCTGATAGGTTTATCGTTTAAAACAGGCTTCGGATATCCGTGGCGACGCTTTTAAATCTGTTAAGTCAATGAAAACTGCTTCCCTGCTGGATCAAATTGGAGCTTTTGTATCGGCTCAATTATCTGCTTGCGGTGATGAGCTCGCGTACCATAATCTCAACCACACATTAAGCGTGGTTGAAAATGCTTTACAGCTTGCCGATTACTACCAACTCACTGATCCTGACCGGTTTGTTGTTCTTGCCGCCAGTTGGTTTCATGACCTGGGCTATATGAACGGAGGTCCTGCGGGCCACGAGCAGCGAGGCGCGTTGATTTTCCACCAATTCGCTAGCAGTTTGGCCATTGAGGGCGATCTGATAGCGCGCGTCATGGGCTGCATCCTAGCAACCACACTACCACAAAGGCCTACCAATTTATTGGAATCAATCGTCTGCGACGCGGACCTATATCATTTTGGCACATCAGAATTTGCTGAAAAAGATGCATTAATGCGAGAGGAAACCAGCCACAGACTAGCAACGGATATTGCTGCCCTCAGTTGGCTTGCCGGATCTGCAAAGCTATTACGGTCCCACCAGTTTTGCACTCCATATTGTCAAGGCAAACTTGCCGGGCAAAAGCAGGAGAATCTCTTGCAGTTAGAAGCCCGGATGAAAGCTGCTTCCGAAACAAATCAATAAACCAGCTGGTGTTTGCGTCCCGGCTTGCCCCATTTGTACTGATGGGTCCAGTATGCCACTTTCATGGATAAATAACCTATTCCTGCGCCCACAAGCACATCACTGATGTAATGCCGGTTGTTGGCCACGCGCAGCAGGCCTACGGATGAGGCCACCGTGTAGGAAGCGTAGGGCATCCATGGGCAGCGGTCTTTGTATTCTTCATTTAAAAAAGTGGCTGCGGCAAAAGCCTGTGTGGTATGGCCTGACGGAAATGAGTTGTAACTGCTGCCATCGGGCCGCAGTGTGTGGGTAGCCGACTTTAGAAGCGTCACAGTCGTCAGCGCCATTGCCTCCCCTTTAATCAGGATCACAGTACGGTTCAGGATATCGGTTTTAGAATGCACGCCAAAGCCGTCAAGGGCGTAGGCGGCTAGCAAAGGAGAAAATTGAAGATAGTCATCAATTTTAGTGTGAAATTTGGGAATGAGGCGGTTACGCTCTTCGGCCACTTCGTTTCTAATGGCTTCTTCGGAATGCCCGCTTGACAATAGGCCACCAATGATGAGCGAGACAGGCGGGTAAAATGCCCGGAGTAGGATGGGTTTCCGGGTAGGCAGTGTATCACCTGGCATTATGGGCGACGCACTCGCCCAGCCGGAAAATATGAGAAGGATTAGTAAAGCACGCATGATCGGTAGCAGAATATATGAATGAAAGTCAAAATTTGAAGCTGTAACCGGCCCGGATCAACTGGGTCTCATAATAATCGCGGCTGGCATAATGAAAGCCCTCGCCGTAAACTGTTTTGCGAACCACGAGCGTTCCGAAAAGATCGGTTGCATTCATAAACAGCTCACCTTTATGAAGCTGGCGTTTTGCGCCTGCATCAACCGAGAACCGGTAACCGGTGCGGCCCTGGGGGACAATATCGGGCGCC
Source organism: Dyadobacter pollutisoli (assembly GCF_026625565.1). Taxonomy (NCBI): domain Bacteria; kingdom Pseudomonadati; phylum Bacteroidota; class Cytophagia; order Cytophagales; family Spirosomataceae; genus Dyadobacter; species Dyadobacter pollutisoli. Next base: position 1,326,556 of record NZ_CP112998.1, read on the forward strand.
TGGTAGACTACGGCTACCTGCAACTCGGTCTTTTTCCCTTTTAACAAGGCATTGACTTTCGCGCCCCCGGAGGTAAGCTGCTGTCCGGCGGCATGGTACTCCGAGCGGATCGGATACAGGTTTTCCACTGTAAATGCATCAATGCTGTTGCGGTAAAGGTTGCCATTCACAGTTAGCGAAAACCAAGTGGCAAGATCTTGCTGCCAGACAAGCTCACCGCCCGTATTGTAGCTTTTAGCTGCGTTTTGAAAAATGTTATAGATCAAGGTACTGCCAGGGACGGTAGTTCCGATTCTGGTAATGGTGCCTTTGGTCTGCTTGTGATAGGCTGCTGCGTAGACAGAACCGCTGGCCCAGCTGGTTTTGTAGCCTGCTTCCAGTGAGCTGGTAAATTGCGGTTTTAAAGCTGGATTACCGATCTTAATGATTTCGGCATCATCATATTTTGGAAAAATACGGATATCCACCTCATTGGGCCGATCAACGCGGCGGTTATAGAAAAGGGAAATTTTATCATGCTCATTGAGCTTATAGGCCAGGCGCACATTGGGGAAAGGTTTGGCGTAGGAATACCCATCACTTTGATAGGTTGGGTGAGTGGGGTTAACCGTGTAACGCAGATTGATATACTCTACGCGCAGACCAGCTTCCAGCTCGAAGTTGCGGTTTTCAAAAACATAGTTGCCATATAAAGCTGGTATTGTTTCTTTATAGTTGGCCCAGCCACCCGCAAGACTGTCAATAGGTGAATTCAGACCTGGGAAAAATTGCATATTGGTAGGAATAAAACGCCTGCGCAGCTTCAAGCCGCTTTCAAAGCGGCCATATCGCAAGGGCCGGATATAGTCAGCATTCAAATCGAACACATTCTCATCGGAAAGCAGCTTGAATGCATCCTTGCCTGTAAAGTCGGGCATGATGTTGGTAAAAAAGTACTTTTCATCTTCCCGGTGGAAGGTATAATTGAAGCCAATATTGAGAAGGCGCCCGGGCTGTTGGTATTTATGCTGGTAGGAGGCTGTCGCAGTCACCGTAGTTTTTAATTCGTCTTCCAAAAACTGCCACAGGCGGCGGCGCTGGGTGAGATCCGCGTTGAAAAAAGGCTGGTCCCCACGGTCCAGAATTTTCTCACTGCTGAATAAGGCGGAAACTGACAATGCGTTTTGCGTATCCCAATTCCAGTCTATGCCCGCTTTCGATGTTACCACATTCGTGCTTCGGTTACGTTTTAGTTGCTGCCGGACGGTATCGCCCGAATCGTAGTAGCGGTTTGTAAATTCGTTTTTATTGAGTGTGGGCGTGTGTAGATAATCACCTTGAAAAAAGAGGTTCAGTTTTTCTTTTTTGTAATTCAGGGCTAGGGAAGGGTTGATTTTTAATGTATTGCGCGACTGAGGGCGAATGTCGGGCAGATTTTCTTTTCGCACCCACAATGCGCCCAACCCTGTGGTCAAGCCGATTTTTCCGTTAAAGCCTTCCTGTTTGTTCTTTTTGTAAATGATGTTGATGATCCCCGCATTGCCGTTGGCATCGTACCGGGCAGAAGGATTATTGATGATCTCGATTCTTTCAATCGCGGATGCAGGGATGTTATCCAGGCTGGTCTGGTTGCCAAAGCCGGTCAACGCAGTTTGCCGGCCATCGACCAGCACGGCGACCTTGTCACTTCCGCGCAGCATCACTTTTCCGTCTTCACCGGCCGTAACACCAGGCAGGTTTTTCAGGGCTTGCAGAACAGATCCACCACTTTGGCTCAGGTTTTTACTAATATCGAAGACTTTCCGGTCAAGGCGGGCGTCCACGCCGTCAGCATGCGTGCCTGTGACGGTCAGTTCCTGCAAAACCTGCGCGTCTTGACTCATTCCAAGCATGCCCAGATCAAGAAAAGCGCTTAATGAACCTACTGTTACTGACTTTTCGAGTGTTTGGAAACCCAGAAAAGCACATTCCAGACGGTAATTTCCGGGTGCGATGCCGGTCAATTTAAAACGTCCATCGGCAGCCGTGATCGTTCCGGTCACGAACGCACTGTCTCTTTCAGTTTTCAAAATCACATTGACGAAAGGCAGCATCTGCTTTTTTGGCAGCGAGGTGACCTGGCCCGATAGTGTGACCTTGCCTACCTGTGCGTGAACGCTATCCAGCGCTGCTATCAAGAACAGCAGGATTAATGATTTTTTGAAAGCCATTCAGATTCGTTTTTTGATCTGATGGTGAAAGTCCGGATTGATTTGGAAGAAATTTAGAATTTTAGAAGATGACGGTAAAATGATGATGGCCGCAGTCGAAATCATACTTGATCTGCCAGTTGTAACGCTCACAGATCTCGCGAGCGATGGCAAGTCCAAGTCCACTACCGGCATGCTCATGGGATGCCTGTGCGAACCGTCGGAAAAGGCTGTGCTCATCAAGCGGTGATATGCCCGTGTTTGCAAATAATAACTTGCTCTGGTCGGCGCGTACCGAAACGCTGCCGCCTGCCGGGGTGTAGCGTAGCGCATTCACAAGCAAATTTGTGAGCAGGATTTCCAAAAGCATGGGATTGGCCTTCAGAGTCATTTCACTAACTTGCTGTGCATAGTGAATGCGGCTGCTTTCAAAGCGGTCGAGAAAGTGCGCGTCCAGTGCATGAAACAACTCGGCAACAGATATGTTCTGCTGCTGGTCAAACTGGGCATGTTCGATTTTGGCCAGAAGCAAAAGGTTTTTATTGATCCTTGTCACGCGGTTAATCGCCTGATAGGCATCTTCTAGGATCTGCATTTGAGGCTGATCCAGCGAGCGGCTTTGCAGCAGCAGGTCCAGCTTGGATTTTACGATAGCAAGTGGTGTTTGTAGTTCGTGGGAGGCATTTTCTGTAAATTCTTTTTGTTGTTTGTACGAGGCCAGGCTTGCATCCATGAGCCTATCAAGGCTTTGATTCAAGTCGGTAAATTCGGTGACCTGCGATACAGGCAATGCTGCTGGTTTGCCGCCTTCCAGCCGGAAACTTTGCAGACTGGCCAGTGTATCATAGAATGGCCTCCAGAGTCGTAGAGAGGTCTTGCGGTTCAAGTAGACGAAGCCGGCCAACAACAGAATAAAAAAGAAAATGGTGACGGCCGCAATCGCCAGGATCGTTTCGTCGATTTCTTCCATATTGGTTTCAATCAGAACCCGCAGGAGTGTTCCATTCACACGGATATCGGTCATCAGGCATCGAAACTGCTCGCGGTCGTTCATGAAAGTATCAAACCGGATCAGCGTGTAACTGCTGTCGGGACTGGGCGCAGTAGCCTGGGTAAATGAAAATCCTGGCTGCACTTTGTCCAAAACGCTGATCATATCGCTCACCGAGCTGTCGGGAAGATCCAGGCTGGTCAATCTTTTCTCAAGTTTTTCGCGGATCGCATAATGGTGCTTATCCAGCTCATTTTCCCAGATCCAGTTGATGGTCAGAAAATAAACGGGGATGCTGACGATCAATACGACCATCGCATACATCACCAGTGGGCGAAGGCTTTGGTCCAGCAATTTTTTCATCCTTCCCATTTGTAGCCTGTCGCGTAAATCGTTTTGAGATAATTACCGTAACCAGCTTCCGTTAATTTCTTTTTCAGGTTCTTAACATGCGCATACACAAAGTCATGGTTATCGAACATATCGGCAATGTCACCTGACAAATGCTCAGCCAGTGCGCTTTTGCCTATAACCCGGTTTTTATTGCTGATAAAAAACAACAGCAGATCCAGCTCCTTACGGGTTAATGAAACTACCGCTCCATTAACAGTCACAACCCTTGATGACAAATCTACTTTCAGCTCATTTTGCAGCACATTGTTCTGGTTGGCAAAACTCCTGCGCCGGATCACTGAGTAAATGCGCGCTGCCAGTTCAGGCAAATGGAAGGGCTTAGCCAGATAGTCGTCTGCGCCCGCATGCAGGCCCTTGATCTTGCTTTCGTAATCGTTTTTGGCTGAAATGATGATCACCCCGTCCTGCTGCCCTTGTTCTTTAAGGATGTCCAGGATATCCAGCCCATCACCGCCAGGTAGCATTAAGTCCAAGAGGATACATTCATAACGGTACAGCTCGACTTTTTCCCGGGCTTGCGCCCATGTACCGGCATATTCGCACAGATAATCCTGCGCGGTTAAATATGCTCCGATGTCGGCAGCAAGTTCGGGTTCGTCTTCAATGATCAGGATTTTCATTCCGGAAATTTACATCGACGATTTGGAATTCTTTTAGAAGAAAATTCAGGACTTGCCGATGCCGTCAAACAGTCGTGATTAGTATAGCATAGATTTCATTGGTGTACTTTGCAAGACGACTAAATTCTTCGGCAATAACCCGCTTGACAGCGGCATATTTGCGTGGGTAATCAGAAGCCATTCGACCGCAACAGTCAACTTTTTCAAACAATGTCAGAATGCGAAGCTGTTGAATATCTGTATGGCTCTATCGGACGCATACGTTTCTATTGCGGATTGCCGGTGAGAGGTAATGTGGGCAAGTAGATCCATACACACGTACCTTCCCCGATAATAGATTCAACGGCCAATTTTCCCTGGTGAATGTCAACGATCTTTTTAGCGATTGTAAGCCCAAGTCCAAAACCAGGGGTGTTCCCGACATTTGAAGCCCTCATCATAGGCAAGAAAACATCATCGAGTTGCGCTTCGGGAATTCCCATTCCCTTATCCGTGAATGATATTACAATCCAATTTTGGTCAAGGTCCACGCGTAAGCCAATGGGCTGCCCGTTAGAATATTTGCTTGCGTTGTCTAAAATGTTGGTCATAACAGTGCGCAATAGCGTAGCATTTCCAAATATGCGTAAGTGGGGACTTTGCTGGGTAAAACTGTCAGTGAGTTGAAAGTCGATTTGCTGATCCGGACGCTTTTCCCCAAAGTAGGTGATTGTATCCAGCACGGTGTCTACGATATTGATATCTGCATGTATCCGGGCCGACTGCAAACCTTCGACTTCCGCCAAATGTAGTAAAGAATTTGCCAGCGCAATGGCCCCCTCAAGGCGTATTAAGGCCTTCTCCATGCCCTGCTTGGCTTCTGCCAGCTGGTTGTCATAGGCCAGGGAGGTTTCCAGAATACCTTTAACCACCGTGAGGGGTGTGCGGATCTCATGGGATGCATAGGAGACAAAATGCTCTTGGCTAATAGCCAGTGTCTGTAAACGTTCGAGCAACTGATTAAAAGAGTTAGCCAGATAGGAAGCTTCATCTGAGGCTGTACGGCTATTGAGTCGGAATGAAAAGTCACTGACCGATGCCGGGTCCATCTGCGCGATCAAACCGTCGAATGGACGCATGGCGCGGCGCGCAAAAAAGAATCCTACAAAAGCGACAATGATGAGCAAAATGATATTGCCGCTTAATAGTATTAGTAGCAGGCTTTTACTAGCCTGCCTGCCGGGTAAATCATAAGCGGTAACGACAGAAATGTAGCGCGTTCCTGCGATCTGGAAAGACAAGGCAATACCTTCTTTTGGTAAATCCCAAGGTTTGCCTTCATAGGTAAAGAAGACTTCCTCTTCGCGGGCTTCACCGAGCAATTTAGATGTGAGCCGGTAGTCGTCGGGTCCTGAGGACTTATATACGATTTCATTTGCCGGCCCTACCAAGGTCTCATGCTGGTCAGGCAGGGTAAGGTAGCTTGATCGATGAAATTCAACACGGTCTTGGAAATAGAGCTGCCCTGCGAGCGCCCTGCGCTGTAACCTGTTGCGCATCAACGAGCGGCGGTAGGACTCATAGGTTTGATAGATGAAAATAGAAAATACTAGCAGCAACAATGCTACCAGCAATCCAAACCCAATGGTGATGCGTTGCTTGATGCTCATGGCTCAGCGCCTAGCAGATAACCGACGCCAAATACGGTGTGAAGCAGTTTTGGTTCTACTTGGTCAATTTTACGACGGAGATAATTAACATAAACGTCAACCACATTGGTGTTTGTATTGAAATGAACGTCCCACACATTTTCCAAAAGGTCTACACGATTGATCACCTTTCCCTGGTTTAGCATCAGGTATTCGAGCAGGGCATACTCCCGGGCGGTCAGTTCGATCCGCTGGCCAGATCGCCAAACCCTATGGGAATCCGTATCGATTTTCAGATCAAGAAGTTGGAGGCTTTTGGGCCTTGGAGCCCTGGAGGGATGGCGTCTGGCCAAGGCTTTCAGTCGAAAAAGCAGTTCCTTGAATGCAAAGGGCTTTGCAAGGTAATCGTCGGCACCTGCTTCAAAGCCCAATACTTTGTTGTCCAGGCTTCCCAGTGCGGTCAACATGATTACAGGAACTGCTGGCCAGTTTTGTTTGATAAACTTACATAGGTCAAAGCCGTTCATACCAGGTAGGTTAACGTCTAACATGACTACATCGAAACGGTGCTCGTTGACAAGGCTCCGGCCAATCGTTCCATCAAAAGCCACAGATACCGCTACACCCTCAGAAACGAGCCCTTTTTGAATGAATTGTGTCAACTCTATGTCATCCTCAACGACTAAAACATTCATATGCCGGGCCAGTTTATTAACATTTTCGAGAGTAAAATTAACTATAGGCTTCAAAATGGACCTATATCGATAGCAATCTAATCAGATTTTAATAACCTTCTAACTACCCTCTAACGGGATGCTTATTTACTTTGAAGACCTATTTCAAAGGACTTATGGCAGCTGACATTGGATGGAATGTGTTTTTTGCGGATGATGACGAAGACGATGCGTTTCTTTTGGAAATGGCCCTTAAAATTCGGCAAATCGGCATGCTGTCCTCCATCATGATTTTTATGTTTACTGGATGCCAAGATCCGAAAACGATTTCATTGGCATACCAACGACAGGTCGACTGCTATTTATTCAAACCCGCATCCCATGATGAGTGGGAGCAAGTCCTAAGCCACGCAATTTGTTTCGCAAAGAATATTTAAAAGATGACCCGATTACCGTTCAAGCCCCTTTTTCTTTTCTTAATACTTGTTTGTCAGTCGCCTGCTAATGCGCAGATCATGAGCATGGAACAGGCCATTGAGGCCTCGCTGAGCAAATACCCGTCGGTAACGGCCCAACGTGCGGCCCTTGCAGGCTTTCGCGCCAGCACCCAGGTTCTGAAAGACAATAGGTTGCCCAATGTTCGTTTGCATGACCAGGTTGATATTGGCACAGCCAACGGTCTTTCAGGCTCCTACTTTTCATTGGGCCTGATCGTTCCGACTTCTGGCGGCAGACGCGATGAAAACCGGATGGACCTGGCATCAGGTAACGTTGCGCTGGCAACGGCCGACTGGGAATTTTTCAATTTTGGTCGCTACCGCTCAGAAGACCGGCTTGCAAGAGCGGACGTTGAAATAGGACAGGCAGGGGTCGAACGCGAAGAATTTATGCTCCGACAGGCTGTAATCGGCACTTACCTGGACCTTTTGTGGCTAGGGCAGATCCTTCGGATCGAGGGACGGAACCTGGCCCGGGTGGACACAGTTAGCAGGATCATCAACAACTTGGTCAGAAATGGTATCAGGCCCGGGCTTGACTCTTCCCTTGCAAGCGTTGAGCTTTCAAGGGCAAAACTGAACTATTACGAAATAGACGAGGGCTTCCGACGCGCTATTCTCCGGTTGGGCATGCTGACAGGAACAAATGCATCCCAATTGGAAATAGATACCACATTTCGGGCGCAGGCGCTGCTCGTTGAGCCGAATGAAGTAAAAGTTACCCTTAACCATCCGTTGCTGCGTTATCAAAATAGCTTCCTGGGCCGACAAATGGCCGAACTGGAGGTAATACGAAAGGCGGCCCTGCCACGGGTATCGCTATTGACTGCCGCCTGGGCCAGGGGCACAAGCCTTGACATCAATAACAATTTTGGCCCAATCGGCTCAGGGTTTGGATATAGCCGCACCAATTTTCTGGTAGGGCTAGCTGCAACGGTCAATCTTACTGATTTCCGGAGATCCAAAAGCCGGACGACGGTACAGCAATGGAAAGTCCGCGAAGCGGGCAGCCGCTTGGACTTTGAGCACCTTAAACTGGAAAATACGCTGGCAACCTCTGATTCTGTGCTGGCTACATTGCGGCTCGCACTGCTTGAATTACCAACGGCCATCAGGTCTGCGGAAAGCGCTTATCAGCAGCGGCTCTCACTTTACAACAATGGGATTGAAAATATTTTGGGGCTGACCGATGCGCTTCAACTCTTAACCAGGGTTGAAAAACAGGCAGTGGATATACAACGTCGTACAGTTGAAACACGCCTGCAGCGCGCCTATGCGAGTAGCAACTTCGACGACTTTTTTTCTTTTTTCAGGCGTCAATAAATCCTTTAGTCCAGATACTCAATGTTATCCATCTCATTAAAACGCCCCATTTCGGTTTTGGTATTGGTTGCCGGTTTGGCGGTCTTTTCGATCATATCGGCAACCCGCATCCCGATCGATATATTTCCCCGTCTAAATTCCCCGGTTATTTACGTGATCGAACCTTACGGAGGAATGTCCCCTGCTCAAATGGAAGGCTTCTTTGCCACCCGTATGCAGGACCAATTTCTCTACATTGCAGGTATCAGGGAGATTAGCAGCCGAAGTGTACAGGGTCTTACGATCGTAAAACTGGCTTTTTACGAAGGAAGTGACATGGCACAGGCGGCCGCGGAAGTGGCCATCCAGGTCAACCGTGCCATGAAGTTTTTCCCACCGGGTGCATTGCCGCCACAAGTTGTCCGCTATGACGCGTCCTCGGTCCCCATCGGTGATTTGGTTTTTAGCAGTAAAACCAAATCATTAAAAGAGATTCATGAGCTTGCCGTTACCCGTATCCGTCCACTGTTTTCGACTGTTCCGGGGCTTACCGCGCCACCGCCAATCGGGACCAACGCCAGGACAGTGGTCATTAACCTGGACCCCCAGAAAGCAAGGAGCCTAAATATCTCGCCCGATGAAGTCGTAGGTGCTTTGGCGGCCAATAACGCTATGACGCCTTCGGGTAATATCCGGGTCGATAATACAACTTACATCACAACCCTTAACTCGCTGGAAGACCAAGTGGCAGACTTTGGGCGGATCCCGGTCAGGACCGAAGGGAGAAATACTGTTTTTTTGCGTGATATAGCCACCGTTACAGACGGCTCGGATGTAACAGCTGGCTATGCCCTGGTCAACGGCAGCCGGTCCTCCTATATTCCGGTAGTAAAAACCGCAGATGCTTCAACCTGGGAAGTCGTCACTGCCTTGAAGGCAAAGCTTCCTGAGATGCGTAGCTTGCTGCCTGAGGACATCGAGGTTGCCTACGAATTTGACCAGTCCATCTTTGTCATCAATTCAGTTAAAAGTCTGCTTTTCGAAGGCGGTCTCGGCGCGATTTTGACGGGGCTTATGGTGCTTTTATTCCTTGGCGACTGGCGCTCGTCAGTGATTGTGATCATTACCATTCCAATATCCATTATTGCCGCGGTGCTGTTTCTAAGCCTGGCTGGGCAAACGATCAATATTATGACCCTGTCGGGACTTGCACTGGCGATTGGTGTACTGGTCGATCAGGCCACTGTGACCATTGAAAATATCCACCAACACCTGGAAATGGGAAAACCCAGGCAGCAGGCGATTTATGATGCATGCAAGGAGGTAGCACTGCCACTATTATTGATCCTACTTTGTATCCTGGCCGTATTCGCCCCTTCTTTCATTATGTCGGGCGTTCCCAGGGCCATGTTTTTACCACTTTCGCTTTCCATTGGTTTTGCGATGACTGTGTCTTACTTCTTAGCGCAGAGCCTGGTGCCTATCCTGGCCAACTGGATGCTTAAAGACCATGTGGACGGCCCTGGCAGGGAACTGAAAAAAACTTCTAAACCCGCTCTGCTCGACCGCGTACGTGAAAGTTTCATCGGCCAGAACCGAAGGTTGCTGCGCCATAACCGCCTTATTGTAGGCGTTTATGTGGTGGTAATCTTCGCTCTGGCAGCGGCCGGGTTTATGTTGATCGGAAAAGATATGCTCCCACAGCTGAACTCGGGGCAGATGGTGATCCGCATGAAAACACCCGACGGAACACGGTTGGAACGCACTGAAGAAAAAGTAGCGAAACTCATAACGTTGGTGGACGAGGTCAGCGAAGGCAATCTTGCCATTTCATCGGCCTATGTCGGCGTGGTGCCCACCAATTATGCGACCTCAAACCTGTATGTAAGTACCAATGGGCCTAACGATGCGGTGATCAAGGTTGGGCTCGACAAAGAGTATAAAACCAATATGCAGAATTTAAAGCAGCGCATCCGCGATGCTGTCCAGCAGCAGATGCCTGACATTACCCTTTCGTTTGAGCCTGCTGACCTGACCGAAAAACTCATGAGTGGTGGGGCTTTTACACCCATTGAGGTACAGGTGGCCGGCAGGGACATGAAAGAGATTGAAGGTTATGCCAACAAGCTGGTTGCAGGATTATCAGAAGACGAGCATTTGCGTGACGTGCGTATCGTGCAGCCATTGAAATTTCCCGTTATTAATATCAAGCTCGACCGGCAGAAAATGGCTGTGATGGGACTAAGCCTGCAGCAGACGGCACGCTCGATCACCGCATCTACTTCTTCAAGCCGGTATACGGAAAAAAACCAGTGGCTCGACCAAAAAGCGGCCTACACCTATCAAGTGCAGGTACAAATTCCTGAATATGCAATGCGAAACTTGGCCCAATTACAAGAAATCCCCCTTGTGGCCGGCCAGGTCCGGCCGGTGCTGGGCGATGTTGCCACTTTTTCAGTTGATACGCTGCCGGGAGAATATTCACGTACCGGGCCAAGAAGGTTTGTAACAGTTTCTGCCAATATCCACCATCAGGATTTGGGCAGCGCAACCAGCTCAGTTGAGAAGGTAATTGCCGGGCTTGGCGCGGCGCCCAAGGGACTGGTTACCCAGATTAAAGGGATGTCTTCGCTGCTTACCGAGACGCTGGACAGCCTGCAGTTGGGATTAGGTATTGCGATCCTGGTCATTTTCCTACTGCTGGCAGCCAATTACCAGTCATTGCAGCTGTCTGTGGTCATTCTCTCGACAGTTCCAGCGGTTATTGTCGGCTCCATCGCTTTGCTGCTGCTGACAGGCAGCACATTGAACCTGCAGTCTTACATGGGCATTATCATGTCCACAGGTATCTCGGTGGCCAATGCAATTTTGATCGTTACCAATGCCGAGCGGCTGCGCTGGGAATACCGCGATGCTAACCGGGCGGCCATTGATAGCGCGGGCCTTCGGCTGCGCCCTGTCCTCATGACCAGCTTTGCCATGGTTGCCGGTATGATACCGATGGCCCTTGGCACTGGTGAGGCCGGGGAACAGGTTGCCCCGCTGGGACGCGCCGTGATCGGAGGGCTGATCGCATCCACGCTGGCCGCGCTTTATATAGTTCCGCAGGTGTACGTGCTTTTGCAGAAAAAAGCGGGTTTTGATAATCCTTCCCTTTTGCCAGAAAATATCCCGTCTACCATAATCATGCATGCAAATGGCTCAACGAACCAAAATACATCCCAGACATATGAAAACCACCCATTATAACTACCTCTTATTACTGCTGTCACTGGGCATTTTCAGCGGCTGCACTTCTTCTGAGTCAGCGGATACAAAATCCAAGAAAATGACTGAGCAAAAACACGCGGCCAACTTTAAGTTTGCTCAGGTATCAACAGGTAAGGTCGGGCAAGAAATCCAGCTTCCTGGTGAATTTCTTGCTTTTCAGCAGGTAAGCATTTATCCGAAGGCAGATGGCTTTGTACAAAAAGTGCTCGTTGACCGGGGCTCCATCGTTCACCGGGGCCAGGTGCTGATGGTTCTTGAAGCGCCTGAAACTGAGCAGCAGCTAGTAGCGGCACGTTCGAACTATCTGAAAGCCCAGGCAATGCTTGTGGCCAGCAAGGAGCATTTCAGAAGGTTGAAGGCTAGCAGTAAAATCACCGGTTCTGTATCTGCCCTTGATCTGGAAAGTGCACAGGCGCGCATGATGGCCGATAGTGCAGCAGCTATAGGGGAAGCGGCGAATTTTGAAGCGCTTACACAAATTAAATCCTACCTGACCGTTCGCGCACCATTCGATGGGGTCATTACCGAGCGCAATGTGCACCCAGGCGCGTTGGTAGGCTCGGGGGTTAGCATGAGCGGTCCGATGCTGATGTTACAACAGCAAAACCGACTAAGGTTGGTAGTGGACATTCCAGAAAGTTACAGCCTTGGACTTAGGCAAGGAAAACAAGTGACATTTCAAATCAACGCCATGCCTGGTAAGCTCTTCAACGGGGCCATTAGCCGTAGATCTGGAAGTATGAGCCAGAAATTTCGATCCGAAACGGTAGAAATTGATGTAAATAACTCATCTGGAAACATCAGGCCCGGCATGTTTGCAGAGATCATGTTGTCGCCGGAAGGGACACGCGGAGCCCTTACTGTACCTCGGACTGCGGTAATCTCTTCTACGGAAAGGCAGTACGTTATCCGTGTCAATGCATCGGGTGCTGCTGAATTTGTCGAAGTCAGGCAAGGCCAGCAGTCTTCCACGATGAGTGAAGTATTTGGAAACCTCAGGACGGGGGACAAGGTCATTGTCAACCCGCGTGATGATCTAAGGGAAGGAACGCAGATTACCATGAACTAACAGGTGGGTAAAATTCCGGAATTGCTTTGAACCGGTAACAACTATGGGAATGCTACTAGACCTTTTATGTGTACTTATGCTAGGTATAGTATGTCAAATGGTAAACTATGTTGTTGCTGTATGGACTTCTGGAAAACGTCGCCGCTCGCGTATCCGCCGGGAAAATATCATCAAAAAAAGGAGTGAATTGCATATAAAAAAGGAATTGGATGAATTATTGGTTCATTATAACAATGGAGAGTTAAGCGAACAGCAATATTTAGATGAGGCTAACCCGTTAATTGACAAGCTTTCGGATTTGAATTTGAATTCGGATCAGACATTAATGTGACAGACGAGCATTAACGTTAATAGAAAAAAATTAGGCGGCAGACTACTTGTGAAACTTATACTATGGCAGAGCAAGAAAGGAAGGAACCCTATAAGCCCAACGATCATCTGGCTAATGAACGGACTTACCTGGCTTGGGTCAGGACCGGGATAGGCATCATGGCCTTTGGTTTTGTAGTCGTAAAGTTTTCCATATTTGTAAAACAGATTGAATTGGCCCTTCAAACCAAGGCAAATGCGCATTCGCATGGGTATTCGGCTATCATCGGTATAATATTGGTCTCTATGGGTGCCCTCTCAATCTTTTTTGCCTTTCTGCAATACAAAAGAACCAACAAGCAATTAAAAACCTATACCTACACGCCTTCAACAATATCAGTGAGCATGCTCACCGCTGTGATTTTGCTGATTAGTATGCTATTAATTGCGTACCTGCTGCAAAGTGTATGAACAATGACTGTAGTCAAAATCATCACTCTCTTTCTTTTTTGTCCCGGTGAGCTACGGCACCAGGGTATAGTAAAAATGCGTTGGGTGATTGGCAGCTTCTGTGCTTTTTCCGAGCTGCGATCAAACGCTATTGACTGCTCAGAGACGCTTGTATCCGTTATATTCTCAGGGAAAAGCATTCATTTTTACAATCATGATGGTAAATGGGATAGCAAGACGGCGAAAGGTGTTTACGCCAGAAAGGGGGTATAGTCGCCAGCACATTGGTCTGTCGCGGGTTGTTTCCCGGTTCGGGTGCATCCAGCCACCAACAGGACAGCTCTATTTTTCGGATGGCCTGGCATTTCTGCCTTACACCGTCGCGATATATTTGGCGCTGATAAGCAGAAACAACGTCCTATCAGCCCGGGCCTGCTCATAGTTCTTTTTTATAAGGCGTTTTATCCTATCATTTCTTAATTTAACAGCAGCCATTTCGAGGATTTGAAACGAGGCCATTTCGATGCTTTCGATATTGTGCAGATAAAACAGTATTGACATGTCCCTTAATTCAGGATTTTCACCGTGAATTTTAATGTCATGGAATGAATCTTCTACAAGGCCTTTCATTCCATTGCAGCCGGCGTCGGAGATTTCTGCCGCCATAATTTGGTAAATTTCGTCCATCCTGCTAATCTGCTTTTTCACATCTTCGACAGTATCGTTGATCGCTTCCCTAAGATCTGAAAAATGTACATTGTCCATTAGTTCAGGCAATTCGGTGCGCAGCAAGGTTTTCGCTGCGTAAATCTTGTTGAGGTGACCAATGAAGAATTTCTCGATATCATCCCTGTTTACATTGATTTCTGGTGGTAGCATAGCAGACGTTTATGAAAGATATTTATTTACCTGGGAAAGTATTGCCGCCAAATCATATGGTTTGGTCAGGTACATATCAGCATGGCTTTTTCGGGCAAGTTCGGGTAGGTTGTGTTCGCCAGAGCATAGAATTACCGGAAGCTTTTCGGTCTCTGGATGCGTTTTTAGCTCCTTACATATATCTGCTCCGGACTTGGAAGAGCCCGCTATCCTTACGTCCAGCAGGACCAGGTCTGGGTGCAAGAGATTGATGTAATCTGTGTCAAGCAGATTCGGAGAAAATATCACATCGTATCCCGAATCGCGAAAAACAATCCTCAAAAGTTCTAATAGGTCGTGGTCGTCCTCAATGATTAATACTCGTTTTTTCACCGATATAAGATTTGCAGGTCTTTTAAGGATGGAGCAAATTCTATGCCAGAAATGTTCGTTCGTTAATTTTTGTATTTTCTTTTGTTCTTGGATCGGTTAATTGACTGGGACTAAATGTGGTGGATATTGCACATAGGAAAGTAAATATACAAAACGATCGCGCCGCGGATTAGATCCAAAAATAAATGTGTGGGATGCTTATTTCGCATCAGTCAATAAGGCTGATCCAAACAAATGATTAAACTGCTGACAATGGATCAGCGCATATTTATATTCGGTAAAATCAGGCTTTCCGTTTATTTCATATACCTGTGTTCCCCGGGTAGATTTCAATGAACCCAAATCGATAAAATCTTTCGGCGTGGCCTGTTTAGAAAGATATACGTGCAGGTCAGGGCCATTGTTAGTGCTGAATTGGTCGAGAACAAGGCTATATTTCTGGTCAGCGGTAATGATCCTGGCCGTACCTGAAACGGATTCTCCGCCTACTCCTGTAAAGCTTCCTTTTGCATTGACGACGGCCAGACTGTCCACCGTTTCCATCAATGGTTCGACCGGCGTGTTTTCTTCTCTTTTGCAGTTGGTTAAGACCATTCCCAGCAAAACAACGAAAGTGATGGTTTTCATGATATTCAGATTTTTTAGTTTAACATTAAACGAATAAGAATCATCCACTATAAATATCGCTGACGATAGCTCGGAAATGTTCAATTACAGTCCGGTCGGCAGCAGTTTTGGTGTTATATTTGGGTCTGATCGATTATTTGTTTTCAGAAACCCGGGCCGATAAGTCGAGCTCGAAATCGAGCTTCACTTTGTCGGACATCCCCAGTGTATTTCCGCCGAATTTCCAATCTTTCCGGTTGATATCTACTGTTCCTCTCATGACGGCGTTAGCACCTGTTTTCGTGAAAGTGAAAGGGATCATTACGCTCTTGGTAACGGTTTTGAGCGTCAGATCAAATGTTCCGGTATATCCTGCGGGTGCCTTCTCTATTTTAGTGGACCTCATTGCAATTTTGGGGTATTTCGATACCTCGAAAAACTGATCCTTCTCTTTTAAATGCCGGTCCCTCAGACTGTTGTTGGTGGACAGGGTGGCGGCATCCACACTTCCCGAAATGCTGGCTGTTTCCGGGCGAAGGATGTCAAAAACAATGGTTCCCTTAAATCCTTTGAATGTCCCGTCCACATCGGCCCCAAACATGCTGACCTGAAAAGATATACTCGTGCTTTGCACGTTCCATGTTTGTGCTTTCAGCAGGATAGGGGCCATGATACAGGCGGCAAGCAACAAGTACTTTGTCATAGGTTAGGTTATTTCTTTGAAGCACTTTGCTTCAAAGAACATGCCGGAAATTCCAAGGGGGTAAAAACGGCCTTTGTTGGCTAATTCGAAACATTTACGGATCATCTGGTTCCATGCCAGGAAAACTGATTTACGATATTTCGTAACCTTCCTACTGTTTCGTAAGAAACCATTTTATCTTAGTAATCGGAGCAACAGGCTCACAAAGTAAGGGTGTGGTAAATGCCCTTGTCCATGAAATTGCCGCTGGTGAACTTCCATATCAGCATCACACGTATCTGCGGACATTAGAGCAAAGAGTTTATTGCAGAAGCCACCGTGAACAGTATTCCGAGGACTGATCCGTTTTTGTTATTATTTTTTGCTCTCAATTAAAAGATAGATAGCCGATAGACCATTTACCTTCATTTTAACTCCTTGTTTGGTGCTTCTTGTCCAGGCAGGGATTTCTGCCAAGGCCTCGGAAGGGCCGCCTTTTGAATATTTTGGATTTGATATTCCATTGATGGCAATTTTTTCCGACCAGATATTGCCGTCATCGTATTTTGACAATTCGTACCAGTAATAATTATCGCCTATTTTAAGGTCAGGGATATCGACCTGGAATGACTGCTCAGTATTCGATTTATTAACAATCAGCATTCCAATTCCACCGCCTTCATAGGATGATGCAAAAGTCAATAAATTACCATTGTCGGGGACAATTTGTTTTTTGATCATTTTGTCGCCAATGATCTTATTGATGTAATACAAATGATAGAAGGGTGGATAGGGTTCTGAATCCGCCAATAGAGAATCGCGATGGCTGAACATACCGAAATCACCTTTGTCCCCTCGCCAATAATCTTTCAATGCAAAATAGCAGGATGCACCGAATCCAATTTCCTGCATGGAACAAAATGCAGAAACGGCTTGTAGCCCTCCAACCTGCGTCGTTTGATGTGGCGATTTGATGTTCCATTCCGTTAATGCCAAAGGCACATGCTTAACATGTGCTTTATCCAGTTTTCCGAATATAAATTTCTGTAATCCTTTCGGGACATTAAAGCTGTTAATTATTTCCCTGGGGGTTTTTTCTTTATTCAAGAAGTAGGAGTGTACCGAGATAAAATCTGCGTAATTGCCACCGTCGCTTTTTCTTAATTCCGGTGCTAATAGCTCGTTCCAATTCTTTGTAACATGCTTGCCACTGCCGTCCCATACATGATCGTCATCCGCAAAAATTGCTCCTATGTATATTTCCGATCCGATCTGTTTGGCAGCGGCCCGCATGGAATCTGCAAATACCCTAAAATGCTTGCCGTAAAGCTTACCATTAATATACTCAGGTTGACCATCTTTATTCAAGGTAGTATCAATACGAAATCCACCTTCCCAGCAAGCATAAGTTTCATTACCTACTTCCCAGTACTTCGTTCTGCCTTTATCAAACCTAACCCAATCTGCGGCTAGTGAGGCTGCTTTTGCCACGGGATCTGCACTTGTGCCGTATCGGGCGTAGGCATAGTTAACCGTAATAATTCCTCCTGATTTTACTGAGTCAAGAAATGCATAATATTTAGCGGTATTCATTTTCCAGCTGATATCTTCTGTGCCGTCTCCAAAGCCAGTCCATTCGCCATTGTAGGTCAATGATTTGGATGGCAAATCAGCTGGTAATCCTTTAAAGAAATACGCATTACTTGCGTCGCCACCGGGGAACCTTATCAGACTTGGGTTCCAACCAGAAACCAATTTCGAGAATTTGCTGTCGGCCGAATAATCGCCGGTATAAGTGGTTGCATTGACTCCCGAGATATGCCTGGAAACCTTGTTTATCTTGGCATCATAGTACACCGTAATTTTTGAATTGACTTTTTCGATAGCCCGCTCTTTGCTTGGAATCGATTGTGGTTTTTTAAAAGTTCTGGCTTGCCAGTCGTTAACAAATAGTCCATGGTCCGGAACGGGGTTCTGGCCATTGACATGACCGGATAGGATGGTAGCCAGAAAGAAGAAAAATGCCGTGTTTACGCTAAAGAAAATTGATCTCATGTTTTATTAATGGATGATGGAAATAGGATATGCGATTTTTAAAATGAGCGGCAGGCCAAGCTGGTAAACCAGCCTTGCCTGCCGTGCTTAGCTGAAAACTGGCTATCATTTCTTCACAATCCGGAAGTTGTCTACACTGCCGTTGAAGGACGCAATGGCTACATCGGGCGTGTTGAACAATACTTTCAGATCGGTGACCTTAGATACATCGGCAATAGTATTACCTGCATTATTCCTGAATTCGGAAAGTTCGATGACGGCCGTTTTCCAGCCGTTGGTTTGGTAACCGGTGGCGGCATATTCGGTCGAATTCCAGGGCTGGAAAAAATAAAAATATTCTTTCCCGTCGGCAGTAACGGTAATCTCGTATTTACCCGCTTTCCAGGATTCAACGATGTTATGCTCGAACTTGAACTGCCTGTCGGCAGCAGCACCAGCAGGCAGTTTGAAGTCGAAATAGCAGGTTGAAAACACCCAGCCGTCATTGTAGCCGGCAGCAGGCAATTTGGTCTGCTTGATCCTTGAAAACTTGCCAGAAATAGCGCCGGAATCGGTGGCAGCGATGATGGGCGCGCCGCCCCAGCATACTTCTGATCCCCAGGTAGTTGCTGGAACGTCGAAGTTCACCATGTGCCCTTCCAGATCATTCATTTTGAAAGTAGTTTTGGCAATGCCAAACTCGCCTTCAACGGTTATACTCCCAATCACATCGGTTGCGGGCATTTTGGCGGTGATCTGCTTTGGGGTACTGCTCACCACCTGTAATGCGGTCGTCCCCAGTTTCACCGTTTTGATATTATAGAAATAATCCCCGTTGATCACCACCGTGGCGCCGGGCTTTACAAATTCCGAATACAAACCCGAGATCACGGGTTGGGGTGCTATAAGTACGAAGTCGTAAGTCGCTTCGCCACCTTTGGTCAGCACCTTGATTTTACTGGAAACACCCGCATCCGCCGCCTTGGTAGGTGCATTGGCCGGAATGGTGACGATGATATTGGAGTTACTGCCCAACGCCGAATTGAAACTCGCGTCGAAATCATTGAAATAGACCTTCAAAACGCTGCCTAAATTCTGGCCCTGAACCACAATCAGGGTGCCCGGCAATGCGCCGTTAAGCGAACTGTCGGCCTTAGTCGGATCCAGCAGGCGCACATTGCTGATAGTGGGCGCACCGTCGAGCTCATTTTCGTTACAGCTCTGCAAAGAGAGCAGCATTCCTGCGCTCATCAAAAGTCCCAAACCTGTTTTATATATATTTTTGAAATTCATATTGGTCGTAGATTAGGGTTAGTCAACAAGTTTTGAGAAATCAAATGCGACCGACTCGTTTTTAAGCGACGGCGCATTGACGATCTCGGCCTCAGGAAACGGCAGGTACAGCGTAGCGGCTGTCAGTGGGTAGAACTCAGCCGGAGAATAAGTCACATTGTACTTTTTAGGACTGATAGAGCCCGCTACATAACTCATCGCATAGTTTTCTTTATGCTGAGCAGCCGTGTAGGCAGTGGCTTTCACGGGATTGAAATAATACCACCGGACAATCTCATTCCACGAGTTGCCTTCAAACACAGTCTCGATCCTTCTCTCGTTGAAAATATCCTCGAAAGTCAGGGAAGTCTTATTGGGCATACCGGCCCTTTTGCGCACCAGATTGAAGTATTCCAAAGCTTTGCCATCGGATGTGGTAGCACTGTTTCCCAACACCGCGTCCGCGTAGATCAGGTATACTTCTGCCAGACGCAGCATATAGGAATTGATATTGGCCGACATAAACCCACCCAAACCTCCATTATCCGCAGGCGAGCCGATAATGTATTTTTTAATCGCCGAGAATGCATCAGGTCTGGTATATTTCAAACCGCCGGAAGCTTTTTGGATAGCGGGATAAACATCGCCGTCGAACATGCCGGTAGCCTTTCTGCGCAGGGAATCGGCCGGATTTTCGGTAAAATACTTCACCAGATCAGCCGAAAGGCCCTGTGCGGCTCCCCAGCCATCGCCGGTGCCGGTAATGTTGGCATCATAAGCATAGTAGGCCTGGAAGGAATTATTGACGCCCCACGGACTGTTCAAAGGCATCCATTGTAGCGAGAAAAGGCTCTCCGGGTTGTTTTTTGAGGCATTGTTGTTCGCGCTTTCGAACAGCTCCCCGTAAGTTGCCGCCAGTGTCAGCCCGCTTTGAGTGATCACGCTCTCGGCATAATGCTTGGCGCTGTCCAGATCGGATTGGTTGCGGATCCCGTTCTGGTTCAATCCAGCGCGCATCAGGTACGTACGTGCCAGCATTCCCTGGGCTGAGTATTTGGTCAGGCGGCCCTGCACGGAAGTGGCGGGCAGGTTTTCAGCAGCGAAGCGGTAATCCTGGATAAGCAGTTTCCAGACATCCTCGATCCTGTTACGCACTGGCGCTTCGTTGAGTTGGGCCACATTGTCGTACACAATAGGAACCGCTCCCCAGTTGGCAACTAGGTAATAATAGGCCGTAGCACGCATAAAACGGCATTCACCCAGTCCTTGTGCTTTACCCGCTGCCGAAGCGGTGCTGCCCTGGGCTTCCTTGATCGCCTTATAGGCATTATTACTTTGGGCGATAATCTTGTAAAACGATTTATAACCCGGCAAAAGGTTACTTACGTCCGTCGACGAGATCGCGTGCTTGATGTAGGCCGTCCGGTCATTGGAGTTCAGGTTACCCGCGCGGGCTTCCTGAAAGGCCATACTGGCTTTATCATTGAAGTCGAACCAAACGATATTGTAAAGCGGAGCGGTCCCGGCCAGAATTTCAGCATCGGTTTTGTAAAAGTTGCCCGAAGTAATGGCATCCAGCGGTGGACGATCGAGAAAATCCTCGCCGCATCCCTGCATGAGCATCAGCGCTCCAATGGCTGCTATGAACTTGTTTTTGAATTGCATATAGAAATATTTTTGAAATTGATGTTGTGCCCGGTTGCCCGTTCTTCTTAAAAATCCGCAAGCAGCCCGAAAGAATACATCCGCACCGAAGGGTAACGGCCCGTATCCACACCGGCCATAATGGTCCCGCCGTAATTGACCATACCAATCTCAGGGTCATAGCCTTTGTATTTGGTCATAGTAAACAAGTTTTGCGCCCCCACAGATGCCTTCAAACCTCTGATAAAAAGGTCTTTCAACATCGATTTCGGTAAGTTGTAGCTCAGGGTGATGTTTTTGAGCCGCACGTAGGTCCCGTCTTCGATGAAGTTGGTACTCATCCGGTTGTTTCCATTGGGATCGCCCGGTGCGATACGCGGGATGGCGTAGCCGGGGTTGGTAAGCGTCACCGTTTCGGCAGCTGCCGGATCGTAAGTGCTTGGCTTTGCATAGTTGGCCACCGATTTCCATTGGTTGCCGAACACACCACTGTTAGCCGGGATTTCGGCCCGGTAGCGCGGGTAGTTCAGAATATCGTTTTTGAAGCTTCCGGTCAGGAATGCATTCAGCTCGAAGTTCTTGTAGCTCATGTTGTTGTTAAAGCCCAATGTGAACTTCGGCCACGGGTTACCGATTACCGTGCGGTCTTCTGCGTCGATCACACCATCCCCATTCAGGTCACTGAACTTGGTGTCGCCTACCCACGTCCCGGTTGCCGGATTTACCGTCATCTGCCCGTTGGAGGTCTGGATAGCGTGGTTTTTGATGTCGTTCGCATCCTGAAAAAGCCCGTCGGCAACGTATCCGGTGATCATGCTCGCAGGGTGGCCCATTTCGGTTTTGAAACCTATGGAAGTGGCATTCCAGGTCAGTGTGATTGGGTTCAGCAGCGAGCTAACCTTGTTGCGGTCTACCGACAGGTTGATACCCGTCTTCCAATAGAAGCCGCCTTTATCGATATTCACGGTATTCAATGTAAAACCGATCCCACGGTTCTTCATCGATCCCGCATTCACGGCTGGCCAGCTCAGGTAACCCGGCGAATAGCCAATATCGCCTCCGTACGTAAATGGATAGGAATTCACCGTAATCAGGCTGGTGATATTCTTGATATATGCATCCACGATCAGCTCCACGCGGTTGGAAAACATGTGCAGGTCAAGGCCTCCGTTGATGACGTCATCTTTCTCCCAGGTCAGGAACTCGTTGGCAAAGTTGGATGCCAAAAAGCCGGTTCCCCAACCTGTTGGAACCGTTTGCAGTGTTGAATAAATGGCATTGCCACCACTACCCTGATTTCCCGACCGACCGACTTCAAAGCGCAATTTCAAATCATTGACCGCCGGCACATTTTTCAGGAAAGGCTCTTCCGAAACGCGCCAGGCTACCGATACTGCCGGGAAGTTGCCCCAGCGGCGCCCCTGACGGAATGCCGAGGAACCATCCATCCGGTAAGTTCCCTGCAAGAAATACCGCTCGTTGAAGCTGTAATTCACTCGGGCGAAGTAGGATTCGCGCGAGCCCGAGCCTTTGCCGCTGTTGTTACTTACATTTGAGATTACAGACGCATCCCCGCCCGAAAGCTCTTGGATGGTATTGGTAATGAACTTTTTACGTGTAGCTGTCAGCGACTCATAGGTATTCTGCTGCGCTTCGTGACCAGCCATGATGTTGAGGCCATGTCTGCCGAGCTTCAAATCGTAGGCCAACCGGCTATGTAAGCTCCACCAGGTATTGGTATTCACCGAGCGCGTAGAAGCTGCCGCGTCCTGGGAAACGACATAACCTCCAATCGTGTACGACGGGTGGAACGAGTAGTATTTCAAAAACTCGGTGCTTCCATTCGCTTCGGTATGCCATACCAGGTTTTTGGCCAGTTTCACGTCCGCAAAAAGGCTTCCCAGAATGGATGTACGGCGGTTATAGTCATTATTGATCTTGGAGATCATCACCGGGTTTGAGAACTGGAACTGGGTCGAAGTAGGCCCGCCCCAGCTTCCGTCCGGATTGGTTACCGCCACAGCCGGGTTTTGATCCAGGGCGAGCTGGATAATGCCCCCATTGTTGGTGTTGACCTTCTCTTCGGTAATACCCACGCTCATATTGGCACCAATTTTCAGCCAGCTTCGTGTCTGGTTTTCCAGGTTTAAACGGGCATTATAACGCTTGAAGCCCGATCCTTCCACAATGCCTTTCTGGTTGAAATATTCTCCCGACATATAGTAAGTTGATCTCTCGGTACCGCCGCTCAGTCCCAGCGAGTACTTTTGAAGCGTCGTCGGGCGAAAAAGCGCGCTTTGCCAGTCGGTACCATTGCCCAGCACAGACGGATCTGCAAAAGTTGGCTCGCTGGCCGTTCCACCCACCGCGGCCGCCTCATTGCGGAACTGTGCATATTCGCGCAGGTTCATTACATCGATATGCTTCGGCTCTGCCTGGATGGTCACCAGGGAGTTAAAAGTCACTTTGGCCTCACCCGCCTTTCCGCGCTTTGTCGTGATCATGACCACGCCATTGGCACCCACTGCGCCGTAAATAGCCGTAGCCGACGGTCCCTGCAATACGTTGATGGTCTCGATATCGTCGGGATTAATGCTTGACAGGATATTTGAGAAACCGGTCGGATGATTATTAGGGTCATCCCTCATATTCTCAGGCTTAACCTGCACCCCGTCGATTACATATAATGGCTGCGTGCTTCCGGTGAGCGAGCTCAGTCCGCGGATCAGAACGGACGGTGCCGCACCGGGTTGTCCTGAGTTTTGCTGCACCATTACGTTTGCGGCACGGCCCTGTAAACCTTGTTCAAGGGAAGTATTGATGGTTTTGCTCAGATCTTTTCCCGAAACGGTTACCTGTGAGCTGGAAACGTCGGTTTTCTTCATTTCACCATACCCTACTACCACAACCTCGTCGAGCGAGGAGATACTTTCTTTTAATTGGATATCGATTCTGGTTTTGGTCCGGATCGGCACTTCCTGGGTCTCATATCCGATAAAGGAAATGACCAAAGTACTGCCAGGGGTTGCGTCTATGGAATAGTAGCCGTCCCCATTAGTGGTTGTACCATTGGAGGTACCCTTTACCACCACACTCGCGCCGGGAACGACACTGCCTCTTTCCAATGATACCACGGTACCCGTAATAGCTTTTTTCGATTCAGCCTGCGCGAAGGCGCCGGTGGCAGCGCACATGATTCCCAGTGATAGCAGGAGAGGTCGCAGCAACCCGGCCAGCAAATGCAGGCTCCGCTTTGCCCGCCTTGTTTTGTAAAAATTCTGTTGCATGTTGTTTTGTTTTAAAAAGTGACTATTTGTACTCCTGGTTTAGACAATTCCGATGTCACTTGGCGGCGCAACGGACAATGGTATAAATCGAATGAATAGTTGGACAAATGTGTCGCTTAAAAACATGCTGCAACGGGGATGATTGTGCACAAATAGGGGGTCATTTGTAAACCAGAACCGAAAAAGAAGCTATTTTTTCGCCTTTTATTCCAGTTATCGACGGTAAAATGAAGGAAAGATAGGGCCCGTAACGGGCAGACAGGCACGAAAGGGCGGCAGGAGGTCGCATTTGAAATATTGTACTATTCCAATTTTACGAGCTGTGTAAGGTCGGTTGTAAAAGCTTAAATAATCGTTATATTTGGATTGAAAACTTTGTAAACCGGGCATGGGAAAACCTTTTCTGACTGCTGTATTTTGTTTGTTTATAGTGCCCTCAATCTGGGCGCAGCAGCAGTACAGGTTTTTACATCTTGATAACAACAATGGCCTTTCCAGTAATCAGGTCAATGATTTCCTCAGGGACCGTAAAGGCTTTTTATGGATTGCTACCACGTCGGGACTTAACCGCTTTGATGGATATTCCTTTAAAGTTTTCAAAAACAGCGAACTGGACACAACTTCATTGCCAGGTAACAATGTCAGCCGTTTGTTTGAAGACCCGCTTGGATTCATCTGGATTTTGTCTTCTCAGGGGCTGTGCGTATATGATCCGAAGCTGGAAAAATTTGACAGGAACATCGGGCCTTTTTTAAAACGGTACGGACTTCCCAATAAGAATGTGCGTGATGTCAAGCGCGACCGGTTGGGAAATTATTGGTTTTTGCTCGCAGATGGATTGTTCCGATACGATGTAACGACAAAAAAGACAACGCTTGTCAATCCCTTTCCTGGTATGGCGATTTCTTCATTCGCGGAAAATGCCGAAGGCGATATTTGGCTTGTGAACACAAACGGGTCGTTCGCAAAGCTCGACAAGCGCACTTTTCAGGTACTTTACACCAACAGGGCACTTGCCATTCCGGGTCGCAACGAGCATTACCATATAAAAGTAGATCGGGAGAATGACTTATGGATTTATGCCAACACCATCAATAATGGCGTTTACCATTTTCGCGAGGTCGATAAGTCTATGCGGCATGTCGATAAAAATTCGTCTCCCCTGCGGCTCAACAACGACATCGTCATGGATCTGGAAGTTTCCGACGACGGCTTGATCTGGATCGCAACCGACCACGGCGGGCTGAACATCATTGACAAAAAGGCCCGGAGCATTACGTATTGCCTCAACGACCCCAATAACAACAGGAGCCTGGCCGAGAATTCGATCAGTAATATTTATAAGGACCAGCAGAACGTGCTTTGGTTTGGCTCCCTCAAACGTGGCCTTAGCTACTACAACAGGGACGTCAACAAGTTTATGCTCTACCAGCATAGTCCTTCCAGGCCCGGCTCCCTGCCTTATAATGATGTAGATAGCTTCGCAGAAGACAAAAACGGAAACGTTTGGATCGGGACTAACGGTGGTGGGCTGATCTATTTTAACCGAAAGGAAAATACTTTTAAACGGTATCGGAACGATCCGGCAAACCCTGGCAGCCTGAGCAGCGATATCATCGTGAGCCTGGCCACCGACAGGGAGGGGAAATTGTGGATCGGGACATACTTTGGCGGATTAGACTATTTCGACGGCAAAACCTTCCGGCATTACAAAAAGAATCCACACCAGGCCAACGGCGGTATTTCCGATGACTGTATCTGGAAGCTGATGGAAGATTCCCGGGGCAGGATCTGGATCGGCACCCTGAGCCAGGGACTTGACGTGCTTGAACCTTCGACGGGCAAATTCAGGAACTACGGGCAAGCAAAAGGTATTTATTCAGGCTACGTCACATCGATCCTCGAAGATGAGCAAGGCAATATTTGGGTGGGCACCGGCTACGGATTGTCGGTACTTTATAAAGGGATGGATAAATTCACCCAAATCCTGGCCAGTCGCAAACCGGGTAGTTTAACTAATAACAGCATATTAAGCCTTGCCTTGGACAGCCGGGGACTGTTATGGGTGGGCACCCAGGATGGCTTGAACGTGTACGACCGTAAGAAAAAGGTTTTTACCTCTTTTCGGCAAAGTGACGGGCTGCCGGACAACACCATCCTGTGTGTTTTCGAAGACAATCATCAAAAAATGTGGGCCGCAACCCCCAATGGCTTGTCTGGTATGAGCATCGTTCCGGATCCGGACCGCATTCGCCTGACTTTCGTTAACTACGACGACACGGACGGTCTTCAGGGCAAGCAGTTCAATATGGGCGCTTCCCTGAAAGCATCAAACGGTGATCTTTTTTTCGGCGGCGTTAATGGTTTCAATGTGCTGAACCCTTCGCTGTTGAAGATCAACAAGTCCTTACCTGTGGTTGAACTGGTCGATTTACAGATCAACCACAATAGCGTAAAGATCGGGGAAGCGGTCAATGGTAATGTGATCCTGACAAAATCAATTGCAGATACTCCTGAAATTACCCTCGGCCCGGATGAGTCGGCCTTTTCAATTCAGTTTACCTCACCGAGCTATTTCCATCCCCTAAAAAACCAGTACCGTTACAAACTGGAAGGTTTTAATGAGGACTGGGTAACGACAGGTGGAGTAAGCAGAATGGCGACTTATACCAATCTGGATCCGGGTGAATATGTTTTCCAGGTCATCGCTTCGAACGGTAACGGCGTTTGGAACCAACAAGGGGCCAAGCTTAAAATCAGCATATTACCTCCGTTCTGGAAGTCGGGATGGGCTAATTTCTTTTACACGGTAGTTGCTTTGGGCGGGCTGGTCCTGGCCAGAAAAGTGGTTCAGAAGCGGGAGCAAACCAAATACAATGTGCAACGGGAGAAGGAAGAGAGGCAAAAGACCCGCGAGCTCGAACTGATGAAAATTAAGTTCATCACCAACGTCAGCCACGAATTCCGTACCCCGCTGACCTTGATTGTAACGCCCATCGAATCGCTGATGAAGCAGGCAGTACAATCGGTGTCAGTGGAAATGTCCCAGCTTAAACTCATGCACAGGAATGCCAGGCGACTGCTCAACCTGGTAAACCAATTGCTTGATTTCCGCAGACTTGAAGTACAGGAAATTAGGCTGCATGCTTCGGAAGCGGATCTGGTCAAATTCGTAAAAGATTGCGCCGCTTCATTTTCAGATCTTTGGGAAAAGAATAACATTGACTTTTCTTTCCACTCAGAGGGCGACGCTTTACGAACCGCCTTTGACCCCAACAAGATCGAGCGGGTCATGTTTAACCTGATTTCGAACGCTTTTAAGTTTACGCCGCAAGGTGGGAAAATCAGTGTGGAAGTGGCAACCGAACAAAAACATGCAGGGATAAAATGGGCCATTATCCGCGTCACGGACAGCGGCATTGGTATTTCAAAAGAGAATCAGCCAAAGGTATTTGAGCGTTTTTTCCAGACGGATCTTCCATCGAGTATGATCAATGAGGGCAGCGGTATCGGACTGGCTATTGCGCAGGAATTTGTGAAGCTGCACGGGGGCACGATCGAAGTCGAAAGTGAACCCAACCGGGGTTCATCCTTTACCGTTTCGATCCCTGTGAGCGAATTGCCCCCTGCGGCGCAAGCAGAGGAAGTAAGTGATGCATCAGATTTTACCGACCAGCCAAATGTGCCAGACCTAAAACAAGCGGGCTCCAAAAGCAGCCAAACGATCTTGCTGGTCGATGATAACGAGGATTTTCGTTTTTACCTGAAAGACAACCTCAAAGCACATTACCAGATAGAGGAGGCGAAAAACGGCATGGAAGGCTTGCAAAAAGTGATAAAACTGTTTCCGGATATAATCGTAAGTGATTTGATGATGCCGGAAATGGACGGTATTGAATTTTGCAAAGCCATACGGCTCGATCCGCGCGTATCCCATACACCGTTCATTCTGCTTACTTCCCGGTCCTCTGAGGAGACGCTGCTCGAAGGCCTCCAATGCGGCGCAGACGATTATATCACTAAACCATTCAGTTTCGAAATACTTCAGGCACGCATCGGAAACCTGATTGCACGGCGCAAAGATGGCCACAGTAAATTCCAAAAGACCATCGATATCAGGTCCAGTGAAATAGCGGTCACCTCGCTGGACGAAAAATTGATTGAGAAAGCTATAAAAATGGTGGAGGACCATTTGACCGATCCCGAATTATCGGTTGAAAATCTCAGCTATCAATTAGGGATGAGCAGGACCTATCTTCACCGTAAAATCCTGGCCCTGACCGGTAGGCCGCCTGTCGAATTCATCCGTATTATCCGGCTTACCCGAGCTGCGCAGCTTTTGGAAAAAAGTCAGTTGAGCGTCTCAGAAGTGGCATATCAAGTCGGATTTAATGATCCGAAGTACTTTGCTAAATGCTTTAAGGAGCATTTCAACATCCTCCCGTCTCTGTACGCTGCCCATAAAAAGTCAGATGGTTACTGATGCCAGGGTTTTAGTTTTTGAAACTTCGGATCTTCGCCCAGGTCGTTGAGCTACACAGGCACCCTCGACTGATCCGGCAAGATTTTTATTAATTATCTTCTATTATTTTGAAATATTAAAATTAAGTGTCAAACTTACATTTTTATTTAAATGTAATAATTTTCATGGAAGGCGCTTTCATTGTCAGGAAAACGACAACTTTGTTGATGGCTTGGAGCGTTGAGGATTATCATTGGAATAAATTCGATTAACAAATCATTTACTTAAAGTATTCATGAATAGAAGATTAAGAATGGGAATGATCGGCGGCGGTAAAGACGCCTTCATTGGAGCAATTCACCGCCATGCAGCCAATTTGGATAGCTCCATCGAACTGGTTTGTGGAGCGCTTAGTATCAACCCTGAAATTGCTATCGACAGTGCTCAGGCGCTGTTCCTACCGGCCGAACGGAGTTATTTGACCTATCAGGAGATGCTCCAGAAAGAATCCGATCTGCCTGCCGATCAAAGGATGGATTTTGTCACAATCGTAACACCTAACTTCGCGCATTTTGCTCCGGCGATGCTGGCGCTTGAAAAGGGATTTCATGTGGTGATCGAAAAGCCGATTACTTTCACAGCTGATGAAGCTAAGCAGCTCAAGGAGAAAGTGGAAGAAACGGGCCTATTGCTTTTACTTACCCATACGTATTCGGGATATCCAATGGTAAAGCAAGCCCGTCAAATGGTACAAGGAGGAGAATTGGGAAAAATTCGGAAAATATGGGTTGAATACCCACAAGGTTGGCTTAGTCAGCTCACCGAGCGGGAAGGTAACGCACAGGCAGCATGGCGTACCGACCCAAAGCGATCGGGTAAGAGCGGTTGCATGGGGGATATCGGGACTCACGCTGCCCATTTGGCCGAGTACATATCGGGTCTGAAAATTACGTATCTGTGTGCTCATTTGTCTACTATGGTAGATGGCCGTGCGCTGGACGATGACGGGAATGTGTTATTAAAGTTTGAGGGAGGGGCTAGCGGTGTGCTGATGGCTTCACAAGTAGCAGCCGGAGAAGAAAACGCGCTGAAAATTCGTTTGTATGGAGAAAAAGGAGGACTGGAGTGGGCCCAACAGGAGCCTAATACTTTAGTGGTAAAATGGTTGGATAAGCCAACGCAGATCTACCGCGCCGGAACGGGCTATAAGAATATACTGTCTTCGTATGCACTTCACAATAGTCGCACGCCCGGCGGACACCCAGAAGGATACCTCGAAGCATTCGGTAATTTATACCGCAATTTTGCCCTCACGCTGGCAGCGCGCATCGACGGAACAACCCCTTCTCCGGAAGCACTGGATTACCCCTCTGTTGATGAAGGCATCAGGGGAATGGCCTTTATTGATAACGTTGTCAAAAGCCACCTGAGCGAACAGAAATGGACAGCTTTTGAAGTTTAATTTTGGATAGCTCAAAATCAAAGAGTATTTCGGGTCGGCTCCACCGATCCGAAATACTCTTTGATCATTTGAATACGCTCTTGTCGTGAAATTTGACAGCTCATGCAGTCACTTATCACTCCATGATAACGTTCAACGGATTTTTTAGTTAAAAATGAAGATCGGAGTGGCATTTGCCGCGCAACGAATCGGGTCGATACTTAGTCATTTCGTTCTTTTTTAGTCAGGAAAGCCACGCGATACTATTTCTTAGCAACCTGATTTTCTTGTCTTGTTCCATTTTTTTTAGTAACCTGGACACGACCTCCCGTGATGTATTGAGGTCACTGGCAATTTCCTGATGGGTAACGGTCAGAACGGCGGTCTTTCGGCCTTCAAACTGTTTTTTTAGATAAAATTCCAATCTCTCGTCCATGCCTTTGAAGACGACGTTGTCAAATACGGCCAATAGCTCCTCAAAGCGGGCCCGGTAGTTGGCAATGACGAAGTAGTACCAGGTTTTATATTTCTGCATCAGCTCGTCCATCAACTGGATCGGGATCATGATCGCAACGGTATCCTCCACAGTTTTGCCCATGATTTCGCTGGCTTCCTGTTTGGTGTTACATATCATCGATAATGCGCAGGCACTGCCGGGTTCCAGATCATAAATGAAAGCCTCTTCGCCGTCATCACCCTGACGGTAAAGTTTCACCCGCCCGCTTCCAATCAGCAATGTGTGTTTGATAAACTGTCCCGTCCGCATGATTACTTCCCCGGCAGGTATTTTCTTTAGAATACAATCCCTTACTAAACGCTGTTTTAGCTCGGGCTCAAAATCAGGAAAAACACTGTCGAGATAATAGGAAATATTTTCAGTCATCATAAGTTAAATGATTGGGTTAGGCTTAGTGTCATCAATCAAAGCTAATCGAAAAGGCGCCGCCTTGTTAAATTGAGCAAAGATCTCTGGAATTTGCCACTTCAATTCTGTAAAGTTCAAAATAATGTTGTGTTCCATATGTGACTTTTATCACTTTCCAGTCGAGCAGTGCTTACGATTTTTGTGTGATAATTGATAATATAATGGAAATTGTAGCTTACATAGCATCTGTTTTAATTGGTGTTTCACTCGGTTTGATCGGTGGGGGAGGATCGATATTGACTGTGCCGGTACTGGTATATATGTTTGGAATTAGCCCTTTGATTTCAACATCTTATTCTCTTTTTATTGTTGGATCAACCAGTCTTGTCGGTGCCTACAGCAACTACCGCAAAGGTGCCGTAAAGATCAAAACGGCATTGCTGTTTGGGAGCACATCCATCACAACGGTTTTTTTTACCCGGAGATTTGTGATCCCCATGATCCCGAAAGATCTTTTTAAAATTGGCCAATTCCAGGTCACCGAACCTATACTGACGATGATTCTTTTCGCAGTGTTAATGGTGGCGGCATCGGTTGGCATGATCCGCAGTAAGGAGCGAAAACCTGGATGCCTTGAATGCGATTTGAAAGGAAACATAATCAGGATGTTGTTAAGCGGCATGGGCATCGGACTGACCACCGGCGTGCTGGGAGCTGGCGGTGGTTTTCTTTTGATCCCTACATTGGTATTGGTACTGGGAATGCCCATGAAGGAAGCAGTTGGCACCTCACTTTTGATCATCGCGCTGAATTCGTTGATCGGTTTCGTCGGCGATTTGGGTCATTTTTTAATTGACTGGGTTTTTCTGCTACAAATTACAGCCATCGCCATGGCAGGAATCCTGATCGGGGGGGCCGTTGCCAAGCGGGTAGATGCGGCATCCTTGAAAAAAGGCTTCGGCTGGTTTGTGTTGATGATGGGAATCTATATTCTGTCAACAGAACTGTTACATCTTAAATAATTGCGTGATAAATGTCACTGACTACCAAAGCAAAGATCCCCAACTTTGTATCGTTAATTAAATAGAACCTTTCAATTTTAAAATACAGCATATGCAAATCCAGCAAATTTATACGGGCTGCCTTTCACAGGGCGCCTATTATATCGAAAGTAATGGTGAGGCGGTGGTGATCGATCCGCTCCGTGAGGTTGAGCCTTATATCAACCGCGCACAAAAAGATGGAGCCAAAATAAAGTATGTGCTTGAAACGCATTTTCATGCTGACTTTGTATCCGGCCATATTGACCTTGCTGCAAAAACGGGTGCCCGGATCGTATTTGGGCCAACTGCCAGGCCAGGCTTTGATGCAACGGTGGCAGTGGACGGTCAGGTACTTAAAGTGGGAGACATTACCTTCACAGTAATACATACGCCTGGGCATACGATGGAAAGTACCTGTTACCTCTTGAAGGACGAGCAGGGGGAACAGGTCGGCATTTTCACTGGCGATACGCTGTTTATTGGTGATGTGGGGCGGCCGGACCTGGCCCAAAAGGTAGCCGCCGAGCTGACTCAGCAAAAACTGGCGGAGCATCTTTTTGATTCTTTACGCGATAAAATTATGCCCCTGGCGGATGCCATTATTGTATACCCGGCCCACGGAGCGGGCAGCGCATGCGGGAAAAACATGAGCAAGGAAACGACTGATACGCTGGGTAACCAAAAGAAGTTCAACTATGCACTTCGGCCCGATATGACCAAGGCGGAATTTGTAAAAGAAGTTACCGACGGGCTGATGCCGCCGCCAGCTTACTTTCCCGAAAATGTGATGATGAACATCCGGGGGTACGAAAGCATTGATTTGGTACTCCAGCGCGGGACCCATGCCCTGGAACCCGCGGCCTTCGAAGCAGCCGCAAATGAAACGGATGCGGTCATGCTCGATACCCGGGATGCGGAGATTTTTGCAAAAGGTTTCATACCTAATTCCATCAACATTGGCATTAATGGCGGTTTTGCGCCATGGGTAGGCGCGCTGATCCCGGATATTAAACAAAGGATACTACTGATAACAGAAGCGGGCAGGGAAGAGGAAGTGGTAACGCGGCTGGCGCGGGTGGGTTACGACCATACCATCGGCTATCTGAAAGGTGGCATCGATGCCTGGACCAAAGCCGGCAAGGAGGTGGATCGGATCGAATCAGTGGATGTGGAGCAGATCAGTGAGCGTTTGCAAAACGATCCTTCCGTGATCATTCTGGACGTACGCAAAGCAAGCGAATTTCATTCAGAGCATGTCGTTGGTGCCGAAAATGTCCCGCTCGACTACCTCAACGAGCATCTGGCCGAGATCGATAAAGACAAAACCTACGCCGTGCACTGTGCAGGCGGCTACCGTTCAATGATCTTTAATTCAATCCTGAAAGCCAGGGGATTTGACAACCTGATCGATGTAAAAGGAGGTTTTAAGGCCATCAAGGAATCTGGCAAGTTTGAAGTGAGCAATTACGTCTGTCCAAGTACACTACTGTAAAGAGATTATGGGAATTATATCGGTACTATTCGGAAATAACAAAACCGACTTCAAAAGTCTGGTTGATCAGGGTGCATTGATCGTTGACGTGCGAAGTCCGCAGGAATTTGCCTCAGGGCACATTGATGGCAGTGTCAATATGCCGCTGGATACAATAAGCTCCAAGGCTGCGTTTTTGAAAAAAGACGGCCGACCAGTGATTACATGCTGCCGGAGCGGGGCCCGCAGTGGGATGGCACAACAAGTCTTGAAAAATGCAGGAGTAGAAGTTTACAATGGAGGTGCCTGGGATAATCTCACGCAAAAGATTCAATAAGAACATTTTTTAAATTATGCTGGAAATAATAAAGCAGCCCTGGCCTTGGTATATGGCCGGGCCGCTGATCGGGCTTACAGTCCCCGCCCTTTTGATACTGGGCAATAAATCTTTTGGAATTTCTTCGTCGTTGCGCCATGTTTGCGCGATTTGTGTACCGGGGGACATTCCGTTTTTTCAATACGATTGGAAAAAAGAATTGTGGAACATGTTTTTCGTATTGGGCATCTTTTTCGGAGGGGTTGTAGCGGCGACATTTCTGGTCAACCCTGAACCCATGCAGCTAGACCCTACGCTGCTAAAAGAGCTCAGCGTATATGGCATTACGGATTTTTCGTCGCTAGTTCCCATTGACCTGGTTAGCTGGGATAAACTTTTGACGCTTCGCGGCTTTATGATGATGGTCGGTGGGGGATTTTTAGTAGGGTTTGGTGCGCGCTACGCCGGCGGATGCACGAGCGGTCATGCGATTATGGGACTTTCCACGCTGCAATGGCCCTCCCTGGTAGCGACCGTCAGTTTCATGGCTGGCGGATTTGTAATGGCCAACTGGATATTGCCATTTATTTTAACGCTTTAAAGAATGAATGATCAATTAAAAAAGCATTGGGAAGATGTGTATCATACCAAGTCGCCATACGAGGTGAGCTGGACGGAACCCAAGCCGGAGCGTTCGCTTAAACTGATCCACAATACCCAGGCGCCCAAAAATAGTCCTATTATCGATATTGGCGGAGGCGACAGTTTACTTGTTGACTATCTTCTCGACGAGGGTTACTCGGATATCACAGTTTTGGATATTTCAGCCAAAGCCATTGAAAGAGCAAAAAATAGGCTGGGTGAAAAGGCGGCAAAGATTACCTGGCTGGTGAGTGATATTCTTCATTTTGAACCAGAAAAACAATATTCAGTCTGGCACGATAGGGCCACCTTTCATTTTCTGACAACAGTGGATCGAAAAAGCAAATATAGATACCTTGTCGAAAACGCGGTTGCAGATGGCCACCTGATTATGGGTACGTTTTCGCTTTCCGGCCCTGGGCAGTGCAGCGGATTGGCGGTGTGTCAATATGACATAAGCGCATTGGCCGATGTCTTCAAAGGTTCCTTTGAGGTGAAAAGCCATTTTTATGCAGACCATCTGACCCCTTTTCAAACCAGTCAAAATTTCCTTTTTGCTGATTTTATCAAAGTAAACAATTAAAAACAGTATGGCCAATTTATTAGAAGACCAGATTGCGCAAAGCGAACACGACGTCCGGGCAACGGATTCAATGTGTATTAACGAAAGTCAAAAACAGCATAAATGGTATTACAACCTGAAATACCTTGTGGTGGGGTTACTTTTCGGAGTACTTTTTGTGAAAGCCGAGGTAGTCAGCTGGTTCCGCATCCAGGAAATGTTCCGGCTGAGGTCTTTTCATATGTATGGGATTATCGGCAGCGCGGTTGCGGTCGGGATGATTTCAGTTTGGATTATCAAACGGTTTGGTATCCATACTATCTCAGGGGAAAAGATTACTTTTGCAGATAAAAAGTTCAGTCAGGGGCAGATTTACGGCGGATTAGTTTTCGGGCTCGGCTGGGGTTTGACAGGTGCCTGCCCGGGACCGCTTTTTGCGCAGATCGGAATGGGTGCTACTGCCATTGTTGTCACATTGCTTAGTGCTATTACGGGGACCTGGGTATATGGTAGGTTTAGAGAACAGTTACCGCATTAAGTTTTGCATACAAATATATCAACCACGTAGCTTACATTTGGATATTTTGCTGAGCACGAGCAAATCGGCAGAAATGGTTTTGGCAGTAAAGTGAATGATAACGAGTCAAGCAAAATGAAAAATAAGAATTGGTTGTCAGCCTCAAACATATTTTCCGCGGCACTAATCGTATTTACAATCGTCATGGTAATCAGTCCACAGGTAAAGGGATGGACAATTCAAAGTTTGATGAAAATCGGGTTGTTTCAGCCTAGGATTGATAAAATGCAGGAAATTCAAAGTGAGACTTTACCGAATATGTCTTTCAAAAATAAAGATGGAAAAACAGTTGATCTGGCTTCGCTTAAAGGCAAAGTAGTATTTATTAATTTTTGGGCAACCTGGTGCGCTCCCTGTATTGCGGAGATGCCATCCATTAAT
Source organism: Dyadobacter pollutisoli (assembly GCF_026625565.1). NCBI lineage: Bacteria > Pseudomonadati > Bacteroidota > Cytophagia > Cytophagales > Spirosomataceae > Dyadobacter > Dyadobacter pollutisoli. The sequence continues at coordinate 1,362,484 of NZ_CP112998.1, forward strand.
GCATTGCAGGACCGGTTTGGGGATAATGATGACATTGTTTTTTTAATGGTGGATGTGGATGGTAACGATGAAAAGTCGGCTAAATTCATGAAAGAGCACCAGTTTGATTTGAATGTCTTCAAAGCGGCCAGCGCAATAGCTCCTGTCTTTATGCAGGGAACGATTCCAACCACAGTAATTCTGGATAGAAAGGGGAAAATGGTCTTTAGGCAAGAAGGTGCTGCTGATTACAATAGCCGGGAGCTGGTGGATTTGCTCGTTGGTCTAATCCGTTAAAGGAGGGCAATTCTTGACCCAATATCCGGCTGGTCAGATGCTAAATCCCGCCGAATTTTTTGCGCCACAACCTGTATAGATTCCATTTTGCTTTTGTTCAAAGCATTAAAACAGTTGATCCTTGTTGATCAGATTCATAAACGTTTCCCGATAAGTTTTGCTGATCGGTATTTCTTTCCCTTTTAGATAGATCGTATTTCCCTGGATCGCATCGATTTTTGAAAAGTTAATAATGAATGAACGGTGTATCCGCACGAATTTTGGGTATGGCAGTAATGCTTCCATTTTACCCAATGGTACCAGCGTCATAATTTTGTCTTTTCCGGTAAATATCAGAATGTATTCGCCGTAGGCTTCGATATAATCAATGTCGCTATGATGGATGTTGTGGATTTTGTAATCGGATTTTACAAAAATAGAGTCTTGTGAAGACGCGTGCCGGGCGATCGGATTTTGATCAGTCAGTTCCGTTTTTGGGTTTTGTTGCATGTGGCTGATGTACTGGGATGCCCGGTTTACAGCCTGGAAAAATCTTTCGAACGAAATGGGTTTGACAAGATAATCCAATACGGAAAGTTCATAGCCTTTGAGTGCATATTCGGTGTAGGCAGTTGTCAATATCGTGACAGGCCTTTGCGATAGGGATTGTAAAAAAGCAATTCCGGTCAGTTCGGGCATCTGAATGTCGACAAACATCAGGTCAATCTTTTGATCCAGTAAAATACCTTGGGCTTCCATCGCGCCCGGACAAGCGGCAACCAGGTTCAGGCCGGGAATTTTGCCGATGTAATCCGATAAAAGCCTTCTGGCAAGCAGCTCATCATCAATGACTAAACAATTAATTTTCATATACTGGCAGCTTTAAGAACACCTGATACTGATCAATGGTCTCCGTGATTTTCAAGTCATAGTTTGCTCCATAGATCAGTTCCAATCGCTTTTGGGTATTGACTAGTCCAATTCCGCCGGATTCTGTTACTGTTCTTTCGGTCTTCCTTTTTGTGTTGGCACATGTAAAGCGAATAGAATTCGAATCGTCCACAGACAGATTTATTCTGATAAAGCCATCCTGATTCACTTCGAGGTCCGAATGTTTAAAACTGTTTTCAATAAACCCGAGCATCAAGAGCGGTGTGATCCGGTACGCTGAACGAATTCCGTTAACTTCTAGACTTAAACGGTTCGCGTGCGCATCCGACTTTAATTTCTGCATTTCGACAATGTTTTCTAAAAACTGCGCTTCTTTCTCCAATGAAACTTTCTCGGTTTGGCATTCATACAACATGTATCGTAACAATTCGGAGAGTTTCATGATCATCGGTGCCGCGTTGTCTTCTTTCAGGTAAGCGAGCGTATAAATGTTGTTGAGCGTATTGAAGAGAAAGTGAGGGTTGATTTGATTTTTGAGTGTTTCCAGTTCAATTTCCAGTTGCTTTTTAGCCAGCTCAGCCTGCCGCCGCAATGTTTCAAAGCGATCCAGAGCGAATTTGTAGGCAGTACTGATAATGAGAATGACTGATAAAAACAGATAAATCCTCCCGAATTGAAACGCTCTGGGAAACCGGAGTTTACGCCCCCAGGACGTTGTCGGCAAATCAGGCCCAACCAGGGTAAGATAAAGCTTGGTAAATGCAAACAGCACCAGGCAAGCAAGCAATCCATAGATGATATATTTTCTTTTTTCCAAAAGTCCGGGTAGCAAAAGACGGATGTTGATCCCAGAAACGGCGCCCTGTGCGCCAACATTGACGGTAGCTACCCAGAGGGCTCTGTCAATCTCCTGGAAGCTTGATAGCATCAGCACCCATATCAGCCAGTAGCCGGTCCATAATAAATATGGAGTAATAGACGGCTGGATTTGGCTATATAGACTCTTCATCGATCATTGATTAGTAATGCAATGGTAGCAGAAAAACCCGAAATCTTAAAAAATGCCCAATGAATCTGCTTTTTAATCCCTTGAATGTATCGTTTTTCCCTTCAAAGGGATTAGGACGGTTCCAAAATCCATTCATCGGCAGATGCGGGTCATACACTCGAAAAATCGGTCGTTTGGCAGAATAAGTTTTTTATGGGAAAGGCTTATTGGTTGTTTTGAATTGTCTAGGCACAACGTTCAAACAAATAATTTTTTAACCATGAAAAAAACAAACGTATCAATCACGTTCATTCTCAGTTTATTTTTTGCAGTCAATCAAGTATTTGCGCAAAGTGAATTAAAGCAGATGCCGGCTGATCAAAGAGCAAAATTGCAAACAGAAAGGATGACTGCCTCGCTCAAACTGGATGCGGAACAAACCCAGAAAGTGGGACAGATCAATCTGAAATATGCACAGAAAATGGATCCGGTCATTGAGGGCTCAGGGAGCAAAATGTCCAGGTTCAAAGCTTTTAAGTCGATCAACAAAGATAAAGAGGCGGAATTAAAAGGTGTACTTACTACCCAGCAGTTCCAACAGTTTCAGAAACAGCAGCAGGAGATGAAAGATAAATTAAAAGAGCAACGACGCTAAACATGAAAACGATAAAAAAAATAGTAACAACCGCGATGGTGATCACACTTTGGTGGATAGTCGTCGAAGTACAAGCACAGGACAAAAAGGTTGATCCGGCACTCCGTAACGAATTGAAAGCTTACACATTGACCCATATTATGCCGGTCATGAAGTTGAAACGGGTTATTTTGGAAGACGAACTGACTGAACTTGAAAAGAAACAGATCGCCGGGCTGAGAATACAATTAACCCAGATACGCAAGGCAAGAAAGGAGTCAAACCGGACGCTGTGGGAAAGAATGGATGGAAAAGAATTGGACGAAAATCAAACAGCAATGACGCTATCCGAACGAAAACAGATCCGGAAAATCATGCTGGAAGCGTTTTCTATTGCTGATAAACATGAAAAAACAATTGATCAGATCAGCCTGGATACCAGGATGAACCGGGAAAAATGGAGAAAAGAGTTAAGAGAGATCATAGAGAAATTCAAGGGCAAATCAGCTGGCGATTTCTTTGTGCGATTGGAGCGAACCGGTGCCGGACAGTCAGTCAGGCCTGCTTTATTTCTTCTTTGGGATCCTGCAAAACAATACTAACCCGTTATGAAATTACAAATGATAAAAACCTTGCTTTCTTGTGTTATTGCGTACATTTTTTTGGCATGCAACACTCAAAACGTAACGCCGGATGATCCGAATCCACCTTATGACTTTAACCAGGTAGATAAGTTCATTGAAACAAATCTGGCTAATTATAATGATCAGGTGGTGGTGCTGGTATCACAAAACGGAAAGTTGATCTACCACAAAGCAATGGGCCTGGATTCAGCGAGCATCAAGCCGATTGCGTCTGCCTCGAAGTGGTTGTCTGCCGCAGTGATGATGAGTATGGTAGATGACCATAAAATTTCGCTCGATGATACTGTTGGTAAGTTCCTCCCTATTTTTACAAAGAATAAAAAGGGCGATATCACAATCCGGCAACTTTTTTCGCACACCGCAGGCTTTGACGGGGACTCGCCGCAAGGCTTTGAATACCAGCGAGACATTACCCTGGCCGCGGCCGTAGACTCCATTGCATTGTACGTTCCCCTCGCGTTTTCTCCGGGATCTGCATTTAGCTACGGAAGTTCAGCAATGCACATTGGGGGCAGGATCGCCGAGCTGGTTTCAGGCAAATCATGGCAAGATTTATTTAATGAAAAAATAGGAAATCCTTGTCAGATGAATGTTCGTTACGGCTCTGCATCCAATCCAATTATAGCCGGCGGGGCAAATACGTCGGCGGCAGATTATCTGAAATTCTTGGAAATGGTTGTAGACAAAGGAATGTATAAAGGAAGGCGGGTTTTGAGTGAAAGTGCACTGGCCGTTATGCTGTCTGATCAGACAAATGGAGCGGTTATTAAGGGTACGCCGTATGCAAGCAACCCTTTTTCTCCTTATCCCAATACCTCAATTCGGTATGGAATGGGCAATTGGCTGGATGTTGTGGATGCGGGTGGGAACGTGCTGGAAAGCAGTAGTCCCGGTCTTTTCGGTACCCACCCGTGGCAGGATTCCAAAAACAAAATGGCCGGAATTATTTTCACGCAAACTACCCCTAAAAAAAGCGCCCTGACCAGTCTCGAAATCAGGAAGATGATCCGGGATATTGTGAACTAGAACCCACACGAGGAGAAAAATCGCCGCGGGTGTATCCAAGCCAGGGTACACCTGCGGGCATGCCGTGGGCAGGCTCGCGCTGTCCGGGGCATGATAAGAGAATATGGGGGCAATTTTCCCGTCAGGATGGTAGGAGAATAGACTTACACATCTGCTTTCTGGATTTTCAGGCAATACCCTTGTTAGAGTTTTCACCATTGCGTTTCTTCAGGGATTTGATGATCCGCGCAGGCGACAAAAGTAGCTGCTGCCAAAACCACACTTAATGCGAGAATCATTGGCATTATTATTGTTTTCATGACCTTTCTGGTTTTCTAATCTGAATACTTATTGGATAAGTGTCGGATTGATCACGATATGTGCCTCAGATGCATCAACTCCCAATGAATAATTGTGCGGCGCGGCAATTAGTATTTTTGATGTTTCGATGTTGTGGAACGCATAAAGCACATTGCCGGTAAAATTTGTGTAAACTGGCGTGTCAAGCGGCGGCAAATACTCGACCGTAATATGATAGGCAGCATCAGAAATAACAACTGCGGTCTGACCAAAAGGCAGTGATTGAAGTTCTATGGGTACCTGCGGATGAAGCGACGGAAAGATGGCGGTAGAATAAAATGAAGCAATGGTAGCTGGCTTGCCGGTTGGTTTGTCCAAAATATACCCTGAACTGGCATCAACAGAGGCGTTTGCAATACGTTTTACGTGCAGCTTGATTTTGAAAGTGACATCAATCGTATTAAGGTTTTGGCTGAAACGGTACCAGGCGAATTGCATTGGCAATACCACATCCGGATTTTGCGGGGTGATGGTAGCAAAAATATCATTGATTGTTAACCCTTTGGCGAACTCTGCCTTGACGATTTCAAACTCGCATGGAAAGAAGCGTGGTGTCCCATCCGATCGTTCGCACAGCTTGTCCGGGTCGGGAATATCGTGGTCGGTACATGAAATGGCCACAGCAATCGCCAGGATTGCAGTGAATGGGAGGAGTTGAAGCACTTGTTTGATCTTCATCAGGCATGAATTGGTTAGTCGGCGTGGAATTCAAAATGAATGTTAATGCATGCTGAGGGCAAAGGCCCTCACTGCGATATCCAGATCGATCAGATTTTCTTTTGAAACCGCATCGGCCCCATCGGTCATCACTTTTTTTCTTTCCGTGTCGTTGAATGTCAGCAAGCCCCCTGACAGGCAAAGGAGTGTTGCCATAGGAGGGGCTTACCGCCTTGAACGGATCAGGCATCGGCAATTTTCATTACAACGCGTCCCTGAATTTCACCTGCCTTCATATCAGCAAAAACATCGTTAATGTCCTCCAAACAAGCCGTGGAGACAGTCGCTTTCACTTTGCCATCCAGTGCAAACTCTATCGCTTCGTGCATATCCTTTCTGGTGCCTACGATGGAGCCACGAATGGTAAACCGGTTTAGCACGGTTTCAAAAATGGGCAAATCAAATCCACCGGGGGGCAAACCATTCAATGCGAGAGTGCCTTTTCTTCTCATCACAGAAATACCTTGCTTGAATGCGATCGGGGATACTGCGGTAACCAATACACCATGCATTCCGCCGGTTTCTTTTTTCAGGTATTCTCCCGGGTCGTTTTCTAATGCATTGACGGTCAAGTCTGCTCCCAGGTTTTTTGCCAGCTCTAATTTATCGTCTGCAATATCAATGGCCGCTACATGCATGCCCATTGCTTTGGCATATTGTACCGCCAGGTGGCCAAGACCTCCTATGCCCGAGATCGCGATCCATTCTCCTGCCTTTGTTTCAGTTTCTTTAATTCCTTTATAAACAGTCACACCTGCGCAGAGAATTGGCGCCATCTGGATCATGTCGGTTCCTGCCGGCAAATGGGCGACATACCGGGCATCGGCCAAAACGTATTCGGCATAGCCGCCGTCGACACTATAACCTCCGTTTTGCTGGGTTTCGCATAAGGTTTCCCAGCCAGTGGTGCAGTAGTCGCAGCATCCACAGGCACTATATAGCCATGGAACCCCGACGATATCACCTTCCTTTACATTGGTGACCTCCGGGCCGACAGCCGCAACATAGCCAATTCCTTCGTGTCCGGGGATCAGGGGAAGCTTGGGTTTGACCGGCCAGTCGCCATCCGCAGCGTGCAGGTCAGTATGGCAAACCCCACTGGCGACGACTTTTACCAGAATCTGGTGCTTGCCTGGTGTCTTGACCGGCATTTCTTCTATTTGCAAAGGTTTGCCGAACTCCCGGACAACCGCAGCCTTCATTGTTTTTGGTAGCATCACGATAAGATTTTCAGAAACTGATTTACTTTGAGATGGTAAATTTCAATCCTAAATAGCCTTATTGTCAGGAGTGTAGTCAGTCAATCAACTGACTTTTATCAGTTTTGGAGATCCGTTAAAGTTAATTGCGGATCCGGACTAACTTGGCATATTCCAGAATATTTATCAAACTACCTTTTATGTCGATAAGGCGCTCATCCAGGAAGGTTATTACTGATTCCATAATGAGAACCGGCTCGGTCCGGAGAGAAACCAGCCTTTTCATTTCCTGGGATATCAGCTCCGAAGCATTTGTATTAAAACGAACGAATTTTTACATAATCCAAAACCAACAAATCTTCATCAATTTGTTTATTTAATCTTTTCTTTCAATTTATGTGTGTGTTGGCCGAACACGAACGAAACATTATTCGAGAGCGGACAAAGGCTTGTCTGGAGTCAGCCCGTGCACGTGGTAGATCTGGTGGAAGGCCAGAAGGATTAAGTGAGCGTTTTCGAAAAATCGCCCCGGAAGTCAAGGAAATTTATGAAAAGAATAGTCGGAGTACGGATGAAATCCGTGAGATGTTCAAAATAAAGAGCCAGCCTACACTTTACAAGATTTTAAAGTACAGTGGTGTTGATATTAAGGGCTTTTTGAAGAAGAGACGATAGTGCTGTGGCTCTTTGTGCGGCGGCCGCTGCCGTACAATCTTTTACTTTAACCCTATACGACCCTATTGCAGTATCGACCATAGCCAGTATGATGGCAGCCTGACTAAACTGCTGGCATCATTGGAGTAGGTAGGTCAACGGTTTACCGTTACCTGGAAGCACTGGGACAGAAAAGGAATTTATAAAAGGAAAAGCGAATTTTTTAATGTAATAAGCTATATTACAAATAATTAAATCAATCTCGTGTAACATTCACCCCTTTTCTTTAAGCTAGGGCAACAATGTCGATTATATGGTGAGTGTGGTAAGTATAGCAACTCAAAAGTAATAAGATAATGAAAAGTTCGATCTTAATTTTTGTCGTTTTTTTTGTTTGTTGCAAGCAAAAAGTAGCCGTTGAAGATTATTCTTCAATAGAGCAAACTCTACAGATCTTAGTTCAGAAGGGAGAATATTTTAAGCTTAAAACGGATGTTCATAAATACGAAGCAATACTTCCTGCTAATAATTTGCATTTTTACCAGGCTTTTATCGAGAGTGCTTTTAATAATTGCCCCAAGTCAATTTTGTTAATAAAATCTCTCCTTAAAAATGATAACACTTCACTTAAAGATTCTGCCCGCATTGATTTGATGCTTCTACTACGGGACAACTATTTCAAAACATTTCAATATAAGCAAGCAGCCGAAGTCGGAAAAGACATAGTAAAGAACTACAAAAATGTTTTAGGCGATAGATTACATGATGTAGAAAATACACTCCTTATCCATGAAGGACTAAAAGATATTCCCCTTCAACAAGTCGATCTTAAAAAAGTCACTCTTAAATGGAAACCGAATAAATTAGGATTAATAGAAATTCCGCTCAAAACTAAAACGTCAACTCAGGGGATAGTTTTTGATACTAGAGCACATATTTCAACTGTAACACAAAGCTTCGCCAAAAAGTTGGGGCTAAAAATATTGGATGTTTCTTTCCAAGAATCAAGTGGAATAACTGGAATAAAATTCCAGTCTGGGCTGGGAGTAGCTGACAGTTTATATCTAGGAGACATCTTGATTAAAAATGCAGTCTTTCAGGTATTGCCAGATGAACAGCTTCATTTTCCTTCCTTAAATTATACATTAGACGGAATTTTAGGATTTCCGGTAATCACACAGTTAAAAGAAGTTCACATTCGCAGAAACGGAGATTTTGTTATTTCACCAAACCCTACTCACAGTAATTTAAACAACTTAGCCTTTGATGGCTCTACAACGGTAATTTCAGTTAAAAATGATTCCGATACATTAAGTTTTCATTTTGATTCTGGTGCAACAGCAAGTGAGTTTTATAGTAACTATTTTAATAGGTATAAAACTGAAATTACAAAAAAAGGCAAAACTCAAACAGTCGAAAGTGGGGGTGTTGGTGGGTCCATAAAAATACAGGTATACATCCTGCCAACTATCAATTTGGCAATTGGTGAGAAAGAATTACAACTTAAAGAAATTGCTGTTCGCACCGTTCCAACTTTTATAAATCAAAAATATAATGGCAACATTGGACAAGATGTTATCAATCAATTCGACGAGATGATTCTTAATTTTGACTCAATGTATCTTAATTTTAAATAGCTTTTAAGCAATTCAGCAGACATTTGAGTTAAATTAAAAGAAAGTACGGCAGCTGCCGTCAAAAAAATCACCATGGATTTTGCACAGCAAACCAGCGGGGATTATATCGCCTGTATTCAAATCTCAGCGCTATATCCGAAGATTTCATCCAGATTCATCCAGCATAATTGTGAAGATAGGCCAACAAAAAAATACTTGCCCAAAGTTAATATTTTGTAAAAAGTACTATTAGAACTTTCTACCGGGGGACGGTACTTTATGTACAATCTTTTAATCTAACCCTATGGATTAGTTTCAAGGGTCTCAATGTAGTTGGGAGTCAGGTTAATAACGTGCAGAACGGTCACCTCTCCTTGGTTTAAAGCCGCAATTTCGATGGCGAACCGAAGCGCCTGCTCAGAGGCTTTCGAAAAATCGCAAGGAACAAGAGTGTTTTTCATCAAACAAAGTCTTTGGTTAGTTAAAGTGTAAGGCATTTTCAACATAAAATAAGCGGATCGAAAACTTTCATACCTTGACAGGGCTCAGCCCGGATTATGATCGTGGTCACTAAGTGCCGGTAATCCTCTTCGCTTCCAGAATTTGTAAATCTCAAACCAAAAAACGGATATAAATCCAACCAACATGCTCAGTAAAATCTGCGCTGGGTCGGGAGTTCCCAACTTAAAAAGTGTTCTTAGCGTGGCATTAAGGAAAATAAGAGCGCAAAGCGACATAGATATCGCTAACACCCACTGGATCAGGTCGTTTTTATAGCTCAACGTTGTAAATAGCGATTTTTGAAATGAACGGTTTGTCAGCGTCAAAGAGAAATTGGCCGAAATCAGACAGGTGAAAACCAAAGACCTGGTTAGTGGCCCTGAATAGTCATTGTGCAACGCATACCAATATACGCCAAACAAGCCCGCTGTAATGACCAGGCCTTGGAGAATGCTGAGCAGTACTTCACCTGAACTAAGCAAGCTACTTGTGAATGGGCGTGGCGGCTGTGACAGGACATCTTCGTCGGCAGGCTCATTTTCGTAAACGATCGAACAGGTCGGTCCCATGATCAGTTCAAAAAAGATCACGTGGACCGGAGTGAAAATTTCTGCATATCTCCATCCGAGCAGCAGCGGTACAAACACGGTGAGAATGATTGGGATATGGATGGAAATAATATACCGGATCGCTTTTTTCAAGTTGCTATATATTCTTCGCCCAGCCGAGATGGCGTCTACCAATCCTGACAGGTCATCCTGCTGCAGAATAAGTGCGGAGGCCTGCTTGGCGATTTCGCTTCCCTTTTTGCCCATGGCAATGCCAATATGAGCCGCCTTTAGCGCCGGACCGTCATTTACACCATCACCGATCATGGCCACAATGTGGCCATTGGCTTTCAGCGCATTGATGACCAGGAGTTTTGCCTCAGGAAACATGCGGGCGAAAATTGCCGTGTTTGTTACTGACTTTCTAAGATTCTTCTCATCCTGCCCCATCAAACTCTGTCCGGTCAAGACATTTTCCACGCCACGAAACCCGATCTGCGCTGCTATGTTCCGGGTCGTGGCTGCATGGTCGCCGGTAATGATTTTTACTTGCATCCCAGCTCGATAAAGAGACTCGAGTACGGACTGGATGTTCTCCTTAGGAGGGTCGTAAAAAGCGATAAGTCCTACAAAGTGAAAATCGATTTGCTGCTGGGTTTGTGGGAATTCCTTCCCGGAAAAATTACTCTCACCAATACCTAAAACCCGGTATCCGCTCTTTGTGAATTCATTGACAGCCTTCAGGGTGTTTTCCTTCTCTTCATCGCTTAATCGGCATACCGATAAGATAGCCTCTTGCGCCCCTTTTGCGGCTATGATCCTTGTACCAGCCGCGTTTTCAAATGCGTGAGTCATCATCGGGGGGGGTCCACTCAGCGGATATTCATACACCATCTGGAAGCCAGGGCGGTCATCCTTGTCCGACCACTGTTGATATGCCTGGTGAATGGCGATTTCCATAGGGTCAAACGGGTCGGGCTCACTTGCCCACATGGCTGTTGACAAGAGATGAAGGGTCCCGCGGTTCAATTTGTCAGTAATAGATACAATTGCATCTTCGTCAGGCAGATAGATCCCAGCCAGCGACATCCTGTTTTCAGTGATGGTTCCTGTTTTGTCCGTACAAATAATGGTGGCGCTTCCAAGGGCCTCAATGGTTTTTGCATTCTTGACGATAACGCCCATTTTCATCAGGCGAAATGCACCCAATGCCATAAACGTGGTGAATGCAACGGGTATTTCCTCGGGCAGAATACTCATCGCTAGGGTAAGTGCCTTCATCAGACTGTCCAGTACATTTTGTGACCTGCTGTAATTGATCGTCCAGACAAACGAAAACACAACAGCGCCAATCAATGCCATATTCCTTACCAGGTGATTGATCTGGATTTGCAGCGGTGTTTTCTGGGTTTCAATTGAGTCGAGGCTTTCCCCAATCTGGGCGAGCCGTGTTTGATTTCCAATGGCTGTCACAAGGCAGACCGCGCGGCCGCTGGCAACAAGGGTACCCTGGTAAATCGTTTCAGAAACATATCTGAAAACAGACATTGATTCCCCGCTTAAAATCGATTCATCGACCGAAAAATCGTGGGCGTTTATAATTGTACCGTCCGCTGCAATCCGTTCTCCTTCTTGCAGGACCAGCCAATCCCCGACAACAATGTCTTCAACTGAAATCCTGGACTCGATCTTATTTCTAACGACAAGACTTTTGGGCTCGGTAAATTGCCTGAGCTTTTCCAGCGCACTTCTGCTTCTTGTATCCTGATAGAGCGAAACAATTGAGATCAGCACAATTGCGGCAACCATCATGAAGCCTTCTTGAAGGGAGCCTGTCAAAAAATAGATGCTGGCAGCGACTAGGAGCAGTATCAGCATCGGCTCTTTGATCAGCGATATCAGCGCTACCAGAAATTCGTTTTTAGATCTCCCTTCCAGAAGATTCCGCCCGAACCTATCCCTAGACGCCAGGACCTGGGCATCAGTAAGCCCCTGACCTGCAACGGTATTCATATTTTGCACGGGAGTATTGTTAGCATGATGGAGGCGAAATTGTGCTGATCAGCTCAGGATCACCATCGGCGCTTTAAGATCGCTATCAACAGGCTCTTTGTGGTAAACTAATAGCGGAACTTGGGTATCGACGGTTAATTTTTTTGTCATCGAAGGATTCAGCAACTTTTCAAGAAAGCCTCTCCGCCGGTTAGAAACGATCAGCAAGTCCGCTTTTATTTGATCACAGTAATTTCCCAGCCGATCCATCACGTGATCACCATTGAGTATAGCGATGTCACCACGATCAATACCCAGCTCACGCTCGATTTCATTAATATACTGCCCGTCAGGTTGGATGTCCAGCTGCTCGTCGGAATTCACTTTTACAAGTTGGAGCTTACTTTTTAATTGTTTGCTCAGAGCGACGACATCAAGCAGTATCTGCTTCTCGTCAAATTCCAGTTGGGTAGCATATACAATCTGATCGAACCGCGTCATTTTACTTTCCGGTGGTATAATTAGGACTGGGCAATGGGCATGCAGTGCAATGCCGGTTGCCGAGCTGCCTATCAATTTGTCTAAAAAGGTTCGGTGACCAGTCCTTCCAACGATGATCAGATCCGCTGAAATTTCTTTGGCTTGTCTGAGTACAGCCGTTTCCACGCTATCTGTTTCGAAAATGGCGTCGGCACGGTACCCTTCCTGCTGGGCGTTGGAAACCCGTTGGTTCAGTTTTGCACGGTAATCGTCTTCCAACTGCGGATAGATGGGGGCCGTTCCAATCGATTCAGGGATCATATAATCGCCCACGTAAGGCTGGTGGGCATACATGATCGATAGCTTTGCGCCGGTTTTAACAGCTATTTGCTTTGCTGCGGCCAATGCCTTGTCCCCGTTTTCGGAAAAGTCAATAGGTACCAGGATCGTTTTCATATGAATGCAAGTAAATGTGAGAGGCTCTTATCGAGTGTGTTACAAAAATCGCGGCTGTTAGCCTGCAAAAGAATGACGAAGGTCATGCCCTTTTGAAAGCTTGGTCAGTCGATGGGTTTTTTTGATCAATAAATTTGCTTAGTCAAGGATAATAGCGAAAAATGAACGGTGGCGGCACAATCAATTCCATTTTTGATGTCGATCTTTCGGCAAAACCGGGTGAAAGCTATTGGACTGACGGCAACCGGGGGCAGCGAGAGGAATCTATCTACTTCCTTTCGATGGGCCGCTTCCACGATGATCTTGAGAGGAAACCGGCAGGCAAACCAGAAAGCAATGTTCGCGAAGCATGTTCAATTTGGAAGATCCCCAGGGAAGCTCATTTAGGTTTATTTACCGGCAGTAAGGAAGCAGTATGCCAACCGGATGAAACAACGCGTGGCATTGGGGTTTACAAGGGACATCCACGGCGATCTTCACAGTGGCAATATCTTTAATGGATGGCCAGCCCATCATCTTCGACTGCATTGAATACAATGATGCTTTCAGGCAGATCGATGTGTTGAGCGAACGCGGCGGAAAAGTATCTGCGCCTGATCAGCGATTATATTAATCAAGCACAAGCCTAGTCTGATTTTTTTCATCAGGTAAAAACGGGAAAGACGCGATGATCTTGTGGCACATTTATTTACAAGTGCCCGGAAAAAAAAGAAGGCTAATAAGTTCAACCTTAACCATTACGGATATGTCTGTTGTAAAAGTAATCGAAGTGCTGGCAAACTCGACCCAAAGCTGGGAGGATGCCGCCCAAACCGCAGTAACAGAAGCTGCAAAGTCTTTAAAAAGCATACGTTCAGTATATGTCAAGGAATTCCAGGCTGTGGAGGAAAACGACCAGATCACCCAGTACCGCATCAATGCCAAGATCAGCTTCGAATTGAAAGATAGTGAAGGGCCACAAACCTAGCTGCTTGCCGTCTGGATTGTATCCAATCTTATTCAACAAAAAAACACTCGTATGGAAAACGGAAAAGAAAGGCTGGGCGTCGCCCTGGTTGGTCTGGGGCAGTACGCTACAGGTCAGCTGATGCCAGCATTGAAAGAGACAAAAAACTGCTGCCTGGCTGGTCTGGTGAGCGGTAGCAAAGAGAAATTGAAACAATATCAATCAGAGTTTGGTCTGGATGACAACGGTCTTTATAGCTACGAAGATTTTGACAAGATTGCTGATAACGACCAGATCGATATTGTCTACATCGTGCTGCCCAACAGCATGCATGCCGAGTACAGCATCCGGGCCATGAAGGCGGGAAAGCATGTGATTTGTGAAAAGCCCATGGCAATGAATGTTCGAGAATGCGAGCATGTCATCGAGACGATCGGGCAAACCGGGATGCATTTTTCGATGGGCTACCGCCTCCATTTTGATCCTTTTAACCGGGAGATGATGCGGCTTGGCCAGGGGGAAAAGTTTGGACAGGTAAAAAAAATCACACTTTTGGACAGCATGGATATTGGTGAGTCAAATCAATGGCGGCTTGATCCGAAGCGCTCGGGCGGTGGGCCTTTGGTAAACAACGGCATTTACTGCATCCAGGCAGCGATCTATATCACCGGCAAACTTCCCACCGTGGTGGATGCACGCTTTGCAGATAAAACAGACCCGTCCAAATTCCAGGGATTGGAGGAAGGGATTACCTGGACGATGTATTTTGGAGACGAAGTGATTGCCGACTGCGAATGTAGCTACTCCAAAAACCAGAACCTGATGCGCGCCGAAGCAGAGTCGGGCTGGTTTGAGCTGGACCCGGCCTACGAATATGAGGGTTTGAAAGGAAGGACTTCGGAAGGAGGGATGGATTGTAAGCCAGTCAACCAGCAAGCTTTGCAAATGGACGACTTTGCGCTTTGCATCATTACTGACCAGCCATCCAGGGTGCCCGCCGAAATGGGTTTGCGTGATATGAAGATCATCGCCGCTATTTATGAATCTGCCGAAAAACATTCGAAAATCGATTTGTATCTCAATGAGTTTGCCGAGCTCAGTGAACCATAATCCGGTCGTGCACAACATTGAAAATACCTAAACTCTGATTAGATGTCACCAACGATCCTGGCCGTTAATGCAGGCTCTTCCAGTCTAAAATTTAAAGTTTTCAATGCTCATACAATGGAAATGATCTGGGCTGGGAAAGCTATGGGGATAGGGTCTATAAGCGGAAGCTTTCATGTAACTGATGAGAATGGCCACGATGTTGTTTCAAAGAAACTAAGGGACACATCCGAGCCACAGGTGATTGAAATGCTGATCAACTGGATTGATGAAAAGGAGCTTATCATCCAGGGCATTGGCCATCGGGTGGTCCATGGAGGTGCACGTTTTTTTGAGCCTGCAATAGTTAGCAAATCGCTCATCGGGGAGTTGAAAAAGGTTGAAAAACTTGCGCCGCTGCACCTTCCCGACATACTTTCAAATTTGTCCAGTTTTTTGCAAGCATTCCCCAAAACATTGCAGGTTGCCAGTTTCGATACCGAATTTCATAAGGATATACCCGACCAGGCCAAATATTACGCGTTGCCTGCAAACATCAGAAAGGCAGGGGTACACCGATATGGATTTCACGGCCTATCCTGTCAGTATATCATCTCGCATTTGAAACAAATGAGGGTTGGAATTGAAGGCAAAAAGATATTGATTGCCCACCTCGGAAGCGGTTCGAGTCTGACGGCTGTTCTGAATGGCAAAAGTGTTGATACTGCGATGGGGTTTACACCTGCCGGAGGGTTGATCATGGGATCGCGTTCGGGAGATATTGATCCGGGGATCGCACCATTTTTATTGAGGTCGCGGAACTTGTCTGCTAGACAGCTCGATGAATTGTTCAACAAAAAATCCGGTTTGCTGGGCATTTCAGGAAAGACAGACGAGATCTCAAAGCTTCTTGAAAAAGAAAAGTCAGATCCGGCTTCGCGATTGGCCCTGGCCATGTTCTGTTATTCGGTAAAGAAGGCGATTGGTCAGTTTGCAGCCGTTCTGAACGGATTAGACGAACTGGTCTTTACAGGTGGAATCGGAGAAAACGTTCCACAAATCCGACAGAGAATCTGCGATGAAATGGATTACCTGGGAATTCTTCTGGATGAAAATTTGAACGCGAAACATCCAGCCGAGACTATTAGCAGTGAGTATAGCAAAGTTTGCGTCCGTGTGATCGCCGCGAACGAAGAGTACGTTTTGGCTGAAAATGTGAAGGCGTTTTTATAAACCAATCAGTGTAGAATAGATATGGACGATAACAATTTTGAGCTGCTGCATCAATACTGGCAGGCGTGCAATTACTTGGCGGTTGGGCAAATATATCTGAAAGACAACGTACTACTCAAACAGCCGCTGACGGTTGCGCACATTAAGCCACGGCTTCTCGGCCATTGGGGCACTTCCCCAGGATTAAACCTGATCTATGTCCACTTAAACAGGTTGATTAATGCTACCGGGGCAAAAATACTGTTCATCGCAGGCCCTGGCCACGGCGCACCAGCCGTACTGGCAAATACCTATCTGGAAGGAAGTTACACCGATATATATCCCGAGATTACACAAGATGAGCAAGGCATCCAAAAATTTTTCAGGCAATTCTCTACGCCAGGCGGCATTCCGAGCCATGTAAGTGCTGACACACCTGGCTCCATCCATGAAGGAGGTGAGCTGGGATATTGCCTTTCTCACGCCGCTGGGGCCGTGTTCGATAATCCTGACCTGATCGCAGCATGCGTGATCGGTGACGGTGAGGCCGAAACTGCACCGCTCGAAGGAAGCTGGAAATCAATCCGTTTTCTAAATCCGGGGCGTGATGGGGCTGTGCTGCCAATCCTTCATTTGAACGGGTATAAGATTTCAAGTCCAACTGTACTGAGCAGGCTCCCGAAACAACATGCGATTGATTATTTGAAAAGCTATGGATATGAAGTTCATTGGGTTGAAGGCAGCGATCCCAAAGAAGTCCATGCTGATTTGGCAAAGCAACTTGATCGGGCATATCAAAAAATCCGGGAAATACAGCAGGCTGCACGCAGCGGTAGCGACTGGCAGCAAATGCCTTGGCCATTGATTGTGCTTCAAACCCCCAAAGGATGGACTTGCCCTAAGGAACTTGACGGCCAAAAGCTGGAAGGTACATTTAGGTCACATCAAGTGCCTTTGGAAGATGTTACCCAAGACGATCAGCAACTTGCGCTGCTTGAGAAATGGCTTCGCAGCTACCAGCCCGAACAGCTTTTTGATGAGCAGGGCAGGTTAACGTCAAACCTTAAAGGTCTGATCCCGGATGCTTCCAAGCGAATGGGGAGCAACTTATCTGCAAATGGTGGATTAAAGTTAAAAGAGCTCAATCTGCCCGAGCCGCAACATTACCAGCTGGAAGTACGTTTGCCGGGCCAACATTTTGGGCAGGCCACCATGCAGCTTGGCAGATACCTGCGTGATGTTTTTAAATTAAATGAGAAGGCCGCTAACTTCCGCCTTTTTTGTCCTGATGAAACCGAATCCAACCGTCTGGGAGATGTCTTTGAAGCAACGGGCCGTTTTTATCTGGGTGAGCCCAGAAGTGAAGACGAAAACTTGTCTGAAACAGGGCGGGTTATGGAAGTGCTCAGCGAGCACCTGTGCCAGGGCTGGATGGAAGGCTACCTGCTGACAGGAAGGCATGGAATATTTTCATGCTACGAGGCATTCATTACCATCATTGATTCGATGTTCAACCAATACGCAAAGTGGTTGAAAACGTGCAGCGAGCTTTCCTGGCGCGCGCCTTTGGCATCCTTTAATTACCTGCTGACTTCGCATACGTGGCGGCAGGACCACAATGGTTACAGTCATCAGGGCCCAGGCTTTATTGACACGGTTGCCAGCAAAAAGCGGGAGATCGTAAACATTTATCTGCCACCGGATGCGAATTCGCTGCTCGTGGTTATGCATGCATGTCTGTCTTCCAAAGATAAAATAAACCTGGTAATCGCAGGCAAACAGCCTGAGCTGCAATGGATGGACTGGAAAGCTGCTATGCAGCATTGCGAAAAAGGGATTTCAGTTTGGGAATGGGCAGGGAACGATCAGAATTCAGAACCTGACATTATTCTTGCCTGTGCTGGTGATGTGCCAACATTGGAAGCTGTCGCTGCCAGCTGGCTGCTTCAAAAGCATTTCCCGGAGCTTAAAGTCCGGCTCGTCAATGTGGTCAACCTGTTATCCTTAACCCCGGGAAAAAACCATGCACATGGGGTTTCCGATGAAGATTTTACTAAAATATTTACGGAAAATACTCATGTCATTTTCGCCTTTCATGGATATGTGGGCATCATACATGATTTGATCCATGGAAGGCCGAATCCCGAGCGCTTCCATGTCAGGGGATTTAAAGAAGAAGGCACTACAACAACACCTTTTGATATGGTAGTGCTCAATGAAGCCAGCCGGTATCACCTTGCTATCGAGGCTATTTCAAGAAGCGGGACCAAAGGTGCAGACCAGGTCATTGGTGGTTTCAACCAAAAACTATGGGAGCATCACCAATACATCCGGGAGCATTTGCAGGATATGCCCGAAATCAGGGATTGGAAATGGTTAATGCCAGCTTAATGTGATTTTATAATTTTTACCAATCAACAAACTTAGAAGCTATGGAGAATAACACCAAAAATACATTGATCATCACTGCGTTATTTGCCGAGTCTAACCAGGCAGACAGCGCATATCAATCTTTACTGGAAAGTGGTATTAGTAAGGATAATATATCGCTTGTCATGTCCGACTATGCACATCAAGGTAGCCTTTCGGAAGCTGATAAAACACAGGCCGCCGATAGTGGCGGCAGGGGCGCTTTGCTGGGTGGAGCAGCGGGAGGGATCACGGCGGCAGTTGCCGCAGTGGCTACAAACATAGCATTGCCTGGCCTTGGGATTGTCTTTGTTGGCCCATTGCTGGCTGGACTAGCTGGCGCGGCAGGTGGCGCAATTGCCGGTGGTGCAATTGGTGCAATGGTTGGCAACGGATTTCCAAAAGAGCAGGCCGAACTTTACGATGCAAAGATCAGGGAAGGGAGTTTCCTCGTAAGCGTGAATCCGGATAACCTGCTTCAAAACGATAGCATCATCAACATTTTTCGAAAGAATAACGGCTATAACATTTATATCCACTATGGAAGTGACACGGGACAACCGGCTTAACATTTTTACCGGCATGATCCAGCACGAAGAAGATGTTGTTTTTTAAGACCGGCACGATGCGTCGAACAGGTTTAATGGTATGCTGATAACCTACATCGTTACGGGGATTGGATAGACGTGTGTTTGTTCAAATTCAACAGGGCCTAGGGGATAACACGTTGTATCCACGATCAGGAAACTGATGAATATCATTTGTCTTAGTGGACAAAGTCATCGGATTAGGGCTGCCAAACGAATAATTTGGTGGAAAAATAGCTCACCTTACTATTGCTGCACATGAAAACGATATTGGTACCCTGTGATTTTTCAATTGCTGCCCGGCAGGCCATCGAATTTGCGAAGGAGATTGCCTTGGCCAGTCAAGGCGAAGTGAAAGTGCTCCATGTAATTGAACCAGAGTACTTGTATGGCAACGGCATGGCCGGTCAACCCTATGTCTTTCATGATCCGGTATTGCCGATCAGCGCATTCATCCAAGAAGCTGAGCAGGAATTTGAAAGAATGAAGACAACATCAGCTGATACAACAGTGAACATCACCTTCCTGGTTGAACAAGGGCCTTTGACTGAAACGGTTATCAATGTGGCTGAGCGTGAGAATGTCGATCTGATCGTCATGTCCACGACCGGGGCGCAAGGCCTCAAAGCGTTTTTTATCGGATCCCATTCGGAGAAGATCGTGCGACGCTCGCCGGTTCCCGTGTTTGTAACCCATCAAATGCAGCATGTAAAGGATGTTCAGGACATTATTTTTCCCACGTCCCTGGATTTAACGCAAAACGAGCTGCTAACAAAAGTGAAGAAACTGCAGGCATTTTTCGGGGCGATCTTACATGTACTTTACATCAATAATTTTCCAACCAGTTTGATCCGTGACGAAGAGGCGGAGGCCAGCCTTCAGGACTATGCCAGGTTTTTCAGCCTAACGCGTTATACGTTGAATGTGCGCAGGGGCGTAAACCTGGATGAAGGAATCATGAATTTTGCATCCAACGTACCCGGTTCAATTATCGCTATGTCGTCGCATGGATATAAGGGCTTTGAGCATCTTTTGAAAGGAAGTGTTGCGGAAGATGTGGTCAACCAGTCCAGCGAGCCTGTTTGGACTTATGTTGCCCCTGAGAAATGATGATTTGTCATGCGACAGAAAATTTATCTGATATGGACATGAAAACATCGATAAGTGATGCCGTGCTTATTAAGCATATCGTCAGCACCCTGCACCAGAGCTCTCATCTTCATCATGAAGACATACACGTATTTGTCCATGAAGGCTGGGTCTCCCTGGAAGGAAAAGTAGATCGGGAGTCCGACAGACGACTTGTCCAGGAAAGTGTTGAAAATATCCTGGGCGTTTATGGCATAACTAACAACCTGACCTTTTCTCGATTTCATTCCAATTAATGCTGACAGGAATATGCAAAAGATACTTGTGCCCTGCGATTTTTCCATGTCGGCATTACTGGGGCTTGAATTTGCGGTCGAATTAGCTCATGCAACCTCCGGGGCCATTATTGTTTTGTCTGTAACCAGTCAACCGCCAGAAGATGAGGGCCCACCCGTTTCCGAGCGTTATAGAGAAGACTTTGAAAATTTCGTCATCGGCGTCAGCCAGCCGGTTCACATTCAGCAACAGATTCGATTCGGAAGGCTGTTGCCAGCCGTCTCGGATGTAATCATTGAAGAGTCAGTAGATCTGATTGTGATGGGAACGCGTGGTTCCAGGGGCTGGGACAGTACATTCATAGGCTCAAACGTTGAAAGAATCCTGAGGCGATCTCCCGTGCCAGTTTTTGCCGTCAATCAGAAATCGCATTTAGGGAATCTCAAAAACATCGTCCTTCCCTGTAATCTAATTCTGGAAGATCACTTCGGAATGGTTCACCTTAAAAAACTTCAGACCTTGTTGAACGCAAGGCTCCATCTCCTAAGGGTAGATACTACTACTGATGGCACAAACCATCAAGTTCTCGCACAAAAAGTCAGCGAGTATGCGTCATTTCATTCGCTTTCCAAATTTACCATCAACATCGTCACAGACACCGACGAGAGAGATGGTATCCTTCGGTTTGCCAAAGAAATTGATGCGGATATGATTGCGATGACCACCCATGGGTCGAGAGATTTGGGGCATCTGTACACGTTTAGCGTGGCTGCCGATGTGGTCAATCATGCACATTTGCTTACGTGGACCTGCGCCCAGCAATCGGTGAGCCAGCTGTTATAAAAGTTCGGGCCGGGGTTCAATGCCGGCCCGTGCACTACATGTGGGCTATAAAAAGTGGGTTATCTAATTCTTCCATCAGTAGGTCTGCCATACTCCGGCGAAACCACCGCGACACCAGGTTTCGCTGGTAGGCGCCCAGTACGACCAGCGGCGTTTGATCACTTTCTTTTAAATACTTTATAATTTCTTGCTCAGGAATGCCGTGCACAATATGGTAGCTGGCATTTGGGAAGTGACGCCTAGAAAACTCCTTCATAAGGCGGTTATCCGGGACATGCAGGTTTTCATCCTGTGGTTTAACGGATAGTATCTCCACCGGAAGCATTTTCAAGAATGGTAGCAAATAACTGAACATCTTGATGGCAACCATGGAAGAAGGTTGTCCATCGTATAACAGTACGGTTTTATCAACAAGCTCAAACTGTTCCGGTACCACCAGCACCGGGCACTGGATATCGCCCAGCAAATCACGGAGAAAGCCGGTCGGCGGCATTTGCGGGAAAGGCGATAACGTTTCGGTTTTGCCAATGATGAGCAGATCGGCGTAAACCGTTTCGTGCAATAATTCAGACAATGCAAAATTCCGGTCGTGATGGATATTAAATTCAATGTCGGCCTTTTGGCAAAGCGCAGTAAATTTCTCCACCGATTCTGCCCTTGATGCAAGGTCTTGCTCATTAAGCTTGCGGAGTTGCTGCTCCCAGGGTTCAAGCCGGGGCGCTAGTTCATAAATGGAATAACTATGATAGCTGAAATCTTCCAAAAATACCCCGACCAGGTGGGACTGGGTTTCGCGGGCAATCTGAACGGCGAATTGTACCGTGCTTTCCGCATATTTGAGGCCGTCAATGGCGGCAATGATCTTTTTCATCAGTTTCTGGTTTAATGGTGAGCAAAAAAGAATGGCAGGTCCAGGGTTTCCAGTAGCGAATTAGCTGTGCTTGGAGATAGCAGTTTTGAAAGTGTATTGCGACCATAAGAACCCATGATGACCAATGCCTTTTTTTTCTTATGCAAGTATTTGTAAAGTTCGGCGCTTGCTTTACCAGTCATGGTTTCAAAAACGGCACAGTTATAGTGCGCAGCCAGCCAGTGGGATAGCTTTTCTCTTTGTATTTCATTCCCATCTTTACCTTCATCTACATGCAGCATCGTGATTTTTAACTCGTCGGTTTCCGGGAAAAGATAGCTGAACTGTTTGACAGCAAAGGCCGATGAGCGGCTTTCGTCATAGGCCAGCACGATCTGGTCAATGTCAGTAAATGTGATCGGGGCTACCATCACAGGGCATTCGGCAGCAGCAATAATATCCTGCACAAAATCCGAAGGGGACTGGCCCATTTTTTCATCCGGGCAAGTATCCCTGGCGATTACCAGCAGATCTGCGAACCTGCTGTCGGCAATGAGTCCCTCCAGCGGATAGCCCAGATCCGGGTTTATGCTGTGGCGCACCCCCCTGTCTTCACAGATTTTCGCGAATGTCTCCATGTAGATGGCACGCATTTCTTCATGCTGCCCGTAACCAGGCAGGTCACCGGCAATGATCGTCTCCACATAAGGCTGGCCGAAAACCGTTTTTAATGCGGGCGATTTATCTGCCAGATGCTTTTCTACAAAAACGGCGGTAAGTCTGGATTGTGTCAGTTGCGCCAGGTAGCACCCAAACTGCATACACGGAATGCTGGGTTTTTCCGGATTGATTGCTAAAAGAATATTTTTCATTATTGTTTCGATTTGGATGGCCTTGTGGTTAAATCGTTAAACTGATCCGGTTGCCATAGATGACCGATCCATCGTCAAGGATCGCATAAGCCCGGTAGTAAAAAAATGTTTTTCCATTGATAAAATCCTTTGTATAGCCAAACTGGTTGATTCCCAGCATGAACGCAGTGTCGAACTTTATTTTGCTATCATCAACGGTTGGGTCAAGGTTGTGATTGCCGACACCCCGGAAGTAGGCTGTATAAACAATTCCGTATTCGTTCACAGGCTTTTTGCCTTGATCATCAACCCGGATTTTAAAAATCGTGGTTGTATCAACATGCTCGAAAGGCAGGGTTTTAAATGATAGTTCGCTAGCAGGGATGACATGATCATTGCATGAAAATGCCAGTAATATCATCGACAGGACAGCAATGGTTAAAGTTTTCATATTATTTGGTTTGTGAGAATTCAATTAAGACTGATCCAGAGAAGATTCATGAAGGCTGTGATGCCGTTTCATCGACCCGTTCAGTCGCAGATTCTTATAGCAGTCGAAGGCTTTTTCAATAACATGGGGCGTCTGGCCACCTCGTTGACAGGCTTCTTTGAAATATTCCTCCAACATGCCTCGGTATTCAGGGTGGACACAGTTTTGGAGGATGGTCTTGGCTTTTTGCCGCGGCGCCAGGCCACGCAGATCTGCTAACCCCTGCTCAGTTACCAAAATATCGACATCGTGCTCGGAGTGGTCCACGTGAGAGACCATCGGGACAACCCGCGATATGGTATTTCCCTTGCAGGTCGACTCGGTCACAAAAATGCTCAGGTAGCTGTTCTGGGCGAAGTCAGCCGACCCGCCAATCCCGTTCATGATATCTGTGCCCGAGATATGGGAGGAATTAACGTTACCATAAATATCACATTCCAATGCTGTGTTGATCGCTATGACGCCCAGCCTGCTGATGACCTCAGCAGAGTTGGTTATATCCTGGGGACGCAGCAGGATTTTGTCTTTGTAACTTCCCCAATTATCAAAAATCCGCTCGTAACAGGATTGGGAAACGGTGATCGAAGAGCCCGATGCGAAATCAAGTTTGCCAGCGTCGAAAAGATCGAACGTACTGTCCTGCAAAACTTCTGAATAGATGGTCAAATGCCCGAAATCGCTTTCGGCGAAGCCTTGCAAAACTGCATTGGCGACTTTTCCGATACCCGCCTGAAGGGGCAGAAGAGCATTGGTTAAACGTCCGGCGCGCACTTCATTTTTAAGAAAATCCAGAATGTAGGAGGCTATTTTTTGTGTTGTTTTATCCGGAGCAAGAATATCGGCCGGGCTGTCCTTTTTATCGGTAAACACAATACCAATTATTTTTTCTGGGTCGCAGGGAATGCTGTCGCGACCGACGCGTTGCCCGGCCGAGATGATGGGTATGATCGCCTTGTCGGGATATTTTCCGGTGAGCAAAATATCGTGAATGCCCTCGATGTCAGCAGGGACAGAAACGTTGATTTCTACAATGATCTGCTTGGCCAGCGCCGCAAATACAGCAGAATTGCCCACCGAGGTGGTCGGTATAATACTGCCGTCCTCTTTGATGGATGATGCTTCAAGGACCGCTATGTCGATCTCACCAAAAATACCGGTTTTTAGGTGCATGGCCGTTTCCCCCAGGTTTTCATCAATATACATCAGCTGCCCTTCATTGATCAGGGTCCTCATGACGGGGTCCGCCTGGAAGGGTAAGCGCAGGGATACGGCTCCGGCAGTGCCCAGTCGCGCATCAGTGTGCTGGCCGAGTGAGGCACCGGTGATCAGTGTAATTTTTATGGGATCAAACTCTGCC
Organism: Dyadobacter pollutisoli; assembly: GCF_026625565.1. NCBI lineage: Bacteria > Pseudomonadati > Bacteroidota > Cytophagia > Cytophagales > Spirosomataceae > Dyadobacter > Dyadobacter pollutisoli. The sequence goes on from NZ_CP112998.1 coordinate 1,387,420, forward strand.
CTTTCGGCGAAGGCCAAAAGTACAGCCTTGCTGTCGCCGGACTTGGTAAAGCCGCTGGAGGCGACCACCATACCATTCTCAATAAATGAAGCGGCACGGTTTGCTTGCATGATCTTTTCGATCAGCGACACATTTCCGATCCGTGATAAGTCTTCTTTCATGATTTTATTTTAAGGCGTGAGCAACGATCCGTACCAGTTTGGACGGTCTTTTCTTGGATGGCGCCGAAACCTGGTTTTTTTGTAAAATAAATAGGGCGACTGCCATCAACAGGGTTGCCGGGAAGGCAGCATATAGTCCCAGCGGGGTGATGCTGATCCCGAACAAGATCCCCGCCCAGCATCCGGCGATCAGGACCTTGCCTTTCAATAACATGGCCGCTGCGATCAGTAGCTGGCCAAGCGCGATGACCAGGATCATCGGGGTGATAATGGCTTCAAATGCACCCAGGATAAATTGTTTGTAGAGCGGGACAGCCGTCTCGGCATAATCCTGATAAGCCCAGGGCGAGTCAATGGCGATATAAGTATTTACGGCGGCAGCCCCGATAAAAATCAGAAAAAAGGCTGCTCTGGTGAAGTCAGGATGCTTGTCGGCGGTCCAGATTAAGGTGAGCGCAACCAAGTTGCTGGCTGCATAAGCACTCCAAAAGGTAAGTGGGGAAATCCCGTATGTTTCCATGTTTATCAGGTGAAAGTGACCGGCTTATTAATAAATGCGTTGTAGATGTAGTGGTAATAGATTAAATAGGCTAGCAGTTAAGTGAATAGCAGTGCAAAGGGGTGCATGGTTGACCATCGATTTGTAGATCAAAGTAACCGTATGCCTGGCTGGGATAAGCTGATGATCAATAGCTGTTAATATGATTTGTGTCAGTTTTATCGACACGCCAGAAGGCAGCCCGCATTGTAGCATGGAGTCCTTAAATTTATTTGGTTCTTTAATTGAAGAACTAAGTTTTGAGTTGTATGTTTGTATCAGACGAAACGAATAGATACCTTGGAAGAGCATCGGGACAGGATTGAAACACATGGCGTGGTCATGGAACATATGGGATTAACCCCGGTAGCATCAAGGGTCTTTGTTTATCTGCTCTTATGCGGCGGGCAAGGAGCATTATTTGAGGACTTAGTCGGCTATTTCAAGGTGAGTAAAAGTGCCGTGTCCAATGCTCTGAAGATGCTTACGACCTCAGGGATGGTAGGATCGAAGACCATTGGAGGGCAGAGGCGCCGGTTTTTCTATGTGCAGATGCGCAGTTTGTTCAACGAAAAAGAAATGACCGAGCGATATAAGCAGTTTTTTACAATCCTGGACGATGTGCGCGTGGCGAGGAACATTAAAGACAAATTCGATCAGGAGCTCGATGACGTTGCGGTGCTTTACAAAATGCTTTTGGTGGAATTTCCTATTATTCTCGATCGCTGGAAACGGACAATTGCTTTGCAGGCGAACGGGATTTAGTCGATTTATCCAGTTGGTTCTTTTAGTTATGAACAATAATGACTTACTAAGAAATGGCCAGGCTTCTTATCATCTTCCTTTGTACGGGTTTTTGTCAATTGAAAATAGCCGCTTCTGCGCAAAGCTGGAGCCTTGAAAAGTGTTTGAACTATGCCAGGGAGCATAATCCAGAGTTACAGGTGAGCAGAAGCAAACTTTCAGGGGCAGCAATTGATCACAAGTCGGCCACAGCACGTCTGATTCCCAAGATTGTTGGGAACGGGGCTTTGGATCATTACTGGAAAATCCCGGTTCAGGTTTTTCCTGGTCAGCTGGTGGGCCAGCCCGAAGGTACTTTTGTACCTGTGCGTCTGGGAACGCCCTGGATGGGAAACATTGGCTTGGAAGCAGACCTGAATTTGATCGATGTTGAAGCCTGGAAACAAATCAGGCTCGCAGCTTTGGATCAACAGCTTTTGGAAAGCGATGGGAAGTCAGCGGTAAACCAGGTCGTCAGAAACGTCCATATGGCATACTTATCCGCTCAGCTTGGCGCGCTTGACATCGCCGGGGCATCGGAGCAATATTCACTATATGAGCAGGGCCACCGGCTGCTCCGTCTGCAATTTGAAAAAGGTTTGACCGATAAAATATCCTTGAACCAATCTGAGATTATTTTAAGAAACCTGAAAACCAATATTGTTAAAACCCAAACTGACTTTGCATGTGCGCTTTTGGACCTGAAATTTTGGATGGGTTACCCCATGGAGGATTCTATTGGCATAGACCAAAGTTTCAACGAAGTTTTAATGACACAGAAGTTGGAAAATTTCAATGAAGAACGCTTACCGGATCACCAGACCTATTTGTTGAGGACAGAAATACACAGACGGCAATATGCTTTGGCCAGGGCAGTCTGGTACCCTAAGGTTTCGCTGCGTTCCGGATACAGCCGATTAGGTTTTGGCCAGAATCTCGATTTTATCGGTAGTTCCAAGTGGTTTTCATCCGGGTTTGTGGGCCTTAAAGTGGCAGTGCCGATATTGGATTTGGAAAAAATGGTCTATGAGCCCAAACGGCAAAAGGGCCTGATACGCACCGCGGATCTTGAACATGAACAGTTTCTGCAGCAGCAAAAGCAAATTTGGTTAAGGGGACAAAAGTTAATGAGCCAAGCTCTCCGGACGATCAGCGAGCAGGAGCAAAACCTGCTGCTTTCCTCTGAAAACGAATTGTTATCCCGTAAAAAACTTGAAAAAGGGATTATCAACTTCATTGAGCTCCGCCAGCTTCAGGAAGAACTTAGCCTGGCAAGGCGGCAGCTTACCGACGCTAAACGCGAGTACCTCAAACATTACCTGACCCTTCACTATTTGCAAAACAATTGAGGATATGAAAACAATACGGTACCTTTTCGGGGCGGCGGTATTTTTCTTTTTGGCTTGTAAAAAGGAGCCAGAAACTTATACTATTATTGAGAAGCCGCTAAATGAAGCAGTGTACGCATCCGGCGAAATCTTTCCGGAAACCTATGAATATGTGCAGTCTAACAATCCGGAACGCATCATGAAAATTCTGGTTAAAGAAGGGGACCTGGTTAAAAAGGGCGAAGTACTGGTGCTGCTAGGCACGCCAAGCCAAAGCACACGGCTGACCCTACTGACTGATGAGCTCCGGCTCGCCCGTCAGAATGCCTCCGTGCAGTCGCCCATGCTGATCGAGGCCCAGCAGAAGGTTGCCCTCGCCAGGGAGCAATATGAACACGACTCGGCCAATGCCGATCGGTATCGGGACCTGGCCGCGGAGAAGGCAGTTTCCCGGAAAGATGCAGACGATGCCACATTGAAATCCCAAACCAGTCTTTCAGCATATCAAAACCTGCGGCAGCAATTATTGATCAAACAAAAAGAGCTTTCAGGAAAAGTCTTAAATGCTGCTGGCCAGCTTGCCCAGTTTAGCCAGTTGCAGGAAGGAAAGGTCCTGACCAGCAACATAACTGGCAAGATTTACAGTGTCAACCTAAAAGAGGGTGCCTTGGCCAAAGCGGGTGAGCCGATCTTAATGGCAGGAAGTGCAAAACAGTTCAAATTGGAGTTATTGGTCGATGAGCGTGACATTAGCAAAGTGAAATTGGGCCAGCAAGTCTTTTTTGAAACAGATGCTTTTGCTGGCAGGCAGTTTTCTGCTACGGTAAGCAAGATCGTACCCGTGCTGCAAACCGAAAACAGGAGCCTGAAAGTAGAAGCACAGGTACTCGACACCGCGGGCTTTTTCCCGCAGTCCTCTGTGGAAGCCAATATTTTAATACGCCAGAATGTGTCAGCAATGGTGATCCCGGTTGCCTATTTGCAATCTGGGGACAGTGTTTTGGTTAGATCTGGCCAGGAAATAAAAAAGATCGCAGTGCTTGTCGGCACCCGCAATGGCGCATGGTTGGAGGTACTCAGCGGAGTAGGGAAGGGGGACGTAATTGTAAAACCATAAATACAATGTCATGAAAATGAACCTGACCCAGATCAGACTTGCCGTATCGATTGCGTTTACATACATGCGTGCAAAGCTCAAACAGACCATTATCGCGACCACAGGGGTGACTTTCGGCATCACGGTGTTTATCTTTATGGTAAGCTTCATTCAGGGGACCAATGAATATACCCAGGATATAGTCTTTGAGCAATCGCCCCATTTAAGGCTTTATAACGAAGTGCAGCTGGCCGAGTCTTCCACCCTGGAAAGGGCGCGACCCGGTATGATCAATGTGGTACACCATCAGAAACCAAAGGATATCCTGCTTAGTCTAAAAGACGCAAGACAGGCACTCACCGAGCTTGACGATGATGGCAGGGTCTTGGCCGTCTCAGCGGGGCTTAGTACACAGGTTTTCTACCGGCTGGGCTCTTCCTCCCTGAGCGGAAAGGTCATGGGGATCGACTTTGAGCGTGAAAACCTGCTTTTTAATCTTGGAAGCAAAATTGTGGAGGGAGGGTTTGAAGAGCTTGCCACCAAGCCAAACAGTATGTTAATGGGAATTGGACTTGCAAGAAAATTGAACGTTAAAACCGGTGATCAACTCCAGCTCACTACCGAGCGCGGCGATAATTTTTTGGTTACCGTCATTGGGCTCTTTAGAACGGGCATGAGTGATATTGACAAGCAACAGAGCTATGCGAGCCTGAAAACCGTGCAGCGTTTTTTGAAAGTACCTGCCTCTTATCTGACTGAGATCAAAGTCAAGCTCCATGAAAAAGAGCTGGCCCCACAAATTTCCGAAGAATTTCAAAAAAGATACGCTTACTCGGGGTCAGATTGGAAAAAGGACAATTCTTCCTTGTTGGAAGGGGAAATCCTTCGCAAAATGATCGTTTATGGCGTAGCTGGAACAATCTTGCTGGTTGCCGGGTTTGGGATTTTTAACATTCTGACAATGATGATCTATGAAAAGATGAAGGAAATTGCCATTCTAAAGGCTACGGGATTTTCAGATGCAGATGTAAGATGGGTATTTCTGACGCAGGCATTTGTGATTGGCATCGTCGGAGCGGTTATGGGCCTGGTATTTGGTTTTGCGCTTTCCTATGCGGTCTCAAAAGTACCATTTCACAGCGACGTGATGATTACCCTTGATCACCTGCCCGTCAGTTTCAAGCCACTTTATTATGTGACCGGATTTACATTCGGCATATTGACAACTGCTTTATCAGGCTATTTGCCGTCACGTAAAGCAGCAAAAATGGATCCGATCGCTATTTTAAGAGGATAAGTTATGCGTGTGCTCGAAGCAAACCATATTAATAAGTACTTTCACGACCCGGCACCATTCCAGGCCCTGAAAGACGTGAGCTTTTCGGTCCAAAAAGGAGAGTTCGTATCGATTACCGGAAAATCCGGGAGTGGAAAATCCACCTTGCTGTATCTGCTTTCGACGATGGATACCGATTTTGATGGTAGCATCCGTATCAATGGAGAGGAAGTGCATGGGCGAAGTAATAAATGGCTTGCCGATTTTCGTAACCGTCATATCGGGTTCGTTTTTCAGTCGCACTTCCTGCTCCCCGAATTTACGGCGCTTCAAAATGTAATGCTGCCAGGTTTAAAAAGAGCGCAGTATAGCAGGCAGGAAGTAGAGTCCAAAGCTTATGGGTTGTTAAAGTTGCTGGGTGTCGATGACCAGGCAGTAAAACGAGCTTCGCTGCTTTCGGGAGGTCAGCAGCAGCGGGTTGCCATCGCACGGGCGCTGATCAACGACCCACTGATTGTAATGGGTGATGAGCCGACCGGAAATCTGGACAGTAAAAATACAGCCATTGTTTTTGACCTGTTCCGGCAACTCGCTACTGAGCATGGGCAGACCATGCTGATTGTCACACATGACGATGAGTTTGCAGAAAAATCAGACCATGTGATACATTTGACTGATGGGGCGTTGGTGTCTTAGGATTTCCAAAAGCGGAGATGTCCGCCAGCCAACTGTTATTCCACTTGAATTTGGGCGTTCACATGCCCTGCAAAGCTGCGCTCATCAATATCGCACCCATGGTCTGGCTGATTATAAACGCTGGATGCGGAATGCCTGCGGCCAAGGGACCGCAAAAGCACCTGATGCGTATATGCATTTGCGTTCTTCATTTTTGGCCAGATGATGCACGCTGCAAGCGGCTTGACTCTGGCACCATATTTGTGTACACATCCAATGTATCCATATCAAAAATGATCCTACTATGGAATTAAGTGGCAGCTCTTATGAATTACCCGGAACAGTTTCGGCCGTATTTTTCAGCAAAAAGGATGCGCAGAAAGCCCATGCGGGGTTGCTGCGTCTTGGACATTCTCAGGATGAAATCTCGTTGCTAATGTCTGACGAGACTTTAAACAGTCACGCGAATCCACTTAATGAAGAGAATGCATTGGATGTAGGTGCAAGCAGCGATCAGGCCCGGGCAGATCAGAAAGCCCGTACCCGGCATCTGATTGCAGATGCCATTCTCTCGATCACGACTATGATTTCTTTGCCCAAACTAGGGATTTGGATATCCAGGCGCTTGCTAGGAGATGGCCAGGGGACTTTTGATGCTACAAGTATAGGCTCAATTATCGCTGCCAGAATCCCGCAGGAACATTGTGACACTTATGAGGCCGGAATAAAAGAAGGTGGCATTATTATCAGCGTCGATCCCAAGAACAGGGCGGAAAGAGACGCTATCGTCCGTGAATTCAGGGCGAGCAATGGTCATGACATTCTGGGTGATGACGGTTATACAGAACTGGGTGACTGATTTTAATAGAGGTAACCAGCCTGGTGTGTCAACTGGCATGCGACGGACGCACAGAAATTTGATCATGCAACAGCAGGGCTACCCGGTCAACGGCCTGCAGAACGATCTGCTCTGGCCCACCCTGAAAAACTTCTCGTAGCGCTATGGGCTTTCCTTTTACAATAGCGTAGATAAATATGGTGCCGACCGGTTTTTCGGGGGTTTCGCTGCCGCCCGGTGTGGTTAGTCCGGTTATCGCAACGTGAATGTCAGCGGGAATGTAGGTTTGCAGCCTCTCGGCTAACTCTTTGGTCACTTCGGCACTTTCCGGTGTGAACCCTTCAATTAATTCCTTGGGTACCCTAAGGATCTCTATTTTCAAATTGGCATCATAGCAAACCAGTCCGCCCATGAGTATTTTGCCAGAGTCCGGTGTTAAAGAAAACTCGGCAGCTAGCCGTCCGGCTGTCGCGCTTTCTACAAATGCCAGGGTTAGTTCTTGCTCTGCAAGTGCTTTGCTGCAATTCAGGATGTTTTGTGAAGGCATAGCGGTGGATTTTAAATCTTCTTATAAAAAACCATGCCGTATTTTATTTTTTAATAGTAGTATAATTTCAATTTTACTGTGATGCATGCAAGATTTTGAAGTGAGGCCAATGCATGTCTTAGCCGGATTTACGTTTGGCATTCATGTATTCCGAGGGAAGCATGTTGAATTTTGCCTTAAACGATTTAGCAAAATAGTTGGGCGTAGCAAATCCTGCCGAATAGCAGATCTGGGAGACATTCAAATCACTTTTTTCCAATAGGATGGCGGCCTTTTCCAGTTTGATGGTCCTGATAAACTCGACTGGGGTCTGCCCGGTGATCTCTAATAACTTGTTATACAGGGTTCCCCGGCTCATGCCCAGCTGCTTACTTAGCTTTTCAACCCCGAGTTGCGGGCTGTTATCGAGATTTTGGTCGATATAGGCCAGGATATTGGTCAGCAACTTCTGGTTTCCTGACAACACCTGCGGCTCGGGCCGGGTGACATCGATATGACGGGTGTATGTACTTTTCAGCAGTCGGCTCAGCAAGAGCAGATTATTGATTTTGGCTTTGACAATGTCAAAATTGAAGGGCTTGGTCAGATAGTCATTGGCGCCTGAATTCAGGCCGCGAAGTTCCTGTTCCTCGCCCGTCGATGCGGTCAGCAATATCACCGGTATGTGAGCAGTACGCTTGTCAGACTTGATTTTTTGACTAAGGGTGATCCCATCCATTTCGGGCATGGTGATATCGCTGATGACTATTTCAGGGTGTTGACTGAGCGCTTTTTGCCAGCCCTCAGCTCCGTTTGAAGCTTCAATAACCCGGTAGAAGGTTTGCAGGTTCTCTTTAAGATAGGACCGGAATTCCTCATTGTCTTCGATGACAAGAATGTCCGCCGAGCCATTAGTTTGCGCTTGCAAAGCAGGAAGTGATGCCTGGTCTGCTGTGGATTCAGAGGATTCGATAACGTTGGCAGGCAGAGGCGTAGCCAAAGGTATGGTCGCTTCCATGCTGTTATATGGAAGACACACAGTAAATATGCTTCCATGGCCTGGCTGGCTCGCCACACGGATGTGCCCTTTATGCATCTGAACGAATTCTTTTACTATCGAAAGACCGATCCCGCTTCCCTGGTTCAACATAGCAGGGGGGGAATCATGCTGGAAAAAACGTTCGAATATGAGCTCATATTTGTCAGAAGGAATTCCAATGCCGGTATCCGATATTTGTATGTTAAGGCACTGCTTTGCATCAGTGTCTTCGGCTTTAAAGATGGAGAGCATTATCCGGCCTTCTTTGGGTGTATGCTTAAAGGCATTGGAAAGCAAATTCAGGATGACCCGCTCGATCTTATTTGCATCAAATTCCATGTAAAGGCGATCAATCTGGCAGTCGATTATGAATTCAATGCCATTGGTTTGAGATAGATAGCGGAAGGATTCCGCCGTTTCCCTCAGGAAGGAGACGATTTCCCCACGGTGGCTGTCGAGTTTCGATTCTTGTTCCTGCAGACTTTTGAAATCCAGCAATTGGTCTACCAGATTGAGCAGGCGCTTTGCATTGCGCTTGATTCCTTCCACATATTGGGTTTTGTCAACTGCTGTTCTGTTCAGCAGTTGATCCAGCGGCGCAAGGATCAACGAAATGGGTGTTCTGAGCTCATGGCTTAAATTGGTAAGGAATTTGATCTTCATTTCATCCACTTCCCTCTGGCGCTCTATTTCCCGATCGTGCTGCTCTTGTCTGAATTTATTTTTAAGCCGTTGAATACCCTTGTGCCTGCTTAGAAACAGCAAGCCAAAAAAGACCACGAAATAGGAAAAGTAGGCATAGGGCGTCATATAAAATGGTGGTGTAACCACAATTTGAATCCTCGTACCCGGCTCGTTCCAGACCCCTTTATAGTTTCTGGCCTGGACTTTGAAGGTGTAGGTGCCGGGACTCAGGTTGGTATAGCTGGCGGTTTTGGAAAAGCCAGCCTGGTGCCATTCACCATCCAAACCTTCCAGACGATAGCGAAACACTGTTTGCAGCGGATCAGAATAGTTGAGCGCCGCATAAGAGATGGAAAAATTCTGTTTGTATTCCAGGCGAATGGATTTTGCAATGGAGATGTGTTCGCCGATAATCAAAGAATCAGAGGGGGTTATGATTTTATTACCAGCTCTTAATTCCTTTAAAATGACAGGTATATCATTATTATTCTGTCTGAGCATGCGAGTGTCCAGGTAATTGAAACCCTGAATCCCTCCAAAAAATAACAAATTGTCCTGTGTACGGATACCCGCGCCCAGGACAAAAGTATAGTTTTGAAGGCCATTGTGCTGCGTATAGTTGACAAAGCTTTTGGTGGCAGGATCAAAATAACTGACACCCTGGTTGGTACTGACCCAGATGCGGCCCTGAGCATCTTCGAGAATCTTATGGACTACACCGTTAGCAAGGCCTTCCTTGTGGGCGAAGACTGAAAACCTGCGGGTTTTTTCATTAAACAAGGCCAGTCCTTCACCACCGGTGCCGATCCAGATATTGCCTTTGCTATCCTCATGAATAGAAAGCACAACACTGCTCGGCAGGTTGCTGCTTCGTTTATCAAGCAGAATTGATTTTTTTCGTTCGGGATTATAGATGGCCAAACCAGTACCATGCGAGGCGATCCAAATGTTACCGCGCTTATCCTGATGAATAGCCCTGATATAACCGTTGAGCGGAATCTCACGCTCATAGAGAGGAATGGTCGGATCGAAATACCTTGAAAAGTGTTGCGTGCGCGGGTCGTACAGATTGACTCCGCCTCCGTTTGTTCCGATCCACAGCCTGCCCTGCGTGTCGGTTGTCATACAGAAAATATCATTGTTGGTCAACGAAGATGCAGATTCGCCTTGTGTAAACTGCTGATAATGACCGTTCGTTGGATTGAGTGCGAAAAGTCCGTCCTGAAACGTTCCGATCCACAGCCGGTCAGCAGAGGACATTTCCAGCGACATGATCGCCAGACCAGAAGAGGCTAGTTTGTTTTTGGGATAAATAGGGATTTTAGTAAAAAGGTTTGTTTGCCGGTGATAGAGGTTCAACCCGCCACCGTCCGTGCCCACAAAAACGTCGCCATCCTTTTTTTCTGCAAATGACGTCACAAATGGAGCACTTAAACTATATGGATCATGCGGATCTGAGCGGTAGAGGCCGAAAATCGTAAAGTTTTTGTCATACTTATTGATCCCACCTTTATAAGTACCCAACCAAAAAATGCCCTGCTTGTCGATGAGAATACTACGAACTGATTTGTTTGTGAGGCTGAAAGGGGTTCGAGCGTCAGGAGCATACCTGGTCACGTTTCCGCTGCTGATATCCATCAGGTTCAGTCCACCGTCTGTACAGATCCAGAGCGTTTGATGATTTTCTGCGGCAATCGCATAAATCATATTACTGCTGATTGTTTTCTGATTGTTTACCTGATATCGGTAAGTTTGTAGTAGCTTTCCATCTGCGCTAAGCTTGTATAGGCCATTAAATGTCCCTATCCAAATGTTACCGAGCTTGTCAGCTGTAATCGCTTTCACCGGGCTGCTACTTGCCCCGTCCAAGCCATGCTCGTAGCTGACAGGCAAAAAGCGATTTGTCCTGAAATCAAATCGGTATAACCCGGTCTCTGTGCCAATCCACATTTGCTTCCCGGAGTCTTGGAACAAACTCAGAATTTGTCCGTTTGTAATCTGGGCTGCAATACCCGGGCGCTCATTGAACCGGGTTACCTTGTGCGTTACCGGATTCACGGTAAGCAGCCCCAAATTGGTTGCCACCCATATTTCACCTTTGTGGTCACTGGTTATGGCTGAAACGATTTCATTGGCATTAATGGGAATGAAGCGATCTGCGTGGCGGTCATATAAATGCAAAGAGCCCTGAACGGTCCCTACCCAGATCTGGCCCAATCGGTCTTCATGAAGTGCGGAAATATCGTTGGATCGTAAACTGGCCGGATCTGCCTGGTCGTGTCGGTAAACGGTGAAATCGGTCCCATCATATTTGTTGAGCCCATCGTCGGTACCAAACCACAGCAAGCCGTAACGGTCTTTCAGGATCGCATGCACTGTGTTGGACGATAAGCCATCCATTGAGGTGAGCGAGGTGAACTTAAGCAGGTCATCTTTGGCGCTGATCGGGCTGAAAGAACAGCTCCAGAATATCAGCAGCATGATCAGGACCGAAACTATTCTTTTTGGAGGGATTGGCATGGCACTGTCCAATTTTATACTTAATTTTTTATGAAATAGGCGTATTTTGAACATTTGTCACATTAGTTTTTACAAATGTTCTCACTTCAAACTCCTTGGTTGACCTACATTTGTTCGGCGATTAGTTAAAAATATTATCGGAAAAATGATGGGTATCTGTCTTCATATACAGAAGCATCGCAGTCGCAAAATATATTGTCATTTTGACAATAATAGCTGAAATATCTATGGGTTTTTTTGTGTCGTTCAATAAGTGTCTTTTTAACATTTAACTATTAATCTATGAAGAATTGTCTACAAGTACTTTCTCTTTTTAGGGAAAGATGGTTGAACTGGTCGTTCGGCTTGGTGCTGGTGCTGTCAATACAGGCTGTGTATGCCGCCAAAAGGGCGGACCAGCAGGTAATCGGGAAAGTGTCCGCTGATAACGGAGAAGTTTTGCCGGGTGTGAATGTCACCTTAAAAGGGAGCAGCATAGGGACAACCACGGATACCAAAGGTGAGTATTCGCTCAGTGTTCCTTCTGAAAGCAGTGTGCTCGTGTTTAGCTTTATAGGTTATAAAAAGCAGGAAATCATCGTAGGGGCAAAAACCAGGATTGATGTTGCGCTGGCCGCTGAAAACCAGGCTTTGGAAGAAATAGTCGTCATCGGCTATGGTACCCAGAAGAAATCCTCGCTCACCGGGGCCGTTTCTTCGGTCTCGCCCAAGGAGCTCACCGCATTGCCTGTCATCAGTGCGGAGCAGGCTTTGCAGGGACGTGTACCCGGTGTTCGAGTTGTCAATAATGGTAGCCCCGGGCAAACCCCGATTGTACGTATACGAGGTATCGGTTCGATCAACTACGCCTCCGGGCCGCTTTATGTGATCGATGGTATTCCGGCTGGCGATCTGAACAATCTGGATCCTAAGGACATTGAATCACTGGAAGTATTGAAGGATGCCAGCTCGGCAGCGATTTACGGTTCGAGAGCATCCAATGGTGTGATCATTATCACAACCAAAAAGGGATCCAAAGACGGTAAGCTGCATGTGAACCTGGATACCTATTTTGGTACACAATCCGCCTGGAAAAAACTCGATGTCCTTAATACGGATCAATATATTCAATATGCAACTGCATTGCTTGGAAATGCCGGTATTGCCATGCCGGGTAGACTTTCTGACCTGAACCAGCCTGTTTATCAGGGGGCTACGCATACTTTCGCACAAACACATACCAACTGGCAGGACGTGATGTTCCGCAACGCGCCGATCCAGCAGCATCAGATCTCTGTTTCCGGGGGTAATAGTGTTTCCCGGTTCTTTACTTCCGCCGGCTATTTCGACCAGGAAGGGATTATGATCGGGACCAACTACAAACGCGCAAATGTTCGCCTCAATTCCGACCACCAGGTTGCTAAATTCCTCAGCATTGGCCAGACTTTAACTGTTTCTTACGACAAATCTAGGGGAGAACAAGGTTTTGGCGGAGGCCGCACGGCAGTAATGCAGATGATTCGGAACCTGCCTTACTGGCCTGTTACCGACCCAACCAGACCGGGTGGTTACAGCTCCCCGACAGCAGCCGACGGCAGTGATCCTGATAACCCGGTCCGTATTGCGCTGATGGATGTTACCCGAAATCAACGTTTGAAATTACTGGGTTCTATTTTTGCCGAGGTGAAAATTACCAGCTTCCTGAAATACCGTTTCAGTTTTGGCGCGGATATAGTTTCGGCCACTACGACCAATCAGTTCCCTATTTATAATGATGGTTTCAAATCGCGCACCCAGTATGAGATCCGCGACAGCCGCACCACCTACTTCTCGCCGGTACTGACCAATCAGCTGACTTTTGAAAAGACTTTTGGCAAGCACCTGCTCAATGTGACTGCGATTGTGGACAAGCAAACTTTCCGCGCCAATACGTTGAACGGGTCCGGATACAGGCCTAATAATGACATTGATGAGTTACAGGGCGTATCCAACCCGAGCGCTAACAGCTCACTGGACGAAAGCTCGCTGATTTCCTATGTAGGACGTCTGAACTACGAATATGCAGGAAAATATCTGCTGAGCGGCTCCATCCGCCGCGACGGCTCTTCCCGCTTTGCGCCAGGAAACAAATGGGGTACATTCCCGTCCTTGTCATTGGGATGGCGTATTAGCGAAGAGGAATTCCTGAAATCTGTTCCACAGATCTCTGAACTGAAAATCCGGGCCAGCTACGGACAGACTGGTTTCAACGGGATCGGTAGTTATGCGTGGCAGTCACTGGTTTCGGCCGACAACAGCAATTACGTATTTGGCGGAAACAAGGTACTTGGCTCCTATTTCAGTTCTCTGGCCAACACGCAGCTGAAATGGGAAAGCACCACCATGACCAACCTCGGGATTGACCTGGCGTTATTTAATAACAGCGTCACGTTCACGGCCGAAACCTACAAGCGGAATACCGACGGACTATTACTTCAGGTACCGATCCCTAATTCTGTGGGTTACTCATCCTCACCTTTGTCTAACATTGGAAGCATGAAAAACTGGGGATATGAATTTCAATTGGGTTACAGCAAAAACGATGGCGATTTCAAGTGGAATGCTTCCGCCAATCTGGACATCACCAGAAACAAAGTGTTAAGCCTTGCTACGCCAAGCGCTACGCTGTTCTCAGGTGCTAATTCGGATTTCGGAGGTTTTGATATTACCAAAACCGAAGCGGGACACCCGATCCAATCCTTTTTCGGATGGCAGGTAGACGGTATTTTCCAGAACCAGGCCGAGATCAGTGCCGCCAATGCACTCGACGGTGACGACAAAACCAAGTATCAGGATCAGGCTGCGCCGGGAGATATCAGGTTCAAGGATTTGAACAAAGATGGTAAAATCGATGCTTCCGACCGGGCCTACAACGGCAGCTTTATTCCAAAGTTCAGTTATGGTGCCAATTTGGGAGGAAACTATAAAGGCTTCGATTTTACATTGTATCTGCAGGGCGTTCAGGGCAATAAGATCTACAACGGAACCAAAGTGATCGAGCAAGGTATGCTCAGACTCTTCAACGCTGGTACTGACGTGCTCAACGCATGGACCCCAAGTAATACCGACACAGACGTGCCAAGGGCAATAAGCGGCGATCCTAACAACAACAGCCGTTCGAGCGACCGTTTCATCGAAAGCGGATCTTACATGCGGATCAAAAATATCAGCATTGGCTACACAATTCCAACGACGATCCTTTCTGCATTGACCAAGGAAACGATCACAAAAGCACGGTTTTACATATCGGCGACCAACCTGCTGACTTTCACGAAGTACTCGGGGCTGGACCCTGAAATCGGGGTGAACGGATCCTCTACCGATTCGGGAACACAGCTGATCAATGGGATCGACTATGGGATGTATCCACAGCCCATGACCTTGCAAGTGGGTTTAAGTGTAGGATTTTGACATTGAATCTTTTATCAAAGAAACTGAAATGAAAAAGAGACTGATTACTATTTATGCCCTATTGTTCGGGATCGTATTTGCCTGTAACGATGATACCCTTGAAAAAACGAACCCTAATGGCGTGACCGTGGAAGGTTACTATAAGAACGGCTCGGAGCTTAGCAGTGGCGTAACAAGCGCCTATTCGATGCTGAAATCCAATAACCTGGTTGCCAGGGAATGGTTTTTCCTGCACGACCTGCGTAGCGACGATGTGTCGGCAGGCGGAGGCCAGCTGGAAACACCGCGCAACCAGTTGCTGCTCGGCACGCATGATACCGGAAACTCGGTCATGGGTACGGTATGGCTTGCTTACTACCGGATGATCCACCGCGCCAATGCGGTGGTGGACAATTCCGAAAAAGTGACGGACCTTGCCGATGCCGACAAAAAGAGGTTGCTGGGAGAAGCCCGGTTTTTGAGAGCCTATGCTTATTATGAACTCGTTAGCCTTTGGGGGGCCGTGCCGCTTTACAAAAATTATGTATTGACAGTCGATGGTAGCCTGCCCAGGTCTCCGGCTGAGGAGGTTTACGCCTACGTCATCGGGGAACTGCAGGCGATCCAGGCCGATCTGCCAGCTACTTACGACGCCGCTAATCAGGGACGTGTTACCAAAGGTGCTGCGCAAATGTTGCTCGCAAGGGTTCATATGCAAAAAGGCGACTATGCCAGTGCAAAAACCGAGCTGCTGAAAGTGTACAATTCCGGGGTATATGCCCTGGTCGATAACTACAACGACAACTTCCTGGAAGAAACGGAGTTTAACAAAGAGTCTATTTTTGAGGTCAATTTCTTCCCATCGGGCGGTGTTTATAACTGGGACGGAGACGGAAACGGCGCCACTGCCGGTACCGAAACGGTTCGTACCCAGGAATATTCGGCCATTGGATGGCGGAACCTGATCCCTTCAAACAGCTTGCTTGCGGAGTTTGAAAAAGCAACGAAAGGCGATGCCAAGACAGACCCGCGATACGACGACTGCTTCTATTTTACAGGTGAAAAATACAACAAGGGTGCCAATACGCTGACGGACGGACAACAAAACGGGAATTCATCGGTGGTAGACGGGGTAACCCAGAAAGTAAGCTGGCAGAAATATTCGCTTATGTATAAAATGAACGAATCGTTTTTGACCGGAGCTATCAATCAGCGCATTATGCGGTTTGCGGAAACGATCCTCTCGCTTGCCGAAGTAGAAAATGAAGCGGGAAACATTGCCGATGCCGTCAAATACCTGAACATGATCCGCGCCCGTAAAAGCGTAAGTATGCCTGCATACCCAACCGCAAAATTCCCGGTATCGACCAAAGACCAGGTCTTCGCGGCAATCGTACATGAGAGACGCGTGGAGCAAAACGGCGAACAGATCCGGAACCGCGATATTTTGAGATGGCGGAAGTTGGGTAAGCTCAAAGCGGAACCATTGACTTATTTCCAGGCCAACAAGATCGAATTACTGCCGATCCCCCAGCAGGAAGTAGACAACAACGCCAAAATCGAGCCGACGGATCAGAATCCGGGGTATTAAGAGTATTTAAATTCATGCAAAAAATTTCGTTTTCAGTTTATTCATTAATCTTTTTCCTCCTGCTTCTTTCTTGCAAAAAGAAGCAGGAGACCCTTTTTATTTCCCACGATTCACAAGAAACAGGTATTACTTTTTCCAATGCATTAAATCCTAATGATTCCATTAACCCATTCACATTCACTAATTTTTACAATGGTGGGGGCGTGGGGATAGGGGATGTGAATAATGACGGTAAGCCTGATATTTTCTTCGGTGGAAATCAGGTGAGTTGCCGGTTATACCTCAGTAAAATTGACACGCTTTCGAAAAAATGGGCATTTGAAGACATTACAGAAGCAGCCGGTGTGAAAACAACGCGCTGGTGCACAGGTATTTCAATGATTGATATTAATCAGGATGGTTTGCTGGATATTTACGTAAGTGCTGCCCGGCATCCCAAAATGAGCTCGCCTGCTGATCCTGCTGCCTCGGAAAACTTACTTTTTGTAAACCAGGGTTTAGGTGCGAATAAACAGCCGAAGTTTAAGGAAATGGCAAAAGCGTATGGTTTGAATGAGGCATCGTTCACCGTTCAAACCGCCTTCTTCGATGCCGATCTGGACGGTGACCTGGATGCGTACATGCTCAATTCAGCGCCTGATCTTCAAAATCCAAATTACCTGCGCCAAACTTACAATGACGGCTCCTATCCGAGTACCGGCAAGCTCTACCGCAACGAAGGGACTGGGGAAAATGGGATTCCGGTTTTTACCAATATTTCAAAAGAAGCAGGCGTTCGATACGAAGGCCTTGGACTCGGGCTGGCGATAAGTGACTTGAATAGAGACGGTTACCCGGATATTTATTGTTCCAATGACTTCATCAGCAGCGACATACTTTATCTTAATAATGGTTTTAAAAATGCGGGGGTACCTGCTTTCAATAATGTCATCCGGCAAGCAACCTCACACACCAGCTTATACGGCATGGGGCTGGACGTGGCCGATATCAACAATGATGCTTACCCGGATATTTTCCAGCTAGATATGCTTCCGGAGGATAATTTTCGTCAAAAAAAAATGCTCGCCGGCCAGGACTATGACCGCAAGGAAATGAGTATTTCAGCTCAATATGGTTACCAGCTACAATACATGCGGAATATGTTGCAGTTAAATCTCGGTGCTGCTCCCAGCGGAAGGCAGGGCCCGGTACCTATGTTTAGTGAGATCGGTTTGCTGGCGGGTGTTGCGAAAACGGATTGGAGCTGGGCACCATTGATTGCCGATTTCGATAATGATGGACAAAAGGACATTTTCATCACCAATGGCTACCGTCGTGATGTGACCGATCGCGATTTTATCCAGTTCAAGGAAGATTTTTCCAATTTTGGTACCAACGATTTCAAGCAGCAAAATGCATTGGAGCTCATCAAAAAGGTGCCCGAGGTGCAGATCGCGAATTATGCCTACCAAAATACCGGCAATCTTACTTTTTCAAATGCCTCCAAAGATTGGGGACTCGATGAGCTTTCTTATTCCAATGGTGCTGCTTATGCAGACCTCGACGGCGATGGTGATCTGGATTTGGTTGTGAACAATATCGATTCAGAAGCATTTGTTTATCAGAACAATAGCCGGGAGAAACGAAACTCAAATTTTCTCAGCATTGCATTGGAGGGAGCAAAAGGTAACCTTTCCGGAATTGGCAGTAAGGTGACGATTTGGACTGGTAAAGATCCGCAATATGCTGAATTGAATGTCGTGAGAGGATTCCAGTCGTCTGTGGATCCGGTACTGCATTTTGGCATTGGGGATAAAAAGCAGATCGATAGTCTGGAAGTAGTCTGGCCGGGAGGGAAATCTCAAAAACTTTACAACATCACGGCAAACAAACGGCTCGTTTTGAGCCAGAAAAATGCGATGGATCCAGAAGCGCTTGGTTTGCCAAAACCCCAACAATCCTATTTTACGGATATCACCAATCATCTAAACCTTGACTTCAAGCATACTGAGGCCAATTTCGTTGATTTCAAGCAGACGGCTACCATGCACAAGATGCTGTCCAGAAGTGGCTTTGCGATGGCGACTGGCGATGTGAACGGCGATGGTTTGGAAGATATTTTTGCCGGAGGAAGTTACCGGGCTGGCAAGCCTACTATTTTCGTGCAAAAGGCTGATGGGTATTTTGAAAAACGCATTGTTTCTCAGGATTCACTACATGAAAATACCGCCGCTGTTTTCATGGATGCAGATCAAGACGGAGACCTGGACTTGCTGATAACAAATGGAGGAAATGAGCTTCCTGCGACTGAGAAGGCATTTTACAGAGTTCAATTGTATTTAAACAATGGTACCGGAAACTTCCAGCCCGCACCCTCTACTGCATTCCCAGAACTCTCATTAAGCAGCTCCTGCATTGTAACCGACGATTTTGACAAAGATGGCGACCTGGATATTTTCATTGGGGGCCGCAGTACTCCGGGTAAATATCCGTTGCCAGCCAGCAGTTATCTGCTGAGAAACGATTCCAAAACGGGCCAGCCGCATTTCACCAATGTAACCTCGGAATTTTGCCCGGAGCTACTCGATATTGGCATGATTTGCAGTGCTTTATGGGCTGATACCAATCAGGACGGTTTTGATGATCTCGTGCTTGCAGGGGAATGGATGCCTATCAGGATTTTTGAAAATAAAAAAGGCAAATCATTAAAACCGCAAACAGCCCCAAACGGCTTAAATCAGTATACGGGCTGGTGGAACAGTCTGGCTGCCAGTGATTTTGATCGCGACGGCGACATTGATTTCATTGCCGGTAATGAGGGGTTGAACACTTTTTACCGCGCATCTGAAAAAGAGCCGATCAAAATGGTAGCGAAGGATTTCAATGGGGATGGCACTTTCGACCCTTTAATGGGCTATTTTATTCAGGGCAAGCGCTACCCCAGCGTGCCCCGCGACGCATTGAACCAGCAGGTGATCCAGTTTCGCAGAAAATTCCCGCATTACGCTGATTATGCAAAGGTTACTTTCGACGAACTGCTTACTAGCGACGAAGTCAAAGACGCGTACAGCACCGAAGCGACATACCTGCAAAGCGCCTACATTGAAAACACCGGCAACGGAACTTTCAAAATCCATGCACTGCCGGTTGAAGCCCAGAAGTCACCGGTATTTGGGATTGTGACCGGCGATGTGAATGCAGACGGCCATGAAGATGTGGTACTGACTGGCAATTTTTATCCCAATGAGGTCAATATGGGCAGGCAGGATGCGTCGATCGGAGTGCTGCTGCTGGGAAACGGCAAAGGAGACTTCAAACCTGCCGGATGCTCGGAAAGTGGGTTAATGATCCACGGAGACGCCCGGAAAAGCACTTTTTTCAAAGGCAGGAATCATGAGAAATGGCTGCTGACCGCTATCAATTCCGGGCCGATTCAAATTCATAAACTGAACACTGTCAATTTTAAATAACTATCTGATTCATGAGATTAAATTACCTAGTAGCGATCATTCTGAGCATTTTTTATGGCACATCCGAAAACGCGGCGGGCCAATCCGGTAGCGCAAAACCTAAGCCGCTGATCAAGGATATGTATACGGCTGATCCTTCCGCGCATGTTTTCAACGGCAAGATTTACATTTATCCATCGCATGATGTAGAATCAAATGTGCCTCAGGATGACGAGGGAGGGCATTTTAACATGCGTGACTACCATATTTTTTCAATGGACAATATCAATGGCCCTGCGAAAGACAATGGCGTTGCGCTGGATGTCAAAGACATTCCCTGGGCAGCGCGGCAGCTTTGGGCGCCTGATGCGGCTTTTAAAAATGGCACTTACTATCTCTATTTTCCCGTCAAGGATAAAAAGGACGTTTTTCGCATTGGCGTTGCGACCAGCAAATCACCAACCGGCCCTTTCAAACCCGAGGCCAACCCAATTCCGGGCAGTTATAGCATCGATCCTGCGGTTTTTACGGATAAAGATGGAAAAGCTTACATGTATTTTGGGGGCATCTGGGGCGGGCAATTGCAACGCTGGCACACCGGAAAATACAACGCAAGCCTGAAAACAGATTTGGGAAAAGGGCATGAAAACCAGCCTGCGCTCACCGCAAAAGTGGCCCGGATGAAGGACAATATGCTGGTGTTTGATGAATCGCCTAAAAACGTTGTCATTCTTGACGAAAAAGGTAAACCACTGCTTTCCAAAGATGCCGACCGCCGTTTCTTCGAAGGGGCGTGGATGCACAGGTTTGGGGACAAATACTATTTTTCCTACTCAACAGGCGATACGCATTTGCTTGCCTATGCGGTCAGCAGCTCACCTTACGGACCTTTTACTTACAAAGGCGTGATCATGAAGCCTGTTTCCGGCTGGACTACCCATCATTCCATCATTGAGTTTAAAGGGAAATGGTACATCTTTTACCACGATGTGGAGCTATCCGGCAAGACACATTTAAGAAACATTAAAGTAAGGGAACTTGCCCGCGAAAAAGACGGAAGTATCAAAACAATTACCCCCTGAACCTTCTGCAATGTCGTGAATGCGACCCGGAATATCGCGGGAAATAAAGGATCATATTTTATCAAAGTCAACATCATTATAACAGTTATGAATTTAGAAAGACGCGAGTTTTTGTCAACTTTAACCCTGGCCGGGGCTGCTACTTTATTTTCCGGCAATTCGCTTTTAGCTTCAACATTGCCTGCCAAGGATAAGCTGGGTGTCGCACTGGTCGGGCTGGGTTATTACAGTACTGATTTGCTTGCCCCGGCATTACAATTAACCGAAAAATGCTATTTGGCAGGTATTGTGACCGGCACACCGTCCAAAGCCGAGGCCTGGAAAGCGAAATACAATATTCCGGACAAGAACATTTATAACTACCAGAATTTTGACCAGATAGCCAATAACCCGGATATCGACATTGTGTATGTGGTGTTACCTCCTTCTATGCACCGGGAGTATGTGGTGCGCGCAGCAAAAGCGGGCAAGCATGTGTTCTGCGAAAAGCCCATGGCACCCTCCGTGGCCGACTGTGAGGCAATGATCAGCGCCTGTAAAAGCAATAAGGTAAAGCTGGCTATTGGTTACCGCTGCCAGCATGATCCGAACATCCAGGCGGTGATGAAAGTGGCCAAAGAGCAAAAATTTGGTAAAGTTAAAATGGTAAACAGCGCCGCAGGCTATTTTGATGCCCGCACAGACCATTGGAAGCAAAAGAAAGCGCTTGGAGGCGGAGTAATGGGCGATATGGGCGTGTATGCATTGCAGGGAGCACGGCTGGCGACGGGGGAGGAGCCGATCAGCGTGTTTGCGCAGGCGTCGACCACCCGTCCTGAGATTTACAAGGAAGTAGAGGAAACCATGATGTTTATGCTCGACTTCCCCAGTGGCGCACGTGCGGCATGCCAGACGAGCTTTGGGATCAATATGAATTATCTGCAGGTCAATTACGAAAAAGGTTGGGCAAAACTGGAACCACAGTCAGGCTACAACGGCAATAAAGGGAGCATGTCGGATGGTACCATCATTAATTTTCCAATTAAAAGCCAGCAGGCCAAGCAATTGGACGAAGATTGTATGGCCCTCATCAACAACACCGACCTGATCGCGCCAGGTGAGGAGGGACTGCGGGACATTCGCGTGGTAGAAGCGATTTACAAATCCGTGGCCTCGGGTAAGACAGTCAAAATCTAAACTGGCAAACCGATGGAAATGGATAAAGCGCAGATCGAATCGTCTTTGGCCGTATACATGGTCGGTAAGGCTGACCGGCAGACGCAGGAAATGATCGAGGGCTGGATAAGTCAGCAGCGAAACTTGCCTGCGTTTTACGATATGTTGCTTCGGTTTGAATCAGAACAACCTGTTTTTGAAAGTAATGCCGAACGGGCAATGGTGTTATGCAGGACCAGATTGGCTCTGCTGGACCGATCCAACTGATCTGAAACAGTTCATTGTCCTCGAATAATCGATTAAAAGACATGAAATAATTTTGTTTTATCTAAAATAGTTAATACTATTGCCTATGCTAATGTGTCTATTTGACACATTATCAGTATCTCAACAAATATGAAGCTTGGACTGGAAACTCCCGATTACCTGATCTTTTTAGTATACTTTGTCGTCGTGGCCAGTTATGGCTTTTGGGTTTATCACAACAAAGGCTCCAAAACCACGGATTCCAAGGATTTTTTCCTGGCAGAAGGTTCATTGACCTGGTGGGCCATTGGCTCATCGATTATCGCATCCAACATCTCGGCTGAGCAATTCATTGGCATGAGTGGGCAGGCCTTTCAATTGGGTCTGGCTATTTCGGTATATGAGTTAGTAGGTGGTTTGTCGCTGGTGGTTATTGCGGTGTATTTCCTTCCGATCTACATCCGCAACGGCATTTACACCATGCCCCAGTTTTTGGAATTGCGCTATGATAAGAGGCTGGCGACCATCATGGCCGTTTTCTGGCTCTTTTTGTACATTCTGGTCAATCTGACATCGATCATATACCTGGGCGCATTGAGCCTGGAAAAAATGACGGGTTTCAACTACATGGCCTGCGCGGTGTTCCTGACCATATTTGCGATCCTGATTACCCTGGGAGGGATGAAAGTGATCGGGTATACCGACGTTATCCAGGTCGTGTGCCTGGTGATTGGAGGACTGGCCACGACCTACCTTGCTCTACAACTGTTGTCCGACAGAGTGGGCACGGGGGCGGGCGTTTTCGAAGGACTGTCGCTGATCAAACAAAAGGCGGACAGTCACATGCATTTGATGTTCAGTCCCGGTCAATACCAGGTACACGACGGCCGGGGCGGATTCATAGACGCTTATCAGCAACTTCCGGGGTTGATGATGTTTGTCATAGGAGGGCAATGGATTGTCAATTTCAACTATTTCGGTTGTAACCAGTACATGACCCAGCGCGCGCTCGGGGCCGATCTGGCAACCGCCCGAAATGGGGTACTTTTCGCGGCTTTTCTCAAAATACTGATGCCGTTCATTGTGGTCCTGCCGGGACTTGCGGCTTATGTACTTTTTCAGGAGAATGCCGACCAGGCTATCGTCAATGGGATCACCGACGGGGGTATCGTAAAACCAGACAATGCGTACCCGGTACTGCTCAACATTTTGCCGGTGGGCTTAAAAGGCCTGGCATTTGCTGCACTCACTGCCGCCATTGTGGCCTCGCTGGCGGGGAAAGCCAATTCGATATCCACCATTTACATGCTCGATATTCACAAGAAATTCTTTAACAAAAACCTGGATGAGAAGCGGACGGTACTGCTGGGGCGTGTAGCTATCGTAGTCTCGTTTGTGATTGCGCTGGCGATCAGCCCGTTTTTGAGAAACTTCGGGCAAGGCTTTGAATATATTCAGGAATATACCGGCTTTATTTCACCGGGTATCCTTTCGATCTTTTTGCTCGGATTTTTCTGGAAAAAGGCGGCTACACAAGGCGCACTGGCGGCCGCGATTTTGAGCATTCCGCTGTCGGCGCTCATTAAATTCCAGTTGCCCGGTATCCCATTTCTGAACCGGATGGGTATTGTTTTCTGGCTTTGCACCGTGGCGCATGTTTTGATCAGTCTGGCTGTTTCGCGTGGCAAAGACAATCAAAAAGCACTTCTGGTACAAGCAGAGTGGTTCAAGACTAACAGGGTTTTCCGGGTAGGAGCAGCTGCACTTTGCGGCTTGCTGGCACTCATTTACGTCATTTTCTGGTAAGCAAATGGTCAACCATCGATTTTTAACCGACTTGATAATACATAGGATGCGAATAATTTTCTGCCTTCTGCTGCTGACAGCAACGACCATTAGCTTTGGTCAAGCAAAGCAGCCTTTGAAATTGTGGTACAATCAACCTTCCGGTAAAATCTGGGAAAATGCCTTGCCGATCGGTAATGGCAGGCTGGGAGGGATGGTATACGGCAATGTGACCGATGAGCGGATTCAGCTCAATGAAGGTACGCTGTGGTCGGGCGGCCCAAACCGCAATGACAACCCCGACGCGCTGGCCACATTGCCGGAGATACGTCGACTGATCTTTGAAGGAAAACAAAAAGAAGCCGAAAAGCTGGCCAACAAAGCCATTATTACAAAAAAATCCCACGGCCAAATGTTCCAGCCCGCAGGTGAATTGCATCTGGCATTCCAGGGACATGATCAATTTGAAAATTATTACCGTGAGCTGGACATTGAGCGGGCGGTGGTAAAGACGAGCTATAAAGTTAACGGAGTAACCTTCACCAGGGAAGTGCTGGCATCTTTTCCGGACCAGGTGATGGTGGTGCACCTGACCGCCGACAAGCCGGGGCAATTGTCCTTTACAGCCTCCTATTCCACATTACATAAGCAGCCGGAGATCGGGACCACACCGGCCAGGGAGCTCATCCTTGCCGGCACAGGTTCTGACCATGAAGGAGTTAAGGGAGTGATAAAGTTTAAAGTGATCACCCGGATTAAAACCCAGGGCGGCAATGTCTCCGCAAATGATACCTCGCTGGTTGTACAGGAAGCCAATTCGGCCATCGTATTTGTTTCCATTGCAACCAGTTTCAAAAACTACCACGATGTGGGCGGCGATCCAAATGCGCTGGCAGCTTCTTATTTGAATAAAGCGTATCCGAAGTCTTACGATTCGATCCTGAAAACTCACATCGCGGCTTATCAGAAATATTTCAACCGGGTTAAGTTTGATCTGGGAACCACTGAGGCTGCTAATCTGCCGACCGACGAACGGTTAAAGAATTTCCGGAACGTAAATGATCCGGGGTTGGTCACATTGTATTATCAGTATGGTCGTTACCTGCTGATTTCGAGCTCGCAACCGGGCAGTCAGCCTGCTAATCTTCAAGGGGTTTGGAACAACAAAATGAACCCGCCCTGGGATAGCAAGTACACCATCAATATCAATGCGCAGATGAACTACTGGCCGGCCGAAAAAACCAATCTTTCGGAACTGCACGAACCCTTTCTGAGAATGGTGCAGGAGCTTTCCCAGACCGGGCGGCAAACTGCAAAGGATATGTACGGCGCAAGAGGCTGGATGGCCCACCACAATACTGATATCTGGCGCGCAACGGGCGCAATCGACGGCGCATTCTGGGGCATGTGGATTGCGGGTGGCGCCTGGACGAGCCAGCACCTTTGGGAACATTACCTTTACACGGGCGACAAGGCTTTTTTATCAAAAATATATCCGGTACTTAAAGGTGCGGCCACTTTCTACGTCGATTTTCTGGTAGAACATCCCAAATACCATTGGCTGGTGGCAAATCCCGGCAGCTCTCCCGAAAATGCCCCGGCTGCGCACGAAGGCTCTTCGCTCGACGCGGGTACAACAATGGATAACCAGATCGCATTCGACATTTTCAGCACTACTATCCGTGCGGCTCAAATTCTGAAAAAAGACGGTGCATTCATTGATACCCTCAAACAAAGACGCAGTCAGCTGCCTCCGATGCATGTGGGCCAATACGGACAATTGCAGGAATGGCTCGATGATGTCGACGATCCAAATGATCACCACCGCCACGTTTCGCATTTGTACGGGTTGTTCCCGGCAGTGCAAATATCGCCCTACCGCACGCCGGAGCTCTTCGCTGCTGCGCGAACGACTTTAATGCAGCGCGGTGACGTCTCCACAGGTTGGAGCATGGGCTGGAAGGTAAACTGGTGGGCCAGGCTCCAAGACGGAAATCACGCATTTATATTGATCCAAAACCAGCTTTCCCCGCTGGGAACCAATAAGGAAGGCGGCGGAACCTATAACAACCTCTTCGATGCGCACCCACCCTTTCAGATCGACGGAAATTTTGGCTGTACTTCCGGAATTACAGAAATGCTGATGCAAAGTGCAGACGGAGCGGTGCATTTGCTGCCTGCTTTACCCGACGTTTGGAAAGACGGCAGCATCGGCGGAATCCTTGCATTAGGCGGCTTTGAAATCGTGGATATGCAATGGAATGCCGGCAAGCTGAGCAAGGTGGTCGTTAAGTCCCGGCTGGGTGGAAATCTTCGTTTGCGGGTGCCGAATGCATTAAAGCCATCCGGAAATGCAAGCTTGAAAACGGCTGTTGGAGAAAATTCGAACGCGTTTTACGTGACACAGCAGACGGCGGCCGCCATCATTTCTCCCAAAGCGACAAAAACTTTCCAAGCTTTGAAAGAGACATTTCTTTATGATTTGCCTACGAAAGCAGGCAGCGTGTACACGTTTTTAGCTCAATAACTTTTACCAGCTGATCAAGATTTTAAAAAATGAACAAGCATTTTAAACAATCCTTTTTTACTGCATTTTGGCTGCTCATCAGCTATGCGGCATCTGCGCAGACGACCACTTTGGTCAACCCGATCCTGACAGGGTTTTATCCCGATCCGAGTGTGGTGCAGGTGGGGAAGGACTATTATCTGGTCAATTCTACCTTTTCCTATTTTCCCGGTATCCCGGTATTCCACAGCAAGGATTTGAAAAACTGGAAGCAGATCGGAAACGTCATTAGCCGCCCGTCGCAGATGGATTTTATGGGCGAAAAGTTGACACGCGGCCTTTTTGCGCCTGCTATCAGTTATCACAATGGTACTTTCTACGTCACCTGTACCGACATTGATCATGACGGCAACTTTGTGGTCACAGCCAAAAATCCGGCCGGGCCGTGGAGCAATCCCGTCCGAG
The DNA here is from genome assembly GCF_026625565.1 of Dyadobacter pollutisoli. Lineage (NCBI taxonomy): Bacteria > Pseudomonadati > Bacteroidota > Cytophagia > Cytophagales > Spirosomataceae > Dyadobacter > Dyadobacter pollutisoli. The sequence goes on from NZ_CP112998.1 coordinate 1,414,550, forward strand.
TGCCGCAGGTTCGCGGCATTGACCCGTCGCTCTTTTTTGATGAGGACAACAAAGCCTATATCATCTATAACAGCGATGCCCCGGATCGCAAACCTTTGTATTCCGGCCACCGGACAATCCGCATCTATGAAATCGATCCCGTGACGCTGAAAGTGATCGGGGAAGAAAAACAATTGGTCAATGGCGGGGTAGACCTTAGTAAAAAGCCGGTCTGGATCGAGGCGCCGCATATTATGAAGCGGTTTGGCTGGTACTATCTCTATGCTGCCGAAGGAGGCACTTCCGTTAATCACACGGAAGTGGTGTTTCGCAGCAAATCCGTTTGGGGCCCTTATGTTGCCTATGAAAACAATCCCATTTTGACCCAAAGAGGATTGCCCGAAAACCGGAAAGATCCTGTCACCTCAGCCGGTCACGCACAGTTTGTGGACGGCCCGGATGGTAAAACTTATGCTATTTTTCTGGCGGTAAGACCTTATGAAGGAGATTACTACAACACAGGCCGGGAAACCTTCATCGCACCGGTGACCTGGAAAGACCAGTGGCCCATTATCAACCCGGACACCAAAGAAATTCAGTATCGCTATACGGCGGCATTTAGTGAAGTGAAGCAACAAGGGGCGCTTCCGCAGGCTGGAAACTTTGGGTATACGCTCACTTTTGAAAAGTCGCTGGACCCGGCATTGCTCTTCATGCGAACCATTGACAGTAGCTCGTTTTCGCTTTCGAAGAAAAGCGGACTCACCCTTAAATTGAAACCGGAAACCATTATGGAATTGGGTAACCCCTCCTTTATTGGTAAACGCCAGCAGCATTTGTATTGCACAACCGAAACCGAGCTTGAATTTTCGGCTAAATCGGAAAAAGAAAAGGCAGGTCTGGCCATTTTCCAGGACGAGCATCATTTTTATCTGATCAGCAAATCAATCGATCAGGGCAAACCGGTAATCCAGCTTTACAAAAGCAATCCAAAAGATCAGCAAATGCAATTACTCACTCAAATGCCACTCGCAGGCGCAGCCTCACCGGTGAAGCTGCGTATTGCAGCCGAAGGCGGGACTTATAGTTTTTATTTTTCCAAAGGCGCATCCTGGCAGTTGCTCCAAGACAAGCTGGATGCTAAATTCCTGAGTACCAAAGAAGCAGGCGGTTTTATAGGCTGTCTATTCGGGATGTATGCGACTTCTTCGGGAGAAAAAACGGATAACTCCGCCTCTTTTAAATATCTGAAATACAGCGGCAATGATCCGATGTTTGGAAAAATTTCGAAATAAAATCCAGTTGTCGGCATGGTATCTCTCGTGCATTCAATAACCAATTTTTTAAATATGAAAAAGTCAGTATCCGCATTCTGTTTGGTCTTTTTTGCCGTTTTAGTCGGCAGCGCCACGTGTGCGCAATCCAATTTTTCCAGTAAAGTAATCGGCGTGGGGGTCGTGGTCTCGGATATGGAGCGTTCGCTGGATTTTTATGTCAACGGGATTGGCATGGTCAAAACCGGAAATTTTACGATCAATGAAGATTTTGGAAAACGCTCGGGGCTGACCAATGGCGTGGCCGTTACTGTCAATATTCTCAAACTCGAAAATAGCCCGGAAGCTACCGATTGGAAGCTGATGAGTTTCGGCAAAAAAACGGCGCACGGCCGCCCAAAATACATTCAGGACGATACAGGAATGCAGTACATTACCATTAATGTAAAGGCGCTTAAACCCATCATTGAAAGGCTGAAACAGCAGAAAGTCGAATTTCTGGGCAGCACGCCGACGGCGTTGAACCAAAATCAGCACTTCGTATTGGTACAGGATCCCGACGGCAACTTCATAGAGTTGATTGGTCCGATGGAATAACCTCACATTGATAGCTGACCTGACATGAACCTGCATTTGCTCCAACCCGGCTTGCTGGCTTTAATGCTCTTTTTGACGCCGCTCGTCTCGAAGGGACAAACCGCGCGCAATCCGATCATTTTTGCGGACGTGCCCGACGCGGCTATGATCCGGGTGGGTGATACCTATTATATGAGCAGTACCACCATGCACATGAGCCCTGGCGTGCCGATCATGAAGTCGAAAGATCTGGTCAATTGGGAGCTGGTCAGCTACGCTTATGATACGCTGGCCAATGTGGATGAGCTCAATCTGATAAACGGGAAAAGTACTTATGGCCGGGGTTCGTGGGCCAGTAGCCTGCGCTATCACAAAGGCACTTATTATGTGACGAGCTTCGCACAGACGACAGGGAAAACATACATTTTTACTACCAAAAACATCGAGAATGGCCCGTGGAAAACCATGTCTTTCAAGCCTTCCTATCACGACCATTCGTTGTTTTTCGACGACGACGGCCGTGTATATCTGATTTACGGAGCAGGCAAAATCAGGCTGGTAGAGCTCAATGAGCAAGTTTCGGGCGTGAAGCCAGGCACTACCGAGCAGGTGATCATTGAAAATGCCAGTGCACCTTCCGGTTCGGGCCCTGGCCTTCCCGCAGAAGGCTCTCAACTTTTTAAGGTCAATGGTAAATACTACCTTTTTAACATTACCTGGCCGCGCGGAGGCATGCGGACTGTCATCATTCACCGGGCGGATAACATCACCGGCCCATATGAAGGGCGTGTCGGGCTGGCGGATATGGGCGTGGCGCAGGGCGGGCTCATCGATACGCCCGACGGTAAGTGGTTTTCGTACCTGTTTCGCGATTATGGAGCAGTGGGGCGGATTCCTTACCTGGTTTCTGTGAGCTGGCAGGATGGCTGGCCAGTTCTGGGGATCAATGGAAAAGTACCGGAAACCTTGGACTTGCCCGCCAGCAAAGGTTTGATTCCTGGCATTGTCACCTCCGATGATTTCACCCGCAAAAAAGGCGCGGCTGCATTGCCACTGGTCTGGCAGTGGAACCACAATCCTGACAATGCGCTATGGTCTGTGACGGAACGTGAAGGTTACCTCCGGCTTAAAACCGGGCGGCTAGACACATCCTTTGTAACGGCCCGGAATACGCTTACCCAGCGCACTTTCGGGCCGGAATCTTCCGGCTCTTTGGCAATCGATGTTTCCAACATGAAAGCGGGCGATTTTGCAGGAATTGGGCTTTTGCAGAAAAAGTACGGTCTGGTAGGTGTGAAAGCAGGCAGGGAAAGCGCAAGCATTGTCATGGTCAGCGCCGAATCGGGAGCGGCCGTGGAAGTGCAAACCCTGCCATTGGGAGGTAATAAGGCGTTCTTCAAAGTGCATTGCGATTTTATCAATAAAAAAGATACGGCCCATTTTTATTATAGCCTGAATGGTACGTCCTGGATGCCAATCGGCTCACCGCTAAAAATGGCCTACACGCTGCCGCATTTCATGGGCTACCGTTTCGCGCTATTCAATTATGCCACCCAGACCATCGGAGGCTACGCAGATTTTGATTATTTCCATGTTGAGGACCATTAAAATTAAAAGCCCATGCACAAACCTTTTCTCCTCGCGCTGATTTGCCTGTCCCTTTGCTCTGCGCAGGCACAGAAAACCGGGCTTATACCCGTGCTGATCGTAGATGGGTTTAGTAATCACGACTGGAAACAGACCTCTGCGGTAACGAAGTGGATACTCGAAGAAAGCGGACGCTTTGAAGTGGACATCAGTACCATTCCGGCTGATTCGATACAGCGTGAATCCTGGAATCCAACATTTGGCAACTATGCTGTTGTTATCCAGAACACCAATAACATCCAGAATACCAGGCTTCGGTGGCCGACCCAGGCGGAGCGAAATTTGGAATCGTATGTGAAAGCAGGGGGCGGCCTGTACATTCTCCATTCGGCCAACAATGCATTCCCACATTGGAAAGAATACGATAAAATGATCGGTTTGGGCTGGCGTAAAAGTTCAGAGGGTTATACGCTCGAAATTGGCCCTTCCAACCAGATAACCAGGATCCCGCCGGGCGAGGGACAGGGTACCGGTCATGGAAACAGGTTCAATGCTCTTATTCAAATCCTGAACCCTCATCCGATCAACAAGGATTACCCCAGCCAGTGGCAGACCGCGAACACAGAGGTATACTATTTTCCTCGCGGACCAGCCGAAAACCTGACGGTGCTCTCGGTTGCCTATGACAGTACCAGCACAAAGAAAACCTGGCCGGTGGAATGGGTTGTTGCCTATGGAGCAGGGAAGGTTTACAATTCCAGCATGGGGCATTTATGGAAAGGAGAGTTTTATCCACCCGCCTATCGTTGTGTCGGTTATCAGACCACAGTAATTAGGGCTACTGAATGGCTGGCTACCGGTAAAGTAAGCTGCCCAGTACCGGCGAATTTTCCGACGGCAAAAACGCAAAGTCTCAGGGCGGAGCATACTTTTAAGGCCCCGTAACGACTTACAGTTATTTTAGAATCAACCGAAAACCTTTAAAAATCTAAATCAATGAAAAGATTCAGTTTACTATTAATGAGCATGCTGATGCTAACCACCCTAGCTTCTGCTCAGACAATGCAAATGGAAATGCCCACCGGTTTCGACACAGCCCGTCCAGGCGTTGCGGCCGGAAAACTGGATAGCATTCAATATGCGTCCAAAACCGTTGGTACGAGCCGCAAAGCCCTGGTTTATACGCCTCCTGGGTTTAACAAAAAAACTAAATACCCCGTACTGTATTTACTGCATGGCATTGGCGGGGATGAAAAGGAATGGCTCAAAGGCGGAAACCCGCAGCTTATCCTGGACAATTTGTTTGCGGAAAAGAAAATCGAGCCGATGATTGTGGTCATGCCCAATGGCAGGGCTATGAAAGATGACCGGGCGACCGGCAATATCATGGCTCCTGATAAGGTGGAAGCATTCGCGACTTTTGAAAAAGACCTGCTCACGGACCTGATCCCATTCATTGAAAAGAAATACCCGGTACTCGCCGACCGCGAACATCGCGCGATCGCAGGCCTTTCAATGGGGGGCGGGCAGTCGCTGAACTTTGGGCTGGGTAACCTGGATAAGTTTGCCTGGGTAGGAGGATTTTCATCTGCTCCCAATACCAAAAAGCCCCAGGAGCTGATGCCGAATCCGGAGGAAGCAAAAAAGAAGCTAAAATTGCTCTGGATCTCCTGCGGTGATAACGACAGGCTGATCTCGTTCAGCAAACGTACGCACGATTATCTGTTTGAGCATCAGGTGCCGCACGTGTATTACATCGAGCCGGGTGTGCATGATTTCAAAGTTTGGAAGAATGGGCTTTATATGTTTTCCCAATTTTTGTTCAAACCCGTTGACGTAGCCTCTTTACCTAAATATACCATTCTGGGAACACCTGCGTCGACCAACATCCGCTCAGCGAAATACCCGCAGATTTTGCCTGATAATCGTGTTGTATTCAAAGTAAAAGCACCACAGGCCCAGAAAGTACAGTTTGATCTTGGTAAAAAATACGACGCGGTGAAAGATACCGCCGGTGTATGGTCGGTGACGACGGATTCCATTGGGGAAGGTTTTCACTATTACTCGTTACTGATCGACGGCGTAGCGCTGGTGGATCCGGCCAGCGAGACATTTTACGGCATGGGACGCATGGCGAGCGGCATTGAAATTCCTTTCCGCGGCGGTGGCTACTATGCCATGCGCGAGGTGCCACATGGAGAAATCAGGGTCAAAAGTTATTTGTCCAAAGCCAGTAACACCTGGCGCGAAATGTATGTGTATACGCCTCCGGGCTACGACCAATCAACGGAAAAGTACCCCGTGCTGTATCTTTTACATGGCGGCGGCGAGGACCAGCGGGGCTGGGCCACCCAGGGGAAAACGAACCTGATCCTGGATAATCTGATCGCGGAAGGGAAGGCCAAGCCTATGCTGGTAGTGATGATGGACGGAAACCTGGGAAGTCCGATGGGCCCTGGCAGTATGGCAACAGCCGGTGATGGCTTTTTGAAAGCCTTCGAAAATGAATTGAAGCTGGGAGCGATGCCCTTCGTTGAAAGCAACTTCCGGGTGCAGGCCGATGCAGCGCACCGGGCACTGGCGGGGCTTTCTATGGGTGGGATACAGACATTGTATGCCGGTGTGAAAAACACGGACCTGTTTTCCTCGCTAGGCGTATTCAGTTCGGGCTGGTTTGGCAATAATGCAGCGCTTTCCGGCCCGCATTATGAATTTGCCAAAGCCAATGCAACGACTATCAATAGTAATCTGAAAAACTTCTGGATATCGATGGGCGGTGAGGAAGACATTGCTTACAAAAACTGCAAGATCATGCTTTCCAAGTATGATGAGCTGGGCATTAAATACAAATACAGCCAATACCCGGGTGGACATACCTGGCCGGTGTGGCGACACGACTTGTTCTCGTTCTCGCAGCTGCTGTTTAAATAGTATTGTTTCTCAAATCATTATCAAACGCAGAATTAATGAAAAATTCAACCATGGGGATAATAAGCGGCTTTGGATTGTGTTCAATGCTGCTGTCTTCCAATAATCTTTTGGCACAAAAAACTTTAAAGGACGCATACAAAGACTTCTTTCCGGTAGGAGTGGCGGTTTCGGCAAGAGGCCTGACAGGCCCTGATGCGGATCTGATCACGAGCCAATTCAACAGCATTACGCCGGAGAATGCGATGAAAATGGGGCCGATCCACCCAGAGCCCAACCGATATGCCTGGGAAGGTCCAGATGCGATTGTCGCATTCGCCCAACAGAATGGCATGAAGCTGCGTGGGCATACGCTATGCTGGCATAATCAGACGCCCAGGTGGTTTTTTACCGATTCATCCGGTAAGCAAGTAAGTAGAGAAGTGCTGCTGGCACGATTGAAACAACACATTAACGATGTGGTAGGCCGTTACAAGGGCAAAATATACGCCTGGGATGTGGTCAATGAGGCTGTGCCTGACACAGGTACCAGCATTTACCGCCGCTCAAAATTCTATGAGATCATCGGAGAGGACTACATCGAGAAAGCATTTGAATATGCCCATGCCGCCGATCCATCAGCCAAATTATTTTACAACGATTATAATACAGAAAGCGCTTCCAAAAGAGAGAAGATCTTTCAACTTTTGAAAAAACTAAAAGAAAAGAAAGTACCCATTGACGGGGTAGGTCTGCAAGGACATTGGTCAATATATGAACCCACTGCCGCCGAGATTGAAAAATCCATTACCCAGTTTGAAAGCCTGGGCTTGGCGGTACAGATCACCGAACTGGATGTTTCTGTTCATCCCAAAGAGCACGAGCGGCGCGCGCACCGCCCGACAGACAATGGTACTTTGACGGCCGAAATGGTTACCAGGCAGACTGCGCAATACAAGATGCTGTTTGATACTTTCCGCAAGCACAAGGGCACGATCACCGGTGTTACATTCTGGAATGTGTCAGATAAATCGACTTGGCTGGATAATTTCCCGGTGCCCAATAGGAAGGACTATCCGCTTTTGTTTGACCAGAATTTGCAACCCAAACAGGCATTCCATGAAGTGGTGGATTTCTGACGCTCGATGTTTCCGGGCCGCTACTCTTCGGTAGAAGCGTGATATATCTGCTTCCTGTACATACCGGGCGTGCGGCCGGTTACTTTTTTGAATGTCCGTGTAAAATGCGACAAGCTTTCAAATCCTGTCAGCGAAGCAATTTCAGAAATAGAGGCGCGGCTGGTCGCCATCACATGGACGGCCCGCTCTATGCGTGTTTCGGAAATGAACGACAGGGGACGTGTACCGGTATGTTTTTCGAACAGGCGGGAGAAATACTCCGAGTTCAGATTCACCCTTTCCGCCAGTAATTTTACATTCAGGGGTAAATGCAGATTGACGTACACAAACCGCATCGTTTCAAGAATTTTGGCAGGAATGATCTTTTCTTGCCGGGTCTGGAATATTTCCGGAACAGTAAAGCGGGACAATAGCTGAAAAAGTATGCCCTGGGTTTCGAGGAAGTCCGAAATTTTCTGATAATTATTAAGCTCCTGATATGCTTTATAGTAGATATTTTTCTCATACACCTGCGGATTATCAGAACGATTGATTCCCCGGCCGGGATTGATGTCGATCAGCCGACGAAAGTTTACCCGATCGATATCGCTGGCTTTTACCCTGTGGATCAGACGAACATTGGAAAACAAAGACGTACCGTCGGCAGATTCCTCAAAAAACTGCACAAAGTACTGGCTCAAATAGCTTTCACAAACCAGATTGCAAAGTGTGTAAGAAGGTATAATGTAGAGGTAGCCTGCTTCGAGATTCAAAGTTTTGGACGTGTCAGAGATTTTCCCCTCACCAGCATCAATGTAGTAGATGCGATGGTATGGGCTAATGACGTTTTTGTAATTCCATCTCGCATCCAGTTTAACATAGTCGGTGTTGAGCAGCGACAAAGTATGTTTCAGAAACCGTTTATTCATTATTCATGAGAAAATGTAGCTAAAAATAGTAAAAATCTGTTTTAGGCAAAAAAAAGTCTGTTTTGATCCAATTTTTGAAAATACAGCAGATTAGTTTTGGACATGCATTTTACTTGTTCAAACCGAGGACGGTCGTACCTGATCATGCTGATCGTACTGCTCATTTTCAGGCCTTTTCACGTGTCAGCGCAGACTAACAAGGGAGATTTCCGGGTGAAACAAGGCTCGCTAGCGCTTGCGGCTGGTTTTAAAAACTTTGATATGGATCGTTTTGGGGTGGTTTCTGAACATTTGAGAAAGCTCGCCCAAAAAGTGCCTGTCCCCAATGACGTCGTTCTGGAATTCAATGGAAAAAAGATCAACACGGTCAGGGACCTGATGGAGGCGCGTATGTCGGTAATCGGAACAAAAGCCGATGTGGTGGTTTTCCGAAACCTGCAGGAAATGAAGACAATAATCGAATTGGATGGAAAAAGATAACAGTTTGACAGATGGAGCAAAGAAATGAGGCCCGTTTCAGGCGTTTTTGTAAAACAATGGAGCTTCGTGATGATCCGACGTTGATAGAGTCCTACAAAAAGGTACATCAGAAAGGGGCTGCCTGGAATGAGATTACGCAGGGAATGAAAGAGGTAGGGATCCTGGATATGGAAATATACCTATTGGGAACCCAATTATTCATGATCATGGACACCGTAGAGGGTTTTGACCATGATCATGCCATGGCTGAGCTCTCTAAAAAACCACGGCAAAGTGAATGGGAGCGATATGTGGCCCAATTTCAAGCGACGGGCACGGAAGCAACCGCTGATCAGAAATGGCACTTGATGGAACAGATTTACAAAATGGAATAAAAGCAAAGCAAAGAAATGAAACAGCGTTTTTTTAAAAGTATGACCGGATTTGGACACAAGGCCGCCAAGACAAGTTTATTGATCACCATGCTTGCGGTGCATTGCGCGGGTAGTTGCCTTGGGCAGTCCATCGCTCCCAAACCGTTCGGGCCAATACCCACCAAAAATCAATTGAAATGGCAACAAATGGAGTACTATGCATTCATTCACCTGTCGACCAACACGTTCACTGATCAGGAATGGGGTTACGGGGAAGATGACCCGAAAATTTTCAATCCTGAAAAGCTGGATTGCCGTCAATGGGCGCGCGTTTGTAAAGCGGCTGGCATGAAGGGGATTATCCTGACGGCCAAACATCATTCCGGCTTCTGTCTATGGCCGTCGAAATACACCGAGTACTCGGTTAAGAATTCGCCGTGGAAAGACGGAAAAGGAGACATCGTGCGCGAATTGGCAGACGCGTGCAGGGAATATGGCTTGAAAATGGGCGTATACCTCTCGCCGTGGGACCGCAACTACGCCGACTACGGCAAGCCTGAATACATCACCTATTTCCGCAACCAGCTCACAGAATTACTCACCAACTATGGAGACGTTTTTGAGATCTGGTTTGATGGTGCCAACGGAGGTTCGGGCTATTACGGAGGGGCGAAAGAAACGCGCAAGATTGATGCCAAAACCTACTATGACTGGTCTAATACCTACAAGCTGATCCGTAAATTGCAGCCCAATATCGTCATCTGGAATGATGGAGGCGATAGGGCTGATCTTCGCTGGGTAGGGACGGAAGGTGGTTATGTGGGAGAGAAGAACTGGAGTTTACTGAATGCGACGGGTGACGTGAGCTGGGACATGTTGCATCATGGTTTGGAAAACGGTAATGCATGGGTACCAGGCGAGGTCAATACATCTATCCGTCCGGGATGGTTTTACCACGAATCTGAGGATAGCCGGGTGAAGACGCTGCCGCAGCTACTGAAAACTTATTATAGTTCATTTGGCCGGAACGGAACGCTGCTACTGAATTTTCCGGTCGACAAAAGGGGGCTAATTCACGAGATGGATGAAAAGGCGGTAGTGGAACTGGCTGATGCGGTCAAAAAGGCTTTTGCTGTAAACCTGGCGACAGGTAAGAAAGCGAGTGCGTCCAACACGCGTGTCAATGCCAAAGAATTTGGGGCAGACAAAGCCCTGGATGGAAAAAAAGATACTTATTGGGCTACCGATGAAAAGGTAACATCGGCCTCGCTGACCATTGATTTTGATAAACCTACGACATTTAACCGCTTCCTGGTGCAGGAATACATCGCCCTTGGACAGCGCGTAAAAGCTTTTACCCTCGAAGCAAAAGTGGCAGGTCAATGGAAGGTACTGGCCAATCAGACCACCATTGGCTATAGGCGGATACTGGTCCTGCCCACCACCCAGGCGACAGAGCTGCGCTTTACGATCACCGATGCCAAAAGCTGCCCGCTGATTTCCAATATCGGCGTTTACAATGCGCCCCAGGTACTTACCGCGCCGGTTGTGACCAGGAATATGGCGGGTGATGTTGTAATTAAGCCAGCCGATAGCGAATCCGATATCTTTTATACCCTTGACGGTAGCCTGCCCACCAAACAGTCGTTACATTACACCGGCCCGGTCCAAACCAAGGGAAAAGTACATTTGCAGGCTATTGCTTTTGACCCGCAATCGCAGCAAAGCAGTCCGGTGACGGATGAAAAATTCGATATCTCCCACAAGACCTGGAAAGTAGTTAATGTGGGCGACGAAAAAGTGGCGGCCGTCATCGACGGAGATCCGGGTACTGCCTGGTACCAGCCGCGGGATCGAAAGATGCCCCTGGACCTGGTAATTGATCTGGGTGAAGAACAAACATTGACCGGTTTTAAGTATCTTCCGGGGCAGGAAAGTACGGCGGGGATTATTTCGCATTTCCGGTTCTTTGTTTCAAATGATGGCAAGCAATGGCAGACGGCCTCAGAAGGGGAATTTTCTAACATTAAAAACAATCCATTATGGCAGACAAAAAGTTTTCAGCCGCACAAGGCCCGCTATATCAAGTTGCAGGCCACGCAGAATACGCAGGAAGATGATGGGGCTGGCTATGGCGAGCTGGATGTGATTACGCATTAACGAAAACCGAAATGGTGAAACGACTGAGCTTACCCATGTCTGTAAGGTCGATCATACTGATTTTACTGATGTATACCCCTTTCGTGTCACTGGGGCAAGAGCACCGGTTCGTTCATATCAACGCACGCGATGGTCTGTCGCACGGGCATGTTACGGCTATTTACCGGGACCAGACTGGCTTTCTCTGGATCGGTACGGAATCGGGCCTTAATCGTTTCGACGGTTACACCAATAAGGTTTTTCGTAACGATGCGTCTGACTCTTCATCTCTTTTTTACGATTATATTTCCGGTTTGTTTAAAATGCCAGAAGGCAATATGGGCGTTCTTACCGCTGCAGGTCCCTGCTTGTATGACCCGGCAAGGGAGGCTTTTTCAGGCCCTTCACAGGGTTTTAAGGCATATCCGATCAAAAATCCAAACGATCTCAAAACTGTTGTTTCCGATAAGGAGGGTAATTTTTGGTTTATTATTAACGATGGAGGGCTGATTTGCTATAATGAGAAAAGCAAAAAATCCATTATCGTCAAACATTCTGACCGCGATGGGACTTCCATTGTCAGTAATAAGGTTACCTCGATCGTACAGGAGAAAGTTGGTAGCTACTGGATAGCGCATTCCAATGGGATGGTCGAAAATATGGTTCTTGAGGAACACGGTGTGAAGGTGACCAAAAGGCTCAATTTTTTCAACGATCGCAGGCTCACAAAAAACGACTATTTGCAGTGTCGGCTGACGGCCGACAGTGACGGAGATATATGGGTGTATCCCACCAATTATGAAATGGGCGTCGCTTATTTGAACAGACGGCAAGGTAAGATAGTCCATCTGGGAAAAACGTTTGGAGCTCCGCGCCTCAGTTCTGACATGATCACAGGTGTTGTCGATGATGCGGAGGGCAATATCTGGATTTCCAACGGCCAAAGCGGTATTGACGTAATGGACAAAAAAAGGATGGCAGTGACCAACATGTCCCATTCTGCGGAGAATGATCATACGCTGAGCCATAATGCAGTGACCACCGTGCTCAAAGATAGCGACGGGATCATTTGGGCGGGGACCTTCAAAGGTGGCTTGAATTATTTTCATAAGAACATTATGCGGTTTCCGCTCATAAACCGGTATTCGAAGCCTTACGGGCTGCCGTTTGATGATATCAATGCCTTTGTCGAGGACAAAAAAGGCAATCTCTGGCTGGGAACCAACGGCGGCGGACTGATACACTTCAACCGGGCTAACGGAAAATTCACAACTTACCGGCACGATCCGAAGAATTCGCAGAGCCTGGCCAGCGATGTGATCGTCACTCTGTGCCTCGACCATCAAAATCAATTATGGATTGGTACTTTTTTAGGAGGATTGAATAGTTTTGACGGGCAAAAATTTACCCGTTACCAGCATGATCCCGCAGAGCCCAAAAGCCTTTCGGGAAGAAGCGTGTGGCAGATATTTGAAGATTCGCAGCGCAGACTTTGGATCGGCACCCTCGACGGTGGCCTTTGTCTGTTTGATCGAAATACAAAAACCTTCGCGAAGTACAATCACCCGGCGCAACGTGCGCTTTACTCGGCCTATGTCCCTACTATCTTCGAGGATTCCCACGGGGATATATGGTTTGGAACGTCCATTGGAATAGATGTACTGATGAAAACGTCAGGAGAAATCGTCCATTATGAAACGGAAAAGAACAATCCCAAATCCCTTGGCAGCAATGACGTTTTGGGTATTCTGGAAGATTCAAAAGGGCGCATCTGGATCGGGACCCGCGTGGGGCTGAGCGTATGGCAAAGGAAATCGAATACATTTATCAACTATACCGAAAAGCAGGGCCTTCCCCACAATGCGATCCTATCGATGGTGGAAGACGCAGATGGCAAGCTCTGGCTGGGCACGCCGAACGGGTTGTCATCGGCAACCATTTCATCGGATAAAGCAAGCTTGAAGGTGAGTTTTACTAATTATTCTGAAATTGATGGGTTGCAAGGCAAGCAATTCAACGAGGACGCTGCGCTCAGAATGCGCAGCGGTGAGCTGATTTTTGGCGGGGTCAATGGGTTTAATATATTCAGGCCGCGCGACCTGGATAAGAACCGTATAGTCCCGCGGCTGGTGCTTACTGATTTTCAGTTGTTTAATCGCAGCATTCTTCCCAAGTATTTAGCGGGGGCCAGGTTTACACTTGATTCCTCGATCACTACAAACCCACCCATTCTGCTGCATGCAAGCGACAACGTTTTTTCCATTGAATTTGCGGCGCTGAGCTTTATCCAACCTGCAAAGAATCAATTCAAATACAAACTGGAAGGGTTCAATGAAGATTGGCTGGGTACGGATGCAAGCAACCGCAAAGTTAGCTTCACTAACCTCGACGCAGGCGACTATGTTTTTCGGGTGATTGCATCGAATAATGATGGACTTTGGAATAAAGAGGGAATAGCATTGAATATTAAGGTGCTGCCTCCTTTCTGGAAATCGCTGACCGCATATATTTTGTATGTAGTAGCCATCGTGTTGCTTCTGCTGGCCATTCGCCGGTTGATACAGGAAAGAGAGAGGATGAAGTTTGCTATCAGGCAGACGAGCGAAGAGGCAAAACGTTCGCGGGAGCTGGATATTTTAAAGACGAAGTTTTTCACCAATGTGAGCCACGAGCTGCGCACGCCGCTTTCCCTTATCCTGGCACCCGTTGAAAAGCTGAGCGAAAGAGCAACTGATGTTCATGAACGCAGGCAGTTTGAACTGATCCAAAGAAATGGCCGCCGATTATTGAACCTGGTCAATCAGCTGCTTGACTTCCGGAAGCTAGAAGAGAAAGAACTCCGGTATCAGCCTTCGGACGGTGATATAATCCTGTTCATCAAAGATACCGTTTACTCGTTCTCCGATCTTTCTGATAAAAAGGAGATTCGGCTTACTTTTAATTCCAATGTGCTGGCCCTGGAAACGATCTTTGATCACGATAAGCTTGAAAAGATCTTGTTTAACCTGCTGTCAAACGCCATTAAATTTACGCTGGGACCTGGAGAGGTGTCCGTAACGGTGGACGTTCAGCAGACCAGGGAAGACAGGATGGTCGAGATCAGGGTCAAAGACACGGGTATTGGCATTCCCCCGGAGAAACACGATTTGATTTTCGAGCGATTTTTTCAGAATGACCTGCCCAATACGATCATCAACCAGGGAAGCGGTATCGGGCTTGCCATTACGAAGGAATTTATTCGGATTCACGGCGGGTCCATACGTGTCGAAAGTGAAGTGGGCCAGGGAAGCTGTTTTATAGTGATGCTTTCTTTGAAAATGCCGGGCAGCACGGTGCACGAAGTGGTTAACGAGCCTGTTCAGCCTGTTTTGTCCGATGTCAGGATTCAAACCGAACATGCTTCCACAGGCAAGCCGCTCATTTTGATCGTGGAAGATAATGAAGATTTCCGTTTTTATCTCAAAGACAATCTGAAACATTCGTATTCGGTGATTGATGCCTCGACAGGCGAGGAGGGTTGGGCCAAGGCTATAGTACAAAAACCCCGCCTGATCGTGACCGACATTATGATGCCGGGATTGAATGGCCTTGACTTTTGCAAAATGGTGAAGTCAGACGAGCGAGTGGCCCATACACCTGTTATTTTACTCACCGCACGATCAGAAGATGAACAGCGCCTGGAAGGCTTTGAAGCAGGGGCCGATGAATACATTGGCAAACCATTCAATTTTCAAGTGCTGGAATCAAGAATTAAAAACCTTATCACGTCTCGTGAAGAACTTCATTCCCTCTTCGCGCCGAAGAATGGGATTAAAGCAAGTGAAATTCAGATCACTTCATTGGATCAGCTGTTTCTTAAGGAAATGGTTCAGGTAATTGAGAAGCACATCTCGAATGCCGAATTCAGTGTTACTGATCTGGCCCGTGAAATGGGTGTGAGCCGTTCGCAATTTTTCAAAAGGGTCCAGACACTTACAGGCAAGTCTCCACTGGAAGTAATACGGTTAATCAGACTGCAGCATGCTGCGCAACTCCTGGAAAAAAGCCAGCTTTCCGTTTCTGAAATTGCCTACCAGGTCGGCTTTAACAATCCTAAATATTTTACACGCTACTTCAAGGAAGAGTATCACACCCTACCTTCCGCCTATGCAGGTGGCAAGCGGGCGGCAGAGTAAACCGGCAACGTACCCGATCGGGACAATTTTCACCATCATTTGGGATGTTTTATCCCGTTTACAAAGAATCCGTTTCCCTACTTTTGGGCCATTCATTCTTTGATGTCCCATGAAAAGAAAACTAACAATACTTCTTTGTCTGGAAGTGTTTTCCTATGTATTGCTTTCTGCATTGATCAGTTGGGTGGCTGCTTTACTGTGCAATTTATTCTGAGGCGAGGTGCTTGCCTCCGCGGTCCTTTTCATAACAGTTTTGGCCCTGGCCGTACATTATCTCTTCCTTAACGAAGATTGCATTGCGCTGCGCTAATGATAGCGTTGTGTCTTCATCCTTCTATTACAAAATCAAGTTTAATTGAGATAAAATATGTACTGATTTTACGCATTTGGATCATCTGTGGACTTTTTATCACTTTAATTAGGACTAATCCATACCATCCAAAAGTACGCTGACCGCATACCTTTGATGCAAGGAATTCTCGAAAATGTACCAGCTTGGCAAAGGTAGGCGCGCACCGAATGCAGGCTTGTCACATAGAACAGGAATCCGTTTTCAAACTGCATTGTGTAACGTACTTAAGGCAAAATCAATGATGAAAAAAATTTACAGATCCTTCTGTGTTGCTGCCCTTATTTTGTTTTCCTGTATGGTGACCCACGCGCAGCGACGTCAGGTGTCCGGGACAGTGAAGAACGAAACCGGCGGCTTGATGCCGGGTGTGACCATCCTGCTGAAAGGAACAACGATGGGCGTCACAACTGATACCGATGGAAAGTTTGCCATCCAGGCAATGCCTGAGGACGTGCTTAAAATTTCCTTTATCGGTTATCTGTCGGAGCAAATTCCGGTGGGCAACAAAACGCAATTTAACATTACCATTCAACCCGATATTGCCACACTTTCAGAAGTGGTCGTGATCGGGTATGGAGAAGCGAAAAGAAAAGACGTTACCGGCTCGATATCTTCTGTGTCCGGGGTGGAACTGCGTAAAACGAACCCGGTTACCATTGATCAGGCTTTACAGGGAAAAGTGGCCGGTATGGTGGTGCAACAGGTATCGGGCCAGCCCGGTGGGGGCGTTTCAGTACAGATTAGGGGAATATCTTCCTTCGCGGGCGGGGGACCATTGTATGTGATCGATGGTGTGATTATCGGCGGCACAGCCACGATGGGCGCTGGTACCAACCCATTGGCTGCTATCAATCCTTCTGAAATTGAGTCGGTTGACGTACTTAAAGACGCTTCCGCTACCGCTATTTATGGATCACAGGCCACGAACGGTGTGATTATCGTTACCACAAAACGCGGCGCGGTAACGCCTCCAAGAATCTCTTACGATTTCTATACAGGTTTCCAGCAAGTGCCAAAGCGAATCCCTATCATGAATTTGCAGGAGTACGCCACCTTCATCAATGAGCGAAATGCCGGTTTGGGCTGGGGATTTGATAAACGGCCGGAATTTGCCAATCCGCAATATCTTGGGAAGGGTACCGACTGGCAAAAGGAGCTTTTCAGAAACGCGCCGATGACTAACCACACGGTTACCATCAACGGAGGTGACGCCAGAACCCAATACCTGTTTTCAGGTTCGTATTTCAAGCAGGAAGGGATTGCCACCGGCTCGGATTTCAGAAGGATATCCGTTAGATTGAACCTTGACAACAAGACGACCAACTGGTTGAAGATCGGCACCAGCCTGCAACTGGCCAATATCAAGGAGAACGTAAATTCGACCAGTTCAAATGTCATTAACGCGGCGCTCAGCCAGACTCCCGATATCGCCGTGCGGAGTGCGGATGGCGGCTGGGGCGGTGCGTATAACCCTAACGGTTGGGTAAACAGTACCATCAATCCATTTGCTATTGCGACGATCAACAAGGACCAGGCGAACAGAAATCAGATATTTGGAAATGTCTATGCTGAGATTTTGTTCAGCAAATCGCTGACGTTGCGGAACGAGGTTACGGGCAGCTTTTCAATGGCTACCGAGGATAGATTCAACCCAACCTACACGATGGGTCTTGTGAAAAACACTAACAACAGCGGATCTTACAACTATGGTCAAAACATGTATACAACGGTCAGAAACTATCTTACTTATTCGCATACGTTCAAGGAACGGTACAATGCCAATGTCATGGTGGGCCATGAGGCGCAGTTGAGCAAAGGCGAGAATGTAAGTGCAGGCCGCAATAATTTCCCGTCCAACAATGTGCAGGTGATCAGCAGTGGTGATCCTACCTCGGCCACTAACTCCGGTTCAAAAAGCCAGAATGCCCAGGAGTCATACTTTGGCCGCTTGAATCTGGGATTGTTTGACAAATACCTGCTAACCGGCAACGTGCGGGCCGACGGCTCTTCCAGGTTTGCGGCCGGAAACCGGTGGGTGACCACGTATTCGGGTGCAGTTGCCTGGAAAATCCACAATGAAGACTTCTTGAAAAATTTCAAGGATATCAATGAATTGAAGCTTAGGGTAGGGTATGGTCTGACTAATAACCAGAACGTGCGCGACTTTGCATATACATCTACATTAGCAACCGTTGCCACCGGTTTGTCAGGAATATCCCAGCTCACCGAGAACATAGGGAACCCTTATGTGGAATGGGAAAAAACAAAATACAGCAATATCGGCCTTGACGCGGCATTGCTGTCCTGGCGCCTGACCTTCTCCGTTGATTTTTATAACCGGAAAACGGACGGCCTTTTAATGCAGATCCCTTTGCCATTTTACTCGGGAACGGCCGTTGGCTGGTCTCCGGGAGCATTGGATGCACCATATGTAAATGTCGGTACGATCAGCAACAAGGGATTCGACTTTAAGATCAGCTCTACCAACATTCAGGGTAAGGATTTGACATGGAAGACAGATCTGACAGTATCCCGCAACGTCAATAAAGTCTTGAAACTGAATACCGACGGGGCGTCGCTTGTAGGATGGCCATATAGCCAGACGGTTGTTGGAAACTCGATAGGTCAATTCTTTGGATACAAAGCAGACGGCGTTTTTGCGAAGCAAGAGGATTTTGAGACACATGCTTTGCCGACCAAGAACGGTGCTCCACTGCCCGTAGGCGCGGCGGGAGGTAGTATCTGGTACGGCGACCTTAAGTTCAAGGACATCAATGGCGACAAGATGATTGATGAGCGCGATCAAACCTTCCTCGGCTCACCGATCCCGAAAGTGCAGCTTGGTCTCAATAATTCGTTTTCTTATAAGAAATTTGATTTGAATGTATTCCTGACTGGTAACTACGGTAACAAGGTATTCAATCAAATGCGCATGAACGGAGAATTTCCAGGGACCAGCTTCGGGTACCTTAAAGCGTTGAACAACTACGCCAAGCTTGCTTTGATTGATCCCACTAAGCCTGCAACCGACATCAGTAACGTGTATGTGGTTAATCCTGACACCGATATTCCGGGCATCAGAAATGACAATACAAACGGCAACAACAGGGTGTCGGACAAATATGTTGAGGATGGTTCCTTTATCAGATTTAAGACCATTTCGCTGGGATATTCGCTTTCCGACAAACTGCTGGAAAAAGCCCACATTCATTCATTGCGGGTTTATGTGAACGTGTCCAATGCATTCTTGATCACCAAATACAAAGGATTAGATCCGGAAATTGGATCGTGGAACCCGCTGAATGCAGGGTATGACAGTGGTTACTATCCGCAACCGCGTGTGTTTACCGTCGGCGCGAGCGTGCAGTTGACCAAATAAATTGCTTCGAAACAGGTGTCAAACACGAATGTTCGGAGACAGTTCTCCATTTGATGTGAATCTATAAAAATATTGAGCAATGAAAATCAAAAAAACAATGGCCGCAGCCGGGCTTTGCCTTGCCATGTTCTCGGCCGGATGCAGTGATAGCTTTTTGGACCGACCTCCATTATCCCAGATAAGCGCAGACAATTTTTACCAGACCACCAATGACCTCAGACTGGCGACAGCCGCCTTGTATGGTGGCAAGCCGTGGGCTGAATGGAATTATAACTGCTTCTTGCCGATTGGCGAAGTGCTTAGCGGTAATATGGCCGTCAATTATTGGGGAGACGCTGTGCAGCTGCATACGTTTGCAGTTACGGGTAGCAACGAAATTATGATCGCCAACTGGAAAGGCATGTACAAGATCATCGCGCATTGCAATGTGACCATCAAAGCCATTGAAGAGAAGGCACCGGCTTCCATCCCTGAAAAAGACAGGCTTGCCGCCATTGCCGAAGCGAAGTTTTTGCGAGCATTTGCCTATTATAATCTGGCCCTGCTTTGGAGAGATATCCCAATTATAGAAGATAATACAGAGCTCATCACTTCGCCGCTGGTTCACCGCAATCCGGTGGAAGACGTGTACAGATTTGCTGCGAATGACCTGCTTTTTGCTGCAAAAAACCTTCCTGCGAAGGATGTTGCGGGACGACTGACAACCTGGTCGGCACAAGGCATGTTAAGCAAAGTATATCTGACCTGGGCCGGGGTGGATGCAAAAGGTAATGGCCCGCGCAACCAGGCACTGCTTGATAGCGCCAAACTGCATGCCGGGAATGTCTGCAAACAAAGCGGATTGTCGTTGCTGGCCAATTATGCCGATCTGTTCAAAACGCAGTATAACGATAATCAGGAATCCTTATTTGCATTGCAATGGGCACCGGGCACCGGCTGGCTTGAAGGAAACATGCTGCAAGTTTATTCGCCCGGTGGCACGGAGATATCGGCGGCCGGTCAGGCAGGTTGGTTTGGCATAGCACCTACTTATGACCTCTACAAGCAATATGCCAACGAAGACTCTCTCAGACGTAAGGCGACCATCATGCTTAAAGGTGACTATTACCCTGAGCTGAATGCGGCAGGAGGTGGTTTTAAATTTACAGGTAACGCTGGTTTGAAAAAGCACATCATTGGCACAAGGGTCGATAACAGTGCACCGACGATGAGCTTGACATCTTCTATTGAGCACAATGCATTGTTACGGCTTGCCGAAGTGTACTTAACCTATGCAGAAGCTGTAATGGGCAATAACACTTCGACAACCAATGCGGACGCATTGATGTATTTCAACAAAGTGCGTGTAAGGGCTGGTCTTGTTCCGGTAACATCCCTGGATGCTGAAACCTTGTTCAGGGAAAAAAGAGTTGAATTGGCAGCCGAGGGGCATTATTGGGAAGATCTGGTAAGACTTTCCTATTACGATGAGCCGAAAGCTATCAAAAAGCTGAACGAACAGGAACGGATCCTTTTTAATTATGATAAGGGTGTCGTAACAAAAGGTAGTACGCTGGCCAGTGTGACGCCTGCCAACACCACGACATTCAAATTCCCGATACCCTCGCCGGAGGTGACCGCTAATCCCAAATTGTTAGAAGCTCCCGTGCCTTACTCGTTTTAAAAACCAAGAGAAATGAAAAAGATCATATACAACAGAATTTGTTTTCTTTTGTTTTCCTGCATTGCTGGTGTTTTAGGGCTATCCGCATGTGAAGAAAAGAATGACGTAGCCGCACTACCGGTTATCACTGAAATACGAAATTATGCCGCATCGCCCAGCGACAGCCTTGTGGAGACACTCAAGGCTGGACAATGGGTGGTGGTGCTGGGGAAGAATCTGGGAGAGATTTCACAGGTCAACTTCGGCAGCAGGCCGGCCAACATTAATCCGACGTTAATTACAGACCAAAGCATTGTGGTGCAGGTTCCTTCGATTCCGTTTGATTCTGTGGCCCGCGAAAAAGTCAATGTCGTGACAGTAGTGAACAGCGCTGGTTCAACTTCGTTTACAATCAACATTACCGGTCCGCCTATGATTTCTCATGTTAGGAATTATGCCACAGCGCCCAAGGATACGGTGACCAGCATCATTGTGCCCGGTCAGTCGATCAACATCGTTGGATATAACCTCAAAAATGCCCTCAATATAGCATTTCAAGGAGTAAAAGCTGATTTGGCCGGAGCTGTTTACACCGATTCGAGTGTGATCGTGAAGGTTCCCAGCAATTTTTCCGCCGCTGACCCTTTACTGGCGAACAAAATCACATATGGGACAGCAGTCGACACAATCAGTTATTCCATCAGGATTTTTGACCCGGCAGTCCTGGAATATTATAAAGACCCCATATTTACCTTGCTCACCGGGGGGATTGGTAAAGAAAAAACCTGGGTGCTTGACATTGACGCAAAAGGCGTTTCAGCGAAATTCAAAGGTCCATTGTATTTCTCGGGTGTCGATTACGGCTGGGATAATCAATGTGCCAAAACGGGAGGGGATTGCTGGCTATATGACCCGGAATATCAAAGCTGGATGGGCGCGGCCCAGGATTACGGCACGATGACATTAGGCCTAAGAAGCGGCTCAGCCGAGCCTGTGGTAAAGGTGGTCCAAAAAGGGATAACCAGGAGCGGGACTTTCCAGGGCGGCTACTTTTTTGATATCAAAACCAAGACGCTATCCTTCGTTGATATCGTCCCATTGAATACGGGCAGGGACCAGGTTTGGTCCAAGGCTTATGTCATCAGTCTCAAAGAGGATAGGATGCAGCTGGCATTCAGAGATCCCAACAAGGCAGAGTTTGCAATTCATAACTACATCCGGAAGTAATAATGAGGTCTGCATAGGGGCGATAATAAACTCCTATGCGGATCTTCCAATGTCCGGTTAGCTACATGTAAAATCAAAATGATAGCATGAAGATCGCTTGTCTCTATAAACCCGCTTTAATATTTTTTGTTACCATAACTGGCCTGACCGCGTGTGAAAAGGAAAAATCTGAGCCACAGCAGCTCAGCCAGATATATCCATCCTATAATATTTCACCTAAACAACCCGACATAACCGGAATGAGCAGCAACGCGGTGGAGCTTGCCGCTAAAATGAAAATGGGTTGGAACCTTGGGAATACGATGGAAGCTCCGGGTGGGGAAACGGGTTGGGGAAACCCCGTCATTACGGAAGACTATATAAAATTTGTAAAACAAAAGGGCTTTAATGCGATCCGCATTCCTTGTGCCTGGGATTGGCATCATGTGGATAACCGGGCCACAGCTCATATCGATCAGAAATGGCTCGACAGGGTCAAAGAGGTTGTCGGGTATTGTGTAAACAATGACATGTACGTCCTACTAAACATCCACTGGGATGGAGGATGGCTAGAAAATAACTGCACCCCGGCTAAAAAAGACTCAGTTAATGCCAAGCAAAAGGCCTACTGGGAGCAGATAGCCACATCCATGCGCGATTTTGACGAGCATCTCATGTTTGCCAGCGCCAACGAACCTAACGTCGACAATGCTACTAAAATGGCAGTGCTGCGCTCATATCACCAGACTTTTGTTGATGCGGTTCGTGCTACGGGTGGTCGCAATACTTATCGCGCGTTGGTTGTACAGGCACCAGTCGAATTATTCGACGTAAAGTCTTTGCCTACTGACCCAACGCCAAGTCGTATGATTTATGAGGCGCATAATTATACGCCTTTCCAGTTTGCGGCACTGGATGAGGATGCGAGCTGGGGCAAAATGTTTTACTACTGGGGTGCCGGGCACCATTCCTCCATCGAACCGGAACGCAATGCAACCTGGGGAGAGGAGGATGAACAACTTAAAGGCTTCAAACTGTTAAAGGAAAATTTTATCGATAAGGGCGTACCTGTGCTGATGGGTGAATATGGGGCTTATCGAAGAGACGGCAGTAAACATGTTCCCCTGGATCTGGCAACGCATAACGATGCTGTTGACTATTGGATAACCTACGTAACCCGGCAGGCTAACGCACACGGCGTGATACCATTCTGGTGGGATACGGGTGGTACTCTGGATAGAAAAAATTACAAGGTAAAAGACCAACGTACCATCGATGCCCTTCATGCAGGAGTTCAATAACGCGACTTATGCGGGACACAGGTGACAATGCCGACAATACGGATCGTAGCAGCAAAAGTAACTCGATCGTCTCTAAGCAGAATTTATAAATCAGATAACTCTCCTCAAATCATAAAGAGAAAAAAATGAAATCAAACCAATTTAAAGAAATTGAAAATGAAAAAACCAGTACTTTATCTGGCCAAAATGTCTCTGATTCTGGTGTTGTTGTGTCTTGCAACAAACACGGTATTTGCGCAGGCCGTTACAGTAACAGTGAATGCAACGCAGGATAAGCGCTTGATTTCACCCAACATTTATGGAAAAAATGATTTCCTCGACCACCCAGTGCAATTTTACAAAGATGCGGGTTTGCGCTTCGCGCGGATGAATGGAGGTAATAATGCGTCAGCTTATAACTGGCGCGCAAAACTTGCAGTTCATCCCGACTGGTACAATAATGTTTACCCTGCCAATTGGGATGTATTGGCACAAAAAATTAACACCGACTTTCCCGACATGCAGGGTATGTTTGCCTTTCAATTACTGGGCAGAGTTGCATCCAGCGGCAGTAACAACTTCAATGACTGGGGGTACAACCAATCCCAGTGGTGGTCCGGGGTTAGTCAGAATCTGGCCGGCGGGGGACAAGTTAATACAAGCGGCGGGGGGCAGGCCCTGGTTGATGGAAACATTGACTTGTTCAGCAAGCCATGGCCAGCCGACTCTTCGGTGGAAATTCTTAATCATTGGTTTGGGGCAGGTGGTTTAGGGCTTAATAAAAACCAATTCCAGTACTGGAGTATGGATAATGAGGTAGATATATGGAATGGCACGCACGATTGGGCCATGCCAACGTTGATATCGGCCTCTGCCTTTATGGACCGCTTCATAGAATTAGCGAAGAAGGCGAAAGCGATCAATCCGGACGTTAAGATTTGCGGGCCGGTTACAACCTCCGAATGGCAATGGTACAAATGGTCCAGCGAAAGTATTTGGATTGATGGCCGGTATTATCCCTGGATGGAGTATTTCATCAAACGCCTTGGCGATGAATATAAGGCAACCGGTATCAAACTGGTAGACGTCTTAGATATTCATAACTATCCGTGGTACAATGGGAGTGATGAGGCGGCATTGCAGGGACACCGGATTTATTACGATGAAAACTATGATTATCCGGGTTCAAACGGTCTTAAATCAAGCACCGGCGGATGGGATAACTCACTTACCAAGCAATATATTTTTAAGCGGATCGACGACTGGTTAACCGAACATTTCGGCCCAAACCATGGCATAACACCCGGTGTAAGCGAATGGGGAACGCAGGCGAACAGCAATCCAAGCCTTGAATCTGTGATATATGGTTCGCATTTGGGCACATTTGCCAACAATGGTGTTGAACTGTTTTCACCATGGAACTGGTCGATCGGCATGTGGGAAACCTTGCACCTGTTTAGCAGGAATGCAAAGGAATTCAGCATTTCCAGTACTTCTTCGGATGAAAATATGGTGTCGGCCTACTCGTCCGTAAACCCAAGTGCCGATTCTCTAACGGTGATGCTCATCAACCGGGACATGAATGCTTCCCGCACGGTGACGATCAATCTGAACAATTTCAATGCTGCCAATGGCAACTACAAAACTTTGCAGCTGGCATCTTTGCCGACCACGGAGACTTTTGTATCGCATACCCAAAACGCGTCGCAGGAAAGCACCGTAGCTGTCAATTCAAACTCACTGACCATCACGGTACCCGCGCTATCAACCACTGCCATTCTGCTGGCCAACGAGACTACTTTACCAGTCAACCTGATCAGTTTTTCGGGAAGGGCTTCCTCTGAGGGGAATGTATTGCTTTGGAGCACGGCAGAGGAGGTAAATAACGAAGGGTTTGAAGTTCAAAGAAGCCTGAATGGTGTGATGTTTGAAAAAATTGGTTTCGTAGCCGGAAAAGGTACAATGTCGGCCCAGGTAGACTATCAGTTCATTGACGGACAGCCTCTTGGCGACGCTTACTATCGGCTGAAACAGATGGATTTTGATCGCAAATACACATTTTCGAAAACGATCAATGTGAAAAATAAATCCGGAATTAAAGCTATCGTTTACCCCAATCCGGTGAGAGGAGTGTTGAACTTTGACCTTCCGCCTGCGAAAAGGCATCTGATTGTCCGCAATACGGCAGGGCTCATTATCGAAGACCAAGCTGACTTTTCGGCAAGTACCTATGAAACTTCGCATCTTCCAAAGGGATATTACCTGATCTCTCTGGGCCTCCACACGTTTAAGGTCCTGGTGGATTAAGCAAAAGAGGCGCGCAAGGTGTTACCATTTGCGACGTCGCCTGATATGGTTCGCTGACCCTCGAAAAACCCGCTTACATCCGCTGGCTCCTCCCTCCGGCCAGCGGAATCTTACCGAATATACCCTCCCCATAATTCAAAAAGGAAAGAGAAAGCAAACTAACTAAAAGAATTAAAAAATGGGAAAACGAGTACTTTACCTGGCCAAAATGTGCCTGGGGTGGGCATTGCTATGCTCAACGATCACCGCCTTTGCGCAGAACGTGACTATTACTGTCAATGCAACGCAGAACAAACGCCTGATTTCGCCATACATTTATGGCAAAAATGATTTCCTTGACCATCCAGTGCAATTTTACAAAGATGCAGGGTTACGGTTCGCACGGATGAACGGGGGAAACAACGCATCAGCTTACAACTGGCGTCAAAAACTTGCGGTTCATCCCGACTGGTTTAATAACGTTTATGGTGCTGATTGGGATGTTAATGCACAGAAGATCAACACCAGCTTTTCCAACATGCAGGGTATGTTTGCCTTTCAGTTATTGGGAAGAGTTGCATCCAACGGCAGTAACAACTTCCCTGACTGGGATTACATGCAGGCCCACCCGGGCTGGAATGGTTACCATCAAAATTTGGCTGGTGGCGGTACACCTAATCCGGATGCCGCGGGAGCGGCCCTGGTTGCCGGAAACATTAATTTGTTCAGTAAACCCTGGCCGGCCGACTCTTCGGTGGCAATCCTTAATTCCTGGTTTGGCGCCAATGGTAAAGGGTTTGACAAGAACAAGTTTGTTTACTGGAATATGGACAACGAGGTAGATATATGGAGCGGCACACATGATTGGGCCATGCCAACCCAGCTGTCGGCCGCTGCCTTTGTCGATCGTTACATTGAGCTGGCGAAGAAAGCGAAAGCTTTATATCCGGGCATCAAGCTTTGCGGGCCGGTAACAACCTCTGAATGGCAATGGTACAAATGGTCCAATGAAAGTATTTACATCAATGGCCGGTATTATCCCTGGATCGAGTATTTCATCAAACGTCTTGGCGACGAATACAAAGCTACCGGTGTCAAACTGGTAGATGTGCTGGATATTCACAACTATCCCTATTATAGCAATGATGCCGAGGCACTGCAGGGACACCGGATCTACTATGATGAAACCTATGATTATCCAGGTTCAAACGGTATTAAATCAAGTACCGGTGGATGGGATAACTCACTTACCAAACAATATATTTTCAAGCGCGTCGACGGCTGGCTAACCGAACATTTTGGCGCAAACCATGGCATAACACCTGGTGTAAGCGAGTGGGGTACGATGTCGAGCAGCAACCCAAGTCTTGAATCCGTGATTTATGCATCGCACCTGGGCACATTTGCCAACAATGGCGTGGAACTATTTTCGCCATGGAACTGGTCGATTGGTATGTGGGAAACATTGCACCTATTTGGCAGGAATGCGAAGAAATACAGCGTTTCAAGCACTTCTTCACTTGAAAATACGGTATCGGCTTACTCCTCGGTCAGCGAAAATGCAGACTCATTGACGGTAATGCTTGTCAACCGCGACATGAGCGCTTCGCGAACGGTCACGATCAACCTGAGCAACTTTAATGTAGCCGATGGGAGTTACCAAACGTTGCGGCTGTCGTCACTACCGTCCACGGAGACTTTTGTGTCGCATACCCAAAATGCATTGCAGCAAGGCACGGTTTCTGTAAATTCCAATTCTCTGACCATCACCGTCCCCGCGCTTTCAACGACTGCTATTCTGCTAAAAGCCCCCTCTGTTACCTATGTTACTTTTAACAACCGGGCCACGGGTATGTTGATGGATGGGATGTACAGATTTTCAGATGGTTCGTCTGCGGGTCAGTGGCATTCCAGCGGCAGCACGGCACAGCAATGGTCTTTTGAAACAACGGGAAGTTATGTGAAAATAAAGAACCGTGCGTCCGGATTGTACCTGGACGGCAATGGAAGCTCAACCAATGGAGCAGCTGTGGTGCAAAAAACTGGCAGCAGCAGTTACAATCAGCAATGGTCACAAGTGGCGGCAGGAAGCTACGTGAAATTTCAAAACCGTGCTACCGGGCAATATATTGATGGGTTGGGCTTAACACAGGATGGTGTGGACCTGGGTCAATGGCAGACAAGTGGCAGCTCAAACCAACAGTGGTCGATCGGCACGGTGGCACCTAATGGAAGGCAAGGTGCATTAACGCCCGATACGGATAGATCCAGCCAGGTCAACATTAAATTCTACCCAAATCCTTTCGTCTCCAATTTCAAGCTTGAAGTGCCAGATTCCGGCGAGCCACTTGAAGTTGTATTTTTTGACGTATCGGGAAGGATGATCGAAACGATAAAACATACGGGTGGTTCAAATACGTTGACATTGGGGGCCGCGCTCAGACCAGGGTTATATGTGGTGAAGGCAAAGGGGATAAACTGGTCGAAATCTTTCAGGGTTTTTAAAAGATGACGCCGGGTAGTGTCACGCGGATATACAAAGGATTTACTCGGCGGTACGGCCATTCTACATATTTCCGAGCCGCAGCGACAGTTTTTGAATAGCCTCAAATGGGTTTGCCACGGTATATTGGTTGTAAACCTTTGATCGAAAATGAAAAAAACTTTGCTGTCCATTCTGGCATCCTGCTGCTTTCTTAATTTGCTTTTCGCGCAGCAACAGATCTATGAAGACAAGCCTTACATCCAGGATTACAGCATCAAATATTATCTGTCGGATAGTACATTAAAGCTGGCGGCGGCCTGTGAAGACCGCAATGGGGTGGTCGCCGTCCTTTCATCCAAAGGTATTTTGAAACCGCAGGCGGGCGCTTTTCAATATCCTGGTTTGCTGCAACCGGACAGATCCTATAAACCGGTAGCTGAAAAAAGCATTGCTGCGCTGGCTTTGCAGGATAATCAATTGGTATATCTGGATGATAAAGAGGTTTTTAGTAATGCGTTTGCGGGAAAGTGGATTGCCAGGCACGGGCTGCTGCAACCATCTCTTTTGTGTACCGCCCCTAATTTCATGAGTGCTGTTTCGGATGGGAAACAGATCAGGATATTCAGGCTCGGTGCGGTGGTGGCGGAAGCGAAAGTTGAAAATGATGTATTGAAGGCAATCAAATTCGATCCCCAAAATAACCGGTTTTTGCTGCTTGGGAAGCATTCGATCAGCGTGCTATCAGCTGGTGATAAGAGCATTAAAACGGTTTTTGATGAAAAAAGCCTGACTTGCTTTGACGTTGCAAATGACAAAATATTTGTCGGGACCAAGAATGGATATCTTGTTCTTGGCTCGGATAATTTTAGAATCCTTCAACCAGTTGTCGACAAACTGCCCGTTCCAAACCTGACAGCCATTTCGGTCATTCGGGGCAGACTGTGGTTTGGTTCTCCCCAGGGCGCTTTTATGCTTCGCGATGATGGCAAATTCAACTACTATTTCGGGGAGAGATGGTTTCCCGGAAATGAAGTCGTGCAGATTTCGGCGGGAGACGGTAATCGTGTTCTCGTACTGACAAACAAGGGATTGGGCGATTTACATTTTGATCCGATGACGCTGGAAGAAAAGGCGCTTTTCTATGAAAAACAGGTTCGTTTGAGGCATATAAGGTATGGTTTCAACTGCGATGTTTCAACCCTGAAACACGGGGACCTTTCTACATTTGAAATGGGGCAGCGCGACAGTGATAATTTATGGACTTCCATGTATTTGGTCAGCCAGCTATTTCGCTACAAGGTCACCGGCAGTCAGGAGGCGCTCGATAATTGCATTGAATCTTTCGAAGCGATGGAGCGGTTATTTGACATTACCGGAATGAAGGGATATTTCGCAAGGGGTTTTGAAAGAAGAGGTTATCATAAGTTTTCCAATAAAGCCTGGGACGGGGGACTGACCAACGGCTGGACGCATGCGAAGGGGGAGGACTGGGACTGGCGCGGAACTACCAGCAGCGACCAGACCGTAGGCCAGATGTTTACACTGACCCTGATGGCCGAGCTAATGGATGGTGATGTGAAAAAGCGGGCTGTCCACCTCATGGATCAGCTGATGACCAATATTATTAATAATGACTGGTACCTGATCGATTTTGACGGGAAACCGACGCTATGGGGCAAATGGAACCCGGAATATGTAAACGGGTTTCCTGTCAATGTGGGTGACCGCAAATTGAATTCTTCCAATATCATCGGGTTTTTACAGGCAGCCTATCATTTTACTGGAAAAGAATTATACAAGCAAAAGGCCTACGAGTTAATGGAAAAGCATGGTTATCTCGAAAACCTGCTTCGTCCCATGGCCGATATCGGCCGGGCAGAAAAGGGCTCAGCCGACTGGGCCAGGATGCTTTCTGCGGACTGGAACCATTCTGATGACGAGATGTATTTTCTGGGGTACTGGTGCTTATATCCCTATGCGTTTGACAAGGATCTGAAAGAAAAATACAAAACTGCCATCCGGCAGCACTGGGAACTGGAAAGGCCTGAAAGGGACGGACTTTGGAATTTGTGTTATGGCATGACTGGTGCCAAAGACTTTGATCTGGCCCAAACCGTCTGGTATTTGAAAGAGTTTCCGCTTGATATGGTGGAGTGGCAGGTGAAAAACAGTCACCGAAAGGACATTGAACTGATCACGCCTGATTTCCGGGGGCAGACAACCAAAGAAGTACTGCCACCCGACGAGCGGCCCGAACTGAAACACAACCGCAATCTTTTTAAACTGGACCGTGAAGCGAACGGGATCAGTGAACTGAGCGCAGGCGATAGCTTCCTGCTGCCCTATTGGATGGGGCGGTATCTTGGAGTTATCGGTGCTGGTGCGATCAGATAGTTACATGGGCCACAATGGCCGTTGGCAAGCTCCCTGAGAGCATTGTAATGCTCAGCGGGGTTTAAGCAAGGAAGAGGCCACAAAAAGGCTTTTGAAGTATGGTAAGAATGAGGTTCAGGATTGATTCTGTCGATCTGGCTTCCGGCGACCTACTGGTGATCCAAGAAGCGGACGTCATCATAGCGGACGCCTATTGCTTCCATTCCGGAAAGGCTGCCTGTTATTTCCACCTTGTCGCTTAGTGACGAAAAGACCGCCCCGAAAATCCTCCGAGCCTATTGTCTCCAAGGCAAACTGGATTTCTATCGGAGCGTATGCACTCTTGGGGCGAGATCAAAGAATATACCAGACCCTGATATGAGAATTTTAATCCTCAAAAAGGGCAGATGCTCACAACATGAACACTCGTCGTTGAAGAGCCACACAATCGCTATCCGACGAGGCGACTGTCACAGAACAAACCGATCATTTTAATGCTGTCGGACAAGTTTATGAGGGGTTTTCAGAACCGTTCGGATTATCAAGCGATTAGTCTGCCTGAGAGTTTTGAATCCCATACTACGGATACATGGTTTAAATGAGGAAACCTAAGGTGAAAGCTTAATGCAGATTGCTATGCAAAATCGGGAGTATAACAGTTACACTGAGCATGTAGCCGCTGCGTCGAGAATGTGAACGTTGTGCGACCGAATGCCTTAAAATTTCGGGAGGTGAAAATGTGTATTTCCTTGTGTAAAGGAGAGAATGACTGACATGATCAATGTGGTTTGAATTACCGGAAAGGCGGTTTTCTGGTATAGTATTTTTAGAATTTGATCCAACTAAAATTAGAAAACTATGAAAAGCTAAGTGCTTTCATAGTTGTACTGCTGGGCGGGTTGATGCATTCGCATAGGAACCAGTGATTGTCATGGCATCTTCTACGGCAGAACCTGATTTTATAAACGGTCTGACCAATCAAGGATGGATGAATAGCTTTGATTCGGGCTCTTATCAAAACGGAAAACTATGTGATCCCCATTGCGTTATGTGAGGTTCAGGCATATACATAGGCGGTAAAGGTTCACGGAGGGTAAGCTCGCCTTGCGTTTGGGGGAAGAAAAGCTGGCGGCCAAATGGGAAAGCGAGGCCAGATACAATCCAATGTCCTATCACAATGGTTCAATTTTATTTACATAATACAACGCCTATGAAAATCGGAGCGAAGCTGCTTAAAGTACTCAGCAAGAAATATGTGCCCGGGGAAATGATAGACCAGAAATTCGAACGGTATGACATTAGTTTTAAAACCGATCATGAAGGAAATCCGGTATTGCTATTTGTTGGAACAAGGGGCAGAGAGGGTCAAATTAGAGGTGAGCGATTTGTCAGGGTTGTGATCAGGGATCAAAACGGTCAGATTTTAAAAGACCACTGGGATGCCAAAGGCAAAACGTGATCTTGGCCTTTAAACAGCTATTCGTTGTTTTTATAGCGGTGTTTTAGGAAGAGCATGGCAACGTTCAGACAGATCGTGAAAACATTTGTCGAGATGATCGGGATATCTTTCTTGTCAATGCCATAATAGACCCATAAGGCGTTGCCGGTAAGCAATACGATGAACATTGTAGTAGAGACTTCACTTGCCTTTTTCTTCTTGATGGTTGTTACCAACTGTGGCACCACCGATGAGGAGGTACATATGCCTGCCAGAAGGCCGAGCGCTTCGATAAATTCCATTGTTCCGACCGATTTAGCCAGCGGTTTTTTTGTGCGAATCAATTTATAAAACCATACCAGTGTGGTAAGCCGCGAGGATGTAAAAGCCTCTTATGCCAAGCAGGCGAACGGCTACGTGATCAAACACCCGGACATTACCAAATGGTCGTTTTACTTTGAAAATCTGAGTTATTTCTGGTCCGGGACAATGAGTCTTCCCAAGCCCTAGTGCTTACCTGAGGAGTCGGGGACTTGTGCACTGCTTAACACCGGTAACCGGTTGTAGTCGATCCAGTAATGGCATATCGTTTCAAGCAGATATTTCAATGCTTCAAATTCGAGAGGCTTTGTGATAAAGGAACTCGCTCCGGCATCATAGCAACTTTGAATGTCTTCGGCTGAGGAACTGTGCGTAAGAATGACCACAGGAATGGTACTCCATTTGGTCACGATGTTGTCGGGTGTTCTGCGGATCAGTTTAAGTAATTCCAGACCGTCGATTGCCGGCATTTTAAGGTTCATCACAATCAGGGCAGGTCGTCTGCCCACGTAATCTGGCGAAGATTGCAATACCAAAAACTGATAAAGCTCCATCCCACCCTGGAACGACCGTAAATGATAGTTGGGCAGGAATTGTTTGAAGATCGTTCTGACCAGCAAACGGTAGTCGGCCGAATCGTCTACCAAATAGATTTCCATTTGACTCATATGAATTTCTAGCCAGTTTGGGGCATTTTTACCGCCGTTAGTCAAAAAATGTGCCAGTCACAGAGATCGAGTTGCGGACGAATCACACGGGGACATAAATGCTCAGAGTGGAAAATAAGTTGCCCGAATCGTATCCAGGCTCGCATTGTGGCAGCCTCCTCTTGCCGGTCCGTCTCGTTTTGCGCCCCGTTTGCTGTTCCAGCGCCCAGCCCGTCCATCCGGTTGTGGCATAGTTATTTATCGATCCAGCGAATGCGTGCCCATTGAAACGGGTATCCGGGATTTGCAGATCATTGAGGATGTTTGTGAGTCCGCACGAAAAGGAGAGCGGAGCACACCGTATCTGGCTGAAAGCGTCCATTTACCCGAACTATGATTTTGAAATTTAATACAGCAACAATGGAAGCAAAAAACTATACGGGAGCCATTCCCGAAAATCAGCAAGGGAGCCGGATTGATGTCGGCAGCAAGAAAGAGCTGGCGTCGGTGGACGAGGCCATTGGTTTATTTGAAGTGGCTGGCAGCCGCCTGTTGAATGTAAATAGCTGGCAAGGTCTGGCCAGCGACAGCCTTGCCCGGTTCAGGCTGTTCGACGTATACGGTGACCCGGTGGACGGTCCGGCCCGCGAAGGATTGCTGATACGGATCGATATTCCCGGCCCCGGCACCGATGTGGCCGGGGGGTATGACTGGGTGAAAATTGAAGAGATCAGTAAATATGAGTCTGGACAAGTGCAAAGCCTGGCCATCCGTGTTCGGCCGACCCAGGCGCCGGATAGTAGGGGAGTAACAGCTCATTTTTATTCAGACCAGTCTACCAGTACATTCACCGTAACCAGGGAGCAGACTACGGTTACCGCGGCGGTTTACGACCGCAACATTGAAACCAATAAAGAATCGGCCAATGTCGTGGACCGTGTACGAAATGCAGTAACAAGCTTCGCTGGGCAAAAAGTGTTTTCAAAAGTACAGTGGCAGTCTCTTGCCGACGGGTTGATCGGCTAGTAAGAAGTTTTTTTACAGTTTTCGAAGTGCTTCCAACACCACCTGTTTCGCTTTTTGATGCAGCTCAGGATTCCCCTTGTCCAATGCCGCAAGGATCTGAATGTATTCTTTCAATAAAACATAGGCAAAGCTTTTGTCGTTCTCTGCGATTTCAACACTGTTATCTATGACATCCGCATACTTGACGGTTTGCGCATTGGCTGATATACCCGTCAGGCGCTCCAGCTCCTTGGATTTTCGCGTTCGTCGGTTCCATTGCGGGTAGTCCTTTTTAATGTAAACATCGGTCAATTCGATGACGTACCGCAGGGTTTGCCTGGCATCATTTTGGGACATGGTCATTTTGGGACATGGTCATTGCCAAAAACTCGCCCAATTCCAGTTGGGTTACTGCCGTATCTTCGAGTACATCATGTAGAAGCGCTGCTGCATGTATACAATGGTCGGTTGTAAATTGTATGCATGTTTTCATAACTCTTCGGGGATGCACCATGTAAGGGTCAGGAGCATATTTGCGCCGCTGACCGTGATGGGCTTTGGCGGCAAAGTCATAAACCCTTTTCAGCATTGTATTCATGAAAGGACTTTATCGTGGATTACTATCGATTAGGCACAAATAGCAATTGAATTGCGTCTATATCCCTGATTTCGAAATTCCAGTTAAAGCTTATTTTCACAGCCATGAAAGTAAACGCGTTCCCGATCAGGAGCCATTCTGCCGGCATTCTTTGCGAAATCTGCTAGGCCCTTGGCCATCTTTTGGGCGGTTTCAGCGTACTCCTTCTCGTATTCGGCCAAAAGTTTTGTCCTTGTGGTTTTCGCTCCTTTTATATGGGCCGCACTGAGTACTGAAAGAGTGCAATAAGGTGGTAACGTAACACCAAGAGCATTGAAGAAATTGCCGATACTTCCGATGATGTGTTGGGCCCCGTCCGAATCGCCGGTGACAACGATGCCGCCCGCTTTATTGGCGAGTAGCGATTCCTTCCCTTCCGAAATCTGATCATTGATTTCGTCCAGCCTTTCAATAGCTTTCTGGGTTTCAGAGGAATGGTTGGACCACCAGATGGGTGTGGCAAAGATCATGATGTCCGCTGCCTGGATTTTTTTCATAATAGCTGGCCAGCCATCCTGCCCACCCATATCCAGGTAGGTTCCTGGCGGAATATTGTGGGTGACGAGTTTGACGGTTTCGACGGTTACACCTTCTTTTTCAAGGTACCCTGTCAGAAAATCGCAGAGCGTTTCGGTGTTTGACAGCCCTTCGCTTTTTAAAGTCCCCAGTAAGATAATAGCCTTCATTTCTCTTTCATAGTTTGTTGACAGCCCGATAGTGGGCAGAAACTTTTACCCATAAAATGCATTCCAGCTTTTGAAGACGAGCTAATTTGTTTCCCTGGAAATGGGATTCCGGCAATCAGGGAAGCTGATGCGCCCCCCTGCTGATCCGGTTGTTAATTACTCTGTTGCCGCCATCAATGTCTTCATCCCCCTGAATATCAGACGAGATTAGTATTCCTGAATTACGTGCAGGCGATGTGGGAAGAATATGTAAATCGGGAAGCTTGATATTGATAAAATTGGGATCGATACCCGCCAGCGACGAGGCATCATCCTGACAGGCAGCCTGCCAGGCGCTGAAATTGTTGTAAGCTATGTTGTTCCATGACCAGCTGTTGATGCCGGTGGAAAAGTAAATATTGTAGTCAATTCTGTTATTGCTGCCGTCGGTACTTTGTTTGTTGATAAAAACACCTTTCTCTGCCCGGGCGTAGAGAATGTTGTTGTGGATCACATTGTCATGGCAGTCAGCTGTTATCCGGATTTCACCTTCTATTTCGCCGGAATATCCTAAATCCCGGTTATTGAAAAAAGTAGTGTTGTTAATCACATAACAGTTGCGGGTGCCGCCTCCGGTATAGCCGATATACCCGCCCAGGTAAATACCACCTAGTGAGTTATTATAAACGAAGTTATTACGGACAATGCAATCCCTGGTCGGGAAGTTATTGGTTTCGCTTACAATACCGATTCCCCTGCCGTTATCGTGTACTTTATTCCTTTCAACAATGATATTTCGGGCGCCGTCCACATAAATCCCGATCGCACCATTGTGCTGGCTGTAAGCGGGTACCGGGCCTTTGGTACCATCCAAATTATACACTTCATTTTCGCTGATCAGGCCGTTTTTGGCAAAGTTATATGCCGGAACGGAGTTGGCAGCGTAGCCCCCAGCCGCCACGATACCTATATTTTCACCGTTATAAATTTTGTTTTTGCGGATTGTAAAGCCGTCTACATGTCCGTTGATCGTAAGATTTTCGCTGTAACCGGTATTGCAATCGTGGATCTCGTTTTCCTCAATTAGAATATCGGTGATGGCCGTATTAGTATTTCCTCTTACTTCTATGCCGTGGCCGCTTCTGCCGTCTGCCGCCGCGGCATTGTTCTCAATGTTGAAGACCTTGTTTTTACGAATGGTAATATGTGCGGAAGTTCCGTCCACAATGATGCCATTGACATCCACCCATGGAGCCGAACTTTTGAAATTTGAAATCGTGAACCCTTCCAGTATGATATAGTTCACATTTCTGATCATCACCAGCGCGTCTTTTCCGGTTACCGTCAATCCGGTCCCGTCAATGGCGGGCGCTTCACCGGGAAAGGCTTTGAGTGTGACGTATTTTCCTGGCCGGCCGGATTTTGGAAATATTATTTTCTCATGAAACGCTCCCTTTCTGACAAAAACAGTGTCTCCCGGAGCAGCCACGTTCAGTGCTTTATTAATACTTTGAAACGGAGCGCTAATCGTTCCTGCTTCCGAGTCATTTCCCGAAGGTGAAACGTAGTATACAGCCCGGCTGGAAGCTTCTACTTTCGGGTATACCGTGCGTGGTTTTTTGCAGGAAAGTAAACTGATAACAAAAAAGAAGGAAAATATTCTAACTAACATTGGGGATAGGCTGTGATGTTGACAAGCCCGGACGGATGTTTGCCGGTAAAAGCTTACATCTGTCCGGGCTATTTTAAATCATATTTATTCCGATACAATCTTTCTGACGCGGTTGTTTATTTTGTCGAGCACATATACGGTTCCGTTTTTGTCTACTGCTACGCCGGTCGGGGCGCTGAAAGCAGCAGCTTCTCCGACGGCATCCGCATAACCAGCACTTGCTGACCCGGCAAGCGTGCTTACCAGCCAGTTGTCGGGCTGGATCAGGCGGATACTTTGATCGCTATTGTAGGAACCTCCATCCCAGGTGCCATTTCCTGCAATGTATATGTTTGAATTTGAGTCTACCGCCAATCCCCAGGGACTGGAAAATCGGGCGACATTACCTGCTCCATTTGCATATCCGGACACGCCAAGCTTGCCGGCAATGATATTGTTTTCCCAGGTGCCAGCCGTGAATTTGCGTACCACCTGCTCTCCATTCATCGATACGTAAAGATTTCCTGCCGGATCAAAACCAAGTCCTGCCGGGTAGGTCAAGCCAGATACAATCGGTTTGCCGGTAACGCCCTTAGCAGTAACCGGATAAATATTTCCCGAGGGACTGCAGCTTGAATAATAAACAAACCCTGAGACCTTGTCAAAAGCGATACTCCACGGCTCCTGATTTGCCATTGCCCATGTCGTGCAAGTGCCGTCCGGCGTTATCTGACGAATATCCCCATTGCCAGGGTCAACCGAGTACAGGTTGCCCTGGGTGTCAATGGTGAGAGAATATGGGATTGAAAACTTGGCTGCTGCGCCTTTACCGTCCGCATAGCCGGAACTGCCAGGATCACCGGCCAGGGTTGTTACATTCCCCAGGCTATCAATTTTGCGGATGCAGTGGTTTCCCGGATCGGCTACGAATACATTCAGTTTATCGTCTACCACAATTCCTGAGCTTCTGTACCAGAGCTCTCCCGAGAAATTAAACATGGCATCGGCTCCCTTTCCATTGGCGAAACCGGCCTTTCCCGAACCCGCCAGTGTGGAAACTGTCCGGGTATAATTGTATGTGAAAATGTCGGTGCTTGTAACGGTATTGGTGCCAATTGTAACCACCAATGGCCCTGAGCCAACGCTTTTGGGGACGACGGCCATTACCTGGTTACCATTTGTGCCCACGATTTTAAGGGGGACATTGTTGATCGTGACATGCATCTGCGATGTATCGATCGAAAAGTTGCTTCCGTTGATCAGGATTTCGGTGCCACCGCTTCCCTGAGCGGGTAAAAAGCTTTCGATCTTGATCGGTGCGGAAGGGTTGTGCTCGAAAGGATCTTCTTCGCAGCTGGCCAGAAAGGCTATGGCCAGACAATATTTTACAATCAGTCTAATTGACTTATAATTTACCATCATTTTAAATGTTTTGGTTCTATATCAGAAATTCAGAATGTCTGTTTGTGTTTACCAGCCCGGATTCTGTACCAACGCCCGGTCTCTTTCGATATCCGTCTGCTGGATTGGGAAAAGGTACATTTTATCATTCCAGGTACGTTTTTGAAATAAGGTGCGGGTATAAAATCCGGTGAAGGAAAACCCTGCCCCGCGGTCGTCAGCATTGACATTCATGGAATAGATAGTCTGATACTCCGGTTTGCCAAGTAATAATCTCCTGACCAGCGTGTTGTACCTATCGTCTTCAAAACACAATTCAACCTGCCTTTCGCGAAGAATAAATTCCCTCATCCGTTCTTTATTTCCCACTGCCTCAGGATATACCTTATCAATGCCCGGAAGGCCTGCACGTTCACGCACCAGATTCAGATAGCGCACGATGTCTGCATTAGTGGGATCGTACTCGTTGAGCGCTTCCACATAGTTGAGCAGGATCTCTGCGTAACGCATTAATATATACGGCCCTTGATAAGAAGATGCGTCATAGCGGATATTATCGTTGGGACTAATCCGTTTCAATGCGTCGTAACCTGTAATGTTGTTGCTACCGGCCGATTTTTGTCCTGATTTCCCAGTATAATAAAGCTCTATTTTACCGGTACCGTCTGCATTGGAAGGGGAGGAGTAATAGTTTTTGTCATCTGTGGTCGGGGCAGGTAGTACCGGCCGTCCGTTGTATTGGATGTAGGCGTAAAAGCGCGGTTCTCTGTTGGCATACATGTTCCATTGCCCTTTTTTATGCTCCCAGTATTTGGTTCCGTCCGCCATGGAAAACCCGCTTTCCACATATCCCGACTTGGCGTCGTTGATGGTTCGTCCATTGCTGGTAGAGAATGCATCCACCAGATTTTGTGTTGCATTGTACATATTATAGCCGCCAGGGCCCGGGGAAGCACATTTTGTAAATCCCCATCTTGACCAGTTGGTTTTACCAAATATGATTTCGTTGTTCCAGGTCGTCAGAAATATATTGCGGACTGAAAGGTATGGGTCAAATGTGTCGTCTCCGGAATCCAAATTGGTATATAAACGGTAAGCTCCTGATTCAATAACTGCTTTTGCAGCATCGGCTGCTGTCTTCCATTTGTTTGCATCATAACTTAGTGGGGCCAAACTGGTTCCGTCAGGGTTTTTGAAAGCCGAAAAAGCCGGGTTACCATTCCACAATGGACTGGCTGCAAGAATCGCCATTTGTGCTTTTACAGCCAGACAGGCACCTTGTGTCGGCCTTCCGTAGTTACTCGATGATGACCATTGAAGTGGTAAGTTTGCAGCTGCCAAATCCATTAATTCATTGATATGGGCCACACATTCTTCAAAGGGCGCGCGGGGATATTGGTTAAAGTCTTCGTCCTGGCTTAGGACGCCTGTCAGTTTTACGAAAGGTCCGTACTGCTGTAATATTTTCCAGTAAAACCATCCGCGCAGAAACAGCACTTCGGATTTATATTGCTTTTTGAGCTCATCACTCAAAAGCTCGGAGGGGACCCTGTCCACATTGTCTTCAAAGATGAACGACTTTCGGATGCCGGTATAGTAATCGCCCCAGGTATAATAATACCAGCTGGCCGCACTCCAGTTCCCGCTTACGATCTGGCGGGCGTTGACGGTTGCGATATTGACCGATGATTCATCGGTAACGCCCATGCACCGGTAGTCGCCACCGTCGCCACCTGCCTGGATATAAGAGTAAATGTTATGCAAATAGGCTTCTGCATTTGCTCTTGTCTGCCAGATCTGATCTCCGG
The DNA here is from genome assembly GCF_026625565.1 of Dyadobacter pollutisoli. Classification (NCBI taxonomy): domain Bacteria; kingdom Pseudomonadati; phylum Bacteroidota; class Cytophagia; order Cytophagales; family Spirosomataceae; genus Dyadobacter; species Dyadobacter pollutisoli. The sequence goes on from NZ_CP112998.1 coordinate 1,454,643, forward strand.
TCAGCAGGTTGTCGGGCTGCTGGTCCAGGTAATCGCAGGAAGAAATCGCAATCAGCAGGCACAAGGTGGTCAAAAGTTGAAAAAGTTTATGATTGATCTTCATGAGATTCTCTTTTTAGATTATTAAAGACTCGTTCTTATTCCAAGCGTGATCGTCCGTGCGTAGGGGTATTTGGCACCATTGTCCCCAAGTTCCGGGTCCCAGGTTTTAAACTTGGAAAAGGTCAGCAAATTGGTTGCTGACAAATAGAGCTGCACATTTTGAAAGCCAGCTTTTTTCAAGTTGCTTGTCACAATGGTGTATCCAAGGCTGGCCTGTTTGAGTCGGCAGAAACTGCCATCTTTCAGCCACCAGGTACTGCTACGAAAATTGTTGTCGCTCAGATTTGTGATGCTGAGTCTGGGATAATCAACATCCTGTCTTGGATCCTCTTCTGTCCATCGGCTTTCAATGTTGGCCAGTACATTGGCAGGATATTGCCCCATGCCTGCAAAAGGGACTACCCCTACGCCGGAGGCGCCATTGTTGCCGCCTGATACGCCGCCGCCGTTGGCCATGATCGCAACATCAGCCACGCCCTGAAAAAGAACGGACAGGTCGAATTTTCGATAACCTGTGGCAAAGCCAAATCCATAGGACCATTTTGGGAACGAGGATTTGTTGAGATATTTCCAGTCATTGTCATTGATCATTCCGTCGCCGCTCAGATCCGAATATTTGATATCCCCGGGATTGACTGCCCGGAACTGGCCGGGGCTTGCATTGATATCTTCCTGGTTTACAAATAGTCCCTGATGTTCGAATCCTGTTTTTTCAGTTGCCGAATGTCCCGCCCATTGCTGGTATGCATAAGTGCGTCTGGGCTCGTCAGCAAAAAGGACAGTGTTCTTCGCATAAGTCAGGTTTCCGAAGAGCCGCAGCGTTCCGTCTTTTCCGAAACGGTCGTTGTACTCTACGCTTCCGTCAATGCCTTTGTTGACCATTTCGCCCATATTGGCATAAATCTGCAGGCTGCTGTATCCGGCAATCGGTGAAATGGAACTACGGTTGATCAGGATGTCTTTTCTCTGATCTTTAAAGACGTCGACAACGACGTTGAATTTATTAAACAGCCCCAATTCGATGCCAAGGTTGTCTTTCAAGGACTTTTCCCATCTCAGGTTTTGCGCCCCGATCACACTTTCAGCAATACCGCCATAGTTGTTGGGACCCAATCCGAAAGATGCTCCGTTGGCTCCGTCAATGTAAGTCAGGTATCCGAACCGGTCGCCGCCGCCAATCTGATCATTACCAGTGACACCACGCGAAAGCCGGAGCTTAAATAAAGGAATGCTGCTTTTTAATGATTTGAAGAATTGTTCATTGGAGACCACCCAGCCGATGGAAGCCGCCGGGAAAAATCCGAACCGGTTTCCTTTTTGAAAATTTTCAGAGCCTGTATAACCTGCATTGACCTCGGCCAGGTATTTTTCCTTATAGGCATAAGTAACCCTTCCTGCTATATTTTGAGAGCGGTAGGGGATCGACGATTTCAGCGATCCGGCTGTACCGATAACCCTGTTGCGCATGTTGTAGACCAGCAAGCCCCCAAAATTGTGATCGGAAACAGCATAATCGTAAGCAATATTCCCTTCCAGGTACATAATTCGCTCACCCGAAGAATACGACGAGTAGCCCAGATAAGTGGAGCCCGTCCGGACCTGTTCGAAAATCAGATTTCCGTCAGCTCCGCGCGAGCCTGCATACCACAGATCGTTGGTGCCGGTTCTGGATGTGCCGAATTCTCCATAGGAATCAAATGAGAATCGTCCGGTAGCGCTCAGTCCTTTGGTGATCATGCCCAGGTTCTGGCTCAGTGTAAAAACAGATTGTATGGAAGGCTTGAACTCTGTGCTGTATCCTGCGTTTTGAACCAGATTAAAGGGGTTACTTCCGCCGTTGTTTCGCGGACCTGCGAATTTTCCGTCGGCATATTTTACAGGGAATGAGATCGGATTGGTGGCAAAAGCCGAGTACCAGATATCGCCTGCGGAATTTCCGGGATAACGGCTGTTGACGAGCATGGCCGCCAGGTTCAATGAGAGCACTGTACTTTTGCTGACATTGATATCCACATTACTTCTGAAATCGTATCTTTTGAAGTTCAGGTTCGGGTTATAGCCATTGTCCTGACTGACTTTATACTGACCTTCCTGATCATAAAATGACATCGAAACATAGTATTTCATCGCATCGCCACCACCACTTACATTGATGTTGGCATTATACATGGTCGCAAGATTTTTATAGATCGTTTCGGTCCAGTTCACATTAGGATATAGATATGGATCCAGGCCGCTGGCCGTTTTTTGAATGGTTTCTTCACTGTAAACCGGATTTTCCCCGCCATTCACCCGCGCTTCATTATACAACCGCATCCATTGCACTCCTTCAAGCATTTTTGGGATTTTAGTCAACCCGGATACACCCGATTCTACTTTTACCGAAATCTTGGGTTTACCCGACGAGCCTCTTTTGGTGGTAATGATCAAAACGCCGTTTGCACCTTTGGCCCCATAGACAGCTGTTGCTGAGGCGTCTTTTAGCAATGAGATACTGGCAATGTCCTCAGGATCAATGTTGTTGAAAGCGCCGCCGTAAGTACTGTTGACGTCTTCGCGCTGTACCCCGTCCACGATGATCAGTGGCGAAGTACTACCGGTAAAAGTCCCGATACCGCGAATGGTAAAGTTCGGATTGTCGTAACCAGGCTCGCCGCCACCGCTTTGCATGGAAATGACGCCCGCAACTTTCCCCGCGAGCGCATTGCTCAGCGAGCGTACGGGCGTTTTCATGTCTTCCATGTTGACGGACGCTACTGATCCGGTAACACTTATTTTACGCTGGGTCCCATAACCTACTACCACAGCTTCTTCCAGGTTTTTAGTATCTGCTTTTAGCGTGATATCCAGCGTGGAATGGCTGCTCACGGCTATTTCCTGGGATTGAAAGCCGACATAGGAAAAAACAAGGGTGGAGTTTTCCGCAGCCATGATGGTGTACTTTCCATTGATGTCGGTGGTGGTACCGGTGGTGGTGCCTTTGATGAGGATACTCACGCCGGGCAGCGACATCCCTGTTTCATCTTTGACCTGGCCTTTGATGTCAGCCATTGCCACCACTGTTTTATAGGCGTCCAGCCGTATCTGCGGAAATAAGGAGGCGGTATTGTTTCGTTTTAATACGATCTGTTGGCCCACTACTTCATAGTCAAGCTTCAATGGTGTCAGAAGGTTATTGAGGACTCTCTCTAACGTCTCATTTCTGGCATAAACAGACACCTTCCTTTTGGAAGATACTATTTCCCGGCTATAAAGAAATTGAATGCGCGCGGACTTTTCCAGTTGTCCGACCACCGATTCAATGTCCTCATTTTGAGCCGAAATGCTTACTTTGCGACTGAGAATTTCTTGCGCTTTCCCACTATTCGCCCAGCTCAGATTAATGAGCAAAATTGCAATCACACTTTGTAGGCACGTGAATTTCATAATCCTGAGTACGACCTCTCGGTTAGATAACTTTATTTGCATATTTTTGTTCGTTTTGTAAATCTTTTGAAATGGATTGGCAAAATAAATCCAGCCCCTCCTTGGAGGGAATTTTGAGACGACAATCACAAATGCTGGTAAATTCTGCGGTGGTGTTGGTAGCACTGCCGCTTTTTTATTTTATGAGGTGAATAGAGTTTTTTTATTTCATAGTCAGGTGTTTAGGTGGGTTAAGTTTAGGGACATCCTTTGCTGTCAATAATAATCTTGTTGTTTTGTATCTCAAAAGTTGATTCGGTGCCGATGCAGATTAGCCTTAGTTTATCTATAAAAGGCTCGTCGGTAAGTGTTGCAGTAAGCGTGCAGTTACGCATTCTTTGTTTGTCATATTCAATGACCACATTGTAAGCCTTTTCCAGCTCTGCGAATACCTCTGATATAGGCGTGAAGCGAAATTCGAAACGCGGTTTTGGTATCTGGGGCATTTCGGCTGATGCCAATTTCGTGTTAAGCACCTTTTTGACATATTTTTCATTTTCTTTATTGAGGCTGATTGCTTCATTTGGAAGAAGTGTAAATGTCTTCTCTGATCCTGAGGGCTCTTTACCTGAGCCGGACATCACCATTACTTTCCCCGTTTTTACAGCAACGCTAACCTCAGATTCTTTATCAAAAGCCCTTACCTGAAAGCTGGTGCCAAGGACTTTGGTCGTCAACCCATTGGTATACACGAAAAACGGGCGGTCAGGATTTTTGGAAATTTCAAAGAAGCCTTCCCCTTCCAGATACAGCTCTCGCCGGGCGCTATCCATCACGTTTTTATAGCGCACACGGCTTCCCATGGAAAGCAAAACCGAAGACCCGTCAGGCAGGTTAATCAGCAGCGGCTCTTTCTTTTCATTGGATTGGAATTGCCATGTTTCAGCCGGAACCCCGGATTGCACATGGCTTACAACATCCTGATCGGATCGATTTTTTTTCCAGTTGAGCCATCCCATACCAAGGCCAATAATGACAACAGCTGCGGCAAGCCATTTCCAATAGCTGGTAAATGAAACGGTGGGGGATACAGGAGTTTCTTCAATGCGGGCAATGATGGATCGCACTTTGTCATTCACGTAACTTTGCGAAATATCGTCGGTATGGCCTTCGATCATTAAAAAAGTAGCCACGGCCATTTCGTAAAGCTGAATTTTTTCAGGATTTAAAGCCATCCAGTTTTGCCAGAGTAACTTATCATCCGGACATTCTCCTTTCACCCAGGCCCTGAATCGGTCGCTAGCAAGGAAGTCGTCCACACTTTGAAAATCAGGGTATAACATGAGTTTGATACCGGTATTAAATGTTCACATTGATATTATGAATGAGAACTACCGATATACCCTAAAAAGAAGAAAAAAATTAAAAAATATTCAGATACAGAACCATGGTCACAAGCCATTTGGTGCGAAGCTTGCTTAAAGCCTTTTGAAGGAAATTGGAAACGGACTGTCGGTTGATACCCATGATTTCGGAAATCTCTGCAACGCTCAGATTCTCGTAGTAGCGCAGATAAAGCACTTCCCGTTCCCTTTTGGGCAAGGTTTCCATCAAAGTTTTTAGTTGAAACAAGGAGTCCGAAAGCGTCTCTTTTTCAATGAGCAGTGCTTCGGCATTGATGTAATCGGGAAGTTCAGGCATCCAGTCCTGATCGTTGCCCAGAAAGCGCTGCTGGTATCGGAGGTATTGCAGGACGTTGTTTCTGAGGGCTTTAAGAAGGTAGAATTTGACTGAATTGGTGTCGTTGATCCGGTGGCGATTTTGGCCCAGTTCCAGAAAAAGGTCCTGAATACAATCCTCGGCAACGGAGGCATCCACACCGAATTTTAATCCATAACGTCTCAGGGTACGATAATAGCGTTCAGCCAGGATTCCCAAAGCGTGATTGTCTCCGCTTAAATAGGTTTGCCAAAGTTGTCGATCATCATAGCTGTACAAAGACATATCTCACAGGTTGGATCGTGCAAATTACCAGAAAATGACTGTGAAGCCATAGAAATTCTCAAATACAGCAAATTTTCTTTGTCAATTGCTTCTTTTGCAAAATATAAAAATGACAAAGAAAATTTATCCGAAATAAAATTTTTTTTGAGAGGCGCTGGGCAAAAGAACGCCACACAGCACACAGCCCGGGTTAAACAACATTATCTGTGCGACTATGTGGCGACAACAATTAAAGACTTGTCATGATATTGAGCTCTCTTTTTTTCTGCCATGCTCCCCTGGTAAAGTCAGGGAATTTGACCGGCGCATTTCCTTTTTTGACAGAGACTTCCGACAATGGTATCACCGAGCACCAGGTAGCTGCGTCATATACATCCATATCCATGGGCCGTCCGTTATTGAGGCTGTCGATGATCCGGTAAATGAGCACGAAATCCATCCCGCCGTGTCCTCCGTTGACTTCTATTTCCTTTTTGAGCTTATCCCAAATAGGGTGTTTGTATTTGCTTTTATATTCGCTGTAATCTGCTTCTTTGAGGAAATCGTGGCCTTTGCCCAGAACGGACAGCCGGCTTGGATAACCTTCGTGGTAGGCATGTGTACCTGCAAGCGAATTGATACGGTCGTACGCCCTTGGTGATACCACATCGTGTTTGAGCGTAATCATTCTTCCCTTGTTTGTTTTGATCAGAGAAGTGTTCATATCGCCTTTATGAATGGTACCTTTAAAATTGGCATAAGGGTGATCGGAAGGTAGTTTCTTGATACTTTCAGAGAGCGCTGCTTCCAGGCTGCTCATCGATACGATATGCTCAAAACGGTCGCCGCGGAGGATATCAAGGTACTGCGCAACAGGCCCCAATCCGTGCATTGGATATAGGTTTCCATCGTGTGCAATGTTCTCTTTCAATCGCCAGAAATCGTAATAGCCTTTTGTATCCAGTAAATAGTCGTTCAGGTTGTGTATGTAAGCCGCTTCCGCATAGGTCAGCGTTCCGAAAACTTCCTGCTGTACCATATTGAGCAGCCAGAGTTCTTCGTCACCATAGCACACATTCTCCATCATCATGCAGTTGCGCTGGGTTTCCTCGGCAGTATTGACCAACTGCCAACACTCTTCCAGGGTCAGTGCCGCAGGCACTTCTATAACCACGTGCTTGCCTTGTTTCATAGCATACACCGCCATCGGTACGTGATCTCTCCACGGCGTTGCAATGACAACCAGGTCAATGTCATCGCGTTTTACCATCTCTTTCCAGGAATCGACCTTGCCAGAATAAGCAACCGCATCCTGTCCTTTGGCTTTCAGTTTTGCTACGGCCTTGTCCGCGCGGTCAGGCTGGATGTCGCAAACGGCGGTAACCTTGGCTTTGTCAGGAAACAGAGATGCAAACTGCATGACATGACCACTTCCGCGGGCGCCAATGCCGATTAACCCCACTTTTACCTGCTTAATTGGCGCTACTTTTAAGTCAATAACTGATTTGCCCACTGCGGGAGGGGAATGAAAACCAGGAATGTTATCGTAGTCAGGGGCATCAGGCTGCTGATTTTTTGAAAAACCATAAAGGCTCATACCGCCAAGCAGACCCTTTTTTAGAAAACTTCTGCGTTCTTGATCAGATTTCATTGTTATGGTAGTAAAGGTTGGGAATAAGGCCGGTATATTTTTTAAATACACCGGCCAGACTTTAATCAGTTGATCAGCACCAAATTCATGCAAGATAAACTGGGAAACGAATTATTAAGGGTTAGGAATAATCGGATTAAAAGCTTTTTAAAGAAATTTTTTCAATAGTCTCGTGCTTCGTTCCTTCATCGATCTTGATCAGGTATGCAAGCCCACCTGCTTTTTCAATGGCCTGGGCAACTGCTTCGGGATTTTCGGGCGCATAGGCAAACATGCATCCTCCTCCTCCTGAACCGTTGATTTTTGCCCCGTAAGCACCTGCATTCAATGCCGCATCTATCATTCCATCGATTTTGTCAGTGGATACTTTCTTGGCATCACGCAGACTTTCCTGATGGATGGTCAATAGTTCTCCAAAGCGATGGTGATCGATTTCATCCTCTCGGAACATTTTCAATGCTTCCTTTAAAACGTCCCGGTCAGATAGGTTGCCATTTAAAAGGGCGTATTCGGAACTGCTCAATATATCTTTAAAATCGACTGCATTCTCTGAGGGAAACGTATGAAGCGAAAAGGAAGGATTTGTTTTTTTAATTTTATCGATAGCCGCCAGCATGCCGAATTTTACGTGTTTTAAAACGCCAAGTGTGTCTTTGGGCTGTCTGGAATCTCCCAAAACGAAAGTGCCCAATCGTGGTTCAAAAACTTCCAGCCGGATGGTTGGCTGCGATTCCAGATAAATCACTTCTCCTACCGATGTTGAATAATGGTCCATCATTCCGCCGGGTTCTCCAAATTCGAGTACTTCGGCACGGTAGGCAAGTTCTCCTATTTCAGCCCTGGTTTTTGCCACCGGTACATCAGCCATTGAAGTAAGCCAGTTGATCCACGCCACCAGCAATGCCGACGAGCTGGACGTCCCGGAATTGATCGGGATATTGCCATGTACGGTAACTTCTATTCCTCTTGTAAACTGAAACCCTTCTCGGATAAGCACATTTATGGCGCTTTTAAAATAGTCACGTAAGCTGGTGTAAGGAATAACGGGTAGCAACTCGAATGATTCTCGCTGGCCGATATCGGGTAGATTTATCACCACTTGATTGTCGGATCTGTATGCTCCTGTGATCGAAATCCTGCGTGAAATTGCAGCGGCAATCACGGGCAATCCCAGATAATCCTGATGTTCACCAAAAAGACATATTCTGCCGGAAGCAGACGTTGTTAGAGCAGAAGGCATGTTGCGAGCTAGGTAAGTTTGATCGCCAAAGATTTGATTTCAGCCGATCGTATACAAATTTAAACTGGCACAATGAAAAACGTAACTGGACGAATGGCAGAAGCGGTGTTTAGTGTTGCGCAACCGTTTGCGCTAGCTGGCCAAACGTTTGCGCAATTTTTGCGCAAACCGCTGAAAATGGTAGAACAACAGAATTTAAAATAATTCAATGTTCATTTAAGGGAAATCTTATGGCGATTCAATTTAAAAAATGCCAAAGAATTGGCGGTGGCGATGCGCTTACCGGATGATCAGTTTTGGCTCCACTACAATCTCCCGGGGATGATAAGTATCGGGCGCTTCCATAGCTTCCAGCAGCAGATCAGCAGCTTTACTTCCTAATTCTGAGGGGAATTGTTCAATAGTGGCAATCGGTGGATTATCGAGATATCTACAAAATGACAAATTGGAAAAAGTAACAAAACTGATGTCCTGGTTGATTTGCAGATTTCTTGCTTTGCAAACCTGCATCGCATCCAGGGCGATATAGTCATGAAATGCCAGAATGACTTTTGGCGGCTGGGGCAAATTCAGAAGCTCATTGATTTTTAGTATCGTATCTTCTTCTGTCAGATTCAGGTTCTTGATGTACTCGATATTGACCGGAATATTATATTTGTTTAAAGCATTAATATAGCCGCTAAACCGTTCATTGGTCGCCTGAAGTGAGTTTGGCCCGTTCATCAATGCAATTCTGGTGAAGCCTTTCCCGATCAGATGTTCCATGGCGTCAAATGCTGCTTTGGTGATGTCCACGTACACTGAGCTGTAATCCAGATGTTTAAGAACCCTGTCAAAAAACACGATCGGAACCTTGTGGGTAGCGTTGTAAAAGTGACTTTTATTATATGTTTGGGCGGCCATAGAAAGCAAAATGCCGTCAACACCATGTTTAATCAGTGAATCTACCGCCGCTGATTCCCGTCCATAGTCGTTCTTTGATTGCATCACAACAACGCTGTATCCTCTGGCCATCAGTGTTTCCTCAATTCCCGAAAGGGCTATCGAGAAAAATTCTTCGGTAAGGTGCGGTAATACGACGCCCACATTGAATGACCTGTTATTCTTAAAATTGATCGCTCTGTTATTAGGTTGAAAATGAAGTTCTTTTGCCAGCCTTTGAACTTTTTCGGTGGTAAGCGCCCCTATTCTGGGGTGATTTTGCAAGGCGCGGGAAACCGTCGAAATCGAAACCCCGAGTTCCTTTGCTATTTTCTTCATGGTCAGGTTGGCATTGTTCATTTTCGATATAATTTTTACGCAACAGCAATTTTAATCCTTTCAGTCTGATAAAAAAACGGCTTTTCAATTTCTGGTCTGTCACAAGGGGCCAGGATCACAAGGGGATTTAATCCCTACGGCAGCAGGATATTTGACAATGTGTGTAAAATTTTATTTGGCTTTGGTACTAATGTTAAAATAAAATACTGTTATTTTGATGTTTGCATTATATATATAATGTTGTTGATTACTTTGCTGGAACAAGCTGCAAATATAGAAAGGTCGTTACTATTGCTCGCTTCCGAGGCGGACGAAGATGCCTTTGCCCAGCTTTTCCATCTCTACAAACATAAACTTTATGCATACGTTCTAAGACTTACAGAGTCAGAAATGCTTGCTGAGGACATCGTGCAGGATATTTTTATGAAGTTGTGGAACGAACACAGAACACTTGCCGGGATTGATAAGTTTGGAAGTTACCTTTTCCGAATGTCAAAGAATCATGCGATCAATCATTTCCGCAGAATGTCGCACGAAACACAGATTATTTCCGAAATGTTTCTTGTGAACCCGTCGGCACACAATGAAACGCATGATTTGATTGCGCTGAAAGAAACAGAAAAACTGCTCGGCGACATTATTGACAAACTTCCTGCGCAGCAAAAATTGGTATATCATCTTAGTCGTGAGGAAGGCCGAAGTCATGACGACATTGCCAATCTGCTTAAAATTTCCCCCAATACGGTCAAGAATCATATAGTTCAGGCCATGTCCACGATCCGTACCCAGCTTCGTCGCCATTCGGATACATTTATCATTTTGGCTTTTGTAGCCACTTTCAAAAAATAATTTTTTTTTTTACGACCGACTAGTCCCTGTACGGTTCTCATTTGTCTTTTATTTGGTCATATGTGAATTTGATGTCAGAAGAATCGGCCAAACTCACAAATGACAGAAGAGAAAATGATTTTCCTTCGAAAGTTGAAATATATTATTATGTACACGGAAAGGATAAGTGAGCTGACGCATAAATTTTTTGATGGCACGTGCAGCGAGCAGGAAAAGCAGGAGCTGGCGCTTTGGATCAAAGCGAATCCGGATGAGCTATTGGCGCAGGTGCTGGAAAAGGAATGGGATGGTTTCGAGAGTGAAATCAAAATGCCAGCCTACGTCTCAGAGAGAATTCTGGGTAAGATCATTGCCTCAAAGACGGCAGTAACTGAGGACGACATATTTGAGGAAGAACAACCGAGACGTTACCTCTGGCCGCAGATAGCTGCGGCAGCTATTTTAATTTTATCGTTTGGACTATACTGGTGGTCTAAACAGGATCAGAGCCAGGTTGCCCGGCAACCTGTACCGGCCGTGCAGCTTGCAGACATTGCCCCCGGCGGAAATAAAGCTATACTGACCCTTGGCGACGGTTCCAGCATTGTTCTTGACGGCGCCAAGAATGGCAATCTCACAAGCCAGGGAAGTACAAATGTTACCAAATCGAAAAAAGGAGAACTGATTTATAATGCTTCTGGGGCGACCGACCAGGCTGTCGTTTTCAATACCGTAGCAACGCCAAAAGGCGGGCAATACCACATTGTTTTATCTGACGGATCCAAAGTTTGGCTCAACGCCGCTTCCAGTCTGCGATTCCCGACTTCCTTCACCGGGAAAGAACGGAAAGTAGAGATTACCGGAGAGGTGTACTTTGAAATAGCCCACAACGAGAAAATGCCATTTATCGTGAGAGCCAATGATACTGAGATTGCTGTTTTAGGGACGCATTTTAATGTGATGGCCTACGCTGATGAAAAAGTGATGAAAACAACTTTGCTGGAAGGCTCTGTGAAAGTCAGCAAGGCAGGGAAATCGGCTATGTTATCTCCCGGGCAGCAGGCGCGTATCAACAGGATCTCAGATCACATTCGCCTGGTCGACGACGTGGATACCGACAAAGAAATGGCTTGGAAAAATGGGTACTTTCAGTTTCAGGATGATAATCTGGAAAATATTATGCGGCAGATTTCCAGATGGTACGACGTGGATGTTACCTATGAAGGTAATCCGGGAAAAGAAACCTTCACCGGGCGGTTGCCGCGAAATGGCAATGTTTCAAAAGTATTTAAAATACTGTCCCTCAGTGGCGTCAAATTTAGAATAGAAGGAAAATCAATCATTGTAACCCCGTAAACCAGGACAGCGCTTATGACAAAATAGACACCGGCAGAATTTGAAAAACAGGTGTTGTCTCAAAAAGAACGGGAACGTTGCAACCGCTCCCGCTAATAGAGCCAGCATTACTTCACAATTATCTCAAACCGTTTAGTACCAACTCAAAACAAAAGTATGAATCACAACTCTTTTATCCAAAAGAGGCGGGGATTGTCGTATATCATCGATGGTTACCGAAGCCTCCTGGCCACCAAAACATTTTTGGTAATGAAACTGATCTTTATTTTTTGCCTGGCTTTTTGTGTGCAGGTGAGCGCCCGTAGCTCAGCGCAAAAAATTACCCTCGTAGCGCAAAACGCCTCTCTGGAAAGAGTCCTTAAAGATATTGAAAGGCAAAGCGGTTATTCTTTCTGGTATAAAACAGAGCTGATGTCAAAGGCTGAAAAAATTACTGTTTCTATCAAAAACAGCAGTCTGGAAGACGCACTTTCGAAAGTTTTGAAAAATCAGCCGTTTGAATATGCCATTGTGGATCAAACAGTGGTCTTACAGGCCAGAAAACAAAACAAGATCATTGCCCCGATCAAAGAGATACTTGAAATCATCAAGGGACAGGTTCTTGGTTCAGATGGAAAACCCCTCATTGGCGTGACGGTTGTTGTAAAAGCGAGCAAATTGGGGACAACTACGGACACGGACGGAAACTTCTCGGTGAACGCCGCCGATACGGACGTGCTGGTTTTCTCATACATTGGTTTTACAACCAAAGAAGTAGTCGTTGGCAACCAAAGCAGCATTTCTGTTACGCTTTCTGAAAGCAACACCACTTTGGGTGAAGTAGCAGTGATTGGTTACGGAACTCAATCGCGTAAGACGCTGACCAGCGCGGTGAGCACCGTTAAAGCCGAGGAGATGAATAAAGGGGCGATTACAGATGTGGGCCAGCTTTTGCAAGGTAAAGTTCCGGGATTGAATATTACTGCCAGTGGCGATCCAAACAAACCGGCAGCGGTTGTACTTCGCGGCGCGTCTACTATTAACAGTTCGCAAGGGCCGTTTTATGTGATTGACAATATTCCCGGGGCCGACATTGCGACGATCGCGCCGGATGACATCGCTTCTATCGATATTCTCAAAGATGCTGCTGCAACGGCCATCTATGGTAACCGTGCCGCGAATGGCGTGATTATGGTAACTACTAAAAGAGGAAAGAAGGGGGAGTCAAAAATTACTTACAATGGTTTTGTAGGAATTGAGAAAGTCTCCAATAAACTCGATATGATGACGGGCAGTCAGCTGCGCACGTTTCTTGATAATAATGGAGTGGGCCTGGCGCCCAAAGACGATTTAGGCGCTGATACGGACTGGCAATCGGCGGTTCAAAGGAAAACGGCGATTTCGACCAACCACAACATTTCGTTCAGCGGCGGGACCGAGCACAGCACTTACAGCGCAAGTTTGAATTATGTCAACAAAGAAGGCATTTTGCTCAACAGTTCCTTGAAGCGTTTCATCGGACGTTTATCGCTTCAACAATACGCGTTTAAGGATAAAATCAAGTTCGGTCTGACAGTCACAAACTCAAACAGCACAGCCAAGGATATTCCCTTTCGTAACACTGTTCTGCTTCAATCCGCGCTTTATTTACCTGTTTCTCCAATTAGAAATACGGACGGCAGCTATTTTGAAAACCTTGATCATACCGACTATTACAATCCTGTGTCGATGATCAACAACAGCGAAAACAGCACAAAGACCAATAACCTGACCGGAAGTTTCACGACCGAAATGAAGTTGCCTTTCGGTTTGCTTTACAATCTGAATTTATCATACCTTAACACGACCTCGCTGGGAGGCACTTACTATAACAAATACTTTACTGACAATTACAATAATATGTATGATAATCCTGAACCTGGATTAGGATATCATACCCAGCAATCATTTGGCGCCAACGGGCAGGCAAACAGAAGCTCGTATCGCAATTCGAGCAAAGTTCTCGAAACATTCCTGACCTGGAATAAGGAATTTGGGGATCATTCGCTCAATGCGGTGGTAGGTTACTCATGGCAGGATTACATCATCGGCGAAGGTTTTCAGGTAACGACAAGTAATTTGCCCGTCGATAACATTAGTTATAACAACCTGGCTTTGAGTAATCCTTATGGCGTTTCAGGTTTTCAGATTGGGTTTGGGCCGGACGGGATTTATCAGCAAACACGTTTGATCTCTGATTTTGCGCGCTTTAACTACAATTACAAAAACAAGTATCTTCTGCAGGGTTCTGTGAGAAGGGATGGAAGCTCTGTTTTTGGCAAAAATAACCAGTGGGGGTATTTTCCTTCTGTTGGTGCGGCGTGGCGGGTTACAGAAGAAGATTTCATGGCAGGCCAAAAAGTCTTCAATGAACTGAAATTGCGTGGAAGCTATGGTGTGACTGGTAATGCGACTGGGTTTGGTGCTTACACCACACAGTTTTTGTCAGGAAGCCTGGGTACTTACTATTACCAAGGAGCGCTTACTGCCGCGCTTGGACCGACGCAAGCCGCCAACGCGGATTTGAAATGGGAAAAGACGGCAACAAGCAATCTTGGGATTGATTTTGCGGTATTGGAAGGACGATTGAGTGGTACTTTGGAGTTGTATAACAAAAACACGACCGGTATGATTTATTCATATAGCGTGGACCCGATTCTGGTACCAACCGGCAAAATCACAACCAATGGCGGCAGTATCAACAACAAAGGGATAGAGCTGAGCCTGAATGCGGTTGTATTCGATAAAGGCCCTTTCAAATGGTCGACAGGATTGAATCTTGCCCATAACAAAAATACGGTCACGAGCCTGTCGAATCCACTTTTTGCAGGTGGCGATTCCGTTTTGCTTGCTTATCCCGAAGGTCTGGGGCAGTCGAGCCACTCACTTGAAATCTTGAAAGCTGGTAAGCCATTAGGCCAATTTTTCTCACTGCAATATGCCGGAAAAAACGCGGACGGTGTTTCACAATTTGTTGGCGGAGACGGGCAGTTGACTACGACTCCCTCCATTGGGGTTGATTATAAATACATTGGCAATGCGCAGCCTAAACTGCTGGCAGGCTGGTCCAATAACTTCCGTTACAAAAACTTCGACCTGAATGTATTCCTTCGGGGCGCTTTTGGAAACAAGATTTTCAACGCAACCCGCGCCGACTTGTTCAGACCAAATACTGCGCAATACACCAACATCCTGGCTGATGCGGGAGGTGAATCCATGGCGGATTACAATTCATATCAGTATTCTTCCAGGTTTGTGGAAAGTGGAAGTTATCTCAGATTTGACAACGCCACGCTGGGCTATAATTTCAAAAATATTGGCTCAGGTATGAAAAGTCTCCGTGTTTATACGTCGGTAAACAACCTGTTTGTGATCACCAAGTATACCGGTGTAGATCCTGAGATCAATCAGGGCGGCCTTGCGCCGGGTGTGGATTCCAACAACTTCTATCCTAAAACAAGAACTTTCCTTTTGGGAGTGAATGTATCATTCTGATTTTTAAAATTTAGATATCATGAAAAAGTCATATATAAAAATAATCTTTTCAGCGGTTTTGCTAGGGACGATGGTTTCCTGTCACGAGCTGGATGTACCGGTAACTTCCGAGTTGACACCCGATGTTTTCCCAACCGACGAGTCACAGTTTATCAGCGCCGCCGGCCCGGCTTACGTGGCACTCCGCGGAAATATTTCGGTTGAGTACTTTCACTTGCAAACTTTAACATCCGACGAGGCAATTTTCCCGGCCAAGGGCGGAAACTGGTATAATGGTGCTGAATTTAAGGATTTGCATTTGCACAGCTGGACGAAAGATCACAGCACCGTGACTGGAAACTGGACATGGCTGAGCACCATTATTGGAACTGTTAACCAGTCATTGGCTATCCTGGAAACCAATATGCCCGAAGGGACCACTAAAAATCAGAGCCTGGCCGAACTTAAAATGGTGCGGGCGCTTGCTTACTTTTGGATGATGGACAGCTTTGGAAATGTGCCCATTATCACTACCTACGGGGATTACAGCGCGCATCCGAATGCGAAACGTGCAGAAGTGTTTGCATTTCTTGAAACCGAGATCAAAGCGGCGCTTCCTGATTTGAGTGCAGCCGTGGACGTTTCAACCTATGGTCGTCCGACCAAATACCTTGCGCAGGCGTTACTTGCCAAGATGTATCTGAATGCGGAAGTATACACTGGCTCGCCGCGTTATGCCGATTGTATTGCAGCATGCGATGAAATCATCAATTCCGGTAAATTCTCCCTGGAACCCGCCAATTCATATTTAAAAATGTTTTATCCTGATAATGGCCCGGCCATGAAGGAGTTCATTTTTGCCATTCCTTTCGATGCGACAGCAACCAATAGTTTCCCTTTCCGGGCAACCAACCTGCATTCGCGCTACGACATTCCAAGGGGAATGGTTGCCAAATTCAAGATGCCGTTTACGCCCGACGCAGCGGTGAGCACTTTACCGGAATTTTACAAGTATTTCAGCGATGCAAACGATATCAGAAACAAGGAATGGCTCACCGGTTTGCAATATTACGATGATGGCCGACCAGTGACCGTAACGACAACTAAAAAGGGTTACGACCAATTTTATGCCGGCCCGGATCCATCCGCTCCCTATACATATCAGATCAATCTCACGCCGCAAGTTACTTTGAGACAGGATGTTG
This sequence comes from Dyadobacter pollutisoli, assembly GCF_026625565.1. Lineage (NCBI taxonomy): Bacteria > Pseudomonadati > Bacteroidota > Cytophagia > Cytophagales > Spirosomataceae > Dyadobacter > Dyadobacter pollutisoli. Next base: position 1,471,165 of record NZ_CP112998.1, read on the forward strand.
CTTCTTTTGATGTGGGTAATGACGAACTGGCTTGGAACATGGGTTACCGCAATATAAAGTTCCATCCTGATGCTACTTCTCTGAACAGAAACCAAAATAACGATGTACCTATTTTTCGCTATTCAGATGCGATTTTGATGAAGGCAGAGGCGATCCAAAGAGGGGGAGCTGCTACTTCCGGGGCAACAGCATTGTCATTGGTTAATTCCATCAGGACCGCGCGGCAGGCAACCGCTTTTGCAAGCCTGACCCTTGAATCCATTTATGAAGAAAGAGCGCGCGAATTTGTTTCCGAAATGTGGCACCGGAATGACATGATCCGCTTTGGGAAATTTGAAAATAAATGGGGATACAAGACAGACTCCGATGTCAATAAGCGTATTTTCCCAATACCGAATTCCGCGATGCTTTTGAATCCTGCACTGGTGCAAAATCCAGGCTACTGACCTGTTAATTCTCCGCATCCGTTTTGGGCTGCGGAGAATTTTTTTCTTCATGCCATTCTTGTAGTCTGTAATACTTTCTATTCAGATCGTATCAATTCCATAATCTTCTAAAATGAATCACTTTCATACAGTTTGTTCTTCTCTTCATTTTTTGGGGAGGGGCAGGTGGCTTTGTCTTGTCCTTGGTCTGGTTTTGATGGCGCAAACGTTAAAAGCGCAAGTCGTCGTAAGTTCGGGAAAGGCTTTGATAGGCCGGGTTATTCCTTCTCATGCCTTGCATTTCGAGGTAGAGGAACTGATTTCAAAATCGGGGAAAGACGAATTTGAAATCGAAAGTAAAGGGGGCAAAATCGTGCTTCGCGGTTCAAGTGGCGTTGCTGTGGCGTCGGCACTATACCATTATTTGACAGAATTTGCGCACTGCCAGATTACCTGGAATGGTACCAATTTATCCCTTCCTGACAAATTACCGGCTGTTCCTGCCAAAATTAGCAAAGCGACCGTATACAATTACCGTTACAACCTGAATTACTGCACTTTCAATTACAGCATGAGCTGGTGGGATTGGGAGCGCTGGCAAAAGGAGGTCGACTGGATGGCGCTGCACGGGATTAACATGCCGCTGGCCATTACCGGCGAAGAATACACCTGGCTGGAAGTGTACAAAGACATGGGTTTCACTGAAAACGAGCTGAAAGATTTTTTCAGTGGTCCCGCCTATTTTGGTTGGTTTTGGATGGGAAATCTGGATGGATGGGGCGGGCCCTTGCCATTAAAATGGATGGAAAGCCATAAGGCATTACAGCAGCAAATCGTCAAAAGAGAGCGGGAGCTCGGAATGAAACCGGTTTTACCGGCTTTTACAGGGCATGTTCCTGCTGCTTTTAAAAACAAATTCCCGAAAGCGCAATTGAAAGCAACTAACTGGACAAATGGCTTTGGCGATACCTATATCCTGGATTCGCAGGATCCGCTTTTTGCAGAAATCGGAAAGAAATTCCTGGATAAGCAAACAGCGCTTTATGGCACTGACCATTTATATTCTGCCGATACTTTTAACGAAAACGAACCGCCTACCGATGATCCTGAATATTTATCGAAACTAAGTGAAAGGATTTACGATGGTATGCGGCAGGCTGACCCAGACGCCATATGGGTAATGCAGGGCTGGCTCTTTTACAGCGACAGAAAGTTTTGGAAAGCGCCGCAGATTGAAGCGCTGCTTAATGCGGTTCCGGACGATAAAATGATTCTGCTGGATCTGGCCGCTGAAATTGAACCGGTCTGGAAAAGAACGGGCGCTTTTTATGGTAAACCCTGGATTTGGAATATGCTCAATAATTTTGGTGGTAATGTCAATTTGTTTGGTAGGATGGAGGGTGTTGCCAGCGGCCCTGCGCAGGCCTGGGCTGACCCGGATAGAAAACGGCTGGAAGGGATCGGTTTGACGATGGAAGCTATTGAGCAAAATCCGGTCATGTATGAGCTGATGATGCAGCACACCTGGCAAACAACACCGATTGACCTGGATGACTGGCTCAAAAAATATGCAAGAAACAGGTACGGTAAGGATGACCCGGATCTTGTAGAAGCTTGGCAGATTTTAAGAAAAACAGTATATAATGGAAAGGAAATCCGTGATGGTGCAGAGTCGATTGTCACTGGCAGGCCAACCCTGGATTCGACCACAGTGTGGACCAGAACGAAATTGAATTATGCGCCGGAAGATCTTCTGCCGGCCTGGGACCTATTCATCAAAGCTGCAAATAAAGGTGCAAAGACTGATGGGTTCAGCTATGACCTGGTAGATGTTTCAAGGCAGGTCCTGGCCAATTATGCATTGGCTGTTCAAAAAAAATGGGTAACTGCATTCAGAAAAAAAGACCGAATCGCTTTCAAAAAGTACAGCAGGGAATTTATTGATTTGATCAGCGATATGGATCTACTGCTGGCAACCAGAAAAGACTTCCTGCTCGGGCCATGGATTTCCGATGCGAGAAAATGGGGCGGGAACGCAGAAGAAAAAGCACTGTACGAACAAAATGCCAGGGATTTGATCACGCTGTGGGGAGACGCCAACAGCCCTTTGCATGAATATTCAAACCGACAATGGAGTGGACTTCTGAGTGATTTTTATAAAGTTCGCTGGCAAAAGTTTTTTGCAATGCTGAACATGGCGTTGCAAGACGGATCTGAGCCCGACTTCAAATCATTTGAAAAAAACATATCATTATGGGAATGGCGATGGGTTAATGAACAGAAATCTTTTCCGGTTACAGCAAAGGGGAATAGCGCGGAAACGGCTATAAAACTGCATGCGAAGTATCATCAGCAAATCAGTCGGGACTACAAAAAAGTAATACACTGAACATTTTATCAGAAAAGGGGAAATAGCAGATTGCCTCCTGGATCGGCCAGGTCCAGCTACAAAAAACCCGATATATGGCTGGACTTGGCCATTGGAAGTGAGAATTCATCGCATGTCATTGCCTTAGGCGGGTATCTGGGAAGTACATAAGTTGTCAAACTGGGAACCCTAAACTACGGAACCCATTCATTCATTTAGTCGAAGTGACTGTGCCTGGCTGAATTGTCAGTTATTGCTCTGCTCCTCGGTTCTAAGAAAGGTGAAGATGGTGTCGTAAAATTCCTTCGGAAGAAAAGGCTTAACAAGGTATTCGGAAAATCCGCTGGATAGTGCCTTTTCTCGCTCGTCTGTAAAGGCGGAAGCCGTTAGCGCGATGACGGGTACCTGAGAGCCCTGGGCACGAATGATCTGTGTCGCTTCGAAACCATTCATTACAGGCATCTTAAGATCCATCAATATCAGGTCATAGTGGTTGTTATTAAACCTTTCAACCGCTTCACAGCCATTTTCGGCCTTGTCAGAATGCAAACCCACTTTTTTGAGCAAATTCGTGACAAACAATAAATTAACGGCATTATCGTCTACGACCAGAACACGGGCTTCCGGGAGGTTAACTCTCACGCCCACGGGCTTTTCCTCTGCCAGTTGGTGATCGGAATACGCGAAATTAATTCGAAAGGAAAAGCGTGATCCTTGCCCCTGCTGACTTTCTAATTTGATTTCACTTTCAAAAAGCCGTAAAAGTTCTTTCGTGATAGCTAGCCCGAGTCCGGTGCCGCGATTGCCGCGCTTGGCTTCTGTACTGCTTTGTACAAAGATCTCAAAAATAGAAGACTGATCTTCCGACGGAATGCCAATTCCCGAATCGCTGATTTCAAACTGTAATGCTATCTGACTTTCATCCCTTTCGAGTTCCTTGACAGCCAACTTTACAAATCCTTTTTCCGTAAACTTAACTGCATTGTGAATCAAATTGGTAATGATTTGATTAAGCCGTACCTGATCGCCTATCAAATGGGCAGGCAGAGCCGGATCGATTTCAAAAATCAAATCCAGCTTCTTTTCCTGGGCTCTCGGAATAAATGTTTTTTCAAGGTTCTTAAGAAAAATGGAAAGGTTAAACGGCTCCCTTGCAAGCTTGACATGATTGGAATTGATTTTATTGAAATCAAGAACATCATTGACTACCGCCATTAGATGATCGGATGAAAACTTCAAAGTCCCGACCAGTTCCCTTTGGAAATCAGTTCGTAAATCCTCCTGAAGCATCAGGTGAATAATTCCTACGATCCCATTCAATGGAGTCCTGATCTCATGGCTCATCGTAGATAGGAAATCGGATTTAGCCTGCATGGCCGCTCTGACCAGCTGGTTTTGCTTTTCCAGCTCTTTGTTTTGCCTCTGAAGGCTGTGAAAATAAGTAAACTCGCGATACTGCTTGTTGTAACGCATTTGCAAAACCAATGGGAAGACAATTTGTCCCAGAAAGTAGAAGAAACCTCCCTCTTGTATGAAAAGAATCAGAGCCTCCCATCCTCCATTGATATAAAGTGCAAGCGAAAAAAATAGGATTGTCGCTACCGAGCTGACCAGGGCATAGGTAAACTTCCAGCGCAGCACCCAGATCGAAAATATCAGCTGCAGGGTGAGGTTGATACTCAGATCGTTGTAGTATATGGTTTCAAAACGGGCCAGGATAAACGCGTGAAAAATTACCAGCAAAATCCGGCTGAGAAAAGAAGCATTCTGACTATTTATTTTCCCTGTGAAATGCAGGAAAATGATCATTGCCACCAGGCTGCTACAGGTAATTTGTATCAGGAAAATAGACTGATAGTGGGGGTTGCCGTTAAGGTAATAAAGGATGGAGGTTAGTGGATAACAAACCAAAAATGTGAAACAGAATATCCTGTTCCCCCATAAGGCTTTTTCTTCGAATTCTTTTTCCCAAAGATTCTTCAAGCCGTGTGGATCATCTTTTGTCTTTTGATAAAAACGATTTGTTGCCACTGCCAATAAAACTCAATTTAAAACATCGTAAGGTACCAATTTGAAGCGCATTTCCTGCTACCGTGAAATAACAAGATTAAAATAAATAGTGCTATACGAATCAGAAGATTTTTTGGAAGGTCTATTAACGAGATTCCTGATTGGTGGATACACTTCGCATCTTTAAAAAGAATGCTCAATGTCCGCCCGGGCGACGTAGTGGAAAAGTGGTTATCTCTTTTGTGGTCAACACGGATGGGTCGCTTGCAAACATCGAAGTACTGGAATGGTCTGACAAGGAATTTGTCCACTCGGCTGTGCAGGTCGTGGAGTCAATGCCTAGCTGGAAACCGGCTTTGAGGGATCAGAAACCGGTACGCACAAAATACAATCTTCCTATTGTCTCCCGGCCATAGCGGATTTTAAATCGAGTTCTTTGAGAACGGCAAATGAAGGAACGACGCGAATACTTCCTTTGGTAGACAGCATATTTTTCCAGACCCAGTTATAATGCTCAATCACTTGAACTGCTTTCAGGTGGGGCCTGTCGGCAGTCGTGTGGGCATCCGCAGCGACTGTTATATTAAAGTCCTTGGCCAGGGCGGATTGCACGGTCGCCTCAACACAAAAATCGGTGGCGCAGCCCGCAATAACGAGTTCGGAAACAGATAAACTGTCTAGCTTTTTGGCAAGCGCGGACCGGTAAAAGACATCATTGGCATATTTATCAATGAAGATGTCGCCAGCGTCTCTCTCTAAGCCGTCTAACAATTCCCATTCCTTTGTTTGAGGGACAAATTCACCGCTACCAGTGCCGTCATGTTGGATAAATATAACGGGTAGCGAATTAGCGCGAAAAGATGCTGCGATGTGGTTAATTCTTTCAATTATAAGTGGACTGTCATAGCGAGGGGTTTCATCGGTAAAAGAGCCTTTCTGCATGTCGATTATCAAAAATGCTTTTCTCATCTTCATTGATTTTCACTAGATTTTGACACACTTCATTGTATGGACACATTGATTCTCAAAGATACCGCTACTACCGTGATCAAATACAAAAAATGAACCGAAGACCGTAAATAGTTAGTTGCCTCGCCCCAGGATAACAAATCCAATACCACCCAGAATGGCAACGGAGGCAATCGCAAGATTGAAAGTAAGATTTTCACCCAAAACGAAAATGGCCGCTGTTGAGGCAATGATAGGTACAGATAGTTGTACGGATGCTGCCTGAGCGGCTTTTAAGTTTGGCAGAATACTGTACCACAAAGCGTATCCCATGCCTGAACTAATGCTACCGGACAGGAGTGCCAGGATGATTCCTTTGGAATCAACGGAGCCAGCGAAAGGAAGAAGTATCAATAGAAATGGCGTGGCCTTAACGAAATTGCCAGCAGTAGCAGTGAGGGGATCCCCTAACTTTCTTCCGAAAAGCGAATAGAAACCCCATGCTATTCCTGCAACTGCCATCAGTATAGCGCTATACGGATCGGGCGCGTGAATGCCAGGCGCAACCAGAACGACCAAACCACAAAATGCCAGCAGCAAACCGGCCCATTGTGTCGTCCGTAAATGCTCGCCGTGATACAAACCGGCAATGACCATTGTTGCTTGCACAGAACCAAATAGGAGTAAAGCCCCGGTTCCGGCCGGCAGGTTCACGTAGGAAAAAGAAAATGCAGCCGCATAAATCAAGAGACTGGCCGCGCCGCGCCAACTGCCATAATTTCGAAAGTGTCGTTTACGCCATAATATGATCAGTGTGAGCGTCGTTGCACCGGCTAGAATACGAATAATGGTGAAGCTGGCAGGATCTATCCTCGTTTGGGTTAGAGCGATTCGGCAAATTATCGAATTGGCGGCAAAAGCGGTCATAGCCAATAGTATTAGCGCGCCAATCTGAATGGTTAGCCGCCGTTTAGGCAGGGGCTCTGCATTCAAATCATTAGTTTTTCGGGATGGCAGATCTCTGTCCATAAATCCTTAGTTACAACTTTATTTGTGGCGAACGATGCTAAATTACAAGCTTTTGCCCTTTATCCGATCTGCGAATTTTGCTCTTTTGCAACCCTATGCAAGAAATCAAGAAGCAAAAGACCGCTTAGAGAATAGAAGCCTTATAGCGATGGCAAAAATTTATGTTAGTCAAGAGGGACAAACAGCCGAAAAATTATTTCTTTGCTAAAAACCATCAAGATTGATTACAATCCAGTATTTTTGAAATTCTCTTAATAGCACACTTTAAATGAAAAACGCTTCGCCTATTTGGCGTCCCAACTTCCCCAGAATTGTGGATCACTCCAAAAACATTCTTCTCTTCCATGTCAATGAAGTAAAATTGTCGGGTAATGCAGCTTCGACAAAGATTCCGGAACCATCCCTTAAAATCATCGGGCACCATGCATGGGGCTAGGCTGGCTTTATGATCTCGGTTGAGAATTTCCCAAAAGACATTAGTGACAATATTAAACGTGATTAACCATGAAGGTTTTAGTGACAGGAGCAGCAGGTTTTATTGGCTTCCATCTTGTAAAAAAACTAATTAAGGAAGGGCATCAGGTCGTTGGTATCGATAATATAAATGATTACTATTCCGTACAGTTAAAGCTTGACAGGCTTAGCCAAGTCGGTATTGACGTTGCCCAAATAGATTCTCACCATCCTGTTTTAAGTTCGGTTTCGAGCTTTCAGTTTATCAAAATGGACCTGCTGGATATGGACCAATTACTGGACCTGTTCGAAGAGCATCATTTCGATTGTGTGATCAATTTGGCTGCCCAGGCGGGAATACGGTACAGTTTAGAAAACCCCCGCAGCTATTTGAAATCCAATGTTGAAGGGTTTTTCAATATTTTGGAATGCTGCCGCCTGCATCCTCCCGGAAAACTTGTTTACGCCAGTAGTTCGAGTGTTTACGGTTTGAACACCGAGCAGCCTTTCGCGACAATTCAAAAATCCGAGACGCCTATTAACGTTTATGCTGCTACCAAGAAAACCAATGAGTTGCTGGCTCATACATATAGTCATTTGTACGATCTGACCACGGTCGGGCTTCGTTTTTTTACGGTTTACGGTCCTTGGGGGCGTCCGGACATGGCCCCGTTTTTGTTTGCAGACGCGATAGAGGCCGGAAAGGCCATTAATGTCTATAATCATGGAGAAATGAAGCGGGATTTTACGTATATAGACGATATTGTGGGAGGGATCAATGCGGTACTAAAATCAGATCTGCCCCACAAGTACCAGGTCTATAACATCGGAAACGGCAAGCCTGTGAATCTGCTGCATTTCATCAAGTGTCTGGAAAGCTCTTTTGGCAAAAAAGCAGAAATCAATTTAAAAGATATGATCCCGGGCGATATTGTCTCCACTTGGGCTGATACTGATGAGCTGGAAGCAGTTTCGGGTCATCGCGCCACTACCAATATTGAAGATGGCGTCGATTCTTTTGTCAAATGGTACCGGGAATACAATCAATAAATCGTGGATTTTCGGCTGGTCGTTAAGGGCGGTAATCTACAAAGTGCGTCTTGATTTTACTTGGATCTCATAATCCGTGTATATTATATAGCAGTAATGTACAAAGAACGGCTTCATGGAGCCGTTCTTTGTTGTCTGTCTTCACATGATCAAAAAGTGATCACAGTCAAGACGATTGCTAATCTCTGATTATCCCCTTTAATTCACCAAAACCTACCCGGATATCCCCTTTTTGACCATATCCACGAATAATGACCTCATCACCGTCTTCCAAAAATCTGCGCACGACTTTGTCTGAGAGGTAAATGGGTTCCTTGCCTCCTGCCGTGGCTTCCAAAAGACATCCTGCACTGTGATGTTCCGGTCCGCTGATGGTCCCGGTGGCCAGCAAGTCGCCCACGTTCAGGTTACAGCCCGTAATGGTATGATGCGCAACCTGTTGGCTGATGTTCCAGTACAAATGGTCTGAATTGGTTTGAGATACCCGGTACTCCTGATCGCCAGAGGGCTTGATTGCAACGGAGAGATGAAGGTCAAATCCTTTTCTACCGGAATGGATCAGGTAGGGTAGTGGCATGGGCGACTGAACCGGCGGCTCCGTACGAAATGGCTCTAAGGCTTCCATGGTAACGATCCAGGGAGAAATACTGGAAGCAAAGTTTTTACTAGTAAATGGCCCCAGGGGCTGGTATTCCCACCGCTGGATATCTCGGGCGGACCAGTCATTAAATAGCAGCGCACCAAAAATGTGCTCTTCGGCGAGATCAATCGGAACAGGCCTGCCGAGTTGCGAGTCTTTCCCTACTACGAAGGCAAGTTCAAGCTCATAGTCCAGTGAGCGTGTTGGCGCAAAGGTGGGGGCACCAGCCGCGTCTTTGCTGATTTGCCCGCTGGGTCGCTGAATGGCGGTGCCGGAAACGACAATGGAGGAAGCGCGTCCATGATAGGCGACGGGCATATGTTTCCAATTCGGAAACAGCGGATCGTCTGGCCTGAACAGTTTTCCTACATTGGTCGCATGCTCCTGGCTGGAATAAAAATCGGTGTAGTTGCCGACCTTCAAGGGTATATGCAGCTGCACATCACTTTGTCTGACGATCAGACTGTTGGCCAGTTTTTTTAATAACGAATCAGGATCCTGTAAGCTTTGCTGTAAAACAATGCGGACATACCCGGAAAACGTGCGGCCCAGTGAGATGAAATCGTTGAGAAAAGGTTTTCGGAAAACGTTTTCTTTCAATGGATATTCGGGAAAAACCCCTTTGTCGTATGCCTGGGCCAGATCAATAATATAATCCCCGATGGCCACACCTGCCACGGGGAGCGCATGCGTTCTGCTGAAAACCCCGAAAGGTAGATTATGGATTGAAAAATCTGAGTGCTCCGAAATAGTAAGCCACGATGGTTTCATGAGGGTATCTCGATAAAACTTTAATGTTTTGCAAATGCCCCCAGCGCCTCTTCCAACCCGGTTACCGAATCATAAAGCTGGTCGTAGGATTGAATTACAAAATAATAATCCTGGTAGCGGTCGATATGATAGGGCGTGTTCAGTACCAGTTCCAGGTCAAAATCGATCTTGCGGACCTGGTTACCCAGACAGTAAATGCTCTCGCCGGCGGAAGAAATAATTCCTCCCCCATAAATTTTCAAAGTATCCTGCTCGTGGATCAATCCGAATTCTACGGTGTACCAATATAAACGCGAAATGCGTTGCAGAACTTCTTCATTGTCAATAAACCGCAGTGCCACCGCGCTCAAATGTAAGATGAAATCGCAAAAGGCCTGATTGCTCAAAAGCGGAACATGCCCAAAAGTGTCATGAAACATGTCGGGCTCTTCCAGGTAATCAATCTGTTCGGGTTTTCTAAGCCAGCTAGAGGCCGGAAACTGTCGCGCAAAGAGATGCGAATAGAATTCTTTATGCGGGATCAGGCCGGGCACTACGTACACTTCCCAGCCAGTCAAAGCGGATAGCAATGGATTTGTCTCCGTTTCAAAATTGGGAATGTGGCCAGCAACAAACCCCACTTTTTGGATTCCATCCAGATAAGCACTGCTGGCGATGCTGGGCAAAATTTTCATTTGCCGCTCAAAAAGCTGCCGCCACATGTGGTGATCAGCTTTGGTGTATTGATGATAAGCCTGATCCATGATACGCTGTCATGATAATTTTAAAGCGTTCCTCTCAGCATTTGCTCACGCTCAATGGCCTCAAACAATGCCTTGAAATTCCCTTTTCCAAATGATCTCGCACCTTTTCGCTGAATGATCTCAAAAAACAAAGTAGGGCGCGGCATTATGGGTTTGGTAAATATTTGGAGCAAGTAGCCTTCCTCGTCACGGTCCACCAGGATACCCAGCTCGCGAAGCGCGCGGATTTCTTCATCGATTTGCCCAACCCGTTCCGACAAATCATCATAGTAGGAGGCAGGCACTTGCAGGAATTCGACGCCCCGTTCGCGAAGCGTCCGGACTGTTTCAATGATGTGATCGGTATTGACCGCAATGTGCTGGACGCCTGGGCCGCCGTAAAAGTGAAGGTATTCCTCCACCTGTGATTTTTTCTTTCCTTCCGCCGGCTCATTGATCGGGAATTTGATACGTCCGTTTCCATTGCTCATCACCTTGCTCATCAGGGCCGTATACTCCGTGGAGATGTCTTTGTCATCAAAAGAAACCATGGTAGTAAAGCCCATCACATCTTCATAGAACTTGACCCACTTGTTCATTTCGTTCCACCCCACATTGCCTACCATATGATCGATATAGCGTAATCCGGTAGTTGTTGGAATGTGTGCAGGCTTCCATTCAATGAATCCTGGCAGGAAAACTCCTGAATAGTCACGTCGTTCTACAAAAATATGTACCGTATCCCCGTAAGTATGAATGCCCGAGCGCACGACCTGCCCATGCTCGTCCTGCTCTGTAACCGGTTTTAGAAAAGAGCTCGCGCCGCGCCGGGTGGTCTGCTGATAGGCACTCGTAGCGTCATCCACCCAGAGCGCAATAACCTGCACCCCGTCACCGTGCCGGTCGATATGCTCGCCTATGGAAGTCCCTCCGTGCAGCGGTGAGGTAAAAACGAGCCGTATCTTGTCCTGGATGACGACGTAAGATTCCCGATCGGTCAGGCCGGTTTCAAGTCCTGCCATTGCCAGCGGCTGAAAGCCAAAGGCATTCTGAAAATAGTGGGCCGATTGAAGGGCATTGCCGACAAACAACTCCACATAATCCATACCATTGATGGGCAGGAAATCGGTATGGACCGGTTCTATCGCTAGTTCTGTAATTGCTTCCATAGTATTCGATTTATTTGACCATTGCATTATTGACCATTAATTCACGATTTACATTTGATCATCCATTCGCATCCCAGGAGGATTGACTCATTCACTCATTCACTCATTCACTCATTATTTCATTCCTTCACTCATCAGTCCAGCTCGCAAAATATCTCCCGTCATCAATACCCAAAGCAGCCTCGGTGAGCATAAGAGGCCGGAAAGTATCGACCATCACGGCCAGTTCCTGCGTTTCTTTTTTACCAATGCTGCGCTCATAAGCTCCCGGGTGCGGGCCATGGGGAATCCCGCCCGGATGAAGGGTCATGTCGCCCTGCGAGATATCGTTGCGGCTCATAAAGTCACCATCGACGTAGTAGAGCAGCTCATCGGAATCAATGTTGCTGTGATTATAGGGCGCAGGTATGGCCAGCGGGTGATAATCATACAGCCGCGGGCAAAAAGAGCAAACCACAAATGCATCCGTCTGAAAAGTCTGGTGCACAGGCGGTGGCTGGTGAATGCGGCCGGTAATGGGCTCGAAATTGTGGATCGAAAAGCCCCAGGGATAATTGTAACCGTCCCAGCCCACCACATCGAATGGGTGTGTGGCGTACGTGAGGGGATGAATGTGGTCCTGCTTTTTTATTTTGATCAGAAAATCGCCCTTTTCGTCGTGGGTTTGCAAATCTCTTGGCAAAATGTAATCCCGCTCGCAAAACGGGGACTGCTCCATGAGCTGCCCAAAATGGTTACGGTATCTTTTTGGCGTATAAATAGGGGCGTGGGATTCCAGGTAAAGCAACCTGTTGTCGGTGGTATCAAATTCGATTTGGTAGATTACGCCCCTGGGAATAAGAATGTAGTCGCCACTTTGAAATGGAATATTGCCAAAAAACGTAAGCAGTTTTCCATTCCCGCGATGGATAAACAGCAACTCGTCTGCATCAGCATTTTTGTAGAAATAATCCATTAAGCCATTGCCTGGCGCGGCCAGCCCTATCACAAGGTCCCTATTGACCATTAAAGCGACCCGGCTTTCCAGATAATCATCAGCCGGCTTGATATTAAAACCAATGAGCTTACGCATGGTCAGATTATGGGTTACTGCGATTTTGGGAGACACATCGTAAGGCTCCCCAAAAGCTTTAACCTGCGTGGGGCGCCAGGTATGGTATAGCAGGGAGGACATTCCCTCAAAACCTATGGTGCCAAAAACTTCCTCGTAATATAGTCCGGCATCTTTCTCGGAAGACTTCCGGAACTGGGTGTGCCGCTTAGGAGGGATGGTTCCAAGTTGATGATAAATTGGCATTTTCTTTGAAAGTTTTAATGCAAATAATCACTTCGAAAAGCTTCAAATATGCTCCGCAATGTTGGCTGGTTACATAATCTACTAAAAATAAGTTAGCTAATAATTGCCAATGCAACGATATAACAAATAATTCAATATTCAAACAAATTTTTGCATTATTTTGATTGAGTAAAGCAGTTATGACCTGAATGGTTTGCCTGAGAGGGAAAGGGAGTTACTGAAAATTTCCGCTAAATGGCTGACCTGTTCTCAGGTCTTTGAGCACGACGGATTCAATGGAGCCAATGCCGGAGAAGGTAATTCCCAGCCCATAGATTTTCTTCAACGGCTTTTGATAAGTGATCTCGTAGACCTGTTTGGAATTGATAAAAACGCGTGCGTGCTTGTTCTCTACTTTGATTCGCATGGAACCGCCCTCATGCAAGTCTACACCCAAAAAATTCAGCTGATTGGACTCGCCCTGCTTGTTGATTTCAGAAAATTGCAAATCCGTCCAGTGTACGCAGCCGGGTTTCATGGCGTCCACCAAATGTTTGGAGGACTCTCCGAACACATTCACACGCACCTGCGAGCAGCGCACGCCGGGCCGGGAAGGCGATGTTTTCACTTTCACAAAAAGGTCAAAATTGTCGCCGTCGATGTTGGTGACCTGGGTATTGATAAAATCCACAAAAAAAGTTCTGTTAGTATCAATCCCGGCATGGGAGGCTTCCAACGTGCTGACGCTGTTCCTGCCGCCGGTGAAAAGGTTGGGCACCTCAATGGGATATACCCGGGTCGTGTCGTACATCATTCTTGCGGTTGCCGTCCAGCCGTTTGTTTTTAGGTATACCGAGGTCGTGTCAACGCCAACGCCATCCCGCTTTAAAATGGCAGAGTAGCGGCCTGGAACCTCGTAGTAATGGGAATATAGGCTATCTCCTGCAACCACCGATACATCTGTGCGGCTATCGCCAAAAACAATGGTATAATGTTCTTTTGAAAACTCAATACTGTCCATTCCACGAACGACAAACACAGCCGAATGCGGATTTTCTCCGACCGGATTCTCACAGATCAGCCTGGGCGGTGTATGGACAGTATCGGTAAAGAATATTTGATAGGCCGCCAAAGAAGCCAGTACGAGCAGAAGAGCCAACAAATAAAGCCACCAAACGCCTCTTTTTCTTGCGGTCAGAGAAATTGACCTGGGTTCGGTTGTAAGCTTGGGTATCGGGGGCGCTATCGTGTGAGGTAATTGACCTGTGGACGGGACGGGAACAGCTTTGGCAATGGTAAACTTTTCCCAGTCTGGATAACCAATGTATAAAGCCAGCGCGTCGCGGGTAGCTCTTTGCGGATAGTAGCGCACATCGGTTTTGATCTTGCCAAAAATACGTTTCAGCGTATTGGGGCTAATCTGCACATGAGTTTTTTTGTAGAGAATATATCCCAGCTTGACATAATCACTGTTTGTCCAGGATAAAATATCGGGTTTGCCATATTGTTCACTTACAAGTTGGCAGCAGTAATCCAGATGATCCAAAGAACTCGCCCTGCCTTGTCCATTATCCATAAAATACTTGCTCTAACGAGCTTTTTATCAATTGTTTAGGTTGTCCAAAGTTTTGGTTGGACATCTGATCAAGCAGATGCTCGCTTCGTCAAAATATGCAAAATTATATTTGCAAACTTAAATTTTAATCTCGAACGGTTTGCAGTAAAGCCGTCTTGGAACCCTAAAATATTCAAAGATTATGAGACAAAAAATTCTACTTGGCTGCATCTTGCTATTTGGATGGCTTGATCCGCTTTGGGCGCAGACCCACCAGCTTTCGGGAAAGGTAACCGATGAGCAGTCCAAAGACCTGCCCGGGGTAAGCATTGTTATAAAAGGCAAGCAGCAAGGTACGGTAACCGACGCCAACGGACAGTACCGTCTGACACTTCCCGGCGCTGATCCGGTAACCCTGATCTTTTCTTTTGTAGGTTATCAGAGTCAGGAAATTGACCTTGCCGGGCGTTCGAATGTAGACGTTTCCCTCAAACCCAATGACAACTCTCTGGCAGAAGTAGTGGTCGTTGGCTATGGTACCCAGAAGAAAAAAGACCTTACCGGCGCCATTTCGACGATCAGCTCCAAAGATGTCGCGGGAAGGCAGACATTGCAGGTTTCCGAGGCTCTGCAGGGAAGTGTTGCGGGTGTATCCGTCACAAGGAGCAGCGGCGCCCCGGGCTCGGGTTCCTCCATTTTGATCCGGGGTATTACCACCATTGGTACCAATAGTCCCCTCGTGATTGTGGATGGCGTGCCTGTCAGCAGCATTGATAATGTCAATCCCGGCGATGTGGAAAGCATCACTGTTTTGAAAGACGCTGCCTCAGCGGCCATTTACGGGTCAAGAGGTGCGGCGGGTGTGATCCTGGTGACTACTAAACGCGCGAAAAACGGACAAAGCAGTCTCGAATACACCTACGAGTATGGTGTGCAGCGCGCTACGGCCACACCTGGTTATGCAGGCGTACTGGATTACATGAAGTATTTCAATGAACAGGCCACCAACGACGGGGCCAGCACCGGACCTTTTGCCGCCGCGCTTATGGCTTCCTACCTGGACAGCAACCGGGTAAGCCCGGACAGGTTTCCAAATACAGATTGGCAAAAATCCATTATTAGCAAAAGCAGCGCACCCCGCCAGCGTCACGATATTTCATTTACCATGGGTTCGGGCAAGATCAAAACAAAAGCATCATTGGGTTACGCCAGCGCAGGGGCTTTTTATGATAACCGCTCTTACAACAGATATCTTTTCAGGATCAATAATGATATGCAGGTCAATGATAAGATGTCGGTTAATATGGATGTTTTTTACAAAAGAACGTCCAATCAGGGTAATGCCAATGAGCTTCCCAGCAGCACTTTTAACCCGATCTATGAAGCCCGCGTGATGCCGCCGATCTACGATGATGTGTATTCTGACGGCAGGTTGGCATTAGGGAAAGACGGGCGTAACCCATTGGCGCAGATCCGGAACGGAGGTTTTTCAAAGACGCTCAACAACCAGATCGGTGGCCGGATATCGCTCAATTTCAAGCCTGTGCAAGGATTGACGCTGACTGCATTGGTAGCGCCCGTTTTTGATATGGACAAAAACAAATATTTCTCCAAACAGATCAAATATACCAATCCAGACGGAACCAATAGTACGGTCGTCAATCAGGCCAGGACCACATTGTCGGAAGGCAGATCGGAGGGGCTGACAATGAATGGACAGGTACTTGCCAACTACGTGAAAGATTTTACAGGTGGTCATTCTATCGATGTACTGGCCGGTTATGAAGAAAACTACCGCTCTTTGGAAACACTGGGCGCGTCCAGAAGCGGCTTTGCGCTGACTGACTTTCCTTATCTGAACTCTGGTTCTACTGAGCTCCGTGACAATTCGGGAAGCGCTAATCAATCCGGCCTGCATTCCTATTTTGGAAGATTGCAGTACAACTATAAAAGCAAATACTTCTTGCAGGGAAACCTTCGCTCGGACCTCTCTTCCAGGTTTGCATCCGCCTACCGAAGAGCCGTATATCCTTCCGTTTCTGCTGGATGGACTATTTCCGAGGAGAACTTTTTGAAAAACAACCAATGGCTTTCATTTCTGAAAGTACGGGGATCGTGGGGAAAGGCAGGTAATGAGCGACTATTGGACAAAGACGGCAACCCGGCCTACTATCCCTACATGGCTACCGTTGACTTTTCTACGGCATTGTTCTACCAAAATGGCAGCGTAGTACCATTGACAGGCGGCGGTCAGCAGGTGTATGCCGTTGAAAATATCACCTGGGAAACCAGCCGCACGACCGATGTCGGGATAGATGCTGCTTTTCTAAATGACCGGCTGAGTTTAGGCGCGGATTATTACATGAAAAAAACGACCGACATTCTTCTGCCGCTTGACATCCCGCTTTACCTGGGTTACGACAAGCCTAATCAGAATGCAGGCGTACTGAATGTAAAAGGTTGGGAACTGGAAGCCAGCTGGAAGGACCGTATTAACAAGCTCAACTATTCAGTTGCAGCCAATCTTTCGGACGCCCGATCGACAGTAGGTGATTTGAAAGGTACCGAATTCCGTGGCGATCAGATCATCCGCAATGGTAGCGAGTATAATGAATGGTTTGGCTATAAAGCCAATGGATTGTTCCAGACCCAGGATGAAATTACCGGCGCGCCGGTGCTGAATGTGACCACCAAACCGGGAGACGTTCGCTATCAGGATATTAATCAAGATGGCAAGATCACTACCGACGATAAGGTACTGTTGGGTGGAGCATT
The DNA here is from genome assembly GCF_026625565.1 of Dyadobacter pollutisoli. Taxonomy (NCBI): domain Bacteria; kingdom Pseudomonadati; phylum Bacteroidota; class Cytophagia; order Cytophagales; family Spirosomataceae; genus Dyadobacter; species Dyadobacter pollutisoli. The sequence continues at coordinate 1,488,356 of NZ_CP112998.1, forward strand.
GCCCAGGTATTTGTATGGCGGAAATCTGCGCGCAGATTATGAAGGTTTTGATTTTGGAGTGAGCTTTCAAGGTGTGGCCAAAAAACGCTCGCGGCTTAATAGTGAGGTTGTGCAACCATTTGCTGAGGCTTTTGGTAATATGCCGGCAGACATGATTGGTAAGTTCTGGAGTCTGAACAACAGTGCAGAGCAAAACCTGCGGGCGACTTATCCACGCCTTTCACGGACTTCCAATGCAGCGAACTATACGCTTTCGGACTACTGGCTGATCAATGGGGCATATTTCCGGCTTAAAAACATTACACTGGGTTACACATTGAAGCAGACCGCCGCAAAGAAAGCAGGTATCCAGTCGCTGCGCTTTTATGTTTCTGCCAATGATGTGTTTTCGCTCAGCAAGTTTCCCAACTATCTCGATCCCGAGTCAGGCAGCTATTCCTATCCCATTGTAACCACGCTGATGGCTGGGGCAACGATCCGGTTCTAATCACAGGGATTTATATCAAAAGTCAAATTATCGATCATGAAAAAGTTAACCCTAATACTATCACTGCTGACGGGCCTCACAGCTTGTCACACCCTGGACCTGAACCCGCTTTCGGAAGCATCCACGGGGACTTTTTATTCCAATCAAACAGAGCTTGAATTGGCTGTTAACGATCTGTACAGGCTTGCTTTCTGGGGCAACGACAATGAGCTTTTCAGCGACAATGAATGGCACCGCGGGCAGCTGACCAATGCGGTGATCGGAGGCACAATGACTGCCGACGATGCAGCCGTGCAGACTTACTGGCTCAACTGCTACAAAGCCATCGCCCGGGCCAATTCATTTCTGGCCAATAAGGATAAAGCGGCCGCCAATACACCCGCTGCGATCCTTTTGCGGCTGGAAGCAGAAATGCGTTTGATCAGGGCCTATCAGTACGCCAGGTTGGTTACACATTTTGGAGATGTTCCATTTCTTACCACTCCGATTACCCTCGAAGAATCGTATGGTATCACCCGTACTGCCAGTGAAGAGCTGCTCACATTCGTTTTTCAGGAGCTCGATTTTGCAGCATCCAATCTGCCTGTTTCTTACGCAGCGGCTGAAACCAAACGCCTTACCAAAGGAGCCGCGCTGGCCATTAAGGCAAGAACGGCACTATATACCGGCAAATGGCAACTGGCCAAGGAAGCTTCCGATGCAGTTATCAAACTGAATGTGTACACATTGCATAGTAGCTATGCGCAGTTATTTGTGAAAGCAGGTGAGTCCAGTAAGGAGCTGATCATCAGCGTTCCCCGCGAGGAAAAACAGCAGGTGTTCAGCACCGCAGGCTACGTTCAGGACAATATCTCCCGAAATGCAGGAGGCTTTGGCGCTCAGCTGCCCACCCGGGAAATGATCGATGCCTATGAATGCATTGACGGTAAACCAATTGACGAATCCAAGCTCTATGAGCCCACTGCGCCCTTTAAAAACCGTGACCCCAGACTGACGGCAACTGTTGTTGAATTCAATACGCAGTGGTTGGGTTACAATTATACGCCTCATCCGGATTCTCTGACGGTTTTCAGTTCAAAAGAAAACAAAAAAGTGACCAACAAGGATACCCGGGCAGTGGCCGCTTTTGCAAGTTTCACCGGTTTTCTGTGGAAAAAAGGTATTGATCAAACCTGGCCTGACCGTCTTGTAGAAGATAATGATGCCATTATCATACGCTACGCCGAAATGCTGCTGACTTATGCCGAGGCGAAAATAGAATTAGGTGAGCTGGATGAAACGGTACTGAATGCGATCAATCAGGTTCGGGCGCGTGCTTACGGTGTTGCAGTAGATCAGACAGGCGCATATCCTGCCGTGGCGGTAATGAACGCGACCGCGCTCCGCCAGGCGCTACGCAGAGAGCGACGCGTAGAATTCCCGCGCGAAGGCCTTCGTTACATGGACCTGATCCGCTGGAAACTGGCTGAAAAAGTACTGTCCAAACCCGTGGTAGGCTTACCAGACCCGGCAGCACAAAATCGCGCCAAATGGCCATTCCCCGGCGTAACGCCCATAGACAACGACGGTGTCGCTGATTACTCTGGCTTTGGAACTGATGTGAAAGTACTGGCGCAAAGGAATTTTGATAAATCAAGACAATATCTGTGGCCTATCCCTGGTGTTGAAAGAAGGGTTAATACAGGCATTACACAAAATTCAGGTTATTAATTTTAATAGTATTGTTTCATAATCAGAAGCTTATCGCTATTCTGCTAAGCTTTAAACTACCAATTGAATGAAAAAATATAATCTCGCTGCCGGTCTGGTCGGACTGCTGGTGCTGCTCAACTTAAATTCTTGCGTCCAAAATAAAAGCAAGCCTTCATATAGCGGTATTTATCCGCACCTGGCTATGTACAATAACGAGGGAGAATGTGGCACGGGAGCAGTGGTTCCATGGGCAGGCAAACTTTGGGCCATTACCTATGCCCCGCATTTGCCATTTGGCTCATCGGACAAACTCTACGAAATCAGCACCGATTTAAAGCAGACTGTACGCCCCGAAAGCATTGGAGGTACCCCCGCAAACCGGATGATCCACGCCGAAAGCAACCAGTTGTTCATCGGCCCGTACGCCATTGACAGCAAGGGGGAAGTCAGGGCGATTTCATACAAAACGATGCCGGGCAGGCACACCGGCAATGCGCGCGACTTGACAGACCCCACCCATAAGATTATGTACGGTACCATGGAGGAGGGTTTCTATGAAGTGGACGTCAATACATTGGCTGTTAATCAATTATATGAGGATGGCAATGTAAAAAATAACAAAAGTGATGGCGAACAGCAGCCCTATCAGTACAATGCATTGCTGCCTGGAACGCATGGAAAAGGCTTCTACTCAGGTCAGGGTGTGGCGGTTTATTCCAACAATGGTGAGCCGGGCAAGCTGGCCGAAAAACAGTTTGATATCGAGTCGGGCTCGCTCTCGGAATGGGACGGCAAAAACTGGAAAGTGGTCCGTCGCAACCAGTTTGTGGAAGTAACAGGTCCCGGAGGAATTAATGGAAATAAAAACCCAGAAACCGATCCGATATGGGCCACAGGGTGGGACCACAAATCGGTGCTGCTTGGTGTGCGCGACAATGGCAAATGGACCTTTTTCAGATTACCCAAAGCAAGCCACAGCTACGATGGTGCGCACGGATGGAACACGGAATGGCCCCGTATCAGGGACATCGGTACGGCGCAAAAGCCTGACTACCTGATGACCATGCACGGTATGTTCTGGACTTTTCCAGGCGGTTTTTCTTCCAAAAATGCGGCCGGTATCCGCCCTCGCTCCGCCTATTTGAAAGTGATTGGAGATTTTACGCGCTGGAACGATCAGCTGGTTTTCGGCTGTGACGACTCGGCCCAGAGGGAATTTTTGAACAAAAGAAAAGCGAAAGGTAACATCGAAGGCCCAGGTCAATCCAATTCGAATCTGTGGTTTACGTCATTGAAACAACCTGACCTGCTAGGGCCCAGTACGGCAGAGGGGGCAGTGTGGCTGAATGAAAATGTGAAGGCATCAGAGTACTCCGAGCCGTTTCTGTTTAGCGGTTGGGCGCACCGCTCCGCCTGGATTCAGAACAATGGAGACAGCCAGGTAAGCTTTACTTTTGAAATCGACAAAACTGGTAATGGCTCATGGCAGCCTTTGAAATCCGTGAAAGTAGGGCCACAAAGCGCAGTTAACACGGATTTTGCAGCCAATGACGCTGGCGAGTGGATCAGGATCAAAGCAAGTAAGGCTACCAATGCATCGGCCCATTTTTCTTATATCGCTGACGACAAGCGTTCGATAGTTTCCGATCCGATTTTTTCGGGGCTTAGCGCCGTTGCTTCGTCGAAAACTTCGGGAGGGCTGCTTTATGGATTGGGTGACAATCGCCGCGCACTTGGCATTGCGGCAATGAATTATTCAGCTGGGAGTGTGACTGAAACGGGTTACTATGAGCTGGATGCAAATATGAAGCTGGTACGGCAGCAGGACACCAAGACATTATCTTTCATTAAAACCAAATTCGCGATCCCACAAAAAGTCGTGACCGTTGAGGAGTCGTCTGTTCTGGTGGTTGATGACAAGGGGCGGCGCTGGCGGCTTCCATTGGGCAATGACAATTTTACCGGCCTTACCAACAGCGCAGCTTTGCGGATCTGCCGGGAGGTTTCCACCGAGCGGGACCTTTTCAATTGCCATGGTACGTTTTATGAGCTGCCAGCTGAAAACGCGGACGGCTATGCTAAAATCAGGCCGGTATCTTCTCATAATCTGCGTATTAACGACTATGCTTCCTACCGCGGGCTGCTGGTGATGACTGGTATTGATGAAACTGTGAAAAAAAATAGCGATCATATCATTGTTTCAGATGACAAGAAGGCTGCTGTTTGGGCCGGCGCGATTGACGATCTGTGGAAACTGGGCAAGCCAACCGGTCATGGTGGCCCCTGGAAAAATACAGCTGTAAATGCAGGTGAGGCCTCCGATCCATATTTGATTGGTTTTTATGACCAAAAAAACCTGAAACTTTCGCATCAGGCCACTAGCCCGGTTACCTTCACGATGGAAGTGGATCCGGTAGGCAACGGCCCGTGGATGCTTTCTGAAAAAATAACGGTTGCGCCGGGACAGACGGTAGACTTTAAATTTCCAAAGGATTTCGCAGCCCGCTGGGTTCGCTTTAAAACCGACAAAGCTTGCAAGGCAACAACCTGGCTGGAATATAAGTAGCTTACATATTGTAAAAAAATACGGGTTTGATGCCCATTTATGCAAGTTGAAAAATCCTTTAAATAATTATGGTTTAAAGGATTTTTCTTTTATCATATGTAAAACGTAGTTTTGTAATTCGCAAGCAAGGGGGCGGGCGAATTATTTGTTTCAGTTGCGAATTGTTATTTTGATGTTCGAAAGCAATAGTGTTCTGCGGTTTTTTTGGCTGCTAGCTATTTTGCACTTTTCTACTTTTTGTGTCAATGCTCAATTACAGGTTTCATTTCCTGGGGAAAGATCCATTTTTCAGCGGCAGGCAAATGGCAGCACCAAAGTTTCAATCAGTGGAAATTACACTTCTGAAATAGATAAAATCGAGGTCCGCGCAGTGCCGGTCAAGGCGGGGCAGGGAACAGACGTGCCCTGGACAGTCTTGGAAGACAAACCCAAAGGCGGGGTTTATAATGGTCAGTTACAGCTGTCAGGCGGTTGGTACACCCTTGAAGTAAGGGGCTCGCTCTCCGGAAAGGTAGTTGGCACTGATCAAATCTCAAAAATGGGCGTGGGCGAGGTCTTTATCATATCCGGCCAGTCCAATGCTCAGGGCGTGGATGCCCGAAAGGACTTTCCGCTTCCTCCCGGCGCAAGCGATGACCGGGTCAATTACATTAACTATAACAACGAATTTCAAAGTAGCCTTAATGATCCGCCAGCTGCTGTTTTTGAGCAGTTGCAGTTGCAAGACAGCCTGCATGTGCTCGGACCCAATGGAAATACGGCCTGGTGCTGGGGGATTTTGGGTGATCTTTTGACTAAAAAACTGAATGTACCTATTCTGTTCATCAATACGGCCTGGTCTGGTACCTCCATTCAAAACTGGCTATTGAGCAGCCAAAACAAGCCTACTACCAGCGTTTATTCTGACTCGTATCGTTTTCCGGCTCAAATGCCTTACGGAAATCTTCGGTTGGCCGTGCAGCATTATGCGAGCCAGTACGGTGCGCGGGCGGTGTTGTGGATGCTGGGAGAATCAGACAACTATCCGGTAAGAATGGGGTTTGACGAATTCAGGGCCGATCTGGAATCTGTGATTAAAAAGCTTGGGTCAGACACCAATACAAAGCTTCCCTGGATTATCTCAAAGACCTCACGGGTCACCGATGGTACCGGTGTTTCAGTTACAAACCCGGCCATTATTGATGCTCAAAACGCAGTTATTAAAGAACTGGGGGGCATTACATTCAGTGGCCCGGATACTGACGACCTGCCGATCACAAGGGTCGACGGAACACATTTCTATGGAGTTGAGGCGCTGACTGTGCTGGCTAATGCTTGGAATGATGTCCTCTCGGAAAATTTCCTGAAAGGTGTTAACCCATTGGTTAGTAATCAACTGCCCAAAGTTCAGGTGGTCTGTGAAGCCGGTAATAATTCGATTTCCCTGTCATTGCCCGATAACTTTGGTAGTTACGTCTGGTCTATTGAACAAAATGGTAACACGATCGAGCAGACCGGAAAATCGCTCAGCATATCAGCTCCGGGAGTGTATTCGGCAAAGGTCAAAGACATCTACGGAAATACCCTCAGAACGCAGCAGATCGTCATTCAGTCTGCCATCAAACCGGCAACTCCGAGTATTTTGCAGGCTGGAATGCAGCAAATTTGTGCAGATTCTTCCATGACGTTGAATGTAGCCGCTGGCTCCGACAAGTACCGGTGGTATAATGAAGGGCAAACCAATGCAGTTCAAACCGGAAATACTTTGGAGGTAAAGCAAACCGGTAGTTTTGTGGTGCGAAGCGAAAACGTTTTTGGCTGTATTTCAGATAATTCCTCACCGGCTTCGATTATAGTCCAAAGCCAGATCGCCAAACCTGTAATCGCCAAGATCGGCCCGTTTGACATCGCATTGACGTCCAGCAACACCGATCGGAACACAAGCTTTGTCTGGAAAAGAGATCAGGAGATTTTAACAGCGACCAAAGACACCATTCAGACTGATATGCCGGGAGTATATTCGGCCAAGATAGCTCAGACTTTCACGATGGAAGGCAATTCGCTGACCTGTTACTCGCCAGCTTCCGATGAATTATTAGTAGGCTCGAATCAGGTTTCAGAATTGGTTATTTTTCCTAACCCGGTTTATGGAGGCGAGGTCTACATTGAATCCAAAGAAGAGATTCAGCAGGCAGATATTGCAGTTTACGATTCTTTCGGCCGGGTTTTGATCCTTCTCAAACAGGACCTGGAAAGACGCGCCAAAGTACCGCTTCACCATTTAGGGCCCGGCAAGTATATCGTCAGAATCAAAACCGCGACGATGGATGTTAAAAAGCAAATTATTGTCAGGTAGCTAGCCTGGTCGATGCGGTCCGATATAAGTGAAACGGGCATTACATTGGAAAATCCTTCAAGTTTTGAAATAGTTGTAAATCACTTCGCTTTCCTTCCGAAATGGCCCAATTTGCCATCGCATGTAGTACAGGTCTCAGAGCCAGACCAGTCTGAGTTAGACTATATGTGACATGAGGTGGGATGACGGCCCTGGCCTCCCTTAAAACCAAATGATCAGCTTCCAGTTGTTTCAAATGCTGGGTCAACATTTTCTCGGTGATGTGGGGCATCGCTTTTTTTAATTCGCCATACCTTTTGCCACCTTCCAGTAAATGAAACAGTATGATAGGTTTCCAATAGCTTCCTATTTTCTCCATCACAAAGGTTATGGGGCATAGCCTAAACACATTCTGTTTATTAAATTGAATCGTCGAGCTCTCTTTAATTGCTGCCATCGAAACACGAACTTTTGAGTATGTACTTGAATAAAAGTATGTGCTAAAATACCTTTGTTGACCAAACAAACAAAGGAAACAATGAAAAAAGTAATCGTATTTGGCGCCACAGGCGGTACAGGAAGCCACGTAGTTGAGCAAGCACTTGATCAGGGATATCAGGTCACTGCCGTTGCGAGAAATCCAGCTCAGTTGTTGTTACGACATCCCAATTTAAAAGTCGTTCAAGGAGATGTTTTGTTACCCGAGACATTTCAAGATCATATGATGGGTTTTGACGCAGTCATTTCCTGCATAGGCATTCCAAAAATCAAACGCACCACGCTCTACTCAGCTGGCATGCAAAACATCCTGAAAGCCATGCATCAATCAGGAATTAAACGTATAATCTGTATTTCATCTGGTGCCATCAGCATTCCGCCTAATAGCTCCTGGATTATGAGCTTTCTGATTAAAAATGTTCTTCAACGCCTTTACAAACCTGTCTACTCAGATATGTTGTTAATGGAAAATGCGCTTGCGGGGTCTGACTTGGACTGGACAATAGTCCGTGCGCCAAAGCTTACAGACGGTAAAAGGATAAGTAATTACAGAATTATTACGGGGCAGCCTCTAAAAAATATTCCCAGAATATCCCGGGCCGACCTTTCTGCTTACATGATTAGCCATCTATCAGAGGAGAAAACCTACAAATCCAGAGTTGAAATTGCCTATTGAAGCATTTTTGACTACCTGTTGCATCTTTATTTGAATTAGCTTTGCGGCAGTATGCGAATCATTCTGATCATATTAGCCTTTTACACCATTGCGCTATCCTGCATTCCCTGCCAGGATCAGGCGTTGGAGGTTTCGTATAGTGATCACGTGACGGTTGACGCAAGCTCTCAACAGCAATCTACTGATATTGACCTGTGCTCTCCATTTTGTATTTGCACTTGTTGCTCGGCTATAACGCTCCAAGCAGAAACAGCCCCTCCGCCAATGATGGCAAGTTTTCCAGTATTTGAAGAGCTGATTTTTGCTTATTCTTCTAATATCAACGGCGGTGATTTAACATCGATCTGGCAACCGCCCAGGATATAGTTTACCTGTATTTTCAAGATTTGGTTTACGGCCGCGTCCATTTTGTACGGACACGACTGTAAGCTCATTCATACGCGTAAATCAAAATCTGATGTTAGATAAAATCATATATTTTTCCATTCATAACAAACTGGTCGTCGGTATTTTCACGCTTGCGTTGACGATTTGTGGGGTCTACTCACTTACCCAGCTGCCCATTGACGCCGTTCCCGACATTACCAACAATCAGGTTCAGGTCATTACCAGCAGTCCTTCGCTGGCCGCCCAGGAGGTAGAGCGACTGGTAACTTTTCCCGTAGAAACTTCCATGGCGACCATTCCCAATATCGAGGAGATTCGTTCGATTTCCAGATTTGGGCTATCCGTGGTGACCATAGTTTTTAAAGATAAGGTGGATGTTTACTGGGCCAGACAGCAGGTATCCGAACGTCTGAAAAGTGCAGTGGAGCAGATTCCTCCCGGTGTAGGGTCGCCCAATCTGGCCCCTGTCACCACGGGCCTCGGCGAGATCTACCAATATGTACTGCACACCAAAGCGGGTTTTGAGAAAAAATATCCGCCCATGGAGCTCAGAAGCATACAGGACTGGATCGTGCGTCGCCAGTTACTGGGTACGGAAGGCGTTGCCGACGTAAGCAGCTTTGGCGGGTTTTTGAAACAGTATGAAATCGCCATTGATCCCTTCAAGCTCCGAAGCGCACAGATCTCCGTAAGCGAGATTTTTACAGCCCTGGAACAAAATAATCAGAATACAGGCGGGGCTTACATCGATAAAAAGCCCAATGCCTATTTTATCAGAAGTGAGGGGCTGATCGGCAGTTTAAAAGACATTGAAAAAATCCAGGTCAAGACTACCTCGAACGGACTGCCCGTGCTGATCCGGGACATTGCCAGCGTGCAGTATGGCAGCGCTGTTCGCTATGGGGCCATGACGCGCAATGATGAGGGTGAGGTAGTAGGAGGGCTTGTGCTGATGCTGAAAGGTGCGAACTCCTCCAAAGTGATCGGTAATGTGAAGGAGCGGATCGAGCAGATCCGTAAATCCCTGCCGGAAGGTGTCGTAGTCGAACCATTTCTGGACCGCACCAAACTGGTCAATAATGCGATCCATACCGTTTCTAAAAACCTGATCGAAGGTGCATTGATCGTCATTTTTGTGCTCATTCTTTTGCTGGGCAACCTGCGGGCCGGTCTGGTGGTGGCATCTGTTATCCCACTGGCAATGTTGTTTGCAGTGAGCATGATGTATTTGTTTGGTGTATCGGGTAATCTGATGAGTTTGGGCGCCATTGATTTTGGCCTCATTGTCGACGGCGCGGTGATCATTGTGGAAGCTACCCTGCATCATATTATGGGAAAGAAGTACACGCACCGGCTCTCTCAGCAGGAAATGGACCGGGAGGTCTACGAATCAGCATCCAAGATCAGAAATTCAGCTGCATTCGGGGAGATCATTATTCTGATCGTATACCTGCCTATTCTGGCGCTGGTCGGGATCGAAGGTAAAATGTTCAAACCTATGGCCCAGACCGTCAGTTTTGCAATACTCGGGGCGTTTATCCTTTCTTTAACTTATGTTCCAATGGTGTCAGCATTGTTTCTCAGCAAGCAAAACGAGCACAAGGCCAATGTTTCGGACAAGATCATTGCCTTTTTTCACAGGCTGTATTTACCGGCCCTGGGTTTTGCCCTTCGTCGCCGGATGGTCGTAGTAGTATCCTCCTTCGCGATCTTCGGTGTTAGTCTCTGGCTATTTCTGAATATGGGAGGCGAGTTTATCCCGCAGCTCGATGAAGGGGATTTTGCAGTTGAAATGCGCGTGTTGACTGGTAGCTCTTTATCTGAAACAGTGGACGCAGCTCAAAAAGCAGCTGGATTAATCCGGAAGAATTTCCCCGACGAGGTCGTGGAGGTGGTAGGAAAGATTGGTTCTTCGGAAATACCCACTGATCCTATGCCGGTGGAAGCGGGGGACCTGATGATCATTTTAAAAGAAAAATCAGCCTGGAAAAAAGCAGCTGGCCGAGAAGAACTGGCTGAAAAAATGCAAGCCGTTTTATCCGAGTCGATAGCGGGGGTGACATTCGGGTTTCAGCAGCCCATTCAAATGCGTTTTAACGAACTGATGACGGGCGTCAAGCAGGACGTGGCCATTAAAATTTTCGGGGAAGACTTGGAAGTACTCGCCCGGGAAGCTAATAAAGTCGGAAAGCTGGTTGGCGCAGTGCCCGGGGCGGAAGATATTTATGTGGAGCAGGTCAGCGGGCTGCCGCAAATTGTGGTTCAGTTTGACAGGGACCGTCTGGCAACATTTGGCATCAATATCGCCGATGCTAACCGGGCCATTAACACCGCGTTTGCAGGTAGCAGCGCAGGGCTGGTTTTTGAAGGCGAGAAAAGATTTGACCTGATCGTCAGGCTTAATAATGCCAGCCGCAGGACATTGCAAGATGTCAGTGCGCTGTATGTTACATCCCCGTCGGGCCAGCAGGTCCCTCTCGACCAGATCGCAACCATTGAAATGAAAATTGGCGCGAACCAGATCCAGCGTGAAGATGCAAAGCGCAGGATTACCGTGGCTTTTAATGTCCGCGGCAGGGACGTGGAAAGCATGGTAAAGGAGATCCAGAGTAAAATGGAGAGCCAGATAAAGCTCCCCACGGGTTATTATGCTACATATGGAGGACAGTTTCAGAATTTGCAGGAAGCATCCGGGCGTTTAAGCATCGCAGTACCCATCGCGCTTCTGCTGATCTTTATACTGTTATTCTTCACTTTTGGCTCGCTCCGACAAAGTCTTTTGATTTTAACGGCCATACCGTTATCGGCCATCGGGGGAATTCTCGCGTTGTGGCTTCGGGATATGCCATTCAGTATTTCTGCAGGTATCGGATTCATCGCCCTTTTTGGCGTGGCCGTCCTGAACGGGATCGTGCTGATAGCAGAGTTTAACTTTCTGCGCAAAGAAGGCGAGACAGATTTAAGGAAAGTTATTTTTCAGGGGGCCGAGACCCGGCTGCGGCCTGTACTGATGACGGCCCTGGTCGCTTCGCTGGGCTTTTTGCCAATGGCGCTTTCTACCAGTGCAGGTGCAGAAGTGCAAAGGCCACTTGCTACGGTAGTCATTGGAGGTTTGCTGTCGGCAACACTGCTGACACTACTTGTCTTGCCGGTTTTATATCTGATTTTTGAAAAGCGTTTTGCCGCCAAAACTACATTGAACCCATTGATTGGACTCTTTCTCATTTTGGCTGGCGTGGTGGTCTCTCCAAATGTGCAGGCGCAGGATAAAGCAACGGTCGGCCGTAAAATATCCCTGGAAAAGGCCATTGAAGAGGGGACCACAAAGAATCTGGAAATAAAATCGGGGCTATATCAGATCGATTATCAAAAAGCAATGGTCGGAACCGCTGTGGAGCTCCCCAAAACGGAAGTGTCGTGGATGGGTGGACAGTACAACAGCAAACGGTTCGATAACCAGTTTAATGTGACGCAGGCCTTTCCGCATCCCAAAGTAGGGGCGAAGCGTAAAGCGTTGCTGTCCGAACAGGTGAAGGGAGTGGAGGCCAGGACTGAGGTGACAAAGGCGGAGCTGGTCAGGCAAATCAAAAGCATTTATTATAAGCTTTTGCTGACAGCAGAAAAGCAAGATGTGCTAAGGCAGGAAAGTGCCCGGGCTGAGCGTTTTGTCAAAGCCGCAGCATTGAGATTGAAAACCGGCGAGTCCAACCAGCTGGAATATTCGGTAGCACAAAGCGAACAGGGCGAAATACAGACCCGGCTCATTCAGAACCAAGGCGACCGGCTCAATTTACAAAAGCAATTGCAGACATTGATTTTCAGTACTGAACCGGTCGAGCCCGATGTGGATACCCTGACCAAACGCAGCCTGGCAGAAGTTACGGCAGATACCACCAGGATCGCCGGTAACCCCTATTTGAAATACCTGAGCCAGCAAATCGCCATTGACCGGAGTTCAACAGCGGCTCAACGTACCAGCCTTTTGCCGGGTTTTAGTGTTGGTTATTTCAATCAGTCGCTGATTGGCGCCCAAATCGTAGGTAACAATGAAGTTTTCTACGGGGCAGGGAAACGTTTTCAGGGTTTTCAGTTCGGAGTAGGGATACCCATTTTCAATGGTGCCAGCAAAGCGCGCATCAAAGCATCTGAACTCAATGAAAAAGTCACTCAAAACCAACTGGACCTGGCCAAATTAGAGCTAGGGACTTCCCTGCAACAGTCTCTGCAGTCCTATCAAACTGCCAACGAGAGCCTGAACCTGTACGAAGAGAAAACATTGGTGTTGGCTGAAACTATCCGGTCTCATGCTACTCGGGCATATGAGGCGGGTGAGATCGGGTACGTGGAATTCGCTCAGGCAATGACCCGTGCATGGAACATCAGATACACCTATCTGGACCTACTGGATGCACACAACCAGTCGGTCATTGAAATCGAGTTCTTGCTCAACAAGCAATGACAATCAGTGGATTAGTTATCAAATTATTTAAGAAATCAGCATCAATGAGAAATATATTAGTCGCTTTATTAATACTGGCAGGGCTCTCATCCTGCAATCAAAAAGAGGGAAAACCCGAAACCGGTGGTTCGGCGCCACAGGAAAAAGAGCAGGAAAGCAATACCGTTGCGCTTACCCGGCCGCAGTATGAAACCGCCGGGATAGAGATCGGGATGATTACTACCCGCAATTTGAGCGATGTGGTGCTCGCCAATGGAAGCATTGATATCCCGCCTCAAAACCTGGTCAGTATCTCGGCGCCGATGGGTGGTTTTGTCAGGAAAACCGAGCTGCTGCAAGGAATGAAGGTCAAAAGAGGACAAATTCTGGCAACCATTGAAAATCCCGATTTCATCCAAATACAGCAGGATTACCTGGAAACGGAAAGCAAGCTGGAATACGCGCAACAGGATTTTGTACGCCAAAATGAGCTGAGTAAGGGGAATGTCAATGCCCAGAAAGTTTTGCAACAGGCTTCATCGGAAGTTAAAATTCAGAAGGCCCGTTTGGCTGGTCTGAGAGAAAGGCTTAAAACCGCAGGCATTGACCTGAATGCAGTGGAAAATGGTACGATCGTCAATAGCGCGGCCATTGTTGCTCCAATCAGTGGCTCTGTGACTACGGTCAATGTGAACCTGGGCAAATACGTCAATCCGACCGATGTTATGTTCGAGATTGTGGATACCGACCACCTGCATGTAGAGCTTTCGGTTTTTGAGCAGGATATTCCCAAAATCAGGTTGGGGCAGCTAGTGCGTTTTACCGTGAGCAATAATCCCGGCAAGGAACAGCTGGCCGAGGTTTATTTGATCAACCAGAAGATCAATGAAGATCGCACTGTCCGGGTACATTGCCACCTTACCAAGGACGACCCGGGCCTGCTGCCGCAGAATTTTGTAAAAGCAATCATCGAAACTGGTGCAAATCCCGTTCCGGCATTGCCCGACCAGGCCATTGTTGATTTTGAAGAAAAGTCCTACATTTTCGTGCAACAGAGCGGTGCCGAAAAAAATGAGCAAGCCGGGCTGCTGTTTAGTATGCTGGAAGTCAGCCGCGGTGTTTCAGAAAACGGGTTTTCGCAGGTGAAATTTCCAGAAGGATTTGATGGTGAAAATGCCAGAATAGTGGTGAAAGGAGCTTATGCGCTGCTATCTAAATTGAAGAATGCCGAAGAGGAGGAGTGAGATTGCAGTCTCATTCAAACTCTGATATACTTTCCAATTTTCATAGCAATCTCTTCGCGATACCCGATATAGCCGTTGGAGTCGCCCGGCTGGACCTGAAACCTGTTTTTCAATCTCCGGAAAGGAACTTCAAGCAGCAACCAGGACGATGTTGCAGTGGCCAGTAACAAGGACAAACTGGCCACTGCAAACCAGGTAGGGGACAGCGCTATTTTCAAATGAAGTACGCGTCTGGAAAAATTGATTAACGTTGGCATCAGAAAATCCGGCACCAGCATATGGTATACATATATCCCGTAGCTGATCTTTCCCAGCAGCCCAATGTATTTGTTTCCAAACACTTTCCCGGCAACGGATTGAAAGCCGTTTTTGAAACTGGCTGTGACCACCAGATATAGTGACAAGAACGACATCGAAGTCCTGAATAATAACACTTTGAAAATCGAATCTTGCAAATAAAAGCAGAACAGGATAAACAGCGCGGCACTGATCAGGGTTAGCCAATGAATTTGTCTGACAAATTTTTCGGTCTTGTCCTCTTGAAGCAACACGACACTCCATAAGGCACCCAGGCCGAAAGAGTCCAGGCAGGTAGGCATCAGTACACCGCCGCCGTGACCGAGTATTTCCAGGACAAACCTGGACAAAATACCCATCGCAATGCAGGCGATGATCACTTTTTTCAAATGCCTGGTGGCTATTTTCAGAATGAGAATGGGCCAGAAAATATAGAATTGCTCTTCCACAGCCAGCGTCCAGTAGATCGACAGCACATCGGACCAGTTGTTGAATTTGTCGATCAGGAAATTGGAACAATAGGCCAGGTAATAGAGCGGATGCTCGTAAAATTCGGTTTCAATGGGAGGTAGAAAATACAGGAACTGGGCAACCCAAACTATTAAAAGTACAAAATAGTATACCGGAAAAATTCTTAGCATGCGCCTGATCATAAAGGATCTGTAAACATGTGCAAATCCCTGGGTGGCCAGAGAGCTCCTTGCTTTTAATAAAATCCCGGTAATCAAAAAGCCGCTCAAAACAAAGAACAAGGTGACCCCGAATGGGCCGGTTGACAGGCTTTGAACAGGAAGGTTCTCGGGAAGCCAATGAAATGCGATGACCAGACTGATCGCAAGCGCGCGCAGTCCGTCGAGCTGCGGGAAATATCCTGAGGTCTTATTTATTGATTGATCGCGCATAAGTCTCAATTAAGTTTGGAGATAAACCAAAGCGTAGGTGTGTGACGATAAAATCGAGTGGGAAATCAGATCATGAACGCAGTTCCAGGAAGGATCTGCTTGATTTCACTAGGTACTATGTGCGGGCTTTGATCAAAAATATTGATTAAATAGAACATTGCAATAGAAGATACTGAATTGTGGATAGATTTCACTATAATTCATATATATTCTACAAATTGTTTTGCTTTTGTAGCAATCTCCATGGCCACTACAAAGTTGGAGGATAGAAAGTTGAACAGGCGACGGCTCAGTCAAAACCTGTTCAGGGTATTTTAAATGCCATAATGAATCCCGATGGGTTTTCTTTGGTTCCACCCACAGAGAGGGCAACGTACTGCTTGCCCGCGCTCATGTAGGTACAGGCCGTAGCGTTGGCCACGCCCGGCAGGTCAGTTTTCCAGAGTAGTTTACCGGTTTTTTTATCAAATGCGCGAAGCTTTTTGTCATTGGTGCCACTGATGAATATCAGGCCGCCCGCTGTGACGATCGGTCCGGCTGAACCTTCCTGACCAGTTTCGGGGCCGTCTTTGATCTGTCTTTTATCATCATTTCCCAGCGGGATCTGCCAGTCGTATTCTCCCGTCGTCAGGTTCACAGCGCTTAATGTTCCCCAGGGTGGCGTGAGCGCTGGGTTACCGTCCGGGTCGCGGAAATGTCCGTAAGCAGTCAGGTTCAGGTATTTGTCGGCACCTGCTTTGGTTTTACCGGTTTCAAATTTGGTAACAGCATTGGTACTTTGCTGCTCTCGCTCGTACAAAAATGCAATGATCGCTTTCTCTTTGCCTTTCACGACGCTGGCAAACGCAGGCATTTTTCCAGCCCCTTTTTTGATCTTATCCAATGCAGCCTCCCGGGTCATCCGATTTCGCAAACCGATCAGCGAAGGATAAGTGGGCTCATCACCATTTTTATCCTTGCCATGGCAAGCCACACAATAAGTCATGTATATGGATTTACCTTGCTGGAAAACAGACATGTTCTTCGACTCCTCTTCCAGATCCACTTTCTTCATGGATTCGATCTCGGGTGATTCATTGGATTTAACATATAACACACTGCTTTTGGGATCAAAGGCTGCACCTCCCCATTCAGCTCCGCCGCGCGAGCCGGGCAGCATTAATGTGCCTTTCAGATCAGGAGGCGTAAAAAGACCTTCATAACGCATGGACCGGTATTTTTTGACTAGTGAGTCATGACCTGCGTCGGTATAATGCGTCAAATCAGCCTCGGACATGTACTGTCTGGCGAAGGGTTTGGGTTTCAATGGGAATGGCTGGGTGGGCCATGCCTCTTCACCGGGAATGTTGGAAGCAGGTACCTTACGTTCTTCAATCGGAAAAAGCGGCTCACCGGTTTCGCGGTTAAATACAAAAATAAATCCGTGCTTGGAAACCTGTGCGACAGCATCCAATGGTTTTCCGTTTCTTTCTACCGTGATCAGGTTCGGAGGAGCAGGCAGGTCATAATCCCAAAGGTCGTGGTGCACCGTCTGAAAATGCCAGATGTATTTGCCTGTGGCCGCATCTAATGCGACCACGCTGTTTCCATATAGGTTTTTCCCTTTCCGATCAGCTCCATAATAGTCGTAGGTAGGGGATCCGGTTGCCAGAAATACCATTCCCCGCTTGCTATCCACGCTCATGCCTCCCCAGTCATTGGCGCCGCCTGCGTATTTGTAGGCATCCTTCGGCCAGGTTTCATAACCTGGTTCCCCTGGCAGCGGAATCGTATGGAATGTCCATACAAGCTGGCCGGTCATGCAATGGTAGGCTCGAATGTAGCCGGGCTGCGCGCCATATAACTCGGACACTTCTGTGCCCATGATCAATAAATCTTTGAAAATAATCCCGGGAGAGGTCGGGATAACGGAAATGGTTTCAGGATCGTCCCTAAGCCCCACATTCATGCTCACTTTACCATTTTTACCAAAATCCTGGATCGGTTTTCCTGTTTTGATATCCAATGCAAACAAGTTATCCCCGCCCGTTACCAGGATCCTTTTGTTTTTGGCATCACTACCATTGCCTTCTTCCCAATAAGTCAGTCCGCGACTTACCCCACCCCCTTCCGCGCCATCGAACGGATCAAATGACCAGATCTGCTCGCCGGTAGCAGCATTCACCGCATATACCCAATGCTTGGCCGAGGTTGTATACATTACCCCGTCGACGATAATGGGGTTACACTCGCTGTTGCCAGGCCGCGAACCATCTTTCATATCTTTCAATGTAAGAGTCCAGGCTGGCCGCAGCTGTGCCACATTGGAGGTATTGATCTGGTCGAGTGGCGAGTAGCTCGTACTATGAGAGTCTGCTTTGTAAACGCTCCATGTACGATCTTCATCCTTGGTGTTTTGATAGGCGACCAGCGCAATAAATGAAATGAGGGTGATCAGGGTCTTTTTCATGCCAGTCGTATAAGGCAAAAGCGGCTTTATTTTACTAATGCAGATAGGGCCTCTGGTGTTCAATTTCAAGATATACGGTATTGGAAGCGGTTACTTGGATGGCAAAAAGGTAGACAGCCCAAGTGTACAATGGTCGAAAACGCGATGATCACCTGGCACAGCGGTCAATCTAAGTGGGTAGTTGGGACAATGTGCTATCGGCGAACGGGAATGGTGTGCAGTTCCCAGCTGGATTTTAATTTCCGGATCTCTTCTTGTTGTCTATGAAGCAGTTTGCTATGGTTTTGTTCGGCCAAACGGTTAAATTTTCGCAGCTCAGAGAAATATTTGATTGTAAGGTAGGCAAGCTTCAATAGATCTAATCCGCTGTTTAGGGACTTGATCTTTTCTTTTTGACGCAGTTTTAAAGTCTTTCTTTCTTCATTTGCCTTAGCCGTTTGATTACTGATCTGCTGGGAGTGGACCCACAAAAGGCGAATGTATTCCTGGCGATAAAGATGGTTATTATTCATGTTTCAAGACTGAGGAGGTAGATTTCGTTGTCATGAAAATCTAAAATTTTTGTCACTATAAGTAAACTGCCCTTCAGGAGTTGGACGAAAACTTATTTAACGGTTCGCAATGTCAAAGTTTATCTACGTCAATGAATGTTAGTCTACATTTATATCCAAATATTTTTATAAAACCTATAAATCGGAAATCTTGACCAGGCCACCTACGTGACCATTTGCCAACTTCGGGTTTACTACAACCGGCAAAGAGCTGATCAAAGCCATTAATGACAACACCGGCGGATTTGCCCATAGTACTGGACGGCTTGAAAACCTATATGGAGCATGGCATCAATTTGAACCCGATTGCCGATAAGTTTGCCAAAGGCACGGCGGGTCACAAATGTGCAGGCATTTATTTAGAAGATAAGCTGAATGATAGTTTGGCTGCCCTGTTTGGCGGTGACGATAATATTAATTTGGAGCAGCACGCATAGATCTTTGACGATGACAAGCCCTATTCCTTTTTGTTGGGTGTGGGTGGAAACCCGGAGCCATTCTTCGTAGGATCTGTACGGTTTGTTGAGCCATTTGATCAAATCATCGGGCATACCTTCCCCGGTATCTTCGATAACGATCTGCTTTTTTTCGTTTTCTGATCCGGCCGAAATGATGACTTCTGATTTGCTGATTTTCAAAGCATTGTCGAGCAGATTGTGAATCACGATGGCCAGCAGGTTCGGATCGCTCCATACTATAAAATCCGCTGGCACCTGGTTGCTGATCCCGATCTGTCGGAATGCGGCTATTGCTGAAAATACCTCACAGACGCTGGAAACGAGTTCGGAGGCTTTGACTTCGCCCATTTGAGTACGAGAGGCAGCATTGTTATTTTGAAGCTTAACGTAGTCCAGCAGGTTCTTTGTGAGCGTACTTAGTCTGAGGGTGGTGTTCAGGGACTCATCACTCATGCGGGTAATCAGTGAATTTCCGGAGGGCTGCTGATGCAGATAGGAGTTGATCTGTCGCAGCGAATAGCCGATATAATAAAGCGGCGTCTGAATGTCATGATTAACGGCCGCTATAATCTGACTGATCACACGGTAATGGCGAAGCAGGTTTTTTCCCCTATCCTTTTTGACCAGATAGCCAGTCCTCCATTTTACTGCAAAAAAGAATAGGGCCAAAAGCAAGATTGCCAACAGAGACTTGAACCACCAGGTTTCAAACCAGGCGGGGGGGATATGCAGCGCGATTGTTTTGTAGCTGTAATCGTTGTGCTGAAAACCGTTGATCTTTCGAATTATCAGACGGTATTCACCGTATGCCATTTTAGAAACCGGTATTACAAAATCCTGGTTGATTGGCAGCCACTTTTCCGGCCTGCCCTCGCCGGAAAGCGAATACTCCATTTGAATATTGTTCACATGGCCCATATAAGGTGTGCTGGCCTGCATCCGCATTTGTTGAAAATCGCGCGGTACTTCAAGTGTGTCACCTACGGCGATGTCCTTCCCGTCAACGTTAATTGAGCTGATAAAGATAGCCTTTCCCGGTAATTCCGATTTGATTTTAAGGGGCGAAAACCATACCAGGCCGTCCATGGTGGGGAGGGAGATAGTACCGTCGGCCAGCTTCACCGCGCACGGATTGCAACCTCCGTTAAATTCATTGGTTGAGAATCCGTAGGTCTGATCGTAATACAGGTAGTACACTAGATTGCCGTTGCTTTTGGCATAGTCCAGTAGCTGGGCCTTGGCGACCTGAAACAAACCTCTGTTGGTTGTTATCCAAAAGAAGCCATTTTTGTCTTCCACAATGCAATGTGCGGTAGCCAGAAAACGATCTTTATCCAATGGGAAGCGGACTAGTTTATTGCCTCTGAGAAGATAAATTCCATTTCCATAGGTAGTGATCCATGTTCCCTCGGCAGTGGCATGAAAGCTGCGGATGTTCATGTTTTTGAAATGGCTGACCACCTCATGCTTGCCGCTGGAAAAATGAAACCGATGCAGACCGGCTTCTGTGCCCAATAAGAGGGTTCCCGGCGTTTCCTGCCCTATCATGTTGATGCGCCCGAACCTTCCTCGCAGAACAGATGTGAACTTATACCCACCAGAAGTGTCATCCAGCCGATAGAGATTATCGTGGTCACAACCGATCCAAAGCTTGTTGCCTTGATCTACGAATAGCGAGGTGAAGTTTTCTGGCACCTTCAAACGGGCCAGTATCTTTTCTCCTGATTGATCCAGTTTGAAAAGGACTTTACCGGCACCAAACCAAAAAGTACTATCCCGATTGGCAGCCATAAAAAACTTGTGGCTGAAATCTTCCATGAAAGCCGATGCACGGCTAGCCAAGGCTTTCGAGCCATTTGGGCTTAGGCCCATTCTGTACCCTTGTGCGGTCAATACTGATCGACCCGGGCCGGGTTTTTGGGCATAATAAACATTATCAGCATCTGCTACCTGCATTTTTAAGGTCTGAAAATCGTTCTTTTTGATCAGATAGAGCCCCTTTGTAATGCTGCCTAAAAAAAGAAAGCTTTGCGCCTCGTCGTAAAAAGCAGTAACGATACTAAGGTTATTGAAGTCAAAATCTTTTAGGATTAATGTTGTCGTCAGAGTACCGCTTTCAGATTCTTTTATGATGTAAAAGCACTTGTTTAGATACAGAAATGCCTGCCGCGAAACGTTATTCCAATAAAGTTGATAGGTGTTTTGATCAGGCGAATACAGCTCGTTGGCAGTAATGTCACCACTCAGAGAAAGTGCTCTGTGTTGAGACTGAGGGCTGATCTTGACAAATTTGCCTTTCATGTCGATGGCAAAGGGGCTGGTTCCAATCAGTAGAAAATGTTTGAAAGGGCCGTCCACGCTGAAGGAAGGTTTTCCCTGTTTGTAGCAAGTTATCTTGTTGCTTTGCCAAATGTAAAATAACTGCTTTTCAGTAGCCGCAAAGTAATCATCGACAAACGGATCGACAGCATATTGTGAAGGCAGACTGGCCAGCATGCTGTTATGCCGTATTTGGTTGGCGAGATAGGGGTTGATTTTTTGATAACCGCCATAAAATGTAGTGTCTACGGAGGCAAGTCCATTTTTAAGGATACCTGCGTATTCGTTGCCTTCTGTTAAGGCGTAGAACTCATATTTACCATGGCCGGTGTGGGCCAATACGTTGGGAACAAATCCCCGTATCCTATTGCTGGATATAGGTAGCGCCGACTTTTCGAATAAAATGAATTTGTGTCCGTCAAAACGTACCAGTCCCGCTTCGGTGGATAGCCAGACAAAACCGTTTTTGTCCGCCATAATCGCTTTCACGCTGTTTTGCGGAAGGCCGTTTTGATCCGTAAAATGTTGTAAACGGTAGGCAGACAAATGTTGTTCCTGGGCAAAAACAGACGGTACGACTGACAAAAGGCAGGCAAACCATAGCAACACGATGACCTGGATAATTCTCATTCAGCGATTAAAAACACTGTGAATACGCAATCACCTGCACAAAAGGCTATCCATTCAATTCAAAATAGGTAGTCAGTTCAATGACATTGTTTACCCCCAATTTTTCAAAGATCTTTGTTTTGTAGCTGCTCACAGACGAGGAAGATAGATGAATATGATTGCTTATTGCTTTGGTTGACAGTCCTTTGGATAAAAGCTTGGCAACTTCCAGTTCCTTATCGGAAAGTTTGTCCGCTACCGAGTCCTGGCTGTTTTTTGTACTGAACAGCTGGCCGAATGCATTTTGCATCACCGTAGGACTCGCATAGATCCTGCCGCTAAGCACATTATCCACGGCAAGCTTGAAGTCTTCATTTATGGCCGTTTTCGAAATGTACCCGTTCGCCCCTGCTTTCAGGAATGGCAGAGCATAGAGTTGCTCGTCGTAGCTGGAACACACCAGAATAGGTATAGCAGGCTGCTTCATTCTCACCTGACTGATCATTCCTACCTTGTCGCCACCGGGAAGATTGATATCCATGATGAGCAGATCAAATTTTTGTTTTTCGAGCATGACGAGCGTTTTGGTGAAATCACCGGTCGTCGCTATCACTGCGCCGGGCATATGCTCCATTAACAGATGCTGGATACCCATCAAAACCAGAGGATGGTCCTCAGCTACAATAATTTGAATGTTCATCGGAACGTAGTAATAATAAAAATTCTGTGTGTTTATAAGACAATAATAAGGAAAATCGGTGATAGAAGTAATTAGAATGATGCTAAATTTATTTAGTTCTAAAAAAACATTTTTTAGGGTTGGTTTTAATTTATTGTGATGTCGATGGTTGGTATACGCAATACTTTTGTTAAACAGTAGAGGGGCTGACCAGTGTGGAATAATGATCGTGGTTGAAAAGTGAAAAAGTAATAGGTGAATGATTTCATAACGTTGAGTAAAGTGATCATCTCCCGGCCATGTCGGGAGAATGATTTTTTTGATTGGCGCTATGTCGTGGCTAAAACTTTGATCAGGAATGAATATTGCAGTCATAGACCAGCACCCCGTTCTGCGTTCAGGAATGTCTGTCCTACTCAAAGACCATTTCGCGGACCTCAATATACTCGAAACGACGTGTCTCAGTTCCTTCAAGCAAGATAGAATACATCAGTACTTCGATATCATTATCATCGGGCTTGCAGAGGAATGTGAGGGGATTGACCAAGCGGCTCTAAAGCGAATCATGCGGGAAAATCCCGGCTCGTCTTTTGTAGTCTATGCCGGGAAGCTGCAATACGAGCAGGCAGTTTCACTGATGAAAGTAGGCGTAAGGGGATACCTATTAAAAAATAATCGACCCGAAGAGCTCCTGACTTGCATCAAAACTGTCATCAGTGGCAACAACTATCTTTGCAGCGAAGTCAGGAATTTTTCATAAGCTGATTGCCTTTTTAAGGAACGCACCCAGGAAACTTGCTATAAATGTTAGGCCAATAGCCCCGAAAAGCGAAAAGTATTCCAGCTCGGACCGCGCCTGAGACACCGGTCTGTCCACGAAGTATATATATGCCAGCAGCAGCGTCAGGCATTGGATCACCGCCAGTATCCAGCCTCGGTCAGGTTCTACATAGCCCAGGGCTGCCGACAAAGCAACCGCAGTCAGATATGGTAAGTGAATGCTAGAAGCAGTCTTAATTGAAATGATCAGCAGCGCTGACCACAAAAATACCAGTAGTGTGTTGAGTCGAAGCTTGCGGTCAAACCAGGGAGAGCGTACCGTTTTGGTTTCACTTAGTTTTTCCCTTGCTTCCTGCTGAACGATAAATTCCTCGGTGCCAAAATCGATATCTGCTTCTGCGTGGCGGTCGAGCAATTGCAACGTGAGGCCTCTTTCATGATAAGGTTCGGGCGCCTGTCCGAGCGAGACCCTGATAGCGGTCGAAAAGGTGTTGAAAGCTTCTTGCAGCTGGTTTGACTCTCGTTGCAGTTTGCCCAGTTCAGTATAAAGGTCGGCAAAGGTATTGTCATAGGTGATTCCGGTCAGAAAATCCTTTGCGGCCTCATTTGAATTGCCCATTTGCTTGTAACACAGGCCTCTGTATAAATAAGAGATGCTGGATTGCGGATAGCTGGCAATCCGTTGATCGAACGCTTCAAATGCCCTGGACAGATTCCCGGAACGGTATATAGCAATGTTTTCAGACAACCTTTCTGCCTCTTTTTCACTGACCGAGCGCTTGTCGGTAGCATACCTGAGGTAAAATATAATGGCAAAAAATACGATCAGTATCGGGAATTCCATATAATTTATATCGATTTATAGCTTAGCGAACAAAAAATTGCTTCAAAGCCTGCATTCCTGCAAGACATTACGTAAAATTACGTGACCGTGTCTGCCAAACTCGCGCACATTGAGTAATTGGCCGATTTATTGAGCCGTTGCCCTTTTCAAATTAACCCAAGGTTAACCCATAATTAACGCGGTGGTAATATTACACAATTACATTTGCGCCTGATTAACGGGGAATGCCATCCGAACGGTTTTACATAAGCCGACACCCTCTTCATATATAGTTCGCTGACTGACATTAAACACGGAATGCCTGTTGAAAAACAGGGGCTGGACAATTGTGTCAGATTTTTCAGAATAATAGGATAAAATCGGGGTCTGTCTCAAGCAGCCGAAGGTTTACTGTTGTTTTGTGCGTAACGTATATGGAGTATGGTTAATCTTTTGTCAGTCAGCCGGGGCGTCGTTCAACCACTAATTAGCAATTAAATAAACGAACAGAAAATGATGAGATTAATTACTGCCTGCCTGCTTGTGTGGGCACTATTGCTGTATGCTGTGCCCAGCTCACTGGCGCAAGGCAACCAAGCCACGATCGTGGGGAAGGTCTCCGAAGTCAAAGAGGGCCCGATTATTGGGGCTACTGTATTTGTAAAAAATGAATCCACCGGTTTTCAGGCGGGCACGGTAACGGACGCCAACGGAGATTACATCATCAAGCAATTACCATTAGGATCGCCTTATTCGATTACGGTTTCCTATATCGGTTATGGTGAGCAAAAGAAAACGGGTTATTCGCTCAACCAGGGCGATCAGCTGCGTTTGAATTTCAGCCTTGAAGCGAGCGCAACTGAATTGAATGCAGTTGATATTAAGGCTAACTCACTGAAAAATACGGTTGTAACGCTAGGTGCATCCACTGCTATTACTGCGAAAGACATTACCAAATTGCCGGTAAACGGAAGAAATTTCACCGCGCTTATTGAACTCTCGCCATTGAGCAACGGTAGCAGCCTTGGTGGTCAGCTGGCTTCCTCGACCAACTACACCATTGATGGTATGAGCTCACGCAGCACGATTGCGGGTGGTGAAACCGGAGGCGCCTACGCGATTTCAATGGAAGCGATCCGCGAGTTCAAGGTGGTCACTAATGAGTACGACGTAACCATGGGCCGCGCGGGCGGCGGTACGATCAGTACGGTAACCAAGTCGGGTACAAACAAACTGTCAGGTAGCGCATTTAACTTTATGCGTACCGACTGGCTTTCAAGTCCTAATGATCTACGCGGAAACAAAAGGACGCAAGACTTTTCAACGTATCAATACGGTATGTCGCTGGGTGGCGCATTGAAAAAAGACAAAGCGCACTTCTTTGTGGCGTGGGACCATCAGGCCGACTCTCGTCCTTTGTTTATCGCAAACCTGCAATCAGACGCTGATATAGCAGCCAGCCGCGTAACGCAGACAACGCTTGACAACTTCCTGGACATTGCAAGATCAAAATATGGCGTATCCAACAACCCGCAGTTTGGTTCATTTGGCAAGACAAAGGGTACAGACGCGATCTTCGCAAGAATTGACTGGCAGCTCAACTCAAAAAACCTGCTGACGCTCCGTAACAACCTCATTAGGGAAAAGGATAACCTGTCGGAAGGTGACAATACGTCCATTAATGCATACGAATCTTACATAGACCGTAAGCGTTTCAATAACAGCATTATGGCATCGCTTCGTACGATCGTGAGCCCGAAAATCACGAATGAATTTAAAGTGCAGCATTTCTTTCAGGATGAGGCGGTAATCCCAAGCTCGGAGCTTCCTTCGGCTAGTATCCCGCGTGCGATTGTGGAAAACGTAACTTCTACTGCCGGAACAAACAACTACATTACCGCGATCCAGATTGGTGGTCAGCGTTTCTCGCCTGAATGGTTTAAAGGGCAGACTTACCAGGCGATGAACAACCTTTACTATAACACCGGGAAGATCAACTTCACATTTGGTATTGACGTGATGTTCAACCGCATGAAGTCGGTTTATGGTAGCGAAATGAATGGACGCTTCTATTTCACAGGTCTTGATAATTTCAACAACCAGACGCCTTACCGTTACGCCCGTGAGATCAACTTGCTTGACGATCCAAGTTCGATCGTCAATTCTCTGGCAACAGGTATTTACGCACAAATGGATACAAAACTGGCCCGCGGTCTTGATATGGTTGCAGGTTTGCGTTTGGACAATACACAATATCTTAACAAAGCAAATTTCAGCCAGGTCGTATTCGATGAATTGCAGCTGCGGACAGACAACAAGATCAATACCACCCAATTGCAGCCACGCGTACAGCTTACCTGGGATGTAAATGAGCAAAGCAAAGATATCGTCCGTTTTGGCGCAGGTATCTTCGGTTCGCAATTGAACCCTTACTCGATGATCAACAACATGTTGTTTGACGGAACGAAAGTGGCGGCAGTAGAAATCCAGGGCGACCAGGTGCCACGTCCTGATTTTCCGGGGTACCGTGCCGACCCATCTTCTGCTCCCGGTGCTGACCTGTTCAACAACCCGAAAATCGAGCGTCTGATCACCATCAACATGAACAACGCAGACGCGAAGATCCCTGTTCTTTACAAAACGAACTTCTCGTACAACCACTTTTTCAGCGATCGTTTGCGGATCGGTGTGAGCGGGTATGCTTCCTGGGCACGCAACAATTATATGTATGTAGACCGCAACATGGTGGAAGAACCTTACTTCCGTATTGCGGCAGAAGCGAATCGTGGTGTATATGTACCTGTTAGCACCATTACAGAGAAAAATGGCGCTACCAACTGGTTGGAAAGCCGCAAAACCAAGAACGTAGGTCGCGTGCTCGAACTGAATAGCAATGGTAAGAAAAACCAGTATGCCGTGGTCATCGACGGTACTTACCGTTACTTCAAAGACGGACAGATCACATTCTCTTATACATGGAACGATTCGAAAGACAATACTTCATACAATGGTAACGTGGCAAACACGGCAACACTCGATTTAATGGTCAAAGATGATCCACGCGACGTGAGCCGTATTACTTATGCTAACAACCATTTCCGTAACAAAGTAGTATTCTATGGAACCGCGCCAAGCCTCTGGGGAGTAACACTTGGTCTGCGTTACTCCGGTATCGGCGGCACGCGTTACTCAATGGCCGTGAGCGGTAATATGAACGGTGACTTCGTTTCCTCCAACGACCTTCCTTTTATTTATGATCCTAACAGTTCTGAAACGCCGAAGGTTGTCCGCGACGGAATCAACGCCATCCTTAACAACCCGGAAGCAGAGCAGAGCATTAAGGACTATATCACAAGAGATATGGGCAAAATGGCTGAGCGTAACGGAGGCATCAACGGATTTTATGGTGTATTCGACCTGAGATTGGCGAAGAAATTTAATTTCTACAAAAACCACGGTCTGGAAGCTTCTGTCGATATCTTCAACGTTGCCAACTTGCTCAACAAGGACTGGGGTGTAGGAAACAACCTAGGTAAGCAAAACCTTTACACGATCAGATCATTCGACCGAGCTACGCAGCGATTCGGTTACGGCATGAGCAATGGTACGGGTGTATCCAACTTGAACGGTAACCCTTACCAGATCCAGATTGGGTTGAGGTATGCGTTTTGATTTTGCTTGGGATTGTTCGCCGATGGTTCGGAATAGTCATTTATAGTCATATATAGTCAGGTGTGGTCAAGTGACGTCTCGTTGCTTGATCGCACTTTTTCATTCACTCATTCACTCATTAAATGAAAAAGCAACTTCTTACCCTGCTGGCCCTCGCATGCACGTTCGCGGCCTGCGCCCAAGATTCGCACGTGATCCTGATCAGCATTGACGGGCTGCGTCCGGAGTTTTACAAAGACGCCGACTGGTCGATGGTGAACCTTCGCCAGGCGATGAAAACCGGCTCGTATGCCGACGGCGTTACCGGTGTTTTCCCGACGGTAACCTACCCTTCACATACCACAATGGTAACCGGCGTCAAACCGAGCAAACATGGTGTGTATTACAACACGCCTTCGGAGCCTTTGGAAGTTACCGGCAAATGGATCTGGGATTACAAGACGATCAAGGTGCCTACGATTTTTAGCGCGGCCAAAGAAAAAGGGTTGAAAACGGCATCTGTATTCTGGCCGGTATCACTCGGCGGACCGGCGGATTACAACATTCCGGAGTATTGGTATTTGCCGAAAACAAAAGGTGGAAAACGGGATATGCTGAATGCGTTGAATGAAAATTCTTTTCCGAAAGGCTTTTTCGAGGAAGTACAGCAAAATGCAATCGGCAAGCTGGAAGAGATTGATTTTGACGGGGATTACATGGGAATTGACGACAATCTTTCAAGGGCGAGCGCCTACATTATCCGTAAATACAAGCCTTCATTCCTGGCGGTACATTTGGTTGCGGTCGATCACTTCGAGCATGAAGAAGGACGTGACGGCGACAAAATGCGTGCCGCATTGGCGAGCGTAGACCGTGGTATTAAAGCGATTATGGAAGCAGTTGAGAAAGCGGGTATCAAAGACAAAACCACATTTATCGTCACCGGCGACCACGGCTTTGTCGACATTCACTCGTCCATCGCGCCGAATATCCTCCTTGCGCAGGCCGGACTTTACGACCCAAACAATAAAAATTCCTGGAAAGCCTATTTCCACGCCTCGGCGGGCTCGTCGTTTTTGCATTTGAAAGATCCAACGGATACCAAAACTTTGGAAATGGTAAAACTGACTTTGAACAAGCTTAATCCAGCACAAAAAGCAATGTTCGACATCAAGGACCGCGCTGCATTGGATGCCGTTGGTGCTGACCCGAATGCAGCATTGGCACTGGCTCCAAAGCATGGTTTTACCTTCAACGGCGCGGCGACTGGCGATTTTATTCGCCCGGCAAGCGGCGGTACACACGGTTTTTTTCCTGATTCCAAAGAGATCCAGACGGGTTTTGTCGTTTTTGGTAAAGGCATCAAAAAGGGCACGGTAATCCCGGAAATGGGTTTGCAGGACATTGCCCCGTTAATTGCCAGATTGCTCAATATTGATTTCCCATCTGCGGACGGAACGCTTTATCCAGGCCTGCTGTCCAAAGAGTAATTCTGAAAAGTATTTAGTAAAAGACCGGCTGCTTTGATGGAGACAACCGGTCTTTTTTGTTTTAAATCAAAGTAATAACCGTTATCACGTGAAGCTATTTTTGAGCAAAACCACAACTTCTGCCGATTGAATGTCACGAATTTCGACAAATGAAGGGCCGCTTGGCTGGTTTGTCTTCACAGTCAGCTTCGATCCGATCGGGTGTGACCCTGCATATGCTACCCCTGCGGCCATTTGAGCGGTATTGGCAATGACAACATATTCACTGCCAGGCGCCGAGAGCTCAGCGGCGATGACCACATTACCGCCCCGCGCATCGGCTCCATTCGGATTGACAATGCAAAGCGCTTCCTGGTTGTAAAGAATGCGTGACCAGGCCACCAGCTCACCCGCTTTCGGGAATTCGAAACCGGTGCCGGGAACCTGGATTTGTCGTAGATATTGCCGTCCCAGACGCAGCACCGGATGGGCAGCCCTTGTTTTGCAAAGACTCGAAATCCGTATATATGCCGGGCTACTCTGATCGAAACAATGTTTTCCGCTCGTACCAAATGGGCCAAATCCAGGTAATGTTTCATCTTGCAGCATTACTTGATCTTCAATGTCTTCGGTACTGTTGGCGCGAGGATGAGCGGGGCCAAACATGGATTCACGCAGGTATTTATCATTGGATCGCCAGCCATCCAGTAGGCTTGTCTGCGTGCTGGCCGGCCCTGCAAACGCCTGCTCGGTACCATAGTAAATACATGGAATGCCCAATGTAAGCAGCTGAATGGCCACTGGCACGGTGACATAATAATCTTTGACGGCGAAGTGGTCGGGAACCTCAGCTGAAAAGCGGACCTTGCTTCCAAACACGTGATCGTGGTCATCCAGGATGGAAACGTGCCGGTCTCCAAAGCTCCGGTGGGACTCAAACCCCTGGCTTTGCTCATTGAAAATATCAAAATAGGAATTACCTCTCTGCAATCCTTTGGCGACCGAAGACAATGTCAACCGGGCACTGCCAATGTCAAGGGCGGCATTCAGGTTTCGCTCCATCATAGCCGTGTAGTCCAGCACTGCATCCTGAAAACCATCACCGCCCGCAATTTCACCGATCAAAAGAAAGTTATGCTTTCCGATCAGATCGGCGAACTCGCGGATTGCGCCACAGAAGTTTCTGGTCTCTTCCAGTGCCATGTGTTTGACCGTATCAATGCGAAAGCCGTCACAGTCCGTCAATGCGATCCAGTATTGCAGGCATTGGATCAACTGACTGAGCGTACCTGGCACATCGAGGGCAAAATCCTTTAGTGAAAGAAAATCAGTGCGCTTGTGTTCTGCATGCGGGTCGCCTATGTCATGCGACTCGCCCAGGTTGCCCATTCCTGCACGGGTGTAGATATTTTTGGACTGAAACTCGCGGGGCCATGCACCTTCGTGGCGTGAAGTAATGTCGATAGGTTCGGTAGCAAACCCGGTTTGTGCCGCATCGCGCCAAGCCAGTTGCCAGTCTTTTGTATCCTGCTGATCCCCGGATCCGTAGAAATGCGGCCATGATTTGTAAGCGGGCTCATTGACAGCACTGCTCAATGCCGCCCCGGGAGGCACATATCCCCAGTTATCGCCGGAATGGTTTACTATAACGTCCAATAGTATACGTATCCCTTTGCTATGGGCCTCACTGACGAGGTTGATCAGGTCTTCTCTGGTGCCAAAGCGCGGATCTACATCCAGAAAATCCTGGATGCCGTAGCCGTGATAAGAATTCAGTCCAACCCGCTGCTTGAAAATGGGCCCGATCCAAATGGCAGTAATCCCCAGTTCTTTGAGATAAACCAACTGGCTCCTGATGCCCTCAATAGTGCCTCCCTGCCACCGTGTGCCCGATTCGGCCCATTGCTGCCAGTTCCAATCCGGCCGGTTTGGAGTATGGCGCAATGCTGTGATTTCGTCCCTTGTCAACAATGGACGCGTGGATTCCTTTCCATCGCTGAAGCGGTCGGGCAGTAAAAAATACAATACTTCATCCCGCCAGCTGATGGGAGAAGGGTAGTAGGAAACCCCTTCCCGGATAGCGCGGTTAATGAGCTCTCGGGCACCTGCCATCGAATCGGGCCGGTCTGGTTGCAGAAGTGTTATCGGTGTCGGCATATGCTATCCTGGTTTGTAACTTCTTTTGGGACAAAAATGTATACCTAAATATATTGATAAGTGGTTATGTATCAATATTTTAATTTCTAATGTTATCCAACGGTTACCGGGTAAAGTCGCGCGGGCGATATGGCTACATTGGACTACCAGATTTTTTGAAATTGGATGATTGTAACAATCCAATCATCATGGTTTCATTTGGTCTGACAGCTGTTTTATTTGCCGTGCCGCTGGCTTATACATTTTTGAAAACTGCCGGCACGCTTTATTTGCTGTACCTGGCTTATCAGGCTGTCAAACCTGGAAACAAGGGTTTATTTGAAATGCAGGCTGACCTGGAAAATGACAATCCGGCGAAGCTATTCAGTATGGGTTTTTTTACCAATGTGCTCAACCCTAAGGCGGCCGTATTTTATCTTTCCTTCTTTCCTCAGTTTATCAAACCCGAAAATGGCTCGGTGATGGGCCAAAGTCTGCAACTGGGCATTACGCAGATTTTGATCCTCACAGGCCTGGCGCTGAAAATGGCTTTGGATAAAAAATAATCAGATCAACAGACCAATACCGGAAGTAGGCAGTACTGCTCATGAAAATGGGTAGTACCGTCTATTTTACAGGGTTTCAATGGCTTGTAATTTTGTGGGGTCAAATGACAAGATCAATTCTCATAAAGTTATCATTATTATCTGCCATGAAAAATCCGTTTAAATTGCTGGTGGGCCTTGCGCTCACTGTTCTGATTGCCTCCTGTGACCCAAAGGATGAGCCTGTTACACCCAAGCCGGACGATGAGATTCCCGGCAAAGTCACCGGTGCTGTTACACCAATAGGTACTGTGGAAGGAACTGCCATCACAGCCAATATAGGCCCTGCTGGCGGGACAATCCAGTCCGCTGATGAAAGTATCCGCGTCACCATTCCTGCTGGTGCGCTGAGCTCCGAGCAAACGATTTCTGTACAGCCACTTAGTAACCAATGCCCGGCTGGCACGGGCCAGGCGTTCCGTTTACTACCACACGGACAGATCTTCGCCAAACCGGTTACAGTTTCATTCAAGTATGATGAGACAAATGTGAATGGTTCCTTCCCGCAAGCATTAAGCATTGCATATCAAAACGACAAGGGAGTCTGGCAGTCGCCGTCCTTTAAAAGTCTTGATACAACTGCCCGTTCCGTGAGTGTTCAGACCACGCATTTCAGCGATTGGGGGTTGTTTCAGAAAATGTACATTTATCCTGGTAACTCGTTTTTGAACCCGGGTGGCAACCTGCTTCTGGTAGCTTTCCAGATCAGGGAATCAGAGATTGTCGAAGGTGATTACTTTGTGCCGCTTCCTGAGCGCATTCCATCAAAATACATTGAAAAATGGCAGCTGCGCGGTGAGGGAGTACTCAAACCTGACCAAACCGAGGCCCAGTATGATGCACCTTCCTCGATTCCGTCTGTCAATCCGGCCGCGGTGACCCTTTTTCTGAACCAAACCGTAAAGATTGATGGCGTCATTTTTAAAGATATCAGGCTGGTTTGCAACATTTTTACGGCCCCGGAAGGAGTATCCGTGCAACTGGACGGAGGCGGCTGGCGCACTTATGCAGGAGGGGCCAATATCACCGGCGTGAGGAATGTTATCCAGGGCATGGACGGTAAGGAGAGCTTGACCTTGCATTGGAAAGGGGCTGCAACCGGTAATTTTTATTGGACAAAGGGTATTGATGTTGCTTTTAATCTCAACAAAGGCAAGCTGGTCTACCAGCATATTTACGGAAAAAACCTGGCGGTAAGTGGCGGCTCATTAAAAGTTGACTTTTCCGACAAAGCCTGGGTCATGGGTACATTCACCGTGGAGCCCGCTGGCTGGATTGACACCGCGCCCAGTCCACTTCAAATAGGTACTACGGCTGTGAAAGGTGTTTTTCGGGTAAAGCAGGTTAACTAATCGCTGAACATTCCCGCTTCTTCAAAAGTCAAAACCCTAAGTTGAGCGTAGTCTGAAACTACGCTCAACTTTTTAACTACAAATGACTACTCCTGACTACAAATGACTATTCCAACAAATCTTACTGCGCCTTTTTCTCCGTGAGCTCTTCCAATGTCCAGGCCTTGTCACGTCCCGAAGTCTTTTCGCGGATAG
Source organism: Dyadobacter pollutisoli (assembly GCF_026625565.1). Taxonomy (NCBI): domain Bacteria; kingdom Pseudomonadati; phylum Bacteroidota; class Cytophagia; order Cytophagales; family Spirosomataceae; genus Dyadobacter; species Dyadobacter pollutisoli. The sequence goes on from NZ_CP112998.1 coordinate 1,521,933, forward strand.
CCTTGACTGCGTCCGGCCGGATAGGAGGGGCGTTGGAAAACTCGTGGCGCACGTAGCTGACCACCGAGGCGATCCATTGATCATCATTGTCCTTCATGGATGGCATTTCACTAGGGTAGGTCTGCCCGTCGACAGGGCCGGAGAGACCGTGCAGCAGAATGTGCACGGAGGCATCCGTGCTACGGGCCAGCCTTTTGGAACCGGCTAATGGCGGAGCGGTTTTGCTGACTAGTCCTTTGCCATCGGCGCCGTGGCAGGTAGCGCACAACGATTTGTAAATGATCGAACCATTCATGACCAACGTCCGGTCGCTAGCGTCCAGCCTGCCCAGGCGAAGGCCAAACTTTTTGGCATCCTCATTTTTCTCAATACTTCTTACCGCACGGGCAAATACCGGATTTCCATTCGATGCAGTAACCAGGTCGTCTGAGAGCCTTTTTGCCTCCGCAGACTTGCTGTGTGCAAGCGAAAACACCATCTGCATACGCACGTCGCTACTTGGGTCGGTTTTCAATGCGGTAAGATTGTTGATGAGCGCATTGTCCTTTTTCAGATACGATTCCGCCAGTCTTACGGCTGCTTTCCTGATTTCAGCATCCTGGTCTTTCATCGCGCTGGCAACACTGGTCTGGTCCAGTGCGTCGAGACCTTCTAATGTCCATAACGCATGCAGGCGTGAAAATGCACCCGCTTTGCCGGTTTGACTTGCCAGAATCGTTTTTAATGCCGGTACTACGGACTGATCATTGCGGACAATAAGCTCCTTTTGAGCATTATCGCGCCACCAGCCATTGGGATGGCCCAGGTAAGTGACTAGTTTGGCAGAGGTTTCATCCAGCATATGCGGCTTAGGGCCGGGTTTGATGCCGTCATATACCATCCGGTAAATCCGGCCGTGCTGAATATTTTTGTCAAGGCCAAGACGTTTGATCTGCGGGCGCAGGTAGCTGTTGGGGCCTGTCCAGTTCCCTTCCTGGATAATGCCGCGGTTCATGTCTACCAGGTACAGGCAGCCATCCGGGCCGGTGTACATATTTACGCCCCTGAAATTCATGTCCGTAGAGGCGATGAATTCTTCTTTCTGATAAGCATTTTCGAGGGTGATCTTTCCATTTTTGTTAATTACTTTGGCGCGGCGGATCAGCCGTCCGACCGGCTCGCTGATCAGCAGATCGCCCTGCAAATCAGCCGGGAGCCTGTCGCCACGAAAAATGACCTGCCCGCAACTTGCCGTGAAATGGTTTAATGTGGTATCCGGGCGCAGACGTTTCAAGCCACCTTCCACATCTGGTGTTTTAATAATGGGCCATACCTCGTTGAATTGTTCACTAAACTGGTCATCGAATTCCATTCTGCCATAAACGGGATTGATCTGAAACCCATATGCAGGATTTTCACCCCCGGCCGATGAGAAGAAAAGCCTGCCGTAGTTGTCGTGAGTGATACCCCATTGCCCGCTGGAACCGCTTGGAATTGAATCGGGCACCAGCATTTTATTCTTGTAGCGAAACCGTACCGGGTCCACGGCCATATAAATCCAGTTGTCGACATTCCAGTCCAGCCCGCTGCGCTGATGTTCGAGGTTACCGGGCGACTTTTTACCAGGTGTGTAAACTGGTCTTTTGACATCTGCAACGCCGTCTTTGTTAGTGTCTTTGTAGCTGAAAACATCATAAGTATCCGTCTCATTGACCAATACCTCGTTGCCAACACACAGCAGCATCCTGGGCAGCAGCATCTTGTCGATAAAAACAGAGCTTTTGTCCATTTTACCATCATTATCGGTGTCTTCCAATAACATTACCCTGCTGGTTGGCGCATGCTCGCCGGTTCCTTCCACATCCTGCATATAGGTGTTGAGCTCGGCTACATACATACGTGCATTACCGTCCCATGCTATGGCAACCGGCTCGTGGATCATGGGCTCGCTGGCAACGAGTTCAAGGTGATAGCCTTTGGGAAGCTTGAAGGTTTTAATGCTTTGCTCTGGTGTGAGGTAAGCAGGCGAGGGATCTGAGGTGAATGCAGGTATGGCACTCACTGATGCATCGGTGGTCCTCAGTATGGTATCCGACGTACCCTGCCGGGACACCTGGCACGTGACCATGATGAAGGCCGTGGCAAGAGTGGCTAGGCTAATTTTTTTGTTCATAAAATCGAAATAAAAAAGATAAAGGATTTAAAGGTTAGCATGAATACGGCTGGTCATGAGCCGGAATTCAGGTTAGGAAGTTGAGGCCATATCGTAATGGGTCCATATTTAAACAAAAAGCCATCACAGTCTCGCATTTAATGTGCGGCTGTGTTAAAGTTTGATTAACTCCCGGTGAGGTACGGCAGGATGCGCCTAAAAGGCTATCAGATTTGTTCTCAGAAAAGTGGAAGCGCCTGATTATTTCCTGCCGGTAGCTTGGTTACTGAGCTCTGGTAGTAAATATTCGATTGGCACGGGTCGGTGGTGCCAGTGACCACGGCAGCATCTGCGGGGCGCGGCGTACAGGCCAGCGGAATGTGGCCTTCGCTTGTGAAAAGTCCGGATGTTGCGTCAAGTCCGATCCAGCCTGCTCCGGGAATAAATACTTCTGCCCAGGCATGTAAATCAACCGAGCCAATGGTGGCATCACCAATAAACTGAACCAGATAACCCGAAGCAAAGCGGCTTGCCAGGCCAAGGTGACGCATTACCTGCACCAGCAGCCAAGCTGAATCCCGACAGGCGCCCATGCCGCTTTCCAATGTTTGTTCACAGGTCTGTATGCCCGCCTGCATTCTTTGTATGTAGCCTACATGGTTGTATATGAGCTTGTTCAGTTCAACCAAAAAGCCGATGGTGTCTCCTGTGAGCGCTCTTGCTTTTTGAACCAGGTCCGTGATCCGCGGTCCCCAGTCCAGTATTTCGGTGTAGGAAGCCAGGTCACTTTGAATCCGTGAAGGATAATAGAATGGAAAAAACCTTGCAAAATCATCCAGCAAAAAATCAAAAGGATTATATGGGTTCAATGTAGCATCCAACCTCACTTCCAGCGACATACCATTGATCGCTTCTGAGAAATCGGCCCTGGCAATAAAATTACCGAACAAATCCTGCTGCCAATGAATGTAATGGCTCGGAGGCAGGATCGTCAGCTGATAGCTGTTGATGACCGCGTGCGCATGCGCCGCTGGCCTGAGACGAAAAAGATGCGGAGAAAGAAAAACCTTCCGGTCATAAACATATTCCGTTTTGTGATAAATAGCAACCGAAAGAGACATACCTAATAAGAGTGAATAAAATACTGAATTTATTCAATTTAGGTAAAATATTTAGAATATTATCGTATATTTGCACTCTAATTTAAAATAAAATAATGCAAGAAGGAACTGTTAAATTTTTTAATGAAACCAAAGGCTTTGGCTTCATTTCTCCTACAAATGGTGGAGACGACATTTTTGTACATTCGTCAGGTCTAAATACTGACATTCGCGAAAACGATACTGTGTCTTACGAAGTGGAGAATGGTAGAAAAGGATTAAACGCAGTTAACGTTAGCGTTATCTGATTTTTGTTCATATATCATTGTAAGATCCTCCCCAACAAGGAGGATTTTTTTGTGCCTTATTGCAATCTTCTCAACAGATCACCAATGCTGACCTGTTGAGAAGATGAAGCAAAATCAGTTTACATTGCTACTGCTGGAAAGTAATTTTTGAAAACGAAAACAATGGCTCGATCGACTTGGCATTGTCGTTTTTGAAAACCAGGTACAAGTCATGTTTGCCTTTGGTATCGCGCAGGCTGACGTGTACGGGAGGTCTGGCAAAACGGTTGGTTGGTGCTTTCGCGGGAGTCGCTGGCTTGGCATTCTTTTTCTCGCTCTCCATTTCAGCCATCACCTTGGCGATATCTACCTCGGGTGCCATTTCAACCTTTTGCTGACCGATAATTTCTCCGGTAGGAGAATCCAGTCTCACTTCAATCGTACCTCCCACGCTGCCTTCGCGTTTTTGAGCGGCAGCATTCAGTTCCAATTTTTGTATTCCTGAAAGATCAATGCTTTTGAAACCCAGATAACTATTGTCAAAACTGACTACGCTGAAACCTTGTCCGGCCACGCCCAACGCTTTTAGTTCGGCGCCTTTCACCACGGCAGCTTCCGCTGCGAAGATCTCAGGATTTCTTAGCACGATCATTTCTTCGGTTGTTTGGGCGGGAATGGCCTTGCTGTTACCGACAGCCCGGTCGGTGAATGCCGCCCGGATCAATACCTTACCTTTTCCATTGTCACCTTTCGGGATATCGGGCGTATAGTCGCCTTTGACGGCCAATGTGCTCAGCGTTTTATCCGTACTGTTGAGAATGTACTTGACAATAACCTCCGCGTCGGCCACTGGCAGGCTGGGATGGGCAGCCATTGCTACTTCTCCCCAAACGCCCGAGCCGCCTTCCAATACCTTTTTGACGAGCTTGTCGAGCGCGCCGTTCTGGCCTTTGTATTTATTTGAAATATCAGCAAATGAAGGGCCAACAGACTTGGTATTGGGCTGGTGGCAGACTTTGCAATCGCTTTTGCCCATGAGTACCTGCGCCACCGCAAACTGTGTAGATGCGTCCACGCTGCGCTGGCTCTGAATGACTTCGGCGTAGTCAAAACCCTCTGAGGTGTAATCGATGCTGACCGCTACCTGCTCTGGTTTGATTTTTCCTGCCGCCAGGCTACCGTCTTCTTTGTCGTCCACATCTACCTGGTAACGAATGGGTTTGCCTGCAAAGAAAAACGTCTGATTTCCGTCCAGGTTCACCGTTACTTTGGGCGGCTCGTTACCGGCGACGACTTTCAATGACTTGCTATTGCTGGATCCTTTGGCGTCGGTAACCGTCAAAGTAGCGGTATAGACGCCGGGCTTATCGAAAGTGATTTCAGGATTAGTAGTGGTAAATGTTTTCAGGACCTTGCCTGCGCTGGCGATTTTCCAGCTGTATTTCAATGCATCACCATCGTAATCTTTGGTTCCTTCCGATGACAGCTTGGCCTGAAAAGGCACGGTACCTCCTTTTTTGTCGGTAGCAATTTCCACTAAAGGCTTGCGGTTGCCACCATTGTATTCGATCCTGACCAATCGGGAGTTATCACTTTTTCTGAACCAGTTGCTACCGTATTCGAGAATGTAAAGGTCTCCGTCCGGCCCGAATTTGATGTCGATCGGCTGAACCGGGTGGTAGTTAGGCAGCACACGCTCCATTGATTGGTAGTCACCTTTGTCGTCCATGCTGATAGCCATGATCCAGCCGCGGGAGAAGTCGGCGGCAATCCATTTATTCTCATAGTAAGCTGGCCACGGCCGCTTTGGATTTGTAAAATCGGCCTGGTGGTAAATGGGACCTCCAGTAGCGCTGCGAGAACCTGAGCCGACCAGCGGAAATTTCTCAGAAACACCGTAAGGATAGTAAATAAAGCTAGGCGCTGTCGGAAGAAGGTCTGTTAGTCCTGTGTTGTTAGGAGAGGTATTGACCAGGTTTTTTGGATCTTTTTTGGCAAGAGGCTTATCGGTTGCATAGTCATAAACCGGAAATGCCTGGTCATTACCCACAAACCAAGGCCAGCCGAAGTTGCCCGGCTTTTTGGCCTGGTTCAACTCGTCATAGCCTTTTGGCCCAATCTCCGAATCTTCCCCTGCATCAGGTCCTACTTCACCCCAGTAAACGTAACCTGTTTTGCTATCGACTGCGATACGCCATGGGTTTCTATGGCCCATTGAATATATTTCCGGGCGGGTTTTGGCAGTTCCTTTCGGATAAAGATTTCCTTCGGGAATGGTGTATGGGGCGGCCCCTGCCGTGCCGTTCGGCTCCGGGTGGATCCTCAATATTTTTCCTCTCAAATCATTGGTATTGCCGGCATGCCCCTGGTCGTCCCAGCTGCTTCTGCCCGGACGCTCGTCGGTCTGCGCGCCTTTTTGGTTACCCGTGTTGTTACCCACTGTCAGGTAAAGATTACCTGCCTTATCCCAGGTCATACCACCGCCCGTATGACAGCACACTTCACGCTGGGTTTCCACTTCGAGCAATGTCTTTTTGGAGGCTTCCACCAACTGTCCCTCTTTTATCTCCCAACGTCCAAGTATGTGTTTTTTCTCGGTAGGGTGGGCATAGTACAGATAAATCCAGTGATTCTTCTCATAATTCGGGTCCATGGTAAAGCCCATTAACCCTTCTTCCGCCTCCCGTACCACGCCCTCTGCGCTGGTATATTTGGTATTGACGGGAATAGTCGCAATCAAGTCGGTGGATTTGGTTACGGGGTCATATTTTTTCAGAGCCCCTTTTCTTTCAATAATGTAGGCGGTACCATCTTTCATCACTTCAAAAACCATAGGCTCATCCAGGTTATCGGCAATGACAACAGGCGTAAATCTGCTCTCATCAGGTTTGGGGGTAGTGTCCTGTAAAGTGAAAGAGGCCAGGGAGACTGCACAAAGGGTTGCTGCCAGCCGGATTGAGCTGGACCTGGGTACGGAGAATTTTATCATAAGGTTGAAAACGGTTAGGTCGATCTTGTGGTAATATTGTGAAAAAATTGATCAAAACAAAGGGCATTTGGAGCCAGGTGAATTTATGTCGCTGCCAGAAATTAGTCGGTGAATACAGCAGTAAAAAACGACCGGATATGGATTACTATATTCGGTCGTTAATGCAATCCAATCATTCATGAAAAAATTTGTCCTGCTCCTTTTAATCGTTTTAGTTTTCAATGGTGCTGCCCGCCGGAAAATCACCTGGGTGGCCATCGGCGATTCGATCACCTACCTGAATGATCACCAGAATGAAACCGGAAACCGCGTCACAAAAGGTTACCTGACATTGATCTCCGAAAAATATCCCCGTGTGCAGTACATCAACCAGGGGCATAACGGATGGACATCTATTAATATCGCCGATAAAATTGAGTCGCTTAATCTTGTAAAAGCCGATGTGTACACGGTTTTTCTGGGTACCAACGACTGGTGGCAAGGCCGGGCGCTGGGTACTATTGCCGATTTTGAAGAGAATAAGGGTACCGGTACAGTTTACGGCGCTTTCCGGATCATTACCGATAAATTAAAACTGCTCAACAAAAAAGCGAAGATCATTCTCATTACGCCCATGCAGCGCGGGGATTTTGTCTATATCAATAGTTCAAAAAACAATGCTTACGGCTCCTATAAGCCTAAAAAGGAGCAGAATCTCGAACAATTTGCCGACGCGGTGGTCGCCATCGGCAAGCACGAGAAATTTCCCGTCGTCGATCTTTACCATGACAGCGGCATTGACCTGAACAATATGGTGAATTTTAAGAAACTCAAAGATCCGCAGACAGGTAATTACAAAAACTACACGTATCCGGAGTACACATCGATTCCTTTTAATCCGGAAACCGATCAATATCCTTATCCGGTAGAAGCTAGTAATATGACTTACGACGGGTTGCATCCTTCCGACAAAGGTTACGAGGTGATCGCCGAGATGCTGATTAAAAAATGGAAAGGGCTAAAATAACACCTAGTGACTGTCTTTGGCCGTAACCGACACCTTCAGACTGCCAAGCAGGTTGTACATCGCGTTGTTGATGGCCTCATTACCGGCTTTGGCAAGCTGGAGTGCTTCTTGTGCTACTGATTTCTTTTTTCGGTTCGTTTCAGTTTTTACTGCTATTTCCTTGGCGGTGATCATGTCATTCTCTCTTGCACCGAGCCTGGCCGGGCTGCGTAGGGTCGATATCCCGTCGAGCTTTGATATTTTGGCCATGTACATAGTATCCCTACATTCGATAGACAGGTCAAATCGCACGTATTCGTAAAGGGGATGTGATACCGGCACGTAGCTTGTAATGAGTAGCCTACCTATTTCCTGGCTGTCGCCTGTGACCGCGTTTTCATAGTTTCCAAAAGTCTTACTGACCCATTCCTGCGCCTTTTTATAAATTTCCATTTTACTCAGTTCGGGCTTTCCTGAGTCGGAATACAAGATATTTTTTTCGCTGTCCATTGGAAGAAAACCGTCCTGGGCGAATGTCTGATAAGCGAAGAAAGTAAAAAGGAATAAGATGATATATTTCAAGACTTCGGGAAAATTGTTTTGGGGGGCAAATATAGTTGAAAACCTTTTTAATGGAGTGAATGGGTTTTGCCTATGGTTTTAGTTTTAAAAATCATTTTAATGGATTAATTTTAAATACACTAAACTCAGCAGGTTATGACTCAACTGACAAAAATTTCACTGGCACTTGCGTTCTTTTTTTGCGCATCTTTTACTTTTTTACATCACGGCTGGGCAGATTATGACCAGACCAAACCAACGGATTTTGAGACAAAAATCGAAGAATCTATTTATGAAAATCCCCACGTGTTGGCGAAGGTAAAGTATAAAAAAGAGCTCATTACTGTCTTTCTGGCGCCGACAAGCCGTATGACTGATCGTGGGTTGACTGCCGATATGATCACAAAAGGAACATCAGTAAGGCTGGTTGCCTATCCGCACAAAACAGAAAAAAATGAGATGCGTGCCGAGCGGATATTTGTTGGCGGCAAGAAATTTGAACTGCGTTAATGGTGCTTGAAAATCTTGAATGGCTGGAAAAAAGCTCTTGGGCTGTCGGTATCAGGCAGTCCTTGTGGCTTTATCCGGCTTTGGAAATTGTACATATTATTGGAATTGTGATGCTGGTAGGGGCTGCATTCCTTTTCGATCTGCGGCTGCTGGGTTATTCCAAAAACCTTCCGGTTACGGGTCTGGCCAGGCATTTGCTACCATGGTCGCAGCGGGGCCTTATCCTGATCATTCCGTCTGGTATTTTACTATTTATCACCAATGCGAAAGCCTTGGGAACTGACTTTACATTTTGGCTGAAAATGACCTTGCTGGCAGTAGCAGCATTGAATGTCTTTATCTTCCATCAGTTTATCTATAAGAAGCAGGGCAATACACAAACCGCGCAAGAACTTCCTGTGTCCTCCAAATTATCAGCCTTTGTATCCATTATCGTGTGGATTGCCATCATCGCCTGCGGACGTTTGTTGGCATATTAGGGTTGAAAGTTAACCGAGTTCAGAAATTCACCTTTCTCAGGAACAACACAGTATCGTTCGACTGTTACATATAGAGAATGCAATTTTTATCCTTCAAATGGGCATCGGGGAAAAATTAAATTACCTTTGCACCATAAAACGATACCATGATTTACTTCTTCGCCGACGATCACAACACAGTTTTTGCATTACAAATAGAGCGAACGCTCACAGCCTCAGATACTTCAAAATTAACATGGCTGTTTGGTGGTGCGCAACTTCAAAGCCAAACCACAATTGCTGATTTCTTTGTTGGCCCCCGCGCTGCCATGATCACGCCGTGGAGTACCAATGCGGTTGAAATCACCCAGAATATGGACATTCAGGGTATTATCCGTATCGAGGAATTTAAGCGGGTTGAAGCGGATTTTACGGACTTCGATCCGATGCTTTCGCAAAAATACAGCGAGCTTAACCAGGAAATTTACACGATTAGCATTCAGCCGGAATCCATTCTGGAAATTGCTGACATTGCTGCTTATAACAAAGAAGAAGGGCTTTCCCTTAGCGATGAGGAGGTCGACTATCTAAATAAACTGGCTGAAAAACTAGGCCGGAAATTAACGGATTCGGAGGTTTTTGGTTTTTCACAGGTCAACTCTGAGCACTGCCGTCATAAGATCTTCAACGGTACCTTTGTCATTGACGGTGAGGAGCAGCCTATATCGCTCTTTAAATTGATCCGCAAGACTTCGGAAACGAATCCTAACTCCATTGTTTCGGCATATAAGGACAATGTGGCTTTTGTAAAAGGCCCTGTTGTTCAGCAATTCGCGCCGAAACGGCCGGATGTTCCTGAATTTTACGAAATAAAGGATTTTGAATCAGTACTGTCGCTGAAAGCGGAAACGCATAATTTCCCAACCACAGTAGAACCATTCAATGGCGCAGCCACTGGTTCAGGCGGAGAAATCCGTGACAGGCTTGCTGGCGGGCAAGGTTCATTACCTCTGGCCGGAACCGCCGTTTATATGACCGCGCTTTCCCGCCTGGAAGAAAATCGTCCATGGGAAAAAGGTGTTGAAGAAAGGCAATGGTTGTATCAAACCCCAATGGATATCCTCATTAAGGCTTCCAATGGCGCTACGGATTTTGGTAACAAATTCGGTCAGCCATTGATCGTCGGATCTGTGCTTACTTTCGAACATGAAGAAGAAGGCCGCAAGCTGGGTTATGACAAGGTGATCATGCAAGCTGGCGGTATTGGTTACGGAAAAGCAGATCAGGCTAAAAAAGAGAAGCCGCAGATCGACGATAAAATAGTAGTATTAGGCGGTGAGAATTACCGGATCGGAATGGGTGGTGCCGCTGTTTCTTCGGCTGACACAGGCGCATTTGGATCTGGCATAGAGCTGAATGCGATCCAGCGTTCAAATCCTGAAATGCAGAAGCGTGTGGCCAATGCGGTTCGCGGAATGGTGGAGAGCGGAAACAACACGATCGTTTCTATTCACGACCATGGTGCGGGTGGCCATTTAAACTGTTTGTCTGAACTGGTCGAGGAAACCGGTGGTAATATTGATCTGGATAAATTGCCGGTAGGTGACCCGACACTTTCGGCCAAGGAAATCATCGGTAACGAATCCCAGGAACGTATGGGATTAGTGATCAGCAAGGAGAACATTGAAACTTTACAGAAAATCGCTGACAGGGAAAGGGCTCCGATGTATACAGTCGGTAATGTGACGGGCAATCACCGGTTTACATTTGAGTCTGCGAAAACAGGCGCCAAACCGATGGACCTGAAAATGGACGACATGTTTGGCAGTTCTCCGAAGGTGGTGATGAATGATAAAACGGTTGAGAGAAATTATCAGCCGGTCCAATATGAGATTGCCAAACTTCACCAATATCTGGAACAGTTGCTGCAACTGGAAGCTGTTGCCAGCAAAGATTGGCTTACCAACAAGGTAGACCGCTGCGTGGGTGGCCATGTTGCCAAACAGCAATGTGCTGGTCCGTTGCAATTACCGCTGAATAATGTGGGAGTAATGGCCCTTGATTTTCAGGGAAAAGACGGCATCGCTACCTCGATAGGCCACGCACCACTTTCAGCGTTGATCGATCCGGCAGCAGGTAGCCGTAATGCGATTGCAGAATCGCTTTCCAATATTGTATGGGCGCCTCTCAAAGATGGACTGACCAGTGTGTCACTTTCAGCAAACTGGATGTGGGCTTGTAAAAATGAGGGCGAAGATGCGCGTTTATACAAAGCCGTGAAAGCTTGCTCGGAGTTTGCGATTGGCCTGGGGATCAACATTCCTACGGGTAAAGATTCGCTTTCTATGAAGCAGAAATACAAAGGCGACGAGGTGATCGCGCCGGGCACGGTGATTATTTCCGCGGCCGGACATTGCGATGACATTACCGCGGTCGTGGAGCCGGTTTTGAAGAAAAGTGGCGGTGCGATCTACTACATTAACCTTTCAGGAGATACCTATAAACTGGGCGGCTCATCATTTGCCCAGATATTGAATAAAATTGGTTCTGAAACACCTGATATTCAGGATGCGGCTCAGTTTAAAACCACTTTTAATACCGTTCAAGAACTCATTAAGGCAGGTAAAATTCAGGCAGGTCATGACATCGGAAGCGGTGGTTTGATCACTACGCTGTTGGAAATGTGTTTTGCAGATCGTGGTCTGGGCGCTACTATTGATCTTTCCGGACTAGGTGAGCAGGATATCATTGAAAAGCTTTTTGCTGAAAATATCGCTATCGTGTTCCAGGCCGACGAGTCGGCTGAGGCAGTTTTGACAGCGAATGATGTTGCTTTTAGCAAAATTGGAACTGTAAATCTGGCCGCTACGCTGGTAATAAAAGATTCAAGCAACAGCTGGGATTTTGACATCGAACATTTACGTGATGTCTGGTTTAAAACGTCCTACCTGCTTGACAAAAAACAAACCAAACCAGCACTAGCGAAGGAGCGTTTCGATCATTATAAAAACCACCTGCTTCGTTATAAATTTCCTGCACAATACGACGGAAAGAAACCTGTTATCGATGCTTCCAAACCAAGACCAAAAGCAGCGGTACTTCGCGAAAAAGGTAGTAATTCAGAAAGAGAATTGGCCAATGCAATGTATCTGGCAGGTTTTGATGTGAAGGACGTACACATGACTGACCTGATCTCAGGCCGGGAAACACTGGAAGATATTCAGTTCATCGGTGCAGTAGGAGGGTTTTCTAATTCCGATGTGTTGGGTTCTGCAAAAGGTTGGGCCGGAGCGTTCCTTTATAACGAGAAGGCTAAAATTGCGCTCGAAAATTTCTTCAAACGGGAGGACACATTGTCGGTAGGTGTTTGTAACGGGTGCCAGCTTTTCATAGAATTGGGGCTGATCAATGAAAACCATGAAGAAAAGCCTAAAATGCTGCACAACGCCAGTGGCAAGCACGAAAGTATCTTCACATCCCTGACCATTCAGCCTAATAAATCGGTAATGCTTTCTACTTTGGCAGGCAGCACTTTGGGTGTTTGGGTTTCACATGGAGAAGGCCGGTTTGATTTCCCATATACCGAAGATCAATACAACATTGTCGCCAAATACGGTTACGAAACTTACCCGGCAAGTCCGAATGGGTCAGTTTTCAACACGGCTATGATCTGCGACGAAACGGGCAGACATTTGGTGATGATGCCTCATATAGAAAGATCACTTTTCCAATGGCATTGGGCCAATTATCCCGAGGGAAGAAAAGACGAAGTAAGTCCATGGATGGAAGCCTTCGTGAATGCAAGGCAATGGATTGAAAAGGAGAAGTGAAAATTAGACCCAAGATTTTAAACCCGCTGTTTACGGCGGGTTTTTTGTGGTAAAAAATGTAGATTTGAACTGACTAATACGACACGCTATTTAACTTTTTTAACTAAATCCAACGCCTCGTGGACCAATATTCACTAGCTATTATGCCAAGCCCGGAAATCTCGCAGCAGCTGGCGGACTTGAAGCAATCATATAAGACAGCCATCGGCAAAAGCTACGGCAGCGCCAATGCGGAAGCACATATTTCGCTCGACGGATTTGAGGCGGAGGAAGAAAACTATCCATTCATTTTAGCTGAATACCAGCGAATCGTTTCCGGGTTAACGCCATTTGAGATCACATTCTCAGGTTTTGGTGACTTTGACAGGGCCAACTTTTCCGCATTTTACATTAAACCAACTGACGGATCCAGCCAGGCGATCCGAGATCGGACGGAGGTTGTAATGAAGACATTTGACAAAAAGCTGAAAAAGCAATATATCCGAAAGTGGGCCGACGAATCTAAAAACCCGCATATGTCTATCGGCAGGCGACTGACGCGGGAGTGGATTGCACTGGCCTACACCGTTTTTGACGGTTTTGAGGCCAGTTTTCATTGCAACGCTTTTGTGATCCGGAAATTCAACGAGAAGCGCCGCCAGTATGATGTGGTAGACTTACTTCCGTTACTTGGAGACAGTGCTCCGCCTGTTCAGCTGGATTTGTTTCAGCCTTAATATTTGCAAGAGTTGTTAGTTTGACGAGATAATTCGGCAATATGAACAGATATACAAAAAGCGAGTTTTACGGAGATCTGCTTATTTATAAAATTGAAAAGTGGAGAAAACGTGGCAGCAGTTGGCTTTTCTACATTTTGGCTTTGTTGTTTTTAATCGTTTTTATCGGACTCATATTGCAACCGGAAAAAACCAGCCAGCTGCTCAATAGTTTGGCCGGTGAGGCCCAAGCTGGCGATCAGGAATCGAATCCTTACCGGTTACTGGCGGCAGTGGGTCTGGTATTAATACTGATGCCATTCCTGCCGACAGCGCTGCACGTAGCGAGGAAGTACTGGCTATATCCCAAGGCGTCACTAACGCAGCAGGCTTTTTGCGCAATCCAAGCCAAGGAACTGATCATTCACCCACGCACGAGGAATTCCAATGGTAATCCAAGGTCTTATTATTTAAAAGTTCAACATCCAAGAAGCAAAAGGATCGTGCCCATCGATGTTGACGAGGAGTGGTTTAATGAGTTGAAAGAAGGGGCCCAGGTCTACACACATTATCATCCGGCAGAAGATAATGTACTATATCTAAGCAGGAGCGCCGGATAGTTTCGCCTTCACAGTCCCACTTTCAGTAAGGTCTGGCACTGTTTTGATATTCTTTTCGGAGTTGCCACCAACCGGTTGCTTTTGGCGTGTGCCGATACTTTATACCTTAAACCAAATCGAACTTTATGGGCTTGTTTTTTAAGAAAAGCAAGGGGAGCCAATCTGTTAATCCTGATCAGTGGCTGCATGCCAGGCAAGGCTATCCTTTTTACATCAAGGCTCCGATGTCGCTGATCGGCATGTATCTGTTCTTTTACTTTTTATATCTTCTGCAAGACATCATAGTTCCCTTTGCGTTCGCGGGATTGATTGCTATTTTGCTAAATCCGGTATACAACAGGTTCCAAAAGTGGAATGTTAATAAAGTCCTGGCCATAGTCCTGACTGTTTTTCTGGCCATACTGGTCGTTGCCGGAATCATGTTTTTCCTTTCGTCCCAAATCGCACATTTTGGCGAAATGCTCCCGCAGCTTCAAAAGAAAACGGAGGCGCTATTGGCTAATCTGCAAAGCTGGCTGTCCACCAGTTTCGGTATCTCCACCGAAAAGCAAATGAGTATGGTCGATGAAGCCATGAACAGCAGCCGTACTTATATTGGAAAAACATTAAACACGGTTTTCGGAGTGATCAGTTTTTTTGTACTGATTCCGTTATATATTTTTCTGTTACTGTTCTACAAGCCTCTCATTCTCAATTTTATATTTGAGGTTTTTGATGAGGATAACTCCGAGCAGGTAGCAGAGATTTTGAAAGAAACGAAGGGGGCTGTACAAAGTTACATTGTAGGGTTAATGATCGAAACTTCCATCGTTGCCACACTTAATTCAATAGCTCTCCTCTCTCTGGGCGTCAAGTACGCGCTCTTGCTGGGTGTGATCGGGGCAATTTTGAACCTGATTCCCTATATCGGTGGGGTTGTGGCCATTGCGCTGCCCGTGCTCATGTCGTTTATCACCAAAGACGGCTATACCACGCCGTTGCTGATCATCGGTGCCTATACATTGATCCAATTTGCCGATAATAACATCATTGTTCCCAGGGTGGTATCTTCCAAGGTTTCGGTTAACGCACTCATTTCGATATTGGTGGTCCTTTTGGGCGGTACGCTCTGGGGAGTGAGCGGGATGTTTTTGTCCATACCTTTTATAGCAGTACTCAAAATTATTTTTGACCGGATCGATGAGCTCAAACCGTGGGGGAAATTACTTGGTGATACGATGCCTGTTAATCCCTCCGGAAAAGTAGTTAATCCCGAGGAAGCGGAAGATAATTCCAAACCGTTGCTTTGAGATACAAAAAAGCAAAGGCCCAATCCGAAAACTACCGAATTAGGGCCTTTGTGTTTGTTGTGAATCAGTATGTCAACTTTTGAATAGTCCCCAACGCATAACTTTGAACATAAAATGTCCGGTCGCCACTGCGTTTAATGTCAGTGGGCATCATCAATCCACCCAGCAGAACAGTTCCGTCCTCATTCAAAATTGAACCGGTAAATGGCAGGAAGCCATCTGGAAGTGCGAAATCGCCGAAATGGAGCAGTAGCGGCTTGTTATTAACAGTCAATGTCAGGTGCGTGAGTGTGGTAAAGCCGCTTTTGTGAACACTAACGGTTCCGTCTGTCGTAACCTGAAATACATTTGCAACACCTGAGGCGAATGGGAAACCTGTAAGTTGGCTCACGAGAAACTTAGTCCCGTCGAATACAATGCCAGTAGGAACAGCGTCAACGGTCATGGAAGGTCCTGGTATTTTTGCAAACAAGCTCAATGCGTGGGTATCCTTGTCACGCTTGATAATCGCATTTGCTCCTGCATCCCCAATATAAAAATGCCCATCCGGACCTTTCGTAAGGCTGAATGCATTAGAGTTTAAAGGATTTGTCAGATTGAGCGTTTTTACATATGTACCAATATCCTCTTTTGGAACCAAATTCAGGGCCATTGCCGGATCGCTAGCTTTGAAATTGGACACGTCTACGATATAAAGGAACCCTTCCAGGCCATGCAAGACATACAGTTTTCCGTTTTCGTAGTACAGGTGGCTAAGACCCTCCGGACCTCCCTCCGGGCTGGCGGCCGACAAAAAACCTGTTAGCACCGTAGTTTTGAGTCCACCGGGTGTAATCATCACAATGGATCCATCATTATTTCCAGTGCCTGCTTCGGAAACCCACAATTGACCTTTCTCATCAACGACCATCCCTATGGGTGCTCTTAAACCAGAGGCGAAATCGGAAACGGCAAATTGGGTGGGCTCGGGAATGGGTTCGACGTGATCGGTGCAGGCAAATACGCCAAAAAAGAGCAGCAGATAAACAGAAAGTGGTTGTAAATGGTGCTTTTTCATAGTGTTGGTTTAGTGAACGTTGGTAGCAGAATTGCAACTTGCTGCCTAATGGCAGTTAACTTCAAATATAAATATTATCAGAATGAATTGTCTTGTGTTTGGGGGCTATTGACTTGGCTTTTTATTAAGCGGTAGTGAGCAATGTCCTTCAATTGAATTTGCACCAATTAATTTGTGAATGCTTTCAGGACAGGTATTTTCACAATCGATTACCAAACAAAATTTTCCAGTACCATGACGCAAGATATCAACCAGCCCATTCCGGCAGCCTACACGGCCATTGACGAGGAAACAAAGAAATCAGGTTTTACGATGGCATCAGACATTCACACATGCTCGTTGCTGAAAACGCTCGCAGCCGCTAAACCTGGCAGCAAAATGCTCGAATTGGGAACTGGTACAGGTTTGTCGACAGCCTGGATACTGGCTGGTATGGATCAAGGCTCAACACTGGTATCCATCGATAATGACGCGCGTTTTCTGGACATTGCAGCCAACCATTTAGCAAGCGACCCGAGACTGACGCTGCTCCACACCGACGGCGCTGATTGGGTTGAAAATAACAAAGGTGAAAAGTATGATTACATTTTTGCCGATACCTGGCACGGGAAGTACCTGCTTCTGGATGAAGTATTGGGTATGCTGAATCCAGGTGCTTTTTATATCATTGACGATATGCTACCTCAGCCTAACTGGCCGGAAGGGCACGACATGAAAGCATTGAACCTGCTCGAATACCTCGACAGCCGGACTGACCTGGCGTTAACCAGGCAGGTTTGGGCCACCGGTATTGTTATCGCCGTTAAAGTTTGACCAATACAATGTTGAAAGCAAAAGGGCCAAACCAGGTCATGGGCTGCGAAAATTAAATTTATGACGTCATTATAAGAGTAAATTTCGAGGATTTAGGTATTTGAATTTAATAATTGCCAGATAATTTTATAATTATCGAAGAATGTAAGAGTTCAATACTAACCCCTTAAAATTTACCTTATGTGCCAAAATCATGGAGTAGCTTACATTAAGCCCGGAGAAGTGGAGATTCAGGAAATAGAATATCCTAAACTTGCTTTGGGTAACCGCAAATGTGAACATGGCGTTATCCTCAAAATCGTGTCCACCAATATTTGCGGAAGTGACCAGCATATGGTCCGGGGGCGTACTACTGCTCCGGCTGGGCTGGTGCTGGGTCACGAGATCACAGGAATTGTGCTGGAAGCAGGAAAGGACGTTGAGTTTATCAAAGTAGGGGATCTGGTGTCGGTGCCATTTAACATTGCCTGCGGAAGGTGTCGCAATTGCAAGGAAGGCAGAACTGGTATTTGTTTGAATGTAAATCCGGCACGCCCCGGGGCCGCGTATGGTTACGTGGATATGGGTGGCTGGGTAGGAGGGCAGGCTGAGTATGTAATGGTACCTTATGCGGATTTTAATTTGCTCAAATTCCCCGACAAGGATCAGGGAATGGCTTACATTAAGGACCTTACCCTGCTATCTGATATTTTCCCGACCGGTTACCACGGCGCAGTAACTGCGGGTGTAGGTCCGGGATCGATCGTGTATGTGGCCGGTGCCGGCCCGGTGGGACTGGCCTGCGCGGCTTCCTGTCATCTGCTTGGAGCGGCTGTGGTGATTGTGGGGGATATGATAAAGGAAAGACTCGATCAGGCGAAAAGCTTTGGTTGTGAAGTGATTGACCTGACCAAAGATACACCGCTTGAGCAAGCCATTGAAGCCATCATCGGTGTGCCGGAAGTAGATTGTTTTGTAGACTGCGTGGGTTTTGAAGCCAGGGGTCACGGTGCTCATGCAGCAGAAGAGCGACCAGCAACGGTGCTCAATACTGCCATGGCAGTTACCCGTGCCGGTGGCGCGATCGGTATTCCCGGACTTTACGTAACAGGAGACCCAGGGGCCAAAGATAAAGCGGCCCAGGAAGGAAGCCTAAGCATTCGGATTGGACTGGGTTGGGCTAAATCGCACTCTTTTTATACAGGACAATGTCCCGTTATGAAGTACCACCGCCAGCTCATGAATGCCATTTTGTATGACAAAATCAAAATCGCCAAGGCTGTTAACGTGGAAGTAATCAGTTTGCAAGACGCTCCACGAGGTTATCAGGATTTCGATAAAGGCGCCGCCAAGAAGTTTGTAATCGATCCGCACGGGATGATTGCGTAAAGATGATTGTCAGCCTGATCGGACCTGTTCGGTCAGGCTGATTGTTTTATCAAATTTAAAAACTAATCCCTGCCGTAACTTGTATCGCCCTGGTTTTCAATCCTTCATAATAGGGGCCGTCTGCCAGGTAACCCTTCATTTCGTAGCTACTTAAACCCTCCTGCAACCTTACGGAAATCGGGATGGTTACTTTCCAAACATCAATTTCGACACCGGCTGCGGCAGTCAGTACAATCGGGTCTTTGTTAACTTCTGATTGAAGATTGGTGGTATAGTCGCTGTTGCTGCAACCTGCAAAACCGCAGATGTAGCCGTACTCTCGGATCGTTAAAGCTTTGCGGAACCGGAGCGTAGGGCCAATTTCAGCAAAGGGCCTAATCCTGCCAGAGGTAAAAGTGTACCTGGCAAGCAGTGGCAAATGAAATGCTTCCCATCGCCAGGTAGTTTCGCGATAGAACTGCGTATTGGCGCCCTCGGCAGTGAAATGCCGAAAAGTATTGAAACTGGGTTGCAAATGCAGGGAGAAACCTTGTGGCTGTTTCGAGAACGCATACCTGATGTCCAGACCGGCTGTAATGCCCGAGATATCGGCGAGCTTGTCGTCAGTATATATTTTCCCAAAAAGCTGCGGCCCGGCATAAATTCCTACGCCAAACCTCTTGAATTTATGAGAATTCTGAGCCTGAACAGAACCTGCGATGAGCAGAAGCGTGAGGGAAAAGAGTAATGGATTTTTCATAAATGATGAGAACGAGTTAGTTCTATCATGACAACAAGCTGGCCGAAAAAGTTGGAATGAGCTTGCCGAAGATAAGCAAGCTTATCTACAAAGCCGAGTGCCGCATAGCGGATAAGTCGCCCTGACTTTTTGTTTTTTCGATAATATCATCGATAGCCAGTATGGAGCTTCGGGAAGCGTCGCTTGAACTATTATGTACAAATTGGCCTTGTCTGCCAACCATATATACACCCTCATCCTGCATGCATTGCTTGAAATTGGTAATTCTGCTTCTATCAAATCCCATGTCGAAAACAGGATAGGCATTTCGCGTAACGTGGTGACCCACAAGTTTTGCGTGTTGGAAGTTATCCTCCCACTTTGTTGCAACAAATGTACTCTTAAAGTCTTGATCCAACAGATGCGCTGTTTCGCTCTCGGACTGGGTGAGTTCAGGCAGCGACTCAACTACAAAATAGTGACGCAGTTCGCAATCTCCACTTTTGTTTCTATTGTAATAATTGGAGTGAAAAGTAGCGCGTTTCCATCTTCCCCGATGTGTGAAATTGAATAATACAAAGCAGTCTTTCATGATTTCAAATGGGACTTCATAGAACAAACTGCACAGAGGCCTATATTTTAAATCTAAATCCAATGAAATCCCTGACATAGAAGCGGTGGTCATAAGAGGTTGCGACGAAAATAGATAGTCATAGGAAATGGTCAGTCCAGATCCTGTTTCGATTGTCTTCTCACGCAGATTAATTCGTTCAACATTCTCCCTTAAGATTATCTCGCATTTAAGTTCTTGTAATTGGGCTTGAATAAATTGGTACATGCTTTCAAAGCCGGACTCTGGGCGCGCCCAGGTTTCTCGAAGGATTTCATATTTTTTGAAATAATTCAGGTCGCCTTTTGAGAGAGCGTCGAGCATATTTTTAATCGTAAATTTTGAAATAACGCTTTCAAGCCGGTGGTAAGCAAATTCGGTGTCTAGAAGCTTAGGGTCAAGTCCATACAGCCGTTCAAGGTAAAAATGAAGTCCAGTCTTTTTGAAAAAGGGACCCATATAATATGTCATCACATCCGACACATTTTTACAGGTGGAGATCGGCTTTGAAATCCTGCGGTAGAAAACGCGAAAGAAATCGGCAGCAGTATCTAGGTAACCATTTTCCTGGATATAGCTTTTTAGCGTCAGGGGATAATGATCCAGATTGTGCTGATTAGTGAGGGCGAAATGTTTGCTGCTCTCTGCATAAACGAGTATTTGAGCCAGACCAGGAAAAAGCCTCAATATATTATGATGCTGCCAAAAGAAAAATGCACCCAGATCGAAATGCAGGCCATCTATCTCGACGTCCTTATGAAGTCCTCCCAGCGTTCCTGAGCTCTCTATGAGCGTCACATCCAGAAATCCCTTTTGCAAAGCATAGGCGGCAGCTGAAACACCCGCAGCGCCGCCGCCGATGATCACAATTTTCTTGCGCTGATATGACATAGAAATTAGGAAAATGCAGTATAGAGATGTCGCATAAGTGTGCCATAAAGGTTACAACTTAGAAGCGGGTTAATACTTCGTTCTACTGGATAGGTGAAAGATGGGTGACTTATCAAAGCCACTTAAACGGATCTTCCGAGGCAATGTGCGTTACCTTCAGATCTGACAGCTTGGGTTGAAGCCATTCTGCAAAGTATTCCATGCCGGGTTCCTCGCTGACAGAATGCCCCAGGATAATCAATGCTGTTTTGCCTCCTAGTAATCTACTGTCTCGGATATATTCGGCTGTTTCCCATTCGGAGACTTCTCCTACAATCAGTACATCGGGATTTTCGGCTTCTACTTTTGCTACGTGGCGTGTGCCGCCCCAGGCTCCTGGCATGAGTACGACTTTGGCGCATGGCTGGTCAAGCTCGCCAATTACCCGTAACTGTTTAATGTCCAATGATTTTTTTAAATGCTTCACCAGGTCGCCCAATGCGACGGAAGGTATGGTGAGTACTTCCGAACCGGTTTTGTAGTAGGATAGCCAATTGGCTTTTTTCGCAACACCGTAACTGACTGCATCTGGTTTTAATGAATGGCAATAGTCGTGAAACCGCCAGACGGCGATTTGATGCTTTTCGAGCAGCTCCTGCTTTTTCTTAACAACCTGATTGTTTTTGACCCAGTCGGGTTTATCAAGATGGTTGTAAAACGTAGGCTCATGGGCGATAATGAAGTTGGCATTGCGTTTTGCCGCCTCCTTGATCACTGCCACGGTCGCAAACATGGTCGTTACAATACCAGTAACGGTCTGTCCCGCCTTGCCGGACTTCAATGTGTCTACTGTGTCACTGATCGGTGAAAGGTTACCGTCTTTCATAACCAGATCCATTACCTGCTGCACTGTCCAGGTCTTTTTGATCGTGTTTGAAGTTTTACCCCATGACAAATCCGGCGAGAATAGAGCCAGTCCAGCAGAGGCTTTGAGTGAATGAAGAAGAAAGTTTCTTCTTGGTTGAATATGGGAAAACAGGAGCTTGTTGTTCATGATGAGTGATTAACCTTTTGTGAAAAGACATTGGAAATATCCATGCGGCTTTTCACAAAAGGTAATATTGGAGGAACATTACTGCAACAAATGAACCACCCAAAAAGAAATCTATTCATTCATGGCAAAGCTAGCCAATGACTCATTCACTTTTCAATGACTTCGCCGGGTTCATCAATGCAGCTTTGATCGCCTGCGAGCTAACGGTTGCAAAAGCGATAATAACCGCTAGTAGTCCGGCTAGCACAAACATCCACCACTCAATGTCAATGCGGTAGGCAAAATCATTCAACCACTGACTTACAGCATACCAAGCGATCGGCGAGCCTATGAGGATGGAAATCAGCACTAGTTTGAGAAAATCCTGCGATAATAATGCTACAATGCTGCTCACCGTTGCCCCGAGCACTTTTCGTACGCCAATTTCTTTGGTTCGCTGGGCAATGGTGTAGGATGACAACCCGAAAATCCCTAGCGAAGCGATCATGACTGCCAGTAATGAGAAGAAACTTGAAACCTGCCCGAAAATGCGGTCGTCTTTATACTGCTCATTGAACTTCTCGTCCATGAAAAAATAATTGAAATTATTGCCGGGAAAGAACCCATCGTATTTCTCTTTGACCAGATCAATAGAATTTCCCAGATCAGCGGTGTTAATCTTGATGGAAAAGAATCCGGAAAGTGTGTAAAAAGGGGCGAAAACAATAGGCTCAATGGCATGTTTCAGAGATTGCTGATGAAAGTCGCTTACCACGCCGACGATATTCCATTCTTTGCCATGAAGCTGAAATTTTTGACCGGCAGCTTGCTCAGCGTCTTTAAAACCCAGTAGCTTAGCTGCCGACAGGTTCAGAATTGCGTTGTTGATCTTTTCGCCTGCGATATCTGAGTCGGTCGGACGGAAATTGCGACCTGCCAGCATTTTGATCTGGTAGGTATCAAAAAAGTCCAGATCTACGGGCATGCGGCTGAACGTGACGCCTTTTGTGTCATTGGAACCTACTCTTCTGATATCAAAACTGCGGCTCAGACGGTTGCCAAATACATTGGCCGAATTGCTCGCTACTTTCACGGAAGGAATGCGTTCCAGCTCTGTCTTAAAGGCCTTGATCTTGTCAATAGAGGTTGAATCCCAACGAGTAAGCTCTGGCCCGCGCACGACCAGCACGCGATCCATATTGAAACCCAGGTTCTCTTCCCGCATAAACTTCAATTGTTTGAAAACAATGAATGTACCGACGATGAGCGTAATGGAAGCGGTATATTGAAAAACAACAAGTGACTGGCGTACCCAGATGCCTTTTGTGGACCTCTTGAATGATCCCTTCAAAACCTGTATCGCTTTGAATGCTGACAATGCGAAGGCCGGATAAAATCCGGAAAGCAGAATACCCAGCAAAAAGACACCGGCCAGCACAAAAACCATATAAATTCCGCCAAATCCACCACCAGTCAGCAGTGAAAGAGACAACGGTTTCTCAATGAGCTTGTTCAAAGCTGGCTGCAATGCTACGGTAAGCCCGATTGCCAACACAAGTGCGAGCAGGTTAAGCAGAACAGATTCAGATAGAAACTGCCAGATGAGCTGAGCAGAAGTGGCTCCGGCGACCTTGCGAACGCCCACTTCCTTGGCACGTTCCAGCGATCGTGCGGTAGAAAGATTGATATAGTTGATCCAGGCGATAAGCAGAATAAATGCAGCAATAATCAGCATCGTCCATACTGCCTTACCATTATTGACTTTACCAATCTCATATTCGTAGTCCGAAAAAAGGTGGGCCTTGTTTAACGGTTGCAAGAAAAACTTCTCCTGGCTGCCCGTAACCTTATCGCCTTTGAAATGTCGCTGGGAGAATGCGGGAAATTTCTTTTCCAGTTTAGCCACCTCGACACCCGGTTTAAGCTTTACATAGTGCCACATATCCGAGCTTTCGAAACCAGCTCTCACCCATTCACCCCAGGTTTTAGTAAGGGTTTCATACGACATCAGCATACCATATTGTAAATGGGAGGCGGCCGGGAAATCTTTCATGATTCCGGTGATCTGATAGGGTTCCGTGTCACGATCAACCAAGAGGGTTTTTCCGATCAGACTGGCATAATTGGCTGGGCCAGCGTTGAAAATTCGTTTCGCATTGCTCTCAGAGATTACAATTGCATTTGGAGCTTTGAGGGCAGTTGCGGGGTTGCCGACAAGAAGGGGGAAGGTAAAAACTGTGAGGAATTGGACATTCACATAAGCACCTTTATCTTCATAAATTTTCTGGTCTTTCTGCAAACTGAATGTACCGGGATTCCCAATGGTGGTGTGGGATTCGATTTCATTAAAATCCTTTCCCATCGCAGGAGCGACACCAGGGTAGGTAATGGTACCATGCTGCACGAGCTTTCCCTGCTGGAAACGGTCGTTGGTGACGCGGTAAATGCGGTCAGCGTCGCGATGAAACTGGTCAAAGCTTAGCTCGAAGCTTACATATTGCAGGATTAACAGACAAGCTGTAATACCGACCACCAGGCCGGTGAGGTTCACAAAGGAAAAAGCCTTGTTTTTCCACATATTGCGCATGGCAATTTTGCAATAATTTCGGATCATAAATGTTTGCAGGAATGAAGGTTGCGGGTACTTACTCTTTTCTTTTTTAAATGCAAATGGGCGGAGCATGCTGAAAACGTCGGTTGCATACCGTAGCCGGGCGTTGCGGGCATTGCCTGATTTCAAACGCTGAAAATACAGTTCTTCCAGATCGCCTTCGAGCTCTTCCACCAAATGTGTTGCACAGAATAATCTGAGAAGGCGCGTGGGCCATTGGGGTGGTCTAATGTCGCGGTTGCTATTCATCTTATTCACTTCTCAGGCTTTTAATTGGATTCATGAAGGCAGCTTTGATACTTTGAAAACTGATTGTGGCAAATGCGATAGTACCCGAAAGTATGGCAGCGACAGCAAATACCCACCATTCGATATCAGTCTGATAGGCAAAGTTTTGCAGCCATTTACGCATGCCAAACCAGGCGAGGGGAGAGGCGATCAGGAAAGCCAGCGAAACCAGTTTTAGGAAATCTTTTGACAAAAGTCCGACAATGCTACCCGTCGAAGCACCCATTACTTTACGAACGCCGATTTCCTTCGTGCGCTGCATTGTACTATAAGATGCAAGACCGAGCAGGCCGAGGCAGGAAATGAAAATGGCAAGAACAGCGAAATCCAGAAACAGCCTTTCAAAACGCTCGTCTGCCCGGTACTGGCGGTCGAAATACTCATCCATAAAGTAGTACGTAAATGGCTTTTCGGGGTTCTGGGCTTTCCATTCCTTTTCAATGCTGGCCAAGGTCTGTCTGACATGATTGCCTTCGATTTTGACCGAAACCAAATCGCCATTCCAAAAATCCAGAAAACGGAAAGTGAGCGGGGTAATGTTTTCCTGTAATGATTTGAAATGAAAATCTTTGACTACGCCGATAATCGTCCCCTGGCGGCCCCATTGTTTGTATTTCCTGCCGATTGCCTCCTGTGGTGACTGGTAACCGAGCATTCTGGCAGCAGCTTCATTGATGACCAATGCTTTGGAACTATCCGAACCGAATGCTTTTGAAAACGCACGTCCGGCGATGATTTTCAGGTCAAATTGTTGTAAAAAATTGAAATCGACACTGTAAACTTCCAGGTTTCCGCTCTGCATTTCGCCTCGTGCATTCTCAATTTCAGAGTAAGCCTCATTGTTTTTGGAGCCAGGTACACGTGTGGAAGCAGCCGTTGATTTAACGCCGCTAATGTTTAGCAGGGACTCTTGAAATACATTGCGCTTTTTGTCGGTTTCACCATTAATGACCAACATTTGATCTTTGGAAAAACCAAGATCACGACTGCGCATAAAATTAACCTGCTTGTAAACGACGATCGTTGCGATAATCAATGCGATAGAGACAGCAAACTGAACCGTTACCAGGCCTTTCCGAAGCAAATTTCCTTTTGCACTCATCGTAAACCTGCCTTTCAAAACGACAATCGGATCAAAGGAAGATAAAACAAATGCCGGATAAATTCCCGCCAAGCAACCGATCAGCAGTGCGGCTAGGAATAAGCAGGCTACAAACTGCGGGTTGTCAGCTATGCCTGTGCTGATGATTTTTCCTGAAAGATCATTGAAAAACGGAATCGAAATGGCCGATAGCACAACCGAGAAAACAAAAGCAATGGTGCAAAGCAGGACCGATTCGATGATGAACTGTCGCCTGAGAAGCGAACGGGCCGCGCCGACAGCTTTGCGTACGCCTACTTCCCGCGCCCTTTCTGCGGAACGCGCTGTGGTAAGATTTATAAAATTGATGCAGGCAATGAGCAGTATAAAAATCGCAACTACCGAGAAAATGTAGACATTGTTCATGCTCCCTGATTCTTCCGCCTCGCGTTTTGAATGCAGGTAAATGTCCAGCAAAGGCTCCATGACAAATGTTATAGCCATTTTATTTTCACGCATCATTTGTCCTGCGTGTTTTTCTAAAAATGGAGGGAATTTGGCTGCAAGTTTTTCGGTTTTTACGCCTGGATTGAGCAGCAGATAGGTGGTGGTGCCGAAGTTGCCCCAATCGGTGTCGACGCCTTTGTTGAAACGTTGGGTGTAAGAGCTCATCGAAACAAAAAGGTCGCCTTTGATCTGGGAATTCGCAGGCGCTTCTTTCATGACCCCGGTAACGGTGGCAGGTATGCCTTCATCCCCAAGCAGCAATGTCTGACCGATCGGGTCCGCATCGCCGAAATATTTCTTAGCCGTCTTCTCAGTGAAAACGATGCTCATTTGGTCTTTCAATGCTGTTTTTGGATCTCCTTTAATCAATTCAAAATCAAAAACATTGAAAAGAGAACTGTCTGCAAAGACGGTTTTTTCTTCCTTGAATTTGAGATCACCTTTCCTGACCAGATAATTTCGGGTACTGATGCGTGTAAATGCCTCAACTTCTTCGAATTCATTTTTTAAATTCGGTCCAAATGCCCACGAGCTGATGCTGTAATTCAATGTTTCGGAAGTGGTTTTTAAATCCGTTGCCAGTCTGTAAATCCGATCCGCTTTTTTGTTAAAACCATCGTAGCTTAACTCAAAATGAACATACAATGCGATCAAAAAGCAAGCCGACATTCCGACGGTAAGCCCCATGACATTGATGAATGTAAATGCCTTGTGTTTCCAAAGATTCCGAAAAGCGATTTTGAAATTGTTTCTGATCATGGCGGGTTGGGTATAGGTAAATTGGGGGTATGTGTTTTTCTTCTTTTTAAATGCAAATGGTCTGAGCATACTGAAAACGTCGATTACGTAGCGGAAACGTGCTTTTGTAACTCCCACAGACTTCACGCGCTGGTAGAAAAGTTCTTCCAGGTCACCGTCCATTTCTTCCATCAAATGGTCAGCGCACAGACAATGCAGTAGCCAGGTAGCCCATTTCGGAGGTTTCTGAATGTGATTTGGTTTCATATCAGGCGGGTTTTGGAATGTTGTCCCACATTCTGTTGCGGATGTCACGAATGTTGTCCAGTGCCCGCGTGCCGGCCATTGTCACCGTAAAAAGCCGCTTGCTACGACCACCTCTTTCAGCGGTAGCGCCGCCCATGCGTGAGGAAAGCAGTCCTTTTTCTTCCAGTCGGTGCAGAGCAGCGTGCACCGCCCCCAGATTGACCGACCGGCCCATTTGCTGCTCGATTTCGTTGGTAATAGCCGCACCGTAGGCATCCCCGGACAAAATCGCGGCGGCTAATAAAACAACTTCTTCAAACTCTCCTAAGTACGTACCTTTCATATTTGTTAAGTTGAGCTTTGACGATTGACCGCCGACGATTGACAACCGACGACTGACCGCTAACGATAGACAATGGTTAATCGTCCATGGTCAGCGGTGGTCGCCGTTATTATTTCTGTAATTGTATAACAAATCCCTTGCCAGTTTTGAAAAGTGCCTTGAAGGCAATAAAAAGTCACTTTTCCTAAAATTGTATTGTCCGAATTTGAACATTCATATTCACAGTCGAACACTGATCTGTATTGGAACTTGAATAATCGGCCGGGATGAACTAAGTTTAATTTTTAATCCGCCCCATGGTTTTCGATTTTCGGTTGCAGGTTTTTCATACGGTTGCCAAAAGGCTCAATTTCACCAAAGCCGCGGCGGAATTGTTTATTAGCCAGCCTGCGGTCACCAAGCACATTCATGAGCTGGAAAATCAGTTGAATACCAAGCTTTTCGAAAGAAATGGCTCCAAAATAAAGCTGACTCAGGCCGGACAGATACTGGTGCATCATGCCGAGCAGATATTTGAAGTTTACCGGAACCTTGAATTTGAAATCAATAGCATGTCCCATCGTTTGGGCGGAACATTGAGACTGGGGGCAAGCACAACCGCGGCCCAGTACATTCTACCACCTATACTGGCAGCATTTCACCAAAAATTTCAGACAATTAAGGTTAGTCTGACCATAAAAAATACCGAGGAAATTGAGCTGGCGCTGCAAAACAAGGAAATTGATCTCGGTGTAATTGAAGGTTATTCAAAAAACGCTGCCATCAAGTACATTGAATTTCTCAAAGATGAGATCGTGCTCGTGGCCAGTAGTAAAAACCCTACCGGAGCCACCGGTTCAATACCTGCTGAAAAGCTCAGGGAGGTTCCACTGCTTTTACGAGAGCCAGGTTCAGGGACATTGGAAGTAGTTGCACATGCCTTGAAAAAAGTAGGTATTAGTATTTCCGAGCTCAACAACGAAATGCAGCTGGGTGGGAGCGAGAGCATGAAATTATATGTGCTGCACTCGGATAGTATGGCTTTTTTATCCATTCATGCAGTGCTCAAGGAATTGCAAAGTAAGGAATGCCGGATCATTGATGTAGAAGGCCTGACAATTGAGCGGTATTTCTATTTTACAATTTTGCATGGACAGCATGAAGCCTTGCCCGAACTTTTTATCAAATTTGCAAGCTACCAGGCCAAATAGCATGAGAACAATCGTTTTTGTGCGAAAAGGCGTGTTTTTAGAGTAGTTATTAAAATTTCGGAGTTTATTTACATTAGTATATTGTCCAATTTACACCCGGTATCATGCGGGTTCATTGATTTCTAAATAATATGTTAAAAATTACATTTGGTCTGATCTCTACATTTCTGCTGCTGTACTGGAACGGTACGAGTATTCAGCATCATGACGACCTGGAAGTTAAAAAAGCCCTGACGAAAATCGATTCGTTGCCTAATGCGACAAGCTGGCCTGCTGAGCTGGATGTGACCCCGTTCGCGGGAGCTAATCTTACCCCGAGTCCTGCCTGTTTGGCAGTGGCGGCAACAGGGGAAGTGTATGTGGGTGTTGATATGATCGGTTCTTTGGGAAAAGATCCGGGAAAGGGCAGCATTGTTCGTTTGGTTGATTCCAACAATGATGGCAAAGTGGATCAGAGCACTACATTCGCGAAAGTAGACGATCCGCGTGGGATCATTTCAATGGGCGATCAGGTTTTTGTTTTGCATACTACCTTCTCAAAAGAAACTGGTAAAGCTTCCGGAATGGACCTGGTAGTTTTTGAGGATAAGGATCATGACGGGGTTGCTGACGGACCTTCCAAACCATTGGTTCAGAATATTTGCTCACCAAAATTCCTGCAAAGCCGTGGTACTGACCACGCTACCAATGGTATTCGCATGGGTATTGACGGCTGGATATACATTGCAGTAGGGGACTTCGGTTTCCATGACGCAGTGGACCGTTCAGGGAAAAAAATGACCCAACTCGGCGGTGGAATCGTAAGGGTTCGTCCTGACGGCACTGAAATGGAGGTTTACACACATGGTATGCGTAACATATATGATGTGGCTATTGACCCATATATGAATATTTTTACCCGTGACAATACCAATGACGGCGGCGGCTGGAACATTCGTTTTAGTAACCAGATCCAGTCCGGGGAATATGGCTACCCTGTTCTTTTCAAGAGCTTTACAGAAGAAATTATACCCGCATTGATCGATCTTGGCGGAGGATCGGGAACAGGTTCGTTGTTTTTGGACGATCCGACATGGCCTGCTAAATACAACCGTGTGCCAATGATGGCGGACTGGGGCAGGAGCCAGGTGTATGTACACCGGGTTACTGCGGATGGCGCCACATTTACACAAAATGAAGAGGAGTTTATCAAATTAGCTCAGATCACTGACCTGGATGTGGATGCTTCGGGGCGTATGTTCCTGGCGGCATGGGATGGCGCGGGTTATTCGGGTAATCCAAACAAAGGTTTTGTTGTTCGCGCAGTTCCGAAAGGCTGGCGCTACAAAGCTTTCAAAGATGTGAAAAAGTCTTCTGTGAAAGAATTAGAAGCACTTTTGAAATCAGAAAGCGCAGTTCAACGTTTGGCTGGTCAGCAGGAATTGCTGGCACGTTCGCCCAAGGAAGCAGCAAAAGCTTCGTGGACGATAGCTGCTAACAAAAGTCTTCCATTGTACATCAGAGCGGCCGGGATTTTCACTTACGGCCAGGCCGCAGGAAAAGAAGGAATTAGTAACCTGGTGAAATTGACGGAAGATAACGACGTGCGTGAATTTGCATTACGCGCTTTGGCTGACAGAAAGCCTAATCTGGATAAAGTACCTACCGAGCCGTTTTTGAAAGCAATGAAAGATTTCTCACCTCGCGTGCAGATAGCTGCCAGTGTGGGTCTGGGACGGCTTGGACGCGCAGAGGCTGCTTCGGCATTGCTTGCTGTGAAAGTTCCTGCTTCGTTTGTATCCCCTGCAAAAGGAACAGAGGGCCCACACGCAACGCCTAATTCGGCTATCGTTCCGGCGCATATTGCAGTTCGCTCGCTGGTTGCGATCAATGCCGTGGATGCTTGCGTAAAAGCGATCGGTACAGAAAATTCGACCATTGCACTTTGGGCATTAAGATATATGCATGATCCAAAAGCGGTGTCAGGTTTGATCGCTGCTTATGAACAGGCGAAGGATGAAGCATTGAAAAAGCAGATTTTGACCACATTGGGAAGACTTTATAAAGAAGAGGCGCCATACGATGGCTCATGGTGGTGGAGCACCCGGCCAGATACGCACGGCCCATATTATAAGGCAATCACCTGGCAGTCATCCGATGCAATCAAAAGTTTCCTGATGCAGGAATGGAATAAGGCGGACGCTACCGGAAAGCAATTTTATGCAGATTTGAATGGTCGCCAACGTATGGGGATCGATGAATTTGGCGGTGAGGACATTGTCGTTGAAAAAACGGAGCAGAGAATTGACCTGACCAAGATCCAGAATAAAAAAGGACAGATTGGCGAAAACTCAATTGAAGACGTCATGCTGGCGATCGCTAAAATCGAAGGTAACCCTGCGTTGGGCAAAACATTGTTTACCAGACAAGGGTGTGTGGCTTGTCACAGCATTACCAAGAGTGGCCCGCTAAAAGGACCTTACATGGGGCAAATCGGTTCGATTATGAACCGCGAGCAAATCGCCGAATCTATTTTGAAGCCGAATGCATCTATCTCACAAGGGTTTGCTTCTGTACTGATCACAACCAAGGATGAGAAAAGCTATATGGGCTTTGTTTCTGAGGAATCGGCTGAGAAACTGGTTTTGAGAGACATCACCGGTGCGGTTTACAATTTCAAAATGTCGGACATCACTTCCAGAAAGGAAATGGAAAACTCCATGATGCCTCCTGGGCTTGCCAACGAATTGTCTTACGAAGAATTTGCTTCGCTGATTACATTCCTGTCTCAACAGAAAAAGTAACCATCGATACGAAACAGATCGATGCATAGTTTAAACAAAACGGTCGGAAGATTTTTCTTCCGACCGTTTGTTTTTTATGTGTTTAAGATATTTGTCGCTGACTACCAGCATCGATCATGATGCGAAAGTCCTGCATGGTAAAAAGATGTTTACCAGATTAAAATTTATCTGAGTTAAGACACAAAATGTGCTTCTGAACTGACTGGTACATTTAAAACCTTGGAGATTAAGCAATTCTTTTCGGCATCTTTTGTGATGGTTTCAAATTCATCCGCACCGATGCCAGACACAGAACCAGTGATAGAAAGATGTATTCCGGTTATACCAAAACCCTCCATTGACAAAGTAGCTTCGGTACTCAATGATGTTGGATTCAGCCCTCTTTGTGTTATTGCAAAACTGACAGCCATTGTAAAACATGCGGCATGTGCTGCGGCTAACAATTCCTCAGGATTTGTGCCCTTTTCTTCCCCTGCAAAACGAGTTTTGAAACTGTAGTTCGTTTTATTCAAGGTTTCACTTTGTGTAGTTAATTCGCCTTTACCTTCTTTTATGGTACCTGACCATAGCGCTTTTGATGTACGCTTCATTATTTGATATTTTAAATTGGAATATAATTTTAACGCAATAGTGTCCTCGCCAGGATCTACATACCAGACTATGAAGAACCTTTCCTAATATTATGGTAGATTTCCCGTCCGTTAATTTAGGAGGCTCCCTCTGAATTTATTTGGAGCAGTCCCTACTTCCTTTTTAAATAGACGGGAGAAGTATGTGGTATTTTCAAAACCAAGTAAATGCGAAATTTCAGATATATTAAGTTCGCCTTCTGTCAATAAATTTTTTGCTTCACCGATCAAAAAAAGATGAATAAGTTCTAACGCTGTTTTTCCAGTTTCCTGTTTCAGTAGATCGGTTAAATACCGGGAAGATATGTTCAGCTCATCTGCCATCAGAGACACCGTGGGAAGACCAATATTTTTCGTTTTTCTCTCCTCAAAATTAGCGGCTAGCAATGCATTGAACTTGGTAACAGTAGAGCCTGTCAATTCTGTCCGGTTGATAAACTGCCTTTTATAAAAACGCTGTGCATATTTAAGCATGGAATCAAGATGACTTACAATAATAGCCTTGCTAAGCTCATCGGTATTGTTATAGTGCTCTTTTTCTATGCTGTAATACAAATTCCAGATGATGTCTTCTTCCGCAGGTGAGAGGTGCAGTGCCTCATTAACCTCATAATCGAAATAGCCATATTTCTTTATCTCGCTACAAAGAGCAGTTCCCGGTAAAAAGTCTTCATGAATGATAATCAAAAATCCCCTTTCCTCTAATTCCACATTTTTAAAGCTCACCTTCTGCTGCGGCTTTACAAATGACATCGACCCGAGATCGTGATCATATTTTGTTTTTCCATAAAGCATACTTCCCGATTTCAACTTTTTAAATCCTATAATATAAAAAGCTGAGGAAAATTCGATCTCCGTATTTCCCGGACAAGTGTCCCGTTCACCATATATCGCACTGAAAAGTGGGTGCTCAGGCGGCTTCACACCAAGCGCTTCATGCAGCTCGCTAATTTTTTTGAAATGCTTCATATTGTTCGCAATTATAAAAACAGGACCCGGCAAACCCGGATCCCGCTATTGTTACTTCCCTTAACCGTGTGCTGCCACAGAAACATCCTGCCAGGACTCCCATGTTTTCAGACGTTCCTCGTAAGTATATTTTACCCAGGGGTAAGTCGTTTTACCCAATAGCAACCTTAGTGGCGGATTTTCTGAATCCACCAGGCCCAGAATAGCTTGAACAGTTGCTTCTGGCTTACCGGAATCCAGCTCATTAGCCTGCTCATAAAAAGCTTTTCTGACGTCATTGTAAGCCGGTATTGATTCACTTAACGCCAAGGAATTTGTACCAAAGAAACCTGTGGAGAAGCCACCGGGTTCCAGTATAGTTACCTTAATCCCAAAACCACTTACTTCGCCAGCCAATGTTTCAGTAAGACCTTCAACTGCGAACTTGGATGCACTATACAGTCCCATTAATGATACTGTGTTTAAACCCAAAGCACTTGAAAGTTGGATGATTTGGCCTGAATTTTGCGCACGCATGGTGGGCAGAACCGCTTGAATGGTCCATAATGAGCCCAAAACGTTGGTCTCGAACTGCGATCTGAAGTCTTGCTCATTCAGCTCTTCCACAGCGCCAATGTGCCCAAAACCTGCATTGTTTATCAAAACGTCGATGCGACCAAAGTGTTTTTTTGCAACGTCTATCGCTTCAAAACTTGCTTTTTTATCTGTTACATCAAGTTTTAATACTAATAAATTTGATGAAAATTCTTTTCTAAGGTCCGTTAAGGTTTCAGGGTTGCGAACAGCTGCAACCACATTATCCCCACGTTGTAAAAATGCCTCTGCCCAAATCCGGCCAAATCCGCGGGATGCGCCGGTTATGAAAATTGTTTTTGCCATTATTTTATTGTTAATATTTATAATGACAAAGTTCTGTCAATTACTAGCAGCGATTCTGATACAGAAGTACGCAATAATGAAACGTTTTTACGAAATCCTGTCACTGTTCTACCCAAAAATAGATCCTAGCTAATCGGAAACGTAAGATTTATTTTAAAACCGGTTTCCCTTAAACAGATTTGGATTTTTCTCAAATAATGCTCTATTGAATTTGACTACATCGGGATGAGACGGATAGGTGGGTAGCGAAGAAAGACCAGCAATCGCTTTATCTCTTTTGAAAGGTGCTTCTTCTTTTATACCATCAGAAAGCGCCTTTTCTAATTCTTCTGCATTAAGTTCTGTGCAGTAAGCAGGCGTACCTGGCTGATGTTTCCAGGATTCGGAAAGATCACCAGAGTCAACTGCATCAAAACCTGCATCATTAACTAATCCAACAATTACTTTTTTTGCCTCAGCATGATCACCAGCCACAGCCATTGCAATCCTGTCTTTGGCACCGGGTTCTTTTCCGCCATTTTCTAGTGTTTCGGCCAATAAATTGTTGAATGCCTTTATTACAGGTCTTCCCAATTGTTCAGATACCCAAACACTTTCCACTTTTCCGTTTTTGATCTCTTCAATATCGGCATCACGGAACGGATAGTAATTAGAAGTGTCTACCACGATCACATTGTCCGGGACTTTTTTGAATAAATCTTTAGGCAAAGTTGGGATGGCCACTGTCGGCACAGACAAAATGATAACATCTACATCTTTTACAACATTTTCTATTGTTGCAGGTGACGCACCTAGTGCCACAGCACGAGCATTTAGTTTATCACCCTGATCTGAATTACTAACTTTAACATGGTGACCCGCTGCCACCATTTTTTTTGCTATCGTACCGCCTATTGCGCCGGTACCTATTATTCCTATTTTCATTTGATGTATATTTTATTGGTTATAATTTTTTCGATTCAAACGCGGGATCAATTCCATACTGGTCCGGCGCACCAAGATGCTTACGCAGTGTCTTGCCTTCGTAATCCTGACGAAATCCAGAAGCCATCGGCTGCGCTATATCCATTCCCCAAATGGCAGCCCTATCAGCATTGGTTTTCCGATTTCCAGCTATGTAAATACTGAATAAATTCTTTTGCAAAATTACACCAAACTACTTTCCTTTGTATAGTACTTTCCCAAAGGAAAGTGAAATTAGTATTTTGGTATGGCAAAGAATAAAGTATACTGCAACTGTCTTGAGACCGTTAAGCCAGTCCGGGACACCCTTGATGTAATTAATGGAAAATGGAAGCTGCCCATAATCATCTCGATTTCTGTCGGGAATGATCGCTTTACAGACATTCAGGAAAGTATTGCTGGCATTACGCCGAAGGTATTGGCGAAGGAATTAAAGGAACTGGAAGGGCATAAGCTCATTAGCAGGACAGTAATACAGGATTACCCTGTTAAGGTTTGCTATAAAGCAGAACCCTATGCCGATACCTTAACACCTATTATTTATGCAATGAAGGATTGGGGATTAAATCACCGTGAAAAAATTTTCCGCGAATAATAAAAATGGCCGGAATTTCTTCTGCCCATGACCGGCCTTGTGCCCCCTTTCGTTTTCTTACAATTTCCCCATTAAGACCCGGGCTAATTTTGACATATCAATCATTCATAACTGTCAAACATTAGCAAATCATGTCAAAATCGGCATCACCCAAAATCCTGATCACCGGGGCAACAGGCACAATTGGTAACGAACTTACCAGCTACCTTTCATCACAAGGGCATTCATTTCGGGCCATGGTCCGCTCACGGAATAATTCCAGCGAGCTGGCCAAACTATCGGGAGCGGAAGTAGTTGACGGAGATTTTAACGATACACTATCTCTTACAAAAGCACTTGAAGGAATAGATCGGGCATTCTTGCTGACCAATTCTTCGGAGCTCGCTGAAAACCAGCAATGCGATTTTGTAGAAGCTGCCCGCAAAATGGGCGTCAGGCACATTATCAAGCTGTCTCAATGGGCGGCCAGTGTCGACTCGCCGGTTCGTTTTTTACGCTATCACGCCGTCGTGGAGAACCTGATCCGGGATTCGGGAATGGAATATACTTTTCTTCGCCCCAATCTTTTTATGCAGGGTTTGCTGGGTTTCAGAGAAACGATCCTCACGCAAGGCAGGTTTTACGGCGCTGCGGGAGATTCAAAAGTGAGTATGGTCGATATCAGGGATATCGCCCGGGCAGCTGCCTGTGCCTTGACTGAGCCAGGTCACGAAGGTAAAATATATGACCTTACAGGTCCTCAGGCACTGTCACATTACGAAATGGCTGAAGAGCTAACGATTGCGCTCGGTTTTGAGGTAAAATTCGTTGACATACCTTCGCAGGCTTTGAAAGATATGCTGCTGGGTGTAGGTTTTCCTGAGTGGCAAGCGGAGGGTTTGGTGGAGGATTATGCACATTACAAGCGTGGAGAAGCGGCTGCTGTAACTTCCGGCGTGCTGGACGCAACCGGTGCGGCTGCTGCTTCTTTCGATCAGTTTGCCAGGGACTACGCTCAGGTTTTTTTCTGACTAATGTTACAAGCAAATATTGTGTTGAGAGAAAAATTTTTAAAAAAATATATATTTGTAGGTAGTCTTTTTGTAGATATAGATAGTAGTAACTGTAAAGCTGAGGTCACTTTCTGCACATATACTTTTTTCTCAACGTTTATTAATTCCATTTGAGCCCCGCCAGATTTATCTGCGGGGATTTTTTTGTTCGATATCAGGCGCGGCATATTTTAGTATATTGTTATTGCATTCACTGAGCATCATACCATTATCTTGGCCTTTTACGATTTATCCGCGCAAGAAAGAGCAGATCAAGTGCTAGCCATTCAAAAGGAAATGGAAGGGGAACTACACCAGGGCGCTTTTCCCAAAACAAGAACCTACTTTGCAGATGAGGATACCTATATCAGAAAAGCCGCCTATTTATCGATAGGGCGGATTTATTTTGAATGGGAAGAATTACGGCCCGCGGTTGTCGGAATACTGGGGACATTGATGAATGATGATGATTTTAAGGTTCGCCAAACGGTCATCAATGCGGCCGGGGAAATCGGCAAACGGGATTTTGATGCCGTTGTTGATTTTTTTGACAAAGGTCTTTTTGATACGCATCATTCACCGCGCAATGCAGTCATCGGTTCGATCAAAAAAATGGGCGAGGTTAATCCCAGGCCTGTCCTGGAATGGTCGAAAAAGTACCTGCACCATCCCGATAAGGAAATCCGGCGGGAGATCTGTCATGGCATAGAGCTTCGCGGACGTAAATTCCCACAGGACGTGTTGCCGCTTCTCAAAGAATTGCAGCATGATCAAACCGCAAGAGTCCGCAATACATTGGTGCACGTGCTGGGACAGATCGCCTATAAAAAAGGGTGTCTGGCCATCGTGGCGGAAGATCTCAAAAGTTGGGAAAACAAATCCCTTGTTGCTGACGCCCTGGAAGAAATTATCGATGTACATGATCGTTACCGAGATTTTGCCGCGATGACGCAGCAGGAAGCGAGAGAATATATATTGGAACATTACAGCGAATAACGTCTCAATTGCCCCTCGCTAAAGTCTCATTCTCACCTTCGAAAAACACGGATCAGTTTATAGTTTTGCTTCACCACAAAAGCGGGAAAATGGATATGGACATATCCTGAATCTGTCGACGAAGACTATGGCATCATCACCTGATTTAAGAACCTGCCCGAACGGCCACCAATATTATAAGAGCTCCGACTGCCCGACTTGTCCGGTTTGTGAAGCAGGGCGTAAGCCGGAAAACGGTTTTTTAGCGCTGCTAAGCGCGCCCGCAAGACGTGCGATGGAAAATAATGGAATACTGACCGTGTTCCAGCTTTCAAAATGGACGCAAAAGGATGTGATGAAATTGCACGGAATAGGCCCGGCCTCACTGCCTGTTTTCAAGAAGGCTTTGGATGAACAAGGGCTTGGATTTGCCTCCAATTAATTAAAATAAAAGGTATATGCTTCATCGGATCATAGATAAAAAACTAGAAATTAACGCCTTACCTGGGCAGGTATGGAAGGTATTTACGGATTGTGAAATTACCCGTCAAATGGGTGGCGAGTACGTCACAGACTGGAATGCTGGCAACGCATTTGGCTGGAAAGGTAACGATGGGAACATGTATACGAATGGGAAAATACTGAAAGTGGTTCCCGAAAAACTACTAAGGCATAGCCTGTTCAACGGGGAAAAGCCTCCAAAGGAAATCTCAATCATTACTTATGAATTTCTCGAATGTGGCGGTAAAACTTTGCTCGCAGCCAGAGAGGAAATTCATCACGCCATGACTGATAAACAATATGAAGAAGCCTCACAAGGTTGGGATTATGCCTTGAACGCTGTAAAAGACCTTGCCGAAAAACTATAAATTAGAATATTCGCATGTAAGGCCTTGCCGCAAGTGGTGAAAATGGCCAGGGAATGGCAATGAGTATCAGCAGCAATGCAATACTGTAAAAAATCGTCATCGTTTTGAATTTGTCCAGGTCTGTCTCCTGCCGCTTTGCTGCAGACGAACCGATCGTGATCAGGACAATGGCAATAGACATGAGCGAGATGTGGATCATACCGAAAAACATAAACTCAAATTGCTTGATGGCCTCGCGGAAATGCGAGAGGAAATATGCAATGAAGGGACTATTAAAATATAAAATATAGCCCACCATGAGCTGTATATGGGAGAAAGTGGCAGTGATGTGCCGAACAGCGTCATCTGTTTTAGAAAAACTCGCTTTGGTAAGCCACCCTTTTGCTCCCCGATAAGTGGCATAGATCAAGCTGGCGAATACCAGCCAGCGGATAACAGAATGCAGAAAAATTAGAATCAGATACATCAGGACATTCAAAAAAACAACGCACAAAGCTAAA
Organism: Dyadobacter pollutisoli; assembly: GCF_026625565.1. Lineage (NCBI taxonomy): Bacteria > Pseudomonadati > Bacteroidota > Cytophagia > Cytophagales > Spirosomataceae > Dyadobacter > Dyadobacter pollutisoli. The sequence goes on from NZ_CP112998.1 coordinate 1,561,054, forward strand.
AGATTTGACGTCTTGAAGTTTGGTTTGATCTGATTTTTGAGATTCTAATCCAGCAAGTGGATTCATGCATGGTAGCCCTATGGCTTCACAGCCTTCTTTTTAATAGTGTCGGGCATAATGGCTCCGCCGGTCCGGATGGTTTTTTTGCTTCTTTTAACTGTGTAAGATGTCGTCGTATCGGTGCCGGGGCGTCCTGTGCTGCTGCGACCGTCGATGGTGCCGGTCGTACTGATGTTACCGTTATCATTTAGTATCGGACCGCTTTCTGCATTTGCTGAATCTTTCAGAATCGCATTCACATCGGAAGTATCAGTGCTGATCTTAGTTCTGGTAGTCTTTCTATGATAAACCTTCTGACTTTTGGAGGAGCCTGACTTTTTACCAGAAGACTGCCCAAACGAAATAGCAGGCGTTAAAAAGAGTATAAGTAAAATTAATTGGAGCGTTTTCATAGTTCCGGATTTTAGAATGGTGATCTTGACTATCTATTGTAAAATACCATTCCAGCATTACAAAGCAGCCGCGGTTTGGCGATGTTTTCTGCGAAATTCTCCGAGCGTCATGCCTCTGCTTTTTTTGAAAAAGCGGTTCAAATGACTCTCATCCGTGAACGAAAGCTCGGCCGCGATCTCATTGATGCGCATGTCGCTATGTAGCAAGCGAGTTTCAATGAGTTTAAGCCTTGACCCAATGATGTATTCCTGCATCGTTTCATTGGTTTGTTTTTTGAAGTAACGCCCCAGGTACGACTCAGAAATGCCAAAATGCTGACTGATGCGGCCAGCTTTGATCTTTTCAGGATAATAGATGTTCTGCTGAATGTATTGCAGAATGTCAAGCGCTTTCTCTTCGGTACATTCGCTAATTTGCTCGGGCAAATATTTGGCAATATTCCGGGCGACCAGAATAATCATCGTATTAACATATTGGTTGATCAGCTCCTGATTGTATAGGTCGCGGTTCACGTATTCGCGGATGATCGCCTCCACCAGCGGTCTGATAATACTTTTATCTGTCTGATTTTTAAGAATGCAACCTGGCTGGTGGTTTGCATTTTGCAGAATAAATTCAAGCCTTTGCAGCAACTCGCCTCTTTGTGAGGCGCTTACCAGAGAGGAATTGCTTTTGATATACACGTCATTAAAGCGGATGAAAAAGAACCGTGTCGTCGTCTCAATATCAAATGCATGGGTGTCTTCCGGCGTGATCAGGAACATGTGTCCCTGGTGGTACTGAAATTTATTTTGGTTAATCACCTGAATGCCGCTTCCAGAGATGATATAAACAAGTTCAAAGAAATTATGCTGGTGTTCCGCCTTAGGACATTCGTCGAGCTCCTTGTAGATAATCTCAAATGGCTGGTGCAGATTTTCTTTCATCGGGTAAAATTATACTGCATTATAGAAAATATATACTGCAAATATATGCAATTTACGGTACAATTTTACATTTTAAATAACAACATAAATCATGAAAGCAGCATTCTTAATCAAGAGCAACGAGCCATTAACAATCCGGGAAGTACCTACACCGGAGCCAGCAGAAAATGAGATTTTAATCAAATTGGCGTATTCATCATTAAATCATAGGGATGTGTGGATTCAAAAAGGCCAGTATGCAGGTCCGAAAGGTGGGCTCATCCTGGGTTCTGACGGATTTGGAACAGTGACCGGAGTTGGTAAAAATGTCGCCCCGGACTGGATCGGAAAAGCAGTGATCATAAACCCCGGCCACAACTGGGGCGATAACCCAGCTGCGTTTGGCGAGGATTTCAAAATATTAGGAAATCCTGATCCTGGTACTTTTGCGGAGTACATTGCCATAGATGAAAAATATATTCACGAAAAACCTGCCCACCTGACGGATATCGAGGCTTCGGCACTTCCACTGGCGGGAGTTACAACTTACAGGGCGCTTTTTAAAAGAGCCGCTTTGAAGGCTGGGGAGAAAATTCTGATCACTGGAATTGGTGCCGGTACTGCGCTGATTGCACTGAAATATGCAGTCGCGACAGGAGCGGAGGTGTACGTTACGTCCGGATCGCAGGATAAAATCGATACAGCTAAGGAACTCGGCGCAAAAGAGGGTTTCATTTATAAAGACCAATCATGGACGCAAAAGGCTAAGGACGTAACCGGAGGATTTGATGTAATTATGGATAGTGCGTCCGGCAGTGGCTTTGGCAGCCTCATCGACGTGGTCAGACCTGGTGGTAGGATTGTCTTTTTCGGGGGTACTAACGGTCCGATTGGCAACATTATTCCAAACAAAGTGTACTGGCGCAACATTTCGATACTCGGTACGACGATGGGCACTTTGCAGGACTTCAAAGAAATGCTTGCATTTACCGAAAAGCATAGCATCGCACCGGTGATCGATAAGGTGTATCCTAAATTGGCTGACGCTCAGGAAGCATTTGACTATATGCACCAGGGTAAGCAGTTTGGCAAAATTGTACTGACCAATCAGTAAATAATATAACCAATGGCTGCTAATGCTGCCATTGGTTACAGTTCTTAGTTTAGGTTTGTTATCGGTAAAAAAATTAAAAATCTAATGTCAATCCGTTGATTGGGCCGCGTCATTGATGCATTACTTTGAAGATCTTGACAGTACCGTCGTCCTGTTCAAAATGGATGTAGCACATTCCGATCGGGTAACTTTTCATAGGGATCGTAAAAGAAGAAGAGGTCACAGGCCTTGATAGCCTGACGTGGCCCGAGTTGCTGATCAGCCGGATGTTTTTAACCTGTTTGTTTCGGATCACAACATAAAGCATATCGTCCACGGGGTTGGGATAAACTTCGGCCCAGGAGAATTCCGGAAAATGGACTGACCGTACCCGGCTGAACGTAAAGGAATTGTCGGCGTCGACCATTTTCAATCGATAGTAATTTGTCCCTGATTCAGGCAAACTATCGGTATGCCAATAATTACGTTTAACATTACTTTCGATCGCGGCTTTTTCTGTACCAATTCTGAGCCAGTCTTTCAAATCCAGACTTCTCTCAATATCAAAATGATCGCTGTTGGATTCCATGGCCGTGCCCCACTCCAATTTTGCCAGGCTTTCCTGCTTGCTCACATCAAAATAGGCAAGTTTGACCGGCAATGGATTAGTTAGAATATCAATTTTAACATTGGCAATATTAGAGAGCTGTCCGGTTTTATCTCTGATAGTATAGGTAATCGTTACCTGACCAACAAAGTTATGAAGCGGAGAAAATTTCAGCATGCCGTCAACCTGGACTGCATTACCACTGGCAGGCTGCTCTACAATGGCGAGTGTTGCGCCATCAAAATCGGCACAGACCGTCAAGTCATTTTTTAGCACATCCAAAACAATGTCGTTATTGACAAACCCTTCGGCTGCGTCGTCAACAGCCTTCGGTGTGTGGTGTTTGATGATGATATGAATTGATTCTTGCGAAATGCAATTGTCATCATTAACACCGATCGCCTTGTAAGTACCTTCTTCGCTGACGATCAATTCCTCAGCTCCGGAGCCGATAATGAGCTCGTTATTTCTGTACCATTCGTAGCGTGAAGCCCCGGCCGATGCCGCTTTGAGACGTAGCGTGGTTTGCTTGCACATGGATACTTCCCTGGCCGGACTTTGCGCAAAGGCACAGCCGGACGCAAGAAGCATCCATGTAAGTAGGGAATGACGCATCAGTACAAGTTTTCTAAATCCCGAATCTTTTACGAATTAATTAAGCGTAATAATCGGAGTAATAGGCACGGCCAGGTTATGAAGGATCTCTTGGCTGCCAGGTATCACTGAGTTGAGCAATTTAGATGCCGTCGGCTGATAAGTTCCAGAGGTTGGCAATATGTAGCTTACAACCGCTTCATATATTCCCACATCTGTTACGTCCAGTGTCGGGCTGACCTCGCCGGTAATCAAGCTACCCCCTTTTGACCAGGCAAAGGGAGAAACAGTCACCTCATAGGTACCCAGGCCGGTTACCGCAGAAACGCTGGCGCTCAAAGTTGCATCTACGGCTTTGTCTGTACAGAAATTGGACTTGTCGGCGGTAATAGAAACCGTCAGCTTTGGCAGGACGATAATGGTGTGCTCCACTACCTCGGATAGACAACCATCCAGCACCTGAATCACCCCCAAGGAAATCGTATGTAATGTTGGAGAACTTGTTGCATCACTGAATGTATGCGTTAAAACTCCGCCGGATGCCTCGTCTAGTGTTTCAATGGTCTGCGCAGCCCCGGTTTTTATTGTCCAGATGTATTGAAGAAAATTGGAACCGGCAGCGGGTGACAATGAGAAGGGCTCCCCGTTTATGACGTAGTAGGTTCCGGCTTTGGAAACCTGGGATAGCATAGTTAATGCAAAAAGAATGCAGAGGGTAGTAAAACATTTTTTCATAAAAATGGATTTGTTTGGAGGTTTGAAAAATAAATTATTGAGGTGAACGGAAGGTGAAAATGCAATTACGGGACGAGGGCAATCGAGGGTGACGTAGGTGGTGCTATGACCGTTATGGTAACTTTCTTTCGCGGTGATGCTATGCACCCCGTGCCACTTTTTTGTGTTTCGACGTAATAGTCAACTTGGCCAGGCGTGTTGAGCCCCAGCGCTGTCCAGGTTTGCTGGGAGGACAGGAGTGTTCCCGATCGTATGTCGGTGTACCACGCATAACTGAATGTTCCTATCCCGCCGATGTTGAATTGAGGGGATAATGCTGAAAGCGCAACAGTACCAATGTTACTGCATGTGCTCACGTTGGAGGCGCCTGCCACGTCAGGTGACCTGCGCACGTCATGCACATTGATCCCATTGGCTCCAAGCCCAACACCAAGAAGCGCAATGTTGAGATCCAGCTCCACCCGGTCAAATATGACCGAATTGCCGGAGGCATCTTTTGGTGCGAAGTAAAAGGTAACGGCGTTGTCGTTTCCTCCAAGTAAAGTCAGCAGTTGAACGTCCAGCAAATCGTTGACCAATTTGGATATCCCGACCGAACTGTTACCGCTATACGCTTGCAAAGTTACGCTCGCTGCGACATTGGCGGCGAGGAAAGAACCGCTTTGAGAAAGTATCACTCTCACCGCATCGGAGGGATTCGAAACTCCATTAAAAAAGAAGGTCTGTTTGATGTGCCCCCCCAAAAGTGCTGCGCCCGTGGACACAAACGAGGATTTGGTAGTAGTCGATTCGTCAATGGCGTCGCCTGCGTTCTGAACTTCAAAACTTCCCAATGTCAAGCCAGAATGGTCTTTGGTGGTCACATTGGGTCGGCCGCAATCCACGACATTGAAAGGGTAGGGGTTCGACGTATTTGACGCAGTGGGCCCGTAGAATCCGTAATAGACCTGCAGTGAATTGGTGCCAAAAAGAATGGGAGACGAGACCGTAACCCTTACGAACTTGAATGTAGCTGTTGGCGAAACAGAAATTAAAACGGTGCCATCAGCCAAGTAGTAGGTCGAAAATGTTGACGAGACGAGGCTGACAGCATTGTTATTTTTATCATAAGCAGTCACAGCGAGCCTGCCGCCCAGCAAACTGGAATTATTATTGTTAGTCCGGAGATATACCGTTGTGGGTGATCCAGCACTGCTGGTTACCTCGCTGGGAAATTCGAGTTGGATCCATGCGCTGGAAATACCCGCGGTACTACTGGCCGTCAGTGTTGCAAAGGAATTATTGGGTTTAGGGCTTGCAAGCGTATTACGTACATTGTCGGCGCCGGTCACAGAATAGCTCCCCGTCAAACCAAGGCCAGCAGCGGTTCCATCATTGGTTTGCTTGTCTGCATACACAGCGTTGGAGGGTTGCCCCATCAACATGTCGCCAATGGTGAATCCCAAGACTAGAAGCGTCAATATAATGCGTAAGCGGGCTGCCATTAAATTTAGAGGAGGTTAAATTGCTTTATTGCAATTAATTCTACAAAACTAGCAGCGGCTTTCACTTTTCCAAATTATTTTATTTATAAAGTTAAATTTTTTCTTCCAAAAACCTTGTTTGTGGCAAAATGAACGATTAATCGGGCTAAAAATATTTTCCTAAAAATGCTTATATTGACGATTTCTAAATTATCAAAGTAGCTAAAATGGGCACAAAACAGCCAGATTTGAGAACTGTACAGGTCACGCGCTACCTGACTCCTTTGCGGGAAGGAGGGTCGCTTCCTGCGATTGTGGAGGGGGACGACGATTTTCTTTATGTTCTCAAATTTCGTGGGGCCGGCCAGGGGCCAAAGGCATTGATCGCTGAGCTGATAGGAGGGGAGCTAGCCAGGTTTCTGGGTTTTAAAATTCCTGAAATTGTTTTCGCGAACCTGGATGAAGCCTTTGGCCGAACCGAGCCGGACGAAGAAATCCAGGATCTCCTTCGCGCGAGTACAGGGTTAAATTTGGCGGTCCATTATCTGTCAGGAGCAATTACCTTTGACCCATTGGTAACCATTGTTGACTCCGGACTAGCCTCACGAATTGTATGGTTGGACACCTTTCTGACTAATGTTGACCGAACTGCGCGAAACACGAATATGCTGATGTGGCACAAAGAACTCTGGCTGATCGACCATGGGGCAGCTTTGTATTTTCATCATTCCTGGGAGAACTGGGAAGAGCAGGCAGGCAAGCCATTCGCGCAGATCAAAGATCATGTTCTTTTGCGCTATGCGTCAGAATTAGAAACTGTTAATACCGCTTTTCGTGCTGTGCTCAATGAGAGCGCCATCCAATCCATTGTATCATTAATTCCTGATGAATGGTTGGTCACCGATTCTCCGTTTAGCTCGGCCGAGGAACACCGGAATGCCTATTCAAAATTTTTAGAGACCAGGCTCTCTGTTTCAGATGTATTTATAAAAGGCGCGCAAGATGCAAGGGAATCACTTATATGAGTACGCCATTATCCGCGTTGTGCCCAGGGTGGAGCGTGAGGAGTTTTTGAATATTGGCGTCATACTGTACTGCCCCGGGCAAGGCTTCTTGCAAGCTAAGTTTGAATTAAATGAGCTGCGGCTTTCCGCCTTTGCAGCTTCGCTGGATCTGGACGAGGTGAGCCGGTATTTGCAAGCACTGGAATGCATTTGCAGAGGAAGAAAAGAAGGAGGGGCCATTGGTTCATTACCGATCTCATCCCGATTCCGGTGGCTTACAGCGACCAGGAGTACGGTGATCCAGTCATCCAAAGTTCATTCAGGTTTCTGCAAAGACCCATCTGAAACGCTGCTCAAATTATTTGATCAGCAAGTGAGATAGCCGGTCATTTGATGTTTAAAAATTGATGAACTACGTCCTTTTTTTTTTCGTGAAATTTTGACTTAGGAACCATCCATGAGTAATATAAACCATTTATTGTGAGTGACTTGATCGATGTATTTCGGATTCACCAGACGAGATTTGTGGATACGCAGAAAAAAGATTTCTTACTGCCAATACCATGTCTTCAATGACGCATTTACAAACATCGTCATCTATACTTTGAATCCTGATGAATAAATTTAGATCGCCGTGCTTATGCATCAATCCATACCACAAAGTGTTTTCCACATAATGTTGCAGCATGGACGGGAGCACAATTTCTTCTGCTTTTAGTTCATCGTCCAAAATGACGCTATATATAGTGATGACTAAGGTAGAAAACGAAGAAGAAGGTAGCAACAAAATGGTTGTAGTCCATTGAGTAAGAACTTCGAATTTTTCCAAAAAGGATAGTCGTTGCGAGTCAAACTCGGATGACCATCCCGACCATTCACCCAGTCTGCACCTGCTTCGCTACAAACGCACGCTGAAGTGAGGCTTTGATTTCTTCGTAACGAAGCGGCTTGGATACATAATCATCCATTCCCGACTGTAAACAGATTTCCCGATCTTCCTGCATGGCGTTAGCGGTCATGGCGATAATGTAAGGTTGTTGAATGGCTAATTTGCGAATAAGGCGTGTAGCTTCGAGGCCGTCCATTTCAGGCATTTGAACATCCATAAAAACAATATCAAATGATTGCAACTTTGCCTCTTCCAGAGCTTCCTTGCCGTTTCTTGCCACCTGCGTCGGGTAGCCTAGTTTGGTTAGTACCGTGACAAACAACTTCTCATTGATAGCGTTATCTTCTGCGATCAGGATTTTTAATGGGAATTCCTCGGCAAAATAAGTAGAGAGTAAGCTTTTGCCTTCTGCAGTGGACGAATCTGTGGTGACGACCTGCTTTGAAAGCTCCTTTTTAATAACATCTCCAAGTCTTTGATGTTTTACCGGTTTGGTGAGTATCGAGCAGAAAATACCTGCGTAGTTTTTTCGGGTTTCATCTCCCACTGAGCTTAACAGCACGATTGGCAGCTCATTGAACCGTTCCCGGACTTTCTGAGCAAGCTGCACACCATTCATTTCGGGCATGTTCTGATCGGTAATGACCATGTCGATCTTTTCGTTGCTGCTCAAAATTCGAAGGGCCTCTTTGCCCGAGGAAGCCAGTATTGGAATCAGATTCCAGTTTTTGAGCTGCGTTTCGATAATTCTTAAATTAGTTTTGTTATCATCGACCACTAATATCGTTTTACCCTCCGATCCAGGCCCATTCATTTCTCCCGCTAGACGGACCGAGTCTTCACTGGGCTCGGTATGGATCGTAAAATAGAAGCTCGTACCAGTAGCCACTTCACTTTCCGCATAGATATTTCCGCCCATCAGTTCCACCAAACGCTGACTGATGACCAGTCCCAGGCCAGTACCCCCATACTTACGGGTATGTGATGAATCAACTTGTGAGAATGCCTTGAACAGAAGGTTCAGCTTATCTTCCGGAATGCCTATGCCCGTGTCCTGTACTCGAAATTTCAGTTCGATTCGGTTCTTCCCTACTTTTCCGGTGTTTTCAACGCTCACCATGATCTCGCCTTGATGAGTGAACTTGATGGCATTGCCCACCAGATTGATCAAAACCTGCCGTAAACGGAGATTGTCACCCACGATCGAGGCGGGGACCTGGGGGTCTATTTGGTAAACAAGATCGAGGCCAACCTCAGCTGCTTTTCTTGAAAAAATTCCCAATACTTCTTCAATACACTCATGCAGGTCGAATGGCTTGCTTTCCAACTCCATGTTACCCGACTCTATTTTTGAAAAGTCAAGGATGTCATTGATGACAGTCAACAAGCCATCCCCGCAGCTAATAATGGTATCTGCATACTCGGCTTGTTCTTCTGTCATTTCAGTTTGGGACATGAGCAAGGCCATGCCCAGAATACCATTCATCGGAGTTCTGATTTCATGGCTCATGGTAGCCAGAAATATACTTTTGGCTTGATTGGCCTTTTCTGCTTCCTGCCTGGCTTGTTGTTCTTCGACGTGTTTCTGTTGAAGCTCGCCGTTCAGTTTGTGAAGATTGTCGGCTTGCCGTTCAAGTTCTTGTTTTTGCAAGATAACTTCTTTCGTTCTTTCCTCAACCTGATTCTGTAACGCGATTTGCTGCCTTTTTATAACTTTGATCCTGGCCCGGTATAACAAGACAATAATCAACAGGCTAAGCAGAAGACCTATAATACGGAACCACCAAGTCTTCCAGAACGGCGGGATAATATGCAGTCTCACCGAGGTTCCGGCCTCATTCCAGATACCATCGTTGTTGGATGCTTTCACACGAAACACATAATCCCCGGGATCCAGATTAGTGTAAGTAGCCCTTCTGATGGTGCCGGGATATATCCAATCCTCATCAAAACCTTCTAATTTATAGGCATATTTGTTTTTGCGTGTCAGCGTATAGTTCAGGGCCGTAAACTCGAAGGAGAGCATCAGGTCCTTGTAGGACACGGTAATGTCTTTTGCTTCAATAATATGGCTTCTGATTGGGGAATCTTTGTCCTGGGGGCTTACCGAGCGGTTGAAAATCTGAAAGTCAGTAATGAAAACAGGAGGAATAGAGCGATTATAGCGGATGCTGTCGGGATGAAAAACGTTCAGGCCGTTCTGCCCTCCAAAATACATGGTCCCAGCTTCGTTTTTATAAAAGGACATCCGGTTAAAGGAAGTACCTTGCAAGCCGTCGCTATTGTCAAAATTTTTGAATACCCTGGTCGCGGGGTTAAATGCGGAAAGGCCATTATTGGTGCTGATCCACAAAGTTCCGTGCCCATCTTCCATCATGCCCTGAATCACATCATTGGGCAATCCGTCTTTCTGGCGATAGCTGACAAACTGCCTGCGAACCCTGTCAAAAAGGTTAAGACCTCCGTTTGTGCCTATCCAAAGATTTCCTTTGCTATCATCATAAATGCAATTGACCAGATTGTTGCTGATCGTCTTCGGATCGTTTAAGTTGTTTAGAAATGAGGTAAATGTGTTGTCTTTTTCAGTGAAAAAATTCAAACCACCACCTTCCGTTCCAATCCACAAAACCCCCGCACGGTCTACGTGCATAGACAAGATCAGATTGCTGCTAATACTGCCCTTTTTCTCAGAGTCATGAATATATCGGACGTAAGACCCTTTTGCTTTGTCATAGCGAAGTAATCCATCTGAGGTTCCAATCCAAAGCGAACCTTTCAAATCATCGATAAGTGCATGAATATTGGCCGGTATGGCGTCTTTAATCTTTCCCTCTTTATTGAGGTTGCTGAAAGAATCACCGGGGCGGTTGTAAACACTGATGCCGCCCTTGTAGTTACCAATCCACATTTTCTGGTTACTATCCTCATGCAGGGATATGATATAGTTGCTTGCAATGCTCTGGCTTTTGCCCGGTTGGTGCAGATAATGTTTAAATCGATTGGTAGAACGGTCCCGCACATTGATACCGCCGCCGTCCGTTCCCAGCCACAATTTCCCCTCATGATCTTCGGTGATAGAAAGAATATTATCATTGTTGATGCCTTGCGGCTCACTAGGATTACTTCTGTAACGATTAAATTTTAAGGGCTCACGGTCCATTACGTTGACCCCGCCGCTATATGTGCCCACCCACATCGCTCCCATTTTGTCACAGAAAAGAGAGTAGATAGAGCCATTGTTAATTCCCTCGGGATTGGCCTTATTGGCGACATATTTTGTGAAACCCCCGTTTTTTTCGAGGATATTAATGCCGCCATTTCTGGTGCCGATCCAAAGTCTCTTGCTTTTATCTTCTGTGATGGAAAGAACGTCATTATGCGAAATGCTCTGCGGATCAGCTGAGCTGTGGCGATAAGCAATGAACTTACCGATATTTCTGTCCATCAGGTTCAGCCCACCACCTTCCGTTGCGATCCAAAGATTATTTTTCGAATCTTCGTAGATGCTATTGAGTTGGTTATTGCTGATGGAAGCCGGGTCGGCGGGATCATGGACATAATGGATAAAACGGTCGGAGTCCGTATCCAGCATGTCCAAGCCTTTCTCTTTGCTTCCTGCCCAAACCGTACCCGACTTATCAACCAATACACAGGTAATGGAATTGCTCGCAAGGCTCCCGGTATTCTTCGGGTCATGCACATACCTGCGAAAAGTTTTTTTTGTCGTGTCGTAATAATTCAGTCCACCGCCGTCGGTCCCAATCCAAAGATTTCCCTTCAAATCCTGGGCAATGGATAACACGTTATTGCTGCCGATGCTTGTCATTTTTTTGGGATCGTGACGGAAGTTTTCGAACTGGTTTGTCTGATAATTATAACAGCTTATACCTCCATCATCCGTACCGACCCAAAGTCCGCCGTTTCTATCGGCGAATACCACGTGGACATAGCTGTGTCCCAGACTACCAGCATTGCCTGGTTCATTGTGATAAACCATAAACCTGTATCCATCGTACATGTTCAGACCGTCCTGTGTTCCAAACCACATGAATCCACGGCGGTCCGCAGCGATACTGGTCACATTATTCTGTGAAAGGCCTTGATTGGTGGTCAGGTGGCGGAATGGCCTGTTTTTTTCTTGCGCTTGAAGAAAGTTGATAGAGAACAAAAGAAAAATAACCGAGACGAGAGATACTTTCATTTTACATTTAACCAAATAAAGTATTACTTAACTTTTGTCAATTTGCAATTAGATTTAACTGCTTTTTGACTTGTTATAGTAACTACTTCTACATTATCTATTAAATGTAGAAAAAAAAATTATTTTTCTGCAATTTTATAGTGGAGAGGTTTGCGGATGGTTTATAATAAAATTCTTACGCTCAATATATAATGGAGTTTATTATAATAGATGACAGTGTATTTGACTTATTTACTCAGGAGAAACTGCTTTTAAAAAGTGGGTTGGCGAAAACTGTCCGTCCATTCAATTCGGCTTCCGATGCAATGGAGTATTTGAAATTGTCTGACGAAACATTTCCTGAGACGGTGATCCTGCTCGATTTACAGATGCCGGGTATTAATGGTTTCGAATTTACCGTACATTACGCGTCATTACCTGCCAGTCTAAGGGACAAGGTCAAATTGTTTATGATATCCTCGACGGTGGATATCGTGGATATTGAAGAAGCAAGTTCCAATCCTCACATTATCGAGCTGTTGTCGAAGCCTCTGGAAATAACTCTCTTGAGAGAGTTGTTGGCAAAATAAAATGGAGGGTACAATATTTCATCATTGGAAGCTGGCATAGTATTTAGAGTGCAAAAACACATCATATCCGGCTACTATGCAATATCCTGTATCTACCTATCGCCTACAATTCCACAAAGATTTTTCGTTTGCAGATTTTGAGTCACTGATACCCTATTTTCGAAAACTGGGCGTCGGGACGATTTATGCCTCGCCGATTTTTGCTGCCACCGCAGGAAGCACACATGGCTATGATGGTATCGATCCGAGCCGCATTGATTCGGAGTTGGGTACATTGGAGCAGTTTCGGGAGCTCAGTAAAGAGCTGAAAAAAAGTAACATAGGATGGTTGCAGGATATTGTACCCAATCACATGGCCTATCATCACGAAAATCAATGGCTCATGGATGTACTGGAAAAGGGTGGGCTGTCTGTGTACGCTCCTTTTTTTGATATCAGCCTGAACAGCCAGTTTTTTCATGGCAAGATAATGGCCCCGTTTCTGGGAAAAGAACTGAATGATGCCATCCAAACAGGGGAGATTGCCTTAAAGTATAACGACCACAGATTGACCCTGGATTTTGGGAGTTCCTCTTTTCCAGTCAATTTGCGCTCGTATTTGACAGTACTGAATTTGAGCGGAGCCGGACAGCCACAATCAGCTCATCAGCTGGTGAATCTGCTGAAAGAAATACACGAAACAGAAGATCCAAAAACATATGCCAGCCAATGGAACGAGTTTCTGCTGCAACTTTCGGCATTGAACCGGAACAAATCCTTTCAAACTTTTTTTAAGAATGCCCTTGATCAGATTAATGCAAACAAAGTCCTGCTGACGCAGCTGGCCGACCAGCAGGAATACCTGCTCTGCGATTGGAGAAAAAGCGAGCAGGAGATTAATTTTCGACGATTTTTTACAGTTAACAGCCTGATATGCCTCAATATGCAGGACGATTCGGTCTGGGAGAAGTACCATCAATTTGTCCATCTTTTACTGGACGAAGGTATTGTCCAGGGGTTGAGGATCGATCACATTGACGGTCTTTACAATCCAGCCAATTACCTTGAAAAAATCAGGGAACTGGCAGGAAAGGATACTTATATTGTTGTTGAAAAAATACTTGAAAAAAACGAGAAGCTTCCCGCGAACTGGCCTGTTGAAGGAACATCGGGTTATGAATTTTTAGCGGTACTCAATAACGTATTTACCAATAGCGCCGCCGAAGAAGCATTTACGGACTATTATCAAGATTTGATTCAAAATGAGGATCCCATTCGAATTCATTTGCTTAGAAAAAAGGCCGAGATTCTCTACGAGCATATGGGTGGAGAGCTGGAAAACCTGTATGGTCTTTTTGTGGAGCTCGAATTAACGGAGGGCAAAGAGCTTGAAATAGTTGACAAAAATAATCTCAAAAAGGCTATTGGTGAATTTTTGATTCACTGCCCGGTGTACCGCTACTATGGAACAACCATGCCGCTGCCCGAAGCAGAAAATGCCGCCGTTGGTAAAATTCTGGATGAAGTTGCCGCAAGCCATAGCGAGCTTTCGGGTGCGGTGGCATTATTATCGAAATCCTTGCTTGAAAAACCTTCATCGGCTGACGAGGCATACCGGTCAAAAGCGCTGGCATTTTATCAGCGCCTGATGCAATTTTCCGGTCCCTTAATGGCCAAAGGCGGTGAGGACACATTAATGTATACCTATTATCGTTTCATCGGCCATAATGAAGTCGGCGATTTTCCAGACCGGTTTGGGGTACCGGTCAAAGATTTTCATACCTATATGCGCACGCGCAGCAATGAATGGCCGTTTGCGCTCAGCACGACCTCCACGCATGACACCAAGCGGGGCGAAGATGTACGGGCGAGATTAAATGTATTGACCGACTTGCCCCGACAGTGGCTTGACCAGGTAAGTAAATGGAGAAACCTTAACAGCCCATTAAAAGAAGGCAAAGCAGGGCCGGACGACAATGATGAATACCTGATATACCAGACATTGACAGGTGCATATCCGATGCCTGGCGAGGGAAGCGATGATTTTCCTCAAAGGCTAAGTAATTACCTGGAAAAGGCCATCAGAGAGGCAAAAGAACAAAGTAGCTGGGCGGAACCCGACTACGAATATGAGCAAAATGTTAAGGGTTTTGCCGCGCAGTTACTCAACGAGGAAGGTGATTTCTGGCAAAATTTCTCCTCTTTCCACGCAAAAATATCAGACTATGGGATTGTGAACTCGTTGGCGCAGCTAATTCTTAAATTTACCTGCCCAGGAGTACCGGATGTGTATCAGGGCTGTGAATTGTGGGATTTTAGTCTGGTCGATCCCGATAACCGAAGACCGGTCGATTATAATTTAAGGGAAGCATCACTGAAAGAATTTGAGGAAAGGGACGTCGAGGTCTTATTGGAAAACCTTTGGCTGAACCGAAACGATGCAAAAGTGAAATTGTGGTTGACCAGCGCTTTATACCGCCTCAGAAGGGATAACCCTTTACTATTCACTCAGGGTGACTATATCGCTCTTAAAACACGCGGCATCTATAAGGACCACTTGCTTGCTTTTGCCAGAAAGTATAAAAAGGATTTTTATGTGGTGGTGGTCCCGCTCCACACTGCGCAACTTTGCGAACAGCAGAGTGAAGCATTTTTGGATCTGGACTGGAAGGATACAACCGTTATCCTTCCTGATAATCTTTCCTCGGACTGGCTCAATGTTTTGACCGAAAGAAATGGGAAGTTCCCTGGAAAATTTCATCCCCAGGAACTATTTACCCACTTACCAGTTGCCATTTTAAAAGGTTCCCGGCTTGACAGCGGGCGAAAAGCTGGCGTTTTAATGCACATTACTTCTTTGCCCTCGCCGTTTGGAATAGGCGATATGGGTCCCGAAGCCTTTGCATTTGCAGATTTTCTTGAAAAAGGCAATCAGAGGTTATGGCAGATACTCCCGCTGAACCCGATTGAAGAAGCACAGGGAAATTCACCATACAGCGCTTTGTGCAGCCGGGCCGGAAACCCGCTCTTGATCAGTCCGGAAGAACTCATGAAGGATGACCTGCTGTCAGCCAAAACACTGTCACAATACTACCTTCCGCAAACCGGGCATGTAAGTTTTTCAAAAGCTCAGCATGTGAAAGCCGAGCTTTTGAAAATGGCATACGAAACATTTGATCAAAACGCTAATAATGCTGACAGAGCCGATTTTGAAGGCTTTTGTACAAAAAATTCCGAATGGCTTGGGGACTTTGCACTTTATATGGTGCTGAAAGAAAAACATGGAAGCCAGCCTTGGTACGAATGGCCCGAGCCATTCAGGCTAAGGGATGATAATGCATTGCAAACAGTGTTAAAGACAGAAGCTGATGGCATTCGCTACATTCAATGGCAGCAATATATATTTGACAAGCAATGGAAAAAGTTGCGCGCTTACTGTAATGGTTTGAATATAGGCCTGCTGGGAGATATTCCATTCTATGTGAGTTATGATTCATCAGATGTCTGGTCCAACCGGGAGCTCTTTTGCGTCGATGAGAAAGGCAGGATCACGGGTGTTGCCGGGGTTCCGCCGGACGCTTTTTCTGATGACGGCCAGCTTTGGGGTATGCCGGTATTTAACTGGGAAGCCCTCCAAGCACAGGATTACCAATGGTGGGTGGCGCGGCTCGCTAAAAATATCGAGCTTTTTGACCTGATAAGACTGGATCATTTTCGCGCCTTTGCCGATTACTGGCAGGTACCGGGCGGAGAAAAAACTGCTGTCAATGGCGAGTGGAAACTGGGGCCGGACGAGGCATTTTTTACGAAAATGCACGAAACATTCGGTAACCTTCCCTTCATTGCGGAGGATTTGGGTGAAGTAAGTCCTGAGGTGTTTAAGCTCAGAGATAAATTCTCACTGCCTGGCATGAAGGTACTGCAATTTGCATTTGACGAAAATATGCCGCAATCAGATCACATTGCCCACAATTTCTCCCCCAATTTCATCGCCTATACGGGTACTCATGACAATAATACGGTAAAAGGGTGGTTCCGTCAATCCACAGAGGATGCCCTGCGGTCCCGCATCGAAAACTACGTCGGCCACGACATAAATGAGGAGAATGTTTGCGAAGCATTGGCAAGACTTACTTACGGATCGGTCGCCAAGACCGCGATTCTTCCTATTCAGGATGTATTGAATTTGGATGAAACATCGAAAATGAACAGCCCCGGCACGCACGGCGACAATTGGGCGTGGCGCCTCTTGCCGGGACAGATCGACGACAAAGCCGCACAATTTCTGGCCAATCTGACCGTGCTTTTTAACCGCGATTAGGCGATCCGTGGTCTTTTGTCGATATTGACCGCGGCATTCATGGAATGATCTGGCAGAGATGCCATTATATTTGCAATGCACATTAATTGAGTATATGAAGCAGTTAAGGACATTATTTCTAATATTTTTAGTAGGCTTGTTGTGGCAGTTACAGGCGTGTAGGAAGTCGGCGGGAAATCCCGGTGAGGCAGCCGATATCCTTACCGGAACAAGCAAGTGGCAAATTGAGGAAATTGCTGTAAATGATGCGGTTACCTTTAAAGATGGGAAGATGACGCAGCAATTTGGGGCCATTGATTTTGAACGATATATGGAAACGGTTGAGTTGAAAAAGGATGGTACTTTTTCAGGGATTTTTAAGGGAGAAAGCAAGCCTTTTCTTCTGAAATGGCAGGTCAATGAGAAGAATATTACAGTCAGTGCGCCGGAAGCAAAAGTGAAAGGAGGGGAATGGACGATCATGCCACAGGACGTCTCTGACGATTCATTTATCATGAAAACCCAGAGCACCGCCTATGACTACCCGCGAATGACCAAAATTGCTTTGAAATTCAAACCTATGAAATAATTTTTAGCTTCCGTCTCCATGAACAGACTTGAACGTGCCTTTGAACTTTTTGACGCCTATAACCGCAACGCGCCCGAACACCTTGTATACGATGGTGTAGACTTTCCCACCGAGTATTTTTATGCCATCAAGCTGTATGAATGGGTCAAAAAGCTAGAACCCGAAGCCAGCGAGAGCTTACTGCTTGCTTCAAGAAGCCAGCACATTGGCCGTTGGGAAATAGCGCGGAATTCGTACCCGGTAGGCAGGGTGGGGTATCTGAAATGGAGAAGTGATTTGGGTCGGTTTCATGCCCAAAAAGCTTCGGAAATCTTGGAATCTGTTGGCTACGAGCAGGATATCGTCGACCGGGTGAGGCAGATCATTTTAAAACAGCGCATCAAGGCCGATGGTGAGGTCCAAACCATGGAAAACGCGCTTTGTCTGGTTTTTCTTGAATTTCAGTACGACGATCTGATCGCAAAGCTCAGCGAAGAAAAAATGATAGACATTCTCCGTAAAACCTGGGCCAAAATGAGTGACCCCGGTAGAAATATGGCACTTTCACTTGATTATAGTGAAGAGGGACTGTCGTTGATTCAGAAAGCTTTGAAGGAGGATTAGAAAAACACTCTCAATCACAAATACTGGCCAGAGCCTTCAATACTCTGGCCAGTATTATTTTTAATCTTTTCGGGCCGTTTGCTGGCTTCCGTCCAGCGATTGGGTGGTTTTAACGAGTCTTACAAATTCGGAGCGGTACCCTTCCTCGTCTTTGCCAAAAGCACCTTTGGCCCGGGCGATCACATTAGCATAGGAGGACTTTCCCTTGAATTCTGAATTGCGCAGCAAAAGACCAAATTCTGCTACTGAACTTGCAAACCGCAGATTCTCTGAGCAGGCCGACATGGGCTTGGATGTGTATTTTACTGGTAAATCAAAGAGTACACTTTTTTCGCTATCCGGGTTTTTGTAGCGTATCTTAATGGTCAGCATTTCATCTGTTTTGCTGATTTCGGATGCATTGTTTTTCTGATATTTTAATGCATCAGTTTGGGCAAGATAACTGCTTTGCATGCCAGCCGGAACGATCTCGTAAATAGCAGTTACCGTATGTCCTGACCCCATATCACCTGCATCTTTCTTGTCATCATGAAATTCTTCATTTTTTAATGCCCGGTTTTCATATCCGATCAACCGGTAGGCCTGTACATGTGCGGGGTTAAATTCGATCTGGATTTTTACGTCTTTGGCGACAGTGAATAGCGTTCCGCCGAACTCCTGCACAAACTCTTTTCGGGCCTCCTGAATGTTATCAATGTAAGCATAGTTTCCATTGCCTTTATCGGCCAGCGTCTCAATGTGGCTGTCTTTGTAGTTCCCCATACCGAAGCCCATGATGCTCAGATAAATTCCTCCTTTTCGTTTTTCTTCAATAAGGCGCTGCAGTTCTCCCTCGCTGGAAATACCAACATTGAAATCGCCGTCTGTTGCCAGAATAACGCGGTTATTACCCTTTGGAAGAAAGTTTTCTTTGGCTAGTTTATATGCCATTTCAATTCCTTCGCCCCCAGCCGTAGAACCTCCTGCTTCCAGACTTTCAAGCGCTTCCCTGATCTTCATTTTATCGGCTCCTGAGGTAGGCGGCAGGATCACGCCAGCTGCACCCGCATATACCACAATGGAAATTTTATCTTCCGCACGCAACTGATCAACCAATAGCTTAAACGCCTGTTTAAGCAAAGGAAGCTTGTTTTCGTCGGACATGGAACCTGAAACATCTATTAAAAATACCAGATTGGAAGCAGGCAGGTTTTTACTGGAAACTGTTTTGGCCTGTAAACCAATGTGCAGTAGTTTTAATCCCCTGTTCCACGGTGAATCGGTTATTTCAGTAGTAACCGATACGGATTTACCATCGGCGGGCTGCGGATAATCGTACTCGAAATAGTTGATCATTTCTTCGATCCTTACCGCATCAATGGGCGGCATTTGTCCCGCATTCACAAACCTGCGCATGTTGCTGTAAGAAGCCCGGTCAACGTCAACAGAGAATGTGGTCACTGCCTGCTGGCCTACCATCTGAAATCCATTTTCGTTGATAGGATTGTAATTTTCTGTGTTCATTTTTTGCGAACGCATGGGCGTACAGGCTGCATAGGTCGAGGGGCTCGCTGCCATTTTTGCGAAATTGGGCTCAACGATCAGTTCCAGGACCTCGTTCTCATGATCTGCTTCTACTACTTCTTCCTGCCCGGGAGCAATTGCGTCCATCGTTACATTAAGCACAGAACTCTTTGCGATTTTCACTTCCTTTGTTTTGTAACCCACGCAACTGAAAGTCAACGATCTGGAAAATGTTGGAACAGGAATGGAGTATTTTCCAAGGGAATCACTCAGCGTGAATGCTTTGCCGCCCGCCACAGTCACCATGACACCGGAGATCGGGGCCTGGTTACTATCGCTGATCGTGCCGGTAATGGTCCTGTCAGGCAGCATGGCGAATGCGCTGAAAAATGTGGCGAGGAGTATTACGATTTTTGTTTTCATGGTCAGTTGTATTTTGGTTTTTTTAGCTGGATGCACACCGGCGGATAATTCCATAAAACTTTTAAATATTTTTTATGGAATTTTGAAAAAACTGCATCCAATGGTTAGTTGGCTCAGAAGAAGTTCTCTTTAAGCACGCACATGTGAAGTTTTTAGGCATATTTCGAAATAAGAAAACGGAAAAGCTATCAGAGGCTCAGCAGCTCTCGATGTACCAGCAGACGGGGGATATCGGAGTGCTCGGCGAACTGTATGCGCCTTATATGGAAATGATTTTCGGCATATGTTACAAGTATTTGCGGGATGAGAACGAAAGTAAGGATGCTGTGATGCAGATATTTGAGAAACTTGTTGCTGATTTGAGAAGTCATGAGGTTGGCAGTTTGAAAAATTGGCTGCATAGTGTCGCCAGGAATTACTGTCTCATGCAGCTCAGAAGCAGAAGGATATTTGTGGGGACAGACGAATTGAGTGACGATGTTCAGAACGCAGATTTGCAAAGCAGCGATCTTGACGACATTTTTATTCTGGATACACAGCTAAGCGCTTTGGATAAATGCATGCAAACACTGATCAGCGAGCAGAGGGAAAGTATCCGGTTATTTTATGTAGAAGAGAAATGTTATAAGGAAATCAGCTCGGAAACGGGTTTTGATTTCAATAAAGTGAAAAGTTATATCCAGAACGGAAAGCGGAATTTGAAAATTTGCATGGATAAAAATGGCGATGGGTAATTCACAACCGGATTTTGACTTCAATGATTTTCGCCGTTATCAGAATGGCGAGATGTCGACGCAAGAGCAGCACAGTTTCGAAAAACGAATGCTGGAAGAGCCGCCTGTGGCTGATGCATATGAGGGTTTTCTGGCATTGAATGAAGATCAGATTGATTATGCGTCGGCACTAGCCACCCTGGATGAAGCACTAAAAGAAAGAACCAAACCGGAGCAGAAAAGGATTCTACCCATGTGGGCATACGCGTCAGCGGCATCGGTGTGCCTGCTGATGGGCTTTTACTGGCTGTATTTTATATCAAACAAAAATAGCGAGCACCAGAATGTTGCCCTTGAAATGTCGATCGGGGCGCCTGGTGATGACCTAGCCAGACCCGAAGAAGGGGTAAAGGAAACCCCAATCCCGCCAGCAGCTTCGACTCCGGCCCTGACCCTTAAATCCGCGCCATCTTCCGCGCCAGAAACCTCCCAGGCTGATGAACTGGAAGCAATAGTACCTGCGGCGCCCCCTCAGCAGGAGCCTAAACTATCTGCTAATAAACTCCAAGAAGCTGTCGTGGAAAGCGCCCTTGAACACATTGCAATTGTGGAATCGGTACCTGCTTCGGCGCCTGTTGCCGCATCGTCCGCTCAGCTACCACCGCGAAAGTCAGCGGCAAAGGTAAGCCAGGACTACGCTGCGGGTGCCTCAATCGCACTGCCATCCAGCCGCCCTGTTCCTGTAAATGGCTGGGAATCATATCGATCCTACCTTTTAAAGAACGCTACGGCCGAAGGGAAATCCGGGGAAGTCGAAGTTAGCTTTACAGTGCAAACCGACAGCACATTGTCGGCATTTTCGGCAAAGGGAGACCCTTCGCTGAATGATAAGGCCATCCTCACAGTCAAAAACGGCCCGCTATGGGTACCCGCCAGATTCAATGGACGGGCCATTGCTGCGCAGACAACTGTCACATTCCAATTTCGCATTTCTGATTAACTTCTGTACAACCAGCCAATTACCGCGCTACTTGTAGAACTAATTTTGAAAAATTTTGTAATTTAGAACAGTTATCTTTTGTGATATAGCTGCCAATACTTAATTTTACTAGACACGTTTTACTAGCCTTCCCAAAGAATTTTCAATTTGCTATGATGCACCAAACCTCCTAATTAATTGAAGAGAGATAGAGAGAGTGGTTTTTTGTCCAAAATTAACTTGGCGTAATACAGGAAAACTACAATTTTTCACTCAGATTTTGTTATGGCAAGTATTATTGTTAATTCTACAAATTAATTGCAAACTCCTAACATTGATTTAATCCAGCCAACGACATTTGATAAATATTTACAAAACCTATGGACAGTAGAAAAAATCTGCTAATTATAGATGATGAACCCAGTATCACTAAAATCCTGGAACATTTTCTAAAAAAGGATTTTAACGTAGTGATAAAAAGTGACGGGTCAGAAGGGATGTTATGGCTGGAAGAAGGCCATCAGACAGACCTGATCATTGCAGACCTGCACATGCCAAACCTCAGCGGAAAAGAGTTCTTAAAAGTAGCAAAAGCCAGCAATCTGTATTCGGATATTCCAATTATCATACTTTCAGGATCTGACGAAAGCAGTGAACGTATCCAGTGCCTTAATCTGGGCGCAGACGACTTCATGGTAAAGCCGTTTAATCCCATGGAAGTTCATGCGAAGATCAATGCGATCTTGCGCCGCGCTAAACGCTTCTCCTAATCAGTTAATACTATGGAATTGACAAGCACGTCCCCGGGAATGGTTGTTGAAACGAAGTCCTACACAGCCCAATTCCGGGTTATGTACCTGAATGCAGACCTGGATGAATATCTACGATTCTCCGAACGATATGAGGAAACTTTGCAGGCAGAATATTTTGCTTCAAAAGAAAGCGTACTGGAAGCGCTGAATGAGAACTATCCGGCAGACGTCATCCTTGCACACGCAGCTAGTGGGGGTTTGGAACTACTCGATATCATTCGAGGCAGCTCGGGATTTGGCAATATTCCTTTTGTATTAATGGTCGACCGTCTTAGTCAGGAAGGAATCGACACAGCAAAGGCAAGGCATGCCGACGATATTTTCTCCGTTCGTTTTGACGATGGTGACCTGGTCACCAGAATCAGATATTTTAAGAAAAGGCAATGGTATGTTGCTAACAAAGCTTCACAAAAAATAGGCTCTCAGGGAAGTAAAACACCATTCTGGAAACGGGCGATTGATGTGATCACAACGGGCGGTGCCGTTATTTTACTCTTACCGGTGTTTTTGCTGGTGGCCTTGCTCATCCGTCTGGACTCAAAGGGCCCTGTGTTTTACAAATCCAAGAGGGTAGGGAGCGGCTATAAGATCTTCGACCTTTACAAGTTCAGGACTATGCGTACTGATGCCGATCAACTGATCCGTAAAATGGCCGCATTGAGCATGTACAACAAGAATACCGAACCCGCACAGCAGATTGAAAGTAATGGGTTATGCGCTGATTGTCTGGCAGGTAGTCGCTGCAAGAGCCTTCTTTTCCATGATGGCAAAGAGATCTGTGAAAAACTCTATCATTTTCAAAAGGATCAGAAAGCCGCCTTTATGAAATTTCAGAATGACCCACGTATCACCAGGTTTGGTCAGTTTCTGAGAAATTCAAGTCTTGACGAATTGCCACAACTGATCAATATTCTCAAAGGTGACATGTCATTGGTTGGAAACCGGCCATTGCCTCTATATGAAGCCGAAAAAATGACTACGGACGACAAAATTCTGCGCTTTGCAGGCCCGGCGGGATTAACTGGCCTGTGGCAGGTAACCAAAAGGGGCAAAGGGAAAGCAGATATGTCCGAGGAGGAAAGAACACAATTAGATATCACATACGCCAAGGAGTTTTCATTCAAGATGGATATGCAGATCATCCTTAAAACCTTCCCTGCTCTTTTACAGTCAGAAAACGTATGATATGTCAGTAGGTTTTGACCCATTCTTTTTGAGTTTCATCATATCTTTTAATGACGCGGGCAGGGTTGCCTACCGCAACAGAAAAAGGCGGGATACTTTTGGTGACCACAGCTCCGGCAGCTACTACGGAATGTTTTCCGATGGTTACGCCAGCGGTTACCACGGTATTGGCACCAATCCAGCAATCGTCTTCAATGACAATTGCGGCAACATTTACTCCTTGCTGATGAATGGGCTGAGCAACGTTATCGTAGTTATGGTTCAGGCCGCTGACGACAATATTCTGAGCAAGAATGACATTATTACCTATTTGAACAGGGCCGATGATCACATTACCAAGGCCTATCAGAGAATTTTCCCCAATTATCACATCCCCCACACCATTATTGACCGTAGTGAAATCTTCAATCATCGAATTGTTTCCGATTGAGAAATGATTGAACGGCACTACATCCATTCGTACCCAGCGTCTGATTACCACACCTTCACCCTTTTGATGATAAAACCGGTTTAAAAAAACCCTTACCCAAAGTCTTGGACGGGCTTGATTTGTGGGAATAAGAAGCCAGTGAAAAAACTTTTTTAAACGGGGATTGTTGCGAATTTGATCAGAGAAAGGCATTCTGAATGGACTATTAAAAGTAATGTAGTAATAATTTTAGTCAAATGTATTTTGTATCGCTACAAAATCAAGCATAAAGTAATTTTAAATAACATATTTTTCAAACTGATGCCGATGAGATACGCCGTATTTTTGGTTCCCTTGTTTTTAATAATATCCACAGCCAAAGCTCAGGAGTCTTTAACTAAGGATATTTCCCATGAATATCTTGACAAACTGATTGCGATTTGCAAAGCCAATTACCCAAAAGTTAAAATGTATGAGGCTAGGGTAGCTGTCACTGAATACGGCGTCAAAAAGGCCAAGCTCTCTTACTTTGACATTTTCAATTTTTCCTATCTGTATAGCCCCAATAACAATACAGCTACTATTTCCCCCACACTTCTTAGTGGTTATCAGCTTGGTTTTTTTGTCAACATCGGCGCTATCCTGCAAAAGCCAAGTATGATCAAGCAGGCCAAAGGCGAACTGGCCATTGCCCAATTAGACAAGGAATCTTATGATCTGAGCATGGAAGCGGAAGTGAAAAAGCGCTATTTTACTTACATTCAGAAAAAGGCAGTCTACCGCCTACGTTCCGGTGCTGTGCTGGATGTGGAAAGTATGGTTTCCAACATCAAGCACCGGTTTGAAATGGGGCAGGAGTCGATAGAAAAGTATAATCAGATGCTGGTCATGCAGACCGACCACTCGCAGAACCTGCTGAATGCTGAAAGTGACGTATTGATTGCAAAAAGCAGCCTGGAAGAATTGTTGGGACAAAAATTAGAAGATATAAAATGAGCGAATTTGTACAATTTTTGAGATTACTGCAACGCAATAAAATAACACTGATCCTGGTTCCCTTGATCACCGTCATTATTTGCTATTTCCTGGTCAGAAGGTTGCCGGATACGTTCGTTTCACGCGCCCGTATTGCGACCGGTCTTGTGGATAAGACCGACCAAGTTATTACAAGAGCCAAGGAAGAGCAAGACCAACAAATTTCGCGCAAGTTTGAAAGTCTTATTCAAACATTGCGACTGAAAAGGACACTGGATCAAGTATCTTACCGATTGCTGCTCAACGATCTGAAAGGATTAAAGGACTCGACCTGGCGGGAACCGGTCAGTGCGCTGGAAACGATGAGCAAGGCTGATAAAGTCAAAGCCATCAGTCTCATTACTGAGAAGTATAACAACCGCGAAGAGCTTTTCCTGTGGAAACCTTATGAGGAACATCTCAATAAGATCATCGTCGATATGAAATACGACGCCAACGCTCTGCGGGACAAACTGATCATTTACAGGACGGGCGCCAGTGATTACATCGACATTGAATACGAAGCGGAAAATCCGAAGCTTTCAGCCTATGTGATCAACACTTTGAGCCAGGAGTTTATTTCTGACAATTCGTCCAGGGTGGTTGGTAACAATAAAAGGACCATTGATTTCCTTCAGAACTTTATGCTGCAAAAACAGGCAGAGCTTAATGCGCGAATGAACACGTTGAGAAACTTCAAGATCCAGAACCGGGTGTTGAACCTCAACGAACAGGCGAAAAGTATTTATGGACAAATGGCCGACTACGAAACCCGAAGAGAAGTTGCGCAGAAGGATATCATTGCCCTAGGAGCGGCGATCCGTAACATTGACCACAAATTTGATCCTACAGAAAGAAAATATTTCGAAAGCGCCCTTACGGGTATCAACCAAAAAATCATTGCGACAAAGGGAAATCTCAGGGCATTGAATGAACGTTATGTGCTCAATAATTTTGATCCGCGCCTAAAATTCAGCCTGGATTCGCTTCGGAGCAAGCTTGCAGGCGAGATTGACGAGGCATCGGATAAATACGCTTATAATCCAATGGCGCTTAAACAGGATCTGGTAACCCAGAAACTGACCATGGAAATTTCTTTGGAACTGGCCAAAAACAGTGTGGCCTCCATTCAGGGGGAACTGGACCGTTTGAACAAGAAATTTGACGGGCTGGTACCCAATGAGGCGAAAATTCAGGAGTACGAAACTTCGATCGACATTGCTAGTAAAGAATATATCGAATCACTGCAGCGGTACAATGAGGCGAGTTTGGAATTTAGTTTTCCAGTTTATCTGCGGTTGATCGAACGCGCAATGCCGGGAGAGGTGCAGGCGTCGAAAAAAATGGTGCTCGTGATCCTTTCCGGTGTGATCAGTTTGGCTTTCTGTGTATTTGTCTTCTTTATTTTATTTTATCTCGACAAATCCATTCGTTATCCTTTGCAGCTTGCCAATGCCACCGAGCGGCCGGTATTGGGCTATCTGAATGCTTTGGACAAAGGTTCCAGTCTAAGCCTTTCTGGTATGAATGCTTCGGACGATAAGGCCATCAGGCTCTACAAAAACCTGGTGCGTTCGATTCGCTATGAGCTGGATAATGAGCTGGATGATCCGAAAGTAATCGCGGTGACCAGTCTGTCGCACGGGGTGGGCAAAACCTCTTTTGTGATCGCATTAGCCTGGGCGTTTTCAAAAATCAATAAAACAGTACTGCTCATTGACGGTAATTTTGGACAGCCTGATATTTCCAAGCTCAACCCCGACACAAGCATGATTGAAGGCTTTATCAAAAGTGATACAATTATCGAAGCCAGTCCAGGACAGATACGTATCCTGGGCAACAAAGGAGGTGATGTCTCCCTGCTGGAATTCGCCAGCGAGAAAGGGATCAGCGAACGTCTTCGAGCTTTGAAGGCGCAGTTCGATATCATACTGATAGAAGCCGATTCGCTGACGGCGATGAACAAGGCAAAGGAATGGGTGACATTCTCTGACAGGGTTGTTGCCGTTTTTGCAGCAGGTCGTTCTATTTCAGAAGAAGATGAATCCAAGATACAATACCTTAACAATCTGGAAGACAAGTTCTCAGGTTGGGTACTTACCAATACGGAAGATATTCCAGAGCAGGCAGGTAAGATAGGCAAACCCGTGGAAGCATGAAAATCGTAGAAGGAATCTGGTTGCTTATTCAGTTTTTGATCTGGTTTAACCTGGTCTTTCCTGTAATCTTGTTGCTCATTTATAGCATAAGAGGAGGGGAGAAGCAGCAGCCAGGTAAGAACAACGTGACAGATCTGCCGGACTACGGAATCATTGTCACAGCATACGAGTATACCCAGCAGCTACCTGCGGTGGTAGCTTCACTGCTGGAACTGAACTACGAGCAGTATCATATTTATGTAGTGGCTGATAAATGTGACATTAGTGATCTTCATTTTCCAGTCGATAAAGTGTTGCTGCTAAGACCTGAACAGGTTCTGGGTAGTAACACCCGCTCACATTTTTATGCGATCAAACATTTTATCAGGCCACATTCGCACCTGACTATTATTGATAGTGACAACTTAACGGATCCGCAGTACCTCAATGAGTTGAATACCTATTTTAGTGCTGGTTTTCAGGCGGTTCAAGGGGTCAGGGAGGCTAAAAACCTGGATAGTACCTATGCTTGTCTGGATGCAGGCAGAGACATTTATTATCATTTCTATGATGGTAAGATTCTCTTTGGCGCCGGATCATCAGCCACGCTGGCAGGGTCGGGTATGGCGTTTAGCACAGCTCTTTACAAGGAGTGTCTGGGACATCTGGACGTAACTGGCGCGGGGTTTGACAAAGTGCTGCAGGAAGGGATTGTCACTAGAAAGTACCGTATTGCATTCACCGGAAAAGCCATAGTTTATGACGAAAAGACGACTGGATCTGATCAACTCGTCAAGCAGCGGGCGCGTTGGATCAATACCTGGTTCAAATATTTCGCCTTGGGTTTCAAGATTTTTTTCAGTGGGCTGGCCAATTTAAACTGGAATCAGGTGCTTTTTGGATTGGTCCTGCTCAGACCACCGCTTTTCATTTTTCTGATTTTGTCGGTATTCTTCATGCTGATCAACCTGTTTATTTCCATTCCGGTTGTAATAGCCTGGTTTGTAGGCTTATGCGTCTTTGTAACAGGTTTTTATATATCACTAAGGAGGTCGCATACCGACCCGAGGATTTATCAGTCGCTGGTCAACATTCCAAAGTTTATTGCTTTTCAACTTTTGGCGCTGCTCAATGCGCGGAAGGCAAACCAGATTTCAGTGGCAACAAGAAGTGGACAAACAGACCATAAACAGTTATAGCCTTCTGTGATATGAAAATTTACCCAGCAAAAACGGAAAAGAAAAAGAAGATGACTTTCGATCATCTGACGCCATTGCAAAAGAAGACACGTCAGGTGGCCCTGTTGCTGGCACTGGTCAGTGCATTCATTTTTTTCTTTAAAATTCTATTTTTTTAAGTGGAGAAAGATTTACAACTTTTTGTTCCCGGCGAAAACAGTTCCCGATCTGGTTTTAAAAACTGGCTCAGACAGCTCTTTTGGGTTGATAAGCTCAGCAATGTTACGGGGCTTGTCATCCTGCTTTTGATTTCGGCAGGATTGGGGGCACTCATCGCCTACAAGGGGATTTTTGCGGTTGCAATCATTCTGATACTTATGATCGTTCCAATCGTGGTGTATTCAATTGTGGTTTTCCCGCAATTTGGAATGGTCGTTCTGCTGGTGCTGGCGTATCTGCTCTTCTTTATTATGAAGATAGGGATCGATTTTCCCATGGGGACGCTCATGGACGGCATTCAGGGTTTACTGATCCTGGGCTTTTTTATTCATCAAAAACGCAATCCAAACTGGAAAATTTTCAGTGGACCGATTAGCACGATGATCCTGATCTGGATTGTTTATAATTTTGTAGAGGTGGCCAATCCGGTCACCGAGTCCCGGCTGGCCTGGGTTTATACGATACGGTCAGTGGCCATAGTGATGCTCACGTACTTCGTTTTCATGTACCAGATCAAAACGGTCAAACAGATCCGATTTTTGTTGAAAATGTGGATTGTTTTAGCTGTTTTTGCGGCTCTATATGCATTCAAGCAAGAGTTTATAGGGTTTTCCGCCGCGGAGGAAGAGTGGCTGTATTCAGATCCTAATATTCAGAACCTGCTCTTTATCGCAGGACATTGGAGAAAATTTTCCATATTCTCGGATCCGGTCGCTTTTTCATACAACATGGTGGTGAGCAGTGTTTTATGCATCGCCTTGATTACTTTCGTTAAACAGATCTGGAAAAAGATATTGCTGGCCCTTTTTGTGGTCTTATTCTTTACTGCAATGCTATTTTCAGGCACCAGGGGTGCGTATGTGCTCCTTCCTGCTGCAATGGTTTTGTTTGTCATTCTTCGGTTCAACCGTCAGGTACTGATCGGTACGGCCATTGCCGGGGTTGGAATACTCTTTCTGATTTTGGTACCTACCTCCAACTCCAATATTGTACGCTTTCAGACGGCCTTCAAACCCAACGAGGACATCTCATTTCAGGCCAGAAAAAATAACCAAAAACGCATTCAACCCTATATACTGTCACATCCAATGGGTGGAGGGCTCGGCGCGACGGGTGCCTGGGGGCAGCGCTTTGCTCCGAATTCTTACCTGGCCAATTTTCCTCCTGATAGTGGCTATGTCAGGGTAGCAGTGGAGCTGGGCTGGATTGGCCTGGGTATATTTTGTTTTCTGATGTTTTTCATTTTGCGGGAAGGGATCAATAACTACTTTACCATTCGCGACAAGGAACTAAAGACCTACTGTATGGCCATGCTTCTGATTGTATTCGCTTATAACATCGGTAATTACCCACAAGAAGCTTTGGTGCAGTTTCCTTCCAATATTTACTTTTATCTGGTCGTTGCCATCATCAATGTCACCAAAATTATTGATGACAAGCAAGAGGAGAAGCCGACCAGGCTGGCGGCCACTGCACAATATCCGTAATTTTTTATCGGACTTGAAAGCTTGGCGGCCTTATAAAGTGATGACTTAGTAGCTTTAAATTGATGAGGCCAAGTAATATTATGTATACAAATAATACTAAATTATGCCCACGTTAAGTCATATAAATGCAGATACCCTGCATAAAAAATGACGAGAATTACAAATT
Organism: Dyadobacter pollutisoli; assembly: GCF_026625565.1. Taxonomy (NCBI): domain Bacteria; kingdom Pseudomonadati; phylum Bacteroidota; class Cytophagia; order Cytophagales; family Spirosomataceae; genus Dyadobacter; species Dyadobacter pollutisoli. The sequence continues at coordinate 1,591,264 of NZ_CP112998.1, forward strand.
AATAGATCAGTTTATGAGAATTGCCCATCTTATTTTGGCTCATTCCCAACCCAGGCAACTGGCAAGACTGATCAAGGCGCTGGAACATCCCGATGCGTATTGTTTTTTGCACATTGACCGGAAAGAGGTATTGAGTGATTTTCAGTTTCTTGCTTCCAAACAACGGGTATTTTTTGTCAAGGAGCGTGTAAAAGTGGGCTGGGGTGCATACAGTATTGTTCAAGCAATGGTCAACGGTTTTCAGGCTATTTCAGATTCCGGCTTGGAAGTTGATTATATCAATCTGTTGAGCGGTTCTGATTACCCACTGAAAAATCCGGATGAAATTCACGTTTTTTTTCAGGAGCATAAAGGACAAAACTTTATGGAATATCAGCTTGTCATGGAGGAATGGACGGAAGCTATTACCAGGCTAACCGAGTATCATTTGACGGATTATTCATTTCCAGGAAAGTATTTTGTGCAGAAATGGATGAACCGGTTACTGCCGTCTCGGCAAATGCCCGAGCATCCGGTACCCGTCGGGCGGTCGCAATGGATGAGTATCACACTGGATGCTGCCAGGTACATAATAGAATATCTACGGTCGCATCCCGGTCTCGTATCTTTCTTCCGGCATACATGGGCGCCTGATGAAATAATCTTTCAAACGATTCTGTATAACTCGGGTTTTCGGGACAAAATGGTAAATTACAACCTAAGGTATATTGATTGGCAGAACGGGAAAGCGAGCCCTGAAATATTAAAAGAAAGCGATCTGGAAAAACTGTTGAATTCCGGCGCTCTTTTTGCGAGAAAATTTGACATGTTAAACCATCCCGGGATACTTGATCAACTTGACAAAAAAATACTCAGCCACACTTAGTTTAAAGGCTTGGTTGTCTTTTTCAAAACGGATGCAGAATTCTTTTTTTACTTATCGGTGAATTATTTATGGACATTGTTATTACCGGACAACAGGCTTGGGATGTGGAAATTGGTAGTAATTGCAAGAATATCGCGTTGGAATTCTGCAAAAAGCATCGGGTACTGTATGTGAATTCGCCTCTTGACCGGATCAGCCAGCTAAAAAACGGTAGTGACCCCAAAGTGGCCAAACGCCGTGATGTGATCAAAAAAAAACGGGATGGACTTGAAAAAATACAGGAAAACCTCTGGGTATTATATCCCGACGAATTAATAGAATCCATCAACTGGCTTTCCTCTCAGAGGATCTTCACTTATCTCAATAAAAGAAACAACAGGATCTTTGCCGGCAGCATCGCCAGGGCAGTATCGAAGCTAGGTTTTGTGGATTATATCCATTTCAATGATAATGATATGTTCCGGAGCTTTTATCTAAAAGATATGCTGAAACCGAAGCTGTCGATTTACTATTCCAGGGATTTTATGCTCGCCGTGGATTACTGGAAAAAACATGGGGCTGCTATTGAGCCCGCACTGATCGCCAAAAGTGATCTTTGCGTTGCCAATTCAACTTATCTGGCAGACTATTGCAGAAGGTACAACCCGAATGCCTATTATGTAGGGCAAGGCTGTGATTTGGAGATCTTTATGGAAGGCATCAATGCGGCTGAGCCTGACGACATGCGGGCGAGCTCGCGTCCGCGCATTGGTTACGTGGGTGCATTGCAGAGCATTCGTCTCAACATGGACTTGTTGCAATACATTGCCGAAAAGCGCCCCGACTGGAACCTGGTGCTGGTGGGGCCCGAGGATAACGAATTTCGGGAAAGTGGCTTACACGCCTTGCCTAATGTAATATTTACCGGCTCAAGGGACATCAAAGACCTGCCCGCCTATATCAATTCCTTCGATGTGTGCCTGAACCCTCAGCTGCTTAACGAAGTAACGATTGGGAATTATCCCAGAAAAATTGACGAATATCTCGCCGTAGGAAAACCCGTAGTTGCGACGCGGACAGATGCGATGAGTGTTTTTTCTGAGCACGTTTACCTGGGTCAGACCAAGGAGGACTATATTTCACTCATTGAGCTGGCGCTTTTCGAAAATTCAGAATCCAGGATTGCAGCGCGGAGGACATTTGCGAGCTCTCATAGCTGGGAAAACAGCGTAAGCGAAATTTACAAAGCTGTCGACCAGGTTGGTAGTCCTAAACGCTGAGAATCGATAAGTATTAAAGCAATTTCAGTTGAACCAATCCTGACTCGGATTCTGCTTTAAGCTGCACCAGTTTTTGGCTCAGTTCCGCATTCCAGTTTCCCTGTTTGAGAATTGCTTCCAGGTCTTTGTACTGATTGGCCGTAGCCAGCATTCCCACAGAAAATAACGAAGATCTGAACTTGTGAATTGTTTGGCGCAGTCTATCCATATCTCCCGATGCGGATGCTTCCTCAATAGTCCGTAACTGGATTTGGCTATCTTTTTCAAACATCGCGATCAGCTCATCACGAAGCTCCTGGTCGCCGCCCGTGATTTCAGAGAGATAGTCAAGATTTAAAATATTATCGGACATGTTATTTGGTGGTTGAGAATTGAGATCTTTTGTTTGTGGTGTTGGTGATGGAGGGGCTTCGATATTGTCTTTATTGCCCAAATGTGCGATCGTATATAACAATTCACTTTCCTTAAAGGGTTTTGAAATATAGCTGTTAGCTCCGATGCTGAGGCACTCTTCTTTCTCGCCGACCATTGCGTGGGCAGTCATCGTAATAATCGGGATGGTTTTTGAAATGGACCTGCGGATTTCCTTAATGGCCGTATAGCCGTCCATAATTGGCATCTGGATATCCATCAGAACCATATCAAATTCTTCCGAATTCAATTTATCAAGTGCTTCCTGGCCGTTATTGACGATGGTCAGGGGTATTTTTATTCTTTCAAAAATGGCTTGTAATAGCTTCTGATTAAGGGTGTTATCTTCGGCAGCAAGCACACGCAGCTTACTGATTGCCGCACTTGTATCAATGTCCACCTCGATGTCCTCCAAAGGTGCAGCGTCCTTCATTACCTTGAACGGGAAGTCCATGGTGAAGACGCTTCCTTTTCCCACCTCGCTTTGCAGTTTTAAAGTGCCATCAAAAAGTTGGACTAATGATTTTACAATGCTCAGTCCTAAGCCTGTACCGCCAAAAACCCTGGTCGTACTCTCAGTGGCCTGTACAAACCTGTTAAAAACGTCATGAAGCTTATCCTTGGCAATGCCGATTCCAGTATCAATGACCTCTATCCGGATTGTCTGTGTAGTATTCACGATTTCGCTAATCGGGTTCACCGTCAGGCTTACCCTTCCTTTTTCTGTAAATTTGACGGCATTACCGCACACATTCAGCAAAATCTGGGTGAGCCGCAATTTGTCGGCTTCAACGAACTCGGGTAGCCCATCGGCCATGACAGCCTGGAAAGTAATCCCTTTTTCAACGGCTTTTTGATTGACGATCACAGAAACGGATTCGACGACTTCTTTGAGTGAAATAGCTGTTTTTTCAAGGTGTACCTGTCCGGCTTCGATTTTGGAGAAGTCCAGAATATCGTTGATCAATTCCAGTAGATTTTTGCCTGCGTATTGAATGTAGCCTACGTACTCAACGCTTTTGGGCTCAGTCACCTCGCCGATCAGCAAGTTGGTAAAGCCAATGATCGCATTCAGCGGCGTTCGGATCTCATGACTTACATTAGATAGAAAAATGTCTTTGACCCTAACTGATTTTTCAGCAAGCACGCGGGCCTTTTCCAGCGTTGCCTCATAGTTAGCACGTTCTGTAATGTCCCTGAAAACAGTAATAGCGCTGGTGATTTCACCTTCCAGCCCGATCACTGGCTGTACGTTGGTTTCCAAATGATAAATTTTATCATTCCTGACCAGATCAATTTTATTGCCGATCAACTTCTCGCCGTGTAATCCCCGCGCCACCGGAAGTGTGTCGGGTGTAAAGCGCACGTGGTAACGGGTTGGGTCCAGCAGTTTGATCTGGTTGAGCTCATCAGCCAGGGTGATGAGCCGACCGGTTTTCAAACCTAAAATGTCCCGTCCTGATTGATTCAGAAACACAATTTCACTTTGCTTATTGATCACCATTACCCCGTCTGGGATAGCTTCCAGGTACTGGCTGACCAGCCTCTCTTTTTCATTGATTTCTTTTTGCAACAGGACTTGTTTGCGTTTGTCAAGATTCATGAAAATAATGGAAAGTATCGTCAACAAAAACCCTACGACACCTGTTACGATGATGAAAAGCACTGAATTTTCCTGTGTCCGTGCTACCAGCATGCGCCGCTGGTTTAGATTGTGATTTTCATAGTCTTCAATTTCATTGATCTTTCGTGTCAATGTACTGTTAAGCTGGATTCCCTCTCCTTCCTGGATTTTACTAAAGGCTCTTTCTTGTCCGTCGGTCCGGTACAGCGTGATAAGTCCCTGGGAATAACCGACAATGCTGCTGGATATCGAAAGCAGGTCCTTTACCCTTTTAGTCTGAATTGAATCGTCTTTAACCAGATTGAATAAAGTATCGGTAATGCCGATGAGCTGAATCTTTTTATTATAGTTGTCAGTCAGAAGAGCGCGGTTCTCGGTAATGAGGTATCCCCGCATATTCGACTGAAAATCCTTAGTAACCAGGCCGAAATTGGCGGTTTGGTTCAAAACGCCAATGGTCCGGGTGAGCCTTTCATTGTTGAGAGAGAGGTCCCGCACGTTCTTATAGGTGAAGTACTGCGAGCCAAAAATCAACGCGAGGCCAAGGTATATGCTCGCATAATACCATCTGAATGAATCTTTTGTCAAACTGGTCGGCATAGACTTGAATTAAGGGGCTCTCGGTATTAGCTGATTGGTATCCAGATCCTAAAAGCCGTAACCAGGGTTTCAGATCAGATAATCAAAGTTAAATTTTAAATGCCGGTATAGGTGCCTTAATTGTGAAAGAAAAAAATTGTCGCTTTCCCGCCAGCTCTCCCTTTTCATTGTGCTAGGCTCGGCTTCGGAATTTTTTTGTGTAAACAAATTTTGAAAATCCCTATAAAAAAGCGCTTTTCCATTCTTTTTAAGAAACGACATCATCATACTGTACTCGGTAAAATCACCTTTCTGACCCTCAATATACCTTCCGAATTTTGCAAAGAAGTTGTTGCGCCGCAGATGCGGGTGATCGCTGTACATGTAGAACTTACGATAACCTGGCCTCCACAAATTAAATACCATATCATAGTATCCCTGGTCAGGGTTTTTCAGGTACGGATATTCGAAATAGGCATAAAAGCGGACCATGTCAATCTCTGGCCTTGAATTGATCAGCCTCACTGCATGCTCAAAACGCTCGGGGAAAATGGCGGCAGGTGTAAAATCCTCCTGTACATATAAAGTAAGCGGAGTCTGGACTGCATCCTGGCCCTTGTTAATGTTATTGCCCAATCCTTTGTTTTTGGGAGTTGTGAGCAGCCGGAAATCAAACTGCTTCTGCAATAACTGAAGATAGTCAATATGCTCGGGTTTGCTGCCATCATCGGAAACGACGATATCTTCGAATCTGCAGTCCAGATCGATAAATGACTTTAAGAGTTGTTCCAGGGATTGGCTCCTGTTGTAATGGGTGACCAGCAATGTCACGCCTTTAAAGAAATGTTCCTTTTTCATAGGTTAAGTCAATGCACCCGGGTTTATTTCATGAACACAAGGTCGAGTGTATTCTTTAACCACCGGTAACGGAGGTAGCCAACGCGGGCTAGTTTGACCAGCGGGTTTTCACTGAGTTTCCAGTCGGCTCTTACCATTGTACTCGGCTCGTTAGAGGAGTTTTTCTGGTAGAAAATTTTTGTAAAATCGTTGAAAAACAACCCCTTACCTTTTTTTTGTAAAAAACTTACGGCCATTTTGTATTCTGTCAGATCGCCTTTAATTCCTTCGGGGTACCTTCCGAATTTCTCCAAAAAGCTGCTACGCCTCAAATGCGGATGGTCGCTGTAATAGTAAAATTTGAGATGGTTCATGTCCCAGAACGAATATACCATTTCGGAAAACCCCTTTTGAAAAGGTTTCAGGGTGGGGTAGGCAAAGTAGGCGTAAAACCTGACAATGTCCCATTTGTGATCGGCCCGCATAAACCCGAGCGCATCCTCGAAGTGTTCCGGAAAGAGATCAGACGGTTGGAAATCTTCCTGTACATATAAAGTGTACGGCGTCTTGACCGCATCCTGGCCCTTGTTGATATTATTGCCGAGGCCTTTGTTGACCGGCGTAGTAACAAGTGTGAAGTTAAACCTGTTTTTAAGGGATTTCACCTTGGTAAGGTGCTCTGGTTTGCTTCCATCATCGGAAACCACAATGTCTCCAAACCGGCAATTAAGATCTTCAAAACTGTTCAAAAGACGTTCCAGAGATTCGCTTCGGTTGTAATGGGTAATCAGCAGTGTCGTGTCCTGAAAAATATGCATAGGGTCAAAACATGGAGAGATAATCACGCATTCCTTTCAATTGTCGTTTGGCCCGGTTGAAAAACGCATTAGCAATGCTGCCGTCGTCGAGCAGCCTACGCGGGGATGTAAACACGGTGGCTTTGGAATCAGTCACCATTTTCAGGCTGCCCGCTTTTTTCAGGTTCAGGGCCATTCGACCGTCTTCCGCTTCATTTTGAAAGTCGCTTCCTACAATATTGGCATAAACGCGGGCGCCGTTTACTTTGAATCCTCCGGTACTACGGCCAATTTCGGTTACAAACCCCATATTGAAACCGTATACATTGAGATACTCCCTGTTTTTCTTTCTGATTCTGATCATGATTCCGGCAAACTTTTCGTAAAGCCAGAGTCCGAGGCGGCCTTGACTATCCGGTGGAATAAATGCATAATTGCCGTACACCCCGGTAATGCCTGAATCCTTCACCATCGGTGCTACCATCAGGTCCATCCAGTCGGGGGGGTAAAAAGTGTCGGAATCCGCGCAGAGATGGTATTTTCCCCTGGCTAATTCAAGGCCCATTTGCCGGGCAAAAGGTGTTCCCTGAACGGTTTGCAGGTAGTTGCGCACACCCAATGTATCGAGCACATTTTGGGTCCCGTCCGTTGAATTATTGTTGATCACAATTATTTCAACTTTGTATTTGCTGTTGCTGGCAGACAGCGACGAGAGCGTTCTATAAATGTTATTTTCTTCATTCCAGGCAGGAATCACCACCGAGATATCGGGGTTTTCGTCCCTGAAACGACTGATATTCAATTTAAGATGATCAATTTCTTCGCCTGTGAGATCCTGAAACCGCTTGTTGGTAAATAAATGGGGTAAAATCCATTTCGGCAAACCAAATAAACTCATGTCTTAATAATAAAGTGGTTCCAATAAGCTTTCAAATTAATGTTTTCCCGTTGATGAGTGCAGAGCCTTGGAGGAAAGTTAAAACTTTAATCCGGGTTTGCACAAAAAAATGTAATATTAGTTCTAACGATCTGACTGCAGGATGTTTGGGCAAATTAGTTAAATAATCGCTGGAAATAATTCGTGCCTGAGATAAAATCTAATTAAAAAATGACATATTTGCGTAAGCTCATCAAACCCCGGCTCACTTTCTGACTCTGTAAATAAATGGCATTTCAACTTTTACAAAAGTTAAGAAACAAACATTTTCTTTCACTCGCCGGAAATGGTATCATGTCTGTTTTAGGCATGTTGAACATGATTATCCTGTACCGCGCACTGCCGGTCGCAAGCATTGGAATGTGGGTGTTCTTTCTTTCGATCCTGCTCTTGGTGGATACATTCCGGTCTGGTTTTCTGACGACGGCTTTCATCAAATTTTACGCGGGTGCCCAGGAAGGCAGAAAGGCCGAGGTCGTGGGTTCGGCCTGGTTTATCGGAGGCTCCATCACCGCCATTCTGCTGCTGATCAACATTCCGGCTTTTTTATGCTCTTCGTATTTCAAAAATCCGTCGCTGATCCTTTTTCTGGAATGGTTTGGAGTGATCTATGTGGCTTCACTGCCTTATTTTATCGCCTCATGCGTAGTGCAGGCTGAGCAAAGGTTCGATCAGTTGTTATGCATCCGTTTTTTAAGTCAAGGTGTTTTTATACTGTTTGTGATCATCATGGCGGTCACCAAAACGGCCAACCTGCAAAATATTATTTACGCCTACCTTGGGGGAGCGGCGATGACTAGCGTTTTTACCGTTGTAATGGGCTGGGCCAGGCTGTCTGATTTTAAGAACAGGACGCGATACTGTATCGCTGAGATATTTCATTTTGGAAAATATAGCGTTGGTACTACGCTCAGTTCGAATCTTTTTGGAACTTCCAACAACATGATCATCAATTTCATGCTGGGACCGGAAGCATTGGCCGTTTTTAATTTAGGGCAAAGGTTGATGGAGGTCATAGAAATCCCCCTCCGTAGCTTTGCCGCTACGGGTATGCCCGAGCTTTCGGCCGCCTATAACGAAGGTAATCGGGAGAAAGTGATCATGACCATGAAACGCTATACCGGGCTCATCACCGTAGCCTTGTTACCTGCCTGTATAGGCGCGGTGCTCTTAGCGGATGTCGCCATTAATATCATCGGTGGTAGCAAATATGTTGATTCAGAGGCGGCTAATATTATGCGGCTTTTTATGACATTCGCATTGCTCTACCCGCTCGACCGCTTTTTTGCACTTACCCTGGACGTGATCCATCAACCCAAGATCAATTTTATAAAAGTGCTTCTAATGCTTGCGGGTAGTGTTTCGGCCTCCTTTTTAGGCATTTACCTCATTGGCAATGTGTATGGGGTGGCCGTCGCAGGTGTTTTCCCGACATTGATTGGCGTGAGTATTGGCTATTGGGGACTCAACCGTTTTCAGCCTTTCAGCCTATTCAGTGTATTTGCTACGGGGTATACCGAGGCTGTTGGCCTGGTGAAAACTTACTGGCTCAAACTGGCCGTCAAATAAGGTAGCGGTCTTTTCAAAACCAATGCAAGTAGCCTGACACTATTTTCCAACTTCTTCCTGAGCAGGTTTGCGCTTGGACTTATATTGAAAGCGCATTTCAATGTTCTTATAAGTCCAAGCCGATACAAAATAGATCAATGCAAAGTTTAAAATGACCAGGTAGGAATAATCTTGCGGCTGAAATTTGAGCAGCCGAATGAAAAGCACATTAAATAGACTGATCATCAACGCGTGTGTCATATAGATAGAGTAGGAATATTTTCCCAACTGATGAAAGAGTCTGATGCTTTTCAATCCTGTTGATACAATGCCTTTTTCAAAGGAAAAAGTATAAATACAGGCAAAAAATAAGATCTCAAATACCGCCCCCCAAGGTTTCATGATCTGACCTTCATAAATACAAAGTATGATTAATGAGAGCGTAATGACCTCTGCAATCGAAAAAATGACCGGCGGCCATGTCCTAAGGGTTTGGTGTGTATTGTCAAACAGATTAAAGCAGGTCACGCCCGTAAAAAAGCCCATAATTCCTCTGAGAAATCCGTAGTTGAAACTGTAATTGATCTGAAAATTGGTGGATACCTGCCAAAGCCCGGCTAGTGAAATAATGATAACCAGTGCGTAAAAGACGTTTTTACGGGCGAATTGGCCCGATGAATGGATGAAGACTACAAGCGTCCCAAACACAATGTATGCAATCATTTCAGCGCTGATAGACCAGCTGGGAATATTCCAGCTTACGTCAGCCACGCCAGGAAAAGGTGTTGAGTTGAGAAGAAATAACGAGCTGAAAAATGTATAAATGTTATTGGCTGGATTCACCAGATTGTTAACCTGAATGTAGGGACTAAGCAGATTTTTGGCAATTTCCATTCCAACAAATGCCAGCAGCATCACCAAATGAAGAGGATAAACACGGTAAATTCTCTTAGTCAGAAACAGTTTAAGCTGAGGGCCATCAGAGAGGAACTGATAACTGTAGGCAATTACAAAGCCGCTGAGGACAAAGAAAAAATCTACGAACATATCGCAGTTCTCAATAAACTGATTATTCAATATTGGTGTGTCCGAAAAAGGCGCCAGGTGAAATATAAAGACCAGAGAGGCGAATAACCCACGAAAAATATCTAAAACTTCAAATCTGTGTTTCATACTATTTGCTGTTGAGATTGAACAGGCACGCAAAGCGGTTTACCTTGTTCAGCGGATCGTATTCGTAGGTGAATTCATCGGATGCCTTGGTCATGATCAACAGACCAAAATGCTCGCTGGTATCTGTCAGCAGCCCCGGCATTTCCATACCGGCCATTTTTTCAATAAAAAAAACTGCTTTACCATTTTGATCGGTTCTGACACACAAAGAGTCCATCCCGTTGTGGTAAATTGGGAAATCAATAGGAGGGGAGAGGTTTTCCAATGGCCAGCTGATTTTTCCATTATTCTGCCCTGTCAGTATGAGCGGCTTTCCTGAGTCCGCTTTTTCGAGTACCAGCTCAGATCTGCTGATCTTGATTTTCAGCGCTGACTCGTCCTGCCCTGAATGCTTGACCGCATTGGTCAGCAACTCGGTAATTACCCATTTGATCCTCGATAAAACAGATTCGTCAATTAAATGGGATTCTGTGTTTTTTCTGATCTGGTCCAGGCATACATTCAACGTGCCGGGAATTGCCTCCCGGTGACATCTAAAAACTATATTGATCTCGTCTGAATCCTCCTTCATAAGCTACTTTACTGATTCCATCGCCTGTTCATAGTCTTTAAACATTTTAAAGACCTTATCCATCCTGATCAGTGTCAGCAGGTTTTTGACGTCCGGTTTAAGAGAGACAAGATAGATATCGACGTTGCGAGGCATAGCATATTTTAATGCCACCACCAAACTCCCCAGAAAAGAGCTGTCGATATAATTCACATTTTCGAAACTTACTATTACCAGCCTGGCACCGTTGGCGATCAGGCTTATCATTTCCTCCTTGAATAACTCGGCATTTGTCAGACTGGCCTCTTCCGGTAAAATGGTGGCTTGTATAACGCGGTGAATTTGGGTGACTTGTAAAATCATTGGGGATTATTGTTTTTCTATAAAAATGATACTGGCGTCGTCCATTTGATTATTATCATCGATCCTTTCCAGGACTTGTGAAGTGATCTGCTCAAAACTTTCCGGCTCGCCCAAGTATGGACTTATTTTCTCGACAAAGAACGGATAATCGCTTTTTTTCGAACCATTGGATGGGATATCAATCATGCCATCGGTAAAAATGGCAAGCTGGTCCCCCGGCTTCATTCCGATGATCTGTTTGTCGTAAAAGCCATCTTCGAGAAGGCCCAGTAGCAATCCCGAAGACTGTATGGTTGTCACTTGCCGGTCGCCAGACTTGTAGCTGATCAGGGGCAGATCGCCTGCACCTGTGTAATGAACTTCGCCTGTTTCGCTGTCCAGCAGCAGAAGCGAGAGGCTGGATAAAATATTCTGAAGGCCTTCATCGAGGTAAATGAGCTTATTGATTTTCTGGACGATCACGTCAAGGTTAAAATCGTTGTCCAGCACGCAAAACCGGATCGCAGCCCGGATATAGCTCAAAAAACCGAATGTGAAAAACCATGCCTGCCATTTCTTGCCCATGATATCGCCCAAAAAAGCAAAAGAAAAGCGGCTGTCGGCATGCACAAAATCGATGAAATCCCCTCCGGGATAGCCCCGGTATCCCCTGTGCCAGAAGTATATCCTGTAACCGGCCACTTTTGGGGCCTTTATCGGTATCGACTTGACATTAAGTGTTTCGGCAGCAATTTTTAGCTCGCGAACCGATCTGACATGTTCATTTTGAAGAGAGGTGATGATATTGTTCAGCTTGGAAATGATCACTGGGATAGGTGTTTCCTTATTGATAAAATCCAGCGCATACATGCTGAGCCCTTCCAGCACCAGCGAATTGTCGGTGAACGAAGTAAGGAAAACGAATGGAATGTCGCGGACGTTGGGATTTAGCAAAACCGCCTGCCTAAAATCAAAGCCATTCATTTCCGGCATGTCATAGTCGGATAAAATCAGATCGGGGGTTTCGACCAGTAGCAGCTCGAGGGCTTCTGTGGCTGATTCGCACAACACGCAATTGTAGCCGGCTTTCAATAGGGAGGCTTCGATAACCTTGCGAAACAAAAGGTTATCTTCTACCAGAAGGATCTTTTTAACGGTGGTGGGAGGGTTGGGAAAACTGATCATTTCTTGTTGAAATTTAACACGAACAGAAGTACTCCCCCAAAAATAATCAGTAATGAAACCAGATCCATTACGGTAACACCGTCATTTGCATTAAAATAAAAAACAGTTAAGATCTCAAAGTCGGGCGGCGCTGGCATAATGATCATGGCAAAGCCGAAAACAATAAGCAAAACGGCTAACAAAAATAAAACCCCCTTTTGCAAAAAATGGCGCCGGGGCAACCTGTTTGCCATTTTACTGTCTATTTTGTTTTCTGCCAGCAATTTTTCAAGCCCTTCCAGCAGCTCCTCGCGAGATAGATTATTATCCTGATCGAGTGCCTGAAAAGGTGCAATCTGCTTCTGGGTAATTGCGGATCGTTTAAATGCGTCTGCAATGCGCTGCTCACAGGCCCTGGAATGATCGATGTCTACATTGGTCTGCTCAATTACCTGCACTAGTTCCTTTATCTTGGAATCAAGTAGGGTGTAATCCGATGTCGGTTGGGAAACGTAACTTTCGGTTTCTTCCGCAACTTTTTTGATATCCCGCAGCCTAGGTATTTTCACTTTGTCAATAATTGATTAGATTTTGTTTAGCTAAAACAGCATTTGCCAGGTCTTATCGACAAAATCCGCTGGCTCGCGGCACATTTTGGTTAAAGCTATATTTTTATTGTTAAATTTGAAATAGTTCTACAAATCAATAAAAATTTTTCCCCAATTCAGAACAGCCCGGTTTCTCATTTTGTATGAAGAGCGTCTCCATTGTTACTGTGAATTTTAACCAGCCTCAGGTTACAGAGGATTTGCTCAAATCACTGGAAGTGGTTAATACTTATCCCGATCTGGAAATAATAGTCGTTGACAATGCAAGCAAGGTGAACCCTGTTCCCAATTGGCAGCGCACGTATAAGGATATAAAGTTTGTCAGGTCTGAGGTAAACACTGGCTTTGCGGGCGGTAACAACATTGGTATCAGGGAAGCGACGGGTGAGTATTTGTTTCTGATCAATAACGACACCGAAGTAACGGCTGACCTGATAACCAGGCTCGTCAATACCATGGAGGCAAACCCGAAGATCGGTCTGATATCGCCGAAAATCCATTATTTCGATCATCCGGGTATGCTCCAATACACAGGGTACACACCCATGAATTATTATACGGCGCGAAATGCCTGTATCGGGCAGTTTGAGGAGGATAAGGGCCAGTACGACTCGTTAAGCGGCGTCACTGGTTATGTTCACGGAGCGGCGATGATGGTTAGGCGGCAAGCCTTGGAGAAAGCCGGCGGTATGGCAGAAAACTATTTTCTATATTATGAAGAACTGGACTGGTGCGAGCGGATCAGAAAAGCGGGCTATGAAATTCACGTAGATCTTTCGGCATTGATATACCACAAAGAGTCCGTTTCAGTAGGAAAGCGCACGGCGTTGAAAGAATTTTTTATGAACCGCAACAGGATATTGTTTATCCGTAAAAATGCCCCTGGGCCTACTTTCTTCATATTTTGCTGTTATTTCCTGGCGACAGTAGTTCCTCGAAACCTGATACATTATATAAAAAACAAGGAGTTTAGTTTCATTGCTGTTTTCATCAAAGCCATTACCTGGCATTTTACCAACAAAGCCGACAGCGATAACCTGGGCTTTCCCCTCACCCGTTAATTTATGGAAATACTCTTCTGGCTCAGTTTATTCATCGTATTCTACACATTCCTCGGCTACGGTATTTTACTGTATGCGCTTGTAGGCATTCGAAGGATTTTCAAGGGAAAACGCATAGCGCCCGGTCTTGATCAGGATTTTCCTACATTAACGCTGATCATTGCGGCATATAATGAGGAAAGCATCATCGAGGAAAAAATTGCAAATACGCTTGGCCTTTCCTATCCAAAAGAAAAGTTAAAACTAATCTTCGTCACCGACGGCTCCACCGATCGCACCCCCGACCTGATCAGCACTTACAGCCAGATCAAGCTGATGCACAAGCCGGAGAGGAGCGGGAAAATTCTGGCCATGCACCGTGCCATGTATGAGGTCGACAGTGAGGTGGTTGTTTACACAGACGCAAATACTTTTTTGAACAAGGATGCGCTGCTACTCATCGCACGTCACTACGCTGATCCGACAGTAGGGGCGGTGTCCGGTGAAAAACGGGTTATGCAGGATGCGGTATCCGATGCAACGGCCGGAGAGGGATTTTATTGGAAGTATGAGTCAACACTGAAAAAATGGGATTCCGAATTGTATTCTGTGGTGGGCGCAGCCGGCGAGTTGTTCAGTGTGCGGCATGCGGTTTATACTTCGGTGGAACCAGACACGATCCTGGACGATTTTATGATTTCCATGCGCATTGCCCAGCAGGGATACCGCATCATTTATGAGCCCGAGGCTTATGCTTCCGAGCTTTCGTCAGAGAACATTCAGGAGGAGCTTAAAAGGAAAGTACGTATCGCGGCCGGCGGGATACAGTCTATTTTAAGACTGAAAAAGCTGCTCAATCCGTTTCACTACCCAATATTGTCTTTCCAGTATATCAGTCACCGGGTACTGCGCTGGACGGTCACACCTTTCCTGATGATCCTGGCGCTGATTCTCAACTTTGTGATCGTGCTACAAGGAGGAAGCTGGCTTTACCAGCTCATCCTTTTTGCGCAGGTCCTTTTTTACTCGCTTTCCTTCGCAGGCTGGGCACTGGAAAGAAGAAAGATCAAAGTAAAAGCATTGTTTGTCCCTTATTACTTCTGTATGATGAATTATGCTGTTTTGGCCGGCATAAGGCGGTATATCCAAGGCAGTCAGAGCGCAGCCTGGGACAAGGCCAAAAGAAAGAGCGCGTAGTTTACACCACGCGCTGAACTATTTTACAATAACAATTTCAGAGTAATTTCAATCGCTCCGATTCCTGTTCCAGTATTGGGATCATGGAATTGAGCTCTTCGGAAATGGCTTTATACATGGTCAGCAATGCTTCTACCGGGTTGTTTTCTTTGATGGCTTTTTCCAACAGTTCTACTTTGGGGCGTATATCAGTAAGGCCGGTCATGGTAAAAGAAGGTTTGAGGCCGTGCACGATGCTGGCAGATTCCTTCATATCTTCATTGTCAAGGGCTTGGTGCAATGCGTGCCAGCGTGGCACAGAATCGCTCAGGAAAGCATCGAAAATCATGTAAAGAATAACTGGATCATCTCCGTATACTTGATCAATGTATGCAATATCAAGAGCAGGGTTAAGTTGTAGAGCCATCAAGAATTCAGTTAAAGTTTTTCAAGCGCCGAAAAGGTTAGTGGGTTTGCAAAACTATGAATTTATTGGTTTACCTGTTCTTTTACTTCATCTTTAGAAGGTTCTTTTGCCTCCTCTTTTGCTTTTCTTTTGAAATACCTTCTGAAAAGGAAATTTGACCTCAACGCGGTCATGTTTTCGTCGAGTTTTTCTGTCGTGCTTTCCAGGTTCTTTAATGTACTTTTCAGGTTGGCGGCAGTGCCTTCGTCATGCAGCATCACACCCAGTGGACTGGTTGTATTCGAGTTTAGGTCAGCGCTGGCTGTTTTAAGGTTACCGACCATGACATTGGCCGAGGAAACGGTTTCATTTAATTTGCTAATTGTGCTTCGCAAGTCGCTCATAATCACAGTATCAGTCGCGAAATCATTGGCAAGGCCGCCTTTCTGATTGAGCTTGTCTGTGAAGTCTGATAATGAAGAAGTCAATGTCTGAGCGTTCACAGAGGCTTTTTTGAGTGCCGCTAACGTCTGGTCCACGTCATTGTAGAGCCTCTCATCATTGAGTAGCATACCCACAGTTCCTTTCCCGGCGAGGATATTTTTACTGATCGTTTTAAAAGCGCTGGTTATGCCCAGCAGGTTCTTGTTATTTTCGGAAAGCACAGCCAGCATTTCCTCCGTACTTTCTATTTTTTCAACAACCAGCTCGTCGCCGTCTTCGATGGATGGTACTTTCTGGGTACCACCGTAAAGAACAATGATCTTATTGCCGATCAATCCGTCGGTGCTCACTTTTGCTTTCGCATTTTTGCGGATGAATTCCTGTGATTTCTCCTCAATGTTGAGCATCACCTCCACGCGGGAGTTTTCCAGGAAACGGATGGTTTTTACCGTTCCGATCTTAACACCTGAGTACCAGATATTGTTACCCGGTTTCAAGCCGTTGACGTCATCAAAGATGGTTTTGACCGTTATGGTGGAAGAAAAAACTTTTTTCATGCTACCGATCGTCAGAATGCCTACCACGAAAATGATAATGCCGATGAGGACAAACAGACCGACGGTGATGGAGCGTTTTCTTGTTGATGTTTCCATTATTATTGAATAAAATTATAATCGTAAAAACTTTTGATTCTTTCTTCGTCGGTATCGAATACCTCTTCAAATGTTCCTTGTTTGAGAAATTTTCCATCCAGTAGCATCGCAATGCGGTCACCGGTTGCTCTGGCGCAGGTAAGGTCGTGTGTGATGATGATAGAACTTGTATGGTATTTTTCTTTAACCTCGTTGATCAGCTCATTGATTTCCAGGCAGGTGATGGGGTCCAGACCGGCTGTGGGTTCATCATAAAGCATTATTTCAGGTTTGAGAATCAGGGTCCGCGCAATGCCGATCCGCTTACGTTGCCCTCCTGAGAGCTCGGATGGCACCTGATTGATCGTTTGCAGCAATCCAACTGCATCGAGTACCGACTCTACCTGCTCGTTAATATCGGCCCGCGTGAGATTGGCCACGTTTCGGACTAATGGAAATTCCAGGTTTTCGCGCACGGTCATACTATCGTATAATGCACTGTTCTGAAAGGAGAAGCCGATTTTCAAGCGAAGATTTCTCAGTTCTTTCTCATTGAGTGTGGACACTTCCTCGCCCAGCACGATGCAGCTTCCTCTGTCCTGTTTGAGCAAACCTGCAATGATTTTGATCAATACCGATTTCCCTGTCCCCGATCGTCCGAGTACCACTACATTTTCACCTTTGTTCAATTGGAGATCCACTCCGCATAGCACGTGGAGATCACCAAAAGATTTGTAAAGATCTTTGATTTCGATAACCGCCTTATCAAGCGTGGTACTATCTTCCATTTTATCCTCTGAAATAATTCGAAACCTGAACAATTATTACTTCCTCAATAAAAATGAGGAACATTGAAATCACGACCGCAGAGTTTGCAGCCTTACCCACACCCTCGGTACCCTTGCTGGCATTGTATCCCTGGTAACATCCCACTATCCCGATGGTAAAGCCGTAGGCGACGGCTTTGGCCACGGAAGTCCCGATATCGAGAAAGGTGATCTGTTCAAACGCATTTTCAAAAAATGCAATGAAACTCGTGCCCTCGTTGAGGGTAACGTTCAAGAAAGCACCCAACAAACTTACGAGCGTACAATAGAACATCAGAATGGGGATGGTAATGGTGGATGCCAGTACGCGGGTGACCACCAGAAACTTGAAGGGGTTCACCGCCGACACTTCCATCGCATCAATTTGCTCGGTAACACGCATTGAGCCCAGCTCGGCACCGATGCTCGACCCGATTTTACCTGCGCTGATCAATGCAGTCACCAATGCAGCGAGCGCTCTGACAATGGCGATGGCTACCAGAGAAGGCAGCCAGGAGGTAGCACCGAATTCTGCCAGCGAAGGCCGGGACTGTTTGGTGAAAACCATTCCGGTGATGAAACCTGTCAAACTGATCAGCAGCAATGATTTGTTGCCAATCGCATAACATTGCTTGATCATTTCCTGAAATTCCATTCTGCCCTTAAAGACTTCCCTGAAAAAACGCAGGAAGAAAACGTAACCATTGTAAACTGCCAGAAAGGCGGAATCTAGTCCTTTTGTATATACATGTCCCTTTTTAGAAGCGCTCATTCAATTGTTTTCCAAGGTGATCTTTGAGTAACTGTTGTTGATATACTTTTCTTCAAACCAACGCATCCTATAAGCATTCATCGCTGTTTTACCAAGCTTGTCTAGCAATCTGTAATTGACGATCAGACCCACAGCCGCCCCGATTCCGGGAATAAGCTGCGCCATTTTTGCCAGGTCAATATAGTCGCGATACTCCTGCTGAAATGTTTTCCAGTCAAACTGGTGGATATCCTGGGGCAGGTCAGCACTTTTGACGTGCCACAGGGTCATTTGTTCAAATACCTTTTGTCTTTGCTTTTGGCTTGAAAAGGCTAGTTGGAAAATATGCAGAATGAATAACCGCTCCCGGTAGTCATCTACCGGCCGACCGTAGAGCGCCGCGATTTCAAACAGGAGTTTCATTTTGATCCCAATCAGAATCGGGAATTCGGCCAGTGCAAGCCAAAATCCCCCTGCGCCGGTAATACCGCCTTCCGCCGCCCCTGCCTTTTTATAAAATTCGATTTTCTTCTTTACCGCAATCTCTATTTCTTCCAAACTATTGGTCTGCAATGGAGCTGAGGTAGTAAATTCTGCACCGGTGAGCACACCACGGGTCATTTGCTTAATGGTCGCGGTAATCACCTGATGCACTTTGTCGGGAATGATATTATTGATTTTATCCTGAAAAGTTTTCGAAGTCCTGTCAACAAAATTGGGCCGCTTCTGCATTCTGCGCTGCCATTTGTTTAGTTCAGGTTGTATCTTTTCTTCATATGTCATGTTATGCATATTGGATCAATGGCTAAATCAGATAGAATGAGGAACCGGTACGGCAGATATTCGGATTGTAAGTAGCAAAAATCATTCCAACCCGCCAAAAGTCAGAATGAGAATGCATTTCTCAGCAAATCAATTGGTGTCTTTTGCGATTTTTTCTTTGGCAAGTTCGATTTCCTGCTGATCGGCCACAGGCTCTTCCTGTTCACTATCAGCAGTCCGCTCGTATTGTAAGGAAATTAAAATAGGAAAATGATCCGACGAAAAGTTCTCCAGCCGCTTCAAGCTGATCAACTTGAAATCTGTTGAGCAAAATACATGATCAAGGGGAAATCTCAGGAACGGGTATTTGGCGTGAAATGTATTAAAAAATCCGCGTCCTTTTCTTGGATCCAGCAAACCACTGATTTGCGTAAACAGATTAGTAGTATAGGACCAGGCCACATCATTAAGGTCCCCAACGACAATAGTGGGGACATTGTTCTCCTTTACCTCCCTGGCAACCAGTAACAGTTCTTTATCGCGCTCGGTCGAATACATGTTTTCCCCAGGAACAGGTGGAGTGGGATGCACGCAGTATAACTGAATGATTTTCCCCGAGCGTAGTTCTACCTTTGTTTTAATGGATGGGATCTCCTTGTCGACCAGATACCTGACCACCGGATCGACCAGTTTCAGTTTCGAGTAAAGCAACATTCCATAGGTATTATCAATTGGGACCAGCACATTGTAAGGATAATCCTTAGCCAGCTTCTTTGTTCCCTCATCCCATGATTCGTCAGCTTCCAGTAGTAAAATCAGGTCGGGATTGTATTTTTTTAGCACTTTCATGCATCCCGCGGTATTTTTATTGTCCTGAAATACATTGGAAGAGATCATGCTGATACCGTTCATCTCATTGATCTGAGTCACTTTCAACATGCTCTTCTTTGCAAAAAAAGTGAATGGAAATATCTGGTAGATCAGATAGCAAGCATTCAAGGACGCGAAGGCAGTAAAAATGAAATCAAAACCGGATGAAATGTTGTATAGGCAAAGAAAAAGGATGATAATCAGCAGGTTCAAAAACAACTTTTGCAGCCTGGGGTATTCAAAGACACGAAAAGCCCAGAAGTCGTTCCTAATCAGTGGAATTAAGGAAAAAAGAATGATTAATCCGCCTGAGACCTCTAAAACTATTTTGAATGAATGCATTTCGGAAATGGCTTTATGGCGGTTAAGGTAGTAATATTTTCTTATTCCAAACCTGACCTTCCGAGTCAAACCTGATAAAATGGTAGCCCGAGTTTTTATCGGGTACAGACAATTTTACTTCCTTTTCATGATTTACATTCTTACCAGACACATATTGCCCGGTCGCATTAAAGACAGAGATCCTTCCATTGACAACCTGGTTGAACTTAATGGTGACGGGCTGATTTTTTAACACTGGGTTGGGATAAACGGAGAAAAAAGACCCTTTATCTTCTATCCCCAAAACGATCGGAGCTTCGATTTTGGCATAGGAATAGTCCGAGGATTCAGCGGTCCGATTAAGTGCTTTCAACCTGTAATGGATGTCGGTACTGACTAGCGCGGATTCGTCAACATATTGTGCCGTCGGGCTGGAAAGGATTGCAATGACCGTATAGGCATCTTCTCCTTCCAATTTTCTTTCCAACAAGTAATTCTCAGCGCCCGCAATCTGGTCCCATAGCAGCTTCACGCTTCCGTCCGTTGTGGCCTCAGCGGCTAACACGGGTATTGACAACCCGATTCCAATAGGGACATTGTAAAATGTAAAAGCGCGCATTCCCTGCTTATTGGCAATGTATGGCCCATTAAATGGATAATACGGCCCACCTTTCTCCAAATACATGGGTAGGTAGTTCATGCTTTTTTCCCGGCGTGAACCATTGAGTTCTAAGATTATCCGGTTTCCCTCCGCTTTTCCTGAACTTACCGCGCCGGAAGCCCCGTCTAAATAAAAGAAATCCTTCATTTGGAGCGTAACGTGCGGATTGGTCAGATGAGGCTCAGGGTAAACAAGTTGCTGCCCCTCATCGAAAACCAGCACCAGTTGCTTCTTTTCTTCGGATTTGTAGAATACTTTTTTAATGCCGGGGGAGTAAATGCCGAGCGTATCTTTTGACCCATACAAATCTTTGAGCATCATTCTGGAAAGCTCAAAACCGCTTTGCTGGTTACCTTCGCGACTATAATGCAAGCCATCAAAACCCTTAGTTCCTACTGTGGCCAAAGATTGAATGTCAGGATAAATTTCCGCAAGCCGCCTCTGATAATCGCGAAGTTCTGCGCCAACCGGGGAAGGATAGTAGATAATATCAATTTGAAAAACGTATAATTTTTGAATGCTGGGAAGGTCTAGTTTCAGGTTTTTGTACAGCACATCGAAATAGCCCTGCCAGTTGCCGCCCTCATGATAAGCCTCTGTTTCTCCCTGGCGGAAAATGTACGCTTTCACGGACTGCGCCAAACCTGCCTTTTGCAGCCTGTAGAGCATTCTCCCATACCCATTGTTCAGATCGGCTGGATTGCCTGGCGTTCTTTGAGCGTGGCCAAATGCGGAGGACCAATGGAAACCTGCATTGATCAGGCAGTTGGGTATCCCGGATTTCTGAACCAGCTGCTTTTGGATTTCAAGACCCATGGTGCCTACGCCGTTGTCGTAGGCCTTCTGGTTGGAAAGTACCCATAAGGTATCGGCTGCATCGTAGGGAAAGGTATTGAGGTTTTTGGTGATTTTCCCAAATGTCCGGCAAAAGAGACTCGTATCGGACTCTGTAAAAAAGCCGGTAGAATTTGACTGACCGGAAAGGACATAAACGTCGCCGCTGACCACATTCTGCCTGGTTACGATCAACACAGAATCTGTTCCCCTGGATACAAAAACTTTGAATCCGTAGTTGGCCAGCTCCGCCTTGATCTTTGTTTCCAATTCAAACACGCCCAATCCCTTTTGGTTATACTGAATGTCCGCCTTCTGGTATTGAGCCGGCACGTCATTTCGGGTAACCTGCACGGAAATGTATTTCCAGCCGGCCGCTTCAACAATACCTGACACAGGTACCGTTGCTTCGTTTTCAGCATTTCGCGGATAGAGCTGAAAATCCTGGGGAAGTTTATTGAAGACAACGGACGAAAACCGCTGCGCCTGGCAGAGCGGGTTTAAAAGCAATAGCAAGAGCATTGCTTTCAGGGGTATGATCCTTGACAAGGGTTGATTTTTTGAATGTTGAACTTAAGAACGGTTACTTCAAGCTTACCGGTTTTACCCCTTCACGGGTAATTTTTACGGGATTGATCAGCCCTTTCTGATCGAAGCTCATCACATCCACGCAGGTTTCACGGTGGTTACCATCCGTTTCAGTAAGCGGACGTCTGTGATAGACAATGTACCATTGATCTTTGCCGGGGATTTGGATGACAGAATGGTGGCCTGCACCCGTGGCCACTTTGGGGTCTTGCTGAAGAATTTTCCCAACCCTTTCAAAGGGTCCGAAAGGAGAATCAGCGATCGCATAGGCTACTGAATAATCCGGACCTGTCCATCCGCCCTCTGACCACATGAAATAGTATTTTCCGTTTCTGATGAACATGAATGGACCTTCTACGTAGCCTTTGGGGGTAATTTCACGAAATATGGTGCCATCTTCGAAGGGAATGAAACCTGTGAAGTCATTTTTTAGCTTGGCTACATTGCAGTGACGCCAGCCTCCGTAGAATAGATAATACTGGCCGTCTTTGTCTTTGAAAACAAACTGGTCGATCGGCTGCGCTTTGTTATGGAATTTATCAATGAGGGGTTTGCCGAGGTAATCTTTAAATGGCCCCTCCGGTTTGTCGGAAACTGCAATCCCGATACCACCCGCTTCCTGGTCGCTTTGTATATCGTTGGCTCCGAAGAACAGATAATACTTTTTGTCTTTTTCGATGATGGAAGGTGCCCACATCGCTCGTTTTGCCCATTTGATGGAGGCGGTATCGAGGATATTGCTATGCTTTTCCCAGGTTACCAGATCTTTGGAAGAGAATGCATCCATATGTACCTGCTGGTTGTAGGGCGCAGAGTAGGTAGGGTATATCCAAAAGCGGGTGCCAAAGATAATTCCCTCCGGATCAGCATACCAGCCCGGAAAAACGGGGTTACCCGAAGTTTTGGAAGCCGATTGGGAAAATGAAAAGTAACTAAAAAGGCAAAGTGACAGGAGTAAAAGTTGTTTTTTCATTAGACGGGTTTCAACAGAGATATGTAACTCTCTGTAAAGTTCTTAATTTTTATCAAATTAATAAACTTCCCCGGCTCCTCCGCCTCCAAAATTACCCCCGCCAAATTCTATTCCGTTTTCATGAGGTGTCTGCCCCAGATTTTGAGCAACCAAAATGGCTTCCAGATTGGCGAGTTTACGCCTGCCATCGGGCTCGTCGCATAGTTCATGTTTCGGCGTATGCAGATAACGAATAGCGGCCCAGGCAATGAAGATCATCAGCGCGCCGGCTACTGCCAGCTCCTGCGAAGGTGTAAGTTGACTGAAATAACTGCGGTATGTGAAAATGGAGAACGCAAAAGCGAGCAAGCCAATGATGAATAGGATCCGGTCGTGCTTTCTCAAACCAGTTACAATGTATGCGAGCGGTATAATGATTGTGAAAAAATAGAACAAAGGTGCAAAAGAGATCTGTGGAGAAACAGGAAGGCTAAAATCGTTCATTAAAGCATTCCCTTCTCTGACAACGAAATAGTTACCACCCAGATAGAATGTAAAAAGTGAAAGCACTTCGAGTACTTTCTGGCAATCCTGGTAGTAGAGGCTTTTGTTTTTCTTAGCCATGAAATAAACGACCACTGATAAGATCATTACTGAAAACGGAAGCAATGCTTTCCCCAACGGGAATTTCATCATTAAGTCTGCCAGCAATGTAAAAAGTACTCCAAAGGCAATCAGGGTAGCCAGTAAGTCCGCATACCGCAAGATAACCGGGATCAGAATGGCCAGCGCCACTATGCCGTAGATCCAGAATCCTGCATTTTCAAAAAGCATGAAAACCGGTACCATAGCTGCCGAAACGGCAGCATATAACAATGCATTGTCGACTCCTGAATGGAATAATCCTCTGTTTTTGATTAGATATTCCAAAAAGACCGTAAAACAAACTGCGCAAATTAAACTGAGGAAAGAGAATCCAATCTCTGAACCACTGTCAATGAAGAAGATAGAGACAAATCCTACAAAAAAGGAACAGGCGATGGTGGCAAAGAAAAATAGCCCGATTTTAACGAAGATCCCTGGCCGATAGAATTGTTCGGGGAAGAGGGCCTTTACCTGTTCATACTGCTCCTTGGTCAGCAGATTTTTGGACAGCCAGGCGGAAGCCGTCTGTTGAATGTGCAGGTTTTCAATCCAGTTTTCGTTATAGGCTTTTTTCATTTCTTGATCCCAAGGAATTTTTTAAAGTTTAAAAGAAAGAAGATGACACCAATGCTGGAAAACAGGAAGTAGAATGTGCCCAAAGCGATTGCGGCATCTTCTCCAACTGTGGTGAATATCGAATAAGTAATGATAGTGTAGCCGTAAATCACCCCCATTAATAAAAAAACCAGCGATTGTGCATGTCGGGCCCGGTAGACGAAAAAGCAGGAGAGGGCTATCCCGATCAGAAAGTAGACTATTTTTAGATCGTGAGAGAACAGGCCGATTATCGCCGCGATACTGGCCAGGTTTCCCCCCATGAACATATAAGTAAAGGAGAAGTGTTTCTTTACATCTTTTTTGTCCGACACCCATCCGAAGCTAACCAGCACAATTCCAAGCGCAACTGCTGTGGTTAATATCCTTTCTGCGGTGAAATCATTACCAGATAAAATGGACAATGGCGCTATCGTCAGTCCAAGCCATGAGGCCAGGCCGGTAATGGCCATGGAAAGGGTGCCTCGATGGTCAAAACGGTAAGCGCAGGCAAAGAATATGATAGTGGGGATAATGATCGCAAGTCCGTAGCGGGAACCAAAGACATTGTATTGGAACTGCAGGTAACCTTCCAGAGCCAGGAACAGCGTGCAGCCCAGCAGGAGCACATGGTCAACGAACTTATTGGGATTCCTGACCTCCTGGTTACTACAGGGCAGGCTGTGTTTCACTGTATAATAAAAACAAGCGGCGGTAAGGGCCGCAATGGCTGCTATGATTACCTGATGACCAATGGTATCTATATTTTCATAGATAATGATCCCGATTCCCGAGGTAAAAAGGATGATGCCCAGGTAGAGAACCGAACGCAGTTCCCAGTGAATGGAAAACGGTTTGGTAGCTTCGTAAGATTCAATGACGGAAGCCTGAGGCGCTGATAATACTTCTTTGCTTATCAGTGCGTTAAGTATAGTTTGTGTATTCATCAATTGTTAGACGAGGGAAAGTAAATATAGCAACTTTACATAAATAAAGCCGCGCGGGAACCTTCGAACTTATCTAACGGAATGGGTTGTGACCAATGGGGTTGCTAACTTAAAAACGCAGCACAAAATTCTGCTTAACCTGCTCAGTTCTAAAGAAAACCAATCCGATCCAGAACAGGTCCACTGTAAGCGTAACCTGTGGATGTGCCTTAATCTGTTCCCAGGCCTGTGTCATACCTTCCGACCAGTATATGTCGTCAAAAATAAAGACTGAATCATTTTGAATGTAAGGCAGGCACTCCTCAAAATAACGAACGGTTGGTTCAAAACGATGGTTGGCGTCAAAGTAGGCAAAGTCCAGCACCTTGTTCATCCGTTTCAATGTCTCCGGAAGGGTATGGTCAATATTGCCCAATACGATTTCAATATTGGCGGCATTGGAGCTATCAAAATGATGCTGTGCTTTTTTTGCGGTTTCGGGGCAGCCTTCAAAGGTAATAATGTCGGCATCTGGCTTTGCCTTGGCCATATATAAGGTAGTCAATCCCAGTGAAGTTCCTAGTTCGAGAATGGTTTGTGGCTGCAATCGTTGGATGAGTCGATTGAAGAGCCTGCCGAATTTGGCTGGCTTTTCAGCATTCCGGGCAATGGTACTTATTTTACGCAGGTTGGATTTATTAACGCGTGACCCGGCTCCAAGATCAAGGATCGCAATTTCCTCCTGGGATCGCAAAAGCTCTTTGCGTAAAGATTTAAGCGCAACATAGTCGGGGTTATCGTCTTTCTTGGCAGAAATTACCTGTGTGTAGAGCTCGAAAAGGAAAGGAGAATGGATAGCGTGTTCGTTTCCCGAACGTAAAAGGTATTTTAAATAAGCTGCAATCAATGGTTTGGCATTTAGGGGAAAGTCGGACCGCGGGTAGGCTGATAATTCTAGTTCATTCGGTAGGGTGCTACCAGTGAAAAGGCGGGAATGATTACCCTGAATTGGCGCCCGTCCAACACCCGTTCCATTAAATATGTACCCGCCATTTTCCCCAGATCCGTTCTCAGGTTGCAGCCGGACACATAGTCATGCACATCACCTGGTTCCAATATGGGTTGAAGACCAACAATTCCTGCTCCCTCTACTTCCCTGACGGTACCATTCGCATCATATATTAGCCAATGTCTCCTCAGCAGTTTAACAGTATGCTCGCTATGATTTTCAATCAGGATCTTATAGGTAAAAACGTAATGATCTTGTCCCGGGTTGGAGTAATCGGGTTGATATTCCGTTAATACGGTGACTTTCACACCATCTGTCACTTTGGAAACCATATAGGTGAGGGTGTTAGTGAGTTTTGGATACGGTGGGTATTGCGCTAAATATACTTAATAATACTTCCGTTTAAACGAAAATAGTCATCAATTACTGATAAAACCAAATCAAAAATCATATAATTTGGTTTCCAAATTAAAAACAATGGTATGGATGTAAAAATTGAGCAGTCATGGAAAGTGCACCTCGCTCCGGAATTTGAAAAGCCTTATTTTATTTCGCTTACGGCTTTCATAAAGGATGAATACAAATCAAAACAGATATTTCCACCTGCTAAACAGATATTTAACGCCTTCAATTTTTGCAGTTTTGACGATTGCAAAGTGGTTATTCTAGGCCAGGATCCGTACCACGGTCTTGGACAGGCAAACGGTCTTTGTTTTTCGGTCAATGACGGTGTAAGAATGCCACCTTCGCTGGTAAATATTTTTAAAGAGATCAAGGAAGACATCGGAAAGCCTGTGCCTGCGACAGGAAACCTGGAAAGGTGGGCTAAGCAGGGCGTCTTACTGCTCAATGCGACATTAACCGTGCAAAGTGGTGCGGCAGGTTCCCACCAAAACCGAGGCTGGGAACGGTTCACAGATGCTGTGATTAAATGCCTGTCGGATAATAAGGAAAATCTGGTGTTTATGCTTTGGGGAAAGTATGCGCAGGACAAGGGCAGTATTATCAATGCATCCAAGCATCATGTATTAAAAGCGCGACACCCGTCTCCGATGTCAGCCAACAACGGTGGTTGGTTTGGTACGCATCACTTCAGTAAAGCCAATGAATACTTAAAAGCTCAGGGACTTGAAGAGATTGACTGGTAGGGTAACACGAAAAAAAGAGTCGGGATGCCCGACT
This sequence comes from Dyadobacter pollutisoli, assembly GCF_026625565.1. Classification (NCBI taxonomy): domain Bacteria; kingdom Pseudomonadati; phylum Bacteroidota; class Cytophagia; order Cytophagales; family Spirosomataceae; genus Dyadobacter; species Dyadobacter pollutisoli. The sequence goes on from NZ_CP112998.1 coordinate 1,618,557, forward strand.
CTTTTTAAGATTTTCACTCCTATTACTATTGTTAATTATTTTTCAATGTTGGAATTCATTTCCAGCACATCGTCCCAATTAGCCTGGTTCGCATTAACAAATGCTTTGCGGTCGGCATTGGCTGCATATTGTTGCGCACCCTCTTTGGTCCGGAAAGTCAGATAATGAATAACATCAAATTGATTTTCGCTAGCTCCTGATTTCTGAACGTGACCGGCTGAATAGGCAACCACATCTTTCACCGCGTTTTTCATGATCGCAAAATCGCGTAAGTGTTTTTCTACATCTTCGTTGGTAGTTCCCGCTTTGAATTTGATACAAACCACGCGCTGGATCTCAGCAGGTTTGTGCGGTACGTACGCTCCGTAAATAACCAGCATAAAGACGCACAAAGCGAAGATGGGTACTAAATATCCTAATGTTTTATTTCTCGTTTTCATTATTGCTTATTCGATAAGATACATTTCTAAAATTTTCTTGATACAAAGTTAAAACAATATTTAATAATTGTATTATTTATATATAAAATATAAATTATTCTGAAAAATTGATCAAAAATGAAATGAATGATACGTAAAACCTGTTTTTTCGAAATTTAATTTTGGATTGCGAACTATGATTGTTTTTAGTATTTGCACGAAAAATTGGTGTGGAATGTGCAATGAGGCTTATTCAAAAATGCAGAAATGAAAAAAATGCGTTAAAAACCGGGCGAGATCGTTACTTTTTTTTGCAAGTCACGTCTGAATGGCAGTAAAAGGCTATTAACCAGCAGCCAAATATTGTATGGTAGCAAAAAGTGACTTCGCAAAAAAAGTTTTAGAAAAAATCAGGTTTTTTGAAGTAAAATGGCTGATTTGTACCGTGTTGATGTCTTCGACAGTACTACTTTCAGGCTTCTCGCCGCAGTGGGGATTCTGGGCGCACAAGCGGATCAACAGATTGGCTGTCTACCGTCTTCCCGCCGAAATGCAGTTTTTCTACAAAAAGCATATTGACTATTTATCCGAGAACGCAACGAATCCCGACAAAAGAAGATACTCGGTTGTGGGCGAAGCGGAGAGACATTTTATCGATCTGGACGTTTACGGTGACAGTGCCTTACTGGTGTTGCCAAAATACTGGCGGGAAGCTATCGAGAAGATGGGGGAGGATAGTTTGAGAAAACATGGTATTGTTCCCTGGCATATCCAGGCGGCTGCTTTTCAGTTAACTGATGCACTTAGGGAGAAGAATGTCAGCCGTATTTTGAGAGTGTCGGCTGATCTGGGGCATTACATTGCCGATTCGCATGTTCCTTTGCATACCACCAAAAACTACAATGGACAGCTCAGTAATCAGGAAGGTATTCATGGTTTTTGGGAATCCCGCCTGCCTGAGTTGTTTGCGGGAGACTACGATTTATGGATTGGAGAAGCTGAATACCGGAATAACATTGCGGAGGATGTATGGCAAACCGTGGCTGCATCGCATCAGGCCAGCGATTCTGTTTTTTATTTTGAAAAGGAATTGACCAGTAATTTCAAACCTGATAAAAAGTACAGCTACGAGCTGAGGAATAATATTTTAACCCGAACTTACTCCCGTGAGTTTTCAGAAAAGTATCACAGGATGCTTGATCATCAGGTGGAAAGACGGATGAAAGCTTCCGTCAAAATGGTAGGGGACGTTTGGTATACTTGCTGGGTCAATGCCGGTCGGCCTGATCTTGGTAAAATGGAAAGCCTTCCAAGTGAAAATATTAATTCAAAAGGGGAAGATGTGGAAAATCAAACCTGGCTGCAACGACTTTTTCAAGCCCGACCGGAAGGTGATAATTGATCACTCATCAAGATCTTTCTATTCATTTCTTGCCAGCAATATCCGTGCGGTTACGAGAAGTTGCCCAACATGCCGCTGCGTATGTTCGGCTGCGTGAAAGAGCAGGCCAAGCTGGGTGGAGGGGACCATCGCCCTGCCAACGTAGCGAATTTCGGTTAATGTGTTTTCATCTGTCAGTTTGAGCTGGTCAATCGCAAGCCCAACTTGTTTTGCAAATGCGTTCAGTAGGTCCTGATAGGAACATCCTTCGAAAGGCTCTTTTCCCTCGTTTTTAAGATAGTTAAGCTGAGTTTCATTGAGTGATTCTTCTGATGCGTAGGTGAAAAGCCGGTCCAGTACACCGGTGATGTGCTGCAAATGAAAGCCCACAGAGGCGAGACCTTCGGGGCGTTCCCATAAAAGTCTGGTAGGGAAGGCGTTTGCGAATGTGCCAATCTCCTCCTGCGCCTGAAGCAATGCATGTGCGACCGGCTGCAACAGCGACGGTATGCCTGGTAGCGGGCCTCTCAGCCAGACTTCGAGTTTTTCGATATTTTGCATGCGGGAAGGTAACAAAAAAAGGGACTTTTTTACAAGTCCCTTTTAGTAATCGCAATGATTGAATCCTTATTTGGCAATGTCAATTTGGACAGGCTTTCCTTTGATCGTGTTGCCATCCATTGCGCGTAGTACCGCACGGGCATCACGCTCAGGAACATCTACGAATGTAAATTTGTCATAAATGTCAATTGCGCCGATGGTCTTTCCCGGAATGTTGGCTTCGCCAGCGATGGCTCCAACGATGTCTTTTGGCAAGATATGGTCTTTACGGCCAAGGCTCAGGAACAAGCGGGTCATACCTGCTTCCGGCGTAGCGCTACGTTTCGATTCGTCACGGCCACCTTCTGGTCTGCGGGATTCGCTTCTTCCGGCTGGTGCATAACGGTCTGTACCACGACGGTCGCCTTCTCTGCGATCATTACCTCTTTCAAAACGGCTTCCGCCTGACGAACGACGCTCAAATCTATCTCCACTTCCACCTTCACGACGGCCATCACGTTCTCCGCGTCTTTCTTCCCATGCCAGGTTGCTGTCAGCGTATTCATTTTTCTGAACGCCCATGATTTGCTTGGCCAAAGCCCCTACAATTTGCTCGGTAGTGAAGCCACTGTGATGCAACATTTCCAGGACATCATTGAAAAGATCCAGGTCATCACCTTCTTTGATGGATGTAGAGATGTTTTCAACAAAACGTGCTTTACGAACACCAACGATATCTTCGTAAGAAGGAATTACTCCTTTTTCAATTTTTACCTTCGTAAAGCCTTCAATGGTTTTAAGACGATATTTTTCGTCACGGGCAACCAGTGAGAATGCTTTTCCTGACAAACCTGCACGACCAGTACGGCCGATACGGTGTACGTAATATTCTTCATCCAAAGGAATGTCGTAGTTGATCACGCCATCCAGTCCGCTTACGTCAATACCGCGAGCTGCTACGTCGGTTGCAACCAGGATAGTAGTAACACCAGCTTTGAATTTGCTCATCACATTGCTACGCTGCTGCTGGCGCAAGTCGCCATGGATACCTTCCGAAGCATAGCCTCTCAATTGAAGGTCTTCAACGATCTCATCCACCTTGCGTTTGGTGTTGCAGAAAACCAGAAGGGATTTCAAATGGTGCATGTCAATCAGACGGGTCATTACTTCAACTTTGGCCTGTGGCTTCACTTCAAAGTATACCTGTTCGATATTCACGTTTGTCAATTCGTTGCGAACCACTTTGATCAGGATAGGATCATTAAGGAAACGCTTGGTAATCGACATAATCGGTTTCGACATCGTTGCCGAGAAAAGAATAGTCTGACGGTCTTCCGGCATATCAGCAAGGATGCTTTCAATGTCTTCACGGAAGCCCATGTCAAGCATTTCATCCGCTTCGTCAAGCACCATCATTCTTACTTCGTCAAATTTCAATGTCTTGCGCTCCATGTGGTCCATGACACGACCAGGAGTTCCTACCACGATATGTACACCTTTTTTCAAAGAGCGGATCTGGCGATCGATAGAGTCGCCTCCGTATATAGCTTCAATTCTGATGCCTCTCATGAATTTGCCCAACCGGCCTAATTCCTCAGAAACCTGTACTGCTAATTCACGTGTCGGGCAAAGTATAAGGGCTTGTACTGCGTTGTTAGATGTGTCAATTCTTTCCAGCACGGGAATACCAAATGCAGCTGTTTTACCGGTACCGGTTTGGGCCTGACCAATTACGTCAGATCCTTGCATTACTGCTGGAATTCCTTGTGCCTGTATAGGAGAGGGTTTTTCAAAACCCATTTCAGTTAAGGCTTTAATGATGTTTTCAGAGAGACCAAGCTCTGAGAAATTTTCAATAGTTTCTGTTGTCATTATATGTTTATTAGTATTAATTCTTGTGAGATAATTTTATTCTTCACTACGGATAAACCACAGTTTTCCGACAAAATGCATTCAGTTTCAGTTGAACACAGGAATATGATTTTGCTATTGTCGTTTCAAGCTGCCGGTTAAACGGACAACAAGACAAGGCAGTTCTTAATAATTTAAACAGGGATTGCGCAAAGCCCACCACAAACGATCCGTGGGGCTCTGCATGAGAAACGGGAAATCCAACCGGGCAAATTTAAGGTTGGTGGCTAATCTAACTAATGCCAAACCGTGTATGAAGCAGAGAAGCGAACGGATGTTCGTTAAAATTTATGCAAAAGTAAGAATAATAATGGAAACCGCAATGCAGCAAGGAAATTAATTGTAATATTTTTAGAAAAGCAAAGCCTGGCAGGTATCTGTCCCCACCAGGCTTTTTTCAGAGAGGTTTGTTGATCAGAATAATTCTTTTACATCGGTGTATGGGAGGTTCCATGCATCCGAAACACCTTTAAATACCACTTTCCCGTTTACAACATTGAGGCCTTTGCGAAGCTCTTCATTGTTAGAGCAGGCTTGTTTCCAGCCCAGGTTCGCCAGCTGTAATGCATATGGAAGGGTAGCGTTGGTCAGTGCTAATGTGGAGGTATAAGGCACAGCACCAGGCATGTTAGCTACGCAATAATGAACGACACCGTCCACTTCATATATAGGATCTTCGTGGGTAGTCGCTTTCGAGGTTTCAAAACAGCCGCCCTGGTCGATGGCCACGTCTACCATAACGGTACCCGGCTTCATCAGCTTCAGCATATCCCGGGTAATCAGCGACGGTGCTTTTGCACCTGGAATGAGCACGCCTCCGATGATCAGATTTGCACTTTTTACCAATTCACGAATATTGTACTCATTGGACATAACGGTATCCACGTTGGCCGGCATGATATCTTCCAGATAGCGTAGTCTGGCAAGACTGATGTCTACGATTGTGACATTGGCGCCAAGTCCAGACGCCATTTTTGCAGATTGGGTACCTACGATCCCACCGCCCAGAACCAGGACATTGGCTGGTTTAACCCCTGCGACACCACCAAGCAATATTCCGAAGCCACCCATGGGTTTTTCGAGATACTTGGCGCCTTCCTGAACGGCCATTCTACCTGCTACTTCGCTCATTGGTACCAATAGTGGCAAACTTCTGTCTGTTTTCTCAACGGTTTCATAAGCCAGGCATACAGCCTTCCGGGCGATCATGGCGTGAGTCAGCGGCTCGGAAGAAGCGAAGTGGAAATAGGTAAACAGAAGTTGATCGGGCTTAATGAGCTCATATTCACTTGCGATCGGCTCTTTTACTTTAATGATCATTTCGGCGATTGCGTAAACCTCTTCTATGGTCGAAAGAATGCTTGCACCTGCCTCTGAATACTGCTCATCTGAAAAGCCGCTGCTTTTGCCTGCCCCAGCTTGGAGGTGAACGGTATGACCGTGTTTACGGAATTCGGTTACGCCTGCCGGGGTCAGTGCCACACGGTTTTCATTGTTCTTGATTTCTTTGGGTACGCCAATGATCATTGGATGGGGTATTTGCAGTGTTGGATAGTATTGAAAAGAGACTGCAAAATTAATTTATGATGGAAAAACTTACTATCAAATGTATTTAAGACAGAAAAGAAAACTATTTTTGAACGTATATGTAAGAAAAAATTCTGCCTGTACACTTTGAGATCCCAGTTAGCAATAAAAAAAACTGTATGCAACCTGACGCTACAGACCGGAAAATTCTGGATCTGCTTCAAAAGAATTCGCAGCTGACTATCAAGGAAATAGCCAGCCAGATTAATCTTTCGGTGACGCCAGTACACGAGCGGATACGAAAGCTGGAAAAGGAGGGGTTTATTGATAAGTATGTTTGCTTGCTCAACCGTAGAAAATTAGGGAAGGCGCTGGTCGTTTATTGCAATGTTACCCTTGACAAACAACGCAAGGAAAGCTTTGAGGACTTTAACCAGGCCATCGTCAACATGAGCGAGGTACTGGAATGCTCGGTGGTTTCGGGTAATTTCGATTACATGCTCAAAGTAGTGGTCGAAGATGGGGAAGCATACAACCAATTTTACCAGCACAAACTTTCTGCTCTGAAAAGTGTGTTACACATCAGCAGTTATTTTGTAATTTCCGAAATCAAATATACCACAGGGATTGCTGTCGTTTAATTGGAAAGGACAAAAGCACTAAATCAATCCTTAAAATCAGGCCGATAGCGGATAGCTGGCAGCCGAATAGCCATAGTAATGAATAAAAATTTTAAAGATGGCCTGAACCTGATGTCCAAAGTGACAGTGAAGAGAGCCTGGAATGCCATTCAGATATTGAGTAGTTACTTTTATTCAAAAGCAACGGGTAACCCGGTTCATTGGGGAATGCCGATCGCCATTTCTTTTGAACCTACCACCTCCTGTAACCTGCGTTGCCCGGAATGTCCCAGCGGCCTGCGTTCTTTTACCAGACCGACCGGAATGATGGAGGAAAAGCTCTATAAAAAGACCATTGACGAGCTGGCTGATACATTATTATACCTCATTTTTTACTTTCAGGGAGAGCCTTACCTTCATCCGAAATTCTTCGAACTGGTTCAGTATGCGCATGACAAGGGCATTTATACTGCTACTTCTACCAACGCGCATTACCTGACGGATGAGAAAGCCAGAAAAACGGTTGAATCGGGACTGGACCGGTTGATCATTTCCATTGATGGTACCACACAGGATGTTTATCAGCAGTACCGGATAGGAGGGAACCTCGAAAAAGTGCTGGAGGGAACCCGCAACATCATTAAATGGAAAAAGGAATTGAAGTCGAGTACGCCTCACGTGATTTTTCAGTTTCTGGTTGTAAAACCCAATGAACATCAGATTGAGGACGTTAAAAAGCTCGCGGAGGAAATGGGCGTGGATGAGGTAGGACTAAAAACCGCCCAGATCTATGACTACGAGGAAGGCTCTGATCTGATACCTACCATTGAGAAATATTCGCGGTACGAAAAGCATGAAACCGGGCGCTATTCTATTAAAAATAAATTTGTCGACCATTGCTGGAAAATGTGGCATTCGTGCGTGATTACCTGGGATGGGGCAGTTGTACCGTGCTGTTTTGACAAAGACGCGGAATACCAGCTGGGAGATATGAAGCGGCAGACTTTCCGGCAGCTCTGGAAAGGCAAGAAGTATCAGGACTTCCGGGCTTCGCTGATCCGGTCGCGCTCCGAGATTGAAATGTGCAAAAATTGCACAGAAGGGACCCAGGTTTGGGCGTGAAACATCCCCCTATTTCAATGCTATTTTATTTTTAACCAAATAATAATGTTAGATATATTTCTGACAGACAGTCACTTATTTATTTAATTTGAAACTCCGTGGAACATTTTTTGGTGAATTGTCCCGAATAATGGAAATTTGACATTGGTAACAGAAATTAATACATGGGCAAAGTAATTGCAATTGCAAACCAAAAGGGAGGAGTAGGGAAAACCACCACTGCTATTAACCTGGCCGCTAGTTTAGCTGCGCTAGAGTTCCGGACGCTGATCATTGACGCTGACCCTCAGGCAAATTCCACTTCGGGGCTGGGATTTAACCCCCAGGAAATGGAAAATAGTATTTACGAATGCATGGTTGAGCAGGCAAAAACGGCCGATATTATACTTGAAACCGATTTTCCTTACCTGCATTTATTACCCTCGCACATTGATCTGGTAGGAGCGGAAATTGAGATGATTAATCTTAAAAACCGTGAACACAGGATGAAGGATGCCATTGCGGAAGTGCGCGAAGACTACGATTTTATCGTCATCGACTGCTCTCCGTCATTGGGTCTGATCACGATTAACAGCCTGACGGCAGCGGATTCGGTGATCATTCCGGTGCAATGCGAGTATTTCGCGCTGGAAGGTTTGGGTAAGTTATTGAATACAATTACAATCATTCAATCCCGCCTGAACACCGGGCTGGTCATTGAAGGCATACTGTTAACCATGTATGATTTGCGCCTGCGTTTATCCAATCAGGTTGTAAATGAGGTTACTAACCACTTTGAGTCACTCGTTTTTAATACCATTATCCCTCGTAACGTACGTATCAGTGAAGCGCCAAGTTTTGGAATTCCAGTGATGGCACAGGATGCAGATAGCAAAGGTGCTGTCAGCTATTTGAATCTGGCAAGAGAAATTCTCAGTAAAAATGGTTTGCTATCTTCCGATAAACAGCTGGGAGTGAACTGATTAACACGATTTGAATAGCGCTACATACGATGGAGAACAGCAGTAAGACAAAGAAAATGACCGGGTTGGGAAGAGGATTGGGAGCTCTTCTGCAGGATTCGGAAAAAATGAACCCGCCCCGGGCTAGTGCCCGTCTCGCTCCGACAGAGGTTGTGGGCTCGATGAACGACATTGATGTAAACAACATTGAAGCCAATCCGTACCAGCCGCGAACCAAGTTTGATCAGGAATCATTGCAGGAACTGGCGGATTCTATTCGTGTGCAAGGCATCATTCAGCCGATCACCGTTAGGCAACTTGGAGACGATTCCTACCAGCTTATCTCAGGTGAACGCCGTTTGCAGGCTTCCCGCTCATTGGGGCTCACCACCATACCTGCTTACGTAAGGACTGCCAATGATCAGCAAATGCTGGAAATGGCCCTTATTGAAAACATCCAGCGCGAAAATCTTAATTCCATAGAAATTGCCCTGAGCTACCAGCGGCTGATTCTGGAATGTAACCTGAAACAGGAAGAGCTGGGCGTAAGAGTCGGAAAGAACCGCACTACCGTCAATAACTATATCAGACTATTGAAATTGCCACCCGTGATCCAGGCCGCGCTTCGCGACAACCAGATCAGTATGGGGCATGCCCGGGCCATTATTACTATTAATAGTGACCAAAGCCAGCTTAAAATTTTCAATAAAATTATTGAAGAAGGTTGGTCTGTCAGAAAGGTGGAAGAGGAGGTAAGAAAGCTGGGGATGATGAGTGATATCTCTTTCGGTACCAAAAAACCGGCAACAATTAATCAGGAAATAAAGTCGTTACAGTTTCAATTATCGTCCTTTTTCGGAGCCAAGGTTTCTGTAAAAAGCAATGAGGAGCACAAGGGTGAAATTAAGATCCCTTTTACCTCTCAGGACGAATTGAAAAAGATTTTGGACACTTTGAAATTCAAATAGGACTTGAAAAACTGGTTTTGGCTTGGGGTTATTTTGCTATTTTCGGAGGGGCTTGCAGCCCAAACAGCAACAAAAAGGGATACTATAAAGATCGGTAAGGAGACCGTAATTACAGGTGATACCCTGATTGTAACCGGGTCAGATTCGTTAAAAAATGTTAAAGACACCGACGGGAAGAAGAAATTTATGCCCGTTCCGAAAACAGCAACCAGACTGGCTCTGATCCCCGGAATGGGGCAGATTTATAACCGGGATTACTGGAAGCTGCCCATTGTTTACATTGCATTTGGTGGCGGGTTGTATACCTATTATCTGAACTCGCTTAAATACCATGACTATCTCAGCGCTTATAAAGACTTTTATGACCTGGATAAGAATAGCCCAACATATGGGCAGATCAAGAAAGGTTTGACGGCTGATTCTACCAAAATTGTCAGGGTTAGAAATACGCTGAATACCAGTAGCCAGTATTTACCAGCCACCAGGGACAGGATCGCGAAGGGGAAAAATTATTGGAGGAGAAACAGGGGATTTGCTTTAATTGTAACAGGACTGATTTACACGCTTTCGATCATTGAGGCCAATGTAGCGGCGCATTTAAAGACATTTGACCTCTCCGAAGACCTGAGTCTGAGAATAGAACCCAAATTGCATCAACCGTCGATGACTACGCCGACGCCCGGTTTAAGGCTCGTTTTTAATTTAAAGTAATTGATAAATAAGTACGGATTCAAATTTTTAGTTAATGAGAATATTATTACTCGGGTATGGCAAGATGGGAAAAACGATTGAACAAATTGCCCTGGACAGGGGACATTCGATCGTTGGAAAAATAGATATACAGAACCGCGCCGATATGGACAAGCTCAAATCCACGGATGTGGATGTAGCCATCGAGTTCAGCTCGCCGGAAGCAGCATACGATAACATTACCTATTGCTTAAAGAAAGGCTGGCCGGTAGTAAGTGGCACCACAGGCTGGCTGGAACACCGCACCGAGATTGAAAACCTGTGCAAAGAGCAATCAGGCGCTTTCTTTTACGCTTCGAATTATAGTATTGGGGTGAACTTGTTTTTCCGCCTGAGCCGGCAGCTTGCGCGCCTGATGAATGGGCAGGAATACCAGGCTTCGATGACCGAAATCCATCATATTCATAAACTGGACGCACCCAGCGGTACTGCTATCACACTCGCAGAAGGCATGATTGCTGAGCAGGAAGGTCTCACAGGTTGGAAGCTGGCTCCCGATGACGAAGAAGGTTTTGTGCAGATTCTGGCAAAACGTGAGGGAGAAGTGCCCGGCACACATGTCGTGCGCTACGAATCAGAAGTCGACACCATTGAAATTTCACATACTGCACACAGCCGCAAAGGATTTGCACTAGGCGCGGTGGTTTCGGCAGAATGGCTCCCTGGCAGATACGGGGTTTTTGGCATGAATGACCTTCTCAAAAATTTGGATTAATACACTTAACAATCATTGCATAGCATGGCTATTAATAAAGAGCTGACTTCTAACGCTGTTCATAATAAGAAAAAGAAATCTCCGGTAAGAGAATGGTTTGACTCCATATTGTTTGCTGTTGTGGCAGCGACATTGATCCGCTGGCTGTTTTTCGAAGCATTTACAATACCAACCCCTTCCATGGAAAACAGTTTGCTGGTGGGGGATTTTCTCTTTGTAAGCAAGCTGCACTACGGTACACGGACCCCAAAAACACCATTGCAGGTTCCATTAACGCATCAGACGATTTGGGGAACCAATATTCCTTCCTATACCGACGCTATCCAGTTGCCACAATATCGGCTACCCGGATTTAGCGATGTAAAACGCGGTGATGTGGTTGTGTTCAACTATCCACCGGAATTACAGCACCCAGTCGATCTGAAAACCAATTATATCAAGCGCTGCATGGGATTGCCGGGAGATAAGTTGGAAGTGCGCGATTTGCAGGTATTTGCCAATGGTACTGCCGTTGAAAACCCTGTTCGGATGGAGAACGAGTACTTTGTGGCCACTACAACAGCTGTCAATGAGGAGAAGGTTTTCAAAGAAAATGGAATTTCAGAATACAACGCATATAGTGAGAGCTATAATGATACCATTCCTTCCAATGATCAGATGGGCTACCTGGTTTTCACGACTGTGGAGATCGCAGCCAAGCTGAAAACGTATGATTTCGTTAAAAATATTACGTTGGTGAAATCCTCAAAGGATATCAGCGAGCCGATGTTGTATCCAAATTCGTCTCTTTTCAAATGGAACCGTGATAACTACGGACCTGTAACCGTCCCTGCCAAAGGCATGACCGTTCAGCTGACGCCTGAAAATGTGGCGATGTACGGACCGGTTATTAAAAATTATGAAGCGAATGAAGACGTAGTAGTGGACGAAAAGTCGGTGAAAGTGGCTGGGAAAGCTATCACGAGCTATACGTTCAAGCAAGATTATTATTTCATGATGGGCGATAACCGTCATAATTCTGCGGATTCACGCTACTGGGGTTTTGTACCCATGGATCATATCGTGGGAAAAGCAGTGTTTGTCTGGATGTCGATCGACCCGAGCCCGACCAGCTTTTTTAGCAAAATCCGCTGGAGCCGTCTTTTCCGTGTGATTAACTAGTATTAGTAAACATACATTTAAAGGGGAAAGCCATCAGGTTTTCCCCTTTTTTATTGCGGGTTATATATAAATAAACATTATATAACTGTTTTCTTATTATTTTGATTAATGCTATATTGCGGACACATTAATCCCCACTAAAATGCCGGTTACAGAAATTTTAGAAAAGCCTGCCAGGACAAAATCAAAGAAATCCGCATTTCGCGAATGGCTGGATTCTGTATTGTTTGCCGTTATTGCAGCTACCGTCATACGCTGGCTGTTTTTCAGTGCCTTTGTAATTCCAACGCCTTCGATGGAAAATAGCCTGCTGGTAGGCGATTACCTTTTTGTCAGCAGGCTGCATTATGGAACCACGACGCCGGTGACACCTTTGCAAATACCGCTCACGCATCAGACCATTTGGGGCTCCAATATTCCTTCTTATCTCGACTGGATTCAGCTGCCTCCGTTCCGTCTTCCCGGTTTCACAGAGGTAAAACATGGAGATGTAGTTGTGTTCTATCTGCCGGTGGAACACCCTGATGCTTACCAGAAATATAGTTCGGTTTTGCCGGAACTCCATCCTCATCCGCTGGATCAGCGTTCCAATTACATAAAAAGGTGCGTGGCTTTACCGGGAGACAGGTTGGAAATCATGGGCGGACAAGTTTACATTAATGGTATCAAACAGGTCAATCCAGTACGGATGCAGAATGAGTACTTTGTTTCGACAACTACGGCAGTCAATGAGGAAAATGTATTTCACAAAAACGGCATTACTGACTTTACCCAGTTTACCGAAACCTTTGATGATAGCATTGCTTCGAATGATGAATTTGGTTATATCGTCAAAACGACGGGCGATCTTGCCGGTAAGCTCAAATCTTATGATTTTGTAAAAAGGATCGAACCGGTTTTCATGAGCAAGGGTTTAAAAGAACCTTTTTTGTTTCCAACGACTAATTTACTGGATTGGAATAAGGACAATTACGGGCCGGTACTGATCCCAAAGAAGGGCGCGACGATCCCAATGAATGCAGTTAACATTGCGCTCTACGGAGAGGTTATCAAAAATTATGAAGGAAACAACCAGGTTACACTGGGAAGCAACAAAATAACACTCGGCGGAAAGACCCTTGAATCCTACACATTCAAACAAGATTATTTCTTTATGATGGGCGATAACCGCCACGATTCGGCGGATTCGAGGTACTGGGGATTTGTGCCCAAGGATCATATTGTAGGCAAAGCAGCTTTCGTCTGGATGTCCATAGATCCCAATCCTGTCAGTTTTTTAAACAAACTACGCTGGGACAGGATTTTTAGGATCATTCAATAAGCAACAGAACGAGGCCGGTTAACCAGCCTCGTCCTGTTGTACCAAGATCTTGCAACTTTATTCTTCCTGCGAGAAAATCAATGCAGTATATGGCGGGATCTGCAAAGAGCCGTGTACCGGCAAATCATCAAATTCACCTTCCATCGTTTCAATGTCAAAAACACCCAAATGAGAAAATTCTAAGTCATATTGTTCATTATCGCTGTTGAAACGCAGGTTCCATTTGCCAGTTCTTGGAAGTCCAACCTTATAATCTGAAAAAGTTTCGGTAGAGAAATTCAGTACCACCACCACACTGTCCTTCGGTCCACCCTGATCCCAACGATGCATGACTATCACTTTTTTCTCATTATCAGCACGTATTATTTGCACATTCTGTCCCTGCAATCCTTTTGTAACCCCAAACCAATTCCTTCTAATGTGGATCATATCCCGGTGGAGGTTAGCGAACCCGCTGAATTTATCCAGCCTTGACCAGTCGATCGGATCGTCGTCAGAGAACCATTTGTCTTCGAGAAGCGGTTGCCCCTGAAATATCATCGGAATGCCAGGCGAAGTCAATACCAACGCAACTCCCAGCGCAGCACGTTTTTTCGAATACCAGTTATTGACATCTCCCTCAGCAATTTCCTCGACGACCCTGGCCTGACCATTGGCGACCTCATCGTGAGATTCTGTGTAAATGATCCGCTGAAAAGAGTCGGTATTGTATTTGTTGGTAATCGCGGCAACAACCTGATCCATATTTCTATCCTGATCATTGGCCGTAATAATAGCATCCCGAATGGAATGTACGAACTCAGCGTCCCATTGAGAGCCATAACCAAGTCCTCCATTTTCAACTGAATTGGTAATAAAATCCAGTGAATGCATGTCTTCGGCAATAGTAATGCAGTTAGGACAGTTGTCACGAATATCCTTATTAATCCATTGGATCAGCGACATTCCCTCCTTGATATCATTTCCCGGATTGCCATCGGCCTTCACATTACGAATGTAGGGGACCATGTCCATCCGAAGGCCGTCTATGCGGTAATCTTTAAGCCACATTAATGCATTGTCATGAATGTATTGCCTGACTTCGTTTCGGCCATAGTCAGGCCTTGTATTGCCCCATGGGGTTTCTGCGCGCCAGTCGTTATAAAAGTATATACCGCCACCATCGTTTTCTTGCCAGCCGTCAAATTGCCATAGGTCCAGATCTGATGGGCCAAAATGGTTATAAACTACGTCCAAAATTACGGCTATACCCGCCTCGTGAGCCGCTTTCACAAATGCTTTCAATCCATCGGGGCCGCCATAGTCGGACTCTATCGAAAATGGGTTTGCGGGATTATATCCCCATGAGCGCGATCCGGGAAACTCAGAACAGGGCATTAATTCAACAGCGTTGAAGCCCATTTCCTTTAAATAAGGCAGCTTTTCAATAGCCGTATACAGTGTTCCAACCTGGTTTTTCTCCTTCACGTGAAAGGTACCTACATGCAATTCATAGATGACGATCTCATGCCAGCTTGGGATCTGAAAACCGACATCCTGCCAATCAAAGGACGAATGGTTATATACGACACAATTTCCAGCTGAATTGGTCATTTTCAATGCATGAGGATCATTTCTGTACAGGTTGCCCGAAGGCGTCTTTAACACAAATTTATATTCGTCACCTTCCTTTGAATTTTCAACCAAAACGCCCCAAACGCCATTTTCTTCTGGTTGGAGAGGAGTAGCTGAATCGTTCCAATCATTGAAACTCCCTACCACAGAGACACTTTCGGCGTGAGGGGCCCATACCCGATAATACACTCCCTCCGGATAGCAGGTCGCTCCCATACCTTCATAATGCTGGGCGGTCTCCGCTTGATCAGTCTGTAAATTTTCCATATATCCTTTTGCAGATTATTGTTATTTTTGAGCTAAACTATTGGACGTATATTGACAAAATGTATGCCAGCAGGCTTATAGACTGATTGCATCAAATTCAGTCCTCAAAAACACACTATATATGTTACAATCTGCCGAAGACGAAAAAGTCTTTACCCTGGCGCTTATCCACACGGCCGGAATCGGTTCAGTTACGATCCGCCAGCTCATTAGTTACTGCGGTGGCGCTTCCCACGTATTCCTTGCCGATTACAAACAACTCATCAAAATCCCCGGTGTAGGCGATAAGGTAGTCAAAGCTATTTTAGCCAAAAGAACGCTCACAATGGCTGAAAAGGAACTGGAAAACTGCAACCGATCAGGCATTGATCTGCATTTTTTCACGGATCCAACCTATCCGGCGCGATTGAAACCTTTATATGACGCACCGGTCGTGCTGTATACCAAAGGCAAATTTGACTTTAATACAGCTATCAGCATTGGTATTGTGGGAACCAGGCAAATCAGTGATTACGGAAAATCGGTGACCGAAACCATTATCAAAGACCTTGAACCCTATAAGGCAATGGTCGTCAGCGGCCTCGCTTACGGTGTGGACATTACTGCGCACCGCGCTTGCCTCAAATACAATTTACCTACATTGGGTGTGATGGCCAGTGGGCTGGACGTGATCTATCCGGCTGGGCATCAGCGCACTGGCCTGGAAATGCAGGAAAACGGAGGGCTTGTAACCGAAAACGCATTGGGTACCAAGCCTGATTTTATGAGATTTCCTGCCCGAAACCGAATTATTGCTGGCCTGAGTGATGTTACTGTAGTTGTGGAATCAGCCAAAAAGGGAGGAAGCCTGATCACGGTGGAGTTTGCTCAAAATTATCATCGGGATGTTTACGCGGTTCCGGGCATGATCGGGAGCGGGCAATCCGAGGGCTGCAACTATCTGATCAGGGACCATAAAGCATCTATTTTTACTTCGGTAGAGGATATGGTGGCGGCAATGGGTTGGGGATTGGAAACTGAAAAGCCGGATACAATTCCTACGGTGCAGGCCCAATGCAGTTTCGAAGGATTTACTCAGGACGAGGGGCAGATACTTGCACTTTTAAAACAAAAAGGGGCCGTTCAGATCGATGAGCTGGCCTGGCAGTCGGGCATGCACCAGAACAAACTGGCAACGTTGCTTTTGAATCTGGAATTTCAGGGAATGGTCCGGTCATTACCGGGCAAAAAATATGGGTTAATGTAAATGCATGAGTAAAAGTATCATTCAACTGATTAAGCAGGGAGAGGGACTCACGACCGAGTTTAAAAGGACAATCGATAGTCCTTATAAAATCGCTAAAACCATCGTTTCGTTTGCGAACACAGCCGGTGGAAATCTGCTGATCGGTGTCGCCGACAATGCGGCCCTATTGGGTGTTGAATCGGAATTAAAGGAATTGCAGAAGCTGGAAAAGGCGCTCGGTGAACTGATTGAAAAAAAGCTGCTGATCCGTGTGAAGTCAGCGCAGCTTGACGGGAAAAAGATCATGCTGATCGAAGTGGATGAAAGCCCGGAGAAACCACATTATGCTATCAACGAGAAGGCTGAGCGTATTATTTACATTAGGGTTAAAGACAAAAGCCTGCCAATTCCGAGGCTTTTACTTTATGGAGAAGGAGATGCCGATACCGGGAAAATTCTGGCATCGAGGCATGTCAAGACGCTGATCACTTACCTGAAAGAAACTGATTCGGTGAATGCAAAAGTTTTTTCCAAGATTATTAATATTTCAGAAAAAAGAGCCGAGCGAATGTTGCAGGACCTGGCTGCGAAGCAAATACTTCTCAAAATCTCCCGGGGGAAACCCGAGACTTTTAGTCTGAAATGGGCTGAATAAAAACAGGATCAGCCCGAAATATATTCAGGCTGATCCTGTTTAAATCTGCGTCAATTAATTGATCCCTACCAATTCCAGTTCAAAAATCAGGTCCTGGCCGGCTAGCGGATGATTTGCATCCAAAATAACATATTCTTCTGTCACCTCTCTGATCACCACAGGGATTACCTGTCCGCCATCCTGGTGCATGTTGAGTGTACCGCCTACTTCCAAAGGAATGTCAGCAGGTATCTGGTTTCGTTCAAAATTAATGATCATATCTTCGTTGACGGGGCCATAAGCCTCAGCGTTAGGGATATGGATGGTTTTTTTGTTGCCAATTTCCATTCCCGTTACGCCGTCATCAAATCCTTTTATCACCTGTCCGCTTCCAAGTAGAAAGCTTAATGGTTCACGTCCTTCCGAAGAATCAAAAAGTTGCCCGTCTGGTAAGGTTCCTTTGTAATGAACCTGTACTTGATCACCTGCCTGCGCCTGCTTCATTGTATGTTAACTTAAATGGTTAAAAATATCCCTCTTTTTGTTCCTCTCGGAACTGGGAAAATCGGGGTGGTAAAATTAATATGCCCGGGCGAAGACAACTCTTCCGGCGGACGGTTTTCCAGAGTAAATACAAACACCTGCCTCCGCTTCCTGATCGAGTGGAATACAACGGATGGTAGCTTTGGTTTCCTCCTTAATTTTTTCTTCTGTCTCCGAAGTTCCATCCCAATGTGCCAGCACAAAGCCTCCTTTGTTGTCCAGTACCTCGTTAAATTCTTCGAATGTATCTACGCTGAAAGTATTTTCTTTTCTAAACGCCAGTGCTTTATTGTAAATCGAATCCTGAATGTTGTCGAGCAGGTCCTGAATGTAAGAAGCAATGCCATCCAAAGAAACCGTCTCTTTGGTTTTTGTGTCCCTTCTTGCTACTTCAACAGTACCATTTTCAAGATCACGGCCGCCCAGTGCCAGTCTTACAGGAACACCTTTCAGTTCATATTCCGCAAATTTATAGCCTGGCTTATAAGCGTCGCTATTATCGTATTTTACGCTGATACCCAGTTTTTTAAGCTGCTTGGTGATTTCACTCACTTTTTCAGAAATCTGGGCAAGTTGTTCCTCGTTTTTATAAATCGGAACGATCACCACCTGGATAGGGGCCAGCTTGGGAGGCAGCACGAGTCCACTGTCGTCCGAGTGCGCCATGATCAGAGCACCCATCAGACGGGTGCTAACACCCCAGGAAGTTCCCCAAACATGTTCCAGCTTGCCTTCTTTGTCCTGGAATTTAACATCAAACGCAGTAGCGAAATTCTGGCCTAGAAAATGGGAAGTACCTGCTTGAAGTGCTTTCCCATCTTGCATTAATGCCTCGATACAATAGGTGTCTTCTGCTCCTGCAAAGCGTTCGTTAGCGGTTTTTACGCCTTTAACAACTGGCAAAGCCATCCATTCCTCCGCAAAAGTCGCGTATACTTCAAGCATTTGTTTGGTCTCTGCGATCGCCTCCGCAGCAGTAGCGTGCGCTGTATGGCCTTCCTGCCAAAGGAACTCAGCCGTACGCAGGAAAAGGCGCGTACGCATTTCCCAACGCACGACATTGGCCCATTGATTAATGAGCAGCGGAAGGTCGCGATAAGACTGTATCCAGTTTTTATAAGTACTCCATATGACAGTTTCAGACGTAGGGCGCACGATCAGCTCCTCTTCCAGCTTTGCGTCCGGGTCCACGATCACACCTTTTCCGTTGGGATCATTTTTTAATCTGTAGTGGGTAACAACAGCACACTCTTTGGCGAAACCCTCAACGTGTGATGCTTCTTTACTCAGATAAGATTTTGGGATAAAAAGAGGGAAATATGCATTGGAATGTCCGGTCTCTTTGAACATATCATCCAATGCGCGCTGCATTTTTTCCCAGATCGAGTAACCATAAGGTTTAATAACCATACAGCCTCTCACCGCGGAATTTTCGGCCAAATCGGCTCTTTTTACTAACTCATTGTACCATTCGGAGTAATTTTCACTTCGGGTTGGCAGGGCTTTACTCATTCTTAGGATTATTTTGTAATTGAAATGGAGTTTATCGTTAAATAGTACCTCCTTTTTTAGGAGTTGCAAAGATAGTTTTTTATGTTAACTTTGGAATTAATGTATTGTAACAGACGTTTACTTACTTGTACGGAACGGAATTTTATATATATTAGCAACAAACTTTTAATCCTTTAAAGCCATGAGTACGATCAATAAAGCAAAATATTTGTCTTTGCTAGTGTTGCTGGGAGCTTGGGGATGTACCACAAATCAATATGTATCACGTTCGGGTGGCGGATATGACGACCTTTATGGCGGGAATCCTAATTCCGGAGTTGTGTTAAATGACCGAGGTGCAGATCAAGTATCCCGCTCTGACAATCCGGATTATACTTATACCGGAGACTACGCCGAATCAGGCACCAGCGACTACTACGACGAATCATACCTTTCATCACGCAGTGTAAAACGAGCAATTTCCAGTGATGTAGGTTACAATGCAGGGTTTACCGACGGATATAACCTTGCCACAGCCAATACTTTACCATATTATGGCGGCCTTGGTTCTTACTGGCCAGGCAGCGCAATGAATATCGGGTTCCAGTTTGGATTTGGTAACTCGTTCAGAATGCGTCCTTATATGGGCTTTGGAATGGGTTCCATGATGCTGGGATATTCGCCTTGGGGATACGGAAGCATGATGGGATATGGTTATGATCCATTTGGTTATAATTCATGGGGTTACAGTCCATGGGGTTACAGCAACTATGGATACGGATATGGTGGCTACTATGATAGCTTCTACGGCGGAGGCTATGGTTACAATCCCTGGGCCTACAGCCGTCCGGTGATTGTCGTAAATAGCAATTATGAAAGAGGTCTTTCAAGAACTTATGGACCACGTGTTGCTTCCAATGTAGGTGGCAGCAGATCCAGAAGTAATGATCGTTATAACTCGGGTTCTGTAAATACGCCAAGATCAGCCACAGGCTCGGGGGAACGCAGCGGCAGAAGATCGGCCAATACGGTTTCGGCCAGTGATACTTACGCTTCACCAAGATCATCCAGAAGTTACGGACGGAGCGGAGTCGCCGATGCAGGTGGCAGAACAAGCGGCGAGTCTTACGGTTCAAGAGGAGCCTCGGGAGAAGGAAACAATGTGTACTACTCTCGTCCACGTTCATCTGGTAGCAGCAGCTATTCTTCTGAAAGTGGGAACACAGGAAGTTATGCTTCACCACGTTCGTCACGCGGAAGCAGCGGAAGTTCCTACAGCACCCCGTCTTACAGCACCCCTTCACGGAGCCGGTCGGATTATAGTGCTCCTTCTTCACGCGGAACCTACTCTACACCAAGCAGAAGTACTGAATCATACAGTGCACCCACCAGGACTTACAGCGCACCAACTTACAGTGCACCGTCAAGAAGTTACAGTGCACCAGCCAGCAGCGGTTCGTCAGGCGGTGGAGCTACCCGTTCTTCGTCAAGAGGACCGAGATAATTGTAGCGGCCCGTGCGTGACGCATAGAATTTGATATACAAAACCCTGCAAGATGTCATAATTTTGCAGGGTTTTCGTTTAGCTAATAGTTAAATTAAGATTCCGGTTATCAGTAAAAATGCCATGACAAAACCATATTTATGGGCATCACTCACCATCGCCCTGCTCGCTTCCTCTACATCCTATGCTCAATATGCAGCCGACGCACTGCGCTATTCAGAAATGAATCAGACCGGCTCGGCCCGGTTCCAGGCCCTGGGTGGAAATCATGCATCATTAGGAGGCGACCCAAGCGCCATTCACGGCAATCCTGCAGGATTGGGGTTCTATACTCGTTCTGAACTGACTATTAGCCCTGCTGTAACTGGTATCAGTACGAAAACCGATTATCTCGGAACAGGCAATTCAGATAGTAAAGCCAATGTTAATCTGGCGCAGGCATCGTTGGTGATAGCCAGTCAGCCGGGCTTTCAAAGGAAATGGAAGCGATCGTCACTGGGCATTTCGTTTTCACGCCAGCAATCATTTCAAGATACTTATTATTATTCGGGACGTAACAACAGGAGCGCATACCTGGACAATGTTGTTGAGAATGTGAACAGAAACAAAACCTCTGTTGCGCAACTGGAAGCCGATTTTGAAAGCGATCCAACCAAAGGCGGACCAGTCGCTTTTTCAGTGCCCGCAGCTTATTATCAGATGTACCTGATCAATCCGACCACTGCGGCTGGCCCTCCTTATAATGCCGTTGATCAAAGCAGTGTGGTAGATCAGGCAGGGTCTTATAGTGCAACTGGGGCAAACACCCAATGGACTCTTGCCTACGCGGGAAATCTAAATGACAAATTTTACATTGGTGCCAATGTTGGTTTCAGCAGGCTGCGTTACAAATACAGCCGTACCTTCCGTGACAATTACATTGACAGCCCCGAGCTAATATCCATCGAACAGGGTGAGGACCTTACCGTGACCGGAAGCGGTATTAATCTTTCGGTTGGTGTGATATATAAAATCAATCCAATATTTCAACTAGGCGGAACAATCATCAGCCCGACATTTACGGCCATTAAAGAGACTTTTTCTCAAAACGTGAATGCTCAATATGTCGACAACCTGGTGACGGGTCCTGACGGAACATTGATCACTCCTCCATATTCAACCTTGCCTCTTGCACCCAATGACTTTGAGTATAACCTGGTAAGCCCGCTAAGGGGCAATTTCGGGGCTACCGTTTTTTTACAGGACAAAGGTTTTATCACAGGATCTATAGAGTACGCGGACTATAGTATGATGCGTGCTAAAACCAGTTATTTGAGCAGTACTGACAATACTAATTTTAAGAATGATACAAAGGCAGAGATCCAGGATACATATAGAAGCGCAGTCAATTTCAGGTTAGGGGGCGAGTTTCGGGCGAATGTATTCCGGGCCCGCGTCGGAGGTGCCTATATTTCCGATCCATACCTGAGCAGAAATGATGGCATCGACAGAAGCAAGCTATTGTTTTCGGCTGGTGTGGGTGTGAGAACGAGCAGATTTTTTGCCGACCTGACTGGCACGATGACCACGTATAAGTCTGCATTTACTCCTTATTCTTTGAACAATGTACAAGATTATTCCTCCGTTGAAATTTCCAACAAGCCTGTTAATGTGATGTTGACGCTGGGGACTTTCTTCTGAAAGAAAAATAATGAAATGAATTTAAAAAGACCTGCAAACCGCGGGTCTTTTTGTTATAGAAGGGGTTCGAGGACTTCCAACAGGTGTTTCACCTCGATCTCGCCGCTCAATGTCATATCGGCCTGGGAGTAGTAGGGTAGGCGCTCGGTTATTTTACTTTGTAAAGTATCTTGTAAGGAGGCTGTTCCCGAAAGAATCGGCCTGTCGTCTTTGCCGTGGTTCTCGATCCGTCGCGCCAGATCAGCGGCCGGTACGTCCAGGAAAATGCTGATACCCATTTTTTTGATAAAAGACATATTGTCATAAAAACAGGGGGTACCCCCGCCCGACGCCAATACGATCGCTTTTTGAGCTCCCGTTTCCTTTAATATCCGGCTCTCAACTTCACGAAAGTAAGTTTCTCCTTTTTGACTAAAAATAGAAGGAATGTCCATCTGCTGATCTGTTTCAATCAACTTGTCGAGGTCAACGAAGCGGTATCCCAATGCCCGCGCCAGTTTTTTGCCAAGGGTAGTTTTGCCGGAAGACATCATTCCGACGAGTATAATGTTTTTCATTGAATGCTGGTTCTTCCGCAGAGCTGCTGCTATTTTACCAATTTTATAACTTCCTCAGCGGTAGGAGTGTCATTATAATGCCACTTTCCTTTAACCGTTCCCTCTTTCAGTAGCCACAGGCCGGGATTGGAACGTGAAATCGTCTTCAAAACAGTCGCGTCCACGTAGTAATATGGCGCGTTGAGCTGATGTTCGTTCAGGAATTTCTCGATCTCAGAGCTATTGCCGGAAGTTAGAATGACGGGGTCAATGCCCTTTGTCCGTACGTTATTGATGAGCTTATTCATGTCCGGCAAAGCAGCCGTGTTAATGTCGGTCAGATTTTTGATGATCAGAAACAGCTTTTTGCCTTTGAATGTTTCTTCGGTGAAATCTCCTGCATCATTCCATACTTTGTAATCGGTGATCTTTGGTTTAGCATCCTCATTGAGAACCACCATTTCTTTGAAAACCAGGGTCGTGTCGCTCGGGTACTTTTCGAACTCGAATTTTTCACCTCCTTTTTCGAAAATATACAGGTAACGAATCGGTTCCGAAGGTTTGAGTTGAGCGGGAATGTTAGCTCCCACACGATATGGCAGCAGATCAATAATCGGTAAATGTCTCAAAGAGTACACGGCAATCGCGAGCGATGCAATGGTCGAAATGACCACAATGATACCGGTGGGGAAGGCTTTGAATTTTTTGCGGTAATAAACGATGACAAGAATCAGCGCCAGCAGGAACAAATCTTTTCCAAATGAAGTCCATGGAGTGAGTTTAATGGCCGCCCCGAAACATCCGCAGTCGGTTACCTTGTTGAAATATGCGGAGTAAAAAGTTAGGAAAGTAAAAAACAGAATAATAGCCAGAAGAAGCCATGAAATCGTTTTTGGCTTGTATGCCACCAACAACGCAATGCCCAGGACCACTTCGGCAGTACATAGGAATACCGAAAAGTAGAGGGCAAACGGAACCAGTGAAATGAAAAAATCATGGAAAGCGGGAAGATCAGCTGCGAATACTTCGAAATATTCTTCCAACTTGTATTGGGTCCCGATCGGATCGTTGAGCTTGATCAGACCGGAAAATATGAATAGCAGTCCTACTATGACACGCGAAATCTGAGCAAGAATTTTCATTTCAGATGGGTTAACGGGTTCGCCTTCCGGCTGGTTATGATTAGTTAGTCTGCAATGAATTGGATTTAATCAAACAGAAGACAGAGTAATTGATAATGTCCTGGTAACCAGCTTTTACGCCTTCAGATACCAATGTGTAGCCCTGGTTATCTTCAATTTGTTTGATCCTTAGCAGCTTCATCAGGATGATATCGGTCATGGAACTTACGCGCATATCGCGCCAGGCTTCACCATAATCATGATTCTTATTAAACAAAAGCTCTTTTACTTCGTTCACCTGAATATTATAAAGAGTGGTTAGATCCGACTCGTCGATGATTTGCTTGCCCTCGCTGGAAGCGATCTGGATCAATGCCATCACGCAATAGTTGATAATTCCGATGAATTCGGAGGATACATCTTCGCTGACCTTTTGAACACCTTTTTCCTGAATGGTGCGAATTCTCTGAGCTTTGATAAATATTTGATCCGTAATGGAAGGAATGCGCAGAATGCGCCATGAAGTTCCGTAATCTTTATTTTTTTTTGTAAAAAGATCTTGGCAATACTGAATGATTTCCTGATATTCCGCTTCTGTGGATTTCACTGTTTAATTGGTTTACTGCATTTGTGGCGTTAGTAACAAATTACCTCATATTCATCCTATTGCCCGCATTTAACAAGATTTATGTCGCAAGTTAGCAAAAAAACGCTCAACGTAAGAGGTCAGCTTTTCGATCTGTCAACGCCAGTGGTGATGGGAATACTCAATATGACCGAAGATTCTTTTTACTCTGAAAGCCGTGTTGGAACCCACAACGAGCTGATTGACAAAGCCGGGAAAATGATCGAGGAAGGAGCGGGCATTATTGATATCGGCGGCTATTCTACCCGGCCCGGTGCGAAGGAAATTGACCAGCAGGAGGAGGGAGATAGGATAGAATCGGCTGTCGAGCCGCTCAGTAAGTATTTTCCTGATTTGGTGATTTCTGTTGATACCTTTCGTGCTCAGGTGGCAAAAAGAGGGATACAAAAGGGCGCACATATTATTAATGATGTTGCTGGCGGGAGCCTGGATATGGAAATGTTTGATACGGTGGCCGCATTAAAAGTACCTTACATTCTGATGCACATGCGGGGAACACCCCAGACAATGAACCAAATGACGACATATGGCCAGCTAATATCGGAGATTATCAGCGACCTTCAGGCCAAAGCCGTTGAGCTAAGAAAGAGGGGAGTGGCGGACCTGATTATTGATCCCGGGTTTGGATTTGCCAAGACGATCGCACAGAATTTTGAATTGATGCGGCATTTGCCTGAATTCAGTTTACTGGGGTATCCGGTGCTGGCAGGAATTTCGAGAAAGACAACCATTTACAAAACGCTTGGAGTTTCAGCGGATGAAGCATTAAATGGGACCACGGTGCTTAACACGCTGGCATTACAACGGGGCGCCTCCATTCTTCGTGTGCATGATGTCAGGCCGGCGATAGAAGTGGTAAAACTATGGATACAGGCTGGTAACTGTATGAATTAAAATAGTAATTTAGTCGCGAAATAATATTGATTTTCATATGCGTGTGGGTTTTTTGAACATCAATTGGGCTGACGTCCTGGATGTTTTTTTAGTGTCTGTTCTTCTTTATCAGGTATATACGCTGGTGAGGGGAAGTATTGCAAGCCGGGTTTTTCTGGGCTATTTATTTGTATATGTTTTTTATCTGGTTGTAAAAGGATTGGGTTTGGGCCTGCTGACTGCCATTTTACAGTATTTTATGGGTGTGGGAGCTGTGGCTTTGATCGTTATTTTTCAACAGGAAATCCGTCGCTTTCTGCTCATTATTGGCAAATCAACGGTGTATACCAATAATGGTTTTCTCAAAAAGGTAATGGGGAATTCCGTAAGGGATTTCAAAGTGGAAAACCTTAGAGACATCATTGATGCCAGCAAAACCATTGCCGCTAATTTTACCGGGGCCCTGATCGTAGTTAATAAGCGGGACGATCTGAGTAAATATGTGGAAACGGGAGAATTGTTGGACGCCCGTGTTTCCAAGCCACTGCTTGTGTCGCTTTTTAACCAATATAGTGAGTTGCACGACGGCGCCGTAGTGATCGTGGACGGGGTTTTAAAGGCCGCCAGATGCGTACTTCCTGTTGCAGATGGCGTGGACGTACCCTCCTCACTGGGCTTTCGTCACCGGGCGGCAATGGGAATGAGTGAAGCTACTGACGCGATTGTTATTGTTATTTCAGAGCAGACAGGCAAGATTTCACTGGCCGTGGAAGGGGAGCTGCACAGCAATATTCCATATAACGAGCTGGAAATCCGGATCGAAGAGTATCTGGCATCGGACGTTCAGCGGATGCCGAAGTAGCCGATGAAAGATTCTCAAATATATTTCCCGCTAAATTTGGCATTTTAAGAAGCAATTTCTATTTTTGCAAACCGAAATGAGAAATAGAAAAATATCAAGTACAAAATAATGGCAAATCATAAATCAGCTTTAAAAAGAATTCGCGCTAACGAAACTAAGCGTTTGCGTAATCGTTACCAGCACAAAACTACACGTTCGTACATAAAGAAATTGCGTGAAACGACTGATAAGGCAGTAGCTGTTGAAGTTTACAAAACTGTTTCTTCAATGTTGGATCGTTTGGCAAAGAAAAATATTATCCATAAGAAAAAAGCTTCTAACCAGAAGTCGAAATTGGCCAAATTGGTTAATTCACTTGCGATAGCAGCATAAGACTTTTCTAAAAGGAAATAAACCCCGGTAACTTAATTGCCGGGGTTTATTTTTTTTATTGTATATTGCGATTTCATGAAAGAAACCTTGTAGGGCGCTCCGCCCTACAAGGTTTCTTTCATGAAATACGTTTTATATTTTTCAAACCACCTAAAACCTAAATTCTGGTACATGAAAAAAGTCGCATTATTTGCCGGTTTGGCAGCTCTTGGAAGTCTTCCGTCGGTTGCCCAATCACCCATTAACTTCAATGCACGCGGTCTGGTTGTAGTTTCGGACGCAGATATGGCAGCTTCGGCACTTGTTGATGGTAAGTTATTGAGGGACGTCACATCGAGAGATCAGTTAACGACCATCAAATTTCCGGTTGAGAGAGGAAGTAAAGGGTTAGGTACCGCATTGGTGTCCAATTCCGCCCTGGCAGGCTCGAAGGGACTAGCTGTTCCCGTAAACGGGGGGCTGGCCTTTGTTTTGGAAAACCGAATCAGACCGGAAGATGCTGTTGCTGAGTATAAAGATCCGGCAAAGGAATTTCCGGCGGGAGAAAAACTTTTTGTTGTTGATATAACAAATCTGGCTGCTCCAAAAGCTAAGTTTGGTTTCCCGGTAGGCAGAAAGCCAACAGCGATAGATATCAACAAAAACGAATTAATCCTTTCTACAACCGACGCCGGTAAGGAATTGGTATTCATTGAAGCCGGACCGGACGGTAAGCCTGCACGTTTCCTGAATTTGCCAGCAGCTATTGATACAGCCAATAAGATCGTTGATCTTTCCTGGCATCCATCGGGTGATTTTATTGCTTTTACACTGGACAACTCCAATGAGGTAGGATTATATAAAGTAATCAGAGAAGCTGGCAAGTTAAAAAATGTCGAAATGGTTGGTAAGCCAATAAAAGTGGGTACAGACCCTACCTTTGGACGTTTCTCGCCTGATGGAAAGCACTATCTGGTGCTGGATTCAAAAGCTGCGGCTGGAAAAGGTACCGCAGAAGGGGATGTAGTGGTTGTTGATTTTTCAATGGATGGCGCCGTCGAACACAAAGTGGCAGGGCAGGTTCCGGTAGGTATCAACACCGGCTCTTTTGCGATCAGCCCGGATGGGACAATGCTGGTAGCAGTAAATGCAGGAAAAAGCGGCGCGCCGTGGACAGAAGCAGGAGCCGGAACAGGCGCTTCGCTCACATTATGCAAAGTTGCGGCGACTGGCGTCCCTACGAAAGTAGCCGACTATCCATTTGAAGGTATTTTCCCTCAAAGTGTCGCATTTGATAAAGACGGCTCTAACCTGGCCGTTGGCGTTTGCGAGTATCTGGAGTATGGCAGTGGAAATGGCGGTGTAGAATTCTGGAGTGTAACAAAAGGGGATACCCCGGCACTCAAAAAGCAAGGCGCGAAGATCAGCGTGGGCAGAGGGGCACACACGTTACGCGTGATTCCTTGATCCAATCAGTTTTTAAATTGCAACGGGCCGGCGATTACCGGCCCGTTTTGTTTGCTTTTAGTTTATTCAAACATGCTAAATCGGCGTGTTTTTTGTAGTTTTGCGGTCTCATTCATAAAAATCAATTTTAAGATGATTACGGTTCAGAACGTATCCTTACGATACGGTAAAAGGGTATTATTCGACGAAGTAAATATAAAATTTGTCCCGGGTAATTGTTACGGTGTGATTGGAGCTAACGGGGCAGGTAAATCGACATTTCTGAAAATCCTTTCAGGAGAAATTGAATCGCAAACCGGAAGTGTCGGCATGAACCCTGGTGAAAGGATGACATTCCTGAAACAGGACCAGTTTGAATTTGATGCCTATACAGTAATGGATACAGTGATTTTGGGACACGAACGTCTTTACAAAATCATGAAAGAGCGCGAGACGATATACGAAAAGGAAGATTTTACAGATGCTGACGGAGAAAAAGCTGCTGATCTTGAAGCTGAGTTTGCGGACCTGAATGGTTGGGAAGCGGAAACCGAAGCAGCGCAGTTGTTGAGCGGCCTGGGGCTTGGAGAGGAGCTGCATTCGGCATTGATGAGTGATTTGAATGCGAATGACAAAGTGAGGGTGCTTCTTGCGCAGGCCCTGTTTGGTAATCCTGATGTTCTTTTGCTGGATGAGCCTACCAACAACCTGGACGTGGAGACAGTTTTGTGGCTGGAAAACTTCCTGGCGGATTTCAAAAATACGGTCATCGTTGTATCCCATGACCGCCACTTCCTCGACGAGGTTTGTACGCATGTGGTAGACATCGATTTCAGCAAAGTGCAAATGTTCTCAGGTAACTATTCATTCTGGTACGAATCCAGCCAATTGGCCTTGAAGCAGCGCCAGGATGCGAACAGAAAATCAGAGGATAAAAAGAAAGAACTTGAAGAGTTTATTCGCAGGTTTAGCGCCAATGCTTCAAAATCCAAGCAGGCAACGTCCCGCGCGAAACTATTGGAGAAACTGACGATCGACGATATCAAGCCTTCGTCCCGTAAGTACCCATACATTGCATTCAAGTCGGAAAGAGAAGTGGGTGATCAGCTTTTGCGCGTTGAGGGATTGGCCAAAACCGCAGACGATGGTACCAAGCTTTTCGAAAACCTGAGCTTTAATGTTAATAAGGGTGATAAAATTGCGTTTGTAAGCCGCAATGTAATGGCTATCAGCTCGTTTTTTGATATCATCAATGAGATTCAGAAAGCGGATAAAGGTACTTACACCTGGGGCGTTACAATCACCAAATCCTATTTCACCAAGGACCCTACATCTTTCTTTGATGTCGATCTAAATCTGGTGGACTGGCTTCGTCAGTATTCTGAGGAGAAGGATGAAAGCTTTATCCGCGGGTTTTTAGGCCGGATGCTTTTCTCGGGAGAGGAGTCGTTGAAGAAAGCGAAGGTGCTTTCAGGAGGTGAAAAAGTACGTTGTATGCTTTCTCGCACCATGCTTTCGGGTGCGAATGCGCTGGTTTTGGATGATCCGACCAACCATCTTGACCTTGAATCCATTACGGCATTGAACAATGGTCTGATCGATTTTCAGGGCTGTCTGTTGTTTTATTCCCATGACCATCAGTTCGTGCATACCATTGCCAACCGGATCATTGAGATAGGGCCAAAAGGTATTCTCGACAAGTTGATGACCTACGACGAATTCTTAAAAGACGAAACCGTCAAACAGCAGCGACAGAAGTTGTATTAAGAAAAATAGAATAGCTATAAAAAGAAACAGGCCTTCGTTATCGAAGGCCTGTTTCTTTTTATAAGGATTACAATCCTGCTTAATCGTAGCTCAAACCGTACTGTTTCAGTACATCCGCCGGAACGCCTTCCCAAACATTGGGAGTATTGCCTACGTAGCCAAGGTCATCGATACCTATCCTTGACGTATAAAAGCCCGATGCTGTGAGGTTACGCATCAAATTAAAGAATGCCACGCCCTGGCTTAAAGCAGGTTTTGCTTTTTCAGGATAAGCGATGTCGTCAATGATCTGCAGTTGCTGCGCTTTGGTACTGAGGGTAAAATTCTTCTTGAACCGTTTGTTTGATTCGATATCGAGCCATTTGAGTCCTCCCCGCAAAGGAATCTGGTTTTGAGGCATATCCTTGGCGATAAATTCTATAAAATCGGGGACACCTGCTTGTGAAGCGCTTCCTGATTTTGCATCGGCTGGAATAATGATATCAACAAGAACTTTTATCGTGGCTAATTCAGCAACTGTGAAAAATTTCTCTTTCATCAATTTGGCGTCACGGATCGCTTCTTCCTTTTGCCTTCCACCCGGGATCTTGATCGGGGTTTCCGGTGGGGTCATCGTATCTAGTTCTCTCTGCTCGGCAAGGGCTACCTGCGGATTAAGCGCGGTAATTCCCAGAGAGCTAAGCGTCAAGGCTTTAAGTGTATCTCTGCGTTTCATAAGGTATGATTTGAAACAATGTTCAAATGATTAGATATTTTTTGATTTAACCTGATCAACAATGAATTCCGATGCTCTCATAGATAGTGCAAGGATCGTCCAGGTCGGGTTTTTATCCGCTTGTGATACGAAAGAACCTCCATCTACCACAAATACGTTTTTAGCATCATGCGCCTGGGAGTACTTGTTGAGTGCCGAAGTTTTCGGATCATTACCCATTCTCACAGTTCCTACCTCGTGAATGATACGACCGGGGGCTGCAATACCATAGTTGGTGTCCGCACCTGGTTTTACACCATTGGGAACTCCACCCAATGCGTGAATCATTTCTTCAAATGTATCATGCATGTGCTTGGCCTGCTTGATCTCGTAATCCGACCATTTGTAGTGGAAGCGAAGTACAGGAATACCGTATTTGTCAACTACATTCGGATCGATCTCGCAATAGTTGTTGAAATCGGGTACGGCTTCACCACGGCCGGCCATTCCGATATTCGCTCCGTAGAAGCGCCGGTAATCCTCTTTAAGAGAAGCGCCATAGCCACCAGCAGGCTTCATCACACCATCTTTGGTAGCATATTTACCGTTCAGGTGCTCAATTCCTGAACCGAAACCATAACTTGGCATACCCATACCACCACCGTATTCGATGTGATAACCTCTTGGGAAATCCAGTTTTTTGTTGTCCAGCCACCACGGCGTATACACGTGCATACCACCTACGCCATCTTCATTGTACCGCTTGCGATCCATTAAATGAGGGAGGAATGCTCCACGGGACGCGCCTGTGGAATCATGCAGATATCTACCTACTACTCCGCTGGAATTGGCAAGTCCATTCGGGTGACGGTCTGATTTAGAGTTCAATAGCAACCTGGCCGACTCTCCTGCGCTTGCCGCAAGTACTACCACTTTGGCTTTAATTGTATGCTCGGTAAGTTTTTCGCGGTCTACATAAGATACGCCTGTTGCAAGTCCCGTAACAGGGTCGGTCAAGACCTCACGCGCCATTGCATTGTTGATCAAGGTTACGTTACCGGTCTTGATAGCAGGAATACAAAGAACTGATGAAGAAGAGAAATCCGCGTAGGCCTGGCACGAGCGAGAACATTGACTGCAATAAAAACACACGCCGCGCTGATCATTGATGGGTTTGGTAAGGATCGATAAACGCGAAGGAATAACGGGAATGTTCGCTTTTTTTCCAGCTTGTTTAAGGAACAATTCGTGCAAACGTGGCTTGGGAGGAGGAAGGAAAATACCATCCGGCTCATTATCGATGTTTTCAACAGTTCCAAAAACACCTATCAGCTTATCTACTTTGTCATAGTACGGTTTCACATCGTCATAACCGATCGGCCAGTCATCGCCAAGGCCGTCGATGCTTTTTCTTTTAAAATCTTTTGGCCCGAAACGCAGAGAAATCCTACCCCAGTGATTGGTGCGTCCGCCGAGCATACGCGAGCGGAACCAGTCGAATTGCGTTCCATTTTTACGGGTATATGGTTCGCCTTCCAGTTCCCAGCCACCCCATGCAGCATCGAAGTCTCCGAATGGGCGGTGGGTTGAAGCACCGCGTCTCGGTGATTCGTAAGGCCATTTTAATTGCGTAATGTACTTTGGATCAGCAGGATCAAAATATCCGCCAGCTTCCAAAAGAGCCACTTTGGCACCCTCTTTTGCAAGTTGGTAAGCTGCCATTCCACCTCCCGCTCCTGAGCCTATTATGCAGACATCAAAAACAGCAGGTTGTTCTTTGATTTGAAACATGGTAAAAGGGTTTTAGATAGTATTATTTAATCAATAAATATAAACAGGGATTGCGTAACGGGGTGCTTTTATGCCAAACTTTCAGGGTTATTTAAAAACAATCTAAATGAGATGTCGCGGATTTAAAATTCACAGGAGTTATTTTTGTATTCTTAAAATCGAACAATATTTTGGCAATCACCGGAACTGAACTAAACGTTGCAAAAGAGTTTCTTATTAAAGGAGAACTGGTAGCAATTCCTACCGAGACCGTGTACGGGCTGGCCGGAAATGCGTTGAATGAAAAAGCAGTTTTGTCCATTTTTGAAGTAAAAAACAGGCCTGCGTTCGATCCCTTAATCATTCACACGGATTCGGTCGAAAAGGTGAAAGAATACGTGTCGGATTTTCCCGAAAAAGCGCAGCGACTGGCTGAGCACTTCTGGCCTGGCCCGCTGACATTGCTCTTGCCCAAGAAGCAAATTATTCCTGATCTGGTCACTTCCGGATTGGATACGGTTGCGGTGCGCATTCCCAAGCACCCGATGCTGCTGGACCTGCTGGCCAGTCTTACTTTTCCGCTGGCCGCTCCGAGTGCGAACCCATTTGGATACATTAGTCCTACCAATGCGGGGCACGTTAATCAGCAGCTGGGCGACAAAATTCCCTACATATTAGACGGTGGCGAGTGCGAAGTTGGAATTGAGTCCACCATCATTGGCTTTGAAGGTACGGATACCATTGTGTACCGGCTGGGAGGTCTGGCCATTGAAGACATAGAAAACGTGGCAGGCCCGGTGATACTGATGCCGCATTCATCCTCTGATCCCAAAGCCCCTGGCATGCTCAAAAGCCACTATGCTCCGAGAAAACCATTATACCTTCAAAGGAAGAATGATATTTCTGGTGAGAATAGTGAGCTGACGGGTTATTTGTTATTTGACCGATATCTGGAAGGTGTGGACAGGAAATACCAGCGGGTTTTGAGCCCTACCGGGGATATGAAGGAGGCGGCACACCATTTATTTGCCTACCTCCGCGAGCTGGATACATTGCCGGTAACCACTATACAGGCCGAATGGGTACCGATGACCGGGCTCGGACTGGCCATCAATGACAGATTGCAAAGAGCATCGGCAACCAAATGATGACAATCTGAATGCATACTACTTGAAAAAATGGGGATGAAAATTCATCAGAAATACTTCATCGGTAGCCCTGGTGATGGCAGTATAAAGCCAGCGGATAAACTCTGCATTGATCTGCTCTTCGGGTAAGTAACCCTGATCGATAAATACCGCACTCCATTGTCCCCCCTGCGCTTTGTGGCAGGTAAGCGAATAGGCAAATTTGACCTGCAATGCATTCAGATAGGGGTCTTTACGCAAAGCCTCGATCCGCTCTTTTTTTGATTTAATATGAAAATAATCTTCCAAAACTGCCTCATATAGCTTCTTGTTGTCCTCCGAGGACATGGAAGGAGAGGCAGAATGCAGTGTGTCCAGAAAGATTTTGGCGTCAAACTCTGGCTGTTTTTCATAGTCACTCAACCGTAATGTGACGTCCGCAAAGCGGAAACCATACATTTCCTGCGTTTTCCGGATCTTTAAAAGTTCGACAAAATCACCATTGGCAATAAAGCCAGCCGGCGATTCCTCATCGAGAATATTATAATTATTGCGTACCACCATCAGTCTGTCACCCGCATCGAGTTCTTCTTCCGAAAAATTGATCATTCGACGGATGTACTCATTGTATTGAACGGCTGATTTATTGGAGCGGGTCAGAATGATCGAATTTTCCTGCCCATATTTATCGTACGCGTACCGTAAACCTTCTTCCAGTTTTTCACCCGTCATCTTGAAAACATCCCGGTAGGAGCGGGTAGTGATCTGAATTTCAGGTTTTTCAGCTGCAAGCTGGTTTCTTAACAAAGTGGCATTGAACAATATCCCCGACTGCTCATCCTGGCGCATTACCTCTTTGAGCTCCTCCTGAAAAACAGACATATAGTAGGTTTTTTCCAGATAGTCACCGTCCAATGCAGGACTTAGTTCTTTGCCCACCGGAGGAAGCTGCGCAACGTCGCCGACCAGCATGAGCTTGTTGCCGGGATTTTCAAATACAAAATCCACAAGGTCGGCCAAAAGGCTTCGGCTTCCAAAATCAGCCTCGTCGGTGATCATAGAGGCTTCATCGACTATAAACAACGTGTTGTCGTGGTAATTTTTTTGACGCTGGAATGTCAATGTACCCGAGAACGAGTCCGCAGTTTGTTTATAAATTTTCTTATGTATCGTCAATGCGACTTTGTCGGCATAACCCGACATTACCTTCGCTGCGCGACCCGTCGGCGCCAGCAAAATGGACTTGTACCCAAAGTTTTTGAGGACTTTTATGAGTGTACTGATGATGGTTGTTTTACCGGTTCCAGCGTAGCCTTTTAGTAAAAAACAGTCCCTGTATCGTTCCAGGCCCTTTTCTTCGATGAGGAAATCATTGGTTTTGTTGAAAAAACGAAGCTGTCCGTCAGTGGGTTTAAAAGGAAAACGTTTTCGTAGTAACTCGGAAGGTAAAATTTTGTCTGTTTCCATGCCAACGAATCTAATGGAAGGAAAAGTAATATCAAAGTGGAGGTAGTTTTACAAAAATATACTCAGAATTAATTGGATTTTAATGTTTCAATTCCATATATTAGACTCCCTTTTACCTCACAACCAAAACCTAAACATCTATGCTGGTACAATATGTAATGGGCAACAAGCCTGTCAATGCGCTTTGGTCGGTAACGCAGGACAACACGGTGTTTGAGGCCCTGGAACTCATGGCTGAGAAAAACATTGGTGCAGTTTTGGTTCTTGAAGATAATGAATTGATCGGTATATTCTCGGAAAGGGATTACGCAAGAAAGGTTATTCTTCAGGGAAGAGCTTCACGTGATACGCTCATCAGGGATGTAATGACGGCCAAGGTGATTACTGTCGAAACTGACCAAAAGATTGAAGAATGTATGCAGATTATGTCCGATAAACATATCCGGCATCTACCTGTGAACCGCGACGGGATATTGATTGGGATTATTTCTATCAATGACATTGTTTCGGCCATTATCACGGAGCAAAAGGAGCATATCAATACCCTTGAGAGTTATATCTCGGGCAGTCCTTATTCCTGAAAATC
Organism: Dyadobacter pollutisoli; assembly: GCF_026625565.1. Taxonomy (NCBI): domain Bacteria; kingdom Pseudomonadati; phylum Bacteroidota; class Cytophagia; order Cytophagales; family Spirosomataceae; genus Dyadobacter; species Dyadobacter pollutisoli. Next base: position 1,654,137 of record NZ_CP112998.1, read on the forward strand.
AAATTAAGTACTTCACGCAGAAAGCGATACGGATCTGTTAGCTCTTTTCAAAGTGACGCAGACTGCCGCAAGGAGAATTATGTCTTGCCAATTCTGGCAGGATGGTTATCTTTGCCGCTCTAAAAAACCATATTTTGCATACGGTCAATGATCATGTGAAGGGTCTGTACGGAGGCCAGATCCGGGTGCGCGCTTGCGGTATTTGTGTGGCCGAAGGAAAAATCCTGCTTATAAATCATTCGCTGTATGGACAAAATGGGTTTTTCTGGAGTCCGCCGGGTGGGGGAATACTTTTTGGGGAAAGTGCCCAACAGGCTGTCGTAAGGGAGTTTAAGGAAGAAACGGGTTTGGATGTGAAGGTGGGCCCATTGCTTTTTTTTAATGAGCATATCGCTGATCCACTGCACGCGATTGAGCTGTTTTTTGAGATTAAATCCTTTGAAGGCACACTGACGAAAGGCATCGATCCGGAGTTTTCCAGTGACGACCAGATTATACGGAGTGTTTGTTTTATGAGCTGGCAAGAGATCAGCCAATACCGTGCGGATCAACTGCATATTCTCTTTTCCAAAACCGATTCGGTAGAGGGAATTCTGAGGCTTGACAACTATATTAATTAAAAAATTATCCTGTTACTGTGGCAAATTCTGAAAACCAGGTCATTGAAATTATACCTACGCTGCTTGTAGGCGATAGCTCATTTGACGCGGCCAGTATTCCGCGATGCACATTATGCATTGAAGTGGACGAAAGGCGGATCCGGTTTTGCATTGTCCGGGATGAAAGCATGGAATGTATCTGGCTGGAAGATTATGCTTTTGATACCGCCTTGAATCCGGACGAGATTTTTGAAAAACTAAAAAAGATCTTTACCGGGCATTTGCTATGGTCTTCCAATGACTGGAAAAATGTTAGAATTGCTATTAATTCTCACGCTTTCAGCCTGATACCTAATTTGATCTTTGAAAAGGATTCTGCGCAGGACTATCTTTCCTTCGCATTAGGAAATCCCGTTCCAAAGGATGAAAGGGTACTTTACCATGAACTGCCATTGGTGCATGCCAATAATGTTTTCAGTATCCCGCAGATCTGGTACGATTGGATGATCAATCATTTCGGTTCATCCAGCATCGCATTTTACCATATTACGAGTCCTTTGATTATCGGTGCGCTGGTAAGCCATGCCGAGCAGCAGGAGCTTCGGATCGTTTCTGTTTATTTTGAAAAGGAATATTTCACCCTGATCGTCAGCGAGAGCCAGCAATTGATCCTTTGCAATAGGTTCAGATATTCACAAACACAGGAGCTGGCCTACATTATGCTTTTTACACTCAGTCAGCTGAATTTGCTGCCGGAAGAAATGAAAGTTTTGTGTTACGGTGAAATATCATCTTCTTCTGATGCATATACGGAGCTTTCACGATTTTTCCCCAATTTGCAGATCGGAAGCGGCCCTACTACATTAAAATATACTCCCCAATGCGCCGATGTTCCCGGTCACAGGTACTTCGGCCTTTTCAATACGTACCTGGTATCATCCTAATACAACCGCAGCTGAGCTTATGAAGCGTATCGCACTTTTTCCCGGGTCCTTCGATCCTTTCACCAAAGGACATCAGGACATTGTTTTGCGCGGGTTAAGGCTTTTTGACGAGGTTGTGATCGGTATCGGTAATAATGCAACCAAGAAAAGATACTTTCCGCTGGACGTAATGAAGGAAATGATCGAAAAAACTTTTGATTCAGAGCGGAATGTGAAAGTAGTGACTTATGATGACCTTACGGCTCACACAGCGAGGGAATTAGGGGCCAGATTTCTACTCCGCGGCCTGCGTAACACGACCGATTTCGAATATGAAAACGGTATCTCACAAGTAAACAGGTACTTGTACGAAGAGATTGAAACTGTTTTCCTGATCACCTCACCGCCACTTGCACCCATCAGTTCGAGCATCATTCGTGACCTGCACAGATATGGACAGGAGGTGGACGATTTTCTGCCTTATTCACTCTCGGAACTGAATAAACTCAACCAGGAAGGCTGAGTCTATTCAGTTCCTTTCTAATGTTAGGATTCCTTGATGTTATGAGTTTTCGCCAGGCTATCGACCACGTATCTGATCGAGCTGTATGAATTGATCAGTAGTGACTTGGCTTCCGATTGTGTATACCAGTCCAGCTTTTCAATTTGCTCTTCCGCTTGCGGGCTCATTTTGGAATCGTCCAGGCAATCGAAAAGATACCATTTCGTACGTTTCAGAATGCGACTGTTATTGAGCGTATAGGTATGCCATGTTGTGCAGATTTTGTCTCTCACCAGTGCTTTCACACCAGTTTCTTCTTCTATTTCCCTGATAGCGGCTGTTTTGGAATTTTCGCCTTTATCAAGCTTTCCTTTTGGAAGGTCCCACTTCTTGCGACGGTACATGAAAAGCCATTTGCCATTCTTTACCACAACACCTCCCGCGGCCTTAATGACCTTATACTGGCCTTTAATCCTGTCCTCCACCTCTGTTTTCTCCCTCGTTGCTATCGTGATAGACAACATTTCTTTGGGTAAGCCTTTTTCCAGAATTTGAATTAACTGGATGGCGCTCGTCGCAGTGGAATTGAGGAATAACACATGCCCGGTCAGCATGCTTTTTTGCAGCTTCTCCAATCTTAGGTCCACAATGTGGTCAAAAGCCGAAGTTTCGGTGGCAGAAAGCTGATTAGTCCGTACAATTCTGAATGGACGGTCGTCAAAAAAAATGATCATTTTTCAAATGGTACGTGAATCGATGCCAAAATTAAGTAAAGAGTTTAGTTTAGACAGAGATTATTATTGATAAATTTGTAATAGTATCAAATTAAAAGTTCTTGGAACTCCTGATAATTCTACTTCTTGTGCTTCTCAACGGTATATTCTCCATGTCTGAGATCGCACTTGTTTCATCTCGCAAATCCCGTCTTGAAGCTGCTGCAAAAAATGGTGATTCCAGCGCCAAAGCCGCATTAAACCTAGCCAATTCACCAACCCGTTTTCTATCAACAGTTCAGATCGGTATTACACTGATAGGTCTCTTAACGGGTATGTATAGCGGGGACAACATTACATCCGATTTCGAGCATTTTATTGCTACTATACCGATTTTGGCGCCATACAGCCATTCTTTGGCCGTCGGTACGGTGCTGGTTTTTATCACTTATCTGTCACTTGTTCTGGGAGAATTGGTCCCGAAAAGAATTGGTATGGCCAATCCCGAGGCCATATCCAAGTTCATGGCTACCCCCATGGACCTGCTTTCGAAAATAACCGCCCCATTCATCGCCCTGCTGGGTTTTTCCAGTGATCTGATCATTAAGATCCTGAATATTAAGCAAAGCGAGAATTCCGTAACCGAAGAGGAGATCAAAAGCCTCATTCAGGAAGGTACATCCGGTGGTGTTTTCGAAGAGATTGAACAGGAGATCGTTCATAATGTATTTCAGCTGGGTGACAGAAAAGTAACCTCGCTGATGACCAACCGGCAGGAGATCGTTTGGCTGGACCTGGAAGATACCGTTGAAGAAAACAAAGCCAAGATCTTTGATTCAAGACATTCCATTTATCCGGTTTGTCGTGGTACTGTGGACGATGTGGTAGGGCTGGTCTATGTGAAAGATCTGATCGCTACCGACATTGAAGCCCAAATGACGGATCTGAATGCCATAGTTCGTGACCCGGTATACCTTCCCGAAAGCAACCGTGCTTACCAGGCCTTAGAGAAATTCAAAGAGCAGCGCGTTTATTTTGGCATTATCGTCGACGAATACGGCGGACTGCTGGGCGTGCTGACCATGCATGACATTATGGACGCGCTCGTAGGCGATATTTCCGAGGACATCGAAGAAGCTTCCGAGATTGTCAAACGCGAAGACGGGAGTTATTTGATTGACGCGCAGCTCCCATTCGACGATTTCTTGCATTATTTCAATTTGAACATCCAGGATTCGGAACGACGGGAACTGGTAGGTTTCAACACACTGGGAGGTTTTGTGCTACATGTGCTGGAAAATATTCCTAAAACGGGGGAGCAGTTCAAATGGAAGCACTTTGAATTTGAAGTGATCGATATGGACCGAAGCAGAATTGATAAGTTATTAGTTATAAATCATAATAGAAAAGAAGAATCCGAAGCGTAACAATGTCGAACAATCAGGATAGTACCAAAAGAATTGCAGAACTGCTGCTTGAAGCCCAGGCCATTAAGCTAAGCCCCGAAAAGCCATTTCAATGGAGCTCTGGCTGGCTTTCACCGATATATTGCGATAACCGCGTCGCTTTGTCCTATCCCGAAACCAGGACATATATCAAGAAAATGCTTGCTGAGCTCATTAAAAAGGAATATCCGGATGCTCAGGTAGTGGTAGGTGTGGCCACTGGCGGAATTGCCCAGGGTGCGTTGGTAGCTGATTTGCTCGAACTTCCTTTTGCCTACGTCCGCCCAGAGCCTAAAAAGCACGGAATGGGCAACCAGATCGAGGGCAGAATCGAAAAAGGACAATCCGTTATCATTATTGAAGACTTGATTTCGACAGGAGGCAGCTCTCTTAAAGTAGTCGACGTACTGCGTGAAGCGGGTATTGAAGTGGCGGGAATGGTGGCGATCTTTACCTACGGATTTGCAGTTGCAGAAAATAATTTTAAAGCCAAAGATGTGAAATTAAGCACATTGAGTAACTATAATGCATTGATTGAAACTGCATTGGAACATGATTATGTCAATAGTTCTCAGGTGGAAAGCCTTGGAGCATGGCGAGTGGCCCCGGATCAGTGGGGTAAATAGACTTCGGCGATCGGCTTTCGGCAATCTATTTTTGATGGCCGAAAGCCGACAGCCGAAGTATTTTCAGCCCCTATGGTTATCCAGCTTCTCAAATAATCCCCCAAACGCTTCCTCTTTAACCCCGTCGGATTTCAGAAATTCGTGAGGGAAGCCCAGCTCGATCTTGCTGACCTCGTTAAGTCTTTGAATGATCTCATCAGGTAGTTGAAAAGTAAGACATCCGAGCGAGTCGACCAGTTGCTTTTCTTTGGACGCGCCGATGATCGGTATCATTACCTGATCGCGATGACGTGTCCAGTTAATGGCCACCTGGGCAGGCGTAATCCCCAGTTCTGCTGCAACATCCACCACAGTTTGTGCAATAATGCTACTGTGTTCATTGCGACGGGTACTGTCATCAGGTACGCGGCCGGTTTCTCCTCTCAAATATTTTCCGGTCAATGCCCCTCCACCGATAGCTCCCCATGGGGTAACTGCCAGATCCAGCGCTTTGGCCATAGGCAACAGGTCCCTTTCTGGTGTCCTTTGTAACAATGAGTACTCAAATTGAATGGCGGCGAAGGCATTCCAGCCACGAAAATCGGCAATGGTATTGGCCTGAGAAACTATCCAGGCAGGTGTATCGGAGATACCAATGTAGTGCACAAGCCCCCGGCTGACAAGATCGTCCAGGCCGCGCATTACCTCTTCCACAGGGGTAGTATTGTCCCACATATGTACCCAAAGTAAGTCAATGTACTCAGTATTAAGTCTTTTCAGGCTGGCCGTAACTGATCGGAACATGTTCTTGCGGTGATTGCCGGCAAAGTTCAGATCGTTATTGCGGTCTTTGAGCGTGAACTTGGTAGCCAGTACCCAGTGATCACGGTCACTTTCAATAAATTCCCCTACATACTTTTCGGAAGAACCTTCGGTATAGCGGTTGGCGGTGTCAATAAAATTGCCACCGGCGTTGGCAAATGCTTCGAATATTTTGAAACTCTCGTGTTTGTCAGCTCCCCAGCCCCATTCTGTTCCGAAGGTCATGGTACCCAGACAAACTTCTGATACCCGTAAACCAGACCGGCCCAATAATTGATAGCGCATAGTAATAATATTAAGAATTTGAATGAAGATATAACATCGGACGCTTCCCGTACATGGTTAATTTTTGTGCCGCAAAGTTATATCCTTACCCGCCAAATGTATTTATATTGTAACAAAATTAGAATCTTTTTCACCACACTCAATGATTGATGTTTCCTATCCCTACTTCGATCCAAATCTAAGCTGGCTTTCTAATAATTACCGGCTGCTGCTCGAAGCAAACGACGAAACCGTGCCAGTGCGGGAACGCCTGCGTTTTTTGGGGATTTATGCTTCTCAGACCAAGGAATTCTTCCGGGTCCGTATCCCGAGTTTGCTTGCCATGGGAGAAGTTAGCAACGATATTCGCGTCAAACTGAACCTCTTTCCTGAGTCGCTGCTGGAACATATTTACGAGACGGTCGAAAACCAGTTGCGGGAATTCAATGACATTTTAGTTTCAGGCATTTTACCTGCGTTGGCCGATCAGGGCGTCCATCTTTATTATCGGCAAGTTTTTGCCGCGGAGCATTCGCCGTTTCTGCGTAAATTTTTTGTCGACAGGCTGTTCAGATATTTGCAGCCTGTTTTTATGGACAGTCGGCGCACTTCCAAAATGCCTTTTTTTGAATCAAGGCAGCTTTATCTGGTCGTTAGGTTGCAACTTAAAGAAGACCCGGAAGAGGATTGGTATGCGACTGTGAATGTGCCTTCTGAGCCATTTGGACGTTTCATTGAGCTGCCCGAATCGGACGGGAAAAGGCATGTTGCGTTTCTCGAAGATGTGATCCGGGAAAATCTCCCGTTGTTGTTTCCGGGCTATACGATTCTGGAAAGCTACGCCATTCGCGTTGAGCGGGAAACCGAACTGTCAGTGGAAGACGAGTACCCGATGCAGATCACCCAACGCATTTTGAAACAGCTTGAAAAAAGAAATTTTATTCAGCCCTTCCAATATTTTTACGAGTCGGGCATGCCGCTTTTTATGCGAGAATACCTTGCAGGCAAGGCCGCTATACCGATGAACGAGTTTCATGAGCGCGGACATTATATCTGTATGCAGGATTTGATCAAGTTTCCCGTTTTGTCCCGGCGGCTGGACTATCCTTACCAGAGGCCTGTTCAGAATCCTGACTTTGACGAGAAGAGCTCAGTCTTTGATGCCATTCAGAAAGCAGACCAGCTACTTCACCTTCCATACCAATCCTATGAGCCGATCGTCAGGTTTTTTAATGAAGCCGCCATCGATCCCCACGTTAGAGAGATTCATGTTTCACTCTATAAGATCAGCCCTAATTCATTTATTCTTAACTCATTGATCAGTGCGTCGAGAAATGGAAAGCGGGTTACGACTTATGTGGAACTGAATACCAAGCTCGACATTCAAGAGAATTTACAATGGTCTAAAAAGATGCGGGATGCAGGTGTTAAGATCATTCTGAGTGTTCCGGGGCTGAAAGTCCATGCCAAAATGGCTTTGGTCAAAAGGAAGGTACAGAAAGGATGGGAGCGTTATGCATTTTTAGGAACGGGAGGTTTTTACAGGCTCACCAGTAGGGAGATAGTCGATCACGCTTTGCTGACCAGCCACAGGGAATTGACTAATGAGCTTGAACTTTTGTTTGGATATCTATCGACCCAGGACGAACCTAAAAAATATAAGTACTTGCCTTTCAATTTCTTGCAGGTAACTCAGTTTACCCTTCAGAAAAGATTGCTGGATCTGATCGACCGGGAGATCGCCAATTGTAATGCAGGTCTCAAATCTTTTATTACTATCAAGATCAATCAGTTGCAGGACCATATTCTGATTGACAAGCTTTATCAGGCGGGGCAAATGGGCGTTCCTGTGCATGTGATCGTCAGCGAAAGTTGCGGGCTGATCTCAGGTTTGCCATCGATCAGTGATAATATTACCGTCAGCCGCCACGTCGACCGGTACGTTGAAAACACACGGATTTTTCATTTCGCGAATCGCGGCAATGATGAAATTTTCCTCTCCTCGTGTGACTGGACCCACCGGAACCTGCACAGAAGGATGGATATCTGTTTTCCAGTATTGGATGAGACATTGAAAAATCAAATGCGGATAGTGCTCAGAAACTACGCAAATGACAACCAAAAGTCGGTGCGGCTGGATCTGTACCAGAACAATTTACGCATTGCCGATGATTCGCGGGGCAAACTAAGGGCACAGGAGGCGAATTACAAGCTGGTGGAAAAAATAGAGAAAAACGGAGCAACCAGGAAGGTAGAGTGATAACAATTTTTACGGTTAAAAAAAATTTTCTAACCGTAAAATTTTATAATCAGCCGTCAGATTTCATGAACGCAGTTTGTGAAAAAAAATAAAAAAGCTGAGCAATTTTTTTGCTGCCAAGGCACCAAATGCCCTTGAGCCGTATGGTGGATATGATTATATTTGAAAGCATATCATTCTGACTCAATCATAAAAGACACATTGTAGCATGGGAATAGTAGAGCGAAGAGAGCGACTTAGAATTCAGGTTCGTTCAGATATCGTTAAAACAGCGAAGGAGATTGCTCGTGAAGACGGGTGGACTGCTGTTTCAATTCGCAAAATTGCTGAGGTGATTGAATACAGCCCGCCAATCCTATACGAATATTTTGAAAGCAAAGACAAACTCCTTGAGGCAATCCGCATCGAAGGTTTCGATTACCTGCAATCAGAATTTATCAAGATAAAAGGACATTTCAGCAATCCCCAGAAACAACTGGTGGAAGTTGCTCAAAGTATATGGAATTTTGCCGTTGAGAATCCAGAGGTTTTCCAGGTAATGTTTAACCTGGAAGGCGCATACTGTGATTCCAAGAGAGTTTACTCGCAGGCAATGAGTATCAAAGGAAACCCGGTATGGGAAATGATCGCTGGCCTGCGTCCAAAGTCGGGCGAGGCCGTAACCAAAACTTACTACGAGTGGTGGTGCCTTACCTATGGTTTTATCAGTATTACAATGACTACACAGCCTCGTTATGCCTTTTCACAGGCAGAACCGGTTTACATGGAAGGCGTCCGGAGATTTATCCGGAGCATTATGTGACAGAAGGCACCGATTGCGGGCGTATCTCTATTTTGCTCTGGTGATAAACCTGCGAAAATGGAGGTACGCTTCTTACTAACCAGGCATTTCCGCCGATCACAGAATCATGACCGATCACGGTCTCTCCCCCTAAAATGGTCGCATTGGCATAAACGACCACATTATCTTCAATTGTAGGGTGGCGCTTGCGGGAAGCAAGGGACTTGGAAACGTGGGTCGCACCTAACGTTACTCCCTGATACAGTTTTACGTTATTTCCAATATGGGTAGTCTCACCGATAACTACGCCAGTTCCATGATCGATAAAGAATGAATGTCCTATCACGGCATTAGGGTGAATGTCGATACCGGTTTGGCTGTGGGCGTATTCGGTAAGCATACGAGGCAGAAGCGGGATACCGGCTTTGGCAAAAGAATGCGCGAAACGGTAGGTTGCAATGGCCATAAAACCCGGGTAAACAGAAATTACCTCCTCGATACTGACCGAGGCGGGATCATTGTCGGTGATGGATTTGGCGTCCATCAAAAGATCTTCGTAGATACCTGGAATCTGCGAAAAAACCTGATCCAGGATCTCCTCTTTGTCTTTTTTTAATTGTGGCAGCAACGGTTGCAGCATGCAGTCCAGACTGTGGCGTAAGTCAGCATATTTCATGGCCAAGTCCTTGGATGGGCAACTTGGGCAATCCTGGCTGATCGGAAATAAAAAATTGATCAGGTCCTTGATGAATTTACCAGCGTCCTGTCTGGAAGGCAATTTGTAGTTGTATCTTTCATTCTGTTTGCTCAGACGCTGAAAGAACAGTTCTTGGTGGTTGGCTGTCATTAAAAATAAAAGTTAGACAATCATGTCAATTGATAGCTGGCATCCGTTTTTTAGTGAACACAGAAACGACCGGAAAAATTTAATCCGGGTGGATTCTTTAAAAAATCGCTGAGCCTTTTCACTTTAAGGGTGATTTTATCGTATATTGAAATATCCTGTGAATTTATGAAATAGAGTAACATTCTTTGAATTATATGTTAAGTTTTAAATTCCTTCGGTCTGCCCTGTTATTCCTTTTCCTTTCGGCTTCGCTAAGTTCGTGCTTTTCAAGGTATATTATTTCGGCAAAACAGGTCAGAAAACATTACGCTTTGAAGAAGGTAAAACCTACCGAACAAATCATTAAAAACGATACACTCTCACTTTGCATTGCCAGCATAGGTTCTGATACGCTTCCTATGTTGCTGCTCATCCATGGTGCACCTGGCTCGCTTTGGGGTTATATGAACCTGATGGACGATGAGGATTTGCAAAAGCACTTTCACATAGTATCCGTTGACAGAGTGGGCTATGGTAAATCCAGGTTGAAAAAACGCAGGTTTGTAACTTCTATTGCTACCCAGGCCAATGCCTTATTGCCTGTTTTCAATCTCAACAAAAGCGATGAGAAGGTAACTGTCCTCGGCAGGTCATATGGCGCGCCGATCGCTGCAAAACTGGTTTCAATGGTTCCGGAAAAAGTGAAGGAACTGATCATGGTATCGCCGGTCATTGATCCTGAAAAAGAGAAGTTTTATTGGTTTTCGAAATGGGGTCGCAACTCTTTTATCCAATTATTCCTACCGGGTGCTTTCAATACCGCTACTGCTGAGAAGTACAGTCATTCCGAAGAGTTGAAAAAGCTGCTGCCCGTTTGGCAGAACCTGCATGTCCCCACAACGGTTATTCAGGGCGGTAACGACTGGATTGCCGATCCTTCCAACATTGATTTTGCAAAAAAACATATTCGCAGTAAGCGTGCGCAGTATATTTTCCTCTACAATGCCGGCCATATGATCACCTACACGCACCTGGCTATGATCAAAGAAATGCTTCTGAAAAGCCAGCTTTTCAGGGATAAAATCACGTCTGTGGATGTAGTGGGCCAATAGCGCTTCTGTGCTCAATGTATTATTTTCTGAGTCACCGAATGGGCCGAATTGTCGGCGCGGATAATGTAAAGGCCTCTGCTCAGGTTTCTTACATCAAATTCTTCCTGGACTAAAATGACCGGTGATTTGCTGGTGATTTCCCGAATGACTCTTCCTTTTATATCAATGAGTTGCAACCGGATCACGGCCCTGGTCTTGCTGTAAGCTTTCACCGTTACAAAATCTTCTGCGGGTACTGGATAGGCTTCAATGGCCATGGAAACTTCCGGGGAATCTACCTGGGGCGCCGACGTGATTAATCCACCAAATTCCGAAGATTCATAAGGCAGTACTTCCACTGTTTCACCCGGGCGGTCAACAACCGAGATCAGGCCCTCTCGATACATTTCCGAGATTACGATGCCGTCTCGCCACTCGCTAACCACCATTGCATAAGCATAATTGCCAACTACTTCCGGTGCCTGCCAAACCAGTCTCTTATTTGCAGCATCAACTTTAAAAACCCCTGAGCTGCTTATTTCATTAGGAAACAAATAACTATGATCCGCCATTCTCACTCCGCAGGTACCAGGTGAGGCTTTGCTAAGACGCGATACCTTCACCGTAACGCTGTCTTGATCCTGCACGGATGGTTTGAGGTCAATCGAAAATAGCTGCCTGACACCTGCTTCAAATACCGGATAGGGCATTACCGGCGTGTTATTGGCAAGTTGAGTATTAATGACAGTCCATAAAAAGAACGGAGTCTGCTCGGAGTTGGGCAGATTAATGAGACCCGAACTACGATTTTGAAGCGAAACCGAGATTTGGTAAGTACCAATAGACCCATAGGTATGTGTTCCAATGTAGTCTGAATAGCTCACCTTTGAACTTCCGGAGATAGTTCCTGTCTGCACCCTGGTAAATTCTTTGATGCTACCATCGCCGAAGCAAACATTCACGGTCGACTGACCGCTACTCGCTTCATTTCCCGCGTCAAGGTATAGGCGAACTTTAATATTATATGTTTGTCCAGAAACGTAAGAAGCCGAAATCTCGCCACCCTTGATATGGGTCGCGTAACATACAGGCGTGATCAGCAAAAGCAGGAGGATAATTCTGTAAACTGATTTCATATCGAAGAAAAGGAAGCGGTAGGTTCTTTACTAAAATCAGAACGTCCGGGCAACCCTTTTTTGTATGACTTTTCAGGAAGAAATCAGTCTTTATAAATCAAAATTTCACTTTTTCCATCGCTTTTGATATATCCCCTATACATTCCCTCGCTGTTGAATGGCATGGCCACATTTCCGTTGCGGTCCAGCGCGATCACACCTCCTTCACCGCCTCTTTCCACCAGCTTTTTCATGACTACTTCATTAGCAGCATCTTGCAGTGACAATCCTTTGTATTCCATTAATGCAGATATGTCGTAAGCCACAACGGATCTGATAAAATACTCGCCATGGCCCGTGGCTGAGACTGCGCAGGTTGCATTATTCGCATAAGTTCCTGCTCCGATAATGGGCGCATCGCCGATGCGGCCATATTTTTTATTGGTCATTCCGCCGGTAGAAGTACCTGCGGCAAGGTTACCAAACTGATCCAGCGCCACACATCCCACAGTACCAAATTTTTTGCCTTCTGTAAAAATGAGCTCACTGTTATCCAGGAAACCTGTTTTTGGGTTTTTCTTGATCTCCTTTTCTTCCTTTGCGTCGTGATCCAGCTCTGTCTTTTCTTCCTCTTTGGCGCGGAGCAATGCCTTATACCTGGCCTCAGTGTAAAAATAGGAGGGGTCCACTATTTCAAGACCCTGTTCTTTTGCGAATTTCTCAGCGCCTTTGCCTGCCATCATCACATGCGGTGACTTTTCCATGACAGCAATGGCGGTACTGATCGGATTTTTGATAGTCGTAACACCGGCGATTGCGCCCGCTTTCAATGTCTTGCCTTCCATGATAGAAGCGTCCAGCTCATTCCTTCCTTCATTGGTAAATACAGCCCCTTTGCCGGCATTGAACAGCGGAGAGTCTTCCATGACGTGAATGGTCGCTTCTACTGCCTGAACACTGGTGCCGCCTTTTTTCAAAATCTCATAGCCTTTCTGCAAAGCCATGTTGAGTATTTCCCTATATGCCTTTTCGCGCTCCGGGGACATGTTCGCCCGCGTAATGGTGCCTGCACCTCCGTGCAAAACCAGTGTGATCTTGTTGGCATAATCCTGAGCGGACACGGTCAGAAAGGTAAATAGGGATAGAATAACGAGGCAGAGCTTTTTCATGATTTTGTAATTTGAGTGAACCGTTCCAAATCTAATCACTAAACTTTATAATTCCTTTATAGCAATTAAATACAGCAGAAAACGTGTTTTCGCTGGGTTATGTATGCCATTTATGACAGTAGAGGCGTCTGATGCATTTCTTTTTACATTGAAATATTTACTAATACGATTGTAACCAAAAATCCGGATGAAAAAAATACTGCTTTGTTTAGGCGCCGTGTTGGGCAGCTTCTGCGACCAATCTTTTGCGCAAAAAACTGCGGAATACAAATATGTGCAAGGGAAGATTGTGACACCCTGGGCCGAAAAAGTGACGGCTCAAAACCCGCTTCCTGAATATCCCAGGCCACAGCTTGTCAGGCAAAACTGGCAGAACATCAATGGCTTGTGGAGCTACGCCATTGTCGCGAAAAATATGGCTGATACCAAACCTACCACATTTGACGGTCAAATTCTGGTCCCTTTTGCGGTAGAATCTGCATTGTCCGGAGTTGGCAAAACAGTGGGAAAGGATAGCGTTCTGTGGTACAACCGCAGTATTGATTTTGTTGCGCCGAAATCGAAGGATCAAAGGGTGCTCATACACTTTGGTGCTGTGGATTGGAAATGTGATGTGTTCGTCAATGGAAAGGCCGCTGGTTCACACCAGGGTGGTTACGACCCGTTTACATTTGATATTACGGATTTGATTATCAAGAAAAAACCGTTGGAGATCAGTGTTAAAGTGTGGGACCCCAGCAGCGACGGGCCGCAGCCAAGAGGAAAGCAGATCAAGAACCCACATGGAATCTGGTATACGCCGGTAACGGGTATCTGGCAAACTGTCTGGTTGGAAACTGTATCGGCTAGCTATGTGGAGGGTATCAAACAGACACCTGACATTGATAAGCAAACCGTGACCGTGCATACCGATGTGAAAGGCGCCGAACCAGCTGATAAAGTAAAAATTACAGCCTGGGACGGTACCAGCAAAGTGACTGAGCAGGAAGTGCCAGCTGGTACAGATGCAGTTTTAAACATTAGTAACCCGAAACTTTGGTCGCCGGATTCCCCTTTTTTATATGACCTGACCGTCGCCATTATCCGGAATGGAAAAGCAGTGGACGAGGTTAAAAGCTACTTTGCCATGCGCAAAATATCCATGGAGCCTGACGCAAATGGGGTGCAGCGGATGATGCTCAATAACAAGTTTTTATTTCAATACGGGCCACTGGACCAGGGATGGTGGCCGGATGGGCTTTATACCGCACCGACCGACGAAGCTTTGAAATTTGACATTGTTAAAACCAAAGAAATGGGTTTCAATATGATCAGAAAGCATGTGAAAGTGGAGCCTGCAAGATGGTACCGGTACTGCGATGAACTGGGTATGCTGGTGTGGCAGGATATGCCAAGTGGTGATCTGGGCAACAACTGGGAACAGCGACCCGGCATTACCGGCGCGGAAACGGATAAAAACCGTACGCCTGAGTCGGAAAATATTTATAAAACAGAATGGAAGGCGATCATGGATGCCAATTACCACTTTCCATCGATTGTGGTATGGGTGCCGTTCAATGAGGCTTGGGGGCAGTTTAAGACCGAAGAAATCACGAACTGGACTATGCAATATGACCCGAGCAGACTGGTAAACAGCGCGAGCGGGGGTAATTTCCATCCGGTTGGGCATATTATCGATATGCATAATTATCCTGCTCCGGTTATGCCCAAACCTGAAATCTTTGGACCCAAGCAAATTATCGTTCTGGGTGAATTTGGAGGACTGGGCTTGCCAGTTGACCAGCATACCTGGCAGCAAAAAGATAACTGGGGATACCAGAGTTTTAAGAACCAGGACGAGCTCTACAAACGCTATGAGTCGTTTATCGGTAGGTTTGAAGCGCTGATCAGGAAGGGGTTATCTGCCGCGGTTTATACACAAACTACGGATGTGGAGGTTGAAATCAATGGTTTGATGACCTATGATAGAAAAGTGGTGAAGTTACCGGAGGCCAAGCTCAAAGATATTCACTCGCCGCTTTATAATTCTGAGTGGGTGAAGATAAAGTAATAGTGTTACGCTAATTGTCAGATATTGTCATTTCTAGTCAGGTGTTGTTTGGTGGTGTTTAATATTGTCATTCGTTGTCAGATGTTGTCATAAATAGCACCTGACAACATCTGACAACGAATGACGAAAAATGACAACGTCTGATCAAGAAATCACATCTTCATTTGCGCTTCAACGACAGCGATCGCCACCATATTAACGATTTCACGAACAGAGCTTCCCAGCTGCAATACGTGAACAGGTTTTTTCATACCTAGCAAAATCGGCCCGATCGTTTCCAGTTCCGCTGCCTCTTTCAGGAGGTTATAGGCGATGTTACTTGCCGAGAGGTTGGGGAAAATAAGGGTATTGGCGCCACCGTCTACGAGATCGCTAAACGGGTGGTTTTCTTTCAAAAGTGCCGTGTTGAAAGCCAAATGCGCCTGCATTTCTCCTTCTACCACCATGGACGGATTACGTTTTTTAAGAATCGCAGTCGCTTCCCGCATCTTCACTGCGTCCGTACCATCTGCGCTGCCGTAGTTGGCATATGTGAGCAGTGCAATCCGCGGATGAATGTTAAACCGTTCAACGGCTTTTGCAGTCAGTTCCGTGATTTCAACGATTTCATCTACGGTAGGATCCAGGTTTACGGTGGTATCCGAGAAGAAAAGCGGGCCTTTGGGGGTAAGTAAAATGTACATACCGGCCACTTTATTCACGCCAGGATCTTTACCGATCACTTGCAACGCCGGACGAATGGTGTCGGGGTAGGTTCTCGTCAGTCCGGAAATGAGCGCGTCGGCTTCGCCGTTTTCCACCATCATTGATCCGAAATAACTTCTGAAATAGATCGATCTGTGCGCTTCGACAGGGGTTAACCCTTTTCTTTTGCGTTTCTCGTATAACGCGTTCGCATATTGATCGATCGTATGGGCATTCTCGTCGGCGCGCGGATCGACAATTGAAACGTCGGTTAAATCCAGCTTGCTTTCAGAGATCATTTTTTGAATGGTATCCTTGCTTCCCAGCAGGATTGGAATGGCAATGCCTTCATCACGAACCTGTTGTGCAGCTCTGAGTACCTGAATGTTCTCAGCGTCGGCGAAAACCACTCTTTTTGGAGCGAGCTTGGCTTTGTTGAGGATCACACGGGAAATCTGCTCGTTCCTTCCCAAACGGCTGGATAATTCCTGTTCGTAAGCATCCCAGTCGGTAATGGTTTTTCGGGCAACACCTGTCGCAATAGCTGCTTTCGCAACTGCGGGAGCGACAGTAGTCAGCAGTCGGGGATCTACCGGCTTTGGAATGATGTAATTTTTACCAAAAACAATATTGGTCTCATTGTACGCCAGATTGACAATGTCGGGAACAGGCTTGGTTGCCAGATCGGCCAGGGCATGAACCGCTGCAAGCTTCATTTCTTCATTGATTTCAGTCGCGCGTACATCGAGGGCGCCCCTGAAAATGTAAGGAAAGCCGAGTACATTGTTCACCTGGTTGGGATAATCCGAGCGTCCGGTTGCCATAATGACATCCTCGCGGGCTTCCACAGCATCCGGGTAGGGAATTTCGGGATTGGGGTTCGCCATGGCCAGTACGATCGGGTCCTTAGCCATTGATTTGACCATATCCTTGGAAACAATATCGGCCGTGGAAAGTCCCAGAAACAGGTCTGCTCCTTTCATGGCATGTTCAAGTGAATCGTAGGCAACCTCGGTTGCAAACTGTTTCTTCATTTCAGTAAGATCCGTCCGGCCATTGTGAATGTGGCCTTTGGTATCAAACATGGCAATGTTCTTAGGATTGGCTCCAAGAGAGAGGTACAGTTTGGTACAGGAAACGGCAGAAGCGCCTGCTCCCGATACGACGACGCGAATGTCGTTGATATCTTTGTTGACCAATTTCAATGCATTGAGCATTGCCGCTGCGCTAATGATCGCAGTACCATGCTGGTCGTCGTGCATAACGGGGATATTCAGCTCCTTTTTTAGTCGTGCTTCGATTTCGAAACACTCAGGAGCTTTGATATCTTCCAGGTTAACACCGCCAAAGGTTGGTTCAAGAATTTTAACGGTCCTGACAAATTCGTCGACATTTTTGGTATTGAGCTCAATATCAAAGACATCAATGTCAGCATATATTTTAAAGAGGAGTCCTTTACCTTCCATTACGGGTTTGGAAGCTTCCGGTCCGATATCACCCAATCCCAAAACGGCTGTTCCGTTACTAATTACAGCAACCAGGTTTCCCTTGGCTGTATAGAGGTAAGCATTTTCGACATTTTCAGCGATTTCCAGACAGGGCTCTGCTACTCCGGGCGAATAAGCGAGTGATAAGTCACGTTGCGTGCTGGTTTCTTTGGTAGGAATCACCTGAATTTTACCAGGCCTACCTTTGGAATGGTAGTATAGAGCGTCTTCTTTTCTGATCTTTTTATTCATACCTTTTAGACAATGGATTTGGCGCTAAGGTACAAACAATCGATACAAGGCAATGAGATTTACTGTGGTAATCACAGTAAATTCACCTGATATTTTCTAAAAATCCCTGAGAACTTTATTGGAAGAAGACAGGTCATCGTCATTGAAAGAAGGGCTTTTAACCATTTTCTTTTTGTCCTTTACAGTTACGATCCTTTTCTTGAGGAAGTGCGCAAATATCATGTACAGGCCAAATAAGGCGATGTAAATGTATAGAGATGCCGTGTTGGTAATGTCGCCATGAAAGGTAAAAAACAATGCAGTGTTCAGGATCGTAACCATCCACAATGAGAACGAAGCCCAAAAGTGGTTTAGCCCATTATCAATCAGGATGTGGTGCATATGATTGCGATCCGCAACAAATGGTGACCCCCCTTTGAAAAGCCTGACGATAAACACGCGCAGCGTATCGAAAATTGGAACGATCAGCAGCACCATCACAATGATCGGTGCATTGAAGTATGCATTGGGGTCATGCAGGTAGCCTACATTTAATGACAAAAATTCGACAGAGAATATCGAAAGCAGATAACCGACGATCAGTGAACCGGTATCTCCCATGAAGATCTTACTGGTCTTGGAGAAGTTAAAACGAAGGAAACCCATCAGCGATCCCGACATGGCAAACGCCAGACAGCCAAATGAGAAGTGATCATTAAGGATAAACCAGATCCCAAAACCCAGACCGGCGATCAGACTGATACCACCTGCAAGACCGTCGATACCGTCGATCAGGTTAATAGCATTGATGATGGCAATAAAAATAAAGACCGTGAGCGGGATACTGATAAAGTCTGAAACCTGGTGAATTCCAAAAATACCGTAGAAATTATCAACCTTAAAGTTACCCATCGCCACAAGTATCAGCGATGCGAAAATCTGGATAATCAGTTTTTTGGTAGGGTCTACCGCCAGTATATCATCCTTAATACCGAGGAAAAACAGAATGATCACACCCGTCATGGCGAGGCTGATCAGGTTGGAATCCAGTATGTTTTCAGAATGTGGCCAAAGGAAATAGGCAATCAATGTAGCGGCAAAAATGGCAATTCCACCTAATGTGGGCGTTTCCGTTTCATGCGAACTCCTGAAACCCGGCTTAGCTGTCAAGTGTAAAAGATTCGACAGGTTAATGATAATGGGGATGGAAATAATGGAGAGGAAACAGGCGATCAGAAAGGAGAGGAGGCATTGGTAAACATCGTGATGGATGATGTTATTGAAGTTTCCTTCACTTAGGATCTGTAGAGGTAGTTGTAATTCCATAGTGTCTGCCAATGTATGTGAAGTGTTATAACGTTGCTAGGGAGTTATCCTAACCAAAAGTCGTAATTTAAATCAATATTAAGAACATGTAAATACCTGAATATCAAAATATTTATTATCCGGTTTGGACGCTATCCTGCTTCTTTTATTTAAATAAACTGAAAAATTTTTCTCAAAGGTTTTAGCCACAAAGTGTAAAATCTGGGGGTCAAATTATTTGTCTTCCAGGCTTTTAAATCATTTCGGTTAGCGGCAATGCGGTTGGCTAGTGTACTGTTGCTAACTCCTCCTATCCGCATTTTGACAAGTACCTTTGGTAAATAAGCAATTTTGATACCTGCCTTGTGAATGAACCGCAGCATCAATTCGTAATCTGCCGCGCTTCCAAGGTCAAGCCTGAACTTGCCGAACTGCTCATAAACTTCTTTTTTTACAAAAAAGGTCGGATGCGGCGGCATCCATCCATTTAAAAAGGCACCTTTTTTATAACTGCCTGATATCCATTTTCTTTTGATGACGGTTTCATCAACCGAATCCACATATTCCAAGTCACCATAGCAGCCCTGAAAATGACCGGCTGACATTGCTGCGACCATTTCGCTGATCACCGTGCGGTTTGCATAAAAATCATCCGCATTCAGTATTCCAATGATATCACCCGTTGCTAATTGTATGCCTTTGTTCATGGCATCGTAAATTCCCGCATCGGGCTCGCTGATAAATCTGCTAATTTTATCGCCATAAGACTGGACCACCGCCTGGGTGCCATCCTTAGAATTACCGTCGATTACGATGTATTCAATCAGTGGATAGTCCTGATCTTTCACAGACTCAATACACTGGCGAATAGTTTGAACGCCATTGAAAACTACGGTCAGGATACTTACTTTCAACTGGTTATATTTCTTGTTTTAATGTATTTGGCCGGATTTCCCTGGTAAATCCCATAGGCTTCCAGGTTAGTTGTCGCTACCGAGCTCACAGTCAGCACCGCGTGGGAAGCCACTTGTACGCCCGGGCAAACCGTGGCTTTCGCTCCGATCCAGGCGCCTTTTTCAATTGTAATGGGCTTGACGATCAGGTCAAAAGTGCTTTTGGTATAATTGTGATTGCCCGTCAGCAGCATGCAACCCTGCGATAGGCAAACGTTTGATTCAATTCTCACCAAAGTGAGGTTGTCGATCCACACATTTTCACCTATCCAGACCTGGTCCCTGATTTCCAGAAACCATGGGTATTTGATATTCACTTTGGGTTTCAGCACCACATTCACACCAATCTTCGCCCCAAAAATTCTCAAAAGCCATACTTTAAAAAAAGACGGGTAGGGCAGGTAAGTGTTCACAAACATCCGACAGGTGATGTACCAGAGAAGCTGCTTGATAAAACCGCCTGGCTGGTACCAGCTGTTGTCATATCCGGACAGATTGGTTTGGGCTTTTAAGGTCTTTTCCATATTCTGTCCTGAAATGTGAGATGATACTTTCCTTGCTTCTTCCAACTTTGAAATACACTTCGTAAATCTTAGCGTCTACCAGGAACCTGTACCAGAATCCCTGAAGAAAATGCCAGATTAAGCCTTTTTTGCCGTCCAGAAAACCACCTTTTAAAAAATATCGGTAAAAAAAGTAGATAAACGGACGGGTGAATAATGGCATGCCCGCGTACTTGATTTTCAGAAAACGTGTGCGTTGCTCCTGACTTCCCCAGAAACTGGGTTCGACAGTCTCTTTACTATCAAAATTATATTTTATATTCAATAAATCGATTACTTCCCGTATTGCATAATTGTTATGCTTTTGCGTCCACCAGGTCAGGTTGTTGAGGTTGTGATCGACGATATCATGCTGTAACTGAGCGGTGGTGCCGCTACTTAGCTTGATATGTTCGTCCATCCAAAGCTCTTCGCAAGTTCCAAGGCCTCGACGCCAGAGTCTCAGTAGCCAGATCGGGTAGTAGCCTCCTCGCCTGATCCATTTATCCATAAATATGACGCGTCTTTTTACATACAATCCTGAAATATCATTGGAAATATGTTGCAATGAGCCGGAAAGCTCCGCGCCAAGCTCTGGGGTAATGTACTCGTCTGCGTCCATCCGCATGAGCCAGGTCGTTTTGAACGGATTGTTCTCAATGCCGAAATTGAACTGAAAAGCGTAAGAAACCCAGGGATTCTGAATGACAGCAGCGCCAAGGCTTTCTGCAATTGCTACGGTGTCGTCTGTGGAAAATGAATCAACAATAAAGATCTTATCCGTTATCTGAAGCAAGCTCTTAATGCAACGCGCAATGTGCTTGGATTCGTTGTGTGTTAAAATGATGACGGATAAATCAATCATACCCAGGGGAAAACGGTAAAACGTTTTCGTTTAGCGGTTACTTGATGTTCAAAGATAATTAGATTTTTTTAACTTTCTTGTATTCTTCTAATAATTGATTGGCTACCACTCTGATGTCAAAGTTTTCGGTTACCATCTTGTAGGCACGATTTGATAGTTCCAACGCATAGGATTTATCTTGTAATATTTTAAGAAGTCCTGCCGCAACCCCGTCGCTGGTGAGCGGCGTGAGGTAGGCGGCATCGTAGCGTTTTATGTAGTCTCCAAAACCGACACGGTCCGAAACCAGGGCAGTAACTTTCGAAGTCATTGCTTCCAGAACAGCGATGGAAAAGCCTTCCGAATAGGACGGGAGCACAAAAAGGTCTGCGTCTGCGAGCGCCTCTTTCTTGTGCGTGTCTGTGAGCATACCCACGAGTTTAATGCGGCTGCCAAGATTGTTCTTTTTGATAAAATCCTCGGTTTCGGCCTGATAGCCATCGTCGGGACCGGCCAGTACGAGTATTGCGTCGGGTAACCGCTCATGTACTTTCTGGAATGCGGGAAGCAGCAGGTCAAGTCCTTTTTTAATGTTGAGCCTTCCCATAAAAAGCACCATTTGCTGACTACTGCTAATACCGTGTTTGGCACGGAAAACTCCCTTTGCGGGCAAGTTCTCATATTCAGAGAGCTTCATGCCATTGGGTACGATGACCATATTTTTAGGCCGGTAACCCAGGTAGCGGATCACATCCTCTTCTTCGTCCGTATTATTGATCTGGATCAGGTCGGCTCTTCCCAAAAGCCTTTTTTGATAGAGTACTGTCACGATCTGTTTCTTCCATTTGCTGTGTGCAACCGCCCATTTGTCCAAAAGACCATGAATGGTAATCACTTTCACGGCTTTGTTGGGTATCAGAAATGGGGCCAGGCTTCCAAAATGCCAGATTCCATGCATATGGATCACATCATATTCATGAATGTGTTTTTTCAAATACTGGTACATCTCAATCGAAAACTCGCGATATATATTGCTCAGCGGCGTTGTGCGGGCACACGCTATCAGCCGGGCGCCTTCCGGGACGGGATACATCTTTTCACCCGGCGTCATTGGGCTCAGGATGTCAACCTGATGGCCTTGCCTGACAACCTCCGTCGTGTGGTCATAAATGATCCTGGCCGGTCCTCCGATTGCCCAGGTGTAAGCGCATATATTTAAAATTCGCATGTTTTGGATTCTATTTCTTGGTCGAATGCTACTCAATGCGGCTATTTCGACTGCTCTAATTTTTGATAACACTTCACCATTTGCAAAGCGACCTTACCTGATGAAAACGGGGCGATCAATTTCAAAGACTCCTTACCCATTAAAGCAATGTTGTCGGGGTAGCGCACAAAAAAATCCATGGCCGTTTCCAGCCCGGACTGTTTTTCTGGATCAAATGAAAAACCATTCACCCGGTTTCTAACCAGATCCTCCGCACATCCGCAGGTGCTGGAAACGATTACCGGCATGCCACAAACCATTGCCTCATTGACAACGAGTCCCCACGGCTCAGATTTGCTGGGCAGGATCAGTACGTCACTTTTTGCAAGCCAGTCAGGGACTTGATACCATGGAAAACCTCCCGCAAACTGAACTTTGGCATTAATGTCCAATTCGTTTGCCAGGTTTTCAAGCAATGCCCTCGAAGGGCCGTCCCCAACTAAAAGCAACTCCCAATTTTCGTCCCGAAACTTGCTGAAAGCATGCAGCATTAATTCAAGGTTTTTTTCGGGGGCAAGCCGTCCCACATAAATGAACCTTCTGATATTGGTGTCCGGAGTGACTTTTTCCTTTGCCTGATCGTATTGGGTTTTGATAAATTCTTCATCAATAACCGCAGCATTGCGGACGGCAATGTCATCGGGTTTCACGCCCAGATTTTCCAGATAGACAGCTGAGCTTTTACCAAAGCAAAAAAATGCATTTGCCCGGTTGACAATGAATTTCTTGATAGCCTCTTTGATCGCAGACCGGTTGTGGTCCATCGAAGACGATTCGGAGGATATGACCACTTTCACGCCTTTCATTCTGGCGTAAAACATCAATAATACCTGCGCCCAGTCAAAATAACCGGTGATGTTCAACACTGTCGGCTTGTAGCTGCGAAAAGCTGCAAACAATGCTTTTCGCCTTTCTCCAAATGCGACACTGTCCAACGCGCGATCGAATAGTACCTGGTATGGATATTCGTAGCGCACCGTGTCGTCGTTTTGCATCACGCTGCGACTGGCTTCAAATAGGGCAATCTGCACGACCAGAAAGTCACTTTCCGGTTCCTTCTCTCTCAGGGACCGGTTGATCTCGCTGAAAAGCCTGGATTTGTAATGCGCCCATAACTGGTTGTGAACAATGAGTACGCGCATTACCTTTCGAGTTTAAGATATTCCTGAAACAAGGGATACAGGTTGTTGGCCAGAAAAACTTGCCCGCCGGCGTTGAAATGCACTACATCCATCTTGCGATAATATTTGGGCGCTATCCCAAACTGAAATTCATTGATCAGCCGGATGTCTTTTTCTTTTGCGAAGCGGATAATTTCGTTGCCCTGATCATTAAAATGTCCCAGTTCTATTTCGGAGATTTCCGGGTGCAGATAAATGAAAAGAGGTACATTATTATCTTTTGCCAATTGGTAAATCTGCTCATACCCAGGGTTGAACACCATGCCTGGCTTGCGGATCCCAGCATCGTTAAGCTTTTCTTTTTTAGAAGAATCGACCTTTGCCGAATCTGCTTTTGTTTCAGCAATTTTCGGTTCCTGAACTACTTCCGGGCTGATGAAGAAAGAATTGAAGAAATAAAAGAACATCCAGCGATAACGGTCCCACAGCTCGTAAAGCGCTACTTTATATTGCTTGTCAGGCCAGCCCGGGTCTATGCCGACAGGGCTTTGGTGTGACATGATATCGTGTGCATCGTGACTGCTCGTCACCAGACATATGAGTTTGGCTTTAAACAAACCGTATTTTTTCAGGAACGCTGCAACGTTGTCTGGCCCCCAGGAGCCGGCAGAAATATTGAGTACACGCACTCTTTGGCCAAAATCTTTCAGAAAACGCTTTTCAAGCAATGTCGAAGCTACGCTGTCCTGATCGGTGAGACTGCCGCCATTCACGACCGAATCACCGATCAGAAGGATTACCAGACTGTCCGTCGGTAAAATCTCCTCGTTTCGCATGGAATAACTATTGGTGCGGAGCCTGTACCCAAAGCGTGTTACATCCTGATTAGGAGCATAAACGTATTCAAAATCGGGGTCGGAAATGTAGAGTGGCGAGTTACAGAAACCGTATTTTACCCTTAACACAACTTCGGCAATCCCGGCAAGAATGATAATCGCAATTAAAAACCTATAAATGTATTTTAACATCGTGTGAAGTTCGGTGTCTGCTTCGAACGCGTTTGCAAATTTAGGATTACTTTTCCCATTTACGACTTTTTGCGCTCGCGTTAAATAAATATGTTGACAGCAAAGCTGCATGCTGATGATCTTGCACGGTTTGTTGCCGCATTGTTTAAATAAATGCACCGTATATCCGCCATAGTCCGACGCCAGGTCATTGGAATGGTAATTGGGCAGAATCGCGGAGCATCCGTTATGAATAACCCGCTTAGTGATAAGTCATTTAAAATCATACTTCAAAACTCATCTCATTATGAAACTGATAGAATCGAAAGCCGCGACTTTGACTGAACCGGTCAAATTGTTTGTCCATGAAGTAGGACAGGGAAAGCCGGTGGTATTTATCTCCGGATGGCCGCTAAGCCATGAAATGTGGGAGTACCAGTTCAATGAGCTTCCCAAACATGGTATCCGGTGCATTGGGTATGACAGACGTGGTTTTGGCAGGTCTGACAAGCCCTGGAACGGATATGACTATGATACATTGGCCGCGGATTTAAAATCGGTTATAGAAGAACTGAATTTGAATGAGGTAACATTGGTCGGTTTTTCAATGGGCGGCGGAGAAGTCGTGCGCTACCTGAGCACTTATGGAAGTGGCAGGATCTCCAAGGCAGTACTGATCAGCTCGATAGTACCTTATATGCTGAAAACCGACGATAATCCCGACGGGGTGCCTCAGGAGAATTTTGATGGTTTTGTTAAAGATATTGAGCAAGACCGTCCCAAGTTTCTGACTGATTTTGCGAAGGATTTTTATGGTAATTCGCTATTAAACAATGCGGTTAGCGATGAAATATTGCATTGGCATAGCATTCTGGCGTTGCAGGCATCGGGACGGGCCACCACGCAATGCATACGCAGTTTCAGCGCGACGGATTTCAGAAATGAAATTTCCTATCTGGACGTTCCGATATTGATCATTCATGGAGAGTCCGACAAAACGGTACCCATTGAGGTCAGCAGCAACAGGACTTCCCAGATGCTTCCCGGGGCGGAATATATCATTTATGAGAGCGCTCCGCACGGCCTGTTCATTACTCACAAAGAAAGACTGAACCAAAATCTGATCCAGTTTATCAATCAGCAAGTGGTGACGATCAGCAATCCTTATACTGATATCGTTACCTAAATGATGGTATCGATCAAAGAAGCCAAGCTATCGGCTTGGCTTCTTTGCTTTTAAAGCATTTCAATTAGCTCTATGCGGTTTCCAAAGGGATCCCGGAAAGAGAACCGGTTCCTGTCCGGGATTTTGCTCTCGTTTTTGAGCTCAATGTGATGAGATTCCAGCAGTTTTCGGGCTGCTTCGAGATTATGTACTTCAAATGCAGGATGTCTCTGAGAGTGCTCATGGTTATTTTCTGCTCGGATATGCAGCTGAATATCACCCATTTGAAACCATATCGCGCCATTTGGTAATGGATAGCCTGTATCAGTTATTTCTTTCAGGCCCAGAACGTTCCCGTAAAATTCACGCGCCTCTTCTTCTTTTCCGACCGGGAAGCAAAGCATAATGTGGTCGAGCCTCTTAAATTCAATTTTCATTTTTATGGAGTGAAATTTTTAAACAAAACTAATGTTTTAATGGGCCTTTACTTACTTCTTTTCCTTCTTTCCAGACTGACTCGATCTTGCGGGTACTCTTGATGTCTTTCTCAGGATTGTCACTCAGAACGATAAAATCGGCCTTTTTTCCTTTTTCTAATGTCCCCAGTTCCTGATCCATTTTCAGTGCTTTTGCGGCATTCCGCGTGCTAATGGTAATGGCTTGCAGCGGTGTTAACCCTGCCTGTACCATCAGCTCCATTTCAAGATGTTCGGTAAATCCCTGCGTCCGTATCGGGAAAGCACCCGAATCTGTACCCAGGGCTACGGTTATACCCGCATCGTAAATCTTTTTCAGGTTGATCTTCGCGGTTTTAAACGCTGCCATATTGCGCGGATAATCGGGCGAATTTTTGATTTTTTCTCCATAACCCTTCTCCGTGATCATTTCCAGCACACCCGGTTCCAAAGATGCTTTGAAAAAATCGTCCCGGATCCAGTCGGGATTACCGGCGTAGGCAAACTGATATTCATCCAGCGACAATGTAGGAATGTAAATTACATTTTTCTGTTTCATTTTATTCAAAAGATCGGTGTCGACCTCCTTGTCGCGGATACTGTGCGCAATGATATCGATTCCCGCGTCGGTCAGCAGGCGCGCATCCTCTGCATAAAACAAATGCGCTGCTACCCTGATATTTCGCTTATGAGCCTCACGGATAATGGCTTTGTATATCTCAGGCTTCATTTTTTTAGCATTACCATGGTCATCCACCCAAATTTTGACAACAGTCGGTTTCACCGCCGCAAGTTTGTCCATCATGGCTGGTACATCCTCGGGCGACGCGGGGCGAAGCAGCAAATTCATCCACGAGCCGGGCGAATTATCGGGCGTATTAAACCCGTATCCTGCCGAAAATAGCCGGGCGCCGGGCAACAGTCCCGCCACTGTTGAATCGCGCATTCCGTTGAATATCAATGGCCTGTCTGTGCCCATCGCTAACACAGAGCCCACGCCATAGTCCAGGTATTTTACAAGTTGACGCAGAATGTTCCCGCGGGTATAATTATCGGCCGAAGAAGTGGTGCCTTTCAGCGTTCCCACATGAGCGTGCGCGCTGATCAGTGAAGGAATAATGGTTTTTCCCTTTAAATCAATCTCCTTGTCAACCCTGGACTTAATCCCTTTTTGAATAGCAGTAATGCGCCCCTGGTTGATTAAAATATCCGTGTTCGCTTTGGAGGCGTCGCCTGTACCGTCGATAACTGTGGCGTTTTTAAGCAACACGCTGCCCCGCTGTTGGCCAGCGGCAGGAAAATAGACAACATTGACCAGCAGTGTTAGTATAATGACTGATTTTTTCATGGTTCAGGATGGGAAAGGAAGTTAACAGCAGGATTGCAACAACGAACTGGTACAGGAATTGTAAGATGGACGACAGCTTAAAACGCTGTAAAAATATATACTTAACAATACTATAAATTTGGTAATCATGGCAAAATACTCAAAAAAGGCAGGCGAAAAAGTCGAAGAAGCCGTGCACGAGCAAAAAGAAGGGAAACTTAAAACAGGTTCCGGAAAGAAAGTGACTTCTAAAAAACAAGCCGTCGCGATCGGATTATCGGAGGCCCGGAAGGCGGGGGCGAAGGTCCCCAAAAAGAAAGACTAAAATCTTGTAGTTAATTAAGTAGTACTAATTAGTCAATGCTGGTCAAAGTATTACAATCGAGCACTTTATTAGCCATTTCATACTCAAATAAAAGCTATATTGTAGCGACAAAAACAGAAAGAGAATGACGTCCTAAATCTGGAAGGTTTTAATCATGAATAATTTAGGGAAGAAGCTGTTCAAAATGCTGCGACAGGTTGAACGTGCCTTAAAGAAGGACAATGCCCCAAAAAATGCCCAGATTTTTACGACCGATGGCCAGCTCTACAACAGCTTTCTTAATAGTAGCTCCATTTACGCGATCGGCATTGATACCGACGGAAATTACAGTTATGTCAATGACCATTATTGTAATTTTTTCGGCCTGACCCGTGCAGAACTACTTGGTGCGTCATCGCTGGAAGGCATTGTCTCAGATGACATCGAAAAATGCCTGATGGTTGGCGAAAAGTGTTTTGTTAATCCAGGAATGCCCCATTCAGTGGTTCTCAGGAAAAGGTCTGCCCATGAAGGCATTAAAACTATACAGTGGGAATTCACCGGCATCGCTGATAGGTCGGGTATGGTCAAGGAGATTTTCTGCATAGGCTACGACATTACCCAGCGGCTCAAAGTCGAGGAAGATCTCTCAGTGCTGGTGT
Source organism: Dyadobacter pollutisoli (assembly GCF_026625565.1). Taxonomy (NCBI): domain Bacteria; kingdom Pseudomonadati; phylum Bacteroidota; class Cytophagia; order Cytophagales; family Spirosomataceae; genus Dyadobacter; species Dyadobacter pollutisoli. Next base: position 1,682,656 of record NZ_CP112998.1, read on the forward strand.
CCAACATGCAGGACGTGTTGTTCACCATTTCAGCAGAAGGCCTGTTTACCTACGTATCTCCGAGCTGGACCAAGATCTACGGTCATTCAATCGAAGAGACCATTGGACGGTCGTTTACAAATTTTGTACATCCCGAGGATCACGAGGTCTGTTTCAAAGCTTTGCGCACAACTGTCGAAACGGGCAAGCCGGTACCAGGTGGCGTGGAGCACAGAATCATTCACAAGAATGGCAACTGGACCTGGTGCAATACCGACGCTAATATTGACATGGCCAGTAAGGCGATTATTCTGACCAGTCACAATATTACAGAACTCAGAAACTCCCGTGAAAGGTTAAAGGAACTTGCCATAGTTGCTTCCAACACAACCGATTATATCGTTATCACCAACAGCAAGGGCTACATTACCTGGGTAAACAAAGCCTACGAAAACCAAACCGGCCATACCCGCCGTGAGATAAAAGGGAAGGACCCGACAGAACTCCTGTGTGGGCCTGAAACCAATCGCGAGACCATTCAACGGATTTATCAGGGATGCAAGGCCCACCGGATTGTTCAGGAAGAAATATTGTGCTATACTAAAAACGGCGAGAAGTACTGGGTCGATCTCAAAATTACCCCGGTATTTGACGAGAATGGTCGCTGTACCCATTTCGTTGCCGTAGAACGCGACATTACGCGCCGAAAAAAATCGGACGATGAGATGAAGCGCTTCAAGGATATGCTCGAACAAACCAATGGTGTGGCCAGGATTGGTGGCTGGGAGCTTTATCCCGGAACCGGAGAACTGTACTGGTCGTCGATCACAAGGGAAATACATGAGGTAGGCCCCGATTTTGTGCCGACCGTAGAAGAGGCTATTGGATTTTATAGCGAAGGCACCAGCAGGGACGCCATTAACCAGGTAGTAAAGGAATGCATCGCCAATGGTACCCCCTGGGACAGCGAGTTGGAATTGATCACTGCAAAAGGGAACCAGTTGTGGGTGAGGGCCATTGGGCAGGCCGAAGTTAATGCGGATGGCGTGTGCGTGAGAATTTTCGGTGCCTTTCAGGACATTACGCGCCGTAAGCAATCCGAAGTGGCGATCCTGAACTCCGAACTGAAATTCAGAAGCCTTTATGATTCTACCAGCGACGCGGTGATCCTGTTCAACAGAGACCGGTACCTGGATTGTAACCAGGCTGCCCTGGACATGTTTGGGATTGAGTCCCGGCAGGCACTACTGAAAATGCGTGTAGGTGGATTGTCGGGAATAGACGAGCCGGGATGGGAAGCCAGGTCCGAGGCCTTCAACAAACATCTTGATATTGTTTATGAAACAGGAAGCAACAGCCTTGAATGGTCGTACAAACGGGTGGATAAGCAGGGCGAAGTTTTCATAGCAGAGGTGCTTCTCAACTTGATAGCCGTAAAAAATGAGGAAATTATCCAGGCCGTTATCCGGGATATTACGCTGAGAAAGCGGGCGGAGAAAGAACTGCTCGAAGCACGCGAGCAAGCCGAAGAAGCCAGTAAACTGAAATCGGAGTTTTTGGCAAATATGAGCCATGAGATACGTACTCCGTTGAATGGGGTAGTCGGTTTTTCGGACTTGCTGATGAAAACCAACCTGGACGAAACCCAGCAGCAGTACATGTCGATGGTTTTTCAATCAGCCAACTCGCTGCTGGACATTATCAATGACATTCTGGATTTCTCAAAAATTGAGGCGGGAAAACTCGAACTGACGCGGGAGAAAACCAATCTTTTGGAGGTATGTGGCCAGGTGGCTGACATGGTTACTTATCAGGCCCATCAGAAGCATTTGGAAATGCTGCTCAATATCCCTGCCGACGTTCCGCGTTTGGTTTGGGCCGATTCGATCCGGTTGCGTCAGATTTTGCTGAACTTGTTGAGTAATGCGGTCAAATTTACGATGACTGGCGAAATTGAGCTGAAAATTGAGCTCTTGAACAAAACCAACGTACACGATTATTGCTTTCGCTTTTCTGTACGGGATACAGGAATTGGTATTGAACCGCAAAACCAACGCCGCATTTTTGAAGCATTTTCGCAGGAAGACTCGTCTACGACCAAGCGTTTTGGAGGCACGGGCCTCGGTCTGACAATATCAAATAGCCTGCTGGGCCTCATGGGCAGTAAGCTTAGTTTAAGCAGCATTGCCGACTCAGGAAGTACTTTCTTCTTTGATGTCGTATTCAGCACGGTGGACGGAGAGGATGAATTTGTCTGGGAAAATGCCGAAAACATTCAGCATGTGCTCATTATAGACAACAACCTCAACAATGGCCGTATTCTGAAGGATATGCTCAACAACAAAGACATTGCTTCAAATTATGTGGCAAGTGGGGAGGAGGCGCTCGCATTGCTGGCGGACAACCAACAATATGATGTGGTGCTGGTTGACTGCCAGATGCCCGGCTGGGACGGGATTGAAACGATCAGAAGAATCAGGATGCATGACGATAAGCACCTTTCGCAACTGCCCATTATCCTCTTGAACGACTCGCTTGAGGAGGAAATGCTGAATTCGGTTGGCGCAGAGCTTGATATCCAGCATTTTTTGGTTAAACCGGTGAAAATACAGCAGCTTTTCTACACGTTATCGCAGCTGCGGATAAAGAATGAACCTATACCACCGCGGATATGGATCGAACCTGTCTTGTCGAGTGAGAGGTATGGAGAGAGCAACATAAAGATTTTGATTGCTGAGGACCACAAGATTAATATGTTGCTGGTTAAGACCATGCTTGGTAAGATATTGCCCAACGCGATCATTGTAGAGGCTGTCAACGGAATAGACGCGATCCGGGCGTATGGCGCCAGCAGTCCCGATATTGTATTTATGGACATTCAAATGCCGGAAATGAATGGCTATGAATCCACGAAGGAGATCAGGAAGCTGGAAAATGAAAAAAGAATACCTATTATAGCACTCACGGCGGGTACTGTCGTGGGGGAGCGGGAGAAATGTATTGATGCAGGCATGGACGATTACCTGACCAAACCTGTTTTGAAAGATACCCTTCAAGAAACGATTAACAAATGGCTGCCTAAATATCAAACATCCTGATGCGCGAAAATTTTATCTTAAAGCTCTGCATCTTGTTGCTGTTTGCCGGAAAAAGTGTGGCTGAAAACATTGATTCTGCTTCTGTGAACCCTGGTAAAACTGTTGGCAGACTATCGGATCTGTACACAAAGGCTGAGCAGTCTGGCACGGCCTGGCCGGATTCACTAAAACTAGTGGCCGCGCAGATCACCGCAGAAGGAAACAGGATTCAGGATAAAACGGCTGTAATCAGAGGCGAGCGTTACAAAGCCCAGGCGTTGTGGCGGCTTGGCAGCCATTCGGAGGCGATGAAGTCGGCCATCGCCGCGCTTGCAAATGCTGAAAAATGGAAAATGACTTCCGAGATACCGGATATATATGCGGTGATCGGAAATCTTCACAAAGAGAAGGCGAATTACAAAATGGCTTTTCAGGCCGTGGATAAGGGAATGCAGGCGGCGCGAATAGCCAAAGACACGACCTCGATCATTTACATGACAAGACTAAAAGCAATGTTCACCCAGGGACTCGGTTCGCAGGAAAATGATACGGCGATGATTCACCGTTCCCTGAATATGCATCTGGAAGGTTTGAAAATAGCTGAATCTTCGCCTCGTTTTGAACGCAGCAGGGTGGCTTATTACAACAACATTGCTCAGGTACTTGTGAAGCGCAAAGAGACTGACCAGGCTTTTTTTTACGTTAAAAAGGGTATAAAGCTGGCCAAAAAATACAATCAACTAATCTCTCTGACCTATAGCTACACCTGGCTGTCTCAGATCTATTTGCAGCGCCAGGACATTGAAAGAAGTAAAAAGTACCTGTTCAAAGCATTGCGGATCACGCAGGAGCTGAAAAACCCATTCAGGGAAATGGAGGTAAACCGCTATCTGTACCAGGCTTTGGAACAGACTAATAACTATAAAGCCACGCTGGCCGCATACACGCGCTACATTGAAATCAGGGATTCGCTAAGGGTACTCGACAATGTGCGGCAAATCGGAGAGCTGCAGGTGCAGTATGAAGCGGAGAAAAAAGATCAACAAATTGCTGCACTGGGCGCCATTAATAATGTGAAAACCAGAGAAATTAGCTGGATAACCATTGGATTGGGCCTTTTTCTGATACTTTCGCTATTTATGATTTTCCAGTACCGGATCATTGCCCGCAGCAACCGGATTTTAGAGGAGAATAACGGGAAAATCAACGAGCAGTCGGATCAGATGAGGCTTTTAATGAAGGAGCTGCACCACCGGGTCAAGAATAATTTACAGATCGTCTCGAATTTGCTGAGCCTGCAGTCAAACCGGTTGACGGACGAAGATGCCAGGCAAAGTATCCGAACCGGACAACAAAGAATTGAAGCCATGTCGCTGATCCACAAGAGTCTGTACAATCAGGACAATGTGAATATGGTAGACATGCGGGAGTATCTGACCAACCTTGTGGAAAGCGTTATGCAGAGTTTCGGTCTTAGCGAGGAACGTTTCAGACTGATACTACAGGTGGACGTCGACGAGCTTGACATTGACATGGCCATGCCACTAGGACTGATCGTCAATGAATGGATCACAAATTCCTTCAAGCACGCTTATCAGCACGTTACAAATCCCGAGTTATCTTTGAAGCTAGAAATGAATGATGCGATTCAGTTGGAAATCAGGGATAATGGAAACGGAATGGATATGAAATTATGGGACCGTCCTGGTGGTTCCTTTGGGATAAAATTAATAAAAGTCTTGTCCCGGCAACTTGACGGCCAGTGCCGCGTGGCAGTCGATGCAGGTACAAGTTTTACACTGGAAATTCCACTGCCGCAACTTCGGGAAGCTGGCTGAGGTAGTTTTGAAGGCAAATAGCTAAGGTTATGACAATTAAAAAGATACGTATACTCATCCTGGAAGATGAAGGGATACAGGCCATGGGACTGGAAGAAACCCTCGAAAAGCATGGCTATGAGGTTGCCCTTATTGCAGACAACGGCAAGGAAGCCCTGGAATTTATCAGCCACGAGCCAGTAGACCTGGCACTGCTCGACATTCACATTAAGGGAGACATGGACGGGATAGAAACAGCCTGGAAAATGAAGGACGTGACCAGTATTCCCATTATTTACCTGACGGCCTATATGGATAACGAAACAGTACGCCGCGCAGAGGAAACTGCCCCGGCGGCGTACCTGACCAAGCCTTATCGTGAGCTAAATCTGATCAACAGCATTGAAATAGCCCTTCAAAATGCGAATAAATGAAGTGTGCATTACCTAACCGTTCACTACCTGCCCGCCGTTAGGATGTAGCACTTGACCGCTCATATACGAGGCATCCTCACAGGCCAGAAATACGTAGCAGGGAGCGACTTCGGCAGGCTGTCCCGGTCGCTTGAAAGGAGTGTCCTTTCCGAATTTTTCAACACGTTCCGAATCGAACGTAGATGGGATCAAAGGTGTCCATATCGGGCCCGGCGCCACCGCGTTCACCCTGATCCCTTCCTCTGCAAGGCTACCGGCCAAAGACCTGGTGTAGGCTACGATGGCACCTTTGGTGGAGGAGTAGTCGAGCAATGCCGGACTGCCGTGGTATGCGGTGATGGAGGTTGTGTTAATGATGGAATCCCCTTTTCTCAAGTGCGGCAAAGCTGCCTGCGTAAAATAGAAAAAGGAAAAGATATTGGTAGCAAAAGTATCCGTCAGTTGCCGGGCCGAAATTTCGCGGATATGTTCTTTGGGGTGTTGCTCTGCCGCATTGTTGACCAGGATATTGAGCTTCCCGAATGCATTGACCGTCCGGCTGACGGCTTCTTTACAGAATTGCTCGCTGCGGATGTCGCCCTGTAAGAGCAAACATGCCTTTCCCTCAGCTTCCACCATGGATTTTGTATCTTCGGCGTCCTGATTTTCATCGAGGTAAACAATGGCTACGTCAGCTCCTTCCCTCGCAAAATGGACGGCTACAGCACGGCCTATGCCGCTGTCGCCGCCGGTAATGAGGGCGGTTTTCCCTTGTAAACGGCCACTTCCCCGGTAACTTTCGCGGATGATGACCGGTGTAGGGTCCATTACTTCCTCTATTCCAGGTTGTGCGCTTTGCGTTTGCCCCCTGGTATCCATTTGATAATTCATGTTAGCCAGATGTTTAGTTGATGATTTAAAAAATGGCTCCTTCTACAAACCACATGCCAGCAATGAGGACATCTGACGAGAAGGCGCAGCAGCTAAAAAAGAATGGATGAATTGCACACCTGGGTAAGGAATTTCACAGCCCAAGGGATCTGAAATAGCATAAGAAGGTTTGAAAACGCACTGCCGATAAATGGAGGCACAATTATAATAATGGATTTTTTACATCAATCACACTGTATATGGAATTGAAAAAAGTAGTCATCATTGGGGGAGGTTTCGCGGGCATTAACCTGGCACAGAAACTATCGCGCGACAGGCGGTTTCATATCACACTGGTCGATAAGAATAACTACAACTTTTTTCCACCGTTGTTGTATCAGGTGGCTACTGGTTTTCTGGAGGCTTCTAATGTCAGTTACCCTTTCCGGAAATTTTTTCAGGATAAAAATAACCTGCGTTTCAGTTTCGGGGCTTTTACAGAAGTATTTCCCAATGAAAGAAAAATAGCGACCGAAAGTGGCGATATTGACTACGACTACCTGGTTTTTGCCACCGGCACGGAAAGCAATTTTTTTGGTATGGAAAATGTGAAAAGGAATGCGGTACCCATGAAAACAGTAAAGGACGCATTGGCATTAAGAAACCACATTTTATGTAATAAGGAAAAAGCCACTAAAACTATGGATGTCGTAGAGCGAAGGAAGCTGCTCTCTATCGTGGTAGCCGGTGCCGGACCGACTGGTGTAGAGGTTTCAGGAATGCTGGCAGAAATGCACCGGAATATTTTCAAAAAAGATTATCCTGAACTGAGGCGAGAGGAGGTACAGATATATCTGGTGGATGCCTTGCCTGTGGTTTTGAGACCCATGAGTGAAAAATCTCAGCAGGAAACGCTTGAAGAATTGAATGGGCTTGGCATTAACGTGCTGCTGAATCACACTGTTAAGGATTATCAGGACGGAATCGTGACATTTGCAAATGGTAAAACGATTGCCACCAAAACGCTGATATGGACATCGGGAGTTACCGCTACCAAGTTACCGGGTATACCAGAAACTTCGCTTGGAAAAGGCAAACGTGTGTTGGTGGACGGTTTCAACAAAGTAATTGGCTTGGATAACATTTTTGCATTAGGCGACATTTGTCTGATGAACTCGGATGAAAAATTTCCTGACGGACATCCGCAGCTGGCGCAGGTAGCTATTCAGCAGGGAAAAAATCTGGCACAAAACCTGCGATTAATGCTGGACGGAAAACCAATGGAAACGTTTGCCTACAAAGACAAAGGTACCATGGCGATTATTGGTGTTAACAAAGCCGTTGCGGACTTGCCGGGTTTGCATTTCAAGGGTTTTATAGCGTACTTTCTGTGGCTGGTAGTGCATCTTTTTTCGCTGATCCGTTATCGTAATCAGGTCAAAACGTTTTATAACTGGATGATTGCTTTTGTTACCAGAGACCAGTCCCTGCGATTCATTATGGATGCCAAACCGGAAAAATGAGTTTATTTTCGGTATTATACAATTTAACACTGTTAGGGTTCGCCCGGATTAATCTATGATTCAAACTGTTACCGATAAATTCAAATATCCATTTGAGTGGCTGGATATTATGGAGCCTAGCGATGAAGAACTTAAAAGTGTTACTGAAAAATACGATTTGCATGAATCTTCGATTAATGACTGGCTTCAAATAGATCACTTGCCCAAATACGAAGATGTTGGAAGCTATACCTTTATTATTTTCAGAATACACGCTGAAAATGCCGCATCCGAGGCAGATACCGTCACCGAGCTGACTGATAAGGTAGCGATTTTTATGAACGCGAAGACGGTTATTACGCTTCACAAAAAACAATGGTCCGGGCCCGAATCCATCAAGAAGAATCAGATTGACCAGCATGAATGTAAAAACACCCATCACCTGGTCAATGAAATCATCAAAAGTTGTCTGGCCACATACGAGGTGTCTTCCGCTAAACTGACCCGGGATATTGAATATTATGAGGAAAATATGTTTCTTAAAAACCGCAAACCTTCGCTTCTGGAAGGCCTTTATTATCTGCGCAGAAAAGTAGAAGTGACCAGAAGGATCATCATGCTTTCCCACGACATTATCGAAAAAATGGATGCACCTACGCATAGCAATACCTTTACCCGCGACACGCGTGACCTGTACGTGAGGCTTACCAACATCTACGATACCCTTTTTGAGAATATGAACCAGCTGGTGATGATCTATTTCTCCATTTCTTCGCAACGCACCAATGAAATAGTAAGGGTACTGACGGTATTTTCGGTGTTTTTTATGCCGCTGACCTTCATTGTGGGCATTTACGGGATGAACTTTGACTTCATGCCTGAGCTCCGGCTGAGGTTGGGTTACCCCGCGGTCATGATCCTGATGGGGGCCATTACCTTTGGCATTTACGTCTGGTTTAAACGGCGTGGATGGTTGTAATTGAAAGAGGATTGGATTTTTTTAACGATACTTTTGCCTTTTGAGAATTTCAAGATTTTATGAGGAATAGTTTTGCCCTGTCTGCGCTGTCTGTCCTGATTGTTATCATTTTTACTGCGGTTTTACCTTCCGGGGCAACAGCCTTGGTAATCCCAAAAGCACCGCAAACTTTGGCGGCAGTTGCAGTTTCGCCTTCACAGATCACAATAACCTGGGTTGATGCATCATTGGACGAAACCGGGTTTGAACTCGAAAGCTCGACAGATGGAAAGGTCTTTGTCAAACTTGCAACACCTGCTGTTAATGTTGTCATTTACCAAAACATAGGGTTAACTGCTTCAACAGCATATTGGTACCGGATTCGGGCAAAAAATGCATCCGGGTTTTCAGTCTATTCCAACATTGCAACAGCAACAACAAAACCACCGCTGGTTACCATCCCCAAAGCGCCATCCGGCTTGAAAGGTAGCGCGATATCTATTAGTCAGATTAACCTAAGCTGGGAGGACAATGCGACCGATGAGACTGGTTTTCAATTGGAAAGATCATTGAACGGCACCACGTTTACCAAAATAGCTGACCTGGGCGCGAACATCACAGCTTTCCAGAACACAGGCCTTGCTACCGCTACGACCTACCATTACAGGGTGCGTGCATTGAATACGGCAGGAGGCTCGGCATACAGTAATGTCAGTTCCATTACGACTCAAAATATCCCTGTTCCAGACCAGCCTACTGGGTTTACGGCCGTTCCGCTTGCACATAATTTGATACAACTGAGATGGTCGCCCCCTACCGGCAATGCCGCCGAAGTATGGGTAGAGCGTTCCAGAGGATCAGATGCGCAATTTGTGCAGATACACAAGCAGGCGGCGAGCGTTATCCAGTATGAGGACAAAGAGGCGCTTGCTACCGACGACTACTATTACCGGATCAAGGCTGTGAATGCCGGCGGCAGCTCTCCTTATAGTTTGATCGCCATTGTTCGTGCCGCATCGATTATTACTTCCACAGCTCCGGCCGAAGACGGGAACCTGATCTATGTGTCGGAAAAAAGCTTGATTACCGAGCTCAAAAACAATGTCCCCGCCACCCTTCTTGTCTTTGATCTGAAAGGGGCCGAGCGAAAGAAAAGCAGCATCGGTCAATCCGCGCAAACAGATCTGAACTTTTTACCTGCAGGAATCTACATTGTTATAATCCGGAAGGATAATGAAGTAATATCCAGGAAAATAGCGCTTTATTAGGTTCAACCTAAATCCTGCCCATCAAAATGCTTCGTAATCTACTCCTCGCCCTGCTTGTTCTGTGCGTGCTCAGTCCGACATTCAGTTTTGGACAAACCAAGAAAAAATACATTGTCAATGGCTACGTTGGCGGTTTTCGCGGATTGGTAAAAACCGAGGAAATTGATGTTGAAAAACTGACCCACATTAACTACGCCTTCGTTAATGTGAAAGACAGCCTCGCGGTACTGACCAACCTGGCCACGGATTCAACGAATTTCAGGAAACTTAATGAGCTGAAAGTAAAGAACCCGGATCTCAAAATCCTGATCTCAATTGGTGGATGGGCTTGGAGCGAAAACTTTTCCGACGCCGTACTTACCGAAACTTCCAGACAGAAATTTGCCAAAACAAGTGTAGATATCATTCGTCAATTCAACCTCGACGGCGTGGATATTGACTGGGAATACCCTGCCATGCGCGGTGAAGAAGGAAACATATTCCGGCCAGAGGACAAACAAAATTTTACATTAATGTTCAAGGCCATTCGTCAGGAATTGGATTTATTGGAAAAAGAAAAAGGACGCAAATTTCAGTTAACCACAGCGGTTGGGGCTTCGCAATCCTTTGTTGATAATACGGAAATGGGCCTTGTAGCGCTCTACACCGATTATATCTACATCATGACCTATGATTACGGTGGTCGCAACGGTACCGTAGGGCATCATACCAATTTGTACAGCAATGGTGAGTCGTCTTCGGCCGACAAGTCTGTGAAGAGTTTTATGGCTGCCGGAGTTCCGGCCAGCAAAATCGTTTTGGGCGCAGCATTCTACGGAAAAGGCTTTGAAGCCGAAACGATCAGTAACCACGGTCTGGGTGAAAAACGCATTAAATCGGTTCAGGGAGGAGGCTATACCAAGCTGAAAGACACGTTGATAGACCAGAATGGGTATAAAAAATATTATGACAAGAAAGCCAAGGCGCCTTACCTGTTCAATGATTCCACCAAAGTGCTGATCACATATGACGATGAAAAATCGATCAAACTGAAATGTAAGTATGTGAAAAAGAATGACCTGGCAGGGATCTTTTTCTGGGAGTATTTCAATGATCCCAAAGAATACCTTATCACCGAAATCAGCAAAAATCTCGACTAAGCTTAAAACCGTGCGACTAATCCCAAAAGATCCTTTTGGGTTAATGTTTTCAAAATAGAAGCATCCGTTTTGACCAGATCGTTGGCAAGGTCTTTTTTCGACTCCTGTAACTCCATGATTTTTTCTTCAATGGTACCCGGACAGATCAGCCTTACCGCGATCACATTTTTCTTTTGCCCGATCCGGTAGCTGCGGTCAATGGCCTGGTTTTCAACCGCGGGGTTCCACCACGGATCAATCAGGTATACATAGTCCGCTTCGGTCAGGTTGAGCCCGGTACCTCCTGCTTTCAAACTGATCAGGAATACGCGTACGTCGGCATTGTTCTGAAAATTTTCAACGCGTGCTGCCCGGTCACGCGTCTGGCCTGTGAGGTACTCGTATGCGATACCTCTTTTTTCCAGTTCTGGCCGGATCAGGTTTAGCATGGACACAAACTGGGAGAATACCAGGATCTTATGCTGTGGTGATTTGCTTTCGATCTGTTCAATAAGTGTATCAATTTTTGAGGACGAATTCCCATAAAAAAGATCATCATTAAGCAGAGCGGGAGAGTTACATATTTGCCGCAACTTGGTGAGTCCTTGTAAAATATGAAGGGTATCCCTGGAAATGTCGACCTCGTTGCGTGTGTTGAGAAATGTATAAAATTCCAGTTCATATGCATTGTAAACTTTCCGTTGTTCATCGCCCATTTCGCAATAGATCACCATTTCGGTTTTGTCCGGCAGTTCTGTCGCAACCTGTTTTTTGGTCCTCCTGAGAACAAACGGATTGATCCTTTTTTGTAGCTCTCTGGCGCGGTCATTGTCCTTAAATCGGTCAATAGGAATAGAAAAATGGTTTCTGAATTGCGTTTTATTGCCCAGCAGGCCCGGGCAGGCAAAGGAAAGCTGACCGTAGAGGTCAAATGTATTGTTCTCAACAGGCGTACCGGTCAGTACCAGTTTGTTACGCGACTGCAAAAGCCGCGCGGCCTTGTACCGCTGTGATTCCGGGTTTTTAATGGCCTGCGACTCGTCGAGGATAATGTAGTTGAAATGATACTTTCTAAGAAAATTAACGTCAGAAAGTAATGTGCCGTAGGATGTCAGAATCAGCTCATACCGATCAAAATCGGTGATTTCTTTTCCTCTATCGGAGCCGTATATCGTCAATATTTTCAGGTCTGGCGCGAATTTCTTGACCTCTGCTTCCCAGTTGAAAATCAGTGAAGTAGGTACAATAATCAGGTTCGTGTTCCTGACCTCTTTCTCTCTTTGTGACAACAGAAACGCGATCACCTGAACCGTTTTTCCCAAACCCATATCATCGGCCAGGCAGCCGCCAAAACCGAAATCGTCCAGAAAATTCAGCCAGTTCAAGCCTTCTTTCTGGTATTTGCGCAATTTGGCTTTCAGGCTTTTAGGAACTTTGACAGGTTTAATGGTGTCAAAGCTCGCAAATGCAGACTGATAAAACGTGATTTGCTCCTTCACGTCCTGCGCCAGCGCTTCCGCCTCGTACATTTCGGCAACGGAAATGAAATTGATTTTCGGCGTCTGTATCATTTCTCCCGTGATCTCACCTGCCTCGAAGAATTTGGCGAATTTCTCAATCCATTCTTCGGGCAGTATGCCCAGTGTGCCATCACCTAGCTCTACATATTTGTTGCGGTTTTTAACGGCTTTATGTAAGTGCTTTAGTGTCACTTTCTGGCTTCCAAATTGGACATTCGCAGTGGTGTTAAACCAGTTGATCCCACTGGCAACATGCACAGATATTTTTGCCCTGTTCTGATTTAACCTGTTTTTAGTGAGCGTATTAAAGCCAAGAATGGTAATGCCTTCGTCCCGCCATTCTTCAAAAATATGTGGAAACCAGTCTTCGCTTAAAAACCGTTCGCGATGCAGGTAGAAAAAGTCTTTGCCCAGCTGCTCTTCAAAGTCGGGGTGTTGCCTGAGCAATGTGCTGCTGAAACGGATTTCGGCATCCGTATCCCGTTCAATGGTGAAAGGGTAACCATGATTGTCAACCGAGTAGATCTGTTTTCTTGAAAAAACAGGCACTTCCACATCACCGTATTTCATCACGGGGGTGATCATTACATAATTTCCGACGTCTTCCAGGTAAATCAGTTTTTGGGTTTGCTGATCAAAACCCTGCTCTTTTTTTTGCTCGGGAGTGGCAGGTTTCAGGTACGAATAAGTGATACCTATTTTGTGCTCAATTTTCGAAAGCAGATTTTGTCTGAACTCTTCAAATTTGGTATGATGGATAAAAATCTTCTGGTTATGCTGCCTGAAAAAGGAAATGGTTTTGAGGATATCTTCATGGTCAATCAGGTAGAGCGAATCCAGGTACAGCACAAAATAGTCGTAAACCAGCTTCACCTTTTCGAGATCCAGATACACGCCGTCCAGGATGAGATAACCGGTGATCTGAAAAAACAGATCTTTCCGGGCAATGGTCAGCTGCATATCGATCGCCGACTGTTCCAATTTGACAGGTCTTAACGACGCTGCATTAATGTTCTCTGAAACCGCAGGATTGTGGTAGTAAAAGTCCAGGTCGAGCGGGTTACGAACGATGGATTTCAGGCCGGCAATGTCCGAGTCAGCGTTTTTCTTGCGGAAGTTGTTTTGAAACGCAGAAACGGCTGCATGAAATTTAACAGCGTTAGTATTGTCCATCTGCCATACCATTTCTAATGGATTCTGAGGCGTGAGAGGGTTTTTTAGCTTTCCATCCTTTGTGACCTGTGCGTCGTATAGTTCCAGGTAAAAATGATTGTAATACTTATTCTGGCCCAGTACAACAATGGTTTTTGAGTATTCCGAAGTCGCTTTTGCACCGGGTATGTCCAATGCAGGTTTTGTGATCAGCTGGTCTTGAAAAAAAGCGACCGATGACTGGTTTACGGGAATCAGCTCTTTCAATTTTGGCTTGATCACCAGCTGTCTGTCGGTATATTCCAGCTTAAAATATTCATCAGGATCGGGCTCATTTTCCAATCCGTAATCCAATGCTACCTGCCTTATTTTTTCGAACCTGATCTTTTGGTCAAAAAATGCGCGCAGGTCTTTACGGTTCATCAGGTTATAAAGTACCTGTATTTGATGCTCACAGAGTTTCCTCTTGGGAGTGCTGCAATCACAATAGAGGTTTACAGAATTTGCGTTTTGGCGGATTACGACTTTCAGGGATTCTGTTAATGTACCGGGAATCTGGAACTGGCCATAATTAATGTCAATATCGGTAGGTTGTATCTCGAAAAAACCACGCCTGCCAGTTTCGGGCAGTTCAGCGCTATTTTGTAAAATATGTGTCGTGGATAAGTCAGATAGGTTAAACTCAGAAAATGTAAAATTGTGCGTTCCCGTATTTACAGCTTCCGTAGGCTCATTCTTTTTCATGTGGCAAATTAGTCAACAAATTGCTGAACGCAGCAGAAATCAACGGGGAGCAAGTACCGATAATTTGATAAAAATAACGAAATTGCCTGCATTCAGAGCCGCAGAGGCATTTTACAGATTACTCCAAATTTAAATTTTTCCCAAATGAAAATCGGACTAGCAGCGGATCACGGAGGATATGAGTTGAAAGAATTCCTGAAATCTTTCCTGATAGAAAAAGGGCACAGTGTGAGGGATTTTGGCGCTTTTAAGCTGGACAAGCAGGACGATTACCCTGACTTTGTTATTCCAATGGCCCAGGCCGTTGTCAGCCAGGAGGTAGAGCGCGGTATTGCAGTTTGCGGAAGCGGGGTAGGAGCCTCAGTAGCAGCCAATAAGGTGTCCGGCGTTCGCGCAGCTTTAATCAATGATCATTTTTCGGCACATCAGGGTGTGGAGGACGATGACTTGAATTTGCTCTGTCTGGGCGGACGGGTAACCGGTAATATGGCCGCTCAGGAACTGGTAGAAGCATTTTTGAATGCAGAATTTACCGGTGCGGAAAGACATATGCGCAGATTGGGGAAGGTGAAGGCAATCGAGAAATAGCGTTTGCAGTTAAATAATAATTAGACTTGGTAAGTCTTGAAGACGGAGTCGCCCAGACTTGCCAAGTCTTGCCACATCTGTTTTGGCATTATTATTTTGCAAAAACGCGTTAATGAAAAAATTGACCTGCCACCATTTCTTGAAGCTTACCGCTTTTCTTTTATCTGTTTCTGTCTCAGCGGCTTCCGCCCAAACACTGGCTGACACGCTCAAAACCGTACCTGCGGACTCTGTCATTTCGGCAAAACCCGACACCGTCCCAGTACCTCCGAAAGTGCTGATCGATACGGTTAAATACCGTTTTATTGGTGACGGAAACTTCACGCGAGGTAATGTAAACCGCAGTTTGATGGTATTACGGGCAGAAGTTACATTCAGTGGCCCGGTCATCAACATCGCTACCAACCCCAGATTTACCTATGGAAAGCAGAACGGCGTGCTGGCCGAGCGTGACAGCTATCTGGATTTGTTTGTAGATGTGTTCAAAAAAAGAAAGACCTACGTTTTTGGTCTGGGTGTATTGGAAACCAGTAATCTGAGGAGAATTGACCTGCGGCAAATGGCCGGTGCAGGGATCGGTTACCGCGTCGTAAAAACGAAAAACAATGACCTGAGCCTGACCAATGCCATTCTCTACGAATCGACCAATTTCAGGGAGATCGCCACGGTCAGTACCATTCGAAATTCTTTCCGGATCAAAGGAAAGCACGCTGTAATGCAGGATAAAATCCGCTTTAACCACCTCACATTCATTCAGCCTGCTTTGAATGATATCTCTAATTTGCGCTGGAACACGATATTGTCCATCGAGCTGCCACTCAACAAATGGATCACGCTGCGCACCAGTTTTGAAAACTCTTACGAAAGTGTGGTGGAGTCGACCCGCAAGCGAAATGACTCTCGGGTAACTTTTGGTATTTCGGTGGGAAATAAATAGATCCTGGCGGCGTCTCCTTTGTAAGGGAAAGACATTTATAATGATGTCTTATCAAGAGCACATTATATATTCAGAATTTGTGCTTTACTAAGTAACCATCACATTCCCAATCTCGCAATGAAAGAGTCACAGGATAACCGTCGTCAGTTTATCAAGAATTCGGTCAATACCGCCGCCAGTCTAATGATGTTACCAGCATTAACCAATGAAGTACTCGCTTCGGTACCTGCCCAAACAGCTGAGCCGGTCCCGGCGGTGGCGATGCCGCCGAGAATTAAATTTTCTGTGATTGGAATTAACCACGGCCACATTTACGGTCAGGTGGAGGCAGTGACCAGAGGTGGTGGTGAGCTGGTTTCGTTCTATGCCAAAGAAGCAGACCTGGCAGCCGCATTTGCAAAGCGCTACCCGAATGTGAAGCAGGCCCAGAGCGAAGCGGAGATCCTGGACGACAAATCCATTCAGCTGATATTGAGCTCAGGTATTCCTGATGAGCGCGCTCCATTGGGCGTAAGAGTGATGAAGAGTGGGAAAGATTATATGGTCGATAAGCCTGGTATTACATCGCTAGAACAACTGGCGCAAGTCAGGAAGGTGCAAAAGGAAACCAAACGTATTTATTCCATCATGTACAGCGAGCGCCTTGAAAACCGCGCGACGATCAAAGCCGGTGAGCTTATTAAGGAAGGTGCGATCGGAAAGGTGGTGCAGACGATCGGGCTAGGGCCGCACCGCATGAATGGTAGCACGCGCCCTGAGTGGTTTTTTGACAAAAAACGTTTCGGCGGTATTATATGCGACATTGCCTCTCACCAGTTTGACCAGTTCCTTTTCTTCACCGGATCCACCAAAGCTGAAATCGTTGCTTCCCAGGTAGGGAATGTAAATCATCCTCAGTATCCCAAATTTGAGGATTTTGGAGACACTATGCTGAGAGGAAATGGAGGCGCAGGCTACATTCGCGTCGATTGGTTCTCCCCCGACGGCCTTAAAACCTGGGGTGACGGACGTTTGACGGTACTGGGTACGGAAGGTTATATTGAAATTCGTAAAAACATTGACATTGCTGGCAGAGAAGGCGGAAACCACCTTTTCCTGGTTAATAATAAAGAAACACAATACATCGATTGCAGCAAGACCGAGCTTCCTTACGGCCGCCAGCTTGTCGACGATGTGGTCAACAGAACTGAGACTGCTATGTCGCAGGAACATTGTTTTCTGGCTACGGAACTGGCCCTGAAGGCTCAGAAGAATGCGCAGAATGTTGCGACGCTGAGTTAAAAGGGCCGCATTGATCCGTCCGCTCACTTAAACCATCTCAATATGAAACTGAGTTTGATTTTAGGGATTTTCCTGGCAGGTACCGCCTGCGCCCAGGATCTTGTCAGCAACGCTGACCGTGAGATTGTTTTCACCTCTGTGAATGTGATCCCAATGGACCGGGAGACGGTTTTGAAGGATCAAACGGTGGTGGTTAAAAGCGGACGGATTACAGCTTTGGGTGAAAGCTCAAAGATTAAGTACAGCAAAAATGCATTGGTCGTCAATGCAAAGGGCAAGTACCTGACTCCGGGCTGGTCGGAAATGCATGCGCATGTGCCTGCGGTGGATGATCTGGCGCCGATGAAAGAGGTACTGATGCTTTATCTTGCCAACGGGATCACCACCATCCGCGGCATGCTGGGCAATGCAAAGCATCTTGAATTAAGGGACAAGGTCAGAAAAGGAGAGATTCTTGGGCCGAATTTTTACACCACCGGGCCGGCATTCAGCGGGCAGACCATCAAAACGGCGGCAAGAGGTATCGAGCAGGTCAAAGAAGAGAAAGCTGCCGGATATGATTACCTGAAATTGCTTCCCGGCTTGACCAAAGAAACATTTCCTGCTATTGCGAAAACCTCCCGGGAACTAGGTATCGGCATGGTAGGCCATGTTTCGTTTAATGTAGGAGTATGGGCTGCCATTGATGCCGGATATTCTTCGATTGATCATTTGGACGGTTTTGTGGAAGCCATTACGCCCGGTATCGATACGTTGGCCGAACAGGAAACAGGCCTGTTTGGTGCCTGGATCGCATATTCTGCTGATACCACAAAAATCCCTGCATTAATAAAAGCATTAAAAGAGAAAAACATCAGGGTGGTGCCAACCCAAGCCATTGCTGAGCGCTGGCTTTCACCATTGCCCGCCAGTGCGTATGCCACGGATCCGGATTTGAAATATATGAAACCGGAAGAGGTAAAAAACTGGATGAATGCAAAGACTGGATATACGGGTAATGCGAAATTCACCAAAGAGCACGCCGAAGCTTTTGTCAATATCCGTAGAAAACTGATTCTGGCTTGTCAGAAAGGTGGGGTGCAGTTGATGCTCGGCTCCGACGCCCCGCAGGTTTTGAATGTACCGGGCTTTGCTACACATCATGAAATGAAGTACCTCACACTGGCTGGACTTACACCCTTCGAAGCATTGCAAACCGGAACTGTCAATGTTGCGGATTACCTCAAAAAAGTTGATTCGGGAGTCATTAAAACCGGTAACGCTTCGGATCTGGTACTTTTGAGCGGCAATCCGCTGGAAGACATTAGCCAGACGAAAAATATCGAGGGCGTTATGATTGGCAGCAAATGGTTGCCCAAGTCTTACCTGCAAGCTGAATTGAAAAAACTAGAAAAGCAGTAATTAGTCTTCGTAGATCATTTTTCGGGTCATTCCTCCATCGATAACCAGGTTGATGCCTGTGATAAAATCGTTGGCAGGGTCAGTCAGGTAGAGGCACGCTTTGGCGATATCTTGGGGCTTTCCGACGCGGCCTGCCGGATGCTGAATGTGATCCGTTGGTTTTAATTTCTGATAATCTCCCGTCTCAATCCAACCCGGGCTGATTGCATTCACTGTAATCCTGTCAGCACCAAGTGAGATAGCCAGGGCGTGTGTCAGCGCCAGAATCCCCCCTTTCGAAGCCGCATATGCTTCGGTATTGGGTTCGGACATTAAAGCACGCGTTGAGGCAATGTTGACAATGGAGCCTTTTTGGCCGATGCTCATGACCTTGGCCACTTCCCGCGAACACAAAAATGTACCACGCAGGTTGGTATTGATCACGTAATCCCAGTCTTCGACTGGAAGGTTGTAGGGTGAATTGCTTCTCCCGAGACCTGCATTGTTGATGAGCACGTCAATGTTGCCTAACTCGTCATGTTCTTCTTTGACAGCGCGGACGATGTCGCTGGGCACGGTAAGATCAATGACACGTGAAATGATCCTGAACCCTTCCTTTTCCAATGTTGCCTGTACATGCCGAAGCCCATCCGCATCCCGGTCCCAGATGACCACGGTCGCGCCCTGGCGCGCATATTGTTCTGCAATGACGCTTCCGATGCCACTTCCGGCACCGGTTACGATTACGACTTTATTTTGATAGGTTAACATTTTGCTTTTACATAAATGTCAGATACTGCTATTGCGAAAGTGCTGCAAAATCTTCGTCAGACAATTCAATGTTGGCTGCTGCCAAGTTTTCATTCAAATGTTCCAGCGAACTTGTGCCCGGAATCAGGAGGATATTGGAAGCGCGTTTTGCAAGCCAGGCTAATGCTATCTGGGCGGTAGTAGCCTGATGTTTTTCAGCAATACTGGTGATTTTGCTTTTCAATTTATCCGGGCCCGAAGCCAGCGGATACCAGGGAATAAATGCCATTCCTCGTTGAACCGTATAATCCAGCACATTCTCCCACTGTCTGTTACCCAGGTTATATAAGTTTTGAACAGATACAATTGGAATCACCTTTTCTGCACTCTCGATCTGTTTGACATCTACTTCCGAGAGGCCGACATAGCGGATCTTACCAGCCTGCACGGCGTCTACCACAGGTCCGAGCGTCTCAGCAATGGGGAATTTAGAATCGAAACGGTGTAGTTGCCACAGATCGATCACGTCCAGTTTGAGTCGTTTTAAGCTTCCTTCGATTGCTTCTTTAATGTGTTTGGGATCTCCGTTGACGATCCATTTATTAGGCCCGGTTCTTTCAAATCCGCCCTTGGTTGCGATCAATAGGTTTTTGGGATACGGATACAAAGCATCTGCGATGAGGACTTCGTTGGTATGCGGGCCGTAAGAATCGGCTGTATCTATAAAGTTTACCCCGGCAGCGACGGCGGCTTGCAGCACCTTTTTGGCGGTATCTCTGTCGGGCGCATCTCCCCAGACGCCCTTGCCGGTCAGCTGCATTCCACCGTAACCAACTCTATTAATTTCGATATCTCCGCCTACTTTGAATGTAGACGCGCTTTTTGTTGTGGAACTCATGTTACATCTGTTAAAGGTTGCTCATTTTAAACCAATCGCCGGGATTATTCATTCACCTGGGACGGTTTCCGACGATATTAATTTTGGTTTACAAATCTCACGCCAGGGACGGTCCGCCTGGCACAGTTTTATTTTAAGAGAAGTAACCAAATGCGTTAAATACTATGAACACGACCATATATGAGGACCGTGCCAGAGAACTGGTATCGGAAATTTTGCAGATTATTGAAGCGAAAGGATTGAACCTGGAAAGCGCTTTGGAGGAAGCAGGTATCTCCCAGGAATCGGCCAATCATTTCATTCGGAACAAAGGTGTGCCAAGCCTTTCGGAATTTATCGCCCTGTGTCAGATTTCAGGCATTCAGTTTCACTTACCATCCATAGAAACCCCCAATACAGCCATGTAAGGGCGTATTTAACCAACTTCGAAATTGAAATCACCATTCATGACAAGTTTGGCGTCAATGGCTTCGGGGTTTCCTGGAATTTGTAGCCCCTTTATTTTGGTGGTTTTGCCTTTGCTAAGCAGGTCGAAGACATGCTTGTCAGTTAGTTTTTTGCCTAAAAACTCGAATGGTATCTTAAACCCGCATGCCTGAAAGTTGGCGCAGCCGTAAGCAGTTTTGCCTTTTTTGAGCAAATGCTGCTTGCATTTGGGGCAAGTGAGGGTCTCTATTGCGATCTCTTCTTTTGGCTCTTTGGGTTTGGGCTCTTTTTTTGCTTTTTCTTCTTTTTCAACCACTACTACTTCTTCTGCGATGGTGATCGCGCGCGTACGGTTGCTTTTTACTTCCTGGGTCAGGTCTACAACCATCTGGATCAACTCTTGTTTAAAAGTTTCCATCCCGTACTCGCCTTTTTCGATCAGCCGGAGTTTACGCTCCCAGTTTCCGGTCAGTTCCGCGCTTTTCAATAACTCGTTCTGGATCGTGTCAATCAGGTCCATACCGGTTTGCGTAGCGAAGATATTTTTCTTCTTTTTTTCTATATACCTGCGTTTGAAAAGCGTTTCAATGATGTTGGCGCGGGTGGATGGCCTGCCTATTCCATTGTCTTTGAGTAGCTCACGCATTTCCTCGTCTTCAACCTGTCTTCCGGCGGTTTCCATTGCCCGTAGCAAAGTCGCCTCAGTGTAGGCCTTTGGAGGAGTGGTTTTTCCCTGATGCACACGCGGTTCGTGCGGGCCGATTTCCCCCACTTCAAAGTTAGGCATCACCTTTTCTTCGTCGGCAGCTTCCTTTTTGGCACTGGCGTCATTGGCATACACCGCCCGCCAACCCGGTTCAAGGATTTGTTTTCCGGTAGCTTTAAATTCGACCTGGCCCACTTTCCCCAAAACGGTCGTGTTTGAAACCTTACATTCCGGGTAAAAAGCGGCTATAAACCGGCGAACGATCAGGTCATATATCCGTTTTTCATCCTGGCTGATGTGATTTGGCAAAACACCCGTCGGGATAATGGCGTGGTGATCTGTAACTTTTTTATCATCAAATACCGTCTTGGATTTAGGAATAGGTTTTTCCAGAATAGACGCGGTGTATTGCGCGTAGTAGGTCAGCTCCCGCATGATTCCCTCAATCTTGGGGTGCAGATCCTCCGAAAGGTAAGTGGTATCAACCCTGGGGTAGGTCACAAACTTTTTCTCGTAAAGGTTCTGAATATGTTTCAGTGTATCTTCCGCTGAATAACCGTATTTTTTGTTGGCTTCTACCTGTAATGAGGTTAGGTCAAAAAGCCTTGGATTGCCTTCCTTGGCTTCTTTTTTCTCAAATGATGTGATTTCAAAATCGTGTTGCAGCAGGTACGCCAGTCCTTTATTGGCTTTTTCCGCGCTTCGCATCCGGTCAATGGTTGCGGTGAATTCTGTTTCCCGGTAAATGGTTTTCAGCTCCCAGTACTCCTCAGAAACGAACGCGTCAATCTCCTTCTGGCGCTGGACGATGAGGGCCAGGGTAGGGGTTTGCACGCGCCCTATCGAGAGCACTACCTTACCCTGCCCGAATTTTTTGGTGAACAGGCGCGTAGCATTCATTCCCAATAGCCAGTCACCGATTGCCCTGGCGCTGCCGGCTGCATAAAGATTGTTGTATTGCTCGCTGTCTTTTAGTTTTTCAAAGCCGTCACGGATCGCCTGTTCGGTAAGCGACGAAATCCAAAGCCGCTTTACCGGTACCGAGCATTTGGCTTTCAATAAAACCCACCGCTGGATCAGCTCACCTTCCTGGCCCGCATCCCCGCAATTGATAACCTCCTCGCACGCCTGTATCAAATGTTCGATCACGCCAAACTGTTTGACCGCGCCCGCATTGTCTATGAGTTTAATGCCGAAGCTCGATGGGATCATCGGGAGGTCTTCCAGCCGCCACGATTTCCATCTTTCGGTATAATCGTGCGGTTCTTTCAGAGTGCAGAAATGCCCGAATGTCCAGGTAACCTGATATCCGTTGCCTTCATAATAACCGTCCTTGCGCTGATTAGCCCCGATTACATTCGCTATGTCTTTTGCCACACTTGGCTTTTCAGCAATACAAACTTTCATATTATTCTTTACAAACGGCAATGCTCAGTGATTGGCTCTGCTTCCGATTACCTGGTTTTACGTTCACTGAGGTTGGCAAAGTTTATGATTTTTATTGAAACTATCGCACCGGATTTTGCCAATTGGGTGGCTGATATAACCTGTACGAGCGTCCACGATGCTGCAAAAAACAGCTGAAATTGACCGGATACTCAATATTTTAAGTTTTTGAGAAAAAATTTTTAAATTTTTTTTTGAGCCGCGTGACATTTCTGAGGGAAATATTCGGCGAATTTGCCTATTGGTATAGTGCACTCAGAATATTATTTGGATTTCAATGCTTTTTGTGAAATTTAATAATAGCCTTTGTTCGGTAACAGTAACAAGGTAATAAGGTGCTTTACCGACACAGAATTTTTTTAGGCGACAAATTGAAAAAATAAGTGACATTTAAATTTTCAATCTTTAAATAATACCATTTTATTTAATCAATTTTTAACCTCGTTTTGTCGATTTTTGACCCTGTTTTGCCATAGATAGTTTTGTTTGTTGTTGCACTGAACGTTTGTATTCAGAATATTGTAGTATATTTGTACCAGAATTAGATACTAGA
Organism: Dyadobacter pollutisoli; assembly: GCF_026625565.1. NCBI lineage: Bacteria > Pseudomonadati > Bacteroidota > Cytophagia > Cytophagales > Spirosomataceae > Dyadobacter > Dyadobacter pollutisoli. Next base: position 1,706,039 of record NZ_CP112998.1, read on the forward strand.
ACAAGAAACAAACAGTAAACACTATTACCAATGAAAAATGCAAAAAACATGTTAGTTGTAGCCTTGATGGCAATCACTAGCGCCGCTTATGCCAATACGAATAACTCCACATATAAAGTTGAAGAGAAAGTTAAGGTTGCAGTTTTGAACAACGCGTTACCCGCAGCGCTTCCAGTTTTGGAAACTCCTGCTCCACAAAACGCAAAAGCTACAAATGACACCAATAAACACAGCGCAACACAGAAAGCAGCTATCGTAGGACTTCAGTTGAAAAGTAACACTACGAAGTAATTTAAAGAAACCTTAGTTAGAAGGTTTTGTTGCCAATTAGAATTAAAAAGAGGAGAATTCATTTCTCCTCTTTTTTTGTGCATTAACTTTTATTGACCAGAACTACCTACCTAAAAAAGCTTCCAATCGAGATCATCAATAGCAGTGATTCTTCTTTGGAGGTTCCCGCGCTGACATTGAAGGCGAACTGTTCGCGGAACGGAGTAACATAAAAGCCACCACCATAACCCTGATGCCAGTAGCGGGCACTCGAAGGGTCTGATTCCGCCCAGACACGGCCTACATCATAAAAGCCCCTGATCCCGATCTTCAATGGGATGAACGTGTTTTTTGTTTCGGTCAGCTGGTAGCGCAGCTCGGTGTTCAGGAATGCCTTGGATTCGCCTGTAAACCGGTTTCTTTTGTAACCTCCCAGGTCATTCAATTGTCCGATGGAGAAGAGCTTGTAAAAAGGCAGCTGACCTTTGGTGACGCCTCCGCCAAGTCGCAGTCCGAATGTGAGCGGGTTTTTGGTACGTGTGGAAGCATACTGTTCCAGTTCCAGCTCGGAAATTGAAAATACCTTGTCCTCTGACTTGGATATATGGCCCACGTGTTGGGTCAGCTGTACCATGAAGCCTTTTTCTGCTAATGATGCCCTGTCCCGAAAATCAAGGTTTAAAATCCCTTTTGCATAGAGCAGATTAAGTTTTTTTACCCCGAAAATGTCAGGATTGTCAAACAGGTAGCTGTTATTTCTTTTAATGCCCTCGTCTATTTCGTAGTTCGCGGTCAGCTCTATTTTGCTTTGCTTCCAGAACTGGCGTTGCGCCCCGGCAGAAACTGACACTGAATTGTATTGGGTACGGTAGTAATTTTTAGGCGCGTCATTGTTTTTCCTGGTATCGTTGCCAATGCCAAAGAAAAAGTTATAGTTCAATGGTCTGGAAATCATGATTTGAGAAATCCCGTCCCATTTACCGATCAGCTGCCGAAACTGGTTCGCGTAGCTGAATTCGTAGTTGCCCTTGATGCTGACAGAGGCTTTGAACGCATGCTTGGACGAGAAATCAGGTTTTGAAAAGCGTTGACGGGTGAAGGTCACCCCGCCGTGCAAAGCGACTCCGGTGAATGGGTTATAGGTGATCAGCCCAATTGGCATATAAGTATTGTACTTGAATGCATTCCTGTTGTATTCGTACAAATGCTCATCCTTCGGTTTTACATTGCGTCCTTCGCTTCCCAGGTCCATGGCGGTATTCTCGCCTTTTTCATAGACCAAGGTTGCAGGTCTGCCACCTTTGACATCGGAATGGTCTGTAACCGAATCGTCCCCGCCACCACTGATCACACGCACCAGGATCGATTTGGGTGCTTCTCCTTCGATATCGAACACATCATCACCAAGTAAACCGAACAACCTGATTTCACGGGTTTCATTGGGATAAAAGGTTCTGTGATAGTAAATTCTGGAAAGGTCAGCCTGTTTGTTTTCTTTACTGACATCATACACAGTTACCTCCACTGAGCCGTCGGGCATGCGTTTAACCTTAAAGTACTCCGCTTTATTGGAGCCTACCACATCCACCTCCCTGGCCAGCATTTCGTAATACTGAGCTGCATAGGTTTGCAGGTCTTTAATGCGGATTTTTAGTTTTCGCTCAATTTCTTGTCCGTCTTTTACATAGATCTCAGCGGGCATTTGATTCACTGCCGCTGCGATATCTGCCTCCGAAACGGCATTCTGAATCTCCTTAGCAGCATTGACCCATTCAGTTTTGGAAAGCTCGTTTCCTACAAAGCGGTCCAGGTGCCGCGCCTGCCACATCAGGCTGCGAAGCCCGGCAATCCTCTCCCCAAAGTTCTCTCCGTTTGGCATTCCCCATTCGCGGTCGGCGAGCCATGGAATTATGCCGTCCCACCTTGAAAACGCGTGATCGCGGTCTCTGGGAATGGGCCTGAAAAGTTCACCATCTTTGTCCTTATACCCCGCCCATTTCCAATTGTCTTCATGTTTGCTCCAATCTCCTATCCACAAATCGAACATACGTGCACGGGCAAATTCGTGACGATCTACGCGGTTGTCGTGATCGTGATACAATTTTCCAAAGAGTTTGAAGCTTTTTTCAATGTCTTTGGCACCGCCAAAAATTTTATCCTTTTCAATTTTATCCGTCGGTCGCTCTTCCAGCATTCCGAACAGGTTTCCGTAATCTTCCTTGAAGGTTCCGAGCTTGTTGTCTTTGGGTAAAACAAACAATTCTGGCGAAGCGTGAAGGATGCCAATTTTGTCTAACAGAGGCGCTACGGCCAATGCACCATAAGGCTGCTGGGTCGAGGTCTGGTCTTTTAAAACCTGAGAAACAATGGTACCTCTCAACTCATAGCTGAGTGCGCGGAAAGGGTCTTTATCGACCGACCGGAACACATATTCCTTGCCATTCCCGGCGACCAGTTTAAGTGAAGTCGTTTGTCTGCCGCCCCCTTTACCATTGATGATAAGACCTTGAAAGGTGGTGTCCATGTCCAGGAAGGGGACTTTTACCGGCTTGGTCCAAGAATCCCGGTAGTGTTTGCCAAGCCAGGTTTCCTTGAAGTTTTTGCTCGCATATTCGCCCCCGCCGGCAACAATGGTATCGTTACGGGAGGCTACATCCATCTTGCTGGAAGGGCTGATGCTATTTTTGCAAGGCTGAAACAATGTGTTTTTAACACCCAAACCTCCATTTTCACAGGCCGATTGCATTAAAATGTCGCTATGCGCTTTTTCCAGTTTGTTATCATTGATCACGAAATGCTGATAGGCAACAGCCCCGTTTTCCTGGTAGGTAATTTCAATAAAACCACTTTTGGAGGAGGTCAGTGCTGCTTTTTTGCTTCTGGCAGCATAGTGACCAGAGGCAGGTGCTCCGCTGTTGATATAAAAATTCTCCCCTTTTTTGACAATGGACTGATTATGCTCATGACCCGAAGCGAAGATCAGGGAAGAGTAGTCTTGCAAAACGCCATCCAATTTGTAACGGAATGCGTCAAACTGCTCGTTGATAATGTCTTTTCGTGTTCCTACATTTTGCCGGAACGCTACCATTGCATTGCCCACAAGCGGCGGAAACAAATAGGAGGAAGCGGCAAACCTGCCTCCGTAATTTCCCAATGATTCGAGCGGAAAATGGGAGAGTACCATCACGTTCTTGTCATTTACTTCGTCCAGTGTCCCTTCCAGTTCTTCAATAAAATTATCGGTGTCCGCTATCGAGCAAACATCGGAGGAGGGGATCGGTTTTTCATGCGGGTGATTCCACCATTGGGAATTAATAATGACGATTTCCAGCGTGGGCAAGGAGAATGTCCACGGGCCTGGGCAGCCACGCTCAATGAAAACATGAAATCGGTTATGCTTATGCTGTTTTAATGTTTTTTCAAGCGCCTCCACTTTCTTCCAGCCGTCGCGGCCGGAATCCTGCCAGTCCTGGTCGCCCTGATTGAGCAGGATTTGCAGCTGGGGTGCGCGGTCGAGAATGCTATTTGCTTTAATTTTCCAGTTGCTGATTTGCTCATTGGAATACGAATCCGGAAAAATGTCTCCATTCAGCACCCAAAGCACCTGTCCCGGGTTACCGGCCAGGTATTGGTCCATCAAACTGAATAGCTCGTCAGGATTTTTAAAATCAGCCGTGTTTCCGGTGAGAACTACTTTCAGATCTGCCGACCGGGCCTGAAATGCGAATAAGATCACAGCTAAAAAGGCCGAGAAAGCTCCTAGAAGTGGAATGGCAAACGTGGACGTCGTGTGTAAATGTTTTTGCAAAGTCCCGGAATTTAAACGTTGAATGATTTTACAAGGTAGCACGATTTTGGACACTTGTAAAGGCCAGATTAACGCTGAATGTTGTATATATGAATTATAATGAGGTTTTTTAGCGTTAATTCCAATGGAATCTTAGTCAATGTATTTTAAAATAGTGCCCGCATGAAGCTTTTGCTCATCGAAGACGAACCCAATGTTATTTCACTCATTCAAAGAAGCCTTTCTGCCTCGGGGCACGAGATTACGGTAGCTATGGATGGCCAATCCGGCCTGGAAATGGCCCTTCGACACATCTTTGACATTATCATTCTTGACCTGATGATACCCGTCATCAACGGTATGGAAGTGTGCAGACGCTTGCGGCATGCCCAGTCTAAGACACCTATATTGATGCTGACCGCGCTGGGCACGACGGAAAATATCGTTTCCGGCCTGGATGCTGGCGCGGACGATTATATGACCAAGCCATTCAAGCTGGCTGAGCTGGAAGCCCGTTTGCGAACGCTGACCCGCCGGGGCAAAGAGCCGGATAAGGAAAAAAATCAGGATATGCTGGTACTGGGAGACCTTATATTGGATAAGGTAACGAAAACAGTTAAACGCAACGGGCAGCTGATTGACCTCACAGCAACCGAATTCAGGCTGCTGGAATATCTGCTCGAAAATACCAACAGAGTTTTGAACCGGATGGAGATCCTTGAAAATGTGTGGGATATCAATTTCAATCTGGGTACCAATGTCGTGGATGTTTACATTAACTATCTGCGGAAAAAAATCAATAAAAATCATCCCGTCAAGCTGATACATACGGTTTTTGGGATGGGATATGTAATCCGGGAGGCATATGAAGATTCAAAATAAAATTGCCGCGATCTTCACGGTCCTTTCGGCGGCCATTATCCTTGCGCTCAGCATTTTTATATACATTTTCGCCTCGGAGAGCATTGCGGAGAGCTTTTTTCACCGGCTGGAAGTTCGCTCGGACATTGTCGGCCACGCGGCAGCGGAAGAGAACAAGTCAAAAACATCGATGTATTATGACTTTAAGGAAAAGCACCTTGGCGATCTGCCTTTTGAAAAGCACCGCGTAATTTGGAGCGGAGATTCGGTCAAGACCCGGCATTTTAAAAAGAAATTGCAGCTAGCCGAATCATTTTACACCGACATTGCTGCGGGTACTCCCACGCGGTTTTTCAGGGGCGATACTTCTTATGTTGGCCTTGCGGTCAGCAATGGCAGCCAGAAGCTGTTGATCATTTCTTCGGCGGTGGACCTTTTCGGACTGGCGGAAATGGACAATCTTAAAAATCTGCTGCTCATCGGATTTCTTATCTCCATGATCTTTGTTTTCACGTTTGGAAAATTGTTTTCAGCCCAGGTTTTTAACCCGATACGGCGTATTATCCGAAATGTAAAAGGCATTAATGCCCATAATCTGCATCAGAGGCTTGTTACGGCAGGCAGCCAGGACGAGGTTGCGGACCTGTCCAGTACATTCAACGACATGCTGGACCGGCTGGAAATTACATTTGAAATACAGAATAATTTCGTCAGTAATGCCTCCCACGAGTTCAGGACACCGCTTACGGTGATCAGCGGTGAAGCGCAGCTGGGGCTTGCCATTTCAGATATACCACAAGCGGCCAGGGACTCATTTACAACCATTCTTCGCGAAGCTGAAAAACTGGAACATCTCACTAACAGTATGTTAAGTCTGGCCCAAACGGGTTTTGACGGTAAAAAAGAGCAGTGGGGCGTTTTGAGAATCGATGAGCTGATCCTGTCTGTAAAGGAAGCCGCCGATATGATCATGCCGGGGAATCACATTAAAATTGATTTTGATAACTTGCCTGAGGACGACGAAAAACTTAGCCTTAACGGCAATGAAACGCTTCTGAAAGCGGCGTTGACAAACATTGTTCTCAATAGCTGCAAATACTCTGATAACAAGCCTGTTGACATTCAGATCAGCGCAAATCAGATCCATATGACCATCGATATCATTGACCACGGGATTGGTATTCCCGACAAAGAAATCGGGCAGATCTTCGTACCGTTTTTCCGCGCCTCCAACACAGTCAAGTACAAAGGATATGGCATTGGATTGCCTTTGGCCAACAACATTATCCGCATGCACCGGGGAAGTATCCATGTACTCAGTAAGGTCGGCGAAGGTACCAGTTTCAGCGTACAGCTACCGATCCGCTACCATTGATTCTTATCAGATCTTAATATTCTTATCTCATTTTAATGACTCTCTCACTGTATTATAACCCGGCTTTTAGTCCGTGCTAATCTCTCTGCCGTAACCTTGCATTATCAAATTTTTGATAAAAAGCATTGTTAATCAAAACGATAGAAAAATGAAAACGGTCATGGTTCCCAGTGATTTTAGCCCCGAGTCAGTACAGATAGCCGAGGCAATTTTGAGAGACTCCACAGAAGAGGTACGTCTAGTTTTTACGCACTTGTTTCATGTAACAGACGACATTCAGGACCTTCTTTTTTCAAATTACCGGGAAAAAGAATACGAATTGGTGCCCGAAGCGTTCTGGCGCGAATGCAGGGTTTTGAAAGGATGTTATGATCCCAAACTGAAAAGCGTCCGCATTGCCTTTTACTATGGTAATAAGCTGGCCTCGTTCAAAAATTTTCTCGAAGCCAATGAAGCGGATTGCATTGCCTACTCCGAAAAGTATGGTGTCCCCAAGCTCAGCAAAAGCAGCCTGGACGCGCTCCCAGTGATCAAAAAAGCAGGCCTTCCTCTGCTGAATGCTGACCTGATCAGGGTATCGGAACTGTCCGGATCGGATAGTTTTCTATGATTAATACAAGCCTGAAATATACTCACGCGACCAACAAACTAAGATTATGCTATTAAAAAAGAACATTCCGATCCGATACATTTTCGGTAAGATCAAATATGAAATCCTGTTTGTGACCATCTATGGATTTGCGATTGAGGTCATTTACCAGAACTTTCACATTACAAATATTTCTATTCCCCTGACCGTGCAGACGGTATTGGGGACGATTATATCACTTTTGCTGGCTTTCCGGTCTAACCAGGCCTACGACCGCTGGTGGGAGGCACGTATTATCTGGGGAGCCATTGTGAATGATTCCCGTACGCTGGCCCGTCAGGTCCTTTCACTGATGGAGAGCCCTTTTGAACCGGACCATATTGAGGCTTTTAAACACCGTATGATCAAAAGACAGATCGCCTGGTGTTATGCACTTGGAAAGGGATTACGCCGGGACGACCCGATGCCGCTGATCCGAAAATTTGTTTCCGAAGACGAATTTGAGTTTGTGAAAGACTATGACAATAAGCATGTGGGGCTGATGCAGCTGCACGCGAGGGACCTGAACAATGCATTGAAACAAGGCTGGATTAATCCTTATCAACAAGTAGAGATCGATCGCACGATCACGCGACTATGCGACTCGATGGGGAAGGCGGAGCGGATCAAAAACACGGTGTTTCCGGCGACTTATAGTCTGTACATTCATCTGGCGCTGCATTTCTTTATCATACTGCTGCCATTTGGCCTGGTTGACCTGTTTGGATTTCTGATGGTGCCGGTACTGATCGTGATCACAGCTTGCTTTTTTCTGATCGAGAAAATGGCGATTCATTTGCAGGACCCATTTGAAAACAAGCCGACCGATACGCCTATGCTGTCCATTTCCAGAAATATTGAGCGGGATTTGAAACAAATGATGCAGGATCAGCAAGTACCGATGGCCTTTGAGGCGGACAAATTTTATATTCTGTAAATTAAGGTTCAGTAAAATTGCCGCGGATGTAACAGTCTGCGGCAATTACTATTTCAGACCATTGTGAATGTCGGTCAGAATGTTGGAATCGTCGCGTACCCAGTTTCCGGTCGCGTGTTTTTTATGGTCTCCGTAACGCAGATAATCTTCAAAAATACCGTAAGCTTCCATCGCATCCTCTCTGGAATAAAAGCTGTCTATCCACGACTGGGGTATCTGTTTCCGCTCCACGACACCAATCCCGACATTATAGAATTTAATGATCCCCTGCGAAAACTCCTTGGAAACGTATGCCTGTTCTCTGGCATTTGCTGCTTTGAGAATACAAATATTATGCAGGATGTAATTTTTTAGCCTGTCCCGGACCTGCCGCTCATTCTCATGCTGGGTTGGTTTGAGCCGCCATTTGTTGTTTTCAGAATAAAATGGGTCCTCCTTAAATTTTTCGGTTTTTCTGGCATTTTCAACCAACGAGATTGAATTGTCCTGTGAAAATTCAAAAGTGAGCATTCGCAGTCCGTTGACATTTACTCCAAACGCGGCCTGGATCTCTTCTGTCTTTTTATTGGAAGTTAGAAAAACAGATTCCGTGAGACTGTCGTAAGACCATTTGCCAAAGCTATACTCCCCATTGTCTTTGATCTGGGTAAATGTCCCGTCTTGAAAAAAAGACATTAACAAGTCCTGATTTTTGGGCGGCGTTTCAAATTCGACGGGCGCCTGTCCGGTCATTATCGGGTCTGAATCGTTTACCTCCTTAAGCCGCCAGGAGCCATTCAAATTACTGCTTCTGGGTTGGATAGCATCCTTTAACGCCTCTCTGCCCAATCTGGCGGAGTTTCTTTTCCCGGTGCGATAAATGATTCCATGATGTTGCATCATGGTAATGATGATGAAGAGTATAATGAGTTTGACAGGAGTCATTTTTTAGAATTTTTGACCGGGCTGCTTCTATATAAATTTAAAAAAATCTTTTCCAAAAGTCCTAATCTTCATCGACTGCCGGACACATTTACTATTTGTGAGTATTTCCGGAACGGTTCCTACTTATTCTAACCATAATATAATCCTCAGAAATGCACATAATCTGATCAAACCATTATCAGAAACAGTATGAATATCGTCAGGTCCGCTCCGCTTTTAGTCATTTTCCTGTTGTTATATTTCGGTTATGATTTCCGGCAAACCGAACGGAACACCAAGTCGCCCGTCCCGGACGAAGTGCCTCTGCGCATTGTCCAGAACGAAAAAGAAGAGACAATCAGCATTTTCAGGGGTAATGAAAGTAAGCCTATTTTAACACAAAATGCAAAGGCCAATTTCCGCCCATATCTCCACCCCATTGTTGCACCCGACGGTAAAGGCGTACTGACTGAGTACAGCCCGGGGCATCATAAACATCAAACCGGAATTTATTGGGGATACACCAGGGTTAATGGCAGGGATTATTTTCACCATCCCGATGGAGATTACTGGCGCAGGGTGTCAGCCAAAGTCATTGAAGCAAAAGGTACCGAAGTGAAATGGCAGACCGTTTACGACCTGCTGGACTCTACGGGAACTGCCGTGCTGACCGAGACGCAAAACTGGTCAATGCGGCAAAAAGATGGCAAGTATCTGCTGGACCTGGAATGGAATGGGGAAGCAAAAGCTGAGGTAACGATCGGGAAATACGATTACGGCGGCTTGTTTGTGCGAATGCCTTGGAAAGAAGGCATCAAAGGCGAGGTAGTAAACGCCGCCAGACAAAAAAATGAAAAGGCGGAGGGGCAGGCAGCGATGTGGGTGGATATTGGCATGCAGGTGGAAGGCAGAAATGATCTGGCCCACATTGCTATCCTGGATCATCCCGAAAACAAGGGTTATCCGCAAACCTGGCGTGTGGACGGCCAGCTCGGAGCAGGCCCGGCGAGCGCGCGCAAAGGCGACTGGCACATCAAAAAAGGCGAAACCGAAGTCATTAAGCATGAACTGGTGATTTACAGCGGTGAGCTTAGTGACGTGGAGCTGAATAAAACCTTTGGAGAATTTATTGGTAACAATGGCACTTATAACACAGCTGCTCTTTGGGCGATCGCCCAGAAAGAGGGTAGGGAAGCCAAATTTTTGAGTGCGCAGGAGGCAGTGGCTGCTATGACCATCAAAAACGGTTTTCAGGTCAATGCCTGGGCTTCTGAACCGATGATGACCCAGCCTATGGCGTTTTGCTGGGACGACCGCGGAAGGATGTGGATCGCTGAGAATAAGGATTATGAGTCGCGGGGCAAGGGTTTTTCCAACTCAGGCGAAAGCCGGATCCTGATCCTGGAGGACACTGATCATGACGGCGTGGCAGACAGTAAGAAGGTATTTATGGAAGGTATCGCATTCCCGTCCGCGCTGGCGGTTGGGTTCGATGGCGTTTTCATCGGGGCGCCACCTAACCTGCTTTTTGTACCAGATAAAAATGGTGACGATAAGGCTGATACAGATCAAATAGAAGTGCGGCTGACAGGCTGGGGGATACGTGACAGGCATGAGACATTGAACAGCTTTCACTGGGGGCCGGATGGCTGGCTTTACGGATTGCAAGGTTTTGCAACACCGTCAAAAGTGGGTAAGCCGATTGGTAAAGGCAAGATTTATAAGCATAAAGATCCTTTTCCCGAGGATATGAAAGTGGAGGACGGTGTAGACATCAATGGCGGTGTCTGGCGGTACCATCCTACCAAAAACAGGTTTGAAGTCGTTGCTCACGGGTTCAGTAATCCCTGGGGCATTGACTACGATGCCAAAGGACAGCTGCTGATTACGGCTTGCGTCATTCCGCATTTGTGGCATGTAATACCGGGCGGGATTTACCACCGGCAAGGCGGCCAGCATTTCAATCCTTACGTTTATAATGACATTAAAACCATTGCAGATCATACGCACAGGTCAGCGCACGGCGGGGCGAGGGTGTACTTATCCGATGCATTTCCTGAGTCCGAAAAAGGGAAGATTTTCATGGCTAACATTCATGAGCACGGCATTCTGTCAGACATTCTGGTGCCAAAAGGATCAGGTTTCAGTGGCAAGCATGGGGATGATTTTATGATGGCCAACAATGCACAATGGGTTGGATTTAGCATGGAAGTAGGGCCCGAGGGAGCATTATATGTACTCGACTGGCATGATGCTGACATATGCGGCTCGGACGTACTGAATTCTGAAACCGGGAGGATTTTCAGGATTACGCCCAAAAATTCAATGGCGGAAAACTGGAAGGGACGGTATGAGGATCTAAACAAAATGACCGATTTACAACTGGCAGACCTGCAAACCAGCAAAAGCGAGTGGCACGCCCGCCGCGCCAGGCTGATACTGCAGAACAGGATAGCGAAAGGGAAAATGGATCAGACAGCACTGGATAAGCTAACCAATATTTATAAGTCAAATGCCAATGCAGATTATCGTTTGCGGGCGATGTGGGCTTTGCAGGTAACGCAAAATCTGGATCAGAAAGCATTGCTGGCCGCATTGAATGACCAGGACCAGTATGTGCGTGCCTGGGCAGTTCAGTTTTTGTGTGAAGATGAAAAGCCGTCACAGGAAGCTGTTTTAAAATTCACCGAAATGGCTGTTAAAGACGCGTCGCCGGTGGTGAGATTGTATCTGGCCTCTGCCTTGCAACGTATGGATGCATTGGCGAAATGGAATGTCGCTGCCGGTCTGGTAACACATGCAGAGGACACCGAAGATCATAATATTCCCAAAATGGTTTGGTATGGCATTGAGCCACTGGTGAAAGAAAATCCGTCCAAAGCGTTGGAACTGGCTTCAAAAATTAAAATTCCGATGCTTACTCAATTCATTGCCCGGCGGGTTGTGGATGCGGACCAGCTTCCGACATTGGTAGCTGCGATCGGGAAAGCGCCTGTTAACCGGATGAATTTGCTGGAAGGAATGCGCGATGGATTGGAAGGACGAACAGACATTAAAACCCCGTCCAACTGGAATGCGGTTTACACTAAATTGAAACAGTCGGACAAAAATACGGCGGCACTGGCATTGGAATTATCACGACAATTCGGTGATACCGAGGCTGCAAAAAGTGACCTGACGGCTCTTGCCAACAAAAATGCCCCGGTTGACCAGCGTACCAAAGCATTGCGCTCGCTTGCAGGTCGTCAGCGGCCCGAACTGCTAGCTGAACTCCCGAAGCTACTCAATGACGATGATCTGCGGCTAGACGCGATCCGGGCGGCGGCGGGATATGATCATGAGCCACTTGCCAAATTGCTGATCGAGAACTATCCCAAATTCAATGCGGCGGAAAAATCAGAAGCCATTCAGACATTGGCTTCCCGCTCCAAATCGGGTTGGCAGCTTACCCAGGCTATTTCCAAAAATGTAATTCCAAAAAAAGACGTGCCTACTTATGTCGCGCGGCAATTGCGCCGTGTGGTCGGAAGTGGCTTTGTGGAAGTATGGGGGCCGATCGATCATGTGGCGTTCGACGAAAAAGCGTATAAAAAGTACAAAGGCCTGCTCACTGACAAAACCGTTGCAGAGGCGAGCAAAAGCCATGGCCGGATGGTGTTCCAGAAAACCTGTGCTCCCTGTCACAAATTATATGGAGAAGGCGGCATTATCGGCCCTGAGCTCACCGGGTCCAACCGTGCTAACCTGGATTATTTGCTCGGCAACATTCTTGACCCGAGCGGCGAAATACAGGACGACTATAAAATGGTAGTGGTTACCACGCGTGACGGCCGTACATATGTAGGCAATATTGCAAAGGAAACCGACCGGCAGGTAACGCTCAGGATCGTGGGGCAGGACGCGGTAGCGATCAATAAATCCGATATCCAGACGCGGGAGGTAACCCCGGCTTCCATGATGCCTTCCGGACTACTGGAATCGCTGAGTGACAGGGAGGTAAGCGAGCTGGTGGCCTACCTACGAACTTCGACCCAGGTGGAAATGCCTAAGAAGTAAGAATATAGTATAAAAACAGTAATTTATTGCAGCGCAAGTACTTTTGGTTTAAATTAATATTCAAATCAAAATGAAGATTCTTATGCGTGCATCTTACAAGATTTTAATAGCTCTGTTTGTTTTCGCGTCATTAATCAACGTTTGCCTTGCGGAGCAGCCTGCTACTTTGAAGATCGGCGCTTCTGCCCCGGATTTTAATTTACTCGGTGTGGACGGAAAACGTTATTCTTTAAAAACATTTGCAAATTCACCGGTACTGGCCATTGTTTTTACCTGTAACCATTGCCCCACAGCTCAGGCTTATGAGGAGAGAATCAAAAAGCTGACCGCTGACTTCAAGGCCAAAAATGTGGCAATGGTGGCGATATCGTCCAATGATCCGAAGGCGATCAGGCTGGATGAACTGGGCTATACCGATCTAAGTGATACTTATGAGGAAATGAAGATCAGGGCAAAAGATATGAGCTATAACTTCCCTTATCTTTTTGATGGCGGTGATCAGAAAATAGCCAATGCTTACGGACCAGTCGCCACGCCACACATTTTTATTTTTGACAAAGAAAGAAAACTGCAATACAACGGACGCATTGACGATGTCGAAAAACCGTCGGGTACTCCCAAAAATACCGATGCCAGAAATGCAATAGAAGCGTTGGTGGCAGGAAAACCGGTGCCTGTTCCTACTACCAAAACATTTGGCTGCTCGATGAAATGGATTTCAAAAGAGCATGGCGTGCAGGACGAGCAGGCGGGCTGGGCAAAGGAAGCGGTAAGCCTGGAAACCATTGACGAAGCCGGATTGAAAGAATTGATACAAAACAAATCGGACAAGCTCAGGCTGATCAATGTGTGGGCGACCTGGTGCGGGCCGTGTGTGACCGAGTTCCCGGACTTTATGACTATGCACCACATGTACCGTGGCCGGGATTTTGAATTTATTTCAATCAGCGCCGACAGTCCTGACAAGAAGGACAAGGCGCTGAAATTCCTGCAAGGCAAGCATGCTTCCAACAAGAACTATATTTTCAATGTAGATGACAAGTATAAACTGATCGAAGCAGTAGATCCCAAATGGCAGGGCGCTTTGCCCTATACATTGCTGGTGGAGCCAGGCGGTAAAATCGTATACGCCGCACAGGGGCCGATAAACCCGCATAAAATGAAGAAGATCATAGTAGAAAATAAGTATGTTGGCAGATATTATTAAGTGTTTATAAACTTTAACCTGACCTAATGGAAAATCAAGACATTTCAAGACGCCGGTTCCTGAGCACTTCGGCATTGGCGGCAGCAGGCTTTGCGCTGGTACGCGTACCAGTTTTTGGGGCGCCGGCGTACATCAAGAACCTGGGCAAACCTAATTCCCTTTTCAATGGCGTGCAGGTTGGCGCGATCACTTATTCGTGGCGCAGCTTACCCGGTACTGCGGAAGATATCCTTAAATACTGCATTGATTGCAACATTAGCGCCATTGAACTGATGGGCCCGACCGGCGAGCAGTTTGCCGGTGCACCCGAGGCTCCTCCACGCCCGAATATGGCTCCTGGGGCAAATGGCCAGCGTCCGGAAATGACCGATGAGCAGAAGGCAGCGCAGAAAGAGTATGCGACCAAAATGGCGGATTGGCGTGCGAAGGTTTCTATGGATAAATTCGTTCAGCTCAGAAAAAAATATAACGATGCGGGCGTAAGCATCTACGCTTTTAAACCCAATGCATTGAATGTGAACAGTACGGACGCGGAGATAGATTATGCTTTCAGGGCTGCGAAGGCTTTGGGGGCCAATCAGGCTAACGTGGAATTGCCGAATGATCCCGGACAGACAAAAAGACTGGGAGAAATTGCGTTGAAGAACAAAGTATATGTAGGGTACCATGGCCACACGCAACAAACACCAACCTGGTGGGATACGGCATTGGGCCAGTCGAAATACAATGCAATGAACTTCGATATGGGACATTATGTAGCTGCCGGGTTTGATCCCATTCCATTGATTGAAACCAAACACGATCACATTGTGAGTATGCACGTGAAAGACCGTAAAAACAAGGAGCATGGAGGTGCCAATGTGGTTTGGGGCGAAGGCGACACGCCGATAACTGCTGCATTGGAGCTGATGCGGGCTAGAAAATACAAGTTTCCGGCTACCATCGAGCTGGAATATGAGATTCCGGCCGGATCGGATCCTCTTAAAGAAACTGCGAAATGCGTTGAATATGCCAGAAAAGCACTAGGCGCCTGATACAGTAGAGGTTAAAATGGTTTCGCCGCCGCTGATCCTGATCAGTGGCGGTATTTTTTTGTTTAATATTTAAAATTGGCCTCATTTGTTTCAATCGGAGTATACAAAGCAGTTTTGTTTTTAACTGCAAAGTGTCCTACATCCTTATGAATCGAAAAAATATTTTTACCAGATTTGCCCGCCTTCCGGTAATTGCCGCAGCATGCATGCTACTCGTGCTTTCAGGCAGTTTTAATTTGCTTTTTGCACAAAGTATCAATTTGAAAAATGCGGTTATCGTCGTTTCGCCGGGCATCCCGTCGCCCATGAAAGAGACGGCAGCAACCATTCTTTCCGAGGAAATATCCAGACGAAGCGGCCAGGTTCCCCCAATAAACGTGGTATGGCCCAAGAACGGGACACCTGTAATCGCGCTCGTTTTGTCTTCTGAAACGGAATTAGCGGGAAAAGCAGTTCCTTCAAAAAGAGAAAGCAACAATCCGGAATTTAAAAAAGAAGGTTACCGCATTCTGACCGAAGTTTCCGACAAGGGCAGCATCACCTGGGTCATCGGATCTGATGCGCGTGGTGTGATTTTCGGTACTGGCTGGCTTTTGCGGAACCTGCGGATTGCGACTGGAATAGTTCAGTTGGACGAAAAAGCAGACTTCGCTTCTGCGCCTGCCTACCCGATTCGCGGACATCAAATAGGTTACCGTACGACTGCCAATACATACGATGCATGGAGCGTAGCGCAAATGGACCAGTACATTCGTGAGCTGGCGATTTTCGGTACCAATGCCATTGAGGGAATCCCGTTTCAGGAAGGGGAGGCACCCAGCCCTCATTTCAAGATTCCCTCAGCCGAAATGCGCATCAGGATGAGCGAAATGTGTCAGAAGTATGATATGGATTACTGGGTATGGACACCTGCTACTTTTGATCTTAAAGACGAAGCAAAGCGAAAGGCGGAGATCAAGATGCATGAAGAGTTCTATAAAAAAGCACGCCGGCTGGACCATATTTTCTTCCCCGGCGGTGACCCGGGAGAAAACCATCCTTCGGACGTGATGCCGTTTCTCAAAGAATTGCAAAGCCTTTTGGTCAAGTATCATCCGAACGGGAAAATGTGGATTTCCCTGCAAGGTTTCAGCGTGGAGCAGATCGATTATTTTTACCAGTATCTGGCAAAGGAAAAGCCACTTTGGCTGGAAGGTGTGGTTTCAGGTCCGGGAAGTCCTCCGATCGCCGAAACACGTTACCGCTTGCCCAAACAGTACAAGCATCGAGAGTACCCGGATATTACCCACGCTATTCGCTGCGAATTTCCGGTTGAAAAATTTGACCAGGCGTACGCGCTCACTTTGGGCAGGGAGTCGGTCAACCCGCGACCATACGCTTTTGCCAAGATCCATGATAAGTATGCGCCATTCACCGACGGTTTTGTTTCGTATTCTGATGGAAGTCACGATGATGTCAATAAAGTAATATGGAGTATGCGTGGCTGGGATCCTCAAAAAAACATTCACCAGATCCTTAAAGAGTATGCCACTTTCTTCTTTGGTAAAAACATAGACGAGCAAGCGGCCGGCGGAATTGAGGCATTGGAACAAAACTGGAAAGGTCCTTTGGCAGAAAATGGCGGCGTGGAAGCGACATTCAATTTTTGGAAAAACCTGGAAACGGGTAATCCTAAACTGAAAAATAACTGGCGCTGGCAAATGCTCGTCATGCGTGCATATTACGATGAATATACGCGGCTCAGGCTGATCAACGAGCAGGAACTTGAAAAACAAGCCAACGAGGTTCTGGCGAAAGCCGATCTTAAGACGATCGATAAATCTATGACTGATGCATTGGCCATGGTGAACAAAGCCGATACCCAGCCCATTGCCAAGGAAATCAGAAAACACATTGAAGAGCTGACCGACGCGCTGTATATTTCCATTGGACTGCAAACCAGCACCGCCAAACACAAACCCAGAAACCCTGAACGCGGCGCGATCATGGATTTCGTCGATTATCCGCTCAACAACAGGTGGTGGCTTGCCGATGAATTTGAGAAGGTCAAAAAAATGAAAGATGCAGGCGAGCAACTTGCTATGCTGAAAAGGATTAGCTCGTGGGAAAATCCGGGCGTGGGAAGTTACTATGATGATATTTCGAGCGTCAGTAAGGGACCGAGGGTAAAAACAATTTCCGAGGACGCTACTGATGTAGCCTGGTGGGATAGTGGCATGAGCCGAAAACGCCTTTCTTCGCAGCTTTTTCAGCGTGAACCTGCATTGGATTACGATAACCTGGATCCCGGTGCGCGTTATATGATCCGGGTTGTGGGCTACGGTGAAGCATTGCTGCGTGTCGATGGTAAGAGACTTTCTCCGGTGATCTACAACAAGGAACTGGATTCGGTCAAAGAATGGATTGTGCCTTTGTCACTCACGCAGGACGGAAAGATTTCAGTCACCTTTGATGGCCCGGAAGAGTCTGACCTGAACTGGCGCAAAAATTCCAAGATCTCGGATATTTGGTTGTTGAAGATGTGAAAAAATAATGTGAATTCGGTATAAGCTTAAATCGAATTCACATTATTTGAAAAAATGAAAAAGGCAAGGTGGAGATAGGAAATGTTATAGGAATGGATTGACTATCTCCAATTTGTTTTCAACGAGGAGCCCATGCTGCATATCTTCTGAATAAAGGATCGAGCAGTTTGCTTCCAGCGCTCCTGCTACGATGATGGAGTCAAAAAGCTGAAAGTCGTATCTGGCAATGAGTTTTCGTGCATTTTCAATGGTAGATCCGCTGACAGGATCACAAACGCAATCAATCATCAAATCCTCCCAGAGTTGGGATACTTGCTTTTTAGTAAAACCGAATTTCCTTTTGCAGATATTTCCTACCTCTACTAAAACCTGTGGATTAATAATAGGGTTTTGAGAAACCAAATTTTGAGCAATGGTTTGTTTGCGTTCATCCAAATCGAAAAGATAAAGAATGACATTCGAATCCAGAAAACTACTCAAAGTCATTCGCCTCCTCGCGGTCAAATTTAAACTTGGTTAGATCGACTTTGGGATAATTGGAATAAACCTGGCTAACATTCTTTCTTCTTTCTTCGGAAAATATATTTTCATCCTTCTCGATAATGGCAATAACCCGTACATGCTCGCCTACATAATTGGCAGGCAGGTCTATGGTAATGGAAGCGCTATCAGGGACAATGGTTTTGGTAAACATACTTTCAGGTTAAGAACATTTACCAAATTTAAAAAAATATTACCTAAATATTTTTTCGTACGAAATATTTCCTACCTTTGATCCGTTCAAACACAAACAGCAAGAATGGAGCCTACGAAATCAGAATTGGAAATATTGCAGGTACTCTGGGAGCAGGGGCCGACGACTGTCCGGGTCGTAAATGACAAGTTGAATGAGCAGAAGCGGGCGGTACAATATTCCTCAACATTGAAATTAATGCAGATCATGGCGGAAAAGGGAATCCTGATCCGCGATGAGAGCAGCATGAAGCACGTATATAGTCCAGCGGAAGCGGAGGATAAGACCAAAACAGCATTGCTCGAACGCTTCGTGGACTCTATGTATAAAGGTTCCGCATCGAGTCTGGTCATGCAGCTTTTTGGCAACAAGAACACATCCACGGAAGAATTGAATGAGATTAAGGATTTTTTGAAAAAACTGGATCAATAATCAATCAACAAATCGGTTAGCCATGCATTTCGACATCATCAGCGCGTCTTTTGTTCAGAAATTTATTCATGCGATTTGCCTCACATTCATGCATTCATTATGGCAGGGGCTTTTCGTTGCAGTTTTTGCCGGATTGATTTTGCTGCTAACTAAAAAATCCGCTCCTGCGCTGAGATACAATCTGTTGTCTTTTCTTCTGTTCGCATTTTTGATCACCAATGGTCTCACTTTTGCCTGGGAGCTGAATGCCCAAAATTTGTTTGGTAAAACTGAATCTGGCGTGACATGGCTGATCAATAGGAGCGAGGTACCGACCGTTACGGGGGGGAATTATTTGTTCAGCAGTGCGGAAGAAAGTGCCTGGATCACCGCGATTACCACATTTTGCAATGCTAATGCGTCCATAATCGTCGCGATATGGCTCCTGATTTTCAGTGTCAAATCGGTGAGAGCAGCGGTTGGGCTCTTTTATATTCAAAATATCAAAAAGAGGAAGGTAAGCGAAGTGACTGATCATTGGAACTGGCGTTTCAGCGCATTGTGCCAAAAACTGAAAATTAGCCAGCGGGCAAGATTGATGGAGTCAGCTATGATCTCGGTCCCTATCGTAATCGGAATCCTGAAACCGGTTGTGCTTTTGCCGGTTGGAATGCTGGCCAATTTGTCTGTTGCTCAAATAGAAGCGATTATTCTGCATGAACTGGCCCATATCAAACGGAGGGACTATCTGGTGAACCTGATTCAGGTTTGCTGTGAGAATGTGTTTTTCTTCAACCCCGCGATACTGTGGCTTTCCTATTTGCTCAGAGATGAAAGAGAGCATTGCTGTGATGATCTGGCGATGTCGGTGATGGGGGATAAGACTTCTTTTATTCACGCGCTGGTATCATTTCAGGAGTATAATATGGCAGGTTCGCGACTGGAAATGGCTTTTTCTAAAAAACCTAACCATTTGCTGGACAGGATCAAACGAATCATTTATAATAACAATAAACCTTTAAATGCCATGGAAAAATTATTTGTAACATTGAGCCTGGTGACGGCTATTGCATTATCAGCTGCTGTATCTCAGGCTGTTCCTGTTAAAGAAATGACTGCTGTATTTCGTCAGGAAAAACCGGAGATTGTCAGTCCTGCACCTGCGAGAAGCAATGTAGTTGTAGCCGCTCTTGACACTTTACCCAAAAAGAAAGAGCGCAGAAGCAACACTGAAATTCATTCAGCCAACATTTATTCCAATGAGGAGGGAGTTAGTACCTACCATGTGCATGCCAATGGTAAGGAGTATGAAATGATCCAGAAAAATGGTAAAACCACATCACTAAAAGTTGATGGCAGGCAAATTCCAGAGAGTGAAATGGCTTCTTTTCAGCCCGAAATAGACAAGATAATTACCGACATTAAGATAGAGCATGAAAAAGCTGAAATTGAACGTGGTAAGGCCGAAAAAATGAGGGCAGAGGCCGAAGTACATCGTCAAGAAGCGGAAGTGCAAAGAAAAAAAGCGGATGAGCGCCGGGCAGAAGCTGAGGTTTTGCGCGGGCAGGCGGAAAAACTGCGGGCCGAGGCGGACCAACATAGAATGGCCGCAAGTAAACAACGTGAAGATGCAGAGGTACGTCGCACTGAGGCGGAGCAGCATAGAACCGTTGCTAATAAACAACGTGCCGAAGCGGACGCGCAGCGTGCTCAGGCAGAAAAGCATCGGGCGGAAGCAGAGGTGCACAGGGCCGAGGCAGATGAGCATAGAAAGGAAGCGGAAGTTCACAGGAGAGAAGCAGAAAAGGAAAGACAAGCATACGAAAAAATGCAAACAGGTATGATCAATGACCTTATTGAAGGCGGTGTCATCAAGGACAAATCCAATCTGTCCTACAAGCTTAGCCAGGAGGAGCTGATCGTGAACGGTGTAAAACAGTCGGAAGAGCTGCACAAAAAACTAAAAAATAGATACATTAAGGATAAGGCGGTTGAAATGGTCTATAATTTCAGCGGTAGGACGGGATATACCACCACAGGGTTCATTTATACCAAGTAATCAAGTAAGTAAAACTGCAACAGCTCTGCATTTTAAAGAAAGTAGCAATGAAACATGTTAATCATGCATCGCAGAACTTTCATCAAAAATACAGGAACTATAGCCGTCGCAGGTACCGCTATTCTTCCGGAGCTCGCCTTTTCGATTCCCAAAGCCAAGAATAAGTTACCTAAATGGAAAGGGTTTAATCTCCTGGATTTCTTTTCGCCTGATCCGGCTTCGGCCAGAAAAGCTACTACGGAAGAGGAGTTCAAATGGATGAGCGATTGGGGTTTTGATTTTGTCCGCATTCCAATGGCATATCCCGCCTATTTGAAATTTGACAGAAGCCGCAACATTACACCGGAAGAAGTATACCAGATCGACGAGCGTGAGGTAGACCGAATTGATAAGCTGGTCACGACTGCGCACAAGTACAATATGCATGTGAGCCTGAACCTGCACCGGGCGCCAGGTTACTGTGTCAATGCAGGATTTCATGAACCTTATAACCTTTGGACTGATCAAAAAGCGCTGGATGCTTTTTGCTTTCACTGGAATATGTGGGCAAAAAGGTATAAAAATATTACGCCCAAAAATATCAGTTTTGATCTGCTCAATGAGCCGAGCATGCGGGCCGATATGAATGACCAGCATTCAAAAAGGACGTCGGTACCGGGAGAAATGTACCGGAAACTGGCGCTGGCTGCATCCGAAGCGATCCGTAAGGAAAATCCTATGCATTTGATCATCGCTGACGGTAATGATGTCGGAAGCTCAGTTATTCCCGAACTCGCAGACCTGGATATCGGACAAAGTTGCCGGGGGTATCATCCCGGAATCATATCACATTACAAAGCGCCTTGGGCTATGAAGGACACTGAAAATGTGCCCGAACCTAAGTGGCCCGGCCAGGTAGGGGACCAATACCTGAGTCGGGCTATGCTTGAAAAATTCTATAAGCCGTGGGTTGACCTGGTGGAGAAAGGGGTCGGTGTGCATTGCGGGGAGTGTGGGTGCTGGAACAAGACGCCCCACGATGTTTTTCTGGCTTGGTTTGGAGATGTTCTGGACATTTTATCATCAAATGGGATCGGGTTCTCGCTTTGGGAGTTTTCAGGCGATTTCGGTGTTCTGGATTCTCGTCGTGAGGACATTACCTACGAAGACTGGCATGGTCACAAACTGGACCGGAAACTGCTGACTTTGTTGATGAAGTACTAAAAATGACGATTTAGAACTTGCTGATGAATAGGGTCGCGTTGGTTTGTTTGGGAAAAGATAATGTGTAAATTTGAAAAAAAGACACACATGAAAACGATAAAGCTAACACTCCCAGATCCAGCTATTGCCTATATAAAATCCATCCAAAAAAAGGAAGAGATTTTTGCCAAAGAGGCTGTAGAAGAAAAAATAGCAAGGGGGCACAGAACTAACCTCAAAGACCTACTAAAAGAAGGCTATCAAGCGACCGCGAAAGAGGATCTTGAAATTTCTAATGACTTCCAGTTTGCCGACTCAGGACTTTTATAATGCTGAGAGGTGAAATCTATTGGGCAGATCTCAATCCCGTGATCGGGAGCGAAATCGCTAAAATCAGACCTGTATTGATTGTTTCCAATGATCTGAACAATGAGTTTAGTTCAACTGTCACGATATTGCCAATTACTTCTAGTACTGCCAAAGTATATCCTTTCGAAGTACGCATTCCGGAGAATGAGGGAGGTCTCAGAAATGAATCGAAAGCCAAAGCAAACCAGATACGTACTATTGATAAAAAGCGACTTGGGGGTAAACTAGGCCAGTTAGGCAACATTAAAGTGAGGGAAATAGAACAGGCGATTCTAATTCACCTTGATATTTTTTAATTTCTTTTGATCCAATCTGTCTTAATAGAAAAGGTATCCTGCAATCACCACTAAGACCGCAATTCAGAAAGCAGTCCTGTCAAATTCAGGCTTTTGGTGTACATTTCTACTGTGCCGTCGGGGAGCATGTTCCAGAGTTCTTTCGGGCGGTCCCAATACAATTCGACCCCGTTATTATCCGGATCGTTGAGGTATAACGCTTCGGAAACGCCGTGGTCACTGGCACCAGACAATGGATATTCAGCTTTCAGCAACCTGTTCAAAATCGTTGCCAGATCCTTCCGGGTTGGATATAAAATGGCCGTGTGAAATAAACCGACACCGTGCTGCGAAGCCGCCGGAGCACCCTGGCTGTACCAGGTGTTTAGGCCGATATGATGATGATAGCCTCCTGCGGAAATGAATGCGGCCTGCGTACCATACCTGGCCATTACTTCAAATCCCAACAAGCCGCAGTAAAAATCCAGCGCTCTTTCAAGATCTGCAACTTTTAAATGAACGTGACCGATGCGCGTTAGTGCCGGTACTTTATAGTCTTCAATTTCCATGAGAAGGTTTCTTTACCCGTAATTTGTCAATCAATTTACATTTACTTGCGGTAAAAAATTCCCTGAAAAGGCTTTACAAAGAAATCAGTTATCTTAATTTATCGCATTAATGAATCGCCGAAAAGCATTATCCTCTGTCCTGGCTGTTAGCGGAGCCGGACTCCTGCCTGTTGATTTGAGCAAAAGCAAAAAACCGTCTTTTATCTACTCCTTGAACATGAGCACGTTGCGTGGTCACAAGCTGGGATTCAGGAAAGAGCTGGAAGTGGCTGCGAAAGCGGGGTACGGCTCGGTGGAAATATGGATCAATACTTTGCAGGATTACCTGAAAACCGGTGGTACATTAGCCGAAGCCAAGCGCATTATCGATGACCTTGGTATAAAAGTGGAAGATGCGATCGGATTTGCAACCTGGATTGTGGATGATGAAGCTGCCAGGGCAAAAGCACTGGATCAACTGAAAATGGAAATGGAGCAATTGGCCCAGATCGGTTGTCCTCGTGTGGCGGCACCGCCAATGGGCGCTACCACCGGCGCATCGCTGGACCTTGCGAAAGTGGCAGAACGTTATCGTACTATTCTGGAATTGGGAGACAAAACCGGCGTGGTTCCTCATTTGGAATTATGGGGCTTTTCAAAAAACCTGAGCCGGGTAGGGGAGATATTGTATGTGGCTGTTGAGTCGGGTCACCCTTCCGCGCGGCTATTAATGGATGTTTATCATTTACATAAAGGCGGTTCCGGAATGGACAGCGTCAAGGACGTTGGCAAACCGTTGGTTGAGATATTCCACATCAATGATTACCCGGCTACCCCACCGAAAGAAACTATTACCGATGCCGACAGAGTGTATGCTGGTGACGGCGTGGCGCCGCTGAAAAACTTGCTGACATCGCTCAAAAATCCTGAAAAGCCTGTAATCCTGTCTTTTGAGGTGTTTAATAAAGATTATTATGCGCAGGATGCTTTGCTTGTAGCGAAGACCGGTTTGGCTAAAATGAAGAAAGTAACCGAGGGCATTTAATGTTCACGGATGCTTTTATATTTTATTTAAAAAGGCAAGAATACTTAGTACTAGCCCTGCGATAGTTGCGATGGCTGAAAATAAAATGGCAAATATCATCAGGAAGCCTTTTAATCCGGTTTTTTCTTTGATGATCAGCTTGTCTCTGTCTTTTCCGCCCTGAATTTCCGGAATAAGCAGCCGGTAATCTCCTGGGACATCAATAGTGAATTCGGCAACTGGGACAATCCGGTTGCCCGACATATCTTTTCTCGACCCGAATACATTGACCCTTCTCGAAACGAGTATCTCCTTTCCGTCCGGTTGACGGTGCATTTGGAATGCAATGTGGGTAGGAATGGTACCGAAGATGGCTGGCTTTTTGTAAGCTATTTCGTACAAGCCGGGTTTATCAAGTTTGCAAATGATAGAGTTTTCACCAGCACGGAACTCGATTTTTTTGCCAAAATAAATTGAAATCATTCTGCCAATGCTTTTAATCAAAAAATAAAAGCCTACTATGAACAGAACTGGAAAAAGAACTTTAAAAAGCATGATAATGAAAGTATAGTGTGTTAAAAGACTGGTAATTATAGTAATTTTTCCTGTCCTAATTCATGCAAGTCGAAATATTTTTTGAGTAAAAGATTAATGAACCTTTTGAGGTAAACGTCATTGAAAAATACATTAGACCAGTTCTCGTAACGTTGCGACTGGATACCCAGGAAAAAGAAGTAAAGACTCACGCCCAGCATTGGAATGATGCGTTTTTCCTCTTCTGAGACTGCTACCACCGACTCGTACCCCTCCATAAAACGATTGATTTTGAGCGTCCGCTCAGCTTCGTCTTTCTCAGTGCTGTGAACCTGTAAAATGTAGTAGGCCATATCGAGACACAGCCAGCCGTTTCCGCAGAAATCGAAATCAAAAAGGGTTACCTCATTGTTGTTGGTAATGTTGAGATTGTCGAACCAAAGATCCAGATGAACCGCTCCCTTTCTCAACTGGCTTATGTCGGCCTTTTGAAATTCACTGATCAAATATGCCTGTGTAGACTTCATGAAAACCATTTCCTCGGTGTGCTCAGGCAGAAACCGTTTTAGTTGTTCCAGAGAATCTACCAGCAGTTCCTGGTGGGTATATGTGACGCGGTTTAAGTGGAAATTTTCGGTCAAAACGTGCATACGTGCCATTAGGGCGCCAACATTGTAATGTGTTTCAGGACTGTAATTAAGCATTTTATCGCCAGCTGCAAACGAAAATAGTACCGCCTGCCTTTCGCCTTCCGGCGCATTAAAATAATGAATATCAATGCCATTTTGATCCGCGATGGGAAACGATACAGACACTCCATGTGAATGAAGATGACGCAGCAACCGAAGTTCTTCGCCGATGTCCTCTGTTGTGCGCCAGCTGAAACTGTAAACCCTGTACACGTATTTTTCGGCCGCACAGGTAACCAGATAGGTGTCGTTGATGCCCGCTTTGAGTAGTCGGCAGGACACTTCCTCGGTTTCCCGGAAGTACTTTTCCTTTAAAAATTGAGCAAGATGTGCTGCAGACAAATTAGAGTTTGTCACCGGGAAATGATCCATTCTTCTCGTTTTAATTTGTTTTTTGAATGATAATGCTGAATTTGTTCGCTTTTGAAGGGCTGCAAATATAAAACCGAAATATGAGTGAAGTAAAACTAAAGCTGGATAATCGCCGCAGAGGCGCATTTTACGTAGAAAATGATGGCAAGCAAGTCGGAGAAATGGTTATTGGTATCAGCGAAACGGCTTTGACTGTTTATCACACCGAAGTGGATCCGGAAATGGAGGGTAAGGGCCTTGCCCGGCAAATGCTGGATGCCATGGTAGCCTATGCGAGAGAGCAGCATTTGCAGGTTGTGCCACTCTGCGAATATGTCCATTTACAATTCCGCAGGCATCCCGACGAATTCGAGGATGTTTGGAAAAAGTGATTTAGCTAGACAAGTTGCCTGTCTGGTTGTATCAAAGCGGCTTTGGGAGATATACGATAAAGACCGAGCCCTTCCCCGGTGTACTTCTTGCGGTAATGTATCCGTGATGGTTTTGAACCACCTTCTTACACAAGGCAAGGCCAATACCCGAGCCGGAGAATTCACCCCTTCCATGAAGCCGCTGAAACATCTGAAATATCCGGTCCAGATAAGCTTCGTCGAAACCAATGCCATTATCCTCTACTTCAAGGCATATATAAGAGTGATCCTGTAAAAGCTTGGGCAAGACCTTGATCGTAGCCGGATCAGCATCCGTGGACGAGATCTTTATTTTTGAAAGCTGGCCCTGAAATTTATACTTAATGGCATTACTCACCAGGTTTTGCATTAGTTGGGTAAGCTGCAATGCGTTGCCCCAAACCACCGGCAATGATTTGACCAAAATTTCCGTATTTTGTTCCTGGATAGATATTTCCAGATCGGCCAGAACGTTAGTCACAATGTCGTTCAATGCGACTGGTTTAAACTCAGTTTCTCGTGTAGTTAGCCGTGAGTAAGCCAGCAGGTCGTCTATCATGACCGACATTCTTTTTGACGCATCTTGAATGCGGTTCAGCATAAATGCGCCATTTTCGTCAAGTTCCTTGGCATACACGCTTTGCAACCGTGAGCCGAAGGCCTGTATTTTCCGTAGCGGCTCTTGCATATCATGGCTGGCGGCGTAGGCAAATTGCTGTAAATTGTTATTGGAGTTGACAAGTTCCTGATTGGCCAAATGTAGCTCTTCGGTCCGTTGCTGTACCCTTCTTTCCAGTTCACTGGCCAGTTGCCGATAACGTTCTTCGCTCTTTTCAAGATCTTGCCGCGATGTTACCTGATCGGTAACGTCCACAGCCATATCCAGTATTGCGTAGATTTCTCCTTTTGAATTCCGCAGCGGCTTATAGGTAAAATTGAAGTAGAAAGTTTCCAGTACTCCATTCATGACCAGTTCGCAGCGTGCAGCCGGCTCGGCATAAGGTTCGCCGGTCTCGTATATCTGATCAAGAATTTTCAGAAAAGGTTGATCGATCAGTTCGGGTAGTGCTTCTTTTAATGGTTTGCCGGTCACCGAATTACCCTTTCCCCAAACCTTCAACATGGCCTCGTTTGGCATTTCTATGATCATTTCCCTGCCCACGAAAAGAGCCGTGGCAACAGGTGCCTGCTCAATCAGTGTCCGCAAATGTTCTTCATTCGTTTTAAGCCTCTGCTCAGACTGAATCCTGTCAGTAATGTCCATCACAATACCTGACAAAGAAACCGCCTTTCCGGAACCATCGTACAGATATTGGCCAATCACCCTGATCCAGTGAATAGATTTGTCCTTCCATATAAATCGCGCTTCATACCTGAGCTGCCCCGTTTTGAGGGCTTTGTCATATGCATCCTTTCTTACAAGCATGTCTTCGGGATGAATGTGGTCAACAAAAATATCGCGTGTGATCCGGCTACTATCTTTACCGGTGAGGATTTTGGCCATGGTGGGCGAATAAATGACCTCATTAGTATCGAGCATTACGAGGAATGATCCTGCGCCAGAGCCTTCAATGGTCATAGCAGCGCGCTGGTCGGCCCAGGCTACCTTTTCCTCGCTCTCTTTACGAGCCTGTTCCGATTTAAGCTGTTCGGTAATATCCATCATTGAACCCACCATACGTACAGGCTTTCCCTCGCTCTGGATTGTATACCCGCGGTCATGTACATACGCATAGGATCCATCACCTTTGCGAAACCGGTACACATTCGACCAATTGCTTTCGCCATTCTCAATCACGGCGTGGATCTTTTTTAGCACATTTTCTTGATCCTCTGGGTGTATGCGGTCGAACCAGGAGTTGGGGCCTTGCTCCACTTCCGAAGCAGGATGTCCAAAAATTTGTTGCATACCCTCATTCCACCATACAGTACTTTTGACTAAATCCCAATCCCAGATTACATCATGGGTAGCCTTGGCAACAAGTTCGAAGCGTTCGACTGCGAGAAGCAGGTCGTCCTTATGGTCATTAAGCGTATCAATCATATTCAATTATCCTGCCGGAAGGTGTCTGTTCTATGGCTAAAAAACGAAAGCATACTTCTGTAAAAATACCGATATTAATGAAAAGGCAATGTCAGGCTTTATTCAAAAAGTATGCCTGGCAGCCAAATTTATCGGCTATACGTTAAATTCCCGACGGCAATTCCTTGGTTGCAAAGTAAAGCAGTTACAATCTGAGCTTTTAAAGTGAGAAAACCAGTTGAATATCCTAAACCGAATGCGCCATGTTCAAGACTTCACTATGCTTTTTGTCAGCTGCTTTACTGATCCTTACGGGTTATATGGCTGCCCCCAGGAAAGCGGTTTCACTATTTGACGGTAAGACTTTTAATGGTTGGGAAGGTGATACCGTGAAAACCTGGAAAATTGAGAATGGGGCGATCGCCGGCGGCTCGCTTGATGAAACTGTTCCACACAATGACTTTTTATGTACCCGCAAGATCTATTCCAATTTCATTCTGAAAGTTAAGTTTAAGCTCACAGGCTATGAAGGTTTTATCAATACAGGAGTGCAGTTCCACAGTGTAAGATCCAAAAATCCGGGTTATGAAATGATCGGATATCAGGCAGATCTGGGCGATAAATATTGGGCTAGCCTCTATGATGAATCAAGAAGAAACAAAACACTGGCCGGTCCTGATTCGGCTACCATTTCCAAAATATTGAGGCCGGGCCAATGGAATGATTACGAAGTACGCAGCGAGCGTGGACGGATAAGACTATACCTGAATGGTACCCAGACTGTCGATTACACCGAAACGGACAAAAGCATTCCTCAAAAAGGAGTAATTGGATTGCAGATACACGGTGGGGGCAAGGCAAAAGTGTACTATAAGGATCTCATGATCGAAGAGCTTTAACCGCCAGCGAATTTTGATGGCGCTGACGGCATTGCTGGATATTTATCGCCAATTTTTCAATAGTCGTCTCGCCACCACGATTTCGGCGGTGTGGTAGGAGTTATGATCGGCTATCAGCATGGCTTCCCGTAAAAGCGTTTGACCGGTACCCCAGGAAAGCGGACTGAAAAGGTCATTTTTTTCATGATTTAAAAGATCGAAAAAGCGCTTTTGATCTTTCTTGATGTCTTTCAGTGAATTTTCCCAATCGCTATCGCTGACAGTGTCCACAGGCTTCGGCCAGTAATCGTCCGGCCAGGCCAGTGCATCGTGCTCAGCGGATGTTGAAAAATCAACAATGTCTTTTTGAGCGATCCTGATGTGTTCCACCAGTTGCCAGATACTGTAGGGAAGGTTTTCAATCGTAACAGAGCGGAGCTCAGGTGCCAGGCCTGCTGTGGCCTCTTCGAGTGTGACATGTGCATTCCCTTTTTCGATGAGGGTAATGAGCTCGCTTACCAATTTTCGTCGTTGATCATTTTCCATAAATCGTTCCTTAAATCATTCTGATGCAATTAATATTATTCGCTATTTTAGTGGAATTGTCACAATGTAACATTTAAGTCATATTCAACAATGAATCCTAACCGCCGAAACTTCCTTAAAAACGTTACAGCAGCGTCAGCTCTTTTAGCCACGGAAAGTATTGCCAAACCTTTTAACATTATTAAAGACCTGAAAAAA
Source organism: Dyadobacter pollutisoli (assembly GCF_026625565.1). Taxonomy (NCBI): domain Bacteria; kingdom Pseudomonadati; phylum Bacteroidota; class Cytophagia; order Cytophagales; family Spirosomataceae; genus Dyadobacter; species Dyadobacter pollutisoli. Next base: position 1,735,852 of record NZ_CP112998.1, read on the forward strand.
ATCAGTCCCAATGACAAGATCCGTTTCGCAACGATCGGGATGGGGATTCAGGGGCACAGTGACACCAAAGCAGCTTTGCGAAGCACGCCGGATGCTGAATTTGTAGCTGCCGCCGATTTATATGACGGACGACTTACCAGGGTGAAGGAAGTTTTTGGAAAAGAAGTTTTTACCACCAGAGATTATCGCCAGATTCTGGAAAGAAAGGATATTGATGCAGTTTTAATCGTTACGCCCGATCATTGGCATGACCACATCACCAAGGCGTCACTGCAAGCCGGCAAGCATGTTTATTGCGAAAAACCAATGGTGCACCACATCAATGAAGGCCAGTCGGTGATCGATGCCTGGAAGAAATCAGGCAAAACGATGCAGGTAGGAAGTCAACGAATCAGTTCAGCATCATTTAAAGAAGCAAAAAGACTTTTTCAGGCCGGCGAAATAGGCGAGATCAACTATGTTGAATCCAATAATGACCGGTTCAACTCAATTGGCGCGTGGAATTATTCGGTACCTACTGATGCGTCCTTGACGACTTTGGATTGGGATACGTTCCTGGGAGATGCGCCGAAAGTACCTTTTGACGCCAAGCGTTTTTTCAGATGGAGAAATTACCGTGACTATGGTACTGGCGTGGCTGGCGATTTGTTCGTGCATCTCATTACCGGTGTGCATTTCGTGACGGGTTCAATGGGGCCCGAGCGGATACTTTCATCCGGCGAATTAAGCTATTGGAAGGACGGACGCGACGTTCCGGATGTATTGGTTTCAATCCTGGATTATCCAAAAACCGACATTCACGCCAATTTTCAAATGGTGCTGCGGGTGAATTTCGCTAATGCTGGTGCGATAGCCAATAATACACGAATCATTGGAACAGAAGGCCAGATTGAGTTTACCGAAAATAACCTCATTCTAACCAAGAAGAAATTGCCCAAAGCGCCCGGTTTTGGAGGTTACGATAGCTACAACACGTTTTCCGAAAGTGAGCAGAAAGAGTTCAAAAAACAGTATGATGCCCAGTACCCGGATGACACCAGAAAAGCGGAACCAGCCAAGGAGGTCAAATTTGAAGCACCAAAGACAGATGATGCCCATGCCAATCACTTCCGGGATTTCTTTGACAATGTAAAAAAGGGGAGCTTAGGAGTAGTAGAGGATCCCATTTTTGCATTTCGTGCCGCGGCGCCTGTTTTAGCCTGCAATGAGAGCTATTTCAGCCAGAAAATTATCAAGTGGGATCCTGTGGAAATGAAGCTCAAAAAGAAATAAGCCCATTCATTTAAACTCAAACATAACGCTGCTCACTGCTACATGAAGACATTAAGTTTTACGCTGCTACTTTTCACATGGGCTTTGTCCTCATTTGGTCAAACTGGAAAGGTACTTGATAATCTGTCGCTGCCATCCAAGCTTCTCAAATCAGAACGAAAGTTTGCAATATACCTTCCCCCGGATTACGCGACCTCCGAGAGAAGCTACCCCGTATTGTACCTGTTGCACGGAGCTGGTGACAATCATACCGGTTGGGTGCAGTTTGGCGAAGTGTTGAATATTGCAGATAAGGCGATCCGCGAAGGGACGGCGACGCCCATGATCATTGTCATGCCCGACGCGGATACGGGTAGAAGAGGGTACTTCAATGATGTCAAAGGCGACTGGCCGTATGAGGATTTCTTTTTCCAGGAACTAATGCCTTTTGTCGAAAAGAAGTATCGAATCAAAGCTGAAAAGCGCTACCGTGCTGTGTCAGGCCTGTCAATGGGCGGGGGCGGTACGTTCATGTACGCATTGCATCATCCCGAGCTTTTTTCTTCTGCTTGTCCGTTGAGCGCTTCCACAGGGCCCATTACCCTGGAAGATGCTAAAAAGAATCTCCTAAGAAACAATCCCGACATTCAGGATTCAACAGTAGCCAATTATTATAACCGGCACAGCGCATTGGCCTTGGTCAATAATATGCCGGACGCCAATAAAAAGGCAGTTCGCTGGTATATAGACTGTGGCGATGATGACTTCCTTTATGAGGGCAATAGCTTGGTGCACATTGCTTTGCGCAAAAAAGAAATCCCGCACGAATTCCGGATCCGGGAGGGAGCGCATAACTGGACGTACTGGCGAGAATCACTTCCCAAAGTGCTGGAATTTGTTTCACAGGCATTTCATCAGTACTAGCAAATGGTACAGGACATTTTGCCAGGCATCAAGCAGTTTGATCTGACGGGGAAGGTAGCAATTGTCACCGGCGGGTCGAAAGGACTTGGGTTGGCGATGGCGGCGGGACTTGCGTCTGCCGGAGCAGACATTGTGTTGGTCAACAGGAATGCTGTGGAGGGTGAGCGCAGTGCGGCAGAGCTCTGTATTTCGTTTGGTACCAGGGTCCTTTCGTATGCTGCGGACATCACAAGCCAGGAACAAACCGAAGCGATGGCCCGGTTTACAAAAGAGAATCTTGGCCAAATTGATATTTTAATCAACAGTGCAGGGATCAACATCCGCGGTCCGATCGACGAGCTTTCTGCCGGTGATTTCGCCAAAGTGATGGAGGTAAATGTAAACGGCACATGGCTTTCGTCACGTGCCGTTACGCCCTATATGAAAGAACAAAAGAGCGGAAGGATCATTAATCTGGCCAGCACGCTCGGGTTGGTCGGCTTGGCAAACCGAACACCCTACACGGCTAGCAAGGGTGCGGTGGTTCAGATGACCCGAGCGCTCGCATTGGAACTTGCTCCATTTAACATTATGGTCAATGCGATATGCCCCGGACCATTTTTAACCGAAATGAACATCCCGATCGCCGAAAGCGAAGAAGCCAAAAACATCATCCTGGGAGCTACGGCCTTGCAACGCTGGGGACACCTGCGAGAAATCCAGGGAGCAGCCATTTTCCTTGCAAGCGACGCCGCCAGTTATATGGTAGGGTCGATACTGGCGGTCGATGGCGGTTGGACGGCGCGGTGAAAGAGACTTGCCAAGTCTAGGCGACCCCGTTTTCAAAACTTGGCAAGTCTAAAAACTTGGCAAGTCTATCCGCGGTAAAGAATTGTCATTTCGATTGTTCAATCTTTACCGAAAGTGTTTTATTGGCCTCGATTAACGAATTTAAGCTTGCTTCCAGACTTCCAATGCGCTTGACTGATTTCTTCAATTCCTCGTTTTCAGCTTTCAGTTCTTTCACGGATTCGATCAGATGAGGGATGAGACCTGTATAATTCACTGACTTCATTCCATCCTTATCAGTTTTCACCAACTCCGGAAATATTTCTTCCACTTCCTGAGCGATGACGCCGGTTTGTAGAGATTGATCGACTTTTGGGTCTATCATGTAATAGTTGTAGCCTTTGATGCTGGTGATTTTGGTCAGGCTGTTGGTTAAATCTGCAAAGTCGCGTTTTAATCTTCTATCGGATTGGGCCAGGCTTCCAAGTTTAGAAAAGCAGTGGCCATCGGCTGTAACCCAAAAATTCCAAGAATTACCTAGGTAAAACCCTACCTGATCATCTTGTTTCATTCCCACGAATGCGTCCGCTGTTTGTTGTGAGGTATTGAAATAAATACCTGCGGACGAATTTCCTTTATGCTGAATTCTGGCACGTCCCCCTACATCCAGTATATACTGAGGTAATAATGCGTTATTTCCAAGTCCAACTTTACCATTTCTTAAAATCGTGATGGCGTTTGACAAATCCTGATCTCCCGATCCGTTCCCAATTTGGAATATGCGATCGTTTGGCGTGACGTGAGCTTTGGTTGGTCCATTCGAATTGTCCTGGACATTTGGGTAGGTGCCGAAAGTGGCTGAACCATATGTCATTGCGAAAGTTTGTACACCTGCGGCAAAGGACGCATCTCCGATAGCTTCATTGTTATATCCAGTCGCTACGGAATTGTCTCCTTTTGCCAAATTGGAAATTCCCATCGAAACAGAATTTTGACCCACGGCCACTGACTGGTTTCCAACAGCAATTGAGCCATTACCGGCAGCCTCGGTTTGATTGCCACTTGCGAATGAAGATTGGCCAGGAGATTTCGTTGAGTTTCCAACAGCTACCGAGAAGCTCCCCGCAGAAGTTGTATTTAATCCAAATGATGCCGATAGGTACCCGATTTGGGCATGGTCGTAGTTACTTCCGAAGACACTTCCCGCCCGAAAGGCACCTTTCCGTGGATACCATATAAGCCTAGTGCCATCACCCGGGTTCTCCAAAATACCGCCTTCGTCAATTTGCCCCTTTTGTACAATGGGGTCATCATTTTTCCAGCGATCGGACTGGGACGAGTGAAGTGAATAAGGTACACTTGACAACAGCGAGCTGCCGAGATTGATATAGTTATTATTTCCGTCGGGATCCAATTCAATTTTTAGTTGATATATGCCAGACTTCCAATTGATGTTGTAAAAATTGCCACTGAGAATTTGACCTTCTCCAATCCGGACATTAAATATTCCTATATTGTTTGTTTGAGCTTGATGCGATTCCTGGTAAACGGTTGGTCCAAATTCTTGAAATATAGTCAGCCTTAACCCAACAGATGCATTTGATAAACTCCTTCCTGTGGTATCTCTGGCAACACCCTGAAAATTGATTGTTTCGCGTACAGACTGTGCCCTCACTGAAAAAAACGTAAGGATCAACAGCACTGCATTTAGTGACAGTAATTTCATGAGAAGTGATTATTAATGAATTAGTTTTTAACTGCTTTAATAGTCTTTTCTCCAACTATTCCCTGGATTCGCAAAAAGAAGAGGCCGGTTTTAGGTAATGTGATTATCTGTTTAGTAGCTGGGTTTTGTTTGGCTATGATGACTTTCCCGGTAATGTCAACCAACTCCATTGTGGAAATTCTCTCAGGAAGCTTTACTTCCACCTTGCCATCAGGTGAGGGATTAGGAAACGCTACAAATCGATCCAGGCTTTCATTTTCAGGAACTACGGAAACAATGCGGCTTAATGTAAATTTCTCATCAAAATCAATCTGTTTTAGACGATAGTAGCTGGTAGTGATCAGCTTGGCATCGGTAAATCTGTAAATTTTCTCGCTCTCCTGATTTCCCCCGTCTACCCAGCCAATGGCGTCAAACACCTTCCCATCGACGGATTTCTGAATTTCAAAACCTTTGTTATTGACTTCCTGGGTTGTTTTCCATTCCAGTTCTGCATTCCCGGAACTGGTTAGCTGGCCTTTGAAGCTGATCAGTCTCACTGGCAATGCCGACAAGCTGGTGGGAGTAAGTGTGCCTATGACCCAATTGACACTCAGGTTCCCAACTGTGCTTTGGCTGGCCGCCCCGTATATTCCTGATGGCGAGATTTGTTGTGCGAATGACCATTGCGCTGCGATAATCAGCGCAATGGTTAAAGTTAGTATTCTCATTTATCTGAAAGTTTTGAATTAGATAAAGCACTATCAATTTGGGTAGATGAGGAAGACAATTCCGATGTGAGCTTAACTAAAGCTTTGAGATCACTAAGCTCTTTGCGAAAACTATCCATACCATTTGCCTGAGCCTTCAATTCGTCATTTTGTACTTTAATAGCAGTATTTAATGTTTGCAAATATTCTACTGACGCTTTCAACTCCTTCACCGACTCAATCAAATGCGGGATCAACCCGGTATAGTTCACCGATTTAAAGCCCTTATCGTCTGTCTTTACCAACTCAGGGAAAATGGCTTCTACTTCCTGTGCGATCAAACCGGTTTGCAATGTTTGATCCAATGTGCTGTCTTTCCAGAAGTAGTGGTAGCCGTTCAGGTCGGTAAGTTTGGTGAGGCTGCTACTTAGGGAAGAGAAATCTCTTTTGAAACGGCGGTCGGAGGAGTTGTAAGTAGCGCCAGAAATAGTTGCATTGCCATTATTATCCATCCAGAACAACCAGTTTCCCGCATTAAAGAAGCCAATCTGATGGTCTGCTTTCATTCCTACAAAGCCCTTTGGTTCACCAGCCGAATTGTCAAGAGCTATACCCGCTGAATTTCCATTAGGGGAAGTCGTGTTGTGACGGATGCGAGGACGTTCTGCGATATCCAAAATATATTTTGGTTCGAGGACTGTCGAACCTATTCCGAAGTTTCCATTTCGGAGGATTGTGACGGCGTTAGAGCGGCCCTTATCGTCACCGTTGCCAATTTGGAATATGCGATCGTTGATAGCAATTTGCTTGCTAGGCGTATCCTGGTCATCATTATATGCTCCCAATGTAACTGATTCTACCGCCTTTGCGAATGTTCTAGTGCCTTGTGAAAATGAGCGGTCTCCTGTCGAATGGGCTTCAAGCCCAATAGCTGTACTATTTTCCGCTGAGGCATGCGAATTATCCCCTATTGCTAGTGTGTGTGAACTTGTGGCAAGGCATTTGCGACCTATCGCAATAGCACCCACATCTGAGGCATAGGATCTGTTACCCATCGCAATAGATCCACTTCCTGATGCGATCGAATTATCTCCCAAAGAAACTGAGAGAGGGCCAGAAGCTTGGGTGTTATTGCCCGCAGCAAATGAAGCTGTACCGATATTAGAATCATCCCAGGCATCATTTAGAACAAGGCCTGCGCGGAACGCTGCTTTGCGAGGATACCAAATCAGGTTCGCGTCTTCCGCCGGATTAGCCAAGATCCCTCCGGATCCTAATATCCCTGTCTGCACAATCGGATCATTATTTATCCAGCGATTCGCTTCTTTGGCGTGATCAGCTTCTAATGTGTAGTCCGCTTCCTTTGCATGCACTGCTTCCTGCGCTTCTGCGGCGTGCAATGCATACGGCACACTCAAAATCTGACTTACTCCCATATTGGTATAATTGCTCCCACCAGCCACATCAATTGCAACTTGCAGGAAGTAAGGCCCGGTTTTCCAATCGACCAGTTGAAATGGCCCGTTATCGGCGTTGCTTATGCCTACTGGAACAGTGAAAATTCCAGAAGAAGATGTAGTTGGGTGATGTGTTTCCGTAAAGACGACTGGTCCAACGTCTGTGCCTGATCTGATGTTTAATTTCAATGAGATGGTTGTATTTCCAATCACATCCCCGGCAGCATTTCTGGCGACTCCTTGAAAATCAAATTTTTGTGGTGCTTGTGCCTGTATTCGAAATGCTAAAAACACTAATAGCAGGAGGGTTACTGTTTTTTTCATTGGTGTGATTTGTTAAACTGATTATTGGGTGATAAAAAATGGATTTGAACTACAATGAAAATTAAATGTCTGGTGAGGCTACTTGACTGATGTTTGGGACACTTCGTTTGTATTGGGTGCCAGTTTGTTAAGTGCTGCTTCGAGCTTATCCACGCGTTTTAATGCGACTTTCAATGCCTCATTTTCGGACTTTACTTCCTGATACTTTTTGTCCAACTCCTTCACCGACTCAATCAAATGCGGTATCAACCCCGTATAATTCACCGATTTAAAGCCCTTTTCGTCTGTCTTCACTAGTTCAGGGAAAATTGCTTCTACCTCCTGCGCGATTAAGCCGGTTTGAAGTGATTGGTCTAATGTGCTGTCTTTCCAGAAGTAGTGGTAGCCGTTTAGATCTGTAAGTTTGGTGAGGCTGTTGCTTAGGGAGGAGAAGTTTCTTTTGAGACGACGGTCGGAAGTGTTGTAATTCGTTCCCAGGATATGGGCATTTCCAATACTATCCATCCAAAATAACCATTTATCGGCATTCCAAAGCCCGATTTCGGAATTGCTTTTCATTCCGATAAATCCTTCAGGGCTTCCATTTGAATCGTCAAAGAACACTCCTGCAGTTGTTCCATTGGGAGAGGAAGGATTGTGTCGGATTCTTGGTCGTGCTCCAATGTCAAGTATGAACCCCGGTGAAAGCACATTCCCACCAATTCCAATATTGCCATTTTTAAGTACGGTTAACGCATTTTTACGATTGATAGCATTATTATCAGCATCAATATCACCATTACCTATTTGAAAAATTCTGTCATTCGGAGCGCTCGAATAAAAACCAGGATTATCCTGAATGTCATTTGCAATTCCAACTACGGTACCTCCATATGATTTTGAGATAGTAGATACACCCGTTACAAAAGAGGCCCATGCTTGCGATTGGGTTAACATTCCGGTAGAAAAAGAGTAAATCTCGCTTGCTATTGTTTTTTTCCCGGAAGCGAAGGAGTATGCGCCGCTAGCAATGGATTCAAGGCCGGTCGCGAGTGAGCCTGTATTGTTAGCCTGGGACCCAGTCCCCACTGCAAATGAGGCAATCCCGTTAGCCTTAGTGTTCTGGCCAAATGCCATAGAGTTATTTCCTTCTGCCCTGGTATTACTTCCAAATGCGGTAGAGTATGCTCCAATCTTTGAATCGTCCCAAGAATCATCATTTACATATCCTGCTCTAAAAGCAGCTCTACGGGGATACCAGATTAATTTTGGCCCTGTACCGAGATTATCTAAAATACCACCTTTGCTTACTTCTCCACTCTGCACAATCGGATCCCCATCCTTCCACTTATCTGCCTGCGCCGCATGCAATGCATAAGGCACACTCAAAAGCTGCGTCGCCCCGAGATCAACGTAGTTGGTGCCACCTGCTGCATCGAGTTCGACTTGTAGGAAGAAGCTTCCTGCTGACCATTTAATGTCTGATATGTTTCCACTTTTGTCATTTCCAGTTCCTACTGAAACTGTGAAGATGCCCCCATTTGATGTTAGAGGCTTGTGCGTTTCCTGATAGACATTTACACCACCTGGCAGCGCTTCGTGAATTGTAAGCCTGAGTGATACAGTAGTATTCGCAATGACTTTCCCGGCAGAATCCCTTGCAACACCTTGAAAACTAAATTGCTGGGGTGCCTGGGCGAATAAATGTAGTGTGGCAGATAACAGCAGAGAAACGAGTAATATCTTTTTCATAAACAAAGAGATGGTTTATTTTTTTGGTGAAAAGTAAACCATCTCTCAGTGCGGGTTCAAAAGCGATTATTGATCGGTGGGGCTAAATGAATTAGCGGTTTTTGTGTTCCAATATTGAGAACCTCAATGCATCCCAACTATTGCTTGACAAGTTTGCAGGTCAATACCTTCGATGGTGTCACCAGTCGATAGATGAAAACACCTGACGGTAGCTTTTTTGTATTGAATTCCAGCGAATACTCTCCTCTGGAATAGACGCCGTCTGCTACCGTACTTACGGATCGGCCTTGCAAATCCAATACTTCCAGTTTTACTGACGTATCCTCAGGCAGGCTAAATGCAAATTGGGTGTAGGAATTTGCGGAATTGGGATGAGCTCAGACTTTTAAACCTGATTCGGTTTCTTTCGGCCTTTTGTCAAAAGTAGCAGTCATTCTTTTCATCTGATTCTTTAAGTCGGATGCGATTTGCGGCGCTGTGTAAGTGGCTTCACGTACGCAGTCTGGCCTTTTGAGTTAAATTGTTCATTCCAGGCTTTGATAACGTTCTGCGCTTTAAGTCCATTGGAAAATAAGCCAATCAACAAATCTGTTAGTAGTTTTTTGACTATTGTAATGGAGATTAAGGTGTAAGAATATTTCGATTACAACTGAATGGCCTGAAAGTATGGGAATATGACCAGGATAGAGGAAAGCGTTTACCAGGATGGCGGGATCGGCTATCGAATGGATACCTTGATGCAACGAGCAATGTGTGATTATTTGGACAATTAATATGTCATAATTTGTTTTTGCATATAATAATATTGTCGATTCGGAAGTTCTATATTCTAAACTACTTCTCACGCCCTGTTTGGTAACCAGCAGAGCATATCAGGTGATTATTGGTGTTGATGGATGTCGTGTTGTATCGGTAAAAAATAATCGAAAAATATTGAACTTTTTGGAGAAACATGACTCACCGCTTGGAGCGGTTACATAGGTGACTATACGTCAAGTAACCTATGGTTATTTTCTAAGAAAACATAGTCAGAAAGCAGGAATCCTTGTTTATGTAAATAATTTCATATCTTTTTGTACATCCGGTTACTAAGGGCCCCAGGGCGGCATTAACCGGAGAATAAAGTGTAAAATTTTCCTGATTTGCACTTACCCCCTCTGATTTTTTAGCTTAAATGACAGAGATGTTTTATGGTCTCAGGACGATAATTGAAATCTGATTTAAAAGATAAATTGTGTAATAAGGACACGAGTGAATGATGCCTAGCCAGTTGGCGATGTATGCGGATTCAAAGATTTTTCATTGTTTAATTATTTTTTAACTATCTACTATCTATACTTTAATCTATGAGGATTTCTAAACGAAGTAAGGATCGGAACCTAACCCGGTGCTTCTATTCTCTTTTCCTGTCCATGGTAGTCATGGCCGGTGCATACGCTCAGGATGTAACGGTAAAGGGAAAGGTTAGCGATGAGCAAGGGCAGGGTTTGCCTGGTGTGAGTGTGGTGGCCAAAGGAACGTCAGTAGGTACTGTCACGGACCTGGAAGGCAATTATTCTGTTAATGTACCGGGATCTACCACCCTGGTATTCTCATTTATCGGCTACATTACCCAGGAGATTCCTTTGGGTAGCAAAACGAGCCTGGACGTTAAAATGCTTTCGGATACCAAGGCACTGGAAGAAGTGGTTGTGGTAGGTTATGGAACGGCGAAAAAGGCTACGCTGACAGGTTCTGTTACAGCTGTTAAAGGTGCTGAACTTCAAAAGGCGCCGGCTGCTAACCTTTCCAACACATTGGGCGGACGTCTGCCGGGCGTGTCCGCGGTACAGGGAAGTGGTGAGCCGGGATATGATGGTTCGGCCATCCGTATCCGTGGTACTAACTCTCTGGGTAACAGCAATGCACTGATCGTTGTGGATGGTGTGCCGAACCGTAGTGGTGGTTTGGATCGTCTGAACCCCGCTGATATTGAAAGTATCTCTGTATTGAAGGATGCTGCTGCTGCTATTTACGGTTCCCGCGCGGGTAACGGTGTGATCCTGATTACCACCAAACGTGGAAAGACAGGTAAGCCCCAGCTTTCCTATGACATGAACTTCGGTATGGGACAACCTACCCGTACGCCGAAGATGTCCAACGCAGCGGAATACGCAACAATCCGCAACGAGTTGCAGATTTACGACAACCTGCCTGTTGACCAATGGAATGGCGCGCTTCAAGGCTTCAATTCAAATGGTGCCTACACCAGAACCGACAACGGAAATGTGCTCAGTGCTGTATTTACGCCTGATGATATCAAGAAATTTGCAGACGGTTCGGACCCATTGATCCACCCCAATACCGATTGGTACGGAAGCGTAATCAGAAACTGGTCTCCGCAGCAGCGTCACAATTTGCAGCTGACCGGTGGTAGCGACAACATCAGATATTTGGCTTCCCTGGGTTACATTAATCAGGATGGTAACTATGTGAACTCTGCTACTGGCTATAAGCAATATGATATGCGTATCAATTTGGATACAAAAATCAACAAGTATGTGAGTGCGAACCTGGGCGTAACAATGCGTGAAGAGTTCCGTCGTTTCCCTAATGGTGGTGGGGCCGGCGATATTTTCCGGATGTTGATGCGTGGTAAGCCTACCGAGATTGCCATCTGGCCAGATGGCCGCCCCGGGCCTGATATTGAAAATGGTCAGAACCCTGCGGTTATCACTACTAATACGACTGGTTATAACCATGACAAAAGAGACTATATCCAAACCAACGGAACGCTTGAAATTTTGATTCCGGGTGTGGAAGGTTTGAAAGTAACTGCAATGGCTGCTATTGATAAGCAATTGCGCCGTCAGAAGTCATTCCAGAAGCCATGGACACTCTATTTCTGGGACAAGAAGACATTTGAAGCCGATGGTGTAACGCCATTTTTGACTGGAACTGTACGTTCTACTTTCAGCGATCCGCGTTTGACGGAAAATGCTTCACAGGAACTTTCTGTTCAGCTAACAGGGCAGGTATCTTACGAAAAGTCGATCAACTCGCATAACTTCAATGTGATGGCGGGTGTTCAGCGTGAGAAAGTGGATGGGGACGGATTCTTCGCTTATCGTCGCTATTTTATTTCCCCTGTGGTTGATCAACTGTTTGCCGGTGGTACTGCCGAACAGAATATCGACAACTTCGATTTGTTCAGACGTGCCCGTTTGAGCTACTTCGGACGCGCCGGCTATAACTACAAAGAGAAATACCTGGCTGAATTCCTTTGGCGTGTGGATGGATCTTATGTATTCCCACAGCAAGGTCGTTTCGGCTTCTTTCCAGGGGTATCGGCAGGTTGGAGAATTTCGGAAGAAGATTTCTGGAAGGGTAACATCAACTTCGTCAACAATGTGAAAATTCGCGGTTCATGGGGTCAAATGGGTGCTGAACCTTACTTGTTGGGAACAGAAACATTGGCAGAGTATCAATACCTGTCTACAATGGGCTTTGGTTCTTACATTATCAATGACCAGGTTGCCAAAACATTGCTTGAAACTCGCGTAGCCAACCCGAACTTTACCTGGGAGGTTGCGAACAACTCTAACTTCGGTATCGAAGGTACGTTGTTCCATGACAAGGTTGCATTCGAATTCGACTACTTTGTTAACAATCGTTCCAATATCCTGATCCCAAAAATTGGATCTACGCCTTCAAGTGCTGGTATTGACGGAAAACTTCCTCCTCAAAACCTTGGTAAACTGCAAAACAAAGGGTGGGAATTCAAAGTGAGCTATGACGGAAGTCACAACGATTTCACATATTCTGTGAGCGTGAATGGAGGTTATGCCAAAAACCAGATCAAATACTGGGATGAAACACCTGGTGCACCTTCGTACCAACGTACCACTGGTAAGCCATACAATGCATTCCTGGCTTATCAGTATGACGGTATCTTCAAGGATCAGACTGAGATTGATTCTAAAACGCTGGATTACAGCGGAATTACCGGTACTATTCGTCCCGGCGACATGAAGTTCAAGGATATCAATGGCGATGGAAAAATCACGGCTGACGACAAAGTCCGCTCTGAAAAAACCAACCGCCCACAGTTCACAGGAGGAGCATCGATCAACCTGGGCTATAAAGCGTTTGATTTGTCGATCCTGTTCCAGGGAACATTGGGAGGCCTTCAATATATTGGACAAACTGAGTCCGGTGACATTGGTAATTACCTGAAATATGCATACGATCACCGTTGGACGATTGATAATCCAAGTTCAACCGAACCGCGTCTCGCTAACAGAAATAATACCTATTATACCAATTTCGACAATGCCGGTGCCAACACCTATTACCTGAGAAGCAACAATTATCTGCGTCTTAAGAATATAGAACTGGGCTATAACCTGCCATCTGAAATCGGTAAAAAGATCGGCCTGAACAATTTCAGGGTATATGTCAACGGTTTGAACCTGATCACGATCGACAAGATCAAAATATGGGATCCCGAAGCGACTTCTACAAACGGACAATACTATCCTCAGTCGCGGGTGATGAATGCTGGAGTACGTGTAACTTTTTAAGAACAAAACATGAAACTGAGTTATAAAAATTGGATATTTTTCGCGGCGCTTGCATCGGCTGGGCTTGCGTCCTGCGATACAGATTTTCTGGATGTGACACCGCCAACTGAAATTCCAACCGAAGAGGTTTGGAAGGACGGTGCACTTGCCGAGGGCTTTGTGACCGGCATCTATGCAGGACTTCAGCAAGGTGGTTTCAGCGAACAAATGCTTGCATCCCTTACTGATGAAGCGGTTTTTACCCACACAGGTAGAAACATCAACACTGTCAATGAAGGTAGTTTGAGCCCTTCCAACCTTGGATGGGTGGATGACACCTACGGATGGGGCCCGATGTATACCAGAATCCGTGCTTCCAACCAGGCTATTCAGAATCTGAAAACGGCCACTTTTACGGATGAGACGCTTAAAACCCGTTTGCAGGGAGAGGCGTATTTCCTTCGCGCTTACTACTATCAGCAGTTGTTACGTTACTACGGTTCTGTACCTATTATTACAAAAGCGTACAATCTGAACGAGGATTATTCAGTAGCTCGCAATACTTATGACGAATGTGTGAAATTCATCGTAAGCGACCTGGATAGCTCTGCATTGTTGTTGAAAGGAAAAACAGAAGTGAAAGGACGTGCAACGGAAGTGGCTGCTTTGGCATTGAAATCAAGAGTGTTGTTGTATGCAGCCAGTGATCTTCATGACATCCCAACTCTGAAAGCGAAGTCGGCTGTAATTGCAGCCTATCCAAACCCTGAATTTTTGGGTTACCTGTCAGGAGACCGCAAGGCGCGATGGCAAGCAGCACAAGTTGCAGCAAAAGCAGCATTGGACGCAAGCAACGGAGGTTATAAGCTGAACCTGACCGCGCCGGTAACTCCCGAGCAGGGCAAGATCAACTACATCTCCCTTTCAATGGGTGGTGGTAGTGCAGATAAGACGTTGGATGCATCAGCTTCTTCCGACATCATTTTCGGTCGCTACTTTATACCAAGTCTTAACGAAGGCGCGCGTCAGACAGGTTTGAACAATGGTCCAAACGGATACCACAACTGGGCTGGAAACACGCCAATCGGCTTATTGGTTGATGATTATCAAATGATGGATGGCACGCCATTCGCATGGACTAATCCGACACACAAAGCCAACCCATATGTAAACCGTGACCCACGTTTCTATGCAACTGTAATGTATGACGGCGCAAACTGGAAACCACGCCCTTCCGATGCGAAAGATCCTGCTAACCAGATCCAAACAGGTGCTTACGACCTTCTGGATGACAAAGGAGCATTGATCAACCGCAAAGGACTCGATACCCGCAGCAGCTCTATTGAAGACTGGAACGGAAGCCGTACAGGTTACTATATGCGTAAGTTTATTGATCCAAACCCTGCATTGTACGATAATACAGATCGTCAGAACATTCCGTGGCCATTTATCCGTGTGACTGAAACCGTTTTCAATTACATTGAGGCAAGCATTGAACTGGGGCAGGATGCAGAAGCACTTGCGTGGCTTAACAAGATTCGTTTCCGCGCAGGTATGCCGGCAGTGAAAGCTACGGGCACAGCTTTGAAAGAAGCTTATCGCCAAGAGAAACGCATTGAGATGGCTTACGAGGAGCAGCGTTACCACGATGCACGTCGTTGGCTGATTGCGCCGACAACCCTTGGAAGACCCCTTCAATACATTACTGTATTGGGTAAATTCAAGCCTGGGAAATCCATGAAAGAGCCATACCATTACGATACAAGCGTTTACGATTACACTTATACTCCGGTAGAAGAAAAATCGCACGAAAACCGTACATGGGTTGACAAAATGTATTTCCGTCCGTTCAGCCGTGACGAGATCAACAGAAATGCCAAGCTGGTTCAAAATCCGGGTTACGATAAATAATTCAAGATTTATTTAGCACAAAAAACCCTGTCGTTCGCGGCAGGGTTTTTTGTTTCCATGGGACACATTCCCACAAAACGTGGATTTCGATAGACACTAGTCTGCGCTTTAAAATTTAATAAGTTATTGATAATGAAGTAATTGTATTTTTTGGCATGATCGTGTTGATAATCATGGCAGCAGTGCGGATGCACAAAACGCTTTTACCATTGTTAAAAAACGAACATAGATTATGAAAACGCTAGTAGTATCGGCATTGGCCTTAACGCTAATTTCTTTTGCCTCTGTTCAGGCTCAAACAACAGAACCAGCGACGCAGGCGACGCAGCATGAGGTTCACAAGGAAGCAGCAACCACCCAAAAAACCGGTAAAGAGGAAAAGGTAGTCGTCAAGCCGGAGGATCTACCGGCAGGTATCAAGAAAACGATCCAGGGGGAACAATTTTCCGGTTGGAAAGTAGAAAAAGCTTTTCTTGTAACGGAAACCGACAAAACGCAATATTATGAATTACAGGTAGCCAAAGGCAAAGAAAGCGCCAGGGTTAAACTGGATAAAGACGGAAATAATGTGGGATAGTTAGTTAAGTCTCACATTCAAGTGAAAAAAGCCGGAACTTCTCCGGCTTTTTTTGTTACCCGACAGTTTATACCTTTAACACCTTTTAGATCTAAACACTTAATAGTTCCTTTTTTCTTAATGCTTCGACTTTTACGTTACCCGCTCCTCATCTCTGTTTTAGTTTTTGGTTTGTTCAATTGCGCTGGCAGTAAAAAGTCAAAAACTGTTGCGACAGATGCCAAACTCTCCGCTCAGGGCAAAGAATTATTTACAACGAACTGTGTCTCTTGTCACGCACTGGAGCACGAAGAAATCGGGCCGCGGCTAGGAGGCGTAACCAGTTTATTGTCTGAAAAGGAACTCATTGATTTCGTCAAAAATCCTAACAAGGCCATCGAAGCAGGTAATCAGCGGGCGGTAGCATTGACGCGACGGTACAAAATGATCATGCCGCCATTTGATTTTCTGACAAACGATGAGATTAAATCAATCCTGGCGTATATTAAAGACGAAAGCGAGCAGCATCACATTCAACCCCTGGTGGTGAAGGCCGAAGCCAATACCGCTGTTGCAGAGCGACTAGCCGCCCCGATTACCAAAGCTGGCCTGAAAATAGAGACAGAGGATTTTATTACAATTCCTTCTTCAAGCGAAAAGATGCCGAAAACGCGCATCGCAAATATGCGACCCCATCCTTCGGCCGATGGTACATTGTTTGTCAGCGACCAGAGGGGCATAATTCATAGAATAGAGAACAACCAAACCAATGTATTTCTGGATATCAGGCCTTTGATCGAAAATTATGTCAATGAGCCTGGCCTGGGTACCGGGCTGGGCAGCTTCGCTTTTCATCCTGATTATCAAAACAATGGCTTGATTTACATTACCCATACCGAAGCATTCAAGGGCAAGCGTGCTGACTATGAATTCCCCGATTCCATTAAAGTGGCATTGCAATGGGTGGTTTCTGAATGGAAGATCAATGACGTGAAAAGTAAGGTATTCGAAGGGAAAAGACGTGAGCTTATCCGTATCAATGTGCCGAGCGTGGTGCATGGTACCCAGGACATTGGATTTGTGCCGGGTATCGGAAAAAGCGATCCGGATTATGGGATGCTATATATAGGTACCGGCGACGGAGGTTCCACCATTGCTAAACATCCTGAGCTTTGCCACAAACTAGGCTCGCTACTGGGCACCATTATCCGGATTGATCCTGCCGGGAATAATAGCAAAAACGGCAGCTATGGCATTCCAACGGATAATCCCTTCGTAAACAATGCCGATCCTGCGACTTACAAGGAGATTTATGCCTACGGTTTCAGAAATCCGCACCGCCTTTACTGGGATATGACGAATGGAAAAACATTGTTCAGCGCCGAAGTAGGGGAGTCCAATTTTGAAGAAGTGAATGTGATCAAAAAAGGCGGAGATTACGGCTGGAATGTGCAGGAAGGTAACTACGGAATTTCTTACAAGGATCTTAAAAACGTCTACAAATTGCCAGACGCGAACAAGTTTGTTAAGCCTTTCGCGCTTTACGACCATGTCGATGGAAATGCGATCAGCGGCGGGGCTGTTTACGAAGGCCAGCTGGAAGCATTGAAGCATAAATATATTTTTGGGGATATCGTTAGCGGACGGATCTTCTACGTTCCGGTAGATAAATATTTATCACCTTCACCGGTACACGAGCTTACCATTATGCAAGGCTCCAAGGAGACCAATCTGGTGGAAATGTCGGGCTCAAAACGGGTAGACCTGCGCATCGAATACGATCTTTTTTCAAAGCAGATGTACATTATGACCAAAAGCGACGGCAAAATCAGGAAGGTTACCAAAGCCTATTTTGACAAGATACCCTGAGGTGCCATTAGCTATTTTGAGTTGGCCGTTAAATAATTGATAAGCCTTAATGACAAGTTGTTACAGTTAATTTGTACAGCAAAAAATTAACTAAGGTTTATAATGGCAAATGTAAAAACAGTAATTGATCAATGGTCAGTAAAAGATCTTGAAGATAACTCTTCTATCAACGTAACCGTGGAGGGATGCACCGAGCTGGGTAACAATTCGCAGCCGGGCATCCAGATCCTGAGTATGGGCCAGTTCGTGACCTACGAACCCAATATCGTCGAGCAATGGGCATACAAAGCCGGCAAGCAGTCGGTGACCGAGTACTTCCTGGAAGACAAATCCTGGACCTATCACCAAGACCAATACATTAAATATTACTTATTGTTAGAAAGTCCGTTGAAGGCCCGTATCGTGGTGAAGACAAGAAGCTCCAAGCCAATTACCAAGGATTATGAACTGCCTTTTGAAGTATAGTAAAGCGACCAATAGCTATCGCGGCTCGCCCCAGGCTAGTTTCTAATTCACGATGATCACATACACTTATTACGGTCTACTTTCGGTATTCTGTATCTTTCTTTTCATATCCGTTTTTACCTACCTGTGGAAGCCTGCTCCTTCGGGAGACAGTTCCGTGGGTTGGGCACTGGGCATCTTTTACCTGGCTGGCCTGGTCGGTATTATTGTGCTGGCTTTGTTGTTTTGGCAAAACAAAACCGTAGGACTGATCATACTTTGTGTTCCGCTGGTTTTTCTGTCGCTACCATTTCTGAGGAGCAAGATCACAGATCTTTATGCCTGGTTTCCGGTTGCGGGAAACACCACTCCGTTAACGGTCCATATCGTCAATACCACCGATGCGCTCATTCGTGTAAAGATTGAATGCTGGTTTGGTCGGGCGAATCGACACACTTCTTTTCTATATAAAACAATGGTTTTTACCTCCAAACCGCTGGAATCCACGCCGCATCAGCTATCGGAATATCAGACGGTTTTGCTTTCCAGAAAATCCAAATACGTGTCAATCTCCATTTACGAGTGTATTTTGGGAAATGGCCCTGAGTTCAGTTATATGAGGGAAATCCAGCCGTGCATGCAGTTTTGGGATCAATCTGTCGGCGCATTTCGGAAATCCGAGTATGTGATCACCATTGATGCCGCCAAGAATTCAGATGCTTTCAGATCGGAAGTAAAAAGATTAAAAAAGGACAATATGTACACCTCCGGGGCATTCTAATTCCGAACTTATGAAATTGCAATTGATAAAAACCATTGGCTCGCCAGTAAGTGGCAAGGATCAGTCGATCTGGATTTCTGCAAAAGACAAATCGTTCTATATCACAGATCGCTGGAAAGTGGTTCGCATCGATCCAAGCGAGAATTTTGAGATCCGTGTGATTTCAGAAACCGCCGATCAAGAAGATGCTTATCAAATGAAGGGAATTTATGACAAGAGATTACCTGACCCTCTCTATGACGAAATCAGCGCAGGTGGAATCGCGGGTTTTAAGCTTTTGAGTAAAACAGATTATGATAGCATTGATTCGCCAGCCGGGTCTGCCTCATTTCTGGAAATGGCCAACCGTTACGGGCCCATTGATCGCAACTTGCCGCTGCTGGCCCACAACGCGAGTATTGTCACATTTGGAAATAAATCCCTTTGGATGGAAAGAATGGAAGGCAACGCATTGATAAGTATTGACACGGTCAAAACAAAAGGGAAAGCGCCGGTGCACGCCCATCTGCATCCGAACCTGAACCTGATCGT
The DNA here is from genome assembly GCF_026625565.1 of Dyadobacter pollutisoli. NCBI lineage: Bacteria > Pseudomonadati > Bacteroidota > Cytophagia > Cytophagales > Spirosomataceae > Dyadobacter > Dyadobacter pollutisoli. Next base: position 1,755,355 of record NZ_CP112998.1, read on the forward strand.
TTACGGGACTAATTATGGCGAGATTTACGGGCAGTATTTTAATGAAAACAGTTTTGGTAAAGCCATAAAAATTGACAATCTACAAAAACCTTGTTATCAAACAGGCTTCACGCAAGACGGGGAATATTTGATTGTCTGCGGAATGGGCTACGTAAAATTATACATTGAAAAAGCCGGTACCTATTCAGAAATCTCGACCATTCAAACTTCCGCCAGATCTTTTGAGATATTGGAAAACTACCTGATCCTCAATAAAGGAATGCACGGAATGGATGTTTTTCTGATCGGAGACAAGCCTGAGAAAAAAGGCTCACTGGAACTCCCATTTGCCATCGACAGAATGATTTGTCATCAGCCCGAACGATTAATGCTCCTGACAAGTAACCCGCACGGAGAGATAGCGTTTGTAAAATTGACGGATCAATAACCGTCAGAGGTAGAGCTTTACCATTTCCCGCCAGTAGCGCGGCCTGTGCGCCTCCTCGTCCCAGACGTAAAGCTGATGTGGAACTGCGATCTGGTTTAATGAATGGCTCAGATGCTGGTTGTTGTCTAAGAATGTATCCTCGCGGCCGATCACCAGGGTAATGTCCAACCTCCGCAGCTGTCTGAGTAATTTGGGATCGGAGATTTTTGGTATAAAATGATTGGGCATATTGTAATAAATATCCTCGTCGAAATATCCATCAAAAAGGTCAGCAAAAAAGGGTAGGGGCTGCGTCAGATCGTAACGGGCGCTCATGCCTACCACTTTTGTGAAAACGGTTGGGTGTTTGAAAGCAATGTTGACCGCGTGATAGCCGCCCAGGCTGCATCCAGCGGCAATCAATCCCTTTTTTTTATTCTGTTTTTTAATAAAAGGAACTACTTCCTGCAGAATGTATTTTTCATATTGTAAATGCCGTGCAATGCGTTGAGCAGGGGGCGATTTGGAATAAAAACTCTCACAGTCGATGCTATCTACGCAGTACACCTGAATTTCGCCTGCTTCTATTTTTGGTTTAAGAGCGTCAATGATCTTCCAGTTCTCAAAGTCATAAAAGTGGGCAGACCGTGTTGGGAAAAAAATGACCGGTGTGCCGGACTGGCCAAAGACCAATACTTCCATGAACCTTTCTAAAATCGGACTGAACCATTTATGATACGCTCTTTCCATGACCAGATGAGTTATGGTGCTTTTAGTAGTTCCTCGGAGCGAACCGAGGCATTCAGATTTTCGAGTATGATTTTTCTCCACAACGCATAACCGTCGCGGCTCAGGTGCAGTCCGTCCGGTTCGAAAAGGGATTTTCTGGGATACCCCTGGTAATTGACCATCGAGGGGTAAATGTCGATAAAATGCTGAAACGCATCTTTGCCGATCTCCTCACGGATCAAGGTATTGGTCAGCTTGATTCTGTCAATAATTTCCCAGCGTTGAAGACTGGGTTTTACAGATATAAAAAACACAGGAACGTTACCGAAGCTCTGCCGGATCTGAGCAATCAGCTGACGATAAAACAGGCAAACTTCCGCCGGATCACGACCGTCGCCAAGATCGTTGTCGCCGGCGTAGATAATGATTGTTTTGGCCGAAGTAACAGGTGCCAGAAGCCTATCAAAAAACCAGGAGCAGGCCGCCAGTGTTGATCCGCCGAAGCCGAGATTAACCGGTTTCAGCTCAGCAAAATCATCATAGAGAGAGGTCCACAAAGTAAAACTGGAACTTCCGTAAAAAACCGTCTCCGGCTCATAAGTCAGCTCCGAAAACTCTTTTTCCACCCTTACGACTTCTTCTTCATACCAGGTCATGCCGTTTCACAAACAGTTTATAGAACCAAATATAGTCCCGGAACATTAACTATTCGTTAAGATTTGATCATCAGTTCAAGAATTTAGGAGCATTTTTTTGATTACGTATATACTTCTTTGGAATAGTGATATTAAAGGAGCAAAAAATCAAAATTTTCAAAAGTGGTTACAACCTTTTGTTATCTGAATGTTTCTTAATTATGGTTTTAACAAACACTATGTCATGAAAAAAACAATTCTATTTGCACTAATCTGGGTTGCGGCAGTTGCCTGTGACCAGAAACAAGATGCTACCCCACAGGCTGAACTAAAAGCCACAAGCGTACCTTATCGGCAGATGACCACAGTAGCCGCCGCGGGCTCGGATCTCAAAGTTGATTTACAGGAAATTACCGACAGTCGTTGCCCCAAAAATGTAGTTTGCATTCAAATGGGCAGCGCTGCAATGAAGTTCAATGTGTCTGATGCTTCCAATAAGGTAGACGTTAATGTCATTTACAAAGGAGATCGTAAAACCGACTATCAGACATTTACATTAAGTGGACAGACTTACCTGCTTAGAGTGAGCGAAGTGCTTCCTTATCCGGAGACAACCCAGTCGCCTAAGCTGGAAGATTACAAGGTAGATGTCACCATTGAAAAAAAGTAATAGATTAAGATTTGGTGTGAAGGTTAGTAAAAGGAGTCAGGCTCAGACCTGGCTCCTTTTCTCTTTAGTGGGTTTTTATCGACCATTTTAGTAATTTGTTGTGTAACTTGTCGGAGTAAAAAAGCTTATCTGAACCAATGAAGCAACTTTTTTCAAGGCGGGAAGTTGTACAGGGCCTGGCCGCCGCAGGGGGGGCGCTGCTGTTGAACCCGTTGCCAACACTTGCCGAAAACAATGGACCGATGATTTTACAAAGAAAAATACCTGCATCAGGAGAACAGCTACCCGTCGTCGGACTAGGCTCCTGGCAGCAATTTGATGTTGGGGCAAGCTCGGCGGAAAGAGTGCCTTTGAAAGAAGTATTGATCAAGATGCAGGAAGCTGGCGGAAAGGTAATCGATGCATCGCCTATGTATGGCCGTGCTGAGGAGGTAATCGGTGATCTGACCAAGGAAATCAAATTGAATGATCAGTTTTTCTTTGCTACCAAAGTCTGGACTACCGGAAAACAGGAGGGGATCGATCAGATGAATGATTCATTTAGAAAAATGGGACGCAGTAAAATGGATCTGATGCAGGTTCACAATTTGCAGGATTGGCAAACCCATTTGAAAACGCTGAAAGATTGGAAACAGCAAGGTAAAGTAAAATACATTGGAATTACTCATTACACGGACTCTGCTCATTCGCGCCTCGAACAGATCGTGAAGTCAAAAGCTGTTGATTTTGTGCAGTTTAATTACTCGATCCTATCGCGTAATGCAGAAAAAAGCCTGCTTCATGCTGCCAGAGAAAACGGGGTCGCTGTGATCATTAATGAACCGTTTGAGCAAGGCGCATTATTCAGGGCGGTTAAAGGAAAGACATTACCACCGTGGGCAGGCGATTATGACATTAAAAGCTGGGCGCAGTTCTTTTTGAAATATATTATTGGTAATGAAGCGGTTACCTGTGTGATACCAGGCACCTCCGATGTTAAACATTTGCTGGATAACATCGGAGCAGGACTGGGTAGGATCCCTGATGAACAGGGCCGCAAAAAAATGCTTGAATGGATGGAGACAGTTTAACTATTCCAAAGCGAAGGCGACGTATTGGTTTCCCTTTTTGGTTCCCAGCTTGGTACCGCCGCAAGCAATGACCACATACTGTTTTCCATTCACCTGATAGGTGGACGGTGTTGCAAATCCGGCGGCAGGAAGTGTGGTTTCCCATAAAAGTTTGCCGGTCTTTTTATCAAATGCCCGGAATTTACCGTCTTTGGTCGCAGCAATGAAAAGCAGGCCGCTGGCGGTTACAACCGGGCCGCCGTAATTTTCGGTTCCGGTTGTTGGTACACCTTTTGATTTCAGTGATTCCACTTCTCCGAAAGGTATCTTCCACAAATATTCTCCCGTATTCAGATTAATCGCATTCAATGTTCCCCAGGGCGGTGAAATCGCAGGAAGACCATTGGCGTCCAAAAACTTGTTATAACCCGTGCTCTGATAGGGCAGGTATACCCTTTTCGAAGCTGGTGTAGCTGACACAGCCTCTACTTTTTCATCACCAAACAAAAACGAAACCAAAGCCTGCTTTTCCTCCGAAGTAAGCATAGTGAAGCCCGGCATCATTCCTTTTCCAGATGTGATCAGTTGCGTTACAAATGGGCGGTCACGACGTGTCCCGATATCCACCAGAGAAGGATATCCACTTTTGGCATTGCCTTTTCGCTGCGGCCCGTGGCAGGTGACGCAGTAAGTAGTGTACACTTTTTCACCGGGACTGAGATTGGAAAGCTCGCTTTCTTTGGGCGTATCTTTCATGGTCAGAATCCAGGCCATTTCATTGCTATTCACATACAGGATCCCTTCTTCGGGGTCGGCGGCTGCGCCTCCCCACTCGGCGCCACCGTCAAATCCAGGTAAAATTACGGTTCCTTCCTTGCTGGGTGCGGCGAAGAGTTCCTTTTTGTATCCTTTGAATTTGATCATCAAAGAGTCTTTATCCGGTGCGTATGGGCTGATATCTTTCTCAGTCAATGTATATGCCTGACGTGCGTAGGGGGCGGGTTTGCTTGGGGTTGGCTGGCTGGGCCATGGGAATTCGCCGGGTAAAGCTGTTTTGGGCGCGACAACTTCTTTAATCGGAAAAAGGGGTTTTCCTGTCACGCGGTCAAAAATAAAGACATAACCTTGTTTGCTAACCTGTGCCACAGCATCGATCTTTCGAGACCGTCCGTCGGGGCCTTTCTGGGTAACGGTGATCAGGTTAGGAGGTGCGGGCAGATCGCGGTCCCAAATGTCATGGTGCATAGTCTGAAAATGCCAGATTCGCTTTCCGGTGCGGGCATCCAAGGCGAGCAATGAATTGGCAAAAAGGTTAGTGCCCTTTCTTTTGCCTCCATAAAAATCGTATCCCGCCGAGCCTGTCGGTACGTACAGAATACCGCGTTTCCGGTCGATAGCGGTACCTGCCCAGTTGTTGGCAGCGCCTGTGTAAGTGTTTTTGTATGCATCCGGCGGAAAAGTTTCATATCCGAATTCACCCGGATAAGGAATGGTGTGAAATGTCCATTCCAATTTACCTGTTTTAACATTAAAAGCCCTGAGATCACCAGGCGCAGCGTCAGAGTCTTCTGAAAGACGAAGCGGCATGATGATCAGATCTTCAAAAATGGTCCCTGGTGTGTTGGAGACCATGTATTTACCTTTCGCTATTTCGGGCAAACCAGTGTGCAGGTCTACCTTTCCATGATCGCCAAAGCTGTCAATCACTTTACCCGTACGGGCGTCGAGCGCATACAGAAATGGCCCCATTGCATGCAGGATCCTTTTGTCGTTGCCTTCGCTCCAATAGGTAAGCCCTCTGCTGGTATTGGAGCCATTTTTTGATTTATCACCGAAAAGCCAGATCTGTTTGCCCGTAGCAGCGTCCAGCGCAAAGGCCTGAACAGCCGAAGTGACACCATACAGAAGGCCGTCTACGATAATCGGGTTTACCTGCGTTTGCCCTGAATCCGGCATCGCGTAGGTCCAGGCTATTTTCAGATTCTTAACATTACCGGGATTGATCTGGGTCAATGACGAGTAATGGTTCCTATCCGGGCCACCCAGATACTCAGTCCATTCATCTTTTTTATCGTCAGAAATATTCCGTGCGCCAAGTAACAGTAATGCGGAGGCAGCAATGCAAAGTATGGGTTTGAACATTTTATTCTTTGAGTACAATATAGGAAGGGGAGCTCTATTCGAATTTACTGTTAACGGTAATGCCAGGCCAGGTATCGCTTCTGAAACCGCTTGCCGGAAAACCGTCGGTACTGTAAAGATTGGCATCTTCCGGGGCGTCCGACCAGGCATACCTTACCGAGGCAGGTTTGGTTACTTTGGGATGTGATACTACCACCGTATTTCCTTTGATCACGGCTTGGGCGTAGTAAAATACTTTATCATCTCCGGCGATTTCAAAACCTTTGAGATAACCATATTTGTCTTTTACCATTAACCCATTTTCCGCATTTTTAAAAGAAACAATAGCTTTACCATCCTCGAACTGAACTTTATCATATAATGGCGAGGCGTAGGGTATATTCTGGCCGTAATCCAGTTTCAAAGCATTGGTTGCCAGTCTGTGGGCCACATCCTGTTTGTTGGTTGGATGAATGTCGAGCGGGTTTCCGACGTCAGTAGAAACGGCCATACCTGTTTTAGGCAGACTGAGCGTCATGTTCTGCGCCTCGCGAAGCTCCCCCCAGTTACTGCCTTTATTACTGTCATTTTCCTGGCCGAAGCTAGAAAGCTGTACCCAGTAAAACGAGAATTCATCATTCCATAATTTACGCCAATCATTGATCATCAATGGAAACGACCGGCGGTACTGGTACGCCCTGCCTGCATTACTTTCACCCTGATACCACAATGCGCCCCTGATGCCAAACGGGATCAGCGGCACGATCATCGCATTGTAAATGCTGGTACCGACATTGTTCATCAGGTGTGCATACTCATGTTTTTCAGCAAAAGAAGGCATGAGCATCCAATCCTTCGCCAAGCTGATTTTAGTACCCCCAACCTCAATGTATAAATCGTTGGCAGATCCAATAAAGCCCGGGCCAAACCACGAAGTAGCAACCTGATTCCCTAGCTTGATGACGAGCTGATTTTTTCCTTCTTTCCAAATACTGGCAGGCACAGTGATCTTTTTCACCCCTTTTACCGCGCCCTGGCTAACTAGTTTGCCATTAATATAAACCTCATTTGGACTATCATTTTCGGAGAGCGACAAAACGGTTTGCTTAGCAGCGATATCTGCGGGAAGCGTGATTTCTTTGGCCATAAAACCGTTTCCACGAAAGCCCATCAAACCTTTCCAGTCCCATTGTCCGACCGGATCGGCCGTTTTTTGCCAATGGGAAAAATCGGCGGCACCACCTACATATTTCTTTTCATCATCTGCGGAAGGGGTAAAGGAAGCATTTTTGAATAGTTGTTTTCTAAGTTTGCTATCCATGATCAAGTCAGCATCCTGCCAGGTTTGCGGCAAATGCTGGGCGTAGGATTTCAGGCCGTCATCGGTGAGCATGGCTTCTTTGCTGATCCAGCCTTCCACCTGCGAGCCGCCCCACGACGAATGCAATATGCCCACCGGTATTTTAAGTTTTTGATACAATTCCCTGGCGAAAAAGAAGCCGATAGCTGTAAACCCGCCGACAGTCTCAGAAGAAGCGATTTTCCATTCTCCCGTTTTAAGATCTTTTTCGGGCTGCAATGTCACTTCATGATCCACCCTGAAGTGACGGACCTGCGGGTAGTCTGCATTCTGTTTTTCGGCCGCGAAGTTTTTCGCAGCCGATACCGGCCATTCCATATTCGATTGCCCCGAACAGAGCCATACTTCGCCGATCAGCACATCATTAACGGTCGCTGTGCCGGATTTGGCAGTGACATTCAGCGTGTGCGGGCCGCCTGCTTCGAGAGGATTAATCCGTACAATCCATTTGCCGGAAGCGTCTGCTTTTGCAGTGGCGGTCTGGCCTGCCAGCGTTACAGTTACCTTTTCACCCGCCGTAGTCCAGCCCCAAACAGGGATCGGTTTCTGGCGTTGCAGCACCACGTGATCAGAAAATAAACGGGCTAGCTTGACCTGGCCAAAGACACTGGTGTGAATAATCAGTAACAGAACTAAAAACAAACGGTTCATAAACGCTTCTCTAAGTGAATTAATGGTTATAAAATACGGATAGGGTGCCTTTTCTACTTAAAACTCTAACTTTGCAACGCCCCTTTTTATTCTCATCATCATTCCTTCGTTTGGTAAAATCAGCTGTAAATTTTTGTTGAATGATATCGATTATAATATGTTCCGCCGATGCGACTGATCTGTTACAAGTCAAATTGAACATTGGCAGGACAATAGGAGTACCTTATGAAATCATTGCTTTCGACAATAGCGATGGCCAAAGGGGTATTTGTGAAGTTTATAATGAAGGTGCACGCACTGCCAAATATGAAATGCTCTGTTTCATGCATGAGGACATTGAAATGAAAACGGTGGGGTGGGGCGGCAAGGTTTTGGAGATTTTTGAAACAAACCCTGGGCTTGGACTTCTCGGAATTGCGGGCGGGGGCTATAAGTCACTGGCACCTTCCAGCTGGTACAATTACTATTTGCAGGAAAATGGCGGTTTTTATTGCAACTTGATACAAGGTTATAAGCATACCGGGAAACCTGAAATGCTTGACTATCGCAATCCTAAAAACGAGCACCTGTCGAAAGTTGCCTGTGTGGATGGCTGCTGGTTTTGCAGTCCAAAGCACATTGCATTGAAATACGGATTTGATGAAAAATTACTAAGAAAATTTCACGGATATGACCTTGATTTCGGCATTGCGATCAGTCGTGAGTTTGAAGCTGGTGTCACATTTGAGATTCTTCTTAAACATTACTCAGAGGGAAATTTCAATAAATCGTGGATGGACGAGATTTTGAAAGTTCACAAAAAGTGGAGTGGTGTTTTGCCAGTCAATGTAGATAACGTGCCCAAAAACCATTTAAAACGAATCGAGCGAGACGCCTTGGAAATCTTTTTGCAGCAAAGCGTTGACAAGGGAAGATACTCAAAATGGGAACTGATCAAACTAATTTGGACAACAAGGCATTCCCGAGTTGCCACATTCTCCTTTCCTTACAAGTTGATGATCAGGCTATTTAAAATGAAAAAAACAGCTCGTTCTATCTGATTTTTTTAAGCTCTTTGTAAAACTTCCTGACCCGGTTCAAGTAGGAAAAGTAGCTTCTGCCTCCCCATTTGTATTCATAATAGAACCGCTCACGGCTCGTCAGTTCGAGCTGTTCGGTGGTGGTTTTTGTTTTCAGCGTCCGGCTTTCCAAATGGTCCACAATGGAAGAAGTTACCAGTGCATGTTTCAAACCAAATTTTTGAAGCGTGTTGCTGTAATCATTGTCGGCGAACCAGAACTTGAATGCGGGATCAAGCTTCCCGGTGGTTTTCAGCATGTCACGTTTGAAGAATAAGCACCAGCCGATTAGCTCTTGTCTCACCTCATAGCCGTAATGTACCCGGCCATCCAGCGCGAAACCTTGTTCGGAATGGTGAATACTGCATGCAGGACTTGCGCTATAAAGTTCCGGATCTGCATTAAAGGCCTTCAAGATCTCGGTCGCCCAGCCTTCATGGAAAATCAGGTCATTGTTACAAATGCAGACATATTTACTTTTGGTCATGCCAATACCAATGTTCATATATCGGTGGTAACCAAATCTCTTCCAGGGGTAAACTGTTTTCGAGTTAGGGTATTGATATCGTTTTAAACTTTTATTGGATTCAATAACAATGATATTGAACTTGATCTTTTCCGGGGCTTCTGACTTTACAAGGCTTTCAATGCCGTCCAATGTAATTTTTTTGAGCTCCTCATTCCTTGCATAACTCAGAATTATGATGTCGATTTCTGTGGGTGCCATATCACCTGGATTTTTTGAAAAGTGCTTTCCGCTTGTAGTTCAGCGCTTTGAAATAGTAAGAAATAAACGTTTTGGTATTGACCAGGCCATGCAAGATTTTCAGTTGACGGACACTGACTAGGTTAGCATGGTACATCATGTATTTGTACAGCTTCTGCGTGCTGGATGCGTTCCTATCCAGCAATTTCTCCTTTTCCTCAGGGCTGAGCAGCGTCGAGTTATTGATGCTCGTTGCAATCCGCCTCCTGAATTGCAATTCGCCGGCCTGCATGATTTGAATGTTCCGGCTGGTATTTCTGTGGTGAATGCGGATCAGCGTTTTAGCCGCATCATTATCGCAGAAACTATAATGTGCGCCATTGATGGCGCACAGGAACCAGAATTCCCAATCTTCCGTGTAGTTACTGAACTCGGGAAAACCATTTACCTTTTCTATAATCTCTCGTCGTAGCATTGGACTGCTGACAACGGCAATGTTTGAATAAATCAATGTGTTAACGACTTCATAACCCGCTGCATTGACTTTTGGAAGCCAGTTATGATTGTTCATTTCATAGTCGGGGTAGACAATGTCGGGCTTGTCTGTTTCGAAATACAGGTGATCTGTATAGGAAATGTCAGTCTCCGGATGCTGCTCCATAAATTCGACTTGAATGGTCAGCTTTTCTTTGCTTAACAAATCATCTGCGTCCAGAAACTGGATGTAATCGCCTTTGGAATGCTTGAAACCCAAATTACGCGCTACCGAAACACCGCTGTTTTTCTGAACAATGTAGCTGATCCGTGAATCCTTTGCGGCAAACTTTCCGACGACTTCGCTGGTGTTGTCAGAGGAACCATCGTCTACAACAATGGCCTCCCAATTCGTATAACTTTGGTCAAGAAGGTTTTCCAGGGTTTGCTCAATGACGAAACCGTAATTGTAGGACGGAATGATAATGCTAACTAACTTACTCATAACCATTTTTTTATCTTGCTCCCCCAGGTTTTTCGTAGTACCCAAAAGAATTTGCTTCTGTTGGATTTTTTAAGCAGACTAAGTAGTATCTCTTTATGATTCCAGATGGCAAGGCCATAAGAAATACCGGCAATTGAATTGTTTCTTTGGATACTCAATGCATGCAGTTTGACAATAAAGCTCTTCGATTTTCCATTTGCCTTTTCGGCGCATAGCTGTAACCATTCACTTTCGCTCTTCAATTCCTCTAACTTCTGATTACTGCTTTTTGATGCAGAATGCATAGCCAGTATATCTGTATTATTCTTACCATGCTGCCGGTACTGCACAAGAGGTTGGTTTACAAAATCGATTGTACCGTGCGTTGTGGCAATGTAAGCCAGCCATTGATCGTAATGGAATTTTTCTGGAAACGGGAGCGCGAGCGGAAGAACCGAGTTTTTCATCAAAATGCTATGACCTGAAACGCAGTTGAGATACAAAAATACTTCTGGACGATCGCCTCTGTAAAAGTTGAATTTGTCTGATATTTTCGTTCCCATCGATTTCCCTGTACGGTCCATGAACAGGGAATCGTGGTAAACCATTAAATTTTCCTTTATCGCTTCCAGTTGGAATTTTAACTTATCCTTATCCCAGATATCATCCTGGTCACAGATAGCAATGTATTCTCCTTTACAGAGTTTTAACGCTTTTTCGAAATTCTTGTTATAACCTAGATTTTGATCGTTGTAATGGACATGAAACCGCGCATCGCACTCGGCATATGCTTTTATAATATCCCGGGTTTCATCTTGCGAGCAATCATCGACAACAACTATTTCCCAGTTATTTACACTTTGCGCAAGAATGGAATCGAGTTGTTGTTTCAAAAAATCGCTGCCATTGTATGTACACAAGGCTATCGAGATCAGCGGTTTACTTTCCATTTAGGCTTCTGTAAATTGCTGCATGTCAATCAGTCGCTTATACAGACCGTCGTGTGCGATCAGTTCCAAATGATTTCCTTGTTCAACAATTTTTCCATCCTCCAAAACCAATATGGTGTCTGCTCGTTGAATGGTGCTCAACCTGTGGGCGATAACCAGGGAAGTCCTGTTCTGCATCAGATTATTGAGCGCTTCCTGCACCAGTTTCTCCGATTCAGTGTCCAGCGCGGACGTGGCTTCATCCAAAAGCATAATGGGCGGATTTTTCAATACGGCCCTGGCGATACAAATGCGCTGCTTTTGTCCTCCTGAGAGTTTCATGCCCCGGTCACCAATGTTGCTATCGTAGCCATTTTCGGTGTCCATGATGAAGTCGTGCGCATTGGCGATCCTGGCAGCAGCTTCCACTTGTTCCATGGTAGCCGAGGGATTACCAAATGCAATGTTCTGATAAATGGTGTCATTGAAAAGCATCGATTCCTGGTTGACGAAACCGAACATCGACCACAGTGATTCCTGTTTGATTTTTTTCAAATTGATCCCGTCAATCGTTACACTTCCTTCCTGAGCATCGATAAATCGCGGTATCAGATCCATTAAGGTCGATTTTCCACCACCCGACGGGCCGACCAGGGCCACCGTTTTACCTTTTGGAATCGTTAGATTGATACCTTTCAGCACCGGCCGGGAAGGATAGGCAAAAGAAAGGTTTTCGAGCCTGATGGCATCATTGAATTCATGAATGTCGATCGCATCAGGGGCGTCGTTGATCTCAGGTTTTTCATCAATCAGTTCGAGTACGCGCTCGCCGGCTGCAATACCTGCATGAATGGTGCTGAAAGAGTCCGTCAGCGCTTTGGCTGGCCGCATGACCTGCGAAAATATTGCAATGTAAGCCACGAAATCCGATACGCTCAATTCCGACTGGTTGTCCAGAATGAGAGAGCCGCCATACAGAACGATGAGCGCCACCATCGTCACCCCCAGGAATTCCGAAACCGGCGAGCTGAGCTGTTGTCTCCGCGCCATCTTACGGCCCAGATCTGAGTACCGAATGTTTTCCTGGTGAAACTTGTCTTTGATTTCCTCGGTAGCATTAAATGCTTTAATCACTTTAATACCCGATAATGCTTCATCAAGGTAGCTGATCATGAGCCCGAAAAGATGCTGCGCCTGACTGGCCTGCTCTTTGAGCCTTTTTACAATTTTTGAAATCAGAAATGCCGATACCGGTATGACCAAAATCGCGAAAAGGGTCAGTTTAACCGAAGTAGCAAAGAGCATGAATATATAAGCCAGCAATTGCAACGGTTCCTTGAAGACTACCTGTAATGTACCGGTGACTGAAAATTGCACGACCTGCACATCGGAGGCGATTTTGGCAATAATGTCGCCTTTTCTCTGGTTGCTGAAATAGCCTACATGCATGTTCATGACATTGTTGAAAACCGTTTTTCTCAGGTTTAGCAATGTATGAATCCGCAGGTTTTCCATGACCCTCTGCGAGAAATACTTGAATATATTGGAGAGCAGAACTGAAACGACAATCACTCCGCAAACCAGCTGCAAAGCTCCGTGCGGACCGTAAGTAAGGTTTGCCTGCTGGGCGTAGTAACTCAGTGAGCTGGTGACCTCCAACAGGCTTTCAGGTTTTTCGATAAGCTCTCCTCCTTGGTTGGAAAACAGCGTACTAAATAGAGGGGCAAGCAGTGCCAGATTTAATGTGCTAAAAATTACTCCCAGAACTGTGAAAATGATGTAGGGAAACGCAAATCGGGCAATGGGTTGGGCAAAAGATAATAATCTGAAGTATGTTTTCATTATTCCATTAGTGGCATAACTGCATATGCCTAAAAGTAAAATAGCCGGAAATTAAAAAATTTCCGGTTGGGGATGCAAATTAATGCTAATCACTGGAAAGTGTGCAGTTCGGTGTTATAATTTAATTACCTGCTTGTATTTAAGCATGATATGGATATTTTCAATTACGTCGATAATGCCAATATTGGATTTGTAAGTTTTCATCTGCTTTTTAAATGCAGTCTTCTTCATTTTCAGCTCATTGATATTTCTCAGAAAATCAACGTATGCCTGCGCTTTGTAAAACTGGAGTGTCAGTATACTCGGCAATACATCGCTCAAAATCACCTGTAAATGGTAAAAGTTAAGATCGGCGCCCTGCAAATGCAAGTGATGCATATAGTACCGGTTCCGGAAATAGATCCTCTTAACCGAATAGCTGTCTTTATGGCCTTTGGTGGTCGCAGAAACTTCGTGACGGCAAACAGCATTGTGCTCATAATAGCATTTCCAGCCCAGTCTCCATGCACGGATCGACATTTCCTGATCTTCTCCGTAATACGGATTAAACATTTCGTTAAACCCGTTGATTTCTTTCAGCTTTCTGGTATCCATCAACGCGATGGCGCCTGAGAGATAAAAAGTAGGGGTGAGGCTGTCTGAATCCTTCAAATAAAAGAAGTTGCTGGGTTTGATCTTCCTGCCCAAAATCCTCGGAGATCTGGCCGCATCGAGGATGTTGTCATCTTCCATACCGATAATCCGGCCCATAACGCCAAATGTATCTTCGAGCTCAAAATACTTGTACAGTTTTTCAAAATAACCTTCTTCCAAAGTCACGTCGGTGTTGAGAAGAAAAATAAGATCATTGGTAGCCTTTTGTATACCCAGGTTACAGGTATGGGCGAAGCCCGAATTGATCTCTTTACGAATGACGGTAACCTTGCTACCATAATGATTTTCAAGGTATTCCACCGAGTCATCCGTGGAAGCATCATCGACGACAATGATCTGAACTTTTGTTCCTAGTCCGTTGAGTATCTTATAGTTATTCTCAAAATACTTTTCGAATAAGTGCTTTCCGTTAAAATTCGGAATTACAACTGAGATGCTTCTCATTAATCATACAATTTAGTGTAGAGTATATAGTGTTCCTATAATGCTATATTTAAGTTACTTGGATGTTAGCGACACAAAAAATAAACCGCCTTCCAAACGGCGTATATGCTACTTCATTGTTTCCGGCGGCAAAATCATCGCCCCCGTGTATCAATAATCGAGCCAGTTTTCAATAGATCGCAGCGCTTGCACTCAAAGTATATACGCCTGTGCTGTGACCTTTAACTTTCAGTTAGGGCACAAAAATTCTTGCAGGATTTTTGATCCCGTTTTTGAACTTTTATTTTTTTCTGATGAGGGGGGATTGAGTAAGTCTGGGAGCTGCTAAGTTTTCTCAGACATTAGTGGTAAGCTGTTTTCAGTATTATACAAACACTTTATTTGATTATAGTCACTTTTTGTTACTATACCTGAAAAATGCGGGCTTCGTTGCAGCCAAGATATATTATTTACTAGATCAGTCATCACGTTCGTCCTTTTTATTTTTCCAAGCTGCTTCATGGCTATTGTAATTTCAGCTTCAAGTAATAGGAACCAATAAGCCAGGAAATGGTTGGAAAATGAATGAAGGAATTTGTAATTAATTTAAGTTGACCGTCTAATTATTAAACGGAAATACCTCTGTTTCAATTTCTAAAAACCATTGAAAAGAGAAGGAAAAATGTTCAATGTGAGAAAAAAAATACTCAATTCGACAAGCAGTTTATGGAGAGAATCACCAGAAATTTAATTGTCTGATATCTCACCAACTTTTTGCTGCGAGACTTTGTTCATCAGTTTAGCTCGACGTTTCGGGCATACCAAACCACCTGATAATGACTAATAGTACCGAGATAAACATTGCAACCGGCGACTCCGTGCCTGTAACTACTTATAAGGCAGCTCGTTCTGTTGCGGGGTTTGTTGCCGATCATTTTGAACGTCATCATCAATCGGTCAAGATTCACTATGAGCAGGAGCTGGCCCCTAAACCTGATGCACGTATCATTGAAACCATCATTGATACCACTTTCTGGGCTAGCCTGCGCAGAGAAGAGGGCAGGTCTCCCAAAGTTTCGATTGCATTTTTGCCTCCCGAATGCGCGGAGCATCCATTGATATTCAGTGAGAAATTGGCTCTTACCGCCAATACCCTTACCAAGCTTGCACCTGCTGTGGAGCGTTCCGGCATTCATTTGGGCGTATGGCTGGAAGGTAATGAGCTCAGGATCTGGGGCACTACCCGCGTCATTCCAGGGCTATGCTTTGTACTGGAAGTAATCGAACCCGGTATGTTGGTGATCAAGCACCGCAGGGTCGATGGCTTTGGGAAATTTGTCAATGTTGCGGTTCTAAAGGGTGATCAGGTCAAAATCGTCAATGAAGAAAGCGGCAGAGTGAGGGACTGTCCTTCGGTGATCAATTCCATGATCGGTTTTACTTCGTCAAATTTGTGGAATGACTCGCTCAATTTGCTTGTTCAGCTGGCAGTGTCCATGCGCAGTC
Organism: Dyadobacter pollutisoli; assembly: GCF_026625565.1. Taxonomy (NCBI): domain Bacteria; kingdom Pseudomonadati; phylum Bacteroidota; class Cytophagia; order Cytophagales; family Spirosomataceae; genus Dyadobacter; species Dyadobacter pollutisoli. Next base: position 1,771,052 of record NZ_CP112998.1, read on the forward strand.
ATGAGCGGGGCGGAATTTTGCTGGTAGTGCCGAAAGGCAAAGAAACTTGGCGTAAATCCATCATACACCCCATTACCTATCATGTGGAGCCTGCGTTTTCCGAGCTCGCCGAGCTACATAGCAAGTATGTCAACGAGCTGCACCCCATTACCTGGCAAAGCCAGTTGACCTCCGCCATCAATAACCTGGCCGGATTGACTGCCGTGGACGGTGCCACCATCATCAATGATGGCTACGAGTTGCTGGCATTTGGAGCAAAAATAGGACGGGCAGCCGACGGGCAACCGGTGGAAGAAATGTTGGTTACGGAACCGATTATAGGCAATGAAGGAATGGTGGTACATCCTGTGCAAAACGGCGGTACCAGACATTTGTCGGCAGCTCAGTTTGTGTATGACCAGCGTGATGCGATTGCCCTTGTCGCTTCTCAGGACGGCCGGTTCACGATCTTTTCATGGGCACCCTGCGAGAACAAAGTGCAGGCCCACCGGGTCGACGCGCTTCTTTTGTAGGTAGGGCTTACAATGGAAACAATTCCAGCTGCTCGGGATCGCGTGGCTTTTTCGACCTGATTTCAGGTTCCTGGAAATTGGAAAGTGATATGCCAAGCAACCTGACGGGTTTTTCTTCCAGATCTACCTTGCCAAGAAGCGATTTGGCAGTTTCAGTAATCGTGTCAATATCACCGACCGGTGCAGCAAAGGACAGGTTTCGGGTGATCTGGGTAAAATCACTGTATTTGATCTTCAATGTAATGGTCCTCCCTTTCAGCTGGTTTTTGGTAAGCCGGTTGTATACGATCAGTCCGATGCGGTCCAGTTCTTTGTGCATTTCTTCCCGCGTGGTCAAATCGTATGTAAACGTGTCTTCCGCGCCCAGTGATTTGGTTTCGCGGTGCGTTTGCACTTCCCGGTTATCAATTCCCCTCACGATTTTAAAGAAGAAATGTCCGGTTTTGCCAAAGTGCTTTACCAGCTCATCCTCAGAGAGTTTTTTAAGATCGGCACCTGTGAAAAGCTGCATACTCTTCATTTTATCGGCGGTAACCTTTCCTACACCAAAGAATTTTTCAACCGGAAGGTTATTGATAAAAGTCTCTACTTTGGAAGGGCCTACAAATGTCAGTCCGTCTGGCTTGTTAATGTCCGAGGCGATTTTAGCTACAAATTTATTGACAGATACCCCGGCGGAAGCTGTCAGGTTTAATTCCTCCTTGATCGCCTTTTTGATCTGAGAGGCAATCTCCATGGCTGAACCGATCTGTAATTTGTCCTCGGTCACGTCCAGAAATGCTTCGTCGAGCGACAACGGTTCGATCAGGTCGGTATATCGGGAAAAAATTTCCCTGATGCTGCGCGAAACGTTCTTATAAACTTCGAATCTTGGATAGACAAAAATAATATCGGGACAGAGCTGTATGGCCTTTCTGGACGACATCGCAGACCTGACGCCAAATTTCCGAGCTTCATAACTCGCCGTGGCTACAACGCCTCTGCCCGTTGGAGAACCTCCCACAGCCAATGGTTTACCCCGATACTCCGGAAAATCGCGCTGCTCGACAGACGCATAGAAAGCATCCATATCGATATGGATGATCTTGCGCAGCGGTGTCGACTGAATTTGGGACATTTGCAACTGTTTTAAATGCTAGTTCAGGAACGTTTATCTCAATTAAAAACAAATTAAATAATTTACAATTCGCATCACTTCGTAGTTTTTTTTCGTAGTTCTCTAATAATTACGTTTCAATCTCTGATTTTGCGTTAAAACCATTCTGTCACACTGTATTCCTGTCGTCCATAATGCGATATACTATACCTGATTTTAAGTCTTCTATATTAGTTCTTTTTACGGCAATAGCCATGTTTGCGACGTTTCGTGCCAACGCTCAGGACCGGTGCGGAACAATGGAATTGCTGAACCTCAGATTCACAAAACAGCCCTCACTCAAAATCATGTTCGATCAGCGGGAGCTTCGTTTAAAGGAGGTTATCCGCCAACGCACGATAGCAGGGAAAACCCTTAAAACGAATGCCCAGGTAACAATCCCGGTTGTTTTTCACGTGGTTCTGAGCAGACAGACCCAGGTAACCGATGCACAGATCATGGCGCAGCTCGACACGATCAACAAAGACTATGCGGGATTGAATGGTAGTGCCAGCAGGATCCCTTCGTATTTCAGATCACTTTTTGGCCAATCGGGGATTCAGTTTTGCCTTGCCCAACGTACTCCCGACGATGCACCTTCCACCGGTATTGTCAGGTACACCACCACACGTTCTTCCTTTGACTATACTACCAACCAGGTCAAGCACGCCGAATCAGGTGGGGCCGATGCCTGGGACACCGACAAGTATCTCAACATCTGGATTTGTGACCTATCGGGCGGAACGCTTGGTTATGCGACCTTTCCGGACGATGGCGTAAAGGATGAGCAGGGAGTAGCGATCGACTACGGGAGCTTACCTGGTGGCAATGTTACGAATTACAATGAAGGCAAAACGCTGACGCACGAGATCGGTCACTATTTTAACCTTTATCATATTTGGGGCGACGACAACGGAAATTGTACCGGTACCGACGAGGTAGACGACACGCCCAACCAGAGTAACAGCACCGGCACATGCCCCGCAGGTGTAGTTACCGATAGATGTACACCTAATGCTCCCGGCATTATGTACCAGAATTACATGGACTATACTTCGGACGGCTGTTTGTCGATGTTTACCAAAATGCAGGTAGCCCGGATGGAAGCGGCTTTTACAACTTACCGCTCGCTGCTGAGCCTCTCCAATGGTTGTACGCCGGTAGATGTCAAGAATAAAGATGCTTCCCTGAAATCGATCAGGCAGCCGGCCCAGCGAATTTGTACGAATACATTGACGCCGCAGGTAACATTGGTCAACAAAGGAAAAGAAACATTGACCTCGGTCATCATTCATGCGGCGATAGACAATGGAACAGTTCAAGATTTCACCTGGACCGGTTCACTGGCCACCTACGCAGAAACGAGCGTTAACCTGTCATCGCTGACCACCGTGGAAGGTAATCACGTGCTGAGCATTTATACCAGCAACCCAAATGGGGCTGCGGATGAGGATACGTCCAATGATGGACAAAGCCTTGACCTTATATATTACAAACCTTTCAATACACCGGTTTCTGAGAGTTTTGAAGGTTTGTTCCCTCCTCAGGGCTGGGACATCGTAAACCAGGATGCGAGCTCGACCTGGGAAAAGACCACTTCGGCTGCAAAAACAGGCAGTGCTTCGGTCCGTATCGCCAATTTTGGCAATGAAGTAGTAGGGCAGAAGGATTATCTGAGATCCCCGACTGTGACGATTGCGGGTACCGATTCCGCGTTTGTATCGTTCCAGGTTGCGGCGGCAACTTACACCAATCCATCGGCACAGGGGAATGTGTGGGATACATTGCAGGTGCTGATCAGTACCGATTGCGGCCAGACCTATACAAGCATTTACAAAAAATGGGGCTCAGATCTGGTGACCCGAAGTACGGCCACCCGTTCTGCCTTTACACCGACGGTCAATGAATGGCGCCGGGAAGAGATCAATATCAGTAACTACATTGCTCAGGGCGAAGTGCTGATAGCATTCCTGAATACAAATGGAAATGAAAACGATATTTTCCTCGATGACATTAACATTAGGACAGTCACCGTCAATCCAAACCTGAAAGAAGCGGGCTTCCTGGTATCGCCCAACCCGACCAGCGGACTAGTATCTGTACAGTTCTATCCGCATCCTGAGGAACTGAAATCTGTCTCGATCTATAATGTTGCCGGAGAAAAAGTCGCTGAAAAAGTGATCACCGGAGAGGTGGGTTCCAATGTATATGATTTTAACCTGACCTATTATCCGGCCGGATTATACATTGTAAAAGCAGAATTCAAGGATAGGGTTTTGACAAAGAAGATCATCAAAAATTAAAGCAAAGGGCATAAAAAAACTGTTTAACCAATTCAGATTATTCGAGTTGGTCAAACAGTTTTTCCTTTTAATAGATTCTTTTTACAACGACCTTACTGTTGGTTTGGGATATCGCAAAATCCCTGGCGTTCTCATTAGGCGGCGAAATGAAGATCTGTTTTTTCTTTTTTCCATCCGTGCTGACCCAGTTAGCCGAGTAAATTTCCGGCAATGTGCCTGAATAAATGGGGTGGTTGTCGGAAAGCATAAATACCTCTTCCTGCTCGTAGGCAAGTTCCAGATCGCTTCCTTCAATCACGTCGCATATTATTTTCAGTTTACCAAAATCATCGTCTACCAGGCCTTTGATCCTCGCTTTCCCGAAGAAAGGATCTTCTTCAAAGTCCCAGCGAATGTAATACTCAATTACATTTCCTATCTGAGAATCAATATAATCGGCGGTTAGCAGTTGTTCCTGGCTCATGGTCATAGTTATTTTCTTGCGCTCCTTTTTTCAATTCAAAATTCAATACCAGCAGATTCTGGCATTTTGACAAATGTAATCGGAAGCACGTTGTTTCCAAAAATTCTGACTTCTGTTTCATCAATATTTAGAAAATAAACAAATAGATGCCCAAAAATTTTTCGGCCCTTTTAATACTACCCGACATATAACCGGCCAGGTTAGCAAACAATGCATCGAGGTGCCCGATTTATCACCGCTGGGGACATAGAGGTACGGTTTTTGATTCGGCTTGGTTCAATAAAATTCAATCAGGACCATGTCCTATCACCTAGCCAGAATCAAGTATGCAAAAAACTCAACGAGCAAATGAGCCGGGTCCCTGTTCGGATACGATCATTTTTTTGAGGATTGGTTTCTTCCTGATGTTGTTCTTTGTTTGTAACCATATCATTAGCTACGCACAACAAACGGTTCCCGACACCACCCGGAAAGTAAAGCAGGATACGCTTCCCAGACCGGTAACTCCACCCACTGCAACTCCGGTTAAACCGGCTTCTGACACCCTCCCCAAACAAAAAAATACCACTGATACTACCAGTAAACCCGTCGATGCAGCGATTCCGGCCAAGGCGTCGCAGAATTTTGACCCCTTGGTCAAACCAACCCAACAACCTGACACAATAAAAACAAAGGCAGCAACAGACTCTTCCATCACACCCGTAACGAAGCCTGACAGTAACAATACGTCGAAAAATCAACCAGGCAGTAATGCTCCTGCACAGACCGTTCAGCCAGCTGATAGTGCCGGTTTGAAGCAAAATGCCCCGCGCCTAACCGATCCCGGACCTGATGCGAAAATTATAAAAGGAACGGTTGTCGATGAAAAAGGCCTGGGCCTTCCCGGCGTGAGTGTGCTGGTAAAAGGTACTCAGATACAGGCTATTACCGAGACTGATGGTACTTTTGAAATGAAAGTGCCGGCGAAGGCAAGTACCTTGGTTTACAGCTCCGTCGGCTTTACCGCGCAGGAAATTGCCATTGGTAACAAAACGCAATTCAGCGTACAGTTGAAACCTGAGGCCAAAGCATTGAACGAAGTAGTAGTAGTAGGCTATGGCGCACAAAGCAAGCGAGACCTGGCCAGCTCCACCTCCCGTGTTTCCGCGACTGAGTACAAATCAGCAGTTATCAATACCGTAGACCAGGCTTTGCAGGGACGGACTACCGGTGTGCAGGTGGTGGAAACATCCGGTGAGCCCGGTGCGGCTTCTGTCGTCAGGATCAGGGGCAACAATTCGCTCAGCGGCAATAATGAGCCTCTGTATGTGATCGATGGTTTCCCGATGCCGCCTTACCGGGAAGCCGGGGCAAATTTCTCCGGTGCTTACACGCAAAATGGCCTGTATGGTATCAATCCCAATGATATCGAAAGTATGGAAATTCTCAAAGATGCATCTGCGACGGCCATTTATGGTTCGCGGGGCGCGAATGGTGTTGTTTTGATCACTACGAAGGCAGGCAAGCGGGGAGAAGGACGTGTTGATCTGGTCAATAAAACTTCTTTCGGGAGAATCTCAAATCCGATCAAAATGATGAATTCGAGACAATATGCAGAGATTATTAATGAAAGTTTCAGCATGACCGATCGAAATCCGCCTTTTGAAAATCTGGATAGTACTCTCACCAACACCGACTGGGTGGCGGCAGTAACACAGCCGAGCTTTCGCCAAGATATTACATTGAGTCTTTCCGGCGGCAGCCCGAAATCTTCTTATTATATCTCGGGAAATTATCTCAAAGAAAAAGGTACGATCATCAATTCTGATAATAACAGGGCTAGTTTGCGGGTTAATCTGAATAATGAAATCAATGATTGGTATACCGTTAAAGGACAGATATCATTCACCAGGCAGAAGTCAAACAGGGCCGTCACAGCTTCGCGCGCATGGCCCAGCTCAGGTGGATTAATGGACGGATTGCGGGCCGCGCCTACGCTTAGCCTGGATTATCTGGGCAATAACAGTCTTGGAATTCCGAATTACCAGGGATACTATTTTTCCAATCCTTATAATGAGTTGATAGCCAAAACGGACGTGACCCAGAATGACTACTCGATCCTGAACCTGGAAAATTATTTTAAGCTGGCCGACGGCCTGCAATTGGTGGTCAGCCTGGGAGGTAGTCAGAACCTGACTCGCCGAAAAGTATTTTTGCCGCCATCCACAGGCGAAGGGAATGGTGTTCAGGGAAAAGGAAGCAACAATACTTCCAATACTTACAGCTACAATGTCAATGCATACCTGCAGTACGAAAAGACTTTCAGGAAAAATCACTACCTGAATTCGACAATGGGTGTGGAATATAACGACCAGACTGTTGAATTCGTCAACACCAATTCATCCGGGTATGCCGTCCCGTTTTTTGGGATTGACAATATCGGAAGTGCCCAGTCGCAGGCAATAGGATCTTTCAAGGAAAAGCGGATTTTGCAGTCCGGCTTTTTGCGGCTCAATTATTCTTTTAAAGGAAGATATGTCCTGAACACTTCCATTCGCGCCGATGGGGCTTCCCCTTTTGCAGCGAACAAAAAGTATGGTATTTTTCCCTCTGTCGCACTTGCCTGGAATTTGGAACAAGAGGAATTCATGAAAGGCGTCAGGTTTATTTCAAACACTAAGCTGAGAGCATCTTATGGTGAAACCGGTAGCCAGGCGATCGGACCCTATTCGTCGCTTTCGCAATACAGCAGCGGATTTTACGAAATGGGGCCAGGTGGCGACGGCGCAGTGATAGCGACGGGCATTTATCCCAACACGATTGCCAATCCCAATCTTTCATGGGAACGTACGCGGCAGTTTAATGCCGGGGTGGATTTCAATACTGCCAAAGACCGGCTCGTTATCAGTTTTGACTATTATAATAAAGTTACGTCAGACTTGTTGCAGCCCAGAAAAGTACCAACTCAATCGGGTGTCAGCACCATTATCGATAATTACGGGACCATGCGCAACCGTGGCGTGGAATTGAGTATTCAGGCCAATATCATTCAAAAGAAGAACGCGACGTTTTCGTCCAGGATCAACATTTCAAAAAACGTAAACACATTGATCGACCTGGGGGACCGGACCCAGTCTGATTATGTCAGCATCAATGGAAACTTGCTGGGAGGCGTTTCGGGAATCCTGACACCAGGGGAGGAGATAGGAAGGTTCTTCGGGTTCAAAGTAGCTGGATTAACCCAGACTACTGATTTCGATGCCGACGGCAACCCGACCTTTCCAACTTTTGAGGGCCCAAAGCCTCCCGGATCGAAAGGTACGCCGTTCTATGGATCATGGATTTATGCCGATGCAAATGGGGACAACATTATCAATGCGGATGACCGGGTGGTCTTGGGCAAATCCACTCCTGACTTCACATTTGGATGGAGCAACGATATTACCTGGAAAAATTTTGCAGTCAATGCGTTGTTTACCGGCTCGGTTGGAAATGATGTGCTTAACCTGACTAATTTCTACATCATGAATGGGGTCGTCGATTACGGAGGCGTGGGTTTCAACCAGTCGGAAGAATGGTACAACAAGCGCTACACGGAAGCCAGACCGCATAACGACCCTAAGTACCCCGGCATTCAGCGGGGGATCGCATCGGGGGATATTAACTCGACAATGCTCGAAGACGGAAGTTTTGTAAGGCTTAAAATGCTGAGTCTTTCCTATACGTTTCCAAGACTGGGACCGGTCAAAAACCCACGGTTATTTGTGACAGGTACCAACTTATGGACGCTAACCAATTATACCGGTTTTGACCCGGAAGTGAGCTCTTACGGTCAATCGCTTCTGCAACAAGGTATTGACTATGGGGCCTATCCATCGCAGCGTTCCTACACCATTGGTTTTTCCTGTAATTTTTAGTTACGACTCAACGCATAATCCTTATGAGATACCATATAAAAATTGCCGCATTGCTTTTGCTGGGAATCGTTTCCTGCAAAGACAACCTGGAAGAATCACCCTATTCTTCATTGAGCAAAGAAGTTGTGTTTAAAGACGAGGACGGTCTCAATCAGGCCACAATCGGGGTTTATCACGCCTGGACGGCGCCGGATTTTAACGACATTACCAGCAGATTTATCCTCACAGAGTCGGGGCACCGGTACGCTACGGCCGGACTGCTGGGTTCCGGCGCCGATCCTTATTACAGGTTCGGGCATACTTCCACCTCCGGTGCATTTGAATCGGTCTGGGCCAGGTTTTACAAGATTATTTTTCGAGCTAATACCGTGATCGCCAATGCAAAGCAGGCGGTACCCGGCGAAGAGGAGGAAGCAGATCCCTATATTGCCGAAGCCAGGTTTTTAAGAGGTTATGCCTATTTCAATCTGGTGAGGTTCTTTGGTGGGGTGCCGCTGATATTGGACGAGGTTAAATCCCTGGACGATGAGGCGCTGATTTTTGCACCCAGATCGACCAATATCCAGGTTTATGATGCGATTATAGCGGATTTGACATTTGCGGAAGCCAATCTTCCCGATTCCCGCGGAGGCGCTGAACTGGGACGTGTTTCGGCAGGGGCTGCTAAGGCTATGTTGGGCAAGGTATACTTGACAATGGCTGGTAAACCGCTCAATATGACCGCTAACTATCAAAAGGCCGTAGATAGGCTGTCAGAGCTGGTAGGGCCTGAAAATGAAGAAAAGTACGATTTTGAGTTGCTGCCTGACTTTCAGGAGATTTTTGCTTTATCCAATGAAAGAAATCGCGAGATCGTACTGTCGTTTGGTTATTTTATTAACTCCTCTAATCCCAACGGGAATATCCTGCCATTCAATCTTTTTCCTTCCGGGCTGGTCAATGGCGATGAGCAAACAAACTACGGGCTGACTTACGATTTTTATAAATTGTTTGAAAAAACAGATACCAGAAGAGATTTTACACTGGTGTACAGGTACGCGTTTCAGGGAAGTGCGAGGGCGGGAGCGGAGCCGGGAGACAGCATCATTTATAATCCGGCCATTGGAAACTACATTGTGAAGCGTACCAATGCTTCTTTTGGCCATGATGACTTTAAATACGGCATCGCCTTCGGCAAATTGGCGCGAGAACCCAGACCGGCGGGCGCCGCAGTACAAGGTTATAGCGCCGACCTGATCGAAATGCGGTTCTCGGACGTCCTTTTGAGTCTGGCAGAAGCATTGACAGAAACCGGTAAAACCGCCCAGGCGCTTCCATTGCTCAATCGGGTACGGGTGCGGGCCAAAGCAACGCCATCCAAGGCAACCGCAGTCGCAGACTTGCGTGCAGCCATTCGCAATGAGCGGCGACTGGAACTTTCCGGAGAGTTTAACACCGTTTTCGACATTCGCAGATGGGGTACATTGAAAGAAGAAATCGCCGCCATGTCCTCCGGCCAGATCGTCGACAATGTGCTGGTTCCGTATTCGGAAAGGCTTGAAATATATCCCATTCCCCAGTCCCAGATTGATGCTAATCCGAATTTGCAGCAGAATGATGGGTGGTAGGAGATATGTCGCGCTAATTTTTTAGAAAGAATGTGACCGGTTGGTAAGGATTCCGTCTAAATGACATGATCCTTACCAACTTTTTTATGAAGCACATTTTATACTTTTTACTTTTTTCTGCACAAGTTGTTACGCCCAGCAAACCAACAGCAAAAACTACATCATCCACCGCACCTTCAAACAAACTGGTGCCAATCCAAATGATGTCAGCAAGGTCAACATCCAAGTGCAATACTTCGACGGTCTGGGCAGGCCCTTGCAAAATGTGGCGGTTGGACAAAATCCTTCGGGAGCAGATTTAGTCCAGCCCATTGAATATGATGCCTTTGGACGGCAGGTGAAACACTATCTTCCCTACCCAGCCGCAGGTAACGGTGCTTTTAAACCCGCCGCACAAGCGGCCCAGGTCGGGTTTTACTCCACCAATTCAGGCGGTTTGGAACCCACCGACCTGGCCCGGCCGTATTCCGAAACTGGTTTCGAACTTTCTGCATTGAACCGTCCCCAGGCTGAAAGGGCTCCCGGCAACAAAAGCGCCTCTGCAAACATCAGTTACGGTACCAACATTGCCGGCGAAGTAAAACGCTACGATTATGTGCCCAATGTCAATATCCTGCTCACCGTCAGCAGCCAGGGTGAATACGCGGCAGGAAAGCTGTACCGGGTTCAGGCTATTGATGAAAACGGTAAGACTACCATCGAGTTCACCGACTTACAGGGAAGGCTTGTCTGCCGGAAGGTGGCCGCTTCCGCCAATGAAATACTGGCTACCTATTATGTCTACGATGATTATGGCCAGCTCCGTGCCGTCTTGCAGCCCCAGTACCAGGACAATGACACCACCGCTGACTACGCTTTCCTGTATGAGTATGACAACCGTGGACGCGTGGTAGTGAAGAAAATAGCTGGTGCAGACCTTGTAAATCTGGTCTACGATAATTTTGACAGGCAGGTACTCTCCCAGGATGCCGCCCAACTCGCCCGCAGCGTCTGGGAATTTACCAAATACGATGCATTGAACCGTGCAATACTGACTGGCGAGATCGCTTCTGCATCCAGCCGCGCTGTGTGGCAGACCAGTATCAATGCCAACCAGGTGCACCATGAAGACAAGGCTGCCGGAGGGATTGGTTATACGCTTGGCAATACACTTCCCAATATCGCCGAGGCCAATGTACTGGTAGTCAACTATTATGACGATTACTCTTTCCCAAAACCAGCTAACCTGGGCTATGCCAATACTTACAGCGTTAATGCATTAAACTCCGCCAAGGGCCTGCAAACTGGAAGCCGGACGCGGATGCTGGCAGGTGCCAATCAGTGGCTGACCAGCGCAACCTACTATGATGCTGAGTACCGGCCTGTCCAGACAGTCAGGGAACTTCACGATCTCGGTGCTGGCGCCATTGAGCGGGTTTCAATGCAATACAAATACGACCTCGCGCCTGTCATTGCCCAGGAAAAGACCGAGCAGGTCATTGCTACCGGTACCAATTTACATCTGAAAACTTACGAGTATGATCATTCCGATCGGCTTTTGAGTGTGAAGGAAAAAGTCATTAATGGCAGTAAATCCAGGGAAGCAGTCACCCTTGCCCAGCGTTACAATGCATTGGGGCAATTGCAGCAAAAGTGGTTTCATTCCGAGGACGGTACCTATTTCCGCAGAAGGACCACCTACACCCATAACATCCGTGGCTGGCTGACGCAAGGCCAGACTTTTTACAAAACCAAAGAAAATGAGCCGGACTCTTCATTTTACAACTTTTCACTCAGCTATGCCAACGGGAACAACTATACCAATGGCAACATTAGCCAAATGCAATGGAGTGGGAAAGCTGAAAACAGTTTCATAAAAGGGCTGACTTTCATCTACGACAGCGCCAACCGTATGTTGGGTTCAACAGGTTTGAACAATTACAAAGAAACCGAAAGCGGGATCAGTTATGACAAGAATGGCAATATCAAGACATTGATTCGAAGTGGAGTGGTATTGGATAATTTGAGTTATGCTTACCTCGGCAATCGGCTTTCGGCTGTCACTGATGGCTCAGGGAGCAACTTGGGCGTGAAGAATGGGGTTAGCAATTATGGTTATGACGGCAATGGCAATATGACCAGCGATAGCAACCGGGGAGCAGTGCTGACCTACAATTATTTAAACTTGACGAAAACAGTAACGATTGGTGGTAAAACATTAACTTATGACTACGATGCGGCGGGTACAAAGCATAAATATGTAGCTGATACATTGACTGCTAAATATGCCGGGGATTTTGAGTATGACCAGAGCAATGTGTTCAAGCGGCTGGCCATTAGTGACGGGCAGGCTGTTTACCGGAAGGATACCATTCGTTTTGACTATTATCTGAAAGACCATTTGGGGAATGTAAGAGTGGTTTTTGATGAGAAGGGGCGGATTTTGCAGCGGACGGATTACTATCCTTTTGGGTTGGAGATTGATCGGAATGCTCCTGTGCAGACGCCTTCGGCGAGGAACAATGTGAATAGGTTTCTGTATAATGGGAAGGAATTGCAAGTTGGTACGGGGCTTGTAGATTATGGGGCCAGGATGTATATGCCGGAGATTGGTAGGTGGGGTGTGGTTGATCCGATGGCAGAGTTTTACCAGAGCCTATCCCCTTATAATTACACGGAAAACGACCCGGTCACAAATATTGATCCTGATGGCATGATGTCATTTAGTGTTAATGGCTCAGATGACGAAATTTTAAAACGCGGTACACGGTTTGGGAGTATGGACAAGCGGGTAATAGGTGACTGCCCGAGCTGCCCCAAGGACAAAGCGTATGATATTTACCGGGATTCCAAGGAATTATTTACTTATGATGGGAAAACCGCCAGTGTATACAATAGCAAGGGGGAAATGGCAGAGCGGGCCGCAAGGCCTTCCGAAGCCACCACCATCGGCCTGCCCTTATGGTATAGCTTGGGTGCCTTCGCCGAAAATGCACCACAAGTAGGCTTGAATGCCCTCAAAGTAGGTGTAACAATACCTTTGATGACGCTGGCTTTTGTTTTGTCACCGACATCAGTAGGGGAAGGTTCGACGGTAAATCCGCCAACTGTGAACTACAATATACCACCCAAAGTTTTACCTGGATTCCCAGGAGCAAAAAGAGATACGCCAAAAGCAGGTAGGGCACGGTGGGTAACACCTGATGGTAAAATATTGGAATGGGATAAGCAACATGGAGACGTAGAAGTTTATGACAAAAGGGGCAGACATCAAGGATCAGCTGATCCAAATACTGGTAAAATGATGAAAGATCCCGTCCCAGGCAGAAAAACTCAAAATTAGTTTTATGGAAAAAATAGAAAGGATTATAAGCATTTTTGATAAAAAAAATGGTGGGCTATTATCTGAAATAAATATTGACAACATTCCCTTGCCCGTATTGAAAGATATATTTATGCCTCCCGATGATGATCATCTAATGATAGATCCCCAAATCATTAAGAAAAAGCACATTAAATCCTTAATTCCGTACTTAGAAAAAAGTATGGTCTTTGATTTTAAGTCTTTTGTCTATTCTGTTGACTGCTTTAAGATTGATGATTAGCTCTCGAATATGGAAATTAAACGAGTAATTTTTGTCTACAACAAGGCAAACGAAGATTTAATCGATGAAATATTAATTGACATACCTATTGAATCTTTAAAATCAATTTTTACCCCTTATGAGGATGACCCTGATTTAATTATGTCGTACGACATAACAGAAGAACAGGCATCCCAGTTACAATTATTTAAAAGCGTAGATTTTAACCTTTTGAATAACATTTATCAAATGGAATGTTATCAAGAATAAACCAAAATACTTTTAATTAATAACATTACTATCAAAGCCCTGGGTGATCGGGGCTTTGGCTTTACAACGCTGTCACATTTTGATTAAGAACTCTTTAAAATTATTGTTGGTAAGCATCTTATCTACGAGCCCGTAGATTCTGTGCCTGTTTTCGTATCCAAGTTTCTAAGTCAGTTTTAATTACCTCGACTATCTGAATAGTAATCTGGAAGTCCCACAAAATGTCAAATGGAAAGTTTTTACTGATATCCTAATGGCTGCCAGGGTGTATGAGTATTAGTTCGCTTAGGGCGATTACCGATACATATGAGATTTACAATAATACTACGCATCAGCGAATTTTGTTTGACGGGATTTTAATTCTCAAGACTTATGACCACAGGGCCGGTTCATACGTCCAAGTCTCGCTTCCCGGGCTTTGAAGTCAAAATCAAACAAAAAAATTGCTATTTTTATAACAAAATAGCTGTTATGACAACTTCCCGAAAACGCTGGCGAGGGACGCTGGTGCTGATATTCAGCATTGTGCTGCTTTCCTTTAACTCTTGCCACCGCCATTTGTCTGTCGCCAAAAGTGACTATAAACAGTATAGCATGGATACCCAGCTGACTGTGGATTCTTCGGTGGTGAAGTATTACCTGCCTTACAAAGAAAAAATGCAGGCGGAAATGAACAAAGTGATTGGGCAAACCGAGCAGGAATTGACCAAACCGTCGACGCCGGAAACATTGATGGGCAATTTCTTTGCCGATGCCATTTTGAAGGAAGGCTTGAAAAAAGATCCTACCATTCAGTTTACATTGTCGACCAAAGGCGGGTTGCGCACCACTTTTCCAAAAGGTAATATCACGGTTTCCAACGTTTTTGAGCTCATGCCATTTGAAAATGAACTGGTTGTGCTCAAACTCACCGGGCAGAATGTGCAACAGGTGATCGACTTTATCGTGAAAAAAGACGGAGAGCCGGTGTCTGGTATCCGTATGAAAATCAAGGATCACAAAGCCTTTGACGTTACCATCGGAGGTCAGCCTTTTGATGTTAATAAAACTTATAATTTGCTGACCTATGATTATCTCGCCGATGGAGGGGATGATCTGGAATGCCTGAGAAATCCGATTGAAAGAAGGGAAATCAATCAGAAGGTAAGGGAGGCAATTTTGGAAAATATTAGTGATCTGACCAGTCAGGGAAAAAAAATAAACGCTCAACTCGATGAAAGAATTGTTATCGTCAAAGATTGACAGAAGGGGCTTCCTTCAAAAAAGTGCAGCCGGTGCTGCATTGTTAGCATTGGGTACAGCGCCATTCGATTCTTTCGGGAAAGATTCGACCGTGCAGCTTACCATCCTGCATACCAATGATGTACACAGCCGCATTGAACCATTTCCGATGGACGGCTCACGTAACCAGGGGCTCGGCGGTGTTGCGCGGCGGGCTGCATTGGTGAAGAAGATCAGGGCAGAGCAAAAGAATGTGCTTTTACTGGATGCTGGCGACATTTTTCAGGGAACGCCTTACTTCAACCTGTATGGTGGCGAAGTTGAAATGACCGTGATGTCGGAAATGGGTTATGACGCTGCTACAATGGGCAACCACGATTTTGACAATGGCCTGGCCGGTTTTGCGAAGCAGTTGCCCCACGCCAATTTTCCGTTTCTGGTAAGTAACTACAACTTTGAAAATACCGAACTGAAAGGTAAGACGCAGCCTTTCAAAATATTTAAAAAGCAAGGCATCAAAATCGGTGTTTTCGGCTTGGGAATTGAGCTTTTCGGGATAGTGAACAAGAAAAACTATGGTGATACGGTTTACCTGGACCCTATTGCCAAGGCCAATGAAATGGCTTCATTGCTGAAAAACGATTATCATTGCGACCTGGTGATCTGCCTGTCGCATTTGGGATATAAATACAAGGAAGATAAGGTTTCAGACCAGATTCTGGCCAAGTCTACCCGCAATATTGACCTGATCATTGGAGGCCATACCCATACTTTTATGAAAGTGCCGGAAGATATCGTGAACCTGGACGGCAAGATCACGACTGTCAACCAGGTTGGTTTTGCAGGTATTAACCTGGGAAGACTGGATTACTTTTTTAACCGGGATTCGGGCAAACAAAAGATGCTCGCTTCGGTGTATCCGGTGCACGAATACGGCCTCGTTTAATACTCTGGCAGCGATCTGTCCATATGCAGGAATTGCTGCCGGATTTTTTCTTCTTCCAGGTCCAGCTGAGCCAGGTGCTGTTTAATAACCTCTTCTTCAAAGACTTCCTTCTTATTGAACTTGTGTAGTAGTACTCTTTTTCGATCTAATAATTCTTTGGTAATCAGCTGGTATCTGCTGACATAGTCGTGTCCTGCCTGGATCGGATCGGATTCGCGCACATGGTCAAGAAATCCAAGGTCACTTTCCAGCTTGTATTTCAAGCTTTGCAAAAGTTCGTTTTTAGGAATTTCCTCTAAGTACTTTTCCTTGATCATGTTCAGGGATTCTTCGGCCAGTTTTCTTCTGATCAAGATGTCCTGTTCCTGAGACGAAACGGAGTAATCCAGTTCTTGAACATTCATCCACCTGATCACAAATGGCAGGGTAAGGCCTTGAAATACAAGCGTTACCAGGATCACAACAAATGTGATAAAAAGGATCATATTGCGTTGCGGAAAGGGTTGTCCGCCGTTGATCAGCAAGGGTATTGACAAAGCTGATGCAAGCGAAACCACACCGCGCATGCCCGTCCATCCGAAGATAAATGGCATACGGAAGCCAGGCCTGCTATCGGCAGTTTTGATGAACCTGCTGATCATGACCGTAAAAATTGACGCACCCATTGCACTCACAATCCGGGTAACGATCACCACCAACGAAATGATCAGTCCATACTTGATAGCTTCATATAGCGAGCTATCTCCCAGGCCGTTCACGATCACCGGAAGTTCGAGGCCGATCAGCATAAAGACAATGCCATTGAGCACAAAACCAATGGTATCCCATACATTGACGCCCTGAATTCTACTGAGATGGCTTAATATACTATGGCTGTTTTTGGAAAGGAAAAGACCACCCGTCACCACCGCGATCACACCCGAAAAATGGAATTCCTCTGCGGCAATGTACATCGTGTAGGGCGCCACGAAAGTAAGAATGGTGTCCATGCTCGGCGTCGTAGGTAGCCAGCGGTGAATGGCATAGAAAACCAATGCGATGATCATCCCGGTGGCAAAGCCCATGATGATCACGATAAAAAAACTGGTTACCGCCTGGCTAAATACGAACGTCCCTGAGACAATTGCTGTCAGCGCAAACCGAAACACGATCAAGCTGGAAGCGTCGTTGAGCAGGCTTTCTCCCTCTACAATGGTGATCAGACGCTTGGTGACCTTAATGTCTTTCAGAATAGAAGTTGCCGCCACCGCGTCGGGAGGTGAGATGATGCCGCCCAGCAAAAAGCCTAACGGTAACGTGAAGCCCGGTATGATGGAATTGGAAACATAAGCGATGACACAGGAAGTAAAGATAACGATCCCGAATGCAAATGATCCGATTACCCTCCTCCATTTCCAGAAATCCTTCCACGAAGTTTGCCACGCCGCTTCGTACAGTAGAGGCGGCAGAAAAATCAGGAAAATCAGTTCGGGATTAATGGCCACCGGAGGAAGTCCCGGAACAAAACTCAGGGCAAGTCCGCCCAGTACCAGCACAATGGGATATGAAATTTTGATGCGCTGCGCCAGCATGACCAGAAATAGTATAGCGACGATCAGCGAAATGTAAAGGATAATGGCACTATGCATAAAGAACGTTCAGGTACAGGCTGGTTTTATCGGATGTACAATTTAATACCATTTGTAGATTTAAGTACTATCTGCGGATGCATTCCCACCGGATGCGATGGGTCGGTTTCGAATGTAAAGCGTTTCACCAGAGCCGCCAGGATCAGCTGCATTTCCATGAGTGCAAACTGCTGACCAATGCAGATCCTGGGCCCGGCACCAAAGGGCAGATAATTAAATTTGGCTCGATTCTTAACATTTTCGGGGCTAAAATTCGCGGGATTGAATCTCAGCGGATCATTCCAGAGATTAGGGTTACGGTGAAGCTCAAAAACTGACATAAACACCGAATTTCCCTTCGCCAGCTGGTAGCCTTCCACTTCATGATCCACGGTGGCTTCGCGCGTCATGGTCCACGCGGGTGGGTACAACCGCAGGCCTTCCTCTACTACCTGCCGCGTGTAAGGCATTTGCATGAGCTGCTCGAATGTAGGGACATCGTCAAAAACCGCTGCCTCTTGTCTGATTTGAGCGACTATATCGGGTTGTTTTGCCAGCTCCCAAAGCAGCCAGCTCAGCCCAGTGGCAGAAGTTTCATGACCCGCTGCGAACATCGTGATCGCTTCATCGCGGATCTGCTGATCATTCATTTGCTCCCCGGTTTCTTCGTCGATGCTGTCCAGAAGTAGTTGCAACAGGTCATTAGGCCTCTCCCCGGAAATGCGACGCTGTTTTATAAATTCAAATACCAGTTTATTGAAATAGGCCAGATCAGTGCGGAACCGTTTGTCTTCGCCATTCACGGCCATCCACGGCAGGCGGTAAGGTTTTCTGACGCGGGTTACCAGGTAGGTCTGTGTTCTGCTTACCTGCTTGTATATCTGCGCTTTATCCTCCGTATTCATGTTTCCAAAAAGCGTTTTGAGCGCGATGTCGGAGGTAATGCCCATCATTTTGGCGTCAATATCAACAGCTTCTTTGCCTCTGAAACTTTCCATTTCGTCCAGAAACGATGCAGTGAGCTGGCCCATTGCGATAAAAAGCTCCTGTAACCTTTCCCGGTGAAAAGCGGGCTGCACGAGCCGGCGCTGCCTGAGCCAGAAATCGCCGTCGCTGGTTACGAGGCCATTACCCAGTACCGGGCGCAGCATTTTGGCTGAATTTCCTTTTTTGAAATACTTATTGTTTTGCTGCAAAACATGGCGGAAAAAGGCAGGGTCGCGGCTCACAACGAATTCGCGGAACAACCGTAGCCGGAATGTGTCGCCGCAGGTATCAAAACCCTGCCTTAAAAAATGCAGTGGATCGCCCGCAAATTTAAAGGCGGCGAGCAAACTGATTTTTCCGATCCTGAATTCTGGAATAGGGCGCATTGTTCCGGTTTTTGAGAGAATTTATGCAAATAAGTCATAACGCGCAAAAAAACCACCCCGTTTGAGGATGGTTTCTTTCATGAAGTCTCCGATAGTGAATAAACCTTACTTTTTGCCCGCAAACGAACGCAGCATCCAGGTGTTTTTTTCTTTGAATTGCATGAAGCGGTTGACCATATCATTGGTACCGTCATCGCCGGCCTGGTCGCTAGCTTCCAGTAAGTCCCTTTCCAGACTGATGAGCTGCGCCATATCGTCGAGAATGGCGTCCACCATATCCAGGTCTTTTAAACCAATGGTATTAATTTCTTTGATTGACGATTCGTTGATATAATCTGCGAACCGGCTGTGTGGTGGCTTACCCAATGTGAGTACACGTTCAGCGATTTCGTCTATGGTCAGCTGCGCATTAGTATACAGTTCTTCAAATTTAACGTGCAGTGTGAAGAAGTTCTGGCCCTTGATGTTCCAGTGGCATCCTCTTAGTTTCTGATAATGAATGTGGTAGTTGGCAAGGTAGTCGTTCAAAAGATCGACAACAGGTTTTACTTCCTTTTCACTCAAACTGATTGATTTGGCATCCATAGCTTTATTGATTGGGTTGATATCGTTTGATCTTTTTTTACCAAAACTATACCACAAAATCAGAATTCCGAGATCTATACGTTAATTCTTCCGAATACGCCTGAAAGTTGTCAGAATGAGTGTTTTTAATGTCTGTTTCGAATGTCAAAGCTGCTCAGGCATGATAGTTTGATGGCCATCATCATACCCACTAATCAATTCAATTATGTTTTTTAAAAAAGTAAGATCACTCCCGTTTCAGGTAATGCTTATCGCAGGAATGTGCTGGTCTGGCGCCTCTTTTGCACAGGACAAAGAAGTTGACAAAATCAAGGCTGCGGCAGCAGTGATCAACGATTTTAGCGAAATGAAGGAGAATATCCCTTCGCAACTACTGGCTATTTCAAAAGGGATCATTATTGTTCCCAAAATGATTAATGCAGGCCTGATAGTAGGAGGTAAGCACGGCAAGGGACTGGCGATGGTGAAAAAGGATAATGGTGAATGGAGCGATCCTGTTTTTATCAGCATTACCGGTGGCAGCTTCGGTCCGCAGATCGGTGTACAGGCTGTGGACCTGGTATTGGTTTTCAAAAGTTCTAAAACGCTAACTGAGATCGGTAAAGGCAGCTTTACGCTGGGGGGGGACCTTTCGGTAGCCGCCGGACCCATGGGCAGGAGCTCTTCTGCCAGCACGGATTACAAGCTGGAAGCAGAGGTTTACTCCTATTCAAGAAGCAAGGGGCTGTTTGCCGGCATTACATTGAATGGAGCGGCATTGTCAGTGGATAGCAAGGCTAATAGCACTTTTTATAGTGATTTTACCAATGCTAATGCGGTTTTCGAAAACTCTCAGATCTCAAACGGCGCGATCGATGAGCTGAGAGACCAGTTGGATGCTCTGAATTAAAGAAGAAGGTATGCCATCATCCGTTGTTTCCAAAATAATCTACAAAGAGGAAACAGAAACATTGCGAATTGTTTATGTTTCAGGAATGGTGTACGACTACAAAAAAGTCCCCTGGGAAGTATACGAAGCCATGAAAAGCTCCGGTTCCAAGGGGATTTTTTTGAATAAACACATCAAGGGCAACTATGAATTTGAGAAAGTCGAAGATTGATGCGTCTATGCCAGCTCGCAGTTTTTCTCGTTGCAAAATTTCACCTCTCCCGTCTCCTCATTTCTGCATTTAACCTTTCCGGTAATCTTGGTGGTCGCACCTTTTTGAATGGATTCGTGATTTAAAATCATCCAAATCCCCTTTTGCCCTTTGATCGTGACCTTTGTGCGGTCAAAAAATTTCTGTACTGCCATCCTGTTTTTAATATTGCCAGGCAAAGATAGTAAATCTAATTACGCTCCCTAAGCCGGTCCGGTCGTAAGGATAGGATCTTAAATATTCCCTTTCTTCTTTTCCTTCACCGCGTGATCCACGGCCCGGGCAGTGAGGGCCATGTAAGTTAGTGATGGGTTCTGGGTCGCAGTGGAAGTCATGCAGCCGCCGTCGGTGACAAACACATTAGGCACATGGTGCATCTGGTTCCATTTGTTTAGCAGGGAAGTTTTAGGATCATTACCCATGCGTACACCGCCCATTTCATGATTTTCACTACCAGGGTTACGCTTGGTGTCCGAAGTTTTAATGTTAGTGAAGCCGGATTTTTGGAGCATTTCACTGAGCTCATTATAAAAATCCTTAACCATTTTCATGTCGTTATCGTCAAAATCCACCGACATGCGAAGCTGAGGAATGCCCCAGGCATCCTTCCGGTCATTGTCGAGTGTTATAAAATTGGTCTCTTTCGGTATCGTTTCGCCCATCATCTGCGCACCCAGGCTCCACCCGCTTTCATCCGGACTAAATAGTGAATCCTTCAATGATTCACCCAATCCCGAAGTCGGATTGCCCATTTTGGAGGCTGAAAAGGAAGTAGCGTAGCCACGCAGAAAATCGGTATCCTGCTTGAACACATTACGAAACCGGGGAATGTAGGCACCATTGGGCCTTCTTCCATCAACGGTGCTGTCGTGAAAGCCGTCAAATTCGGCGGTAACCCGTCCGCGGTAATTATGAAAACCGATGAATTTCCCTAAAAAACCACTGTCATTGCCCAGTCCATTTGGAAAACGGCTGGATTTGGAATTCAGCAGTATCAGGTTCGAATTAATGGCCGATGCGTTTACAAAAATGATTTTGGCATAATATTCCGTCATTTCTTTCGTGAGTGTATCCACTACCCGCACACCTGTCGCACGTTTTTTCTTTTCGTCATAAATCACCGAATGCACCACAGAATGCGGCCTCAGTGTCAGATTACCCGTTTTTTCGGCCCATGGTAAAGTTGAGGAATTGGTACTGAAATACCCGCCAAACGGACAACCCCGCTGGCACATATTCCGGTGCTGACATTTGGCACGTCCCTGAGCTGTGTGTATGGGCTGCGGGTCCGTGATATGGGCAGCGCGACCAATGATTACCGGGCGGGTATTGTTGTAATTTTTGGCAGTTTGCTGGCTGAAATGTTTCTCTACACAGCTCATTTCGTGCGGCGACAGAAATTCTCCGTCAGGCAGTTGTGGAAGACCGTCTTTATTTCCCGAAATACCTGCAAATTTCTCAACGTAGCTGTACCAAGGCGCAATGTCTTTGTAGCGGATCGGCCAGTCGATCGCAAAACCGTCGCGGGCTGGGCCTTCGAAATCAAAGTCGGACCAGCGCTGGGTTTGCCTCGCCCATAAAAGCGACCTTCCGCCAACCTGGTAGCCCCGCATCCAGTCAAATGGCTTGTCCTGCACATACGGATGCTCAGCATCTTTTACCACAAAATGCATGGCATCCTCTTTGAAGATATAATGCTTACTGGCGATAGGATTGGCTTCACGAATGGCCAGGGTAGGCTGCCCCAGATGCTCGAATTCCCAAGGCTGCATATTGGTGGTAGTATAGTCTTTAATGTGCTTTACATCCCGCCCACGTTCCAGGACCAATGTTTTTAATCCTTTCTCTGTCAGTTCCTTCGCTGCCCACCCGCCGCTGATGCCGGTACCCACTACGATCGCATCGAAAGTGCGTTCTTTTACTGAATCTATATTGAAATTTGCCATATCTGATATTGAAAACTTTACTTAATGGAAGGCCTCATATTCCAAACATTGGGCAGTAGCTTGTCATGCAACAGCATGCGCCAGGTTCCCCAATCGTGAGCGCCGTCGCCACCAATAAAATAGTCGTGTTTAACGCCGACCTTCTCTAATGCCTTGTGCGTTGCCTCGGATCTTTTCCCTACAAAATCAAGTTCTCCGCTGCCGAGACCAATAAGCAGGTAATTAACTTTTGATCTTACATTGGGATCATTGAAAAAAGCAGGATTAAGTTTTTCAGGTTCTAGATCACCTGCACTCAGGATTCCAAAAGAGGCGAACAAATCCAATGCATTGAAACCCACGGCCTGCGTGTGGCGTCCGCCCATTGAAAGCCCTGCCAATGCGCGTCCACTTCTGTGCTTCTCTGTATTATAATGGCTGTCTACAAAAGGAACAATCTCTTTCCTCAATTCCTGTTCAAACAGTTGGTAGGTCTTTTCAAGATGCTTGGGGTCGTTTCGGTGCAGTACCTGGTTATTGGGCATCACGATGATAGTGGGAAACATTTTTGCCTCTGCTAACAGGTTGTCTGCAATGAAATTCGCCCGGCCGTCCAGCATCCATCCGGAAGCCAGCTCCCCGCTGCCTCCGAGCAGGTACAGCACTTTGTACTTCTGTACAGGCAGGTAACCCGGCGGCGTGTATACAAACATTTCACGCTCGCCGTTCAAGACTTTGGAATGATAAATATGTCTGGTAACATTGCCATGAGGGACATTCAAAGCATCATAATATGCGCCCTTTTTGTCATGGACAACCACATTACTATATCCCGGCTGGTTGGAAGTGCCAGTTAATGTATTGTTGGGATCGGCAATCGCTACGCCGTCCAGCAGCAGCCGGTACACGTAAATATTAGGCTTCACCGGCCCCACTGTAAGTGACCATAAACCTTCACTGTCTTTCACAAAGGGAATATTAGTCTTGCTTTTCAATGCCAGTAGGATCGGTCCGCCGGTCAGTTCCACTTTTTGAGCGTCAGGAGCTTTCAGCCGAAAAGTAATAGTGTGGTCGTCACGTACTTCAGGCGAAATGACATTACCGCCGTAAGGAACCAGGTTTTCTGTATTTTTCTGCGGGTCCCAATCCAGGTTCACATTGGCTTGCTGGGCAAATGCGAGCGTTACCGCAGCCCAAAGCATTGCAGGGACCAAGAAATAATATTTCGAATGTTTCATTGTCGATCAATTTAGCCACGCATTATAAAAGTGCCCAAAGTGAGCAGCGCAATCCCTAACAAAGACGCGGGAACGGCAGGGATACTACCGCAACAGCTAAAAAAATAGGATAATTTTATGGAAGCAGTTTTTCACCACCAACAGATCTTACCTGACAATAATACTACTTAACTGATGCTCACGCGAGAATGTCTTTCACTACATTACCGTGCACGTCCGTAAGGCGGAACCGCCTGCCCTGGAACTTGTATGTAAGGCGCTCGTGATCAACGCCCATCAGGTACATGAGTGTGGCGTGGAAATCATGTACATGTACGGGGTTCTTGACGATATTATAACTGAAATCGTCCGTTTCACCATAGCTCACGCCAGCCTTCACGCCAGCGCCAGCCATCCACATCGTAAAGCAGCGCGGGTGATGGTCGCGGCCATAATCGTCGGCTGTCAGCTTGCCTTGTGAGTAAACCGTCCTGCCGAATTCGCCTCCCCAAATCACCAGCGTATCGTCGAGTAACCCACGTCTTTTAAGATCCATAATGAGCGCACCCGTGGCCTGGTCAGTATTTTTGCATTGCTGGGCAATTCCCTTGGGCAAGCCGCCGTGCTGGTCCCAACCCTGATGGTAGAGCTGCACAAATTTCACATCCTTTTCCAAAAGCTTTCTGGCCAGAATGCAGTTGGCGGCATAAGAACCCGCGTCGCGGCTGTCGGGGCCATAAAGGTCGAAAATTTCGTCAGGCTCATCGGAGGTATCCATTACCTCGGGCACGGAAGTCTGCATGCGGAATGCCATTTCGTATTGTGCAATGCGGTTATTGATCTCCGGATCGCCGTACGAGTCATTTTGCAGCTGGTTGAGTTGGGAAAGGTATTGCAGCATTTCCTTTCTGTCGGATCCGTCGTAGCCTTCCGGATTATTCAGAAACAGCACGGGATCTTTGCCCGAGCGAAATTGGACGCCCTGATGCCTGGATTCCAGAAATCCATTTCCCCAAAGCCGTGCATATAAAGGTTGGTCCTTCGGCGCATTCTTGGATACCAATACAATGAATGTCGGCAGGTTGTTATTGTCGGAACCCAATCCGTAACTTACCCAGGAGCCAATGGAAGGCCTGCCAGGTAGCTGGTTGCCAGTCTGGAAAAATGTGATGGCCGGGTCGTGGTTGATGGCCTCGGAATAAATAGACTTCACAATGCACAGATCATCAACGACTTTGGCGGTGTAAGGCAGTAGCTCGCTGACCCAGGTCTGGTTTTTACCATGCTGGCTGAAATTGTAGATGGACGGTACCATTGGTAATGCGCTCTGATTGGCGCTCATCCCCGTCAGTCGCTGACCTTTACGAACGGAATCCGGCAGATTTTGGCCAGCCAATTTGATCAGTCCCGGCTTATAATCGAATGTTTCGAACTGCGACGGTCCACCGCTCATGAAAAGGTACACCACTCTTTTTGCCTTTGGAGCAATGTGCGGTAGTGCTTTCAGGATTTCCTCTTCCATATTACCAGGTGCCGGTGCCTGGCGCGAGCCAGATCCATGCAGCTTATCGATCCCGAACAGGGAGCCCATCGCCAAAGCGCCTAGTCCCAATGATGTTTTGGTCAAAAATCTTCGCCTGTCCAGTTTCTTATGCAGCTGGTCAAACTCGGGGGTATGTACCCTGAACTCCTCGTCGTGATGGTGCATAGCTTATCTTTTGGTTAAACTCGCGTCAGAATTAAGTATCGTGCTGGCAACCACACTGTTGGCAGCTACCATGGCCGGGTCGATTTTTGATGTCACTTTAAATTGACCGCTGGTAAGCCAGCCGCGGGCCTTCTCGGGATTTTTAGAAAACTTTTCCTTTTCCACTTTTTGTAATCGGACCAACAGGTTCAGTTCTTTGGATGGCGGCTTTTTGCCGGTTAGTCTTCGGTACGCAACGGTAATGGCGGCCCTTGGATCTGCTATACGGGTCATTTGCTCGCCCATTACCTTCGCTGCTTCAATGAATGTAGGATCATTCAATGTGACCAAAGCTTGTAAAGGCGTATTGGTTTTTTGTCTGCGAACCACGCAATAACTGCGGGTAGTAGCGTCGAAAGTTGCCAACGTGGGGTTGGGCACTGATCGTTTTACGATCACGTAGAGGCTTCTTCTGTATACTGCATCTCCTGAATCCGGGTCGTAGCTCGTGTTGTTGATAGACCATAATCCGTCCGGCTGGTAAGGTTTCACACTTTTCCCGCCGATTTTTTTGTTCAATAGTCCGCTCGCCATCAATGCATTATCGCGGATCATCTCGGCAGACAGTCGGTTGGCCGGGCCACGTGCATATAATCTGTTTTCAGGGTCTTTGTCACGAACATCCTTGCTAGTACGGGAGTCCTGACGATATGTTGCTGACATAACGATCAGTTTATTCATCTTTTTAATATCCCAGCCCGATTCGCGGAATGTTACCGCCAGCCAGTCAAGCAGTTCCGGATGGCTCGGCATTTCGCCCTGGTTGCCAAAGTCTTCGGTCGTTTTGACGATTCCGGCGCCAAAAAAGTTTTGCCAGAGACGGTTCACTTCCACCCTGGCGGTAAGCGGATTGTCAGGGTGGGTCAGCCATTGGGCGAGCCCGTAACGGTTTTTGGGTAAATTTTTTGGAAAAGCCAAAATGGACTGAGGCGTTGCCGGAAATACTTTTTCACCGGGTGCATCGTAATTCCCCCGTAGCAAAATATGCGTCTGCTTGGGTTTCGGCATTTCCTGCATCACCATTAACTCGGGAATGCGTTCAGTGGAATCGGCCTGCGCCGTACGGGCGATTTGTAAATTCTTTCGGGCCAGATTGGTTTCGGGGCTAATAGCGGACAAATAGTAATCACGCAATGCAGCGGTTTCGGTCGGGGAAAGCTGAGATGTCATTTTCGCAGTGATGGCTGACCAGTTGGTTTTACGCGCCAAAATCCCGGTTTCAAAAGGTGTCAATGCGCGATTGTAGACTACGATGTCATCGACTTTACCGCCGGTAAAACCAAGGCCCCGCCACCATGCACCAATTTGCAAGCCTGGCTCAACTGAAAATTTGAACAAAATATCCTTTGTAAGCTGATCCATGGTGGTTTCCATAGCGGCCTCGGCACCATCCATATACAGTTTCAGACCGCTGGCTTTGGACGAACCATCGTAAGTGACAGTAAGCTGAATCCATTTGTTTCTGGGAACTGGCATGGTAGTGACGCGGGTAATGGCATTGGAAGGCGCAGTATGAGCCATATTCAGCTCCAAACGGTCATTTTTTAGATACAAATGATACCCTCTGAAATTGTAAAGCCGCTCTGCCTGACTTTTGTGAAGGATCACACCTTCTTTGAGATTCGCGGGCACATTCACCCAAATGCCAATGGTGAAAGGTTCCGATTTGCGGAATACACCCGCCTGATTCAGATCCAAAAACACGTCACCGTTTAGTAGCAATGCTTCTCTGTCGGCTGTTTTTTCAAACTCAGGATCTCCGCCAGCCTGGCCCGACTCACGTTTCATCGTCCCTCTTTCTTTTGGATTGGCCTTGTTTTGCAGTGAGCCTTTATCGAATGTGTATTGGGCCTGCAAGCCTGTATGTGGAATATTTTGTTTAGCCAGCAGCTTATGGTTGCCTTTTTTTAGCCAATCACTAAAACCCGAAATCGCTTCGCGCTGGCTTTCTGAAAGCTTTTTTTCCTGGATTTTGATATTGGCGTTAATGAAACGCAGCATTCTTTCCTGCTCTGGAGAGGGTAGCATCAATGTTGGCGTCGGCAGGGCATCATTCCAGGAGATTTGGCCGGCTTCTTTCACATTATTAAAGAAACTGAAAAGCTCGTAATAATTTTTCTGGGTGATCGGATCATATTTGTGATCGTGACATTTGGCGCATCCTACCGATATACCCATGAAAGCGTCACCGAACGTGTTGGTACGGTCCACGACATATTCCGCCTGAAACTCTTCCTCTATCACGCCGCCTTCCATGTTTTGCTGATGGTTGCGGTTAAATGCAGTGGCGATTACCATGTCGCGGGTCGGATGGGCCATGAGGTCGCCAGCCAGCTGCCAGTGGATAAACTGATCGTAATGCATGTTTTTGTTGAAAGCGCCGATTACCCAGTCGCGGTATGGCGACATGTCCCGCAGCCGGTCTACCGTATAACCGTGTGAGTCAGCAAAACGGGCCAGGTCCAGCCAGTCAACGGCCATTTTTTCCCCGTAATGTGGTGATGCCAGCAAGCGGTCGACTTGTTTTTCATAGGCATTTGATGCGTTATCTTTCAAAAATGCGTCCGTTTCCTCCAAAGTAGGGGGCAGGCCAGTCAGGTCAAGAGATAATCTTCTAAGGAGTAATGCTTTCTCAGCCTGGGCGGAGGGGTGCAAGTTTTCTTCTTCCAGTTTTTGGAAAATAAAATGATCGATAGGGTTGACCGCCAGGTTGCTGTGCGAAATTTTGGGAAGATCTGTTTTTTCAGGTTTTACAAATGCCCAGTGGGGTTTATACTCCGCCCCATCTTCAATCCATTTGATTAAAGCAGCCTTTTCTCTGGCCGTGAGCGACAGATGTGACTCTGGCGTAGGCATGATATATTCCGGATCGCTGGAAATGATTCGGTGGAAAAACTCGCTATCAGCAAGATCGCCGGGATCAATGGCTGCTCTTCCTGAATTTTTGGAGTGCATTTCCAGGGCGAATTCTGGCAAATCGAGGCGTAAGCCGCCTTTTTGTTTAGCCTTATCCGGGCCGTGACAAGCAAAGCACTTGTCGGAAAGCACCGGTTTTACATGCCTGTTATAGTCCAGCTTGTTGGGCAGCTCCTTCATTGCAACAGCCACATCCTCAGGGAGCTCCGGCGAGCAGGACCAGAACAAGCAGGTCGTAAAAGTCCACAATAAAATTATTTTAGCCTGTATCATTATTGTTTAAAGTCAGGTGACTGTCAATTATAATTTAAATATTTTCTTGTTATTTTAATTTAAGCCGTGGAACTTGTGGCATACTATTAGCATGTGTCCGATAACAAGTGTTTAACCTAAATTATACATATATATGCGCTGGCAGGATTTACGAAGAAGCGGCAATGTAGAAGACCGTCGGGGAATGTCCGGTGGGGGCAAAGTGGCAATCGGAGGTATCGGTGTGATAATCGTATTGGCCATCGGATTGCTGACTGGCCAGGACCCGGGCGAGATTCTCGCGAATTTGCAAGGTGCACAAACAACAGAAGAGGTACAAAGCCGTCCTCCGGGACCCCGGCCCGATGATAAAACGGCTGATTTTGTGTCGGCAGTATTGGGTAGTACCGAAGATGTGTGGTCGGCTATTTATACGCAGAACGATGCGGCTTATCAAAGGCCGAAATTGCAGATTTTTGAAAATTCGACGCAAAGCGGTTGCGGTGGAGCCTCTTCGGCCATGGGACCATTTTACTGCCCTGCTGACCAGAAAGTGTACATTGACCTTTCATTTTGCGATGAGTTGCGCGACAGGTTTAAGGCGCCGGGCGATTTTGCGGTGGCCTATGTAGTGGCGCATGAGGTAGGGCACCATGTTCAAAATTTGATGGGTATTTCGGAGCAGTTGCAGCAACAGCGCGGCCGGATCAGTGAGGCCGAGTACAACAAGCTTTCTGTAAAACTGGAATTGCAGGCGGATTTTCTGGCCGGAGTATGGGCAAATCACGCCCAGCAAATGAGCAACATTCTGGAACCGGGCGACCTGGATGCTGCATTGACGGCTGCCAATGCGATTGGTGACGATAAGCTGCAAAAAGAATCGCAAGGCTACATTGTCCCTGATGCATTTACGCACGGAAGCTCCAAACAACGGATGTACTGGTTTAAAAAAGGTTTCGAAACCGGCGATCTGAGCCAGGGAAAATATGAGGATATACAGTAGCAGACTATGATTGACCTTTAATGGCTTCCATAATCGCTTTTTCAACCGGAGGGTAGTCTCCGGTTTTTTCATTTAAGTCAAATTCAGTTTTAAGCAAAAGTGGTGGCTGGGCCATAAAACGCGGGCTTTTTCCGTGATTCGGCTGGGCTGCGTGCGCGAGGAATGGATGGCAGAGGTAGACCGTTCCGGCTTTACCGGTAGCATTCACTTCTGGTCTGTGCACGGTTATATCGAGGTGCCCCGCGAGTTCCATAAATGACAGCCCGGCATCTCCCGCGGGTAACAAAGCCCGCGCCACATCCAGGTGCGAGCCTACTCGTATGCGGGTTGGTGCATTGCACTCGCCTATGTCCGAAAAAAGGAAAAGCATCAGCAGCGCACGGCCTTTTGACTTTACATTAACCCGCCATTGAAGGTAGTCGTATGGATCGTGGCCGGGAAAACTTGCGTCCACATGCCAGCCGGTATCCCCGGGATCGTCATGTGAAGGAAAACGTACTGGAAAAGTGCCCAGGCTATGACGCGGTACCCATTTCCCTGCGCCAACAAGCTGGTCAAAAGCCTGGTGAAGCAGCGGCCTATTGACCGCTGCTGCGAATGGTTGCTGTGCATATTCTCCAAGCCTGATTACTGGCCTGGTCCAGCCAGTGGGGTCATTGGGATCACAGCCGGTGTCTTTCCAGAGTATTTCGCGACCTTGTCGGGCTAGTTCTTCGGGAAAAGCATTTTCCAGTTTGGTGTAGCCTTTGCTGATAAACTGCTCGATTTGTGATTGGCTCAATGGTTGTAGCATAGCAAGAAAATGATGGGTGCCTAATCACTATTCTCGTCCTTGACGCCTTTCAGTAGCGCAAATATTGCCATGGCGTGTCCGTGGCCCAGGTCAAAGTCGGTTTGTAGCCATTTCACGATGTCTCCGGCTTTGGCCTTCAATGAACCATCTTGGGTGAAACCCTTTTCTTCGGCCATTGCTCTGAAATCCGCCGGACCTTTGCCGGTCTTTGCTTGAATGTTTTTGAGATAGGATTGAAATGACATGATTGGATATTTAGCTGATTAATGTCTCGATTAAAGTTATTAAAATACTGACTTTACTCGACTTTTTTAGCGTATATAGGCTAGCGTGTCGCATTTGCAAAACGGTTGTTTTTTCAATTAACTACCTGATGATGATATTATTTCAAGTTAGTCTACTTTGTAGGCAAGTTTTTGAGCCACAATTCGTTTAAATCTCTGATAAAAAACCACCTCGTAAAATATAACCGGCCCGGCTGAATTTAATCGGGAACTTTATGGAAATAAGAATGCGTTACCGACTCATTACGAACAATTTATTGCGGTTAAAGAATTATCAACCCATCCTTTACAAGTTTATGCAGTTTCGCAGGCCTGAGGCATTTGTTGTGTTCTTATCACTTTTAAGCATGACAGCGGTATGTCAATCCCTGAAACCGGGGCTCACTGGCATGGCTCCGTCCAAATGGCTGACTCTGCGTACCACGCATGCGCCCGGTAAAGTGTACCGGTTTCCCGGCGCGGGGACGAAGACATATACTAATGAGGAAATGTTCGTAAGGGCCTGGGTACCATTGCTTCATAAAGACAAGGTTACGATTCTGCTGGGACCCAATTATCGTACCGAACAGCTTGAATTAAAGAGTGTGGGCGAAAATCCGGTAAGTTCCATGCAAGGCTGGAACCTGCGCACATTCGGTCTCGACCTGAATTCAATCGTAAGGCTGGATACGACGTCCTTTTTGATCCTGACCTCACACATCAACAAAAGCGGGAATTTTGCAGTGCTGTCTTCTTCTCAAATTCCATTAAACTACACCGTATCGGCCTCTTTTTTGAAAAAGAAGTCTGCCAATAAGGAGATAGGGGCGGGATTGATCGTCAACAAAAGTTTTAAACTGACTGTACTGCCGGTTTTAATATTCAATTATAATTTCTCTGAAAACGAAGGTGTTGAAATCATGCTTCCTAAAAAGGTGGCTTGGCGGCATAACCTTTCTGCTTCCGACATTCTCTACGTAAAGGCTGAGTCCGTCACCCGTACCTACTATATCAACAAACTGGCCGACGCCTCACCTGAGGTTTGCCGGAGAGTCGACATTGATATGGGCATTTCCTATAATCGCAAACTGGGACATTATGCAGGATTTGAAATGTTTGGTGGGTATCGGAAAAACATATCCAGCAAATTAATTGAGGGTGCGATGCCAGTCAGAACATCCGGGCTTGCAGCGACCATAGAGCTGTATGTTCAGCCTCCCCGGTTCAATCGGAAGAAATAGCTTTCTTTAAAATTTTACATTTTCATAACAGGCACTTTCCTTTGGCATAACACTGGAAAAATACCTTTGCGACCGCATTTTTGATATTATTCATATCAGAATGCGGTCGTTTTGGTTTGTGTTTTCTTGTTTTTGTTAAATTTTATAAAGTTATTATGAAGAAACTGATATTACCCATTGTTCCGATGGCGCTTGCAGGCATCCTGGTTTTCGGGCCAGGTAGCCAGGTAATGGCCGGCGGTAACGGAAAAGGTAAGCTGGTGAGCGAGAGGTCGCGACTGGCCCAGGCTGTGACAGGACGGGTGACGGATGAAGGCGGGGAGCCGTTGCTGGGTGTGACTGTTTTGGAAAAGGGCAGTAATAAAGGAACGGTAACGGATGCCGCCGGAAATTTCTCTTTAGAATCAGGTAGCGGGGCAACGATTGTTTTCTCTTTTGTAGGATTTATAGCGCAGGAAGTAACCGTATCAGGTACTGCACCATTGAACATTGTCCTCAAACAGGATGCCTTAATGTTGAATGAAGTGGTAGCCGTGGGTTACCAGACCATGCGCAAGAGCGATTTGACTGGCGCTATTTCGAGTGTGAAGGCAAAGGAACTGAACCTGAGCACGCCAACAGTGGGCCAGGCGCTCGTAGGTAAAGTAGCTGGCGTGCAGATCTCGCAGGTGAGCGGCGCGCCTTATGTAGGTACGAAGATCCGTGTGCGGGGCGTAGGTTCTGTGAATGCGAGCTCGGATCCGTTGTATGTGATCGATGGCTATCCGGCTGGTAATGATGTGTTTATCAACCCCAACGACATTGAATCCATTGATATTTTGAAAGATGCGGCTTCTGCTGCCATTTATGGATCACGTGCTGCTGGCGGGGTGGTTTTGATCACTACCAAAAGGGGTAAGGAAGGAAAAGGGAAACTGGAATATGAATACCAGTTTGGCGTGCATCAGTTGAGCAAGAAAGTAGACGTGCTGAATTCTTCGGAATTTGCGCAGCTCATGATCGACGGTCGTAATGGAAGCTACCGCGACCTGATGGTGAACAGTGGCAAAGCATGGAATGACGCGATGTACTCCGACGACAATGCTACCCGTATCAAAAATGTGGGGAATGCGGGATCGGTGAGCATACCGAAAGACCTGTACGATTTTGCTTCGCAGACGATGATCAAACCTAAATATGACACCGATTGGCAAGACGAATTGTACCGGAATGCATTGGTAAGCCGTCATAATATTTCATTCACAGGCGGTAAAAGCGGCGTGCGCTATGCGATCAGCGGCGGGCAGCTTAACCAGCAGGGGATCATCCTGAGTACAAACCAAAAGCGTACGAATTTCCGGGCGAACATTGATGCAGATGTCAATAAAAAGCTGAAAGTAGGAGCGAACATCTCGTTTACGTCCAATGATAACCGTGAGGTACAGGAGGGACGTTTTAACCAGGGGCCTATCCTGGGAGCGCTGATTTACATGCCGATTTTTAAAGCATATAATGAAGACGGCAGCCTTGCCAAGAATGAAGCTGCGGCGCTGAGCTCGGGATACGGGTATCAGTCAATCGAAAACCCGGTGGCGCTGGCGACGGAAACGCACATTAACCGTAAAGGAATGCGCGGGACCTACAATGGTTTTGCGACATACGAGATCATTCCGAACCTGAATTTTAAAGTGAATTTGGGTATGCAGACTTTCAATGAAAAATATGAGTACTACTCGCCAACCAGCCTGAGCAGCGGCGCCAATCCTCCGGGCTCACCTCAGGCGATAGCGGCGGCTAATGCATTGGCCCAGACCATTTCGCAGGTTGACAAGCTGGCTGAATTTACATTGAACTATAAAAAGGAATTTGGCAAGCATAATCTGGACGCCCTGATCGGTTATACGGCACAGGAAAATAACCGTGACCTGATTTCGGTGACTTCCAGAGGTTTTCAGAATGACCGCATCGAGGAAATTACTGGTAAGGGTGCCGACGCGGCAAACTTTGCGCTCAATATGACTGGAAATGATCCTACTGGCAAAGTGAACTGGACATTGCTTTCCTACCTGGCAAGAGCCGTGTATAGCTATGACAGCAAATATTATCTGACTGCTACATTCAGGACTGATGGTTCTTCGCGTTTCGGGCCGAACAATCGCTGGGGTAATTTCCCTTCGGTGTCGGCGGGCTGGAATGTTTCCAATGAGTCATTTTACGAGGAATTGTTAGGCAAGTCTTCGACTTTGAAACTCCGTGCGAGCTGGGACTGAGCGGTAACAATAACATTGGGAACTATAACTTCCTGCAAACAATGGCCGCACCTGGCGGCGTTGTCTTTGGAAACGGCAACGTCAATACGGCCATGTGGGCGACTGGCATCAAGGATTTGAACCTGGGCTGGGAATCGACATCGCAATATAACTTCGGGGTGGATCTGGGCTTGCTCAATGATCGCCTGTCGGTAATGGCCAATTATTACATCAGCCGGTCATATAACCTGCTTTTCAATCAGCCTTTATCGGCGATTTCGGGGTCTTCGACGATTCTTACCAACCTGAGAAATTCCAAAGTACAGAACAAAGGAATTGACTTACAGGTAGATGCCCGTGTTATTTCAACCAGGGATTTTGATCTGAATGTAAGCGGGAATATTTCGGTAAACCGCAATAAAGTACTGGATATGGGTGGTGCGAGCACCATTATCACCAACGGAGCCGAGCGTTCGTACCTGACCCACATTACCCAGGAAGGGCAGCCGATCGGTATGTTTTATGGTTTCAAAGTAAAAGGAATGGTGCGCGAGTCGGATATGGAAAACCTGGCGGCTGATAATGCAGTTTACAATGCATCGACGCAGTCGTTTCCACAGGGTTACAGCATTAAGGGCCCAGCACGCTCGACGGCTTCTACTAATCCGTTGCGACCTGGTGACCTGTATTTCGAGGATACCAATGGTGATGGCGTTGTCAATGACGCAGACAAAAAGGTAATTGGCAGCCCGCATGCTAAATTTACCTATGGTTTTGCGGTCACAGCCAGCTACAAAAACTTCGATTTTAGCTCTTCCTTCAACGGAAGCTATGGCAACAAGGTCCTCGACGGCCAGGATTACTATTTGTACAACATGGAAGGCTCTGGTAACCAGTATACCAAAGTTTTGGACCGCTACCGATCAGAATCGCAGCCGGGTAATGGCAAGGTGTATCGCGCTTCCCGCGGTGGAACGCAGAGCAACAGTACGCGTCTCTCTACTTTTTATCTGCAAAACGGGTCGTTTTTGAGATGTACCAACCTGACATTGGGTTACACCATGCCTCAGATAGCAAGTTTGACAAACAATGCAGTTACCAATCTTCGTCTGTATGTGGGAGTTGACAATGCTTTTACATTGACCAAATACCTGGGCTACAACCCGGAAGTAGATTACAATAACGGGGCAAACCTGACGCCGGGCGTGGATTATGGAAAATACCCGCTGGCACGCGCCTACAACATAGGAGCCCGTATCACTTTTTAAGCAGAAGAAAATGATTAATTATAAAAATACATTAAGTCAGATTATTGTCGCGTCCGGGCTGGTTTTTCTCAGCTCCTGTTCTGCGGATTTTATTGACCAGGAAAATCCTAATGCAGTGTCGGCACCCACTTACTACCGTAATGAAAATGATGTTTTACTGGCGGTGAATGGCATTTACAACTCGCTGAGAGACGGTAATGGCATCGGTGAGAACAGCGGTTTGTTCAGCGAAGAACGTTCGGACAATACCGGCCGTAATGATAACCAATCCAATGCCGGAGAGCCGTTTCAGTTCAATGACTTTTCGCTGCTGCCTAGCAATACTTATCTGAAATCCCACTGGCTGGCGTTGTTTCAAACAATCACACGCTGCAACCAGGTTTTGGCAGGCATTGAAAAAGTAACTTTTGCCGATGAGAAAGCGAAGGACCAGTACAAAGCCGAAGCCAAGTTCATCCGTGCATTGACCTACTTTCATTTGGTACGCAAATGGGGCGATGTGCCGCTGGTAACCAAGGAATTGCTTACTACCGACGAGGTGGCAGCCTCTACTTTTCGCGAAAAGAAAGAAACGGTGTACCAGCAGATCGTGGCTGACTTGAAAGACGTGGTTGCCTCGCCATTACCTGATACACAAACGGCCAATACCAAAGGGAAGGTTACCAAAAACGCAGGTAATGCGCTGCTCGGGCAAGTTTTTCTGACGATGGCAACCACGCTGGACGCCGCCAATCGGACAGCTAATCTGAATGAAGCTAAAACTTATTTGACTGCTTCATATAACCTGCGTTCGTTCGGACTGTTGAAAGAAATACCTTACGCGGATGTGTTTGATGTTTCTAAAAAATCGACCAATGCTGAAATTATTTTTCAGATCGTGAATCGTCAGGGAGACATTAATTTCTCATCTTCTATCGCCAGAAATAACCAGGCAAAAGGAGAAACGGTCAATTCGCTGTTCGCGTCGAGCGGCTCGGGAGGTAATGTAACGCCCGACCTTGTACTGGACTATGAAGAAGGCGATGTGCGGAAAGATTTTTCGATCAAATATGCCAATGATCCAATCGTGAAGGATTATTTTATTACCAAATACCGTGATGCAAGCTCAGCGGCTACCACTAATGGATATGGCGGAAATGACTGGATTTTGCTTCGTTATGCTGACGTGATTCTGATGCTGGCCGAGGTCAACAACTATTTGGGAGACGAAGCTGCGGCTATCGGTTTCCTGAACCAGGTCCGCGAGCGTGCCGGGATGACTAAATACGAGGTTGCAAAGGCTACCCCAGCTTACAGCGCGAAGTATCCCAATCTGAAACTGGCTATTCTCCATGAGCGCCGCGTCGAGCTGGCTTTTGAAAATCATCGCTGGTTTGATTTGCTTCGCTCATTCTCCAATGATGAGCTGATCGCATATTTCAAAAGTAAGAACCAGGCTGATTTCGGGATCGCCAAACTCGTCAATTTTGGAAAAAAAGACCGCTACTACCCGATTCCATTTGACGAATACAAACTGAACCCTGAAAAGATGTACCAGAACGAGGGGTACTAATCCTGATTTTGCAAAAAAGCCCCGATCATTTTCGGGGCTTTTTGCTTATCAATGCTAATCAGCCAGGATCACATTCAATCCTTTTTGTACGAGCTGGTCTTGCAGGTCAGTACTCAGTTCCTTGTCGGTGACCAGGCTGCTGATTTCGGCGAGGCTGCCGAATTTGATATAACTATCCCTACCAATTTTCGAGGAATCGCATAGTAAAAAAGTTTGCGCCGCATTCCTGATGAATGCCGCGGTAATGGTGGATTCGTGCTCACTGTGCGCGGTAAGGCCGTTTTCGGCAGAGATACCATCCACGCCGATGAATGCTTTTTGGGCATGGTAGCTGTCAATATGCTGAACGGCTTTATCGCCATGCACGGCTTTTCTGGACTTGTTCAATTCGCCCCCAATAAGGTTAATGCTGATCGACGGAATGTCGATAAGCTCGGCCATAACGGGCAATGAATTCGTGATGACCCGGATATTGTTCTTTTTTTTGAGATACCGACACATTTGAAATACGGTACTTCCACAATCCAGGAAAATCGTATCGCCGTCGCCCACGAATTCTGCCGCCTCTTTTCCAATTTTCTCCTTATTCTGGTTATTCACGCCCGATTTGTCTGAAAATCCTGTGAGAACAGGATTTTCTATTTTCATAGCACCTCCGTGCGTTCTGAGCAGCAATCCCTCTTCGGTAATGTCGTGTAAATCGCGCCGGATCGTGGCCGGTGACATCGACAGTTTATCGGATAATTCGAACACCGACAAACTACCTGCTTCGATCACTGCGGCCAGAATTTTTTTCTTTCGCTCTTGGAAGTTCATTTAAAGCAACTGAATTTGATCGAAAATACTCAAAATAAATCAAAACTGATAATTTTCTCAACTGGTAAAATACAGGGAAGGAAGCTTTTAGCTGTTTGCTATTTTTTCAAAGGCTAAAAGCTAAAAGTCAAATTATTTCCTCTTCTCAAATGTAGTAGTGTCTTTCATGGGTATCGAAATGTAAAAGCACGTCCCGGTTTCGGGCTGGCTTTCGAACCAGATATCGCCACCCTGCGCTTTGATGAATTCCATACAAAGCAAAAGGCCCAGACCGACTCCCTTTTCATTTTTAGTGCCATAAGTGGAATCAGCTTTTAGCGAGAAAATGTCGGCTTGTCTTTCCTTGGAAATACCGATACCGTCGTCCTGAATGCTGATGACGCAATTGGGTAGCGCTACTTCCGCACCGATTGTCACGTGCCCGTTATCGCGGGTGAATTTAATCGCATTGCCAATCAGGTTGCGCAGGACGAGCTGCATCATGTCATTATCGGCAAAAATGGTAATATCAGGATCGATGTCGTAGTGCAAGGTGATACCTTTTCCCGCGGCAATGCTCTTTTCAATTTCCAATGTTGTCTCTAATGCTTTGTTCAGGTTCAGGTACTCGGGATTTGGGGTTACCCCGTACAGCTGCGACTTGGACCAGTCCAGCAATTTGGAAAGCATGGCCATCGTATTTTTGGTGGAATTGAGCAGGTCGTTCTTGATTTCAAGTTTTTGCTTTTCTTCCAGCTCGTGCTGGGTAAGCAGTTCCAGGAAGTTTTGAATGCTTGCCAGCGGTGACCGCAGGTCATGGGCTACGATGGACATTAACTTGCTCTTTTCAGCATTGAGCCTTTCCAGTTCCTGATTTTGCAAAATGATCTGGTCATTTTGTTGTTCAATTGCTTTTGATTTTTCGGCAACCGAAACCCGTTCTGCTTCATAGCTGCGCCGTATGTAGTCTGTGCAAAAATAGGCAATGGCCGCTACAACCGCATACGCAGACATATGATCGACGAACTGACTAAAACGGTTATCGTAAGTGTAAGGAACAGCTTGCGGATAAAAATACTCGATCAGGTTCAGGATCAGCAGGATTCCAATGTTGACCGGGATCCAGATTTTATATTGATCGACAGGACTTATTGCAATGCTGAGCAGTAAGAAGAGCAGAAAGAACAGGTCGGTAGGGCCGCGCTGCCCTGAATTGAGGAAATAATTGACAATAAAAAGAGCGAGGCCAACTATGTTGATAACTAGTATGCTTTCCGAAATCTTCTTTTTTATTCTTGAAGCATAGTATAGCCCACCGCAAATGATCAGCACGACGAGGCTGGCAAGGGCAATATCCGGTAGCCCGATCAGGTAATTGAAAGGCACATTATAACAAAGCGCAAAAATCGAGATCAGACAAACCGAGTGAAAGATCCGGGCATTCAAAGGAAATTCCGAAGGATCACCCGATAGTTTAACCCAAAGTTTTAAGAGTTCAGGCTTGGAAGGCAAATCGTATATATTTTCGTTATTGCAAATATAAGCCCAGTATTAACGATTATCCAGTGATAGAATTAATATAATTATGACAGGATTAGCCTCCTTTGATCCTGTTCAGTTCGTCTTCCGTGCCAGACCTGCGGTTTCGTGCAGCTTTGATTTCTTTACTGCCAAATCTGTAGTTAAAATTAAGTTTCAGCATCTGTCCTTCAAATCTGAACCGCAGGTTGGTTTTGATACCCGCATACTCTGAATGGTAGCCGCCTTTTGCGGTATGGAAAACGTCGCTGAACGAGAGTTTCAAGGTAGCATTATCCTTCCAGAATTTCTTTTGCACACCGGCATCCACCATACCCATAGCGAGGTTGTAGTCGATGCGGCGATAAGGAGAATTATACCAGCCCGTGAGTTCCAGCGTCCAGTTGTTTTTTAGTTTGAATGTGTTCTGTCCGTTCAGGTTAAGGGCCGTGGTGCGGTTGTTAATGGTCAAGCCGTTTTCGAGTCCGGCTTTCCAGATGTTGTGGTAACCGCTCACATTGAAATAGATCTCCCACCATTTGGTAACAGGCAGGTTAACACTGACATCCAGGCTGAAACTTTGCGAGTAATCCAGATTTCGGGGAATAAAATAAGTGCGGCTGGTATCATAAGGAATCCTTAGCCCCACCACCGGAAACCGGGTTCGCCGGTAGCCCAGCGAGGTGGTTAGTTTGGCTTTGTAAACGTGTGTCAGCTTAAAACTGTTGGCGTATTCGGGCCGTAGGAACGGGTTGCCTTTGGAGTAAACCAGCTCATCGATCCGGTACTCAAACGGGTTCAGGTTCTGGTAGCTCGGGCGGTTGATCCGCCGGCTGTAATTGATGTTCCAGGTGTGGTTTTTCGAGGCTTTGAAGGACAATGCAGCACTGGGGAAGAAATTGAGATAAGTTGTGTCTACTTTGTCCAAATCGTTGTGCTTGAAGCTGGTCAAATCACCGATCGATTGTGTGTTTTCAGCCCTCAAACCAGCCTGTAAATCCCACTTTTTGCCAAGGGGGACATTGTAATTGATATAGGCGGCATAAACCCGCTCGGTGTATTTGAACCGGTTACTTCGGTTGGTATCAATGACCTCGGTGTTGCCAAGCACATTGAAAAAGTCGAATGTGTTATCGGATTTTACGTCCGAAAGCTTGAAACCGTAGCCGAGTTTTCCTTTTTTGAGGGGTTGTTCGTAATCCGTTTTGAATGATTTGATAATGATCTCCACGGGCGTTTTACTCACATAATTTCTTTCCATAGGCTCGTCACTGGTGATCCTGAAAAAGTATTTGTTGGGCTGATAGCTGATGCCTCGCGAGGTGAATATTCCGTAATCGGCATCGATATTGAGCTCGTGGCCGGTGGTGTCGGCGTAGCGGTAGTTCAGGTTTATATTGAGGTTTTTGTTTTTCTCGGGGTTGGAGGTTTGGGAAGAAAGCAATAGTGAGTCGGCGGTAGGTTGGAATTTTTTACTGATAAACGTTTCACTTTCACCACCGCCATTATGATTGCTCACGCGGCCATTGGCACTGAATCCAATCGTATTTTTGGAATTAATAAAATAGTCTGCCCCTATTTTAGCACTGTGGGTAGTGTCGCGCCATATTCCATGCCATATCTTGTTGTAAGCCACATTGTTGAGGACCTGATCGTCGTAGGTAGTGTTGTGCCAGGCCCCGTGGTTGTAGCCATAGGAACCGAATATGTTGAATTTTTTGTCCCGGTGGTTCAGGTTCAGGGAAGCATTGTATTTGGGTGTTATCCCAAACATCGCCCCGAGGCTCAGGTTACCATTAGTACCCAGTTTGACATTCTTTTTGAGACGGATGTTAATGATGCCCAGGTCGCCGGCCGCGTCGTATTTGGCCGAAGGGTTGGTGATAATTTCAATAGCCTCAATGTCGGCGGAATTCATGCTTTTGAGCGTCGACGCAAGGTCTTTTCCGCTCATTGGCGACGGCCGGCCATCAATGTATATCCTAACGCCGGTTCTTCCTTTTACCATAATATTCTCATCCTTATCCACTTGTACGCCAGGAGATTTTTGCAGCAGATCAAGAGCATTCGACCCTGTGGAGTTAATGCTGCCTTCGATGTTGAATATCAGCCTGTCGCTTTTTACTTCGATGAGCGGCTTGGCGGCGGTGACTTTGACCTCATTCAGTTGTTTAGTATCTGCAAGCAGGGTAAAAACCGGGAAGTCGAGGTCTTTACCGGTTATATGGAACACGGGAGACTGGAAAGCCTTGTTGCCTACTGCGGAGATCTTAATAAAGTAGGTTCCTGCATTGATGCCGGTGAATTTGAAAACCCCGCCTTCATCTGCGACGTCGGCTTTTATAAGGGAAGAGTCTTTTGCGTTATTCACTGAAACGGCAGCAAAGGGAACAGGTTCATTTTGCTGGCTTTTAACCCGCCCGCTGACATTGAAATTTTGTGCGAAACAGGAGCAGGATAAGGTGGTTAAGAGGAGTGAGAGTAAAGTATTTTTCATAGATGGCTAATTGTCCGTATAGCGCAAAGAGTGAGAATTAGTTTTAATGTTGCATCCATGGAAAATTTTATATTTTTAACATGAATTAGACACCCGATCGAATAGGGAACGCATGAGACCAATTGTTTGCGGAGTTGTAGTCTGCTTTTTTCTGATAAGCCTTACCGCAAGTTTTGCCCAACCGCAGAACCCTAAATTCAGACGTTTGACCACAGACCAGGGACTTTCACAAAGCCATGTCAGCTCGATCCTGAAAGACCGCAAAGGATTTATGTGGTTTGCCAGTGAAGACGGGCTGAACAAGTATGATGGCTACAAATTCACCCATTACAAACACGATCCGGAGAACGAAAATACAATTACCGACAGCTTCGTCCTGGACCTTCTGGAAGACAAAAACGGGACGCTCTGGGTGGCGACGGAAAGAGGGCTGGACCGTCTGGACAGTGAAAAGGACCGGTTTGTCCATTATAGCTACGGCGGTGTCAGAATGTCCGTCAATACCCTCTTCAGCGATAGCAAAAACAGGCTATGGCTTGGCACTGATCGTGGGCTGCTGCTGTTTAACCCGCAGGAATCTACTTTTAAACTTTATCAGCAGCAGTATAGGGAGAGTAAGGGCAGGTATGACTTCATTACCAGTATTGCCGAAGACAAAAAAGGGATTTTATGGGTCGGTACTGAGGGCGGACTATTTCAGCTTGATGCTGCAAAAGGGAATCTTATTGAATATAAGGGCTTACCGGGTAGAAAGGACGATATCGGCACGGATTGGATAAAGGCACTGCACGTTGATCGTAATGGGAATCTTTGGGTGGGGACGCACGGAAATGGACTCTCCCGATTCAATTTTGCGGAAAACAGCTTTCATAATTTCTTGTATGACCCTCGCGATCCATCCAGCGTAGCGCATAACGACATACTGTCCTTTATGGAGCAAAAGAACGGGGACCTTTGGGTAGGCACCGAAAATGGAGGAATTTCAGTGTTTAGCCCCAGATCACAGCGATTCACCACTTACGTCAATGATGTAAACGATGCCAGTTCACTTAGCAACAATTCGGTGTATTGTATTTATCAGGACGATGCACAAAATATCTGGATTGGGACCTATGCTGGTGGCGTTAATTTCTTGCCTAAGTTCGGGCCCAAATTTGAATCTTATACACAAAAGGTAAATACACCAAATAGTTTAAGTAACAATACCGTTTTGTCGATTTGCGGTGATAGCAAGGGGGACAATATCTGGATTGGGACCGACGGTGGCGGGCTCAATCTCTTCAACAGGAAAACCAAGTCCTTTTCATTTTTCAGGCATAACGATAAAGATCCGGGTTCGATTAGCAACGACTACGTGATTTCGATTGTATGGTTGAATGAGGATATGCTCGCCCTGGGTTTTCACAATGGGGGTTTTGATTTGTTTAACGTAAAAACAGGAAGGAGCATCCATCACTTACCGAAGGAAAATGACTCAAACAGTTTATCTATCTCGGATGTAAACAATTTATTTACTGACAGGGACGGTAATCTTTGGATTGGGACCTGGAAGGGCGGGCTGAATTTTTACGATGTAAAAAATAAAATTTTCCGACGTTTCCGTCATCAACCTTCGGATAAAAACAGCCTTAGCGCCGACATTGTAACGACAGTTTTTCAAGATAAAAAGGGAGATATCTGGGTGGGCACGTTCAATGGGCTAAATCTGATGAATTCAGCCAGAACTGGCTTTAAACACTACCAAAGTGATCCCAATGACCCCAGCAGTATCTCAAATGACAATGTACAGTCTATCATAGAAGGCGAAGATGGTAATTTGTGGTTGGGAACGGTAGGTGGAGGGATATGTTATTTCAATAGGTCCACACAAAAATTCACATCTTTTACAGAAAAGAATGGACTGGCTAGTAATGTCGTTTTTGCGATTCAAAAAGATAAGAACAACCATTTATGGTTGAGTACCAACAGAGGGATTTCAAGGTTTAATCCCAAGAACAAGGCTTTCCGCAATTTCGGTATTTCCGACGGGTTGCCGGGCAATGAGTTTAGGGACAATTCGCGTTTTCGGGCCAGCGACGGGGAGTTGTTTTTCGGAGGTATCAACGGGTTTATTACTTTTTATCCAGATAGCCTTCAATTTAATGACTTTGTCCCGCCGGTATATCTGACCGATCTTTTGATATTTAA
This sequence comes from Dyadobacter pollutisoli, assembly GCF_026625565.1. Taxonomy (NCBI): domain Bacteria; kingdom Pseudomonadati; phylum Bacteroidota; class Cytophagia; order Cytophagales; family Spirosomataceae; genus Dyadobacter; species Dyadobacter pollutisoli. The sequence goes on from NZ_CP112998.1 coordinate 1,815,074, forward strand.
CAAACAGGCATCTATCACCAATGAGGACCGGACCGTGCGCAAGCAGATCGGCGAAGCGAAAACGATTACGCTGGACTATTCCCAGTCGGTTATAACATTCGAGTTTGCCGCATTGAACTTCAATATCCCCGAAAAGAACCAGTATGCCTACAAGCTCGAAGGTTTCGACAAGGACTGGAATTATTCGGGAAACAAACGGACTGCAACTTATACCAATCTTGACCCCGCGACCTATGTTTTCCTTGTAAAAGGATCCAATAATGATGGTTTGTGGAATACAAAAGGTGTCGCTGTGACTCTGATCGTCCGGCCGCCTTTTTGGCTTACCTGGTGGTTCAAGCTGGCATCTGCGCTGGCGGTGATCGGGCTTACAGCGGCATTTTATAATGTAAGAACTTACACGATTAGGAAGCAGAAAAGGGATTTGGAAAAACAGATCCACGAACGTACCACACAGCTGGAACATTCGATTCTTGAAGAAAAAAAGGCGGTACAAAAAGCAGAACTTGCCAATAGCGCCAAAAGTTCGTTTCTCGCAACGGTAAGCCACGAGATCAGGACGCCGATGAATGGTGTGATCGGGCTGGCGTCGCTGCTGTCGGAAACTGAGCTGACGGATGAGCAGAGGAATTTTACCGAATCAATACGATCTTCCGGCGAGGACTTGCTGAGGGTAATCAATGACATTCTCGACTTTTCCAAAATAGAGTCGGGGAATATGGAACTGGAAGAGGGAGAATTCAATCTCAGGCATTGTGTGGAAGAAGTAATGGACCTTTTTGCGGGAAGGGTAGGCGAGTCGCCCGTGGAGTTACTTTATCAGATCGACGCAGCTGTTCCGGCCATTATCGTGGGTGACAGGCTCCGGCTCGGTCAGATACTCAAGAATTTGATTGGCAATGCAGTCAAATTTACCCGGCAAGGAGAGATATTCCTTAAAGTTAAAAACTTGTCCAGTGATGATAAAAACATCCTGAACCTGGGGTTTGATATATCTGACACCGGGATCGGAGTTGCACCCGATAAGCTGGATCGGTTGTTCAAGCCTTTCTCGCAAGTGGATTCGTCCACGACCCGACAATATGGGGGAACGGGGCTTGGGTTGGTAATTTGTGAGAAACTCGTACGGCTGATGGGTGGTGCAATGCGGGTGGAAAGTAAGCCGGGTAAGGGAAGTAATTTCCATTTTTCGGTAATGGTGGGCAAAAGTGAGGAGGTGCCGGCTTCCGAGCTTGACTTTACGGGCGCGGTTCCAGACCAATCGAAAATATTGATTGTAGATGATTACGAGAACAGCCTTCACCTGCTGAAAGACCAGCTGGATGCTTGGCAGTTTAAGACCGTAGTGGCCAGCAGTGGAAAAGAGGCGCGCGCGATCCTGTCACAGACCAATGATATTAATCTGGTGATGACGGACCTTGTTATGCCAGAAATGAGCGGGATGCAACTGGCGGACTACATTCACGAGACTTATCCTCACATTCCCGTGGTACTTTTGACTGCCCCGGGGGCCAGTATCAGCAATAATAACTCTGGGTCGGTCCGTACCGTTCTAACCAAACCCGTTAAGCAACAGCTTCTTCTGAAAATGGTCGTTTCGGAGCTTGGCAGGCACCGGAATGGGGCGCTTACTGCCAATACTGAGCATGATGTTCCTAAAAAGAAACTGCATTCCGATTTCGCGGTGAATTATCCATTGTCTATTCTGGTCGCAGAGGATAACAAAGTCAATCAGATCGTGATTATGAACACGCTAAGCAAGCTGGGTTACCGTGCAGAAATGGTAATGAACGGCCTGGAAGCGCTGGACAGGGTAACTGAAAATACCTACGATGTTGTCTTAATGGATATGCAAATGCCTGTCATGGACGGCCTGGAAGCTACGCGGCTGATCAAAAGGCATCATCCCGTAAACCCGTATATCATCGCACTCACGGCTAATGCGCTTCAACAGGACAAGGATAAATGTTTTGAAGCCGGGATGGACGATTATATCAGTAAACCGGTGAATCTGGAAGAGTTGATGGTGCTTCTTGAAAAATGGTCGGCGAAGCTCAAAACTCCTGCGCACAACGCTGCGCACAACAATGCCCGAATTTGGTAAACGCTGGTTTTAGTATTAAACTCGAACCGTCATTGCTAAGTATTGCAGTACAAAGCGTGGCAATCATTGTTTTATCCAAAATATTATACTTAAACCTTCAATTGTTTCCTAAAAAACGGCTGCTCGTTAAGTACCAGGGACTGATCAGTCGTTTTGCTTCGCTGATGACGACGCAATTTTCAAAATTTTTTAACAATCAAATTCCTTTAACCCTTATCAACTTAAATGAAACGCAGAGATGTTATAAAAGACTTATCGCTGCTTCCGCTTGCAGGAAGTGTGATAATGCCTAAAAAACCAGTCGCCGGAATGGTTTTGGACAAAGCCAATGTTGCGGCTAGCAAGGAAATCTACCAGGCCATTGGCGTGGAACCTATTATCAATTGCAGAGGCACATTTACCATCATTGGCGGCTCCATTGAAAGGCCGGAAGTAAGGGCTGCAATGGACGCTGCGGCTCAGGTGTTTGTACAGTATGATGAGCTGGCATTTGGGGCTGGAAAGCGCCTTGCTGAGCTCACAGGGGCAGAATGGGGGATGGTGTCGGCTGGTTGCGCTGCGGGTATGAAGCACGTAACAGCAGCCTGCGTGACGGGAGGAAATCCTGAAAAACTGATACGTATTCCCGACCTTTCCGGATTCGAAAAAACGGAAGTGATCATTCCCGCCTACTCGCGTAATGTATACGACCACGCGCTGCGTAATGTGGGTGTGACGCTCATCACAGTTGACTCTATTGAGGAGCTTGCCAATGCAATCAGTTCCCGCACAGCGATGATTTACCTGATGGCTGGGGATGAATCCATGAGTGGGCCAATGTCATTGGAAGCGATCTCGAAAATTGCAAAAAGGAAGAATGTACCCGTAATGATCGATGCGGCCGCAGAGGACCTGACTATCCCGAATGTCCATTTGAAAATGGGTGCGGACGTGGTGATTTATAGTGGAGGAAAAGCATTATGCGGCCCGCAATGCGCCGGGCTTGTACTGGGCAGGAAAGACCTGGTGATGTCGGCATGGCAGGCTAGCGCCCCTCACCACGGGCCCGGCCGCGATAACAAAGTGGGCCGTGAGGAAACAATGGGCATGGTAGCCGCTGTGGAAGCCTGGACCAAACGGGATCACGCGGGCGAATGGAAAAGATGGCTTTCCTGGCTGGATAACATTTCAAAAAGGGTGTCAGGAATTGAGTCCGTGAAAACAACGGTGGTGGAACCCAAAGAATTATCAAACAGAACACCTCAGCTGCGCGTTTCCTGGGATCCTGCTAAGTTGAACATTACAGGCGAAGAGGTTGCAGAATTGTTTGGCCGCACCAAGCCGCGTATTGCGCTGGGAGGTGGAAGCCGCGCAGGCGAAACGTTCATTTCGATCACGACGGGCCAAATGCAGCCTGGCGATGAGAAGGTAGTTTCTGATCGTTTGGTGGAGGTTTTATCGCAAAAACGTACGCCGCCGAAAACAGAGATGGCTGCTGCCGCTGTTTCATTGAAAGGGCACTGGGAAGCTACTATCGAATTTTTCTCCAGCAAAAGTACCCATACGCTCATGATTGAACAGGACGGCAACTGGCTGCATGGTTCTCACAAAGGGGAATTCAGCGTGCGTGAATTGCTGGGTACGGTGGAAGGAAATGAGTTCAAAATGCGCAGTACCGACCGACAGCCGGGCGATGCGATCACATTCCTGTTTTCGGGGACAGTGAAAGATGACGTCATGACTGGTTCTATCTATATGGGAGAATATATGACTGCAAAATTCACCGCAAAAAAATACAAGTTCAAATACAAGAGAGAGAAGATCTTCATCCCTTCCGGCCCGCCATTGGCGACCTAGTTTGGGGAGGTAGCAAAACAAAAAGAGCAGCTAAGCTGCTCTTTTGCATTTAATTTATGATGAAGTGTTAATAAGTTGCTTTGCTATAAATTCCTTTGCCTCTTTGGCAAGCAATTCTTTCAGGTGCTTGCCCTTCCATTCGTCATAGTACCAAATCCATACCATTTCTTCTGAGACGATAATGTAGTGCAACTCTTTCATGATTCCGTTGATTTGAAGTGTGGATCAAATTTATGGAATAATTCCTTTATTTTGGAAATAATCCATAAATATTTTTTAGAAAAACCTGGAAAGACTTGAAATGACGGTCAGTTTGGCTTAACGAATGTATTCCAGAGTCTGGTGAAGAGAAATGTCTTCATGCGAAGAATCGTAAAGGCATTCTCCGTTTTTCACGATCAGCAATTGGGGAGATTCGTGCTCAACCTGAAAAGTGCTGGCGATAGACTGGGATTCTTTGCGGTTAGCAATGACATCTACAATGTAAACAGGCACTTGCACATTGGGGACCGAATTTACATCAGATTTGAGCTGACGGTATGCCATCAGGCTGGTCATGCACCTGGGGCTATGTTTATAAATGATGGAGTACTCGCCGGAGTTGTAAATATTCTGTACTTCCTCTTCACTACTAATGGTTATCCAATTCATATTGTTGTTCAAAAAAATCGCCATCTTTCGTACTGGCTTACCGAACAACAACAAAAAAGCCCTCATTCATTCCCCAAGCGCGTAAAAAAAGTATAGGTAAGGTTACTAATATTAATATTTTCCTTAAAAATATTAATATTCCAATCAATTTGAAGACTATGCTGTTTTAAGTAAAAATATTGTTTTCCTCCTATTTTACAATTGATTATATTTAAATGTCGCAAATAATCAGATGATTGTTTGTGAAATAATCCGCAAGTAAAAATTTTCCCGGTAGCCGCACTGCCCGACTTTTGTACAGCTTAAAATCACTATTCTAAGCTGTGATCAAATCCTGTAACCGCATTCTCCAATTATTCCAACCACTAAATTATCATTTCTATGGTACAGAAAGTCAACCGTCGTAGCTTGTTGAAATCGGGTTTTGCATCTTTGGGTGCACTGGCTGTCGCACCTTTTATTGCAGAAGGAGCATTTGCCAGCACACCATTGAGACTGGATAAATCCAATCGCATCTTTTACAGCCCGATGGTGCGGGGACATTTTCTGGAGACCGAGCCGGATCTGACCAAAATGGTTGCCCGCATCGGTTCCAACGAAAATCCGTACGGTCCGCCACCGATGGCCCGAAAAGCTATTTCGGATTCCATTGAAAAAGGTAATCGCTACGCACGCACCGAATTGAAGTCGTTGACTGATAAGATTGCGATCAAAGAGGGTGTTACAGGCGAGTACATTATGATGGGCAACGGCTCAGGCGACCTGCTTGAAAAAACAGCGCTGGCGATGTTTAAAGACGGAGGGAACATTGTTTCTGCCGATCCCACTTATATGTCGCTGATCCGTGTTGCAGAATCTATCGGTGCAACCTGGAAAGCTGTACCGTGCAATGCCGACTGGTCGCATGACCTGGATGCCATGGAAAAAGCGATAGATAAAGACACGAAGCTGGTATACATCTGCAATCCGAACAACCCTGTCGGCGCGGTAACGTCGACCAAGGCGTTGACGGATTTTTGCAGCCGGGTATCCGAGAAAGTGCCCATTTTTATCGATGAGGCTTACATTGAGCTCGTAGAAGGTGCCGACAATAAAAGTATGGTCTCACTTTTGAAGGACAATAAAAACGTAATCATTGCCAGGACTTTTTCAAAGATCATGGGAATGGCAGGTTTGCGTGTGGGTTACATTGCCGCCATGCCAGCGACGCTGGATATGATCAAAAAGCAGGCAAGAGGGGGAGGTTCGGGGATCGCGTGTACGTCTGTGTATGCGGCTTCCGCGGCCATGGATGATGTTGAGTTCCAAAATTCTACAAGGAAACTGAACACGGAGGCTAAGGCTTATTTATATGATAATCTCAAAACAATGGGTTATAAATATGTACCGTCCTATACCAATTTCGTGATTTTCCCGATCAATATGCCGGGGAAGGAATTTCTGAAAAAGATGGTTGATAAAGGCATTATTGTCAAAGCGATGGATATTCAGGAAAAGCCCTGGTGCCGCGTAAGTATCGGCACAAAAGATGAAATGAAACTCTTCGTAAGCGCCTTGCAGGAAATTAGCTAGGAGGTTCTAGAATTTATTTGAATCATAAAATGGACAGGCTGAAAGCCTGTCCATTTTTGTTGTGCGCCCGGCATGGGCGATAACTTGGTGGTTAAAGTCCACTACACGCTTGACAGCGAGAAGTGTTAGCTAATGGCAAGGGTGTCCATCGTGAGGTGGAATCTAAAGGAAGCCGGCGAGTGCTGAAGTATATAGCGGCAGAAGTCACAGGGCCGCCCGGCGGCAGACGTGGTAGTACTTTTTTTTTTAGGGGAAGGACTGAACATTAAAACAAGTGGGAGCAACCCAAGATTAGCGCGTTGGTGACTATGGCAGCCAACCAGTGCCTTTTTTTTTCTGGGGAAGACACTGGCCTTTTGACGGAAGTATGGACGGAATGCGGGGTGATGGAAAATGGTGTAGTTCGGTCTACATCGGAAGGAACGCCACAAGGTGGGAACCTTAGTCCGATTTTGTCAAACGTCATGCTGAATGAACTGGAGAAGCGCGGGCACAAATTTGTTCGGTATGCGGATGACATCAGCATCTTTGCAGGTAGTCAACGGGCCTCGGAACGTATCCTGTCGGTCATAACGGACTACCTCGAATCTCGGCTCAAACTAAAAAGTAAACCGTGAAAAGAGTGGAATACGTCGACCGCTACGAGGAAACCTGCTGGGCTTTGGCTTCTGGCATGGACTAGGAGGGGAGATACGAGTGCGAGTTGGTGATCAGTCCTACAAACGTCTGATGGTCAAACTAAAGCAACTGAGTGGTCGGAGTAAGGGATGGAGTATGGAAGAGAGGTTGCTCAGGTTGAAACAGGTGACGGTGGGTTGGATAAACTACTTTGCTCTGGCCAACGCCAGGCAACGACTGATACGGATAGACGAATGGCTCCAATCCCGCCTTCGGATGTGTATTTGGAAACAGTGGAAGAAGGCTAAAACCCGTATCACAAACCTAAAGAAGCTGGGATTAAATCTACAGAAGGCTTATGAATGGGGAAATACTAGACGTGGGTATTGGCGTACGGCGCATAGCCCAATTCTGCTTACCACCATCACCAAAGCACGTCTAAAACGAAAGGGTTATCTACCTTTGCTAGAAACTTACACATTACGTCGTGAAGCTTTAATGAACCGCCGTGATACGAGACCCGTACGTCCGGTGGTGTGAGAGGACAGCTAGCCAACTAATGGCTAGCTTCCTACTCGATTCATTAGCCCTTCTTCTCCACCGGTACAATAATGAAGTTGAGCAGTTCGGTGTGACGGATGACGGAAATGTCGGTTACTGAGAGAACAGCCTTGGTCGTCAGCGCTTTGAAAAGCTCGTTGGAGTTGGAAACGGCTTTGCTGTTGAATGAAACGATGATGTCGCCTTCCAATAACTGTGATCTTGATGCTGGTGAATCGGGCTCAATATGCGTCACAAAAATCCCGCTGTGATTTGGCAGCTTGTAATGTTGTCGGATCTTTTCATTAACAGGTACGTCCTGCAATTGTAGCCCCAGATATGCCTTGAAAACTTTACCATCGCGGATAATCTGACGGGCGATTTCCTTGGCCGTATTAATGTCCACAGAGAAGCTCAGCCCCTGCGCCCCTTGAATAACCGCCGTGTTGACGCCAATTACCTCGCCATCGGTATTGATCATAGGCCCGCCCGAATTTCCGGGATTCAATGCCGCATCGGACTGAATGACATTATCGACCATCCTTCCCGACTGCGTCTGGAGTGTCCTTCCTAATGCACTCACCACGCCCGTGGTAACCGTGTGCTGATAGCCGTAAGGATTGCCGATCGCGATCACAAACTGCCCGATTTGCAGCGCGCTTGTATCGCCCAGCTTGGCAACCGAATATCCCTGGGCGTAAATTTTTAATATAGCAAGGTCAGTATCAGGGTCTTTGCCTATCAATGTGGCTTCAATTTCGTTTTCATTCAGCAAGCTGACCATTATTTTCTCGGCGCCTTCCACCACGTGACTATTGGTGAAAACAAATCCATCCGAGGAAAATATAAACCCTGAGCCCGAGCCTGCCGGTCTTAGCTTACCATTATTGGTCTTATATATATCAATTTTTACGACGGCATTTTTGATCTTGTCAACTGCCCCGATGATCATGGTCGAAAAGGTATCCATAGCTACTATTTTATCTTTTCCACCATGCTTCAAAAAGTTGTCCAAAGCGGGTTGCGTGTCAAACTGTCCTGTTAATTTTTATTGATGCGTCAAAAGGGCAGTGCTTGAATGTAAAAGTCCATCACTTGTGTTAAAACCCTCGTTCGAAGCGAAACCGGGGCAGGGCGGTCGCTCAATTATTGAAGAAATTTTAATGCTTTATCAGACAATAATTCGCTGGTTAGCCCGGTTTGGCGACAGCCGTTTTACCAAAACTTTCAGAAAATTCAAGGGGTAGGTACGGCCGGGCTCAGTCGGGGATCGCTGGCATTCGGATAGTGGCAATTTCGAATGGAAGTGATTGCCATACCAGACTATAATTTAGCCAGTAGGGCAATCACCGGATTTTGTTTACTTGACAATTTTATAGGTTTTTCCGCCAGCCGTCACAGTATACAAACCACTAGGGTAGGGCTGCATATTTAACTCAAACAGTTTCTGGTCAGTGTTGGTTGAATAAAGCTTTTTGCCTGCCGCGCTAATTACTTCTACGAGTCTGAGCGCCCCAGCCGATTCAAGCGTTAATTTATTCGTAACCGGATTTGGATAAGCCTTTGCAGTTACATCGGCCGTAAGTTTGACGCTAACAATGCGCGAATAGTCGAATTTACCGTCGCGATCTACTTCCTTCAAGCGGTAGTAGTAAGTCCCCGGCACGAGAAATTCATCCAGATAGGTGTATTCATTTATCGCCTTGGAATCACCCACAGCCTGTACCGTTTTCACTGGTGCGTAGTTGACGGCATTAGTGCTTCTTTCCACTTCGAAATGTGAGGCATTGTACTCCGAAGCAGTAGCCCATTGAAGCATTGATCGCCCATTTTCAGTGGAATGCGCATTGAAATACTGCCATGTAACCGGCAGCGTTTTACCTGAAACGTAAAGTTTTGGTGAAAGGATAGTGTTCTTGTTGGCGTCTACAATTTTGAGTTTATAGTAGCCGATACCTACCGTCCAATCACGGTCTTCGTGTTCAATCTGATTGCAGTCATCAATTTTTAGCCAATTGTATATGGATCCGGCAGGTATTGCAGGACCCGAAAAGGTAGTTCCGAGTGCAGTATTTTCGTTTGCGACGGTGACGAGTGGTGGAGGAATGGCACCATAAGGGACCGATTGGTTCAGAAAACCATCGTTAATTTTATCGGCCCAAAATTGCGCGAGGTGAATGAGACCCGAGTAGACATTGCCATCAGACGAAGGCGTCACACCATCACCTCGAAAGTGAACCTGGTCGGATCGATATTCAATGCTATAATATGGATCAGTTTCAGGTCCAGGGTAAATGTGCGGATAGCTGCCGTCGTTGTTAATGAGTTCATTCTGAGCATTGATCACATTGTCTGAGGTGCGGCTCAAACCATTCACGGTGAACCGCGAAGCCCTTGAAACAAGCCATGCCAGATTACTTTTTCCGGAAAGTGACCGACTCGCACTGATTACTTCCCACAAACCGGATTTATACTTTTCAAAAGTATTGTCGGCAACTTGTTCCAGATAATTATCGGTTTCGCCCTGATGCCACAGTACCGCCCTTACTCCTAGCTGTGCAATGTAATTATTCAACGCAATTCTAAGGTGACCAAAGGGAAGCCCGGCGGGGTATTGGTAGCCGAAAGCGCTGATGGGCGAAGCGCCAGGGTTAATAGATTTTTGCCAGTTATCGATTCCGGAACTGGACCAGCCTGCATTAAAGATCATGACTGGTACTTTTAGTTTTTGATAAATCATGTCTCCAAATGCACCCCAGCACCAAGCATAATTTCCAAACGGAGCGGTTTTTACGTTAGCATCGAGGTGTTCGAATACGGGGCAAGGCACCTGAATGTCGGCGTAGGGAGTTATTGACAACGTCGCCGGGTTGAAATTTTGGAAATTGACGCTGTTGACCTGGTCATGGGCTGCTCCGGGACCATTTGGATTCGCGTCGCCTCCCGTAGCATTGGATTGGCCTGCTACTACGAAAACCTCCCCAACGCCTACTCGCTCAATGGAAGTGGTTTGTAGCACTGTTCCGTTTCGAAGTCCCCTGACTTCAAGTCGGTACCAGCCACCTTTTACGGTTATAGAACCAAGGAACTGCCCGCCGACCGGCGTGTTGATGACCGTCCAGCCCCCGCCGATCGGAGCAGCTTCGCCTTCACCTGACACTCTCGGGATAAATCGGGCTTCTATGGAATTGTACGGCTCAGTGATAAACCCTCCTATATATACGTTTGCTTCGTTTGATGCGCTACGTTGGAATACTGCACGCTCTGTCGGATAGGTCACCACAATTTGGCCTAAAATTGTTCGATGCGTGAATAGAAGAACGATAGTGAGAATTGGTAATAGATTTTTGTTCATAACAGTGCTTTTTTTAACGTTGATAGTATATTTTTAGGGTAATGTTTAATTCAATGACACACAAACAGTTATAGCAAGCCATTAAGCCTGTTACAACGGGTGGGGCACGCAATACAATTTTGGGGGAACGCGGACTTTCAAGATGAATATAACAAATGAGCGGCTAACATTTTGTGTCCGGGGGGTGAATTTATTATTCGTTTTTTAGGTCAATGGCACTTCACCAGATACGGATTTACAGCTACCTTTGCGATATGTCACAAATGATTCCGCAAAATCTGATTGAAATCATGATCCACAATGCCCAGGAGGTACAAAATGACCTGGGAAAGGATCACGTACCAGTTGTAAAGTTGTATTCTAAATATGGTAAGGCAATTTGGCTGTTATCCGAGCTTGACCCCGTCAACAACATCGCATTCGGTCTTTGCGACCTGGGTCAGGGCCAGCCTGAACTGAGCTACGTGTCACTGACAGACCTCGCCAGTATCAAACATGCACGCCTAAAAGTGCCTATGGTGGAAACTGACCATCATTTTGAAGGTAAATATCCGATGAGTACCTACCTGAAAGCCGCCAAAGCCGCCAAGCGCGTTGTGGAAGATGATGCTTTGCTTTCGGGAATGTAACTGCTCAGATTATTGTCAGATCTCTACAGAAGACTGAGTATTGTTTCAATTTTCTGTGTATGGTTTAGTATGTAGGTATAAAAAAGTGCTACTGAAACAGACAAAAGGTTACCTACCAGATAATAATCATTGAATTTATTAGAATCACTGCCGGTGCTTTCGTCGTGTTTCAGCCTCGTCGCAAGTTTGAGTGCACTGAAAAAGGTCAATGCGGGAGCGAGGTCGTTAAAGAGAAAAAGTAGGAGAAACATTCTTTCAATAAAACCTTTCGCGACGGATTTGAAATCAATTTTGGTTTTTTGATAAAAAATCTGGGCAATCGCGGAGAAGAGAAACCCGAGCACAATCTCAGAGGTAAGCACTGCGGCAATAACGAACAAAACTGATAACATTTTTATAAGATTAAATAGTGTATGACTTCCTTAATGGCAATATATTCATTAATTTTTAGACTTTTCTCTCTCTTCCAAATTTGAGAGCGCGTCTTGCCAGTTTCAGTCGCCACCTTCTTATAATCCTTAAATGTCAGAAAGTCTTTAATCAGCGGGTAGTCTTTGCCCGCTTTCCAGTTGTCTGTCAGGCTCTGGTAAATTGCCAGGCTATTATTCAAAGCCTTACCAAGGTTTGTATCGTTAATCTCGACAAAAAACCTGCCCTTATTTCCCTTGGCTTCTATCAATGCTTTTCTTGCGTTGGTGAGACCCTCACCCAGCATTCCATAAGCGATTTGTGGATTGATCGGCGTGTCAATTTCTCCTTCCACTAATACATATCTCAGTTTGAATTCATATTGATCGCGAATAATCCGCTCTTCGATGCCGAAAATGATCTCGATGGCCGATTTTAGGCTCTTGGCAACACTTTGAAATTCATCGCCCAATGTTATCGTCAAAGGCGATAATAGGTGACGTTTGTGCCGGCTATTAATATCATTGACCAACCGTTCAAAACTTACCATAAGTGCCTTCTGATCGCTTTTTCGGCTGTTAATGATGTCTGCCATTAAAATGTAACGACTCTTTTTCATGATTTTTGTTTCACAAATAGTGAAATAGATTACTTTATGTCAAAAATACTGAAATAAATGTGTTTATGTCAGAAATAGTGAAACAAATCTTTTTTCCAAATTCCTTTCTTTCTTGTCCTAGTTCAATGCCGGGGGCCTCTGGCGGGTGCTACATTTGTATCATTAAAAACAGAAACACTTAACAGAAAAGAAAATGGAAAATACAATCAACGGGATACATCACATTACAGCCATTGCAGGTGATGCCAAAAGAAATTACGATTTCTATACCCGCGTATTAGGTTTAAGAATGGTGAAAAAAACTGTCAATTTTGACGATCCAAATACATATCACTTCTATTACGGTGACGGCAACGGAACTCCCGGAACCATCCTTACTTTTTTTCCATGGGGTAGTCAGATACCAGCAGGTAGACGCGGAACAAGGCAGGCAACTGAAATTGGATACTCGGTACCGGAAGGCAGCCTTGATTTCTGGTTGAAAAGATTGGACGATAACCACGTTACCTATAACAAAGTGTCGGAGAAATTCGGTGAACAGTACCTTACTTTCCTTGATCCTGATGGTTTGAAATTTGAACTTACTGTTCCGAAAACAGCCGATAACCGTACGCCCTGGGAAACCAGCGAAGTTACCGCTGAGCACGCAACCCGCGGTTTTCATAACATTACGATCACAAGCAACAAAATTGAAGAAACAGCGAAAATTCTGACCGATATTTTTGGTTACCGTTTGGTGGAACAACAGGTTAACAGGTTCCGTTTCGTTACCGATGCCGTTGAGACCGCAGCGATCGTGGACCTTGTGGAAGCGCCTGGCGAGAGAGCAGGTCATGTGGCCGGCGGCTCCGTTCACCACGTAGCATTCAGGGTAGCCAATGATGATATTCTAATGGAGTTCCGTAAAAAAGTACTGGATGCCGGTTTACAGATCACCGATAAAATCGATAGAAATTACTTCTATTCCCTTTATTTCCGTGAACCAGGCGGCGTTTTGTTTGAGATTGCCAGCGACAATCCTGGGTTTGCCACTGACGAAACAGTGGAGCAATTGGGTTCAGGCTTAATGTTGCCTGCCCAATACGAGCCAGGTCGGGAACAAATCGTAAAAGTGCTTCCTAAACTGGTTTAACATCCATGTTTAAGAATTCATAACTGCCGTGTTGCCGGAGCATTGAGCGTATCATCGCACCGGCAACCCGGTTAAAATTCATTCAATATTATGTATACCCACGACAAACAAATCATAAAAAGCGGAACGCAGGCAGGCGAGGCGACGAAAGCCATCGTGATGCTTCATGGCCGAGGAGGTACGGCAGAAGATATTATTTCTTTGAAAAAAGTTTTGAACCTTGAAGGAATAGCCATCTATGCACCGAAGGCAACCAATCACAGCTGGTACCCTTATAGTTTTATGGCACCAGTTGCCCAGAACCAACCGGCGCTTGACTCAGCGTTGGATGTCGTTAACGAAGTTGTTAAGGAGATTGAAGCCAGCGGAATTGCCGCTGAGAATATCTATTTTGCAGGGTTTTCACAGGGTGCCTGTCTCACTTTGGAATACACTACCCGCAATGCCAAAAGATATGGAGGTGTTATTGCGTTAACTGGCGGCCTGGTGGGCCAGGTGCTGACGGAGGAAAACTACAGAGGAGATTTTGCAGGAACACCTGTTTTTATATCTACCGGCGATCCCGACCCACACGTTCCTGTATCCCGCGTGAAGGAAAGCATTGCGATATTGGAGCGAATGAATGCAGCTGTAACCTATGCGATTTATCCCGGGCGGCAGCACACCATTTCGGGAGAGGAAATAAAACTGGTCAATAAAACTATCTTGCAGGCACAATGAAAAATTCAGTCTTCCATCCCGCGGCCTCCCGCTTCTTCGCTGACCACGGTTGGCTGCAAAGTGCGCAAACTTTCAGTTTTCATGGGAACTATGACCCCCAAAGAATTCAGTTTGGCGCGTTGAGAGTGCTGAACGATGACACGGTGAATGGAGGGCAGGGTTTTGGTCGGCACCCGCATGATAATATGGAAATTATCTCCATTCCATTGCAGGGCACATTGGAGCATCAGGATAGTATTGGAAATGTTGCGGTGATCAATCCGGGTGAGATCCAGGCGATGAGCGCGGGAACAGGGGTTTATCATACAGAATTTAATAAAAACAAAAATGAACCGGTCACATTTTTACAGATTTGGCTTTATCCCAACGAGTTAAATGTGCAACCCCGCTACGATCAGATAGATTACAGCAAAGGCGACAAGCGTAACAAATTCCTGCAGATATTGTCACCCAACACAGATGACGAAGGCGTAGCAATCCATCAGAATGCGTGGTTTCATTTGGCTGAGATCGATGCTGGCGTCGAGACGGAATATTCTTTGAAAGACAAAGACAATGGAATTTATACGTTTCTTATTAGTGGTAAGCTTGAAGTTAATGGTCAGCTTCTGGAAGCACGGGATGGATATGGAATCTGGCCAGACACTGGGGCCAGCTTCAAGGCGGTTGAGGATTCGTTTGTGCTGGTAATGGAAGTTCCGGAACGGAAGTAGGGAAGCAGCACTCGGCCGTCGGCTATCAGCTGCCGGCTTTTTATATTTTAAATTACACAAAACCCTGCGGCCGAAAGCCGACCGCTGATAGCCAAAAAAATTATGGACAAAACCAACATTCTGGTACTGGCTGATCATCCCGAAATTCTGGAAACGATCATTAGGTTGATCAATAAAAATGAATCCTGGAATGGTGTGGGCGTAAATTCTTATGAAAATGCGGTCGCTGCATTTGAGATAGCTAAATTTGATTTAGTACTTTTAGGGGTTGGGGTTGACGATGAGGCCGAGCAGCAAGTTGTAGCCTTTTGCAAATCCGTGGATTCACGCATCGTTTGCATGCGTCATTATGGTGGCGGTAGCGGATTGTTGCATTCCGAAATTTGTCACGCCCTGGGCCTTTGAGTACCAAATATCAAATGTTTTATGTTCGAAAAGATCAATGATTACGCGTTGCGATGCATGAAATTTGAGGAGCAAGACCTCGAATATTTTGATTCGTTACTTCAATATAGAACATTTGGCAAAAAGACTTTTCTGTTACTGGAAGGTGAAGTATGCCAGTTCGAAGCATTTATTCTCAAAGGTTGCATTCGTACCTATTACATTGACAGCACCGGTGCAGAGGTTACATTACAATTTGCGATCGAGGATTGGTGGGTTAGCGATATTACCAGCTTTCAAAACCAGACGCCGAGCCATATGTACATCGAAACGCTGGAAGACTGCGAGCTGCTTTTATTATCACCCGAAAACAAGGAAAAACTGCTCGCCCGTGTTCCTGGTTTTGAAAGAATGTTCCGGCTAATGGTGCAAAGAAACCTCGCTCAGACGCAGGAAAGGCTGTTTCGTACCATTTCAAGTACTGCTGTGGAGAAGTATCTGGACTTTCTTAACCGTTACCCGGCAATTCCACAACGTGTTGCCCAACACTACATTGCATCCTACCTGGGTTTTTCTCCCGAATTTCTTAGTAAAGTAAGAAAGAAGCTGAGCGAAAAGTAAAAGTTGACGGGCCTCCGGAAACCTCCGTCCGTCATATACGGCGCAAAAAGCTCCACAAATCACCATGACCTAACGCTGATAATGCCTGTTTGTGGTATTGGAACAATAATTTGAGATTAGCTGCATCACTAATCAACAATTGTCATGTCACAAAATTCAGAAATTATAGAGGTACTGAATGATTTGATCCTGATCAACAACGATCGCGTAGTAGGATATGAAAAGGCCTATGATGAAACCGATACGGCGGACACAGATCTACGGTCGCTTTACAATAATCTGGCAAACCATAGCAGACAACACGTATCCGAATTGACCAATGAAGTAAATGCATTGGGAGGAGAGCCTGCAACCGGCACAATGGTTTCGGGTAAACTGTACAGAGTGTGGATGGACGTGAAGGCTGCATTTAGCAGTGATGGCAGAAAGACGTCACTGGAAAACTCGGAATTTGGAGAAGATGCTGCGCAAAAGGCATACGAATCAGCATTAAAATCTGAGAATTTAACACCGGATCTTAGGTCGCTGATCACACAGCAAAAAGCAACATTGAAAACTGGGCACGATACGATCAAAAGGCTTCGTGATTCCGAAAAAGTATTACACTAGGATTCATCAATAAACTAAATACAAAAAGGGCCGGATTACCCGGCCTTTTTTGCTGATGTGCTATTGTGATGATAAAGCCGTTAAAGCGGCTAATTTTTATAGGTGGTAATGACGATATCCGCATCAGATAATGCCCTGATCGAATGCGGGATACCAGCATGGAACGTCATCATCTGGCCTGGCGTCGTGTAAAAAATCCTTCCCTCGGTCTCAACCTTTAACTCACCGGCTAAAACCTGAAATGTGAGGCACTCGGAAATTGAATGATCATTCACCATGGCCCCGGATTTCAAAACAGCAATCACGATCGTAAACTTCTCTGATTTGTAAACGGTGATCGCATTACGGTCATTTTTTGCCCAGGATTTCTCCGATTTTAACTGCTCCAGATACATGGGTATGTCGGTAAAAACGTACGGCGCATTCAGAATCCTGTCACCCTCAGGCCGGTTCTCGGTAGATTGGTTTGATTTGATGTCCATCAGGGTATTTTTTTGTGTGAATAAATCGATCCTTTGCCACAACTTGATGTTAATTTACAAAGTTTGTGCCAATCGTATTCTCCTGTTTTTACCTGTTGAAAACTGCGGGCGAGCCATAAACTAAGTACTTTACCGTTCGATAAGTGAGATACCACTTAAGTAATAGGTAAACGCTTATTTTGACTTACAACTCTAAACTATTGTAAGTCCGTGGAAATTAACAACAGGGAAACTTTCGCAACCATCATATTGCTTTGTATGGTGGCTTTCTGGATCGTCTCAACATTCCGTAAGAAAATCAGGGACGAAAGAAAAAAGAAAATTTTGAAGGAAGGCGTAGAAGCTAACGCCACCATCCTGAATATCAAGCCTACCGGCGAGTACCTCAACAACCTTCCGGAGTTTCAGGTAAAAGTGAAGATCAAACCAAAAGCGGGCGACGATTTTGTTGCGGAAATGACCGAAATATTGTCTTATTCCAAATATGATTCAATGCGCCAGGGAAGCCAGGTCCTTGTCAAATATGATCCCGAGTACTATAAAAGGGTCATATTTTTACAAATAAGTGAGACATTGGCTTAAATTGTAATTTTGTTGAGGCGATAAGAATGCACTAATTTTCCTTCTTTTGATAGAATCAGATGGATATCGTATTCTCCGCTCTTCATCTTCGGCTTGTAGATCAGGCAACTGAAACCAGGAGATACCGGACGTTTGAAAGTAGTATAAAACTGTTTAAAAGCCCGCTTATAAGTGTTGTCAACTGTGAACAGATATTTCGGTTGGCTGCTTAAAGAATCAATAGCCACTGCATAAATCGCGTCATACGAGCCATCTTCCGGCGCCCAGTCGCTGTTGAAAAGAGAGATAGTGGACGTGTTCTCCAATTTTTGCACCGGTAACGAATCTGCCTTTATTCCCCAATTTGCCTGGCTAGCAGGAAATTTCTTTGATTCAAGATTTACAAGATTATTCTTGTCTGCAAAAATCAGATACTCGGCCGTTTGCTTGTCGTTGTAGATAAGCGGGTAATAAATGGTTTTGCTCCATTTGAAATTCAGCTGATTCGCTTCAATGGCCCTCCGGTACTGAACGATATTGCCATAATAAAGATAATATGTGCTAATGCAGAAGAGCAATGCCGCTGCCGCCAGAGCTGCCCGGGCTATCGGGCCAAACCGTAGTGCTGACCAATACCCGTCGTAAAATCCAAACGCAAGGACTCCAAAAAAGGCTGCGTATATCTTGTATCGGTCCATTTTGTAACCGTAAAAGTCCGGATCATTTCCTCTCGCGAATACAATCAGAAAAGCAACAAAAAGCAATGTGCTGATTCCGGCCACGCAAAACCATTGCAGCTGACTAATGTCGGAAGTCTTTCGCAATATCACCTTTATGAGCACAATTGCGATGGGCAACAGAACTACTACTCCCAAAATAGCGCTCGGTAGTATAGAGGCCACCAGGTTTGAATCCACCAGCTGACCGGCGAATGAGAGCAGCAAAATGAATTTTGTTCCAATGTTACTGGTAATATGCTCTCTGACCGAGCCTGAATGGATCGTTAAAGTAAGTAAATGGATTGCACTAATGGAAATCACAATGAAGGCGGGCAGGATATTTGCCTTACGTTTGGGAGCGGTAAAATAGATAATAAGCAACCATATCACAATCGCCGACAGCCCGTTGGCGCTGGTAAACAATGCTAGCAATGCAAGCAAGCCACTTGCATACAAATTCTTGCGGTTCAGCGCGAGGTAGAAACTCCATAGCGAGAAAAAGAGGCACGGTGCGTGTTGCAAGCTGCATGTGGCCCAGGAAATAGTGTCTTCATAATGCTGCACTTGAAAAAGCAGGCAGCCTATCGCAAAGAAGGTCAGTAGGGAAAGCTGTTTTTTAGAAATATACCGGTAAAACAGAAACAGTACCCCCGGTAGGCTCAGGTTGCCTAACACGATAAGCCACTTAATGTTGAGCTTGCCAGTAATGGTGTATTGGAGAAGCGTTAGCAGTTTGGCAAAGATAACCCGGTGTTCAAAGTTCTGCTCAAACAAAAGACCCAGCTTTTGCCGGGAGCCATCGGCCTGAACGTATTGAAAAACGAACCGGACAATATTTTCGAAGTCGTCGTAGAAAGGGAAGTCGTAAGAGAAATGGTAAACTGCAAGCCAGAATGTAGCAATGATGGCAAATAATGTGATCCAGAGAATGCTTGCAAACAATTTACGGGAGGTCGCCATTCAAAATTGTAATCGTAACGCTGATTAAGACAGGTCATTACTTGTAGAGGGTAATTAGTGTCTGCTTTCAAATATAGAAAGTTAATTTGTTATTTAACCGACTTTGAGAATATCGTGGTCAATTACGTGCGTTTTGAAATACCTTGTAATGGGCAGATTCTGGTTGAATGGAAAGTGTGAAAAAGTGTGTGTATAGTTTAAATTATAGTGTGTGCTGACCTGTTTTTATTAAGCCGTCACAAACAAACAATGAAAATAAATGCTTACCAAAGTTGTTGAGTAAGAGGTGGAATTCGGTTAGCAACCGGTTTTTATTAAAAAATCTTATAAATTGTTTAGGGGTTTACGGGAGTTGGTTGACTATACATTTGTAACCCGATACCGGAGTATCCAATGAATAGATTATTAACAGACGAGCAACTGGTTATTCAGCTTCAGGAAAGCAACAAGCGTGCTTTCGAGGAGATTTATGATCGGTACTGGTATAAGCTCTTCTGTATATCTTACCATCAGGTTGGTTCCAGGGAAGAATCGGAGGAGCTTGTACATGATATTTTTGAAAGCCTCTGGAACAAACGCCAGGAGACTGCTATAAGGAACCTGAGTACGTATCTGGTGATCGCCATGAAATACCGCATCACCAACTTCATCAAATCCCAGATTACCTGGCGAAAATATCAGGAGTACCTGATCCTGAACAAAATACATGAAACTTACTCAACGGATGAAATCGTACAATTCTCGGACTTGTCCAAAGCTGTGGACGAAGTAATGGATAAGCTGCCGGAGAAGACGAGCAGGATCTTTCACCTGAGCCGTTTTGAAAATCAGTCTGTCAAAGACATTGCAGACCAGCTTCATATTTCGGAAAAAGCGGTCGAATACCACATTACCAAGTCGCTCAAGGCGCTCAAAGAGAGCCTTTGGATGTATCACTCCAACAACTAGCATTAGCCATTGAATATGACGCCTAATTACGATATACTAATTGAAAAGTACCTGTCCGGAAATGTTACCCCGGATGAGGAAGAGTTGCTGGAAAAGTATCTAAAGGAGAATCCGGCAGAGGATAGCGAAGTTCTGATGGCCGAGAAAACGATGATCGGGAAAAGCATCAGGAAGAAGTTATTCAAAAATACGATTCATATGCATTCCGGACGGATCTGGCTCTGGCTTCCCGCGGCAGCGGCTTCCGTTCTGGTTGTTTTGGGACTTGCGTGGAGTTTTTTGCCAACCGAGAAAGGGTATCTGGCTTCTATTGTTTCGGTGCTGGGTGACAAGGAGGAAGGGTTTGAAGTAAAAAACACGTCCAGAAAGCCGCAACGACTGACATTGGAGGATGGTAGTGTAGTCATTTTACAGCCCAATAGCCGCATCAGTTATCCGGATCATTTTGGAGACCGCAAGAGAATGGTGTACCTGCATGGTGAAGCGTTTTTCAATGTCAAACGCGATCCGTCAAAACCGTTCATTGTCTCTACCGAAAACCTGGCCACGCAGGTGCTGGGTACCAGTTTTAATGTAAAATCTTATGACGGCTCGGGGTCCATTGAAGTGCAGGTAGCCAGCGGGAGGGTGTCGGTTTATGAAGTTTCGACAAATAAAACGGCCAGTGGTAATGGTGTTATCCTGACACCGAACCAGAAAATTGTTTTTGACAAAGAATCCAGAAAAATGGAGCTGGGCATCGTTAAAAATCCGGCAATGGTAAAACCGGTGGAGTCACGTCAACGGTTTGAATTTTCGGAAACACCTGTTTCTGAGGCGCTGACTATTCTGGAAGGTGCCTATGGAATTGATATTGTAATCGAAGGCGATGTTCTGAAAAACTGCTTGTTTACAGGAGATCTGAATGATCTGCCTATGTTTGAGCAGCTTGACCTGATTTGCAAGTCTGTTAATATGGAATACGAACGCAGGGGAACTTCACTGTTTGTTTACGGTGAAGGTTGTCCATAATTGATATTTTAAGGCTTTACCAATGCAAAGTGCCGGCCATGCTGTAACATGTCCGGCACCGATAATACCCTTCCGAAAGGTAGGATACCGTTTGTTTTTGAGCTGTTCAATTCACAAAAACCTTTAAAATTATGCATAAAAAAATACCCTTCAAAAGGGTTGTTTACAAAGTCATGAGCGCTACCGCTAAACAACTTTTTATTTCACTGATCTGCTGCGGGATGTCCCTGGCCCACGGCGTTTATAGCCAGGAGTTACTTAGTAAGGAAATTTCTCTAAAAGTGGAATCTCTCGAAATCAAACAGGTTTTACGGCAGATTGAAAAGCAGGCGGATGTCAAATTCGTTTATAGTACCAACAGCATTCAAGGAAAAAGCACCGTTTCGGTGAAACAGCTGCAAGGCTCGCTCAACAAAGTGCTCGACCAACTGCTTACACCATTGAATGTGTCGTATGAAGTCGTGGGAACTACCCGGATACTGCTTCGGAAAAAGAATGAACCTCAGACGGTCTTTCCAGTTGGCGCCTCAGGTTTGCGCAGTGATATCGACCGGAACATTACAGGTAAAGTCATTGATGATAAAGGTGATGGTCTGCCGGGTGTTAATATTTTGATCGTAGGAAGCCAGCAAGGCACTTCTACGGATCAAAATGGTCAGTATCAGCTGAATGTACCGGACGGTAATGTAACACTGCGCTTCTCGTTTATCGGTTTTGTAAGCCAGGATGCAGCAGTTGGCAGCAGTTCGGTGATTAATATCAGTCTTGCGCCGGATGTCAATGCATTGAAAGAGGTAGTAGTTGTCGGTTACGGAACGCAGGAAAAAAAGGATGTGACAGGCGCAGTTTCTTCTGTCAAAGGGGCTGATTTTCAGAATCTTCCTTCCGGAGGGGCGCAACAGGCATTGCAGGGCCGTGCAGCGGGTGTTAACATTATCCGCAACGGTGGTGCTCCCGGTGACGCTGGTACGATCCAGATCCGTGGGTTTGGAACGGTCAACAATGCGGATCCATTGGTGGTGATCGACGGTGTACCTGCTGGTTCCATGAATGATGTGAACCCCAACGACATTGAATCCATTGAAATTTTGAAGGACGCTTCTGCGTCAGCAATTTACGGGACACGTGCAGCGAACGGAGTCATCATCATCACCACCAAGCGTGGTACGTTTGACAATCCTATCGGGCTGACAGTCAATGGTTATGTGGGTGTGACCAACCGCATCAAGATCCTGGACGTGCTGGATGCACCTTCACTTTCATCATTGAAACAAGAGGCTTATAAAAATGATGGCCTGCCTGTTCCCCCGATCTGGCTTGACCCTCAATACCAAACTCAAAAAACAAACTGGCAAGAGGCGCTCTTGCAACAAGGCGTGACCCAGAATTACGATGCCGCCATTCGTGGAGGAGGAAAATATTCGTCTTTTTCAATATCGGGAGGCTACTATAATGAAAAAGGGATCATTGGTCAGTCCTATTACAAACGTTTAACATTTCGTGTCAATTCTGACCACAAAATAGGCTCACGGCTTAAAATCGGGCAGAATTTACAATTTACCAATACTCATAATACGTCTCCCAACACTACTTCTTCCCAAACGGGTCTGCTTTGGAGCGCTATCCGTTTTCATCCCGGACTTCCGATCCGCAATGACGACGGCTCATACAGCTCAACGCAGGGCATCGGTGCATTTGGCGACATTAACAAC
The DNA here is from genome assembly GCF_026625565.1 of Dyadobacter pollutisoli. Classification (NCBI taxonomy): domain Bacteria; kingdom Pseudomonadati; phylum Bacteroidota; class Cytophagia; order Cytophagales; family Spirosomataceae; genus Dyadobacter; species Dyadobacter pollutisoli. Next base: position 1,837,978 of record NZ_CP112998.1, read on the forward strand.
CCGATTTTCACAGTTGACACGCAAGATCAGAGCAATATCAGAAACCGTTTTCTGGGAAGTTTGACCGGAGAATTTGAAATTATGAAAGGCCTGAAATTACGTGCTAACCTGGCTACTGATGCTACTTTTTCGGAAAGCAACAGTTTCGATATCAAGGTTACCGATCAGTTTCGCACCAATTCCTACAATGAGCTGAACCTGACTCACGGCAAGTATTGGTCGTTTTTGCAGGAATATTTTCTTTCTTATGATAAGAAATTCGGGGCAAGCAACCTGAACCTGGTGGGAGGTTATACTTCACAAACTTTCAACAACATCTTTTCTAAACAACGTGGGCGTGAGTTTCCAAGCGAAGATCCTTCCTTGCGTTATATGCAATATGCCGGTACCATCGTTTCGGTGGGACTTTCGGATGGCGGAAACGGCGGCCGGAGCTACGATGCACTGGCCTCTTGGTTTGGACGTGCTAATTATTCGCTACTTGACCGCTACCTGCTGACAGCTACTTTCCGTTCAGATGGTTCTTCTAAATTTGCTCCCGGCAATCGCTGGGGCTATTTTCCGGCATTTTCGTTGGGATGGAGAATTTCAGAAGAAGCTTTTTTCAAGAATGCGCTGCCGATGTTCAGTAACTTCAAGCTGACAGGCGGCTGGGGACAGTTGGGTAACCAGAATGTTAACTCGCTTCAATACCTGGCGCTGATCAATCCATCGTACCGGTATGCGTTGGGAAGCGGCGGAACCCAGAACCAGGTTTCGGGTTCTGCACAAAGCCGTCTTGCCAATACGCAAATAGGATGGGAAACGGCGGAAATGAGCAATTTCGGACTGGAAGCAGGGCTTTGGAAAAACGCACTGTATTTTTCGGTAAACTACTTTATCAAGGATACGAAAAAGATGCTTCTGGCGCCTCCTGCAGTGGGAACGATCGGAACTTCTACCATTCCTGATCAGAACATCGGCCAGCTTCGTAACAAAGGATTGGAAATTGAAGCGAGCTACCGCCATTCATTTGGCGCGCTTACTTTCAATGTCAGTGGAAATGCGACGTTCATTCAAAACAAGATCACCAAACTGGCAACGCCGGGCGGATTTTTGGCTACGCAATTGTACGGCCGAGGCCAGCAGGAAATCGTCCGCACCTACGAAGGCCAGTCATATGGCACTTTCTATGGCTACAAGACGGATGGTTTGTACCAAAATCAAGGTGAAATTGACTCCGACCCTAACATTAGCAAGGATTCACGGCGTACAGACGGGCTGATCCATCCGGGGGATGTGCGGTTTTTGGATCTAAACAATGATGGTATTGTCAACGACCAGGACCGGACGATCATTGGTAACCCTCAGCCGAAAGTCAATTATGGTTTCAATGCAGGATTGAACTACAAAGGCTTTGATTTCAGCGTTTTCTTCATCGGTGTGGGTGGGAACAAAATCTTCAATGCTGACCGTATGCAGGGACTTGACGCAAGCTACTCCTTCAACTTATATGCTGAGGAGCAGGATCGCTGGCATGGTGACGGAACCAGTAACACCGTTCCAAGACTTAGCATTGACAACCCTAACCGTAACTTCCGGCCGTCAGATCTTTTTGTCGAAAAAGGAGATTTTCTGCGCCTGAAAAACTTCACGCTAGGTTATTCTGTGCCTAAATCGGTGATTGAGAAGGTGAAGCTGACCAATGCAAGAGTTTACATTACCGGCCAGAACGTGTTCACTTTTACCAAATATTCCGGATTGAACCCTGAACTTGGATTTGTGGGAGATCAAAACCAGTCGAGACAATTGAACGTCGATTATGCGCAGTATCCATTGGCCCGTACCTGGACAATAGGAGCCACATTGTCTTTCTAAACCCACGTTCAGACCTCTTAAATACGAAATAACAACATGAAAAAGATACATATACTTGCAGGATGGATTTTTCTGGTAACTGTTACCAGTTGTAATGACGACTTGCTGGAAAGCACGCCTTACGGGCAGGTTACTTCGCAGCAGTACTGGCGGAATGGCGACGATGTGATCGCGGCAACCAATGCTATTTACGCTCCATTGCTCAACGAAGACGGTTTTGCCCATACCGAATATACTTTTGACAACTGTTCTGATGACATGAACCGTGCAGGCGATCACTCGGATGAGACAGCGCTGGAAATGTTCACATTTGATGCCTCCAACTCTCACATTCTGGCAACATGGTCTACCAAGTATGAGGTAGTGTCAAGAGCCAATGCGGTGTTGATCAATGCTCCGAAAGTAACTATGGACGACGCATTGCGCAACCGTAGCATGGGAGAGGCTTATTTTTTGAGAGGGTTTATCTACTGGCGCCTTTCGCTGATTTATGGTGAAGTCCCCATTTTGACAGAAGAGGACGCCTTGGCGCAGTCTTATAATAAACCCAAAGCTACGGTAGCGGAAGTTCGCGCACAGGCTGAGGCCGATTTCCAGAAAGCGGCAACATTGCTTCCGGTATCCTACGATGATACCCAGTCGGGACGTGTTACGCAGGGATCAGCTTATGGATTTTTGACCAAACTGTATGTTTACGAAGAAAACTGGGCAAAAGCCATTGAAGCAAGTACCAAAGTGATCGGTAATGCTGCTTACAAACTGGCTGACAGCTACAACGAAAACTTTGCGCTCACCACCGAGAACAACCCGGAAATCCTGTTTTCATTGCAATATGAAACCGGCTGGACGACTGATAACTCACCAACGTTCTACCACACGCCTCAGGCATTTGGTGGCTGGGGATTTCATGAGCCTATTGATGACCTGGTACAGGAGTTCGAGAAAGGCGATCCACGTCGTTCGTATTCTATTTATAGTCCTGGCGATAAGGTAGTTCGTGGCTCGCAAGGTACTACCACATTCACCGCCGACATGACCCGGGTGACTGGTTACGCTTTCAGAAAATATACGGATTTTACGGAATCAGGAGATATGAGCCAAAGTTTGAATGCTCCTTTTCTCCGTTCATCGGATGTGTATCTGCTGGCGGCGGAGGCAAAAATCCGCTCCGGCGCAAATGGCGATGCAGAATTGAACATTGTTCGCAAACGTGCAGGACTTACTGCAAAAACCGGAGCGAAAATGGCAGACATCATGCACGAACGCCGCGTAGAGCTGGCGGGAGAGAACGAGCGTCACCAGGATCTGATGCGCTGGGACAAAGCGGGCCTGCTGGATATTGCAGCACATTACAAAATTGCAAGAGGGCCATACAAGCCAAGTCGTAACTTTGTGAAGCCGAAGCACTACTACTTCCCACTACCACAGCGTGAGGTGGATTTGAGCAATGGCATATTGAAACAAAATTCCAATTACTAAGTCTTATCAATTGAAACAAATCATTTTCACATTGTTATTGATCGCAGGCCTGTGCCGGTGCAACGTTCCTACCTACATGAAGGAGCGAAATCTCGAAGGTGTCTGGCGCACCGACTCGATCAATAACTTTGTGAATGGTTTTAGTTTTACCAACAATACCTTCGACGAACATTGGTCTACATTCGAATACACCGAGGACGGATTTTTGATTGAAAGGAAAAAAGACAAGGCTAAAAAATACCGGTACACACTTCCCACATCCGATTCCCTCGTATACGCCGACTCACTAGGCAAGCGGCTGAGCGGTTTTCAGATCCTGAAATTGACGAGCGACCAACTGATTTTGAAAAAAGCCCAGAAACCATATCTGCCTGGCAAGAATCAGGAATTATTTGAAGTCCGCTTTTTTTCTAAAATGAACGGCAAGTGAAAAGTATCTCCAACTGGTACAAAATCCTCCTCTATCTGAGCCTGGCCGCACTAGCTGGCTGTGGGAAAAAGGACTCAAAAACGCTTTTTGAACTGCTCCCGGCAGAAGAAACCGGTGTTCATTTTGCCAATACCCTCATTGAAGACGACCAGCTCAATATCCTGACCTACGAATATTTCTACAATGGCGGTGGGGTAGGCGCGGGCGACATTAATAACGACGGGCTGACCGATCTGTTCTTTGGCGGGAATATGACGCAGAGCCGTTTGTATCTCAACAAAACGCAAGGCAAAGACCAACCCATTCAATTTGAAGACATTACCGCCAAATCCGGCATTGACATTCCGGAAGGCTGGGTTCGTGGTATTGCTATGGTCGATGTCAATGCGGATGGTTATCTGGACATTTACGTCTGCCGTTCAGGGCCGGCTCACGTTGGGACACTTTCTAATTTGCTCTTTATCAATCAAAAAAATAATACTTTCCGCGAAGAAGCCAAGGCATACGGCCTCGATTACAGCGGCAACACCACGCAAGCTGCCTTTTTCGATTACGACAATGATGGTGACCTGGATGTGTACCTGGTGACCAATGTGATGAATATGAAAGGTCCCAATAATATCAGAAAAAAAGTAACGGACGGATCTTCGCCCAATGCCGACAAATTGTACAAAAACAATGGCAACAATACTTTTTCAGATGTATCCAAAGAAGCCAATATTCTTGATGAAGGCTACGGGCTGGGAATTTCGATAGTCGATGTCAATAACGATGGCTGGCAGGATGTGTACATTTCCAATGACTACGTTTCCAATGATCTGCTGTACATTAACCAGCGCGACGGTACATTCAAAAACGAGATTGCAGCCTACTTCCGTCATCAGAGCTATTCAGCCATGGGTAATGATGCGGCTGACATTGACAACGATGGCCTGGTGGATTTTATCACTGTCGACATGTTGCCGGAAGGTAATGTACGCCGGAAGAATATGTTTGGTCTCATGAATTACGACCGGCATTTGTCCGAGCTAAAAATGGGTTACGAGCCGCAGTTTATGCGCAATACCTTGCAGCATAATAACGGGGTGCGTCCAGGCACTGACAAGCCTTTTTTTAGCGAAACGGGCCGGTACTCCGGCGTTCAGGCAACGGATTGGAGCTGGGGTGCATTGCTGGCCGACTATGACAATGACGGTTTTCGCGACCTGATGATCACCAACGGTTATCCCAAAGACATTACCAACCGCGATTTTGTGATTTACAGAATGGCTGAACACGAGCAACAAATGCAGTCGGGAAACCAGAGCGACCGGCGGTTGACAGACGCATTGAAGCAAGTGGAAGGAGCCCACATTCCCAACTATCTTTTTTCCAACAATAAGGACCTCACCTTCACTAATAAGTCTGCCGATTGGGGTTTTGACATTCCGTCCTTTTCAAATGGCGCTGCCTATGCTGATCTGGACAATGACGGCGACCTGGACCTGGTGATGAACAACATTGATCAGGAGGCATTTATTTACCAAAACCGCTCGGAAACATTACCGGACCGGCATTTTCTGACTATCAAGCTGAATGGTAGCAAACAGAACCGTGCCGGTTTGGGAGCAAAAGTTTGGACTTATGCAGGCAAGCAAATGCAGTATTCCGAAATGTCGCCTTATCGCGGTTATCAATCTACAATGCCAGATTTGTTGCATTTTGGTTTGGGAAAAAGTATAATGATCGATTCCATTAAAATTATTTGGCCTGATCAAAAATCACAAGTTTTAAAAAATATAAAAGCCGATCAGCTTCTGGAAATCGACTATTCCAAAGCAGGCACACTTGTATCTTCCCAAAATGTCGAGTCAGCATCGTTTTTTAAGGAAGCAAGTAACCTCGGAACTAATTATCTGCATCGCGACGAGCTGTATATTGATTTCAAAATCCAGCCGCTTTTGCCGCATTTGTTGTCGCAAAATGGCCCTGGAATAGCGGTAGGGGATGTCAATGGGGATGGGCAGGAGGATTTTTATGTCGGAGGCGCGTTTAATCAGTCCGGCTCCTTTTTTATTCAGGACAAGCAACAGAAATTTTCTCCCAAACTGCTTACCACCGACCGTAAGTATGAAGAAGATATGGGTTCACTGCTCTTCGATGCGGACGGCGATGGCGATCTGGATCTGTATTTGGTGAGCGGTAGCAACGAATTCGAGCCCAATTCTCGATATTATCAGGACAGGCTTTATAAAAATGATGGAAAGGGCGGTTTTAAACTGGATTTGAATGCATTACCTCAAACAACGGGCAGCGGATCAACGGTCAATGCGGCGGATTATGACCGCGACGGCGACCTGGACCTATTTGTGGGAGGGCGTCTATCGCCAGGAATGTACCCTATGGCAGGTGAAAGCTATATTTTAAGAAATGACAGCGGCAAATTCAGCGACGTGACGACGAGTATTTGTCCTGATCTGAAAAACGCCGGTATGGTAACATCCGCATTGTGGACTGATTTTGACCAGGACGGCTGGCAGGATCTGATCGTCACAGGGGAGTGGATGCAGGTGTTATTTTATAAAAACAATAGAGGGAAACTCGCCGACGTTACCTCCGCCACGGGTTTGAAAAAAATGAATGGGTGGTGGAACAGCATTGTCTCAGGTGATTTCGACGAAGACGGTGACATTGACTACGTTGTAGGAAATGTAGGGTTGAATACAGAAGACAAGCCTTCCAAAGACAAGCCATTGACATTGCTGGCCAAGGATTTTGATAAAAGCGGGACCATCGATCCCGTTCTTTGCCGGTACCTGGGCAATGATCTATTTTCGGTACATCCGCGTGACGAAATGACCAGCCAAATGAATTTTCTGAAAAAGCGATTCATCTATTATGCCGATTATTCCAAAGCCAAAATCAGTGATGTGTTCAAACCTGAGGAACTGGAAGGCGCTGAAAAACTGGTTTGCGAAACAATGCACTCGGTCATGCTTGAAAATAAAGGCAATGGTCAATTTGTTTCAAAACCATTACCGTCAGCCGCGCAGCTGGGGCCTGTATATGGCTTATGCAGCGGCGATTACAACGCGGACGGCCACCTGGACTTACTGCTAACGGGCAATTCATACGCTACCGAATCGATCAGCGGTCGGCTCGATGCATTCAATGGATTATTGCTGACAGGTAATGGAAAAGGGGATTTCATCCCGGTCAGCGCAGCGAAAAGTGGGTTTTTGGTAGAAGGCGACGCAAAGGGATTGGCCAATTTGAGATTGAGTGATAGCAGCGCAATGGTTTTGGCGGCACAAAACAACTCGGCACTGAAGACATTCGTAGTGCCGGTTTCGAAAGACATAAAAATTATTGCGCCACGATTGAATGATGCAATGATTGAAGGCACCTACTTAAATGGCAAGAAATTGAGATTTGAACTGCACTACGGCTCAGGCTACCTTTCGCAATCCAGCAGGAAAGTTTCGTTGCCAGCAAAAGGTTTGGTAAAAGTCATCGCCACCGATTTTCAAGGAAAGAGCAGAAACGTTGCGTTTTGAGCGTGTTGCATGTTTTTGTTGCATCCCTACGGGATTTGTGGATTCTTTACATCGAATGTTTTCTACCAAGGTTACATGCCTAACGGCATTTTGCAAATGTTTAAATTTTGCGCTGAAATCGCGTAGCGATGTAACCTTGGTAGCAATATAGAAGACATGCCTAATTCAAATCCCGTAGGGATGTAACATATCCACCAATTTCCATCCATTTACCAAATAAATGTCGCCACGGAACCCGCCTTTAATGTTGCGGACGCATTGTTTTTGCCATCCCGAATCGAAAATGTTTGCACTGTGTCTGAATCATTCAGCACGATCAATACCTTTTTTCCATCCGGCCTCTTGAAAGCCACATTTGGTAACTTATCAATTACATTCGATGCGATCCGCACGGAACCCGCGCGTACAAAACTGGACGCATGTGCTACCACATAATACGAGGCATTGCGGGTGACTTTGTCTTTGTCAATTGTGACGCCACCGAGGCACCGGTCGCAGCCGCCGCGATCTGTGAAAGGTCTGTTTTCCGGGTTACTCGACAGGTTCCATTCGAGGACTGTTTTTGCCCAATTACGCGTTGAACCAATGGTCAGGTCTCTGATATGATTAGGGAAATCTTCTTCAAACTTGCCCGGTGCGCCCATCCATTGCTCCGTGAAATAGAGATTTTTGTCCGGATGCGCCTTGTGAACTTCCGACAATGCTTCGATTTTGCCACCATACAAATGAAACGCTGAACCATCAATGTACTTTTTGGCTTCGGGATCATTCAGGATGGAGATCGGATATTCCGGCTTGTCCGCATTATGATCGTAAATGATGATTTTGGTATCCAGTTTTGCTGATTTAAATGCAGGTCCGAGGTGATTTTTTACAAAAACGGCCTGGTCTTTGGCCAGCATCAGCAAACTTGGATTGTTGCCCGGATGCAGCGGCTCATTTTGAACTGTGATCGCATCGATCCGAATCCCTTCTTTCTTCATTTCCTGAATGTAGCGGACAAAATATTTGGCATATACCTTGTAAAATTCAGGCTTGAGACTGCCCCCGCGCGTATCATTATTATCTTTCATCCACACTGGCGGCGACCAGGGTGAGCCCAGTATTTTCACTTTCGGGTTAATGGCCAGAATTTCTTTCAATACTGGGATCACATCTTTTCGGTCTGGACCCAGGTCAAATTTTTCGAGCTCAGGATCTGTTTGCCCTTGTGGCAGATCATCGTAAGAGAAGATTGTTTCGTTCAGGTCAGAGGCACCGATACTTACCCGCAAATAAGTCATTCCCAATTTGGTACCTGCTGTGGAAAACAATTCTTTCAGCAAGTCAGCGCGAGCCGCCTTGCTCATTTGAATAAGGTGGGAAGCACTGCCGGCAGTTAATGTAAAACCGAAACCCTCCATGATCTGGTAGGTTTCCTTTGTGTCGATTTCAATGACCTTACCTGTCGCCGGTTTGTCCTGAGAAATGATTAATGGCTTTTGCTTTTCAAACAATACAGATTTGTCACTGTTGGTAAGCCAGTACGATATGATACCTTTCCCAGCCTGACCGTAGCACAGGAAATTGACGGATAACAGCAAGATTATCAAGCCGGTTTTAATGGTGGCAGCAGAAATTTTCATAGCAATGTCCAGATAGAAGGGAACAGTGAATACTGCTGCAAAGTAACTGGAAAATAGCGCGAAATCATTTCAATGTTCTACCAGATCAATCCTGCTGATCACTTTTTCCAGATCGATTCCTTTTCCCAGCACCGGCTTGAATAAATCACCCTCGCTACTGATCCTTTCCAATGCATTTGCAATGGTAAAGTCTTTGAGCTGCAATCCTTTTTTGACTTCATCCCAATACAGCGGCATGGAAACGGTCGCGCCAAGCTTTGGCCGCACGGAGTAGGCAGCTGCCAGCGTCGCTTTGGGGCGGTTTTGAAGGTAGTCAATGTACAGTTTGCCCTTTCTGTTCTTGGTCATTCGTTCCACACTCGTGAAGTCAGGCAATTCCTGCTGAACCCGGCCCGCCACCCACTCAGCAAACAATTGACATTGATCATAGCTATATTGCGCTCCGAGCGGAATGTAAATATGCAGGCCGGTGGAGCCGGATGTTTTGCAGTAACTATCCACCTTAATGGAGTCCAGCAATTGTTTGATCGTCTGCGCGGTAAGTATTACCTGTTCAAAAGTATTGGTCGTATCAGGATCCAGGTCCAGCAGGCACCAGTCAGGATTATCCGGCGTCTTCGTCCGACTATTCCATGGATTCATATCAATGCAACCCAGATTGGCCATATATAGCAAGCTAGCCTCATCGTTACAGAGCATAAAGTTCTTTTGCTGGTCTTCACCATTGGCGGTATACGGAAATGTATCCACCCAATCCGGAACCTTACCGGTAACATCTTTCTGATAAAAGCTCTTGCCATTGATTCCATTTGGAAACCGGTTCAATGACATGGGCCGGTCTTCGAGATACGGCAATATATAAGGTGCCACCTGATAGTAATAATTGATCAGCTCGCGTTTGGTGATTTTTTCTTTGGGCCAATAGAGCTTGCTGAGGTTCGAGAATTTAACCTCGTGGCTATCAATCTTCCTTACCTGGGTTTCTTCTTTCGGATTGAGCAAAGTTTTTCGTTTCGCCTTTGCAGGTTTTTTAATCACCTCACTCTTCTTCACTGCCTTTTCATCGTCTTCGACCATTTCCTGGGTAGGCTCTTCGAATTCCCGCACCACATCTTTGGCTGCCTTGTCTTCCCGCATACCTTCGAATGACGGATGCCTGAAAACGCCGTCAGATGTAATTTCAGTGAAGCTCACCTCGCACACCAATTCTGGTTTCAGCCAGGTAGCGTTGGCTTTGGGGGGATTGGGCCTGAAACGCGACGGTTTGTTATAGTCCGGTGTTTCCTCGAAAGGGCTTTCCTTGGTGATCAACGGTTTAAACGCCGCCAGCATTTCCTTCTGTTGTTTGTCTTTAAAGCCTGTTCCTACCTTGCCTACGTACTGCAAATTGCCATTGCTATATGCGCCAAGCAGCAGTGCGCTGAAAAGTTTGGACGAACCGGCATTTTGGGTATAGCCCGCAATAATGACCTCCTGGCGCTTATTGATCTTGATTTTTAGCCAATCTTTGCTCCTGATTCCGGGGAAATAAACACTGTTAGATTTTTTAGCGATAATACCTTCGAGCCCCATATCGCAAGCAGCTTCAAAAAATGCATGGCCCTCTGCCGCGATGCTGTAGCCCAGTTTGACAGGACTGTCGTCGGTTACTATGCTTTGCAAAATTGCTTTTCGCTCCGTGAGAGATAGGTTAGTGAGGTCGACGCCGTCCAGCCAAAGGATATCAAAAACGTAATAAACCAACTCACCGTCAGCCTCACTGCGCCAGTTCTGCAGCGCACCGAAATCCGAAAGGCCTTTTTCGTTGATCACTACTATCTCGCCGTCCAGAACAGCGTCAATCTTCCATTCGGAGAGGCCCTGGTAAATGGGGTAGAACTTGTCATTAAACGATTTCTGGTTCCTTGATTTGATCTCTACCGAGCCCTTGTTAAGAAAGGAAACCGCCCGGTAGCCATCCCATTTTACCTCATATTCCCACCCGGGGTCGTCAAATGGCGCGTCGACCAGGGTTGCCAGCATGGGGACAAGCTCCTCGGGGAATTTACTTTTTGGCGCCTTCTTTAAGATGGCTTTTGTTTTTTTTTTAGCGTCGGCCGGTTTTTCCTTTTCGCTCGCTTTCTCTAATGTCTCGTTAGCCTCAGCAGTGCTTTTTTTATCGTTCTTACCTTTTTCGGATTTGCCAAGCTCAGTAGTATCCTCGCCGTAGATATTGTCGGGATGTTCTTCTATTCCTTTCAATGTCTTGCGGGAAACAACCGACCTGTCTTTCTCGGTAATATCTGATTCATCCGCATACTTATCACGGTGCTTGATGAGCAGCCAGGAATTTTCAGCCATGCCGGTTTTCACCAGCGCGAATTCCCCTTTCAGTTTTTTACCATGTAATCTGAATTTCAAAGAGCCGGATTTTAATTCTTTCAACAACGTTTTCTCCTGGTCAGCTTTGGAATCAGCTTCTTCGAGTGGTTCATATGTGCCGAAATCCCAAACCATCACGGTACCTGCGCCATAATTTCCCTCCGGAATAATGCCTTCAAAATCCTTGTAGTCGTATGGATGGTCCTCCACCATCATCGCCAGCCTTTTTACAGAAGGATCGGTAGAAGGGCCTTTCGGCACCGCCCAGCTTTTCAGGACACCGTCCATTTCCAGGCGAAAATCGTAATGCAGCCTGGACGCGTCGTGTTTTTGGACTACAAATATCAATGCTTCCGCTTTTGCTTCGCCACCTTTTGGCTCGGGAGTTTTATCAAATTCGCGTTTTTCGTTGTATTTAACCAGGCTCATGATTTTCTTGTGATTTAGGTTGATGATGTTAAGAGGCCTTGTCAACAAGCCCCAAAAGTGTTTTAGCATTCATAATCGCATGTCCGCCGACGTCATTATTGAAAAATGCCCAGACGGTGTGACCCTTTTTTGTCCAGTCGATAAATTTGGCCGCATATTCCTCCAAAACCTTCCCTGAATACGAAGAACTATACAGGGAATGGGGGCCATGAAACCTGATAAAAATGTCTTTTGCCGTAACTTGCTCCAAGTAGGGATATCGGTCCGACTGGGCAAAAACCAGCGTGACGTTATACTTTCTCATCAAGCTTGTGCTTTCGTCTGAAAACCAGGACAGGTGCCGTACTTCCATTGCAACTCTGTAATCGCCGTAGTCGTCGTTTAAGATTTTAAAAAGGTCGGTGACCACGGTTTCATTGAATTTAAGATTAGCCGGAAGCTGGATCAGGATAGGGCCGAGATACTTTATGATCGGTTCGAAAATGTTGAAAAAACGTTCCAGTGGTTCTTTGGGCTCGTGCAGTTTTTTCAAATGACTGAGATATCTGCTCATTTTGGGGCAAAAAAGGAAGCCTTCGGGGACTTGCTGGATCCATTTTTCGACTGTGCTTTTCAATGGTAGTTTATAAAAAGAACTGTTGATTTCAGATACTGAAAAGTGTTCAGCATAAAATGAGAGATAAGATGCTGGTTTAACATTTGGCGGATAAAACACTCCTTTCCAGTGCTTATAGCTCCATCCGGAAGTACCAATATGTATCTTACCTATCGCTTTCATTGCAAAATTTTTTGCTTATCGCCAGGATAAAATAATCATACCGTTACCATTGAAACGCAATGATTTGGAATGGTTTTTGAATCGGCCTTATGAAACAGATTGAAATTAAACCAGAAAAAATGAGTGTAATTGATATGCTGGGAGACCAGGAAGAGACTTTGGGAACGGAAGAGGATCTGCGCGAGGAGATTGTCGTGGAAGTAATGCAACAGGAAATTTCCGGAAGCCTGGTGAAAATAGAATTCGAGACTTCCGCTGGATTTTGCAGGGGCTATTACTTTTCCAGTGAGCTGGGCCGTGAGGAAATCAACCTCGAAGCGGAATCCATGGAGATTTTAAAGTCCTTGTTCCCGGGTGTTAATGGTGCTTTCGTTCACCAGGTTAAGCGCGAATGGGTTGAAATCAGTTTGACGGAGTCAGCTGCGGGGTTTCCCGAGTATAAGATGTTCAGTCGGATTGTGACGGGTGGGGCGGTCTGAAAACAAAAGGATCATGATGCCCATCGCGTCATGATCCTTTTGTTTTTTTGACAACTATTTTTTTAGAACCTTTACAGTTTGTTCTGTCCCGTCCTTTCTGACGGTTTTGATCAAGTACACGCCACTTGGCATTTCCCGGAATTCATATTCTCTTATCTGCGAATCGGGGCTTTGTGATAGCTTGTTTAGTTGCTGAATCTGGCCAGTAGCGTTGTACACTTCTATATTCTTTACTTTCGCCCAGTCGTCAGCTTTGATATTGAGTTTATCAACGACGGGGTTAGGGTAAACGCTGGCCAGGTTCAGGTTGAAGGACAGGCTTTTCATCTGGCTGAATGTATAACTGCCGTCATTATCGACCATCTTTAACCGATACAGATTTTGTCCGTGTAGCGGAGTCACATCAGTGTAAGTGTAAGTTTTTAATGTTTTGCTTTCACCATTTGACTCTATCTGCGCGAGTGCGCTCCATTGTTTGCCATTGCTGCTACGCTGTATTTCGAAGTAGTCGCTGTTTGTTTCCATGGAGGTACTCCACGATAAAAATGCCTCCTGTTCCGATCTTTTAGCGGCAAATTCAATCAAAGTGACTGGTAACTCACTTCCTGCTTCTACGGCTGTGATTTTGAGCAGGTCTTTTGTCAAAATAAGCGGGAATGAATGGGAGACCAGATTCTGATTGACGTCGATTTCCCCGGTTCCGCTTGTAGGTCCGGTCGTCACATAAAGTTCCTCATCATTATAGTAGGCCAGTTTCAAATTATCTTCAACATTCCCATTCAATTCAGATTCCAGATATTTGATACCAACCTTTCCGAAGAAATTGATCGGGGTATTAAATTCATAAACCCGATTGATACTGTTGGTTGGCGATCCCGGAATTGCCACCGAGGACACATTCAAAATTTGGTTACTTAATGTCAGACCTGCTACCGCAGTTGGAGTAAGGATTAACCCATTGATAGAAGCCGTTGTCCCACCGAGGATGTGAAAGGTGGTGCCGGAGGTGAATTGGGCTTGCGTTTTGAAAATATTTCCTGTGAGAAGCAATGTTATAATTGGAATTATATATCTATTCATGATTTCGAAAAGTTGATTCTAGAGATGAAACAATCCTTGTCGACACTATTGTTTTATCACTAGCCTCCCGTTGAAGAAACTTCGATTAGCGCTAGCGTCTAAAAGCATTGTAATTTCTTTGTGATGGGTAATAGTTACATAAATAATATCACCTTGTTTAAGGTCCATATCTGCTGAAATGACACTTGTAAAATAAGAGCCATTATTTGTATTTGAATTTATTACCAATGTGTTGCTGGTACCATTTCTTTCTCTAATCAGTTGTAAATCGGTTGTGAATGCCGCACCACCCCAACAAACTTGCACGTCAAAGTGATAAAGTCCATCAACTGGTGCAACAAACTCACTAGTTGCATTAGTGTAGTTATTGTCGAGATCGTAAAATGACGATTTGAAAGGGATTTTATAATTAATATCCTTTGCAACCATTTCCATGCCAGATTCAACGCCTCTCATACTAAACGCAACTGCACCTTCCCATTTAGCTTCGCCAAATGCATCGCTAGTGAGAACTTTACCAGTCCCAGGATTTGTATCACTGCCAAACAATTTCATTCTCCCTTCTACGATCAACGCATTTCCGAATTCACTTTTTGCGTGTACACCCACCCCGGTTCCAGTCGAATACCCTTTGATCGCAGTGGCATTCTGGTTATTTCCGTTGTAATTGTCGATTTGAAATATTGCGTTAATTTCATTCCCACCATAATAGTAAGGCATCGCCACACTTGAAAGGAAACGCCAATCAGGAGAAACAGGCGTGTTTGCATTAAAATAATAACCAATCCCATATTTCAATGATGCATTAGTATTGTAGACCATCAGTGAATTGGCAGGGGAGGGAACAGTCGTCTTGTCGGTCAGCGACTGCAAAGCCACTTTGGGGATCAAAATCCCTTTATTGGTACTTTGAATGTCCAGGGCTGCGCTGGGATCAGGTGATGTAGTGTTAATCCCAACGCCCTGGGCAAAAAGATTTTGAGAGAATCCGTATAATACGAGAAGAAGGAAAAGCTTTTTCATATGTTGTTTACGTTTGTTACATTAATGCAAGCAAACATAGCCTTTTGGGAATAAGGATTGATTTAATGTGAATAAGCGGCTAAGACGGATTATCGAATGGACAAATCAGTACTGCTAGGCACCCAAAATTGAACCTTTATTTCGTCAGCTTGACCTGATTTTTCTGAACTTTGTTCAGTAATTATGTCGAAATTGGGTCAACTACTTAACGACAAAATTTTCTTTCATGAAGGATATCAGTGCAAAGGATTTGAAATCCATTGAGGTTTTTAAGGATGTTCCTGAGGATCAGTTGCAATGGATGGTTGATCAGAGTGAACATGTAGAATTGCCGGAAGGTAGTTTCATGACCTCACCGGGCGAGCCGCTGAAAGGAACCCACATCATTATCAGCGGACGAATTGAGCTGTACCGGATTCAAAATAATACGAAGCTGACCATTGCGGAACTGCTTCCCGGCACGGTAACGGGAATTTTGCCTTTTTCGAGGGGGAAAATTGGTATTGCCTATGGCCAGTGTGTAGAGGCTACCCAGCTCATGACTTTCCCGAAAGAGCGGCTGCGAGAGCTCATTATCTCACATTACGAGCTCACGCAGGCATTGGTGATCGTGATGACGTCTCGTGTGCGGGAGTTTACCGAGCTCGAACAGCAGAATGAGAAAATGATGGCCCTGGGCAAATTATCGGCAGGCCTGGCGCATGAGCTCAACAACCCCGCTGCTGCCATTGTGCGCGGGTCTGATTCGTTGAAAAAGCATTTGCTGTTGCAACCAGGTGCATTTAAAAGGTTGATCTCCATTCATTTGTCCCCTACCGAAATAGACATTATCAATGAAAAAATGATGGCGTTACAGGCCAATACCAACCGGCCCGTGCTGTCGATGATGAAAAGATCGGAAAAAGAAGACGAGATCCTCGACTGGCTGGATCTCAATAATGTGTCAGAATGTGATGATATGGCCGAAAATCTGGTAGAATTCGGCATTACCGAAGAAGATCTGGACGATTTGAAGGACAAGATCAACAAGGATGATTTTTCACCAATTTTGCTCTGGATCAACAACAGCCTCACCACCGAGCGCATGGTAGCGGACATCCAGGAGGCCTCCAAGCGGATCGCTGACCTGGTAGGATCCGTCAAAACATTCACGCACATGGACCGCGGCGGCGAAAAAGAGGTGATCGATATCCATACCGGCATCAAAAATACGCTGACGATGCTTAATCACAAGCTGAAAACGGGCAATATCAGGGTCGTTGAGGAGTTCGATCTGACCCTGCCACATTTGAAAGCGATGGTAGGGGAGCTGAACCAGGTATGGACCAACCTGATCGACAATGCGATCGATGCACTCGAAAACCAGCCTGATCCCGAGCTCAGAATCATTACGCAACGTGACAAGGAGTTTATCAAAGTGTCGATTTGCGACAATGGTCCGGGTATTCCAAAAGAGGTACGTTCCAAAGTTTTCGATCCTTTTTTTACTACCAAAGCGATCGGAAAGGGAACGGGGCTGGGGCTGGATGTGGTTATGCGCATTGTAAAGCAGCATCATGGCTCGGTTACATTGCACACAGAAAGCGGAAAAACAGAATTTTTGGTTTGTTTTCCCATTAATGGATAATTTAGGTTTCATTTTTAAAAAAGGTCTCAACTATGGGTTTGCCCATCATATTCTCTATTGACGACGATCCACAGGTTCTGCGGGCGATCAGCCGCGACCTCAAATCTCATTACCGCGACAAATACAGGGTTCTTAGCACTTCCTCCGTCAGCGAAGCGATGGAAAGCTTGCTCGAACTTCAAAACAAAGGCGAGGAAGTAGCGATCTTCATTTCTGACCAGCGCATGCCGGAAATGCAGGGCGTTGATTTTTTAGAAAAAGCAATGGTACTCTTTCCGTTTGCGAAAAGGGTACTGCTCACGGCCTATTCGGATACCGATGCGGCTATCAAGGCGATTAATGACGTGCAGCTGGATTATTACCTGATGAAACCCTGGGACCCGCCAGAGGAAAAGCTGTATCCGGCCATCGATGAGTTGCTGCACGACTGGCAGGCAAACTACCGTCCGGATTTCAAAGGTATTAAAGTGATAGGTTACCAATTTTCACCTAAGGCGCACGAGATCAAGGACTTTCTGGCTGGTAATCTGGTGCCATATTCGTGGATGGATGTGGAGTCCAATGAGGCCGGAAAGCAAATCGCCGCTACTAATATGCTTTGCCCTGTCGATTTTCCAGTGGTCATATTTGAAGACGGTACTTTGTTAAAAACACCATCTCTGATCGACATTGCTGAGCGGATAGGACTCAATGCGAAAACCAAGCAGCAGATATACGATGTGGTGATCATCGGCGCAGGGCCCGCTGGGCTGGCGGCTTCGGTTTATGGAGCTTCGGAAGGATTGAGTACCTTATTAATAGAGAGAAAAGCACCGGGCGGACAGGCCGGAACGAGTTCAAGGATAGAGAATTACCTCGGGTTTCCTATGGGGCTGAGCGGCGCTGACCTCACGCGTAGGGCGATCACGCAGGCGACCCGGTTTGGTACCGAATTTCTTTCCCCGCAATTTGTAAAAGAGATTAAATTAAAGGACAAATATAAAACCATTGTACTGGGCGACGACAGCGAGATCAATGCCAAAGCTGTGGTTATTACGACCGGCGTGGATTATAGAAAGCTGGAAACCAAGGGTATAGAAGAGTTTACGGGAAAAGGAATTTATTACGGGGCTGCCAGTACAGAGGCGAGTTCCTGTGGTAATAAGGATGCATATGTACTCGGCGGCGGGAATTCCGCGGGGCAGGCAGCGATGTATTTGTCCAAATTTGCCAGGAATGTCTACATCCTCGTCCGTAAGAACGACCTGACATCCTCTATGTCGTCCTACCTGATCGACCAGATCAAAGGAACCGACAATATCAGTATCCTGGGCTGTACCGAGATCGTCGAGGCGCAAGGGAAAGATCACCTGGAAGCGCTGAAACTGGTGGATTTGAATACGAGCGAGGAGCGTACCGTACCGGCAGATGCCTTGTTCATTTTCATTGGCGCAAAGCCTTACACTGACTGGGTGGGACTGGAAATCATCAAGAATAACAAAGGTTTTATTGAAACAGGCCGCGATATGAAGGGTTATAACAATTTCCGGCAGGTGTGGAAAGCCGAGCGCGATCCCTACTTACTGGAAACAAGCTCCCCGGGCATTTTTGCAGCCGGTGACGTTCGGGCCGGGGCTATGAACCGGGTTACATCTGCGGTAGGCGAAGGCTCCATGTCAATCAGTTTTGTTCATCAATATTTAAGCGAAGTATAATGGATCAGATTTGTAACCATATCACTGAGATCACTGAGATCAAAACCGCTGTGGAGCATGTTTGCGAAGAATGTAAGAAAGTGGATGGCTGGTGGGTACATCTCCGGACTTGCCAGACTTGCGGCGCCACATTATGTTGCGACAGCTCGCCCTCCCAGCATATGACGAAGCATTTTCATCAAACTGGTCATCCGGTAGCATCTTCTGCCGAGCCGGGAGAAAAGTGGCTGTGGTGCTATGCCGATGAATCTTTCGTGACCTATGATTAAACAGTTGCAAGCATTGGATTGAATTTCGTAACTTTGATTATGCAGAAATCAATTTCAGTATCGGAATTTTATAAAGATATCGAGCAACTTATCCCAGTGCCCGTTCAGAAAGAGATCGGGCACTTTAACTTGTTTAAGACGGCAGACCTGTACCGTACCAAAACGGGTTCAATGCCTTACAACCGGCGATCGTATTACAAGATCAGCCTGATACTAGGGAAAAATAGAGCTGAATATGCGGATAAAGTCATCGACATTGAGCACAATGCATTGCTTTTTGCAACGCCGCTGATACCTTACAACTACGAGCCGCTGGACGAAAAGCAATCGGGTTTCTTTTGTATTTTTTCAGAAGATTTTCTGACGCAGGACAATAGCGGCATTAAATTGAAGGAGTTACCGGTATTCAAGCCAGGAGGAAGTCCCATATTTTTCCTGACTGAACCGCAGATCGAGGAGGTAAAGTATTTGTTTGGCAAAATGTTCAGAGAAATTGAATCTGACTATGCCTATAAATACGATCTGCTGCGAAATTATGTCATTGAACTGATCCATTTCGGCCAAAAACTCCAACCGGCGACCTCGCTTTTCAATGAAACCAATGCTTACAATCGGGTTTCTTCTCTCTTTATAGAACTGCTTGAAAGACAGTTTCCTATTGAGCCGCCACATCAGAAGCTTACCTTCCGGTCGGCCAAAGACTATGCCGATCAGTTGTCGATTCATGTTAATTATCTCAATAAGGTTTTAAAAGAGATCACCGGAAAAACGACCACTGAGCTCATTAGCGACAGGATTATCAAGGAATCTAAGATCCTCTTGAAGCATACGGATTGGAACGTATCTGAAATCGCGTACAGTCTGGGGTTTGAAGAACCTTCCCATTTCAATAACCTTTTCAAAAAGCATACTTCGCTCAGTCCGCGCGCGTTTCGGGTCTGAGATTTGAATTTCGTAAGTTTTGATTTGAAACGGGCAAATTTACCGTTCACCGCTCCGATACCTTTGTTCCATCAATTTTAAACAAACAAAATGATGGACTCAGGAAATAAAATAGCGTTGGTAACCGGCGCAAGCAGAGGATTAGGTAAAAATATTGCGCTCGCCCTTGCCCAAAAAGGAACCGACGTGATTGTTGTGTACCGGAATAAAGCAGAGGAAGCCGGAGAAGTAGTCGCTGCGATCGAAGCATTGGGAAGGAAAGCAGCGGCGGTTCAGCTGGACACTGCGAATGTGTCGACATTTGACGCATTCTTTGCTTCACTTTCGCATATTTTGCAAGACAAATGGGGTAGGAGTAGCTTTGATTTTTTGATCAACAATGCCGGTATCGATCGCCCATCGGCATTCGCGGACACCACCGAGGAGGCATTTGACGAGCTGATGAATGTGCATTTCAAAGGTGTTTATTTTTTAACCCAAAAAGCATTGGCTCATATGGCTGACAAAGGCAGAATCGTCAACCTGTCGACTGGCCTGGCCCGCTTTTCAACACAAGGCTACGCGGCCTATGCTTCGATGAAGGGTGCGATTGAAACATTGACGAAATATCAGGCCAAGGAACTGGGATACAGGGGAATTACGGCCAATGTGGTAGCGCCCGGAATCATTCACACCGATTTCACAAAAAGGGCGTTTGATTCGCATCCGGGCATGGAGGATCACATTAACACCATCACCGCTTTGGGCAGGGTAGGTATGCCCGATGATATTGGCGGAGTGGTCGCATTTCTGTGTTCGGAAGAGGCTCGCTGGGTTACCGCGCAGCGCATTGAAGCCTCCGGTGGAATGAATTTGTAGTGCGGGTGCGTCAGCGGGCGTACGGTCCGGTCAAGAAAGGATTATTGACATCGGCGTCAGTTATTGGGAGAATAAATGCAATATTTGCACGAAAACTCACTTCATAACATTCCGGCAAATGTCAATAAAAGGACCGATCATTTCGATTGAGGATGATGCTGACGACCAGTTTCTAATCAAAAGCGTCATGGATGAATTGAACATTCCAAACAAGGTTCTTTTTTTTGGAAATGGTCTGGAAGCATTATTATACCTCGAAACGACGCAAGAGCAGCCTTTCCTGATTATTTGCGATATCAACATGCCGGTAATGAATGGTTTGGAGCTGAGGGAGCGCATCGACCAGAATGAATACCTCAGGAAGAAATCCATCCCATTCGTTTTTTTGAGCACGGCAGACAATCCACAGATTATCGAGGCGGCTTACGACTCGACGATACAGGGCTTTTTTAAGAAAGAAAACAATTTCAATGAGCTTCGTAACCGTTTCAAAGTCATTTTTGAATACTGGAAATGTTGTCTTCACCCCAACAACAATGCATGATCCGAAGCAACAAAGGATCACAAAACAACAGCATGATACCTGCCAATGAAGAAAGTACTGATCATTGACGATGAAGAAAAATTACGGGGACTGATCGGCCGGGTCGTGAAGCTGGAAGGTTTTGATGTGACCGAAGCGGGCGATATCCGGACTGCCTTGAAAAAGCTGGAACAAACGGATATTGATATTGTACTATGCGATGTAAAGCTTCCGGATGGCAATGGCGTTGAATTTCTGAATACAATCCGTGAAAAATATCCACTCGTTGAAGTGATCCTGCTTACTGCTTATGGAAACATTCCCGACGGTGTCCAGGCCATAAAAAATGGCGCTTTCGACTACATTACCAAAGGCGACGACAATGCCAGGATCATTCCGTTGCTGTATCGTGCCCTTGAAAAAGCCGAGCTCAACAAGCGCGTCGCCAACCTTGAAAAGCAGCTCGCAGAAAAGCATTCATTTGATGCGATCATTGGTAAATCCAAAAAACTGCTCGCTAGCGTCGATCTGGCCAGAAGGGTAGCGCCAACTGACACCACGGTACTGCTTTTAGGCGAAACGGGCACTGGGAAAGAGGTGTTCGCGCAATCCATTCATCAGGCGAGTGCGAGATCCAAAAAGCCATTTGTGGCCATTAATTGCTCGGCTTTTGGAAAAGACCTGCTGGAAAGTGAAATGTTCGGGCATAAGGCGGGGGCATTCACGGGGGCAATCAGGGACAAGAAAGGACTGTTTGAAGAAGCCAATACTGGCACCATTTTTCTGGATGAAATCGGTGAAATGGCTTTGGAATTACAGGCAAAGCTGCTTCGTGTCCTCGAATCCGGGGAGTTTATTAAAATAGGTGACACGCATCCGACGAAAGTCAATGTCCGCATCATTGCGGCCACCAACCGTGATCTTGAAAAAGAGATTGCTGCGGGCGAATTCAGAAGCGATTTATTTTACAGGCTTTCTGTTTTTCAAATCACGATTCCCGCATTGCGGGAGCGGGTTTCGGACATTGCGGCACTGGCTAACGAATTTGCAGTAAGATTTGCATTGAAGGCCAATAAGAAGATCAAAGCCTTGTCGCCGGATTTCATAGCCGCCTTGGAACACAGTCAGTGGAACGGCAACATCCGCGAGCTCAAAAATGTAATCGAAAGAAGTGTGATCCTGACAGACGGCCCCGTGCTGGATCGGGAGAGCCTTCCCATGGAGCTGAGCCAGATGCGAAACAATACTGATAAAAGCATGTCCGCTTTTTCAATGGCCAGCGCAGAAAAAATACATCTTCAAAAAGTACTCAACTATACCAACGGCAACAAGGCCGAAGCCGCCCGACTTTTAGAGATCGGGATAGCAACACTTTACCGAAAGATAGACGAATATAAATTGTAAGTCATCCTTCTATTCTGATAACGAGCCTATCATTTTGATAGGCTTTTTTTATTGGCACAGCGCGTGTTATTTTATCAAAGTGCTGTAAATCAATGTGTTATTGTCCTGTGTGATGTTGCGGCATACGGTTGGTATCAACAGGTGAAAACTTAATAAACGCAATCATGACAACACTCCTTCTTATGGCCGCTGGTGCATTAGCCTTCGTGCTGTTTTACAAATCCATCAATTACTTCGAAAAGATCTGAAACCATGGCAGCGCTATTCATCGTCTCTATCCTGGTTTTCGCATATATGTGTTACGTGCTTGTAAAACCTGAAAAATTTTAAACTGTTAAACCAATGAATACTGAACTGTCAGGTATAATCTTCGTTTTTGTCGCTACCGTAGCATTGTCAATTCCGCTGGGTAAATATATCGCGAAAGTCTACGGGGAGGAAAAAACGATTCTTGACCCCGTTTTTGGCCCGCTTGAAAATCTCTTTTTTAAACTGAGCGGCATCAAACCGAATGTTGAAATGAACTGGAAGCAACATCTGGTTGCATTGCTAACGATTAATATGGTCTGGTTTTTCCTGGGCATGTTCGTACTGATGAACCAGGGCTGGTTGCCGCTCAATCCGGATGGTAACCCTTCCCAATCTGCGGAACTGGCATTTAATACTTCCATATCCTTTGTGGTCAACTGTAATCTGCAGCATTATTCAGGGGAAACCGGCATGAGCTATCTCGGTCAGTTGTTTCTAATGTTTTTGCAATTTGTGAGCGCGGGTACCGGTATGGCTGCCGCAGCGATTGTGATGATCGCATTGAAAGAACGTACAACCGACAAGCTGGGCAACTTTTATAATTTGCTGGTAAGATCCTGCATCAGGATCTTGTTGCCGCTATCGGTCATTGTAGCCATTCTGCTGGTTGCCAATGGTACACCTATGACATTCGACGGTAAAGACTCGATCATATCCATGCAGGGCGACACTGTTCAGGTTTCTACCGGGCCAGTTGCTGCTTTCGTGGGGATTAAGCACATTGGGACTAATGGAGGCGGGTTTTTTGGGACTAATTCAGCTCATCCTCTGGAAAATCCTAATTATTTTACCAACATGACCGAAATGTGCGCCCAGCTGATCATTCCGTTGTCCATGATTTTCGCGCTTGGATTTTTTCTTAAAAAGCGCCGTTTGGCCTGGATGATTTTTGGCGTGATGACCTTGGGTTTTATGTTGTTAACCATTCCCACGATCATCACAGAACTGAAAGGAAACCCTAAACTGGCACAAATGGGTATCGACGTCTCTTCCGGGGCCATGGAAGGAAAGGAAGTACGGTTTGGCACGACGGCTTCCGCATTTTGGAGTATAGCCACCACCGTTATATCCACAGGCTCTGTTAATTCCATGCACGACAGCTTCATGCCAGCGTCGGGACTGACCCAAATGTTGTCTATGATGACCAATGCATTTTACGGTGGTGTGGGCGTTGGGATTTTGAATTTCTACATTTTTATCATCCTGGCCGTCTTTATCAGCGGTTTAATGGTGGGGAGGACACCCGAATTCATGGGTAAAAAAATTGAGGCACGGGAAATGAAAATTGCCATGATCGTAGCATTACTGCATCCGCTGCTTATTTTAGCGGGTACCGCGTTGGCGGTAGCCATGCCACAGTTCACAGCTGGTACGCTCAACAATCCCGGTTTCCACGGATTTAGTGAAATGCTTTATGAATACACTTCATCATCGGCCAATAATGGTAGCGGTTTCGAGGGCCTGAGTGACAATACACCATGGTGGAACATCAGCTGCGGCATCGTTCTGATCCTTTCCAGGTTCCTGCCCATCATTGGTCCGGTCGCGATTGCGGGTATTTTGGCCTCCAAAAAACATATCCCGGAAAGTGCGGGAACACTTAAAACCGACACAGGCACATTCGGTATCATGGTTTTTGCGGTCATCGTGATCATCACGGCATTATCCTTCTTCCCGGCACTTACCCTGGGCCCGATCGCAGAGTATTTTTCAATCAATCATTAACAGAAAATCAGAATGAAATCTCAAAATACATCCCTTTTTCAGGGAGATCTGGTGAGGGAAGCGATGACTCAGTCGTTCGTCAAGCTGAACCCCAAAGTGATGTTCCGTAACCCCGTCATGTTTACCGTATGGATCGGAACATTTGTAATGCTCATCGTCAATATCTGGATCATATCAGGTGAAAAAAGTCAGGGTAGCCTGGCATATAACCTCATCGTTTTTGCTATACTCTTGCTTACATTGCTTTTTGCCAATTTCGCAGAAGCCATTGCAGAGGCGAGAGGAAAAGCCCAGGCGAACAGTTTGCGGAAAACCCGTGAAGAAACGCCCGCCAAATGGCTACAGGCGATCGGCGATATGTATGTGAACGAAGTCAAGATCATTCCCTCCTCGCAACTTCAAAAAGGGCACGTTTTTCTCTGCGAAACCGGCGATATCATTCCTACCGACGGCGAGATCATTGAAGGTCTTGCGACGATCGATGAAAGTGCGATTACAGGCGAATCGGCACCCGTTATCCGGGAGGCCGGCGGAGATAAAAGCAGCGTTACGGGTGGAACCAAAGTCCTTTCTGACCGCATTAAAGTAAAAGTTACCACCGAACCCGGTGAAAGCTTTCTGGACAAGATGATTGCATTGGTAGAAGGTGCAAGCCGCCAGAAAACGCCCAATGAGATCGCATTGACCATTTTGCTGGCTGGTTTCACGCTGGTATTCGTCATTGTGTGTATTACTTTAAAACCGTTCGGTGATTTCGCGGATACACCCATCACCATTGCGGCATTCATTTCATTGTTCGTGTGCCTGATCCCGACCACGATCGGCGGCTTGCTCTCAGCGATCGGGATTGCGGGGATGGACAGGGCGCTTCGGGCCAATGTGATCACCAAGAGTGGAAAGGCTGTTGAAACGGCCGGGGACATTGACACATTGTTGCTTGACAAAACCGGCACGATCACGATCGGTAACCGGAAAGCGACCCATTTCTGGCCCGCGGATGGCATTGAGAAAAGTCATTTTATCACCAGCGCAGCGCTCAGCTCCATCGCTGACGAAACACCCGAGGGTAAATCCATTATCGAGCTGGCCTCGATCGTACCGGACCGGTTACGGGTAGAAAACCCCACTTTCATTCAGTTTACAGCTGAAACCCGGAGTTCTGGGATCAATTTCATGGACACACGCATACGTAAGGGTGCGTCGGACGCGATCAGGCAGCTGAGCGAGAAGGCGGGGAACCAATTTCCTGCCGATACCGCCGAAAAAGTGAGGGAGATTTCCAGCAATGGGGGTACGCCGCTGGTGGTTTCGGAAAATGAAAAAGTAATCGGCGTGATCGAATTGCAGGACATTATCAAACCAGGCATTCAGGAACGTTTTGAAAGACTGCGCAGAATGGGCGTAAAAACGGTGATGGTGACTGGTGATAATCCATTGACAGCCAAATTTATAGCCGAAAAAGCAGGTGTGGATGACTACATCGCCGAAGCCAAACCAGAAGATAAAATGAATTACATCAAAGCTGAGCAGCATAAAGGAAAGCTTGTGGCCATGATGGGCGACGGTACCAACGATGCCCCCGCACTGGCGCAGGCTGATGTAGGCGTGGCTATGAACAGCGGAACGCAGGCAGCGAAGGAAGCCGGTAACATGGTGGATCTGGATAATGACCCCACGAAGCTGATTGAGATCGTGGAAATCGGTAAACAGCTGTTAATGACCCGCGGAACGCTGACTACATTCAGTATTGCGAATGACGTCGCCAAGTATTTCGCCATCGTGCCCGCATTGTTTATTGCCTCCATTCCTGCATTGCAAGGTCTTAATATCATGGGGCTGCATAGTCCGGAAAGCGCGATACTCTCTGCGGTGATTTTCAATGCGATCATCATTCCGCTACTGATCCCGCTGGCTTTGAAAGGTGTTGCCTACAAACCCATCGGTGCCAGCGCATTACTACGCAGAAACCTGCTGATTTATGGCCTTGGCGGGGTTTTGGTTCCCTTTGCGGGGATTAAGGTGATTGATATGGTTGTGAGTGCTTGGTTTTGAAATTATAAAAAAGGATTAATAATGGTAAGCCGATCGTCAATGACAAGTCCATGCTGCATATCTTCTGAGTACAAGATGTTGCAACTAGCTTCTAGCGCGGACGCAATTATTTTTGAATCAAAAGGTTGCAAAAAATATCTGTTAAAAATGCGTAGGGCAGAATTTACAACCTGCTCAGTTTCATCTTGCATGAACGTGCTTGCGATCAGCTCATTCAAAAAACGGGTAGAGCTCGTGCGATCCATTTTTAGCTTTCGGAGACAAACATTCAAGCATTCAAACACAACCTGCGGACTAATGAAAGGTAAGTCCAAAATCAAAGAAGAAGCGATTTCTTTCTTGTTGCTTCCATTCAAATCCAAAAGATACAGCACAACATTGCTGTCAATGAAAGGCCTATCTTTCATTGGCTTCGTCTCTGTTGAAATTGAAGCCTCCAAGATCTATTTGAATAGTCTTAAAATATCGATGAGCCTTTTTTGCGGCCTCCTTTTTTGCGGCGAGAATCTCGTTTCTACTCTCTTTGATTTCAAAAGCGATTACTTCAATCCCCTTATGCAAATAGTCATCAGGTAGCTTCACGTTCAGATCGTCGGCATTTTGAGCGACAAAAACTTTTCTGTACATAAGAATCAAGTTATTATCAAAGTTAAAAATTAAAATCCAAATGAAACAACATATTTTTCCAGCGGTCAGGTTGACAATTTTGACGTTGGTATTCTTCTCAGGCATATACACATTGGTGATCCTTGGGGTTGCAAAAGTGTTTCCAAATCACGGAAAAGGGGAGATCATGGAGCGGAACGGGAAACGGTATTATGCTAATATCGGTCAGTCTTTTACAGATGACAAGTATTTCAATTCCCGCCCATCCGCAGTGGGGTACAATGCTGCCGGTAGTGGGGGTAGTAACAAGGGCCCGTCGAATGAGGAATACCTGGGCGTGGTACAGGCAAGGATAGATACATTTTTGATGCATAATCCCGGCGTACAAAAGTCGCAAATCCCCGTCGAGCTCGTCACTGCGAGTGCTAGCGGCCTGGACCCTGACATTTCTGCCAAAGCCGCATTGGTACAGGTAACCCGGATCGCCAAAATCCGAAATGTTCCCGCTCAAAAGCTGGAATTATTAGTCAATGAAAATACTCAGAAACCTTTGCTGGGACTTTTTGGGCCGGAGAAAGTCAATGTATTGGCATTGAACCTCGCACTTGACAATTTGAAATAAAAAGCCGCCGGCTCATTTCGGATGCGACGCAGTGAACCGGCCAGTAACGGTACCCGCCGCTTTGATTACCAGATCGAAAGTAAATGAAAACAGTATTTTTAGGCGCTTTGGTCATTGCTGCGGCAATGCCAGCCTACTCACAGGACTCCACTGAAACCAGAAACCATTTTACCATAAGCGGGTACGTTGAATCGTATTACGTGCAGGATTTTCACAAAACGGAAAACCACACATTACCCGGATTTATCTACAATCACAACCGAACCAACGAAGTAAACCTGAACCTGGCCATGCTCCGGGGCAGCTACAATACCGACCGGCTGCGTGCCAATATTTCGCTGGCAGCCGGTACTTATATGAATGCCAATTATGCAGCTGAGCCAGGTGTGCTCAAAAATATTTATGAAGCCAACGCGGGAATTAAATTGGCCAAAAACCACAACCTATGGCTCGACGCAGGGATCATGCCTTCCCACATTGGATTTGAAAGTGCAATCGGCAAAGATAACTGGATGCTTACCAGAAGTTTGATGGCTGAAAATACGCCGTACTTTGAGTCAGGGGCGAAACTTGGCTATACCAGCAACAATGAAAAATGGTACCTGTCGGCCATGTATCTCAATGGTTGGCAGCGAATTCAGCGCGTGGATGGTAACTCCACGCCCGCATTCGGGACGCAGGTTACATTTAAACCAGCATCTTATGTGACATTGAATTACAGCACTTTTATCGGAAGCGATAAGCCGGACAGCCTGCGACAAATGCGGTACTACCACAACGTTTATGGAATATTCCAACTTTCCGAAAAATGGGGTATCACCACAGGTTTTGACATTGGGAGTGAGCAAAACCAAAAGGGAAGCAGCAGTTACAACACCTGGTATGTCCCCGTGCTCATCGCCCGGTTTTCAGTATCGCCAAAGTTCAATATAGCGGCGAGAGGGGAGTACTATCATGACAAAAAAGGCGTGATTATTGCGACCGCTTCGGATCACGGTTTTCAGACTTATGGCTTATCAATTAATTGCGACTACGCCATCAGTTCGCAAGTAATGTGGCGCATGGAGGCACGACACCTGAATAGCAGGGACGCAATCTTCAACGGTGCCAGCGACAAACTCACCCGTAACAAAACCTACATGACTACTGCCATCACTTTTGCATTGAATTGATAAAAAAACTTACATTCCAATGGAAAACAACAGTGCGGAACATTTTCTTGACCTGATCAAAAAATCAAGGAAAGGTAAATTCAAGATCTATATCGGGATGAGTGCGGGGGTCGGCAAGACTTTCCGCATGTTGCAGGAGGCGCATGCACTGTTGCGTACAGGTATTGATGTCAAAATCGGATACATTGAAACGCATAACCGGAAGGAAACGCACGATTTGCTGGAAGGATTACCGGTTATTCCCCGACGGAAGTTGTTTTATAAAGGAAAGGAACTCGAAGAGCTGGACGTGCAGGCGGTGATCACCTTGCGGCCTGAGGTAGTGATCGTTGACGAGCTGGCACATACCA
This sequence comes from Dyadobacter pollutisoli, assembly GCF_026625565.1. Taxonomy (NCBI): domain Bacteria; kingdom Pseudomonadati; phylum Bacteroidota; class Cytophagia; order Cytophagales; family Spirosomataceae; genus Dyadobacter; species Dyadobacter pollutisoli. The sequence continues at coordinate 1,867,208 of NZ_CP112998.1, forward strand.
ATATAGAGGGCAGCAAAAACACCAAGCGCTGGCAGGATGTCATGGATATTCTGGATGCAGGGATTAATGTGATCTCGGCTGTGAACATTCAGCACATCGAAAGCCTGAACCAGGAGGTGAAGGAAATAACCGGCGTGGAAGTCGCTGAACGCATTCCGGACAAGGTATTGGGACTAGCGGACGAGGTTGTCAACATCGACCTCACGGCCGACGAGCTTATTACCAGATTGAAGGAAGGCAAAATTTACACGCCCGAAAAGGTTCAGACGGCACTCCTGAATTTTTTCAAACCGCAGCACATTTTGCAGCTTCGGGAGCTTGCATTAAAAGAAGTAGCTTCCCAGGTAGAGCGCAAGGTCGAAAATGAGATCCAGCCGAATCTTGCGATCAAACACGAGCGTTTTCTGGCGTGTATCAGCAGTAACGAAAAAACGGCCCGCAATGTGATACGGAAAACAGCCAGACTTGCCAATTACTATCACAGCAACTGGTACCTGCTGTATGTACAGACGCCCAAGGAATCGGCCAGCAGGATAGGGTTAGCCAAACAGCGGCATTTGATCAATAATTTCAAACTGGCGACGGAACTGGGCGGTAATGTGATTAAAATCCAGAATGCCAGCATTGCCAAAGTGATCGTGGAGGTAGCCGAGCAGAATAAAATAACCACGATTTGTATCGGTAAGCCGCATTTGAACCTGTTTAAAGTCATATTGGCCACGAATGTTTTCAATGAACTTTTAAATAAGATGTCTTCTTCCGACATTGACCTCGTTATACTTTCCTGATCATGAAAATAAAGACCAAACTGAGGTTGGGGACCGGGATTTTGTTCGCCATGATCACCATACTCGCCGTGTTGGGGGTACGGCAGGTGAACATACTTTCCGCCGACTCGCGCAGTATCTTGAAAGCTAATTACAACTCGCTGGAATATGGCCGGCTCATGCTGCGGGCGCTCGAAAAACCTGCGGCCGGAAAACCCGACTTTGCTGATTTTGAAAAATACCTACTTCATCAGCAAAATAATATCACGGAAAATGGCGAGAAGGAGTTTACCGAGCAATTGACGGGACACTTTAAATCGCTGAAAACCAGTCCCTCTGATTCAGTTTTGGTTGGCCAGGTAAGGAACGATATCAATGATATCATGAGCCTTAACCTGAATGCGATCAGTCGAAAAAGTACGTATGCTGAGCAAACCGCCGGGAAATCGGTCGTCTGGATTGCTATTACTGGTACCATTTGTTTTTTGATAGCGCTCACATTATTTGTGAATTTGCCAAGCAACATTGCCAATCCGATCGGTGAACTCACAGAAAGTATCCGGCAAATCGCTAAAGAAAACTACACCGAAAGGGTGCATTTTGGCAGTAAGGACGAATACGGTCAGCTGGCGCAGTCGTTCAATACGATGGCGGAGAAGCTGGAAGAGTACAACAGCAGCAATCTAGCCAAATTAATGACTGAGAAAAAGCGGATCGAGACACTGATCAATAACATGCATGATCCGGTGATCGGGCTGGACGAAAATAAAATCATCATCTTTGCCAATGAGGAAGCCCAGAAAGTTACAGGCTTGAAAGCCAGCGAGCTGATAGGAGGCAAAGCCGCAGAAATAGCGCTGAGAAACGACCTGGTGCGATCATTGGTTAAGGATACCTTTGAAACCACAAAAGTCCATGCGGATCAGGCGCCTATGAAAATTTATGCTGACGGAAAGGAAAGTTACTTTGAAAAAGAAAACATTAACATTTCGATTACGCCTACCGGGGAAAAGGAAAGCCGGTCGATCGGACATGTAATCGTGCTGAGGAATATCACCCCTTACAAAGAGCTGGATTTTGCGAAAACGAATTTTATAGCCAATGTTTCCCATGAGCTGAAAACGCCGATCTCCGCCATAAAAATCACGCTTGATCTGCTTAAAAATGAGCGTATTGGCCAAACCAATGAGGAGCAGCGGCACCTGCTGGACGGTATCCGCGAAGACGCGGACCGGCTGCTCAAAATTACCGGCGAGCTGCTCAACATTACACAGGTTGAAAGCGGAAGGATCCAGCTGAATATCGAAAATGCTTCGCCTCGGGAAATCATTGGCTATGCCATCGCTTCCAATGAAACAATGGCTGAAAACCGTGATATCAAGTTACAGGTGCTGGAAAATGGCGTGCATTCAAGTGTGCAGGCGGACGCGGAAAAAACAGCATGGGTACTCACTAATCTGATTTCCAATGCGATTCGGTACTCTTACGACCATTCGGTGATCACGCTGGAAATCAGGGAAAATCAGGAGTACATTCAAATTTCGGTCAGGGACAATGGTCAGGGGATTTCACAGGAGTATCAGGACAAAATATTTGACCGGTACTTTCGGGTACCGGGCTCTACCCGCGAAGGAACTGGCCTTGGCCTGGCCATCAGCCGGGAATTTATGGAGGCGCAGCAAGGCACGCTCACCGTGGAAAGCGAGCTGGGAGCAGGTAGTACCTTCACAATCGGGCTGAAAAAGAGCGTCTGAATCGCCAGTTTTATTCCAAAACCCTTACTCCGACGTAAGAAGAAGCATTTCCTGAATTAAAGATCCGGTGTTTCGCTGTCTGAAAATCCTGTTCAGAAGCTTTGTAAATGTTCACGAATTTCTGAGGGTTACGGTCCACCAGCGGGAACCATGAGCTCTGCACCTGCACCATGATTTTGTGGCCCTTTTTGAACCTGTGTGCTGCGTCCTGCATATCAAAACGTACATTCTCAATTTTTCCTGGCACCAAAGGTTCTGGTTTCGAGAAGCTTTTTCTGAATTTGGCGCGCATTACCTCGCCGCGTACGAGCAGCTGAAAACCACCCATTTTCATATTTGGATTAACAGGACTGTTATTAGGAGCGTCGCCTGGGTAAACGTCTATGAGTTTCACTACGAAATCAGCATCAGTGCCGGTGGTGGATACGAAGAGATCGGCGAAAACATTTCCTGAAATGGTAACGTCCTCAGTCAATACTTCTGTTTGGTACACGAGCACGTCGGGCCGGGTGGAAGCAAAACGCTGGTCTTCATACATGTAATCGCTTCCCCGAATGATCCGTATTTCGGATGTATACGGCACTGGCCTGGCTGGATCGCTGGTATACTCATCAAAAGATGGACTAGCACCGACCTGCATAGTGGTCATCGTCGGAGAGAAAGAAAGCGTGCCGTCCGGGTGGAAGTACAGCTTCTTTTCCACGGCGTTTTTTGGGGGCCACTGATCATATTTTCTCCATTCATTAGCCCCTGTTTCGAAGATATAAGCCTTGGGTAAAGCTGGATCTGTGTTGCCCTTCAGATAATGATTGAAATAGGGAAGTTCGATGTCTTTTTGGTAAAAAGCACTCGTTTTGGATCCGAAGCGGATATTTCCCAATGATTGACCAGTCCCGCGCGACCAGCCTCCATGAATCCAGGGACCCATTACAAGCAAATTGGGCGACTTAGGTTTATTATTTTCGATGGCCTGATACGTTTTCAGCGGGCCGTAAAGATCTTCCTGATCAAACCATCCTCCCACCACCATCACGGCAGGTTTAATATTCTTTAAATGGGGCAGGGGCGTGCGCGCCTTCCAGAAATCATTGTAGCTCTCATTCTCCATCATCTGGTTCCAGATGCGGTTCTGATTCTTGAAAATCTTTTCATTGACATTTTTCAGCGGGCCGAGATTTTTATAAAACTCATACGAATCCGGTGTTCCGTAAGCTGAAAATTGTGGCGTACCTTTTGATGTGGGGACGGGTCTTGGCGCGCCGTAGGAAGAGAGAAATGCAAATGTGCCCATCAGGAAAAAAGCACCGTTATGATGGCGGTCGTCACCCATAAACCAGTCGGCAACAGGCGCTTGTGGAGATGCCACTTTCAATGCCGGGTGAGCTTCCACAGCGGTCATAGTAGCGTAGTAGCCTGGCGCAGAGATGCCCCAGCTGCCTACTTTGCCATTATTTCCTTCCATATTTTTGATCAGCCATTCAATGGTATCGTAGGTGTCAGAGCTTTCGTCGATATCGGTTTTGGCCTTTTTTTGAGTTATAAAAGGTCGGTATGCTTCAAAATCACCCTCAGACATATATTTCCCCCTTACATCCTGATACGCAATGATATAACCCTCTCGCGCAAAATGCATGCTGGGACCGATACTGTTTTTAAAAAGCGTCTCTCCATATGGGGCTACACTGTATGGCGTGCGATTGAGGAGAATAGGGTAGGTTTTGGAAGCCGAAATGTCCTTGGGAATGTAAATAGAAGTGAAAAGCTTGACACCATCACGTACAGGTATCATTCGTTCTATCTTGTTGTAATGTTCCCGGATGTAAACCGAGTCCTCATTGATTTTAGTTTGCGCCAAAGCAGTGGTACCAGAGTACAGGAGCATTGCCAGCAGGAACATAATACCGAATGACGGAGATTTAGGACATTGTTTCACAGGCGAAGTGAAGTAAGGTGTTTCAAAAAAAGGTGGTTATGCCAATTTAAGTATATACCGTTAAATAAAATCTCTTACCCGGAAAAATTTATATTTTTGATATTAAGAATAGCATTTATTGAAAATCTCCGATGACAGCAGGCTTTTTCAGCAAACACAGGCCGACGATTCTATACGGCATCTCATTGGCCCTGTTACTGTTCCTTTTAAAGTGGCTGGAACTGCGTTTTCTGATCATTAACCATATTGTCGAAATATATGCCGGTGCCATTGCGCTGATTTTCACTGGCCTGGGGATCTGGCTGGCGATGAAGCTGATCAAGCCCAAAGTCGAGACGGTCATTGTGGAGAAGGAAGTGCCTGTGTTTTCGGATGGCAGTTTTACATTTAATTCGAATGAGGCACAAACGCTTGGGCTTAGCAAGCGTGAGCTGGAAGTGCTGCAACTGATCGCGGAGGGAATGAGCAATCAACAAATTGCGGACCAGCTTTTTGTGTCTTTGAACACCATTAAAACACATTCTTCTAGACTGTTTGACAAAATGGAGGTGAAAAGCCGCACACAAGCAGTTGAAAAAGCCAGGCGGCTAAGTCTGATACCCTAGTAATTTTTCTGCTTTGTTGTCAAAAACAGGTATCACTATCAAAATCACCCGAAAGTATGAATTGAATTGATCAGCGGTTCTCCAATTTGCTATCTCATTTGATCAAAAACTTAACTGGTTATGAAAAGGATCGTTATAATTTGTGGATTAATCTCCGGCGTTATCGTGTCGACATTTATGGTCTCATCCATTGCTGTCTGCTATAATAAGGAAAGCTTCGAGGGGAACATGCTGCTGGGATATGCTTCCATGCTCCTGGCTTTTTCTCTGGTTTTTGTGGGTATTAAAAACTACCGCGACAAACACAATGGCGGTTTTGTAACATTCGGGAAAGCCTTCATGATTGGTCTTTACATCAGCTTAATCGCCTCGACTGTTTATGTGATTGTCTGGCTTGTTGACTACTATTTATTCATTCCGGACTTTATGGAAAAATTTGCCGCCAGCTCCATCAACAAGTTGCAGGAGGATGGGGTTTCCGGGGCTGAGCTGGAAAGTAAGATTGCGGAAATGGGTACTTACAAGGAATTTTACAAAAGTCCGCTGGGAGTAGTGCTGATTACCTACATGGAAATCCTACCGGTCGGATTGGTTGTTTCTTTGATTTCGGCGCTTATTTTGAAGAGGAGTGGCGGACTTGCCAAGTCTTGACGACTTGGTAAGTCTCGCTTTGAATAAGAGTTGCAAGTCTCAAAAGACTTGCCTGGTCTTGTATGGTTACCACAGGCGGTGAGCAAATAAGGCATACCGCAAGAAAATTATAAGTGCCATTCATTCATTTGTAACCATTAAATCCATTTGAGGTAAATAATTTCATTTCATCCATTCACATTAAACCATGAAAGATGAAACGATTTTATTACCTCATTTTAGTTTTGATATGGCCAGCGATTTGTTTGGCTCAACCAGGATCATTGGACCAAACTTTTGGACAGGGAGGGAAGGTGGTAACGGGGGTGACTGTTCCCCATAATTTGATTAACAAAATACTAATTCAAGAAGATGGTAAGACCGTAGCTATCGGATATTCCACACAGGTTCAATATGCGGGTCAATTTTGCCTAATCAGGTATAACTCAGACGGTAGTTTAGATAATTCGTTTGGAGTAAATGGAGTGGTAGAAACGCAATTCGGGACCAACGAAGACGTAGCGTCCTCAGGAGTAATTCAGCCAGATGGAAAGATAATCGCTTCAGGGTACACTTGGAATGGCTCAAATCATGACTTTGCAATGGTGAGATACGAAAAGGATGGCAGTATTGATCTGACCTTTGGTGTAGCTGGTGTTGTTAAGACAGATTTTTATGGCGAAAATGAGCAGGCGAACTCCATAGCTTTACAACCTGACGGTAAGGTAATAATCGCAGGGTATTCCCAAGATTTAGCAAATTTCGACATAAATATAGCCCTCGCGAGGTATAGCAGTGATGGTGTGTTGGACAGCGAGTTTGGAGACAACGGCAAAGTTATTATTGGTTTAGGCCAAACCGGAGTTTTGGGAGAAGCGGATGCCTGGCAGCTTGCGAGGGGAATTGCCTTACAGCAGGATGGGGAAATTTTACTCACCGGATTTACGGAATTATTGAATGATGCGAATCAAGCTCCGGAGGATGTTTTGATGTTGTTGAGAATAAAGAATACTGGGAGGCTAGATGATGGATTTGGGGTTAATGGTGTTGTGACTACCAAGATCGGATTTAAGGATGTTGGATCTTCGGTTGACATTCAGGCAGACGGTAAAATCATTGTTCTGGGTACAACTAGACCTGTATTTGGAGGTTACGATGATATGCTGCTTGTAAGGTACAAGAGTACAGGAGAGCTAGACAACTCTTTTGGGAATAACGGAATTGTCAAGACTGTATTTAGCAACACGGATGACGTAGGAGGGAGTTTGGCTTTGCAATCTGACCAGAAAATCGTTGCAGTAGGATTTACAGCGGTTAATAATGGATCAACCCTCGATTTCGCTATGGCGAGATACAATACTGATGGAACGTTAGACAATAGCTTTGATGGTGACGGGAAAGTTACTACGGATTTTAACGGAAATTGGGACGTGGGTACATGTTTAGCTATTCAGAATAACGGCAAGATTGTAATTGGGGGGTATACTTTCGTAAATAATGACCACAAGTTTGCGATAGCCAAATACAACAATGACGCGGCACTACCTGTAACATTAGCCACATTTGACGCAATCAAACAAGAAAATCATGTCTTGTTAAGGTGGAAAACGACCTCCGAGGAGAATAGTGACCGCATTGAAGTTCATCGAAGTGTTGACGGCAAGAAGTGGGATACGATCGGATCAATTAAAACATCAATAGATTCTCAAAGAGAGAAGGAATATGAACTATTAGATCAAAAGCCAAATGCTGGTAAAAATCTTTATCGCCTCAGAATGACCGATTTGGATGAATCATTTTCATACAGTAGAATCAGGTCTGTCTTGATGGATCAAGGTGAATTTGTAAAGGTTTATCCAAATCCGGCATCCGGAACGCTTAAAATTCATCTTGTAAATAAAGGGAATGTTGCAAATTCGGAATTGCTGAATCATCTTGGCAGACAAGTGTATCATTCCAGAGAATTTGCGGAGGAAATCAATTTGGAGGGTATTTCAAGTGGTATGTATTCACTGGTCCTAACTTTCAGCAACGGATCTAAGTATTCAAGCAAAGTTGTGGTAGAGAAGTAGGCGAGGGGTTAAGACTTACCAAGTCTTCAAGACTTGGCAAGTCTAGTTTAATTACTAACAAAATCCTTCCGAAAGGCGGCCGGCGTCAGCCCGGTTTTGCTTTTGAAAAGTCTGTTAAAGTATTGCGGATATTCGAATCCCAGGTTGTAGGCGGTTTCGTTAACGGTCAGATTGGTTGTCAACAGGATCTCTTTTGCTTTTTCGATCAGACCATTGTGAATGTGTTGCTGGGCACTCATACCTGTGAGCGAGCGCAGCATATCACTCAGGTAATGCGCGGAAACATTTAGCTGTTCTGCTATTTCATTGACAGTAGGCAGGTGGCGAATCTGATCTTCCCTGAAAATCTGTTTGATAAGTTCTTCAAATTTCTCCAACGGCTCCTGCTCCGAACTTTGTCTGGTAATGAACTGCCTGTTGTAGAATCGGTTGCAATAATTGAGCAATACTTCTATATGTGACACAATTACATCCTGACTGAATGCATCAATGGATTGCTGATACTCGTTTCTGATATCCTCCATAATGCGATCGATCATAGCTTCCTCTTTTTCCGAAAGGTGCAATGCCTCATTCATGTTGTAGGAGAAGAACCCGTAATGGTCAATGCGCTTGGCCAGGTCGTATTTTCGGATAAAGTCCGGGTGGATCAGAAGCATCCACCCGGCTATTTGAGAATAATCACCTTCTCTGTTTAATGTAAAAACCTGCTTAGGTAATGAAAAACCCATGACGCCGTTGCTGAAATCATAACATTTTCGTCCGTAACCTATCGTAGCATTAATATTCTTTTTTAGAAAAATGCTGTAAAAATTATGGATCAACTTGTCGTCCGGCAAGTCGGGAAGCGCCACTGCGCATTTCAGCCCGATCACGCTGATCAGCGGGTGCTCAGGTTGAGGCATACCCATGATTTTATGATAGTCCGAAATCGAGTTAATGATCAGTGGCCCTTTGTTTTTCATTTTCCTGTCAATTTTACAAATTTACCCCAGCCATTGCAGACTCATCGTAACGCTCGCCGGCGATGCTTCCCAGCGGCAAAATGGATTCCAAATGCGCCAGTTCGGTGTCAGTAAAGGTAACACTTGCGGCGGCCACATTGTCTTCGAGGTACTTCACTCTTTTTGTCCCGGGAATGGGCACGGTACCTTTTGCCAATGTCCATGCGATGGCAAGTTGTGAGGGTGTGATTCCTTTTTCTGCTGCGAGCTGTTGAATTTCAGCCACTAATTCAAGATTTTTATAAAAATTATCACCCTGAAAACGTGGAATGGTTCTCCGGAAATCGTCAGCCGGAAAGTCGTCCGGGCTTTTTAGGTCGCCGGTCAGAAAGCCTCTGCCGAGCGGCGAATAGGAAACAAAACCAATACCCAGTTCTTTCAATGTGTCGAACAGGCCATTCTCTTCTGGTGCTCTTTCAAAAAGCGAATATTCGGTCTGCACTGCACTGATTGGATGGATGCTGTGTGCCCTTCTCAACGTCTGCGCTGATACCTCCGACAAACCAATGTACTTCACCTTGCCCGATTGCACCAGCTCGGCCATCGTGCCAACGGTATCCTCAATGGGTGTTTCAGGGTCGACGCGATGCAGATAATAAAGGTCAATGTAGTCGGTGCCCAGGTTCTTAAGCGAACGTTCCACCGATTTTTTCACATACTCAGGACGACCATTGATTCGCCAGGTAAGCTGTTCATTGTCATCTACTTCGTAGCCGAATTTGGTGGCGATAATATATTGGTCCCGGTGTCCCTTGATTGCTTTACTGATCAACCTTTCGTTGAGTAGGGGGCCGTAGAGATCCGCTGTATCCAGAAAATTAACGCCCAGTTCCAATGCACGGTGAATGGTGGCTATCGATTCGGTTTCGTCGGCAACGCCGTAAATGTTCATGCCTGCAAGGGAGGTCATACCCATGCAACCCAGGCCCTCGACAGGAACTTCAAGCCCCTGGCTTCCTAATTTTGTTGTTTGAATGCTGCTCATTATTCAGTTTGAAAATGGAAGTAACTAGTACAGCACAAAGGTGGCAGATTCAAACTCCCTGAAATTATACGAAACGGCCGGATTTGTATACGAATTGGAGGCGGCTATAGAACGGCGGCGTCGTTTTTAATGTAAAGCAAATACCTTGGTTCCAACGTTACATTTCGCTTCTTATAGTTCAGAAAACCCATTTTAAGCCGTGTCACATGAAAATGCTGAGGTGTAGCCCGGACCTCCGCGTCGAGCCCGGATTTCAATAGGCTGTCGGCAATCGATTCCGTTGTATACAAGTAGCATGGCGCAGCTTCGATGAAATCCTGGAGGTATTCCTCATTGCGGATCAGGCTGACATCCCCCGGCGAGTAAAATTCGAAAGTATAGGAAAACGAACCGTATGCGGCCACGGGGATATTCTTGTTGTTTTCAGAAATCTCCCTGGCCGCTTGCCTGCCGGATTGGTATTGAAGTAAAAATGGATAAAAGAACTGGAAAAGGAAAATATAGAGCATGGCGGCCATCGCGTAACCTTTAAACAGCAGTTGTTGTAGCTTATTGCGGTAGCTGATCACGCTCGCAATCAGCACGATCACCAGTGAAATGATGGCTGCGAAAATGCCATTATGAATGCCAGTAATGTATACCAGGCCGGTTATACAAGCCAGTGCAGCAAACATGAGTACGGTCTGTACTGTCACCAGATGATCGATTTTTGGAGATTTGGCCAGCTGATAAAAGAAATAGGCGGTGATCATTGAAAAATACGGAAATTCAATCACCAGATAATGTGGCAGCTGGAACCGGGAAAGGGAAAATAGCACGAATGTGACCAATGTACTGCCATAGATCACCCAGCGCATGGGAGTGGCATTTTTATCAAACCTCAACAGGTAAACAATTCCTGCCACCAGCCCCACCGACCACGGCAGAAACGCCCATAGTGTGGTGTGCAGGAAGAATGTTACGTCACCTTTTCCTTTAATGGGGCCCGTATTAAAAAACCTCCCGAACTGGCTGTCCCAAAAGAAAAAACGCAACCCGGAAACGCGTGTCTCTCCAAAAACCACCTTTTCGGGGTGTAAATCGAACTGTACATACAGGCTGTACAATTCGGGCAGAATGAAAATAAAACACAGACCTAAAAATAACCACCAACGGTAATTCAGCAGCTGATTAAACTGCCTGGTCACCATCCAGAAAATCATCCAGCCGCCTCCAATGGTGATGAGCACAAAAATGCCTTTGGTCATGATGGCGCAGGCGGTGAAGAGTGCAGCAGCTGCAATATGGAGCCAACGGCCTTCTTTGTAGATGCGCAGCATATGCCAGGTCGCGCCGGTGATGCAGGCAGTGAGGTAGGGCTCCGCGCGGACGTCGAAATTGGCCAGCGTACTGTGCAAGGCGACCGTGTAAATAAGTACGGCTATTCTGGCAACGTCGGCATTGAACAACTCTTTTGCGATAAGGAAAGTATAGCGCAGGCTGACAAGCCAGAAAATGAATGCGGGAAGTTTATAGGCGAAACCGGTAATACCGAAGATTTTATAGCTGATCGCCGCCATCCAGAATGGAAAATGAGGCTTGTCGAGCCAGTCATGACCGTCGCCGTAGAGGTTTATCCAGTCATTGTGTTGTACAATATGCTTGGCAATGGTGGCATAGAGCGCGCCGTCGGGTTCCATAATGTCCAGCCACAGGCCGGGAATGTTGAGAAGAATGCCGAGCAGCAGCAGCCACGGAAAGTACCGGTGTAAGATTGGATCATGGTTATTCATAACGTTGGGTTGATATTTTTTGGGGATAGCCGGTAAAGCAAATGGTATGCCGGGCGAAAATATATACGCAACGAATTTTGAATTTGTGAACGTGATTGCCTTACAATCGGTGTTATATTATTGTTAACTCCTTTGAATCAGCCTTCTCCAATGTTTCAGGGCGGTTTGTTTCTCCCTATTCGCTGAGAACGGAAAGCGCCGCATCCAGCTTTTTCCAAGCGGGGTAAGCAGGTATTCCACGCATGCTGGCACTTCCGGGCACACGATTCTGTTGATCAGTCCGTCCCTTTCCATTTCTCTTAATGGCAGGATCAGGATGCGTTCGGAAATATTGGGTATGCTCTTGCGGAGTTCGCAGTAACGCTTGCTTCCGGTAAATAATCTCCACAGTATGGGTACACGACCGGCTCGGTGATTACCATTGATGGCGGTACTTTGAGGGGTTGAGTTAATTTTTTTTAACTTTCACAAATTTTCAATCTTTGCCGCGCACAACATGTTTCATGATTTTGGAAAAAGACTCAGAGCTTTATCCGCTGATTATCAGCCATATTCTCAAACGCATTGACCTGACGGAAGAAGAGCAGCGGCATTTTTGTTCGCTGCTAACGGTTCGCAGGCTGCTGCCACGGCAATATCTCGTGCAGCAGGGCGATGTTTGTCGTCATGAAAGTTATGTCTGCAAAGGATTCTTGCGCTCTTTTTACCTGGATGAAAAAGGTAATGATCATACCCTGCATTTTGCGATGGAGGACTGGTGGATCTCGGATTCCACCAGTTTCCATTTAGAAGTTCCGGCGCTGCGAAATATAGTTGCACTGGAAGCGGCCACATTGTTACAGATTGAAAAAAGCAACCTTGACCAGCTGTATCGTGACATTCCTGGATTTGAAAGGTTCTGGCGGATCATGGAGCAGAAGGCCGGGATCTCGCAGGACCAGCGGATTATGAACAGTATCAGCCTGACCGGCGCAGAACGTTACGCAGCGCTCACCCAAAAATATCCAACCCTCGAACAGCGTATGCCGCAGCGGCACATTGCCTCTTATTTGGGCATTACGCCCGTCTTTCTGAGCCAGATCCGTAAGTCGAATGCCCGGCAGGATCTTAAATAAGTTTAACTGCTTTTCTTAAAATAGTTTAACCTCCCCAAACTGCTGCTGACCATACATTTGCATCAAAAAAGCAGTGTATGGAAACCGTGAAAAGCAGTTTATTCGACAAATCATTATTGAATGGCCACAAGCTGAATAACCGGCTTGTAGTAGCCCCGATGACGCGACATAGCGCCACCGCAGAAGGCATTCCCACAGAAGAAATGGCCCATTACTATGAGGATTTTGCCAAAGGTGGGTTTAGTATGATCATTACAGAAGGCACTTACACCGACGAGTTTTTCAGTCGCACGGATGCTCACCAGCCGGGAATTGTAAATGACAGCCAGCTACGTGCCTGGGCGAAGGTGGTTGAGCAGGTGCATGCGCATGACTCGCTCATTATAGCTCAGCTAATGCACGGAGGAGCATTATCGCAATATATCGAAAGCACCATTGCGCCTTCGGCAGTACAGCCTATCGGGAACTTTTACTTTCCCAGGGAAATGAATGCTGATGATTTCTACCGGGTCAAAGAGGGTTATATCAAGGCGGCCATTCATGCACAGATTGCTGGTTTTGATGGTATTGAGATCCACGCGGCGAATGGCTACCTTTTTGATCAGTTTATTACCGAGCATACCAATCAGCGTACCGATCGATATGGCGGCAGTGTCAGAAACCGGCTGCGGTTTTTAATGGAGGTTTTTCAGGCGGTCAAGGAAGTGGTGCCGGCTCATTTCATTGTGGGCATCCGTGTTTCCGAAAGTAAAGTCAATGATCTTACCTACCGCTGGCCGGGAGGATCTGAAACAGCGACGGAAATATTTCAGGTTTTAAGTGAAATAAAGCCAGGGTACCTGCATATCGCGGCCGAGGGCGGCCGCTGGGATAGGGAATGTTTGTACCCGGACGGGCTCTCGTCTACCGGTATCGCTAAAAAGCTAACAGGTGTGCCCGTGATTGCAAACGGTGGTATGCACGATGTGAAACTGGCCGAGTCGCTGATCAGCGGCGATCAGGCCGATTTGATATCCATTGGCCGTGCCGCCATTGCGAGTCCGGATTGGCCCAGATTGATAGAAGCAGGGGAGCAGGTCATTCCTTTTTTCAAAGATCTTATCAAACCCAGTCTGACCCTTTCCCACACTAGGAAGGTGCTTCATGACTACAAACTGCGTTTGGAGATCGAAACTCCGCTGTAACAATGGAAATCAGCCGAGTTTCGATTCCCGGAGTACCGACTCCCGGAGTACCGACTCCCGGAATCGCTATTTTCAGAATTGGAAATAAATAAATGAGCTGGTGCTTTTTTGGGTCAGAATGATCAGTATCAGCATTACCGCCCAGGCAGTGCCGGAAAACCACCAGGGTAAACTGGTAAACAAACTTTTTACTGACTTGTCGCGCATCGACCAATGGAAGCTTAGCAGGCCAATGGTTACGAGCGCGACTTTCAGCATATCAGGTGTGGAAAGCATTTTGGGACCCTGGGTGATCACGCCGAACATACATAACAGCATCCGCATCGCCGAACCAAAATCAGGGGAACGGAAGAATACCCAGGTAATGTTGACGAGTAAAAAAGTGATGAGCGCAAGCAGGAAATTGCTCAGGTTTTTACTGCGAACGGGTATGAGCGTAGCCTGAATGATTACTCCTTCGGCCACCATTGGCGCTGACTTGCGCGACCAGCTTCTGAACAGCCTTTCAATGCATAGGAAAATGCCGTGAAGACCGCCCCAGATGACGAAATTCCAGGACGCTCCGTGCCATAGACCACCCAATAACATTGTGATCATCAAATTCACGTAGGTACGGAAACTCCCTGACCGGTTACCACCCAATGGAATGTACAGGTAATCCCTGAGCCAGGTCGACAGGGTAATGTGCCACCGGCGCCAGAAATCGGAGAAACCAATCGCTGCATAAGGATAACGGAAATTTTCGGGCAATGTAAAGCCGAGACACAATGATACGCCGATCGCGCAGGTAGAATAGCCGCCAAAATCACAGAAGATCTGCGCGGAAAAAGCCAGTACCGCAGACCAGGCATCCAATGGATTAACCGGAAAGGGGAGTCCAAAGATAAAGTCTGCGGGCTCGGACATCCAGCCATCAGCAATGACTACTTTGAGAAATAAGCCCAATGTGAGCAGAAACAATCCCCATACCATTTGTTCGGAAGTGGCCTTGCGGGGTGTTTTGAACTGCGGTATCAGGTCTTCCGGGCGAACGATCGGGCCGGCCACCAGGTGCGGGAAATAGGTGACAAATAGCGCGAAGTTCAAAAAGGAAGGCTCGGGAGCGAACTTGCGGCGGTATACGTCGATGGTGTAAGACAATGTTACAAACGTGTAAAAAGATATCCCAACCGGTAAAATGATGTCCGGTTTTGCAGCCTGATATGCAATGCCCATGCTGTTGAGCAATGCTGTGAAGTTTTCCAGCAAAAAGCCGCCATATTTAAAGTAGCTGAGCATTCCAAGGTTTAACAATAAGCTGACGGTCAGCCAAAGTTTACGCATTAGCTTTTCCTCTGTTACGGCTATTTGTCTGGCCATGAAATAGTCGACTACGGTAGATAGCCATAGCAAAAGAATGAATGGGGGATTCCAGAGTGCGTAAAAAAGATAGCTGGCAATCAGCAGATTGATTTTTTTGACTTTCCAGGAGAAAGGAAGGTTGTGCAGAACGAGCAACAGCACGAAAAACAATACGAAAGTGTACGAGTTGAATACCATGTCTGTGTTGTTAGGGGTGATTTGAAGTCGGGGATTTCTGTAAAGTCCAATGTGTTTTCGCCTCAATGATCTTGATCAGGTCCGCGGTAAATGGCTTTGTATCAGCAGGCGCAAGGTGCGACCAGTCCGGACATACATACTTTGATAGTTCGGGGTAGTCTTCGAAATGAATGCCTTGTGAGCCTGTTTCAAGCAGCAGCCGGTCCCAGTATTCTTTACGCGGAAAGGACTTTTGTTCGGCCGCCAGCGCCGGGTTGGACACGGGCATTTTGAGAAACAGTACCTGACCGCCCCGTGCGTTGATTTTATCGACATTCACCTTGACAGAGTGGATAATACCGCTAAGGGTATCACCCCCGACACCCTTTTTGTTACTGAGCATGCCGAGGTAGGACCAAACATACTGCACACCATGCTGAACTGCGGTATCCGCCATGAAATCTTTACTAAAAATCTCCTGGCGGTTTGGATTGGTATAACCCGTCCGAATCGGGAAATTAGGGAAGACAAAAACGCCAGCGCGACTCTCGATCGGCAACCTTTTGAGTAGAGAATTGAGCGAAAACCGTTCTTCATCCAAAAACAGCAAGTTAGATTCCAGGTGCTGGTTCATGTAAAAACTGGCTTGCTGCGATAGCGACCATTTTGGATAAGCTTTGAGTCGTTTGTTGGCTTCAATTTCCATGGGTGATCCCTCGCCGGAAAAGAAGAGGCCTTCTACCACTCCGACCAGCAGTGTTCCCTTAAATTCCGGATCATTGGCCAAGTCGCGGAGAATAGGCCGGGGAGAAGTGCCCACCAATGCAAGTTGTACAGGTTTTTCGCCAGTTTGTTGCTCCCATTGTGTTTGATCGATATCGAACTTCACCCTGGAAGAGCCGATGATCACTGGCCGGGCGGGTGTTGTATTGTAGATCCTTTTTCGGGTAAAAGCCCAAAGACTTTCGTCGTCATTGTAGGAAAGATCAAATCCCTGGCTTCGCCAGTAAGATTCCCAGCCGATTACAAACAGCAAGACCAGGGCAAACGCCAGCCAACCGGCTTTCAGGTAGTCAGAAGTTTTCATACTAAATGGAGCTGATATTGAGTATATAAATGATAAGTAACTATGTAACAATTTGTTTTTCAGTTACTTAAAATAAATATAATCAATGTGGTCCCGATTGGTTCAGTATGTCGCTTTGAAGTCTTTGATTTTTTATTAAGCGGTATTTTCTTGCCACGAATGCGCGAATGAGCACGAATCCCATTCGTGTCAATTCGCGCATTCGTGGCATTAAAAAATTGGAACTAGATCAATGCAATTTCTATTTTCCCTGAGCAGATTTTGTTTCGGGTTGTAAAACCGAATAGCCAAGCTTTTTCAGGGTAGTTCCAGATATAGATTTAATATACAATTTGGACATTTTCGAATCGGGGAAAAAGATGTCTGTCATTGGTGTAAGTCCGCCGTCTGCAAAGAGCTCGACCGAGGCGGCATCGGCAATCAGGGTCAGGTCCATGGTGGGGTCTTTTGATAACCTCGGTGCCGTATGTTTTTGCCCAAATCCTTTCTCAAAGTCAATCTTCCCGGACTTGGACCGGTCAATGTAGTACTGATTGGTGGCCTTGTCATATCCGACAACCAGCTCGTTACCTTCGTTATTGGCCAAAACAATTGAAAAGTCAGCAGTATTTTTCGTTTCCAGTTCCAGACGAAAAAGTCCGGTACTGTTCTTTGTCTTTTCCGTCAGATCAAGCTGGCCCTGTACTTTTACATTTTGCTCATTAAAACCGGTGGAACGCAACACGTCCAGCTCTTTTACAGGAGTCGAGGTGAGATAAATTTCTTTACCAACCGTTTTTAAACCAAGCTCCCTGGCGATGGTACATGCACTGCGCCACGGGTGAGTTGGTACCAGGTTGGCATATTGCCAGTTGCTCATCCATCCCATCATTAACATGCGGCTGCCGGTATTTGAGAATGTTACGGATGCATAGTTATCTGTTCCAAAATCAAGCCATTTTGTTTCTTTGGAGTAAGGTTTGAAAGTTTTCCCATCAAAATCCCCCAAAAAATACTGTCCCGCTGATCCCTGGTTCGGCCCACCCGGATTGATGTTGACGATCAAAACCCATACCTGCTTTCCGTTGTGCTGGATTGGAAACAAATCAGGACATTCCCAAACACCGCCATGTGCTCCCGCATCGACGCCAAAATCGCTTTCGCGGACCCAGGATTTAAGATCCGGAGACGAATAAAATGTCACCCTGTCTTTGGTCGCCAACGTCATGATCCATTTTTTTTGCGGTTCAAACCAGCTTACTTTCGGGTCGCGGAAATCACTGATACCAGGGTTTTGTAAAACAGGATTGCCGCTATATTTGGTCCAGGTTTTTCCGTCGTCCAGACTATAAGCAAGGCTCTGATATTCATGTTTGCCGGTTTCCAGCTTTTCAAGAACCGGGTTATGATGGGTGAAAATTGCAACCAGCGGAAACTTCCCGTCCTTGCCAAATCCAGAGGTGTTATGCACGTCAGCCACCGCGCTTCCTGAAAAAATGTATCCCAGGCTATCCGGGTACAGGGCAATGGGTTGTTCGTCCCAACTCACCATATCTTTGCTCGTCGCATGTCCCCAGTGCATGGGCCCCCATATTTTATCATTGGGATAATACTGGAAGAACAAATGAAAAATGCCATTGTGGTAAACCATCCCGTTTGGATCATTCATCCAGTTGGCTTTCGGCGAAAAATGAAATTCCGGGCGGTATTTTTCTCTCAGATCCTGCGCATTTAAACCGGAAGTTAAGATAGCGCAGAATAAAAGCGGTATGATGATGGATTTCTTCATTATTGAATGAACGGTTAACTACAATATTAATAAGATTATAATCAAAGATATGATAAATGCTAAAAACCCGGGTTTTGTTTATATAACCCTTTTGTAAAGCTGATCTCTCTTTGAGGGATTGGCAAATACTCGTCCCTGCCTGCGGTGAACTTGGCAGTCGCCAGAAATGGTCGTCTTGCTTTTTCTTTTTCCAGGTAAGCATTCAAGGTTTTTTCGGCGATGCCCCAGCGCACCAGGTCGAAGAAACGGGGGCTTTCGGTCGCAAATTCCAGCCTGCGTTCCCATTGCAATGCTTTCCGTGCATGATCCTGTGTCCAGCCAGCCGAGCTGTATTCTTTTACATTGTATTTGGAAGCAAATGTTCCGTCTGCTTTTTTCAATCGGCCGGTACTGGCAGCGGCGCGGCTGCGGATCTGGTTGATCAGCGGCAATGCCAGTGCCTGTTGTCCGAGTTCAATGTAAGCCTCTGCCTGCATGAGCAACACATCGTCATAGCGAATGATATCAATGTTTTTGGACGAGCCAATGAATGGGCCCTCTTTATGGTACGACGAGCTGGTTGCCAGTTGCTGCTCTTTCATAGTGTGAAAAAAGCCATACACTCCCGGATCGCGTATCCAGCTGTTGCTCAACGGCTTGGTGTTGTCATATTTGTAAGGGTGGCCGTCCACTCCAATGGTATGGTCTACTCGTGGGTCGACGGTATCGGTATTGAAATCCACATTCTTATCATTGAAACTATCCATTTGTGGCAGCCCGTTTGCATCCGTTTTGTAAGAATTCGCCAGGTTTTGGCTAGGCTGATGAAATCCGCAGCAGCCGTATTGAGGCGCGCCATGCGGATAATTAAGGCCAGTCACATAACTGATCCGACCCACAGCCGTACCATCATTGATGCTGTATTGAATGGCAAAAATAGATTCCGGGCCATTCTCGGTTTCAGCGATAAAGTTCTCGGCAAAATCAGTCTGCAAGCGGTACTGCCCTGAACTGATCACTTGTTGGGTCAATGTCACTACTTCCTGCAGTCTGGTCTTGTTGATGCCTGTAACCTTGTGATTTGCATCCTGCTCGTAGGCCTGAAACAGCCTCAGCTTAGCCAGGTAGGCAGCTGCCGCCATTTTATTGGCCCTGCCGATCTGGGTTTGCTTCGCTGGCAGATTGTCTACGGCAAATTGAAAATCCTCACCGATTTTATTCCAAAGCTCGTCATTGGTATACTTCACATTGGATTCCAGCAAAATCTGATCACTGGTCAGATCCTCGGTAATGTAGGGAATGTTCTTGAAAAGCATTTTAAGCATAAAATGAGCATGTCCGCGCAGAAAATGCATTTCAGCCTGCCGCTCCTTTTTGAGTGGAAATTCAGCGTCGGTCAATGCGCTTAGACTGTTGAGCGCAGCATTTGCTCGTGAAATCGCTTTGTAAAAATTCTCCCAGGTATAAGGGTGCATCAGGCCCAGATCGGGGCGGGTAAGGTTATAATGTTCGTAAAAATCGATTTCGGCCACATCAGCGACCCCACCTCCGCCTTTGTAGGCATCGTCTGAGCGCACACTTCCGTACACCCACATACTGGTCATCGGGCCCACCATGTCATCATTACCCACACCGGCGTAGGCGGCTGTCACCAGCGACTCAGCGCCGGAAGCGGATTTGATGTTATCAGAGGAAAGCAAACCCTTAGGTTCGTAGTCCAGGAAATCTTTGCAGGATGTGGCAGTCAATAGCCCGGCTGCGGCAATGAAATTATATATCAGTTTGGTTTTCATGATCTTTTGCTTAAATATTTTAGAAAGAAATGTTTAGACCTGCTGTGATTGTCCTCGGGATCGGGATCGCGTTGATATCCGTCCGTTCGGGATCAGGGCCAGCAAAACTCTTGGATTTGATCAGAAACAGGTTTTCTGCCATCACATATACACGGATCCTCTGCAGCTTGATCTTTTGTACCAGGTCGCTGCTCAGCGCATAACCCAGCTGCACATTTCTCAGCTTGAAATAGGAAGTATTGACATTGAAATAATCCGATGTCCGCGTCTCATTATTGGGATCAGACAGCGACAATGCAGGAACGCGGGAGCCGGTATTGGAAGGCGACCAGGCGTCAAACACACCAGGGCCCACATTGTCGCGCCCGCGGATGAAGTTGTTGTAGAAAGTATAGGAATCAAATCCTTTTCTTCCGGCAATTCCTGATCCGAAAATGGAAAGATCAAAGTTTTTGTAAAAAGCCTCTACTTTCACATTGTATTCAAATGCAGGCAATGTGGTTCCGAAAAATACCCGGTCCAGATCATCGATCTTACCATCACCATTGGTGTCAACATAACGGATGCGGCCGGGGCCTGCACCAACCTGGCTCGGAGCGGCGTCCACTTCCTGCTGGCTCTGGAAAAGACCTGCTGTTTTGTAGCCAAACAGGTCAAACTGAGAATGTCCCAAAATAGTCTGTGTCGCATTGCCGGCATAAGCAGCCCTCACTTCTTCGGGCAGGGCAGTAATCTTGTCACGGAAACGGCTCACCCCGGCCATCACATTGTAAGTGAAATCACCTTTTGGCCGCGCATAATATCCTGCCGAAAACTCGAAACCATTATTGCTTTTGGAAGCACCATTAAGTACCCTCAGCTGGCCTTCTCCCACAGCCGACGCAATCGGCGGGGTGATCAGAATGTCGCTTGTTTTACGGGTGAAGTAGTCGAATGAGCCTTGGATCATGCCGTCGAAGAACCCGAAATCAACACCGACATTGGCTTCGTCTGTTGTTTCCCATTTCAGGTTAGGGTTTGCGCCTTGAATCGATACAAAACCCGATGGCAAGTTGCCTGTATTGGCGCCATTGAGGTCATAAGCGGTTCCAATGTTGTAAAACTGATCGAAAAAGCCATTGTGACCGTTCGGAAACTGGGATTGCCTTGCGCCGTAGCGGGTATCATAAAGTCCAAAGCGGGCAAGGTCACCAATTTCCTGATTACCAACGCGGCCCACGCCAGCCCGCAGTTTCAGGTTGCTGATGTGTTTGACGCTTTGGAAAAACTGTTCCTTATCAATGCGCCAGCCGACCGATGCCGCGGGGAAAATACCATATGCATTTTCTGATCCAAAGCGCGAAGAACCGTCGCGACGGATCGTTATCGCAGCCAGGTACCGGTCCGAAAAGCCGTAGTCTACACGGGCAAATTGGGATAACAACCTGCTTCCTGAACCGCTGCCGGTCACATTGACATTACCTGTTCCGGCGTTTAACACAAAGTAATCTTCGGTCTGCACTGCGAAACCCTCTTTTCTGGCGATTTCATAATCCGAGTCATTTTTAATGGCTTCAATACCGGCCAGAAACTTGAAATGGTTATTGCCCAGGTCCATGTTGTAGCGGATCGTATTAGACCAGGTAATGCTCAAATAGCGGTTCTGATCAATGGTGAGGCTGTTATTGGCCCGACCAAACGAACCCTCTTCGAACGATTGTTCAATGTTTTTGAAATAAAAGCTCGCATTATCTGCACCCAAACTGGATTTGATAAACAGATTTTTGATCGGTTCAAACTCTGCAAACACATTACCAAACAATGTCAGGCGGTGTGCATTGTCCCATTTGTTGATCTCTTGCATATGCAGCGGATTGTTTCTGTCTGAGTAACCAGAGCCGATAGCGCCACCCCATGAGCCGTCTTTGGCATAAACGGGGATGGTAGGAGCGAGGGTAACGGCCAGTCCCGGTGTGAGCGCGCCGCCGATATCGGTAGAGGCCAGCGTTTCATTGGACGAAGTCACCTGCATATTTGCGCCAATTTTCAGTTTACCGTCAAATGCGCTTGTCAATGCATTGATACGCCCGCTGAGCTTGCCATAATCGGTGTAGCGGAGCATACCGGTGTTTTTGTAGTATCCCAAATTGACCTGCAACGAGGAGTTTTTGTTACCACCCGAAATGGTCAGCTCGTTGTTGGTGACAATGCCGGTTTTGTACATTTCGGCTTGCCAGTCCGTATCTCCGGCGGGCATATTCGCGTTTCCACCGACCAATGGCTGTGCTTTCACGCTATTGAGCACAGGGTTGTTGAAATCTTTATTCCAATCAAATGAATACAATGCACCATAACCGTCTTCGGGGTTCACACGGTCATTCACGGACGCCTGCCAGAGCGCACGGCCCCGGTCTGCGGCATTCAGCATTTTAAACCGCGCATATTTTTCAGATTGGGCCGAAACGCTGCTATTGAAGTCAATGTTGATCTTTCCATTGCTATTGGCCCCGTTTTTTGTAGTCACGATGATAACACCATTCGATGCCCGTGAACCATAAATGGAGGATGCCGATGCATCTTTCAAAACCTGAATGGATTCGATGGAATTAGGGTTTAACCCCTGAAAAACTTCGGGTCTTTTGGTAGGTACCCCGTCGATAATATAGAGCGGATCGGTATTGCCGAGTGTGTTCGCACCGCGGATCAGGATGCGGGAGTTGGTACCGTTAGGTGAGCCGGTCTTTTCAATGTATAACCCCGGAACGCGTCCCTGCAACGCCTGCATGGGGTTACCCGAGCTGATATTTTTCAATGGGGCCATATCTACGACCGCAATGGCACCAGTAAGGTCCTCCTTTTTGGAAGAAGTATAACCGACAACCACGACCTCGGAGAGATTTTTAGAATCGGCCTGCATGGTGACGTCTATGACCGACTTTGTTCCAATCGCAGCCTCTACGGCCTGCATACCCACATACGAGAAAACCAGGGTGGCACCGGACGCAACACCGATCGAGTATTTTCCCGAAACGTCGCTGACGGCACCATTGTTGGTACCTTTTTCGAGTACGCTTACGCCGGGTAATGCTTCACCGTCTGCGGCTTTTACAGTACCGGAAATGGTAACTTTTTGTGCCCAAGCAGCCTGCAATGAGCAAATGATGACGACGGTCATCCAAAGTAATCGTTTGAACATAGTATTAATGGTTAATGGTGAGGAATTGGTCAAGTTCAGATTCAGAAACAGAAGGGGTTGCTCCCTGATAGGTGGCGACAATGGCGCCTACCGCACAAGCTTTTCGGAGCGCTTCGGGGATATCGGTACCGGATAAATACTCTTTAAGGAACATCGCCAGGAACGAGTCGCCGCTGCCAATGGTGTCCTGAACTTCAACCGCGTAGCCTCCCTGCGTATTGATCTCATCGTGGTAAAGCACTTTGGCGCCATCGGCTCCCAAGGTTACGATCACCATTTGCAGGGAAAATTTCTCAGAAAGAAACTTCATACGCGTCTCGGTATCAGGCATGATGCCATACCAGTCGGCCACGGTCGCGAGCTCATGCTCATTCATTTTCACGATGTTGGCTTCGCGCAGCAGCAGCTCGGTAGTTGCCCTGTCAAAATGGGGCGGGCGGATGTTTACGTCAAACACTTTCAGTTTGGCTTCCTGCAACAATTCAAAAAGTGAGTCTTTCGATTGCTGGCTACGTACTGCAAGGGTTCCGTATACAAACACGTCGGCTTGCTGAACCCGTTTTTTGTTCTCTGGCGTAACCTGAATGTAGTCCCAGGCGACAGGCTGGACGATTTTGTAGGTTACCTCGGTCTTGTCGGTGAGGTTAACTTTGACAATGCCGGTCAAATGTGTCTGGCCTGTCTGGATCCATTTTGTCGAAAGTCCCTGGCCGTCCAGGTAATCGAGTAGTTCAAGGCCCAGGTCATCATTACCCACACGGCTGATAAAAGCGGGGTCGAGACCGAAGTTTTTGAGGTGAATGGCTACGTTCATCGGAGCGCCGCCGGGCTGCTTGCCGCTGGGAAGCATATCCCAGAGCATCTCGCCAAAAATGACAATTTCAGTGGACATATTAAGTGATCGGTTAGTGAAGGACCATTGTTTTTTCGGTACGTTCCAGGGATGTACCCTTGGTTTCCGGCATGAACCGCCAGACGAAAATGAGCTGTAAGACCATCATCAGCGCGAAAAAGGAAAACGTGATACCGCCGCCAAAGTATTCTGCGATGATGGGGAAGGAAAAGGCGATCAGCGCGGCCATAAACCAATGGGTAAAACTGCCCAATGCCTGTCCGCTCGCCCTGACTTCGTTGGGGAAAATTTCGGAGATGAAAACCCAGATGACGGCTCCCTGAGAGAATGCGAAGAAGGCGATGTAGACGAAAAGAAAAACAGGCACGCCGGTGAAATCCTGTATGAAAAATGCCCTGGCGACCAATGCAAGCGTAATAATCACCCCGACAGACCCGGTAAACATCAGGGTACGCCGCCCGAATTTGTCAATAAAATTGATAGCCAGGAGCGTAAATGCAAAATTGACAAAGCCGATGCCGGCAGAGGATAAAAATGCTGCCTTGGTCCCCAGTCCGGTCATTTCAAAAATTCGCGGGCTGTAATAAATAATAGCATTAATCCCTGAAACCTGATTGAAAACTGCGAAAAGAATGGCCAGCGTTACGGGAGTTTTGTGCCGGGCTGAAAAAAGCCGTGACTGCTTGCTGCTACTTGCTTGTTCATGCGCATTGACAATAGCAGACAGCGTTTCTTCGCTGGTGTCGGCGTCGATCAATTGGAGGATTTCACGTGCTTCCTGCACTTTATTTTTTCGGATTACCAACCAGCGAGGACTTTCCGGTACATACAAAATCGCCAGCAGGAACACCAATGACGGCAATGCCTGTACTCCAAGCATCCAGCGCCACGCATGATCGCCCATATCCTGCATGAAATAATTGGAGAAGTACGCGATCAGAATACCGAAAACGACATTGAACTGAAACAGCCCGACCATTTTACCGCGTGACTTGGCAGGTGAGATCTCGGATATGTACATCGGTGCGGCGACCGACGATGCGCCTACACCCAGGCCACCGAGAAACCGGAAGAAAATGAATACGTACCAGTCTGTGGCGAATGCGGAACCCAGGGAAGATACCAGGTAGAGTACCGCGATCCAGAACAGGGTGGTTTTGCGCCCGAGCCGGTCTGTGGGTATGCCGCCAAGCAGCGCGCCGAGCACGGTACCGATGAGTGCGATGGAGACTGTGAACCCGTGTTCGACGGCTGACAGGTCCCACAATAGTTGAATGGCTTTTTCCGCTCCCGAGATCACCGCCGTATCGAACCCGAAGAGAAATCCCCCGAGCGCCACCACGACTGACCACACTAGTACTTTACTGTTTTTCATTTGTAGTTCTGATTTTTGATCAAAACTAGCGCAGTAACATACTTTGAATAACTAAAAAATATCTCAAAAAAGTTAAACTTTGATACGGAGCACTATTGAAGGCGTATTGTGATGATTGTCAACGATTTAGGTTCATCGGTTGACACAAATTTGAAAGTGTAGGTTTCAAATTTGATACATAGTCTTTCAAAAATGTAACATGGTTCAGGATTTTTTATATTCCATCGGCGTTTGGTTATATTTTGTTTTGAAGGCCGTGGAGAAATAAGTAGGAGAGGAGAAGCCCACTTTGTAGGCAATGTCGGAAACGGTCAGGTCGTCGCGTCTCAATAAAAATTTGGCTTTGTTCAAGCGGAGCTGCTGAATGTACTCGTTTACGCTGAGCCCGAGCAGGGCTTTCACTTTCCGGTACAGCTGTACGCGCGACATGCCCAGGTCTTTACCAATGTCTTCCACGCTTAGTTCGGAGTTGCCATAATTTTCTTCAATGTAGGCCGTGAACTGAGTGATAAACTTCTTGTCCAGCTTGTTGGGATTATTCACCGTCGATGATTCAATGGGCAATTCGCTGGTGTAATGCTCACGCAGGATCGCACGGTTTTTCAGCAATGTCCTGATCATTTCTTCAACATATTTCAGGTTGAATGGCTTGGTAACGTATGCGTCAACGCCGGTCTGGATGCCTTCTATCTGCTGCTCGGTGGTGGTTTTGGCGGTGAGCATGATCACGGGAATATGCGAAGTCCTGAAATCGGTTTTGAGCATTACCGAGATGCTCAACCCATCTTTGCCCGGCAACATCACGTCGCAAATGATCAGGTCAGGGATATGTTCAAAAGCCATTCTCAGGCCTTCTTCGCCGTCGCCAGCTTTGTAAATCTGATAGCTGTTTTGCAGTTTTTGCTCCATGAGCCGCACCAGATCTGCATTGTCCTCAATGAGTAGCACCGACTGATCCTTCGGCTGACCATTGATGGGTGCAGGAATAAGCTCTGACGCATTATCCTCTGAAAGCTCAAAATGACGGGCGATAGAAATGTCTTCGATGGGCTCATTTTGAAGTTCGTCCTGTTGCAAATGCGCATTGCCCAAGGGTAGTTCAATCGTAAAACAGGTTTCACGGCCAGGCTCGCTGCGTACCGAAATGCGGCCCTGGTGGAGGGTGATCAATTCCTTGGACAATGCCAGTCCCAGCCCGGTACCCAGCGTTTTGTAACTGTTTTCTCCCTGATAAAAAACTTCAAATGCATGCGCAATCTCTGAGGGCGTCATACCGATGCCATTATCTTCCACTCGGATCTGTGCATTACCAGAAGACGCATTGATGTACAAATAGATGCGTCCCTTATCAGCGGTAAATTTGAATGCATTGGACAGCAAATTGAAGATTACCTTATCGAGCATGGTGGCGTCAAACCAGACGCGGATCTCGGGATCGGAAGCGATGAGCTGGAAGTCAATTTTGCGCCGCGACGCTATTTTTTCAAAAGAAACCATGATATCCCTGACAAATGCGACCAGGTTCTGTTCCCCTGCCCGGAGCTTCATCTTGTTACTCCCGAGTTTTCTGAAATCCATGAGCTGATTCACGAGCCGGAGCAGCCTCAATGTGTTTTTGCGGATCAGCGAAAGTTCCTGCCGGATCAACGGATCGCGGATTTTATCATTGGCAAGAATGTCCTCCACTGGTGCCAAAATCAATGTGAGCGGCGTGCGGAACTCGTGAGAAATGTTGGTAAAAAATTTCAATTTAGCCTCATTCTCAATGCCAGCACGCTGGGCAAGCTGCTCGATCTGGTTTTTCTGATCCGATATTTCGTGATTTTGAGATTCCAGCCGTTTGTTGATCTTGCGGTTTTCCCGCAGCGAATAAAATGACAATGCCCCGAAGAGCAAGGCCAGCGCCAGGGTTACAGAAATAGAGTAAATGATGACGGTTTGATTTTCGGAGATCGCCCTTTGCTCTTCGATTTTTTCCTGACGCCGTTCAATGTCCTGCTCCTGGGCGACCAGTTTTTCGCTCTGTAACTTCATGATCCTCACGTTGGTAGAGTCAATCATGGTGATTTGTAGTCTATTCTCCCTTTTAAATGCTTCTTTTTGTAAAATGGATATGGCAGTGCGGATCGCCTCCTCGCCGCCCGTCGGGTAGAGTACCGTTGCATTCAGAATGTCACGGTCGACGAGATCTATACCTCCGTCGCGACCAGTCAGGCCGTCGACTCCGATGAGCTTGATCTTTTTTTCCAAGCCGAGACTTTTGCAAACCCGGAACGCCGTCAGCGCACGTCGATCGTTTTGACAAAAGATCACGTCAATGTCAGGATTGGCCTTTAATATGGCTGTGAGCGGTTTTTGGAATGAATATTTATCCCAGTCACCGTCCAGTTTGTCGACGAGCCGAATACCCGGGAAGTGGCTGATAATCTCGGCAAAACCCTGATGACGGTCAATGTCCGCCGAGGAACCCGGGCGCTCGCTGATCTCGATCACATTGCCTTTGCCTTTCAAAATGGTGTTGGCATAAGCACCGGCCACTTGCCCTACTTCCACATTATTGGCCCCGACATAAGCTGTATACTGGTCCGAATTGGTTTTTCGGTCAAGTATAATCACTGGAATACCATTCTGATAAGCCTTTTCAACAATCGGCGTGATGGGTTTGGCCTCGTTTGGCGATACGATGAGCAGATCAATATCCTGACTGATAAATTCGGATATCTGATCAATCTGCGTGGCAGAGTTGCCCCCGGCATCTTTCATGATGAAATTGATTTCCGGATGAAACGAAAGCTCACGGTACATGCTCTCTTGCATGGTTTTTCGCCAGTTGTCAGCACCGGTACATTGGGAAAAACCAATCGTAAACTGTTTCGGCTCTTGCTTTGAGCAGGCCATCAACAGTAAAATAAGCAGAAAGAGAGTGGCAGCAGATTTCAATTTTTTCCGGTATCTATGCGATAATTTGGGCCATTCAAAAGTATCATTAATTGCACAATTACTTACATTGCGCCGAATTCATATTTACCTAAATTTTATGAAAAGACTACTTTTATTGAGCATCATGTGCTTTTCTTGCTCGACCATTTTCGCACAGGTTTCATCAGGCAGCCTTGGTTTTGTCCGTATTAATCACCTGGCGCTGCAAGTGAAGGATATTCCGGCCAGCAGGGACTTTTACAGAGACATTGTGGGGTTGAAACCGGTGGAAGTACCCGATACCCTCAAAGCGATCCGCGCATGGTTTGATACAGGCGAGGGACAAATGATACATTTGCTCGCGGGCCGCACAACACCGGTCGTTAATGATAAAAACGGCAGCCATTTCGCGATGTTCGTCACGTCAATTGCAGGCGCTGAAAAATTTTTGACGGCCAAAAAGATTGCTTTTCACAAGCAGGTAAGGTTCGACGGAGTGACGCAAATTTACTTCGCGGATCCGGACGGGTATCTGATCGAGTTGAATGAAAAAAAGAAATAGGTTCAGTGCACGCTTCCCGTGCCGGGATTCTGGCTTTTGAAAAACTGCACTTTTTTGAACATGTCAATCAGGGTACTTACTTTCAGTTTCTCAAAAATTCTGGCTTTGTAAGTACTCACTGAACTTTCCGTAAGTCCGAGCCTGATCGCGATCTCCTTGGTCCAATAGCCTTCAATCAGCATATCCATTACTTCAAGCTCCCGCTGTGAGAGCCCCTCTAACGGATTTTCACCATAAGATTTATTGTCCAATGTATTGCGAAGCAACTGCTGCTGGACGGCCATGCTGATATAATTACCGGCTTCGAACATGGATAATACTGCCTTTTTGATCTCGGCCTGAGACGCGTTTTTAGATAAAAAGCCATTCGCACCAGCCTTAATGTAGTGCAGGGCGTAAACCTCTTCTTCGAGGCTCGAAAAAATGAGTATCAGTACCTTCGGATTGATCTCCCTGATCTTTGGGATCATGTTAAAGCCTTCCCCGTCGGGAATATTAATGTCAAGTAAAATCAGGTCGATCGAGTTCGCAGCTAGTTTGGACATAGTCTCGCCCAGACTGGCGGCTTCATGAACGGTAACGGGATCCAGCAAATCAAGAACGAGGAACCTGGTCGCAAGTCTGACAATTGCATGATCTTCAACCAGCAGAATTTGTTTCATCAATTTGGGGGTCAATGGATGCTTGATCAAACCATTTTGCGCTATCAAAATGCTCTATTAAATTATGTTAGGAGTAATATAAAACCATTTAAGTAAATATTGCCAGAGTAACTTGTAATATTTACCGATAGTGTCGTACAAGTTTACAATTAATTAATTTGTTACTCAAAATAATTCCGGTTTATTAATTTTGTGCTACTTGATTAGTAGAACTATTTCTATCGTTGACCACAAAAAGAGAGCGGCTTCCATTATTTGGAAGCCGCTCTCTTTTTGTGGTTGTTTGTTTGAAGCTATTTAACGGGTCTCTTGAAAATGGAGTCGTCCACTTTACTATTAACCACTATTTTGCTGGTAATGAATGACATAGCACCCATTTGTGGGTTAGTAATGTCCATCGTATTAGCGAATTTAAGACCATCCACCTCTTTATAGTCCGAAAGGTCAATTTCACCTTCCTGACCGTTCATGGAAACCTTCAATTTGCTCAGCAGATACGTTTCAGCATCCAGGAATTGGTCTGTTACCTGCCCGTCTTTGGACGTAACCTTCAAGTGATATACGTCTTTCTTGTCCTGTTTTTCTTTACCGATCAGTTCAACGGTGTTGCCTTTTTCTTTATAGCCTACCAGTCCTCCGAAAGGGTCCATCGAGCTGATCTGCTGTTTCACCTGTTCGGCTGGCATATCTTCCGGTTCTCCGGTTCCTCCCATCATCGTCGGGCGGATCATCCATCCGCTGGTACCGTCCACAACCTGCACCATCGAGTTACCCATTACAGTGGACTCATTGCGAACCGCTTTTCCTACGACGATCGTCGTTTTGTTTGGTATCTCCATGCCTTGCACGGCCAGGGAGCGTTCCGTAACAATGGTTGTAACACCTTTTATTTTATCCATTCCGCCCATGGCAGCCACATGCTTATCCACGATTTCATCAACACTCTGGCCATAAGATGCTGCCGAGATCAGAGCCGCCAACGTTGCGACAAATAGTTTGGTTGTTTTCATATCTAAGTTTTATTTGTGATAAACAGTTTGTGAACCCAAAAGCATTATGCATGTCATAACTACCGTGGAGCGCTTCCGCCACCTGCCGGCGCACCGCCGCCCGACTGCTGTCCTCCGCTTCCGTCACTTTTCA
Source organism: Dyadobacter pollutisoli (assembly GCF_026625565.1). Taxonomy (NCBI): domain Bacteria; kingdom Pseudomonadati; phylum Bacteroidota; class Cytophagia; order Cytophagales; family Spirosomataceae; genus Dyadobacter; species Dyadobacter pollutisoli. The sequence goes on from NZ_CP112998.1 coordinate 1,897,863, forward strand.
CGTCGTCGTTGTTAACAGATTTGGCCTTCTTTTTCGGCGCGTCCATAGTCATTTTACCAATTTTATAGGTAAAGGTCAGCCTGAAACCACGGTTATACAGATACACATCGTTCACCTGGTTGAACTGGATCGAAGTCAGCTCGGTGTGAATGTTGTAACGTTTGCTCAGGAAATTCTCGGCTGCGAGTCCAACGCTTCCTTTTTTATTGTTAAACTCTTTTTTTACTCCAAGCGTATAGAAGCCAAAGCCTCCCTGGTTTCCTTGTAACTGAACCTGGTTTCCCTGCATAAAGCCAAAAGCCTGGGCGCCCCAGCCATTTTTGAATGTGGCCTGTGAGAAAATGCCACCACTTACATTGAAACCATTATTGTTAATTTCCTGCGACTGGCCGTTCTGACCGATGGTCTGCCCGGTTAATGTGGTATAAAACACATTGGCGAAGATTCCGACATTGATCTTGGACGTGGCTGCAACATTGGCAAAAAGGTTGGTACCATATGCATGTTGCTTACCAATGTTCTCGAATGTGGTCACGATTGCACCAGCGAGTGTATCCGACGGCTGACGTACCTGGCTGATGGCGTTGTTGGTTACCCTGCCGAAGAATGTAGCATTCACGAACGTTTTCTTAATGTTTTTGCTCAATCCCAATTCAAAGTTGTTGGTCAGTTCGGGCCGTAGTTCGGGGTTACCAATCGTGATATTCTGCGGGTTGGCCGAGTTGAAGTTCGGGTTCAGCTGTTGCAAGCCCGGACGCTGGATCCTGCGGTTATAAGCCAGCTTCACCGTCGTTCCTTTGAAAGTTTTCGATGCATTGACACTCGGTACCAGCACGCCATAGTTGCCCACGCCGACAGTTCCTTCATTGGTACTGGCGTCGATGAATGTATGTTCGTAACGCAAGCCTCCTTTAATGGTATACCGTTTTTTGGTCGTGTAGGTATAGGAAGTATAGCCCGCCGCAATGTTCTGATGATAGGTCAGGTCTCCCGCAGGTTGATCTCTTTCCGGACGGAAGTCACCGGTCGGTTCAGCAATCAGGAAGCTGTACGCGCTTGTTACTTCACGGAAAATTCCTTTTCCACCAAATTCCAGCAACTGGTTTTTCTTGATGGGAGTTTGATAGTCGGTTTGGAAGGTGAACTCCTGGTTGATACTCTTATTAAGATTACGCTGGCGACTGGTCAGTTCTTTGCCGCCATTCAGCAAGTCCGCATCAAAATCGTTAGTAAGATCATTGCGGCTGTAAAGCGTAGACATGCTCCATTCCTGTTGTGGTTTGAACGTATGAAGATAGTCCAGGTTCACATCCACAGTTCCCGAGAGGTTTTTCGCATCCACATTGCGGCTTGAAACAACATCGGACGATCCGGTTTTCATAAGCCGCGTAATCAGGTCCTGCTGGCTGTTGAAATTTCTTACACCATATTTTACGCCTGCGGTGATGCTCTGGTTTTTGGCAAGATCATAGTCGAAGCCCAGGTTATAGTTTCCGAAAAGTCCGTGGCTGGAACCGTCGCCGGTTTGACGGGTTATAGTGGTAATGTTTTCCACCGTACTGGTTTGTTCCAATGCTGTTTTGGTAACAGTATTATAAATTCCACGACCGAATCCTCCGATGGTAAATCCTGCTTTTCCTTTACGGTAGCCGCCGTTCAGCGACAACATCGAGCCTCTGTTGCCGACACCGGTATCGATATTCAGGTTAAGTCCCTGCAAGCTGTTCTTTTTGGTGATAATATTGATAATACCTCCTGAACCTTCGGCGTCGTATTTGGCGGATGGGCTGGTGATCACTTCCACGGATTTGATCTGGTCAGCAGGAATTTGTTTCAATGCATCGGCCACACTGTTGGCGATAATGGTACTAGGCTTGTTGTTGATCAGTACGCGGATATTCTGGCTGCCCCTCAATGACACGTTACCATCCAAATCCACAGTCAGCAGGGGTACTTTGCGCAAAATATCGGTTGCGTCGCCACCTTTGGCTGCAATGTCTTTTTCAGCATTGTATACCAGCCTGTCCACTTTTTCTTCAATGAGTGCCGCCTGACCTGTAACGGTAACTTCGTTCAATGTTTTGGTATTGGAAGCAAGACTGATCACACCAAGATCGAGTTCCTGACCTTTGTCAAGTTTGATGTTGTCCAGCGTCTTGTTGCCATACCCAATAAATGATACCAGCACTTTATAGTCGCCGGCCACGATCTTGGTGAGTGCAAATTTTCCTTTTTCGTCGGCGACTGTTCCGTCCACTGCCTGTCCGCTGGCTTTGTTGTAAAGCGCAATACTGACAAATTCGATGGCTTTTGATGAAGCTGAGTCAGTTACGGTACCTGTAATTTTGGAGTTGCCTTTCGGAGTTTGGTCGCCTGCCGTACCCGGCAATGCTTTCGGTTTCGCTGCTCCGCCGGTCACGGGAAATTGGGCAAATGCCGGGGAGAGGAGAGAAGTCAGGACAATTGTAATAGCGAGCAGAATTTTCGTCATCTTCATGGTTTTCAAATTAACACCATCAAAAATGCGACAGAAACGATTTACCGGAAAGTAAATTATGACAAAGGCTGAAATTCACGGGATAGACGACCGCAATGCAACGATGGGTGATTGGTCTATTTTCCCATCCACTTTTTAAATGATGCTACTTTTTCGCGGCTTACAATGGTTTCTTTGTTCAAAAACGGTTTCAGGCGCAGGGAAAGGCGGTTTCCAAAGTAGTCGCCGATCAGCTCCACCGACCTGACGGAAATGATGAATGCTCTGTTGATACGGAAAAATTCATTCGGATCGAGCAGCTCTTCCAGCTCGTCCATATTGTAGTCTACAATGAACTGTTTGTCGTCACTGGTCTTGAAAAAACTGAAGCGTTCTTCGCTATAAAAATAGGCGATCGTGTCTACTTCAACGGATACCAACTTCTGAACATGTTTGACCAGAAACCGCTTCCGGTATTCTTTGGGAAGAAACTGGTTTTGCAACTCCCTGACCAAGTTTTCAATATTGGTAGTCTGGCTATCCGGCGTCTGGTTGAAAGTCTGTTTCAATTCCTTGAACTTTTCAAGCGCAGCTTCCAGGTCTTCTTTCTGGACTGGTTTGAGCAGGTAATCGATGCTGTTCACCTTGAATGCACGTAGCGCATATTCGTCGTAGGAAGTGATAAAAATGACAGGACTTTTTACTTTGATCTGGTCAAATATTTCAAAACTCTGCCCGTCGGCGAGCTCAATGTCCATCAGGATCAGGTCAGGAGTAAGATTTTCGCTTAGCCAGGTAACCGAAGAATGAATGCTGCCCGTCACCCCCACAATCCGGGCGTTGTTGTCCACTTTCCCCAATGTCTTTTTTAGCTTATCAACCGCCAGGTCTTCGTCTTCGACTATTAAAATATTCATTGCTGCTCTTAATTAAATTATTGAGTGGTTACAGTGGTGTTATTTGTAGTTTCTGATCAATGGAATAATGACTGTAAAATAAGTTTTGCTTTCATCAATGATAATCTCCGGCTGGTTGAGCAAGCGGTATTTGGCGGAGATATTAGCCAGCCCGATCTTGCTGGATTGTACTTTCAGCCGTTTTTTATACAAGGTGTTACTGACCGTCAGGTTATCATTTGCATCTGTCCCAATCGTGATCACAAGCGGTTCTTCTTTGAGAATGATGTTATGTTTGACCGCATTTTCAAGAAGCATTTGCAGCGTTAGCGGTGGGAGCAGAAAATCCTCGTGAACTTTTTCAACCGACATTTGCAGTATGATACCGTCTCCGTAACGGGTTTTTAGCATATGAAAATAGGAGTTGACAAACCTGATTTCGGATGCCAGGGAAGTCAGTTCCTGTTCGTTGGTCTTGAGCAGATAGCGGTAAACCTTGCTCATTTCGTCCAGGAAGATCTCTGCTTTAGCGGGGTTTTTGCCAATTAATGCCGAGAGTGAGTTCAGACTGTTGAACAGGAAATGTGGATTTACCTGGCTTTTCAAACCGTCGAGCTGGCTTTGCAGGTTTTCTCTCTTCAATTTTTCGGCTTCCAGTTTCAGCGTCTCTGCTTCCAATAACGTGCTCCGCCATTTTTCAAAAACATACAAACCTTCATAGAAGCTGGTCGCTACAATATTGATCAGTAACCCCGACAACAATGCCAGGATGAAATTCTGCAAGTCAAAACGGTAGCCCAGAAAACCGGTAATATGAAATGCGTAGAAAAGCGCGCAGGTAATCAATGCTGTAAGGGGTACATATATACATCCGGAAATGAGCAGTCTGCGCGCGGTTTGGGTTACGTCCTGCAAAGCAATGCGCATGTAATGCCCGGCCAGGATATGCAGTCGCCAGGAAATCACCCAGGTAACGCATACGATGAGTGTAGCCCATATCAAAACACGCTGCTCTCCGAAATACCTTTTGCCAAAAAGCAAATAGGCCAGGTTCAGAAAAAACGGGAGGCAGATCAGCATGACCCAGATGTCATTCTTGGTGATCTTGCTTTTCAAGATGGTGTTAAACGCGGGCAGATGGGGCATTCGGTGGCTTTGGCTTGCTTGTTAAACGACTACAAAATTTCATTTCCGCCCCAAAATAAACAACGGGAATCACGCTGTACTGTCATTAAATGTATCTGAATTGAATGCGGCCAAAATACGCTTTTGAATTCTCATTTCCTCAATCCACCATTTTCCGCAATTCAGTACCCGTAATGTACAATTCGGAATTGATGGAATTTACCCATCCGGGCAAAAAACTCAGCTTTGCCAAAAAATCACAAAAACCATTTTATCATTTATTAGCAATGAAAACAATCATTTTATCCGCCATCGCAGTTACACTTTTCTGGACGGGCTGTACCACTGATCACGTTATACAAAAAACAGAGTATGTGCTCGATGAAACTTCTGTGGCTGAATGGAAGGGCTCTATGCCCGGTACCTTCAATATCGGGTCTTTTGATGTAGAAAGTGAAAACTTGCAGGCAGAGAACGGCCAGATCAAGAGCGGGACATTTATTATCCCCATCGCCTCGATCAAGAATTTCAATCTGCCTGACAATCTGAAACCTCAGTTGCTGGGACACCTGCAAAGCGCCGATTTTTTCAATATGGTATTGTTTCCCGAGGCAACTTTCAAGATCACCGGCATCGCTCCTTACACCGGAACGGACACTGGGGCGGTAGCTGGTGCCAACTATCTCGTCAGTGGCGACTTTACGATGATCGGCATGACGAATCCGATCAGCTTTCCAGCCAAGATCAATTTGAGCAATGGAAAATTGCAGACGGAAGCGACATTTAAGATCGACCGGACGAAATGGGGCATGAACTACGCGACCGACCCGGCGGCCGAGGGACATTACATCTTCTCAGACGTGGATATCCATTTGAAAATATCGGGGATCAAGATATAACCACTATACCGCACTCAAATTCCGTTCAGTTCAGCTTCTGTAAATGCCTTCTCCCTGCCAGTTAATTTCTGGCGGGTTTTGGCTACTTCCTCCGTGGTGATCTTTTCGGCATTGTTGCGCCACGACTTACGAATATAGCTTAGCAACTGGGCAATGTCTTCGCTTGGCATATCTTTATCGTAGCCAATACCCGGCATATCACCGCTCACTTCGGGTGTCTGGTACACGTGACCGTTCACTTTTACGGGGCCGGTCAAACCGAAAAGAACGATGGAGATCAGCTTGTCTTTGTTACCCGTAACCCATTCTGACTGGTTCAATGGCGGGGCCAACGATTTAACACCGCCACCGTCAACACCGTGGCAGGTCTGGCAAACGGAAGTGAACAATGCTTCGCCTTTTGGGAATTCTTTTTTGAGCATTTCCGGGTTGCGGTTGCCCTGCGCGCTTTTAACAGCGGCTACCACTCTTTGCAATTGCTTGTTGAAAAGTAAATTAGGGTCCGATAATGATGCGCTTATTTCGCCCTGGAACACTTCTTCCTGATCCTGCAAGTTGCTGATCACAGCGTCTGACACATAGCGGTTGTTGGGATATTTGGTAGCAAGCCGGGTAAGCAGGCCACGCGATATCACCGGGTCGAATTTTTCAATGCTTTTGCAAATGAAGGCAACATAGGGTGCCGAAAGTGTATCGTTGTCATTCACGATCCCGTCCATTGCTGAGGCAAGCTGCTTGTAAGATGTCGGGCTCATGATAGACGGTGAAACCGACAGTGCCTGCATTTTGTAGGTCCAGGATTGTTTCAGCCAGGCCAGTACTTCCTCGGTTTTGAGTGAATGAAGCCCTTCAAGTGTCCACAATGCATGAATCGCCAGGAACGGGTTGGCCGTCTGTTTGATGGCTTCCCGTAATGCCGGTACGGTTTGGTTATACTTGCCGTCGATCAGTTTTTGCTGTGCGCGATCACGTACCCAGCCGTTGGTGTGTCCCAGCAGCTTTACCAGCTCGCTTGCGTCATTAGGAATGAGGACCGGGCGTGGTTTCGAATTTTTGGGAACAATTTTATAGATACGTCCGCTCGAAAGTGGCTGCGTCAAATTTCTTTTTCCGATCTGATCTTTCAGGTATGGGGTCAGGTAGGTTTTGTGCTGAATAATGCCGCGGTACATGTCAAGGACGAAAATCGAACCATCCGGTGCGTTGTACAGGCTCACAGGCCGGAAGCGCTCGTCGGTACTTGCGAGAAATTCTTTGCCTTTATAGGCTTGCTCGCCTTTCACTACGTACCCCTTTTCATTTAAAATGTTTCGTTTGATGAGGTTGGCAGAAGGTTCGGGCACAAATGCATTGAACTGATAAGTTTTGTCAAATAGGTCACCGCGGTAAACGACAGGGCCGGCTGCTGCTGTAAAATCATTCAAGCGCAGGCTGTCGTCGAGAATATTTTTCATATAGCCGCGGTTTACACCAGGGGTAGGGTGCAAGGGATATACTTTGTTATTGGCAACCGATTTTTCATTGTACCCGGCAACACCTCTCTGGTTTTTGTTGGAAGCGCCCAGTCCAGCCGGAAAGTAGTCGCCCAGCAGGTTTTGTGAGTTGTTATTGTAGTAAAGTCGTCCGTAATTGTCCTGGCAAATGCCCCATTGACCTCTGAAATGAGTATGTTCAATGAGCCATTTACTGCCCACTTTACGATAGCGTTTGTCAGATTTGGCATTGTAAATCCAGTTATCCATTGCACGTAGCAGGCCGTTGGGCTGGTGCTCTACATTGCCTCCTTCGGTGTATTTATCATCAACCAAAACTCTCTTTCCAGCTTTGTCATTCTTGATCTCGTAAAACCAAAGATTCGTAGGCTCGGCAACCAATATTCCATTTTCGATCAGGCAAATAGCCCTTGGCAGCACAAGAGAATCGATCACAACTGTGCGATCGTCGTAGACGCCGTCTTTGTCTTTGTCGTCCAGAATTACAATGTTTCCGTTCGGGATGTCTTCGCCGGTTCCGATGGTATCGGGCATATAACCGGTCATTTCCACCACCCACATTCTCGCCTTATCGTCGAACTGCATGGCCACCGGCGCGCTGACCAATGGTTCGGCAGCTACCAGCTTTACCTCAAAACCATCCTCGATCTGCATTTTTGCGATGGTTTTTTCAGGGGCGATAAAAGGGGATTTGCCAGGCGTTTCGGCAGCAGTTTCCTGCTTTGCGACTTCCTGGGCAGCTGGTGCCTTCGACGCGGTTTGTTTATTTGTCTTACAATAGATCAGCGTAAAGGATACGGCCAGAAAAAGAAAGTGATAGCGGTACTTTTTCATCTCAATATATTAACTCAGCAAAATTAGTAGCTTAATGATAACTGCTTAGCAGTCAATTTTAAAACTTAGTCTTTTAACGATTCTTCAACGGGTTTCATATTCTTGGTCAGAAAATGAATGATAACCCAGGCAACAAAATAGGCCAGTCCGCAGATCATGAATACAATATTGTAGCCTGCGCCTATGTTTCCGATTCCTTTATAGTAATCCAAAAGCGCGCCGACCAGCAATGGAAAGAAGGTAGAACCCAATGAGCCAGCCATTCCGCCGATGCCCACCACGGAGCTTACTGCTCTTTTTGGAAAAATATCAGACACAATGGTGAAAATGTTGGCGCTCCATGCCTGGTGGGCTGCGGTAGCAACACTGATAATGCCCACTACCACCCAAATATCGGTAGCAAACTGCGCCAGAATGATCGGAAGTACTGCGAATGCTACGATGAGCAATGTGGTTTTCCGTGCACGTAACGGTGCCCAGCCGATTTTGATCAAATAAGAAGAAAGGTATCCGCCGCCGATACTACCGAATGTAGTAGCCGTGTAAACGATCGCCAAATGAAGGCTTGGCTTTTTCAGGTCTAATGCAAAAGTGGTCGCAAAATAGGATGGCAGCCAGAAAAGGAAAAACCACCAAACCGGATCAGTAAGGAATTTGCCTACAATAAATACCCACGACTGACGAAGCTGCAAAAGTTTGCTCCAATGGATCGGTTTCTGAGTCTCGCCGGCTATTACTTCATTATCGCTGTGAATGTATTCGAACTCCTCAGGAGTAACTTTTTTGTGGCGTGAAGGAATTTCGTAGAATAACCACCAGAAAATGAGCCAGATAAAACCCAATGCACCGGTGATCAGAAATGCTTCGCGCCAGCCGTATGCGCCGAGAAGCCAGGGTACCAGAATAGGAGCGGCCACGGCACCAATGCTGGTACCGGAATTGAAAATGCCGGTTGCCAATGCACGTTCACGCTTTGGAAACCATTCGGCAGTTGCCTTCACGGCCGCGGGAAAGTTACCCGCCTCGCCCAGGCCCAAAAGCGCCCGCACGCCTGCAAATCCGAAAGTACTTTTGACCAGCGCGTGCAAAACGGCTGCAACGCTCCATATAATAATGGATATAGAATAGCCCAGTTTGGAGCCGATTTTATCAATAATATTCCCAAAAACGATATAACCCAGAGCGTAACATCCGGCAAAAACCATTACGATGTTGGCATAGTCAGTTTCAGTCCAGTTGAACTCCGTTTCAAGAGTGGGTTTGAGTAATCCGAGAATCTGTCTGTCGATGTAATTGATTGTGGTCGCAAAGAATAATAAAGCACAAATAACCCAGCGGTAATTTCCAATTTTGGTTTGTTTCATAGTGAAGAAAAAGAATTTCTCGGATTCAGGAATGGATTTAAATTGTCTGTCACGAAAGAAGACGTTTTTTTTGCCATTCTACCCCTTAATGGAGCTATAAAGACTTTACAAAAAAGAATCCTGCCCCTTTCGATATGAATGGCAGGGTGCAGGAACGGATGGCAATTTGTGTGATTATCAGACGATAGGGTATGCCAGTTGCGCTTTCATCAGCTCGGCTTCATTGGTAAGGTCCAGACGCAACGGTGTGATCGATACAAAGTGGTTTTCGATCGCCCAGCGGTCGGTACCTTCTTCGGCGGGTTCGAGCGGTACCACCGTAAACCAGTAATGTTTTCTGCCCATCGGGTCCAGTCCGGGTACAATATTGTTGTCATACAGCCGTACCGATTGCCTGGTCCATCGTACCCCCTGCGGGTTATGCGGAAAATTGACATTGACCAGATTTAAATGCGGATTTTTGAAAAGCAGGGTTAGTGCTTTTTCAACAAACGGGTCCAGTGCCTCGAAATCGGGTTCAATGTCGGTAGGTGTGCTCAAAGCAATCCCTTTCATCCCAAAAAGAACGGCTTGCTTGGCCGCCGCCAATGTTCCTGAATGCCACATGGCATTTCCCAGATTGGGACCCAGGTTGATTCCCGAAAGAACTACATCGGGTTTGTCCCACAAATGCTGGCCCAGCGCAACGCAGTCGGCCGGTGTACCATTGACGCGGTATGCGTCGATTCCATTAAAATCAATAGGTGATTTCTTATAAGAAAGCGGTCGGGATGCTGTGATCGCGTGCCCCATGGAGGACTGCTCCACATCAGGCGCTACAATTTTTACCTCTCCGAACCTTGCAGCAATCTTAGCCAAGGCAGCAATTCCGGGACTGTAAATTCCATCGTCGTTTGTTACCAGGATTTTCATACGTATATCGTTTTTCTGGTTATTCTAATAAAATTATGCCTGGTATGTTTTTTATAAATCCATAGATATCCTATCCATTGCCATATGAAAAAAGCGAACCTGTTACACAACCCCACTGCCGGGGACAACGACTTTTCTAAGAAAGAGCTTTTGAAACTAATCACAGAGGAGGGCTTTGAATGCACTTACTCGTCAGTGAAGGAAAATGGCTGGGACGCGTTTGACGATGAAACGGATTTCCTCATCATTGCCGGTGGTGACGGGACGGTTCGCCGTGTGGCCAAAGCGCTCATGAAAAGGAAGCGGTTGCAAAAGCAGTATCCGCTCGCATTACTTCCTCACGGTACGGCCAATAACATTGCAGGCGCATTGCAAATCTCCGGCGAAGCCAGAGAAATTGTTCAGAGATGGCATCATAATCACCTGCAAACCTTTGATATAGGCAAGGTCAATGGCATCGGGGAAGACCTTTTTTTTCTTGAATCTTTCGGTTACGGAATTTTTCCAAGGCTCATGAAAGTGATGAGCAAGATTTCGGACGAAGTAGGAGAAAGTGCGGACGAAAAGCTGAAAGCGGCGCGCGCCGTGCTATACGACATTGTATTGAACTACGAAGCTCGGCCGTGTACCATCATCGCCGATGGTGTCGATCATTCGGGTGAGTATATGATGGTGGAAGTTATGAACATACGCTCCCTCGGTCCCAACCTGATACTGGCACCCGACGCCGATCCCGGTGACGGATACCTGGATCTGGTCATGGTGTCGGAAGCGCACCGGAAAAAATTTGAATCCTTCCTGCTCAGTGAGATCAATGGGGAAGAAAAGCATGAATTTAATTTTACAATTGTCCGTGCGAAAACCTTGAAAATCGTATGGGAAGGGAAGGACATTCATGCAGATGACGAGCGTCTTAAAGTGGAAGGTACCATGGAAGTTGACATTGAAATCCAGCGGGACATGATGCAGTTCATGATCACGGATGAGTAATGAGCAATAACCTTTGGTTATCATGCATAACCATTTGTGATTGGCGCCGCGTGTGAATGGGAAGTACTTTTGGATCATTAAAATTTCCAAAATTCTCATTCACAGTTTACTATGATTACCACAGATATTTGCATCATCGGGGCCGGACCAGTCGGTCTGTTTGCCGTGTTCGAAGCAGGATTACTCAAAATGCGCTGCCACCTTATTGACGCATTGCCCATAGTGGGCGGACAACTTGCCGAAATTTATCCGCAAAAACCGATTTACGATATTCCCGGAGCTCCCGGTATCATTGCCGAAGACCTTGTTAAAAACCTTCTGGTTCAGATCGAAGAGTTCAAACCCGGATTTACATTGGGTGAACGTGTCGAATTCCTCGAAAAGCAGGAAGACGAAAGTTACATTGTCACTACCAATGAAGGCACCGCTGTGCATTGCAAAGTGGTGGTGATCGCTGCCGGACTCGGCAGTTTCGAGCCTCGTAAACCAGCCGTGGAAAGACTCGAACATTTTGAAGGCAAAGGGGTACATTATATGGTAAAAAAACCGGAGCAATTCCGTGACCAGCATGTGGTACTCGCCGGTGGAGGAGACTCTGCGCTGGACTGGACCATATTTCTCGCGGACATCGCCTCACATGTGACGCTCGTACACAGGGGCGACACATTCAGGGGCGCTCCCGACTCCGCTGAAAAAGTGTTTGAACTGGCTGAAAAAGGAAAAATCAATCTGATACTGCAATCACAGGTCAACAGTTTGGGTGGTAATGGTGTATTGAAGGAGGTCTCTATTTTGGGAAATGATAAATCTATAACCACGATTCCTACGGATCATTTTATCCCGCTTTTTGGCCTGAGCCCTAAACTGGGACCGATCGCAGACTGGAAACTGGGAGTCGAAAAATCAGCCGTTGTAGTCAATACATTTGATTATTCTACCAATGTTGAGCGCATTTATGCGATCGGCGACATTAATACTTATCCTGGAAAGCTTAAACTGATCCTTTGCGGGTTTCATGAAGCTGCGATCATGATGCAGAGTGCCTTCAAATACGTATATCCGGACCAGAAATTGAGTTTCAAATACACAACCGTTAACGGTGTTAATGCATTTTAGCCATGATCAATATCACAATAGAAAATAATTTAGGGGAGCGCCAGAATCTGGAAGTGCCTGTCGATATGGGTTTCAATCTTATGGAAATCCTGAAAGCTTACGAGTACGACATTATGGCGACTTGTGGCGGGATGGCATTGTGCGCCACCTGCCATATAGAAGTCCTGGAAGGGGCCGACAAGCTTCCCGAATGTAACGACAATGAACTGGCAACGCTGGATACTTTGCCTGACGCAGATATGAACAGTCGCCTATCCTGCCAGATCCGTCCGAGCACGGATATGAACGGGCTGGTAATCAGACTGAAAGCTTTACAGGAAGCGTAATAAAGGTTTAAGAATTTTGGAATAATAGTACATAAACCTTCCCGAAATAATCCGGGAAGGTTTTTAGTGTTTTGCGTTTGCCTAATCCTACGCCATGACGGCGATGAGGTTCAATGCAACAGCTGCCATGCTTTCGTTTCCGCTTAAAATGACCGTTGCTGATGCCTGGGCCGGGGTCAACGCTTTGGTGAAAAGCTTCCACGCGGTATCAGCGTCCAGTTGTATGTCGGCAATGGGTTGGGCTGAAAATTCTGTTGTAATTTCCCAGTGGTTTTCCTGCCGGACAAGGTACCACTCCATTGGTCCTTCGAGATCGATCTGAATGTGAATGCCGGTGCCAGGGGCTGCATCCGTATCGCGATAAGTATGTGGCAGACCGCGAAGCAATGTTTCAATAAATGGTAAAAACAACTCCCGAGTCATAATACCCGGTTTGTCGACCGCATCACGGATCTGCTGCTGGTGATGCCATTTTTCGGTGTATTCCCGGGCAATGTGAAACCAGTTTTTTGAAGTTTCTTCGCCGGCCCATGCGACCGAAAAGACAGCGTCTGTATCCATTTCCTGAACCTGCATCAGGTCAGAGTATTGCTTGCCGGTAGTTTCCAGCAGTTCGGTCAACAGCTTGGGACTAATCCTTTTAAATGCTTTTATCCAATCTGCATTGAATTGATTGAGAAATGCCACCAGATCAGCATAGGAGTTAATCCCGCGGTCCGGCGGCGTGCTATGCCCATCCCGGATTAGCGACAACGTACGCATGTTACCGTCCAGCAAATGAGCCGCCACATCCTTTACGGTCCATAGTCTGGCAACGGTTGGTTTGTTCCAATCGTCAGGTGAAAGTGATTTCAAGAGTTCGATCAGTTTGGCGTCGAGCTGAGGGAAAAGGTGGACAGTTTCAATCATATTATCAGGCTGTGTTTGTCCGCAATTTGAAAAAATTAATCATGAAAATGGAGTTTTTTGACCGATCGGTTATTCAATTTGGTACTTTTGAGACCGTTTAAGTAGTTGTCCCATAAAGCCGGAACCACAATATCGGGCTGAGGGAACAGAATATAAATTAAGAAAAATGACTTATTGCTTAGGAATAAAAGTGAAAGAAGGGCTGGTAGCATTGGCCGATACGCGCATTACGGCCGGTACCAATACCACAGTAAAAAGGAAAATGTACGTAACGCAAAGTGACAACTATTCACTTTTTATTATGACCAGCGGCTTGCGTTCTGTGAGGGACAAAGCGGTACATTACTTCGAGGAATTGCTCAGTGAAGGCGTAGTTTACAATAAGCTTTATAAGGCTGTGAATGCCTTTGGCGAGCAGATCAAGCGTGTGGCGGAAGAGGATAGGGCGTCGCTTGAAAGGGCCGGACTAAAATTTAACCTAAATACAGTAGTCGGTGGACAGTTGAAGGACGATGCCGAGCATAAGCTGTTTTTGCTTTATTCCGAAGGGAATTGGGTAGAACTCGACGAAGGCTCCCCTTACGTAATCATTGGGAATTCAGGCCAGGGAAAGGCGATCCTGAACAGGGTACTCAATGAAAAATCGACCATGAAGCAGGCTTTGAAAGCTGGTTTCCTGTCGTTCGATTCAACAAGGGTAAGTAATAATGATGTGGATTTTCCGATTGATGTGGTCCTTTACAAAAAAGACAGCTTCAAGATCGTGGAGCACCGGTACGAAAAGAAGGACCTGGAACAGATTTCAGATATCTGGGCCGAAAAACTAAAACAGGCACTCGACGACATTCCGGAAGAATGGATGGATCAGAGTTTTGAGAAAATAGAATAACAGAAAACGGCTGCTTTTAATCGAAAGCAGCCGTTTTCTATTATTACTCCACGCCGTATTTGTCGATCATATAAATCATCGCAGCCATGGCTGCGGCCCCAAGGTCCAGCTCGCGCTTGCTTACCGCCTCGAATTTGTCGTTGGCTGCATGGTGGTAGTCAAAGTAACGTTGTGAATCGGGCACAAGGCCTAGTAGCACCGTTCCTTGCGGCGCAAGCGGGCCAATATCCACACCGCCACCGCCAGGGCCTAGTTCATGGATTCCGAACGCTGAGAATAGTTTCCTCCATCTCATGATACCCGCCTTTTGGGCCGAGGTCCCTACAATTCCAAAACCCAGTGGTGTAAATCCGCCCCGGTCAGATTCGATAGCGGCTATATGTGTTTCCTTTTTGGCTTTGGCAGAATCCGCGTAGGCGATACCACCTTTTACGCCGTTTTCCTCATTCATGAACATCACTGCGCGGATCGTATTATTGGGCGTATAATTCAATGCTTTGAGAATGCGTAACGCTTCAATGGATTGCACGCAACCTGAGCCATCATCGTGAGCGCCTTGTGCAAAGTCCCAGGAGTCCAGGTGACCGCCTACTACAATGTATAGGGCAGGGTTCCTTTGTCCTTTCAGCTCACCGATCACATTGTGAGAAGGGACATCGGGGAGTGTTTCGCAGTTTTGCTCAAAATACAGCTGGGTTTCAGGATTTGCCTTTAACGTTTTGCTCAGCAGTTCGGCTGCATTGGTGGAAATGGCCGCCGCGGGGATGATAGGCGCGCCGCTCGCGTAACGCAGGCTGCCTGTATGTGGAAAGTCGTCGAGACGCGTGGTCATCGAACGCACGATCGCACCGACTGCCCCAAGTTTGCCAGCCTCGCTTGCGCCACTACCGCGTTGCTCGACCGCGCCTGCATAGGCCTCAAACGTATTTATTTTGGTAGCGTCCATCGGCCGGTTGAAGAAAACGATCTTTCCTTTTACCTTGTCAGCACCCAGCTCACGAAGCTGTTGAAAGCTTTTTACTTCAATGACATTCGCAGTTATGCCGCCTTTCGGTGTGGCTATCGAGCCGCCCAAAGCAGCTATCGGAACTTCAATTTTTTGCTTGCCATTGACAATTCGCGCTTTTTCCTTTGCTCCGCGCACCCAATGCGGCACCATCACATTTTGTAAAGTAACCTGATCGAAATGCTCGGCTTCCATCACGGATTTGGTGTAGGTTACTGCCTTGGCAGCTCCTTCTGAACCGCTAAGCCTGCCACCGATCTGCTGGGTGAGGTACCTCAGCCATTCATAAGACTTTCCTTCGCTTAATGCATTGCTGAAAATCTTGCGGATAAAAACAGAATCTGCCTGGTAGTCGCTTTGGGCAAATGCGGTTCCTGTTAATGCCGGTACCGACAAAAACAAAAGGGTTAAAAGTTTTTTCATTCTGTGATAGGAGTTATATAGTTGTAGAACTAATGCACTCAGCTTGGCTTCACATCCTTACCTTGCCGTTTCGCGATTGACAACAACAAAGCAGGAAGGAGGATCAGGTTGGTACACATTGCTACCAGCAATGTAATAGAAACCATCACACCCATTGCAGCGGTACCCCCAAAACTTGACGCAGAAAATATAATAAACCCGCAAAACAGGATCACGGCGGTGTAAATCATACTCAAACCGGTTCCAAATATGGATTGGGTAACCGCACCGGAAGGCGAAAGGCCATTCTTATACAACTCTTCACGGTAGCGGGTAAGGAAGTACACTGTACCATCGGAAGCAATCCCGAACGTGATACTGAAAATCAGAATGGTGGTCGGTTTGAAATAAATCCCAAAATAGCCCATGATACCGGCCGTGAGTGCAAGCGGGATAAGGCACGGCAGTTTGGACAATAAAATGATTGGAATGGAGCGGAAAAGGACCATTCCTACAATGGCAATCAGGACGATAGCGATCAAAAGGCTTTCGTATAAATTGCTCAGCAAGTAATCATTACTTTTCAGGAAAACCAGGCTATGCCCTGTCAGGCTTACCTTGTATTTTGCAGGGCTGAAAATAGAGTCGACCTTAGGACGGATCTGTTGCATCAATTCTTTGATGCGTTCTGAACCTACATCAGCCATTTGAAAGCTGACACGGGTTACACTTTTGTCCTCATTCAGGAATGAATTGATTTGCTTGGCAGCGCCTTGCTTCCCCTGAACGTAATTGGTCAGTTTATTTAATTCCAATACACCGGGCAATGCATAATATTTGGCATCTCCGCCGCGATAGGCTTGATACAGGAAACGCGAGGCTTCAACGACCGAGACCGGTTTGGAGAACTCGGGAAACTTGGCCATTTCGTTCTGAAACGCCTTGATTTTATAGAGTGCTTCTGCCTGGTCGGCAAATATGCCGTTCGGCTGTTTGGTATTGATCATTACCTCGAAAGGCAATACGCCATGGAAGTTCTTTTCAAAAAAGCGAAGATCCGTGTATACCACATCCTTTTTCGGTAGGTCGTCCACCACATAGCCGATGGTCCTGATTTTTGTCATTCCAAAAGCGGAGACAATGATCATGATGACCATGGCAATGTAAATTTCAGTGCGTTTGTAGTGCACCAGATAATTTACCTTTCTGAGGAAGCCGGTTGCCCATTTTCCTTCAAGGTGTTTCAAATGCCGTGCTTTGGGCACGCTCATATAATGTAACGTGATCGGCAGCAAAATGAGACAAAGCACATAGGTTACCATCACGCTGATCGCCGCAACAACGCCAAATTCGACAAGCAAAATGCTATTGGTGAAGTAGAAAACGCCGAAACCAATGGCCGTGGTCATATTGGCCAGGAATGTAGACAAACCTATCCGGCGAATCATTTCCAGAAGCGCCTCGTCCTTGTTGCTATGCGAAAGCAGCTCCGACTGATACTTATTGATCAGGAAAACGCAGTTGGGAACGCCGATAACGATCAGCAGGGGAGGTAGCAGGCCGGTGAGGGCGGTAATCTTGTAGTTGAACAGATGAAGTATCCCTACCGAGAATATAACGCCGATCAAAACGACGACGATGGATAATAAAGTCAGCCTCAATGACCGGAAAAACGCCCAGAGGATGAGTAATGTCACGAAAACGGCCAGTCCCATGAAAAGCTCCATTTCACCGGATATCTTCTTCATGTTAACCGTCCTGATATAAGGCATTCCTGAATAATGGAGGTCGGTACTGTATTTGGTTGCAAACTGCTCGGCCATCGCTTCAATGTCGCCAACGATCGAAAGTCGGCGCTTGGAGTTGAGCTCTTTGTCATTAAAGGTGACCACGATCAGCGTAGCATTGGTTTTGCTATTCAGGATCAGGCCTTCGTATATTGGCAGATTGTGAATTTCTTTTTTGATGCTGTCCGCTTCCGCCTGGGTAGAAGGCACTTGCCGTATCACCGGTGCGAAGTCAAACTGGGTGAGGCTGTCGTTGCGTACGATTTTGTAAACATTCGCCAGGGAAAGCACATTCTTGATCCCTTCCGTTTCTCTTATTTGCTGCGAAAGTTTGCACCAGTCGCGGAACTTGTTTATTTCAAAAAGTTGCGGGTCCTGCCAGCCGATCACCATCACACTGCCATCTTCGCCAAACAGCTTCCTGAAATCCTGATATTCTTTTTCGACAGGGTCATTGGAAGGCAAAATTCTGGCAAAATTGTAGGAGAGTTCAATCTTACTCGCTTCGAAGGCCATAAAGACCGTTGATACTAACACTAATGCAACCCACAAAAGCCGGTAGCGGATAATGTAAGTCGCTATCTTATTCCACATATTAAGTTAATCAGGTTTCCTCAAAAAGTTGCAAATATACGCACGGAGAAGGGAAAATGGACTTCTATGTGAGATATATCAGAATGTAGCGGTGTATGCAAAAGGCGATCCAGCAGATAGAAGCCAAAAAATTTATATTCCCGCCATTCTTTCCAGGTGGTGATAATCAATGCCGAAGTAGGCTTTCGCATCCTTAATTTTTTTCAGGATAGCGGCCTGATCAGGTTTGTTGCGTCGGTCCTTAATACCAACGACCATTACGTTTTTAGGAGTATGTGCGTCTGAAATGAATTCAAAAACTTTGGTTTTATACCCAAAATATTCCAGTATCATGGCCCTGATCCCGTCGGTTACCATCTCTGCCTGCCTTTCCAGAAAGATGCCGTACTTGGTCAAAAAGCGGACATCATTCTCGGTTTTGTGTTTTTCAATCTCGCGACGGATCTGTTTGTGGCAACATGGTGCGACCACGATCAGGTCCGAACCTGCTGTTATTCCTTTGTAAATAGCATCGTCTGTGGCCGTGTCGCAGGCGTGTAATGCAATGAGCACGTTGGTTTCCGCGCTATCATATGCTTCAATGGTTCCTTCCGTGAAAGTGAGATCTTGAAAGCCAGTTTCCCCGGCAATGCGATTGCACAGTTCCACCAGATCAGGTCGAAATTCCACACCCGTAACGCTGGCATTCAATCCCAGGACGTTGTGCAGGTAATCATATAGCGCGAATGTCAGGTAGCCCTTTCCAGAACCCATATCGGCCACTTTTAGCTTTCCCTTGGTAGGTATCTCCTTAAAGAGGCTGCTCAGGATTTCAATGTAATGGTTGATCTGCTTGTACTTATCCTGAGCATTTTTAAAAACATTGCCTTGCTGGTCGGTAATGTTAAGTTGCTGCAGGTAAGGTTTATTCTGAGCGGAAATCAGCCGGTTTTTGGTTCTGTCGTGTTCCAATGAAGGCGCCTCGTTTGTTTCGGAGAACTTCTTTTTTAAAGTCTCTTTGCCATTTTTGAGAATTTCAAACTGCACTTCGAATGCACTCGTCTGTAAAGTGGCTACGTGAAAATCACTGCCAATCCATTTTTGAAGCAGGTCTTTTGTTTCGTCCGGGGAATAGTTCTTGACAATGTCGCGGGTCTTGTAGCGATAGGTAAAGCTGAACTTTTCTTCGTGCCGGATCAGTGTTTTTTTGATATAAATATTTTTGAGATTCTCCTCGCTACCCTTATAGTTGCCCAGCGAAAGCTTGATCAAAGTATTTTCCTGATGACTGGTCTCAAATGCTGTAATAAACTCTTGTATTTTCATCGTGTGATGACCTTTGGTATTTCAATTTCCACCCTCGTTCCGTTTGTTTCCTCATCGAGGATCTGAATTTTTCCTTTCAGGCTTTCGACCCTGTTTTTAACATTTTTTAGCCCCACACCCTGTCGAGAAGGTTCAATCATTCCGGTGCCGTTATCACTAACAACCAATGTTATGTTTTTAAGGTTTTCCGTCAGGTCAATAACTGCCCTGTTGGCACCTGAATGCTTGATAATATTGTTTGTCAGTTCCAGGACAATGCTGTAAAGCTCAAACTCGATTTTGTTGTTGAGACGGCTGCTGAGTCCTGACAGGTTAAAGACGAATTCGATGTTCTTGTTTTCATTCAGCTTGCCGATCAGTCGATGCAGCGCTGTTGTCAGGCCGTGTTCTTCCAGTTCCGCAGGCATCAGGTTATGAGAAAGGCTGCGTACCTCGCGGTAGGCAGATCCGACCATTTGATGGACGCTGTCATAAATTTTCTTTTCTTCCTCCGACAGTACCTTTTTGTCAATTCCGTAGAGATACCAGTTCAATGAGGCTAACGTACCACCCAGGTGATCGTGAAGCTCCGCTGCAACACGTTTTCTTTCAATGGTTTGTCCCTGGATCAATGCTTCCTGTATCTCGGCATTTTTCCTTCTTAGTTTTTTGTTATTAAACCATAAGAATGCGGCGAACGCAATGATCAGGCATGAGAAGCCGATCAGAAATCGCTGAATGGTCTTTTGTTCACTAATGATCTTTTGCTGGATTTCCGAGTCCATGACCTGATTGTCATACATGAGTTGGTACATGGTATATTGGCGCTTCACGTACTCATCGTGCAGCATGCGCCGATTGAAAACGACCTGCTCATTATATTTCAACGCTTCCAGCGGCATGTTCTTAGCCTTATATGCTCTCGAAAGTGTGATCAATGCCCAGTTGGTCTGTTGGCTGGAATGGAAAATTTTGGAGTATTCCAGCGCCTTCAAACCTGTTTCAATACTTTGATCATATTTTTGCTGATAGTAGTAGGTATTGCTCAGGTCATTGAGTGTATTTACCTCGCCATAGCGGTTATTTAGCTTTTGAAATAACGCAAGACTTTGCAGAAAGTACTTTTCGGCTTCCTTGTGATTATCAATCCGGACATTCATGTACCCCTTACTCTGAAGAATAGTAGCTTTTCCCCAGTCCGAATGGATTTTGTCAAATATCTGATATGCCTGATCATAATATTTGACGGCTTCGGTATACATACTTTTTTCACGGTATGAATTACCCATATTCTCCAGACAGATAGCGCGTGAGCTGTCCGCTTTTAATGCCGTAAAAATCTTGATAGCCTGATCGTAATTGATCTGTGCGGAATCCCACTGACGATATTCGGAGTAGCTCTCAGCCAGAAACCTTTTCGCGTGGGCTGTGTAGAGCGGAAAGTTCAGCTGTTTGGAGAGCGCCATTGTTTCGTTGGACAACTCGCGAAGAATGTCATAGCTGCCATCCAACAGATAATATGTGCTCAATATATTGTAGGCCAGCACTTTGCCTTTGCTCCATTGATGTTTTTGAGAGAGTCGCAGGACATGCTTGGAATAAAACATGGCTTTTTCTGCATCCTGGAACAAATAAGTTGCTGCCAGTTTGTGGTATTTTAATATCAGTACAGTGTCTTCTGCGAAATCGTCCTGAGGAATGAAATCCAGGACCCTGGATTCTTTTTCGAGAGCAGGTTTATTCTTATCGGGAGAGGAACACTGGCTTCCGGAGAGAAACGTAAATACTAGTGCTATTAAAAGCAGCCTGTAAAAATCGATCATATATTACTCAATACCATGCCGGCGTAGCTCCCAAGCGAACCGGAAAGAGTGGAAGGATTTCATGGTATACGTCGAGATTTAGGGTTTTGCATCTCAAAGATAAAGAATCCATTGTAAATCGTGTAGGATATTAAGGATAGAATTGAATTTTTTGAAGTACGAATTTTACAAAGGTTTACTCACAAATGGATTGTTTTTAATATAGTAACGGTAGGGGAGATCAACACCCACATTGATCCCGACCCTTTTGGAAATGGCCGTCTCAAAATCTGAAATTACTGGCTCGTTAATGTAAAGAGTGTGGCTGGTCAGCAAAACGTTGTTGTGCAAGGCGCGATCAATTCCCATTGCTTTGGTCAGCTTGCCCGGGCCACGGCAAAGCTCTTTCAAACTGACAGGTTTGGCGAGGCTAATGTCTTCTGTTTTTCGGGTAATAATGCTGCGACGAAGCTGCATTAGATCTGTTCCGCCAGTAGGTTGCAAAGCGCGAACCAGCACTGCTTCGCCGATTCCTTCGCTATTGCTGACAACATTAAAGCATTGGTACATTCCGTATATGAGGTATACGTAGCTT
This sequence comes from Dyadobacter pollutisoli, assembly GCF_026625565.1. NCBI lineage: Bacteria > Pseudomonadati > Bacteroidota > Cytophagia > Cytophagales > Spirosomataceae > Dyadobacter > Dyadobacter pollutisoli. The sequence goes on from NZ_CP112998.1 coordinate 1,919,562, forward strand.
GTCCCCGCAAGTCCGTACATCGGTTCGGTCCGCGTTGTCCTTTTGTTAAAAGCGTGGCAGGCGGGGTCGTCTTGCAGGTAGGCCTCCGTTTCAACAATAATTCCGCTGGTGATGCCATCGGGACTGTCGTGAACGAGCTCGCACCCGAGCAGCTTTCGGGCCAGGGTGCGAGTATCATAAGATTGAAAGAAAGAAAGTGGAAGCTTGTTGCCGGACATCCGGTTAAATGATATTCATGGTTTGTTCCTTGATCTTTTCCAGCTCATCTTTCATCTGAACCACCAAATGTTGGATCGATACATCATTGGCCTTGGAACCGATCGTATTGATCTCTCTTCCAATTTCCTGGGCAATGAAGTTCAGTTTTTTACCATTGCTTTCCGGAGCCTTCATAGTTTCCAGAAAGTAGTTGAGGTGGTTGGCCAAACGGATCTTCTCTTCGGAAATATCAAATTTTTCGACGTAGTAAATCAATTCCTGTTCAAACCGGTTTGGGTCGAAATTATCATCGGACAAAAGTTCACGTACCTGTTTTTCAAGCCGCTCCCGCACCGACGGAATTCTCAGTTTATCCTGCTCCGAAACGCTATCCAGTAGGTTCTGAATGATTTTAATGTAGTCTGAGAACTTGTCAGAGGTCATTTTGCCTTCTTGCTCCCTGAAAACAGAACATTTTCGGATTGCTTCCAGCACTGCCACCTTAATTTGGGTCCAGTCATTTTCTTTGCCCGAATCGTCTACCGTTTCGTTGTTGTATGCATTCGGCATTTGCAATGCAATACGGAATAGTTCGGTTGCGTCGGGGGTGAAGCCCAGGTCACTTGCCGTGGCCGAAAGATCGGTATAGTAAGCATTGACCAATGTTCTGTTCACCGAAGTAGAGGCGATTGTCTTTCCAACAGGCTGTACAGTAAGGGTAAATTCTACCTTACCACGTTCGAGGGACTGTGTGATGAGATTGCGTATTTCAATTTCTCTTTCCGAAAAATTGCGTGGAATGCGGCAATAAATGTCCAGGAACTTGGAATTCAGTGTCTTGATTTCAACGGTGACGTTGATAGAATCGGATTCGATGTTGGATACACCGTATCCGGTCATTGACTTTAACATGAGGATGTTTGTTATTAATTAAATCGCTGCTTTCCGCCGGATTTTGCCGGGTGCTGACTTTCAGACTGTTGCGGTTTCGATATTAGCTTATTTTTCTCAGCATCGCTATTGAAAATACGGAACCTGGAAACGTCACAGGCCAGGTAAATAGCTTGGAGCAGTGAGCCCGGTTCCGCCAGGTTTTTTCCCGCAATATTGTAAGCAGTCCCATGATCCGGCGAGGTGCGGACAGCGGACAGGCCTGCCGTAAAATTGACGCCTTCATTGAAAGCGAGCGTTTTGAAAGGAATAAGGCCCTGGTCGTGGTACATGGCCAGTACCGCGTCGTATTGACGATAGGTACCTGCTGCAAAAAAGCCATCGGCCGGAAATGGACCTACTACCAGATTTCCTTTTTCTTTAAAGGATTTGATCACGGGCTGAATAATTTCGATTTCTTCATTGCCCAGTAACCCATTTTCTCCTGCGTGAGGATTGAGTCCCAAAACTGCCAGTCTTGGCTTTTTAATGCCGAAATCTCCTTTCAATGATTGCAGGATCTGCTCAATTTTGGCAGTTAATTTTTCTGCGGTGATCTGTGACCTCACATTTTCCAGCGGAATGTGGCCCGTCAGAACGCCAACGCGCAAATCTCCTGCCACCATGAACATCAGCGCCTCGTCTTTGCCAAATGCCTGTGCCAAAAACTCGGTATGTCCCGGAAATTTGAATTCTTCACTTTGAATGTTATCCTTATTGATCGGGCCGGTAACCAGTGCCTGTATTTTGCCTTCTTTCAGATCTTCTACGGCTCTTTTTAAAGAAGCCAGAGAGCCCTGGCCAGCCTCGGGGGTAATTTTGCCCGGCTGCACTTCGGTCTGGTGGTCATGCCAGCAGGTAATGACATTGGTCAGCTTTTGATTGGCCTGCTCCGGTTTTTGAATACCATGCAGTGTCCAGTCCTTCATTTCGAAAATATTGCGGTATTGATTCAGTACCCTTAATGATCCATAAATGATTGGTGTGCATAATTTTGCTAACTGGTTTCCCTCTAATGCTTTAAGTATTACTTCGGGCCCGATGCCGTTATAATCTCCGATTGTGATGCCTATGACGGGTTTATCGCTGTGTTGGTCGCTCATGTAGTAAAATGCTATTGAATCTGTTCTTCTGAGTAATTCTATATTACTTTTGCCAAACGGTTAGGCCGGCAAGTTACAAAAAATCCTGTGCTCCTATGAAAATCCTGATAGCAGACTCTATGCATTCCTCTCTTTTCAATATGTTGGAGGAAAAAGGCTGGGAATATGCGTATCATCCTCAATATCGTCGTGAAGATATCAAAGTGGCTCTGCCTGAATACGATGGCCTCATGATCCGAAGCAAAACTTATCTCGATCGGGAGATGCTGGAAAATGCGGGCAAGCTCAGATTTATAGCCCGGGCTGGCGCAGGCCTGGACCTGATTGACCTGTCGGTTGCGAAAGAGCGTCAGATCGAGGTTTTTCATGCAGGAACCGGCAACCGGGACGCAGTTGCAGAGCATGCGTTGGGTATGTTGCTCGCTCTATTTAACAATATACTGAAAGCCGACCGGGAGGTTCGGAACGGCATCTGGGACCGGGAAGGAAATCGCGGCGTGGAACTCATGAACAAAACAGTGGGTATCATTGGCTACGGAAATAACGGAACCGCGACGGCGAAAAGACTGACCGGTTTTGGTTGCCGCGTGCTTGCGTATGACAAATACCGTGATCATTACGGTGATGAGTTTGCTGAGGAATCCTCAGTGGAGCAAATCATGGCCGAGGCCGATATTTTGAGCCTTCATATTCCATTGACGGAAATCAGCCGGTATTGGATCGATGAAAACTTTATAGAGCAGTTTTCGAAACCATTCTATCTGGTCAATCTATCCAGGGGCGAAATTGTCAAGCTGGGAGCTGTTGTGAATGGATTACAATCGGGGAAAATACTGGGCGCTTGTCTGGACGTTCTCGAAAATGAGAAGATAGCAAAGCTTACACCTTCACAGCAGGCTTCTTTCGATTATCTGCGTTCGTCGGACAATGTAGTACTAACGCCTCATATCGGGGGCTGGACGCACGAAAGCTACGTCCGTATCAATGAAGTCCTGGTGAAGCAAATTGCAAACTGGCTATAAACAAATATGCCGACCAAAGGTCGGCACGTTTGCATCTATTAGCCATGAAAAATAAAATACTTATTTGCCAAGTGTACCTCTCAGTGCACGTGGGATCTCGACTGAAGCGATCGGGTTGCTTGCGGCTGTCAATATAACAAAATTTTCAGCTTTTAATGCACCAACCTTCACAGATTTTCCTAAATCAAGTTCAGTCACGTCAACATTTACGTAGTCGGGGATATTATCCGCCAAACCTTGTACGCGCAATTTACGCAATTTTTGATTCATTTTACCACCTTTCATTACTCCAGCTGAAGTACCGGTCAATTTTACTGGCACGTCAACTTTAATTTCTTTACCATCAACGATTTGAAGAAAATCCGCGTGGATCAAAGAATCGTTGACCGGGTGAAATTGTTTTTCTTGAAGGACGGCGTTATATAATGTACCTTCGATATTAAGCGTAACGTTAAAAATATCCGGTGTAAAAAGCAACTCGCGGAACAACATAGCCGGTGCGTAAAAATGTACTTGCTCGGTTCCACCATACAGCACAGACGGAACATAACCCTGAGAACGTAATTCTTGGGACTCCGTCTTGCCGAGATTCGCTCTTTTAAACCCTACAATCTCATGCTTTTTCATAAGAATATTATTAAGAAAGTTAAAAAAATAAAAATTTACTGATGATTTATAAATAATGAACTAATAGATTCATGATCTCTGATCCGGCCTATTGCTTTTGCGAAGATCTCGGCAACTGACAATACGCGGATTTTTTCATTCTGTTGCTTTAAAGGAATGGTATCAGTGATAATTAATTCCTCAAGAACAGAATTTGCAATATTTTCGTGCGCCTTACCCGACATAATAGCATGGGTACTGATCGCCCTTACTGAACTTGCGCCTTTACCAAGGATCAGTTCAGCTGCTTTGCAAAGTGTACCACCCGTATCAATTAAGTCATCCACAAGTACTACATCCATTCCTTCCACATCTCCGATCACCTGCATGCTGGCAATTTCATTGGCTCTTTTTCTGTGTTTATCACAGAGGATCATATCCACATTCAGAAACTTAGCAAAATTTCGTGCCCGTGCCGCGCCGCCCATATCAGGAGAAGCGATCAGCAGGTTTTTCAGGTTCAGTGACTTGATGTAGGGAACAAAAATAGACGTTCCTTCCAGGTGATCCACAGGTAAATCAAAAAAGCCCTGTATCTGTCCGGCGTGCAGATCAATCGTCATCAAACGATCCACACCAACCGATGTAAGCAGGTTGGCAACTACTTTGGCAGCAATAGCAACCCTTGGTTTGTCTTTTCTGTCCTGTCTTGCGTATCCGAAATAAGGTATTACCACGGTTACGTAATGGGCAGAAGCACGACGGGCGGCATCAACCATTAAAAGTAATTCCAGTAAGTTATCTGCCGGGGGAAATGTGGACTGGATTAAAAAAACGTCACATCCTCTAATTGATTCTTCAAAGCTTGGGGATAATTCTCCGTCACTAAATTTCCTCAATGTATACCCACCCAGCTCTTTACCATAATACCTGGCAATGTCTTTGGCCAAATATTCGGACTGACTTCCCGAAAATATTTTTACTGTATTGAATGAACCCATGGCCAAACTAAAATTTGCGCAAAATTAAATAAAATCAGTCAATTAAGATAATATCTTTTCAAAAAAGAATAATAAAGTTGCACACAGAGCCATCCGACCAGCATTCCGATTAATGCGCCGATGAAAATATCGGCCGGATAATGGACCCCAACGTACACTCTGCTATAGGAATACAGAGCCGCCCAGAAGAATATTAAGCTTATATACGGTACTCTGGTCCTGAAAAAACTGAACCAGGTAATAGCAACTGCAAAACTGGTCGAGGCATGTGATGAGGCAAAGCCATAAAGTCCGCCACATCCGGTAACTGTGTGCACCAATCCCTGTAACTCCGGATCATGACACGGCCGGAACCTGATAAAATAAGGCTTCATCAAACCGGATGTGATCTTGTCTGCAATGATGACGGCGATGAGCACGGTCAGGATCTCGGTAAATCCCTTTTTTCTGTCCGCACGGAGCGATATAGCCATGAGTAGCAGGTACATAGGGATCCAGGTATACTTGTAAGTGATCCAGTACATAATCGTGTCCAGCCAGGGCGTGTGCATGCCATTGAGCCATAAAAACAGCTCCTGGTCGGAATGGATCAACGTATGGACGGTCTCGGTCATGAGCTGAAACCTAGCACTTTACGCACTTTACTAATGGTATCCTGCGCAATTTCGCGGGCCTTAGCTTCTCCGGTAACCAGAATGGATTCCAGCTCTTCGTTATTTTCCATATAGTAGTTGAAAATACGACGCGGCTCAGCGAATTGCTCCATAAAGCATTCTAATAACGCCTGTTTCGCATGACCGTAACCGTAGCCCCCATTCAGGTATTTCTGACGCATGGTTTCCACGTCAGTTTCCGACGCTACGAGGCTATATAGTTTAAATGTAATATCAGTTTCAGGATCTTTGGGTTCTTCAAGCGGCGTCGAGTCTGAGACGATTTTCTTTGTAATTTTTTTTAACTCGTTTTCCGGCAGGAAAATATCAATGTAGTTGTGATAAGACTTGCTCATTTTAAGGCCATCCAAGCCCGGAATGGTCATGATGCGTTCGTCTATCTGGGGCTCTGGCAAAACCAGAATTTCCTCTCCGGCCAGTATATTGAAGCGGCTTGCAATGTCCTTGGTCATTTCCAGATGCTGTTTCTGGTCTTTTCCAACCGGGATAATGTTGGCATTATAAAGCAGGATATCGGCAGCTTGCAAAACAGGATACGTGAATAGTCCGGCATTTACATCAGATAACTTCTCCGCCTTTTCTTTAAAAGAAGTGGCGTTAGCAAGCATCGGAAACGGCGTGAAGCAGTTCAGGTACCAGGCCAGCTCGGTATGCTCCTGCACTCTGGATTGCCGCCAAAAGACATTTTTGTTGAAATCAAAGCCAAATGCAAGCCAGGTTGCGGCTATTGCCTTTACATATCCTTCCCGTTCCGGCCCGTTTTTGAGGGTAGTAAGGGAATGAAGGTCTGCAATGAAGAAAAATGATTCGTTTTGTGGATTTTTTGAAAGTTCAATCGCGGGTTTGATCGCTCCGAGGATGTTACCCAAATGAGGTCTCCCGCTACTTTGAATGCCTGTAAGGATTCTGGCCATTTATATATGCTAATTGTTACTTAAAGCTTGTTTTCTAAAAAGGTTTACGTCGATTATCCCAAAAAAAGAGCAAAACAATAGAATCTTCTTTTATTTCATAAAATAATGAGCATTGCTTGGCTACAAAACCCTTTCTCACACCGGGGTCGGAAGCGGACGCCTCATACATGCGCGGAAAGCCGGATATTTGCTTTAGAACTTTATTGACAGTCCTGATAAATTTTCTAATTTCTTTTTCTGACCACTTTTTTTCCAGCTGCTCAATTATTTTGGCGAAACTTTCCTCTGCCTCTGTGGTCCAGCGCACGGGAAGGTTCATAGATACTTCTCATATTTTTGCATTACTTCGTCGTGAGATTTGGTTTCGCCCGCCAAAGACTGTTTCTGCCCGCGATTAATCCCATCCCTGACATGTTCTGGCAATGTCTCCCAGAAATCCACGTCTTTCAGTTTCAACTTTTCCTGGATCTCTTCCCAGTCCTTAATCGGAATCACTACGGCGGTCTTTTTACCTTTTTCGTTGGACAGAAACTGGACGTTCATAACTTTCAGCCGGTTACATTTTTAAAGAAGCTTCTCTTTACTCTAATTGCCAAAATTCGTTAAATTGAAGCACAAAACGTAGTAAATTTGAATTTTATAGCATCACAGGAATAAGATGGAATCCAAAACACTTCACTTTCTCAGCCTATTAGCCGAAAATAATAACAGGGACTGGTTTCAAGAAAATAGAAAACTTTATGATGCCGCCAAAGCCGATATGGAAAAACTGGTTGGCTATCTGATCACTGAGGTAGGCAAGTTTCAGGACCTCGGAAATTTACAGGTTAAAGAATGCTTGCTGCGTATTAACAGGGATATCCGCTTCTCTAAAAACAAAGCTCCTTACAAGAATAACCTAGCAGCAGGGATAGGTCCGGGCGGTAAAAGCTCTGGCAAAATTGATTATTATTTACAAATTCAACCAGGGGATCTGTCGTTTTTGGGAGGAGGTATGTGGGACACCACATCCGAACAGCTGGCCCGGTTTCGCCAGGAGATAGACTACAATGCGGATGAGCTGAAACACATCATTGAAGGCAAGGAATTTAAGGAGTTGTTCCCGGAAATTCACGGCGATATTTTAAAAACAACGCCGAAGGGTTATCCAAAGGATCACCCCGAAATTGAGCTGCTAAAAAGAAAACAACTTTTTTTCGTCCATCGGTACACAGATAAGGAAGTGGCCTCCAAGGACTTCGGAGATATGGTCGTAAATGCTATCTCGCTGCTTAAACCTTTTACCGATTATATGAATTATGTATTGTATGAACAGCCTGCCGAGCAATAAATAGCGCTTTTCAAAGTCTGCCATTTCAAATCACAACATCGATCACATGCAATTTTCTCACTTACACTGCCACACGCAATTTTCACTTCTCGACGGTGCGGCGGATATTAAAAAACTATTCAAAAAAGCCAAAGAGGACAATATGCCAGCGGTGGCCATCACCGATCATGGCAATATGTTCGGGGTATTTGAATTTGTGGCTGAGGGAAATAAGCAAGGGATCAAGCCCATCGTAGGTTGCGAGTTTTATGTGGTCGAGGACAGGCATATCCGCCAGTTTACCAAAGACAAAAAGGATGTACGTTTTCACCAATTATTGCTTGCCAAAGATGAGATAGGTTACAAAAACCTGGTTAAAATGTGTTCGCTGGGTTTTATTGAGGGAATGTACGGCAAGTACCCCCGGATAGATAAAGAGCTGATTGTGAAGTACCACAAAGGGCTGATAGCGACAACTTGCTGCATTGGTGCGGTTATTCCCAAGACTATTTTAAGACAAGGCGAAGAGGCGGCTGAGAAGGAATTCAAATGGTGGCTCGATTTGTTCGGTGACGATTTTTACGTAGAGTTACAGCGTCACGAAATTCGGGATCAATATATTGTGAATGAAGTTCTTGTGAAGTTTGCAAGAAAATATAATGTCAAGATCATTGCTTCCAACGACTCGCATTACGTGGACCAGGAAGACTGGAATGCACACGATATTTTGCTGTGTATCAACACGGGCGATAAGCAAAGTACCCCGTCCGCGAAGGATTTTGATGATGATAAAGGTATTCCGAAAGGCTCCCGGTTTGCATTTTTCAATGATCAGTTTTATTTCAAGAAAACCAGCGAAATGCTATCGCTTTTCAATGATCTTCCTGAGTCACTGGATAACACGAATGAGATTGTTGACAAAATAAAAACACTGGATTTAAGGAAGGACATTCTATTGCCCAACTTCCCGATACCCGACGAATTCAAGACACATACATTGTCTGAAATGGTGGGGAAAAAGGAATTGACCGCCGACGTTCTGAATCAATGGGAATACCTGAGGCACATTACGTTTGAAGGAGCAAAATTCAAGTACGGCACGATTACTGCTGAGATTGAGGATCGTTTGAACTTTGAATTGAATACAATCAGGAACATGGGTTTCCCCGGTTACTTCCTGATCGTGGCTGACTTTATTGATGCAGGGCGTAAAATGGGGGTATTTATTGGTCCAGGCCGTGGTTCTGCAGCTGGATCAGTGGTGGCTTACTGTACCGGTATTACCAACATTGACCCGATCAAGTACGATCTGCTTTTTGAGCGTTTCCTGAATCCTGACCGGATCTCACTACCCGATATTGATACGGACTTTGATGATGAAGGTCGGCAAAAAGTAATCGATTATGTGGTTAAAAAATATGGCTACAATCAGGTTGCGCAGATCGTAACATATGGTACCATGGCCGCCAAATCGGCGATTAAGGACGTTGCCAGGGTAATGGACCTGCCGCTGATTGAGGCCAATGCATTAGCGAAGCTCGTACCGGACAAGCCCACTTACAATATGACCCTCAACCGGATCTTCACAGCACCGCTGGAAGGAGAAGGGAGTTTGATGAAAAAGGAGGGAATAGCGCCTGAAGAGCTTGATAATGTTAAGAAAATGCGGGCTATTGCGCTCGGTAACGATTTGCAAGCTAGTGTGTTACAGGAAGCAAGGCGATTGGAAGGTACTGTGAGGAATACGGGTATACATGCGGCGGGGATTATCATTGCCCCCAGCGACTTAACTGAAATTATTCCGGTGAGTACCTCCAAAGACTCGGACTTTCTGATCACCCAGTATCAGGGAAAGATCATTGAAGATGCGGGGGTAATCAAGATGGACTTTTTGGGCCTTCGAAACCTGACCATTATCAAGGAGGCTTTGCGGCTCATCAAGCAGAACCACAATGTCGACATTGTGATTGACGACATTCCGCTGGACGATCCGAAAGTTTTTGAATTGTTCCAGAGAGGTGAAACGAATGCGATCTTCCAGTTTGAATCTGACGGGATGAAAAAGCACATGCGCGACCTCATTCCCGACCGTTTTGAGCATTTGATTGCCATGAACGCCTTGTATCGTCCCGGTCCGATCGCATACATACCAAACTTTATCCGTCGTAAAAATGGTCATGAGGAAATTACCTATGACTTGCCCGAATTGGAAGAGTACCTCGCTGATACTTATGGGATTACAGTTTACCAGGAGCAGGTAATGCTTTTGTCCCAGAAACTGGGCGGTTTTACGAAAGGCCAGGCCGATACCCTGCGGAAAGCGATGGGTAAGAAGCAGATTGAAACCCTGAACAAGATGAAGGGGGACTTCATGAAAGGCGGTGCCGAAAAAGGTTTGGATGCCAAAAAACTTGAAAAGATCTGGACCGACTGGGAAGCATTTGCATCTTACGCGTTTAACAAGTCACACTCAACGTGCTATGCGTTTGTGGCATATCAAACCGCCTATCTCAAATCGCACTATCCGGGTGAGTATATGGCGGCGGTATTGACGAGCTCACTGGGTAACATTGAAAAGATCACATTCTTCATGGAGGAATGTAAAAACCTTGGAATTACGGTTCTGGGGCCCGATATCAATGAATCGGACCGTCAGTTTAACGTAAATAAGAAAGGGGAGATCCGTTTCGGACTGGCCGGGGTGAAAGGAAGTGGTGATGCTGCCGTGGAATCGATTATTGAAGAAAGAAACGCCAACGGACCATTCAAGGATGTGTTTGATTTTATCATCAGGGTCAATTTGCGGACGGTTAACAAGAAGACCTTGGAAAGCTTGGCCTATGCAGGCGGCTTCGACTGTTTTCAGGAGTATCACCGGGCACAATATTTCACAGCTGAGCAGGGCGAAAACGGAACATTTATTGAAAAAATAATCCGTTATGCTAACAATTATCACGCTGAAAAAGCATCTAACCAGTCCTCACTTTTCGGCGCTTTTGGTGGAAATGATATATTAATGACCAAACCCAAGGCCGCGGACATTATTCCCTGGGATGATCTTACCAAATTGCGTTACGAACAGGAGGTGGTAGGCTTTTACATTTCCGGTCACCCGCTCGATACATTCCGGGTCGAGCTAGACAATTTCTGCAACGGTACATTGGATAAGGTCATGGAAATTGCCGAAGGAGAGCGAAACCCGAAATTTTTTGGTAAGGAAATTAGTGTGGGTGGAATTGTGACAAGTGCGCAGGAAAGAATGTCCCGGAATGGAAGTCTTTTTATGATTTTTAAGCTGGAAGATTACCGCGGTTCAATGGAGATGTTGCTGGGTGGCGAAGATTATATCCGTTTTAAAAATTACCTGCAAGTCGGCCAGTTTTTATATATCAAAGGCAAGGTGCAAAACCGGTGGAAACAGGAAGACCAATTTGAATTTAAAATATCCCAGATTCAGCTGCTGACGGAAATCAGGGAGAAAATGTGCAGGAAGATCAAGATCAGTCTTACATTGGACCAAATCGATGCGCAATTCATTCACTTACTGAACGATACATTTGGCAATCATCCCGGATCATGCGCTGTAAATATGACGGTTATTGACCCGGAAACACGATTAGAAGTCGAAATGTTGTCACGTGGTTACAGGGTTGCACCATCTAATGAACTCTTCAAAGTGTTGAGTGGTTTTCATGGTGTAAAGTTCTTTTTAAACTAGTTTTTTAAATAAATCAGCAAGGAACTTTTAGATACTAATAAGCATTATTACATCAGATTTATAAAAAAACATAGACACTTTTTGGACATGGGAAAAGCAATTGAAATTACCGATAGCACCTTTGAAGAACTTATCCAGGGCGATAAACCAGTACTTGTAGATTTTTGGGCAGAGTGGTGTGGCCCTTGTAAAATGATCGGACCGGTAGTGGAACAGTTGGCTGGCGAGTACGACGGAAAAGCAGTTATTGGTAAAATGGACGTGGATATGAACTCATCGGTACCTGCTAAATTTGGTATCCGCAGTATCCCAACATTGATGATTTTTAAAGGAGGACAATTAGTTGATAAAGTTGTTGGTGTTGTACCAAAAACAACTTTGGAAGATAAATTAAATGCCCAAATCGAAGCGACTGTTTAAGGTCTGATCGATTATAAAATTTGAAAAAGGCTCCAATTCGGAGCCTTTTTTGTTTTCGATCTATTTGCTACTCGTTAATCTCAATCGTAAAAGCTGCTTCGAAGGTTTTACCGGCATCCAGTTTCAAAATCCCTTCTTTTGTTTCAAAATTCTGGTCGGAGTCGGCACTGTCTGCGATGCCTAGCCAGGGTTCAATGCATACAAAATGACCACCAGGTTTGGCCCAGATCCCTAAATAGGGAAAATCTTCATAATGTAATGTGATCACCTGGCCAGATTTTGTGCTGCGAAGGCTTACTTGTCTGGATATTAAATGCTTGAATATCAATGCATCTTTGTCAAATAAATGGGAGTTCAAGTGCAGGACATTGGTATTTTCTAGAACCGGTTTCGTTTGATTCCCTACCAATCCGTCTTTTTCCAGAAGCCAGGTTGCATCAGTTTCAACTGCTTCAAATTCAAGGTAATAGTCGTCATAGACTTCATCGTCGTGCAGCGGACATTTGAACGCCGGATGACCTCCGAGCGAGAACAACATTTCCCCGGAACCATGATTTGTAATGTGATGACTGACCACTACTTTGCTATCCACCAATTTATAGGTAATCCGAAACTCGAATTCGAACGGGTAAATAGCCAATGTTTCGTCACTGCTTTTTAAGGCAAATGTCAGACTATCAGTAGTTTGCTCAGCTAAGGTAACATTCGCATTATTGCGGATAAACCCATGGCGCGGAACTGCGTATTGCTGACCATTGTATTTGACAAAACCATTTTTAATGGCTCCAATGACCGGAAAAAGCACTGGTGCATAACTCGACCATACATTAGGATCGGCATTCCACATGAAGTCTTTGCCGGTTACAGTCGACTGAATCTGACAAAGTTCAGCGCCAGTCTGTTTTACGGTAATTTTAAGATGGTGGTTCTCGATGGAGTATTGCATAAGGATAGGATAGATATTCTTTCTGTTGCGTATTTAGGAATTCAAAACGTTCAAAATAACGGCGCAGGCTTCGCGGATCTGTTCTTCGGTAATGGTGAGCGGAGGAGCGATCCGCATTGCATTGTCACAAAATAGGAACCAGTCTGTCACTACTCCTTTTTCAATGCATTTGTCGATGGTATCCTTCAATTTCTCGAATGACTCCATTTCAGCTGCCAACATCAAGCCTTTTCCGCGCACTTCTTTAATGTCCGGATGTACCAGTAGCGCCTTGAATAACTCGCCTTTTGCATTGGCTTCTGCGGCCAAATTTTCCTCCAATGTAACCTGCAAAGCTGCCAGAGAAGATGCACAACTTACTGGATGGCCGCCAAATGTCGTGATATGGCCCAGGATCGGGTTGGTTTTCAAAGCGCCCATGATTTTTTGAGATGCCATGAAAGCACCTATCGGCATACCGCCGCCCATACCCTTGGCACTCAGTAAAATATCAGGATAGATACCAAATTGTTCAAAGGCCCAGAAACTGCCTGTGCGGCCGAAGCCAGTTTGGATCTCATCCAAAACAAGCAACGCACCCACTTCCGTACATTTTTTCCGAAGAGCAGAAAAATAGGCGATGGAAGGTACACGAACGCCCGATTCTCCGCCAATGATTTCAATGACAATAGCGGCAGTATTTTTCGTAATTTTCTCTATATCAGGTAAATGTCCGTGCCGTATTTGAGTAATGCCAGGCAACAGAGGTCGGAAATTCCGTTTGAAAAACTCCGCACCGGCCAAGCTTAATGCCCCTTGCGTCGCGCCGTGATACGCATTAATGCAGGAGACAAATTCAGACCGGCCCGTATAGCGTTTGGCAAGCTTCATAGCTCCTTCTACCGCTTCGGTTCCTGAATTGGTAAAGTAAACATTGTCGATCAAACCAAAAGGAGAGGGGTTTGCGGATTCCAGGTTCAATGTGTCTGTCAATGCCCTCGCAAGCCTGACCTGCGTCCCCTGCACATACTCCCCGTATACGAGCAAATGCATGTGCTTATCCAGCTGCTCATGAACTGCCGCGAGAACTTTGGGATGTCTGTGGCCAACATTACTCACGGCGATTCCCGATATCAAATCCATGTAAGATTTGCCTTCCGCGCTGTACATATATACACCTTCTGCACGCTCAATTTCGAGCGCGAGCGGATAGTCGGAAGTTTGTGCTAAATGATCAAAAAAGTGCTGACGGTGGGAAATGTACATTCTAAATGTTTAATTCTTTTTAAAAGTATAATACTTATTTACATTCAATATTTGTATTATACTCAATCTTTTACTCAAAAAAACTGGCGCTGCCGCCGACCCAGGTAAAGTCCTTGTTGTAACGTACTCCAATCATTTCTCCCCGGCTCAATCGACTCAGACTGATCAGCAGTTCAGGTTTTGGGGCGTCGTCATTCCAACCGTACATCATGCGGATCTCACATTTGACCAGTCCGTCGGGTGCTTGAATGACTGGCTCGTACTTGACTTTTTTTTGAAGAATATAGTTCTCAGGATCATTCAATGCGACAAGATCTGCCTCCGTAATATGCAGCTGCACGCCAGAGCCGGCGAAGGAGAACAGCGGTTTCAAGACATAATTTTCAAGGTCTGCCGGAAACTGACCATTGTAATCGCTGACGAATTGTGTCTCAGGTATAAAACGGTTTTTCAAAAATGGCATTGAAAATTTACTGATCCTGAAAAACCAGTTAGGATGTCCTACCCACGTCACATCTACCTCATCCGTGAAATGATAGCTGGTTTCCAGGTCGGGGTAATTCAGTAAATCATCAAAAATGAGACGGTTATAAATACGTTTTACCTGAATTTTGCGACCGTCTTTCTCATAGTAAAGCTTTTTGCCTTCCAGGATCAGTTTGGTATAGCATACCGCCTTGACGCCCAACATTTGCTCAGTAACCGCAAAGTCAATCCTGGTCTTCTGTTTTTCCGGGAAAATTTCAAGAAGGATTACCTGCTCAGGATTCTCACCGGCCAGGATTAATGATTTGAGCTTTGCTATGTAACCTTCATATTGATCGGGGCCAAAGGCATATTGAAAGTAGTCGGCTATGGTGAAAAATTTCCTGAACGATTCAGACAGAAATGCCTGGTAACCGAAAATGGATGGAAAGCCTTGTAATTCAATGAGCTGCGGTACCAATTCGCCATTATCATCTTTGCAAATGGCATAGTCGATCGCCAGAAATGAAGTATGTACATTCTCGCCTGGCACCGATTGCCCGGTAGGAACTGCCCGGTCGGTTTTTGCTTTGAAATCCGGTGAAAGCAATGTTGCTATAATCTCTTCGGAGGCCTGATTGATCTTCTCTTTCAGTTCTCTCGGCACGAACACCGGAGTTTCCGCGACCCGAAAATCCAGCTGTCCGGGAAATGCTTCTTCAATGGATTTTACAAAATCCGCGTATTTGCTTTCGGTGAAAGAACCGTTAAATGCTTCACGGGCTTCCTTATGCATAGGCCGGTGCGAAAGTTTTGTTCAATGCGTTTTTCAGGAACATCGGGATTACGACTGACTCCGTCATGAGTATTTTATCAGGATCGTTCAGGTGCTCGATCATGTCGTTGTATTTGGCTTCTCCGTGAGCCGAAATGATGGCTGTTTTTTTGTCTTCTCTTAAAAAGTATCGCAGCATTCCTTCCGCATCCGCCTCGGGATGGAATTGGGTGCCCACGATTTCATTCGCAAAACGAATGGCCATCACTGCTCTTTCAAGCGGGACGTGCGGACGGATTTTTTCAAGGCAAAGTAATTTAGCGCCCATATTTTCGAGCATAAACTGGTTGGGCTGGGTAACCTGAAAATCCCTTGAATCCACGATCCAGAATGGGTCGGTGAGTGCATTCAATAATGGGTCTTTTCTTCCCAAAGAGGTTTTATGCACAGGGAATGTACCAAATGACGTCTTTCTTCTTTTGCTCACACCAGCCAGTTGCCAGTGAATGCAGGCCATTTGAAAAGAATGGCATATCAGGAACAAATGCTTTTTGGTACGGTTCTGACGTTTGGCATTGAATTGAAGAAGCTGATCCAAAAAGCCGAAAAACTTCTTTTCCCACGTCTCGCCGACAGGGGAGGGGTTACCGGGGCCGCCACTTGAAATGTAAGCGTCAAATTCCATCCCCGGAACTTCGAGTTTTTGCCTCACATCAAAAATCGTGTATTCAACGGGCACACCTTCGGTCGCTCCGAAAGCGGTAATAATTTTCTTAATACAACGCATCCCTTCGTTGTCGTGCCCGTTGTACATGTCCAGAATGGCGATCCGGAAATGTCTGTTGTGATTGGTCATCTTGGTAGTACTGAGCGTTTTTGCGATCAGCTTTATCTTTTATAAATTTTTTTAAGAATTGGGTAAAAGTTAAAACAACGTTTATGACTATTAGTTCGGTTTCGACAAAAAACCTGTGTTATTTTCTGCTTAATCCAAACCTATCCTGGTTTCGGCCACAATGTAGTCGACCACTGCATTCATACTGCCAGTTTCCTCGAATACAGCCAGTTGTCTGTCGGCGCCGGTGCCCATTTCCATGATTTGATGAATGTAGTCAATTTCTTTTCTGCTGCCCAGCTCATCCACCACATCGTCTATAAATTCAAGCAATTCCGCTACCAGGATTTTGTACTCGACTTCTTCCTGTTTGCCAAAATCAATGAGCTTTCCGTGAATTCCATAGCGCGCCGCACGCCATTTGTTTTCGTTGATCAGCATCCGGTGATAGGGACGGAAACTGAGGTTCATGCGGTGTAGTTTATGGATTTTAGCTACCAGGGCCTGCATAATCGCCGCCAGGCAAATCGTTTCGTCCGTACGCATAGGTACATCGCACATCCTGAACTCAATGGTGTTGAAAAAAGGATGCACGCGAATGTCCCACCAGATTTTTTTGCCATTGTCAATGCATTTGGTCTTGATCAGCAGATTGACGTATTCATCATATTCCGACGCGCTGGAAAAGAAATCGGGGATACCGGTCCTTGGGAATTTATCAAAAACCTTTGACCTGTATGATTTAAAACCAGTGTTACGCCCGCACCAGAAAGGAGAATTGGTCGAAAGCGCGTAAATGTGGGGCAGAAAGTACCGTACCGCGTTCATAATCTGGATTCCTTCATTGCGCGTCTCGATACCAACATGCACGTGCAGCCCAAAAATAAGGTTACCGCGCGCGACGTCCCGCATTTCGTCGATGATCTCATCATACCTCGGATCCGGTGTGATCAGCTGCTCCACCCAGTCGGCGAAAGGATGGGTACCTGCCGCTGCAACCTGCAAGTTCTGCTTTTCGGCCAGATCCAGGATCATTTTCCTCAGATAAGTAACCTCTTCACGCGCCTCCTGAATGTTGTGGCAAATGTTGGTACCCACTTCTACCACAGCCTGATGCATTTCAGCCTTAACGCGCTCTTTTAATGTTATTTTTCCATCCTCCACAAGCTTGGACATGTGCGACCGCAAATTGCGGGTAACCGGATCTATGGTTTGAAACTCTTCTTCAATTCCCAGTGTGAAAGTGGCCATATCGGAACCTGTGGTGATACAAATGTTATGATTTCTTGATCTTGGAGTTTTTGGCAGGAGCTTTGGTAACTGCTGCTTTTTTGGTTGGAATCTTGGGCTCTGGCTCAGCCACTGGCTCCGGCGCTTTCGCAGTAGCAGCTTTTGTGGCTTTTTTAGGAGTAACTGCTTTTACTTTAACCTCTTTGGCAGTGTCTACCGGTGGGGTAGCTACTGGTTCTGGTTCCACAGCCACTGGTTGGGCGACCGCAGGTACAGGAGCAACGGCTGGAATACTCACAGCATCATTGATAAATGACCCCCAGGTAAGGTTAGTCTGGCCGGGAATCTGCTTTTTAGCACGCTCGATGGCCATATTGGCTGCGGCTTCCACTACCCATTCAAAATTATCGGGGCCAACGGAATAGATATCTGCGTCGGGCGCTGGATTGCAGAAATCGATTGCGATGGGTATGCCGTCGCGTACGGCGAATTCGACCGTATTGAAATCGTAGCCTAGGGCTACATTCAGTTTCAATGTGTAATCTCTGATTGTTTCAAGCAGTTTTTCGCGGGCTTCTCCCGTCGTTTTCATTTCAGTAGCATACCGCAAATGGTGCGGGTTACGCGGCTCGTAAGGCATGATGAGCACATCTTTTTGGCCGATACAGTAACAACGGAAGTAATCTTCGAACTCGATTTCCTCCTGCAACATCATCACCAGCTGCCCCGTTTCCTCATGTTTGTGCCACATATCCTGCGGGTTAACCACTTTGTAAACGCTTTTCCAGCCACCGCCATCATGCGGTTTCATATAGGCAGGGAAACCGACGTACTGAAATATCTCTTCCCAGGCCATTGGAAAAGCCAGGTTACGGAACGAAGTTTCGGAAGTATTCTCTGGACGCTGTTTTGAAGGCAACAAAACGGTTTTAGGGACCGGTACCCCGATTTTTTCCGCTAATGCATTGTTGAAAAACTTTTCATCGGCGCTCCACCAAAACGGGTTGTTGATCACCGCTGTACCGGATATAGCTGCATTCTTGAGAAAAGCCCTGTAAAATGGTACGTCCTGTGAAATCCGGTCGATAATGACCGCGTACTCGGTCGGTCCGGCCTGAATTACTTTGTCAATAGTTACTGCCTCTGCTATGATCCCGCTTTCTCCTTTGCTGTTGACTCTTTCAATAAATGCGTTTGGAAAAGTGTTTTCCATTCCGAACAAAATTCCAATTTTTTTCATAGTCTGGTTTCTGTTTTGTTTTTACTTAATTCTTAGAGGATTCTTGACAGGTAATCGGGGAACATTTTATTCCAAAGTGGCCAGTCATGTTTTTCCCAGCCGCGGATATCAAGCCAGTGGTCGATTCCGTTGGCACTCAAAATGCCGGACATTTTAATGTTGCTATCTAGGCAAATGTCCCACTCGGAGGTGCCCAGTACGATTTTCATGTGCCCGTAACGCCAGCCCTGTTCATTAGGCATGAAATCGATAGGGTTATTGAAATAGACGGTATCATCATAAAAGCCGTCGGTAAAGCTCCGGATATCGAAAGCGCCGCTCATGCTCACAAGATACGCCACCTGGTCGGGGTGTTTGAATGCGAAATTAGCAGCATGAAAACCGCCGAAGCTGCAACCCGCAACCCCGATCTTGCCGACATTACATTCATTCCTTATATAAGGTACCAGCTCATTGTTCAAAAATTTGTCATACTGTACGTGGTTCAAAACCCGGTACTGAGGGTTGAGATGCTTGGCATACCACGATTCTGAATCAATGGAATCGACACAATAGATTTTGTATTTTCCTGAGTCGACCAATGCTCTCACAGACTCGATCAGACCCATGTCTTTGGCCTGGTAATAGCGTCCGAGCGTTGTTGGAAAAAGTAGAATTGGATAACCCCAGCTGCCGTAGACAAGCATGTCAACATCCCTATCGAGATGATGAGAGTAGTATTTAATATGCTTCTCTTCCAAATGGCGGGCGTTTAATATTTGACAAATGAAATATACAAAACAAATCATAGGAAGCAAATTAATAACTTGCAGGTTTCAATTCCGTTATTATCCCCAGGCAAGTGAGTTTGAATTCTTCCAGTTCGCAGATTTTATCATCCATCCAATACGTTCATTCGACTTTCCTGGACAGGGAAGTGACCATTTCCGTGTTGCTTCCTGCCGCGTATGATCCGGTTCGGCTCTACCCATTGCTGCTGTTTAATGATGGTCAGGATTTTGAAGCCCTGGGTATGGCTGCATTGTTGGAGCGGCTTTCCGGCAAGCCGTTTATAGTAGTTGGCATACACGCAAATCATGACCGGATCTATGAATACGGTACATCGGTTCAGCCCGATTATGCCGACAGGGGGAACAAAGCTGGCGCAACCACTAGCTTCGTTTTGCAAGAGTTGCTTCCATTTTTGAAAAATCATTATAACATTAAAATGTCCGGCATTACTCACGCAGGTTTTTCGCTTGGCGGTTTGATGGCGCTGGACATTGTATGGAACCATCCTGACATATTTTCAGCGGCTGGTGTATTTTCCGGTGCGTTGTGGTGGAGGCAAAAAGCACTAAATGAAGGTTATAGCGATTCCGACCGGATCATGCATCGCCAGATACGGAACTCGGCAGCAAAACCGGGACTGAGATTCTGGTTTCAATGTGGTAGCCTCGACGAATACGATGACCGCGACGGTGATGGGGTCATAGACTCCATTCAGGATACATTGGAGTGCATCGCTGAACTGGAACGAAAAGGATATGGGTGGAACAAAGAAGTTTTTTATCTGGAAGTGGCGGAAGGTAGGCATAACCCGCAAACCTGGGCCACAGTGCTGCCCGACTTTTTGGAATGGATGTCGGGCATTGACCAGGAATAATTATAAGCCGGATAGAAACGCCATCGTGTCTACCGAGTCAGCATAGTCGGAAAGGCCGGGCTGCTGGGCGGTTCCCGGTGGGAGCAAGCCTGGGATATTGACTGCGCTGGTACCGACTACACATTGAATTTGATCCTCATTTTCTGCTATAAGTGCCTGCACCTCTCTCAAAGAGCCGTATGTTTCATAATGAAGCACACTGATCGCAGAAACCAGAGACCTGCTTTCGGTGATCAGCAGAAAACCATTGTCAAAATGGGGTACCCGGTTGACCAGGAAAATGGATTTGTTGTATTCGTAGTTGTTGAAGTATTTGTGGTGGTTCAGATAATCTGCTGAGACCTCCTCGACAGACTCGTAGAACTTGGTAAAGTCATATCCTTCAGGGACATATAGCTTGGAAACATTGCGGCATCCCAGCCCAAAGTATTGAAATACATCCCTGCCCAGGTTTTTTAATTCTTCCACGCTTTCGTTACCGGTCAGGATAGCGATCGATGTGCGGTTTTTGCGGATGATATTGGGTTTTTTAGCGAAATAGTAATGAAAGTACCGGGCTGTGTTATTGCTTCCCGTCGCAATATATGCATCCGATGCATTGAGGCGTTCTGCGAATTGAATGCACTTTTTAAATTCCGGTTCAATAGAGATCAGTGCATTCAGGATCGCGCGGATGAGCATTTCGTCGTCCGAGCTGGGCTTTACCAGCAGCGTATGGCCGCTGATCAGCACACACAATGCGTCGTGAAAACCTACGGCGGGTATATTGCCGGCCATCACTACCCCAATTTTTTGGAAAGACGAGGGCTCGGAATATTGCCCGGCCCATTCGCGCAACGCTTCTTCATTAAGATATGATGTAGCGATTGCGCGCAACGACATGGCTACATTAGACGGCGTAAACCAGTTATTTTTGCTTCTGGCAGCGGCAATCCAGTCTTCAATAAGCTGCTCGTTTTCGGTGTCGGTGATGAATTTGCCAAGATTTATAAACGCGTTTATTCTCTTAATTCTTGATATCATTCTAATTGAACTCTAAATAGTTTTATTGCGGGTGCTGTTTTTATTTTTCTGATTGTTGGGAAACTATAAATAGTTATATTTGTTACTCTAAACAGAAGAATAGCAACAAATATAAACAATCCGGCGACTATGGCTATAATGATAACCGATGAATGCATAAATTGTGGGGCGTGCGAGCCAGAGTGCCCCAACACAGCAATTTATGAAGGAGGTGTAGAATGGACTTGGGGCGATGGAACCAGTCTGGACGAAGTGGATTTTGGCGATGGCACTGTCGTAAGTGGTAAAGAAAAGCAATCCCCTGTTTCGGACGAATTTTACTATATAGTTTCTGATAAGTGTACGGAATGCGTTGGTTTTCATGAAGAGCCGCAGTGTGCAGCCGTTTGTCCGGTAGATTGCTGTGTTCCGGATCCGGATAACGAAGAAGAAGAGGAAACGCTGCTTGCCAAAAAAGCATGGATGCACGGTGAATAAAACGTGTTGACCAAATAAGATTTTGAAGCCCAGATGGAAGCCCCGCTACAAGCGGGGCTTTTTTTTGCCCTTACCTTTTCTAAAATGTCATTATAATAATAAAATTTCTTAATAAGTATAACCATCAGCTGTTTATAATATTCTGTTTATTGGATCATATACAGAATATTAATTTTCAATGTAAAAGGTCGTTTTTGACCATTTTATGTTTATAAAACGATAAAAAAGAGTAAAAAATCATGATAATTGTATTTTTTTATATAAAAACAACTGATTATATTTGATAAATATAATTTAAGTACAATATTTGATCCAGTAATACAGCCGGAGAGTAATATTAACTTAAACAGAATATAATTATGAAAAAAGTCTATTGTACAGTATTATCTTTGATGGTTCCTTTTTTGACTTTTGCAAAGTCGGGTGATGACAAAAAGGCAGTTAAGGCAGATACAATAATTGTGGCAGAGGTAGAAGAGGAGGCGCAGGGCGCATTTGCATTTTCCGGTTATCTGGATTCCTATTACATGGCTAACTTCAATAAGCCAGCGTCAAGGTCCAACATGGGTGCAACCAATGCGCGCGTATTTGACCAGAAATCAGGACAGTTCTCGTTGGGTCTGGTTCAGACAAAAGTGGTTTACACCAATGCTAAATCAGAAGCCGTAGTTGATTTGACATTTGGTCCTAATGCTAACCTGGGTAACTATGGAAACGCATTGTTCAACACCGCGCTCGCGATCAAACAAGCTTATTTCACTTACAAATTCACAGACAAGTTTTCGATGACCGCCGGTCAGTTCGGAACTCACATTGGTTATGAGGTTATCGACGCCCCTGCCAACTTCAACTACTCACTTTCTAACTTATTTAACAACGGACCTTTTTACCACGCAGGTTTGAAAGCAACCTACGCGTTTTCTGACAGAGCATCTTTAATGGTGGGTCTTGTCAATAACGTGGATGGACTCGGTGATAACAACCGCAAGAAAGGATTCATCAGTCAATTGTACTTCAAACCAGTTGAAAACTGGAATGTATATCTGAACTACATCGGAAGTAATGAAGCAAATTCCATCGACAGTACTGGAAAACAGCCAGATGGTTTCTACCAGGTTTTTGATTTGACAACCAGCTTCCAGATCACTCCGAAATTCCTGCTTGGTCTTAATGCTGCATACGGAAGCCAAAAAGGAGATTATCAGGGTTATGGCGGACCTGTCGATTCAGAATCATGGAGCGGTTTCGCAATTTATGCCAACTCAGCCTTGACTGACAACTTTGGAATCGGTGCCCGCTACGAATATTTTAACAATGATAACGGTGTTCGTGGATTGTTGACGCCCGCAGGACTTGGAACAAAGGTTAACTCAGTTACTTTAACTGGTAACATCAGCCTGGCCGACGGACATATCCTAGTTAAGCCTGAATTCCGCCTGGATGCTTATCCAAAGGTTAAAGGAGCAGGTGAAGCGCAACAATTCCAGGACTCAGATGGCAACTGGACCAAAAACAGCCAGACAACTTTCGGACTAGCGTTTATTTATAAATTCTAAGTATATTACAAATACCTTCTTAATCTATAATAACAATTAACTACAATGGAAAAACGTAATTTCATTCCACTGATTATTTTACTGGTAATCAGCATCCTCGGTGCCTTCGTACCCAATGTTCCGACACAGATTGTCACCGAAGGTATTAACTCTGGTGACACCGCGTGGCTGCTTGTATCGTCTGCGCTTGTATTACTCATGACTCCTGGTCTTGCTTATTTCTACGGAGGAATGGTTAATAACAAGAATGTTATTTCTACCATGCTTCAAAGCTTTATCGCAATGGGCGTGATCAGTGTGTTATGGGTTGTTGTAGGATTTAGTATCGCATTTGGTGACGACATTGGTGGATTTATTGGAAGCCCGACGACTCACTTCATGTTCAAAGGTGTATTGGACGGACCAGTTTGGGGTACTATTCCTTTCGCTTTGTTCGCAATGTTCCAGATGAAGTTCGCGGTTATCACACCTGCATTGGTAACTGGTTCTATGGCTGAGCGTGTTAACTTCCGTTCTTACGTGTTGTTCATTATCCTTTTCTGTATCTTCATTTACTCTCCATTGGCTCACATGACATGGCATGCTGATGGTATCCTTTTCAAAATGGGTGTGCTTGACTTTGCTGGTGGAACTGTTGTTCACATGTCTGCTGGATGGGCTGCATTGGCTGGTGCTCTTTACCTGAAAAGACGTAAGTCTCTGATGGAAGATCATGTATTGCCTCCTGCAAACATTCCTTTCGTTCTTTTGGGAACAGGTTTACTTTGGTTCGGATGGTTCGGTTTCAACGCCGGTTCTGCTTTGACAGCTTCTCCTTTGGCCGTTTCTGCTTTCGCAACTACTAACACTGCCGCTGGTGCTGCTGGTTTGTCTTGGGTACTTTTCGATGTAGCAAGAGGTAAAAAAGTTTCAGCGCTTGGTTTCTGTATCGGTGCAGTTGTGGGTTTGGTAGCTATCACTCCTGCTGCTGGTTTCGTAACTGTTCCTGCATCTCTTTTCATCGGTACCATCGCTGCTGTAATCAGTAACTATGTTGCTCACCTTCGTACACGTTCTACATTGGATGACACCCTTGACGTATTCCCTTGCCATGGCGTAGGTGGTATGGTAGGTATGTTGATGACCGGTGTGTTCGCTACAAGCGGTGTAAACTCTCTGGTAACTGACCAAGGTCTTGCGTTCGGAGAAACAACTTTGTTTATCAATCACGTAATTGCCCTGGTAGGTGTATCTGTTTTCGCATTCGGTGGCTCACTGCTATTGCTTAAAATCACTGACCTTATCCTACCGCTGCGTGTTTCTGAGCAAGATGAAAAAGCTGGTCTTGACATCAGCCAACACGATGAGTTCCTTGTTGAGGCGTAATTTTACTTAACGTTATATATAAAAAATAGAGATCCAGGAAACGTTTCCTGGATCTCTATTTTTGTGGTCAGGTGTGGTCAGGAATTGTCAAGGGTGGTTAGGTGTGGTCAGGAATTGTCAGGTGTGGTCATTTATTGTCAAGTGTTGTCATTTAGTCGCTACCGATAACTATCAATGACGACTAATGACAATCAATGACTATTCTTGACGACTAATGACAATAAATGACGACTAATGACTATTCTTGACGACTAATGACAATAAATGACCATTAATTTCAATGCACCAGTATCTCTTCCATTTCCGTCACCTCCATTAGTCCTTCGCCATTAATGTGATCGTAGACGATTTCCTTCGTCTCGTTGATGAGCAATGGATCGTACTTCACCGCTACGCGAACGTAGTTCTCAGTAAATCCAAGCATTTGTCCATTCTGGATCTCGTCTTCAAAGAGCACGACAGCTTGTTTGCCAATTTGCTGCTCATAGAAGAACCGTTTTTTCTTTTCGGACAATATATGCAGCATTTTCGAACGCTCCGCTCTTTCACCCTTCTGGACGATGGGCCTGATCGCTAGTGCCGCTGTATTCTCCCGCTCAGAGTAAGTGAAAACGTGCAGGTAGGAAATATCCAGTTCGTTGAGGAAGTTATAACTTTCTTCAAAAAGCTCGCGGGTTTCTCCCGGATGTCCTACGATCACGTCCACACCAATGCAGCAGTCCGGCATTAGCGACTTGATTTTTGCGACACGTTCGGTGTAAAGCTCACGTTTGTAGCGGCGCTTCATCAACCCGAGTACTTTATTGGAACCAGATTGTAACGGAATGTGAAAATGTGGCGCGAAGCGTTTAGACTGCGCTACAAATTCAATGATCTCGTCAGTCAGCAGATTGGGTTCGATGGATGAAATCCGGAACCTGAGAATCCCCTCTACTTCATCCAGTGCTTTCACCAAATCGAGGAATGTTTCTTTTCTCTCACCATTCTGTAAACCGAAATCGCCGATGTTCACGCCCGTCAACACAATTTCCTTCACATCCCTGGCCGCGATTTCTCTGGCCGCTTTCACAATATTTTCTATGGTATCCGATCGGCTTTTACCTCTCGCCAGCGGAATGGTGCAGTAGGAGCAGGGATAGTCACAGCCGTCCTGCACTTTCAGGAATGTACGTGTACGATCGTTGAGAGAATATGACGTGTGGTATTCAACGGCATTGTCAATATGCGAAGCAATCACCTGCGCGGGTCGCCCCAGAGGTGTTTTTTCAAATGTATCGATCAGTTCCACCAGTCTGAACTTCTCCGCTGCGCCGAGCACGGCATCCACACCGGGGATTTCAGAAATTTCTTTGGGTTTCAATTGGGCATAGCATCCGATGATCGCCACATATCCGTCTGCATTGATCTTTTGTGCTTCACGGACGATCTTACGACACTTTTTGTCCGCATTTTCAGTAACGGAGCAAGTGTTGATGATAAAAATATCAGGCTTTTCGTTGAATTCAACTTTCGTATACCCTTTTTGCTCAAACATCCTGCCGATAGAGGATGTCTCAGAATAATTCAGTTTACAGCCTAATGTATAAAAAGCGACTTTTTTCATTGTTTTCAAATATTCTGCAAAAGTACGAAAATTTACCGGCTATCGGCTTTCAGCGGTCGGCTGTGAGACTTTGGCCGTCAGCAATCGGCCGTCGGCTATCGGCTGGATTGGGCCGAAAAGCTACTTCCCAGCATTACTATGATCGCCGATGTCTGACCGCCGAATGCTGACTGCCCCTCATTACCTTTTCAAATAATCCGAAAACGAAGCCTGCAAGTAAGCTTTGCCTAAATCTTCCTCCTTTACATTCAGTGTTCCTTTTCTTTCAATTATATTTCCTCCGATATTGTCCCTGACCAGAAATCCGTCCGGTTTCATCCAGCCCAGGCCATTGTTAAATGCGAAGTAAGCAAAGGCGTTACGATCTTTCCTGAAAATATCATTGCTCCAAGAGAATGTCTGCGCTGGCAAATGTACCTGGTTCAGCAATGTTGCTGCCAGATCAGTTTGCGAAGCAAGGCTATCAATCTGTACATTCTTCTTTTTCAGTGCGCCGCCAAGCCAAAGCATTGGAATATGGAATTCGGCCGGTTTGCCTTTTTGAGTTTCAGGAAGCGGGTGTCCGTGGTCCGCGATGATGATCAGCAGCGTATTCTTCCACCAGGGTTTTGTCTTGGCTTTTGTTATAAAATCTCCGATCGAAGCATCGGTGTAATGATGCGCATTCAAAAATAAATGCTCAGGGTCTTTGCCTTCAATAACGGTTTTGACCGGCACTTCGAAAGGTTCGTGACTGCTTAATGTAAATAATGTGCTGAAAAAGGGCTGTTTCTGTGTATCCAGGTCACCCAGGAGCCGGTTTAGTACAATATGATCATGTGCTCCCCATTTGGAATTCATATCAGCGGCACCAAAATCATTTTTATCAATAATCTTGTCGAATCCTTGCTGAAGAAAATAGGATTTCATGTTTGCAAACTCGGTCTCACCGCCATAATAGAATGATGTGTACCAGCCATTTTTCTTAAATTCCTTCGGTAGCGAAGGCAATGAGATGGTTTTTTTCGGGATCTTGATAATGGAATTGGTGGGCTGTGCCGGGTACCCGCTCAGGATTGCAACCATACCTTTGTCGCTCCGGTTGCCGCTGGCGTACACATTGGTGAACAGCATGCCTTCTTTTGAAAGCTTTTCAAACTGTGGCGTTACATTTTTTACGCCACCCAGTCCGGCTGCTACTTTCGCCGTAAAACTCTCCCAGATAATGACGACCACATTCACTTTTCCAGTCGTGTCGATCACCTGCTCGGTTGCACCTGTGCTGTTGTAAAGCGACGATACCATTTGATCGGCCTGCTTCTCATCGTAGTAAACGAATGGGTTACTTTTGGAATAACTCGCATTGAGAAGTGAGCTCATGTAATTCCAGGGGACATTTACAGCGGCATAATTGGCAAAGCTTTTGTCACTGAAAAACACCGCACTCTCATTCATAGGCGCCAGCTGTAATCCCCCGCGAATGGGTATGATGAGACTACCCGCCAAAATAATGAAAACAGGAATGGTATAGCCGAACCCAACTTTACGGAATGACGCCGTGGTGCGTTCAATAATGGTTTTCAGGATCCTGTAAACCAGATAGAACAATACCCCAAAAAGAGCTAGAAGTGGGAAAACAGGTGCGGCGCCCATGGAAGCCCAGGCCTCTACGGGTGTTTCAAGGTAATGCAATGAGGTACCATCAATCCGGAAGCCCCAGGCCTTAAACAGTTCAAGATCAGTTACGACCAGCAGGGTAATGAAGAAGGAGACGACAAGGCTGTAAATGGACAGGGTCTTATTATACCATTTCCATTTGTTTGCCGTGAAAACAAGTAGTAATGTTGGGATGACGAGTATGTAGGAAGCGAAAGAAACGTCCATCTGCAAGCCGTGCCGGGCACTGCTGACCCAAAGGAAAGATGGCAGCTCAATCGTTTTTTTATAATGGTAAATAAGAAAAAGAACACGGAAAAACTGAAAAAACAGCACCCAGCTCAGTCCATATAAGGCCAGAAATTCTAATCTTTTGCGCATTGGTGTCTTGGAACAATTCGCAAAGTTCCGAAAAATGGGCTAACGGATAGTCATAAGAGGTTATTTAAAATGAAAATCTGGTGAAGAATTGTTGATCGTGTTCTTAAATAAATAATTTTGGGGAGAATTAATATAAATCAATATATAAATGACTTTTCGTTCAAAGGCTTTTGAGATTGCGCAAGGCCGTGTTGCCCCGGTACTAACCCCTCCCACAGAAAGAGTAGCTGACTTATACGGTAGTAATACTTTTAGTGATGACGTCATGAAGACCTTGCTTTCAGCAGAGGCTTACACGAAGATTTCAAACGCGATCCGTTCCGGCTCCACGATTGACCGGGAGGTAGCAGACGAAGTTTCGGCCGCCATGAAGTCCTGGGCCATTTCCAAAGGCGCAACACATTATACGCACTGGTTTCAGCCATTGACCGGTACCACCGCCGAAAAACACGATTCCTTTTTTGATCTCACGATTGACGGAAAGGCTGTTGAAAAATTCAAGGGAAGTGCGTTGGTTCAGCAGGAACCGGATGCTTCCTCATTTCCGAGCGGAGGCTTACGTGCAACCTTCGAAGCAAGAGGTTACACAGGCTGGGACCCGAGCTCGCCCGCTTTTTTAATGGATAACGGGGCAGGGGGAAAGACGCTCTGTATTCCTTCGGTTTTCATTTCCTACACGGGAGAGGCGCTGGATTATAAAGCGCCATTGCTGCGCTCGCTGGTTATGCTTGACAAGGCTGCTACCGGCGTTTGCCAGTTTTTTAACCGTGATGTGGATAAGGTAACGCCAACGCTGGGCATTGAGCAGGAATATTTTCTGGTAGACAAGGCGCTATATTATGCCAGACCTGATTTGTTGATGGCGGGCCGTACGGTGTTTGGGCACAGCCCGGCACGCGGCCAGCAGCTGGACGATCATTACTTTGGTTCCATTTCACCGCGGGTGAATGCATTCATGGTAGACTTTGAATTCGAAGCATTGAAATTGGGTATACCTGTTCGCACCAGACATAACGAGGTGGCGCCGGGACAGTTTGAATGTGCCCCGACTTTTGAAGAGGTTAACCTGGCCATTGATCACAATGCATTGCTGATGGACCTGATGCAGAAAGTGGGGGATAAGCATAATTTTCAGGTACTGTTTCATGAAAAACCTTTTGCGGGAATCAACGGCAGTGGAAAGCATAATAACTGGTCACTGTCAACAGACACGGGCATCAATCTTCTGGCGCCTACTTCCAAACCCAAGGAGAACCTGCGCTTTCTTACGTTTTTGATGAATGTGGTGAAAGCCGTTCATGACCATGCGGACTTGCTGCGGGCTTCCATTTCTTCTGCCGGTAATGAGCATCGGCTCGGGGCTAATGAGGCTCCTCCGTCCATTGTATCGGTATTCCTGGGTAAGGATCTGACCAATATGCTGGAAGAACTTGTCAACAAGGGCGAAATTACATTGGAAAAGGGCGAAAACTTCTACTATAAGCTGGGAATCACGCGGATACCTAATTTGCAGAGAGATAATACCGACCGTAACCGAACGTCGCCATTCTGTTTTACAGGTAATAAATTTGAGTACCGCGCGGTGGGAAGCTCTCAGAACAGCGCATCCCCCATGATCGTTTTGAATACCATTGTGGCCAATCAGCTTATGGAGTTCAAAAAAGAAATGGATGAAAGGTTAGCGGCCGGTGAAGAGAAAAAAGTAGCGACCGTGGAAATCCTGAAAAGGTATTTTACCGAATCGAAAAACATTCTTTTTGAAGGAAATGGCTACTCGGACGAATGGATCGAAATGGCGAAAAGCCGCGGATTGAGCAATATTCGTGAAACCTACGATGCGTTGTATGCCTATACCACCGACAAGACCATTAATGCTTTTGAGAAAATGGGTGTGTTGACCTCGCGCGAACTGCATGCGAGGTACGAGATCGAACTTGAAAATTATGTTAAAAAGTTACAGATTGAATCGCGCGTTATCGGCGATCTGGCGCTCAATCACATTGTTTCGACAGTAGTCAAATACCAGTTCAAACTTGCGCAGACGGCCCGATCGTTAACAGACCTGGAAATGTTGGAAGAAGCCGCCCCGATCAAGGAAATTATCAAGGACATTTCTTCTCACATTGTTGTGATCAAACGATTGGTACATGAAATGACGGAGGGCCGTAAAACAGCCAATAACATTGAGGACCTGTTTGAAAGGGCAAAATACTATGGATCAGAGGTAAAACGCTTCTTTGATGAGATCCGGTATCACGTCGATAAGCTGGAATTATTGATCGATGATGAAGACTGGCCTTTGGCAAAGTATCGCGAAATGTTATTTTTGGAATAAATTTGCACATAACGCTAATTATTAAATAATAGAAGATTATGAATCCGGGATTTGATCCAGAAGAAATTGCTCAGCTGAAAAGAGAATGCAAAGCAGAGCGATTAAACTTTACTTATGTTGAGGACGAATTTGAAGAGGACGAAGAGGAAAATAATGAACACGCTCATGTTCAGTTCGTTGGATACTACAAGGAGAAGGAAGTGATCTATGATGCCTTGATCTATACATTGAGGTTGCATCATTCCACGCTGGTATATGATGCCGCGCTGGAAAGATTGAAAAAGGAGATTCCAAATTACATTTCTCAGGACGAGCGCCCTGAAAATTATAAAATCAGCCCGGAACAGGAAGAAGAAGCTGAAATTTTACTGACGGAATTTATTGAGGAAATTGAGGAGAATGAAGAAATTACAGTTCGCGAACACATTGAAATTGACGATCAGTTCGAATACGGGATCGGTCTGGAAGTAGGTTTAAATAAAACCGAGATCAATGAGAAGACTATCAACGATTTCATCATCCGCTTTAATGCGGGCAGGATCCAGCTCGATGCGACGCTTTACTCATTTACAGGAAGCGAAGAGCAGGATTAAAATCCCAGAAGGATGAAATTTTGGTAGGGAAAAATGTGATGATAATAACGAAATCCCAGAGGGATGTAACGTCATGTACTACGTTACATCCCTCTGGGATTTTTTAAAATCGCGCATACCCGTAATTTTGCTACCGATATTACGTCGCTCCACGATTTTAAAATCCTTACAAACAAAAAAACCACCGGAAGGTGGTTTTTTTGACGTTATATGTTGGTCTGCGATTATAGAGCAGATTTAACAGTCTTGATGATACGAGCTGCAACTTTGTAAGGATCAGCAGCAGAGTTTGGACGACGATCTTCCAGGTATCCGCTCCATCCTTTTTGAGGAACAAGAACAGGGATACGGATAGAAGCACCACGGTCAGAAACACCGTAGCTGAAATCGTGGATAGAAGCAGTTTCGTGCTTTCCAGTCAGACGAAGGTGGTTATCAGCACCGTAAACTTCGATGTGTTCTTTCACTACCGGACGGAAAGATTCGCAAACTTTGTCGAATACTTCTTTGCTACCCGCAGTTCTCAAAGCTGTGTTTGAGAAGTTAGCGTGCATTCCGCTTCCGTTCCAGTCAAGCTCGCCCAAAGGCTTGCAATGCCAGTTGATAGCAACACCATATTTTTCACCGATTCTTTCAAGCAAGTAACGGCCAAGCCAGATTTGGTCACCGGCTTCTTTCGCGCCTTTTGCGAAGATCTGGAATTCCCACTGTCCTGCTGCAACCTCAGCATTGATACCTTCTACATTAAGTCCCGCGTCAAGACAAGCGTCAAGGTGCTCTTCGATAATGTCACGGCCGAATGCATTGTTTGCACCTACTGAGCAATAGTATGGTCCTTGTGGTGCAGGGTAACCATTTGCCGGAAAGCCAAGTGGTTTATTTGTTTCAGTGTCCCAAAGGAAATATTCCTGCTCGAAACCGAACCAGAAATCATTGTCATCATCTTCAATTGTTGCACGGCCGTTAGAAACGTGTGCAGTTCCGTCAGCATTAAGAACTTCACACATTACTAGATATGCATCTTTACGCAATGGATCAGGGATAATGTAAACAGGTTTCAATAAACAGTCAGAAGAACCGCCAAGCGCTTGTTCGGTGGATGAACCATCAAATGACCAGTTGCTGCAATCTTCCAATTTCCCACTAAAATCGCTTTCAATTTTGGTTTTGCTACGTAAACTTTGGGTCGGCTTGTAGCCATCCAACCAAATATATTCCAGCTTGGATTTTGACATAATAGTACTAGATAAAGTGGTGACGAATAATTATAACGGCACAATATTAATGCAAAAATGTATTTCCAAAAAATAAAAACTAAGAAAAATTAACCATATGCAGAATATTATTGTGTTCATGGTAGTATTGTCAGTAAAAAATGTATTATTCTTATAAAATGCGTGGGATTTGAAAAACTACCATTATTGAGAAATTTCTGTAAAATACCATTCAATAGGTGTGAAATGTAGTGTTAAAGACATTCAATCGTGATAAAATGCAATAAATCAGGTTGCTTTCGCTCATATCAGTAACTGAACTTATAATATATAGGGCTTTCTACACAATTGCGGAATTATTCTATATTTTTGAAAAAGCGAATGATGATTTTTATATTACTATATTACTGAGAAATGCATTTATTTTATCAGCCTGACCCGAAACTTTTTGAATTAGATGAAGAAGAGGCCAGGCACAGTTATAAGGTTTTAAGGCTGGGTTCGGGAGATATTATCCATGTTACAAACGGCCGGGGACTTTTGCAGAAATGTATTTTGAATGTCCAGGGCAGGAAGGTAGGCTACGAGGTGGTGGAGTCGGTCTTGATGGAGCGTCGGAGTTTTGCGGTACACATCGCGGTGGCACCTACACGCAAGGCTGAAAGGAATGAATGGATGGTGGAGAAAATGACCGAAATTGGGGTGGAGCGGATTGATTTTCTGATCACGGAACATACTAATCCTGAGACTATAAATAGGGTGGTTAACCTCAGTAGGCTCAACCGGATCGCGGCATCGGCCATGAAACAGTCGCAGCAATATTATTTGCCTGTCATTACAGTAAATAACAAGTACGAACCGTTTATTAAAAGCGCGACAGAAGCCGTGAAGCTCATGGCCTATGTACCCGACCAGAATAAGGTGGAACACGTTTTTAGTAAGGTTAAAAAGGATAGCAGCACGTCGTTGTTAATTGGCCCGGAAGGTGATTTCAGTGAAAAGGAAGTTGCGCTGGCCCTGGAATATGGTTTTACCACCGTATCGCTGGGACCGACGAGATTAAGAACTGAAACGGCCGCTGTGACTGGTTGTCATGCCATTAACCTGGCTCAAATCATTTAAATATTGAATACCATGCCCCGATCCATCATTCGTTACCGGTTTGCTTGCCTCATTGTTTTGATTTGTGGATTTCAGGTTGTCCAGGGGCAGTCTTCACTCAAAATCGCCAAGCTGAAATATGGCGGCGGCGGTGACTGGTATGCTAATAAAACGTCTTTGCCAAACCTGATCAAGTTTTGCAATGCAGAACTGAAAATGAATATCAATCCTGTCGAGGATGTAGTGGAGGTAGGTAGCCCGGATATTTTCGCGTACCCGTTCGTGCACATGACGGGTCACGGGAACGTGGTTTTTACGGATGCTGAAGCGCAGAATCTACGCAATTACTTGCTATCGGGCGGATTTTTGCACATCGACGACAACTATGGTCTCGACCAGTTTATCCGGAGGGAAATGAAGAAAGTTTTCCCCGAATTGACTTTTGTAGAGCTTCCTTATGATCACCAGGTTTATCGCATGAAGTACCATTTTCCCGAAGGTTTGCCCAAAGTGCATGAGCACGATGGCAAGCAGCCACAGGGTTTCGGGCTGATCTGGCAGGGCAGGCTGGTGTGTTATTATAGCTATGAAACCGACCTGGGTAACGGCTGGGAAGACCAGAGCGTCTATAACGATCCGGAAGAAATGCGCAGAAAGGCGCTGCAAATGGGCGCAAACCTGCTGAGCTATGCATTTATGATCTTGTAAGAAGATTGCGCGCTTGTTGCAAAATTCTGGATGTAGCTTTATAAATATATTCCAAATTTAGTTTTTCAAATTTCGGTTTTCTAACCTCTTACCCTTACTTTTGTACAAAGTATAGTATATTAAAAATTCCAACCGGTTCCATGTATATAGTTCTTGCCGTTTTTGTTGTACATTGGTATTTATCCCTTTTCTGTCAAACCTTTTTTCTGCACCGTTACTCCGCTCATAAGATGTTCATTATGAGCAAGCCATGGGAGCGGTTCTTTTATTTGCTGACTTATCTTTCACAAGGTTCCTCTTATTTAAGTCCAAGAGCTTACGCGATTCTTCACCGCATGCACCATGCTTTCAGTGATACTGAGAAAGATCCGCACTCGCCACATCACACTAAGAATGTGTTTACGATGATGTGGGAAACCAAGAATATTTATAATGCGGTGTTGAGCCGAAAAAGAGCAATTGAGTCACAATTCGAGAGAAATTATCCTGAGTGGAGGTTTATCGAGAAGCTGGGTGATTCCTGGCTTTCGCGTTCCGGCTGGGCTTTGTTATACACCGCATTCTACATCCTTGCTTATATTTATCTGGATATGCATTGGGCCTTCTTTTTCCTTTTGCCTGTACATTTTCTGATGGGCCCTATTCACGGAGCGATCGTTAACTGGAGCGGCCATAAATACGGTTATCAAAACTTTGATAATGACGACAAATCAAAGAACTCGCTGATTTTTGACTTTCTAATGATGGGAGAGTTGTTTCAAAATAATCACCACAAGAAACCAAATTCAATCAATTTCGGATCAAGATGGTACGAAGTCGATCCAACCTATCCGGTGATTAAGATGTTGAATAAGTTGAAGATCATTGAAATTCGAAAGAAGAGCTAGGTCAAAGGTTTTGTTAATGACTGGTCGTTGATGCGTCATTAGTTGTCAGGTGTTGTCATTTATAGTTAGGGTTGTAAATAGTCTTTGAGGCTAATGCGACCCTTTTCTTTTAACTAAAAACTATAAATGACCGCTTCGAATGACTAAACAAGACAATAAATGACCTTTATCACCCATTTACTAAGAAACAGGTTTGGGGTACCCCACAAAAAAACTTTGGCAGGTGTGAGATACACCTGCCAAGTTTGCTTATTAACACCACAAAAAATGAAATCCTTAACAATACCCTCAGATGTACTATCTCTTAGGACAATACAAATAAATCAAGGAATACTTAGAATGGCATTAATAATAAGTTAGAATTTCCTTAGAGACGCAAAAAAGTTACCCGAAACGTGGTACCCTTCGGCTGATTGGAATTAATGGAGACATTACCATTGTGCAGCTTAACGATCCGCTCCACCAGCGAAAGCCCGATCCCGTATCCTTTGATGTTAGCCGTGTTGACGCTTCTGTAAAAAGGCTGAAAGACCAGGCTCTGATCTTCCTTTGGAATACCCTTCCCATGATCTGAAAAGCCGAGTACCAGCTGGCTGCGCGAAGCGAGGAGGCTGACAGTCACCGTGTTGTCATCTGAAAACTTGCAGGCATTGTCCATCAGGTTCAAAAATGCAGTTTTAAGCAGGGTAGAGTTGCCTGGTAGTTCCAGCCAGGTATCATCCTCTGGCAGTTCATCAAAATTGAGGATAATGTTATAAGCCGGGTTTGCTTGCGCCAGGCTTAGCCGGCAATCGAGTAGCAGGTCGTCCACCCGGGTCGTTTCCGTGAGCAGGTCACGCTGGTCCTCGCTTACTTTTGCGAGTTCCAGCAATGTATTCGAGAGCTGCGCCAGTTCGTGGATGTCTTCCAGTACAGATCGTATCGTGAGCTGGTACTCGGCCGTATTTCTTTCTTTAAGCATGCTCACCTCCAACTGTGAGCGCATTTTGGTCAATGGGTTTTTGAGCTCGTGAGAGACATTGGCCACAAATATCTTTTGCATTTGAAAAGCGGTCTCAATCCGGTCCAGCAACTTATTGAATGTGGTCGTTAAGCGCCCTATTTCATCTTTCTGATTGGGAACATCCAGTCTCGTATCGAGCTTTTGCGGTAAAATACCTTCTACCGCATTCATTACCTTGGATATTGGCCGCAATGCTCTTTTCGAAAATATCCACCCTACGAGCGCTACAATGATGGTTACGATGAAGAACATTACTGTCAGCAAAGTGCTCAGGTTGGACAGGTTGGCCTGCCCATACAAATCTTTCGCTCCGAGCATGACCACAGCCCGGTTGAAGGGATATTTGTAATAAAGGCCCACTACTTTATAGTCACCGTCGGTGTACCGGATCTGGCCGGCTTTGCGGATTTCATCGAGCCAGTAGTTGGATACGTGCAATGCTTTGGATTGAGATGCCGTATTGCTGTAAATCAAACGATTTTTTTCGTCGAAAATGAAGATATTTTCATCGTATATCAGATCGCGATTGGTTTCATCCAGTGCTTTCAGTACTTCCGAATTGATGAGGGGGACTTGTACTTTTAGCAGCAGCTCGGCCTGTGACTTCGCTTTGGAGCGAAGCCGGTCGTAAAAATCCTCGGTAACGTTGTAGTAGGAGAAGAAGTAGATTGCAAAAAAAGTAATCAAAAGGATACCGCTTACCAGCAAGGAAAACTGAACAGTAAGTCGGGTTCGAATTTGCATATCTTATTCAATTTTAAGCACATAGCCCATTCCGAATTGGGTATGGATCAATTTCACAGGATAATCCTTATCGATTTTTTTACGAAGATAATTGACATACACCTCAATCACATTGGTACCGGTATCAAAACCAATATCCCAAACCTGCTCGGCGATCTCAACTTTGGATATAACCCGGCCCTGGTTACGGATGAGGTACACGAGCAAGTTGAATTCCCTGGCTGTGAGATTGATTTTGTTTCCCGAGCGATGTACTGTTTTGGCGTCCAGCGATACTTCAAGATCAGCAAAGCGCAAAACCTGAGCGGTATGCGACACGGTCGATCCTCTTTTGGTCAGCGCGCGTACACGGGCCAGCAGCTCCTTGAATTCAAATGGTTTCACCAGATAATCGTCAGCTCCCGCGTCAAGCCCGGTAACCTTGTCGTCCGTAGTACCCAATGCCGTAAGCATTAAAATGGGCGTTTCGTCGCCCCAGGTGCGTATTTCACGACAAAGTTCAATTCCATTGATACCCGGTATAATAATGTCGCTGATGATCAGCTGGTAGGTATTGTTTCGCGCAAGTTGTCGTCCAATGAGCCCGTCGTAAGCAATGTCCACCTCATACCCGTTTTCTTCCAGTCCTTGCTTAATGGATTGCAGCGTTTTCGGTTCATCCTCGATCAATAATAATTTCATACGGCGTGCAGGAATAATTCGGACACTTCTTTCCAGTTGGAAACGCGTTTATAGGAAGTGTCTTTCAGGTTATGAGGAGCGGTGAACAAAATGCCCTCACCTTTGAATGCGACTAGATTACGTACGTGGTCATCGATCAGATAGTCGGACTGAATGATGCTTTTATAGCCGCAAAAAACAATATTTGTCCATGGAATGAACGGAAAATATTTATGCAGCCAGTCAAATTTATCCTTGAACGAATTGGGGAATTCCATGCAGGCGGTAGCTACAAAAAGGTCGTAAAATCGCGACAACTTGTAAACGGTTTCTTCCGCACCTTCTTTCACTTTGATATCTGCAAAGAAACCTGGCGTGTCAATGATTTTATGTAGTTTGGATAACTGTTTCGGATGCAATAGCTCCCGTAACGCCTTGGAATTCAGATCATCTTCATTTAATGTTGTTGCAAAATCATTCAGAATGATCTCAACGAGCCTTTCGTGTGTATTGGCCAGAACATCATCCATATCCAAAGTTAGTCTCAGCATCAGATAATGGTTCTGTGGACGTCGAAATTTTCCAGGTAATCATTAACCCGTTTAAGGAAAAGCCCTCCCAATGAACCATCCACGACCCGGTGATCGTAGGAATGGGAGATAAACATCATGCTGCGGATACCGATCAGGTCACCTTGTGGTGTTTCGATCACCGCAGGTTTTTTCTTGATAGCGCCAAATGCCATAATGGCGACCTGAGGCTGTACTATGATCGGCGTCCCCATCAGGTTGGCGAATGCACCAATGTTGGAAACGGTATAGGTACCACCCGCCAGATCGTCCGCTTTCAGTTTATTCTCTCTGGCGCGTCTTGCAAGGTCATTTACTTTTTTGGCTAGTCCTGCAAGATCATATTGGTCGGCGTGGTGAATCACCGGAACGATCAGGTTGCCATCCGGCAAAGCCACCGCCATACCAATGTTAATGTCTTTCTTTTTAATGATCTTATCACCATCCACCGAGATATTGATCATCGGGTAATCTTTGATCGCCTTTACAACCGCCTCTATCAAAATCGGTGTAAATGTGATGCTATCGCTCGTTTTCTTTCGGAATTCGTTTTTCACCTGCTCTCTCCACTTGACAACCGGTGTCATATCGGCCTCAATGAAAGAGGTCACGTGTGCAGAAATTTTTCTGGACTCAATCATGCGCTGTGAGATCATCTTACGCATACGGTCCATTTCAATGATCTCATTACTGCCGTTCAGGGAAGTCGCAATGGGAGCCACGGGTTTTTTCTGACGGTTATTCAGGAAAGAAATGATATCGTTTTTGGTAACCCGGTTTTCAGCCCCGGTCCCTGGTATTGTAGCCAGTTCGTTCGCACTGATATGCTCTTCACGGGCAATGCTCAGTACAAGCGGGGAATAGAATGTGTTGCTTTCTCCATTATTGCGGGCATATTCCTGTGCAGCCTCGCTCTTTCTGCTGAGAGCTTCCTGAAAATCCTTTTCAAGATACGAAGCCGTTTCGGCGACCGACGCTTCGGCGACCGACGTTGCCGAAACTTGGGTTGCGGCAAGATCAGCGGCTACTTCCAGTACCGGTTGCAGTACAGGCGGCGTAATGGTAACCTCAGCGTCTTCCACCTGAATGTGAGCGACCGCGCTGCCAATGGCCACTACGTCATTTTCCTTTACGAGCCATTCGGTCAGAATACCTGAGTAGGGGCAAGGTACTTCCGTATCCACTTTGTCGGTAGCCACTTCCAATATTGAATCGTCAATCCCTACAGCATCCCCTGCTTTTGCAAGAAGGTGGAGCACAGTACATTCCAGAATACTTTCGCCCATTGGAGGCATTACCATTTTTACTATTTTCATACTGATATTTTTCATCGGCCGCGACATTGTTATTTCGCAGCCCGTATTAAAGTCTTTTCTTTCAGCTCTTCAACGCCATGTTGGCTTTAAGTATCGTTTTTCTCAACAGATTGAGAGCATAGGAAGAAGTTAGTTCTATGTTGATTTTTCTATTGTTTCTCAATGTCAGAAGCTGCGTGTAAGTTTCATCGGGCGTAGCGCAGGCAATCCACACTGTACCTACCGGCTTTTCGGCAGTACCGCCGTCGGGGCCAGCAATGCCTGTGGTAGAAACTGCGAATGTGGTATTGAGTACCCGGCGCGCACCTTCCGCCATTTCACGGGCCGTCTGTTCGCTTACAGCGCCGAATTCTTCCAGCGTTTCGCGGGACACACCAAGCACATTCATTTTGACACTGTTGCTGTAACTCACCACTGATCCTTCAAAATACGCGGACGAGCCTGGTACGCTGGTGATCTGGTTGGCCACAAAGCCTCCGGTACAGCTTTCCGCCGTGCCCACAGTAGCATTACTATTAATAAGCAACGTTCCGATTACCGTTTCAAGTTCATCCGTGTTGTAACCGAAAACATGTTCTTCAATCAGAGGCAGTAACTGGGATACTTGTTCGTTCAATTGCCTTTCCAGTAATTCCTGATCAGTCCCGGTACCGGTGAGCCGAAGCCTTACCTGCCCGAAATGAGGAAGATAAGCAAGCTTAATGTGATCTGGCAGCGCATCTTCCCATGGTGCTATTTTTTCTGCAAGAAAAGATTCTCCTATACCAATGGTGCGGATTGATTTATGTTGAATGATCTGCGTGGCAAAGCGTGCTTTAAGCCTCGGCAGGATCTCAAATTCCATCAAGCTCTTCATTTCGTACGGTACGCCGGGGAGCGATACGTAAATGACTTCATCTTTTTCAAACCACATGCCCGGTGCTGTTCCCCACAAATTAGGAATGTAGGTACAGTTTTTTGGAAGGGCAGCCTGTTGAATGTTCAGCTCGCTCATCGCACGGCCTCTTTTGGCAAAAAATTCGGTAACCAATGCAAGGGCTTCCTGATTGATTTCTAATTCTGTTCCAAAATATTCGCAAAAAGTATGTTTGGTAATATCATCCCTCGTTGGTCCCAGGCCTCCGGTTACAATGATTACATTAACCCGCGTGCTGGCTTCCGCGAACGCGTCAAGAATGTCCTGGCGGTTATCCCCCACAGACGTTTTCCGAACGGGGCGGATCCCTATATCAGTAAGTTGAGTGCCAATCCATTGTGTGTTGGTGTCAGTAATTTGTCCAAAAAGAATTTCATCACCGATGGTTATTATTTCAGCCCGGGTAGTGGGAACCATAATGTAAAATAGGTTGAATGAGACCGTTATTTTCCCAAAAATAAGTAAAATTAATCGTTATTGAGTACGTTTGAACCTTAGTGAAAAATTAACAAACCCAATTGTAATGAAACACAAAATCTTAGCAATAACGTTATTTTGGCTCTTATATAGCAGTGCTTCACAGGCTCAGTTCAATTTAGGAAAGGTCCTGGAAAAGGTAGGAGGTTCGGGTAGCGGATTAGATGAAGGCGAAATCGTTTCGGGCCTGAAGGAAGCATTGAATGTAGGGATTAGTAACGGTTCCGCAGAGGCTTCGAAGGTCGACGGTTTTTTCAAAAATGAGCTGATCAAAATCGCCGTTCCGCCTGAGGCACAGAAGGTAGCTGAAACATTACGCAAGATGGGACTTGGCGCGGAAGTGGATAAATTCACATTGTCGCTGAACCGGGCTGCCGAAGATGCAGCGAAAAAATCGAAGCCCATATTCGTCAAAGCTATCACTTCCATGACCGTGCCCGACGCACTCGGAATTTTGAGAGGCCAGGACGATGCTGCCACTCAGTATCTCAAAAAAACAACCAACGAGGACCTGTTCAAAACATTTTTCCCGGTGGTGGACAGCACATTGAAACTGAACAAGGCTACGGAATATTACACGGACATTGTCAATACCTACAATCAGATTCCGCTGGTTAAAAAAGTGAACCCGAACCTGAAAGAATACGCCACCCAAAAAACCATTGACGGTTTGTATGTTTTGATTGCGCAGGAGGAGAAAAAAATACGCGAGGACCCCGTTGCACGGGTAAGCGATCTTTTGAAAAAGGTTTTCAGCCAGGCCGGAAAGTAACTTTCAATCACTTTGGTAAAGACCAAATGCTTACTTTTGCTAAAAATTAACACCTTCTATGAAAAAATCAGAAATACATTTCACCGTTGAACTCGACGATAAAAATATACCGGAGAAAATTTTCTGGAATGCAACCGATAATCCAAATGAGGGCATAAACGATACCAGGGCTATTGCGATCGCAGTTTGGGACCATTACCACAGAGGTACATTGAAGATTGACCTTTGGACCAAGGACATGGAGGTGTTTGAAATGAAACGTTTCTACATTGAGCTCATGAGCGGTATCGCTGATACTTTGCTTACCGCAACCAACGACCGCGTGATGGCTGACGCTATCGAAGGCGTGTGCGAAACGCTGAGCAAGAAATTGGATGAAGAAATGAAAGCCGCGAAGTAGTCTTCGGCTGCGCTCAGATTGACAAACAAACGACT
Organism: Dyadobacter pollutisoli; assembly: GCF_026625565.1. NCBI lineage: Bacteria > Pseudomonadati > Bacteroidota > Cytophagia > Cytophagales > Spirosomataceae > Dyadobacter > Dyadobacter pollutisoli. Next base: position 1,961,608 of record NZ_CP112998.1, read on the forward strand.
TGTCGTCCTGAGCGGAGTCGAAGGGCATCGTGCACAATGCCCTTCGACTCCGCTCAGGACAACAATAAGCTTACCCAATATTCTTCAATTCCTCCTGATTTTTCTTCGGCAAACTTGCCACAACCAGATCGTAGGAGTCTTTTACCCAACCAAATAATGTCTCGCTTGGGATGCTTCCTGTCACGAGGACCGTATTCCAGTGCTTTTTATTCATATGATATCCGGGTCTCACGTCGGGATAGGTTGCCCTGAGTTCTTCCGCTTTTTCGGGATCACATTTGGCATTGAACTGATGTCCCGCCGATTCCATGGGCGTTAAAAGAAAAACTTTACCCATTACTTTGAATACCAGCGTATCGGGGCCGAACGGAAGTTCCTCGGTTACACCCGGTAGTTTCAGGCAGTAATCCCGCAGTGTTTCTAGATTCATCTTGTTAAAGCTCTGACGATCATAATGATGACACAAATCAAAAACATGACGATAGAGATCCTGTTGATCCCGTGCATCATGCGCAGATTGAACGAGTCGGGCGAATTAGCGTCCCGTTTTCTGAAAACCCGGATGAAGTAGTAAAATACATCACCCAGCTGAAAGTATTTTTTCATATGTTTTTTTTAGCTAGCAGTTAAACCAGTACCTCACGCTCTTCCGGTTCTATCCACCGGCCGTCTTCCCGGATCAGCTCGATCAGCTCGTCCACTGCTTTCGCGGCAGTTACCGATCGTTTGATCACTTCCTGTCCACGGTATAAAGCAATTTTATCCTTGCCCATACCCACGTAACCATAATCGGCGTCAGCCATTTCGCCCGGCCCGTTTACGATACAGCCCATAATCCCGATTTTCACACCTTTCAAATGCTCGGTATGCTTGCGGATCATGGCAGTTGTTTCTTGTAAGTCAAAAAGAGTCCGGCCGCAGGAAGGGCAGGAAATATATTCGGTTTTCGACATTCTCGTCCGGGCTGCCTGTAAGATGCCGAAAGCAATGCTATTGAAAGCAGATGCAGCTTTTAACTTTTCTGCATGCGTAATTTCTTTTGGAAATTCGGGTGATAGCAATGTCCCGTCCCCGAAACCGTCGACCAGTAAGCCTCCGATATCCGTTGCCGAGTAAAGGGTGAGCCGGTCGCCCATATCGGCCTGATAAGTCCTTTGAATGATTACCGGGACTTTTATTTTCAGCTCAGTAAGCGTATAAAAAAATCGCCTCAGCTCCGGCATCGCATGCGCATTGTCAGTAGACAAAACCAGTACTACCTGATGATTATCACGTATTTTTTCTAAAAACTCCTTACCAAATAAATGAATGTTGCCTTTGATAAAACTAACCGGGCGCTGAACCGCGTGACCAGCTTCATTCCATTCTTCGGGACTGAGCATTGGAAATTTATTCTGCTTTTCAGGGTGCACCGACCATTGATTATAATCCAATATTTCTTTCAATCCATTGGGCAACATAAACGGTACAGGCTGCTGGCCGGTGTATATAAAATCCGCACCCTGATCATTCATGGCCCATTTGTCGGGTACAGGCAGAAAGAAATGTCCAATGCTTTTCAGATCTTCCAATTCCTGAACATGTACATTGGAATAGTCGGCAATGACCCTCGGTACATTCAAATGTCCGATGTTATAAACCTCCTGCGTATCGCGTCTTGTATATTGGAATGGGTTGATCGGGCAAACTTCAACAGGTTCAATGAAGTCGTGCGGTGTACGCAGTGCGTAACGTTCAATGAGCGCCCGTGCGACAGGAGCTTCTTTTTCAGGTGCTTCGGTCAATGACACGCGGACCGTGTCGCCAAGACCGTCTTCCAGCAACGTACCAATGCCAACGGCTGATTTAATGCGGCCATCTTCGGCTTCACCGGCTTCGGTTACGCCCAAATGTAGTGGATAAGGTTTTAAACCTTCCTCGTCAAGCCTTTGCACCAGCAAACGATATGCTTCCACCATAACTTGCGTATTGCTGGATTTCATCGACAACGCAATGTTGAAGTAATTCAACTCTTCGCAGATCCGTAAAAATTCCAGGGCAGATTCAACCATACCGAGCGGCGTGTCGCCATACCGGCTTAATATTCGGTCGGAAAGCGAGCCGTGGTTGGTGCCGATCCGCATCGCTGTGCCGTATTCCTTACATATTTTAACCAGCGGAATGAACTTCTCCCTGATCCTTTCGAGTTCGGCAGCATAGGATGCGTCGGTATAATCAATGATCTCAAAGCGCTTGCGGTCCGCGTAGTTACCGGGATTGATCCTTACCTTTTCAACAATCCTTGCGGCAAGCTCAGCGGCATTGGGCGTAAAGTGAATGTCAGCGATAAGCGGTACATATATGCCCAGCTTGTGCAGACCTTTACGGATATTTTCAAGATTCTGCGCTTCCTTGACACTCGGCGCTGTGATCCTTACATATTCACAACCCGACTCCACCATCCTGATCACTTCGTCAATGGAGCCTTGTGTATCCATCGTGTCGACGGTGGTCATCGACTGAACACGGATCGGGTAATCGGAGCCCATCGGTAGGTCGCCGATGTTAATGGTGATCGTTTTACGCCTTGTATATGCTGTCAGGGAAGGACAGTAGAGATTTGTTTTTCTTTCGGAAGCTGTTACTACTGACATGGAATGATCATTGAGATCCATAATGTACGCAAAGGTCTTAAAACTAAAACACAATCGGAATTACAATCGTGCAATTAATAACCTAGCCCTCGATTCTGCTTCCCGAGTCCACCGTAATGATGTAGCTTTTGCCTCCTTCACGTTCAATGGCCTGTGCTACTTCTTCCGCCCGGGTAGGGGCGTATACAAACATACATCCTCCTCCTCCTGAGCCATTTATCTTGCCTCCTAATGCTCCCGCACCGAGTGCCGCATTCATCATGCGCTCTATTTTGGGAGTTGAAGTTCTTTTATGGTCACGAAGGTTTTTATAATGTTTGTAAAGCAGCTCACCGAAATGCGCATCAAACTGCTCATTGACAGGGGTATGGATACTTTGTGTTAACAACGCTTTACCTTCCAGGAGAATGTCCCGGTCTTCGACATTGGCACGCAGCAGACTTAGTTCGTCATCGGAAAGAAGCGTTTTATAGTCAACTGTTTTTTCAAATGGTGTTGTAAAAATCGAAAATTCAGGATCATAATCAGTAACCTTTCTGATCACGTCTTCCATTCCGTAGCGACACCTGGCGAGGATGCCCAATGTGTCCTTGGGTTCCAGAGAATCACCCAGGACGAATGTACCCAGTGTCGGGGTCAGCGCTTCAACATGAATGATCGGCGTGGATTCCAGGTAGATCACATTTCCGATCGCGGTGGAGTAGTGGTCCATCATGCCGCCGGGTTCCCCGAATTCGAGGACCTCGGCTGCATTGGCAATTTCACCCAGTTCTTTCTGCGTGAAATTAGATGGATTATCACTCATTTTATCTAAAAAATGAGCCCAGGAAACGATCAGTGCGGATGAGCTGGAAGTACCCGAATTGATCGGGATATTTCCATGTATCACACATTCAAAACCTTTTGAAAACGAAAGGCCTTTTCTTTTTAAAACATTGACTGTACTGCGGAAATAATCTCTCTGAACCACATAGGGGAACGTGTCCTTGAAAGAAAACTCCTCTTTTAAACCTAAATCAGGTAAATGCAGGATTATTTTATCATCGTCGCGATATTCGCCTTCAATACTAATTCTTCGCGAGATGGCCGCCGCTATAACCGGTAACCCAAGGTAATCCTGATGTTCACCAAATAAACAAATGCGGCCGGGAGTCGAAATCCTCATGAACTACCAGCTTTTCTTTTTATGACCAACCAGGCCGAAATAAAGTATGAAAAAATACAATGGTACCATTACCCAGTAAGCTTTTTGAGTGCTGCCGATGGAGTCAGCGATTCCTCCGTAAACCAGAGGCAAAATGGCACCACCTGAAATACCCATTACCAGCAGGGCAGAGGCGATTTTGGTGAATTTACCCAAACCACTTAGTGCCAAAGGCCACAATGCCGGCCAGATAACCGCATTGGCAAAACCTAAAACCGCAATGCACATGACTGAGGTGAAACCAGTCGTCATGATTGCTACGACTGTTACTACGAGCCCCAGCACCGCAGAGAAAATCATATAGGCCTGCTGGGAGACAAATTTAGGAATCAACACAATCCCAAGCACATAACCGAACATCATGCCGCCCAATGTGTAAGCTCCAAAAACCCGCGCTTCGTTCTCAGGAATCCCCAGAGAAACACCGTAATTGATGATTGTATCCGCTGCAATAACTTCAACACCCACATAGCAAAACAATGCAAGGACGCCCAATACAAGGTTTGGATATTGAAAAACAGAAGTTTTTTGGGCAGTAAGCTGACCTGTCGCCGATGTTTCCTCCTCTTCTTCACTGACTTCTACCAAGCCTTTTGACAGCCTGATCACGATCGCTAGCACGACCAGAACCCCCGTCAAAATCAAATAAGGAACGACCACTTTGTCAAGCTCTTCTTTGGGATCAGTTGAACTTGCGCCCGCCAAAAGCAATTTTCCAATCACAATCTGGCTAATAATTCCAGCTCCTTTGTTGGCAATTCCCATCACACTGATCCGCTGCGCTGCGCTCTCACGCGGCCCGAGCAATGTTGCATATGGGTTTGATGCAGTTTGCAAAACTGTTAAACCGATCCCGATCGTAAACAAACCTACCAGGAACACGGGATAGGAAGCCATTTCAGCGGCTGGGATGAAGATCAATGTTCCCGCAGCCATAACCAGCAAGGCCAGCGACATGCCATTTTTGAAACCTGTCTTTTTTACAACATAAGAACAGGGGATCGCCATAATGGTGTAGGAAATGAAAAAAGCGAACGTCACCAGATAGGAGCTCGTGTTGTCAAGAGAGAAAGCTTTTTTGAAAAAGGTGATCAGCGTTCCGTTTACCCAAGTGATGAACCCCATCACAAAGAATAATACGCCGATAATCAATAGAGGGCCTAGGTAACTGTTCTTTTTGCTCATTTAAGTGATCGTTAGTTGGGTTTTATTGGTGTTAAGTATGATTTATTATTTGATTTTCAGGTATAATACTCAATATTCGTCATTCAGGCCAAAGATGTGATCGACAAAACCTCCCAAAACATGAAAATGACAGTTGGTTCCCGGCAGTCCAAGTTCGCAATTTACATGCAATAACCAGATTTTTAAATTTTTTTATTAATTAAAATTTAAAGCCATTATTATAGCTTCTTCCAATGATTTCCAAATGAATTGAACAAATTCATAGTTTAAAGCGTTACCCCAAAGCAAGTGACTCCAAGCGGGCATTTCATGCAGGCTCGACGGCTTTAAATGTGTTGGACACAAACTTTGTAACGACATTTAAGGCAATTTTAAATTTAAGTGGTTTAAAGTATGGCGCAAAAGGTGGCGGTGTTCCGGAAGGAACATTTCAATGCGGCTCATCGTCTTCATAATCCAAAATGGACTGATGAAAAAAACGAAGAGGTATTCGGTAAGTGCAACAATCCTAATTTTCACGGACACAATTATGAATTGATCGTGCAGGTAACGGGTGAGCTCAATGCCGAAACAGGCTACGTAATGGATATGAAAATCCTTAGTTCCATATTAAAGGAGTTCGTTCTCGACCGGTTTGATCACAAAAACCTTAACTTGGACGTATTGGAATTTAGAGACCTGAATCCCTCAGCTGAAAATATTGCGATCGTTATTTATTCAATATTAAGACCAAAAATTGATTCAGGCCTCGCCCTGAAAGTGAGATTATATGAAACAGAACGGAACTTTGTCGAATATCCGGTTGACTGATACTGTTGATATTGAAGAGATTGGTGATGATCACTTATTTTCATCTATTGAAACTCCTTTGCGCAAGGATGCCTTCGCTATGGAGGACGAGCTCAAAATGGAGCTGATTGAAAAGCATTTTCGTCACATTATGGAGATCATGGGTCTTGATATGACTGACGACAGCCTGAAAGGTACTCCCAAACGTGTTGCCAAAATGTACATCCAAGAGGTGTTCAGTGGTCTGGATCCCAAAAACAAACCAGCCGTTACCCTTTTTGACAATAAATATAAATATGACCAGATGCTGGTCGAAAAAGACATTTCTGTCTTTTCAAACTGCGAACATCATTTTGTGCCTATCTACGGAAAAGCGCACGTTGCGTATATATCAAGTGGAAAAGTGATCGGACTTTCCAAGCTGAACAGGATCGTTGAGTATTTTGCGAAAAGACCGCAGGTTCAGGAAAGACTTACCGTTCAGATCGCTAATGAGTTAAAGCAAGCATTGCAGACGGAGGACATCGCAGTAGTAATTGATGCCCAGCACATGTGTGTGCAATCCCGCGGGATCCGCGATTCCGGCAGCTCCACAGTTACCGCTTACTATGGCGGTAAATTCCTGGAAGAAGTAACGAAGAAGGAGTTTCTGAGTTATTTGGGAATGTAACAATTTGACTTTAATAAATGACAACAAATGACAACGTCTGACTAAACATGACAATAAATGTCGGATTTAGTCAGACGTTATGACATTGCGAGCCGCTAGTTCTAAACAGTCGGCCCTACACGTTCCAACAACGCCTTGGTAGCCTTGATACCGTCATATTCTGAAAGCTTGCTTCCTTCATATTCGATACCCGCGATTCCTTTGAAGCCGCTGTCTTTTACGATTTTCAGGATTTTATTGTAGTCAGTTTCAATACAGTTTCCTTTTTCGTCAAAATCGTAAGTTTTAGCACTTACACCTTTTGCGAATGGCATCAATTCCTGCGTTCCCTGATATCTGTCGTAAGATTCTGCGCAGCCGCCATCTTTTCTGGTGATACAGAAATTCCCAAAGTCAGGAAGTGTTCCTACATTTTTAAGATTGACCTGCTTCATCACGCCTGAAAGCCATTGACCGTTCGACGAAGAACCACCATGGTTTTCAACGATTACATTGATACCGGTTTTTTTTGCGAATTCACCCAATTTACCAAGTCCTTCCACTGCTGCTTTGGCGATATCTTCGTTAGAGCCTTTTCCGAAAGCATTCACACGAATGGTTTTGCAGCCCAGATATTTTGCAGCTTCAACCCATTTGTAGTGATTTTCAACAGCTTTGTTACGTACAGCTGCATCCAGTTCTCCCAAACCACCTTCTCCGTCGATCATGATCAGATGGGCAGAAACACCGTTATCTTTTTGTCTTTTGATTAAATCGTTCAGATAGGCTTTGTCCTCAGCCTTGTCTTTGAAAAACTGGTTTACGTATTCAACAATAGAGATTCCGAATTCTTTTTTCGCCAGTTCAGGAAAGTCAAGGTTGGTCAATTTTTTCGCGAAAAGAGCTTTGTGCAAAGACCATTCTGCCAAAGAAATGTCAAACCAAAGTTTTTTAGCAGCAGGTTCAGCAAACAGATCAGTGAAAGTAGTGGCAGCAAGTGCAGCAGCTCCTGCTTGCTTAATAAAATCGCGTCGGGAAAAGTACATTTTGGTTAGAATTTAGATTTATGTTTACTCTTGAATGTGAATTCTTGCTTCATTATACAGCTTTTCATTTTTCACCAGGCTCGCTGCCGTCCATTCGATGTCCTGTATAAATGCATGTTGCCTGACCGGGCAGTTGTCAATTCTGCAAAAGTAGCAACATTGGTACAGGCACGGGTCCGCGTGTACAAAAATTTCTGTTTCGCCCGAATGACTGTCTTTAAGGATGTTTTCAAAATTATGGATCGTCTCATGTACCTTTTGAAGTTCCCAGTAATAGGGAAGCGTCAAATGGCAGTCAATGTGCAAGTCGGAGCCGTACTGCTGCGCCCTGAGGTTATGAACGTCGATCCATTCCGGTTTCTTATGGTCTCGAAGGGTCTGGACCACTTTTTCGAGCAGATTCTCATCGCTGGCGTCCATTAGGCCTGCCACGGATTTGCTAACCAGCTGGAAGCCATTGAATGCGAGAAAAACGCCAAAAAACAGCGATGATACGCTATCGATCCAGGCATACCCGGTCAGCATGATCAGCCCCACACTTAGTATGAGCATCACACTGCTGATACTGTCGGACATTAAATGTCTTCCGTCCGCAACGAGCGCGAGTGAGTTCACTCTTTTACCTTCCGATAGCAGCTTATAACCAATGGCGGTATTGACCAGGATCGTAAATAGGATAAATCCTGAACCTTGCGCCAGATTCTGGATCGGAGTGGGGTCCATTAAACGCTTGACGGCCTCGATACTGATAAAAAGTGAGGCAATGATGATCAGCGCGCCTTCAAATCCGGCAGAAAAAAATTCAACTTTTCCGTGGCCGTACGGGTGGTTCCGGTCTTTGGGCTGCGACGAAAGATAAATGCTGTAAAAGGCAAAACCACTGGCAATTACATTGATAATTGACTCCAAGGCATCACTCAGGATTGCATTGGAAGATGTGATGTAATAGGCAAAAAACTTCAAACTTGTCAGCACAATACTCGCTATAAAAGACAGCAGGATAAGACGTTGTTTGAGCTTATTTTGGTTTATTTGCATTTGGGATTTGTCAGTCAGAGGTCAAAAATACTAAGAAAATGCGGGTTATAACCACAGAAAATAATTGGAAAACACTTTCTACCGAAACCGTCTATGAAAACGCCTGGCTGGAACTCAGTCACCGTGACGTGATTAACCCGTCTGGTAACAAGGGTATTTATGGTTTGGTAAAATTCAAAAATCAGGCCATTGGTGTGATCCCGATTGACGAGGAAGGAAATATATATCTGGTAGGACAGTTTCGCTACGCGATCGACGAATACTCCTGGGAAATTCCGGAAGGCGGCGGCCTACTGGGAACAGATGCATTGGATGCTGCAAAACGCGAACTGAAAGAAGAAACAGGTCTGGTTGCCGGTAAATGGACCAAACTGGCGCGCATTCACACTTCCAATTCTGCAACCAATGAAGAGGGATTCCTTTACATTGCCGAAGAACTCACGCAAATGGATGCGGAACCCGAGGACACCGAAGATTTGCAGGTTAGAAAGGTACATCTGAAAGAAGCGGTGGACATGGTCATGCGGTCGGAAATCACGGATTCTCTGTCGGTATGCGCCATTTTGATGACGGCAAGGCAGAAAGGTATCTGATATGCTGCAATCTCTTTTCTATGGAACACTGACGGGAATAGCGTTGTGCCTGACTTTCGGTACCGTATTTTTTTCATTGGTTCAAAACAGCGTCGACAATGGTTACCGCACGGGGATCAAGATCGCCTTCGGGGTCTTTGTCTGCGACATCATTTTCGTCTTTTTCGCCATTTTCGGCACCTCATTGTTGCCCGACATTCCTGATTTTAAAAAATGGATGGCTGCGGCAGGAGTGGTTTTTTTATTGATACTGGGATTGAATAACCTGGTGAGGGGGCAACCTAAAATCGCTTATCCGCAAACGCGTTTCGGCAATTTGCTTTACTATTTTACAACCGGTTTCCTGCTGAATGGATTAAATCCCGTCAATTTTATAAGCTGGGTAACCATCGCATCCTATATCCGTACCAATCTGCATTACGACCTGAACCAGGTGATGCTGTTCTTTGCAGCCAGTGTCGTGGCCGTATTTCTGGTAGAAAGTGCGATCGCAGTGTTTGCACACAGGCTGAAAAGGATATTTACGCCCCGGGTGGTTACCATATTTAACAAAACGACAGGCGTGGTTTTTATCCTCATCGCCTGTCAGATCGCTTATGCTAATTTCCTGAAGTAATTCCTCACTACGATTTCTTTACTATCAGCAGTCGGCTATCAGCAATCAGCTTTTGACTATAACGCATAAGTAAATTGCAGTCCCGCCGATTGCTGATTGCCGACGTAGGCATACCATATAATTCGTGATAAAGTCTAATGAAGCTACTCTTTAAGGTAGCCGTGGCTTTTCAAAAATCCTTTCCAGTCATCGATCAGGAAGTTCTTGAAAACTCTCGGGAATTTATGCTGGCCGCCCATTTTGCCTTTTGATTTCATCCAATCATAAAAAGCCTGGTTAGGGAGCACTGTTACCAGTACTTCTTGCAATGCGTGACGTCGCTCTACCGCATAGTCGTCATTGAGTTCCGCCAGTTTGGCATCCAGTTTCTTCTTCAATAATTCGGTATCGACGTCTTTTTCTTCCACGCCGATGTACCATTGATGCGCGAACATGGTGCCATATTCAACGCCGCAAACGGTAAATTCCTTCACGGTTAGACCCATTTCATCTGAAACCAGATCGACTGCTTTGTTCATATTGTCAACCGACAAATGTTCTCCGCAGAGGCTCAGGTAATGTTTGGTCCGGCCGGTAATGACGATTTCTCCTTTGGCTTTGTCCACAAACTTGATCGTGTCGCCGATCAGGTAACGCCATGCCCCTGCGCAGGTAGACATGAGCAGCGCGTATTCTTTTCCTTCTTCTATCTGGTCCACCATAAGGGTTTCGGGATTGGCCTGCAATGTTCCGTCCGAATCGAAATTGGCCTCATTGAAAGGAACAAATTCGAAAAACAAACCATTATCACATACCAGCTCCATCCCCTGAGCGCCGGGGCGCGTTTGGTAAGCTATAAAACCTTCTGACGCCAGGTAAGTATTAATGTAGATCAATGGACGGGCTAACAGTTTCTCAAAACCCTTTCGATAAGGTTCAAAAGAAACACCACCATGAGCGAATACCTGCAAATTGGGCCAGATATCGTGAATGGTCTTAACGTTATGATGGGCGATGATTTTCTCCATTAAAAGCTGGATCCAGGCGGGTACGCCTACGATGAACCCAATGTCCCATTCATGAGCCTGCTTAGTGATTTCTTCCAGTTTGAGCCCCCAGTCTTTTTGCGCCGCAATTTTTTCACCGGGCTTGTAGTAAGGTCGGAACCAGTAGGGGATCTGTTTAGCCTGAATACCGCTGAGATCTCCCTCGAAATGCTTGTCCTGATTATTCAGATTTGTACTTCCCCCAAGCATCAGGAAACCTTTTTCATAAAGGTCATCGGGAAGGTCCTTATAGTGTCCCAGTGAGAGTATCTGGCGGATACTGGTTTTCTGCATCGCCCGGGACATGGCTTTGGTCACAGGAATGTGCTTGGTAGCAGCTTCTGAGGTGCCGGAGCTCAATGCGAAATATTTGATCTGTCCTGGCCAGCAAATGTCCTTTTCGCCTTCAAGCGACTTATGCCACCATTCATTGAATATTTTGTTGTAATCAAAAATGGGGACTGAACGCTTGTATAGTTCGTAGAATGCCCCTTTTTCACCAAAAAGAATAGACGAAAGCAATTCGTCAAAATTATATTTTTCACCAAACTCGGTGTACCTCGCTTTGGCAAGCAATTTTGCCAGCGTTTTCTTTTGCTGCTGATGAAGTCCCGCCTTTCGCCGGTTTGCAACGATATTACTGAAATGAATGCCCTTTTTTAATAAACTGCCTACTAATGCCATAGCTGATTTTAAATTATAAATCCCAGGTTGATAGCTGTTTTACTGCTTCATACTCTGTCAGATCATATTGACACGGGACCACCGAGATATAATTGTTATCAAGTGCCCAGACATCGGTATCTTCTTTTTCGGTATCAAAATTGACGAATTCGCCCGCCATCCAGAGGTAGCCCCGTCCGTTGGGATCCACCCGGTAATCGAATTTTTCCTGCCATTTGGCATGCGCCTGCCGGCATATTCTCACCCCCCGGATCGGTAAGTCTGTTTTAGGGGGAATATTTACATTCAGTGCAACGCCATTCGGTACGCCATTTTTCAGAGCTGTTTCCGTAATGGACTTAATAAATGGGACTGCGTGACTGAAATCAGCATCCTCCCTGAAATCGCACAAGGAAAAGCCAATCGCCGGAATCCCTTCAATCGCCGCTTCAATCGCTGCCGACATGGTACCCGAATACAGCACGCTGATAGAACTGTTGCTTCCGTGATTGATACCACTCACGACCAGGTCAGGTTTACGGTCCTGTAACACGTAATTTTTGGCCAGCTTCACACAGTCCGCCGGGGTTCCCGAGCATTCGTATTCTACTATTCCTTCAAAAATATGGGTGGAATAAAGTCTCAAAGGTTCGCCGATCGTGATAGCATGTCCCATTCCTGACTGCGGACTGTTAGGCGCCACCACAATGACTTCTCCCAGCGTTTGCATGGCTTCTACCAATGTTCGGATTCCTTTTGATGTTATACCATCATCATTTGTAACTAAAATAAGGGGTTTCATATATTTCTACTTATCGAAATGTGTGCCGGGCGAAATTGTCCGGGCTGGCGATGAAGTATAGTGGTTTTTAGGTTAATAAATATTTATTTACAGTTTTAAGTGCCAAATTTAAGCAATATGCCATCATTCACAATAAATCATGCAACCGTTGAGGACATCCCGGTTATCATTTCAGTACAGGAACAGACCTGGGAACCTACTTACCGTGATATTCTTAGCAAGGAACAAATCGATTATATGTATGAAAAAATATACTCTTTTGAATCCCTGAAAAATCAGATGACCGCTGCCGGGCATCACTTTATGATCCTGCTCAATGACGGCAAACCCGAGGGCTTTGCATCCGTTTCGGAAGATGAACCCGAAAAGTTCAAATTACATAAAATATACGTACTTCCGTCAACCCAGGGCTCCGGCGCGGGGAAATATCTCCTGAATGAAACGGAAAATTATGTCAGGTCTGTTGGGGGGAAAGTCTTGGCCTTAAATGTGAACAAGTATAACAAAGCCAAGACATTCTACGAACGAATGGGTTTCCGGGTTACGGGCGAAAAAGACATTCCCATTGGTCCGTACTGGATGAATGATTTTATATTGGAAAAAGAACTGAACTAGGCATCAAGCCGGTTCTGTTCTTTGCGCAAGCTTCATTTTTTTGAGATTCTTCTTCTGGCTTTTCAGTCCCTGCAACGGATGATAATGGTTGCTCTGGCTTACATAATAGCCGCTACCATCATAAGTGCGCTTGCCCGGATGTGCCTTGCATTCGGGGGAGCAGGCGCCTTCCATTTCCTCGCCGCATTTGTGGCAAACCGGTACATGCGTGTTGCATTCCGCGTTCGCGCAGTTGATCATGCGGTCACAAGGTTCATCGCAGATATAACATTTTGAAATAACCGTCGGGTTGACCGAGTTCACATCCACCGTGATGCGGTTATCAAAAACGTAGCATTTTCCGTCGAAATTCTCGCCTCCTTCTTCCAGTCCGTATCGGATAATGCCGCCATGCAGCTGGTACACGTCCGTAAAGCCCTGATCGAGCAGGTAGGCGCTTGCTTTTTCACATTTGATGCCGCCGGTGCAATAGGTAACGATCTTTTTGTCCTTCAAATGTTCGATCTCGTGCACATGGTCCGGCAGCTCGCGCAGGTTATGCATGTCAAAAGTGATCGCGTTCTTAAACTTGCCCACTTCATGTTCATAGTCCGAACGCATGTCAACCAACACCACATCAGGATCATTGATCAGTTTTTTGAATTCGGAAGGTTCCAAATGCTTGCCGGTGCGTACCAGCGGATTCACGTGAAGATCGGAATTAACGATCTCATCTTTCACCCGCACGTGCAATTTTTGAAACGCTACCTGATCATGCTCTTCTACTTTAAACTGTACATCTTTAAAGCGTTCATCAGAGCGGACATAGCTCATATATGCCTCACAGTCCTCAGGCGTGCCGGAAACGGTTCCGTTCAGTCCTTCGGGAGCGATAATGATCCTGCCCAGCAAATTATTTTCAACACAAAACAAATGGTGCTCATCGCGATAGGTTTCAGTATCGGCAATGGTAGCGTAGTAATAATATAGAATTACCCGGAAAGGCTTCATTTCAATAACTTTTAAAGTCAGTAAGATAGAAAAAAGGCAATATTCTCCGCAGCTCTTTTCTCCAAATCAGCCGCAAATATACGAATAACCGCTATTTAACGAAAATCAAAAAATAGGACTTTGGTCAGGATAGAGTATTCAACGAAGTCTATATTTTTGCAGCTACTGATCTTCAACTCATCTCACGCATTCATATTATGCACATAGCTATTATTGGTAACATCGGTGCCGGAAAAACTACGCTTACCCAAATGTTGGGAGAATACTACAAATGGGATGTAATGTATGAAGCGGTGGAAGGAAATCCTTATCTCGCTGATTTTTACCAGGATATGGACCGCTGGGCGTTTAATTTGCAGATTTTTTTCCTCAACAACCGTTTTGCCCAGGTGCAGAAGATCAAGGAGGCTACCTATTCTACCATTATTCAGGACAGGACGATTTACGAGGATGCATTTATATTTGCCAGGAACCTCCACGAATCGGGCGTGCTCGCAGAGCGTGATTATCAAACCTACCTTTTGCTCTTTGAATCCATCATTCGCAGCGTTTCTCAGCCTGATCTGCTTATTTATCTCAAAGCCGACATTCCAAAACTGGTCTCGCAGATCAAAAAGCGCGGACGTGATTTCGAGGCAGACATTTCAACCGACTATCTCACGAGCCTCAATCGCTATTATGAAGACTTTGTGAAAACGTATGATCACGGTAAAATACTGGAAATAGACGTGAATGAGATGGATTTTGCAGCAAATCCAGAAGACTTCGAATCCATTGTGAAGCAGCTGAACAAGGAGCTTTTTTACGTTTAGCTCAAAAAGCCTTAGTACAAACAAGCAAGCGCCTCGTGCAGCATTTCGATCTTTTTGGTAGTGAGACTAAATACTTTCTTTTCCTCCGGCAAGATGATCACGATCTGCGAAGCACCTTTCATTTTTTCCAGTTCTTTTGAAGTCAATGGTGCCGAGAGCGTGAAGCAGCTATTCCACCGGGTGCGGTCGGACGTGGTGGTGTAAAGTGAAAAGTTGCCTCTGGAAGACGTAAATCTGATTTCTGTGAACATTTGTACGTGGTACACCAGGTCTATCTTCTCATTGTGATAGCTGAACAGCTTTTCGTCACCGGAACTGGAAAGCATCAGGTATTCATGCTTTCCGCCCAGGGGGATGGTCTGGTAACGTATCTTTTGCTGGGTCGACTCGCTTCTTTTTTCCTTGCATTGACCGAAAGAAGTCTGCTGACAGGTCAATAACAAACCTGCAACTCCCAACAACAAAATTGCTTTTGTGCAGAGGTGGTATTTCAATCTATTAACGTTTTTCGGGGTTATTCAAATACTGGAATAAAGATAGCGTTCTCGCTTGTAGAATACAAAGGGTGGTTTACGATAACGCTTTGTGTGGGGTTTGCGAGGGCCTGAAATAGGTCTCTTCGAACCGCCGTGATCGGGGTTTTGGATCAATAAAACCAGGTAGGTTTGCGTACATTTGCATAACTACCTGGTTTGTCAAACGCCTCTTATTGCCTTTCGGGCAGATTTTTGGAAATAAGATTTAACGATTGTTACATATCAGAAACCACGGTCAAAATGCTTTTTGCTGCGACTGTGATGTCAGAATTACTATTTAGCTGATGCACGGGTTGCAGCTCATCGGTAGCCGAAGTCTGGTACATTTTGGTTTTGGCTGCTTTGCCGGTACCCAGTTTCAGGGTCATTTGAACAGGCGCATTTTCCTGGTTGATAATGACAGTAACCAGCTGACTATTGGTGTTTTTATAGGAAGAAACAAGCAGTTTTTCGTTCTCCGAAATTCCTTTAACGTCTACGCGAACAGCCCCCGGACGGATAAACCTGCTGTAATTTCCTAGCGCCCACAGCATTTTAGAAGATTTGAAATCCCCATCCGTTTTATTTTTATCAATGTAAATCAAGCCGTCCTTATAGTTGTAGGGCGAAATGGCGATCCACCAGTGCCAGGCCGAAGCATTGGTGTTGACCAGGTCATTATGAATTACTTTGGCTATATACAAAGCCGGATCAATGCCCAGGTCTTTACCTTCTCCTTTGATCTCACCCTCATTGTCACCCAGAATGCAGTATTCCGACATCCAGTATTGCAATCCCGAAACGGATTTTAATGATCCATAAACCTGCTGTCTTTTGGCGGCAGCGCTTTTATAAGGCGAGGTGGTGAAGTAGCTGTGGCCTGATATAGCCTGTGTTAAATTGGGAAGGATACCTATATAGTCAGCGGAGGTTTTATTGAAAAAAGCATTGATCTGGTCGTCCCGCCCTTGCTTGTTGCTTTGTCCGGTCAGATAATCAATCTGCCCCGCCTCAGCAACATTGATTTGGGTAGTCAATTGCTTTTTGATCAAAGCGCTGCTGAGGGATCTGGCGATACCGGCGATTTCATTATTGTAAAATGGTGTCCCTTCCTGTCCGCCGTCGCTCCAATCCCATTGAGGCTCATTCACCGGGCTGATGTGGTTGAACAAAATACCGGTTTTCTTCTGTATGCCAGCGGTTACGTCCGCCATAAATGTTGCGAATTTATCGAACTGCTCAGCGGACAGATTTGGCTTTCCGCCGTCCGCATAACCTTTGTGATTCGTAGTAAACTGTACCGGCGGACTATTCGGGAATGCCAGAAACTCATTGACACCGCGCTCTTTGGCTGCTTTCAAAAACCAGACCTGGCCTGCCTGTTTGTCCCAGTTATAAGTACCGTCATTGTTGAGAAAAGACTCTGCACGCCGCCATTCGTCCCTGATACCGCTGGCCGCACCCTGCTCGGCAGTACCTGCGCCAATATTGAACCGCCATAGTGAAAGCCCGATGCCTTTGGGTTGTCCGTTAGCCACCGTATCCCGACTAAAAAGCAGATCGGCAATGCCATTTTTTTTGGAATCCGGCCAGTTACCTACAAACTGGCATGACCAGGCATCGGAAGCACCGAAATGTGCGATCGTTTGGTACGTTTTGGAAGGATCTATGGAAATGGTGATGGCCGCCGGGTTCTCAGGTTGCTTTTTGTCGGTAGGATCGTTTGCCGAGCAGGCCGTAATGGATAAATGAAAGCTAAATAGGAAAAGAGGTTTAAAGTATTGTCGCATAATTGTGGTTTTTGGGTAGGGGCTGATAAAAAAGCCGCCTTCTCATTTGAAAAGGCGGCTTCCTGTATTAGTATCCTGGGTTTTGGTCCAATTTATTATTGGAAGCCTGGATTTCAGCCCGTGGGATGGGCAGCCAGTATTGCTTTTCTGCAAAGGATTTGCCGGTCAATGCCTCCTTTCTGGTGTAGGTATAAGCATTGCCACTCTTACCGATCTCGATACCATAGGCAGGCACGTTTTCGGTTTTGTCGGCGATCTTCCATCTGCGGACATCATAGAAGCGATGCTCTTCAAATGCCAGTTCGATGCGTCTTTCATTACGGATACGCTCGCGCATTTGTGCCTGGGTAAGGCCTGCGGGTATCACAGGCATACCCACACCCGTACGCTGGCGGATTGCATTGATGGCCGCATAAACAGAAGCGTCAGGTCCGACAGCTTCATTCTGAGCCTCGGCATAGTTCAGCAGGATTTCAGCATACCGGAAATAGATCCATGTTTGCGTACCGGCAACATCCCAGGGATTGTCGATCGGCAGGGCGTCGCTCATAAATTTTTTCAGATAATAACCAGTTTTTGATGTATTCCATGCAGAGGGCCCGTCCTTGCTATCTTTTCCGCCGGGGGTAAATGTCTGCACGGTGCTGCCCCGGTAAGGAGCTTCATTGTACAAAATGGTCGCGTAAAATCTCGGGTCCCTTCCTTTATATGGCTCGCTGGCTTTGTAGCTGGTACCTGCGTCCGTGATCTTGGTCCCATCCAACATTTCATAGTCATCCACCAGGTTTTGCACCGGCACGTTTCCTCCCCAGGCATTGTAGCTGTTGGGCCCATTGGAGATTTCCAGACACACGTGGCGGGCTCCCTGTGCATATATCCGGCTGAAAATCACTTCCGAATTGTCCACCGTCGTAAACAGGTTGCCGTAGCCGCCGGTATAAAGCGTGTATTTGTTAAGGTCCATCACCGCCTTAGCGCTGGCTGCGGCCTGCTGCCAGGTTGCGGCATTGTACAATGGACTTGCGCCATACAGTAACAATCTTGATTTCAATGCCAACGCGGCACCTTTTGTAGCCCTACCCAGTTTCCAGTTGCTATCATTGGATTGTGGAAGGAGCGCAGCGGCCTCATCAAGTTGAGCCACTGCATAGTCAATGCCCGCTTTAATTTCCGAGCGATTGAAAAGGTCCTGGCTGGTCAGGTCGTCGCTGAGTTCGTAGACTTTGTCGCCGAGCAAAACCACCTTTCCATAGTTACGGATCAGGTCGTGGTAGCGGAATGCGCGGATAAACTGCATTTCACCTTTCAACTTGTTCTTTTTGTCCTGACTCATGGGAACTTTGTCAACATTGGCCAGCGCGTAGTTGATCTCGCGAATGCTCCTGTAACTTCTTCCCCACAATGTACCCGCGATCCCGGTGTTTTCCGGCGCGATCTGCCCGCGCTGGATCAGCCAGGTATTATCATCATTATTATAAATAGATTCGTCGGTAAGAGATGACCACATGGCGTACTCAAATCCGCGGCCAAAACCTGGTAATGTTCCTTCTGCCTCCTTGTCGGTCAGTCTGGTTCCCATATATCTGTTGACAATGTAGGATTCAAACAGCACAGAATCGGACAGGATCGATGCGTCGGATACACGGTCGGTCGGTACTATGTCAAGGAAATTTTCCTGGCAAGAGGTCACGATCGTCGTTGCTGACCCTATCATGATTGCGACTGCGACCCTGGTTATATTCTTTATTCGTTTCATATTCAATGAGTTTCAATTAAAACTTAATGTTCACACCCAGGTTGAGGATTCTTTGCTGCGGATAAAACTGACCGCTCGTGCTATTTCCCTCAGGATCGTAATCTTTCACACCGGTAATGGTGAACAGGTTGAATGCACTTGCATACACACGCAGCGTAGAAATACGGAGCTTCGATAAAGCAGCTTTTGGAAGGGTATAGCCGAATTCAACGTTTTTAAGCCTCACGAAAGAAGCATTGTTCAACCAGAAATCGTTTTTGTAAAGTCCGCCATTGATCGACGATGACGCACGCGTATCCGCTCTCGGGTAGCTGCCATCCGGGTTGGTTGGGCTCCAACGATTGTCGGCCCAGCTGCTGTAAAAGTTACCGATCTGGCCCGATTCAGGAAGGACGTACTGGCTTACCATGCCTTGTCCCGCAAACACTACTGAAAGGTCAAATGCTTTGTAACCACCATTGAAAACCAGTCCGTAAGTCAGCAGGGGCACATTTCCGTAGTCCGATCTAACCTGGTCGTCAGCGGTGATCTTGCCATCCTTGTTGTAGTCATCCAGGATCAGGTCACCCAGCTGAGCGCCCTGCAAATGAGGGTATTGGTCAAGGTCTGCCTGGGTGCGGAAGATGCCCAGTGTCCGGTAGTACAGGTCGCGGTAAAGCGCTCCCCCGGTTTGACGCTGATAATCCAACGTCCCCGGAGCTTCGTCGATGAATACGATCTTGCTTTTGGCATATGTTACATTGCCCGAAATCGAGTAGCGGAAAGTTCCTGCGTGGTTGTATCCCAACGTCGCTTCAAAACCATTGCTATTCACTTTTCCCAGGTTTTGATCGGGTACCAAAGGAGTACTGCCATCCGTTTTATAAGGGTTTACGATACCCGAAGTATTTGGAATGGACGCGTTTCTTGCCGCGAGGATATTTGATCTTTTTTGGCTGAAATAAATGACTTCAATATTGAAGCGTTTCAGTACAACCGCATTCAAACCGATATCCATTTTTTTGGAAGTTTCCCAGGTAATGTTCGGGTTGGCCAGTTTGGTCAGGTCAATTCCCGGCGTGATCACATTCGATCCGGTCACGTACTGGTTGTTGAACGAGTAATTGTTGTAGTACTGGAATTGTCCCACATTATCATTACCCAATGAGCCATAAGAAGCTCTGATTTTCAGGTCGTCGATGAAATTCACGCCGTTTTTAAACCAATCTTCTTCCGAAATCCGGTAACCGGCCGAGACCGACGGGAAGAAACCAAACTGATTTCCTTTTGGAAAAACGGATGATCCGTCTACACGCGCCTGGACTTCCGCCAGATATTTTTCATTGAAATTGTAAGCGATCCGGCCAATGAAGCTTTTGCGGGTAAAATTGTAGCTGCTTCCTGAGTTGTTTTTGTCAGTCGCCGCCGCGCCACCTTGCGAAAGTTCAGGCGTGGAAGCGGTAGGGTAGTTGATCCGGCTTGCGTCGAAGGTCGCTTCATTACGCTTATTCTGCTCATAGGCCACAAATGAATTCACATTGTGTTTACCGAACTGGTGAACATAGCTCAGGCGAATGTTCTGGGTAAGGTTGGTAATATTGATCTGTTTCTGTGTAAGAGAAGCTTTACCAGCAGATCCTCCGGTTACCACACCGTTGTAAACATCCTTGGCGCTGTCATAATTGTAAAGTCTGTAGGGAATGCTGAATGTCTTGGTAAAGTTGAACGACTTGTCGACCGAGTAAAACCCGTCAACCGACAGTCCTTCGATGAATGGCAGGTCGTAACTGGCACGTACGATACCATTGAAAACAGACGTTGGGTTAGAGCTTGTTCCGCCCATATCCGTTCCCAAAACCACTGGATTGCTGTTTTCTACACCGGTTGAGTAGTTGCCATTCGGATACCTGGCAATGACAGTCGGGTATGCCCGGTAAATGGAGCGGAAGGTATTGCCCGCCGAAGAAACCGGAAACTGACGGTTCTCCTGACGACCTGAAAGTGACAGGCTCACTTTGAAATCTTTGGTAATGTTCGCGTCTACATTAGAACGGAAATTGTACTGCTTGTACTTGGTAGCCCCGTTTTTGTATAACCCATCCTGGTAGATAGTACCGAGCGACACATAATATTTTACATTGTCAGTACCACCATTAATGCCCAGATTGTGCTGGTTTTGCAGCGCAAAGTTTTTCAATGTCTCCTTCTGCCAGTTGGTATTCGGGTAATTGATCGGATCAGAACCATTTTTGAACTTTTCAATTTCTTCCGCAGTGTAAAACTGGTTCATGCCACCTGCCGGATTGTTGTAGTAATCAATCTCGTTCATAATGGTCGCATAGGTAGGCGCGTCGGCCAGACTGGGCAGGCGGGTGGGGGAGGAAAAGCCCTGATTGAAGCTATATGAAATGACAGGTTTGCCCGTAGTACCTCTTTTGGTCGTTACCAGGATCACACCATTCGCAGCGCGGCTTCCGTATACAGCGGCCGAGGCATCTTTCAAAATAGAAATGCTTTCAATATCATTCGGGTCCAGACGTTCCAATCCGCCGACCTGGCCGGGAATACCGTCCACAACGATCAAAACGTCATTATTTCCCGTAGAAGCAAAACCGCGTACCGTGTAGCTGGAACCGTCATAACCCGGCTCACCGCCACGGTTATTGGCCACGAAACCCGAAAAACGTCCGGCCAGCGAGTTGGAAAGGTTGGGCTGCGGGCTTTTTACAATGTCCGAGCCTTTTACTTCTGATACCGAGCCTGTTAAAGTTGCCTTTTTCTGAGTACCATAGCCGACAACCACGATTTCTTCCAGTGTTTTATCATTGTTAAGCAACTTCACATCGATCTGGCTTCGGTTTGCAACCGCAAATTCCTGCGCGATGTAGCCAATGTAAGTGACCACAAGCGTACCCGAAGCGTCTGGCAGATTGAGTGAGTACTTGCCATCAACGTCCGTAGTGGTACCTGTGGAGGTACCTTTCAGGATAATACTCGCTCCCGGAAGTGCTTCTCCGTTGTCGGAAGTGACAGTTCCTTTCACATTGAATGATTGTCCAAAACTCAGCGAGGAAAGCATCAAAAAAAGGATCGAGAAAAGTCCGTGTCTCCACGTGATTCCTGCCTCTTGATGAGGGGGCTGATGCAGGATAGGTTTTTGATGAAAAGATTTTTTCATACAGAACTGATTAGTGATGGAA
Source organism: Dyadobacter pollutisoli (assembly GCF_026625565.1). Classification (NCBI taxonomy): domain Bacteria; kingdom Pseudomonadati; phylum Bacteroidota; class Cytophagia; order Cytophagales; family Spirosomataceae; genus Dyadobacter; species Dyadobacter pollutisoli. Next base: position 1,983,508 of record NZ_CP112998.1, read on the forward strand.
ATAATTGGCCTAAAAACAGAGCAGATTTTTTATAAACTGATCAATCAAAAGTAGGATTATTTGAATGCCTGGGGCGGGGGACATTCTCACATTAAAGAGGGGGTAATTCAATAAAAAGGGCGCGATTTTTTGAGAATCGAGCCCTTGGTCGGAGAATATTATAATGGGTGACCTTAATTGTCCAATTTATTTTGGAAAACGTCTCGGTTCACCTGGAAATTTTCATGGAAAGGTCGCCGGAATTTTTTGACATATTCGGAAGGCCGCATGCCGAACAATTTCTGAAACTGCTCCCTGAAATATTTAATATCGTTGATACCGACCTGGTATGCCACTTCGGAAATGGTAATGTCGGTCGTGATCAGAATCTGGGCGGCCCTGCGCAGCCGGATAAAGCGAATAAAGCTGTTGGTTGACTGTCCGGAAATGGATTTGATCCTGTTGTAAAGTGTCGAATGGCTCATACCGATCTCAGCCGCCAGGACCTTGATCGTAAAACCAGGATCCGTCAAATGGCTCTCGACAATGCGGATACAATCTTTCAAAAAGTCTTTGTACTCCGAAGAGATCTTGAAATCGTTGGCCTGCAATGTGATCTCGTTGTAGAAATAGCGCTGCAGGTCGTTACGGTTTTTAAGGATCGCTCCTACCCGCGCCACGAGCAGCTCGGTGTCAAAAGGCTTGCTGATATAGTCATCCGCGCCGCCTTCAATGCCCTGCAAACGCACCTGCTGAGAAGTGCTCGCAGTGAGCAAGATCACGGGAATGTGGCTCACCGTCGTGTCGCTTTTCATTTGTTGGCACATTTCAATGCCCGTCATGCCTGTCATCATCACATCGCAGATCACAATGTCGGGTAAATGCTTTTTGGCCAATATCAAACCATCCTGGCCATTGTCTGCCTGCAAAAGTTTAAAAGTTTCTTTGAAAATCTGCCCGATATATTGCCTGATATCCGCATCATCATCAACGATCAGCATCACTTTTACGTCGGAACTCAGCTCGTCGACCACCATTTGTTGCCTGGATTTGGCAGTAGGGGTCATTATGATATCATCTGCCGAAAGTTCTTCCAGGAACACGGAGCCTCCTTCGGTTTGCAATGTGATTTCCTGATCAGGAACTAGGTCCGGGTGATTTTTAGGCAGTTCAATGCAGAAAACGGTGCCGCCTCCCCAATTAGGTTCATGCGAAATATGGCCAAAATGACTTTCAACGAAGGTTTTGGTTAAATACAGACCTATACCAAAACCTCCTTTCGAAGCAGCACGGCTATCCTGAAACTGATGAAACACCGAATAGATCTGGTCCTTGGCCTGCGGAGGAATGCCTGGCCCGGAATCCTTCACCAGGATTCGCACGTGCTGTTCCGTATCCGACAGTTCGAGACTGACTTTCCCGTTTCTGGGTGTAAATTTCAATGCATTAGAAACCAGGTTAAACAATGCAATTTCCAGCTTCTCACGGTCGCAGACTAATTCCAGCGCATCATTACCACAAATAAACTCGTACTCAACCTGCCTTTGTTCTGCCTGATGAATGAAGCATTGAAAAACTTCATAGGCGAGGTCGCGCAGATTATGAGAGGAGAGTTTGAGTTTGTCTGCTTTTAAATCCGCCTTCCTGAATAATAAAAGCTGGTCCACGAGGCTGAGGAGCCTTTTTGCATTGCGGTACACAATGTCGAGGCTACCATCCTGATTGCCGGAACTGTCTTTCAAAAGTTCTCTTACCGGGTTGATAATCAATGTAAGCGGCGTCCTGAATTCGTGGGAAATGTGTGTGAAAAAGGCCAGCTTTTTTTCGTTCAGCTCTTTTTCTTTTTGTGTTTCAAAATGGGCGAGCTGAATCTCGTATTTGAGTTTGGCTTGTCGCAATTTGTACAACTGATAAGAGTAAATAAGACCGATAATGACCGCCACGTAAAGCAAATAGGCCCACCAGGTTTGGTACCAAGGCGGCAAAATGCGGATTTCCAATGCAGCCGTATTCTCAAACCAGACACCGTCCTGGTTGGCTGTTTTGACCTTAAAATGGTATGTTCCTGCTGGCAGATAACGATACGTCGCCGAGCGCTCATCCTTCACATAGTTCCAATGTTCGTCGAGGCCTTCCAGTTTGTAGGCAAACCTGTTTCCTTCCGGAAAAGCATAGTTGAGTGACGTGTACTGAATTGAAAATACCGATTGTGTAGGTTGCAGCACCAGCTTGTTTTGGTCCGCAATGCCTTGTGACAGAATGGTTTCTCCGTCAATTTCCGCGCCGATCTCGACATTCCGGCCATAAAGCTGCAAGCCGGTAATCATTACTTTGGGTTGATAGGAAGACGTTTTTATGTCTTTGGGATAAAACAGGTTCCAGCCTTCGGTCCCGCCGAAACACATGAATCCATCTTTCACATTGTAAAGCGCGGAATTGGGGTTGAACTGACCTGCCTGCAACCCATTACTCTGGTCGTAGTTATCTATTTTGTTGTCGGTGAGGCTGATACTGGAAATCCCTTCATTGGTACTAACCCAAACTTTATCAACGTTCTCAGCCAGTATCGCATTGATTACATCATTGGCCAGCCCATTCTTTTCATTAAAATGTGTCGTCTGCTTTTTGACCGTGTCATACACCAACAACCCATTCCCCTCTGAGCCAATCCATAACCTTTGCCGGGCATCTACGTACAGCGAAAAAACAATGTGATTGGATAGATAGTCATCCTTTTTAGGATCATTAAAAAAGGACGTGAACCGCATACTCTTTACATCCAGGTAGTTGAGTCCGCCACCGTAGGTTCCGATCCATAAATTTCCTTTTTTGTCCTCTACGATCGCCCGCACATCATTGGAAGTGATGCTACTGTTGGACGGAACATAGTTTTTAAATTTCCCCGTTTTTCTATCCAGAAGCGCCAGTCCACTGCCATTAGTCCCGATCCAGATGTTCTTTTCGGAATCTTCAAAAATGGCCCTCACATCATTTCTGCCCAGGCTCGTCGGATCGGACGGGTCGTGCAAAAAGCGCTTGAATGAGTCCGTGGACTTGTTATATAAGAAGAGTCCCTGGGAGTAGCTTCCAAACCAAAGATCATTGCCGCTGTCCCGATATGCCGAAATAATCGCGCCGTCGGTCAGGCTGCCCGGCCGACCGTCCACTGTGTAATGTTTGACTACTTCGCCCGAACTTTTGGTTTTATAAATGCCGTCCCCGTCCGTTCCAAGCCATAAAAAACCGTCTTTGTCGATGCAAATGCCGTAGTAACGCAGGTAGCTTTCGGCGCGGTAGTCTTTTATTTTTTTATCAAACTTCCTGAATTTCTCGGCAATGCTGCTGATCAGGTACACACCCTCGCCATAAGTCCCCAGCCATATATTGGCATCCCTGTCCATATATATAGACTGGATCGAGCGCTGCGTGATACCTTCATGCTGCGAATCCGTAACCTTTTCGAATGCAAAGTCCGTTGGTTTGCGATTCTGGAATTCGCTCAGGTCCAGGCTGTACAAACCACCGTCCTGAACGCCTATCAGTAGTTTTTGCCGGTTATTTTCCTGAACGGAGAGATAAATATCACTGTGTAGCTGGGGTGAAACCTTCAAAATGTAAAACTTTCCTTCATCGCGTTTGAACAGGATGAGTCCTTTCGCCGACGCAATCCAGATGTTACCGAACCGGTCTTCATAAATATTGTTGATGCGGGCTTTCGGAACATCTTTCAGGTCCAGATTTGCCTTTGTGAGTTTTCTGTCTTTGCCAATCCTGAATACCTCCAATCCTGCGTCACGTGTGCCCAGCCAGAGCAGCCCGCGGGAATCTTCCTTTGCATTCAATATGGAATTTGTACCAAGCGACGCCAGCGTTTTTTGATTGTAATAAATAAAGCGCGAGTCTTTTTTGGTGAATAATGCAAAGCCAGAACCATTCAGCGATACCCACAAATTACCATCTCGGGCCTGCGAAATATCGCTCACGTCACTCCCCGAGCCATTTTTGTCCGGGTAGGGTGTATGTCTTCTGAATACTTCTTTTTGAGAAACGAACTCGTTAATACCATTCCGGGAGGTAGTCCAGATCGTGCCGTCCTTGTCGCGGAACACGGATTTAATGTAATTACCTGAGATGCTTTGCGGATCGTCGGGGTTGTGTTTAAAAACCTTGAATGAGGTGCCGTCGAAACGGTTAAGGCCGTCGCTGGTACCAAACCACATGAAGCCCGTGGTGTCCTGGACAATGCTGTTGACAATCCCAAACGATAAGCCTTCCTTTAACGAGTAGCGCAATACCCGGCCCGTCTCCTCCGCCTGAGCCATGCCATTGATAAAAAAGCAAAGCAATATCCCTACCAGCACATTTAAAGACCTATCGCTCAATAAGCCACGCCTTCGCCACATAATTTTTCAAGTTTTCTGATCAACATAGGTAGTAGGATCACTCTGACCGCTACTGCTATTTTGATACTAAAACTACAAATTATTACCTCCTAGAAAAACATTTCGGTACCTGGCGCGGATTAGATATCGCCGGTATTTATTCAGGGTTATCGTTTGATAATGACATGGCTGCTTTCAGTGCCGTCTTTGAGCTGAATTTTCAATAGGTACCGGCCGTTCATCAGATTCTTCGTGTTGATTTGTTCAACGGGGCCGCTGGCTTCGTATACATTCTCTCCGGCCAGGTCATAAATGTAGATTTTTTTAACCTGGCTATCGGTTAACAGCAATTGGAGTTGTTTGCCACCTTCTACCGGGTTAGGATAGACTATGGTTCCAGCACAGTCAAATTGAACGGATTGGATCTTGCTGTAAGCAAAACTTCCGTCTGTGTCGACCATTTTTAGCCGGTAATATACCAAGTTATGTGCGGGGCTGGGATCAGCGAAAGTATAATCTGTACTTTCAATGTCCGTGCCTTCGGTTAGCACACTACCAATTTGCTGCCAATCTCTGCCGGTTTGACTACGTTCAATTACAAAAAGTTCGCTATTGATTTCGCTGGCGGTACGCCAGGTAAGCAGGGCAGTTTGGCCTTCCGCATGAGCTTCAAAATTTTGAAGTACAACCGGTAAAGGAATACGCGGGTCTACTGCCGAAAAACAGCCTGCAAATTCCGGGAAGAAGCCATTAGTCTCCAATGTCGCCGGACTTACAAAGGTCCCTGTCGGATCTTCTCCAATGGATGCATAAAGGGCGAGATCTGGTGTCAAGTGCGCAAAAACATGTTGCGTCACATCATTTTGAAAAGTAACCAGGTAGTCATTCTCCCAAAAGCCTTTACAATCCAAATTAGGTAACAGGGTTTCAGTATCGCCGCTAATTGATGCGACTGAACAGGTACTTACATTAGCAGTTGCCTGTGCGGTTGATATTAAGTCCGGGCGGCCAGGATAGCTTCTTGTACATGTAACCTGATATTGCCCGGCACTGTAAACCTGGAAAGTATAACTGTCTTGACCAGCGACCATAAATCCCTCCTGGGTTTCATCCGTCCCCAATTTTTCCAACCTCAGAACCTGTCGGTACTGAATTCCGGTTGGTTGGACAGTTACAGTGATGTCAAAACAATGATTTTCCCGGTGGGCCTCAAAAGGAAAACAAGCATTCCCGCCATTGAAAAAGACATTAGGCGCTGGGGGGAGGGGCGGCGGCGCAGCCCGTATTAGTAATTAAGCCTTCTGCTATACCAAGTCCGAACCAAGGTAATATCAAGGGCGAAGCGTGCGGTGTGTTAAGATTATCACCTCTGCCATAGATAGCTGCAAAAGGTGTTTGACGGCCAGGCCCCATCACAGCATTGACGACTGTGGTGTTTAACATTTCCCTTTCGGTCTGTGTTGTTCTAGGGCCCTGGAAATCGATAGCGCTAAATGTTGGTACGAAAGCAAACCGAAACGTTTTGTCACTAAGAAATGCAATTACCCTATCCTCTACATAACTCACTCCACCGGGAAGGAAATCGTCATTGACTGAATTGTTATAGTTAATTGTTTTTAGGAGGAAGGTAGGGAATTTTGGAGGAATTTGTAAGACGGCTATTCTAAGGATCTGTTTGCTCTGCGAGAGATCATTAGTGTGAATATCGAAAGCCGTATTTCTTCTGAAACCGGGAACCCAACCCAGGACAATCCTGTCCCCATAATTAAAATCGTCGAAAAGAGATCTGTCTGAAGCGTCCATACTGCCATTGATCATGGCGATATTTCTGCATGTTGCGGGATATCCACCATTGCCGAGCGCTGTTAAGGCTGTGCGAAAAATGTCAAAATCGGGATGTTTGTTTCCGACACCTAAGTTAGGCTGCCCTCCCCAGTGCATGAGCATTTGCCGGGAGGAAGGCGCTTGCAAGGCATGGTAGTAATTAGCCCAAGTTCTGCTGAGTGCAAGCACAAGCAAATTTTCCATTACGTCTATGGGAATCTCCCAATACAGCTGAGTTAGCCCAATGGGAATATTAGCTCCCTGATGTGGGGTATCATGACATATTAAGTGGCTGACATGATGTTGCTGGGACGCATTTTCCATTTCTCTCAGCGCCCATCTTGAAACTAACCCACCCATACTTGTAGCTATTACAATCAGTTGGCTATTACCAACTTTAGTCTGATTGATTTCATTGATCACCGCCTTAAGGACTTGGGCATTGTTCTGAATGAAATCATGAGAATTTTGCCAGTCCAAGAAAACAGGGTCATAACCTTCAGCGGTGTAATCTTCCAGAACGCGTTGTTGGCCTCCTGTCCAAACTGCTTCCAGCTTATCCAGGTTTACATCCTCCCCGAGATCGGTTCCTTCTACAAGAAGAAGTGGCTTGTCGAAAACACCATCACAACCAAGAAGAATTCTGACATTGGCTCCTGGGACAGCGGAAGTACGATGGTTGGAACCGTTCCTATATGTGACTGTATCGAATGCTATCGGAGAGGTGGTAACCTGAAATTCTCTATTAGGTTTTTTTCGCTCGAATTGCATGACATTGACAACACTTTCAAACAAGTAGGATCCTTTAGGAGTTTGCAGCTTTATTTTGATAGCATTTTTCCCCAAGCTGTTGAATTTGTGATGAATCAATTGGTTTACAACTTTATAATTTGTAAATCCTTTTCCATCACTGAAATCAATTTCGATTGACTGAATGGAAGATGGGCGATTTGCGATCAAAAGATCGGGGCTTATTTTGAACTGTACCTCTGCCTGATAAACTTCCTCCTGTAAAACTGAAGCCGATAAGAAACGTATTCTTTCGTAATCTTGCGGGCTATTATTTTTGATACTATTCTTCTGCTCTGCTTCCTTTAATTGTTGTTCGTTCAGCAAAGTCCCTTCTACATCCAGAATACCAATGGGGATGATATTGTTCTTAGTTCTATTCTGGATGCTCGTTCCCGTTAAAAGTGAAAATTCTGGAAATATTTTTTGGTCTTTGACTAACTGTGCGCGAGAGAGCCTCACGTAAAGATTTTCCCAATTTTCGGCATTCGAAAATGTTTGCTTTTGATTTGGTTTTAGATTTCGAAACTGGTCTTGTTCGGCTGAATTAAACATGGACAAGTTTAGTAAGATGCCATTTTTGATCGCGGTGAGGTCTAATTTTGAAAGTTCAGTGTTGATCTTTTCCTGGTAAGTTGCACTGTTTTGGGAATAGGTGACATTAATGGCCAGAATAAAAAGGGAAATAAATACCGTTGTTTTTGATGAAGTGTAAATTTTATTCATTTTTAGCTGATTAGATGAAGATTTAAGCTACTTGTACAGTTTAAAATCGTATTGCGTCTTTCCGCCAATTTCTGCCGGGCAACAATAATTAATCTTTCTTCCATTAATATATAATTGCCATCCTTATCGGTAGTAATCCGTAGTAACCCTTTTTGACCCGATATATTCTTATATGCTACAAAAACGACGTCGATGCTATCGACACCATCCCCGCCGATTTCAGTTACCTGCCCATATACAGTACTGGTTCGAGAAAGCTTATCGCACCCTTGCAAGCTGATCAATGGCCATATTAATACAACCATTAGCTTTGACCAGGAAGGTCGTTTCGAATTTGATTGTGCTGATCTCATTTCCGTCAAATATGTATGAAATATGTAAGTAACCTGTGTTGTCTTAATGCTGGATTTAACAAACGGCGGGGATATTAATTATTTAATGGTAGGAATAAAAACGAGTGAATCCAATTCATTTTTAGCTGATTAGATGAAGACTGAAACTACTTGTACAGTTTAAAATCGTATTGTGTCTTTCCCCCAATTTTTGCCGGGCAACAATCATTTGTTTGTTTTCCATTAATGAATACTTCGTGTCCGCGGTAAATTTTGGTGAATTTTGGGTTTCCGCCAGTTGGAATAACAACGTTCAATTCTCCATACCCTTTGGGCACATCCACGGTTCCGCTATAATTACCATCTTTATCAGTTGTAATACGCAATAGGCCAATTTCACCAGAAATCATCTTATTTGCCGCAAACAAGACATCAATGCTATCGACACCAGACCCGCCAATTTCCGTTACTCTCCCATAAACAGTACTGGTGCGAGAAAGCTTATCACACCCCTGCAAGCTGATCAATGGCCATATCAGGATAATGATTAGCTTGGACCAGGAAGGTCGTTTCGAATTGGTTTGTGTTGATCTCATTTCTGTCAAATATGTATGAAATATGTAAGCAACCTGTGTTGTCTTAATGCTGAAATGATCAAGCGGTGGGGATATCAATTATTTAATGGTAGGAATAAAAATGAATGAATCCAATCCATTTTTAGCTGATTAGATGAAGATTTAAGCTATTTATACAGTTTAAAATTGTATTGTGTCTTTCCGCCAATTTTGGACGGACAACAGTCATTAGTTTTATCGCCGTTAACGTAAACTTCAAAACCTCGATAGACTTTGGAAAATTTCGGATTTGCACTGTATGGGATGATTATGGTCAACGTTCCATAGCCTTTAGGTACATCCACAGTACCGCTATAATTGCCATCTTTATCGGTTGTAACCCGAATTAATGCCTTTTCATCTGCAATGCTCCTGTATGCCGAAAACGTTACATCAATGCTGTCAACGCCAGCCCCGCCAATTTCAGTTACTCTCCCATATACAGTACTGGTTCGAGAAAGCTTATCGCACCCTTGCAAGCTGATCAATGGCCATATTAATACAACCATTAGCTTTGACCAGGAAGGTGGTTTCGAATTTGATTGTGCTGATCTCATTTCTATCAATTAAGTATGAAATGTATAAGTAGCCCGTGTTGCCTTCATGCTGAAATGATCAAACGGCGGGGATATTAATTATCTAACGGTAAGAATAATTTTAAGTTTACTTAGGGCTGAGATTAGTATTTTAATGAGTAAAAAAAAGTTGTTCAAAACACATCATAAAAACCCCAGTAAATAAAGAAAAATATCAAGGTCAGATATACGACATTATTCAGCGTCAAAAGCAATTTGGAAGGCATACGCCAGGTTTTTTGGCCAAAGACTTTGAAATTAATTCTCAAAAACGGGACGATGAGCAGTAGTAGGACGAAAGGAAGGTAGGCAGCTATGTTTTTCAACGAAAATTGAATGTCCTGGTAGGGAGCTTTACTATAAAATATAGCGGGGTTTCTTGTCAAAATGAACATATAATATAGCATTGGAATGCTGATAGCGAACAACATCAGTTTAAATCCAATGTAAGAATCCTGAATGCGGTCCGTTGTTTTTAGGCTTACCAAATAGCTGATTAAAAAATAGATAGCAGAAAAACCAAAAATTCCGCCACAGAAAAGCAGGAAAAGAAAAACGCGTTTGTCGTTTTGTGGGACTTTGTAATTGGCCAATCTTTCGTATTCCGCATTGGTCGGGAACAGCGAAGCAATTTCAATGGTATGGTCACCTTTGGCCAGTTCCTGTTTCAAATTGAATTTAACTTCCTTACTGTAATCATGGTAAAAATACAAGCTGAAATCTCCTTTTTCGAGATCCGCAACGGAGGAATACATGGTGCCGTCACCCATCTTTTCCCGGCATTCGTGCATGGTGTCTACCAATGCCAGGCAATAGTTTTTGGGCGTACCGGACTGGTGTTTATTAATGTACTCCCGGCCTCTTCGATACCGGTCCCAATCCAATCTTTTATTTTCAGGTGTTACCGACGGACAAAAGTTGGCAATAATGTATTTATCATCATTTCCTATTATTACCGTATCCGGTTCCATGATCAGGTAATGCCCCGATTTATCTGCGAAAAATAGCTCCCCATTGCTGATCCCGTGTCTGTTGTATTGGCTCGCATATTCCCTGACATCTTCCACAGTTTTGCAGTTTTGCATAATGTCTCTGACGAATGTCCTGAAATTGGTAACGTTTTTTTTCGACGGATCAACTTTGATATTTGCTTTATAAATTGTCAGTCCGTCAAAGGCCAGGCCAGCCTCATTCATTCCTCCCTGCGCGAAAAAATCGCTGTAGCTCACATATAATGCCCCTAATTTTCCCGGCGGCGCATTAACAAAAGTAATTCTGGATCCAGTCTTCCATGAATCTTCATTATTGCCCAAATAGGTCTTACCATTAATCGTTACTTTGCACATGCTGCACGCCACGCTATTGTGACTTAGCATTGGCATAAAAGCAATCAATAACACAACAAAAATACGGAGAGTCATCATCAGAGGAGTTTATTATCAGTAACTTATGATGTTCTTCAATTATTGTGGGAATGGGCTGTGGAAATTTTTTGGGTATACAGTTTGTTAACTCACATGAAATCAGGTACGAAAAACCTCATAACGCATGATTTGGAATGTATTTAAGGGCCTCGCCCTTGGTTTTTTGCTATTTATTTTTGGCTCCATCTTATGGCATCTGTTTGAAACAAGTCACATGAAGACCGTGTGGGTAAACAGTTGTGATGGCGCGGCTGGCCAAAGTTTAAAAGCGCTCAGTAAACTGGTGAAGAACAGCTGGTTCGAAAGAAAACATAACGACGTGCAAGTTATTTCTGATGGCCAATGCATGTTCTATAAGTTTTATCAAAAGCCAGGTGCATTATATTTTGGACAGGACATGGCGAGCGGACACCGAGTAGGTGTTGCGATGACCACAACTGAACTGCATCAGTTTGCAGACACAGTCTCTTCTCACACATCTTTTCAAAAGATGTTGGACTACCTGGCGGCAAGAGCGAAGACGCATCCCGCGCCGGCGCACAAGTTTTAGAAAGAATAGATAAAAGATTTCATTTAACCTTTGCAGAAAGCATAAAGCCCCATACTGCAAATGCTAAACAGCTTATTCCTGGAACAAGAAACAACATATTCCAATAGGGCGTTGTAAAGATAGAGGACATGATTGCCGTTGTGACCAGCAATGCTACAACCGCAGCTGCTCTAAATAAATTACGGCTTGCCGCTTCGCGGGAAATTGCCAGAAGCAGTACACTGATTGAGAGGATATCAAGCCCATCATGTCGCCATATATGGTCAGAATAAGTTGTCACTGCATTAACTCCGACTTCGGTTTGAAACATATTCATGAGAGCCGGGAAAAAGGTCGTGATCACGCCGAATATGAACCAGAAAGCAGCCATTGCGGTAAAATAAACTTTTGAAGGGTTGGGTTTTGTGTTTTCCATTTTGTTCGATTGCGAGTTACAGTTAGTGAGGGAGTTAAGTCTTTGATTATGGGTAGCTAATGTATTCAATTTACAAAACTCTTACTAACTTTTTTGAGCGCACAGTTGCCCAATCCCCCTGAAAACACAAAATGCCCTTAGCATTGCTAAGAGCATTTGTGACCAGAAGGAGAGTCGAACTCCCATACCCGAAGGCACTACCCCCTCAAAGTAGCGTGTCTACCAATTTCACCACCTGGCCGTGATTTTGTGATGCAAAAGTAATATTTTAATAATACGTCGCAAGACTTTGGCAGCATGTTTTTTGAATCGCCAGACTCCTAGGTGGACAACGGACGGCCCGCCGGAATGTTAATGCGCTGACGGTTTGTCGGGTATGCTGCTTTTTTGGCCGTGAATTTAGCGGTAACATATTCTACCATATCAATTTCGCCGGTTATGGTGTCGCCAACCAGCTTTCCGTAAAAGGTCATCACCACATTATCGCCCGGCACACTGTACCTGCTTTGGAACCGCACCTCGTCACCGTCAATGTTGCCGACCAGTTCTCTGGTTGCAAATTCACCCTTATGCGTGCCGAAAAGCCAATTGCCGTCCTGTTTTTCGATCAGGAAAGTATGCTTGCTTTTGCTGGTATAAAAATCAATACTCACTTCCCATCTGCCGCTCACGTCTGCCGAAGGCGCTTTCATTTGCGCCTCTGCTTTCGGTGCGCTGCGTTTGCGGGAAAGGATCTCGTGTACGCGCTCGGCCACGATCTTGTCATTGCCTGGCCCCATCATATAGGAAGCAATGGAAATAGAAGTGGTCGGAGCCGCCGAAGTATTTGCTGCCGCGCCTGCCTGAGATCTGCGGAAACCGGTTCCTACCGCGATCCGCGGTTTTGTCGTCGATAGTTCGTCGGCTACTTCCTGGCCGGTAATATTCAACTTGGTCGGGTCCCAGGTAATGGTCAGGTTGGGCGTGGCGTTGTTGAGTGCACCCTCTTCTGGTTCGCGGATCACCGCCTGCACGCTGTCAATGCCCGATACTTTCTTCACAATGGTGTCCAGCCACGAAACCCACGTTTTCATTTCAGCTTTATGGTCGCGGACAGCCCATGCTTCCACGGCAGCCAGCATTCCCACAACCTCTTCACGGCCGATCTTGTTGTCGCGGCAAGGGCCGTGGTGCGGAGCGCTCGCTTGCCATGCCGACATTAAAATATCCTTACTACCCAGCATCAAACCTGCACATTGCGGCCCGCGGATCACTTTTCCGCCACTATATGCTACCACGGAAGCGCCTGCCTGCAAGTGAATGTTCGGAATGGTCAGTCTTTCCGCAGCGGCGTCTACCAAAATTGGTACATTCAATGGTTTGGCTAGTTTGGCCACATTCCGGACCGACCACGGATCGCCGCCGGGCATCATGTAGATCATAGCAGTGCGGGGGTTCAATGCATTTTGGAGTTCTTCCAGCGTATCCACCGTGATGATTTTTACGCCGCAGTTGCGTATCGCATGGTCGTACACGTTGCGGGACGAGCGCGGGATAATTACTTCTGTTTTTTCAAAACCTTCGAGGTTAGGGATGCGGATCAGTTTCTCAGGATTTCCGCCAGCGATAATTCCGGCAGTAACCTCATTCATTCCCGCGGCACAACCAGCCGACACCATTCCCCATTCCGCTCCCGTGATTTCGGCTAGCCGCTGACCCACGCCAAATGCCAGCTCGTCGATCTGGACGTTGTACTGGCAAGCATATTCCATAGCCTGTCGTACCTCGGGAAGTTCAATCGAAGCTCCGATAATGGTAAACGTACCGCGGCAATTGATGATCGGTTCTACACCAATGGACTGGTATATCTGCGGGCCGGCTTTCAATGGCCCGGGCGCTGACACTGCCGCAGCGGTTTTTTTGAACCAGTTATTTTTACGATCGCTTTCGCCGAATGCATTGCTGACGACGCCGCCCGCAAGTGGTAAAAGGCTCAATTCTTTCAGGATTTCTCTACGTTTCATCTATGGTTAGGAATTTAAATTTTTGTTATGAGCGGTTAGTTTTTTGGTGCCTCCAGGCATCAATATTGTTTTTTCGGGCACATGACATCGCCGTCTGTAATGACAATGCTGTACTTCTTTTGCTGCGACCACGCGGTTTGGAAAAAAATACAAAAAAATAGCAGAAGAACGTAACGGTTTAACTTCATACTCGGTCACGGGTTTAGTGAAAGTGAGGCTTTATACAATGAATTGACAACAAGCCTGATATGATCAGGACACACAATTTGGGTGACAACCCCCATCGGTGCGGGACAATTATTTTTACCAAAAAAAGATAACCCGGAAAGGTACATTTTTGGAATGTAAAAAAAATGATTTTTCGGTCATTACACTGCAACAAGGGCATTATTTAGCGCGTAAAATAGTTTGTCTAACCCTGTTCTTCATGAAGCTTTTTCTACATGCATTTGCGTTTGCTTATTTATTGATTGTCCCCGCCCTGGCGCAGGTGGATTGCAGTAACATCGGTTTTGAAAAAGGTAGCACGGCAGGGTGGGTACTCACTTATGGAACTGTCACGGATGCAAACCAGGCCACGGTGTACCAAAGTGAAATCAGCGGAACCAGCGATCATTATGTGACCAGTATCAGCGACGGCAATGATGCCAAAATTCCTTCCATACCCATGGTCGCTCCCGGTAGTACGCACTCGATACGCATCGGGAATATCAACGAAGGAAGCCATTACAGCCGGATCCACGCCGATTATACCGTCACGGCAGACAACACATTGTTTCAATATAAATTTGCGGTCGTATTGCAAAATACCAGCGGGACAGGCGGGCAGGCCAATCACGAACCGTATCAGAAACCGGGATTCAACATTCTTATTTTTGACAGCAATGGAGAAGAACTGCCATGCAGCAGCTACGACATTCAATTGCAGGGCAACAATACGGTCGACGGTTTCCAGACTTCCGGCGACATTCAGTACCGTAACTGGACGACCGGTGCCATTGATCTCAGAAATTTTGTAGGTAAAACCATTACGATCGTGGTCACCGCGCACGGATGCACCCGTATGAGGCATTTCGGATATGCCTATTTTGATGCCGAATGTTTAAAATCTGAGATCAAAACCACGTCCAACTGCCCCGACGAGGAAGGTTTTCTGACCCTGGCAGCGCCGACGGGATTTGGTCAATATCAATGGAGTAATGGTGCCAGCACACAGAATGTAAAAGTAAAAGCGAGTCTGGGCGACAAGTACCACGTCGATCTCACACCGCTGGGCAGCCTGGAAGCGAGCTGCGCGCTGGGTCTGGATTATACCATTGCATTCAGGCAGAGCTCCGCCGCGATCGACAGTACGATTTGTGAAGGCGAGCAGGTTGCATTGGGCGATACCATTTACCGGACCAGCGGAACATTTATCCGAAACATCAGTAAAAGTAATGTGTGTGATAGTACAGTGACTTTGACATTGAAGGTAAACCCGGTCAGCAGTTTTACTCAAAATATCAAGATCTGTAAAGGAGAGACTTTGGCGGTAGGAGATTCGCTGTATGCGGTTTCGGGAAATTATATCAACCACATTCCCAAGATCACAGGCTGCGACAGCACCGTTATCACCAACCTGGAAGTCATTCAAATGGACGTTTCCGTGACCCCGACGTTGTCTATTACGCAGGGCGACAGCGTGCAGATACACGCGCTGGTGGAACCGTCGGGGAGCTATCATTACCTGTGGTCACCCTCCACATTGTCCTGCATTACCTGTCGGGAACCATGGGCGTCACCACCAGTTTCTACCGTTTATACATTACAGGTGACAGACAGTGAGCAGGTTTGCAAGCAATCGGCGAAAGTGCAGGTTTACGTCAAGCCGTGCGGCATTTACGCGCCGGAAGCATTTTCGCCTAATCACGATGAGCAGAATGAAGTGTTTTATGTTTACGGGAATAAATGCGTCAAGCTGATCCGGACCATGTTTATTTACAGCCGCTGGGGTGAGGTTATTTTTCAGAAGGAAAATTTTGCCGCATCAGATCCTGCCTCGGGGTGGGATGGAACCTACCACGGCACGTTGACGGCAGCGGGTGTTTATCCCTACAAAATCAAGGTAGAGCTGACAAACGGATCGTTCCTCGACTTTTCGGGTGTTGTGAATTTGCTGAGATAATGATCCTGCTTGTCAGCCCTTAGAACGGATTCGACTGTTTTACGCTCCATTGTAAGCCTTTTCGAGCGCCGCGATGTCCAGTTTCTTCATCGGGAACATGGCATTCATCGCTCTTTTGGTTCGCTCATCGTTTGGGTCGGCGACCATATCGGCGAACATAACGGGTACTACCTGCCATGAAACACCGAATTTGTCTTTTAGCCAGCCGCATTGCTGCGCTTTTGGGTCACCGCCGTCAGTTAGTTTATCCCAATAGTAATCGATTTCTTCCTGCGTTTCGCAATCGATAATGAAGGATATGGCTTCGTTAAACTGGAATATAGGCCCGCCATTGAGCCCCACAAATTTTTGCCCTTCCAATTCAAATTCAATGGTCATGACTGTTCCGGGCTGCTTACCATGAAACTCAAAACCCTCCTCGCCGTAGCGGGTGATCCTTCCGATAGATCCATTTTTGAAAACTGAGACATAAAATCTTGCCGCGTCTTCGGTTTCGGAGTCAAACCATAAATTACTGGTGATTTTCTGTGTTAGTGCCATGATTTTAAATCTTTTTGATAATGGATTGTACAAATTTATGTTTTCGTGCACACTTGCATGCGGTGTGAAACTGACAATTTCGGGGGGTGATTGCGACAGGAACTTCAATATTGAAATAATACAAATTATCGAAAAGCTTTTACTGTATTTCGATAATTTTAGATTAATTCACTTTGTGTCTTTTTAACACTTTCTTATTTTTTCGATTGGTTGCTTTATGCTTCCGCAAACGTTCCCGGCATCGTGTGCAGAAATAAAAAGTAGAAAATGCTTGCATAGTAAATGGAGTGAAAATAGACTTGATCATGGTTTCGATTGGACTTTATCAATTAAAAACCGGGGTATTATTAAAATAATGATATTTTAAATAGCTCGATTACATGACAAAAAATTTTCTACTCACTTTATTCCTTCTCGCTTCGGCATTGAGTGGAATAGCACAGACCCGCTCGCTGAAGGGCGTGGTGACGGACGGTCTTTCGAAGGAACCGCTGGCCGGTGTTTCGGTTTTACTGGCCGGAACAAATACGGGCAGCTCTACTGATGCGGAAGGGAAATTCTTATTAAATGTTCCCTCAGGTGGCGGTAGCGTCATTATTAGCTATGTGGGTTTTGTCAAACAGACCATTGAGATCGGCAATCGTACTTCGCTGGACGTAGTCCTGGAACCGGACGTAAAAGCACTGGAAGACGTGGTCGTCATCGGTTACGGAGAGCAGAAAAGATCACACCTCACCGGTGCAGTAGCAACAGTGAAAGTGAGCCAGATTGATGAGTTGCCTGTTGGAGACATTACCTCAGCATTGGCGGGCAAGCTGCCGGGCGTATCAGTGAGCGGCGGAACGGCCAGGCCAGGTACAGCGGCATCTATCGTGATCCGTAATCCTACCAAAGCCTCGAAGGACGGAGGAACCAATTCCCCATTGTATGTCATTGACGACGTGGTGCGTACCGAGGCCGATTTCCAGCTGCTGGACGCATCTGAAATAGAAAATCTATCCATTCTGAAAGATGGTGCCGCGGCGGTTTACGGTGCCAGGGCTGCGCTGGGCGTGGTGGTTGTACGGACGAAACGCGGCAAAGCAGGCAAGCCGCAGGTGAATTACACCACCACTTTCGGAAGCTCGGAAGCATCTTATAAGCCAAAAGTAATGAATGGCGTACAACTTGCTACCTACCTGAACGACTACAACAAAACAAGGGGCCTGGCTGCGACGGATCCGGAATTTTACTCGCCCGACGAGCTTGAACATTTCAAGAACAATAATTACAATTGGTTTGATATGGCCTGGAAACCGTCGCTGAACACCAGGCACACAGTCAATATCAGTGGTGGAACTGAGCGCGCGACATTTTTTGCTGGCGCGGCTTATTTTTACCAAAATGGTAATGTGGACAATATCAGCTATAAAAAATGGAATTTCCGCGCCAGTACCGATGTGAAGGTGACCAATCACATTAAAGTCGGCCTGGGCGTGAGCGGTAATTTGTCGGATAATAAGCTGTTTTATCTAAAACAGGGTGGTGAAAATGTTGAAAAGGATGTGACCAATCTTTTGAACACGCCACAGTTTATCCCACCCTATGTGGGCGGCCTTCCGGTGTTGCTGCCGGGTGGTTCGAGTACAACCGGCTTTCATTTTTTTGAAGCCCAAAAACTCAACAACTACACCCGTGCCAGAAACGTGGTGCTCAATATCAATGCCTACCTGGAATATAATGTGCCGTTTGTTCCGGGCCTGAAAATCAGGACAGTTTACAACAAAAATCTGGGCAATGACTGGGGAAAGCAGTTTGGTACCTATTATAAAGTGTATGGGTTTTCGATGCAAGGCGAGAACAGGCACATTTTCGGAGGTACACCCAACGCACCGACCAGGCTTAACAATGGTGACAGGCTTCGGTTCAATCCGGGATATACGGATGGCTATCAGATGAATGTCAACCTGAGCTATGCAAAGGATTTCGGCAGACATTCGGTGAGTGCACTGGCCCTTGTGGAGCAGTCGGAAATTTATTCTGAAAGCATTGCCACGATGAAGGAAGGTATTTTTGAAGGCGGAAATGACTATTTAATGTCGGCACTGGGAGCAAAGGATATTGGTCCTAACTCGGCCAATGAAACAGGGATACTGTCCTACGTGGGCCGCCTTAATTACAGCTACGCTGACAAATACCTTTTGGAAGCATCATTCAGAAGGGATGCTTCCACCAAGTTTGCGCCCGAATATCGCTGGGGCACATTCCCACAATTATCTGCCGGTTGGGTCATTTCGGAGGAGAATTTATTCAAAGAAAAAGTCGCATTCGTTAATTTCCTGAAACTGCGGGCATCGATCGGATTTTTGGGGGGCGACCGTACTGCGGCCTGGCAATGGTTGCAGCGTTATACGCCCCAGGCTTCCAATGGAGCAGTTTTTGGCGGAAACAGCGACCGAACTGTTGGCATCAAACTGGAAAAACTACCTAATTACTTTGGCCGCTGGGATGATGTAACCAAGAAGAACATCGGTCTGGACGCGTCATTTCTCAACAACAGATTGTCGGCCACTGTGGATGCATTTCACGATCACGGGTACAACCTGCTGACCACGCTTTCGTCCTCAGTTCCACTCACAGTCGGTTCAGTGATGCCTTCTGAAAACTTCGAAACAGTGAATTCGTTTGGTTTTGAATTTTCTACCGGCTGGAATGATAAGATAGGAAAGAATATCAATTACAACGTAAATGCATTCCTCGCCTGGAACGACAACCGTAATGTGCTAGTGGATGTGGCCAATGTGAATGTGGGTACCTGGCTGGATCCTACCGGCATGTCGAGTGACCGCGGTGTGCGCGGCTACCGTTATCTGGGTATGTTCAGGTCGCAGCAGGAAGTGGACCAGTACCTCGAAAAGAATGCAGATTACTCTATTTTTGGACAAAAACCCAAACCGGGAATGCTATACTACCAGGACATTCGCGGTCCACGGCAGACAGACGGAAGCTACGCCGCACCGGACGGGAAAATCACCGAGGACGATGAGGATTGGCTGACTAATAAAGAAAACAACCACTATACTTTCGGCGTTTCGCTAGGTTTTGGCTTTAAAGGTTTCAGGCTGGATATGGTCACGGCCGGGTCATTCGGCGGGCAGGCCTCCATTGAATCGGACGCACGTAAAAAAGCGGGCAAGGATGTGTCACGGCCTGTTTTTTGGGCTGATCATTACACGCCTGAAAACCCGAACGCAAAGTATCCTGATCCTTTTTACGAGGATACTTATAATGTGGTATCGTCATTTTGGTTCCGGAATTCATTTTCCCTGCGTATGCGTAGCCTGAACGTATCGTACGCGCTCGGTCCGAATGTCACGAAGCGCCTGGGTGTAACTGCCCTGAAATTCATCGGCGTGGCTATGAACCCTGTCAATTTTTACAATCCATACGACTACAAAGACGCGGCCGGTACCTATAATGTATACCCGGTGATGCGGACATGGTCTTTGGGATTAAACCTTACACTTTAAAACTGACTGAAATGAAATCGCAACATATCGTTATCATTTTGAGTGCAATGGTTTTGTCAGCCTGCGAAAAGGTGCTGGACAAAACCGATCTGTCGGCCTTCAATGAAGAGCAGGTTTTCAATGATTCATTGCTGGCAAGAGGTTATGTGGATTATGTTTAT
Source organism: Dyadobacter pollutisoli (assembly GCF_026625565.1). NCBI lineage: Bacteria > Pseudomonadati > Bacteroidota > Cytophagia > Cytophagales > Spirosomataceae > Dyadobacter > Dyadobacter pollutisoli. The sequence continues at coordinate 2,003,495 of NZ_CP112998.1, forward strand.
GATCAAAACCTGCCCGTGTGGCCTACGGGTGACTTTCTTAAATGTACAGATGAGATTTCCGGAGAAACCAGGTTTTTTGAAGGTACCGTTCAGGTTAACACGGTCGCTGATTTCGGGACTTCTGTGAATGCGACCAATAATTACGGTAAGATCCGGTCGATTAACCAGTTTCTGGCCAAGATGCCTTCGGGCGATCTTAGTGAAAGTTATAAAAAGCAGCTAATGGCGCAGGTCGCGTTTTTCAGGGCTTACCGCTATTTTGACCTGGTACAGCTATATGGCGGTGTTCCGCTGGTTCTGGAACCATTGGATGCGATTGGCCAAGAGGCTAAGAATGAGGCTGCTATTCCGCGTGCGGCTACTTCTGAAAGCATAGGGCAAATTGTAAAAGACCTGGATTTTGGCATTGAAAACCTCCCTGGGAAATGGACTAATTCCAACGATTGGGGCCGTATTACGAGCGGCGCTGCGGCAGGCTTCAAAGGACGGATATTGCTGCATTGGGCAAGCCCGCAGTTTAATCCCCATGACCTTCCCGAACGCTGGCAGGCGGCTTACGACGCCAATAAAAAAGCGATCGAGCTGCTTTCAGCCAATGGTTTTAAACTCCATAATAGTTTCAAAGACCTGTGGTTTACAGAAGCTAATAATCCCGAAGCCGTGTGGGTAACTTGCTACAATAATAAAGTAGGCGACCAGATCAATAAGAACCAGACCTGGGATAACAACACCCGGCCGTCGTACCTGGGCACGGGCAGCGGCTCCAATCAACCTACCTGGGAAGTGACGCAGGCATTTCCGATGAAAAACGGGAAAGATATCAATGAAAAAGGGTCTGGTTACGATCCACAACTGTTCTATAAAAACCGCGACCCACGTTTTGACCAGACGATTGCATTCAATGGTGCTACCTGGCATATCAATGGAAACAGTAACTACAGGCTCTGGACTTACATGGTCAACAATAAAACAGTGGAGCAAAAGGCGACTGTAAGCGGATTTTACGTGCGTAAAGCCATTGACCCTAACCTGGCGACAGGCGCGGTAGCCAATAGCGGCACCGACTGGATCGAAATGCGTTATGCCGAAGTGATGCTGAACCTGGCGGAAGCGGCCTGCGGGATCAGCAAACTGGACGAAGCCTACACGCAACTGACCGAGATCAGAAAACGGGCGGGTATAGAGGCGGGTGCCGATGGATTGTATGGATTGAAACCTGAAATGACACGTCAGGAAATGTTTGAAGCCATTCTGCACGAGCGGCAGATCGAGCTGGCTTTTGAGGGAAAACGTTTCTGGGACCTGCGCCGCTGGAAGCAATTTGAACCAAAACTGAATGGTAAAAGGCGTACCGGCGTGACCATTAATTTGAAAACATCGGCCATTTCAGCCGAAAATTTCGCAGCCCGCCGCGACGGAATGAGCCTGGATTCAGCCTATCGTAATTATTTTGAAATCGTCCCCAAGCCACTCGATACCAAGTACACGATCAATTGGTTGCCCGAATACTATTTCTTCGCCATTCCTTCGACGGCTTTGTCCAATAATTCAAGACTGGAACAAAATATCGGCTGGCCTTCGGGGACGTTTGATCCTTTGAAATAAACAAGACTTAACGAGACTTACCAAGTCTTCAAGACTTGGCAAGTCTTACTTTGACCAAAGCAAAAGAAACAAAATCAACCTACCATATGACCTTGAATCCAAAACATTTCATCTCACTCCTAAGCATTGTCTCCCTACTGACAACCGCGACAGCATTTGCCCAGTACCCTAAAATCCCCGCTGCTGCGAAAAAAACAAGCGATTCATTGCTCGCTGAGGCAGAGCGCAAATCCGAAATCGCATGGCAAAAAGCGTTGCCGATCATCGAGCAGGAGGCCAAAAAAGGCAAACCTTACATTCCATGGGCAGCCAGGCCGGTTGATCTTCCACAATCTGACATTCCTGCATTTCCCGGTGCAGAAGGCGGCGGCGCATTTAGTTTTGGCGGCCGGGGAGGTAAGGTGTATGTAGTTACCAGCCTGGCCGATAGCGGCCCGGGTACGTTGCGTGATGCCTGCGAAAAAGGTGGAGCCCGTATTATTGTGTTTAATGTGGCCGGTATCATTCGTATCAAAACGCCGCTCATTATCCGTGCTCCTTACATTACCATTGCAGGACAAACTGCTCCGGGCGATGGTGTTTGTGTGGCGGGAGAAACGGTTTGGATCAATACCCATGATGTGGTGATAAGGCATATGCGGTTCCGCCGTGGCGAGACTTTTGTGGGTCGCCGTGATGATTCTATCGGCGGTAACCCCATTGGAAATATAATGATAGACCACGTTTCTGCGAGCTGGGGATTGGATGAAAACATGTCAATGTATCGTCACATGTACAACGATAGCACGGGTGCTCCGGAACAAAAGCTGCCGACAGTGAATATTACGATACAGAATTCTATCTTTTCGGAAACACTCGATACATGGAACCACTCTTTCGGAAGCACGCTGGGCGGTGAGAACTGCACATTTATGCGGAATTTGTGGGCTAATAATGCGGGGAGAAATCCGTCGATCGGCTGGTTTGGTATTTTCAACTTTACCAACAATGTGGTTTTCAATTGGGTGCACCGATCCATTGATGGAGGCGACTACCGGGCGATGTACAACATTGTCAATAACTATTTCAAACCCGGTCCGCAGACGCCAAAAGATTCGCCAATCGGGTACCGTATCCTGAAACCGGAAGCGGGCAGGAGCAAGCTGGATCACTTGGTTTTCGGCCGTGCTTACGTTTCCGGTAATATCATGGAGGGCCATGAAAAGGTCACCAAGAACAACTGGGACGGCGGCGTTCAGGTAGAAGATCTGCCAAATAGCGGCAAGTACCAGGATCAGATCAAATGGAACCAACCGCTTCCTATGCCCCGGTTTCCGATCATGTCGGCCAAAGAATCTTTCACATACGTGCTCGACAATGCGGGAGCGACATTGCCCAAACGCGATCCTGTGGATACCCGCGTGACCACGCAGGTACGCACTGGAAACATTAACCCGATCGATGGTGTGAAACTGCCCAAAACGCAGTTTGAGCATCGCCGTCTGCCGATTGATTCTTACAAAAATGGCATCATTACCGACGTTTCACAGGTAGGAGGTTACCCCGAATACAAAGGAACACCATACCCTGACGCAGACAACGACGGTATGCCCGATGACTGGGAGAACAAGGTTGGCCTAAACCCGAAAGACGCTTCTGACGCTCAGAAGGATATGAGCGGGGATGGTTATTCCAACATTGAAAAGTTCATCAATGGCATCGATCCGAAGAAAAAAACGGATTGGAAAGATCCGAATAACAACCACGACACATTGGCATCATCGAAAACTTCATCAGGCAAAAAATAAGGTTAATTGAAAACGGATAGTTACATATCTAGGGTTACGGTTTCGGATACAATCCTGTTTTTAACGGGATTGTATTTACTTATTTCCTTTGCGTCTGTGGCGCAGAAGAATGTGAAGCCGCCCTCGCCAGTCGCGCAGGGACAGGATGGAAAGCTACTTTACCACCCTGATTCGCTGGGTAACCGGATCATCGATTTTTCACATTGCGGCTATATGGGCGGCGATCAGGCCATTCCTCGGGTACCGGCTGCGGTGGTGGTTCCTGTCAAACCAGGAGACGCTACGCTCAGAATCCAGTCCGCATTGGATTATGTTGCGACTTTGCCGAGGGATGCAAATGGAATACGAGGCGCGGTATTGTTGGAAAAAGGCATTCATACCATTCATGGAGGTCTTTTGATCAAAAATTCAGGTGTGGTATTGAGAGGGAGCGGCGTTGGAAAAAACGGAACTACTTTGCTCGGAGCTGGTGTGAGCCGGGAAACCATTGTCAGGGTTTTGGGTAAAAATGATTTAAAAACAACCCGGAAAGTAAAGATTACTGATGCATACGTCCCTGTTAATGCAATCACGTTCAGCGTTGAAAATGCATCGGCATTCAAACTCGGCGACCGCATTCAGATCCGCAGACCATCCACAAAAGAGTGGATCAGGGATTTGAAAATGGAAGAATTTGGAGGGGAAACCGGTTGGCTGGGCTGGAAGCCGCGCCAGCGGGATATCGTTTGGGATCGGCAGATTACTGCCGTTTCGGGTAATGTACTGACCATTGATGTACCCATCACCACTGCACTTGACGCTCACTATGGCGGGGGAGAAGTGGCGATTTATCAATGGCCAGGCAGGATCAGCCAGGTAGGAATTGAAAATCTGACCATTGAATCCACTTTTGACCAGACCAATGTCAAAGACGAAGACCATCGCTGGATGGGTATTACCTTCGAAAATGTCGAAAACGCCTGGGTTCGCCAGGTTCATTTCAAACATCTGGCAGGTTCGGCGGTAGCGATTTACGAAACCGCCTCCAAGGTTACCGTCGAGGATTGCAAATCAACGGAACCAATATCTGAAATTGGCGGCCAACGCCGATATACATTCTTTACCCAGGGCCAGCAAACGCTGTTTCAAAGGTGTTATGCGGCAAATGGTTACCATGATTTTGCAGTGGGTTTTTGCGCTGCCGGGCCGAATGCATTCGTCCAATGCGAGTCCCATTTGCCTTTCAGTTTCAGCGGTTCCGTCGATAGTTGGGCGTCCGGTGTTCTTTTTGACAATGTAAATGTCGACGGCAATGCGTTGTCTCTAAAAAACCGCGGGCAGGATGGACAAGGCGCCGGCTGGACGGCGGCGAATTGCGTGCTATGGCAATGTTCGGCTTCCCGGGTTGACAATTTCAGCCCGCCATTCACGAGGAATTACGCTTTCGGGATCTGGTCACAATTTGCAGGGGATGGTTATTGGGAAAATGTAAATGAACACATTCAGCCCCGAAGCTTGTACTATGCCCAACTGTCGGAACGAAGGGGCAGGGAGGCTTTTGAAAATGCATTTTTAATTCCAAAAGAATCAGAAGCTTCCAGTAGTCCAACGCTCGAACAGGCAGCCAAACTGGCGGCATCATCCCATATTCCAGTCGCTACATTAGCTGAATGGGTCGATAGCGCGCCTCAGCGGAATGTGATTTCGGTTGCGCATTCCAATGTCAAGACCATTGATGAAATAGGTGTTAAAGAACCTGTTAAACCAAAGCTATTGCCTCCGTTAATGATCAAAAATGGCTGGGTGGTACGTGGTGATGAGGTGGTTACAGGAAACCGGCAAGAGGTGCCTTGGTGGCGTGGAAGTATTCGTCCGCACGATGTGCAGACTGCCAAGCCGCACATCACCAGGTTTGTACCCGGTAGAAATGGAAGTGGCCTGACTGACGATCCGGCAGCTTTGACGGATTCACTTTTGGCAAAGAACATTACCGTACTCGATCATAATTACGGTCTTTGGTACGATCGCCGCAGGGACGATCACGAGCGCATCCGCCGCATGGACGCGGAAGTTTGGCCGCCATTTTACGAGCAGCCTTTCGCAAGAAGCGGTAAGGAAACTGCCTGGGATAATCTCAGCAAATATGATCTGACAAGATACAATGGTTGGTACTGGGCCCGGCTGCGGCAGTTTGTGTCCCTCGCCGATCAGAAAGGGCTGGTGCTTTACCATCAGCATTATTTTCAGCACAACATCCTGGAAGCGGGGGCACATTACGCTGATTTTCCCTGGCGGAGTGCGAATAACATCAATCAGACAGGATTTCCAGAGCCGCCACCCTACGCGGGTGACAAGCGGATTTTTATGGCTGAACAATTTTACGACGTTCAGGACCCGGTCAGAAAAGCATTACATAAGGCTTATATCCGCCAATGTCTGGACAATTTCAAGGATCAAAGCAGTGTCATTCAGTTCGTGAGTGCAGAATACACCGGGCCGCTTCATTTCGTGAAGTTTTGGCTGGATGTGATTGCTGAATGGGAGAAAGAGACGGGCAAAAATGCATTGGCGGCATTGAGCACCACGAAAGATGTTCAGGATGCGATTTTGAATGACCCCTATTATTCCAAAATCGTTGACATCATCGACATTCGTTATTGGCATAACCGTCCCGAGGGAACTACTTACGCACCGGAAGGAGGCAAAAATCTGGCACCGAGACAGCATGCGCGTATTCAGAAAACGGGAAAGGTTTCTTTTGAAGCCATTTATAAATCCGTGCTCGAATACCGCCAGAAATATCCTGAAAAGGCGGTCTTGTATTCATCAGACGGCTATGATGGTCATGGCTGGGCGGTTTTAATGGCCGGAGGATCTATCAGCGCGATACCGGTTGTCAAGGCCAAAGGATTTTTGTCGGCAGCTTCTTCCATGAAACCAATGCAGATTTCGGGACATTACGCGCTGGCTGATCCGAACAAAGGGCTGATCATTTACCAGGATTCAAACCAGGCATTTGACCTCGATTTAACTGATTGGAAAGGTAATTATCTGCTCCGCCGCATTGATTGCAAAACTGGTAATGAAATTGGTAACATGGAGAAAATTAATGGCGGAAGGGTTTTGAAAATCAGAACTTTAAATAACATTTCATCAGCAACACCAGTCATTTTATGGTTGTCAAAAAAATAGAATACGCATGAGAATACCGGCATACATTTTTCTTTTCACGTTGATAGCAATCAGTTCGTGCTCAAAGCGAAGTACCGGCCCGGCAGTGTTGAAAGCGGAACGTTTTCGGCATCATGTCGAGCATTTCAATCGCATGGAGGATGAAAATAAGGTCAATGCGATTTCCAATGCGCAGTCTTGGGACTGGATGAAGGCCAACATTCCACTGTTCGATTGTCCGCAGGATAACTTTCAGGAAATCTACTATTACCGCTGGTGGACATTCCGAAAACACATTCATCAGACGCCGCAGGGCTATATTTTCACGGAATTCCTCGTCGACCGCAACTACGCGGACAAGTATAACATGATCAGTTGCGCGCTGGGGCACCATATATATGAGGGCAGGTGGCTGCACGACCAGCGTTATCTGAACGATTATGTACACATATGGTACCGCGGCAATGAGGGCGGGCGCATGAAAAAACTGCTGACTTTCAGTAGCTGGACGGCTGACGCCCTTTATAACAGGTATAAGGTAACGAACGACAAGGGTTTTCTGACGGATATGTTGCACGATCTGGATCAGGAATATCGGACCTGGGAAAAGGACCGGCGAACCGAGAGTGGGCTTTTCTGGCAATCGGATGTGAAAGATGGCATGGAGGAGTCGCTGAGCGGCGGCAGGAGAGAGCAAAATGCGAGGCCGACGATCAACAGTTATATGTTCGGAAATGCGAAAGCGCTTTCTGCGATTGCTACATTGCAAGGTGACAAATCCTTGGCTGCAACATATAAATCCAAAGCTGATACATTAAAAAATCTGATTGAAAAGAAGCTTTGGAATAACGACAGCCAGTTTTTTGAAACAGTGCAGAAGAGAGGAAATGGGCCGTTCGCTGGCGTGAGAGAGGCGATCGGATTTATTCCGTGGTACTTCAATTTACCAGACGAAAAATACGACGCGGCCTGGCAGCAAGTGAGTGACCCGAAAGGTTTCAGGGCACCGTTTGGCCTTACTACCGCCGAGCGCAGGCATCCTGATTTTCGTACCCGGGGCTGCTGTAAATGTGAATGGGACGGCGCTGTCTGGCCATTCGCCACCGCACAAACATTGACCGGCATGGCTAATCGCATGAACCTGACCAGCAACAAGATACTGAATGATACGACCTATTTCCGCTTGCTCGAATTGTATGTGGAATCACAATACTATCGTGGTAGACCCTACATTGGCGAATACCTGGACGAAACAACCGGCTACTGGCTGAAAGGGGACCAGGAAAGGAGCCGTTACTACAACCATTCGACATTCAATGACCTGATTATCTCAGGATTAGTGGGTTTGCGGCCGAGGGAAGATGATGTCATTGAAATAAATCCGCTCATTCCTGCGGACAGGTGGGACTGGTTTTGCCTGGATAACGTGCTGTATCACGGCAAGATCCTGACCATTATCTGGGACAAAAACGGAGATCATTATAAAAAGGGGAAAGGCTTGCAGGTCCTTGTGAACGGAAAGCAGGCTGGATCGGCACCAAGTCTGCAAAAGATCATGGTGACGAAAATGCCTTTGGAAAAGAGTACCAACAAATAAACCGAATTTGACCAGTGCCGAGCGCACAAAACCTGAATCCAATGAAATACATCAGATTATCATTTGTATTACTGGTCGCCTGGGCCACGATTACCTCTTCAAAAGCGCAGAAGAAAGAAGGCATTCTTACGGACGAGTTTATTTTCGAAAAAGCTCCGTTTCCTGAAAGTCACGCATCAACCATTGCTGAGACTCCTACGGGGTTAGTGGCGGCATGGTTCGGCGGTACGAAGGAGCGGAATCCTGATGTTGGCATCTGGGTAAGTCGCTCTGTGAGTGGTAAATGGACTGCTCCTGTTGAAGTAAGTAATGGTATTATTAACGACACATTGCGCTATGCTTGCTGGAACCCGGTTTTGTACCAGATTCCGAAAGGAGATCTGCTGCTTTTTTACAAAGTAGGCCCGAATGTGCCAAAATGGAAGGGGTATATGCTTACTTCCAAAGACAATGGAAAGTCATGGTCTAAACCGCATGCATTACCGGACGGTTTTTTAGGGCCGATTAAAAATAAACCTGTTTTGCTGTCAAACGGCGAGCTTTGGTGCCCGTCGAGCATGGAAGGAAATGGCTGGAAAGTGCATTTTGAGGTAACATCGGACTTTGGAAAAACCTGGCGTAAAGTAGGGCCGATTAATGATGGTAAATTGGTTAACGCCATTCAGCCAAGCCTCCTGCTGCACAGAAACGGCGATTTACAGATTTTATGCCGTAGCCAGAACCGGTCTATTATGGAATCCTGGTCAAAGGACAATGGTAAAACCTGGTCGGAAATGAAGGCTTCGAGCCTGCCGAATAATAACTCGGGAACGGATGCTGTGACGCTGCATGATGGTCGGCAACTTTTGGTTTATAATCACGTGAAACCACCAGGAATGGAGAAGAAAGGCCCGCGTACCCCGCTGAATGTGGCGATCTCGGATGATGGTAAAAATTGGGAAGCGGCGCTCGTGCTGGAAGATTCTCCGATCAGCCAGTACTCGTATCCTTCTGTGATCCAGACCGCCGACGGGATGGTGCACGTGGTTTATACCTGGCGCAGGGAGCGCATCAAATACGTGAAAATCGATCCTTCGAAATTGACATCAAAACCTATAATTGACGAGAAATGGCCGAATTGAATGAGAAGATGCAAGTAGCGAGACTTACCAAGTCTTCAAGACTTGGCAAGTCTTTGGTCGGAAGACGAACATTTATTCGCAATATGGTAGCCCTATCCCTATTGCCTTCCCTGACTTGGGCAGCGTCAAATAGGAAAAAGAAACCTCGCTACAAAATTGCGGTCATTGATCTGATGATACTCAAACGTCAGAAATTGAGTGCATTACCATTAGCGAAAGAGATCGGTGCCGACGGACTGGAAGTGGATATGGGTGGATTGGGAACGCGCGAAACTTTTGACAACAAACTGGCCGATCCGGAAGTCAGGAAGCAATACATTGAAAAATTGAAGGAGCTCAATCTGGAAATTTGTTCGTTGGCCATGACCGGTTTCTACGCACAATCATTTGCAAAAAGAGAGGGCGTTGAAAAAATGGTATCTGACTGCATTACTACCATGCAGCAGCTGAATGTGCAGGTAGCATTCCTGCCGCTGGGTGTTCAGGGAGATCTGGTTAAAAACCCGGAACTAAGACCATTGATTGTGGAAAGACTGAAAATGATAGCGCCTCTGGCTGAAAAAGCGGGGGTCACCATTGGAATTGAAACTGCTTTGAATGCTACGGAAGAAGTAAAACTGCTGAAAGAAGTGGGGTCAAAAGCGATACAGATCTATTTTAACTTTTCCAATGCGCTGGAAGGCGGAAGGGACGTCTGCGAAGAGCTCAAAATTCTTGGCAAAGACCGGATTTGTCAGATTCACTGCACAGACAAGGACGGTGTATGGCTTGAAAATAACACACGGCTGGATATGAAAAAGGTGAAAAGCACTTTGGACAAAATAGGTTGGAAAGGCTGGTTGGTGATAGAAAGATCGAGAGATGCCAACAAGCCGCAGGACGTGAGAGGTAATTTTGGTGCTAATACTGCCTACATGAAATCCATATTTCAGCCAGTGTAACCGATTGATAATGATTAGAGTAAGTAAATGTCAAAACCTCCATTGCTTCGACTTCTGTTTTTTTGCCTGATTATTTTTTGTGCGGGTAATGTCACAGGCCAGACATTTTCGGCAGAGATGTATGATCTCAAATGGAAAAGCCAGAGCACTAATTCGGGTGAGTCGATGCCTTGTGGTGGCGGGGATATTGGTCTGAATGTGTGGGTTGAAAAGGGTGATATCCTTTTTTACATGTCGCGCAGCGGCACATTGGACGAAAACAATGTTTTTCCTAAATTGGGTAGGGTACGTATCAAGCTTTATCCAAATCCTTTTGAAGCTGGTTCATCATTTGAGCAGGAATTGAAATTGAAGGAGGGATATGTGCTGATTACCGGTCAAAAGGGAAACCTGCGGGCGAATGTAAAGATTTGGGTGGACGTGTTTCGCCCGGTGGTGCAGGTGGAAGTGAGTAGTAGCAAGCCGGTACAGATGGTGGCAGCGTATGAAAGCTGGCGGACCCGGGATCGGGAATTAAAAGGACTTGAAAAGAATTCGAGCTCTTTTAAATGGGTGAAAGAGAAAGTTGTTGTTTTTAAAGACAGCATACAAGTCAGCAAAAATGGTGTACTGTTTTATCATAGAAACCGTGATTCTACGGTTTTTGACAAGATTGTCACCCAGCAGAAACTGGATCCCGTCAAGTTGCAACTTTGGAATCCGCTAAAAGGACTGACCTACGGCGGATTCATGACGGGAAATAATATGGTACGGGATGAATCGGACCGTCGGGCTTTGGGAAAATATGCCAGTATTGATTTCCAATCTTTTAAACTCAAAAGCAAAACCGCTTCTCGCAGTCACCGGCTTAACGTTTATCTGCATATTGGCCAAACTGAAAGCATTGATCAATGGAAAAAAGGGTTGGGAAACGTTCAAAAGGAAGCCCTGCTTGCTGAAAACCAATCGCGTCAAAAAACACTGGACTGGTGGAAGCAATACTGGGAAAAGAGCCATATTGCACTGAATATTTCGAAGGTAGATCATAGTTCTCCGGTATGGCAGGTGGGGCGCAACTATCAGCTCTTTCGCTACATGCTGGGTTGTAATGCTTTTGGAACTTTGCCTACGAAATTTAATGGCGGATTGTTTACCTACGATCCTGTTTTCGTCGACTCAGCATACAAATTCAGTCCTGATCACCGGAACTGGGGCGGCGGCACTTTCACCGCCCAGAACCAGCGGCTTGTTTACGGTCCAATGCTGAAAAGTGGTGATTCTGAATGGATGAAGCCACAATTCGAATTTTATCAAAAGGCATTGGGCAACGCAGAAATTCGTACTAAACATTACTGGGGACATGGCGGGCCATCATTTACCGAGCAAATGGAATACTTCGGTCTGCCCAACTATGCGGAGTACGGTTCCAAAAGACCGGCCGATTTTGATCCCGGTTTGGAGTTCAATCCCTGGCTGGAATACCTCTGGGACACTTCTCTTGAATTTTGTTTCATGATCCTCGAAAAACACCGTTTTACCCGGGAAGACATCAGTCGCTATCTGCGGCTCATTGAAAGCTGTGTTGACTTTTTCGACGAACATTATCAGTATCTGGCTAGCAAAAGAAGCGCAAAAACACTGGACCAGAATGGAAAGTTGGTGTTGTACCCCGGATCCTCCGCTGAAACATATAAAATGGCTTATAATTCGACCACCACGATTGCAGGCCTTACCAGCGTGCTGGACAGACTCATTCAATTGCAAAGCCCAACGATAGACGGAAGCACACGTGCTAAATGGATTGCGCAGCGCAAACGGATTCCGCCGCTCAGTTTCCGGGAAATGGAGGGACATAAAACCATAGCGCCCGCACAAGCCTGGGAAAGGATACAGAACACTGAGATTCCGCAGCTATACCCGGTTTTTCCTTTCGGGATGTATGGAATCGGCCAGCCTGACCTGAATGTGGCGATTAATACCTGGAAGTACGATACGGATGCGATCAAAAACCGGAACTATACCAGCTGGCACCAGGACAATATCTTTTGCGCTAGATTAGGCCTTACCGAAGAAGCTGCTGCTTTGACCATTAAAAAATTGCAAGATTCAGGCCGGCGTTTTCCAGCTTTCTGGGGCCCGGGCCACGATTGGGTTCCAGACCACAATTGGGGCGGTTCTGGGATGATTGGATTGCAGGAGATGCTCATGCAGACGGTTACTGATACTATTTATCTCTTCCCGGCCTGGCCAAAAGAGTGGGACGTTAATTTCAAACTGCACGCACCTTACCAAACCATCGTGGAAGGAGAGTTGAAAAATGGAATTCTGGTGAACCTGTATGTCATCCCGGAATCACGGCGTAAAGACATTGTAGTATTAAGCGACGTCAAATTGAAATGACTTTTATTGCTGTTGCTTTTAATTTTTTCTTTTTATTTCGATTATTTTTCTTTCATATTTACTTTTGGATGAGACGTCAGTCCTAATGCGTCGCTTCTTTTTTTCAATCATGACAGGTTCCTTTGTTTTAGCCATTGATCAGGGTACCAGCAGTACCAAAAGCCTCATTTTCGATGAAAGTGGCCGGGCGGTTGCGCGAGGTACGGAGCCATTGCATACCATGTATCTGGATGGAGGATTTGTCGAGCAAAACCCGGTTGGTATTTATGAAAACGTACTCGCTTCGGTTCAAAAGTGCCTGACAGACTTTAAAAACAATGGAGGTGACGTCCGTGAGATACGTTCCTGCGGGATTTCTAATCAGCGGGAGACGTTTGTGATTTGGGATGAAAATGGCGAACCGCTGCACAATGCAGTGGTGTGGCAATGCAAACGGTCGACCGCGGTTTGTGACGACTTGAAAGAAAAAGGATTTGAAAATGCCGTAAGGCAGAAGACCGGATTGTTGATTGATCCTTATTTTTCCGGTACCAAGGTAATTTGGTTGAGCGAAAATGTAGAAAAAGTAAGAGAAGCGATTTCGAATGGAAATGCCTTTTTCGGGACGATTGATACCTGGCTTCTTTATATGCTGACGAACGGGAAAGCGTATCTGACCGATCATACCAATGCTTCCCGCACACTGTTTTTCAACTTGAAGACACTTTCGTGGGACCATGAATTGATTGAGCAATTTGGCCTGTCGGGTTTGAAATTACCTGCTATTCAGGCTTCATCTAGTGAATTTGGGTCAACGGATTTTAATGGCCTGCTTCCGTACAAACTGGTTGTAACCGCGATGGTGGGTGACTCACATGCGGCGGCATTTGGTGAAGGCTGCTTTGCGCCGGGTATTGCCAAGGCAACGATGGGTACCGGCTCTTCCATTCTCATGAACATTGGAAATGAGCCGCGGCAATCGCAGCAAGGTATGGTGACGACGATTGGATGGAGTACTGAAAATCATGTGGAGTATGCATTGGAAGGCGTAATCGTAACTTGCGGGGCTACCATTGAATGGCTAAAAAACAACCTGGGTATTTTTCAGGATAGTAAGGAAACGGAACAAATGGCTCGGTCAGTGAATGACAGCAATGGCGTTTACCTTGTTCCTGCATTCAGCGGGCTGGGCGCCCCGCATTGGGATATGAACCGAAAAGCTTCCATTACCGGCCTGACCTTCGATTGCAATAAAAACCACATTGTTCGTGCCGCGCTTGAATCTATTCCGTATCAGATCAAAGATGTGATCACCGCAATGGAGTCCGACACGGGCGTTTTATTGCAGGAGCTAAAAATCGATGGCGGGCTTACTTCCAATCAATTTGTGGTACAGCTTCTCGCCGATCTGCTTGGTAAGCCGGTCGTTACCATGGGATTGCCGGAAGTGTCGGCGCTGGGTGCTGCTTATCTTTCTGGGTTAAAATCAGGGGTTTTTAGAAGTTTGGAGCATTTGAAGAAGCTTGATGAGGAGCAGGCTTATACTAATCCGATTGGCGATACCGCTTATGCCGGGAAAGGTTATGCTGGCTGGCAGGAAGCGGTTAAAGTATAGCGTAGACTTACCAAGTCTTCAAGACTTGGCAAGTCTTAGTCGGCGATCGAAGCATTGTGCACCGTGCTTCGACTGCGTTACCATTGATGTATTTTACAACTCACTAATAATAAAGCACTTAATTTGTCGCACTGAGCGCAGCGGCCACCGCTGTGGTCGAAGTGCACATGCGCGACGCAAAAGAAATAGTACCGTGCTTGTAACGACCTTTGACCACAGCGGTGGCCGCTGCGCTCAGGCTGACAAAAGGACGATACAACATACGCATTATGCCAAAAAATAATCCATCATCAATGAAGTCACCAATCCTGTTCTTACTACTTTTTCTTAGTATTCAATTTTGCGTACTGGCCCAGGAGCAAGTTCAACGCTGGGACCGGTTTGAGATCACACTAGCTGGTCCGCAAAATGGCAATCCTTTCACTGACATTACCTTAGCAGCAGAATTCACGCTGGGTACTGAAAAAATCAGGGTCAATGGATTTTATGATGGAGGCGGGAGTTTCAAGATTCGTTTTATGCCTCAAAAAACAGGTCAATGGAAGTATAAAACCATCAGTAACAGCAAAGTGCTGAATGCTAAAACTGGCTCATTTACCTGCATTGAACCACAGGAAGGTAATCACGGGCCCGTACAGGTAGCTGATACTTACCATTTTAAATACGCCGACGGAAAACGTTATTATCCTTTCGGCACGACATTATATGCCTGGACGCATCAGCCGCAGCAACTGGAAGAGATTACATTGAAGACATTGGAGAACGCGCCGTTCAACAAAGTTAGGATGTGTGTTTTTCCCAAATATTATTCCAATGTCGAAAATGAGCCGGAGTTTTATCCCTATGTTAAAACCGGTGAAACGAAGGATAGCAAAGGAAAAACAAAGTTTACCTGGGATCTTTCCAGATTTGACCCGGACTTTTTCAAGCATCTCGAAAAACGAATTGATGACTTGAAAACCATTGGTATTGAGGCTGATATCATTATTTTTCATCCCTATGACAAAGGACATTGGGGGTTTGACAGCCTTGGGAAAGAAAATGACCTGCGCTACATTCAGTATCTGACTGCCCGGCTTTCTTCTTTCCGGAATGTGTGGTGGTCTATGGCCAATGAATTTGACTACATTAAAACCAAACCCCGCGATGTTTGGGATACTTATACCAAAGCAGTTGTCGCCGCAGATCCTTACAAACACCTTTGCTCCATTCACAACGGAAGTGTCTATTATGATAACTGGAAACCCGAATTTACCCACGTAAGCATTCAGAACGGTTCAACGGTTGAGGATTTCGGCAGGGCTACGCTGCTGCGTGACGTATTTTTCAGGCCAATGATCTATGATGAAGTGTGTTACGAGGGCGATCTGCCGCAGCGCTGGGGGCATTTGAGCGGGGAAGAAATGACGGCGGCTTTCTGGCACGGCGTGATCGCAGGTACGTATGTGACCCATGGGGAAACCTATAAAAATGCCGGCGACACCATTTTTTGGGCGAAAGGTGGAAGGCTGATCGGTAGTAGTCCTGCCAGAATCGGATTTTTACGGAAAATATTGGAAGCGGCTCCCGGGCCTCTTGAACTGGCTGATCCCTGGAAAGATCATCAAACCGCAACGGCTGATAGCAGCTACTATCTGGTCTATTTTGGGAAAGAAATTAAATCGGAATGGACATTCAATTTACCCAAAAAAGCAGGGCCGCGTGCCAATCGTAAATTCGCTGTCGAGCTGATAGACACCTGGAATATGGCGATCACAAAGCTTCCGGACATTTTTGAAACCGCAGAACCGACCGACTACCGTATCTTTGACAAGAACCACAAATCTATCCGCCTGCCAGCCAGGCCATATTTGGCGTTGAGGATTGTGGAGGTCAAAATGTAAAGTAGTATTATAACCTAATGAAAACCTGTTTTTGCGGTTCTGATCAGCCTTATTCGCGGTGTTGTGGGCCTATTATTAAAGGTACGTTGAAGGCGACTTCGGCTGAGAAGTTGATGCGATCGCGGTATAGCGCGTATGTGATGGGCGCGGTTGACTACCTTTTTGAGACGACCCACAGTTCCCAGAGAGCAGGTCTTTTCAAAAAAGATATTGAGCAGTGGGCCAAAACGAACAATTGGCAAAAGCTAGAAGTGCTTCACGCTGATACCTTTACCGTCGAATTCAAGGCCTACTACACCGACAGAAAAGGCAAAAAGCAGGTCCATCACGAAAAGTCTACATTTGTTTTTGAAAATGATAGCTGGTACTATGTCGAGGCTATTTAGAAAAAATCATGATGGTGCCGCTATCTGACATCTTATCATATCCAATCTAGTAACATTCACTTATCATCCCGCTGTAATGTCAGCTGCTTTGAGGCGGCTTTGTCGTTTGTTTTGTGAAATCCTTCTATTTCTTGCGTATGTCCGCCTTTTGTGTGGTGTATGATCAGCTAAATTTTACTCTAATGTGACATAATTGACGTGTAGAGTAAAATTTAACAATTTTTTATGGAAATAAGACATATTTATTGTTTAAATATTTTTTATCTGTTCAAATATTTATACTTTTCGTAAAAAATAGAATAAAAAAGAAAGTAAAAGTAAATCCAAAGCACCAATCTCAAATCGGTTTAACTCATTATGAAAAAATTCTTACCTATCATCCTGGCATTGATACTGGTCGTACCGGTCGTTGATGCGCAGACCCTGACGGTCAAAGGCAGGGTAACGGGCGTAAGCGACGCGGATCCCCTGCCGGGTGTGAGCGTCGTGATCAAAGGCACACAGCGCGGAACGACCACCAATGCGGAGGGAGGTTTTCAAATTGATGTGCCAGACCAGGCTACTGTGCTGGTTTTCAGTTTTGTAGGTTATAAATCGATCGAAGAGACCGTTGGCGCAAGAACTGATTTCTCAGTCAAACTTTCTCCTGAAAACAAGTCGCTGGAAGAAGTGGTGGTAGTAGGTTACGGAACGCAAAGCAAACGTGCGGTGACCGGGGCAGTTATTTCAATTAATTACGATAAATTCAAAGACCGCTCGTTCAGCAATGTAACGCAATCGCTCGCCGGTACTTTGCCGGGTGTCAATATTTCGCAGTCGCAGGGTGCGCCCGGCGCGTCGCCGGTGATCAAAATCCGCGGGGTGAGCTCCATTACTGCCGGTACCAATCCGCTGATCGTGGTGGACGGGGTGCCATTGGAAAATTTTAACCTGAACCTCATTAATCCCCAGGACATTGAATCGGTGGAAGTGCTAAAAGACGCCTCATCGGCTGCTATTTACGGTTCCAGGGGATCAAGCGGTGTGATTTTGGTAACTACTAAAATGGGCAAACCGGGTAAGGTGAATGTCAGTGCCAATGTGGAGTATGGAAGTCAGAAAGTGGTCAGACGTGTCAAAATGATGGATGCGCAGCAGTTTATTGAGACATATGTAGATGCTAAAAACAATGCATGGACGGCGCAGGGAGGTAAGGCCAGCGACCAGAACAGTGTGCGGCCGTCGACATTGAAAATCCCCGAGGATTTCGTCAATAATCCACAGCAATTCGGAAAAGGTACCAACTGGCAGGACGTCATGTTCAGGACGGCTCCGTCCGTGACTGCCCAGCTTTCAGTTTCCGGTGGTACCGAGAAAACGCAGTATATGTTCTCGGCAGCTTACCTCGATCAAACCGCCGTTTTGGACCGAAACTATTATAAGAGACTGGCCGTGCGTTCGAACGTCAAAACTGCCATTAGTAACAAATTGACAGTTGGATTGAACCTCGGTATTACCTCGATTTTTGACCGCACAGAAGGTACGCAAGGTAAAAGTGACGTGATCAGTTTGGGTTTACAAAGCAATCCGCATTTCCCGGTTTATAACGAAAATGGCAATCTGGGCTACCGTGACCCCAATTCTACCTGGTTTCGGTTTACCTCTTTTGCAGATATGAACCTCTGGCATCCCTACTCGCTGACCCGCGAAGTGGACAAAGGAAGGAAGTCATTTAATACGCTGGCAACCGGATTTCTGGAATACGAAGTGGTCGACAATCTGCGGTTTCGCACCAGTATCAGCGGCAACCTTTATAATATGCGCAATTCATTTTATTGGAATGATAAACAGGGTTATGGCTACTCGGCAGTACTGGCAGCACAAGGCAACTCAGGCGACAGCTATATGCTGAACTGGCTGAGTGAAAACACATTGACCTACGACAAGAAGTTTGGAGAACACGCATTGACCGGACTTTTGGGCTACACTATTCAGAAACAGCGGGACGAAACCATGTACGTAGCGGCCAACAATTTTCCGAACGATCTCGTGCATACATTGAACGCGGGAACGGTTACTGCGGGAAATACAACGGCTAGCGAATGGTCGCTGCTATCGTACCTGGCGCGTGTTCAGTATAATTTCAAAAACAAATATTTCGTCACAGGAGCCATTCGTCGTGACGGTATGTCGCGGTTTGGCGAGGCCAACAAATGGGGGTATTTCCCTTCTGTATCGGCTGGCTGGCTGATTTCGGATGAGGCATTTATGTCAGCGCTTCCGGCCGTTAACAATCTCAAACTGAGGGCAAGCTATGGTGTGACGGGTAACAACCAGATCCCCAATTATGGCTCGATCAGCCTGCTAGCTGCTGCACCTTATGTGAACGGAACGAATTTGGCCAATGGATTGAAAGTCAGTGGACTTGCCAACTCGCGGTTAAAGTGGGAGAAGACGGATCAGTTTAACGTAGGCGTGGATCTGGGCATGTTCAATAATCGCTTGAATGTGTCTGCGGAATACTACAATTCTATTACCCGCGACATGCTCTTATTTGTTCCAATCCCTGACATTACTGGCTTTTCTTCCCAATTGACAAACATTGGAAAAATGCGCAACCGGGGCGTTGAACTGAATATTTCGAGCAAAAATTTGACCGGCGACTTCACCTGGACTACTGATTTCAATGTATCCCGCAACCGCAATAAAGTGCTGCAATTAGGCCCTGGAAATGCACCCATTCAATATGTAGACAATGTGGTGACGGTGCGGACGGAAGTAGGCCAGCCGGTTTCCAATTTCTATGGCTATGTCTTCGACGGAGTCTTCAATAATCAATCTGAAATCGATGCCTATCCGCACCATGCGAGCACAACACCGGGCGACCCGAAAGTGCGCGACGTGAATGGCGATGGAAAAATCTCAGACGCGGACCGCACGGTTTTAGGTAATTATCAGCCTGATTTTATAGCTGGTATCACCAATACAGTGGGTTATAAAGGTTTTGAGCTTTCGTTTTTGTTTCAGGGATCGTTCGGCGGAGAAATTGCTAATAACAATGTCCGGTACCTGGGTACCTGGGACAATGGGCGGAATTTCTTCGCGAGCATGTACAACTATTGGCGCTCCGAAAGTGAGCCGGGTGATGGCAAACACTTCAAACCGACGGTCAATTATCTGGGGCTACAGAAACAATTTTCTTCCTATTGGGTCGAAGACGCCTCTTTTGTTCGTCTCAGAAATGTGCGGGTATCTTATGGTTTACCTGCCAAATGGACCAATAAATTGAAAGTGAGCAGCGCCAGGATTTATGTCAATGCTGAGAATGTGCATTTGTTCAGCAAGTACACGGGTTATGATCCTGAAAACACTACTTACGGAACTACCTCGTACAGCAGCAGCATGGAAACTGCGGGCAATTACAGCAGTGGTAATGCGCCGGTACCCGGTGCTTTCCAGGGTGTGGATTATGGCTCGTATCCATTGCCAAGGGTGATTACGGTTGGTATCAAGGCTGATTTTTAACAAAAAATATAGACAAATATGAAAAAGCTCATACAATTCCTGGCCATGATCACTTTTGTGGCTGTTTCGTGGGGATGTAAAGAATCTTTTCTCGAACTGGCACCGGTCTCGAACCCGAATGCTGATAATTTTTACAAGACCAAAACAGATTTCGACCTTGCGACGAATGCTGCATATAACACACTTTACACCGTGTACCATCCGCAGGGCGCGGTTTCCTATGCCGGTGAATTGATGTCGGACAATGTCACGATCTTCAACATTTCAGGTAATCAGGCGGATAAATGGCAGTTTCGGGACTATTCACTGGCTCCGGCCAATACGATGGTTTACCAGTTCTGGCAGGACTTTTATAAGTCACTGTATAACATCAATATCATTCTCAGCAAAATTGAAACGGCTGAACTTGATGCTGCCTACAAGTCTCAGGTACAAGGTGAAATGTTGTTTCTGAGATCGCTGTATTACTTTAACATGGTGCGTATCTGGGGCGATGTACCATTGGTAACGGCTCCCGTAACTGCCGCTGAGAGCTACAATATTCTCCGGGCACCGTCTGCCGAAATTTATGCGCAGATCATCAAAGATCTGGCGGATGCAAAAAGCAAACTTGCAGTTACGTCTGCGATTGCAGGTAGGGCTACAAAAGGTGCGGCACAGGCATTGTTGGGCAAAGTTTACCTTACTTCCGGCGATAAAGCCAATGCTGCCAAAGAGCTGAAAGAGGTTTATGACAGCAAAAAATATGAATTGCTGCCTTCGTATGCTTCGCTTTGGGACGTTAAAAACAAAAATAGCAAAGAGTCTATTTTTGAAATCCAGTATCTGGGTGGTGCTGCTACCAATCCGTACAGCAATTATTACCTTGAATTTTTCCCAAATTCCAATGCATTGGGCTTCTATGGGGCGGGAATGAATCAGGTCGTGGATGATCTTTGGAACGAGTATGAAAAGGGTGATACCCGTAAGGAAGCGTCTATTGACACAGGGTTCACGGATGCAAAAGGGAATTTTACGGCTGCCAAATTTCCTAAAAAATGGACGGATAAAACGGCCCCGCTTATCAACCAGAGTATCGCGTCCAACAACAATTTTATAGTATTGCGCTACGCTGACCTGCTTTTATTGCTGACGGAAGCTACTGGCGACGTGACTTATCTGAATCAGGTCCGGAAGCGTTCCAACCTGCCTTTGTATGGTGAAACGGGTTATCCTGCCAAGTATTCGACGGTTGAGCTGGCATTGGAACATGAGCGTCGAGTGGAGCTTGCGTTTGAATTTCAGCGCTGGTTTGATTTGAAGCGTACCAACAGGGCATTGCCGGTTTTAACACAGAAAGGTAAAAGTGTGACGCAGGATAAGCTGCTTTTACCGATACCCAACATTGTTAGAGATCAAAATGCAAAAATTACCCAGAACAATGGGTACTGAGATTAATGAACAAAATCAAAATCATTGTTGGTATTGCGCTCATTGCGAGTGTATTGGATTGGAATGTTGCCAACGCACAGGACACGGTACGCTATACCGGAAATACGTTGGTAAATGTTGACTACCACCACGGTCAGCTGAGCCCGGCGATCGGCGTGCATTCGTACCAGACGATGCGAGCGCGCAGAAATGATCCGGATACGGTTTTGTCCTGGACTTATAATCACGCGCCGATGCTGGCTTATTGGAATGGAGCTTTTTATCTGAATTATCTGAGCAACCCCGTCGGAGAACACATTCCGCCGGGGCAAACGTTGTTACAGACTTCCAAAGACGGGGAGAAATGGTCGAAGCCGGTGGTTATTTTTCCTCCGTACAAAATTCCTGATGGTACTGTCAAAAAGGACCATCCCGGTGTTGCGAAAAACCTGTATGCGGTCATGCATCAGCGGATGGGGTTTTTTATTTCCAAAAATAATAGGTTGCTGACGCTCGGGTTTTACGGAATCGTGCTCGATGCGAAAGACGATCCGAATGATGGCAATGGAATTGGCCGCGTGGTCCGGGAAATACAGAAAGACGGAAGCTTCGGGCCGATCTATTTCATTAGGCATAACACTTCCTGGACCCAGCAATCCGATTATCCAATGTATACGGATAGTCCTGACAAAGGTTTTGTGCAGGCGTGCGAAGAGCTGCTCGGTAACCGGCTGGTAACTCAGCAATGGGTGGAAGAGGCTGATCGGAACGATCCATTGATTTCTTTGAAAGGCGAATATAAAGCGCTCAGCTACTATCATTTGCCGGATGGCAGGGTAGTGGGACTCTGGAAGAATGCATTGACGAGTATCAGTAAAAATGAAGGGAAATCGTGGGTTTATTCTCCGAAAAGAGCGCCGGGGTTTGTGAATAGTAATGCCAAAATCTGGGGTCAGCGGATCAGTGACGGAAAGTATGCTACTGTATATAATCCATCCGAATTTCGGTGGCCGTTGGCTATTTCGGTCAGTGACAACGGTTTGGATTATAAAAACCTGCTATTGGTAAACGGCGAAATAACTTCGATGCGTTACGGTGGTAACTACAAATCTTACGGGCCGCAATATGTCCGTGGGATCGCAGAAGGGAATGGTACTCCGCCGGATGGCAAGCTTTGGGTTACATATAGTATGAACAAAGAGGATATCTGGATTTCGTCCGTGCCGGTACCGGTGAAAGACAAAGCTGAAAAGCACGCGAACGAGAATTTCAATGCTTTGCCGGAAGGTAAAGAACTGATGGAGTGGAACATTTACAGCCCGCTCTGGGCGCAGGTTCAGGTTAAAAAAGTATTTAGCGGTGCAAAAGCGCTTGTTTTGCAAGATGCTGATCCATTCGATTACGCCAAAGCTGAACGCGTGATACCGTCAACCAAAAAACTGATCGCAGAATTTTCCATAATTCCGCAGCAAAATAATCATGGCCTGCTGGACATTGAATTTCAGGATGCAAAAGGCACGCCGGGCATCAGATTATCATTGGATTCTGCGGGAGTTTTCAGGACAAAAGCAGGTTATAGGAACAGAAATCTGATGCAGTACAAATCGGGAGAACGTTTGGATGTAAAAGTGCAGATTAACACTGAAACCAGACTTTACAGCGTTTCGGTGAATGGTAAGAATTTGGGTAACAACATTCTTTTTGCGCCTTTGAAATCGGTCAGCAGGATTGTGTTTAGAACCGGAGACACGCGCCGGTTTCCAAATGCGGACACGCCGACGGATCAGATGTATGATTTGTTGGATGCAGGACGAAAGGACAACGAGGCTGTATATAATATTAACTATCTGATTAGTAGTCCGTTTTAGCGAACGTAGACTTGCCAAGTCTCCAAGACTTGGCAAGTCTTTTTAAGTTTTTAGCAATACTTCAAAATATGAAAAAAAACAAAATTGTCTTAACCTTTTCACTGTTCTGTTTGACGGCAGTACATGTTCAGGCTCAGAAAAATGCGTTGGTAAACACTTCGCAAAGCACTTTTGCCAAATTGAGCAGCCCGGACATGGACGCCGTACAATGGACGCAGGGTTTTTGGGCCGACAGGTTCAAGGTATGCCGCGAAACAATGGTACCGCAGCTTTGGAAAACTTATACCGATCCCGAGATCAGTCATTCCTTCCGGAATTTCGAGATCGCTGCTGGTCTGGAGGAAGGTAAATTCAAAGGGCCATCGTTCCATGATGGTGATTTTTATAAGACATTTGAAGCCGTAGCGGCCATGTATGCCGCTACCAAGGATAAAAAGCTGGACGAGCTCATGGACGAAGCCATTGCAGTAATGGCCAAGGCGCAGCGTGAGGATGGTTATATTTATACCAAAGCGATCATCGAACAAAAGCAAAAAGGTGAGTCCAAAATGTTCGATGACCGGCTGAGCTTTGAAGCTTACAATTTTGGTCATTTGATGACCGCCGCATGCGTTCACTACCGTGCCACAGGCAAGACTACATTGCTGGAAGTAGCCAAAAAAGCCGCTGATTTTTTGATCGTTTTTTATGACAAAGCCACGCCCGAGCAGTCCCGCAACGCCATATGCCCGTCACATTACATGGGGCTGTCTGAATTATACCGCACGACGCACGATCAGAAATACCTGACTTTGGTGAAACATTTGGTGGCGATTAAAGGCGCCACGGAAGGGACCGACGACAATCAGGACCGGATACCATTTTTACGGCAAACCAAAGTCATGGGCCACGCGGTACGCGCCAACTACCTGTATGCGGGCGTGGCAGACGTGTACGCGGAAACCGGCGACGCAGCCTTAATGAACCAGCTGAATGTAATGTGGGACGATGTTACGCAACACAAAATGTATGTAACCGGCGGCTGTGGTGCATTGTACGACGGCGTCTCACCCGATGGTACTTCTTACAAACCAGATGAAGTACAGAAAATCCACCAGGCGTATGGGCGTGATTATCAGTTGCCCAACTTTACTGCGCATAATGAAACTTGCGCGAACATTGGTAATGTGCTCTGGAACTGGCGAATGCTACAAATCACCGGCGACGCAAAGTATGCCGATATTGTTGAGCTCGCATTGTACAACAGTGTACTTTCGGGGATTAATCTAAAAGGCGATAAGTTCTTGTATACCAATCCATTGAGCTATTCGGATGCATTGCCGTTTGAGCAGCGTTGGTCCAAGGAGCGGCAGAGCTATATTTCGAAATCCAACTGCTGCCCACCAAACACGGTGCGGACGGTCTCTGAGGTGAGCCAATATGCTTATAGTTTGTCTGAAAAAGGTGTTTTCTTTAATCTGTATG
Source organism: Dyadobacter pollutisoli (assembly GCF_026625565.1). NCBI lineage: Bacteria > Pseudomonadati > Bacteroidota > Cytophagia > Cytophagales > Spirosomataceae > Dyadobacter > Dyadobacter pollutisoli. The sequence goes on from NZ_CP112998.1 coordinate 2,028,184, forward strand.
GAGGAAATCACCTTCATACCCAACTTAAAAATGGCGCACTGAAATTGACACAAACTACCAATTACCCCTGGGATGGTAAAATAAGCATTAGCATTGAAGAAGCGCCGACCGAGTCATTCTCAACCTTTTTTCGAATTCCTGGCTGGTCTAGCAATGCCAGTCTGACTGTTAATGGTAAACAGCAGTCGGTTCAGCTTACCCCAGGGACTTACGCCGAAATCAATAAGGTTTGGAAAAAAGGTGATAAGCTAGAATTGACGCTTCCTATGCCGGTCAAATTGATCGAGTCGAATCCATTGGTCGAAGAAACGCGTAACCAAATTGCCGTGAAGCGCGGACCGGTTGTTTACTGTGTGGAATCGCTTGATCTGCCAAAAGGCAAAACGATTTTTGACATTGCCATTTCCGCCAAAAATAACCTGAAACCAGTGCAGCTAACGATCGAAAACAGCCCGATTATGAGCCTGCAAGGCGACGCACTGGTGATCAACCATTCAGATTGGACTAAAAAACTTTATCGCGAAGTGTCTACGGAAGCGCCGCAAACTATTCCAGTCAAACTGGTTCCTTACTATGCCTGGGGTAATCGTGGACATACCGATATGTCAGTCTGGTTGCCTCTGGCAAGATAATTCAGGCATTATCGAGCAAAAAACCAGGATCGATACCCAATTTTTTATAGACAGCTTTTAGAAATGGAACATCGGGATCGCGTTTGCCGCTCAGGATCTGGGATAGCTTGGGTTTTCCCAGTCCCAGCATATCAGCCAGCGCTGCCTGCGTCAGTTTAAGTTGAAAGCGTTTCAATTCAACCATTTCGGAAATGGTTTTGGGCATCGGAAATGGATAGTATGATTCTTCGTAGGACTGGATTGATAATGCGAGTGCCTCAATTTTTGTGGCCTCGCTTTCGGTAATATTATCTTCTCCCTTTTTCATCAATGTATCAAGCTCATTCAGAGCCGCTTGATACTCTTTTTCAGTTTTTAGGTTTTTCATATGAGTGATACTTATAATGTCGCCAAATCCAGTTTGTCGTATTCTTTATGCGTGCCAACAAACCTGATGAATAACGTTCTTTTTCTGAAAAATATCCGTGCAATTATCCTGCAATTGTTACCGGATATGTTAAATACAAATAACCCATTACCAACCGAATCTACGGAATTGAAGGAGTTTTTAACATCGCCGAAATTAGCCCAGTCAGCGTTTATCGTATCCTTGTACCATTTCTCCAAAGCATTTCGGAGCGCTGGATTTTGGAAATAAAATTCTCTTATAGGTTTGTGTGCGACGACTACCATTCGATTGATTAAAGTAGCCCGAATTTATAAATTTCATTCTAATTTGTAAAATATTATTTCGTTCTATTAACTTTAATTTCAAAATATGTAATTTTTAGTCAAAACTCCCGAACCCATATATTCCTGAAACTAACCCTGCTATTATGCTCCTGTAGCCTCAATGGCAGCTTGGCTTCATGATATTCGTATTTGGGATAGCCCTGGTATATCATTGGGCCTTTGAGTTCTACGTGATTAAGTATCAGTACATTGTTATGAAACACCGTCATGAATGCAGGTGTTTTCAGTGTTTTATCTGCATTGAAAACCGGGGCTTCGAAAATGACATCGTACGTCTGCCAGGTTTGTGGCTTTCTTGCTGCATTGACAAGAGGGGCGTGTTGCTTGTATATGCTTCCTGCCTGACCATTGTAGTAAATGCGGGTATCATAGTTATAAGACTCGTAGATCTGCAATTCGTAAAGTCCCATCAATAGTACGCCGCTGTTGCCCCGGTTCATATCCTTGTCCTCTTTTGGGTCCGGTGTTTTCCATTCGACGTGAAGCTGTATGTTTCCAAATTGCTTTTTTGTTCTGATATCAGTTGTTTTTGGAACAATGGTGATTGCGTCGCCGGTAGTTTGCCATTTTACATTGGAGCCATCTAAATGTTCCCATTTATCCAAATCCTGCTTACCACCATATAGTACAATCGCATCAGACGGAGGCTGCGCGTAGCTTTCTGCCGGGGTAACAAGCGGTGGTTTAACAGACCAGTCCTCGGTAGCGGAGGCAGGCGGCATATTTTGGGAAAATATTAGCTCTGAGCTGGTTACAAATACGCATAAGCATATTAAAAAACGAAAGTTCTTCATGACGATAAGGAATAGTGAAAGCTGCACAAACCAGTAGTCGGAATTTGAGAAATTATATTGCAATTACGTTGTTTTATTTTCAATTATTATTTTTTAGTTTCGTTTACTTTCTTAAATTTGCTATTGCTAATTTTGTGAAGCTTATTTGAATGGAATCGGTCTATTTTTCCGGCCCTTGTTAGTTATTAATTGTTTTAAATCTATTTTTAGATAAAAAAGGACAAAAAACAATAATATAATGCTGGCAAATCAAAGAAGGGATAAAATACTGGAATTGCTTAAAGAGGACGGTTCGGCGAAGGTGATTGACCTGGCTAAACTGTTTAAAGTGACAGAAGTGACTATTCGTCAGGATCTGGATAAACTGGAAAAAGACGGGCTTGTTATTAAAGAGCATGGAGGGGCATTTCTTAAAAATGTAGAAGATCAGGTCCGCAACTTTTCACTGGGAAATCAGGAAAATCTGGACAAAAAGGAATTGATCGCAGCGAAATGTCTGGAATACATTACGAATGGCGACACGATCATTTTGGACTCAGGGTCGACTACGACGGAGATTGCCAAGAAGCTGAGAAACAGTAACCGACACCTGACTGTGATTACCAATGCGCTGAACATTGCATTGCTTTTGGGAGCTGAAACAGGCATTGAAGTGATCATGACGGGAGGAGAATTTAAGCCGCCAACATTGTCACTCACTGGTCAGAAAGCTGCGGATTTTTTCAAAGGGCTGAATGTCCAGAAGTTATTTCTTGCAACGGCCGGATTGTCATTGAAATCGGGATTGACTTATCCGAGTATCAGTGACCTGGTGGTGAAGAAAGCAATGATCGACGCCGCTGATACCACATACCTGGTAGCGGATTCGACAAAAATAGGAAAAAGTGCCTTTGCAAGCCTCGGAGCCCTGTCGCTGATCGATTACATCATCACCGACGCAGGAATCGAAGAAAAACACAAGCAACTCTTCCACGACAACGAAATAGAACTAATCATAGCCGATTAACCCAGGGTTTTAACCCTGGGACCAGGCGACGAGCATAACCCAGGACAGCCAGGACTGAAGTCCTGCGCTGACGACTAACCCAGGACTTCAGTCCTGGGATAACAAGTAAAAACATGCATAATCAAGGAAGTATCGGAGTCATAATCGGTAACAGGGATTTTTTCCCGGACAGGCTGGTTGCTGAGGCCAGGGTTGAGATCATTGATTTGTTAAAAAAACTGAAAATCAATGCGATCATGCTCGATACCGAGGCTACGAAGCTGGGCGGGGTAGAGACTTTCCAGGATGCCCAGAAATGTGCGGCTTTGTTCAGGGCGCATCGCGACGAGATCATTGGCGTGCTGGTAGTACTGCCCAATTTCGGCGACGAACGGGGCATCGCGGAAACATTGAAATTGGCAGAACTGAATGTACCGGTACTTGTGCAAGGTTACCCGGACGATCTGGACAAGCTGGACGTGGCCAGACGGCGCGATTCGTGGTGTGGAAAGATATCGGCCTGTAATAATCTGTATCAGTTTGGGATCAAATATACGCTCACTACCAAGCATGTAGTGCACCCGACGGACCCTTCATTTACCAAAGACCTGCTGGATTTTCTGGGCGTATGCAGGGTTGCGATGGGACTGCGAAAAGTGAGGATAGGAGCCATAGGAGCACGTCCGGGTGGTTTTAACACCGTTCGTTACAGTGAGAAAATTTTACAGCGCAATGGCATTTCTGTGATCACTGTGGATTTGTCTGAAATTTTGGGCAACGCCAACAAGCTGACTGCCCAGGATACCAGCGTGCAGCAGCGTTTGCAAAAGATAAGAGACTACGCGCCAACTGGCAGAACACCCGACGAGGCTTTGATACAAATGGCCAAGCTGGACGTGGTATTGACTGATTTTATGCAGGAAAATGCATTAAACGCTACTGCCATTCAGTGCTGGACTTCGGTGCAAAAAAACTACGGGTGCAATGTCTGTACGAGTATGAGCATCATGAGCGAAAGCATGCTTCCGAGCGGCTGCGAGGTGGATGTGACGGGTACGCTCAGCATGTATGCGCTGCAACTCGCATCAGGATCGCCGAGTGCGCTGGTAGATTGGAATAATAATTACGCGAATGACAATAACAAATGCGTGCTTTTCCACTGTGGAAACTGGGCGAAGTCATTTTTGCCGGATATAGAAATCAGCACAGCGCCGATTTTGGGAACATCGGTAGGAGAGGAAAACACTTACGGCGCGCTTTCAGGGCGTACACCAGCCTCGCCGCTCACGTTCGGCCGCATTAGTACGGACGATCCTCGTGGCGTAATGAAGGCATATATAGGGGAGGGTAAATTGACGGACGATACATTAAAAACCTTCGGGAACCGCGCAGTAGCGGAGATTCCAAACCTCCAAAACCTCATGCAATACATCTGCCGCAATGGATTTGAGCACCATGTGGTGATGAATGCTTCCAAAACGGCGGGCATATTGAACGAAGCACTGGGGAACTATATGGGCTGGGAAGTGCAGCTTTTTAACGATTAAATCGTGCAAACAATGTCAGAGCAGGAACTTGCGCACAAGTCGGTGGAGTACCGGAAGAAAATACTCCGATACATCTACAACGCAAAAGCCGGTCATACGGGTGGCAGCCTGTCGTGTATTGACATTCTGAATGTGCTTTACAATGATACCATGCATGTGGACCCGGAACATTTCACGTCTCCCGACCGCGACCGGTACATTCAAAGTAAAGGCCACACGGTGGAAGCACTTTATGTAGTACTGGCGTCGAGGGGCTTTTTTCCTGAATCAGACCTGGAAACGTTGTGCAGATATCAGTCGCATTATATTGGACATCCTACTCGTAAAGTACATGGTATTGAGCAAAACACGGGAGCATTGGGTCACGGTTTGTCGCTCAGCGTAGGTACTGCCATTGCCGGCAAAATGGATAAAAAGAACTATAAAGTGTTCACAGTGCTCGGAGACGGCGAATTACCGGAGGGTTCCAACTGGGAGGCCGCGCTTTCTGCCGCGCATTACAAGCTGGACAACCTTTGCGCGATCATTGATAAAAATGAATTACAGATATCCGGGCCAACTGCCGACGTGTGCAACACGGACCCGGTCGACAAGAAATTTGAAGCATTTGGGTGGGAAGTACGGCATGTGGACGGCCACGACCTGAAACAGCTAAAAGCGACTTTTGACTCGCTGCCATTTACTAAGGGAAAACCTAGTCTGGTGATTGCCCATACGGTAAAGGGCAAAGGCGTAAGTTATATGGAAAACCAGCTCAGGTGGCACCATGGCGTGCCCAATGCAGCGCAGTATGCGGAAGCAATGCAGGAATTGGACTTTTTGGAAGAAGCGATTCATTAAAATCAATGGCGGCTTTCAGGAATTTAACCGGAAGAAATAGTGGATGTAACGATTGAGAAAACGGCGGTAACAAACAGGGCAAATCTGGAAATATTTTCAGAGACATTACAGCAATTGGCACAGGACGACCGTGATATCGTGGTGGTAACCAGCGATTCGCGGGGCTCTGGCAAACTGGTACCTTTTGGACAAAAATTCCCCGAACAGATTGTAGAGGTAGGGATTGCCGAACAGAACCTGGTGGGCGTCTCAGCCGGCCTGGCTTCAACCGGTAAGAAAGTGTTCGCTGTTTCACCGGCTTGTTTTCTCACGGCCAGGGCATTGGAACAGATCAAAAATGATGTGGCTTACTCCAATAATCCGGTGAACCTGGTGGGTATCAGCGCTGGTGTCAGCTATGGCGCGCTGGGTTCTACACATCATAGTTTGCACGATTTTGCGGTTTTACGAACTATCAATAACCTCATTATAGTGGCTCCCGCTGATAATTTCGAAACGGAGCAGGCGATCAGGCTGGCGGCAGAAACGGATTTGCCGGTTTATTTAAGATTTGGGAAAAAGTCAATGCCGCTTTTATCTGCCGACGAAAAAACATTTGAATTTGGTAAGGGACGCATTGTCCTGAGAGGAAGTGATCTGACGATCATTGGTACCGGCGAAACGGTTACGCCGGCCTTGCTGGCTGCTGAAAAGCTGCGAAAGGAGCTCAATATTTTTGCTACGGTGGTCAGTATGCACACCATTAAGCCATTGGATTACCCATTACTTGCTGATATTGCGGCTACCGGAAAACCGATTATTACGGTGGAAGAGCACAGCATTTATGGTGGATTAGGAGAGGCCTGTGCTTCTTTTTTAATTCAAAATAATTACCATAACCGCTTCAAAATCATAGGTATACCCGACGAATATACCGTAACCGGCTCGCAGCAGGAGATATTCAGACATTACGGAATATCAGCGGAAGGTATCGCCGAAGTTGCCCTCGAACTTTGTAAATAAATCGCCCCCGCATCAGGTTAAGCAGTTCATTTTTGAGTCAGCATTTTAGCAATATTTTTTAAATATGGTTATTCAGGAATATTTTATCAAAACGGCAAGAAGCCTGGCAATCCTTTCGCTGATTTGCTTCCAGTCGGCAAGTTTCGCGCAGTCTGCCGAGCCGCGACGCAGGGTTTTGATCTTGACGGATATTGAAAATGAGCCGGATGATACGCAGTCTATGGTCCGTTTTCTGACTTATTCCAATCAATGGGACATTGAAGGACTGATCGCTACAACTTCTATTCACCAGCAAAAACGGGTGGCGGTTGAAAAGATCAAGCAGCTGATCAATACTTATGATAAAGTCCGCGCTAACCTGCTGCTGCACGAAAAAGGATATCCCGAGACAGCATATTTACTGAGTGTGACCAAAGGTGGTTTTCCGGAATTTGGTATGAATGCAGTGGGTAAGGGAAAAGATTCGGAAGGCTCGGAGTGGATCATTAAAGTAGTTGATAAAAAAGATGACCGGCCGGTATGGATTCCGGTTTGGGGCGGAGCGAATTGCCTTGCGCAGGCGTTATGGAAAGTGAAAATGACACGCTCGCCGGAAGACGTGAAAAAGTTTGCTGCCAAAATCCGGATGTATACAATCTCGGATCAGGACGATACCGGGCCGTGGATCAGGAAGAACTTCCCGGAAGTTTTTTATGTAGGTAGTCCCGGTTACCATGCCGCAGGAGCGTATCATTATGCAACCTGGTCGGGTATTAGCGGGGACAAATTTCATGGTAGGTTTGCAGGGGCGAATTTTGAAATTGTAGATAATCCCTGGCTGGATGAGCATGTGAGAAATCACGGTCCGCTGGGTGCCGAGTACCCATTTACCAAGTTTTTGATGGAGGGTGATACCCCGTCTTTTTTAGGACTGATCGATAATGGAATGAATGATCCCGAGCACCCTGAATTCGGAGGCTGGGGTGGGAGATATGAACTCTACACGCCGCGCACGCTCAAATATTTTTACGAACCTGAAACCCGCCCGATTTATACGGATGCAATGGATGAAGTCAAAGGCGTGGACGGCAATTTCCATACGAGCAATAAGGCTACATTATGGAGATGGCGCGAGGCATTTCAGCATGATTTTGCAGCGAGAATGGATTGGACGATCAAGCCATATAAAGAGGCCAATCACCCGCCAAAAGCGGCTTTGAAGCATTCCAATGCATTGAGAGCAACTGGTGGCGAAACTGTTACATTAAGTGCGGAAGGTTCTCAGGATCCGGACGGTGACGGATTGAGTTACGAATGGATTTATTACCCCGAACCGGGCAGTTACGCCATGAAGGAACCGTTGGGTATCAAGGATTTGCATGCTATGAGTACATCTTTTACCGCTCCCAAAGTGAGCCAGCCGGAGACGATTCATATTATTTTGGCGGTAACTGATAATGGCAAACCTTCATTGACGAGGTATCAGCGGGTGATTGTAACTGTGTTTCCGTAACGAGATAAACAAGACTTACCAAGTCTTGGAGACTTGGCAAGTCTATCTAAAACTTCTTCCAATGAGATTCCGAAGTACATATTTATTGGTATTAAGCTCCGCTCTTTTTGGATTGGCAATAATCGGTTGCAAAACCAGACAAACCGACGATGAGCCTAAAAAGATGGCCATTGTGGTCTCTACGCTTAATAATCCGTGGTTTGTTTTTCTGGCAGAGAGAGCACAGGCCAAGGCAAAGGAACTTGGCTATGAGTCGAAAGTATTTGACTCGCAGAACAGCACCTCGTTGGAAACCGATCATTTTGAAAATGCCATTGCAACCGGCTATGATGCGATTTTATTCAATCCCACTGACGCTGACGGCTCCATTGTGAATGTGAAAAATGCCACAGCGGCTGGCGTACCAGTCTTTTGTATGGACCGAGAAGTGAATGCGAACAATGCCGCAACGTCTCAGATACTTTCGGATAGCTATTCAGGCTGCGTGGCCATCGCCCGATATTTCGTGGAAACACTCAATAAGAAAGGTAAATACGTTGAAATCCTCGGAATGGTAGGCGACAACAACACCTGGAACCGCTCCAAAGGCTTTCACAGTGTCGTTGATTTTTACCCCGGACTCAAAATGGTAGCTCAGCAAAGCGCTGATTTTGACCGTAATAAAGCCATGGAAGTGCTGGAATCAATTTTACAGGCACATCCCGACATTGACGCTGTTTTTTGCGGGAATGACGCGATGGCTATGGGCGCATACCAGGCACTATCGGCCGCTGGAAAAGCTGACAAAGTGCGCGTATTTGGTTTCGATGGCGCTGAGGATGTGGTCAAATCCATTCAGGACGGAAAGATAATGGCTACGGGAATGCAGTTTCCGGAGGTTATGGCCAATACTGCCGCTACGTTTGCAGATGAATATTTTAAAGGCAAAAGGGTTTTTCCAAAAAAAATGCCCGTAGCAGTGGAGCTTGTCAAAAAGGACAATATTGAGAATTACGCTGCATACGGCAAAAAGGAATAGTTATGAAGAAAATCATCCGATATGCCGCATTCTTCATTCTGATTGGGATAGTGGCTTACAATTCGGTTTATTTTAAAAAGCTGGACGAGGTAAAGGCTGCAACGACATCTTTCAATGCCGCACGGTATGCCAACGAATTTTGGGGAACCAAACTCATACCGGCTACAAGGAAAGCCATTGAAACGGGGGAATTATTGTCCCTTTTGAAAACAGACAAAGAGAAAGCATTTGCCAATCATTCGCACGCATTGGGGATTGGAAACATTAAATATTTTCTGGTTCAAGGCGAAGGGATTGTTGAATCTATCGAGGAAAATCAAGTTTTAGTAAAAATTGAGTCTCTGCACGAGAAACCTGAAATTAGTATTGCGACCGAGTACATTTTCGGCAATGCAGTCCGTGACGCATCAGGAGCGATTGACATTAATGAATTTTCCAACTCGATGGATTTCAATAATGTCTCGGCGGAAATCAATAAGCTTATCCGCGAAGGGGTCATTCCAGAATTTAAATCAAAGGTTAAAAAAGGCGACCGGATCACATTTTCGGGAGCCATTGAATTGAACAAGGAGCATACCGATCTAAAAAGGATCGAAGTGATACCGGTGAGTTTGAAAATAGTGGATAGTATTTAATTGGATTAGCCATGTTGACAGTCAATAAGATAACCAAAAAATTTCCGGGAGTGATCGCGCTGGAAGATGTTTGTCTGTCCATTGAAGCCGGAAAGGTGACCGCATTGATTGGCGAGAATGGTGCCGGAAAATCTACATTGATGAAGATTCTTTCGGGCGTTTACCAGGATTTTGAAGGCGAAATCATTTTTAAAGGCGAACCTGTCAAGTTTTCAAACCCAAGAGACGCGCAGCAAAAGGGGATTGCTATTATCCATCAGGAACTGAACCTGATCCCGTATCTGACCATATCGGAAAACATATTTCTCGGTCGGGAACTGTTGACCCAATACGGTACTATCGACAAAAATCGGATGCGGCGGAAAACGCAGGAACTACTGGATAATCTGAAATTGAAAGTAAACCCGGACACAGCCGTTTACAAGCTGAAAGTAGGACAGCAACAGATCGTTGAGATCGCCAAAGCATTACTGACGGATGCAGAACTGATCATTATGGACGAGCCTACTTCCGCCATTACCGGTAGCGAGGTAGAGGTGCTTTTTGGCATTATCGAAGACTTGAAAAAGGCTGGGAAGGCGATCGTGTATGTCTCGCACAAACTCGATGAGCTGTTTCGTATCGCCGATCATTATGTGGTTTTAAGAGACGGGAAATCCATTGAATCCGGTTCCATGGCCGGGATTACGCAGGAGGAACTGATTCATAAAATGGTTGGCCGTACTATTGCCATGATTAGGAAAAATAGCGGTGACCGTATTTTTCCTGAACTTCTGAAAGCAAGTGGTATATCTCTTAAACATCCGGCCCGGCCAGGAGAAAATCTGCTGAAAGATATTTCATTTCATGTGGGCAAAGGTGAGATTGTTGGTATTTTTGGTCTAATGGGCGCCGGACGGACGGAGTTGCTGGAAACTATTTTTGGCTTGCATGCCGGAGCTTTTTCCGGTCAGATTTCAATGGAAGGTAAATTATTGAAAATCAATTCACCGGCGGACGCTATTCATGCGGGCCTGGCGCTGGTGCCTGAAGATAGAAAAAAGGACGGATTAGTACTGGGCCTGAACGTGAAAAACAACATTAGCCTGACAACGCTGACCGATCTTGAAAACCTGGGGACGTTAAGTGATTTGAAAGAGAACACATTGGCCGATAAATACATTGAAGAGCTTCAAATCAAGACCCCGACCCGTCAGCAAAAAGCAAAAAACCTGAGTGGCGGTAACCAGCAGAAGATCGTGCTCGCCAAATGGCTGGCTACTAAACCGAAGTTACTGCTGCTCGACGAGCCGACAAGGGGCATTGATGTCCATGCCAAAAGTGAAATTTATAAATTGATTATTAAACTGGCCGACGAAGGTTTGGGTATCATCGTCGTGTCCTCGGAGCTGCCCGAAATCCTTGCTGTTTCCGATCGGGTACTGGTAATGGCCGAAGGCACATTAACAGCCGAATTTTCAATACTGGAAGCAACAGAAGACGCTATTCTCAGCGCCGCAATCCCTAAATCCATTTACGAAAAACAAGCATGAATTTAGCCATTTACCGATCCAGACTGCTTCGTTTTCAATCATTAATAGCATTGTTTCTGCTTTGCCTGGGACTCAGTTTGCTGTCAGACAAGTTCCTGAGCGTGTCCAACCTTTGGAATGTGATGCGGCAGATCTCGGTCAATATTTGCATTTCGACAGGTATGACATTGATCGTGCTGACCGCAGGTATTGACTTGTCGGTAGGCTCAGTACTCGCACTTTGTGGGGCCATTACAGCCGGATTGCTCAAAAATGGAATCGAACTGCCGGCTAATAACCTTTACATTGGCTTCACGATTTTGGGTGCTGTGGTTGCCGGTTTACTTACGGGATCATTGCTGGGCGCATTCAATGGATGGGCGATCACGAAGTTTAAGGTACCGCCTTTCGTTGCAACGCTGGCCATGCTGACCGTCGCGCGCGGCTTTACGATGCTTTGGACCCAGGGTTTCCCGATCAGCGGGCTGGGTGACCCGTTTTTGTTTTTTGGCACCGGCTGGTTTCTGGCCATTCCGGTACCGGTCTGGATATCCGGCGCCATTGTTCTGGCTGCCGTTTTTGTCACGGAAAAAACCAGGCTCGGACGGTACATTTATGCGATCGGAGGCAATGAGAGTGCTTCCAGATTATCCGGTATTAATGTCAACAGGGTCAAAATCATTGTCTACACCATTGCCGGGGCGCTGGCCGCTGTCGGCGGCATCATGGTCACATCGCGACTGGATTCCGCACAGCCTAACGCTGGCATCAGCTTCGAGTTGGACTCGATAGCTGCGGTAGTGATCGGCGGGACTTCGCTTTCCGGCGGTCGGGGGAGCATACTGGGCACAGTTCAGGGTGCAATCATTATTGGTGTGTTAAATAACGGCCTGGTCTTACTCAATGTGTCACCATTCTGGCAGCAAGTCGTGAAAGGAATGGTCATTCTGCTGGCCGTGATTATCGATAAATCCAGTTCACAGAACGACTGAAATCACTTCTTTTTAGCTGCCGTTTTACGTGCCCGGGCAGCCTGTACCCTCTTGAACAACAGTCCATTGATCCAGATGAACAGCATTACTCCCAGAATAATAAAAACCGCATTGAGCTTATAGGAAAAGCCTACAAAACTTTCCTTGCCCTTCATCGATAGCTGGTACCTGAGCCATGAGCGCTCAACGGTTGTAGTGGTGCGGTCAAAAGGCAGCGCGTCGTCGTAAATGGGTTCGGTAATAAACTTCCCGGTAGTGTCAATGTAGCCATATTTGCCGTCGAGCCTGACCATGGAAATGCCATGATTGTAGTAGGATGCGAAATCGTATTTCAGCGGGGTCCTGATTTTTCCTGACTTGTCAATGTGGCCAAATTTGCCATTGATCGCTACTGCCGAGCGATCTTCACCAGTAAAACCTGTGGCTTCGTCGTAAAGAAAATCAATCTTTACCTTGCCCGTTTTATCAATACATCCCCATTTGCCATTCTTTTTGACCCAAAACAAACCGGCAGTAGGTTTTCGTGTGTCGGTATATTCAAATGGCACAACGAGGTCGCCGGTGAAAGGGCTCACATATCCGTATTTATCTCCGTAACGCACGCGTTCAAGGCCTTGTCCCGAAAATTTGTAGGTCGGATCAATGTCGTCGAGCGCTACCGGAACGCGCAGGATCATGTTTTTGTCAATAATCCCGTATTTGCCCTGGAAATTGAAATGATAAATATTTTTCGACTTGTTGATCCTGTCCTCGTCGAACTTACTGAAATTCCAATTAAGCAAAAACATGTCCCTCCCTCTCCACCAGATTACGTCTTCCCGGGTATCCTGATTGCAGAGGTATTCTACGGCTGCTTTGGAAATAAGGAAATCATTTTTATAATATTTGATGGGTATTTCGTACAACAATTTGCCGGTGCTGTCGAGGTAGGAAAGGCCAAATTGCTTGCCTACGGTATAAATAACCCATGTTTTTCCATCTCTGAATTTATCGGTCGCTATATATTTTGCGGGAATAACAACTTCGCCTTTTCGGTTGATAAATCCGTGACGTCCCTGATTTTGACCTGATTGGAAAGAAGCAAACTCAGCGAGGCCACCTGAGAATTCACCAATATCACGATAAGCCGGTGTGAGTTTTTTGCCGTTGGCGTCGACGAGGAAAGCTTCGTAAGATTTACAAGGTATCGCTACCTTTTTGACTACATAAATCCCATTGTATTCATGGTACTCGGTATATTGTTGTAGCCACGGTTTCGAAGATCCGGGCTGTCCCCATGTCGCATTACAACTTACAAACAATACTATAATAGCTAAATTGCGCACAGCCGATCGAAGCATTCAAAAATGGGTTTTGGTCAGTACCTTGTTAATCGTCAGCTACGAATATACCTAATACGCTTATTTTAGCCCAATATTTAGTGGTCGGGATTGAAAAGTTATGCGTAGGTGAGCATAAAATGATTTATTCAAAAAATTGCCATAAATTGAAATGACATTGTTACACCCATGATACCCGAATCGAAAAGCGACCAGTTTTACTCACGTCTGCCGGTAAACCATATTCCGCTCAGCGACCTGCTGCTGGAAGAACATTTGTTTTATCATGTGCCCGACAATTGGCATGTGATCGTGACTGACATTAAAAATTCAACAGCCGCGGTGCAGAATGGGTTGCATGAAACTGTAAACCTTATTGCCACTGGAAGCATTGTTACCGTCTTGAATATTGCATTCAAAGCAGGTATCACTATTCCATTTTTCTTCGGGGGCGACGGTGCTACATTTATACTGCCCTCTTCCATTATCGATCTGGTAATGAGGGGATTGTTATTATACAAAAACAACACACGTGATAATTTCGACCTGGAACTTCGCGTGGGGGAGGTTTCCGTGACTGATATATATGGAGAGGGACATGATCTGAAAATCACCAAATTAAGAGCTTCTGGCACGCTTTCGATTCCCGTTGTGATCGGCAATGGATTAAACTACGCAGAAAAAATCATTAAAGGAGAAAGTTATCTCCTGGCGACGCTAATGGCTGTCGGTGATGAGCTCGATCTCAGCGGAATGCAATGCCGGTGGGACAAAATCGCACCGCCCGAAAACACTCAGGAAGTGGTGACGCTGCTTGTGGTGGGCACCGGAAAAGTAAAACAGCAGGAGGCCTTTAGCAAAGTAATGCGGCATCTGGACGACATATATGGGACACCGGAAAAACGTCAGCCGATATCGGTTTCGAAGCTAAGATGGAAAACTACATTTAACAAAATGGAGCTCGAAATGTTGGTGAGACTGGGGAAGATCAATTTGTTGAGAGTACTCGGATCGTGGCTAACCGCCCTGACAGGCTACGTTTATTTTCAGACTTCAAGAGGAAAAAGTTATCTGACACACCTGGTGGAAATGTCCGATACACTCGTCATGGATGGCAAAATTAATACGGTGATATCGGGTACGGAGGGCCAGCGATTGGAGTTACAGGCTGTTTTGGATCAATTGGAGGAAAGCGGTGAGATTTTGTACGGGTTGTTCGTGAGCGGCGAGTCCGTCATGTCATGTTATGTGCGCGACCTGAAAGACGGTCACATTCATTTTGTTGATGGATCGGAAGGAGGTTATACCAAAGCTGCCGGTATGCTGAAACTTAAATTGAAGAAATAGCTTTGGAAAGACCTGAAACCGGTTTGTTTGTCTGCCGTTTTCTGGCCAAAATAGCGTCATAATGCTTGAATAAACAGTGATAAAGCATTAATTCATACACACGCTGTTTGAAGGGAAAAATACGGTTGACCGACATATGGATCAGGCTGCAAAGTATGTTCTCCCGATCCTTTTCTTCTAGGGTAACCTGTTTCAGGAGGTCTGCCTGATTGTCCTGCCGACTTCTGTCAAATGGTTGCAAAAGGTGCTGGATATTCAATTTATTTTGCTGGTACCTCGCATTCAGCTTTTTACGGAGTGCGGGGCCTCCTTTGAATTCGGTGAAAAAACCTTCTTTCAGCTTTTCGAGCAAAGCGTGTCGCCGTGCTATTGAATAACCAGCATCGCTCAGAAGTTTATCTGTTTTTTGAATACCGAATAAGAAGCGCTCATTTTCATCGCGGTTGTAGTCGGCCAGAAAATGCAATGTGTCCAGCGAATCGATCTGGAATAATTTTTCGCAGGTTTCGATTTGGTTCCAGCCATAGCGTTCCAGTTCACGGCAATAGGTATCCGTTTGAATGTCGTGAATGATTTCTGCCTGTATCTGCGACGCTAGCGCGGTGTGTATGATTTCAAAGACCTGCCGATCAAACCGCGTGTTTGGATCACCAAGGAAACGCAACCGAAAATGAGAGTCAGGATCTTTGTAGCGAATAAAGAAGAACTGCTGAATGACCTGATCTTCCAGCAATTGGCAAATCAATGGATATAAAATGCTGATCAACGACGATTCATTGGATTTTTCGCCCGTGTACAATTTCATGAACAGCCATTCGCTACCGAGCGGGAAATGCTGTTTGGGCAACTCATAGTCAGGTAATGAAAATCCGGGAATGGGTGACACGTCAGGATTGCTGAATGGAAAAACGAATTCGCTGACGAACCGCTCTTGGCCATTGGTAATCCAGCAATTTTCGGAGGTGCCCAGAAATTCCATGATCCTCACCGTTTCGCTTTTCCGGCATATTTCCATCAGCAGATTCACTGACTCCGGAATATCTGTATTAATAAACAATTCATTGTCAGCCGAGGCGACCGCGAAATAATCAGGCAAACCGAGCTCCCTGATGGCAGAAATGAAGTCTGTAATGTCTTTTTCTTTCAAATCTTTGGACTGCAAAAGCCACATTTCCCTGCTGACAATTAGCTTTTGGTAACTGATACGCGGCAAATGGCGTTGTGTTTGTAGAATTCCCCAGTCCCAAACCACATTAAGATTAGCATCCTGATCCTGCAAATCACATAAAAAACGATAAACGGGAAGTCCCTTCCGATAGTTATGCATGCTGGAAAGCCTTGGAATAATGCGTTTGTTCAATCGCTTTGATCTCAAAACAATTTCACCATTGCGTACCGAGACCATTAGATCGCTTACCAAAATTTGAAACGGTTCTTGCACACTTGCCTGGCCCAGGTATGGGATCTGGTAGGCGTACAGATTTGGCCTGGTAAGAATGTTTCCTGCCTTATTATCAGGATAGTGAATGATTTCAGCGAAGATAACTTCGGGATGTTTCTGCTCTTCGGATTGGGTACAAGTGACCAATTGCTCTTCCAAACCAGGAATTCCATCAGCAAAACGGCACATCATATTCACTGCCGACGGACCCTGGCATGCGAGGAGATTGAACAAAAACTGACCGTTGTCGACGGCCTGTGCCGACTCTGCAATGATATTTCCGAAAACAAAAAAACTGCTTGCATTGCGCTGAGCAGAGCTCTTTTGTTTCTCAATCGCTTCTAGATCATTGTCCGTAAGAATTACTTCTTTCTCACCATTTCTTAAGGCTGTGGAATACTTTTCAATAATCAACTGTTGCCACCAACTATCTTGTACTGAGCGTTGCTTTTCCTG
The DNA here is from genome assembly GCF_026625565.1 of Dyadobacter pollutisoli. Lineage (NCBI taxonomy): Bacteria > Pseudomonadati > Bacteroidota > Cytophagia > Cytophagales > Spirosomataceae > Dyadobacter > Dyadobacter pollutisoli. The sequence continues at coordinate 2,044,927 of NZ_CP112998.1, forward strand.
TACGGGCAGATCCAGGTCGTCGATCATAGGCGAATACCCGAGACCAAGCGCGGAACTTTCGCCGTAGCCAACACCGATGTCGTCGTCCAGAGCTAATGAGAGGGGCACTTCACGTTCATTAAATCTCTTTAAAAATCTCTTTTTAAATTCCTGTAGATCTTCCGGCAAGCGGCTTTGGTTGAGTACCATTACCTTGCTGATCAGTTCACCGATTTCGGTAATAACGATCTCATCGAGCTGGTTTTGTACCGGATAAAAGTATGAATCTACTTTAAGAATGTTCGGTTTTTCAGGATTGATCCCGATGCTGGCAAGCTCTGACTGTAATGCGCCATGCATTGCCACAAGACTTGCTTCTTTTTGAGAAAGCCGCTGCATTCGCCGGAGTTTGATAACTATATCTTCCGTATTATTAAGCAGTTCGACTCGTGAGATCAGTTCCGAAAAATTATTGCGACCAGCTACCCTTGGCCCGATGTCGAATTCAAGAATCTGGTGGTCAATGAGGAGATCAATGAATTCAAGGGATTCTTCACATTCATTCCCGTGCGAGGCCAAGGTGAGCACGAGCTGGGGAATGGTAGCGCCGGATCTTGCACGGTCTAATATAAGTGACAGGGCTTCGGAATATTCCAGTGCACTGATGAAATATTGATTTTGAGCATTGTTGCGTACGAACTCAATGTACCGATAGTTGTTGTTGCCGGCCTGATATAGGGATGTGTTCGGATATAGTTTAAACTGTTTGCGGGTATCGGAGCATGTTTTTAACCAGTTGCCGATAGCAGTCAGCAATTCAATGTCAATCGACGCCTTTTTAATTTGTTGCTCAGAAGGGGCCAAAAGCACATTGGTACCAGTTTGAATGGTTCCGACGGCGCACGCGGAAAACAAACCAAAAGGCGTACAGCGCGTGGCTGTACGGGTCAGGTATTTGTATAGCGTATTGAGTAGTTGATTTTTTTCAGTGATTTCTTCACCGCTGAGCCAGCGTTCCAGCCTGTCGTATAAAGAAGGAGAGGCGATTAGTATCGCCTCCCTTAACAGCAAATCACCCATATAGTAACCCATTAAAAGTTCTTCGGAAGATCTGTCTGTGCGCTGTTGATGAAATTTGTTGAGTTGGTCAATCGACCTGGCTGGTCTTCGGATCAGATAAAAGCCGAGGTGATTTATCATTTGACATAATGGCTGGCTAACAGATGATTAAGAAATTAAAGTAATCTACATATTGGTGTACTTTGAACTGACGTGTCCATATCTGTGCCTATTCCACAAATAGGTTTGGCTGGTGTAATATTCATAAGCCGTTCTTTTTTCAATACCAGTCTGTTGACCGGTTTCGATTGTCTGGTCATTTTTAGGGTTAGTAAATTAAGGAGATAGTGGTGTGTACAGCAGAGCGTATTAATCTCTGCTGTGAAAGTAGAGAATAGGGGAAATTGTTGGTAATTATTTAGACCAATGAGGTGGTAATTTCGACCAATGAAGCCTTTTTGAAGATCAACTATAATTGGGTGTCTGCCTGCAAATGGCTGACGCTTGTAAGTTCCATTTCAAGGTTAATTTCGAATTGCTGATCAGTTTCTATAATGTCCAGTTTATGCTTCTGAGGATAGAGCAATGCAAGTCTTTTTGCAGTATTTACGAGTCCAAACCCTCCTGGCTTTTGACCGGTTTGTTTTAGGGAATCTAGGGACTTATTCTTTGGAGGTACGCTGTTTTTTACTGAAAATAAGAGTTTGGCATCCTCTAAATGAATTGAAATATTTACAAATGATGAGGACAGGCTACGACTTGTGCCGTGCTTGAATGCGTTTTCAACGAATGATATTAATAAAAGTGGCGCGATGAAATAATGCTCAGGGTTACCATGCAGCTGATAGTCAATAGCTACTTTGTCTGAGAATCGTGCTTTTTCAAGTTCAATATAACTTTCAATATAATCTACTTCCTTGGTCATTACAACCCGTTCCCGATTGGATTCATACAAACTATACCTCATCAGATTGGAAAGGCGCATGACCAGATCCGCAGCATGCTCGTCAACGTCCGCGGTTCTGGCATAAATTGCATTGAGCGTATTGAAAAGGAAGTGCGGATTGATCTGGGACTTAAGAAAGCTGAGTTCCAGGTTCAGATTATCTCGTTGCAGCGTTAGTCTTTGCCTCTGAAGATCCAGATTGTCTTTTTCCAGCTGGATTCGGTCCCTTTCCAATCGTAAATTGTGCGTTCTGGCTGACACTACGTCCCGCATTACTTTTATGACAAGTACAGGAGTTACATAAAAAAAGCTCCAACCATAATTGAAATAGGCAATTTTAAAATCTGTAAAGCAAACCGTCCATGGATTGGGATTCAGGTAGCGGTTCCAGGCCCGGACAATGTAATTAGATTCTAATTGGCCTTTGAAGTTGCTTATTTGAGCCAGGTAGGAAAATTCATAATAGTTAGTAATATATATGAGCTGAAACAGCGCCAATAGTGAGATAATAAATGGAATTAATCGCCTCGGGTAAAGGAATTTGGGAAAAACAATGTAACCTAAGAAATAAAAGATAATGAGAGTTTGAGACATGACTGCCACAGCCGCATGCTCGATAGTCGCCAGGTTATCTTTCGTTAATGTGGGGACGGAAAAGTAACGTATAGTTGCCCAGACAAGTAACCATGTCAGTAAATGTAGGAGGAATCTTCCAGTTGTTTCTGGTAGCTTAAAAAAAGAAAACAGCTTTTTTGCCATGTTACATTACACCCGGTTTTTATTCAACGACGCCAGCACCTCGCTTCGGTAAGTAACCCCGATCGGGACTTTTTTGCCGTTCCGTGTAGTGATTTCGTTCCCCTCGATTTCCAAAATAGCGTCCTTATTCACGATGTATGACCTGTTTACCCTTAAAAATAACGTTTTTGACAGCACTTCTTCGAATTTTGACATGGTCATATGAATCATCGAAATGCGGTCGGACCAGTATAGTTTCACATAATCCTTCATGCCTTCCGCGAAATGAATTTCATGTGGATCCACCTTGATCAGTTTCTTATTCTCTTTCAACAAGAGAAAATCGCCATGGAAACTAGCGGGTTTTGGTTCCAATGTTGCTTTCATTTCTTTCAAAACAGGCTCGGCTGGGGCATTTTCCGTGTTTAAGGATAGCGTGGGATGGCTTTGGGTCACCTTATTTACAGCTTTGACGAAACGCTCAAACGACACGGGTTTCATCAGATAATCGGTAACGTCCTGCTCAAAGCCTTCCAATGCATAAGAAGGATCGGCGGTGATCATGATGATGGCCGGGCGACTGGCAGGCAGTAGTTTAAGCAGCTCAAAACCGCTGATACCGGGCATTTCGATATCGAGTAATACAAGATCAGGTTTCAACTGCCTGATTTGAAAAACAGCGTCTGTGGCAGTGTCGCTTACACCGATCAGTTCGAGAAAAGGTATCCTGGCAACGTATTTTTCGATTAATTCTCGTGCAACCAACTCATCGTCCACCACTATGCACCGTAACCTTTGAGGAGAAATCATATCTTATTGAAATTCGCTAGCTTCACTTCATTCATCTGCAATAGTATAGGTATCTATCGAAATAAATGTACTATTCGGCGGCTTTTTTTCTAAGAAGTTATACTTTCCTATTTTTAGGTTACAAACCGGCTGCTACCACGGCAGCGTTTGATCCTGCATATATTGATGTCGTTAGAAAAATTGTAAACCACTTCCCGATCCCGCCAATGGAATATTCAAATCAAACTATTGAAGACCTGCTGCACCATTTCAAAGCGGATATCGGGGAGGATTTTTTGAAATATAAAAACCACGTTTACCGTGTCTTTCTCAATTGCATTTTACATGATACCGACCCGGCTCATGTAGAAAAATATGCCATTGCAGGTGTTTTTCATGATATTGGCATCTGGACAGACCATACGATCGATTATCTTGACCCGTCCATTGAACAGCTGAAAATGTACCTTGCCGTACATAGTTTGGGACATTTGACCGGCGAGATCAGCCTGATGATTTACTGGCATCACAAAATTAGCAGCTACCGCGGCAAGTACGAACATACGGTCGAGACTTTCCGGAAAGCAGACTGGACCGACGTGACTCTGGGGATCCTCACGTTTGGTGCTGACCGGAAGGTCGTAGGCCGCAACCGGAAATTGCTCGGTAACGAAGGCTTTCATGTGTTTTTGATCAAAAAAATCTTTCAAAATCTCCTGAAAAAGCCATTGAAACCGCTTCCAATGTTCAAAATATAGTTTTTACACGGCTATAATTTCTTAGCCTGGTGTTTCAAATTTCTATTTTCTCAAAACCCGCCTGATATCGCTTACCGATACAGCGTCTTCATCATTGCCAAAATTTTGGCGGATAAAGGTCAGTACCTGCGCCATTTCCTCATCTTTCAGGAAGTTATGTTTGGGCATCAGGTCATTATAAGGTTTTCCAGCCACTTGTATTTCTCCTTCCAAACCATTTGCGACGACTTCAATGAGCCGCTTTTTGCTTCCCGTAACCCACTCGGAACCACCCAGTGGGGGAAATCGGCTCCCGTCACCCATCCCGTTACGCTGGTGGCAGGGCGTACAATAGGTGTTATACACGCGCTGGCCCGCAACCTTGGTTTTGGTATCCAGGTTATCCGCCACTTCATCGGGTGTGCGGATATGCCCAAGTTGCTTGTGGGTTTCCATTGTGGCCAGCTGTTTTGTTCCAAAATCACCTCTGTTGCCTTTGAACATAATTCGCCAGAGCTTTCCTTTTCTGGAATCGGTCACGTAAAGAGAACCGTCGGGGCCTTCTGCCAGTCCCATCGGACGGAATTTGGCATCATTTGTATTAATGATCGGATCAATGCCTGCAAAACCGTCCGCAAATACTTCCCAGTCACCCGCTGGCTTGCCATTTTTGAAAGGTACAAAAGCTACAAAATAACCCGCCTGCGGATAGGGAGCGCGGTTGGTAGAGCCGTGAAAAGCAATGAATGCGCCGTGTTTGTACCTTTCGGGAAACTGATTTCCTTTGTAAAAAAGCAGGTCATTTGGTGCCCAGTGGCCTGGAAAGCCTATTAATGGGTTTTGATATTTACTTCCCTGGCCTTCCTTTTTGCCGTCACCGCCATATTCGGGGTTCAGCATTTTTTTGCCCTTCATTTGGTCAAAATAGTAGTACGGCCAGCCAATATTCGATCCCTGGGTCACCTTTACAAACTCTTCTGCCGGTAGCATCGCGCTTTGCCAGGACGAAAACAGGTCAGGAAACAGGCGGTGCAGGTTGTCTCGACCATGCACAACCGCATACAGGCTTTCATCATCCGGGTTCCAGCGCATGCCCACAATACTTCTTAGTCCGGTGGCAAACAATGTCCCATCTTTTTGAGTCTGTCCCGCCTTATCCGCACTGAATTTCCAGATACCGCCATGTTTTTCCAGATCAGGGCACGGGTCCAGGCCTACGCTACCTGGTTTTCCGCCCGGTGAATTGACCATATCCTGGCAGGCGTCCGAAGGCGCGCCAAATGGCACATACATATTGCCCTTATTGTCAAACGCCATAGGCTTGGTGATATGCCAATGCGTTTCATGCTCGTGGTCGTCTTTGAGAATGACTTCGACTTTTTCCTCCGGCAACAGTTGTCCAGGAATCAATTTACTGCGATAAACCACCAGCGATGAGCTGAAATACAGGTACCCGTTACGGATCATGATACCGTTGGCGAGGCTGCTATGGTCCTGGTATTTGCCAAAATTCGTTATGATATCGGCCTTGCCATCGCCGTTGGTGTCCCGCAAAGCCACTGTACCACCTTCCTGCCCTTTTCCGAAATAGCGGAGCTTGATGTAAATGTCACCGTTATCGTTAACCACAATGTGCCTGGCAAGTCCCGTACTGTCCGCCACCACCACCGACTCGAATCCGTCGGGGAAAGTCAGGCCACCATTGTCGGGATCTCCGGGAGGTAGCCGGTTATCCAGAGTATTTCGGGTAGCGGAAACGAAAATAGTAATGAGTACGCAGCCAAATAGCGCTTTGGAGAAGCGGGTCAGGATGAGGAATTTTGAGTTCATGATGTTATGGCTGCTTATTTTTTTGCGCTCAGGCCGTTAAGGTCCCACACTACTTTTCCTTGTTTCAATGTCATTTCTACTTCCAGTTTTTTATCGCCGGTAATGCTTTTTTGCGCCGAATCCATAAACCCGAACGTTCCTTCTCGAACTCTCAGGATGACAACGTCGGCAATGCTCCCTTCTTTTATATTTCCAAGTTCTTCGTGGTGAATGGCTTTGGCGGGATTCCATGTGGCTATTGCGATCACTTGTTCGAGGGAAAGTCCTAGCGCCATAAATTTTGACATGACATTGGCCATATCTTTCATTCCCGAATTCATACTGAAGCGGTGCAGGTCAGTGCCAAATGAATTGGGATAAAAACCTTGCTTCAACGCCGGAGCAGCCTGATCAAACCAGAAACCTGCGCCGCCATGGCCCAAATCGAAGAGAATGCCGCGTTTTTTTGCTTCCAGGACAAAAGGCCTTAATTTGCCATCATCGCCGACAATGGGCATTCGTTCCGAAATATGTTCGAATGTATGCGTGATCATATCTCCGGGCCGCATTTTGGCAAGCTGGTCCTGCAACGAATATTGGGGCAAATGACATTCTACGAACAAAGGCTTGCCCGCCTGACTGGCCGCGGCAACCGCCCTGTCAAAAGGTGCCCAATCTTGGCCATTGTAATGCCCGATTTTTACTCCTGCAATAATCTCCGGGTATTTTTTCATCATCGCCGCAGTTGAGTCGGCCTGCATGTCCGCGAGGTTTTGCTCATGATCTGCGCCGGTCATTCCTTCCCCCGAAATGTTCAGAAAAGCCAGAATCCGTGTTTTGGATTGATCAATAACCTGTTTTTTAAACAATGGAAAACTCCGCCAGCCAGAAGTACCCGCGTCCACAACCGTCGTCACACCGGAACGAAAAGTGAAATCATCGGGCGATACGCTGTTGACACCATTGGCAAAAAGGTTGGCGTTGCTACCGACGAAAACATGGGTGTGCGGGTCGATAAAACCGGGCGTGACATACAGCCCTTTTGCCATGATCACCTTTTCTGATGAATCTGTAATGGATATTGCCACCCGGACAATATTGCCTTTGCTGATCGCCACGTCCATCACCGCATTGGTACCACTCGCCGGATCGATCACGTGGCCTCCTTTGATCAGCAGGTCATATTTTTGAGCCAAAACGGCCTGGGTACAAGTCAGTAGCAGCGCAATACCCCAAAGTTTTGCATTCATAATTCAATGTGAGTTCACAATGGTTGACATTGATTATTTGGCCAGTTCCGTCTTCCAGGCAGGTACACTGATACCATTCAGGTCCCACACCACTTTGCCCGCACGGATCGTCAGCTCAGCTTCCAGCTTTTTGTCGCCTTTTAGTTTTGTCCTTCTGGCATCAATAAAGCCGAAATCACCTTTTCTCAGATTAAAAACGGCCACATCAGCATCAGACCCTACTGAAAGGTTTCCCAAATCAGGCCGTTTGATCACCTGAGCGGGATTCCAGGTCGTGCGCAGAATGGCATCGGGCAGGGACATACCCATGTTCAGGAATTTGGAGATAACATTATCCAGCCCTTTCATGCCACCATTCATGCTGTCGGTGTGCAGGTCGGTGCTGATCACATTGGGTTTGAAACCCTGCGCCAGCGAAGGTATGGCCTGCCGCCACGAAAATGCGCCACCACCGTGACCCACGTCGAAGACAATGCCTTTTTTCTGAACTTCAAAAATGAATGGTTTCACTTTACCATTTTCATCCACTACCACCTCGCGATCATTGGGTCCGTAGGCATAGGTATGTGTGAAAATGTCGCCCGGACGAAGAATTTCTTTAAAAAGCTTTTCGATAGAAAGGGGAGGCCGGTGTTCTCCAAAATCAACCATAACCGGCACATCGGCCAGTTTGCCAGCTTCCACGGCTTTTTGAACCTGAGCGTAATCGCCCCAGTAATGCGCTGATTTGATACCGACAATGATATTTGGGAAAAGCTTTTTGATCATGTTGGCTACCATCACCGGGTTCATATCAGCAAGGTCCTGTTCCTCATACCGGCTCGCCATGCCTGTGCCGACAATGTTTAAAAAAGCCAGTACGCGGGTTTGGGCCTTGTCAATGGTTTGTGATTTGAATGTCCGGAAGTTTCGCCAGCCCGACGAGCCTGCGTCTACGACCGTGGTGATACCGGCGCGGAATGTAAAACCATCCGGCGGCAAGCTGGTAGATGCATTGGCAATGTAAGCGTCGGGGGTGGTGCCATTGAAAACATGCGCATGCATGTCAATCAGACCAGGCGTGACGTAAAAACCTTTCACATCGACCGTCTTCTTCGCCGAAGCAGCGGGTATGTCGGCTGCTACCCGCACGATTTTGCCGGCCGAGATGGCGACGTCCATGTCAGAGTCAATATTGTTTTTTGGATCAATCACGTGCCCACCTTTCAGTAAAAGGTCTATTTCCTGGGCTTGTGAAGGTAGCGTGCAGCAAAGCAGGGAGAATATGCACCAAATCGCATACAGGCGAGCGCCATTCCTGGTGGATAAGAACAGTGACATTTTTCAGGGGTTTAGGATTGGGCTGGATTTTCATTCAACCCAATATTTGAAGTGTGATTTTAACGAAAAAATAGCATTATCACAAGTCAAATGTGTACGTGCACGCTAAATCCCTCTTTTTGACATAAACACTAGTTTGAAAGCGCTTTAAGCCGTTCTTTCAATACATATATTCTCTCGTCGTCCACGGTGATGACCTGCTGATAATTTTGCGCGATGAATTGTTGCAGACTGGCTATGCGCTCATGGTTGTATTGCGCTGGATCATTGAACCAGAACGATTGACAGGACATCAGATCAATGAAGATAGTCGGTCTGCTTGCTTTGATGTCATTCAAATATTTCGCCAGATAGCTTTTTTGTTTCGGACTGGGTGTCATAATTCTGTATGTGATTGCGTCGCCGGTTGCCTGGGTGAGCTTAGTTTCGAGGTGATAAGCCGGGTGCCAGCCCCACAATGTAATATTATCTCCCGGCCGGGTATACTTCATTATTTCCCTCGAAACAGGTGAAATGAAAAGGGGAGTCCCGAATGCTTCTTTTCTGATTTGAATGCCCGGCAAGGAAGCATGACCAGTGACGGTGGCCAGCTTATTAATGACATGCGGAGATACACAAATCAGCATCCAGGCCAGCGACAATAACTCGACTTTTCGAAAATTCAGTTGTGCAGCTTTAAGAGCAGCTTCCATAACAACTCCTGAAAATATTCCGAATGGAATTATTAAAAACTGCTGGTAATGTGGAAAAAAATAACCCGATTTAATAACGGCGTAAAAAGCAATGGCGATATGAATGAGACCAAACCAAAAAAGAAGATTTGTCGATTTAAGTAATGTGCGCGACCGGATCAAAATCAGGAGCGCAAAAATGATCAGGAATGAATAGCAAATGAATAAAAATAGAAATTGTCCTGAATGTGCCAGAAAACCTGGGTAATGCAGAACCTTTTGCCAAATAGATTCTCCACTGGAATATTGCGAATTGCCAACCAGATAGAATTTCCAGAAATATTCAAATGCGCCATACCGGATGGTAAGACCGAGTACCAGCAATGGAAAAAACAACCCGCCAGCGTAAAGGCTAGCCAGCGCTTTCACCTTTTGAGTGCTGCGTTGCAAAAGAATGATTCCGGTGAAAATGACAATGATCAACGCGGTAGGTACTCCCTGTAATTTTGCGAATGGCACCATTCCCGAAACAAATCCGAGCAGAAACAGTAGCTTAATGTCTGGTTGTGACTGGCGATATATTATTGAGAAAAGCCAAAAACAAAGCGCCAGTAAAAACAAGACGAAATACTCATTGTAAAGTGTCGAAAAAGAACCCTGACTCAGAAGGTAAAAGAATGCGATGGGAATAAATGCAATCAGGGCAGTCAATGGTGTAAACAGGTTTTTGAATGTAAGAAAGGTCGTTGCCAGTGTAAAGCTGAGAATAACGAAGCCCAATAAACGTGCAGACGTGTAATCGAAAGGCAGGCCGAACCATGAGGGTACAATCAATGCATAGCTGGACAATGGCCCCTGGGTCAGGCCGTCGACATATTTCCAGTATATCCAGAACTTTTTCAGGCTCATTCCCTGGACAATCATCTGACTTTCATCAATATCCAGCTCGTGGTTGTAGGCAATGAAGGGATAGCGCATAAAAAACAGTAGTCCAAAAAATGCCAGCGCCCAAAGCCAGTGACTTGCCTTGTAGGGTTTTTCCCAATTCGGTTTTCCTTTGAAATATAAAAAAGCAAAGATCAGGACGAGTAAAAAGCCAAAAAGGGTATAATTAGTTAACCATTCATCAAAGTTCAGCATGGAGCGTTTTCTCGAAAATGTCAGTGTTGGGGTGAGTTGTTTTTATGATTGTGTTTCAGGCCAGTTTCAGTGATGGTGGTACTTTCCTGATAATTTTCGTAGTCGGTATTAATGCCCCATAGATCAATATTTTGTTCTCCGTCAATCTTCCGGGCAGCCAGCATTCCCATTAGAATACTATGGTCCTGGTTATTGTATTTGAATGCACCATACCTGCCGACGGGATAAAGATTTTTAATGCCTGAAAGATACTCCTGAACTGGCAAAAGAGCCTCCATATAGCCTTTCGAATAGACCGGATAACAACGTGGTATCCTGTAAATGAAGCCCTCATCAATCACTTTAACACCCGCCAGACCTGTTTTTTTTAAATCTGACTTCGCAATTTCTATCAGTTTTTCGTCTGGATAATTCCAAATCTCGTCTTCTGAATTACACCACAGTTCCAGCGCCAGAATGGTCTTTTTTGAATCTCCGTACAACCCCGGAAGCCAGTTACGAAAATTGGTAATCCTCCCCACACGCAGTTCCGCAGAGTGAATATACAACCATTGATCTGTAAAAAGCCCTTCTCCGTCAACCAAGAGGTAAACGACTATGGTATTCCGGAATTTGAGCTTTGCGACGGCCTCTTTTACGGATAGGGATACATTTTCAATGGTATTCGCAAGGTTGGTAAGCGGCATGGTACTGATTACCGCATCGTAGTTTTTAATGGTACCATCTTCCAGTTCAATTCCACAGGCAATGCTGTCTTTAACAATTACTCTTTTGACCTTTGTCTTTAAAAATATCTGCCCATTATTTTTTTTGATATGGTCTGCCATGCGTTCATAAATCATTCCGGTCCCTTTGGAGGGATAAGCGAACTGATCTACCAGGGTTTTATGTTGAGCGCTATCACCTGAAAATCCATTTTTTATCGCTTCGTAAAGTGACAGTTTTTTAATTCGCTGCGTGGCAAAATCTGCATCAAGTTCGGTGCATTTGATGCCCCAGAGTTTTTCAGAATAATTTTTGAAAAATATAACGAATAACCTCTTGCCAAAACGCCGCGTTACCCAGCTTTCAAAATCACCATTAAACGGTACCGGGGCAATCTTTTGCTGACCGTAACTGATGATACATCTGAGGGTTTCGTACGGGCCGAGATTTTTGAAAGCATTAAAAGGTTTGAGCGGATAATGGAAAAACCGGTTTTTATAAAATATCCTGGTTTGCCGGTTTATCATTTGGTAGTCGTCACCGGCGACTTCGAGCCATAGCTCATTGATTTGTCTGTTGCTGCTAAAAAAACGATGCGGCCCGATATCAACCAGGCAATTCCAAAGCGTTATCGTGCGGCTCATTCCGCCAACACTATCCTGTGCTTCGAAAATGTCTACCTGGTAGTTTCTTTTGGAGAGTTCATAGGCTGCTGTCAGGCCAGCGGGCCCGGCACCGATGATGGCAATTTTCTTCATGAGTAGTTTTAAACGGGGAGCGTTTCCGGGATGATTTTTGTACGAAAAAACCGAAAAGAAACAAGCTAACCTAATAAAACTGATAAAGCGGTTGCGGACTTTTTTGAAACGCGCAATTTAATGTCGCCGTAAATAAGCCGACAGCTCCATTACGTCAACTTTCAGCATCCGGCTCTTGAAAAGATCTGACTTATATTTGAAAATAAAGTTGCGCAGTGACATCCCGGTTTGATTTAATATGCAAAGATTTGCAACCTCTTCGGACACATTAAAACGGAAGAGAAATTCAGGTATCCGGATGCTTTTGTTTTGGTGCAATTCATTTCTGAGGTACTCGATCATGTGCTCGGTGAGAACCTGGCGCGAAGTTTTTTCTTCTGTTTTTTTAGTTTCAAAATTGTTTCTGGCCAGAATCGTCACGATCATTTCAATGCTTCCCCTGATCAGTTTGATATGAGATGCAGGACGCTGGGCAACTTCAAATGTGATCTGCCTGATCAGCGAATGGATTGTCTTGCTGTCCCGCTCATTTGCAATAGAATGCCCCTGGCTGATCCGAAACCCATTGCAAAGGTTTTCGGCGAGTTTGTACGTATCCGCAAAGTCCGGACTGAATGCTTTCTTTTTCTGAAAATTGTCGCTCAGATAGGTATCGAAAGCGATCATGAAAATTTCTGTGCCATTATCCTCTTGAAAAACAGGTTGTTGTCCTGGTTTTAGGATAATAATCCCGTGGCCTGTATAGGAATACATAGTACCATCCAGAATAAACTGGCCCTCGCCGGACAATATGAAAATGATCCGGTAATGGTCGAGCTGAGCAGGACTTGTTTCCCAGATCCTGGTCCTGCTTTGGAACAGGTGAAATTTTTTGCGAACACTGAATTTCATCGATGACATAACAGAAACATGGCTTGCTTTAAACCCAATTTTGTCAATCGAACGATCTGTCGAAAATTGAAATGTCGGAAGGGCAATTTCCGGGTCGCGAAACGCCAATATTCGTTGCAGAGTACCTTGCGGTTACTATCTTCCCAGCCAGTTTTTGAACTCGCTAATCCGGTCAGAACTCAAATATGCTTCTTGCGACAGCGCCGGGGCCAACTCAATTTTGAGCTTCCCGGCCGAAATGGTGTGAATCTCCCGGATCGCATTGATTGAGATCAGCAGCGTGCGGTTAATGCGGAAAAAATCCTGCGGGTTCAGCAATTGAGATAATTTTTCGAGGCTATATTCGACCGCAAAATGCCTTCCGTCGAAAAGCCGCAAGAACGTAGCCCGCTCCTCAATTGTGAAATAGGCGATATCCGTTGTCTTAAAACTGAAAATCCTCGATCCTGCCGTACACAGAAATCTGTCTTTGTACTTTTCACTAAGCATTGTGGCTGGTAATGTGTCGGCAGCGACTACACTTTCCCGAATGTTTGATACTGCCGTTAGCTTTTTGAATTTGGTCAAAGAAGCCTGTAATTCCAGCGGATTGACTGGTTTTAAGAGGTAATCAATGCTGTGCGCTTTGAAAGCTTTCTGCATGTAAGCATCAAATGCCGTCGTGAAAATGATCGGTACCATCAGGTTCAGGCTTTCAATGATCTTGAAACCATTGTCGTCTTCCAGATGAATGTCCAGGAAAATAAGGTCTGGCTGAATATTTGAATGGTTTTGAAGGTAGGCTATTGTTTCAAATACCGAAGGAATAATGGTCAGCACCACAATGTCGGGATCAATGCCCAGTATCAGGTTCCGCAGCCGCTCTGCGCTCAGTTCTTCGTCCTCTACAATCAGCACATTCATGATATCAACGGAATTTTGACAATAAAATGACTACCGGTTTTCTCGATCAATACTTGTTTGTTTTGCAACAGCTTGTACCGGTTTTCAATGTTTTTCAAACCCAGCTTCGTAGTCGGTTCGCCGGGCTGCCTTAGCTGTAAAGGATTGCTCACGATCAGCATGCCGTCTTCAATGGAGATACTGATCGTCAGTGGATTGGTGACAGACATGGTATTGTGTTTGACCGCGTTTTCGATCAGTAGCTGTAATGTCAGGGGTATCACAAAATAGAGTTCCAGATCCTCGGCAGACAGTTTTACATCCATAATCACCTTTTCTTTAAACCGGGTCCGCAGCAGAAAAGTGTAGGTTTCCAGAAATTTAATCTCCTCTTTCAAGCTAATCTGATGCAGCTCGGCTTGTTCCAGAATGTAGCGATATGCGAGCGACAGCTGTTGAATGAATTCACTCGACTGTTCGGGACGTGATTCCACCAGCGAAGAGAGTACGCTCAGGTTATTGAACAAAAAATGAGGACTGATCTGGTTTTTCAACGCCAGAAACCGCGCGCTCATATTTTCCTTTTCCAGCTTTTCAGAATCCACAAGCAGCTTTTTCAATTTCTCCTGCACCTGATTATTGACACAGAGATAATAGGCAGCGATCAACGCCATGATCGTGAGCGCCTCGTTTGCCCGCTGCCTGATGGGCCTGATCACGGGCCAGTTGGGGTCGCGGAGAAATGGCCTGGGCATATGCGTCCATAAATGGTCCATCAAACCCCATGTGTGGATCAGCAAAAAATTAAAGAAAACGGCCAGCAAAATCGCAGGAACGAGAGCGATCAACTGGTTTGATAATTTGAATCCAGCTGAGTTGTTACTGCCGGTCAGGATAGCGATTTTTTGCAAAAACCAGTCGATCAGGTAGATCCAGGTGGTATAGAAAATGGTACTGATAACGATCTCCATGCCGAAAAGCGGGAGTTTTCGGAGAATGGTGCCCCAAACATCCACCGGAACGTTTATATAGGTACGTAATGGTATGTAAATGAGCGCCAGGGCAAAACCGAGCAACCACTTCTGACCAAAAAGATAAGGCCGCATGTTTGGGGTTTAATGTATTTTTTCAAAAGTAAAGCATATTTCACGGCAAATGAAAATTACAAAAATCAATTCGTCGTCCGTCGAAATGAACTTTCTGTGTGGTAGATCGTATTTTCTATTTGTACGGCCTGCGGATGGAACATTCGCAGTTCGGAGCCAAGGTTAACATTGTTATAAAATCGAGCATTAGAAATATTATGGAATTAGGGATCAGCATGTTTGGGGATTTGTCGTACGATGCGGCAGCAAAATCGTTTCAGTCACCACGGTCACGGTTACAGGATATGCTGGAAGAGATCAAGCTGGCGGATGAAGTAGGGCTGGACGTATTCGGGATAGGTGAACACCATCGCCCTGATTTTGCGGTATCAAGCCCGGAAATTATCCTGGCAGCTGCTGCAAGTGTTACTAAAAACATCAAACTAACAAGTTCTGTCACAGTACTCAGCTCGGCGGACCCGGTACGGGTATATCAGAATTTTTCAACCGTAGACCTGCTTTCCAATGGACGTGCGGAAATTACCGTTGGCCGGGGCAGCTTCATTGAATCTTTCCCTCTTTTCGGCTATAACCTCAATGATTATAACGGATTGTTTTCTGAAAAACTGGAATTGCTGAAAGAGATCAATGAGACTGATGTGATCAGCTGGAAAGGTAAATACAGGGCTGCGCTGGACAAGCAGGAGGTATTACCAAGACCGGTGAATGGTAACCTGGAAATCTGGATCGCGGTAGGCGGTACCCCACAGTCTGTCGTACGGGCAGCGCGCTTGGGCTTTCCTCTGATCATAGCGATCATCGGTGGCAGGCCAGCGCAGTTTCAGCCGTTTTTTGAATTGTATAAAACCGAATACCTGAATGCGGGACACGACATTGCGAAAATGCAGCTGGCAACGCATTCGCACGGTTTGTTAGGAGCCAATGGCGACGCATTAGCTGACCGATATTTTCCCAATTATGCTGCGCAAATGGACCGCGTCGGAAGCAGCCGGGGCTGGGCACCTTACACCAGAGAGCAATTTGAAGGCGGTCGCAGTTCGGAAGGCGCATTATTTGTCGGCGACCCAAGCGAGGTAACCGACAAAATATTGCAGCACCAGGAAATGTTCGGGCTTACGCGCTTCCTGTTACATACGGATGTAGGCGCACCAGCTCATGCGGACCTGATGAAGTCCATTGAAATATTTGGAGAGAAAGTCGCTCCGGCGGTCAGGAAAGCATTGAAAGTACAGGCCTCTTAAACCAGGTCCCACTTTTTGCGGGGTTTACGGGAAAGCAGTTTGTTGGCCTCTTTATCGCCGACAAACTTTTCCTTATCTGCATTCCAGGTCAGCTCTCTTTTCAAACGATAGGAGATCAGGCCAAGATGCATTGGAACCGTGAGCTCGCGGGCGTAGGCCAGGTTTGATTCCGGCTGCGTCCTGGATTTAACAGCATCCACAAAGTTCTGCTGGTGACCGGGCGATCTCGGATTGGTGACGGGTATAGTAGCTATATCCGTCATTTTTTCGCCATTAATGGTAATTTCACGGGTATTATAGTCGCAGATCAATGTTCCTTTGTCTCCTTCAAAAAAGGCTCCGATCCCACGGTCAGCCGCTCCCGGAACGTTGGGCGGGATACTTGACCAGAAAATTTTTAATCCATCAAATTCGTAGTCTACATCTAATGTTTTAGGCGCATCGGCAATGCCGGCGTATGCCTCGCCACGCGCATTGATTTTCTTCAAACCTTTCGGCTGAATGGATGAATACACCACATCGGCAATGTGGCACCAGAAATCAGCAAATTCCCCGCCCGAATAGTCGAGGAAATAGCGGTACGTGAAATGGCACTTTTCTGGAATGTAGTCGGTGTAGGGAGCAGGTCCCAGCCACATATCCCAGTTCAGCGTTTTCGGAATGGCCTGCACGGTGGGAGAGCCCAGCTCTTTGGTCGTCGATTTTTTCCAAAGCCGGACGGTATGCACATTACCGATCGCTCCCGATTTAATGATCTCCACGACCCGGTGAAAATTATCGCCCGCATGTATCTGATTGCCCATCTGGAAAATCCGGTCGTGCTTGTTCATCTGTTTCAGCATCATTTTACCTTCCTTCATACAATAGGAAAGCGGTTTTTCACCATACACATCCTTGCCCGCCTGAAACGCCAGGGTAGCGATCTGCGCATGCCAATGGTCTGGCGTAGCGACCGTGATCGCGTCAATGTCTTTTCGGTCCAGAATGTGACGGAAGTCGCCGTAGGTATCCACCTTGATACCGGGTTTCATGCCTTCCAGTTTTTGCTTCGTTTCGCCCAGATGCAGCTCGTCCACGTCGCAAAGCGCAACGATGTCAACTTCCGGCAAATTGGCAAACCATTTCATATGATTGTTGCCCATTCCTCCCAATCCGATGTGAGCAATCCTGAGCCGGTCACTCGCCGCCGCTTTGCCGTATAATGATGGCAGGATGGTAAAGCCGAGTGCGCCGAGGCCGGCCATTTTTACAAAATCTCTTCGGTTGGTATGAACGCTCATCGGATGCTTGGGAAAGGATTAGGTGAAATGCTGTTATTATTGGTTTAAAGTAAGATTAGTGCCAAAATTACTTTGCAGACATGATAGTGCTTGTGGTCGCAACGATTAAAAGCTTGATCACAGCTATAAACACATTTAACCCAATAGATATGAAGCTGGTATACGGATTAATTTTCCTGCTGACTATTTGCCAGGCCGCATTTGCGCAACCCGACATTCCCCAAAAGAAATTTGAGTTATACCTGCTTGCTGGCCAGTCCAATATGGCTGGGCGGGGCAAGGTGGAAGAGCAGGACAAAACGACGCATCCGAGGATCTGGATGCTGACCAAAGACAATACCTGGGAGCTGGCTACCGAGCCTTTGCATTTTGATAAACCGGCTGTGATCGGCGTAGGGCCTGGATTTGCCTTTGCAAAAGCGCTCGCCCAGGCCGATACCAATGTAGTGATCGGGCTTATTCCCTGTGCAGTAGGCGGGTCGCCGATTGAAGTATGGGAACCGGGAAAATATTACGAACCTACCAAAAGCCACCCATACGATGATGCCATAAAAAGAACCAAAATTGCCATGCAGAAAGGCGAATTGAAAGGTATACTCTGGCAGCAAGGCGAGTCGGACAGTGACTCATTGCACGCAGGATTGTACGCCGAAAAGCTGCAATTGCTTGTTGCGAGATTTCGTAAGGAGTTGAAAATAAAAAGATTGCCGTTTGTAGCCGGTACTATGGCTGAGTTTTATGTCAATGGCCATCCTTATGCCAAAATTGTCAATGAGGCGATCACTAAACTACCTGACCATGTTAAAAACACATCCTTCGTGAGTGCTGCAGGTTTAACAGAAAAAGGCGACCAGACTCATTTTGACAGTGTTTCCGCGAGAGAATTGGGCCGGCGATACGCAGAAGTTTTTAAAAATATGTATGCCAAATAGCTACATCGAAAACGACACCCCATTTGCCATTGCCGCTTCATACTTCTGTTTATCGAAACGATAAAGAAATGGTGACTTGTTGGCTACACCGATGCGTTTTTCTTCCAGTTTTTCAAGAATGTCGTAACTCATGAGCAGTTTCTGGAAATTGCGTCGGTCGAATTGCTTGTCGAGGATCGTTTCGTATAATCTTTGAAGTTCGGGCATAGTAAATTTTTCGGGCAGCAAATTATAGCCCACAGGCTGGTTTCTGATCTGTTGCCGTAATGCTTTCAATGCACGTTCGATCATTTCATTATGGTCAAATAGGAGCGGAGGAACTTCGGAAATACCCCACCACCGGCATTCGTCAGTGTACCAGTCAGGGGTGGCCTGTACCTGGTCAAATTCCACGAGTGCAAAATAGCCGATCGACACCACTCGTTTGTCAACCAATTGAGCAAGAAAATTGCTTCCGAATGTTGCTTCCAGCTTTTGAACCAGCTCCGCTTCCGTGAAATATTTGTTTCGGTTGGTATCGCCGAAAGTGTGAAACTGATGCAGGAAAATTTCACTTAATCCAGTCCTTTCCAGTAAGATACGGGTCGCGGCATTGTCCGCAGACTCGTCTTTGTATATCCTTCCCCCGGGCAGGCTCCAACCGTCCGTAGCCTTCCAGCGCAGCAGCAATACTTTCAGCTCGCCGGCATGAAATCCAAATATCACACAGTCAATAGAAAGCTCCTGAAGGGTTTTTTCAAGAATAGTTTTTAAATGATGCTCTATCATATTGGTCCGATCAAAAAAATTCAATGCGTAAATTTTACACAATGATTTTTTTGTTTTATCATTGTACTGGCTTTTTAATTAATAAATTTCAATTTTTTATTGAAATACTTCTTTTGTGAACAGTTGCACGTCATTCTATGAAAAAACTTTTTGCAATAATCCCGATCCTGATGCTGTCCACAAGGCTCCTGGCGCAGGCACCGGAAGAAAACCGTTTTCAAAAAGTGGTTTTAACCGAAAATCTGAACGAGCCGCTTGAAATGGCGATCCTGCCCGACGAGCGGGTGCTGTTTATCGAGCGGCATGGCGCAGTAAAACTGTACAATCCTTTACTCAAAAAGACTTCGATCATCGCCACTATACCGGTCAGTACCAAATATAGTGACGGCTCCGAGGCCGAAGATGGGTTGTTGGGTGTGAACATTGACCCGAATTTTTCCAAAAATCATTGGGTCTATTTTTACTACTCGCCCGCTGGAGGCACGCCTGAGAACATATTGGCCCGCTTTGAAATGAAAGGCAATGTCTTGGATCTGAATTCCAAAAAAGTGATCCTGAAAGTCCCTGTGCAGCGTGATAATTGCTGTCATACAGGCGGTTCCATCGATTGGGATGCGCAGGGGAACCTGTATTTGTCGACGGGAGATAATACCAGTCCACGCGCTTCCGACGGCTATGCGCCCATAGACGAACGCCCGGGAAGAAGCCCGTTCGATGCTCAAAAGTCTTCGTCGAACACAGCCGATCTGAGAGGGAAAATTATTCGCATTCATCCCGAAGCTGATGGCAGCTATACCATTCCTGACGGTAATCTTTTTCCAAAAGGCACTTCTGCTGATTCCAAAACACGCCCTGAAATTTACACGATGGGCCACCGGAATCCATACCGCATTTCGGTCGATTCTAAAAATGGAAACCTTTACTGGGGTGACGTAGGGCCTGATGCTGGTAAAGATTCCATTGGTCTTGGACCAGCCGCGGAAGACGAGTTCGGGCAGGCGCGGAAAGCTGGTAATTACGGCTGGCCGTACTTTGTGGGCGATAATAAAGCCTTTTGGGATTATGATTTTGAGACTAAAAAGTCGGGAGAGAAATTCAATGCAGACAAGCCTGTCAACAATTCCCCTAACAACACCGGCCTCACTGAGTTGCCGCCAGCCCAAAAAGCATTCATATGGTACCCTGCAGCCGAAACAAAACGGTTTCCATTGCTGGGTTCGGGCGGGAGGAGCGCGATGGCAGGGCCGGTATTTTATAGCGATAATTTCAAAAGTGCAAAGCGTCCTTTTCCGGATTATTACGACAAAAAGTTGCTGATCTACGAGTGGATGCGCGACTGGATTATGGCAGTAACACTCAGTCCGAAAGGGGATTATGTAAAAATGGAGCGTTTTCTGCCGAACCTGAAACTGGAACATCCGATCGACATGGCTTTCGGGCCGAACGGGGACCTTTACATTCTGGAATACGGCCAGGGCTGGTTTATGGGAAACCCGGAATCCAAGCTGGTCAGGATCGAGTACAATGGTGGCAACCGGAAACCATTTGTGGCTGCGTCGGCCGATAAACATGCCGGCGCCATTCCGTTTACTGTGCAGCTATCCTCTGCTGGAACCAAAGATTTTGACAACGATTCATTACATTATCAATGGAAAATCACTTCCCCGGCCGGTACTGCGCCAGTGATTTTGACGGAAGCAAATCCTTCCTATACATTCAAGAAAAAGGGTATTTACAAAATATTGCTGACGGTTAGTGACGCGAAAGGATTGAAAGACTCGCAATCTTTGACGGTACAGGCAGGTAATGATCCGCCCCAGGTATCGCTGGAACTGACCGGAGGCAACAAGACATTCTTTTTCCCCGGCAAGCCCATTCAGTACAAAGTAAATGTAACCGATCACGAAGACGGAAGCCTTGAAAACAAACGCATTGCGGCTTCCAAAGTGAAGATCGTGGCGGCTTATCAGGATGCAGAAGACAAACCCAAAACTGACTTGGGACATCAGGAAGCGCCTGTTACATTCACGGCGGGAAAAACGCTGATCGAGAAAAGCGACTGCAAAGCCTGTCATTTTCAAGACAAAAAATCCATCGGCCCTGCATTCATTGATGTTGCGGCAAAATATAAAACGGATAATGGTGCGGTAGCTACGTTGTCAGACAAGATTATCAAAGGCGGGGCGGGTGTTTGGGGCGAAACCGCAATGGCCGCGCATCCTTCGATAGGATTGCCAGAAGCCGGGCAGATGGTGAAGTACATACTGAGCCTGGCCAATGAAAAAACGGCTGCGGAACTGCTGCCACCGTCCGGCGAGGTCGTGGCGAAGATACCGGAAGGTGGCGACCCGAATAAAGGTGTTTTCAAGTTTTTGGCAAGCTACAAAGACAATGGTGCCAATGGTATGTCAGCGCAAACGTCCGAGAAGACCTTGATCCTGAAAAGTCCGACATTATTGTTTGGCAATGCTGACGATGCCTCTAAGAACATCATGCGCTTCAAAATGGGCGAGAATAACCTGCTGATCGTGACGACCCCAAACACTTCGGCTACCTTCAAAAACATTGACCTGACCGGCATTACCGAACTTAGCCTGGTAGTTGCTGCGCCCAAAGACCAGCTCAATGCACAGGGTGGGGTAGTAGAAGTTCATAAAGGAGCGGCTGACGGCGAGCTTCTGGGCAAAACGGCTTTCATAGAACCCAGCAGTGATCCCAATGCATTCACGTCCAACAAACCGCCAACACCTTACAATGTTCCTATTTCAGGCCAAAGTGGTATGCAGGACCTGTATTTTGTATTTAAAAATGACAATGCAAAAGGAGCATTATTCGTACCGTTCTCGGTCACTTTCGTAACAAAATGATTCATCCAGTTTTAAAATAAACATCTCATGAATACGAACCGTCGTCAATTTATCAATCAGCTCGGGTTGGCAACTGCGGGGCTTAGTCTGGCCTCCATGGACTCGTTGATGGCCCGCAACACCGCCGCCAAGTTCACATTTGACATTTCACTGGCTGAATTTTCCTTTGCTTCCGAGCTGTACGGCGGGAAAATGACCAATATGGATTTCCCTGCAAGGGCTAAAAATGACTATGACATTAGCATTCTGGAATATGTATCTGGTTTTTTTAATAATAAGCATACCGACCAGACTTACCTGAGCGAATTGAAAAAACGGTGCGACGATCTGGGCATGAAAAACCACCTGATCATGGTGGATGGTGAAAACCTGACGGCCCTTGCTGCTGCTGCCCGGCAAAAAGCAGTGGAAAGCCACTATCCGTGGGTGGATGCTGCCAAATTTCTGGGCTGTACTGCTATCCGCGTGAACCTGGGCGATGCGATGGCGATGTTGTCGGGAAAAAAAGAGGAAGGCACTCCCGAGCAGCTGGCGACGGCGGCTGTGGACGGCTACGGAAAGCTACTGGAATATGCAGGGAAAGCTGGGATGAATGTGATTGTGGAGAACCATTTTGGCGTTTCCACCGACCCTGACTGGCTGGTAGGCGTGATGAAGCAGCTTCCGGCCAAAAATAAAGGCCTGCTTCCCGATTTTGGCAATTTCTGTGCAGAAAGAAGCAAGCCTGCGACAATGGATCTCAAAGGAATTATGGCGACGACGTGCGTTAAAGAGCATGACCGGTACGAGGGTGTGAAGAAAATGATGCCTTATGCCCGGGGGATCAGCGCGAAAACCCACCGGTTTGACGACAAAGGCAATGATCCGGAAACAGATTTTATCAAGATCTTCAATATTATCAAAGCATCGGGCTGGACTGGCGGCATTGTGGGCATTGAATACGAGGGAGGGCTTATGCGCGATATGGGCGGCGATATGACCAAACCAACCAATGATGAAGGTATCCGGCAGACCAAGGCATTGCTGGAAAAAGTGCTGGAAGAGTTAGGTTAAGAGTGTACAATGAACCCGGTACCCGGGTTCATTGTACACTCTTATGTGGTCAGTATCAGTCTCCGGGCAATGTTCGCTACCGCACGAAAAGTGTCCGATTTCGAACGAAAAAAAGTTAATTTTTTTTGTAACCTATTGTCAGTTTGGTAGTTATCACAAGGCATAATAGTTGCTGTCAACTTCTAACCCTTAAAACTGATTCCCATGCTGAAAAACTATCTGGTACTGGCATTCCGCAACCTTGTTAAAGACAAATTTTACAGCCTGATCAACATTCTTGGTCTCACAATTGGTGTCACATGTGGCATGCTGCTGTTTCTGTATGTGTCCGACGAGTTGAGTTATGACCGTTATCATGAAAAAGCTTCGCGGATTTACAGGATCGTTTCGTACATCACGGAGCCGGACAAGATCAACAAATGGACCAGCACACAGCCTCCGCTGGTTAAGACATTGAAACAGGATTACCCATTTGTAGAGAGTTACACGCGTTTTTTTGGCAGGGGCCGCACGATGTTCCGCCTTGGTGAGCGCCGCTTTTACGAAGAGGACGTGTATTCGACAGACTCGACAGTCTTCGACGTTTTTACTTATAAATTTCTCGAAGGTGATCCGAAACTCGCATTAGCGTCACCCAGAAGCGTAGTACTGACTGAAAAAGTAGCAAAAAGGTTTTTTGGTGACCATGATGCGCTCGGCCAGATTCTGCGTACCGACGATACCACTGCGTATAAGGTTACGGGTGTGATCCAGGATGTTCCGAAAAACTCACACTTTACATTTAATGCATTGATGTCCCTTGACGGAAATCAGCGGAATGCTGATGGCTGGGGTGGTTTTTATATCAACAGTTATTTGCTGCTTTCGAAAAATGCCGATGTAAAGAAACTGGAAGCAGGTTTTCCCGGACTTTATGACAAATATATGTCCAGCATTTTTAAGCGCATGGGCATTCACATTACCTATCAGCTGCAGCCGCTGACGAGCATTCACCTTTATTCCAAATTTGACGGTGAAACCAATGGCGATATCGGTTACGTCTACACATTCAGTGCGATCGCGTTTTTCATGCTGCTCATCGCCAGCATTAACTACATGAACCTGGCCACCGCACAGTCGGCCAGACGTGCGAAAGAGGTAGGCTTGAGAAAGGTAATGGGTTCATTAAAAGGGGCATTGGTGGCTCAATTTCTGACCGAATCGGTTCTGCTTACACTGATCTCGCTGCTTTCCAGTTTGATCCTGGTCGCCGCCCTGCTGCCATTTTTTAATCAGGTTTCGGGGAAAGAGATTGGTTACCTGGCATTGTTGACTCCGAAATTTATGCTAATCGGTGTAGCTATTGTGGCCTTTACTGGTCTCGTAAGTGGCAGTTACCCGGCATTTTATTTGTCGGCCTTCGAGCCCGCGGCAGTACTGAAAGGATCGTTTAAAGCACGTGGCGGAAGTTTTTTCAGAAAGGCACTGGTAGTGACCCAGTTCTCTATTTCAATGGTGATGCTGATCTGCACCTGGATCGTTTACCAGCAGCTCAATTATATGCGCAATAAGGACATGGGCTACGATCGCGACCAGGTTCTGACGATTGATTATCAGGATAGACAATCGCAAGCCAGCTATAATGCGCTACGGAAATCTCTGATGGATAATCCCAATATCCAGAGCGTTGCGTCCGCTTCGTCACCTGTCAGCAACATCGGCGGACGTGTTATTTTTACGGTCGAATCCAGCACCGGGATGAAAGAAATGGCATTCAAGCCTACGCAGATCGATCATGACTATGTCAAAACAATGGGCATGAAAATAGTCCAGGGCCGCGATTTTTCTGAGGAATTCCCCGCAGATACTACAAACGGTGTGCTGATTAATGAGGCCGTGGTGAAGCGAATGAACTGGAAAAACCCGATCGGTAAAAAAATCATGCTGGGTACTGTTCCCGCCGACGGCAAAAATCCGCCTCCGACAGCAGAGGTGGTGGGTGTGGTGCGGGATTTTCACCAGCAATCGCTCTATAACCCGATCGAGCCGCTAATTATGATCTATCGCCGTGCGAATGGCGTGATGCATGTGAAGATCAAAACCCAAAATACAAAGGAGACGCTGGCCTATATTGGACAGAAATGGCAGGAAATTTACCCGAGCCGTTTGTTCGAGTACCGGTTTCTGGACCAGGATTTTCAATCCGCTTACCGTGCCGACGAGCTCCGCGGGCAGATTTTCACCGCTTTCTCAGCACTGACGATTCTGATCGCCTGTTTGGGATTGTTTGGTCTGGCAACATTTACTACCGAACAGCGGGTCAAAGAAATCGGCGTGAGAAAGGTTTTGGGTGGCTCGGTAACGAGCGTGGTACTGCTGCTTTCGAAGGATTTTACGAAGCTGGTTTTGTTTTCGTTCCCCATTGCCATCCCGATCGCGTACTTTTCGATGGACAAGTGGCTGCAAAGTTTTACTTACAAAACGGATATGAATGCCTGGGTGTTCCTGGCAGCTTGCGCGCTCACTTTACTGATATGCTGGCTAACCGTTATTTATCAGTCACTTAAAGCGGCGCTGGCCAATCCTGTCACCTCATTAAGATCGGAGTAAATAAGAGACAACTAAATTAGTGAACGCCATCGAAAGCCCGCAGCGGGGCTTTCGATGGCGTTCAGGTATGCAGCTACGTCAAGATAACCTGCTACCAACCCATTTTCACCCGATTTATCCCCCATTGTTATATTCATGTTAATATCTGTATATTATTGATTAAAACGTGAAATGTTTCTTGTCTATCGTTGCACTACTTTTGATAAACCAAATGGAAATTTTATCTTAATAGAAAACCATATATGAACAAGGAACTATGGCAGGGCATTTTCCCCGCGCTTTTGACACCGTTTACAGCTGAGGATACCATTGATTTCGACCTGTTTGTCAAAAACCTGAATGCGCAGGTGAAAGCCGGCATTAGCGGTGTGATCGTGGCCGGATCGTTGGGCGAAGCCAGTACGTTGTCCAAAACTGAGAAGTATGAATTGGTGAAATCGGCGAAAAAGGCGCTACCGGCGGGAATGCCTGTGGTACTATGTATCGCTGAGCAATCTACTGCCGAAGCAGTGAGCATTGCAAAAGAAGCGGAGTCGATCGGTGCGGACGGGCTGATGGTGCTGCCTCCAATGCGGTACAAGGCTGATGACGATGAAACAGTGGCTTATTTCACTACCATCGCGAACAGTACTGCGCTGCCATTGATGATCTACAACAATCCGGTAGATTATAAAATTGAAGTAACGCTTGCCATGTTTGAAGAGCTGGCCAAAGTTCCTAACATTCATGCGATCAAAGAATCGACGCGCGATGTGAGCAATGTGACCCGGATCTTCAACAAGTTTGGTGATCGTTTCAAAGTAT
This sequence comes from Dyadobacter pollutisoli, assembly GCF_026625565.1. Taxonomy (NCBI): domain Bacteria; kingdom Pseudomonadati; phylum Bacteroidota; class Cytophagia; order Cytophagales; family Spirosomataceae; genus Dyadobacter; species Dyadobacter pollutisoli. The sequence continues at coordinate 2,071,241 of NZ_CP112998.1, forward strand.
TCTGCGGTGTGGATACATTGATCATGGAAGAAGTAATGCTGGGTGCTGACGGCGTTGTGGGGGGCCTGGTGGACGCTTTTCCGAAAGAAACCGTTGCGATTTTCAATCTTGTCAAAGCGGGTTATTATAAGGAAGCTTTGGCCATTTATCGCTGGTACCTGCCTTTGCTGGAACTGGACATTCATCCAAAATTGGTTCAGAATATTAAACTGGCTGCTGCTCAGATGGGCATAGGCTCGGAATATGTGCGTGCGCCGCGCCTGGTGCTGAAAGGGGCAGAAAGAGAAAGTGTACTGAGCATCATCAATAAAGCGATCGAAACACAGCCGGTGTTGCCGGAATATCTGGACCTTGCCGCAGACGAAACAGTAGCTTAATGTCCTGACGTTGATAGTCATTGAATACAAAAATGAATTCTAATAAAGGTAAGGCCATCATCATTGGCGGGGGAATTATGGGATTGGCGTCGGCTTACTACCTGCTCAAAAGCGGGTGGAAAGTGACGCTGATCGATAAAAGTGACCTGTCGCACAACTGCTCGCATGGTAATGCTGGAATGATCGTTCCGAGCCATTTCATTCCATTGGCGGCTCCGGGAATGGTTTCGAAAGGCATTAAATGGATGTTCAACAGTCGCAGCCCATTTTATGTAAAACCTTCGCTGGATTTTTCATTGATTTCATGGGGCCTCAAATTTATGAAAAGCGCCACGCAAGCCAATGTCGAACGCGCTGCGCCTTACCTGAGAGACTACCATTTGTTGAGCAAGCAGCTTTATGAAGATCTGGCCAAGGAAGAAAGTTTTGACTTTGGCTTGGAGAAAAAAGGCATCCTGATGCTTTACAAAACGGAGAAAGCCGGCGAGGAGGAAATCCATGTAGGAAAAGACGCTCAGAAACTCGGTCTGGATGTCGAAATGCTCACGAAAGAGCAGGTACAGGCGCTGGAACCGGGCGTGAAACTGGATGTAAAAGGAGCAGTACATTACCATTGCGATGCGCATTTGTATCCGTATGCATTGGTTTCGCAGCTTTTGAAATATATTAAAAAACAGGGCGCGGAAGTGATAACAGGCTCGGAAGTAACAGGTTACAACATTCAGGCCGGTGAGATCAAATCGGTGGAAACGAGTAATGGTACGATTTCCGGCGATCTGGTGATCATGACGGGAGGCTCGTGGCTGCCACAGCTTTCCAAACTGGCGGGACTTTCCATTCCGGTGATGCCTGGCAAAGGTTACTCGTTTATGGAGCCAAATTCAGCACACCCGATCGTGCACCCTGCCTTGCTGATCGAAGCACGGGTAGCGGTGACGCCTATGAACGGGCAGGTACGCTTCGGCGGAACGATGGAACTGGCCGCATTGAACAATAAGATCAATATGAACAGGGTGGAGGGGATCGTGAATTCCATTCCGCAGTACTACCCCGAATTGCAGGTGGAAGTACCACAGACCGACAAAATATGGTACGGGTTCAGGCCTTGTTCGCCGGACGGGCTGCCATATCTTGGTTATAGCAAAAAACTTAAAAACCTGATTGTCGCCGGTGGGCACGGCATGATGGGGATCAGTCTCGGGCCTGCTACCGGAAAGATGGTAGCCGAGCTTGCCGACAGAACAACACTGTCTGCCGACATTAGACTTTACGATCCTGAACGATATAACTAACCCGGCATGCGCCGGGTTTTTTCAAATTCTGACCCTATTATGAGACTTTTTTCCATCTTTCTCCTAACCTTCCTCGCAAATGCCACTGCATTTGCTCAGTCCTCCAAAGACAAATTCAACCTATACGAACAAACCAGTGAGACGGCGGGATTGGTGATCCGGTATGCGCAGGATATTCGGGCTGTGCGTGGGTTTTACTCGCCTATGGCTAGCGGCGGTCGTGGCTTTGCATCTCCGGCTAATGTGCTGAATTCACCGGAACAGCGCAAAAGATTGAATGACATTGACCAAAACTATCTGAAAAAGCTGGCGGGAATGGATTTCAATGCGATGAGTATTTATGGCAAGGTGGATTATATTTTGCTCAAAAGAAACATCGACGATCATGTTCTTACATTGTCGCAGGAGGAAAAAGAATACGCGCAAATTGAAAAATACATTCCATTTGCAGGCAAGATTTATGACCTGGAAAAAAGCCGCCGCCGTGGGGCTACGCTCGACGGGCAGAAAGTGGCGGGTGATCTGAATGATGTTTTGAAGGAAGTGAAAGCTTCCGCGGAGGCATTCAAAAAACTGGAATCCATTGATATGCCGCTTGCCACGCTTGGAGAAGAAGCGGTGAACGGAATTGAAGCGCGACTGAAAGGTACATACGAGTTTTACAATGGTTATGATCCATTGTTTACCTGGTGGGTTCCCAAACCTTACAAAACGCTGGATAGCACATTGCTGGCCTATGCCAAGATCATTAAAGGAAAAGGCAAGCTGAATACCACACAAAAAGATGATGTTAGCGGCATCAAGGGCGTTCCGATTGGCCGGGACGAGCTGATCAGGCAGCTGGGCACCGAAATGATCAGCTACACGCCCGACGAACTGATCGAGCTCGCGAATAAGGAGTTTGCCTGGTGTGACAGGGAATTGTTGAAAGCCTCGGCTGAAATGGGTTTTGGAAAAGAATGGAAGAAAGCCCAGGAAAAGGTTAAAAACAGCTATGTAAAGGCCGGTTCGCAGCCGGAGCTGATCATGAAGCTGTACAATGATGCCAAAGAATTTATCCTAAAAAATAACCTGCTCGATTACCCCGAGATCGCCGACGAAACCTGGGGAATGCAAATGATGAGCCCGGAGCGACAGCTGGTGAACCCGTTTTTTCTAGGCGGCCGCGATATTATCATTTCCTACCCGACCAACACGATGGCGCATGAGGACAAATTGATGAGTATGCGGGGTAATAATCCCTATTTTTCAAGATCGACCGTGCATCACGAACTGGTACCGGGGCACCATTTGCAGTATTATATGAGCAGCCGCTACAAATCGTACCGGAATGATTTCAGGACACCTTTCTGGACTGAGGGCTGGGCACTGTACTGGGAATTGTTGCTTTACGACAAAGGTTTTGCCAAAACGCCGGAGGAAAGAATTGGGATGCTTTTCTGGCGCATGCACCGCTGTGCGCGGATCATTTTCTCGCTGAATTATCATTTGGGTAAATGGACGCCACAGGAATGCATCGACTTCCTCGTCGACAGGGTTGGGCACGAAAGAGCGAATGCGGAAGGTGAGGTAAGGAGGTCATTTGAAGGTAATTACAGCCCATTGTACCAGGTTGCGTACCTAATCGGAGGCCTGCAATTGTTTAGTTTGAAAAAGGAATTGGTTGACTCCGGCAAAATGTCTTTTAAGCAGTTCCACGACACAGTGATGAAGGAAAATAACATGCCGATTGAAATGGTGAGGGCGACATTGACCAACCAATCCCTGAAACCTGACTTTAAAACGAAATGGAAGTTTTACGATTTTAAATAAAAGCCGATGGCAACCCTTACTCAACGTTACTTAACATTCATTTTTCTGCTAGTTACTTCGCTCAACGGTTTTGCCAGGGCGAGCGATCCGGTCAAATTTACCGTGTCAATGGATGATCCGGCAAACCACACTTTTCATGTAAGTTTGACTTACAAGCCTGAGCCATCGGATAGTATTTTGTTGAAGTTACCGGATTGGACGCCAGGTTATTATCAGTTAATGGATTATGCCGCCGGTATTCAGAGTTTTTCTCCAAAAGATGAAAAAGGAAATGCGCTGAAATGGGTAAGGTCGGGTAAAACGGGCTGGAATGTTGGTATCAAAAACGCCAAAGAGATCCGGGTAGAATACGACGTGTTGACCAAAAGAAAATTCGTAGCGACGAGCTATCTGGATGAGGCACATGGCTATATTACGCCAGCCAGCGTCTTCATGTACGTGTCAGGGAAACTGAACCTGCCTTCGGAAATAACCATTAAGCCTTTCAAAGACTGGAACCGGGTTGCTACCGGACTGGACTCAGTTTCCGGAGCAAAATTCACGTACGTCGCGCCGGATTTTGATGTGCTCTACGATAGCCCGATGTTGGTCGGTAACCTGGAAGAACTACCTCCATTCAATGTCAAGGGCATTCCGCACCGGTTTATCGGCTATAAGCTTGGTAATTTCGACAAAGTGAAATTCATGTCTGACATTCAGAAAATTGTGGAGAATGCTTCTGCATTGATCGGTGATATTCCTTACAAGCATTACACATTTATCGCGATAGGGCCGGGGCAGGGTGGTATCGAACATTTGAATTCTACCACGATCAGTTTCAGCGGCGATCTCCTCAATGCAAGGGGTTGGGACGGGATGATGGGTTTTATCACACATGAATATTTTCATCATTACAATGTAAAACGCATCCGTCCGGTGGAGCTCGGGCCGTTTGACTACGACAAGGGCAGTAAAACCAATATGTTGTGGGTTTCGGAAGGGCTGACCGTATATTATGAACCGTTGATCATGAAAGCCGGTGGCATGCTGAGTCAGGAGAAATTTTTGGATTTTTTCAAAAACCACATTACCAATGTTGAAACCAAGCCGGGGCGCTTGTTTCAGACATTAGCGCAGGCCAGTGCCGAAACCTGGTCGGACGGACCATTTGGCCGCACGGGTGATGCAGTCAACAAAACGATTTCCTACTATCAGAAAGGCCCGGTTGTCGGGTTGCTGTTTGACCTGGCGATCCGTCACGAGACCGGCAATAAAAAGTCGCTGGATGATGTCATGCGGCGGTTATACAATGATTTTTATATCAAAAAGAAACGGGGTTTTACGGAAGCGGAACTGAGACAAACCATTGAATCAGTAGCCGGAAAACCTCTCGACGAACTGTTCAGCTACATTTACACTACCGCCGAACCGGATTACAAAAAGTATTTGGGCTATGCTGGATTGGATATTGACACGACTACGGAAAATCATTTGGGGACGTTTGAGATTAAACCTGTGGTTAATCCCAGTGCGTTGCAGCGGGCAATTTTTGAGAGTTGGAGTAGAGGGAAATAACAGGTGTTCGGTAATGCCGTAGGTATGTAACGTTACGTACCTACGGCACTTGAAAGGGGGTGTCAATTTACGCTATGGCTAGCAATATTGCATCCCTACGGGATTATCATAACGGTGCAAATTGTGCTCGACGGTGCAAATTGTGCTCGTTCACCTAAGCGCCTCCACATCCGCAACTTCCTTCACCAATTCCTTCCCCAACACCCGGTTACCATTCTCCGTCATCACAATGTTATCCTCAATTCGGATGCCGGTGAAGTCCCGGAACTGTTCCAGTTTGTTGTAGTCTATGAATTGGGGAAGCTTGTTTTCAGCTTTCCAGCGGTCGATTAATGTTGGGATGAGATACAGACCTGGTTCGACCGTGAATACGAAACCGGGTTCCAGGGCGCGGCCGAGACGCAGCGATTTCCAGCCGAAAGTCGTTCCTTTTTTGAGATCTTCGGTGTAGCCTACATACTGCTCGCCCAGGTTTTCCATGTCATGCACGTCCATGCCCATCATGTGGCCGAGGCCGCATTGGAAAAAGAGCGTGTGGACATCATTTGCGACGGCCTCTTCCGGGTCGCCTTTCACGACGCCAACCTGTTTTAAACCTTCCAATAATTTGATACAGGCCAATGTATGCACGTCTTTGAACAATACACCAGGTTTGCTGGCTTCAATGGCCGATTTTTGCGCATGAAGTACTATTTCATACATTTCTTTTTGAATACTCGTAAAGCGTTTGCCAACCGGAATCGTCCGGGTGAGATCACCGCAGTAGCGCATCGCCGTTTCGGCTCCGGCATCGCAAAGGCCCATCTGTCCTTCCTGAATGACTAAGTCGCGTGCGTGCGTGTGCAGGATCTCTCCGTTCACTGTCAGGATGACGGGGTAGGAGATGTCGCCGCCTTGCCCGATGGCAATGCTTTGCAGCTTCCCGGCCAGCTCTTTTTCGGTCATGCCCGGACGGGCTATTTTCATGAATTCCAGATGCATATCTACCGAAGTGTTCACTGCTTTTTCAATCTCGGCGATCTCTTCTGCGGTTTTGTAGGAACGCATGGAAACGATTGCTTTGATCAGCGTCACGGACGCGCGCTGCGAGGCTTGTGATGGTACGATATGTAGCCATTCCTGCAATTTCAAATCATGCTCAGCGCGGTAGGGAGGCAGAAAATGTACATTTTGCCTTCTTGACACCACATCATGCAAATAACCGGAAATAGCAGCAAGCGGCTTCACCTGGGTAATGCCTATTTTGGCAGCTTTTTCGTGCAGTGGCTCTTTGGGGCCGGTCCAAACTATATCGTCGATCGTCAGCTCGTCGCCAAAAATAATTTCCTGATCATTATCAATGTCAATGACGGCGTGAATAGATGCAATGTCCAGCCCGAAATAGTATAAAAAACTGCTATCCTGCCTGAACGGATACACATTATCATGGTAATTCATTCCGGTGTCGTCGTTGCCCAGGAAGAGGATCAGACCACTGCCGACCTTGCTTTTCAGCGTTTTACGTCTTTCAATGTAAGTTTGTTTGGAGAACATGGCTCTTAGTTTTGTGAATCGCTTTCAATTTATACATAAAAAATCTTGCTCGCCAAACATGAGGTGCTAGCGAGCAAGATTGCATTACATAACCAATTTAACTAGATAAAATTAGTAGCCCGGGTTTTGTTTCAGGTTGGTGTTTTTGTCCAGCTCGCTTTGTGGAATTGGGAACAATGCACGCTGCCCGGCTTGCGGACGGTGGTTAAACCATTTTTTTGCCCCAAAAACCCCGAAACGGATCATGTCCTGACGACGGTGCGCCTCTGCTGCGAACTCCCAGCCCAACTCGTCGAAAAAGCGACCGAACTTGACATCATCACCGCCTTGACGCTCGATAATGGTGCCGTCTGTAGCCTGATACCCGTAATTATATTTGCTACCCTTGGCCAGATCAGCACCGGTAACAGTCGCTTTGGCGGGGTTGTTCTTGAATGCACGTTTACGCACGTCTGTCACGATCACGGCGGCTTCATCGGCTTTTCCAGTCCTTAAAAGTGCTTCTGCTTTGATCATTAGCACATCTGCGTAGCGCAACAATGGAAAGTCATTGTCGAGACTACCCGTTGCATTCGGCTTGATTTTGAATTTACCAATACGGAAACCATCCGAAGATGCCGTTTTTTCCATGGTAGGTACTGCTTTGTTGTAAGTAATCACCACCGCTCCGGTAGTCGCATTCTTCTGTGGGCCCATGATCCAGGTATCGGCGAGGCGGCTGTCGTCAGCATCGTAGGTATCGATAAACTGCGGTACAGCGCAGTTTCCGCCCCATGGACCAGCATTCATCGGGTACACAGTGCGGCTCAACGGATCGAGCGTTTTCATGTGAATGATGTTTCCTGTTCCGTAAATTTCATCGTAAGGGATCGCGAAAATGATCTCTTTGGAATTGAAATTCGTCCAGGTGAAAATGTCCGAATAGTTGGCATCCAGCACATATTTGCCACTTTTGATCACTTCGTCGGCTGTCTCTATGGCCTTAGCCCATTGCGGTGTGCCTGTGTACACTTCTGCATTGAGGTACATTTTAGCAAGCAAAGCCTTCGCTCCCCATCTGTTTAGCTGGCCATAAGTAGTGGCAGCATTCTCGCTCAGGTTCGGGATCGCATCGTTTAGTTCTTTGATAATGAACTCGTACACTTCCTTGCGGGTACTTTGTTTAGGCAGCGTAATGTCTTTGAAGTCGGTCACAATCGGGACATTACCATGGTTGTCGAGGAGCAGGTAGTATGCCAGCGCCCGCACTGCTTTGAGTTCCGCTACTGTATTTTCCTTGCCGGTAGTGATGGGTATCTCACCGCTTTCAATTTGAGAGATAACCCGGTTAGCAGTGGTAATGCTGCTGAACGCGCTGAACCAGGTGTTGGCCGGCTGGTCCTGCAACGACGTCCAGGTGTGGTAATGCATTCTTTTATAGGTACCGGCATCATCCCATCCATTCGGCCGGGAAGGCGTAATAATAGCATCAGCTGCCTCTTCTTGCAGATCAAAATAGCCCTGCCAGCCGGCCATCAGGCTGCGAAGTGAGGAGTAAACCGGTGCAACAATGGCAGGCAAATCTTTCTCGGTAGGCTGGTAGCTGCTGGCCAGTACTTCGGAGTACACTTCCTCTTTCAGGTTGGTACAGGAATACATGGAGGCGACACCCAGCACCGATGCGAGTACGATATATTTGGTGTTTCTGTTTTTCATCATTTCAAATGTTTGTTGTGGATCAGAATGTTACGCTAAGTCCGGCAGTGAATGTGCGGGTAGTGGCATATTTGTCGCGCTGGTCACTTCCGGGATCGAAACCGGTCATTGATACGCCTTCGGGGTCAATTCCGGTATAACCTGTAATGGTTGCCAGGTTTAGTCCTGAAACAAATACGCGCGCGTTTTTCATGCCTTTGATCAGGTTCTGGGGCAGGGTATAACCCAATGTCACATTGTCGATTTTCCAGTAATTACCGTTTTCAATGTAGTGGGACACATATACCAGGTCATTGTTCAAAACCTTACCGTCAATCGGATCATACGCCGTTTTCATCATGTTATATGCCTTGTTTTTCGGGTTGTTGTAGAACATGCTCTGGTAATTCAGCACGTCGTATCCAAATGCACCGCGCATGTTCACGGCCAGGTCAAAGTTTTTGTATCGTACCGAGTTGTTCCAGCCCAAATTGTGTTTCGGAATGCCATTTCCGTAGTATTGACGATCCTCGGGCTGTGCATCGGCAATTGGAATGATCTCGCCGTCTTTATTCTCGATCAGCCAGCCGCCTTTTTCGTCAACGCCTACGCTTTTCCATACGAAGAAACGTCCGATTGGTTCGCCTACTTTCACACGGTGGGTGCTGATCTGAATCGGTTCGCCGGTGTATCCTGCATCAAAAAAGTCGTTAGAAGCCTTAAACTGGTCATTGGAAAGACTCACCAGTTTATTACGGTTGGTAGAGTACGTGAACCCTGAATTCCACTGGAATGATGCAGTTTGTACCGGTACCAGGTTTAACAGAATTTCAAGACCTTCGTTTTTCATTGTACCCGCATTGAGGAACATCGAACCCGTCAGGTATGGAGGCACTGGAACAGGGAAATCATAAAGCAAATCCTTCACCTTTCTGCTATAAAAGTCGATAGAACCACTGATCCTGTTTTTCATGAAACCAAAATCAACACCTGCATTGACTTCTTCTTTTTTCTCCCAGCGCAGATCGGGGTTGAAGTTCCGGGCCGGAACAAAGCCAGGCACCCATTTGCCACCGATAAATGCACCTTCGTTACGGCTGAAATTGTAGCTAATCTGAGACAGGTAAGGCGAATTCGCAATCGTACCGGTGATCCCGAAACCAGCCCGCAGCTTGATCTCAGCATTGCCTATGATATTTTCCAAAAAGCTTTCTTTACTGATTCTCCAACCCACCGAGGCAGCTGGAAAAGTACCCCATTGGTTATTTACCCCGAATCGTGACGAACCTTCGCGGCGAACGCTGGCCATAAACAGGTATTTTTCATCGAAACTATATGTAAACCGGCCGAAGAAACCTGCCAGCTGCCATTTGTTTTTGGTACTACCCATGGAAGCCTGTCCTTTTTGCAAAGCGCCACCTGCACCCAGGTTGTTCCAGTCGTAAGCGTCGGTAGGGAAGTCCCAGTTGCTCGCTGAAAAGGATTCGTAAGTAGCGTCCTGCCAGCTGTATCCGCCTAGTAACGTCAGGCGGTGTTTACCAAATGATTTGGCATAATTACCGGTCAGTTCCAGCAGTTTTTCGTCGTTTGCGGAGGTGAAGCGGCCAGCTGTTGCATTCTGGTTACTGAGCCGCGTGTTGGTGTGTTTGAATGTCGTTGAGTTTCCTTCCAGGCCATTGTTCTGTACGCTTGAAACCAACAGCTTGAAATTCAAATCATTGATTGGCGCGTAGTCCAGGCTTCCGCTCATCCGCATTTCTTTATAGGTACCTTCAAAATCGGATTCATAAATACGCGAAACAGGGTTTTCGTAGAAGTAGCCATCTCTTTCCTGCCACGCACCGGTATCGGTTCTCACACGGTCAGTCGGGTTACGAATGATCGCCTGGCGATAAATGTAGCCCCAGGCAGCATTATCCGCAGGGTTTACCGGCCCTTTGGAACGGGTTACCCGATTGATCAGTTGAAGATTGGTTTTCAGTTTGTTGTTGAACATTGAATGGTTCAGGTCGGCGCGGCCCGTAAACCTGTTTTGTCCCGATCTCAGGAAAATTCCTTCCCAATCGCGGTAGTTGACTGAACCTGTGAAATTGGTAGTACTGTTGCCGCCAAAAAGCGTAAGGTTGTGATTGTGACTTACCGGTTTTTGCATGATTTCGGAAAGCCAGTCCGTGTTGCCGCCGTAATCCTGGTAGTCAATTCCTTCCTTGATTTTCTGTCGATAATCGTCGCCTGTGAGTAGCTCGGGGCGCCTGGCGATGGTTTGGATATTGACATAATTGGAATACTCAATCGTTGACTTCGATCCACCCTTATTTTTGCGGGTCGTGATCAAAATGACACCTCCTGTTGCCCTCGTACCGTAAATCGCAGCGGCAGAACCGTCTTTCAGTACGTCCACAGACTCAATGTCCTCGGGAGCGACCGTGTTCAGGCCGCCGGGAATACCGTCGACGAGGATCAGCGGGTCAGACGTTCCATTGATCGAGTTGATACCGCGCAGGTTGATCTGCGTATTGGCCGCCGGAGAGCCGCTGGGTGTGGTTATGCGTAAACCTGCCACTTTTCCCTGCACCAGCTGAGCAGCATCACGCACGGTTCCTTTGATAAAATCCTCTCGCTTCACGCTGGCCACCGAACTAGTGATATCGCCCTTTTTTTGCGTACCGTACCCAATCACGACGACCTCCGAAAGTTGCTTCTGATCGGATGCCATTTCAATGCTGAAATCATTCCGACTTCCTACAATAATCTCCTGGCTGATATAACCAATGTAGCTCAGTATCAATGTCGATTCTTCTGGTACCGTCAGTTTGAACTTTCCTTCGGTGTCTGTCGCAGTTCCAATGGTATTATTTCCTTTCACAATAATAGTCACACCAGGCAGAGGATTTTTGTCCTCGGCGGATACCACGGTACCCGTAATCTGGCGATCGGCGAAAGCCAGGGCGTTTTCCGACAGGAACAATACCAATGCCATGCTGCAAAGCAGGAACTGAGGTATTTCCCGGATCAATCTGGATAATGTTCTTTTCATGTAAAATTGCGTTAGATGGTGATAAATTCTAGTTGAGCTTATTGGGTAATATTATTGCACTTTCATAATTCCGTTCATGATCCTCCAATGTCCCGGTACGGTGCACAGGAAGGGGTAATCGCCTGGTTTGTCGGGTGCGATGAATACCAGTGTGGCACTGGCTTCGGGACTTACCAGCTCCGTTGAATGCAGAATTTCACTCATTTTCGGTACATAGTTCATAGCGATCGCATTGGATTCCCTGGCGAGCAAATCGGCGGCGGCGCCTACTTTTTCCAATGTCCCCGGCGCGGCAATGAGCAGGTTATGCTGCATAAAATCGGGGTTGGTAAAGCGTATGGTTACTTTTTGCCCTGCTTTTACGGTAAATGTCTTTTTGTCAAATTTCATCTCATGCTCAATCACTTTGAGGTTAATGGTTACCGGCGTTCCGACACCTTTTTTGACAACTGCCGGTTTTTCGTCGAACGGCACCACTGAGACTTTCACATCACTTTGGCCTTTCACAACCTGGTTCAGGTGCAATGTACTTTTGACGTCCAGCCAGCCTTGCAGCCTCGCGTTCTCGGGATAAGCACCCACCCGGTTTTCATCCCGCAGGTCGCGGCCGAGCCGAATTTCTTCGGGGTCAAATGGCTTGGTAAACAATGCTGCTGCCTGGCCAGAAACCGGTTTTTCATCATCAATGGCCAATGTCATTTTACCACCTTCCGCCAATGTCGCTACAATGTTGAAACGGTCATCCGGCAACTTTTGCTCCGAGCGAATCTGGTAAACGGTGCCATTTTGTTTGACCAGCCAGTACAATTTTCCGTCCTGCATATACAGGCTGTAACCGTTCTGCTTGTTGCCTTGCGATACGATGACCCCAGCCAGGTCTTTGTCTGCTTTCGTTACAATCGCATTGATTTTCAGTTCTTTGGCCGTTACATCAGGATGATAGATCGGTGGTGACCAGAGATTGAGAATGTATGTTTCCTGCACGAGTCCGCGCTCAATTCTGGCTGTTAATGTACTGTCTTTCAGCTTAGCGGCAGCATTTTTGAACCCAGCCTCATGTTTGATCACACCCGAAAATATGGCCTGCGACAAATATTCATCGGCCGCATTCTCCGAATCCTGACCAGCCAGATAAAGCATTTTGCCAATCTCCTCCGATGCAGGTAAGTCAGTCAGCGCCTGAATGGTAGCAAGCCGTACTTTCAGATCAGGATCATTGATTGAATTGGTCCATTTCAATGCAGAAAGTGTCTTTTCATTACGCGGAAGCAACTTCACAGCATTTTTACGAACGCCAGCAGCCGGATGACGCATGGCCCGCACAACGGTATGGTAGGCATTCTCATTCGAGCCGTCCAATGCGCCGAGCCCTTGCAATGTCCACAGCGCATGTACCGCAGCACTATTCAGCCCGATTTCGTCCACGGAAAGGTCATTCACCATTTTGATCAGCTCCGGTATCAGTGTTTTGTTCTGTGATTCCACGATTAGTCGCTGAGCAGTGGTGCGCCAGAACATGTTGTCGTTTTTCAATGCCGCGAGTAGTCCGGCCGCGTCGTTTTTATCAAGTTTGAGTGGCGTGTAAGGTTTTGCTTTTTTGTAAACGACCCTGTATATACGTCCATGCTTGTTATCCCTGAGTGGGTTGATGTACGCATTGCCTTTCCCATTCTCAAATCCCCGCGGAGTAGGGTTGTGCTGAATGATGAAACTATACCAGTCCGCCACCCACACAGCGCCGTCCGGGCCTACCTCCGCGTGTACAGGAGAGAACCATTCGTCGGAACTTGCCAGCAAATTGAAACCGTTTTTCTCTTTGTAACCCGCGCCTTTTGGTTTCAACATAGCCTGGTACAAAAGCCGCCCCGTCGGTTCACAGACAAATGCAGTTGCATTCCAGTACTGTTTCGGAAAGTTTCGGGCGGTGTACAAGTTATGCCCCGCAGCCGCGGTAAAGCCGCCATGGAAATCCACCTGACGCAAACCCGGCGTGAGGTAATTCATATCATAATGCGAGTCCAGCTGGTACACCGTGTTCCCTGAGCCATCCGCGACCGTTCTTTTCAGATATTCGAGCGGCATAGCGAAATGGCCGCTATAATTACCATTGGCGGTGGAAATAAAAACCTCAAAATCTTCCGAAAAGCCTAGTCCCCAGGTATTATTGGAGGTTCTTCCGATGTATTCCAGATTTTTACCGTCCTGATCAAACCGGTAAATTCCCTGACTGAAATTAGTAGCCTTACCATTCACAGTGCCTCGGAAACCGGCATAGCCCAGCACACCCCAAACCTTGTTATCCAATCCATATTTCAGGTTCGATGGCCCGGCATGCGTATCGCTTTTGCCCCATCCACTGATGATATTTTCACGGATATCAGCCTTGTCGTCACCATTGGTGTCTTTCAAAAAAATGAAATGCGGTGCCTGCGCCACGATTAAGCCACCATTGGCAAAAGTAAGACTGGTAGGAATGTTCAACTTATCCGCGAACACGGTGAATTTGTCTGCCTTACCGTCGCCGTTCGTATCTTCACAGATCTTGATCCTGTCCCTGCCGGTACCATCTTCGGTACGAATTTCATTGGGATAATCTTCTGTTTCAATGACCCATAGCCGCCCCTTTTCGTCCCACGCCATCGCAATGGGTTTAACGATATCTGGCTCTGATGCAAATAGTTGCAATTCGAAATCGACCGGTACCTGGATCAGTTTCTGAGATTCGGCAGGGGAGAGCGGAAGTTGGAATTTGGGAGCAGGATCACGTTTTTCATAGTTGGGAACATCGGCGTCTTTGAACTCGGGAACAGGTAGTTTCAATCTGGCGAACTGCGCTTTGGCTTCATCGTTCACAGCCCAGATAATTCCGTTTGTGACCAGATCCTGAAAGCCTTTTTGTTTCCAAGTACGCTCGTCATGACCATAAGCCGTGTAGAAAACCCGCCCTTTTCCTTGTGTCCGCACCCAGGTCCAGGGCTCGTGATGGTCTCCTTCAATGCGCTCTTGTAAAATGGTAATGTCTGGGTTCAACTTGGTATGCACGTAGGTTTCGTCCCAAGTTTCAAACGGCTTCAAGCCAGCCATGACCGGATGCTCCGGCTTGGTGATAGGGGCAGTGAAGGTTCCATATTTGTGCGTCTGAAACTGTCCGCCTACCGCTTTGATATACCAATCCGAATTTTGAAAACAGAAAGAGGCAGCGTGTAACGGAATCAGCGCCTTGCCACCCTCCACAAAATCTTTCAATGCAGTTTCCTGCGATGGGGTAATGGTATTGTGGTTAGCATAAATCACCAGCCCGTCGTACTGGCTCAGGTTTTCAGCATTTAATGCATTGGGATCGGAGGTGTAAGTCAGGTTAATGCCTTTCTGGAAAAGAGGCAATGACAGCGACGGGAAATATTTCTCAGAGTCATGATGCTTGCTGTCGTGGCCCAGGAATAGGATTTCGAGCCGCCGACCCTCGCTGGGTGTTGCAGAGGTAACCACGGCTGTTGACGAGCTAGGCTTTTTGGCGCAGCTGGCGATGATTAAGAAACAGAGGAGATTGAGTAAGAGCTTTTTCATAAAAATGATAATTAAAACTAAGGCATGTAATTGCTTTGTCACCCTGAGCGCAGCGGCCACCGCTGTGGTCGAAGGGCTTTTTGCACTGTGCATGCCCTTCGACTTCGCTCAGATGACAAAGTCTTAAATTAGGGGTCAAAGACTACGCCTAACTTTGTGCCAAAAGTGCACATACCTTTCCCACCCAGCAATTGCACCCGCAATGCCGTCAAAAACCACTTTCAGACTTTTCAGAGGAGGTTAGGTTACTATTTCAATGCAATTTTATTCCGGTTCGGAGGGGTTACCTCCAATAATTTATTTACAAAAAAATCCCTTTTCTTCCGGCGGCCATAAGGCCCGCCGTCACTATGTCCCATTCCGGGAATCACAAGCAGTTCGAAATCCTTGTTAGCTTTGATTAATGCATCAGCAACCCGGTAGGTAGACTCCGGTGGTACATTGGTATCCACTTCACCGACGATCAGCAGAAGGTCGCCTTTCAGTTTCGCTGCATTGGTCACGTTCGATTGTTCGTCATAATGCTTCCCGACGGGGTAGCCCATCCACTGCTCGTTCCACCATTGCTTATCCACGCGGTTGTCGTGGCAGCCGCAGGCAGATACCGCCGCGTCGTAAAAGCCAGGGTGAAATAGCAATGCGCCCAGTGAGTTTTGTCCGCCTGCTGAGGTGCCATAAACGCCCACTTTGGTGGAATCAACCTGTGGATATTTGGCAGCAAGTGACTTCATCCAGGCGATACGGTCCGGGAAACCGGCGTCGGCCAGGTTTTTCCAGCACACATCGTGAAAGGCCTTGGAGCGGTTCGCAGTGCCCATTCCATCCATTTGTACTACGATAAAACCCAGTTCTGCAAGGCTCTGCATTTCGCCATAGTGACGGAATGCTTTCGGTACGAACGAATCCTGCGGTCCAGCGTAAATGTTTTCAATAATTGGGTATTTCTTCTTTGGGTCAAATTTGCTTGGACGATACACGATCCCCCAAATGTCGGTTTTACCGTCGCGGCCCTTCGCTTTAAAAATCTCGGGCAACTTGAAGCCCAGCGCTAAGTATCGGGAAATATCTGCCTGCTCCAATGCCATGACCAGCGAGCCATCGGCCGTTTTTCTGAGCTCCGAAACCGGCGGGCTCGTCATCGTCGAATAAGTATCAATGTAGTAAGTCCGGTCAGGAGAAAATGTAAGGCTGTGGTTTGCTTTGGCATGATCCGTAAGCTTCACCAGGCCGGTCCCGTCGAACTTAATGCGGTAGTAATGAATGTGATATGGATCTTCATCCGGGTTCATTCCGTTGGCCCGGAACCACACTTCTCTTTTGGCGGTATCAATGCTGTCAATGTCACGCACCACCCATTCGCCTTTGGTAATCGGGTTTTTGATCTTGCCCGTTTGCTCATCGACCAGGTACAAATGCCGCCAGCCGTCTTTTTCGGAAGACCAGATAATTTCGTGCTTTTCGGGCTGGTAGTGCGTGTAGATCAGGTTTTGATATATGAATGTATCCGTTTTTTCATCAATGATATTTTTGGTGCTGCCGGTAGTAGCATCCACCTCTATCACCCTGAAACGCTGATGACCGCGGTCTACTTTTTCGTAGGTGAAATGCTTGTCGTCACCATTGCGCCAACGGATTACCGGTGCGTCGAAAAAATCAATGGCTTCCGATTGCACTTTCACGATCTCACGCGTGCCTGCATTGATCACGTGCATTTCATAACTGGTGAATTCGTCCCCGGGCTGCGCATAACCCCGCGTTTTGACCTCACCGCGAGTGGTGTTAGGCAAGGAAGAAAAAATGATGCTCACCTTCCGTTCGTCCTGTGGTGTAATGCGGTAGCACACCAGGTATTTTCCGTCGGGCGACCAGCTCAGCTCGCCATAAGGTTTCAGCGGGTTTCCGTCGTAGGTGAGCTGTTTGGCGTCTTTTCCTTCTTTGTTACCAATGTAAATGTTGCCGTTTTTGACAAATGCTTTGCTCTTTTTATCAGGCGAAATGCTGTCCGCACGGAATGGCCGCCACCGGCTTAGTTGCCGCGTCCAGCCGATTTCTTTGGCTTTTGGAAACGTTGGCTTATCGATCTTCTGCGCCACATTGCCTTCTGTGTCATACGAGTACCATTTCCCTTTCGCCTGCATGACCGCCGTATGTTTGTCCAGGTCAAAATGGAGATCATGAACCGATAACTTCGCGGCAGAAAACGTCGAATCCGACGCTTTTGAAAGTGCTGCTGCTAATTTTTGATGATCGAATGCTTTGGTCTTCTTCCCTTGTACCGCGTTTACATATATGTACTCCGCGAGACTGTCTTTTAAAAAGTTGCGGTACCAGAACGATTGGCCGTCCGGTGCCCAGTTTGCCTGAATGGTCGCTTTCAGCACCGTACCTTTCGTCAGCGAATCCATTAGCTCCATTCTTTTATATGAATCGGCGATTTCAATAGAGGTAGGGCGGTAGGCAGGCAATGCAGATTTTTGCGCCGTGGCCGTAAGGCAAAGCGCTGACAAGGTTATGGTTTGAAGATATAAAGACGCCTTTTGTTTCAATGTAAAAATCTTCATGGCATGGGTTTATGTGGACATTCTGGAAATAATAAGCAATAGAAATCCTGCTGCCATTTCGGGCAGTTTTTTGATGCTTAATAAATATTTCTGTTTGACACTCCGATAACATTTCTGTTATCTAATTGTAAAATTAGCATTAACCAAAACTAAAAACTTGATGTTAATTAGCGGCTTTTTTACCGATATTAACTTATTTGTCTCAGGAATTTGGCTTAAAGGTTAATTTGGAAGATTTTATTCGGCAATTCGCCAGAATAGTAGAATAATGAATAAGTGTTTTGGAAGTTAAAACTTGTCAAATCCCTGCTAGATCAACCTTTCCCGGAAATCTTTGAGATATTCCCTTGGCGACTGGCCCATTGTTTTCTTGAATACACGGTTAAAATTGGTCACATTATCAAAACCGGTTTGATAAGAGACATCTGAAAAACTGTCAAATTTACCCGAAACAATCATTTTACAGGCTTCATTCACCCGCAGTTCATTAAGGAAGCTGACAAAGGTTTTATCCGTGTGTTTTTTGAAATACCTGCAAAATGCCTGCGGGGTAAGGCTGGCGATTTCGGAAATTTCGGTAAGGGAGATGTGTTTTTTGTAATTAGCGACCAGGTACTGGAAGATCTGGTCCATTCTGATACCTTCTACCTCGGAAATGATCTGCTCGCTGTTGTTCGTCGCCAGTGGCTTGATATTCCTGACCGTGGAAACTTGGTGGAGCAACTTTATAAATGAAGCGACCCGCATACTTTCCTTGCTATGGACAATCTCGGTAATGGTTTTTTTGATCACGTCCGACTCGGGGATTTGCATTCCATTATGCAGGCTATCGACAAATTTCCGGATCACAGTCAGTTCAGGAAGGCTGAGCAGGTTTTCGGAAAGTTGCCGGGGATCGAAGAAGATGGAAATAGAATGTATCTTTTTATCTTCTTCGGGATGGAAATAAACCTCGTCGCTTTTGAAAATGTGTGACTGGTTGGCCCCGATAATGTAAACGTCGCCGGATTCAAACCGCTGCATATAGTTGCCGGCGATCAGGATGCCGGTACCTTCCACCACCCATTCGATCTGCACTTCACGGTGCCGGTGCAGGTGATTATAGTAATGAGGCAGTATGTCTTCCTGTACGACAATCGTATGTTCTTTTGAAACAGGAATGGTAAACTGGACGACTTTCATGTTAACCGGAAGAGTAATTTCCGTGGGTCAAAGTGGGAATGAAGGGGCCAATATAATGAAGGAGCTACAATTTGTTCACATCGCCCGACAAATTGTAGCTCCGGTCACTAGCCTTCTTTCTCCGTATTTCTGATTTTCATGAGCAAGGCGTAGGCATTTTTTACAACCAGTCTGGTACCTCCGGTCATCCCTTTTGCTTCAATCTGCTGCTTGCCCTGACTGATCAGGCCGGGCGTCACTTCGGTCATTTCAAATTGACCGCTACCCTGGTCTGTAAAAACGTAAAACTTGTTCTCCCAGCGCACAACGGCCTCTTCCGGCACGGTCAGCGCCTCCTTGTTGTTCACCGAAACCTCGCCATTCATGTACATTCCGGGCACCAGGGCAGGGTTATATTTTTCAAAATGACAATGTACTTCCGCCATTCTGTCCTGGTCCAGATTTTTGCTGATCAGAATAATTTCAGCCTGAAACTTTTTTCCCGGGTCACCATTGGAATAAGCCACTACATGCTGCCCGATGGACAATGCATTCAGGTCTTTTTCAAAAACGTGAAGCGCCAGATGAATGTCACGCGGGTCAACCAGCTCGAAAAGCATGTCCGTCGGCGACGTGTACTTGCCCACGTTCACATTGACTTTGGAAACAAATCCATTGATAGGGGACAAAATGGAGACACTTTTCGAGATATTGTCGGATTTCAGCCGTGCCGGATTGATTCCGATCACTTCCAGTTTTTGTGCCAATGCATTCATCAGGATCCGCTGGGTTTCCATTTCAGCGCGTGCCTGCTGAAACACTTTGTCGCTGCTTGCTTTACTGGCATTCAGGTCTTTCTGGCGGCTGAACTCGGTTTCTGCCAGTGCGAATTTCTCACGCGCCATCAAGTAATCCTGTTGCAATTGAATAAACTGCATATCCTCTAATTCTGCCAGTACCTGACCTTTTCTCACACGCATACCCGGAAGCATGCTGGTGGATTTGAGGTAGCCGCCGAGTGGAAAGCTCAGGCTGACCGTACTTTGCGGCGGCACGTCTATTTTACCCTGAAGACTCAAAATGCCGCTGATTTTTTCCATTTTGGGTGTTCCAACTTCCACGCCGACGCTCTTTAATTGTTGTGAATTGAAAGAAACAATCTGCTCGGAAACCATTGAATCGGCCTTTTCAGTGGTTTCAGCAGAACCGGTTTTGTCGCTGCTTCCGCAAGATGTTAACATCCCGAAGCCGAGAAATAGGATGATGTATTTTTTCATTGTGAAATGCTTTTACAGGTTATTTAACTTTAATAATTCGATCACGGCCAGGTTGTAGCTATTCAGCACCTGAATGTATTCGCTCTTAATGGTCACGGATTGGTCTACCAGGATCACCCATTGCAGATAGTCGATTTCGCCAGCCTGAAACTGCTCATCCGCCGTGCTAATGATCAAATCGGCGTTTCGGAGCCCCTGATTTTCATAGTATTGCAGGCTTTCCATGTATTTCTGAACTTGCGCGGCTGCATTTTGTAGTTCGGTCTGGGAAGTCAGCCGGATCTGGTCAGCATGCTTTTTGCTTTTCTCCCAATCCAGTTTGGCTGCTGCTGTTCGCGCCGACTGCGCCTTGAAAAATATCGGGACGCTCACCCCCGCACTGATGTAGCTGAACCTGTCTTTACCATTATAATACAACTCCTGTCCACGTACCTGCTGCGGGCCGATGAGGCTCTGGTTATTATAGCCAAACATTATCTCAGGTAGCTGCTTTGCCTTTTCAGTCTTCCATTTAAACCATTGTACATCCTGCTGATATTTGGCTTGCTCCACAATAGGTAGCTCACCGGCAACCTGGAAATCTGCCGGCACGGTCATTGCATGTTCAATGCGTGTACCTGTGACTGCCGGCACATATTGCAACGTATCTTGAATGAAGAAGTTGAACTGTCTGGCCATGATAGCCAGGTCTTTTTCCAGCAAATTCAACTGGTTGGTAATTTGCTGCCGATGTGTTTGCGCCGCAGTTTTTTCGAGCACATTGGCAGCGCCTTTTTCGAAACGCAGGTTGGATTTGGATTCAAAAATCCGGTAAATACTGTCAGCGTAGGTCAGCAATTTTTTACGCTCGCTGAGGGCCACATATTCATAAAACAGTTGTCGGACAGAGGTGCGTACTTCCTGCTCGGTCAACCGCTTTTGAGCACCGGACATCAGAAAGTTAGCTTCCAGCATTTTGCGTTGATTGGAATACACTGCCGGGAAGCTGAATGTCTGGCTAATACCGATCCGGGTGTCGTTGTTATTGCTGTTTATTTTACCATAATCGGCGTTGATACTGGTTTTTGCGGGATCAAATGTGATGGATTGCAAACGTTCGCTCGCCTTTTCGTTCAGCCGCGCACCTTGTACCAGCAGATTTTTGGTCAAAGCGATTTGTAAAGCATCATCCAGACTGATCTCTTTCGGTTTATCCTGTGCATTAGCTGCCTGGATGACTAGTAATGTCAAAATCATGGCAACTACCTTTTTCGGAACATTCGTTTTGGGTTTACTATCAAACAAAAGGTAAAGAGCAGGTAACACAAACAATGTGAGCAAGGTAGCGGTGATCAATCCGCCGATTACCACCGTAGCGAGCGGACGCTGCACCTCGGCGCCTGCGCCATTGCTCAGTGCCATTGGTAAAAAGCCGAGAGAAGCCACGGCGGCCGTCATCAGCACTGGTCGCAGCCGGTTTCGGGTTCCCGTCATGACCAGTTCCAAAGAATCGGTGATGATACCTTCCAATTTAATCCGGTTGAACTCCGAAATAAGCACGATACCATTCAGTACCGCTACCCCAAAAAGCGCTATAAAACCGACACCAGCGGAAATGCTGAATGGCATACCTCGCGCTGCCAGCGCGAAAACGCCTCCAATCGCCGAAAGAGGTATCGCGGTATAAATCAGCGCGCCTTCTTTAACGGATGAAAAAGCAAAATACAGCATGATAAAAATCAGCAGGAGTGCCACCGGTACCGCTACGCTCAACCGAGCTTTGGCCTGTTGCAGATTTTCAAATGCGCCGCCGTAAGTGATGGTATATCCTGCGTCCAGCTTCATTTTTGCCTCCACTTTCTTTTGCAGTTCTTCTACGATAGACTGCACATCCCGGCCTCGGACATTGAACCCGACGATAATCCTGCGCCGGGTATTTTCGCGCTGGATCTGGTTTGGTCCTTCTATTTCCTGAATGCTGGCCACCTGATACAATGGGATCTGAATGCCCGATGGAGTCGAAATCGGCAGGTTTTGAACATCATTGATGTTTTTGCGACCCTCACGACCGACGCGGACCACCAGGTCAAATTTCTTCTCGCCTTCATAAATCTGTCCTGCTGCCGCACCGGCGAATGCAGCATTGATGGTGCGGTTAACGTCATCGATGTTCAGCCCGTATTTCGCAATTTCGCTCCGGTTGAATTCGATCACGATCTGCGGCATACCGGTCACTTTTTCAATGTACCAGTCCGCAGTACCACCCACGGTTTTGGAAATAGCGCCAAGTTGTTCCGCATACCCGGCCAGCTTGCCCAGATCTTCTCCGAAAATCTTGCACACCACATCCTGTTTGGCGCCCGTCATCAGTTCGTTAAACCGCATTTGAACAGGGTATTGAAATCCTGTGGTGACCCCTGGCATCACTTCCTGGGCCGTGGCGGCCATTTTACTGGCCAGCTCAGGGAAGGTTTTCGCGCTGGTCCATTCCGATTTATCTTTTAAAACAATGATCATATCACCACCCTCAATCGGCATGGGATCGGTCGGTATTTCAGCACTTCCGATCCTGGAAACTACTTTCTCTACTTCGGGATAATGGGCTTGCAGGCTTTCGGAAATGCGGTTGATCGCGTCAATCGTCATGGTGAGGTTGGTCCCCGCCAATAGCCGTGTTTCAGTTGCAAAATCACCTTCTTCGAGCTGCGGGATAAATTCGCCGCCCATTTGAGTAAACAAAAAAACGGCCACACCAAACAAAGCAAAAGCGATAACCACCAATGTCTTCTTGATCACTAATGCCTTTACCAGCATTTGATGATAGACATTTTCTATCCGGGCCATGATACGGTCGGAGAGGTTAGGCTTGTGCGAGATTTTCTTACTGATAAACATCGCGCTGATCATTGGTACATAAGTGAGCGAAAGAATGAAAGCCCCCAAAATCGCAAATGCTACCGTCTGCGCCATCGGCTTGAACATCTTGCCCTCGATACCCGAAAGTGAGAGGATCGGCAGGTACACGATCAGGATGATGATCTGACCGAAAACGGCTGCATTCATCATGCGGGAAGCTGAACCAGTTACTTCGCTATCCATATCTTCCTGCGATACAGTGTTGACATTGGCATACCTTTTGGAAAAATGCATATGGTGCAAAATCGCTTCTACGATGATCACGGCACCATCCACTATCAGCCCGAAATCCAGCGCGCCGAGGCTCATCAGGTTGCCGCTCACGCCGAAAATGTTCATCATAGCAATGGCAAAAAGCATGGAAAGCGGGATTACCGACGCCACAATGAGGCCAGCCCGGAGGTTGCCGAGGAACAATACCAGGATCAGAACGACAATGAGCGCACCTTCCAGCAGGTTACTTTCTACGGTACCAATGGCATTGTTGACCATTTTAGTACGGTCCAGAAAAGGCTCTATTTCAAGTCCTTCCGGCAGTGTTTTCTGAATTTCGGCAATGCGGGCCTTTACGTTCTCAATGACTTCCGACGAGTTACCACCTTTAAGCATCATCACGATGCCTCCTGCCAGCTCACCTTTTCCCGCCATCGTGAGTGCACCGTACCGGATCGCCGCGCCCATGCGCACATCGGCAATGTCCCTGATCAGGACGGGCGTACCGCTTGTATTGGTTTTGACCACAATGCTTTGAACATCGTTCGTGGACCGGGCCAGTCCCACACTTCTGATGTATAAAACCGCCGGACCTTTTTCAATATACGCACCGCCGGTATTCTGGTTGTTTTTACTCAATGCGGTAAATACATCGCTGATCGTGAGGTTGGCAGCTTTGAGGCTGGCAGGGTTTACGGCCACTTCATATTGTTTCAGCTCGCCTCCAAACGTGGAAACGTCCGCGACACCGGGCGTGCCCAGAAGCTGCCTGCGCACGATCCAGTCCTGGGTAGTCCGGAGATCGGCGAGCGAATACTTCTTTTCAAAACCGTCACGCGGCTTGATCACATACTGATATATTTCCCCGAGCCCGGTCGTGACAGGCGCCAGTTCAGGCTTGTTTGCATTTTCATTGATCTCGACCTGGGAAAGTCGCTCGGTAACCTGCTGGCGGGCCCAGTATATGTCCGAGCCGTCTTCAAAAACAATGGTGATCAGCGAAAGACCAAACCTGGACAGGCTCCGGCTTTCTTTCAGGCCTGGAATGTTGCTGATGGCCTGTTCAATAGGAAAAGTAATGAGGCGTTCGACATCTTCCGCGCCAAGCGAGGGTGCGGTCGTGATCACCTGCACCTGGTTATTGGTGATATCGGGGACTGCATCTATGGGTAACCGGCTCACTTCATAGCTGCCGTAGATCACCCACAGCAACATGAATATGCCGATCACCAGTTTGTTCTTCACAGAGAACTGGATAATTCTGTTTAGCATAACGAATTGAATTATAAATACATAGCAAATGAGCTATGGACGCATAGGTTTATGCGAACATAGATTGACAGGGCGTAAAATTCCTGTACAGCATATGTATTTACACTTGCGGTGGCCGGAAAAGCGAGCGCAAAGCGGCATGATAATGCAGCTGAGGCTTGTGAGGGCCATAGTCAGCCTTGACGGGCCAGAGGGTATTTTTGAAAGTAAAAGAGGTCGAGAAAGGCGTAAAAAGGAAGCTGGTATGCTGTATTTCAAACTTCTTGAAAGGCAGCTGCATGTCCTTGTCGTCATCATTATCATTAAGGTCATCGCCCCAATAATGCATCGAAAGGAAGTCCATGAAGCTGATATCGTGGTTCAATGCCTTATGCTCCACAAAGTGACTGATGAGGGAAGGTACTTTGAAAACCTGGTACAATGACGTGGTGTCAAGTATCAGGATCGTCAGCATAATATGTAGGATAAACCTTTTCACAATCCGAAAATAGTACCGGATCGTTGTCTTTGCAAGTAACCGGTAGTAGTTTTTTGCCTTGATCAACTTCTGAGGCTATACGGTTACTTACTTTCGGGGTGAATTACCCTCCATGAAACGTGGTATTTCTGGTTGTGATGAAGGGATTTATGGATCAAATTTGAATGCATTATTTATTCATATTTTTCAATCTAACCTTTAATTACTATGTCGGACGTTCAGAATGAAGGAGCAAAATTTAATGGGAATCTATGTTCAGATGAAGGCCTACTCGAAGTTGCGACTGATCTATTTAACAAGGTTTTCGGTTATAAAAAGGAAAATACCCAAACATTTTTCTTTTCTGCGGGAGATATTCTTCAAATACTAAGCGCCGAGGATTGCATTGGAATTAACGTGTGTCCTGCATTAGATGACAATCCCAACGGCAATGACATTTTCATAACAATGGCACTGAAACCGCTAAGACTTGAAGATATTCTTGAAAGCGATCACAAGCAGAAGGTCAATTTAGCTGTACGACCTGGCGACCCTGCGAAATGTTGCCCGACTCCCGGCTTCCCGGTGGCGGGAACGCGAGATAAGAAACTTGCACATTGGATAAAGGAAATACAGAAATTGCAAAAATTACCTGTCGTCTGATTGTCAACTTCAAAAGCCCAGGACACTAAAATCCTGGGTTCCTTCTTTATGTTCGAAAAAGTATTCCTTATTCTGACTTATTTATATCTGGCAACGCTTTTTGTGGCTGTTGTTATTGCATTTGCCAAACGGGGCGCCTTACCAAAAGGACTTAATATTCTCTGGATTTATTTCGTCCTGCTAATATTAGTTGAAATTGCCGTGGATCTTTCCAAATGGTACTTCAAGATTGATATGAAATATTTCCTGGCGTTGTACAATGTCTTTGGAATTATCGAGTACGGATTCATCGCATTTCTCTATTACTATTCCATCGCTACCCGCAGGCGAAGCTGGGTAATGATCAGTTTTTGTATCTACACTATTTTTGTCTTGGTCAACATGATATTTCTCTCGGACCATTTCACACACAACTACACTTTTATCGCCCGGTGTCTGGTCTTTATCTGGCTGACATTAGAATATTTCTGGCAGTTATCGCAAAGCCAGGACATTGTTAAAATCACCAAAATACCCCTTTTCTGGATCAGCGTTGGCATTTTTGTCTTTTCAATGGGAAGCATTTTTGTGCAGGGACTTGGATCAGATATTGCTGACAAGGAACTGGCATTTGCGATTTATCTATTAAATCCGATTCTAAACATATATTTGTATATCATGTTTATTATTAGCTTTTTATGTACTCAACGGAATACCGGGTACTCGTCATAATTATTATCGGCACAATAGTCCTGCTGATTGTAAGTGTCTTTATTATTTATCTCTTATTGTATTTGAAGCAAAGGCAAATTGTCAACAATCAGGAAAAGGCAAGTATACGTGCGCAGTTTGAACATGAAATCCTCAAAGCTCAAAACGAGGTAAAAAATAATACGCTGCAACAAATTGGCCAGGAACTGCATGATAATATCGGACAATTACTGTCCATTGTGCGGATCAATTTGAATGTGGTGGAGGAAATGAGCCTTGACATTGAGACGCTCGATTACATTAAACAAACCAGTGAGCTTGTCGCACTTTCTATTCAGGAAGTGAGGTCGTTAAGTAAAAGTCTTGACGGTGATTTTGTGCAGCAATTTGGCTTGATCGAAAGCATTACGCACGATCTGCAGCGGATAAGGAAAACCAATAAATTTCTTACTGAGATTACAGTGGAAGGGGAGCCATTTTCCCTGGGCTACGAAAAAGAAATTGTACTATTTCGCGTAACCCAGGAAATTTTGAATAATATGATGAAGCACTCAGCGGCTAGCAATGTGACGCTGAGTGTTCGATACAGCGATCGGCAATTTCTACTTTCAATTAAAGACAACGGCAAAGGTTTCGACTATGCTGCTGTTATGAAACGGGATATGAGCGATTCTGGCTCAGGCCTGCGTAACATACTCCGCCGCTGCAATTTGATCGGTGCCGAATGTATTTACGAATCCGTAGTTGGTTCGGGTACGAGCATTAACATTACAATGGCGACAAACTCATGATAACCAGCTACTTCTGAGCCTCTTTCGTAGCGGTAATCGGGAATTCTCCGTCCTGGGATACGATGGTACCGCTTAGTTTTTCACCGTCCTGGGTCATGGTTACGGTTAGCAGGCCGCCCTGGAAATCCAGCTTGAATGTGACCTTGCTCTGGTCAATGGTCAGCTCCTTCATTTCCATTTTTTCGGTCGATCCCAGGTAGCCCACGGTCTTGTCGTCCTTTTGCTCAAAAGTCATGACGCCAGTTTCGTATTCCGGCGGTACATTGCTTACAGTGTACTTCCAGGTCCCGATCAGATCGTTGGCAACAATGGCCTTTCGCGCTGCTACGGAGAACATGCTGATGGTCACAAGCAGAATTAATAAATAGTTTACCTTTTTCATGTTAATAGATTGGATTAATTGTTTTTTGTTTGATTGATACGATTGAATTGCCGCATTGGAGGCCAAATTAGAAAAATGGATTAATGAAACAATATTTGCAATATTATATTTTTGGTAAATAAATTACAACATTAGTAATCAGGAGGTTTACTTACTTTCTGACCTTTCATCCTAAACCCATTATGACCGAAATTAACCGTCGAAAGTTTATTAAAATGTCCGCTGGCGCGGGTGTCGCATTGAATTTATTGCCCCCATTGATCAGAAAAGCACTGGCGGTGGATGCATACAATCCGTCCAAGAGTATCCAGGACGTGCAGCACGTAGTCATTCTCATGCAGGAAAACCGTTCATTTGATCATTATTTTGGAACAATGCGTGGCGTAAGAGGTTTCGGCGACCGCTTTCCGATCCCACTGGAAACTGGGAAAAATGTATTTTTTCAGTCCGATGGAAAACGGGAAATTCCACCTTACCGGGCTGACAAAAAGACCATGAATGCAGCTCTCGTGAATGGAACACCGCACGATTTCCCGGATACGCAGGCCGCCTGGAACCAGGGGAAGTATGGCTACTGGCCTATGTTCAAGACGCCTTTTTCAATGGCTTACTATACCCGGGAAGAGATTCCGTTCCAGTATGCGCTGGCCGAGTCGTTCACGGTTTCCGACGCCTATCATTGCTCCGTTGCCACCGGTACTGATCCAAACCGCATTGTTTTCTGGTCGGGTTCTAATTTTGATCCGGCAAAAAGGGCCGCGGGCATCAACTGTACGGACGCGGACTCAGAGCCTGTGAACCTGCGCTGCTGGCCAGAGCATGCAGAAGGTACCAACCAGCCGGGACTCATGCCCGAGCCGGGTTACGTGTACCGCGGATCGTCATTTAAATGGGACACGATCCCGGACGTTTTGCAAAAAGCAGGAATCAGCTGGCGAATTTACCAGGACCCTAATGATAACTGGGAGGGTGCGATGCATGGTTGTCTGGCCTTTGAGAGCTTCCGGACGGCAAAACCGGGATCGCCGATCTATGAAAATGGCATGAAACACTGGTCGCTGGATGACCTTACCAGACAGGTAAAGGACGGAACATTGCCTCAGGTAAGCTGGATACTGCCGTCCAAAAGCAATTCCGAACACCCGAGCGGACCGTCCAGCCCGAACCGGGGAGGCGACTTTACCCATCAGGTGCTGACGGCCATTACTTCGAATCCTGAGGTGTGGAGCAAAACCGTTTTCTTCCTCACATTCGATGAAAACGATGGGTTGTTTGACCATTTGCCAGCTCCTGCGGTACCTTCATTTAACATGGACGGTACACTTGCTGGTAAGGCTACGATGGACATTGCCGGGATGTATTTCAATAATGACAAAGGCACAACTTCCTTCCCGAACCCATTCCTGGAAGCGAGTATGAAAAAGGGCGGCGAGGTGAAAAAGCGGATCTATCAGGATAAAAGGGATACGATTAGCGGAAATATCCGGCCATGGGGAATGGGGCCGAGAGTGCCGATGTACATCATATCTCCTTGGAGCAAAGGTGGTTGGGTAGATTCGCAGGTCGCTGACCATACTTCCGTCGGGCAGTTTTTGGAAAAGCGTTTTAAAGTGAGCATCCCAGCGATCAGCCCGTGGCACCGGGCGGTGAGTAGTGACCTTACTTCTGCATTCGACTTTGTGAACCCCAATGATCCGGTCTTTCCAAAACTGCCGGATACCGCCAATTATGCTGATCTGGAAGCGTCGTCAAAATTACTGCCGAAAGCTGCCGCACCTGAATCACCTGCGCCATTGTTTTATGAAAAAGGCACCCGTTTCTCACGTGCACTCCCGTACAGGCTGCATACGCATGCGGAACAGACTCAAAATACAAACGAAATCAGACTGAAATTTGAAAATATTGGTACTGCCGGTGCCGTGTTCCATGTGTACGATCTCAAACATTTGGACCGCATTCCGCGGCGATATACCGTGGAGGCTGGCAAGCAGCTTGCGGACGAGTGGGATTTGTCAAAGGATAATGGCGATTACGATCTGGAAGTTTATGGCCCGAACGGGTACTTTCGCAAGTTTTCGGGAAACAGGAAAAACCAGGAACCGGAGATCTCTGTCGGATATGACCATAAAAAGGGTATGCTGATGCTGGAACTGCAAAACCCCGGCAAGGTTTCGGTGCAAGTTACCATTCATTCCAATGTTTATGATCATGGAGGTCCCTGGACATTTCAGCTGACGTCCCGTGGCAAAGCGAAAAAAGAATGGCCGTTGGCTACGTCGGGTAACTGGTATGATTTTTCAGTCAAAACTTCGGAAGAAAATGGTTTCATGCGACGGGTGGCCGGAAGGGTTGAAACGGGTAAGCCGGGCATCAGCGATCCGGCGGTATAGAACGCTGGCAGACTGACCATACGAATGCAATGGTGCCAAAAATGTGAGGTAGGGAGTCAAGTGGGATTTTATTGGGTAAAATGTGAGATCCACAGGTGTGGTATTTTATTCATGATTTTGTTGGTGCAAGAAAAGTAAATTACAATTCTAACGTATTTTTACAGCTGTTTGATAACCCCTCTGAACTGAATTATAATGCCGGGTATATTTACCGTTTTTCTGGTTGATGATGACATCGATGATCAGGAAATTTTCCTTTTTGTCATGAAGGAGGCCTATTCCGGAGCACATTGTGTCCTGGCCAAGGACGGGGTACAGGCATTGGACAAGTTGAGGGACTCCTCGTTCACGCCGGATATTATTTTTGTAGATATCAATATGCCGCGAATGAATGGAACGGAATTGCTAATAGAGCTTAAGAAAATATCCAGGCTATCAAACACTCCCGTTTTTATGTATTCCACTTCTGACGAACAAGAAATTGTGGCTACCTGTAAAAATCTTGGCGCCTCCGGTTTTGTTAAAAAGTATACTGATACTGACGAGGTTAAAAAGGAATTTGTACAGATCATCAGCAACCTTACCACGTCGGAATAATGGAAGCCAGTGTGAATAAGACCCTTGAATTTCTAGCGGGAGGCGGGGAAATGGGGGCGCGCATACGCAATTTCGACTGGCATCAGAATCCATTGGGCAGCCCGGAATACTGGCCGCAGAGCCTCAAAACCTGTGTCCGTATTATGCTTAGTTCCAAACAGCCAATCTGGCTTGGATGGGGAGAGCAGCTCATCAAGCTTTACAACGACGCCTACATTGACATTGTCCGTGGCAAACATCCTGTCGCATTGGGCCAGCCCGCGTCAGCAGTTTGGAAGGATATTTGGAAAGACATAGAGCCGCTCCTATCCCGCGCCATGCTGCGTGACGAAGGTACCTATCTGGAATCGCAGCTGCTCATTATGGAACGCAGCGGGTTTCCGGAGGAAACATACTATACTTTTTCCTACACGCCCGTGCTCGGGGACGACGGCAGGCCTGCGGGAATTATTTGCTACAATACTGCTGATACAGAGCGTATTATCAATGAGCGCTCGCTGAAAACCATGCAGCAGCTTGATACCCTTGCACAAAAGAAGACGGAGGAAGAAGTGTACCAGCAGGCAGCCCGGGCATTGTCAGTCAACACGCGGGATTTTCCATTTGCAATCATTTACAAGATTTCAGACGAGGGCCAGAAAGCTGAAATGACGGCTACTTCCGGTATTTCGCAAGACCATCCCGAGCTCCGCCGGTCCATTGATTTGAAGGAAAAAAATGGAGAAGCCGGGAGCATTGCGAGGGCGGTGGAGCAGAACAGGATCGTGGAGTCGGGCAGTGAACGCAGGTGGCGCAACCCGCCACCGGGAGCCTGGGATGTGGCGCCCAGAAACTTCCTGGATGTGCCGATCAAATCGGCCAATAAGAAATTCCCGCTCGCGGTACTTACCGTTGCATTGAATCCTTACCGCAAGTTTGATGATGCTTACCGGAATTTTATCCAGCTTATTGCAGACCAGATTTCCCTGGGTGTCAACAATGCGCTGTCTTACGAAGAGGAGCGAAAGCAAGCCAAGGCATTGGCGGAGCTCGATAAAGCAAAAACATTGTTTTTTACCAATATCAGCCACGAGTTCCGTACGCCGCTTATGCTCATTCTGGGACCGCTGGAAGAGCTGCTGAACAAAACCAGTCTCAATTTGAGTTTTTCCGAAAAGCAAAATCTGGAAGTCACGCACCGGAATGCGCTACGGCTATTGAAACTCGTCAACACACTGCTGGATTTCAGCCGGATAGAAAGCGGCAGGAACCAGGCGAATTTTGTGCTGACAGACATCAGCACGTTTACGAAGAACCTGGCCTCCAACTTTCGTTCGGTCATTGAAAAAGCTGAGTTGCAGCTGAAACTGAACGTTGCGGAGATAAGCGAGCCTGTGTATGTGGACAGGCAAATGTGGGAGAAGATTGTCTTCAATCTTTTGTCCAATGCATTTAAATTTACGCTGGAAGGGACCATTACGCTGACGCTTACTTCGCAAAATGGCCAACTTGTTTTTTCGGTGGAAGATACCGGCGTGGGTATACCCCAGAAAGAAATACCGCATATGTTCGAACGGTTCCACCGGGTGCAGAATACGGGTGGAAGAACATACGAGGGCACCGGGATAGGTTTGTCGCTGATCAAAGAAATGGTACGGTTACATCATGGTACCATTGAGGTGGAAAGCCAGACGGGCAAAGGAAGCGTGTTTACGGTACACATTCCATTTGGTAAGGAGCATTTGCCATCGTCTCAGATACAGATCGGTCAGACGGATTTCCATGACACAATCTCCAATGTTTTTGTGGAAGAAGCGTCTACATTGCTGGATGTCGAACTGCTAACGGACCATCACGCGGCTGTTGCAGCCAGCTCTTCTGGCCGCGACCTGGTGCTGATTGTGGACGACAATGCGGATATGCGGCAGCATATTCAATCATTGATTGCTCCGAAATACGATATTATTACTGCTTCCAATGGTGTGGACGCATTGCCGAAAATTGCCAGGTATAAGCCCTCATTAATTCTGAGTGACATTATGATGCCAGAAATGGACGGCATTGAATTGCTCCGACATGTGAAAGATGGCCCGGAAACCAGCCAGATACCGATGATCCTGATCACGGCCAGGGCGGGAGAAGAATCGAAAATTGAAGGCTACGAGATTGGGGCAGACGATTATCTTGTCAAGCCGTTCTCAACCAATGAATTGCTTGCCAGGATCAAGGCGCAAATTAGAATAGCAAAAACAAGGAAGCTAGTAGAGGAACGGCTACAAGGGTTTTTGATGCAAATGCCGGCGGTGGTGGCTTTGGTCGAAGGGCCGGATTATCGATATACCATGGTAAATACCATGTTCCAGACGCTTTCCGGTAAAACGAGCGCTGACCTGATCGGTCGCAGCATTCAGGAAGCGTTTCCGGAACTGGCAGGACAACAGGTATTGGCAATGTTTGATCAGGTTTACGAGTCGGGCAAGCCACTGACGAAATATGAATTGCCGGTTTCCTGGCTGTATGATAATAAAATTAAGACGGCGTACTTCGATATCGTCATTTATCCGATCAAGGACGAAGCAGACAAATTAACTGAGCTGATGTTGCATGCCGTGGAATCGACCGGGCAGGTTTTGGCTCGAAAAAAAAATAGAAGAGAGCGAAGAGAAATTCCGTACCCTCACCGAAACGCTTCCGCAGCTGGTGTGGATGACGGATGCAAAAGGCGCACAGCTTTTTGCATCACGTCGCTGGATCGAATACACGGGTATTATGCCTACTGACGAAAGTTCATGGAGGGAAATTGTTCACGAAAGCGACATTCAAAACATTGCCAGATCGTGGAGCAACAGCCTGCAAAGTGGTGAAACTTACAAGGTAGAAGTGAGGCTGAAAAGCAAGGAAGGCGAATATCGCTGGCACTACGGACAGGGTGAGCCTATCCGCAATGAGGAAGGGGACATTATTAACTGGATCGGCGCTTTTACGGACATCAATGACCAGCGGATATTTACAGATCAGCTGGAAAAGAAGGTCCAGCAGCGGACAGAAGACCTCGTGAAAGCAAACAGAGAATTGGAATCGTTCAACTACATTGCCAGCCATGACTTGCAAGAGCCATTGCGAAAGATCCAGACGTTTATTCATCTCATTGAGAAAAACCGGTTTGATATCGAAATATCGCAGCGGTATTATCAGAAAATATACGCTTCTGCCCAGCGAATGAGCGAGCTGATCCACTCGGTACTGACTTACAGCCGCCTGGCCAAAACAGGGGAGGAGTACGCTGAAACAGACCTGAACAAAATATTAAACGACATTCGAATTGATTTTGAGCTGTTACTGACTGAGAAGGACGCGACCATTACCTGTGGCAGGCTGCCAGTGATCCGTGCGAATGGTTTTCAGATCAATCAGTTGTTTTCCAATCTGATCAGCAACTCACTTAAATTTTCGAAGGAAAAGCCACACATCCATATTGATGCTGAAATGAACCTTGGTAGCGATATCACGGCTGTTAATGCTGCTGACCCAATGCAGCCATTCGTCAGGCTTATATTTTCTGACAATGGTATCGGATTTGAGCAGGAGTTCAGTGAAAAAATATTCAGCCTGTTTCAGCGCCTGCATGGCAAGCATGAATATTCCGGAACAGGTATCGGACTAAGTATTGTTAAAAAAATTGTAGAACAGCACCATGGATTTATCGTTGCGGAGTCGCAGCCGGGAGAGGGAGCGACATTTAATATATGGATACCAGCTTGAAATCGATGAGTTGTACCGGTCACTCCATAATCGCAGGATGTCTTGCAGGTATTTTAATATGGGTAGCTTCTGTCACATTTTCCTTTGGACAGGATAGCATTCACAGGCGCGTGATCCTGGTCGGCGATGCAGGAGAAATTAACCCAAAGCAACATCAGGCACTGAATGACGCTGCTGCCAGTATTATTGCCGGAAAAACGACGGTGATGTTTCTCGGGGACAATATTTATCCGCGCGGAATGGGGCTGCCGGGGAGTGAAGAACAAGCGGCGACTCAGCAGATACTGCGGTCACAGTTCAGTCCCATGAGAGCAATGGGCGCGCCGGTTTATTTCGTTCCCGGTAACCACGATTGGGACAAGTCGGGCCGGAACGGACTTGCCAAAATCAGGCAAATGGGTCATTTTCTGCAAGATCAACACGACCCCGGACTTGCTATGGTACCGGCCAATGGGTGCCCCGATCCAGTTGAAATAAGTCTCGGGGATAGTCTGGTCGTGATCGCATATGACAGCGAATGGTGGCTATTCCCTTATGAAAAATCGGATTCTGCGGATGGTTGCGGATGTCATACCCGGGAAGAAGTATTGTCGCGAATGCAAGAAATGAAAACCAGGAATGCTGGCAAATTCTTACTGCTCGCGTCCCACCATCCGTTCCAAAGCTACGGGACGCACGGGGGCAAGTACAGTTTGAAAGACCATATTTTCCCTTTGACAGCCCTGAAAAAGTGGTTGTTTATTCCGTTACCAGTGATCGGGTCGTTGTATCCGGCATTACGGACGATTTTCAGAAATGCTGAGGACCTCGGCCATCCGCTGTACAAGGACATGATCAGCAGAATAGGAGCGGTTTTTCAGGACGATTCAAATGTGGTTTTTGTGGCGGGGCACGAACATGGCCTGCAATTGATCCGGGACAAGCGCTTGCAGGTAGTAAGCGGCTCGGGTTCCAAACATTCCTATGCTAAAATGGGCAAACATTCGCTTTTTTCAGATACCCGCCAGGGCTTCGTCACCATTGATCTGCTGGCGGATAATGAGCTGGCGATAACTTATCACGCACTTTCGAAGCAAGTAATGGGTACCGTATTCTCATTTCGCTTGCCATGGAAGGCATTGAAATGAGAATACGGTTGTATCAAAAAGGTAAAAGCATCACCTGGCTACGACCTGATAGACTTTGCCTTTTTCAGTTGCAAAGGAATTGGTATATCCGAGGTCTGTCTTTTCATTTTTGGTAACAACACCCTGAACGCTAACCGGTAATGCGGTTCTGAGCACACATTTACCACCGTTCAGTGATTTAATGGTCGATTTGGCAAGTTTGTTATTCTTCCAGTCCATGCTTACCTCGAAGCCGCCCCTTGCTCTCAGTCCTTTCACGCTGCCTTCTTTCCAAACGGAAGGTAAGGCTGGCAGCAGGCTTATTTCATCCAAATGACTCTGGATCAGCATTTCGGACATTCCCGCGGTTCCCGCAAAATTGCCGTCGATCTGAAAAGGAGGGTGTGCGTCGAAGAAGTTGGGATAGGTACCACCGCCCAACACACTGCCTTTCACATCGTTGGTGTACTGCATCAGCTGCCGGATAAGCTTGTAAGCATGGTCGCCGTCCAGCAAGCGCGCCCAAAAATTGATCTTCCAGCCCTTGCTCCACCCGGTACCGACGTCTCCTCGGATTTCGAGCGTTTTTTTGGCGGCTTCAAAAAATTTAGGGGTCAATGTCGGGGAGATCTGCCGGCCCGGATGCAGACCGAACAAATGCGAAACATGGCGGTGCTGAGGATCGGTTTCGGGGAAGTCCTTGTACCATTCCTGCAGCTGGCCCTTGCTGCCGATTTGCAGCGGGAGCAGTTTCGAACGTTTTTCGATCAAAAGTTTGGTGAATGTCTCGTCGCTGCCCAGGATTTTACCCGCGTCGATCAGGTTGGTAAACAGATCGTAAATGATGGACATATCCATGGTAGTACCAATGGAAACGGCCGCTTCCTTGCCATCTGCCTGCTTGAATTTGTTCTCCGGAGATGTGGACGGAGCCGTGACCAGGTAACCGTTTTTGTCCTCAACAAGCCATTCAAGGCTAAAAAGAGCTGCTTCTTTCATGATCGGATAGGCTTTTTCACGAAGGAATGTTTTGTCGCCTGTAAAGCTGTAATGTTCCCACAGATGCTGGCAAAGCCAGTTCCCGCCCATATACCAGTTCGCCCACACAGGGTCGCCGTCGCCCACATTACCAACAGGGTTGGACATGCCCCATATGTCCGAGTTATGATGCGCAACCCAGCCACGTGCACCGTAAAATTCCTTTGCAGTCACCTTGCCTGTCTCCGAAAGGTCCTTGATCCAGTCGAGCAGGGGGACGTGCATTTCGGAAAGGTTAGCCACTTCTGCCGGCCAGTAATTCATTTCCGTATTAATATTGATCGTGTAGTTAGAACTCCATGGCGGTCTCATTTCCTTGTTCCAGATTCCCTGCAGGTTAGCTGGCGGGCCGGCAGGAACACCTTTTAGTGCAGGACGGGAAGAGGAAATCAGCAAGTACCGACCAAATTGATAATACAACATTTCCAGTCCCGGATCGTAGCTGCCTTTGGAGTAGCTCATCAGGCGTTCGTCGGCGGGAAGTTTAATGTTGGGGTTGTTACTCGTCGTATCTTTTACATCCAATGTCAAACGGTTGAAAAGCGAATGATAGTCAGCAAGATGTGCGCTGAGCAATGCGGCATATGGCTTAGCAAGAGCCTTATTCATGTAATTTTGTGCCAATGCTTTTTCATCTTTTCCATCCTTGTCCGGGCATTTGTCGAAACCGTTAAAACTCGATGCTGCCGACAAATAAATGGTCACTTCAGTCGCATTTTTGACATGCACACCAGCGGTATCCGTTGCGATTTGCCCGTCTTTGCTCACCGCCTTAATCCTGAACTGAAAGCGTGGTCCGCTACATCCCGAAGCATCTTCATAAATGATAGGCTGCTGATTTTTAGGGTTATAGTAGTTTGGCGCGACGTGTGCCGGAGCTTTCCCACTCACGACCAGCTCTTTTGTTGCCGATGCAGAAAGGGCATATTTCAACTGGCTGCTGGCCGAAACTACGAAATTGAGCTTTTTAGGCTGCGAGGCAGTGATTTTAATGACAAGAATATTGTCCGGGGCCGATGTGAAAACCGCTCGTTTGTACTCCACACCATTCACTGTAAATCTGGTGGAAGCCACCGCGTTTTCAATGTTAAGATCACGGTAATAGGCTGTGGGTTTGGCCCCTTGCAGGTCCTGGACGATTTTGACATCGCCCATGGGCATGTAGGATTCCGTA
Source organism: Dyadobacter pollutisoli (assembly GCF_026625565.1). Classification (NCBI taxonomy): domain Bacteria; kingdom Pseudomonadati; phylum Bacteroidota; class Cytophagia; order Cytophagales; family Spirosomataceae; genus Dyadobacter; species Dyadobacter pollutisoli. The sequence goes on from NZ_CP112998.1 coordinate 2,108,495, forward strand.
AAAAGTCCTTGCATTTTCTGGGCCAGCTCATTGGCTTTCTGGTAATCCTCTTCTTTCAAAAGTGCGTCCCTGAGTTGCGGCAGGTAGGAGGGCGACTCGGGATTTACCTTCGTTTTGACCGGCCCGCCCGACCATAATGTGCTCTCGTTGAGCTGTAAAAGCTCTTCTTCGACACCTCCGAAAACCATTGCTCCGATGTGGCCGTTACCGACAGGCAGCGCTTCTACCCACTGCGTGGCAGGCTGTTTGTACCAAAGTGTAAGATTTTGTTTTTGTGCGTGAACCTGTGAGACCAGGCCGCAGAAAACGGTTAATAGTAGCGTTTTTCTCATTGATTTTAACGTGCTGAAATGCTTGTCCAGGATCGGTTTGATGCCGGTCGGACGCTTCAAATCGAACCGGCGGTTGAAGTACGCCATTTCGATTAATAATTTGAGATCAATGTTAAAATAGCTTAATGTTTTGGTAGAATCAGGGAATATCTTTGTATAAATCTATTATTCCTTCGTATTGTTTAAAGAAAAATCCAGCTTTTAACGGATCATTGAGAGAAATTATCATTTACAATAAATTCAAAAATTGATGGTATAACGTTGTAACAATTTCCAATGAATTGCTGCGCAGGTAATACAAAAAGCAAAACGGGAAAGTGATAATTTTGAATTACACAACCCTGCACGCCTACGGCATTAATCTACCATGTACATTAACGTTTACCGCCTGGCGGCGGCTACCAATATTGCGTCCCTGACGGGACTTGCATTTAGGGTATCAAGTGAAACTCGTTTTTATTTGGCAAGGAAAAATTCAAAAAAGATAAAAGCTGAGCGATAGACGAGAGCAGGCCGAGTTGCAGACATCCCAGAGGGATGAAATATTGGTAGCCGTAAAAACGGGTACAAGGATTTGCAAAAGTGCCGTAGGTACGCAACCTACGGCACCGGCCAATAAATAGGATTACACATTACCTCGCTTTTGCGAAAGTTTTCAGCAACGGAGCGTCGAATGTGACTTCCACAGTTGGCCCACCGGCAGCCGATTGATCAAATTTCAATGTACCAGCCAGACGTTCCTTCGAATCAGTGGTCAGCGAGAGTGTTTCGTTGACTACCGTTCCGGAATATTGTACAAGCTGGCCATTCAGGCTGACCCAGTAAAGCAGCCTGGGGGCAGCATCGAGGTCAACCTGCAAACCTTCAATGTGCACATCCACGCAGTTCATTGCGTCGCAGGATTTGATCTTGCTGTCAATGTTTGTTCCGGTGAAAATCAGTCTGCGGATCTTCTTTTTGTCGTCGAATGCGTCCGGTCCGCTTACGAACCGCGCGAATTGAAGATCTACATTGAAAACCTTTTTAGGACCTTTGTACACCAGTTTGCCTTTGGAATTATCGGCTGCTACGAATGCTAGCAACGCAAAAAACACTGCAAATCCTGTCAGTCCCGAAACGAGACGAAAATGATGCTGGAAATTGTATCGGATTTTCATACGCTAGTTGGAAAAAGCATAAAATTTATCCGAATTTAACAAAAACGTAGATATTTATACGTGTTCCAATTTGCTTTTGAGATTTCCCAAACTGATCTGAATGTCGTTGCCCACAATGGAGTCCATATCCATGAAGAGCAGCATGAAATTCTTAGGCCAGTTCATGCCGCTGTTGTAAACCCAGGTGACCCGCGTTTGACCCGGTGACATCGCATCGGTTGACATAAATCCATTAGCCGTAAATTGGAATGGCGCCAGAAATCTAAGCTCAAATTCCACTCTTTCGCCGTCGATTATGCGTTTTGTCTCCAATTCACCCTTTCCGGCCTTTTTATCGTTGCTTTCGAAAGTCAGTATAGAGCCCGGTTTTCCGTCGGGAGATCCTTTAAAACCAATTTTCGTGTGGGGATCGAGGGACAGCCATTTGCTGTAAGATTTTTGGTTGCTATTCAATTTAATGTAATCGAACACCTCCTGTTTCGGGACATTGATGACAACCTGCCTTACCAAAGTATATTTATCCTTAGTGAACATGGCAACAACGGCGGCCAAAGAGACAATAGCAATCACGAATACTAAAATTTTCAGTATCATTTTTTTGAAGTTAAAATGTTGGAAATTGGTTTGTTGTAATTATGTAAATTCAATCATCCATTGAATACCGAATTTGTCCCGGCACATGCCGAAGTAGGAGCCCCAGAAGGTTTTGTTCAATGGCATTTCTACGTCGCCGTCGTCGGAAAGTTTTTCAAAAAGCCGGTTCGTTTCTTCCACGCTTTCGGTATGGATCACAATGTGAAAATTGTTGCCGGCCTCCACTTTCTGATCCATCACGTCCAATGTGTCCGTAGCCATGATGGTAATGACATCCGACACTTTTAATGACACGTGAATGAGCTTGTGCTGCTCGTGGGCGGGGATTTTGTCTCCGCCTGGTATCTCACCGTACCTCGAAAAAATGGAGAATTCTCCTCCCAGAATTGATTTGTAATATAGCATTGCTTCTTCTGCATTGCCGGCAAAATGTAAGTAAGGGGTCAGGTTACGCATACTTGAACAGGTTTATGGTTACAAAATTATTGGCAATAATTTACATTGAGACATGGTAAATGCGACATTCTGTAGTGGGTGTTTGCGACAAAGTTTTGGTTTAATTTTGCAGCATGATAACCATATCGATCCTCGCCCTCAAAAACGCCGTCATGGCCTCTGTCGCCGACTCGCGTAATGTGTTCGCTACTGTGAACGAATTTTTGAAACACTCAGGTCGCGCCCCGTTGTTTCAGGTGCAATTAGTAGCATTAACGCAGGAAGTAAAACTAAATGACGGACTTTTTTCTATCCATCCTGATGCCGTACTGACCGATATCAGGCACACGGATCTGATCATTATTCCGGCCATGAGCGGGGATATGATGAGCGCTACGCATATGAACAGGGGTTACGCGGGCTGGATCGCACGGCAGTACAAGGGTGGGGCCGAGGTGGCAAGTCTTTGCGTAGGGGCATTTTTGCTTGCTTTTTCAGGTTTGTTGAAAGGAAAGCAATGTACTACGCACTGGTCTTACGCGAATGAGTTCCGGTATTTTTATCCGGATGTCAAACTCGTGGACGAAAAACTGATCACCGACCAGAACGGCCTGTATTCCAGCGGCGGTAACAATGCTTACTGGAACCTGCTTTTGCATTTGGTTGAAAAATATACCGATCGTAAAATGGCCATTCAAATGGCCAAACACTTTGTAATTGATATTGATAAAACCATGCAATCGCCTTTTGTGGTGTTCCATGGGTTGAAAGATCATGAAGACGAAGTGATTAGAAAGGCGCAGGAATACATTGAACAGAATTACCAGGAAAAACTCGTGGTGGATCAGCTGGCGGTTCAGTTTAATGTTACCCGGAGGACATTCGAACGCAGGTTTAAAAAAGCAACCCGGAATACGGTGGTAGAATATATTCAGCGCGTAAAAGTGGAGGCGACCAAAATGCAGCTGGAAACCGGGAGAAAATCGGTCAACGAAATCATGTACGATGTCGGCTACTCGGATATCCAGACTTACCGTGACGTGTTCAAGAGAATTACCGGTATGACGCCCGTTGAGTACCGCAACAAATACAACAAAGAAGCCAGCCTGTAAGCTTCAAAAATGTACGATTAGCACCGGTATTTGTCCGCAAGTATCCGGCAAAACTGCTTCGGGACACTTTAATGCATTATTTTGATAAAAAAGATAAAAATTATGGGGTATATTCTCAAAATTGGAGTCTCATCTAATAAATGAGTCAGCAAGAGCATAATGAGAGCACGTATCACTCCTGATGAAGCGCAAAAACTTTGGAATGACTACCAGTCGGGCGATATGTATGCGCTGGCGAACATTATGCAGAGCTACTATTCTGACCTTTTTCATTGGGGGTTACGACTGCACGCGGAGCGGGAATTTGTAAAGGATTGTATTCAGGATATGTTTGTCAAGCTCTGGAAAATGCAGGAGTCGGTGAATGCGGTTGAAAATGTGCGGTCATACCTGATGGTTGTTTTGAAGACACGAATATTGCGTGAGCTGTCCAAAAAGCATGTTACGCATCAGTCGTTCCTTTCCGAGGAGTATTCGTTTTCGGTGGAGTTTGCGTCGGATCTGCGCCTGATCGATGAGGAGCACGAGGTGTACCGGATCAGGAAGCTGGAAGTGGTGCTGAACCATCTCTCGGACCGACAGAAGGAGTTGATTTACCTCAAATTTTACCAGAATCTAAGTTTTGAACAGATCGCCGATGTCATGAAACTGAGCAGGCAGTCTGTGTATAATTTGCTTCAAAAATCGCTGGGAAGTCTGCGCAAGCATTATGACAGTCCACATTAAGCACAGAAATGATTTAAAAAAATAGCTTCGTATAGCGTACAGCGTGATTCTCATTCAAACTGAAACCGGGCCATGAAAAATTACGAGTCATATCAATTGGAAGATTTTCTGGCGGACCAGGGTTTTATAGACTGGGTGCGTGGCAGAGGCAGCCAGGGCGTATTTTGGGCGGCTTTTACTGAAAAATATCCTGATAAAACGGAATTGTTTCAAGAGGCTGAGCGACTGACGAGAGCTGCCAATGTGAAGCCGGAAGGCATTAGCGAGAAAGAGATCAGAGCTGAGGTAGCACTGTTTATAGAACGCGCCAGCGCGCCGGAGACACCGGAAATTGTGCCTTTGCAAGAGGAAAAGGTGGTTGTATCATCATTTTCACGCATTCGTTGGGTGGTCGCAGCGGCTGCTGTTGTGTTGATCGCAATAGGGATCAACTGGTATTTGGCCCCGGGGAATGTCACCAAACCCAATATTGCTTCCACGGATGTGAGCCCGCCTAACCTGGTCACGACCAGCAACGATACCGAAAAGCCATTGAAAATATTGCTGGTTGACGGTTCGGAAGTGATACTGAGCCCGAAGAGCTGTTTGAGTTATCCTTCGCAGTTTGACGACAGTTCGCGGATCGTGTACCTGACGGGTGAAGCGATGTTTTCGGTGAAGCATCAGGGGCAGACTTTCATGGTTTACACCGGCGATGTGGTCACCAAAGTGCTGGGGACGCGATTTGTGGTGAGCGCATTTGACAAGGATAAAAAAATTACCGTGCAGGTGCAGACGGGCAAAGTGTCGGTGTATGTAGAAAAGCCGGAACTTTCGCAGCGAAAAAAGGAAGTAAACGGGTTGATAATCACCGCCAATCAGGCCGCCATTTTTGAAAAAAGCATTCATCAGCTTTCTAAAACATTAGTGGAAAACCCCGAAAAACTGACCAAAGAAGCTGTCGAAAGCATTTCCAAATATGAGGAAGTGCCACTGCCGGTATTGTTTCAGGACATTGAAAAAGCCTACGGAATTCCCGTCCAGTTCGATGCTGAAAATTTCCGGACGTGCAAGATCACGGCGACGCTATCAAATGAAAACATGTATGAAAAGCTCGATATCCTTTGTAAAACCGTCTCTGCCAGTTATGAAATAGTTGACGGACAGATCATTATCAGCGGAAAAGGCTGTAAGTAGCATAAAAAATGGCAGTGATTTCGCACTGCCAGAAAGGTCTTGATGTATTGAGTATCCACTCGCCAAAGTAACAGCTCAAACATCCTGAATTCCCGGTTAAAAGAACCATTAACCCTTATCAAAATTATGAAAAAACACGTTACCAGACAATTCTGGCTAAAACTTATGACGTTTTCATTAACACAGAGTTTTGTCATGTTGGTGCTGGCCGGTGTCGCTTATGCGCACACCAGCGATGCACAGGAGTACCTGAGCCGGCGGTTGTCGGTACAGGCGGAAAACCGTGAGATCAAAAAAGTACTGGCGGACATTGAGAAGGAGACGGATGTCAGGTTTGTTTATAGTTCCAATGTATTGGAATCGTCGAAAAAGGTCAGTATCCAGGCCGTGAATGCAACGTTGGCCGATGTACTGAACCGGCTTTTTAAACCATTAAAAGTCAGATACGAGCTGGCTGGCAAGAAGATCATTTTAACACCCGAGCTGCCCAATGCAGACAATGGGCTGGTATTACCGGATGGAAAGGGCGACCCGGCCGGCCCGAAACGAAACCTGAGCGGCAAGGTAACCGACGAGCGGGGAATCGGGCTGCCCGGCGTGAATATCATTGTGAAAGGAACGCAGCGCGGCACTACTTCCAATGCAGAGGGAGTTTTTCAGATCGAGCTGCAAAGTGGTGATAATACGCTGTTGTTCAGTTTTGTAGGTTTTCAGACCAAAGAGGTAACAGTAGGTAATGAGTCCAGTCTGACCATTTCGCTGTCGCCGGAAAGTAAGGCTTTGGAAGAAGTGGTAGTGACTGCTTTGGGTATCAAAAAATCCGCCAAAAGTCTTGGTTATGCCACGGCGTCGGTGCCAACCGAAGAAATGACCGTGAACCGGACCGCCAATTTTATGAATGCATTGCAGGGTAAGATGGCGGGCGTGAACATTACCTCGCTAGGCTCGGGACCGGCGGGAACGAGCAAGATCCGTATCCGGGGACAGTCATCTTTTGGAGGAAACAATTCACCGCTTATCGTGGTCAATGGTGTGCCGATAGACAATACGAACTTCGGCGCGAGAGGCGATGCTTCCGACAAAGGGGCCAACCGCACATCGGACAGCGGCGATGGTTTGAGCAGCATCAATCCTGATAACATTGAGTCGATGACGGTACTGAAAGGCGCCGCGGCTTCTGCATTATATGGTTCGCGTGCCAAGGACGGCGTCATCATGATTACTACCAAAACGAGAGGCGCTGGCGTGGGGATAGGGATTGAGTACAACACCAATTTTACCACTGAAACCCCGCTGGATTATACAGACTATCAATATGAATACGGCCAGGGAGAGAACGGAAAACGGCCCACAACACCCAATCCTACATCAGGCCAATGGAGCTTTGGCGAGAAATTTGCACCGGGTATGACCCAGGTGCTTTTTGATGGCGTAGAAGTGCCATATGTGCCTCAGAGACATCAGATCACTGATTATTATCGAAAAGGAAACACATTTACCAACACATTGTCGCTCTCCTCAGGTGGCGAATTTGGTGGATTCAGCCTCTCATTGTCCAATCTTGACAACAGGACTATCCTGCCGGGATCGGGCTACCATCGTAAAACGGTGAACCTGGGTTTTACGCAAACCATGGCCAAGAAGCTGACGGTTTCGGGTAATATCAATTATTCCAATGAAACCCGGAAAAACCCGCCTAACATTGCCGAGCAGGATTACAGCCCGGTTTCGCTGTACAATATGGCCAACTCCATGCCGCTCGATCTGCTTGAAAAATATGCAACTGACGCGAATGGAAATGAATATGTCTGGTCGCGGTTTACCAACCGTACCAATCCATATTTTGCATTGAAACGTTTTGAAAACATTGATAAGGACCGCGTTTTCGGAAACCTGTCGGTGCGTTACAATTTTACGCCCTGGCTGTACGCACAGGGCCGTATCGGTCAGGATTACTTCGCACGGGAGCAGGAATACAACCTGCCCACAGGTAGCCAGCGCCAGGCAGCTGCGCCCGCAGGATTTGTGAACGGGCAGTATGTGCAGGATGCGCGCACGGTACGCGAACTCAATGCTGATTTCCTGATCGCGGCCAACAAAACTTTTGGCGACATTGGTGTCAATGTGAATGTCGGTGGTAACCAGATGTACCGGAAACTGAGCCGGCATAATGTGTTTGTCCAGGATTTTTATACCCGGGGCCTTTACACAATCGGAAACGGCCGGCAGAAGGATGCGACCTATGATTTTTCCAAAAGGCAGGTTAATTCGCTGTACGGTTCGGCCGAGGTTTCCTTTAAGGATTACCTTTTCCTGAATGGTACTATCCGCAATGACTGGTTTTCGACGCTGTCACCGGCTAACAGGAGCATTGTATATCCTTCTATCACAGGTAGTTTCGTGTTTTCTCAGGCGCTGACCTCGTCTTTGCCTGCCTGGATCACGTTTGGCAAAATCCGGGTCGCCTACGCAGAAGTAGGGAGCGATACCGATGTGCAGCCTTACTCTAATAACCTGTTTTACGGCATCAATGCCCAGCAGTTTCCTAATCCCTCGGGTGTAGCGTCACCATTGGCCACGATCAGCGGTTCCACGGTTCCCAATGCAAATCTTCGCCCGATGCGCGTGTCGGAGAAAGAGGTGGGGCTGGAATTGAAACTGTTCAACAACATGCTGGGGCTGGACTTTACCTATTACGATAAACTCTCCTCCGATCAGATCCTGCAAGCCCAGACTTCCGACGCATCCGGCTACCTTACCCAGCTTATTAATGTAGGTAAAGGACGTAACCGCGGCTTGGAAATGATGGTGAATGTGCTACCGATACGGAGTACGAACTTTACCTGGAACCTCAATTTCAATGCCGCATATAATGTAACCAAAGTGCTGGATCTGGGCGGAGACGTGAGCGATGCGATGATTACGGTCGGTACCGGTGATTTTACCGGCGAGCTTCGTCAGGTTGTGGGCAGGTCTATGGGACAGCTTTACGGTTTTGGTTATCTGCGGGACGATCAGGGCAGGCAGGTTTTTGATGTCGGAAATGGTCGCCCGTTGCGTACACCGACGCAGATTTCCTTTGGCAGTGCATTACCTAAATGGGTAGGCGGTATTACCAATGGTTTCAATTACAAGGAACTGTCGGCGTCCTTCCTGATCGATTTCAAACTGGGACATAAAATGATCTCGGGTACCAATCACAATGCGTGGCGTCACGGCTTAATGAAAGAAACATTACCGGGCAGGGCAGAAGGCTTTATTGTTGGCGATGGCGTCAATCCAAACGGGGAGGTTAACAAAACCAAGTCCGTAGTGCAGGCTTACTATGAAACCGTACGGTCTCAGAACATTGCCGAACAGTTTGTGTACAATGCAGGATTATGGCAGCTGCGCCAGATCACGATCGGTTATGATTTTTCAAAATTGTTGCCCAAAAACATTCCTTTCATCAAAGGAGGAAGGATCAATGCAGTGGCCAACAATGTGGCGGTTTTGAAAAAATGGGTACCCAACATTCACCCCGATCAGTTTGGTTTTCCATCGGACAACCTCATTGGTCTGGAAGCGACAGGCCTGCCGATCACACGCAGTATGGGTTTCAATCTTAACCTTAAATTTTAAGAAAGAAAATGAAAAAGCTATATCAATCAATCCTGACCGGCATCGTTTTTCTGCCCCTGCTGATTTCCTGCGACAATGGATTTGACGAAATGAACATCAATCCGATCGCCCTCACAGCCGTAGAACCTTCGTACCAGTTAAATACCACCATTGTCAACAGCGCACCGACTTACGGAAACCTGAGCTATGAAACGACGATCGTGAAACAAATGATCACGCCATTCAGCGGGCAGGGTTCTGCGGCCAATTTTAATCAGGACAACCGGGGCGTAACCTCGGGAAACTGGACGACGATTTACCGCGGTATCATTAAAGAACTGACCGACGTAGTTGCCAAAACCAAAGACGACGCGGCCCGTACGAACTTGTACAATATGGCCAGGATCTGGAAGGCCTATTCATTCCTGATCCTGACCGATACTTACGGAAATATTCCATACAGCGAGGCAGGATTAGGCTTTTTGTCGGGAAACACCGGGCCGGCTTATGATAGCCAAGAGGCGGTGTACACCGACATTCTGAATGAGCTGGAAACGGCTTCCGCAGCCTTGGACGCTTCCAAAACGAAGGTTGCGAGCGACGTTTTGTATGGTGGGGATGTATTGAAATGGAAGCACCTGGGCAACTCATTGCTGCTGCGGGCCGCCATGCGCCTTTCCAAAGTTAACCCTGATAAAGCCAAAGAATATGTAACCAAAGCAGTAGCAGGTGGTGTAATGGATTCCAACAAGGACAATGCGGTGATCCGCCACACGGCCAGTTTTACTAATCCCGTTGGAAGCTCATTGAATGGTGGACAGTCTGCATTCTACTACCTCGACCAGGATTTTGTGGATTATCTGACGGCCAATAATGACCCGCGTCTGGCGTCGATTGCAGTACGATATGTTGGTGCGCAAAGTGGTGCAGACCAAACGGAGGCCAAAGCCAATCGCTCAGTCGCTGTGCAGATCGGAATGCCGCAGGGCTATGATAATACCACAATCAGCAAAGATGTGGCCGATAAAAAGCTGGCCAGTTTGTGGGATTACAGCCAGCTGGACAGGACACGCATGGCAGGCCTGACGGCGCCCAGTTTCCTGGTGACCTATGCGCAAACGCAGCTTTTGCTGGCCGAGGCTGCGCATCGCAAGTGGACATCTGGTGACGCGGCTACGCTGTATGCCAACGGTATCAAGGCACATATGCAGCAGTTTGCGGACTACGGCAGCGCGACCGCGATCCAGGACGCAGCCGTGAGCGCGTACGTGGCTGCCCACCCGCTACATGCAGGTAAAGAACTCGAAGAAATCAATACGCAATACTGGGTGGCCTCCTTCCTCGTAGGCCCCGAAGCATTTGCCAATTTCCGGCGCAGCGGGTTTCCGGTCCTCAAACCGAACCCATATCCCGGCAGCGACCTCAAATCCGAACCGTTTATCAGAAGGCTTACCTATACCGACGCAGAACTGAACGTCAATCACGACAACGTTCAAAAAGCCATTGCCCAGCAAGGTGCAGACCTCCTCGATACCCGGATTTGGTGGGATAAAAAATAAACCATTTGGAATGAAGAATCTGAAAAAAAGACTGAAACAGGGAGAAACATTACACGGCTGCTGGCTCAACACCGGCAGCTCACTCACCGCCGAGATCGTTGGACTATCCGGCTTCGACTGGGTGCTCATTGACCTTGAACATGGCGCGGGTTCCGAAAAGGATGTGCTATACCAGTTGCAGGCATTGGAACACACCAAAACCGCCGCGATCGTCCGGGTCGAAAGCTCCGAAAGCCAGCGCATTCACCGGGTACTCGACATGGGCGCGGAAGGAATTATGTGCCCGAAAATCACAGGCCCGGAAGGAGCAAAAAAGGTGGTGCAGGGGCTCCATTATCCGCCCGATGGTGGCAGGGGAGTGGCGAAAATGGTCCGGGCAACTGGTTTTGGTCTGCATTTCAATGAATATTATCAGGAGGCAAAAGAGAACATTCTCGGCATCGCGCAGATCGAAACGGTGGAGGTATTGGACCACCTGGACGAAGTAGCGGCCATAGAAGGCATTGATGTGCTTTTCATTGGTCCCGCGGATCTATCAATGGAGCTCGGTATTTTCGGTCAGTTTGATCATCCGCGATTTAAAGAAGCAATGAGAGAAACCGTGAATGCAGCCCAGAAAGCGGGAAAAGCTACCGGTATTCTTTTCTTCAATCCCGAAGATTACCAAACCTACCACGATCTCGGCATCCGGTTCATTGCCTGCGGCTCCGACGCCACATTTGTCGCTGACGGAGCCCGTAATCTTGCCAAAAAACTAGATTCTTTCAGATCCATCACGAAACCCGGACATTCATGACCCTCCCTCTTTTTTTCAGCGACCCGCTTTTTATTTTGCTAGTAGGGGTGATCATCGTCGTTGGTGGCATTATTGTGCTACAGCTGCATCCGTTTCTGGCCCTTTTACTGGGCGCTTTCGCCGTCGCGATCATGACGCCCGGTTCGGCCATTGAAGCTTTTGCTTTGGGCAAAGGACAATCTCAGGCGGCCGCGCAGGCCCTCGCAGCGAAGAGTATCGGAGAGCGGATCGCCTTCGAATTCGGTAGTACGTGCGGCAAAATCGGCATTCTGATCGCTATGGCCGCGATTATTGGAAAATGTATGCTGGAAAGCGGTGCAGCCGAGCGTATCGTGAGAGGTATGCTTCATGTTACCGGTGTAAAAAATGCGCCGGTTGCATTCCTGGTCAGCAGCTTTTTCCTGGGCATTCCCGTGTTTTTCGACATTGTCATTTTCCTGATGATACCGCTGGCGAAAGCAGTCAGTATGCGGATTGGGAAAAATTATCTGCTGCTGGTACTGGCCATTACCGGCGGTGCGGCCATGGCGAATTCGTTTGTGCCGCCCGCGCCAGGACCCTTGTTTTTAATTGGTGAAATGAATATTCCAATTGGGATGATGATGGCTGGTGGTACCATGCTGGGGCTGGTGACTATCACGGCTGGGTATCTGTTTGCGGTATATGTCAATAAAAAATGGCCGGTGGTACTGCGGGATTCACTGGATGCGAGATTGGAGGATATTAAGGCGCTCGCGGCCAAGGACAACTCACAACTTCCCACGCTATCGCTCGCATTGCTGCCTGTCGCACTTCCGCTTGTGCTGATATGCACTGACAATATTCTGGATTCCATGATCGCGTCGGGTGCATTGGTGCCGGGAGATGGGTTTTTCGCGAAACTGATTACGATCATTCAATTATTCGGGGACAAAAACATTGCACTCGTAGCAGGCGGACTAGTTGCATTGGTAGTACTTGCCATGCAGAAAAAAGGGAGCAAGGAAGGTATGACCACATTCGTACAGGCCGCGCTGATGAGTGGCGGCGGCATTATCCTGATCACGGCAGCAGGCGGAGCGTTCGGCGGTATTTTACAACAAACCGGTATCAGTTCAAGGATTGGTGAAATGACGAAGGATTATCAAATGGCATTGATACCGATGGCTTTCGTCATCAGCGCGGTGGTGCGCACTGCCCAAGGTTCCGCGACGGTCGCATTGATTACGGCATCGGGAATTCTGTCCGGGCTGGCGACCAGTTCGCATCTGGAATTTCATCCGATATACCTCGGGCTGGCGATTGGCTGCGGCTCGAAACTGGTTCCCTGGATGAATGACGCGGGTTTCTGGATCATTGTCAAAATCAGTAACCTGACCGAGCGGGAAGCATTGAAAACCTTCTCTCCGATGCTCGTTGTAATGGGTACGGTTGGATTAGTCGTCTTGATGATCGCAGCGAAGTTGTTTCCCTTGGTTTGAATGTAAACGAGAGACTTGGCAAGTCTTGCAGACTTACCAAGTCTATTAAAAAAAATATTTATATGAAAAAAATAGGATTTATTGGCTTAGGTATCATGGGCAAGCCAATGGCCCTCAATCTGTTAAAAGCGGGCTATACGGTTTCGGTTTTAAAAAAAAGCAAGGCGTCGAAAGAACTCACCGACGCGGGCGCACGGGCTTTTGAAACCAATCGGGAACTAGCGGCAGCGAGCGACATCATCATTACCATGCTACCCGATTCACCACAGGTAGAGGAAGTGGTGTTCGGGACAGGGGGAGTTTTGGAAGGAATAAAATCCGGCTCGCTTTTCATCGATATGTCTACCATTGCGCCAGGTACTGCAAGGGAATTATATCAAAAATTTCAGGAAATGGGCGTGGAGGCATTGGATGCTCCGGTTTCGGGCGGGCAGGTGGGAGCGGAGGCAGCTTCCCTGTCGATTATGATTGGTGGAACTGAAAGTGCTTTTGACAGGGCTTTGCCGATTTTTCAGGTGATGGGTAAAAATATTGTCCATATCGGAGAACCTGGCGCGGGACAAACTACCAAAGCCTGCAACCAGATGATCGTCGGAATGACGATCCAGGCTGTGGCGGAGGCATTTACATTGGCAGGGAAAGCAGGTGTCAATCTCGAAAAAATGCGGGATGTGCTACTCGGAGGATTTGCCCAAAGCCGCATTCTCGACCTGCACGGCAAACGAATGATCGAAGGAAACTTCAAACCCGGGTTCAAGATCAGGCTTCACAAGAAAGACATGAACATTGCTTTGGAAACAGGAAAGGAACTGGGCGTAACGTTGGGCGGAACCGCGCACGCTGCTTCACAAATGGATGCGGCCATTGAGCAAGGCAATGCGGAGCTGGATCACAGTGCATTATATCTGGTATTAAATCAGGAAAAGTAAAATGAATTTTTTCAGTCAAACCCTTTAACAAAGACGGTAATGAAAAGAGAGAATTTTATAAAAGTCCTAGCAGCCGGTTCGGTAGGAGCCGCCACATTGGGACAGGAGCAGGCTCAGGCGGCAAAAGCTGCCGAACCCAAAAAAGTACTAATGAAAGTAGGCTGCCAGTCCGGCGGTACCAGTATCGAAAACCTGGAATTCAAGGCAAGGCATGGTGTATATAACCTCGACGGCGGCGCTCCTAAAACTATCCCCGGCAAAGGCTGGGACCTGGAAGATTCCTTGCGAAAAAAGGAAGCTTGCGAAAAATATGGCATTAGCCTGGACGCGTATCACTGGCCGCTGGCTTCGTCCGGCATTGATAAGTCTGAATATCCCAATGTGATGCTGGGCAAAAGTCCCGAGCGCGACCGGGAAATTGAGATGTTGCAACAAATGATTGAGGTAGCGGGAAAGAGCGGCATCCATTTATTGAATTACAACACAACCATTTTGCCCGTGTTACGCACCGGCCGGACCAAAGACCCCAAACGTGGTAACGCGTTGTACAGCACCTGGAATTATGAAGAAGCTGTTAAAAGAAACGACCCAAAAACCATTGCTGGCGATGTTTCGATCGATATGATGTTCGAACGCATTACCTACCTGCTCGACCGCTGCCTGCCCGTGGCCAAGGAATATAAAGTGAAACTCGCCAACCACATCGCCGATCCTCCGACGCCTGTTGGGTACCGCGGTATCACGAGGTGGAATAGTCCCGATGTTTTTGAGGGGATCAAACGTTTTGCGCAACTTTATAAAAGTGAGTACCATGGTTTCAACTTTTGCATTGGCTCAATAGCGGAAGGCCTGAAAGATCCGAAAACTGAAATTCTGCCAATCATTAAATGGGTAGGAGAGCGTAAACAGATCTTTAATATTCATTTGCGCAACATCAAAGGCGGGTGGAACAATTTTCAGGAAGTGTATCCCGACAATGGTGATATGAATTTCTTGCAGGTGGTGCGGGCGCTCCGCGACGTTGGTTTTGACGGTATGGTCATGCCCGATCACGTGCCGCATCATGAAGACGAAGCTGCGACGCCGCAGGCGTTTTCATTTTCTTATGGTTATATCAAAGGCTTGCTGCAGGCGGCTGCCGACGAGGTTAAAGCGTAAATTTTCAGTCATTAAAATAAAAAACATATGCGCGGTCCGCTGATCAAAGACATTTACATTACCCCCATTGCCATTGTTGACCCTCCTTTGTTGAATGCAGCCGGCCTGCACGCGCCCTATGCATTGCGAACGGTGGTGGAACTGGTTACCGACGATGGTATTTCCGGTATCAGCGAAATTCCCGGAAACAGCAGCATTGACGAAGCATTGGAACTATCGCGCGACCTGCTGGTGGGGAGAGATGTGTTTCAACTGAATGAAATCCGGCAGGTGCTCACCAATCATTTCGGAGTGGAGACGGCTGCCCAGCGTGGCGACGCACCCTGGGACCAGCGAAAACTGGTACACATTTTCAGCGCGATAGAAGTCGCCTGTCTGGATATTATCGGCAAAGTTACCAACCGGCCGGTAGTGGATCTCTTGGGTGGAAAAATGCGCGACAGGGTACCGTTTGCAGCCTATCTTTTTTATAAATACGAAGGAGCAGGCGGTAAATTTGAATTCGGTACCGATCCTGAGGCGACCGGTTGGGCCGCTGCGAGGCAGGCTGCCGCGCTAGACCCGGCGGGCATAGTAGTACAGGCACATGCGATGTGCAAAGAGTTTGGTTTTCAGTCCATTAAGCTCAAAGGCGGGGTTTTCGAACCACGTGTCGAGGTGGATTCGATGTTTGCCCTGTACGAAGCTTTCGGGACGGATGTTCCTTTGCGCGTTGATCCGAATGCGATCTGGGAGGTAGAAACCGCCATTAAGTACGGCAAGGAAATGCAGCATATCCTTGAATATCTGGAAGATCCCGTGCGCGGACAGGAAAATATGGCCAAGGTGCGCAAGGAATTGAACATTCCTTTTGCTACCAATATGTGTACCACGTCATTTGAAGATATTCCAAGAAGCATTCAGCTGGGTTCCGAGGACATTATCCTGAGCGATCACCATTTCTGGGGCGGATTACGGTCATCGATGACATTGTCAGGCATTTGTGATACGTTTGGAAGAGGCCTTTCCATGCATTCAAATAGTCATTTGGGCATTTCGCTGGCGGCTATGGTGCATTTGGGGGCGGCATTGCCGGCGGTTCCTTATGCACTGGATACGCATTATCCGTGGCAGTCGGACGAGATCATTGTCGGTGGTCGCATGAAATTTGAAGAAGGATCGGTGGAGGTACCTGATGGCCCCGGACTCGGCGTGGAGCTGGACAGAGAGGCGTTGAAAGCATTGCACCAGAATTACCTGGACTGTGGCCTCAAAAAACGCGATGATGAAATTGAAATGCAGAAAAAAGTACCGGGTTGGAAATTTAAGGCGGTGCGGTGGTAATGTTGATTTGTCAAAAAATCCCGTCAGGGATGTAATCTTGGTAGCCACCGGTACGGTGGTGTTGGGGTTTCCATGCACCTCGCAAGTGCCGTAGGTACGTAACGTTGCATACCTACGGTATTTTTATTCGCATGTTTATTTACCTCCTACCGAGGTTACGTCCCGATGAGACTTGCTTTTGCCGCCCCTAATATTGATATGAATATTCATACATTATTGACCTGAATTCAAATTTAACCCTGAATGAGCTTCACGGTGTGGCGATAATTTTTGCCCATGGGAAGCTCTTTTCCATTCCTGAGCCGCACCATATTGCCTTCTATATAATGTACAAATCGCTTGTTGAGCATGTACGATTTGTGAATCCTGATGAATGAATCGGGAGGTAGCTGTTCTTCAAAACTGCTCAATGTCCTCGGCGTCAGCCAGAATTTTTGCTCACTCCATACCTTCACATAATTCCCCAGACTTTCAAGGTAATAAACCTCATCCAGTTGCAGCTGTACCAGTTTTTTGTCTGATTTAATGTAGATCTGGGCCGGTTCGGTGACAGGTGTCGATGGCTGAGGCAATGCTGTGATAGGTAACGTTTGTTTGCGTAATGTATGCACTGCCAGCGCGCGGTTGGCCGCTTTCAAAAACCGGTCGAAGCGGAAGGGTTTTAACAGATAATCGCATACTTCCAGCTCAAAGCTTTCCAATGCATGTTCTTCAAAAGCAGACGTAATGATCACGAGGGGCCGGTGATGCAGGGTGCGAAGAAAATCCAGCCCGCTGAGCTTGGGCATGCGAATGTCGAGGAAAATGAGGTCTACGGAATTGTCGCTCAGGAACGCCAGTGCTTCGGTGGCCAGGTAACATTGGCCAGCGTTTTTCAAAAAGGGAATGTCGGCCATGTAGGCCAGGATCACATCGTGTGCGAGCGGCTCATCATCTACGATTAAACAGCGCATGTTCATGAAAGTTGCAATTCCAGTTCAGCCTCAAAAATACCATTATCCTTCACAGTATTGACACGGTACCTGCCCGGATATTGCAAACCAAGCCGCTTTTGCAGGTTAGCCAGGCCGATGCCTTCGTTTGCCAAGTTAGGTGCTGGTTCAAACGAATTTTTGCAGGTGAAATGTAGTCGCTGAGCGTCTGCATGAATGTTTATATGCAAAAAAGAATCGCTCTCAGCAGGTTCTATTCCGTGTTTAAATGCATTTTCTATAAAAACAATCAGCAGTAGCGGCGCTATCTTGACCGACTCGTCCGCAATGTCTTTCGTGAATTGCAGATCGAGTTTTTTCCTGAGCCTGATGCGTTGTAATTGCAGGTAATCTTCCAGGTATTTCACTTCTTCACCTACACGCACATAAGGTTCTTTGGCTTTATAAATCACATACCGCATCAGCTCAGAAAGTTGCAGAATGCTTTCCGGCGTCTGCTCCGATTTTTGCAAACTCAATGCATAAAGGTTGTTCAATGTATTGAAAAAGAAGTGCGGATTGAGCTGCTGTTTGAGCAGATCCAGCTCGGTTTGAGACTTTTCCCTTTCGAGCGAAACGATCAGGTTGTTTTGTTTCAACCATTGTCCTGCCAGCAAAACAGGCAGACTGATAATGAGGATAATGAAGGGTCCAAAGGCATTTTCCAAAACAAAAGGATAGTTTGAAAAAACACCGCCCAGGTCCTGGCTCAGCGGCAACATGTTTAGCATTTGCCCCATGAATGGATAGAAAACAGCTATAACCGTTAATCCGCTGAGCGCGTAAATGAGGATTCCTTGTGTTCTTAAAATATGCGGAACGAGGATTTTGCTATTGACGTAAAAAAAGAAATACCCGCAGAGATACATGAGCAGTAATTGGGCGGCATAGCTTAAAAACAGCCCAAAATGGCTCACAATTTTCGATGGTACGAATTCATACCCAATGAGCAGCTGATCTTTTTTATCATACTCAGGGTTGTTCAAACTGGAAACGGCCATCGCAGCGAGAATGAGGGCAATAGTGGCAATACTGATCAGAATGGCCTTTTCCAGACTCAGCCGCTGTACCCATTTGATCTGTTTCAGGCGACGGAAATAGTAGGTATTGATCACCAAAACGCATTCCAGCGAAAGTGTGCAAATGCTGCCTACGACCAACAATTCCTGCATGGTAGTTCCGGCCTCAACCCAAAAAGTAGCGACAACCAACATTACAAAAGGCAGGTAAATGGCGAAGCAGGCCAGCCAGCTGTAGATGTACTTTTTCAATGGCCACAGTTGCAGCCACTTTTCTTTGTTCCATACGAAGATCAGCACAGGCAATTGCGAGAGGAACAGCGTCAAACCGAACTGGACATAATGATGCCAGAACTGCGAATCTTCAAGACCCGTAAAGCCAATGGCAACCCACTGCAAAATCCCGACAAACAGCCAGAAATCGCGCCACTTGGCAAACCTCATTAACTTTTCAAACCAATGCATACAGATGAAGTAAAATATAAATAAACAGCGGTAAAAGCATTCTCCCAAATATCAATGACCAACGTCGGGTTTTTCGTGATGTAGGTTAAAAAGCACCTGTGCAAGCGAATTTTGGCTGTTTGTCACGGACGATGCGACCTTGCTCATTTAATGTTGCCGGGCTGATTTTCAGCCGCCTTATTTGCATCATATTCAATCAAAAAGGCTTATGTACCGGCTGAAAATAGACAATCTCACTAAAACTTACAGAGGCGGCGTGAAGGCGCTGAGCCAAGTAACGCTGCAAATTCCCAATGGTATTTTCGGGCTGTTGGGTCCGAATGGAGCTGGTAAGTCCTCGCTGATGCGGACGCTCGCGACTTTGCAACATGCCGATGAAGGGCAGGTCCTGTTTGACGGAAAAGACATTCATCAGAATCAGTCTTGGCTTCGGGGGCAGCTGGGATATTTGCCGCAGGATTTCGGAGTTTATCCCAAAGTTTCGGCGGAGGATTTGCTCGATCATTTTGCGGTGCTGAAAGGGCTGGCTGATAAAAAGCAGCGCAGCGAACAGGTACAGGCACTCTTGCAGCAAACGAATTTGTACGAGTACAGAAAGCAGGCCGTCAGTACTTATTCCGGTGGCATGCGGCAGCGGTTTGGTGTGGCGCAGGCCTTGCTGGGTAATCCGCAGCTCATTATTGTCGATGAGCCCACCGCCGGCCTGGATCCGTTGGAACGGAACCGGTTCCATGATCTGCTCAGTGAAATTGGCGAGCAGGTAGTCGTGATACTTTCGACGCACATTGTGGAGGATGTCCACGACCTCTGCCCGGAAATGGCCGTTATGGCACATGGAAGCATCATTTTGCAGGGAAAGCCAGCTATGCTCACGGATTCCTTGCAAGGGCAGATCTGGCAAAAAACGGTTTCGAAAGACGAATTGCCACAGCTTCGCTCCGCATTCAACGTGATTTCAGCGCGCCTGATCGCGGGGCGCATACAGACGCACGTGCTCTCACATGCGTGCCCGGGGGATGGTTTTGAAGTCTCCCAGCCCGGGTTGGAAGACGTTTATTTCTCTGCATTATTGGGTGCGAAATCCGGAAAGGAGCGGTCGGCATGTTAGGCAATATTTTGAAATTTGAACTGAGGTACCATACCAAACAGGTCACGGCCATTGTGTCGGCGCTGCTGTTCTTTTTGTTGGGAATGGTGATCGTACAGGGAAGTTTTGGCGGAAGTGAGGTGCACAAGAACGCTCCGTATGTGATCAACGTCGCGGTGTGTTTTTTGTCCCTGTTTTCGATTTTCGTTTGCACTTTGCTGTGTGGTAATGTGGTGCTCAGGGATATTACTTACAAAACCGACGAATTGCTTTTTACGACTAGCATTCAGCGTGTTACGTATTTTGTTTCCCGATTTACAGGCTTGTTTGCGACCGTTTTTGCGATCCTTTGCCTGGCTGTTTTGGGCACTTCTACTGGCGCAATGTTTGCGAGTGCCGACCGGCTTGGCGCTTTTGATCCAATGCATTTTCTGTGGCCGGTTTTAGTGTTTGGCCTGCCCAATGTACTGTTTTGTACAAGCGTATTGTTCAGCATTGCGCTGCTTTCCGGTAGTTTGCGGGCGGTGTACGTCGTCGGTGTGGCATTGTTTATATTGTATTTTGTTGCATCAATTTTGGGGGATTCTCCCATGATGGCCAGCTCAGTGATGGACCCTGACGGGCCCGATCTGTTGTCGCTCTTGCTCGATCCATTCGGGATGACCTCCTTTTTCTGGGAGACCAGATCGTGGTCAGTTTTGCAGCGAAACCATCAGCTTTTTCAGCCCGGTGCGGTTTTTCTTGCCAATCGGGGGGTATGGGTGGCGGTTTCTGTGGCGCTGCTGGTTTTAAGTTATATGTTCTTTCCGTTTCATCCGGTCCTGCCCAAGCCTGTTAAATCAAAAAGTAAAGCTCCCGACCATGTGGTTGTTTTGCCTTACCAAACCTTTCCGGTTCTGCCCAAAGGTTTTTTGTATTACAAAAATGTGTTTTTGTCGCAGCTGCGGCTGGACATGTCCGGCGTTTTTCAACATATCCTCTTTTTGCTGGTACTGGGGCTTTGGGTGTTTTTATTTGGTGTTGAATTAAAGGAGAATATCTTTTATGGGCCATATGGGGTTCGTTTTTATGCGCTGACAGGTATTATCGTGGAAGAACTGGTTTCGATTAAACCGGCCTTGCTGCTGCTGATCTTTTACGCTTCGGAACTGATCTACCGTGAAAAAGCGGCGAACATGCAGATGCTTGTATACAGCACTCCCGTGCCTGACGCGGTCTTGTGGAGCGCGAAATATACTACGCTCGCAGCATTGATCGGCATACTGATTACGGTTAATATCAGCATTGGGCTCGCGTTGCAACTGGTTTCAAATCAGCCTGTTGTCGACTGGATCGCCTATATTTCACTTTATTATTACAGCGGACTGCCATTGTTGCTGTTTGCGGTGTTGATTGTTTTCATTCAAACCGTCACGCCCAATAAATATCTCGGAATCCTGCTCAGTTTGGTGGCAATCGGTATCACGATTTTCGGTCGGAAGCTGGGTATCAGCCATTATTTGTTGCGATATGCGACAGTACCCAATCTCGAATACTCCGATATGAATGGATTTGGGCACTATGCAAAGGCATTTAACTGGTACATGCTTTATTGGTCGCTCCTGGCGGTGCTATTAGGGTTTTTGAGTGCTGGAATCTGGAAAAATATCGGCTATGATGCATGGTGGAAAAGGGTCAGGGCGATGGGTGAAAACTGGAATGTGACCGCGAAGTTGGTGTTGATAACGAGCACACTGCTCTGGGCTGGGACGGGGATTTACATTTGGCAAAATACCAACAATGTCAGTGTAATGCGCGACCGGAAGGACCTGGGCTTGCAGGCAGAATACGAGCGGAAATATCAGCGACACGCACATTTGCCGCAGCCCATTATCACGGCGGTGAAAACAACAGTTGATCTCTATCCCGATGAGGCAAAATACATTGTGAAAGGCAGTTACCGGCTTCAAAATAAGTCAAATGTGCCCATTGATAAGTTTTGGATAGGCGCTGATCCCGAGGTGAATACGCTCAAAATTTCAATAAATGATGCGCAGCAACAATCGGTTGATGAGGAATTTAAACAATATTGGTATCAACTGAAAAAGCCAATGTTACCCGGTGCGGAAATGACATTGGACTTTTCGATGGAAGTCGTAAGATCCGGTTTTGTCCCTTTTAATAGCGAAAATTCAGTCGTCAGCAACGGTACTTACATTGAATTGGAAAAATACGTCCCATACTTTGGCTATCGGGCTGGTTATGAAATCAGTGATCCCGTTTTGAGAAAAGAAAAAGGTTTAAAAACGTCGGTAGAAAGCGCGATACCCGACCCGGACTGTCATTTGATTGATTTTGAAACCATTATATCAACCGAAGCTGATCAGCATGTGGTGACGGTGGGGGCTTTGCAAAAGGAATGGATAACCGGAGATCGTAAATATTTCAGTTACAAGTCGGAGCAGCCCATTCATTTCATGTTTGCATTGAGTTCGGCACGGTATGCCGTTAAAAATGAGGCACATAACGGCACTAAGTTCAGGATTTACTATCAGCCGGGGCATGCCAGCAATGTGCCCGCGATGATGCTGGCAATGCAGGACGCTATTGATTATGGTAAGGCACAGTTCAGCGATTATCAATTCAGACACATTGCATTGGCCGAAATTCCGCAATACCCAGGCTCGGCGACGGCATATCCGGGAGTCATTTTTAGCAAGGAACGGTTCAATTTTGCCACCGATTTTCGCGACGCCACGAAATTTGATTTCACTTATGCGACCACGGCCCATGAAGTGGCGCATCAATGGTGGGCGAACCAGCTCAGCCCGCTGGACACGGGCGGAAGCCTTTTTTTAGAATCGCTGGCCAAGTATACGGAGGCTATGGTGGCGGAAAAACGATTTGGCAAAATGAACCTGAAAAGCTATCTGGAAGCGGATAACGCACTTTATTTCAATATCCGCAGCGCGGTTGGCGAAAAGGAATTGCCTCTGAACCGGGGTAGTGAGCAAACTTTCGTTTACTATCAAAAAGGAGGGCTTGTGCTGTATGCAATTCAGGAAGCCTTGGGCGAGAAGCATGTCAGCGAAGCTTTGCAGCGGCTGCTTCAAAAACATGGTTACCCAAACAAAAAAGCGGCTCCTGACGACCTGATGGCAGAATTGAAGCGAAGTACAACATCAGCTCAGGCCCGGCTCATTGATGACTATTTGAAAAAAGTGATCACTTACGACAACAAAGTGAAATTGGTGAAATCGCAAACATCGTCAAATGGTAATCTTCGTCTGACTTTGAAAATTGATGTTAAAAAAACAGACGAAACCGACGCGCTGCCAAAACATTTAAAACCTGATGATGATATTGCTGTTGCCGTTTTTGATCAAAGCGAAGCGCAATGGAACCGGGCAACTAAACCGGTTCATTTTCAGAAACATCATTTTACCAAAAATGAAACCATATTGACCATTGAAGTCAACAAAAATGCCAAAATGATTATACTGGATCCATTTGTAAATCAGCTGGATGAGGAGCGTTCCGACAATGTGGTGCAGCTCCAATAGCGTTGAAAACAGTAATTTGTTTTGTGAAACAGCTTTGAGTTACTGTAAATGATCACAGGAAATAATTTTGGAAGAACCAATGAATATCAGATTTTATGCGCCGGAATGGGGCAATGTACTTCCTTTTGACACTTTTTGCCAGAATGTAAAAGCGGCGGGATACCACGGCGTGGAAATGGCCCTGCCTTTTGAACAGAAAGAAAAAGACCAGATACTGGAAGCGTTGGCCAAACATGGGCTGGAACTGATCGGGCAATACTGGCAGTCGTTTGAGAAGGATATTGACGAGCATGCTGCCAATTATGAAAAATATTTGCGAAACCTGATCGCGGCCAAACCGGTTTTTATCAATTGCCAGACTGGTAAGGATTATTTCAGTTTTGAGAAAAATAAACGGCTTTTTGACCTTGCAGCGGCACTTTCCATCGAATCCGGGATCAGGATCATTCACGAAACGCATCGCGGCAAAAGCCTTTATGCAGCCAATGTTACCTACGATTACCTCACGCGACTTCCTGATCTGCGGATCACGCTGGACATTTCGCATTGGTGTAATGTCCACGAATCATTGCTGGCCGACCTGCCCGACGAAGTGGCGCTGGCGATTACTCACACTGATCATGTGCACAGCAGGGTAGGGCACCCCGAAGGTCCGCAGGTGAATGATCCCCGCGCGCCGGAATGGGACGAAACGCTGGAAACGCATTTAAAATGGTGGGACGTGGTAGTGGCTGAGCATCAGAAAAAAGGCACCGAATTGACGGTCACGACAGAGTTCGGCCCCGCGACCTACATGCCCGTGATGCCGTACACGCGGATGCCGCTGGCCGATCAGTGGGAGATCAATGTGCACATGATGAACTTGCTGAAAAAACGGTATGCCACTGTCTGAGCGTCATTCACCGGTTTTCGGAAAAGTGCCTCCCAGCATTTTCGTGGCATGTTTTAAACGATATACATACCAGTATCTGGCGATTTGGCCGTTTCGTTTTTGCGTGATAGTCGCTGCTTTCTCGTAAGATTCAAAGGCATCTTGATACTCGACAGCCGGGTCGGTGAAGTTGTTGGATGGGGAAATATAGTAGGCATTGTTACCGGGCATAATGGGCGCGGAAAGCGTGTTGAGCCATTGGAATTTATGCAGATTCAGAAGCGAACCCACGCCTACCACGGGCATATGCAACGGGTACGCGACGTAATAATACATGTGCGAGCCCGGGAACCAGTGATGTACCAGCATAGGCGAGCTGGCCGACATCCGTTGCTGTGCAATGTCGTCTTCGCGGATTTTCTTAAACGCGGGAAGCAGCTCATCCCAGCCATAAATATCGAGTGTCGCATCGCCTTTTCCGGTATCGGGAAAGTTTTTTTTGCCTAATGTGCCGGGGTAGAAATTGACCAACGACAGACCTGCCACGAATACGAAAAGCATTAGTCCAATGGATGCATTCAATGTTATTTTGTAAAACCGCGAAATGCCCTGACTCATTTGCTCGTCCATATAGGCAGCAGAAATGAGCATGATGCCGAGGAAACCGGGGCCGCTCCAATGCGGCAACGTATCGCGGAAAAGCGAAACCGCAGTGGTACATACTATGATCGGGAAGCTGCACCAGAGTAGCAGCAGCAAAAATGGCTTACCGACAAACCGGTAACCTTTAAACACCGCAGCGAATACCGGAACGTAAATCGCAATCTGCACCGGATTACAGTAAAGTATTTGGCCGATGGTGGTGGTTAAAAATGATTTAAAATTGATCCCTTGCTGGTTTACCGTGACCCGTTCGCTGTGAAACTGCCAGGTAATGAAATCGTTATCGATATTCCACAGAAGAATGGGGGAAATGATGACGGCTGTCAAAAACAGGGAGAGGTACAAATACGGGTTCCTGAACCAGCCGGGACGGTGAAAAAATAAGAATCCCAGCAAACCAAACCAAAGGAAAACACCGTGAACTTTACTCATAATCGCCAGGCCAATCCAGAGCCCGGTCAGTACCAGCAGCTGATTTCGATGCTGAGGCGAATGCGTTTCAATGCTTTTCAACATCGTGTAAACTGCGGCCAGCCAAAATACCAGCTGTACTGAGTCGGGGAGGATAAAAACACCGGAAATAATGCTGGCGTAAACGGAGGTATTGTAAAGTATCGCTGCCATAATGCCCGTTTTTCGGCTTCGGATCAGCTGGCCACATTGTGCGATAAGCCAGGTATTGATCGCTGCGCCAACAATGCCGGGTAGCCGCATGGCTAGTTCATGCACCCATTGCAGGTTGAATGTAAACAACCGGATGAATAATCCGACCAGTGGGGGATGGTCAAAATGATTGAGATCGGGCTGGACGGCGTAGCTGAAATAATACACCTCGTCGTTTCCAAGATCGATATAGTAGGCTATGATACAGCGGATTACCGTTGCAATGATGATCAGTCGCGTTATCTCCATGAAAGCTTTCTTCTGCCAAAACGCTGACCTCTGCTACCGGGCAGAAATCGCCAGGCGATCAGTAACCATAAAAATAGAATGACGACACCTAATGTACGGTAAAAGGTGGTTTCGTTGACATTTTCATAAATCACAGGAGCGCGATATCCTGATTCCGGCGTGAAAAAAACAGGATTCAGGTAAATGCCTGTACCATTCTGATACTGAAAAGTGGCGCGGGCGTAATGATCTTTCCGGCGCAATTTGTATTGTACACGGGATGTGTTTTTGAAAGTGGCCAGTATCTTTCCATTTTGGCCGGTAATGGTCACTTCGGCGGCGGGGTGGCTCATTTCGATCCGGATGGAGTCTTCTTTTACCACCAGCTGCCGAAGTTTTGGAAGGGAATCAGGAGCCTGATCTTTACCGATAACCACACCATAACTTCTTCCTGCTTTTAATGCTTTCAGAACCTCGGACCCCGAGTTTTTGCGCACATTCACGAAGGTACACATCTCGCCCAGGCGCTTTTTGGCAATGACATCGTGAATGTCGTCGTCACCCACGATGAAAACTTTTTTACCAGCAGAAAGCGCTGCATCCCACTCCGGTGTTGAGATCACCGACGGGTTCAAAACTTCCATACAATCGTAACCGCCGATCAAAGCCAGATCCTGGGTGGTGTAGCCGTTTTTTAATGCAGGATGGTTGAGGATAATGACCGAACCGTCTTCCGCGAGGTTGCCAAGCACATGCTGCTTGTTGTGGACAGTTTGGTAAAACAGGTAGTCCAGCCACTGCACATTGTGTCCTCCCAGTACCAGCTGATGTGTTTTCCGAATGTTGTAGCCGTGCTCGTAAGCCGGAATGTAGCCCGGCTCGGATGCGTGCGTAGTGTCGATGTGATGGTAATTGGAGACGCAATGAAAACCATAGTTGAGCGACTTGTAAGCGTCATGGACATCTTGCGCAGTTCCGTGCCCATTGGTAACACCCTCCCAGGCCTTGGAATGCGCATGAAAATTGCACTTGGCCCAATCACTGGCATTCACGGAATCATATGGATTGTAAATGGCCGGGCCTTCAAAAGGGATCGGATCGTTGAACTGAAAACGGGCGCAGAGGAGGAATTGGGAGACCATTAACCAGAGAACCCAGGTGAATAGCGCGAGCAGGATGATGCCAAATGTTTTGATCATGCTGCAAAGATGTGATTCTCATGTTACCAGATTGTTAGCTAAATAAAAAATCAATAATCTGTTTTGATAATTACCTGAAAATGTATCCGGAATACAAGTTTGACACGCTGGCTTTGAGTATTTTTGTCATAGAAAATTTCAATAAATTCTCAGATAGAGTAAATAATGAAAAGAAGCGCACCCATTCATATAGATGCCGAGCAGTTTCGTAAAAACGGCCATATGCTGATCGATCGGATCGCCGCATTCCTGGAATCGTTACCCGAACAACCTGTGACCAAAGGCGAGCAACCGAGGGAAATCAGGGCACTGCTGGGGAATGAGCCGCTCCCGGTTGATGCCACACCGCTTGAAAACATCTATATGAATGTTTCCGAACTGTTGTTTCAGCATTCTTTGCATAATGGTCACCCGCGGTTTTGGGGATACATTACTTCCTCGGCGGCCCCGGCGGGTATCCTTGCGGACCTGCTTGCGGCTTCTGTGAATGCCAACGTGGGCGCTTACCCGCTCTCGCCGGTTGCGACCGAAATAGAAAAGCAGACTGTGAGATGGATTGCGGAATTTATTGGTTTTCCGAATGACTGTGGCGGGCTGTTTGTGAGTGGGGGAAATATGGCCAACATTACCGGGTTACTTGCGGCGCGAAAGGCAAAAGCGCCCTGGGACATTCGTAAGACGGGTTTGAACTCCCGTAAAATGCTTATTTACTGCTCCGTAGGCACACACACCTGGATTCACAAAGCGGCCGATCTGCTCGGTTTCGGGACCGATAGTATTCGGTGGATCGGAATGAATGGAGACCAGCAAATGCAGACACAACTGCTGGAAAATCAGATCATTGAGGATCTAAATCAAGGGCATTTACCTTTTGTAGTGGTAGGCACGGCTGGCTCGGTTAGTACCGGGTCGGTGGACCGGCTTAGCGAAATTGCTGCGGTTTGTAAAAAGCATGAGCTATGGTTTCATATCGACGGCGCCTATGGTGCACCAGCCGTGATAGTGCCGGAAGTAACTGCATTGTTTGACGGCCTGGAACTGGCGGATTCAGTTGCGCTGGATCCTCACAAATGGCTTTACAGCCCATTAGAGGCCGGTTGCATTCTGGTACGAAATCCGAAGGCGCTTGCCGAAGCATTCAGTTTCCGGCCTGAATATTACAATTTTGATGGCAGCGATGAGGACCCGGCGACCAATTTTCACGAGGAGGGAATGCAGAATTCACGTGGTTTCCGTGCGCTGAAAGTGTGGGTTACGCTCAGGCAGGTAGGCAAGAATGGATACATCGGGATGCTCCGCGAAGATATACAGCTTGCAAAAAAACTCTATGATCTGACCCACGCGCATCCCGACATGGAAGCAGTTTCCAATCACCTCAGTATTACGACATTCCGTTATGTACCCCGCGATTTTGACAAAAATGACCTGGGCAGACTAAATAAGCTGAATGAAGAACTGGTAAACCGTATCCAGACCGGCGGTGAGGCGTTTGTGTCCAATGCGGTCATTGATGGGAAGTATTGCCTGAGAGTATGTATTGTCAACTATCGTACGAGCGAAGAGGACATTGAAGCACTCGTCGAAATTGTGGAAAGGTTTGGTAATGAGGTTTTTAATCAATTAAAAGTTAAATAAATGTCCACAATTAAATCAATTCAAAACAAATGGAACAAGCACTCGAACAGATCAGAGATCAGCAAAAACAATCGTGGAACAAATTCTCGCCCGGCTGGAAGAAATGGGACGACCTTTTTATGGATTTTCTGAACCCCAATGGGCAGGAGATCATTGATTCGCTTCATCTCAGGGACACGGATGTGGTGCTGGACATTGCGGCAGGTACCGGCGAGCCCGGCCTGACCATTGCTTCCAAAGTGAAAAAAGGTAAAGTTGTCATTACCGATCTCGCAGAAGAAATGCTGGTGGTCGCCAGGGAGAACAAAGAGCGCAAAGGCATCGATAATGTCGAATTTGTGGCGTGTGACGTTTGCGAACTACCGTTTACTGATAATTCGTTCGACGCGGTCAGCTGTCGTTTTGGTTTTATGTTTTTCCCCGATATGCTGCTGGCTGCCAAGGAAATAGCCAGGGTATTGAAGCCCGGCGGAAGGGTTGCCACAGCGGTATGGAATGTGCCGGACAAGAATTTCTGGGTTACGGCGATCATGGGAGCGATCAGCCGTAATATGGAATTGCCAGCTCCGCAGCCGGGAGCGCCGGGCATGTTCAGGTGCGCCAAGGAAGGCCTGATAGCAGAAATATTTGAACAAGCCGGGCTCAAAAATATCTCGGTGAAGGAAGTTGCCGGTACGTTGGATTGCAAAACTGTCGATACTTACTGGAATGCAATGACAGAAGTAGCGGCACCGGTTGTGGCTGCGCTGGACAAGGCGGACGAGGCGGGCTATGCGAAGATAAAATCAGAAGTCTTCGATTTGGTCAACCAGAAATTTCCTGATGGAAATGTACAGATTGATTCCAGCGCACTGGTTATCTATGGGGAGAAATAGGTACGTACGGCCACCAATGCCCCGACCTTTGATTTAACGTAAATTGGAGATGGTAACGTTAAGTTTATAATTTCTAAACACAACTTGCTTAATTTTGGAAAAATGAGGCAAAACCTGCCTGATATGACAGAAAGTTAATTACCAAAAGTGCCCATAATGTTCCGTTACGAAACTGCTCCAAAATTCAAAAAACCGGTATTCAAGAAACACCAGCCCGACGATTCAAATAAATTTCAGCCACTTCCCAAGCCGACAGGAAAGTACCCTTATCACTTAGATCTGGAAAGCATCAAACCGCTGCCGGATCAGCAGCGAATGGCTTTTCATATGATGGGCGACACGGGCAGCATCAGGCACGTGGATTTTCTGAAACTCGTTGTGACAGAGCTTGTTGAGCAGTATGCCGAAAAAGACGATTTGCAGTTTCTCTACCATTTGGGCGACATTGTTTACAACCACGGCGAAGCGCACGAGTACGAAAGACAGTTTTTTAAACCTTTTGAAAAATACCCGGCGCCCATTTTCGCCATTCCCGGCAATCACGACAGCGACGTAAATCCCGACAGCCGAAGACCTTACAAGAGCCTGGATGCATTTACGCGTGTTTTTTGCGATACGGAACGCAGGACAGTATCATTCAGCGGAGGTGCGGAGCGGCTGAGCATGGTGCAGCCGAATATCTTCTGGACATTGGTTACACCGCTTGCCAACATCATTGGCTTGTATAGTAATGTCACCAAATTCGGGGTAGTGACGGATGAGGAGCGCAGCTGGCTGATTGAAGAATTGCGCAGGGCGCAGCTGGAAAGGCCCGACAAAGCGATCATTGTTTGCCAGCACCACGCACCTTATTCGGCGGATATCAATCACGGGGCCAGCATCCCGATGATCACGTTTTTAGAAGGAGTTTTTGAAGAGACAGGCATTCGTCCCGACGCAGTTTTTAGCGGGCATGTTCATAATTATCAGCGTTTTACCAAGCATTATGAAGATGGAAAAACGCTGTCATACATCGTGGCAGGAAGTGGCGGCTATGATGAGCTACACCCCGTTGCGACGACGGACGACAGACGTTTTGACCCTAATAATGCATTGTTTGAAAATGTTGACCTCGAATATTTCTGCGACGATAAACACGGGTTTTTAAAGATCATTCTCGAAAAAAAGGATGGTAAGCTGAGCCTGACCGGCGAGTTCTACACCATTCCGCACGAAAAGAAGCCTGAACCTGGTATGACGGCAGTTTTGGCCGACCGGTTTGTCATTGAAATTTAAGGCAGTTTTGGGTCTGCGATAATGTCCTCCCAGCGATACAAATGGAATGTTTTGTTATCGCTCATGGCTACAAACAGACCTTTTCTGAAATCGTCATTGAGCGGTACTGACACCATGTCGGAGCCGTCGCTATGCGTGGCCGATACTTTTACTTTTTTGATCAATGCATGTTCATGCGGGTTGCCCGCGCTACCCTCACGTGGGAAAAGCTGAAAACTGTTAGCACCCTGATCTGAAACCAGCAGGTAACCCGTTGAATCAGAGCTTTGGTAGATCGATATGCCCTCATGATCTTCAGTAAAACCGGTGGTTGCGAAGAGTGCGAGTTCCTTGTTGCCTTTTTCAGGATTAGCATAGTATTTCCGCACACCTTTACCTTCGTCGGAATAATATACATAGCCCAGCTGGTCGTCCACGGCAATGGCTTCGATCTCTTTCAAACCGCTGTACGCTCCGAATTTCCGCACCAGATCAGCCTTCACCTGTCCTTTTCCATTGTCAGAAAGCAGGTACTGCCATAAGTAAGTGCCATCGGTGGGGCCGGATTTGCGTCCCACAATCGCATAGATCTTTCCAGCCGGATTTTTATAAAGGGCAATACCCATCAGGTCACGCTCGCTGGCACCGGTTTGCCCTGTAAAAACTTCAATTCCGCCGCCATCGACCGGTTTCATGTCGGGCAGAGCGTAAATCCGCAGCTTGTGGGTAAAGCGCTCGGTCGTCACCGCAATGTCTGTGGGCCTGCCACCCAGCGATAGGCCATATTCAATGTCCACATTGTCGGGGCGTTGCAGGCCTCTTATGGTTTTGTCTTTCAGTGTCTTGCCTTTCAGGTCAAATACATACAGGCCACCATCCTGATCCTTGTCGGTTCCTATGATTAGGCTTGCGGCGGCATCGACGGGATTGATCCAAATGGCCGGATCGTCGGTATCATGTGCGACGGTGTCGGTAATGTAAAGTGGTTTAACCACCGATGCTGTGGTATCAGCATCGGTTTGGTTAGCATGGAGCTGCTTTTTGTCATTGCAGGAAAACAGGGCAATGCTTAGCAGCAATAATGGAATGGTTTGTCTCACGTCGAAAATCAAATCTTTATAATGGCGGACTTTATTTAGTGCCTAGTGCACCGGCGAAACTTTGTGGCGCGGGAGAGGTGTAAGTCACTCCATTGACCACAATTCCATTAGCATAAAGGCGTGTGAAGTCAGTTTTGCCTTTTCCAAGCGCGGGCGAGCCAGCCTGCAAATGAAAGTCCCACTTGGTATCGAATGCAGCATTGGTAGTAGCGGTCGATAGGGGATAGTTCACGAATTTTGGATCATTGTCACCGGCTTTGGTTGACAACAGGTCATTTGCACCTTTAATGATCTCAGCAGAAGGCTGGAACTGGTCAGTAGTCAACTGGTCGTGACCGTAGTAAACCGTGTTGCTGATCACCGAGCGATTGTCTTCGGCAGCTCCTTTGTCCCTTTTGATCCCAAAACGGTCATTGGCTAACAGGTTGTTGTACAGGTCGGCACGTACCGATTTTTCCAACCATATCGATCCGCCTTTGGTTGTAGGCCTTCTCCATCCGGCGTTGATAATGGTATTGTTATAGCCTACAATGTAAGCCTGTGGAGTACGGTCACCTGAGTTGGAAAGCTTCAATGCATTGGTATTAGGGCTGTAAATGACGTTGAAAGCCACATCAGCCTGCACACCCGACTTGATGTTGATCGCGTCGCCGCCAGATACACCCGTAGTGTAAAAATAATTGTTCGCAATAATGACCTTTCCGCCTTCAATGTAGAAACCATCTTCATTGAAATTACGGATAGTACTATTTACCACAACCAGTTTACCGTCGATATTAGGGAAATAAATAACTGGTACGTGTTCACCAGCCAACTGCTTGTAAAGTCCCGCTTTTACAGATGGAGACTCTTCGGTAGTTACCGCGCCGCCGTACTCTAAAATTGTATTTTTAAGCACAAATTCAGCGGATTTTGGTCCGGCGATCAGTCCCCCCCAAAGGTTACCAAACTGATTGGCAGTGGTTTTCCATGCATCAGGCACGGTGAATTTTACAGGCGCATCAGCAGTGCCCAGGCTGTAAAGATTTCCTTGTACCACCACTTCCGGCTTCACTACCGAATCGCTGAAAAGCACGGTAACACCTTCTTCAATAGTCAGTGATTTGCCTGCCGGGATCTGAATGTGGCCGGTGATTTTGTATGTTCCACCTTTGGTCCAGGTACCGGATACTTCACCGGAAACAGCTTCTTCAACCACCGGTTTTACTTCCGGCGTAGGCTCAGTTTTGTCATCACTGCAGCCAGCCAGTGCAAAAAGGGCCAGGGATGCGAATGCAAGTAGATTTTTCATTTTCAGATTGTTCATTTTGTAAAAAATTTTGATGGATTTGTTTTAAAGTTTGTATCGCACGCCAAGCAGGTACGAACGCTGGTAATAGTCACGCCTCATTAAAGTCCTGTTCTGGCGGGTTTGGTTGGGGATACCTTCGTTGACCGGGCTTGCACCCTTCATGTACACTTCCATGGGCGTGTTGAGCAGGTTCGCTGCTTTCACGAAAATGCCCAGGCCGTTTTGGAATGTCTTTTCAAGAGATGCATCCAGCTGCACGAATCCTTTTTGCCATTGATCATTGTTCAGGAACTGGGAAACAGTGTTGATCCGGTCGCCGGTATAGGATGCAGCCAATTGCCCGTCGAGGCCCTGTTTGGCATTTTTGTAGAGTAATGAAAGGTTGGCGACGTGGGCTGATTGTCCGTACAGCGGCCGCGACTGGTTGACGCTAATCGTCTCAAGGTCGCCGCTGGCATTGCGAATGCGTTTCGATTTGGGTGTGATGATCCTCGAATGGGTGTAAGTATAGTTGGCTTTCACACCGATCGTTTTGAAGTATTTGATATAATCAACCTCTAAACCATAGTTGGTGGCATTCCCAAAATTCCCCGGTGAATAGTAAATGTCCTGACCACGGATCGCGTCCTTTTGCAGTGTGTATTCGATCGGGTTTTTAATGTGTTTGTAAAAAACGCCTACCATTAACTGCTCCGCCGGTTTAGGGAAAAGCTCGTAGCGAAAATCGATGTTATCGGCCAGTGCTCTTTTGAGATCCGGATTGCCGCGCTCCTGATATTCCTCCTGAACAATACGATAAGGCACTATTTCAAAGAATCCCGGCCGGTTGAGCGACCTGAAATACGATGCCCGGAGATTGGTATTCTCATGTGTTTTGTATTTAAACTGAATGCTTGGGAGAATGTCGGTATAAGTCTGGTTGCCCACTGGCCGGTCTTCTCCGATCGGGAAACGCATTGCATACCCCTGGTCAGTAGCCTCAGCACGTACGCCGCCTAATATTTCCAATGTGGCCGACTCCGCCTTGAACTGGGCAAAACCCGACGTGATGCGCTCGGTAGCACTGTAATTGAGCGCCGAAGCAACCGACCCTCTCGGGTTCTGGATCGTCCAGCCGATCTGCGTGTAGTCGGTGAAATCGACGCCATATTCTGCCAGTGGTTTCGAAGGTCTCAGCTGGTAGTTGTTATAAAAATTAGTCCTTGATTTGTCCCTGTACAACCCGCCAGCACTCCATTCGACCTGCATTGGACCCATAGGCATTGCGTAAGAAAGATTGATATAGCCCGACAAATCACGGTCCGAATTGTGCTCCCAGCGGCGGGAGGCATCACCCACGGTAGTACGCTTTTCGACGAAATGCTCACGTATCCCAAGCAGTGGAACAGTCACATTATCAGGAACTTGATTGGTAGCCTTGGAATATACCGCTGACCACTGCAAAGCGAGCTTTTTGGTGAGCTGGTGCCTGCCCTGTAATGTACTATTGTAAATCTGCTGCTTCGTCAGCCTCGACCGCGTAGAGTAGCCCAATGTTGCATTGCCCAATACCGGATCATATCCGCCGATAGTCAGCTGCGTGGATTTAACGTCCCTGACCTGCACATTGGTAAGGCTCATGAATGCATTGTAAAACTGTATTTTATGTCGGTCATTAATCCGGTAATCCAGCTTGGAATGCAGCCCAAAACGTGTCTGTTGCTCCGAATACTTCCTTTCGCTCATCTTCGTCAGTGTTTCGCCGCTCAGGGTATCCACAGTTTCGGAATCAAAGAAAAGGCTGTTGCTGCCGCGGTATGTATTCTGATAGCTGCCTGAGAGCAATACCCCTAGTTTTTGATCCAGAAACCGGTTTCCAACCGCAAGGCTACCCAGCAAATTGGGCAGAGGAGATTTAGATTTGTAATCAATGGCGGCTTTGGAAAAATCCGATGGCGTTGCGCTGTATTGGTTACCTTTTTGTTCGTAGGGAGATTTAAACTGAATGTTTTTATGGTCAAATGACATGAAATCCCGTTGCAGAAACAGCTCATTGTATCCCGACGAAACATTGGCCGAGAATGTAAAACGGTCCGGTGCGTCCTTCATCACCATGTTCACCGCGCCACCGATCGCGTCGCCTTCCATGGCGGGAGTCAGTGTTTTGTATACTTCCAGCCGGTCCAGCAAATCCGACGGAAATATGTCCAGGGGCACGTAGCGGTATTTGTTATCAGGGCTCGGGATTTTAACACCGTTAACCAGCGTGTAATTGTAGCGTTTGTCCATTCCTCTTAAAATCGCATACTGGCCGTCGCCGTTGCTGTTTCTTTCAATGGTAACCCCCGAAATCCTTTGAATAACATTGGCAACAGTGAGGTCTGGCGAAATCTGGATGGTTTTGCCGGAAACGATATTCATAACCTGGCTCGCATTGCGTTCCAGCGACCTCGCCGTTTGATCCGAGGATGCATCTTTTTTACCAACAACCGCTACCTCATCCAATTGCAGCTCTGCCGCCGGGTCCAGTTTCAAGTCCAGCTCTACGGTCTCATTGTCGGTAATGGTAATATCTTTCCGTATGGTTGTGTAGGAAATATGGCGGATAATGAGCTGGTAGCTGCCTTTTTGAAGATTATGAATGGCAAATGTGCCGTCCAGGCCAGAAACATCATGAAAACTGGTGCCTTCTATCATGATCGCCACACCCAACGCAGGCTCGCCGCTTGCTGCTTCCAGCAATTTGCCTCTGACCGTCGCCGCGTAGAGTGGCACAGTTGCGAGGAAGCTAAAAATCAGAAACAAGTAAAATTTGTAAACCTTCATTCCAATGAAAAACTGTTTAGTACCTGACCATTTGAAGGTCTTTTCCAAATGACGGAACGAAGGTGAAGAAAGAATGATGTAGGATGCAAACCGCAGGCGTTACAAAAAGGAAACATGCCGCCAGGGAGCGTTACATGAAGGCAACAAGTTTAACAAATTGAGGTTAATCGTCTTTAAATCAACAATTTATGAATATATCAAAAGCCATTAAGTTTGTGTTAACTCAATGTTATCAAAATATGAAGCGGTTAAATCGATTGAATGTAGGTCGAAAGATTGTCGCCTTGAGGGAGGTTCAGTTTTTTCCTGAGTCGGTGGCGCATCACCCTGAGGCTGTCCTGTGACACGCCCAGCAATGTAGCCATATCCGTAGAAGTAAGGTTCATTTTGATCAATGCTACGAGCCGGAGATCGTTGGACGTAAGCGGTTCGGAAACGAGTTGGAGGCGATCAAAAAACGACTGGTGTACCTGCTCGAAGATGGTACGGAATTCCTCCCAATGCAGGTCATCGCTCAGGCCCTGGCTGATCTGCTCGGAAAGTTGCCGGATCTGTTTTTTCTGGTCCCTTTTATCATCTTTCGCCAGCCCGTCCAATGCCGACTGCAATTCTTCCAGCAGCTGGTTTTTGCGGATTACGTGCAATGTATAGCTGGTGAGCTCTTTGGTTTTGATTTCGAGTTGCTGTTTCAGGTTTTCTTCCAGCAGCCGTTTGTTCTCCAAATCCGCCTCCATAAGCTGGCTGCGGGCCTCGTACACCTGCTTGCTCTGTGCATGCAATTTTTGTTCGTTCCTGAATTTCAATTTCTGTCTGCTGATAATCAGCCCGGCGATAAAAATGACCAGCACGATCATTACCCCAATGGATGCGGAGATCAGCAGGTCAGTTTTTCTGGCCTGGACCAGTTTGTCAATTTCGCTATCTTTCTTTTCAATGTCGTAAAGCGTTTGAAGCAGCGCAAGTTGCTTGTTGCTTTCCTGGGAATAGATTTCGCTCATGTACTCACGGCTCATCGCGAGGTAGTAAAAAGCACTGTCATTTCGGTTCAGGAAGTTGTAAGCTTTGGCAACATCATTGTATGCACCCGAAAGCTGGTAAAATTCACCTTTTTTACGCGCCAGGTTCAATGCCTGGAAGCTGTAAGCCAGTCCTTCCCGGAATTTGCCCGTTTTGCGCAAAACGTCACCCAGATTGTTCAGTACTTCTATCTGGGCGCGTTCGTTGTGCTGCGCTTCGTTGAGTAAATATGCCTTGCTGAAATTAGAATAAGCGGAATCGTAGCGTTCCTGGTCCTCGTAAATGCTTCCCAGGTTTTCGTAAATCTTGGCCAGGCCCGGCTGGTGATTTTGCTGCTGGTAGCCTTCCAATGCTTTGTGCTGAAAATAAAACGCGCTGTCATAAAGCTGTTTCTTTTCATACAAATGTCCGATCCGCCCGTAGGTATCGGCCTTGCCCGCCTCGTTTTTCTGCTTTTGATAATAAAGCAATGCTTCATCGTACTGTTTTCGCGCGAGAGCGGTTTGTTTGCTTCTATAATAAAGCTCGCCAAGCACTTTTAGGTTTTCGGCCAGCAGGTTTGCAGCCTGCCGACTGCGATATATTTTGTCTGCTTTCAAAAGATAGTCCAGCGATTGTGGGTAATGTCCGGAGGCAAAGAGTATGCGGCCCATTTGCTGTAAATAGCCCGCTGCTTTCAGTTCATCATTTTCTTTGATCGCCTGGTTGTATTTGTCTTTCGTGGCCAGTAAAAGTGAGTCGGGACTGCGGAAACCGCTTTCGATGCGGTCGCGGTTATCCCTGGAAGCAGAAAAAGAAGGAGTATTTTGCGCATTGGAATGGCCATGTATGCAAGTCCAAAGCAGGAGGATAATGAAAACTTGTTGCTTCATTTTCGCAAAATTAGTCAACGCGTTGTCTTAATGACCGCCAGCTGGATTATCATTTTGTTAAGATTCGCAAACGCTTTTGCATGGCCAATGTTGCATGCCTGACGGCATTTGGAATACGAATATTGGATTTTTGCTACCGAGGTTCTATCGCTACGCGATTTATGCATTATCTAATGCCCGTAAATCGCGTGGCGATGAAACCTGGCTTGCAAATCGAATGTAACACCCGCCTTACGACTAGACCCAACTTGGGTATTTAGTCGGCGGAAAACGCTTTTATCCAGCAATGGTTACGCGCAACAAACTCTCTGACTATCACATGGCTAATTCTTCCTTCAAAAAACTAATAATCGCCTCCTTACTGCTATTAATGTTTTTGAAATGCCAAAATACCAACGCACAACAGGCGAGTGGAACAGGGAACATTTATGCACGGGAAAACCTGATAGCATGGTGTATCGTACCTTTCGATTCCAAAAACCGAGGACCAGTGGAGCGGGCAGAAATGCTGAATGAGCTTGGTTTTACCATGCTGGCTTACGATTGGCGCGAAAAGCATATCGCGGAATTCAACCAGGAAATGGAGGCTTTGAAATCACACCACATCAAGCTCCAGGCGTTCTGGCTACACTCAGGTCCTAACCCTGAAAATGATAAAACACTGCCGATCATCCTCGACGTTTTAAAGCGTCATGGCATTAAAACACAACTTTGGTGCATGATCTCGGGCATTAAGGATATGGATAAAATGACACACCAGGAGAAAATAGAAGCCGTGGCCAAACCAGTCAGCTACATTGCCGACAAAGCTGCTGAAATCGGTTGCTCAGTGGGCCTGTACAACCACGGGGGCTGGTATGGAGTGCCTGAAAATCAGCTGGAAGTGATCAATTATCTGAAAAAAACAAACATTGGTATTGTCTACAACTTTCACCACGCAGAAGAGGATATCGACCGTTTTCCTGAGTTTTTTCCAAAAATATTGCCTCACCTGATGGCCGTAAACCTGATGGGACTGAAGAGAGGAGAGCCGGTTGGAAGCCCGGTTAAAGTAGTACCGATCGGTGAAGGTGATGCGGAAGCGGAAATGATCCGGATCGTAAGAGAAAGTACTTATCGCGGCCCGATTGGCATTATCAACGAAGACACCGCGCCGGACGCTGAGGTAGGGTTGACTATGAATGTAGAAGGACTAAAAAAGATCCTGCAAGCCCAATCAGACAAAGCTGCCTTGAAGACCTACAGGAAGTGATTTTGTTTGTAAAAAGCTCAGTTTTAAAGTAGTGAAGGTTTGGCACTAAGGGAGCTTTGTGACAAAACAATATGTTCATTTACAATATGTTAAATAGCTGCTTACGTTGTAGCAAACTCAAACACTACTTCAAAGCCGAGGCAAAATCAAACCCATATTTCTTCTCCGTATCATCCAGTATCAGCACCCAGTCTTTCCCATAACCTGTCGAAGGTGCTTTAAACTGATGCTTTCCCTGGTTGGGAAATGTACCGATTTTGGTGACCTCGCCTTTGCGGGGATCGTACCAGTGGGCGACAAATTCCTTTCCTGAAATCTTGCCAGCATTCACAGTTACAGGCTGGCCCGTAGCCGTGTATACGAATGCGTAGTCCTTGCCTCGGGTCGCTTGTATACGTGTGGCCGGGCCATTGCTGTTCTCCTGAATTAATGACTGGTCGGGAACCCGATCCAGTAGCGGACGTGACTCCATAAGTTTTCTGACCAGGGTCATCTGCCTGGCGCCGGGCAGGTCAAGTGCCTCATTCCAGGTCATATGCGGACCGTTCACGGGCTCGCGGCCTCCACCATTCATTTGCCAGATGTCGTGACACCCGTAAGTATGTCCGAACGCTCCCGCAAACAGATCCAGGTAGGCGTATTTCCGCACGTCATAAGCATTGGAAGTGCCGAGGTCGGTCACATTGAAACAAACCGGGTGGTCTTCGTAAATCGGTTCAGCGTCCAGCACGGGCTTGGCGGGTTTGCGATCATATACAAATGCGATCTTATCGTAATTGATCTCGTCGCGGCAATGCCCGTTTTGCAACATGTTGAAATCCAGCCAGCTATCCTGATGGAACCAGTTCGACGAGCCTCCCATGTTCAGCGCGTTAGGCTGCGGGTGGAAGCTCAACAAGGCCTGATCGTTGCCTCCGGTGCCTTTCACGATGCCGGCAGCCATCAGTTGCCACACTTTCACGTCGTCCGAATCTGCCCGTGGAGTACGGTCGCCGCCCAGCACCCAGATCACATTGTTGCGGTTTTTGTACCGATTACCGATCCATTCACCGTACGCCGAGGCATTGTTGACATTAAAGATCTCAGGTCCTTTTCCCCAGGTACTTTTAAAAACCTTGTCGCCCCAGGTTGGCAGCAATGCAATGGCGATACCATTTTCTGCAGCCTTGTCGATCACAAAGTCCATGTGTTTGAAATACGCCTCATTGGGCTTCGAGGGGTCATTATTGACCAGCGGGGTATTACCTTCCGCGTTGGGAACATTCAATCCGTCGAGCTCGGCCAAAGCCACGGCCTGCACGACGGTGAAGCCTTGCTTTGCCCGGTGTTTCAAATATTGTTCTGCTTCCTGCTTCGTAAGACGGTGAAAGAGCTCCCAGGCGGTATCGCCCAGCCAGAAAAACGGCGTACCGTCGCTGTGGACGAGGTACCGCTGATTGTCCGAGACTTTGAGGCGGCCTTTTGAAAATGGCTGCTGGGCAGAGGCAATGACGCCGGCCAGCACCATGCCAATAAGTAGTATGTATCTTTTCATGAATGATTTATTTGCTTGTAATGTCCTTCACCTGCTGACGAATGTCGTCCATTTCAAAAATTTTCTTCCAATCATCCCTGAATAAAATCGGTTTGGCGC
This sequence comes from Dyadobacter pollutisoli, assembly GCF_026625565.1. Taxonomy (NCBI): domain Bacteria; kingdom Pseudomonadati; phylum Bacteroidota; class Cytophagia; order Cytophagales; family Spirosomataceae; genus Dyadobacter; species Dyadobacter pollutisoli. The sequence continues at coordinate 2,149,294 of NZ_CP112998.1, forward strand.
GTTTGCTGATTTTGTAGGCCGCGTCGGAGAACGTACCATTCACTTCTTTGAACAAAACCGCGATCTGTATCCGCAAATGTCCGAGTACAAAATCCCTTGCCGCAGCTTGCGGAACCCCCAGTTCCAGAATCCTGTCGTAGCCTTCTTTCACTACTTCCATGCAGGTTTGTGCCAGTGTTTCCACCATCGCAGGTTCCAGTATCGCCATTTGTTCCAATGTGATCCTATGCGTGTCTTTGATCGGCGCATACATATCCTGCGACACCTTTTCACCGAGTTGGTAATGTGCCTCGGTACCGTGCATTAATGCGACCACAATAGATTGTTTGGCCGTAATACCGCCGTAAAAATCACGAAAATCATGCTCTGTGGGCTCCCAGTTGAATATACTCGGGTGGCAAGGGTGGGCGATCACATAACCGAGATCGTCGCGATGGGCGATGACACCGTCGAGGGGGGCGGCGGGGTCCAGCGTGAGTACCAGCGCACCGGGTTTCATGAGCGGGATAATGTCCTGGGAAATGGCTCCGATAGCGACATCCGGCACCGCCAGGATCACCACATCGGCGTCTGGTACAGTGCTTCCCTGATCGCTTACCGTTACATTTCGCTGTATCAGATTTGCTATCCCCTGTGGACTTACTTCCAGATAATGAAGCAGATAGTCGGTGCATTTGAGGAAATTGTCGGTCAATCGACAACCCATTTTTCCTCCTGCACCAATCAATGCGATTTTTGTCATTTGATGCCTCCTGATTTATGTTTAGAAATAGTTTTTCAAATATTCCACGCTTTCCTGCGCCCACCAATCTTCCTTTTCAATGGTAGCTTCGGGATCACTTTCCGGTACCACCCATTGTTCCAGGATCGCAGTTTGACAGCGTCCGTACTGACTGACATTTTCTAGCAGCCAGGGAACATTCAGCATTCCTTTCCCAGCCGGCCGCCCATCGATCTGAAATCCCATCGAATGGGGAAGTCGCTGAATACCAAAGTCCTTGATATGGAGGTTGACCGTATAAGGCGCTAGCGCTTTAACAACCTGTTCCAATCCTTCACCGGCCCCCATTGAGTTCACCGAGTCCAAACAGATACCTACATTAGGACTACTTACGCTCTCTACAATCTGCACGAATTCACTGGTTTTCAGTCGGTCATGATTTTCAATGCCTAATGTAATGTGGTGTTTTTCCAAATCCCGCAATGCATTTTGAATAATATTGATGATGACGGGCAACCCAGGTTCATAGTCTTTTTGGTCTATCACAAGCCTTATCAGCCTGGCGTTCAGTTTTAATGCAATGCCTATGTATCGGTCAAGATGCTCGGCGGTAAGACCACGAGCGCCTACCTCGATCTGAATGTCATTTTTCTTAGCAGAATCAGCGAAATCCTTCAACTGGTCAGCCGTAAACTCGTGCAGCGGCAAGTTATCGCCGATCTGTACCAGGTTCAGTCCAAAGCTTTTGGCTTTTTCTAGCAGGTGATTTTCAGTAAATAATCGGGTCGTTGTCTGCCCATTTATGCTAAAAGCCCAGCCATAAGTATAAGTGCCAATCCCCAGCTGCATAGTCACGAAAATGGGTTGATCTGACGATTTTTTAACTTAAATCAGTAGAGTACAGTAGAGATGACGAAGGTAAAGCTTTTTTTAATTATTCAAATGTTAATTTGAAAAGTTTTAAGTTTAGGCTGCTCACTATCAGTTTATCAGATGAAGAAAATATTACAGGACCGTGTGAATTCCCTCGCCCTCACCATCGCATTGATCTGCGTTTTGGCGAGCATTGCGTTTCCGGCCAATTTTCCCACTTTTGAAAACCTGAGCCAGCTTTTACTGAACCTTTCCATTGATACCATTGTGGCGGTAGGGATGATGTTGCTACTCATTTCAGGGATGTTCGATCTTTCCGTTGGCTCCATTGTCGCTTTTTCGGGCGGACTGGCCGCGCATCTGATGTTTCACTACAATGTGCCGGTACCGGTTGCTTTGGTTGCAGGGCTGGGTAGTGCGCTGCTGATCGGCTGGGTCAATGGCTATCTCATTGCCTACATGGGCATTAACCCGATGATCCAGACGTTGGCGATGATGGGTATCGTGCGGGGCGGGGCGTTGCTGGTAGCGGGCGCGGGCATCCAGAACCTGCCTTACTGGTTCAATGCCATTGGTCAGTCGAAGTTGCTGGGCATTCAGATGCCGGTTTGGTATATGTTGCTCACAGTCGTTGTCTTTACGGTTTTGGTCAATAAAACGGTGTTTTTCAGGCGGTACTACTACATTGGCGGTAACGAAAAAGCAGCCGATCTTTCCGGGATCAGGGTAAAACGGATGAAAATGTATGCATTCGTGCTTTCGGCTTTGCTGGCAGGTATTGCGGGAATTTTGTTATCGTCACGTCTCGGCGCCGCTATGTCCACACTTGGACGCGGACTGGAATTGAGGGTGATTACGGCGGTTATTCTCGGGGGCGCGAGCCTTACCGGTGGGGTAGGGAAAATTCCCGGGGCATTGCTGGGCGCGCTTTTTACAGGGGTGATCGCGAATATTATGGTCATCGCCAGAATATCAGGGCTATGGCAGGAAATTATCATGGGCGTTATCCTGATACTGGCCGTTTTACTGGATTTATATGTACAAAAAAGGAGCCGCGCATGAAAGATCTGATAAAAATTGACGCACAATCCAAGGAGCCAAAGTATCAGCAGATCCTGAATGAGGTCATTTCATCCATTGAAAAAGGGACATTGAATCACGGACAGCAGTTGCCTTCGATCAGTGAACTTTCGGGCTGGCAGAATGTGGCAAAAGTGACGGTAGCGAAGGCTTACGAGGACCTGCGGAAACGTGGCGTAATTCAGGCAAAGCATGGAAAGGGCTTTTATGTTGCCAACACGGAAGTCCGTAGTTCACTCAACATTTTCGTGCTTTTTGATACGCTGAATGCTTATAAAGAGACATTGTATTTTGCATTGAAAGAGGGACTGCCCGAAGGAGCACAATTGAGGCTATTCTTTCACCATTATGACCGCTATTTGTTTGAAAGCCTGATCAGTAACAACCTGAACGATTATAATTATTTTATGATCATGCCCCACTTCAATGAGGATGTTTCGGAGGTGATCAACCGCATTCCGAAAGACAAGCTGGTCATCATCGACAAGGCTGTAGAAAACCTGGTGGGGGAGTATGCGGCTGTATATCAGGATTTTGAAAACGATATTCACGCTGCATTGGCATCTGGTCTTGATCTTTTGAAAAAATACAAAAAACTAACATTGGTACTCTCAAAAGGCCAGTTCCAATTTGTTCCTGACGGTATTATCGAGGGCTTCACACGGTTCAGTAAAGACTTTGGCATGACCTGCGAAATCACCGACAAACTTGCACCCGAGCTGATCCGGAAAGGAGAGGCGTACCTGATGTTTTCGGACCGTAACCTGATCGATTTTGTAAAGAATGTCCATCAGGCAAAGTTGCAATTGGGCAAGGACATTGGCCTGATCTCCTACGACGACACGCCGATGAAAGAGATCCTGGAAGGCGGTATCACGGTTATATCAACGGATTTTAAACAAATGGGCAGGACGATCAGCAAAATGGTTAACGAAAAACTGTCGGCTCAAATCGCCAATCCATCACAATTGATCAGACGAAAATCGCTTTAAAGAAAGGATATGGAGAATGGCAGGACATTAAAGTTTGCGGTGTTGGGTACTGGCTTCTGGGCTGGGTACCAGCTTGCGGGCTGGCATGAACTCGCTGGCGTCCAACCCATTGCTTTTTATAACCGTACCATTCAAAAAGCCAGGGCGTTGGCGGAGCATTACGCCGTGGAAAATGTGTATGACGATGTCGATGAATTGCTGGACAAGCATGCCCACGAACTCGATTTTGTGGACATCATTACCGACGTCAGCACACATGCCATGCTTACCGAAAAGGCCGCTGCGAGGGGACTGGACGTGATTTGCCAGAAACCAATGGCTACCACATTGGAGGCTGCGGCGGCGATGGTGGAGGCTTGCAGGGCTGCTCATGTTGCATTGTACATTCATGAAAATTTCAGGTTTCAGGCGCCGATCAGGAAGTTGAAAGAAATATTGCTTTCCGGCGTGATGGGCAAGGTTTTCAAGGCAAATGTGGCATTCTGTTCTGGTTTTCCCGTGTTTGATAACCAGCCATTTTTGAAGGAATTAGACGAATTTATCATTACAGACATCGGGTCGCATGTGCTGGACGTTACGCGGTTTTTGTTTGGAGAAGCCGAGTCGCTGTACTGCCATACTGCGCGCATTAACCCTGAAATAAAGGGCGAAGACGTGGCGAATGTGCTGATGCGAATGCGCAATGGCATCTCTTGCTACGTCGAAATGTCTTATGCCACCATTAAAGAACATGAGTCATTCCCGCAGACGCTGGTGACGGTGGAAGGGGAAAAAGGCACCGCGATCCTTTTGAACAACTACGAGATTCGGGTGACGACGAGAGAGGGAACCAACGTAACGACAGCTTCGCCGCAACCTTACCCATGGATTGATCCTGCCTATGCCGTGGTACATGCATCGATTGTGGACTGCAATCGGGACATTCTGGAAAGTTTGCAGGGGAAAAAGAATGCGGAAACGACGGGTATCGATAATTTTGAAACAATGCGCCTCGTACATGCGGCTTACCAGTCAGCGCGGGAGAATAAGGTAATTTTTATTTGAAAAACACTTCATTATGAGCCATTTGCAGCTTGTGGGTATCAGTAAATTTTTTCCGGGCGTGAAAGCGCTGGACGGGATCAGTTTTGAGCTGCTGCCAGGCGAGGTACATGCATTGTGTGGCGAAAATGGAGCAGGGAAATCGACATTGATGAACATTCTGACGGGTAATTTGAAACCAGACGCTGGCGATTTGATCCTGAATGGGAATGTTATTTCGATCCATGGCCCGGCGCAGGCGTCGGAAAAAGGTATTGCGATCGTGTACCAGCAGCTGAGCCTGATTGATACATTGTCGGTGGCGGAGAATATTTTTGCCAATACACAGCCCGTTAATTCCTGGGGTTTTATTCAATACGGAAAACTGTTTGAGAAAACTAAAATCTTGCTTGAAAGCCTGCAAATCAGTTATATCGCGCCTGAAAAACTGGTAGGGGAGCTGTCCCCGGCGGAAAAGCAAATGGTTGAGATCGCGAAAGCACTATCGAAAGATCCTGAAATACTGATCCTCGATGAGCCTACTGCCTCCATTACCGACAGGGAAACCAAAACGCTTTTTGGCATCATCAGGCAGTTGAAAGCGGCAGGTAAGTCGGTCATCTACATTTCGCACAGGATGGAAGAGATTTTCGCTATTTCCGACCGGGTAAGTGTCCTCAAAGACGGCCGTTACCAGGGTACGGGTGAAACGAACGAAACGACTCCGGCAGCATTGATCCGGCTCATGGTGGGTAGGGATATTTTGAACAAAAGGTCGAAATCGGCGGCTACGAAAAATGTGTTGCTGGAATTAAAAAACCTGTCAGGTCACGGATTTTCGGACATTAGTTTAAAGGTTCATGCGGGAGAAATTGTAGGGCTTGCCGGGTTGGTAGGAGCGGGAAGAACTGAAATCGCACAGACTATATTTGGCTATCGCTCCCGAATTTCAGGAGATATTTTAATTGAAAATCAAGACATTAATGCTCAGCATCCAGCCGATGCAATTGCGGCCGGGCTCGGCTATGTACCGGAAGAGCGGAAGTCGCAGGGCGTGTTTCTGAACAAGACTTTGACTGATAATATTCTGGCCGCCAACCTGGAAGCGGCGTCGGACCCCAACTGGTATAATGCAGAAAAGGCCAGCTGGATTGCGACGGAATACATGGACAAACTGCACATTGCCTCGCCCGACGCTGATCAGCTGGTGATGAACCTGAGCGGGGGAAACCAGCAAAAGACAGTGCTGGCCAAATGGCTTTTGAACAATCCCAAAGTGCTCATCGTTGACGAACCTACCCATGGAATTGACGTAGGTGCGAAAGCTGAAATTTATCAACTGCTTCGGCAGCTCACGAAAGAAGGAAGAGGTATTTTATTGATATCAAGCGAGTTGCCTGAAATGTTAACATTGGCTGACCGTATTCTGGTGATCAGGGCTGGTAAGCTGGCAGGTGAGGTGGGGGCGGAAGAAACCACAGAAGAAGAGATTTTGTCGCTGGTCACGGGCTAGTTTATTGCTTGATAACCAAGTCTATAATCCATTCATTCATGCATACACGATCGTTTTCATTTTCAGCTTGTCTTGCGATTGCCACGCTCTTGTGTGCTTGCGAGCTACCGCCCAGGCAAGGTTCAGGCGAGCAGGTTTCCAAAGGGTTTAAGGTGGCGGACCAGGATGTGGTGAGCGCCGATGAGGAGTACGTAATGGTGACCACGGCCGTGAACATGCCTATGTATGTGAACCACGATCAGGCTGCATTCAAGCGGTGGGGAAAGAAAATGGGCGTGAAAGTATCGATACTGGGCCCGCCGGAATGGGACGTACCGGCACAGATCGAAACCATTGAACAAGTAATCGCCTCCCGGCCCACAGGCTTACTTATTAACGGTACCGACCCCGGTATCGCGCAGGTGATCAACAAAGCCGTGGATGCCGGGATACCGACGGTCATTTACGATTCCGACATTCCGGAGTCACGCCGTCATGGATTTCTGGGGACTGACTGGTATGAGATCGGGCGAATGCAAGGGGAGGAAATGGCGCGGCTCATTGGTGGAAAAGGTAAGGTTGCCTACATGGGAATATTAGGTCTGAACAGTATGGAAGCGGGCTTTCGTGGTTTATTGGATGTTTTGGAGAAATATCCCAACATCCGGATCGTTGGTAAATTCGAGGATAAATCAAGTGTAGAGATCGCTTCGAAAGTCACGTCCGACATTATTGCGGCGCATCCTGACATTGCTGGAATTTGCGGTTTTGATTCTAACTCAGGCCCGGGGATAGGTTTGGCGGTAAAGGAAGCAGGGAAAGCGGGAAAGATAAAAATCACGACTGTGGACTGGGAACCGCAGCATTTGAAACTGGTTCAGGACGGTGTCATTCAAATGCTGGCAGGTCAGAAAAGAGAGCTGTTTACCTGGTATGGCGGGCAACTTTTGTTTGATATGGTGCACAGTACCAATCGGTTATCATCCAATGATTCAAAAGCAGGCATTACTAATATTCCACTAACCATTAACACCGGATTACTGCGCATTACCAAGGAGAATGTTGCGCAATTCTTGCCATAGTTATTCCTAAACACCTAACAATTAACTGTATGCAATTGCAAGCCGGTACCGTCACTGCGGACTATGCTGACGGGTTTGTCCGCTACATTCGGGTCGGCGATCAGGAGATCGTCCGCATGATCTATTTTGCTATTCGCGACCAGAACTGGAAAACATTGCCGTTTACGATCAAAAAGGAAAAGATTCATGCCGGTACTGACAATTTTACTGTAAATCTGACCAGCTACACGGATTTTCAGGGCGTAAAATTCACATGGAAGGTACGTATTACAGGATTGGAGGACGGTACCATTCATTTTGTCATCAAGGGCAAAGCGCAAAGTCAATTCCTGAAAAACCGAATTGGGCTTTGCGTCCTTCATTCCACTGATAGCCTTGCCGGACGGCCTTGTTCGATCGAGCATTCCGGCGGCTACTTTTCACACCAGTTCTTTCCGGAATACATCAGCCCGCATCAGACGTTTTTGAATGTGAATGCGATGCAATGGCTGGTTAATGGCAGCATTACTGCGCGACTGGATTTCGAAGGAGAAATTTTCGAAACCGAGGATCAGCGCAATTGGTCCGATGCCTCATTCAAAACTTATTGCACGCCTTTGAAGATCCCCTTTCCGGTGGAGGTGAAGAAGGATGACGAATTTAATCAGTCCGTACGGTTGACCATGAGCCTGGGCGGGGCCAGTTACCAGGCTTTCAGAAACACGGCAGCCCACATTTCACTGCTCACCGAAAGGCAAAACTTCCCCAGTCTTGGCCTTCAACTACCGTCTGATTTTGAAGCGCCAGAACCCTATCAAACCAAGTTTCTTTCCAAAACAGGGTTTTCACACCTGCGTGCGAATATTTTTCTTTCGGCCGGGAACTGGGAAGAGAAACTGGGTTGTGCATTCGTGATTGGTAACCGTTTGAAGCTTCCCTTGGAACTCGTGGTTTTTGTTAATGATGAGCTGGAAAATAGCTGGGACCCGCTCATTGCCAGCTTGAAAAACAAAGCCGCTCAGATTCAGTCCGTGGCAGTGATGGAAGGGAAACCAAGGATTACTTCAAACAGGTTGATTGCAAAATACCTTCCATTGTTGCGGTGTGAACTGCCTGAGATCAGTATTGGAGCAGGTACTGACGCTAACTTCGCTGAATTGAACCGAAATTCATTTGTGTTTGATGATCATGATTTTGTATGCTATTCTTTGAACCCTCAAGCACACTTGCCGGATAATCTAACGATGGTAGAAAATATGCCAGCTCAATTTGACCAGGTCAGGAGTGCACAGCGACTAGCCCCCGGAAAACGCGTTCATGTTTCCCCGGTTACGTTAAAGCCGCGCTTTAATGCAGTGGCCACCACGGGAGATCAGGGCAGTAATGCTTACGATGAAAGGCAGGATACGGAATTCGCCGCAGCCTGGACATTGGGAAGCCTGAAATACCTTTCTGAGGCAGGTGTTACCGCCATTACCTACTTCGAAACGACGGGGCCAGGTGGTATCATGAAAAAGACAACCATTTTTCCGGTGGGAATTTTGTTAGGTTTTATTTTAAAATGGCAGCCCCATGAGGTACAACTGACACAATGTGATCTGCCATTAAAAGTGTCGTCACTGCTGGTGCACAAGCCCGGCGCCAGCTGTTTGTTACTTGCCAATCATTCCACAGACGAGCAAAATGTGACGCTTCCTGACAATATGGTACCGGTTCAAATCGCCTCCATTGTTTCATGTTGCGGGGATATTGGTAAGCCCATGAGCATTGGAAACGATTTGGTTATGACCGCTAATCAGGTTGTTGCGGTCATGTGCTGATTATTATTTGCCCATCCATTTCTTGAAGTCATTCGTTTTTTCACGACTGACAAAGGCTTCTTTTTCGAATACCGGTTTCAATGTGAGCACCAGCCTGTTGTTATAATAAGGCTGAATCTGCACTACCGAACTGTGAGTCACTATCATACTTCTGTTGACCCTGAAAAACCGGTCAGGGTCCAGGAATAATTCCATTTCATCCATCCGGTAATCAACCATAAAACGTTGGGCCACATGCGTTTTGAAAAAACTGACACTTTCATCAATATAAAAATAAGCAATTTCGGAAGTCTCAATGGATAGCAGTTTTTGACCTTGCTTTACCAGAAAACGCTTGCGATAATCAGCAGGTGGCTGTTGCAAATGCAGGTTTTTGAGAATGCTTTCCAGGTTCGGAGGTAAAGAGATTGCGGATGTACTGCGCTGGCCTGTGAGGTCGTAGAATTTCTTGATACTACGCTGTAAATCTTCGAGTTGCACCGGTTTTAATAAATAATCAATGCTATTGACCTTGAATGCCTGCAATGCGTATTCATCGTAGGAAGTGGTGAAGATAACGGTGCTGCGAATGTCGATCCGGTTGAAAATCTCAAAACTTTGACCATCGGCGAGTTCAATGTCTAGGAATAGCAAATCGGGCTCGGCGTTACCAGCAGCGCGGTTTTGCGAAATCCATTCTACCGTGGCCTCAATGCTGGGTGTCACGCCTTTGATCACGAAATCAGGAGCGGCCTCTTCCAGGAGTTTGGTCAGCTTGCGGACTGCGAGCTTTTCATCTTCGACAATTAATATATTCATTAGTTTTTTGTTTTTTCGACAAGCAGGGGTAAGGTTATCTTGAAGTAATCGGGACCGGGATCGATTACTGGCTGGCGTTCCGAGAGCAGGCGATATTTGGCTTCAATGTTGGCCAGTCCCAGTTTGGTAGATTTGACCCGCGTCGACTTTTCCAACAGATTATTTTCAACCTCCAAAAGGTTATCCCCGATTGAACGGATTACGATGCACAGCGGCTTTTTTTCGAGTATCGTATTGTGTTTCACCGCATTCTCTACCAAAAGCTGCAAAGTCAACGGAGGAATGTACATACCCAAAGCATTTTTATTTACATCAATAATGAGCTCCAAACCTTCGTCGTGGCGGGTGCGGAGCAAATGATAATAGGATTGAATGAATTTGATCTCGGTATCCAGGGTAGTCAGCTCATCCTGATTGGTTTGCAACAGGTACCGGTATACCTTGGCCATTTCATCGACAAACTGCTCTGCCCGTGCAGGCTCATCGCCGATCAATGCAGACAGGGTATTGAGGCTATTGAAAAGAAAATGTGGGTTGACCTGGCTTTTCAAACTCTGCAACTGGCCCTGCAAGCCAGCCTTTTTGATCGCTTCTTTGTTGACCTTGATCTCCCGCCATTTTCGCAACGAATAATTCACTTCGTACAAACCAGTCAGTAACAGGACCGCGAAAAACTCGAAAATGTACACATTGATCATCTTCTCTGCGTCCAGCTGGGCATTTAGTGGACGAAATTTGATGATGAACACACCATAAGTCGTCACATAAATGAAGGTCAGTATCCAGAAAGCGATGGCTGTGTAAATCGCTCTTTTGACCGACGAGTTGATCGAGGGGAATTTCTGTGCAATGTATTGAGCGGCCCAATCGTGGGGAATGAATGCCAGAATGGTCATGCATAGCACCATTAACGTCCCCAAAAGGAAATTGATGACACTTGCTAAGTACGGTTCACCGATCAGTAGGTAGCTGATGGTTGGCACGAACCAGGGTACCAGCAAGACGAACATCCATCTGCCGAACAGACTGAGCCATATTAACCGTCCAATGTAATCGAATCTGGGTATCATGTATGAATTAATGGCAAGAGAACGCTGAAACCCGCTTCACTTTCTTTGATCTGAATGGTTCCTGCCTGGTTAAACAACATTTTATAGCGCGAAATCAAGGTCGCCAGTCCGGCGGTGCTGAACGGCATTCGCACAAGCCTTTTCTGTAAATTATTCCTGACTTCCAGCTGGCCCGTGGGCCTGGTAGTGATATGGATGCGCAATGGTCGCTCCGTGGACACGACATTGTGCCTGATCGCATTGTCAATCAGGGTTTGAAGGGTGAGGGGCGCGATCAGTAGGCTCAAATAAACGTCGTCTATTTCAATGCAAACCTCGATTCCGCTTTCAAAACGGGTTTCCAGCAGGTAAATGTAGGACCGTATGAAACGAAGCTCGGCTTCCAGCGTGACCATGCTGGTTTCCTTATTAGGCCCGTTGACACTCAGCAGGTACCTGTACACTTTCGACATCTCGTCGACGAATTTTTCGGCTGTGGCAGGTGCTTCGGAAATGAGTACCGAGAGGGAATTGAGGCAATTGAATAAAAAATGAGGGTTAACCTGCTGTTTGACGACGTCCAGCTCAGTTTGCAACTGTTTTTCCTCCATTTGCTGCAACTCCTGCTGGTTGGTTTTCCACTGCTTAAAAGTGAAAGCCAGCTCGGTTATTCCCGCGGCGACCAATGACCCGGCCAACACTGCAACTACAAACCATAAAACACCTTCACTCAGCGGTGTCGTTTCGAAGAATGTATCGTTATTACATAAAAATAGGATCAGATAAAGTATTGATACACTGACGACTGCATAGGAAATGAACCAAAATGCAACACGCCATCCCGACTGATGTGTTTCGGGAAAGCGTGTTGCAATGAATGACCAGAACCGGATGCTTCTCATGGGATTTTACAAACCATAAAAATAGGAGCGGTTTGCCGGTTAGAAAAGGAATGGGCTTGCCAGATGTAATAAATTATTGCCGAATTGTCAGAATTGATCCTTCAATCATTTTACGGGCAAATGGAATGCGATGTCCGAAAGCTGCAAAGTAGCCAAATACAGATCAGAGGCTAAAAAGTGAGTTTTTCAACATCCTTTATTTGGCACGACATAGATCACTTTGCCCGAAACAGATAAATTGAAGCCGAAATTTCCATTAGGAGGGAGTAGTAGCTGCTGCCATGTTTTGCCCATGTCAGCTGACCGGAATATACCATCTGAGCGACCACATATTAAATATTTACCCATTTGCTTAATTGATAAAATAGCCGATGTAGATTTAAGCAGTCCTATTTCTTTCATGAATAAACTACTCCGGGAAGCTTGAAGGTCTTCACCTATGGCATTCCAGGTTTTTCCACTATCCATTGAAATGTGTATGCTGTTTGTTTGGGTTATAGCGTTGTTTAGTATGGCAGCAAATCCTCCATCAATACGTTCCACAGCGATGCCAGCACCCTTATCGCTGATCACACGGTCCCAGCTTTGCCCATCATCGGTGGATCTTAATAGTCCCTTTTTGTTAGTTGCCAGAAGTACACCGTTTGACTCTGTCAAATTCATTGTCCCGTCCCCGGCATGTACTTGTTTCCAGGTTTTTCCATTGTTCGTTGATCTAAAAAGGGCGTTGCTGCAAGTGATGAAAACGGTGCCTCCGGCAGTTTCAAAAACGTTGCGTACCAATTTCTCTTTAAAATTCGTGTACATCCAATCTATCTCTCCGTTTAGGCGTACGGCCTGTTCTTGGAAATTCTTGTACACAGGCGACCAATTACTCGTTCCGTTTATTTTTTGTAAAAATTGACCCCTGAAATCATAGGCAAATATCCCATTCTTGCCAGGGGCAATGTTACGTTGTCTACTAGGGAAAATTTCTTTGGTCCAAAAAGGAGTTGTGGAATTTGGTTCACTATGATAAACACCATTTCCAGCGCGTAAATAAAGCCCATGGTCATTTGCAAATAGACCATCTCTCCACACACCTTCTCTCTGTAGTTTTTCCGGCAGTCCTTCGCTAATGTCCTGCCAGGTTTGTCCGCCATCAGTGGATTTGAAAATGATGTTAGCAATTCCCGATGATTTGCCCTCTTTTACTGGTTCCTTTTTTGCTTCATTTTCCTTTGGTACAAAAGAATTTAGTAGAAATAATACCATGAAGACAGCCGGAATAAACACAAATAGTCTTTTCATTTTTTTTTGATTTAAAGTAAAACGACATAATTAGTTGCTGGCGGAAAGTAGCCGTATACGTGGAGAAATCCGGCCATTTCGCTTTTGTTTTTAAGGACTTTGACAAAGCTAAAAGGCTTTATATTATCGTCGGTTAAGGACTGGTAAAAGATGGTTAACGAAATGTAAAAGTTGTTTGGGCTACATGCCAACCCGATCAAACGCAGAAAGAGGTGCCTGAGTCGCCTGCAAAACACTGCGACCTCACAATACGGTAATTCACCGCCAAATACAGATCAGAGGCAAAAAAGTGAGTTTCAACAGGCAAAACATACATTCTGACGAAATTCTGTTTTAAATGTGACCGGGTTGATGCCACATTTGTAACACGCTGTCAGAAACAGTGAGCCATGAAAAAATAAATGTTATAAATCAGACCATCTTTAACAGCCATGAATGCATCAATCAATCCATTTTCAAGAGTAGTAACATTAGCCAGTACCGCATCTAATCCTATCGCCGTACACGTTCGCGGCAAAATTATTTGGATCGCCGCCAGCGAGATCACCCACCTGCGTGGAGAAGGCAATTATACCCACATTTATACGCATAAAGGTACTACCTACCTGGTTTCGAAAACGCTGAAAAGTGTGATAGAGACGTTACGCGCCGATTTTATGCGTATACACAAGTCATGCGCGGTCAACCCAGAGTTTGTAACGGCCCGCGTAGAGCCGGATACGTTGCTACTCACCAATGGCGCCAGGCTGCCTATCGCCCGCAGAAGAATGCGTGAAATTCAGACGCTGCTGTCGAGAGAGTACCTGGCTGTCGGGTGAAAATTCTTAGTGTGAGGAGGTGTTGAACACCGGTCGGGGTTGGGGTCCCGGTACCGGTGTTCTTTTTTGCGCTTATTGGTTGTGAGTCAGGCTAGTAACGGTTTGACGACTTTGCCGTGGACATCGGTAAGCCGGTACCTGCGGCCCTGGTGCTTGAATATCAGCTGCTCATGATCTACACCCATCAAATGCATCACAGTCGCCTGAAAGTCATGCACATGCACGGGATCTTTGATGACATTGTAGCCAAACTCGTCGGTTTCACCAAATACAAAGCCCTTTTTCACACCGGCGCCCGCCATCCATATTGTGAAGCTGCGCGGATGGTGATCGCGGCCGTAATTGTCCTTTGTTAATTTGCCCTGCGAGTACGATCCACGGCCGAATTCACCGCCCCAAACTACCAGCGTTTCATCCAGTAACCCTCTTTGTTTAAGGTCTTTAATGAGTGCTGCCGACGCCTGGTCTACACTTTTGGCCATGGTTTTGATGTCATTCGGTAGGTTACCGTGCTGGTCCCAGCCCTGGTGGTAAAGCTGCACGAACTTGACGTCTTTTTCAATTAGTTTCCTGGCTAGCAGACAGTTAGCTGCGAATGTGCCCGGCTTGCGGGAGTCCTCGCCGTACAGGTCAAAAATATAATCAGGCTCTTTTGAAATGTCCATGGTTTCCGGCACGGCAGTTTGCATCCGGTAAGCCATCTCATACTGCGCCATGCGGTAGTTAATTTCCGGGTCGAGGATTTTTTCAAACTGGGCCTGTTGTAGTTTTGCCAGAGAATTGAGCATTCTTCTACGGCTGGTTTTATCTATTCCTTCGGGGTTATTGAGGTAAAAAACGGGGTCCGGCCCCGAGCGAAAAACCACACCCTGGTGCACAGAAGGCAGAAAACCATTGCTCCATAACTTCGCATAAAGAGGCTGGTCACCGGGCCGGCCTTTGGAAAGCAGTACCACAAAAGAAGGCATGTTCTGATTGTCCGAGCCCAGTCCGTAACTGATCCACGAGCCCCACGAAGGCCTTCCGCCCTGCTGGCTGCCCGTCTGAAAAAATGTCACCGCCGGGTCGTGATTGATCGCCTCCGTATGCATGGAGCGGATGAAAGTCACATCGTCCACAATGCTGGAAGTAAAAGGCAGCAACTCGCTGATCATCATGTTATTATCGCCGCGCTTTGCAAATTTGTATTTGGACGCGGCTAACGGGAAACTGCTTTGTCCGGCCGTCATGCCCGTCAATCGCTGGCCTTTTCTGACGGATTCGGGCAGGTCCTGGCCCCACATTTGTTCCAGTTTGGGCTTATAGTCAAACAGTTCCAGCTGCGATGGGGCACCGCTTTGAAACAGGTAAATGATCCTTTTGGCTTTGGGCGCAAAATGGGGCTTGCCAAGAGGGAGCGAAGCGCCTTCCGGCGTGCCGGAAAGTACTTTTTTTGCCATGGAATCATCCGCATTCAGCAGGGAAGCCATAGCGGCTGCCCCGAGCCCTAAACTTGTTTTTGACAAGAAATTCCGTCGGCTCAACTGCTCGTGCACATGATTTTCAAGTTCGTTGTAAAAGCTCATGGTTGTATTTTTTATCTCTTGATCAAAAATTCGTCAAAGTTCATCACCGTACTGGCCACAATGGTACCGGCTGCTAACTGTGCCGGATTCAACATTTTATCCACCGGATACTCACCGGCCGACAGTATCTCTCTTGCCTTTTTAGGGTTTTTGCTGAAATCGGTATATTCCTCCTGGTACAGCTCTTTCAGGATCGTCAATTCCCGCTGACTTGGCGCCCGGCTCGTCAAAGCAGTGAACCCGTAAGTGATTTGCTCATCCAATGTGCGGCCTTTTTTGAGCATCTGTTGCGCCAGTACCCTCGAAGCTTCCACGAATTGTGGATCATTCATGACCACCAAAGCCTGCAACGGTGTACTCGTTTTTTGCCTCTTGGTAATGCAGAAATGTCTTTCCGCCGCGTCAAAATTGAGCATCATGGGTGGGGGAGCACTGCGTTTCCAAACCGTGTAAAGGCTTCTGCGGTACAAGCTGTCGCCATGCTGCTGTTTGTAAACCACCTCGTTCCGCGTTGCCAGCGCCTCCCAAAGTCCTGCCGGCTGATACGGGTAGGCACTTTTGCCTCCGATTCGCTGGGTAAGCAGGCTGCTGGATGCCAGCGCGTTGTCGCGGATCTGCTCGGCAGACATACGGTAGCTTGGGCCGCGGGCATATAACTTGTTATCCGGGTCTACATCTTTAAATTTCGGATCAATTTTGGAAGATTGACGATAGGTAGCAGAGGTAACGATCAGCTTTTGCATCGCTTTCACGTCCCATTTCGAAGCCCTGAATGTGGCCGACAAATAATCGAGCAGCTGCGGATGCGTTGGCAGCTCGCCCTGGTTGCCAAAGTCGTCGCTGGAAACTACCAGCCCTTTGCCAAAATACATCATCCAGAACCTATTGACCGTCACCCTTGTAAACAATGGATGATCTTTATGGAGCAGCCATTTGGCCAGTCCCAACCTGTTTTTTGGAAAATCTTTGGGTATTTTGAAGAAACTGTCCGGCGTATCCGGGTGTACTTCCTTGCCAGGAGCATCGTATGCGCCACGGTTCAGGATAAATGATTTACGCGGGAATTTGCGTTCCTTCATCACCATTACATCGATTTCCTTGTCAAGGATTTCGGTTTCTTCGCCGATCAGTTTTCTGCTTTCAGTAAGATTTTTCATAAAATCCTGGTCCACATTGTTGAGATAATAATCCTTCAACGCAGCTAACTGAGCAGGCTTTCTCGATGCAGCAGGTGTTTTGAGCGCCGCTACTACTTCGTTTTGGAGGGTATAGAGGCCCAGCATTTCAAGCGAGGTCAGCGGGCGGGTGTATATTTTCAGTTCGTCTATTTCAAAATTCTTGGTCCGTTGGTCCGACAGCCTGCCAATGTTGAGCCTGTCGACGTACCAGTTCGTTTTGTTCTTTCCGTACAGAATACTCTCGGTGAGGTTGTCGTTGTGAACGGTCACTTTCGCCTGCTGCCCGTTGATGTATAATTTTAGGCCATTGGCCTTGCTTAATCCATCGTAAGAGAAACCGATCTGCGTCCATTTGTTCATCGGGAACTTGTCGGTAGTTTGTATTTCGATGGAATTCTCAGGCCAAACGTGGCTCATAATCAATCTGATGCGACCATCTTTTTCCCTGAAAATATTCCAGCCACGGTATCCGTTAAATACGCCGTTGGATTTGTGGATCAACGAACCGCTCACCGCCGGATCATGTAAATTGAACCATATACTGACACTAAAAGCCTGATTGCGCTCGAAAAAGGCAAAATTGTCGCCGAAACCAACCGAATTGTCCCCGAACAAATACCTCGCTTTTCCGATCCTGCCGGGCCGGGAGGCTACATTAGAAAGGCTATCGTCGCCTTCGGCAACCGCTTTGTGTTTCGGGTCGGCCAGGTTTTGAAATTCTTTTCCCGCGGGTTCATCAAATGTGAAATGTCCAGCCAGGTCTTTTTTGTCAGGAATTAATACTTTTTCCGGCTGCAACTGTGCCGTAGCCAGCCATTTTTGAAAGTTCTGTTCGTGTAATGTGGCTTTCTTATCCCGGTCAGCCTTCTCGTGAGCGAGGTTAGCATGGATAAATTTCAGCTTTGCGTCGGCTTCCGGGGAGGGCAATGTAATGGACGGGCTGGCCTCCCCATTGTATGGCACCTGACCATTTTCATTGTTATTATTGAAGAATGCGTACAGCGAATAGTAGTCTTTGTGGCTGATCGGGTCATATTTGTGATCGTGGCAGCGGGCGCATTCCACGGTAATGCCCAGAAATGTCTTTCCAAAAGTATCTACCCGGTCCGAGACGTACGCAGCCCGGTACTCCTCGGGAATGATACCGCCTTCCTGGCTCTGCTGGTGCATCCGGTTGAAACCCGTCGCCACCATCTGATCGCGGGTAGGGTTGGGGAGCATATCACCGGCAAGCTGCCAGGTAACAAACTGATCGTAAGGCTGGTTTTTGTTAAATGACTGGATTACCCAATCGCGGAATGGCCAGGCCGTGCGAGGGCCGTCATCCTGATATCCGTGTGTATCCGCGTAACGGGCGGCATCCAGCCACGACACGGCCATGTGCTCGCCATAATGCGGTGAGGCCAGAACCTTGTCCACGACCTTTTCGTAAGCATTGGCTGAGCGGTCGGCCAGAAATGCATTTACTTCCTCGGGAGTAGGCGGTAAGCCGGTCAGGTCCAGGTACACCCGTCTCAAAAGCGTAGTTTTGTCGGCCTCGGGTGAGGGTGTTATCTTCTTGTCTTCCAGCTTGCTGAGGATAAAACGGTCAATGTCATTTCTGACCCATTGCTCATTTTTTACTTTCGGAGGCTGTGGTTTTTCTACTTTGGTAAATGCCCAATGTGGCTTGTATTCAGCACCTTCGTCCACCCATTTGATCAATATTGCCTTTTCCCGGGCGGTCAGCGATAAATGTGATTCGGGTGTAGGCATCAGGTACTCCGGGTCGCCGGACAAAATCCGGTGTACCAGTTCGCTGCGTCCGGGTTTGCCGGGATTGATCGCTTTCAGGCCGCTTTCGGTCTCTTTTTCATAGGCAGCTTTGGCAACGTCGAGCCGTAACCCTGCTTTCTGGTGGTTGGCGTCCGGGCCGTGGCAGGCAAAGCAGCGGTCGGATAGGATCGGTTTTACGTCATAAGTATAGTCGATCGTCTGGTTCAGCGTCGACATTTCTGCCGCCACGTCCTCAGGCAAATCGACCCCGTCATTGCAGGAAGCCATCATCGTTCCGGCAACGGGTAGTAGAAGACAATATTTTATAAAAGGACGAAGCATCAATTAATGGGTTAGGACTGGAAATTACTCAGGGCTCTTGTTTTAAAAGCCAAATTCAAGCCATTTTTCCTGAGATTTTGGAAAGAAAATTATAGACAGGGAGCTTAATCAAACGCTCCATGTCTGTTATTATAAACGTTTAATATCCAGTATTTTGTGTCAATGTGTCCGTTCTGTTTTTGGTAATGTACACGATAGCCTGCTGAGGGATAGGGTAGTACTGGTGTTTACAGACTTTAACTTTGACGAAAAATATTGACATTTAATAACCGTATTTTCATATCCAATGGTTGCTAGCTATTACCTTTGTTGGAAGCTGTTCTAAAAAATCAAATTGAAAATAGGGGCGTTACATAACGAAACAGAACTGCTGGCGCAGGCTGCGGCGGGAAGCGAAAAAGCTTTCGCCACGTTATTTCATGGTTACCGGGACAAAATTTACTCTGTGGCTATGCGACTTACGCGTTCTACATTCATGGCGGAAGAGGTAGTGCAGGATATCTTTTTGAAGCTTTGGGTAAAAAAAGAATGTCTTTCCGACATACAGGATTTTGAAGATTACCTTTTTATCATGACCCGAAACCATGTTTTCACAGCATTGAGAAGGGTGGCACGCCAGCAGCAACTTGTCGACGATCTGCAACTCGAAATGCCTTCCTCCGAGGACAGTACTTACAACCGCATCGTGAACCAGGAACTGGAACAGATCCTGCAACAGGCAGTGGAATTGCTCCCCGCTCAGCAAAAACAAATTTATCTGCTTAGCAAAGAGCAGGAAATGAAGCGGGACGAGATCGCCAAGCTCCTTCGTATCTCTTCCGAAACCGTTAAAACGCACCTGGCCAGGGCGTTACGGCACATCCGTGCGTACAGCAAGTTGAAGCTCGAAATCACCATCTCCTGGTTGTTGTTTTTCTTGGTAAATTAATTTTTAAACTTTTTTTTATCTTATTGTCCCCCAAAAAAGTCCGGCAGGAGTCTTTACCTGAAAAGAGACACCTATGCATAGCCCACGGCTGGAAGATTTGTTTTTGCGGTACTGTGAAAAGAACGTTACCGAGGCGGAACGCGAAGAACTGATGACGTTGCTGTTACTGGAAGAAAATCGTGAGCAGATCAATGGACTGATCGATCAGCTGATCCGTAGTGACCAGTCCGGGAACGGTTTATCGCAGGAAACGGCTGACGATATCCTCAATTCTATCTTCACAGCCACTGCCCAGCCACAAGCCAATTTCGCGCCTGCAACCGATAATGAGGAGGAGGATAATGTGGCTCCGCCGGTGCGCCCGCTATGGATTTTCAGACTTGTGGCAGCGTCGGTAGCATTGTTGTTGATGTATGGCGGCTATCGGTGGATCAACAAAAAAGACCAGCAGATTATGCCTGTGGCCGAGCTGGTAAGCGTTTATGGCGAAGATATTCGGGCTGGCGGAAACAAGGCGATCCTGACATTGGCCGACGGACAAACCCTGGATCTGGCGACGATCACGAGCGAGAATCTGGCCGGGCAGCCGGGTACTACTATTGACAAGACAAAAGGGCAGATCAGTTACAGTAATGTACCAGGAAATGCTCGGGCGATTGCATATAATGTTTTAAAAACACCATTGGGAGGCCAGTATAAAGTGGTGCTGCCCGACGGTTCGCGTGCCTGGCTCAATGCAGGTTCCAGCTTGAAATATCCGACGGCATTTGCAGGAAAAGACAGAAATGTGGAAATGACCGGTGAGGTTTATTTTGAAATAGAACCTAATAAAAAAATGCCTTTCCACGTGCGTGTCTTGGACAAATATGTGGATGGTAAGGATATGGAAATCACCGTTTTAGGTACCCATTTCAACATCAGTTCATATAGCGATGAACCTACTATTCAAACCACATTGCTGGAAGGTTCTGTGCGGGTGGAGAAGGGTAATGTAACCAAGGTACTGTCGCCCGGGCAGCAGGCGCGGGTAGAGGCGGGGCTCGCGAAAGATATAGCTGTTAAAATGGTAGATACCGAGAGTGTGGTGGCCTGGAAAGAGGGGCGGTTTGAGTTCAATGGCAACATTAAAGAGATCATGCGGCAGATTTCCCGTTGGTACGACCTGGACGTTTACTATGAAGGAAATGTTGACAAAAAGGCTTTTGCCGGGACGATTTCAAGGAAAAACAATGTCTCCGAAGTGCTTAAAATGTTGGAATTGACCGGCGGTATCCAGTTTCGGATCGAGGAAAGAAAAATTACCGTGAGGAATACAGATCAATGAAGTAAGACTAACCTAAACCCTTAACTATGAAACCCGTAAATTCTTCCTGAGGACAGCATTGAACGGATCATTCAATAAAAAAGCCGGATGCGTAGCAACCGCACCCGGCCTGAACCTGATTGATCCAAAGATCATTGGACAACGATAAATTAAACCTAATCAAGCATACAAAACTATGAAATTTGTATACAAGGGCAAAACTGTCCCTGTGGAAGCGTATAATGTAAACCGTTCCCAAAGGGCGCATCAGGCCATAGACAACAAGGTCGACTGGCTTGGCAAAGTATTTCTGACCATGAAATTAACCGCGTTATTATTGCTGATTGGCACATTACAGGTAGTAGCTGACAACTCCTACGCCCAGCAGGTTTCTTTGCGAAAAAAAGATGCTTCCTTGTTGGAGGTACTAAAATCGGTGCGTAAACAGACCGGATATCTGTTTATATGTGACCTTCAAATGCTGGAAGAAGCGGAGAAAGTAAACATCCATGTTACCAATGCGCCCCTTAAAGAGGTATTGGACGCCTGTTTCGCCGGACAGCCGCTGACCTATAACATTGTCGACAAGACCATCATCGTCAAAAAGAAAAAGGAAGTCCAGCGCAAAAGAAGGGAAGAATCTGAGGTGCGGGAGCCTTATCCCTACTTCCCGGACCCGGGCGTGAAGCGGCGCATGACGGACATTATGCAGGAAAAGATCAAAGCGGAGACATTGTTCGACATTACTGTACGCGGCACGATCAAGGATGAAAAAGGCGAAACGCTGGCCGGTGTGAACGTGGTGCAAAAAGGTACGCAAAGGGGCACTTCGACGGACGAAAAAGGTACATTCAGCATTGATATCACCGATCCCGATGCGGTACTGATCTTTTCCTTCGTGGGTTACATCTCGCAGGAAATCACAGTAGCGAGAAGAAGTACCCTCGACCTTGTCCTGAAAGTAGACAACAAGGCACTGGAAGAGGTAGTGGTAGTGGGATACGGCACTCAAAAGCGCTCGGACCTGACGGGTTCGGTGTCGTCGGTGAAGGCCGAGGACATTAAAAGTTTGCCTGTACGCAGCGTGAATGAGGCATTGCAGGGACGCGCAGCGGGTGTGCAGGTGACGAGGAACGACGGCTCTCCGGGAGCAGCGTCGGACATTGTGATCAGGGGAGTGGGGTCCATCGGAGGTATGTCGCCACTGTACATTGTGGATGGGATCAGGATGTCGGCGGGCAACAACTTCAACTTGCAGGATGTGGAATCCATTGAGATCCTAAAAGATGCGAGCGCGGCAGCGATCTATGGTGCGCAGGCTGCGGGGGGCGTGGTGTTGGTTACGACCAAAAGAGGTACGGCTATGGACAAAATGAGCATTAATTTTAACGCTTACTATGGTGTCCGCAAACCGATCAACCTCTATAATCTGCTCAATACTGCTGATTATTACACGGCCAAAACGGCTTTTGGCGTGGCTACCAACAGCTGGGGAGATCCAAAAAGCTTACCGGATCATGACTGGATCAAAGACCTTTATACCAACGGGAAGGAAGAAAGTTACTCATTGTCACTTTCGGGTGCTACTGTCAAAACGAATTACTACCTGTCGGCCAACTACCAGAAAGAGGGCGGAACCATCATTGATAATTATTTCAAAAGGTATGGACTTCGCTCGAATGCGGATTACAAGATCAATTCGAAGTTCAAGGTAGGTGAAACGATTTACGCCTGGATGACGGAGACCAATCCGCCGGTGAGTACCACGTATCCGTTTCGCTCTGCGCCTGTCATTCCGGTTTACGATCCTACCAACGCATATGGGGGCTGGGCCAAAACAGGCAGCTATTTTGGCGGCCCAAACCTGGTAGGTCAGGAGTATCAGAACCACATGAAAAATCAGACTTATGCGCTGGAAGGCAACATCTATGCCGATTGGCAGATTTTGCCGGGCCTGAATTTCCGGTCCACATTCGGCGCATCGGTTTATAGTGAGAAAAACCTGCGGTTCAATGAGGCTTTTGACTACGGCATCGTAGCAAATCGCGTAGCATTCCTGAGCCGCGACATTAACAGCCAGCGAAACCTGACCGCCAACTTGGTACTGACTTACGCGAAGACATTCGGTCAGCATGATTTCAAAGTAATGGCGGGTTATGAGGCCTATAAATCTGACCGCAGCACATTGCATGGAGAGGCGCAGGGCTTTCCTTATGTGACCTATAACCTTGCTTTGTCTAATAACCCGAGCAGCTATGTAGCCAGTGGTGGAGAGTTTCCGCAAACGCGTTTACTATCTCAATTCGGTCGTATCAATTACACTTATTCCAACAAATACCTGATCTCGGCCACGATACGCAGAGACGGTTCTGACCGATTTGGGCCTGCCAATAAATTTGGTGTATTCCCGTCTGCTTCCGTAGGCTGGAAAATCAATGAGGAAGCATTTATCCGCGATAATCTGTCATACGTTTCAAATCTTAAACTTCGCGCCAGTTACGGGAAATTGGGTAGTACCAGCAACATTCCCCAGTACACTTACCAGTCCTCGTACGGAGGAACGGGCGGTACCAACTCGCAAGGACTTCCGGACGGCAGCAGGTCGAAAGGCTATGCGTTGACGGCCCAGCTTGCGAACCAAAATATCAAGTGGGAATCAGTATTGCAGACTGACTTGGGCCTTGACGTTGGTCTTTTGAAAAATGCATTGAACATCACCATTGACTGGTACAGTCGCCAGACACAGGGAATGATCTACGCGGTTCCGGTTTCGCTGTCAACGGGTTTTGGGGCTACGTCTGTATTTACGAACATTGGTCAGATGAGCAACAAAGGACTTGAAATTGCAGCGGATTATCGTGGCAGAAAAGGTGCCTTTACCTATTCAGTAGCCGTGAATGGCGCATTTAATAAAAATCTGGTGAAGCAGCTGGACGGTATTAAAAACAACCCGATCAGCGATGGACCTGCCGGTAATGACCTGGACGGCCCGGCTGGTCGTACGCAGGTCGGTCACCCGATGAGCCAGTTTTTTGGCTATCAGGTTGAAGGGATTTTCCAGTCCGACGCAGATGTTAAAAGCCTCAATGAAAAAGCGCAGCAGCAGGCAGGATCAGCAGGTGTTTACTATCAGAACTCAGGAACCGCAGCTGGCGATTTGAAATTCAAGGATACGAATGGAGACGGCAGAGTTACGACGACTGACCGGGTTTTTATTGGAAATCCGTGGCCAAAATTGACCTACGGCATTACATTGAACCTGGGCTGGAAAGGTCTTGAACTGACCGCATTGTTTCAGGGAATTCAGGGCGTGGACGTATATAATGGCAATAAATACTTTACAGAATATTTATATGGCGATTACAATACGACCCAAGACATTTTCAATGCATCGTTTTTTAACGGAAATGGCCTGACCAGCAGCCCGAGAGTAGGCGGTACCACGGCGACGGGAACATTCGCACGTGATCCGAACTCCAATTATGGCCGTATTTCAAGCTATTTTGTGGAAGACGGCTCGTTCCTGAAACTGAGAAACCTGCAACTGGGATACACGATTCCGAGCACATTGACCAAAGCACTCAAAATTTCAGATCTGAAAATTTACGTTCAGGGGCAAAACCTGCTCACGCTCACTAAATATTCAGGACTTGACCCGGAAGTACTCGGGAGAAATGGCACGACTGCCAGGGGAATTGATACGATTTTTTCCTACCCCCGGAACATGTTGCTTTCAATGGGCCTTAATCTGAGTTTCTAAAATCAAAAAAGATCCCGATCATGAAAATATTATTAAAATATACGCTCATTGCCACTGTATTACTGGTCATAGCTTCCTGCAAAGACGATTTTGTGAATGTTGACAACCCGCTTGCTATCTCTACCAGCAGCTATCCAACCACCGTCACTGACCTGGAACAACTGCTCGCCGGGGTGTATGCAACGCAACATGCAGGGGGAATTTTCGGCCGCGCGATGGGACCGTACAGCACCCACCTTTGGGACCATACCACCGATCTCAGCTGGCAAGGTTCACCCAACTGGATCCAGATGGGACAAAACAATGCGTTGCCGAGCGATAACTTTCTGGTGCAGATTTGGCCGGACCTGTGGCGCGGTGTTCAGCGGAGCAACACTTTGCTTGCGGGAATCGAACGTGTGAGTGCAACTGCCTCAGAGGCGGATAAGGCTAATATTCAGCTGATTAAAGGTCAGGCATTGTTTCTGAGGGCCTGGTACTATTCCTATCTGGTGAGTTTCTGGGGTGAAAGTTTTATCGTGAATGGCGCAGGCGGTGAGAAAATGGGTGTGCCCATTATCACGACCGCTGCTGCTGACCTGACCGAAACGCAGGTAAGCCGCTCGACCGTGAAAGAATGCTGGGACTTTATCATCAGCGACCTTAAATCCGCCGAAACATTGCTGACCGGAAAAACATGGACTAGCGCTACCGACAAACATAAAGTAGGTCAGTGGGCTGTAAAAGGGTTTTTGGGTAAAGTATATGTGTACACTGAGGACTGGGCGAATGCGAAAACGTATCTGAGCAATGTCATTAAGGAGAGCGGAAAGTCACTGGTGTCTTTTGAAACCTATAAAACCATGTTCAATGGTCAGAATGAATTCAATTCCGAGTCATTGTATGAGCTGAACATGAATGTGGACATGACCTACGCCGGCGCCAATGACCTATCGATGGGTTCTATGATGGCGACATTAGCGGGGCCTTCCTATGTGGGAGCAACCGGTACGCCCATTGCATCCGCGTGGTCCAATGTGTTTCCGCATTCCAAAAACATTGCGCGTTTTGGTTTCAATCTTGGCCATTACTTTCCTGCCGGAACTACTACCGCCAATATTTCGAATGTAGACCAGTCGTATGTTACCAAATCCATCACCGCCCGGGCGACCAAAACCGTAGACCCGAGGTTATGGGTGGCTTGTCTCCAACCATATGTGGATTCAATGGTGGTGGCCGGTGCGAAAAAGCCGATCTCACATTTTCTGGACATTACTGAGCTGGATATGGAGGCGTGGAGTTTCAGAAAGTATATCAATCTGGCGGGTACCGAGCTGGAAATAAACCGGGCCAACGGTTCCAACATTCTCTGGCTCCGCCTGGCGGATATTTACCTGCTTTATGCTGAAACGCTGACGCATACCGGCGACAATCCGACGGCTTTGGAATACATTAATAAAGTGAAACGCCGCGCGTATAACTTGCCGGTAGACGCACCGTCGGCTGTGGATTACAAGAGCCTGACGGACGTTACCAAAGCACCCGATAATGTATTGAAAAACGATCCGCTGAAATACGAACGCTGGGCTGAGTTCTTTGGGGAATTTAACTGGTGGTTTGATGTATGCCGGTGGAAAATCGGGGATAAGGAGGCAGCTTACTATCAGAAGATCAGGGGCGGGACGATCCAGTGGGATGCCACGGACTACGCGCAGCCGATACCGATCAATGAGATCAATGCGAATACCAATATGAGACAAAATCCCGGTTATTGAGGGTGCAGACTTTCCGGGTTTCCATAACCTGGAAAGTCTTGTTTGTTTGGCGTAGTTGGGCGTCGTCTCTGGCTACGCCCAGCGTTAAATGAGATTACTACGCCGAACTTGTGTTTTCGATAAATATGCGCCCACGACGTTTGTTAATTTTCAAAATACTGTCTGTACTATCCCCGCTACTCGTTCTAGCTCTGCTGGAAGCGGGGCTGCGGCTGTTTGGGTACGGCCATAATTTGGATCTTTTCATCAAAGATCCGGCCCGAAAAGGCTATCTCGTGATGAACCAGCATGCCTCCGAGAAGTACTTTGCACGGCAACAAAATGCGACGATCGGGAATTTTGAGCCATTTCCTGAAAAGAAAGCACCTGGTACCTTCAGGATTTTCGTGTTGGGCGAATCCACGACCATTGGGTATCCTTATATGAACAATGGCTCGTTTCACCGCTGGCTGCAATACCGGCTGCTGCATACTTTCCCGGAAAAGGATTTTGAAGTGATCAATCTGTCACTGACCGCCGTTAATTCCCACACGGTACTGGATTTTGCCAAAAACGTCGTGAACTACGAGCCTGATGCGGTAATGGTTTATACTGGCCACAACGAATACTATGGTGCATTGGGAGCAGCTTCGGCTGGTTTTTTGGGACGTAGTCCATTCATGGTCAGGATGTTGATCTGGCTTCGGGAGTTCCGGCTGGTTCAGTTGTTTTCAGCATTGACGTCTAGCATTAGCGACCTGTTTTCAGGAGAAAAAATTGATCTGAGGGAAAATCTGATGAAACGCATGGCTGCCGATCAGCAGGTGCCGCTCGGGTCGGATATCTATCGGGTTGGTATAGAGCAATTTACCAGTAACATGGATGCATTATGCAGACTGATGGGCGAGCGCAAGGTTCCGCTGCTGGTAAGTAATCTGGTCAGTAATGAAAAGGATTTGAAACCATTAGTGAGCTTGCCGGGTGGGCCGGATATTTCGGCCGACTTGCATTTTCGTACGGGAAATGAGTTATATGCCGATCGGAAATTTGTAGAGGCCAAGCAGGAATATATTCGTGCAAAGGAGCTGGATGTATTGCGTTTCAGGGCTCCTGAGGAAATGAACAAGGTGCTGGCGAAAGTGGCGGCCCGATACAATGGAGTTACATTGGTGGACACCAAAGGCCTTTTTGAAAAGCATTCGACACAGGGTATTTTGGGAAAAGAAACGCTCCTCGAACACGTTCATCCCAATTTGTTCGGCTACGCGCTGCTTTCCGAGAGCTTTTATCAGGCCATGGAAAAAGCGGATCTGGTACCGGCAAGGAGACGGATGTCTCTGGAAGAATTGAGAAAGCGAATGCCCATTACTGGTGTCGATTCGTTAAAAGGGGCGTATGAAATCATGATCCTGAAAGAAGGCTGGCCGTTTAATGTCCCTATGCCAGCGGACGAGAAACGTGAAAAAACGATCGAAGAGCAACTGGCCGGGGCAATGGTCGTGAAGCAGATCACTTGGAAAGAAGCAATGGCGCGACTGCAAAACCACTATGCTGCTCTGCACGATACTGCCTCGGTATTGCGGGTAGTGGAAGCGTTGTCGCTGGACAATCCATTGGATATCACGTTTTACGATCAGGCCGGGAAGCTGAGCCTTGCGCTGCATGAGGACGAGAAGGCCGTGGTTTATTGGTCCAAAGCATTTCGCAAGGAGCAAAGTTTTGAGAGGGCCAGACAGCTTTTTATCACCTTCCTAAAACTCGACAGACCGGAAAAGGCGCTGCCGTACATTCAATATGCGGCGGCAAACAATACTTCACGATTCAACCTAAGCGAGTTACAAAATTTTGTAGAACAACAGCTGGCGCTCAAAGGCATGTTCGAGAAAGATACGGCCAATATAATGCTTAGTAACCGACTGGCTGCGGGCTATCTGCAATTCGCGAACGCCGCAGCCGCCGGTAAATATGTGAGTAGGTCGCTTAAACTGGATCCGGACAATGCAACTGCGCTGAAAATGCAGGAACAGATTAAGTCAAGTTCAAGGTAATTAAAAGGTTCAAGCCGGTTTTAGGTAACTTTTGATCCGGTCCGCCGCTTTGCCGGAACTTGGCCGCGGGGCGTGTGTTTCCAGCATGGTACCATCCGAATTGATCAGGATGTACCGCGGAATTCCCCACAAATGATATTTCTCCCAAAGCGAACCGGGCTGATCCGTTTGCTCGTTAATATGAGTTCCGGCAGGAATGCTGCTGTCTTTCAAAAGTTTCTTCCATGCATTGACATTGCGATCCACGGAAACATATAGAAATACAACCTGATCGTTTCCTTCGAATTGTTTGACCAGTTTTTTCGAGTCGGGAAACTCTTCCCGGCACGGTACGCACCACGTTGCCCACACATCCACATACACAACTTTTCCTTTCAGACTGCTGAGCGATACTTTTTTACCATCGGAAGTCAATCCCGTAAAGTCGGGCGCTGGCTTGCCCGGTCCGATCGCTTCCCATTTGGCAAAACTCTTATCAATGGCTTTTTTGTAAACTGGGACTTTGCAATCTCGATTGAAATCATTCCTGAGGGCTAGAAGTTCAGGGTAAATCCCTTCCATATTGACATAATAATTGAGATTAGCAGCCCTGAAATGCGCGTCAAGCCGGGGTGAGAATTTTCGATTTTTAATGACATTGTTTGCAATGGTGGCCCATTTATCGCCCAATGAGTCGTTTTCCAGTTTTTCGGCCACGTCTCCAACCTCACGGAAAATATCGGCCAGCAGATAATAGTTTAAAATGCTGCTATACTCATACATATTGGAAGCCATGGCCAGCGAGTCATCAGGCAAATCCTTAATCACCGTTTTAAGCGTGGCAGGGATTTCAGGATTGTTGAAATTGAAATCATATTTCGCGCTAATGTAATTTTGGTGGAAAAAGTACTGGGCCATTTGATTTTTGGTAGCCATCAATTGTAAGGTAGGCTTGCTAACTGTCGGGTCTTTGGCAAAATCAGCAAGAAGAGAATCGTACCCTTTGCGCAATGCGTCGCGGCGACTTATAAATTCATTCAGATCAGTCTCAATGGAATGTTTCCCGTTAACCTTCTCATATTTTTGTTGAAGATCCCTGGTTTTTTCCAGGTGTTGCTGTGCAGCTGCACCATCACCTACCAACCTCAATTTTCCTAACTTTTTACTGGTATCAGGTTCAATATCAATCACATCTCCGGGGCTCAGTAGCATGTGAATGTACTCGTCATTGCTTTGAATATTGGCAAATATGGGCCTATCGAGAGCCACTTCAATCAATGCTTTGCCAGCAGTATCCGCGGTGGTAGAAGCGAGCATAATCGTGTCAAGGCTGAGGAAGTTATTAGTGATCAGATCCACTTTTGCCCCTTTTCCGTTGAGAAGCTTCACGGAGATCTTGACTTTTTGGGTGTCCTTCTTGTCGTGGCAGGAGAGCGCAAAAAGGCTGATTAGAATGACGAGGGTACTCTTCAAATAATGAGACATGTCGGTTAAGTTTAGTGAAACAATAAGTGACATAAACCATTACTTCCAAAAAGCTCATTATGATGCGATTGATCATGAACCGCCATGATGATGGTCATGTAAATCGTCAGGCGAAATCGGGATTTTTGCTCATAAGCAAAACAAACACATTCTGATCATGTCGCATACCTTTCATATTCCTGTTTTAGGCCTGGGATACTCTGTTGATACACCCATTAAAGTTTCCCGCTTTGGCATAGCCTCGGTCGCATCCATTGTAGACGATGAGCTGATCGAGCGAATGCGAAAACACTACTACTTAAAGCAGGGAGAAACTTATATCCCGATAGAAAAGTCCGAGCCGGACTACCGCAGCCGGCGGATCACAGACTATCTCAACCTGATGGACTGTATCGTCAACGAGCAGTTTGCTGAACTCCGCAGGCAACCTTTCGGCCACGATAATGACATTGATCGTTATTTCAGCCTTTTACCCGAAACTTCACCACTAAAAAAACGCTATAACGAGCTGCTGGCGATGCCGGAAGGCACAGAAAAGCGAAATGCAGACCTCGTACTCCGCAACTCATTGACCAAAGGTGCGATCGATGTAAATATTATGTCCAAGGTAGATAAGGTGAACAAAGACCGCGACGGGCACATATTAGGTGACATTTACACAGACGCATTGGCCGCATTACGCGGCTTCGCAAACAGTAATCTGAATTCTTCCCTTATCCTCTCGGCGGGTATGAACCCCAGACTTTACAGCTACCTTGAAAACTTCCCTGACTTTTATCCCGATGAGCATGGTCATTTCAAAAAGAAAGTGATCCTGAAAGTGAGCGATTTTCGTTCGGCACTCATTCAGGCTAAGTTTTTGGCCAAAAAAGGGATCTGGGTTTCGGAATTCAGGATCGAGTCAGGTTTGAACTGCGGCGGACATGCTTTTGCGACCGATGGCTATTTGCTCGGGCCGGTTTTGGAGGAATTTAAAACCAAAAGATCAGAAATGATCGCGGAGCTTTTCAATATGTACCAGGCGGCATTGGAAAGCAAAAGTTTGGTAATTAGTCACGCTCCTGAGCTGAAAATTACGGTGCAGGGTGGGATAGGAACGGCTGAGGAAAACGACTTTTTACTGAAACATTATGAAATGGACGCTACGGGCTGGGGGAGTCCTTTCCTGCTGGTACCGGAAGTGACCAATGTAGATGATCAGACATTAAAAGCGCTTTCTGACGCTACCAGTGATGATTATTATGTCAGCAATTCGTCGCCGCTGGGTGTTCTTTTCAATAATTTCAAAAGCAGCAGCGCGGAAAAGCAGCGTCTGGAAAGGATCGCGAAAGGCCGACCGGGGAGTCCCTGCAACAAACGTTACCTGGTTTCCAACACTGAATTTACAGAAGAACCGATTTGCACAGCTTCCCGCGAATACCAGCATCTCAAAATCAAACAATTGCAATCGCTTGATCTCAAACCGGCTGATTTGGCCGAGCAGATAGGAGCGGTGACGGAGAAATTATGTCTCTGTGAAGGATTGACTACTGCTGCTTTACTGAAAAATGATCTGCTGAAACCGCGCGAAAATAAAGCCGTTTCAATATGCCCGGGGCCTAATCTTGCCTGGTTTTCGGGGATATTTTCTCTGGAAGAAATGGTCAGGCACATTTATGGCAAAACCAACCTGCTGGAAAAAGTGGAGCGGCCCAATATGTTTATCAATGAGCTGACCTTGTATGTAGATTACCTGAAAAAGGACCTGGAACGGCACGCAAGGGATTTGACGGACAAGAAGGCGAAGTATTTTACCAAATTTAAGGAGCAACTGGTTCGGGGGATTGATTACTACAAAAGTCTCATTCCCGAAATCACTAACCAGACACTCGCTTACCGGCAGGAAATGTTAGCCCAACTCCAAGCCATTGAAATGCAGCTGGCGGAGGTTTAATTCCGCATTCGCGCCAGTTTTTCATATTCCAGAACCGTGATCAGGCTGCCTTTCATTTCTACCAGATGTTCGTCTTTGAAATCAGAAAGGGTGCGGATCACGGTTTCTGTTGCCGTACCTACGATTGAGGCAATGTCTTCACGGGTGATGGACATGGAGAATGGTTTGGAATGATCATCCTGATAACGTTGCGCAAGCATGACCAGCGCCTGCGCCACCCGTTTCCTCACCGAGTTATAAGCCAGTTGCAGCAACCGCTCTTCCCGGTCTTTGATCTCGTTGGAAAGCATTTTGATAAATTTGGACGCCACCTCGCGATTACCTTGCAGCAAATTGAAAAAATCGTCCTTAGGAATCATCGCTACTTCCGACTTTTCCAGCGCAATGGCTGATTCCTGATAGGTTTCGCCTTGCAACAGGTCGAGATAGCCGAAGAAATCGCCCTCCTTATACAGGTCGGTAATGTATTCCTTGCCGTTGTCATTGGACTTATAAGCCTTTACTTTTCCCTTTTGCAGGAAGTACACATTGGAAGGATAGCTGCCCTCGGTGTAAATGGTTTCTTTTTTGCGCAAAAATTTAACTTTTTTATCCTCAGCCAGTTTAATGATCATATCAAACGATTTGGCCTCTTGCATAAATGAGTCGAGGCCTTCGGCGGAGCGGTCAAACTGCCGCTTGATACGTTCGCTCTTTTTGAGCCGCATTTCGACGGCATTCAGCAGCTCCACGTCATCATAAGGCTTGGTCAGGTAGTCGTCAGCCCCCATGGTCATACCCTTTCGATAGTCGTCTTTTTCGGCTTTCGCCGTCAGGAAAACGAAGGGAATGGCAGATGTACGCTCGTCTTTTCCAAGCATGTGCAGCACGCCATAACCGTCGAGCTCGGGCATCATAATGTCGCAAATGATGAGGTCGGGATTGTGGCTGGCGGCTTGGAGAACACCTTCCTTGCCATTTTTGGCTGTTACTACCTCGTAATTAGCCAGTTCCAGGATCTCTGCTGTATTTTCCCGCATTTCGGGATTGTCTTCGATCAGTAGTATTTTTTTGGTTTCCAAGACAATGTGATTAGTTGTTAATCAGTCAATTTTTATTTGGGAAGGTACGTGATTTGGAACCTGTATATCGAAAACAGTTCCCTTACCAACCTCGCTCTTAAATTGTACAGTTCCGCCCATGAGCTCAATGTAATTTTGGACAATATTCAGGCCCAGTCCCGTCCCTTGGGCGTTACCTGCATTATGTGCGCGGAAGAAACGGTCAAATATGTGCTGCTGGTCCTGCTCAGGAATACCTATGCCCTGGTCTTCAATTTCAACTCGCACCATTTGCTGGGTAGATTGTACATTGAGAAAAATAGATTTCCCCGGTTCAGAATACTTGATCGCATTGGAAAGCAGGTTGAAAAGTACATTTCGGAGCAGTTGTTTGTCCAGCCAAACTTCCTGAATACCAGTATATTGAAAATGAATTTGTTGTTCGTCTTTACACAAGCCTTTGATCTCTTCAATGAGGCTTTCGCAGAACGCAGGAAGCGTTGTCAATACCGGAACACTCTTCACGCGGCCTTCTTCCAGTTTGCCGATCGAGAGAAAATCATTCAGTATCTCCGTCAGGTTTGTTACCGTGGACTTGATACGCTGCACGTGTTTGTGCCGCTTGTCCTCTTCTTCTGTTTTGGTATATCTTCCTATCAATGAGGCCGATGACAGAATGGTAGCAAGGGGCGTGCGGAACTCGTGCGAGGCAATGGTCACAAACTGGCTTTTCATATTATTCAGTTCGCGCTCCTTTTTTAGGGCCCGGATTACCTCTTCCTGCGATTGTTCCACTCGTTCAATGGCGGTGGCCAGCTCTCTGGTGCGCTGCTCGACCCGCTCTTCCAGTTCAGCATTCAGCTTCTGGATTTCCAGATTGGCCTCAATGATGCGGTTCTCCTGCTTTTTTCTTTCGGTTATATCAATGACAAAACTCACGACAAACTCGCCATCGCTGGTTTTGAATGGGCTGAGACTTACCTCCACCGGAAACTCGCTGCCATCATGACGTCTTGCAAAAAGGTCCATCAAATGTCCCATTCCACGCGCCCGAGGTGCTTCCAGGTAGTGGTCGCGATAACCGACGTGGTTTTTCGCGAACCGGGCGGGAATGAGCATTTCGATCTTCTTTCCGATTAGCTCCTGATCTTTATACCCGAAAAGTTCTTTGGCTTTTGGGTTCAACATTACAATGCTGGCGCTTTTGTCCACTACGACGATACCTTCCGTCGCATGCTTGAACAGGGCGTCGAGCATTTCAATATGCCGTGTCATCACCTGGGTATGAATTAAAATATCTGTATCAAACATACCAAGGTACAGGAGATAGGTGAACAGCGCAAGGAGCTGCTAATTAAATAGTTTGGCTGAAAAGTGTTGTTTGGGGCAGATCAGCCCATAGTCGCGCGTCGAAAGCCATGCATACATTGCGCACAAATGGTTTTCCTTTTTCTGTAATCCGCACCCGAAACGGCTCGATCTCAACCAGTTCGTCGAATTCCATTTCGGATAAATGTTCCAGTGCCTTGTATACTTCCATACAAACTTCTGAGGTAGCAGCCCAGGAAGTTTCAAAGCTGGTCATCAACCTCAAAATGTGCCGGCGCATGATCAGGTCCTCGCGCGTCAGCTCATGTCCGCGCGCGATTGGGATTTCATTGGCGTCAATTCTTTTGTAATAATCTTCGACCTTTTTCTCGTTCTGGACATAACCGGTCCAGGAATCGCTGATGGAGGAAGCACCCAAACCGATGAGCAGCCTGGTGCGGGTATCGGTGTAACCCATAAAGTTCCGGTGCAGGCGGTCTTCGCTTTGCGCAATGAAAAGTTCGTCGGTTTTCAATGCAAAATGGTCCATGCCAATGTCCTTGTAGCCAGCTAATTCCAGTGCATTTCTGCCGGTTTCGTAAATGGCCATTTTCTTGTCAGCATCTGGAAGGTCCTGTTCGGTATAGTTGCGCTGACCGGGTTTGATCCAGGGAACATGTGCGTAGCTGTAAAATGCAATGCGATCGGGTTTGAGCTGTATAACCCGGAGCATCGTCTGCATCATATAGCAAGCTTTTTGCTGAGGGAGACCGTATACAATGTCGTAGTTGACAGAGGTATAGCCTATTTCGCGGGCTTTTTGAGTGAGATGAACTACTTGTTCGTAAGTCTGGTGACGATTGATAATGGCTAGCACGATCGGATTGAAATCCTGCACACCAATGCTGATCCTGCGGAAACCGACATTGAATAACGCCTGTAGATGTTCATCGGTAGTGTTACCAGGATGTGCCTCAAAACTAAAACTCGCTTTGGGATGAATAATGGCATTTTCGAGCAGACCATTCACCAGCCTGGTCAGGTTTCCGGGACTAAAAAAGGTGGGAGTGCCGCCGCCGAGGTGCAGCTCACGAATGACTGGCTTGGCATCACCGAAAATGGAAAAGTACATTTTCCATTCTTTCAAAACGGCGTCAATGTATTTGGTTTCAACCGCGTGGTTAATGGTGATCCTGGTATTGCAGCCGCAATAAGTACAGAGGCTCTCGCAAAATGGCAGGTGAACATAAAGGCTGATCCCTTCCCGTTGGTTTGAAACGAAAAATGCCTCTTTCGCCAGCTCTGACCATTTCCGTTGTGTTGGGGCTGTGTTTTGCCAATATGGAACAGTCGGATAACTGGTGTAGCGCGGCCCGGGTGTATTGTATTTGAACAGCAAGTCCTTGTCCATTGTGAATTTTGATGTATGTGATGAGGTACCAAAGCTACCCAGCCGCCTACTTGAAAAACATGATCATTGTCATGAAAAAAACATACTTTGGTTCGGAGCAAACGAGACTTACCAAACGAGACTTACCAAGTCTTCGAGACTTGGCAAGTCTAATTCACTTACAAACAGTAATCCCAGTACGCGATTCACCATTTACAGGCAAGTCCGTTAAAACTCCCCGCATAACCAGCCAAATCCCCGCGACCGCAAGCATAACCGGCGTAAATCTCCGAATGCGAGACCGGAGGCCGGGAGTGAACTTTTGCTTTGCAATACCAATAGAAATCATCGCCGGAAATGTACCTAGTCCGAAAATCATCATATATGTAGCACTACCGGCCATGCTACCCGTCGCTATTGAGCTCATGAGCGCCATGTACACCATTCCACAGGGGATCAGCCCATTAAAAATCCCTAACATCAGCCAGCCAGCGGCGGAACGGCTTTGTAACGTGGCCGCCATTTGTTGTTTTAAAAAATGAACAAATCGAGCCCAAAATACGGGAGGGTGAAAATAGCTATCCAACCTCGAAGGCCAGAAAACGTAGGCTAACATCAGCAGCCCGGCAAAAACAGAGAGATAGCGCAGGTAACCCAGCCAGCCGATAGAAGCACCAATGCCACCGACCAGCAGACCAAGAGACGAATAGGATAATGCACGACCGGAATTGTAAAGCAGCAAACCGGAAAATTGCTTCAAGCGCGATCCTTTATGAACGGGTAAAGCCAGCGCTATCGGCCCGCACATACCGACGCAATGCAAACTGCTGATCAGCCCCATTGTGAATGCGAGATATGGAAGCGCGGTAGTCATTATCCTATTTGCCAGTGACAATTACACCTTCATTCCAGTAAGTTGTTTCCCCTGATTTCCAGTCGAATTGAACTTTGTACCGGCCTTGCGGGATGTTGCTGAAAGGTATAAATTGCTCATTGTTAGTGGAAGCGATAGCAAAGCTGCGGTCATTTTTGTCGTTGGAAGGGCAGTACAGATTGATTTTTCCGCTTATTGATTTATCATTCATGATTTTGGGAAAATGAATGGATAATCCATTGTTTGTTACCTCCCAGCTCAACGGCTGTGGCAGTAAATCAGCACGTTTTATTTTGTCGATTTTACCTTGAAATTTCAGCTCTTCCTCATAGTAATGGTCTGTCACGAGATCGATTTTCTGCCCTGCGCTCATGCCGACGAGTACCAGTATCATAGCGACAAAACCAATGTATACCGCAGCAATTCCTGCTCCCCAATTTATTTTGATCGTTTTCATAGTTGAATGTTTAAGTAAGTGATCATTCCTCAGGTGCCATAAATGTGGTTTTAAAATCTTCCAATTTTTCCGTGCCCTGATAAACGGAAAGCGTCAATGTCGTTTTCCGACGGTTCAATGCTGATTTTGGAATAATAATGAATACAGTACCCTCCGACATTCCGGCAGCTTCCAAAGTAAGGTCCGGTGAACCGGCGAATAGAAGCTTTCCGCCGGGAGTTGCCAAATGGATTGTAGGCCTGATGGTTTGATTAGTCTTGTTGAAAATTTTAAATGTGTAAAGATTACTGATCGTCCCATCCTTATTTTCAATGTACTGGCTTCCCGGCGCGCGGAAAAGCGTGGTCTGCGTATCATTACGGGTAGCGATCATAAATCCGAGACCTGACCATAACAGCAGCAGTACGACCGAATAGCCAATAACCCTTGCCGTGATCAGTTTGGTTGTTTTTTTAACAATGGCATTTTCAGACGTGTACCGGATCAAACCTTTGTCAAAACCGATTTTGTCCATAATATGGTCGCAGGCATCAATGCAGGCGGTGCAATTCACGCATTCCATTTGGTTACCGTTACGAATGTCGATGCCTGTGGGGCATACGGTCACACATTGGAAACAGTTAATGCAGTCTCCCTCAGTCCGCGCATGGTCTTTGTGAAGTTTTCCTCTTGGCTCGCCACGTTTGTGATCATAGGCTACCACAATGGAATTCCGGTCGAGCAAAACGCTTTGCAGACGTCCATAAGGGCATACTACTGTACAAGCTTTCTCCCGTAGCCACGCAAAATTGAAATAGAAAATACCTGTAAAAGCCACGATACCCGTAAATAGCGGAACGTGATCTGCAATGGGTTCGCGGATGATTTTGGCTAACGCATCAACTCCCAAAACATAGGAAAGAAGTAGGTTGGCAATGAGAAAAGACACGATCAGAAAAATGCTGTATTTCAGGCCTTTCTTCATGATTTTGTCCGCATTCCAGGGTGCCTTATCCAGCAGTTTTTGCTTGCCCGTATCGCCTTCTATCGCGTATTCGATTTTACGAAAAACCATTTCCATAAAAACCGTCTGCGGGCAGGCCCAACCGCACCATAACCGCCCGAAAACGGTTGTGAAAAGCACCACAAAAACCATAAATGAAAGCATCGTCAGACCGAAAAGCCAGTAATCTTGCGGCCCGATGAAAATTCCGAAAATGATAAATTTTCTTTCCAGTACATTAAAAAGTAATAACGGTTGACCGTTTAGTCTGATGAAAGGCGTGACAAAAAGTAATGTCAAAACGATCACTGTGAAGACTACACGGCGATTATGCCATTGGCCTGTCGGTTTTTGCGGATGAAGTTTATTCATGTTGGTTGGGGAAATAAGACTTGCCAAGTCTTGTAGACTTGGTAAGTCTCTCTCTTGTTTATTTGACCGCCACTGCGTCATTCACCAGCTCCCCTTGCGGCTCCTTAGCATTCGCAGGCTTGGTACCTTTGAGCGAAACGACGTAGCTGGCTACTTTCTGAATGTCCGTCGGGGACAATTGCTTTTCCCACGATATCATTCCTTTTTCAGGCACGCCATACTTAATTACTTTGAACAAATTCTTGATCCCGCCGCCGTGCAGCCAGTAATCGTCGGTCAGGTTTGGCCCCACGGTACCGCCACCATCCACACCATGACAAGCGGTGCATTTTTCAGTAAAAATGACTTTTCCCTGCCCCAGTACGGCCTGGTCGGTCAGTAACTTCACAGAATTCTCATCCATACTCGCCCCGACTTTCTCCATGTATGCTTTTTTCTCAATCTCAGCAGTTGCGATTTCTTTGTCCAACTCGGCCAGCTGCAAGTCTCCGATGCCACTGAAATAGTAGGCCGAGTAACCGATCGCGATGATGATGGTGGCAATAAAAAGCGATTGCAGCCAGGGCGGCATCCGGTTGTCCAGCTCTTGAATTCCATCATAATCGTGGCCTTCGATCAGGATTTGTTTTTCATCTTTGAGATCCACCGCAATACCCTTGAATTTCCGCCACCAATGACTGCTAAAAATGAATGTCGATTCAGTTTCTTCGCCTTTTTTGGAGAATTTTCTCAAAAGATTCAATGCGTTGGAAAGCAGGATAATCAATTGAATTACAATAAATAAAAGTCCAGCCAACACCACATAAAGGATTAGGTCGGTTCCCGTCACAGCTCTCACTTTCTCCGGTTCCTGTGCAAATGCGGAGACGTTTAGCAGGCAGAAAAGGACGATCGACAGGACGGTTTTTTTGACAATGCCGTCGTTGAGGGGCAGCCCACGCATTTTATTGAGCGACTCTTTGTCCAGCCGGAACACGTACACGAGCAGCCCGACAAAAAAAGCGAAGAATATGATCAGCGAGATCAGCGGGTAAATTTCCACTCCCGCGATGGATTCGAGGTAATTTCGGAATTTCATGGTCGGTTATTTTTCTGCTTTGATATCAGTTCCAAGCCGCTGCATATAAGCAATGAGCGCGATAATTTCCTTGTTTGCATTGGCCTTGATGCCACTTTGTTTCAGCCTGCCCTGAATTTCCAGTGCTTGTTTGTGGAGATCCACATTGGCCTCATTTTCAAATCCTTTTTCATAAGGAACACCCAATGTCTGCATCGCCTCGATTTTCGCTTTGGTAGTGCTGGTGTCCAGGTCATTTTCAAGCAGCCAGCCATATCTTGGCATAATAGAGCCCGGCGACATGCTGGTAGGGTCTTCCATGTGGTTGTAATGCCAGGAGTCCGGATATTTTCCGCCTACCCGGTGCAAATCGGGGCCGGTACGTTTCGAGCCCCACTGGTGCGGATGATCGTAAACAAACTCACCGGATTTGGAGTATTCGCCGAAGCGCTCGATCTCGGAACGGAATGGACGGATCATTTGTGTGTGGCACACATAGCAGCCTTCACGGACATAAATATCCCTTCCCTGCAATTCCAGCGGCGTATAAGGTTTCACGCTTACAATGGTAGGTACGTTGGATTTGATCAAAAATGTAGGTATCATCTCAATCATACCTCCGATTGCTACCGCTATCAGTGAGAAAATGGTCATTGCTAGTGGCTTGCGTTCCAGAATGCGGCGGTGCCAGTATTCACTTTTTGGCGCATGCCATATGGCATTAAGCGGCATTGCCTTCGCGGTTTCAGTTTTAACCAGATTACCTTTTAAAGCGGTCATCCAGAGATTGTAGATCATGACAATGAAGCCAATAATATATAATGTACCGCCGACGCTGCGCAGGAAGTAGAGTGGTGCGAGCTGGGTAACGGTTTCAAGGAAATTAGGGTATTTTAAAAGACCTTCTGCGGTAAATTCCTTCCACATGGAGCTTTGTACCCAGCCTGCCCAATACATTGGAACAGTATAAAAAATGATCCCTAATGTGCCGATCCAAAAGTGGAAATTGGCAGCTTTCTGAGAGTAAAGCGGACGGTTATAAAGACGCGGGAAAAGCCAGTAGAGGATACCAAAAGTCAGGAAACCGTTCCAGCCGAGCGCACCTACGTGTACGTGGGCGACGATCCAGTCGGTGTAGTGGGCAATGGCGTTGACGTTTTTCAAAGAGAGCATCGGGCCTTCGAATGTGGCCATACCATAAGCTGTGATAGCTACTACCATAAATTTCAGTACCACATCTTCGCGTACTTTGTCCCAGGCACCGCGTAAGGTCATTAACCCGTTCATCATCCCGCCCCAGGAGGGAGCAATGAGCATAATCGAGAAAACAGTTCCGAGCGTTTGCGCCCATTCGGGCAGTGCGGTATAAAGCAAATGGTGTGGCCCGGCCCAGATATACAGGAAGATCAGCGCCCAGAAATGGACAATCGATAACCGGTAGGAATAAATCGGTCTGTTGGCTGCTTTGGGTAAAAAGTAATACATCAAACCCAAATACGGCGTGGTCAGGAAGAATGCAACGGCATTGTGCCCGTACCACCATTGCACCAGCGCGTCCTGCACACCTGCGTACACGGAGTAACTTTTAAACAATGAAATCGGCAATGCAATACTGTTCACCACATGCAGCATAGCGACTGTAACGAACGAAGCAATGTAAAACCAAACGGCCGCATAAATATGCTCGACGCGACGGTTAATGGTGGTCATGATCAGGTTCACCAATGCGGAAACCCATACCACGGCAATTGCAATGTCGAATGGCCATTCCAGTTCGGCGTACTCCTTGGAGGTGGTGATACCCATTGGGAGTGAAATAGCTGCACCGACGATGATAGCCTGCCATGCCCAGAAATGAAACCTGCTCAAAACAGGGCTCCACATCGGGGTTCTTAAAACACGGGGCGCAGAATAGTACAGTCCGGTGAAAAAGCCGTTTCCTACGAATGCAAAAATGACAGCATTAGTATGCAGCGGCCGTATGCGGCTGAACGTCAGGAAGGGGAGGTCCATATTCAGGTTTGGGAAAACCAGTTGGAGTGCTGCCAGTAAGCCGACGAGCATACCGATGAGCCCGAATAGAATGGTCGCAATGGCGAAATCTCTGACGATCCGGTTGTCATATTGAAACTCGTCCAGCTCAACGGTTGGGAGGTCGGGATGGGGAATGTTTGACATAATTAAGAGGAAATTGAATGGTAAATTTGTATGTAAGCGGTGTTAAGATTGGGGATCGTCGGGTGAATCGTCGAGTAGTATGCGAACGGAAGGGGTATAGTCGTCGTCGAAATGTCCTTTCCTGACCGACCAGATGAAGGCGCCCAGAAACCCCAGGGCGACCGTCAGGCTGGCGATGATTAAGAGATATAATGCACTCATGACAGAGAAGGATTTACTTGGATTGATGGCTCAAAACTACCGGCAAGGCCTTTCCCGAACGATGACTCGGGGCGGTACGATTTTATGACATTGGTCAGTTTTTGATCCGGCCATGGGCTGCTATGTTGCTCGTAAGCGTGGTAAAAGCCACAATGGTAATCGAGCTGACTGGCATCAGGATCGCGGCGATAACCGGCGACAATGCTCCTGTGACCGCAAATGACAAGCCCGCAATATTGTAAATCAGCGAAATGGCAAAGCTTTGCTTAATGATCCGCTGACCTGCTTTGGCAAGACTGATGTAGGCGGGTAGCAATGCAAGTCTGCTACCTTCGAGAATGGCATCACACGAAGGAGAAAAGTTGTTGATATCGTCGGAAACGGCCAGGCCGACATTGCTTTGGCGAAGTGCACCGGCATCATTCAGCCCGTCGCCGACCATCAGTACATTGCGTCCCCGGGCTTGTAATTGTTTGATAAATTCCAGTTTTTGCTGCGGTTTTTGCTCGAACAGCATGCTTGTGTTTTGTCCAAAGAGGCCTGATAAAAATAACCTGTCAGTAGGTTTGTCACCCGACAGGAGGCAAGTTTGAATACCTGCATTTTGGAGTGCTGTCAATGTATCGGCCAGTTCGGGACGGTACTTGCTTTTCATGCTGAAATAGCCCGCAATTTCTCCATCCACAGACAAAAATACTTTTGAAGCCGTATTGCCTTGAAAATCTCCGGTAGCCCCAACCCAGGCCGCTGACCCTAATTGGACGTGTTTTTTGCCCCAAAGCGCTTCCATTCCCTGTCCGCTGGTTTCAGAAAAACCACTCAAAATGCGACGGCTCGCAGTAATGTGCTCCAAATGATTGACGATGATGCGGCTCAGCGGATGGGACGATTGCATGGCCAGCGTCTTAACCATTGTCAGCTCGTCCAGGGTCGATTCGTTGCCAATAAATTCAACATCAGCTTCATCGGTGAGGGTAATGGTACCGGTTTTGTCAAAAACCACGGTATCAATGTGAGAAAGCCGTTCAATGGTGTGGGCGTTTTTTGGATACAGGCGATTCTTGCCGAAGAGGCTCAGCAAGTTTCCATTGGTAAATGTCGAGGAAAGCAGTAATGCGCAGGGGCAGGCTACTAGTAATGTGGTTGCAAAGGCCAGAAATGCTGTTTCCTGATTTTTGAATACAAAAAACCAAACAAGAAAAGTGACCACGGCAATCGCCAGCACTATCAGCGAAAAGTATTTGTTGATCCTCGCCGCGAGAGTCTGGCCCTGATTTTCCTTTTCTTTGGTAAATGCTTCATTATTCCAGAGTTGTGTCAGATAGCTCTGAGAAACCTTGCGTAACACTTCCAGTTCAATGGAAACGCCCTTTTGCTTGCCGCCTGCGTAAATGGTATCGCCAAGTTTTCGCTCTATGGGCTCGGCCTCGCCAGAAACAAAGCTGTAATCGATGAGCGCACCCGGACTTTTGAGAATTGCATCGGTAGGGATAAGCTCTTCGTTTCGGACCAGTATCAA
Organism: Dyadobacter pollutisoli; assembly: GCF_026625565.1. Taxonomy (NCBI): domain Bacteria; kingdom Pseudomonadati; phylum Bacteroidota; class Cytophagia; order Cytophagales; family Spirosomataceae; genus Dyadobacter; species Dyadobacter pollutisoli. The sequence continues at coordinate 2,192,597 of NZ_CP112998.1, forward strand.
ATCGCCCTCATTTAACTCAGTAATGGGTTTGCGTGTCTCTGAACCATTTTTTAAAACAGAAACTGCGATCGGGAAATAGGATTTATAATCACGGTCAAAGGAAATACCGGCGTAAGTTTTGTCCTGAAAATATCTTCCGATCAGCATGAAAAATACTGCTCCTGCAAAGGAATCAAAGTATCCGGGACCTGTTTGGGTCCCAAGCTGATACAGGCTGATCAGGAAAACACTGAGCAAAGCCAGCGCGATAGGGGCGTCAATATTCAGGTACCGGCCTTTTAATGCGGACCACGCGGATTTGAAAAAATCGGCAGCACAATACAACAGGACGGGCAGGCTTAAGCCTAAATTCAGCAGACCAAAAAGTAGCCGGAGATCCTGATCGGCAGAACTTTGGCCGAGGTGAAAATATTCGGGAAAACTGAGCATCATAATGTTCCCAAAAGCAAAACCCGCGATACCGATCTTGTATAAACGCACCCTGTTCCATTTGCGCATTTGCTTGCCTTCCAGGTCATGCAGACTGAGGTAAGGCTCATAACCAATGCGCGTCAGCAGGGAAGCCAGCTCGCTGAGGTTAATGTGTTGTTTTTCAAATGTTATCCTGACTTTTTTCTCCGGAAAATTCACCACTGAACTCCTTACGGCAGGGTTTAACCTGTACAAATGTTCTAGCAGCCAGATGCATGAGCTGCAATGCATTTTGGGAAGGTACCAGTTGACGGTCGTCAGGTTTCCGTCTGTAAATTCAATCATTTTGCCGGTTACCTCGGGCAAATCCAGGTGGTCGTATTTTCCTTTGAAAAACGCGGCGTCAGGTGAGATTCCTTGTGAGCCGTCGATGGTATAGTATCGGCATAAGTCGTTCTCTTTCAGTAGGTCATATACCAGCAGGCAGCCATCGCAGCAAAAGTCATGCTCGTCGATATGGATCACTTCGTCTTTGCATTCCTCGCCACAATGGTAACAGGTATGTCTGGTTTCAATGTATGGTTGGGATATCGAATTTGCTGGCATGAGCATCGTATGTTGGATGCATCAAAATTGCCAGAATCAGCGCAGCGAAAAGATGATCGAAATTAAGTCGGAAAGATGACTTTGGTCAGGAAATGGGCAATGTTTGCTTAGCTCAGAAGTACTTGTGCAGGGATACCGAGTTTTTCATGAAAAAGCTTTGCGAGTTTTAATGTTAGAGGTTTTTTTCTGTTCAACAAGGCAGAAACGTAACTTTTGCTTCCCACCCATTCCACCAGATCCTTACTCTTCAACCCTTTTTCATCCATTTTGAGTTTAATGGCCTCTATCGGGTCTGGCGTAGGGATTTGGTAATGCACGTCTTCATAAGCCTTGATCAAAAGCAGGGCAATTTGTAAGTTGTTGCCTTCTTTGCTTTCAGGATGAGGCTTGTTATCGAATTGATCATCAATCCATTCGAGCATCAATTCGTATTCGGTGTCGTTTTTTATCAGTTTCAATTCCATCAGATTTGAGATTTATATTTTACTGTTTTAACATCTACTTTATCATACTCGGCATGTGTACCAAACCATTTGATCTTAATCACTTTATACTCAAATGCCATTCTGACAACCAGCCTGTAATGATTTCCCATGATATTGAAAACTACCCGGTCATCGCCGACTAAACTTGCTTTCGCGTACACTGATTTCAGATCCTGAAAACTACTGAATTCCATATTGATCATTTCCTCGTACCATTCCCTGAGTGCATTTGAAGCTTGCGGATAAAGTGTACAATATGCAAGCAAAGTCTTTCTGGCTATAATATTAAACATGATAAAGTTTACTATTAGTGAACAAATTTATGAATTGTTTTCGTCTTTCCAAATATTTAGACTCAACATCTTTCAATTGGTCACTATGGCAAATCATCAAATTGTCATCTACATCGAAAAAAACTTGGCAAGTCTGGAAGACTTGCCAAGTTTAAGCCCGCTTAGAGCGCATTGCTTTTACTACTTCCAGCTTTTCATCATCCGAAAACTTTTTATAATCGTCTGAATCCACGCTGTATAATGCTACTTTTCCTTCGGCGTTACTGTGAACGCCCCAGCCGTATCGTTTGGTGAGTGGGGAGGCGCGCAGGCACGGCTGACCTTTGGAGAAGAAATTCTCGCGCTCGGCGGGCAGCTCGTCTTTTTCAAGACCTTTTTTCACGGCGTAAGTGTGAAACAAGACATCATCGGAAGTGAATTTGTAAGGATTTTCGCCGATCATTTCAAACTGAATGTTAGCAACTGATTTCTCAATCCCCTTGACCGGCGGAATTTCTCCTGCTTTGGCCGGACTGTCGTCGGCTACCTGTATAAATGCGTCTTTGTAGTTGGTCGTGTGTACTTTCATTTTTTTCTAGCTGTTGATTAAATTTTGTAGCCAATTTAGCACTCGTTCCTAAATTACCATTGGAAAACTTAACTTTGATCAATTAACAAAACTCAAATATGAAAACGACATTCGCACTTTTATTACTGATGATTTCCGCGCCGCTTTGGGCGCAGCTTCCGGTCGCCGATGAGTTCAAAACTTCCAAAGGGCCGTTGAAAATCCAACCGCTAAACCATGCTACGATGGCATTGACCTGGAATGGCAAAACGATTTACGCCGATCCTTATGGTGGGGCCAAAACGTTCGAAGGGATCGCTACGCCTGACTTAATTGTGATCACAGATATCCACGGCGACCATTTCGATGTGTCGACACTGGATGTTTTGGATTTATCAAAAGCAGTCATTGTAGCACCACAAGCGGTTATTGATAAAATGTCCGACAAACTGAAAGCGAAAACAGTGGCGGTCAATAATGGTCAGACGATCACTAAACTAGACATTTCAATCACCGCAATCCCGATGTACAACCTCCCCGAAGCCGCCGACGCCAAACATACCAAGGGCCGTGGCAACGGTTATGTACTGAAATTCGGTGACAAAACGCTTTACATCAGTGGCGATACCGCCGGAATTCCTGAAATGCGCGCCTTGAAAAACATTGACGTCGCCTTTGTCTGCATGAATTTACCTTACACCATGGACGTTCCCGAGGCCGCTTCTGCCGTTCTGGATTTCAAACCAAAAATCGTTTATCCATACCACTACCGCGGTGCAAACGGAATGAGCGATACAGAAGCATTCAAAAAGTTGGTCAATGAGGGTAATAAGTCCATTGACGTACGACTGAGGAACTGGTATACTGTTAAGTAGAAACCCTTACATTTTTTGAATCCATAATAAGAGGGCGCAAATCAGAACGATCTGTACCCTCTTGTTATGGATATACATACTATTAAAATCGCGATAAACCGACAACAAAGTCAAAATGGGAGTCTCGGGAGAAAAGCGGAATGTCATGAAACAGGCATATTGCTGCAATCCAAATGTCGTTTTCAGGTATTGGGCAGCCAGCATCTCTCAGTTGTTTTTTGATACTAGAGTATTGGTCGGCAATCCGGTCTTCTGTATTCAGGATTTCACAGGCGGCAATGAGTGACTGATAGCGAGGTAGATTATATTGAAGCCTGCTCGGATTTTTAGCTCCATATAGCATTTCGCCTCAAACTGTAACAGGAAGATAAATCATATCAAATTGTTCGAGTACTTCTATCGTCAACTTATTATTGTTAAGAACTTCAATTGCCACATTCGTATCGAGTGCAGTTTTGTTCAACTCCATTCACCATCAATCTTGCCAAATTCGGCGTTAACAATTTGCATAACTTCCTTGGCGGCCGCATCGTCTATTAAGCCAGCCTGAGCCAATACCTTTTCAACATTGCGCTCAACGGGTGCATTGTTTTTTAGATTTTTCAGAAAGTGCAAAAGTTTTGATTGGGTCACATTGCTCTTTGCGGCCCATGCGACGTCTTGTCTTATTTGTTCCCTGATTGTCATTATGATAGTGCGGTTAAATAGTGTTTTTTGTACGACAATATAACATTCTTATATACCAATTGATTGTCGTTTGCGAAGCCGTTACATTTTTTGAATCCGCCGGAACCGGAAATCGCATTTGGTTGCTCCGTTTGCGATGGTTCCGGTGCGGATCAATTCCAGGCCTGCCAAACCCGAGGTAACTTTGTCGATTTCGCAGAGTATGGAGGCGTATTTTTCGTAATGATGTTTTTTGAAGAGTTTGCAGATACCGCATTCAATAATGTCGACGCCATACCCAAAACCGTAGGTTTCATTTTTGTCGGTGATAATGTTGGCAATGAAACCATCAGGATTGGTATTTTGACTGACTTTTTTATGAAATACCTCTAAAAGTAAGCCAGCAAAACGGGTACCGATCAATTTTGGCGGAAGCTCTTTTAAGAATTGTTGGAATTTGTTTTTCGGTTTAACATACTCGATCACTATTTCCAGGCATATTTCACGGATTTTCTCAAAAGTTTCGCCATGCTCGTCCAGCGTTTGCACCAATGCTAAAAAGTACGCACTGAAATCAAGCCGTCTGTCGATTGGATTTTTGGAAGTAGCAGCAAAACGTGTGTCTTTGGAAATATGACTAAAATAGTTGTCGGTCTGGACAATCAATTGATCCGGGTTCTGAGGAAAATTCTTCCTGACCGCATGCACGAAATACTTCCTGTAATTGTCCATTTAGTCGCGTGACTCTTAGATTTCGAGGACCATGTCGATGTTGACAAAAGTGACCACTACTTGTTAAAGGTGAAATACCAGTAATTCTCCTGCTTGGTTGTACTCTTGCGCTTTCCAGCGCTGACGAGAAAGGTGGATACCTTTCGCAGGTGGTGAGCAAGCAGATGCAGGTAGGGAAGCATATCCAGACTGAGACTTTTCCGGCGGAACGTGAGATTTTTCCAACGGGGCGGAATTTTAGGTAGTAATGGCTAGTTTAGCGTTCATAAATCATTCGGTGCTGATATTAGAAAAACCTCATGCTGGAACTGCTCGTTGTTGCCACTTTTTTCGGGTACATATATTATTTAAGAAATTACGCCGATCTGCGCAGTAAATCGGAAAAGGAAGAAGCGGAGTTCTCACCAGGCGTGGAAATGTACCGAAACGGTCGGTTCGAAGAGGCTTACTGGTATTTTGATAAAAAGGTCAAGGAAAAACCTAAATCCTGCATCGCCTATTTGTACAGAGGTTTAACTCAAAAGGGCAGAGGTAATGTGCCTGAGGCATTTAACGACATTCAGACTGCCGTGAGCCTGGACGACGAAGCCTTCATTGCACACCTGGAATTTGGTAAATTATACTTGGAAGCCAATGACTTGGAGACCGCGCTGTCGAAGTTTAACAAAGCAATTACGAAAGCAGAAGAAACCTCCCCAGCACCATATCACTGGAGAGGCCAGGCTTATCTGAAACTGAACCGCGAAACGGAAGCGCAGGAGGATTTTGCAACTGAAAAACGCATTACCGAGCAATCGAAAAGCAATGGTACTGCTCCACGCAGTAGTGCGCCATTTTTAGACAAAAAATTGATCGCCAGCATGGTTATGGTTGTTTTTACAAGCATACTCGTCATTTTGGTTGTTAAAAAAGCCGAAAGCGTTCACCTACCTTACCTGGTTGCCGTATTCTCCGCCATTGCGATTGGTTTTGTCGAGCCTCACAAAGGCTGGTTACTCGCGCTGATGCAGTGTATTGTGGTGTTGAGTGGCTATTTTTTGTTTACCACTCAACCGGAAACCACGAGTGGTCGCGAGCTCGAAAATTTCAGTCTGTACGGTTCTGTTATTCTTACATTTGTAGCCAGTTTTCTGGGTGGATTTATGAAAAGGGCTTTGAATATGCAGTAGCCGGTAGATGGATTGAACCTGCTGCATTGACCTCTTTCAGAAAATACTCATCGTGCGAAACAACCAGTAATGTGCCCTGATACGCACTGATTGCGGCGGTCAGGATCTCAACGTTTTGAATGTCCAGATTGTTGGTCGGTTCGTCGAGGATGATGATGTCCGGAGCGTGGTTACGGATCGTCAGTGAGCAAAGCATCAGCCGCATTTTCTCCCCGCCACTGAGCACGAGGCAAGGTTTGTCCCAATATTCTTTTGTAAACAAAAACCGGTTCAATCGGATCTTGACCTCGTGTTCCTGCAAAGCGCCTGAATTATATTCTTGCGCCTGCTGGTAAACGGTCAGGGTATTGTCAATCAGCGAATAATCCTGGTCAATGTAAATCGCATTCATATTCGTGCATTCAATGGTTCCTGTCTGTGGTAGAAGGTCTCCCAAAAGCATTTTGATCAATGTCGTCTTGCCCGAACCGTTCTGGCCTTTGATCGCATAACGATCACCGCTTGTGATCTGAAAATTCATGGGCTCTTTCCAGAGCAAATGATCGCCGAAACCGAAATTAATGTCCTTCGCAGTAACTAGTACCTTTCCGTTATGAAGCGCCGAATGATCAAAATCGACCTTCATCTTGTCCATTCCGGACAATGAGGCCCGGAGCTCAGTCAGGTCCTGGGAAATGTTACCGACTTTTTCTGCGTGAACGCCCTTGATGCGCGAAGTACTTTTCTCTGCATTGTTTTTAAATGTATTCATGGAAATGGTGGGCAAGCCGGCTTTTTCCTGTTTCCTCTTGCCACGTGCATCCAGTTTTTGTTGGCGCTCCACAGATTCTCTTTCGATCTCTTTTGCCTTGCGCAGCGCCTTTTCCTTGCTTTTTAAATCCTGGTTCAAGGCGTCGCTTTCAATCATTTTCTGTTCAGCATAAAAATCATAATTGCCCCCGTAGACCGTTATACCCCGCTTGCTAAGCTCATAAACCGTGTCCAGCAGGTTCAGCAATGTCCTGTCGTGGCTCACTACTACCAATGTGGCCGCTGTGGTTTTAATGTATTCATAGAGAATGTCCCTGCTGACGGTATCCAAATGGTTGCTGGGCTCATCCAGTAGCACTATTTCAGGATGATGGATCGCGGTCCCGGCCAGAAAAACTTTCGTTTTTTGTCCTCCGCTAAGTGTTCCCATTTTCTGCATCAGGTCGGGCGCATCCAGGTTCCAGTGTGCAAAAGCCTCACTGCACCGTTCCTCAATGGTCCAGTCATCGCCCAGTAATGTGAGATTTTCTTCCGTTACCTGGCCGTCGAGAATCTGTTTCAGGGCGGTAAGTTTGTCCTCGATGCCAAGTGCGCGGGCAATGGTGTGGTCATTAAACTGGCCAAAAATTTGCGGCACATAATAAGGCCTGGATTCAGTTTTAACCTGTCCGTCAGAGAGTTGCAATGTGCCGGCAAGGATTTGTAAGAGGGTCGATTTCCCCGAACCGTTATTACCTATCAATGCAATTTTGTCCTGTCGATTGATGGCGAGATTGATGTTACTAAACAACAAATCTCTATTGGGATGCGTGTAAGACGCATCTTGAAGAAAAAGCATAATTTCTTTCTTTAAAAGTGAATAGTGACAGAAGCCTTATAGATTGGCCCTGTTTATTTTCCTGAAAGAAATTATCTCTTACATTGAAGATGATTTTTGATTGATGCTACAAAGGTAAAAAAATATTTTTTTGACGCATAATCAAAACGCTGATCAGTACCTTCCTACCAGAAAAACCGCCCTATGGCCTGTCTTGCCGTTGACCGAAATTACCCAGCGGGATTTCGCTACCGGCAAATTCCTTACGCTCGTCCGCAGGAAAGAAACGGCGAATATTCCCGGTATCAATCAGGCCCGGGTTGGGTGCGGTTTTTCCTTTCAAATACAAATCCATGACTTTTCCTGTTGATGAATGTTACGATGTTCCTCGCAAAAGAAACAGGTAGCATTCAAAATTGCAGGCAATTGTAAGATACTAACAAATATGTCAGTATGGGGGCAGAAAACGGGGATTTAGCGCAGGTAAACGACGAGCTCCTGTCGTAAGAATGCCATAGTTCTTGAAATGTGAGCCTCCACGGTTTTGATGGATACACCCAGTTCATCGGCGATTTTGCCGTAGGTCAGGCCCTTTTCCCTGTTAAGATAATAGGCTTCCTGGGTTTTCAGTGGGAGTTTCGCAAGTGCGGACTGGTAGGCATCTCGTAGCTCCGTTTCTGCCAGGCCTTCGAGCAAATTATTGTCTGCTATTTCGCAGGCGACCATTTCAGGGGAAAACACCAGTTCTGTTTTTTTCTTTTTGGAAAGTACGCGGATCGCATAATTGCGTGCAGTTACAATGAAATAAGCTTTAAAATTATCAATGTGGTTAATGTCAAGCTGCTGCCTGCCCTCCCAAAGGCGAATAAAAATTTCCTGTACCCAATCTTTGATCTGCTCGGTGTCATTGGAGTACCGCATCAAAACCCGGACGAGCGTAGGGTAGTATTGGTCAAATAATATTTTGAATGCCTCGGTATCGTCCGCCGCGATGAGCCCGATGAGCTCATGATCAGAAAATGTTGATTTATTCATATTTTTTATCATTGAAATAAAAATATTGTCAAAATATTATTCTGCTTCATTGTTACTTATAAATATAATAAATCGGCATTTAAATTTTTAGCAATACAATATTTTAATTTTTGTCAATTCTATTATATATTAAATAATTGCAATCGACGTTTTTTCAACATTCTTCAATTGGCTAGTCCTGGTTTTTGATCAGTGCCTGTTTCCCGGTTTTCAATGTTTCAATATCCAGGTATTCGCCATTTTTGATCACCGCTTTTACATTTAATATATCCTTGATTTGTCTCAATGGATCGCCATCTAAAATGACCATATCTGCCAGTTTCCCGGGCTCGATCGTGCCGAGGTCTTTGCCTGCACCCACTTCTTCGGCAGACCATAATGTAGCGGCACGCAATGTTTCAAAAGGAGACAAGCCAGCCTTGACCCAGCTTTGGAGTTCAGCGTGGTAACTTAGTCCCGACGGGATAATCGGCGAGTCGGTTCCCGGCGTAAGTTTCGCGCCTTTTTGCATCAGACTCACTATCGATTTTTCAACGTGATGATAGGTTTTGTTGGAGCCAGCGGCGCGGGCTGCTGCCGAGTTCAGGCTTTCTTTTTGTTTTTCTGAATAAAATGTGGTGAATTGCCAGTGGTCAAAAAATGATTTGTCACTCTGAATCAATGCATTGAATCCGCCGTGAAGCGAAATAGTGGGGGTCATGTACATCCCTGATTTTGACACCAGCTCTGTTACGTCCTGATAGCTTTTATTTAAAGCAGTTAGTTTGGGCGAGTAACCGCGCCGACTGGTGGCGCCAATGTGTTCTACGCCGTCCACACCAAAACCCATCGCCGGATAGATTTCATGGGATGATACCGGCAAACCGTTTTTATGGGCAAATTCGGTTACCTGTTTTTGTAAAATATCTGAAAGCCCCACGTACGTTTTGATCATATCATAACCCAATGTCAATGCGCGGTTTAGTTCAAGGTCCAGCTGCGCACCACCGACATTACTCGTGTTCCGGTTGTAATAGATCCGGTTTCCTTCCATATGTCCGCCTGTAAAAAAGCTCCTCGGTCCCAGTCGTTTGCCGCTATTCCAGGATTCTTTTCGCTCCAATGCGTCGTAAGGATCAGTCCCTGGCTCACGAATGGAGGTAACCCCATAGGCAAGCCACAGCCTGCCGCCTTTTTCGCCCAATTGCGCATTTTGATGGGTATGCATTTCGAAAAGGCCCGGTATAAGCGTTTGTTTGGAAGCGTTTACAACATTTCCTCTCCGGCCAGCCTGATGCGGGACGATTTCTTTAATGCGGTTCTTCTCAATCACAACATCCACATTTTCAAGGTATTGTTCTGTTTTGCCATTGAATACTCTGCCCGCATGAATCACCAGACGTCCTTCGGGCTTTTTGGCTTTCCAGGTGAAGTCCATCCATATTGGCTCGATATGTCCACTAGCTACCGTTACTTTTTTGAGCTTATCCGTAGCCAGAAAAACGATGCTGCGCGAGTCGCCTGACCAGCTTGGATCTTCGGCCAGCTCATTCGTGAGTTGTTTTGGTGGACCAGTAATATTCAGTTGATTGTCAATCGGGACGGTCCATAATACATTGTCCAGAATATAGGCAATTGAACTACCGTCGGGTGAGATAACCGGACCGTTTTTGCCTCGTGTCGCCAGAGAACGTTCAGACGCAGGGGACGCAAACCGCGCTTCGGATTTGTCGGCCGGAATGATGAGGAACTTGCTCAGACCTTCGCGGAAACGGGTTGAGTATGATTCCAGGGAGGAAACGACCACATACTTCCCATCGGGTGACCAACTGGGCTGAGATGCCTCGAAAAGTCCTCCGTAGATACTTTCTAGTTTCTTGGTTTTAATGTCAATAATACTCAATGTGTTTCGGCTATAAGCCTTTGGGTCAGCCTGGTAAAAGGCAATTTTGTTGCCGTCAGGCGACCAGCTGGGGAATTTCAAATTGTCGGCAGCATCAAACAAACAAGTTTCAGCTCCGGTTTTGATTTCCCTGATCCAAAGGTCCATATTACCATTACGGTCACTCGTAAACGCCAGCCATTTGTCGTCCGGCGACCATACCGGGTCTACATCTATAAATACATCATTGGTCACCTGCACCGGTTTTGGTTTACCAATTTCCAGAATCCAGATATCACCCAAAGCTGCAAATGCAATGAATTTGCCGTTATTAGAAACAATCGGACTCCTAATTCCCTGTACAGGTTTTGGTTTCACAGAATCAAAATCCCTTGTTTTAGGTGCATATTTGTCCCGCATCAGGTTGAGCTCTGCTGTAAACGCGATCGTTTTCACCGATTTGTCACCCAGGTTTCGGAGCTTGATCTGTCCGTCAGCAGTGTACAGAAACTCGGTTTCGGAAAGCCAGCTGGGTTTAAAAGGAAATACATCTTCGGTCGAATCCGACAACGTTTGCCAGTCGCCACCACCTGTTTTTACGATATCGAGTGTACTCGCATTTGGAATCAAGCTGTTAAAAATGATCTGGTTACTACTGGGATGCCACATGGGTGAGGCCAGTTTTTCTTTGCTATGAACAAACAATTGATGCTGGCCGCCCGCGTCACTAATGTAAATGCCCGCCGCCGCGGATCGCTCGGATACGTATGCAAGGCTTTTTCCATCCGCGCTGAATGCTGGAAAGTAATCGTTGCCCGGATGGTCGGTGAGCCTGACGAGACTGTCATTTTTTAAAACAATTTTCCAGATATCATAATTGCCGTTCCGGTCGGATGAAAAAGCAATGGCTGTTCCATCGGGCGACCAATGCGGCTCCCGGTCGTGGTACACACCAAAAGTGATTTGTTTCAGTCCGGTACCGTCTTTATTGATTTTCCAAATGTGGAAATTACCATCCCGGTAAGACTGAAATGCAATTTGCGTACCGTCGGGCGACCAGGTGGGCTGCCTGCAATCGCCGAGCGCGTCTGTAATCGCCTTTGCTTTCCCGCCAGTAATCGGCAACGTCCATATCGTACCCTGAATATCCATTGCCAGGGTCGCCTTATCCGGTGAAAGCGCGATCGCCATATTGGTGCCTTCGGTGATGGTAACTTTCAGGGAGTCAGCGTTTAGTGCTGTTGATTTCGATGAAACCAATGTAAAAAGCAAAATGCCCGCCAGCATTGCTTTTGCGCTGGCAGACATTGTTTTGAGTATCCTTGCTAGTGTTTTCTTTTTGTAAGCCATTAGTTGATAGGAGTGGTTAAAATCGAAAAACAGGTCTTAATCCCCGACCTCAGGTTACCTAGCCGCAGGTTTTCATTCGGGCTGTGCTGGTTGTTATCCATATTGACCAATGGAACGATCACCGCCGGCACGCCGAGCGTTTGAATGAATGGTACCACCGGTACTGAGCCGCCCATGATGCGAATAATGACCGGATCGGTTTGAAAAGCTGTTTTCATTGATTTTTTTAGCCAACTACCGATCGGTGAATTGATCTCGGTCCGGAAGGCCGGGGAGCCGCCTCCACCGCCGCTCATAAAGACCAGTTTCTTGTATTTTAATCTTTCTTCTTTGGTCGGCACATGGTCTACAACCTGATAACCCAGGCCTTGAATATGTGTTTTCACCAACCCGGTCATTCTTTTTCCGTCAGTTTCAGGTACCAGCCTGATCCCGAATTCGGCAATCGCTTCTTCGGGAATGATCGAGCCACCGCCTTTTCCTACCACAGCTGCTTTCAACCCGCGAATGTTCAGTGAAGGATACTGCATGGATTCCTGGTAGTTTTTACCCACTTTTTCTTCGGCCGCAATTTGCAGGCGGTTGTTAATGTCGGCAGTGACATCCGGTACCGCAGCCATTACTTTCACGGTTTCATCGTCGAATGTAATCCCATCGTAAAAACCCTTCACCAAAACCCTGCCGTCCTCGTCTTTCATCGAAGCAATGATCTTGGATAAACTGAATGTCGGATCAGGGGAATAATTTCCGAAATGTCCGCTATGCTGCTGAACAATAGCGCCGTAAGTTGTCAGCGCGAAGCCGGTGCCACCGCGGCAGCCGAATGTGAGGGTAGGAAGGTTGGACGAATGCATTGGCCCGTCCATTACGATCAGGTAGTCGGCCATCAGATTGTTCTTATAAGTAGCCAACGCTCCTTTCAGTCCCGGTGAGCCTTTTTCTTCCTCACAATCCAATACTACTTTCAAATTAAAAGGTGGATTTTGTTTTTCAGCTTCCAGCATATCCATTGCCTGCAACAACATGATAATCGGCCCCTTATCATCGGACGTAGAACGTCCGAAAAGCCTCCATTCATCGTTGATTTCGGCTTTTTGTAAAAGCGACCAGTCTATTTCTTTAAAAGTGCCATCCTTGTCTTTTTCCTTTAAAACCGTTCCGTAAGCATTTTTCTGAAACCATTCATTCTGCCGCACAGCCTGACCATCCAGGTGAAAGTAGAAAAGCACGGTTTTCGTGTTGCCGGGATACGTTTTCTCAGCCAGGAAAAGCGGCATTTTTTCGGTTTTAAGAATCGATGTTTTGAATCCCCTTTTGGCAAATGCTTCTTCTGACCATACCAGGTTTTTATCAATGTCTTCGGCTACCAGGGCATCATTGGGTATCAATACAAAGTCTTTCAGTTCCTCGATCGCAGGCAGCATTCGTTTGCTTACAAGCAGGTCTGTTTTCTGAGCAAAGCTTTGGTAACTGATTAATATACAAATGAATGTGATACTAAAAAGCCTGGTTTTTGTGCTAGGTATTATCATAGTAAATTTTCAGAACAATGTTAAAAAGACAATTACGGCCGTTTCAGTAAATCATCGATCGTGAAAATGATGCCATTTTTCATGACCGATTTTACATTCCAGGCATCCCGGATCTGCACCAACGGGTCGCCGTCAACAATCACCAGATCGGCCAGCTTTCCTTTTTCCAATGATCCCAGATCTTTGCTCACACCCACGGCCTGCGCGGCCCAAAGCGTGGCCGATCGTAATGTTTCGAATGGACTGATGCCGCTATCCACCCAGGCTTGCAGCTCAGTATGCAGGCTCATGGCGTATGGAACAAAAGGGCTGTCGGTACCCGCAGTGACACGCGCACCGGAAGCCATTAAAGTTTTCGTAGTCTTCTGGATTTGACCAAAATTGCTCATATAGCCCGGAAACATTTTTTCAATCATGGGGACATTAGCTTTGATCTCATTGATGAATTCAGTGCTATAAAAGGCTCTGAACTGCTTGTTTTCGTAGAAATCGGGATCTTTGGAAGCCATCGCGAAGTAGCCGCCCTGCAATGAAATCGTGGGAGTGATATTCATTTGAGATTTGAGCAAAAGCTCCTTCACATCCTGGTAGCTATGGTTCATGGCGGTAATTTTCGGAGAATACCCGCGTCGGCTCGTGCCACCGATATGCTCCACCGCATCCACACCATAGCGCATAGCAGGGAATATTTCATGGGACGAAACCGGCAAACCGTGTGCATGGGCGAAGTTGGTAATGCGCTGCTGTAAAATATCAGGCATCCGTACATAGGTTTTGATCATATCATAACCCAGCCGCACCGACCTGTCGAGCTCCATATCCAGCTGGGAGGTAGAATAGATGCTATTGGCCAGCCCGTAGTAAATGCGGCTGCCATCGGTAAGTCCGCCGGTGAAAAACTCGCGCGGACCTGTGAGCGTACCGGCATCCCACGATTCTTTCCGTTCCAATGCATCGAATGGATCGGCGCCGGTTTCGCGGAGAGAAGTAATGCCGTAAGACAGCCACAGTCGGCCTAGTTTTTCGCCCGTCATAGCGTGCTGGTGGGTATGCATTTCGAACAGTCCGGGGATAATCGTTTTGTCGGATGCGTCAATGAGTTTTCCTGTCCTGCCGGCCTTGTGCGGTACAATTTCGCGGATGCGGTTACCTTCCACGATGATATCTACATTGGTATGGTAGGCTTCATTTTTACCGTCAAAAACCTTTCCCGCATGGATCACCGTGATCTCTTTGGGTTGCTTGTAGTCCCATTTGAAATTCAGGGGAATGGTTTCTATTTTCCCGTCAGCCAGCGTGATTTGCTTAATGGTATCCGTCGCCATAAAGACGATCGTTTTTGAATCGGCCGTCCAGCTGGGTACTTCGGATAGCTCGTGCGTCAGCACTTTCGGCGCGCCCACAATGTTGCCGGTCGCGTCCACTGGAACGGTCCAGAGCAAACCGTCCTGCGTGTACGCAATGTATTTGCCGTCGGGTGACCAGGCGGGGCCGTTTTTGGCGCGCATACCTAGGGAGCGTTCGGGCATTGGCGACACGAAACGGTCGGGCTGCTTGTCCAGCGAAACGAGGATGAATTTGTTGATACCTTCCCGGTAGCGCGTCGAATAAACTTGTAATCCCGACAATGCAATGGTCTGGCCATCAGGCGACCAGCTGGGCTGGCTGGGTACAAAAAGCGATTCGTGTATCTTCTCAATTTTCCCGGTTTTTACTTCTACGGTTTGCAAAGTACCGCGCCCCCAGGTGTTTTTGGAATCGCCCATATAAAAGGCAATTTTGCTTCCATCAGGTGACCAATTCGGATAATTCAAATCGTAATCCAGTTTAACGAGCATGGTTTGCTTACCCGTTTTGATGTCGTGCAGCCAAAGGTTCATCGCGCCTGAGCGGTCGCTTAGGAAGGCTAGCTGCGTTCCGTCGGGCGACCAGGTTGGGTCGGCGTCCATGTAGGCGTCTTTGGTTAATGCTTTGGGAATTGGATTTCCTTTTTCCAAAAGCCAGATGTCTCCCAATGCTGAGAAAACGTACCTTTTTCCGTCTGGCGACACATTTAAGCCTTTGATACCCTTCACAGATTTCGGTTTTCCTGCATTGAAATCGTAGGCTTTGCGTGCATATTTCGGCGTAACCACAGTAACCATTGCCTTGAACGGTACCAGCTCTTCATTTTTTTCGCCAACAGTCGAGATCTTGATCTTGCCGTCGGCGCTGTACATATATTCTTCTTCGTTCAACCAGCTGGTTCGGAAGGGGAACACATCTGAGATGCCCGCGCCCGTGGTCACGGTCAATGCAGTAGTAGTACCGGCTGCGATATCAAGATCCTGTAAACTGCTGAATGCGCCGGTGGAGAGGTTATAAAAAATGTGGGTACCTGCCGGATTGAATGCGGGAGCGGCCAGTTTTCCTGCGCTTTTGATCGCCAGTTTCTCGCCATCCGAGCTCCAAATGTAAATACCCGGCGCACTCGTACGCTCTGATATGAAGGTGATTTTTGAACCATCGGGTGAGAATGAGGGGCAGTAATCGTTGGCAGGATCTTTGGTGATTTGGGTCAATGCATGGGTGTGTAAATCCATTTTCCAGATATCATAATTGCCTGCCCGGTCGGACGAGAAGACAATGGATTTTCCGTCCGGCGACCATTCCGGTTCGCGCTCATCGAACACGCCTAATGTGATCTGCTTCAAGCCCGATCCGTCTTTATTGACCGACCAGATATGATAGTAACCGTCACGGAATGACTGAAAGGCAACTTTGCTGCCATCCGGCGACCAGCTGGGCTGGCGGTCGTCACCCATACCGTCTGTTAGTGCTTTGGCGTCGCCGCCAGCAATGGGAATGCTCCAAATAGTGCCCTGGATGTCAGCAGCAATGGTTGTTTTGTCGGGCGAGAGATCGAGCGCCATATTCGTGCCTTCCGTTAAAGCCACTTTAATGGAGTCAGCCGTCGTTGCGTAAGCTTTCGCATTTTTGGAATTGAAAAAAGAGACTAATAAAAGCAAACAAAAAACGCCCAAGGTAACACGGGGCGTTTTCAGTTGAGGTACTTCGGAGAATGGTGTAGGACGGATCATTAACACAATCTTTATGATGAAATAGAAGTGAAAATAGGAATGGGTAACAGCTTAATTTTTCTTCTTCAAAATGTCTTCAATCGCGAATACTTCACCGTTTCGGATGACGGTTTCTACATTGAGAACGTCTTTGATATTCTTTAACGGGTCGCCGTCAACGATCACGATATCAGCCAGTTTTCCGTTTTCCAATGTGCCCAGGTCTTTGCTCACACCCAATGCTTCTGCGGCATATAATGTGGCCGATCGCAGGGTTTGGTATGGCGTAATACCACCGTCGACCCAGCTTTGCAGCTCAGCATGGTAGCTGATCCCCGGATGAATTATCGGGGAATCAGTGCCGGGCGTGACGTGCCCTCCGCGTTCTACCATGGTTTTGACCGTTTTCTGGATATTTGAAAATGACGTTAAAAAAGCAGGATTGTTCTTGGCCCGCAATGCCGTTTGCGCCTTCATTTGCTCTACGACAACGGGCGTGTAAAATGCTGCGAATTGTTTGTGGTTAAAAAACTCCGGGTCTTTGTTAACGAGCATAGGCATTCCGCCTTGCAATGAGGCAGTTGGTGTAATGTTCATCCCCGATTTTATGAGCAGTTCGGTCACATCCTGATACGAATTGTTCATGGAGGTCAATTTGGGGGAATAGCCTCTGCGGCTCGTGGCGCCCATATGCTCCACCGCATCCACGCCGTAACGCATCGCAGGATAAATCTCGTGGGAGGACACCGGGATGCCGATGGAGTGCGCGAAATTGGTAACGCGCTGCTGCATGATATCGGGCATGCGTACGTAGGTTTTGATCATGTCAAATCCCAGCCGCTTGGCTTTTTCCAGTTCCAGTTCAAGTTGGGCACCGGCCACATTTCCGACATTCATACCATAGTAAATACGGCTGCCGTCCAGGATACCACCGGTGTAAAAGTTACGCGGCCCCAATCTGCGTCCGCTCGCCCACGACTCCTTCCGCTCGATGACGTCATAAGGATCGCCGCCCGGTTCGCGAATGGTAGTGATGCCATAGCCCAGCCACAGCCGGCCAAGCGGCTCACCAGCAGCGGCAGACTGGTGTGTATGCATTTCAATAAGTCCCGGAATGACGGTTTTGGAAGATGCATCGATCAGTTTTCCGGCCCTGCCCGCTTTGTGGGGCTCGATTTTTACGATCCTGTTCCCTTCAATGATCACGTCCACATTAGTCTGATAACCATCTGTTTTACCATTGAAAAGCTTGCCTGCGTGAATGACATATTGCGCGGTCGGCTGCTTTATTTTATAGCTGAGTTTCAATGGAATGGTTTCGGTAGCGCCGCTGAGCACCGATACTTTTTTTAAAACATCAGTCGCCATGAATACAATGCTTTTGGAATCGCCCGTCCAGCTGGGATTTTCGGCCAGCTCATTGGTAAGGCGGCGGGGTGCTGCAAGCAGGTCGCCTTTTTCGCTTACCGCCACCGTCCAGAGCACGCCGTCCATCGAGAATGCGAACTTGCTACCATCCGGCGACCAGTACGGGCCATTTTTGCCGCGGGTCGAAAGCGTCCGTTCGTTAGCAGGAGTGATGTAACGATAGCTTTTGTCGGCCGTTGAAATAATTAAGAACTTGCTGACGCCTTCACGGTACCGGGTGGAGTAGGGCACCAGTGAGGACACTACCACATACTTGCCGTCTGGTGACCAACTGGGTTGCGAACCGTCGAAAATGGGTTCATATAAGGTGTTCGATTTGCCGGAAGCAATGTCGATTGTTTTCAATGCATAACGTCCGAAAACCGAGGCGTCTTTTTGGTAATAAGCGATTTGCTTGCCGTCGGCAGACCAGGACGGCATCGTAATGGGCTCTGGCGCGTCGAGGAGCAATGTTTCTTTCCCCGAAACCATATCCCGGGTATACAGGTCCATGTTACCTTTTCGATCGCTGAGGTAGGCGAGCTGCTTGCTGTCGGCAGACCAGGAAGGGTCAATTTCTATAAAATCATCATTGGAAATTGGGGTGGGTATCTCGCTTCCTTTCTTCAAAATGTACATATCGCCCAGGGCCGTAAATGCAATGTTTTTACCGTCGGGCGAAACCACTGGCCCTCGGATACCTTTGACGGCCTGGTCAGTTTTTGCATTGAAATCGTAGGTTTTGGTCTTGTAAGGTGTTCGTCCCAAAGTCATTTGAACCTGAAATGGAACAGCAGAGCCTTGTTTTTCACCCAGCTTTTTCCTGATGATCTTACCGTCGGTCGTGTACAAGTATTCGGTATCGGACAGCCAGAATGCTTTAAATGGAAACACATCTTCCCCAGGTTCGGACAGGGTTACCCATTCGCCGCCGCCCAGCATTGCCATGTCCAGCACGGTTTTACCATCGATAAAATTGTTGAAAATGATCTTCGGCTGGCTGGGATGCCACATGGGCGCGCCGAGTTTTCCGGTAGTGGTCAGGAAAAGCTTTTCATCGCCAGCGGTTTCATCATCTGCAACTTCTTTGATGTAAATCCCTGGGGCCGACGTGCGTTCCGAAACGTAACTGATCCTGGTACCGTCCGGGGAGAATGCAGGGAAATAATCATTGCCCGGGTCCTTGGTCAGTTGTGTCAGTTTGCCATTTTCAGTTTCGAGCTGCCAAATGTCGTAGTTACCGCTGCGATCAGAGGAAAAAAGTAGTTTTTTGCCATCGGGCGACCAGGAAGGCTCGCGGTCATCGAATGTGCCGAATGTCAGCTGTACCGGCGTACCGCCTTTTTTATCCACCGAATAAATATGAAAGTTACCGTCCCAGAACGCCTGAAAAGTGATTTTTGAACCGTCCACAGACCATACCGGCTGGCGGCAATCGCCGAACTCATCAGTGATTGCTTTGGCCACCCCACCATTTACAGGAACAGTGAAAATAGTGCCCTGCAAATCCATCGCAATGGTTTTCTTGTCCGGTGAGAGTGCAATGGCCAGGTTGGTACCTTCTGTGAGGGTTACTTTCACAGAGTCGGCATTACCAATGATCGCACCGGCCTGCACATTCAATGCAGCCAAGCCAAAACTTGCCAGGAACAGGAGCGATATTTTGTGGTTTTGAAAAAAAGTCATCCGGCAGTCGATGGTTTAGGAGATTTTCAAAAGGGGTATTACAGGTTTACGGGCGTTTTTACAAATACTCCCGGAACCGGCTTGGGTGCACTGGTATTGGAATTGACTTCTGCTTCACTGTAAATCATGCGCTCGGGCAGCACGCTGCCTGCGCTCGGAGGTAACTGTACCGCCACTGCTTCTTTGCGGGTACGTCTCAAATCATTGAAACCCAGTATTTGTCCATTGAATGTGATATATCTTTCCATCAAAATTTCCCGTAGTAAAGCTTGTTCAGGAGCTTCACCATCTTTGTTGAGCATTCCGCCCGGTGCAATGTCGGCGGCGGTGTAGGGTTCGTAGAGATAGGCGTAAGTGCCCGTTTTGTAAGTTGGATCGAGATCCCCGCCGGTGTTGAGATAGGCACGGTACGCATTCAGTTTTTCGAGCCCGGCAGTGACACCTTCGCTGCGCAAACCTGCTTCCGCCAGCGTCAGCATGTTTTCGGAATAGGTAACCAGCGGATAGGAGGTCGATTGGCCGAAAAGGCCGCGCGAAACGGCTGTACTGTTGGTATTTGGCGATACCGGAATGGCGGTACCAGTCGCGCTTACCGTAATGAAATGATAGTTGTAGCGCGCCGTTTCATTGGTTTTTGCATTGCCACGATAGGTGGGGCTAGCCGGGTTCAGCAGTTTTGGAGCCAGCGCAAGCGATGAGTTGACATCACCCACACGACTTCTTGCGATGAATGCATACATCAGGTTTTCGTTCACATTGAGGGTAGTACCATGGGTCACTACCCACGATCTGGCCGCGGAGGTAATGCCTTTTCCGGCAGCAGCATAGGCAAGGTCGTACTCTTTGGTTTCCATGTAAAACCTCGATTTTAGCGTGTAGGCTGCCTCTTTCCATTTGCCGGCGTCGCCCTGAAAGAATATGTCGGCCACGCCGGGGGAAGTACCAATCCCTGATTCAAGATCAGCGATTGCTTCGTCGAGCAGGGCTTGTAATTTGCCGTAAACGGTCGCTTGTGGTTCAAAAGCGGGGTTTGGGAACTTGGTAATGTCGGATGCTTCCGAAAACGGAATGTCTCCCCAACAAGCTGCGGCGGTACCCAGTGCATTGGCGCGCAATATTTTCGCAATTCCCTGAACCAGACGGTTATTGGTCGCTTCCGATTTGCTGATCACCAGCTTGGTTTGCTCAGCTACGCCCTGGTACACAAACTGCCACACGTCATTGAAAGATGCGCCAGTCACATTGTAGCTGTAAATGTCCTTGTACTGTCTGTCGGTACCGGTAAAGTATCCCGACCACATGGCCGCAACCCGGGCCAGGTGGCCTTCCTGGACGGACACATTTCCCAGTTCGGCGCCGGTCAGAATGAGTGACGCGGAGGCATCCGTCGGGTTATTGAGGTCGGTATTCATATTGTCGACCAGTGATTCGCAGGATACGAGTCCGGCGACTACGATCAGGCTTACCAGTCTTGTGAATGTCCTTCTTTTCGTTTTCATATCTTTTGAGAATGAGATTTCTTGGATGGATGCTGTGATGCAGGAATACCTAGTAATTTACTTTCAGTGTAAACAGGAATGAGCGGGTGCCCGGCGTGTTAAAATAGTCCATGTTGCGTCCCGCCGGTCCGCCCGACATATTGGTGTCGGGATCAATGCCGACTACTTTTGTCCAGAGGAAAAGATTACGCCCCGTTACAGAAAATTCGATCGCCTGCAATTTGGTCGCCTTCCTGAACGCATCGGTGTCCAGGCGGTAAGAAAGGGACAGCTGACGAAGGCGCGTCCAGCTGCCATCTTCCACGAATTGTTGTTTCAATGAACCAAAGCCACTTCCTAATGTAGTATACCAGCTTTCATCGAGCAGTACCGGGCCAGCACCGAAATCTTTCATGTTACCACGAACTGTCGTGCCTGCCGCAATGGTTTTGCCGGCGTAGTTTTTGGTATCTGCCGTCAACGTAACCTCATTACCAGTGTCAGCATGCGTACCGAAATTGTACATAATACCTCTCGTGCCGCTGAAATAGTCGCCGCCCTGCGAAGTTTCAAACAATACGTCCAGACTGAATTTCTTATAAGAAAAACTGGTTCCGAAACCACCGATCCAGTCCGGGTTTGGATTGCCTACTACCCCTGTTACCGGATCGGCGACTGGAAATCCATTGGCATCCAATGTGATAGAGCCGTCTTCCTTAGTCAAATAGCGGCTGCTCCAGAACACGCCGGTGGGCTGTCCTACCACCGCGCGGGCGTCCAGGAAGTTTTCGATACCGCCCACCAGGTAAAGCGATTGGGTGCCGGCCAGGTCAAGGACTTTGCTTCGGTTGCGTGTGAAATTGCCGCGTACCGCCCAGTTGAAGCTTCCTTTTTTTGATCACTTCGTAGCTCAGATCCATTTCAAAACCTTTGTTTTGAAGTTCGGCTGCATTGGTATACTTGGTTGCAAAACCGGTGCTGGGCGCAAGTGTCACCGGTACCAGCACATCTTTCACTTTGTTGTTATAATACGTCAGTCCCAGTTTCAAACGGTTTTGGATCAACCGCATATCAAGACCAATCTCATACTCTGCTTTTCGTTCTGGTTTCAGGTACTGGTCGCCCATAGAGCTTCCCTGGCTGTATGCCCCGTTGCCAAACTGCGAACCTACGAGGTTGTCGCCCCACGGATTGGCACTGAAAGTAGTGGAAGAAAAAATCGTATTGGAGCGGTAAGGCAGAGGCTGTACACCCACGACGCCATAGGAGGCACGCAATTTGGCAAAATTGATGCCCGGCGCACTTTCCATGAATTTGAGTTTAGTAAAAATCCAGGCCAAGTCGGCAGATGGATAGTAGAATGTTTTGTCCGACAGTGCACCAAACGAAGACGCGGATTCAGCGGCTCCGGAAAGGTTCAGGAACAATGCGTCGTATGCCGAAAAGCTGGCCGTAGCATAGGCACGAACGGTACGGACCTCCGTTTTCAGGTTGACAGGCGTGCGGTTCAATGCAGTGGCGTTGGCAAAGTTGGCGGGGGCGTCGGCAACGAGGAAGTTGTTGATCGTGACACCCATGTTGTTGTATTTTCGGTTATTGAGGTTGACACCCACCACGTATGTTGAAGCGAAATTGGGGCCGAAATCTTTGGTAGCACGTGCCAGCAGATCGGCATTCACCTGCGTTTCTTTGGTAACCTGCTCTTTGTATTGGCCGGTTCCTGCGCCGGTAATGTCATTAACCGGGAAATAATTGATCTGCTCATCGGAATAGGTATCCAGTCCGGCGCGTGCGATAATATCGAGCCACGACGCTGGTTTGATCCCCAACTCGGCGCTGTTCATGAAACGGTCAACGTCAGTCGTGTTTTGTTGTTCGTAAAGAGCCCAGAGGGAGTTGTTGTTCGCCGGGTTGATCACTGCCCCGAGGTAGCTGCGGTAACCTCTTTGTCTGTTCAGGATCGGAGAAGCGGTGGGGCTGGTATAGTAACTTCCTTTGTAATCCGAAATGTCAAAATCCGCTGGGTTGCGAAGCAAACCTACTGTGGCTCCCGAGAGGTTATTACCCCGCTGGATCCTGTCCGAAAAGCTTTTGGTATAGGCAGCCGTAGCCGACATTCTTACGATTTCGTTGAATTTACGTTCAACATTCAGGCGTATTGTTGTACGGTTGTAAGTACTGTTGCCACGCTGCACACCTTTCTGACGAATATCTCCAACGCTGAAAAAATAGGTCGTTTTCTGATCGCCGCCACTCAGGCTCAAAGCATTGTCGATAAAGTAACCATTGCGAAAAACCTGGTCGTAGTTGGAGTCGTTGTAAACCTCCTTCGAATTCTTTTTAATGATCGGATAGTATTTGGTGCCGTCCTGTGCTTCGAAAAAAGCTCCGGCTGTATTTACCTCGTCGGCGCCACCAGCCCTTGATTCAATTTTGTCACCCCAGGCATTGGCCCCATTGGGATTGTACAGCCCGGCGGAACCCTGCCCGAACTTGCCCTGAAACGGATGAAAGCGGTTGATCTGATCAACGGAATACGTGGAGCTGAATGCGATATTCATTTTGTTGCTGTCGGCGCCTCTTTTGGTGGTGATCAGTATCACACCATTGGCGGCGCGTGAGCCCCATAGTGCCGCCGCGGATGCTCCCTTCAGTATTTGCATGGAAGCAATGTCATTGGGATTAATGTCGTTCAAACGTGACTGAGGTACCACGCCGCCCGAAGTGCCGCCTTCGGTGGTGTTGCTGATCGGGATTCCGTCCACGACGATGAGCGGTTGTGTATTTCCGGTCAGTGTGTTCTGGCCCCGGATTTGGATAAATGCCGCTGCACCGGGATCACCGGCTGCTCTGGAAATCTGCACACCGGCAGCTTTGCCGGCCAGGGCGTTGATCACACTCGTTTCTCCCGATTTGGCAAGCGCTTCACCCGCGACTTTACTGCTTGTTGACCCCAGCCGATCAGCTGCTTCTTTAAAGCCGAGCGCGGTTACCACGACTTCGGACAACGCCTGCACATTTTCACCCAGCACTACATCCAGCACCGATTTATTGGCGATCGGAACCTCCTGCGTGACGTAGCCAATGTATGAAAACACCAGTATCCCCTCGGTCGTGGGGACATCGATTTTGTAAGCCCCGTCCACATCGCTTACTGTCCCGATATTGGCGCCTTTTAAAAGAATGTTGACGCCCGGAATACCGTTTCCGTTGGCTTTATCGGTCACTTTTCCAGTGATCCCAAATGCCTTGGTATCGTACTCAGAGCTGGAATCTACTTTGAGCATGGAGACGGAGGGACCGCCCGTATTTTTCGCCTGATTTTTGCCCGACGTACTATCGTCTTTGAACAAAACATAAAAGCCTTCCCGCGACTTCCTGTACTGGATTTTCGAATCCCTTAACACAATATCAAGCATGCTTTCGATCGTCGCATCCCTGCCTCCGGCTGTCATTAGTTTTGTATTGATCACGATGTCCTCAACAAGGCCCGTTTGGTAGGCGATAGATACATTGTACTTGCCCTCAAGTTCTTTCAATCCGTCTTTGAGCTGAATGTACTGGGGTTTCTGTGACTCGTGGGTTTGCCGGTCGCGGATCAGATAGGATACCATTTGACCTTGCACCGGGGCTAAAATGCCAGTGAGCCAGGGAAGCGTGTACAAGAAAATCCTGGAAATGTTTTTCATAATGGTTCAACTATGGTTGGATTTGTAACGATTTTATATATACGTAATAGAGTAAAACGGGTCGTACAGCAAGCAAGAGCACACTAACGAGCATGATGTGATGCTTTGATGTATTTTCTGAAAATGGAACAGGTTATATTAGGGTATCATTTTGAGACTGTTTCCCGTTTGCGGCTCAGGAATGCAAATCTCTCCCCGGAGTGTGTCCGACTAATCGGCCAGCATTAACTTATTATCTTTTTGGACTAGTTGTAATTCGAACAAATTAGCAATATCCTGGATCAAAATGTCGGCCTGGCTTGCGCTGAGCGGAATAGAGCCTGAGACTTTTTTGTTCAAAAGATCCTGGTTTTCGACGGTGACCATTATACCGTAGTTTTCTTCCACTTTTTGCAACATTTCTTTCAACGATGTACCTTCCAGTCGCCAGCGGCCCTTGGTCCAGGATGAATAAGTCTCAGGGTTAACTTTCACTTTTTCAATCTGTTCCGATTTGGGACTGGTGATCTGCACCAGGTCGCCCGGTTTCATGTACAGTTCTTTTTTCTCTGCCGGCAAGCTCAGTCTGATACTTCCGGATTTGAGCACTATGCAGCTTCTCTTGGCCCGGTCGATGACATTGAACTCGGTACCGAGCACTTCAATGTTTTTGCCATTGGACAAATGGACAGTAAAAGTAGTGTTGGTGTGCATGTGCCTCACATCGAAAAAGGCCTCACCTTCGAGCCATATCTCACGCGGCTGATCGCCCCATGATGTTTGATAGCTAAGCTGACTGTTTCCATTCAAGACCACCTCGGAGCTGTCGGGCAGCATGATGTGCCGAACCTCTCCGTACGATGTGGCTACTCTGGTGATATTTGTTTTTTTTAACCAAATAAAAGCAAATGCTGCAATCAGCAGGACGCTTGCGGCAATGGAGATGTATTGTTTTATATTCCTGTTTTTCCACATTGAAATTTCAAGCCCCAGCGGTTCATTGCTTGCAGAAGTTTTCTGATTTTCGATGTATTGAAGAGAGACATCCCAAACCTCGCTTTTGGACATCATCAGGTCGGCAAAAATGTCGTCTTCCTGTTCCGCAGCTTTGTCATCGTCGGCCCATTCCATTGCTTTGGCGGCATTATCTGGGTGCTGTGAAAGCCATTGCTCAACCATACTGTCTTCCGCAGGGGTGGTTTTTCCACTAAAATAGAGCATTATCAGCTTTTTAGAGACTTCCATAGCGGCCAGCTTCGGGTGAATAATATCAGTTCAGATTGTACGTCGGCGGTTCTATTTGTACAGAGTCATATTTGAATGTGGTACCCTACGAAAAAGGTAAAATATTTTTGTAGAAGCGTGAATTACTGAAATAATATTTGCCGATACATTAAAATGACGATAAAATTGCAACAATAGCAGCATCGGGCGAGTACTGGTTTTAGAGCTTAATCCGATTGAGACATGATTCGTAACTACTTCAAAATTGCATTCCGGAATTTGCTTTCGGACGGCTGGTATTCAGCACTTAATATTGGTGGTTTGGCAGTGGTGCTGGCAGTGAGCCTGCTGCTGTTCTGGTGGGTAAAGGACGAGCTGAGCTTTGACAGCTTCCATGCCGATGCCGACCGGATTTACCAGATTAATGCACATTTTGGAAAGGGTACCGATGAAAACACTTTTACATCCACGCCCGGACCTGTCGCTGCGGTTACCAGAAAGCAGTTGCCCGAGGTGGCTAGTGCTGTCCGCATAGGATACTATCCTTCGGGAACGTTCCGTGCCAACGGAAAAACGTTCACGGAGCGCGGTAATCTTGCCTATGCGGATGGTAATTTTCTCGAAATATTCAGCGGTTTCCAGGTGCTTTATGGCAACGAAAAGCAGCCATTTGGATCACCAAATTCGGTGGTACTGACTGAAAAACTGGCCCGGAAATTCTTCGGGACTGCTGATGCGATCGGTAAGATCATTACCGATGTCGAAAGCAATGTGTCATTTACGGTTAGCGCCGTTCTGGCCGATGCTCCCGACAACTCGTCGCTCAGGAACAATATGTACGTGAATATGGAAGTGCTGAGGAACGCCGATCCGGCAAAAGGCGGTAAGAAGCTCATGGACGAGAACTGGGACGATTACAGTTTTAGCACCTATGTCAAACTGGGTCCGAACGTTGATCCGGCGGCGGTGGGGAAAAAACTGACATTTATTCAGGCAGCTGCGCTTAGAAAGCTTGAAATTACGTCCGACTACCGCCTCCAACCCCTCACTGACACGCACCTCAACCCGGTGGAAGGCAATGACGCGGTGATGAAGCAGGTACAGATTTTGGGGACAGTCGCGCTGCTTTTGCTGGGTATCGGCTGTATCAACTATGTGAACCTTACCACAGCCCGGGCCACCAGGCGATGCCGGGAAGTAGGAATCAGGAAGGTGGTCGGGGCGGGTGTATGGCAGCTGGCCAGGCAGCTGCTCATTGAATCGGCATTGACATTGGCTTTATCGTTGGTATTGGCCATTATTCTTTTACAGGGGCTTTTGCCGTTTTATTCAAGTGTGACGGGCAAGTCTGGTCACTTTTCGCTGGGTGATCCTCAGGTATGGCAGGTACTGGCGGGGTCTTTGTTGTTCTGTTTCATTTTGGCGGGCATTTACCCTGCACTACTGGTTTCAAGGTTCAATCCAATCACGGCATTGAAGGGATATTCCAGCCAGGCAAGTGGTGCAGGCTTGCGGAAATTATTAGTGGTGACCCAGTTTTCGCTCGCTACAGTGCTCATCGTGGGCACTTTTATTATCGGCAGCCAGCTGCGGTTTATTCGGGAGCGCGATCCGGGATATAACCGAAAACATGTTTTCGCATTCAATGGACGCAAGTTTACGCCTCAATTCAAACGGGCATTGATGAATGAATCGAGCATTCTTGGAGTGAGCACGTCCACGGAGTCACCGGTTAATGTGTTGACCGGAACGGTATCCAGTGACTGGGACGGAAAGGAAAAGGACCGCGTTGTGGTGATGGCGCAGATGAGTGTGGACCAGGACTTTATTCCAAATTTTAAGATGAAACTTGTCGCCGGACGTAATTTTAGCGGTACGAAAGCGGATTCAACCCACTTCATTTTAAATGAAACAGCGGTAAAGGAAGCCGGGATCAAGGATCCGGTTGGAAAACGGTTTAAAAGAGAAAGTACGGAAGGGATCATCATTGGTGTGGTCAAGGATTTCAACACTACTACAATCCGTGAATCGGTTTGGCCGCTCATTATGTATAGTAACCCTGCTTGGAATAGCATTATCAACGTGCATACTACCGGCGAACAGGCGCCGGCTGCATTGGCTGCCGCCGAAAAACTCTGGAAGCAGTATTTGCCCCAGTATCCGTTTGAGTATGCTTTCCTTGACGCAAATTATGATCAGATGTACCGGTCTGAGCAGCAAACCGGGCAGCTGTTCAACTTCTTCGCCGGTATCGCCATTGTTATTTCCTGCCTGGGGCTGCTGGGACTAGCTTCTTTTACGACCGAGCAGCGCACCAGGGAAATTGGCATCAGAAAGGTGCTTGGCGCTACAGTACTGAACATAACAGCATTACTTTCAAAAGATTTTATAAAGCTGGTCATTCTCGCCATTGCCATTGCGTCGCCCATTGCCTGGTTGCTGATGGACCATTGGCTGAAAGATTTTGCATACAAAGTCACAATCCAATGGTGGATATTTCCGCTGGGCGGTTTACTGGCGATTGCTAGTGCGCTGCTGACGATTAGTTTCCAAAGTATCAAGGCGGCGCTGGCCAATCCGGTCAAATCGATCAAGTCGGAGTAGCCCGTGCGATTATGAGCGTATTTGATCAATGATGGTTCAGTAGTTGTTTTTCACGGATCAGTTTGATCAATGCTTCTGAAATGTCGGCATGACCGGAAGCTTTGATATGACCGTCAACCGGGTAATAGTCGCTGGTTTTAAGGATATTGTGAGTGGGCAGGAAGAAAAGTCGGTCGTCTCCCAACCGCTTTCCCTCAGCTTCAAAAGCGTTGATCATTTCAGGGCGCGTGTAGCGTCCGTCCAGGTGCATCACCACGATGTTTCCTTTATAAAACTGTCGTATCCGTCCCAGCGACTTGAAGAAATATTCAGTGTGAATTTTGGTTTTCGCCGGTGTTTTGATATCCGGCGGAGTGTTTACAGACAGCTGTCTACCATGGACCCAGGACGAAATTGCCGTCGTAATTTCTCTGGTCACCATTACCGGGCATGTCCAAATCCGCTTTAAAAGGTCTTTTTCCCTGACAAAAAAGTAGGTGTAGCGCATCGGGAAATAGCTTTCATTGATGCGGTTGAAAATCGTGGTATTGTGAAATGTCTCGGGCGTGAGCAGCTGGCCCTGCAAATTGGGTTCGTTGCGCGCCTCGTTTTCTTCACGGTCATTATCACAATATTGCAGGACTACGAGTTTGCAGGAATCGCGCTTGATTTTGGAGAAAAGCAGCATTTCCCGAAAGGTACCATAAGACGAAATGCCCGCATTCAGCGTGCGCACTCCCAGTTTTTGCTCAACCATACTGGCATAGTTCTCTTCCTGGCCCACTCCCCAGCCCATAGTAAATGAATCACCGAGGAAAACGATTGACGGATTATCCAGCGATGCTTCGTCGTCACGAACGCCAAAGCTGTTGATCCTGAATTCAGTATCAAATTCAAGGCTTGCGTGCTGTCCGCTGCTGTTTGGCCGTAACGTGTAACCCAGCTCGGGGGAATAACTGCTGAACTGGCGGTTAAACTGCACCACATCACGATAGTCGATCCATCGGTTCAGGACACCGACTTCATGGTGCGCAACATGCTGGTTAGCGCTGATGACATGCCGGATGTACAAATAGGAAACTGCTTCAAGCACCACGGGAAAGGCCAGGCAAAGCAAGTACGGGAGTTTTAAAGAACGTCCGATGCCCAGAAAAAGAAGAACAAAAGCCGCCGGTATGAGCGATTTGAAAAGGTAAATGGTAAAAATGTAGTGTGTGAAGATCTGCCACCGGTAAACAGTTATTGCAAGCAACAAATAACCTGAAAACATGGTGACCAATCTTATCTGATTATTGGTCATAGAGCAAAAGGTTTATCGGAAGCAAATTAGGGGTTACAAACGAACCAAGTGCTAAAAAAATGGAAAATTTTCAAAAGTATTGTCCCACTAATGCAGAACAACACGCACACCTGGTCGAACACCAAAATCATCGAAGTAAAAGGGACTCACGCGATCTGCATTTCATAGCCGAATGCTGTTTCCAATGTCATTATCCGGTCCGGTACTACGGCAATTAGTAAAAAGCAATTTGTTTTTGCACAAACTATTCTTGTAATATTTCAAAATTGAACCCAGCTGCAAATGCGACGGGATTTAATTTTGTGCCGAGAAAGTATGTTTTTTCTGATAGGAAACCCAGAGTGGCAACGTTCCCGGCAACGTCTGCGTAAAAAAAATGTTCGATACCATTGTTCACGATTAGAAATGGCTTCAAATTAAGTTCGGCCCGATAAACCACCATTCGGCCTGTCTTGGGAAAATTATATTTTTTTTATCTGACGGTTTAACCTGCGGTCGCATCTTTTTACACAATACCCTGCATGAACTATCAATCTGTGTCCGATGAAAAGCTGATCCTTGCGCTCGTTGAGGATGACAGCATCGCATTCAGGGAAATTTATCAGCGGTACTGTAAAAAAATGGTTTTGATGGGCCTTAGCAAGGTTGGAGATCAGGACGTGGTTGAGGGAATCGTGCAGGACGTTTTTCTGAGGCTTTGGGAACGCAGGAGGCTACTGAGGGTCGACAACATGGAAGCCTATCTGATCACGGCGATGAAGTATGCGTGTATCAATCACATTAAGTCGGCAATGGTCCATGAAAAGTACGTTAGCTATGCTCATGTGGAGTTTCCATATGCTGTTTGCAGTGCGGACGAGCAGCTGAATGTAGAGGAGCTGATGGGCAATATTGAGCGTCGTCTCAGGCAATTCCCCGAAAAAGCCCAGCAAATTTTCCGGCTCCACAAGCTGGAATACAAGTCGACCAAAGAAATTTCTTGCCAAATCAATATGCCGCAAAGGACGGTGGAGCATCATCTTACCCTGGTCGTGAAAGCATTGCGGCTCTATTTCAAAGATTATCTGTGAGATGCATAGACAGTAATCGGACTAAAACAAATCCAATGAAGCGAGTTTTGATGAAAATCATGTGCCTGCTGGCACTCTTTTCGTGCGTAACGGCCGTAGCACAGGTACAGGTGGGTGAACAGAATTTCGTTGTTTCACAGGACGGAACTGGCGATTTCAAAACGATCCAGGCGGCTGTTAATGCAGTACGGGACCACTCGGAAATGAGGGCCATGATACGGATCAAAGCAGGTACGTACCGGGAAAAGCTCGTGATCCCGTCCTGGAAGAAGAACATTGCGCTGATCGGCGATGATAAGGCAAACACCATTATTACCGGAGCGGACTTTTCGGGCAAGGATTTTCCGGGCGGAGATTTTACCGGGAACTTGAAATACAGTACCTACACGTCCTACACCGTGCTGGTGCAAGCCAATGATTGCCTGCTGCGCAACCTGACGATTGAAAATACAGCGGGAAGAGTAGGGCAGGCCGTGGCGCTGGCCACCGAGTCGGACCGGCTGGAAGTCATTGATTGCAAACTTCTTGGAAATCAGGACACATTGTATACTGCAAAAAGTGGACGAAACTATTTTAAAAGCTGTTTCATCGCTGGTACGACGGACTTTATTTTCGGTGAAGCCACGGCTTTATTCGAGCAATGCACGATTAAAAGCCTGGCAGATTCCTACATTACCGCTGCTTCTACTACCAAACACCAGCAGTTTGGCTACGTGTTTCTTGACTGCAAGCTGATTGCGGCGGCGGAGGTTACGAAAGTTTTTCTGGGCAGGCCGTGGCGGCCATATGCCAAAACCGTCTTCATTAACACGACCATGGACAAACACATTGTAAAGGAAGGCTGGGACCCGTGGAAAGGCGACAATATGTTTCCGGAAAAGGAGAAAACTACATTTTACGCGGAATATAACAGTTCCGGCGAAGGTGGGAATATGGCAAACCGGGTTAACTGGGCTATGCAGTTGAGCGAGCAGGATGTGAAGAAGTACACACTTCAAAATATTTTCGGAGACTGGTCACCTTCTGGGCGTTAGTCGATCTGGATTACAAAACAGATTGGGATATGAGGGTCGCTGGCGTGCATCGCCAGCGACCCTTTCCTTTTAGTCAATATAATAAAAGAAAGAATATTTTATATAAACCTGGCTATTTATAGGATTTATTAAATAATAAATAAAAAGTTTTGCGGTTTTGCCCCGTCTTCCTGACTACCAGATGAACAGACAAATTAGCAATCGCAGGCATGAGCCGGGAAAAATTCGCAGCATTACTTGAAAAATATCAGGAAGGGAGATGTAGTGACCAGGAAAAGGAACTGGTCGAATACTGGTTTGCTTTGGTCGAAACCAATGTAGCTCCCAAGGCCGCCGAGCATGACTTGAAAGGAATGGAGGACAGGATATGGTCTCAGATGCAGGTGGAAGCATTACCCGATTTTCGGGAAGGCAAACCGGTGGTTCCGTTAAGAAATATTTTCCTGAAATGGAGCGGTGTTGCCGCTTCTCTGCTGCTGGTAACCTGGTTTTTTCTGGGGGATCGGTTCGGTGAAATGTTCCGTGCCGGGACCAATGGCGCTGAAAGCGCCTGGGTTGAAAAGAGGAATGACGGCACGGGCACGATGCTGATTACGCTCGAAGATAGCAGTACCGTGGAGCTGGCACCGAATAGCGTGTTGAGCTTTCCCGAACATTTTGAACCTGGCCAGCGTGTGGTAGCGCTGAAAGGCAAAGGTTTTTTCAAAATTCAGAGAAACGCGCAAAAACCATTCTTTGTTCGGTCCGGGGAAATGGTTACCAAAGTATTAGGTACCAGTTTTTATGTTCAGAATGAAGCTAATGGCTTGAAAACCAAAGTGGAGGTAGTAACCGGGCTGGTATCGGTGTATGGCGCGGACGGCTTAAAAGGAAAGCAGGCGAATCCAATACTTTTAAAGCCAAATCATAATGCCACGTTTGACCGCGAGACCGAAGCATTTTCTGTCGGACTTGCCGAACAGCCACGCCTGGTGAATGCGGATATCGCTTTTCAGTTCAAAAATGCCCCGCTTGCCATTGTGGCTGAGCAAATCACCAAGGCCTGGGGTATCGACATTGAGACAAAGAACCCTCAGATCATGAATTGTCCGCTGACGGCCGACCTGAGCGGACAGCCGCTTTTTATACAGCTTGACATTATTTGCGCAGCGCTTCATGCTACTTACAAAGTCGACGGAACAAGGATCTGGATTTCCGGGCAGGGCTGCAAACAAGCAAAATCCAGTTCATTCATCACCCTTAAACCAAGCCAATCGAATATGTAAACATCGCCGCAACGTAAAACGCTGGCCATGCAGCGAACATGGGCCAGCGCCATCAATTACTGGGAGGCAGACAGCGAATCAGGCCATCCCGCAATCTCAATTTTATCAAATGTCCATTCAATAAAACATTTAAAGGTATGAAAAAAACAGAACCTTTACTTTCCGGCACAGTCACTTACATACGCCACAACAGGGGGCAGGCTGCCTTTTTGAGGCTGGTCATGTCCGTGATGTTAGCTTGCTGTGCGACAGTATCATTGGCCGGCAGGAATCACCAGCAGGATGTAATGTCCAGACCGGTTACCTTAAAATTTCAGAATCAAAAATTTGAGACGATACTCAATAGCATTGAAAAGCAGACAAAAGCGCGAATCGTTTACAGCTCAGAACGGATCAATGTGGCCCGCATCGTGTCGGTAGATGTGACGAAAAAACGCCTGGATGCCGTGTTGGAAGATCTGCTTCTGCCGCTAAACCTGACCTACCGGCTGATAGGTGGACAAATTGTCCTTGAAAAGCTGGACAAAGACGAATCAAAAACTGAAAACTCAGCCAAAGCACCGGCTGACCGCACGGTCACGGGTACATTGACGGATGAAAAAAATGCCGTTCTGCCGGGAGTCAGTGTCATTTTGAAAGGTACTAACCGGGGTACATCGACAGACGGACAGGGGAAGTTCAGCCTGGTGGTACCGGATGACAACAGTCAGATTTTGACATTCTCATTTGTAGGCTACCAGAGCCAGGATATCGTAATCGGCACGCAGACGACGATCAATGTATCTCTAAAACCTGATGTGGGTGCGCTGGACGAAGTGATCGTGATCGGCTACGGCGCGGTCCGCAAGCGTGATTTGACCGGCTCGGTGGTGCAGCTGAAAAGCGAGCAGCTCAAAGAAGTCCCGTCGGCCAATGTACTGGATGCGGTACAAGGCAAAATCGCCGGTGCGGACATTACCCGCAGCAGCGGCCAGGCGGGTGCCGGCGTGAACATTACCATCCGCGGTAACCGCTCGATCGGAGGCAACAACTCGCCGCTGATCATTGTGGACGGCGTTCAATATGGAGACCTGGCCGATATTAATTCCAATGACATCGAATCGATGGAGGTACTCAAAGATGCTTCTTCGATTGCCATTTATGGATCGAGAGGCGCCAACGGGGTCATCCTGATTACGACCAAAAAAGGCAAATCGGGCAGCCCAGATATTTCTTTCAATTCCTACGCAGGGGTGTCCCAGGTGACCATGTATCCCAAAGCTATGGATATCAATGGGTTCAGGGATTTTAAAAGAGAAGCCTGGCGTGCGGCCGGTGTGTGGAATAGTCCGGCGGATGATCCGGCTATTTTTACCAATGTTGCCGAATATGAGGCATTGCAAAAAGGAAACTGGACTGACTACCAGGATGCACTGCTGCATTCAGGGTTTCAACAGAATTACCAGGTCGGATTTCGTGCTGGTTCGGAGAAGTTGAAATCATACGTTTCTGTCGACTATTTCAACGAAAAGGGCGTGCTGAAACTTGACGAATTGAAGCGCTACACAGCCAGACTGAATGTGGATTATACCCTCACCGACTGGATGAAAATAGGACTACAGAGCCAGCTGACCTACTACAACCAGAGCGTGCGCCGTGACCCATTGAACCAGGCCAATAAAATCAGCCCGCTCGGCTCGCTTTATGACGATCAGGGAAAGTTCAATTTCCTGATGCTGGATGGACAGACCGCCAACCCATTGTCGGATGAACAACCCAATGTTTTTAAAAATAATATTCTGACTACCAGGATACTTACGAATGGCTATGTGGAGATCACACCCTTGAAAGGCCTGACCCTTCGCAGCACGCTGGGCGTGAATTTGTCAGCTTCGAGAAATGGAGCATACTCTTCGCCCAAGTCCATTGAACGGTCACTGACCGGCAAATCCCTGGCGACTTACAATACCTCGAACGGTAGGACCATAAACTGGGAGAATGTCATTACCTACCAGAAAAATGTCGGGCAACACAACTTTACATTGACTGGTATCGGTAGTTCCCTGGCAACATCCTCCGACAATGCATCCGCTTCGGGTGTTAACCAACTGATTCCCGCACAACTATTTTATTCGCTGGGCAGCGCTACGGAAGAGATCAAGATCAATTCGTCCTACTCCAAAAATAACCTCGTATCTTTTGCTGCGCGGGTCAACTATGGGTTTAAAGAAAGATACCTGTTGACCCTCACGGCCCGTAAGGATGGTTCATCCAAACTTGCGGCAGGCAACAAATGGACGTTTTTCCCGTCTGCCGCATTTGCGTGGAGGATCATTGATGAGAGCTTTATGAAAAATGTAAAAGCATTGAGTGATCTCAAACTGAGGGTGAGCTATGGTATAGCAGGAAATGATCCTTCCGGTCCATATGCGACACAAACTACGTTGACGCGCATTGCCTTCGGTTTTGATGAAGTAGCATATCCGGCTTATACTTTTTCCCGCAATGTAGGTAACGCAGAACTGGGCTGGGAGCTTTCTGCAACGCAGAATCTGGGCCTTGATTTTGGTCTTTTCAATGGCCGGATCAATACCTCGG
Source organism: Dyadobacter pollutisoli (assembly GCF_026625565.1). Taxonomy (NCBI): domain Bacteria; kingdom Pseudomonadati; phylum Bacteroidota; class Cytophagia; order Cytophagales; family Spirosomataceae; genus Dyadobacter; species Dyadobacter pollutisoli. The sequence continues at coordinate 2,228,077 of NZ_CP112998.1, forward strand.
TCGACTACTACGACACACGGACGTCGGACTTGTTGCTGAACCGCGGCCTTCCGCCGACTACTGGCGTCACCACTGTAAAGCAGAATATTGGCAAAACCCGGAACCGGGGTATCGAGGTCGCATTGACCAGTACCAACTTGCGTACACAAAACCTGACGTGGACATCGACACTTACATTTACTAAAAACAAAGAGCAGATCACCGAGCTGGTGACGGAGGGAAACGACATTGGAAACGGCTGGTTTATCGGCAACCCGATCAGTGTTTATTACGACTACGAGAAGCTTGGGATCTGGCAGACGTCGGAGGCAGATGCTGCCCGCGCGCTTTCGCCCACCCAGCTACCCGGGGAAATTAAGGTAAAGGACCAGAATGGTGATGGCAAGATCGATGCGGTTAATGACCGGATCATCCTCGGCAGCCCACGTCCGAAATGGAGCGGAGGCCTTGATAATACCATCAAATTCAGAGGGTTTGATCTGAATGTGCTGCTTTACGCAAGAATAGGTTCAATGATCAATTCCGATCGTTATGCAAGGTTTGACCAGCAGGGAGTGGGAAACAGTACAGCTGGCCTTGACTATTGGACACCTGAAAACCCGACCAACGCATACCCGCGTCCGAATAAAAATGCGGGACTCAAATACTTGTCAACACTGGGTTATCAGGATGGTTCGTATGCTCGGTTACGTAATGTCACGCTTGCCTACAATTTGCCCATGAGTAAGCTCAACTGGAAGGTTGTGCGTGGTGTACGGATATATGCAACGGCCAAAAACCTGGCGACATTCACCAAGCTGAACTATGATCCGGAAAGAGGTGGGTCAGAGAATTTTCCAATGACCAAACTTTTCGTTTTCGGACTCAATGTGAACCTGTAACCCAAAAACACGAAGAAAACTATGAAATCAATACTTATCAAAGCGGGGTTACTGAGTGTGTTCCTGCTGACGCAATTCTCTTGTGAAAATGTGCTGGAAGAATATAATCCGTCGGGACTGACATCGGAAACGGTATATACGACGCCCGAGGGTTTTGAGACCCTGGTGAATGCCGCTTACTCGTACCAGAGGTGGTGGTATGGTAAGGAAGAAGGGTACAACATCTCCGAAACCGGTACCGACATCTGGACAAGCGGGGCCGGGGAGGTGTACCGTGACCTGACCCAGTACCTGAACCTTCAAGGCAGTAATGCGGCCCTGACCAGCGAATGGAGGGAGTTTTATGCGGCTATTAATTTGTGTAACGGTGGTATCAACAGGATTGAGCAGGCGGGCCTTTCCGCAACATTGCGGCCTGTGCGTGAAGGAGAGCTGCGGTTCTTAAGAGCATTCTATTACTGGCACATTGTGGAGACCTGGGGTGGCGTACATTTTACCACAACAGAAACCAACGGGATCGTGACGACTGCCAACAAAACGCCGGTTGAAACCTTCTATAACCAGATTTTTGAAGACCTGAAAATCGCTGTAAACAATCTCCCGGCCACTCAGCCGCAGTACGGCCGCGTAACCAAAGGCGCAGCACAGGCGTTTCTGGCCCGGATGTATCTGACCCGTGGCATGAACAAGGAAGCCCTTGAAATGGCAGAAGCCGTCTTAAATGGCGGTTACGGTTATAAACTGGAAGACAATTTTGCCAATCTTTGGAAAATGTCCAATCAGAAATCAAAAGAGGTTATCTATGCAGTTGATTATTCAGCTAACCTGGCTTTGAATGACCTGGCCAATACCACATTTAACCCTTATGGTCACGGTCGCGGAAGTAACAATGCGCACTTGTTGTTCCTGATGAAATACGATGACCGGCCAGGTATGGTGAGGGACCTGCCGAATGGACGGCCATTTAATCGCTACATGCCTTCCAGGTTCCTGCTGGACCTTTACTCTGAGGATGACGCCCGGTACGAAGGCAGTTTTATCGAAGCCTGGTATGCCAACACGATTCCGTCGTCATTGCCTGCGGGAATGAGCCTGGGCGATACCGCTGTGTACTGTACCAGGAGGGAGATTGCGGATGCCGTTGAAAAAACGAAAAAGTACCAGACCAACGACCGCAGCAAGATATATCTCGCGGACGGAACCGTTAAGGACAATCTGCGGTATCCGACACTCTCCAAGTTTATGGACCCGACGCGTGCGAGCCTGAACGAGGCACAGAGCGCCAGGGATGTGTTTGTGATCAGACTGGCAGAAGTGTATCTTGTAGCTGCGGAGGCGGCGATGCAGCTGAGTAACCTGCCCAAAGCCGCCGAGTATATTAATGTGCTCAGAAGCAGGGCTGCTAAGACCGGGAAGTTGGCGGTGATGCTGATCAAACCTGCGGATGTGTCACTGGACTTCATTCTCGACGAACGTGCCCGCGAATTGGCTGGTGAGCAATTGCGCTGGTTTGACCTGAAACGGACTGGGAAACTGGTGGAACGTATTAAAAAATACAATCCCGATAATGCCGTCAACATTCAGGAGCATCACATGGTACGGCCCATTCCGCAGACGCAACTGGATGCGGTCGTAAACAAATCAGAATTTAAGCAAAATGCAGGTTATCAATAGATTATCTCAGATTTAAAATTATGACTTTCAAGACACGATTTGTAAAAATTGCCCTCGCCACTTTTGGGTTTTTCAATGCAGAAGCGCAGAACCCAGCGGAATACAGCTGGACAAACCTTCCAAAAATTCAGCAGCCTGTGTTTAACAAGGATACAGTCCGCATCACCACTTTTGGAGCTGTACCTGATGGCCATACATTGAACACCCAGGCGATCAACCGGGCTATTGACGCATGCAGCAGGAAGGGTGGAGGGGTGGTACTCGTGTCGCCTGGCTTGTGGATCACCGGGCCAATCGCCATGAAAAGCAACGTGAACCTACACCTGAGCGAGGCGGCTACATTGCTTTTTACAACTGATAAATCCCAATACGCCATCACAGAGGGCTTTTATGAAGGCAAAAGTGCAGCGCGCAATCAGTCTCCGATTTCGGGTATTAACCTCGAAAATGTGGCGATCACCGGCAAAGGGATTGTTGATGGTAATGGTGATGTGTGGAGGGCTGTCCACAGAAGCCAGCTTACGGAAAGCCGATGGAAGGAAAAGATTGAATCTGGCGGTGTGCTGAAAGACGATGGTAAAACCTGGTATCCCAGCGAGCAGTTCAAAAAGGCGAGTGTTGAAAACAAAAGTATGCTCCTTACCCCCGGCAAATCGCCAAAGGATTTTGAAGATATTAAGGATTTTCTACGTCCGAACCTGATCGTTTTTAACAATTGTAAAAAAGTGCTTTTGGAAGGTGTGACATTTCAGAACTCCGCTGCGTGGTGCATTCATCCACTGATGTGCCAGGACCTGACGATTAGGAATGTAAGGGTCAAAAACCCGGAGTATGCCCATAACGGCGACGGAATGGACATTGAATCCTGTAAAAACTTTCTGATCGAGGGCTGTACCTTGGATGTGGGTGATGACGCGATCTGCATCAAATCCGGTAAGGACGAGGAAGGCAGAAAGCGCGGTATTCCTACTGAAAATGGCGTTATCAGGAATAACATCGTTTACAATGGTCACGGCGGGTTTGTGGTAGGCAGTGAAATGAGTGGTGGTGCGCGCAATATTTTTGTTCAGAACTGCACGTTCATGGGTACCGATAAGGGACTGCGTTTCAAGTCGGTACGTGGCAGGGGAGGCGTCGTAGAGAAGATCTATGCAAAGGACATTTATATGAAGGACATTGCGCAGGAAGCCATCTTTTTTGATCTGTATTATTTTGTCAAATTTGCTACTGATGGTGAACGTGATATGCGGCCTGTAGTCAATGAAGGCACACCGGTTTTTCGCGACATGCAATTTGAAAATATTGTCTGCAACGGTGCTACCAAAGGTGTTTTTGTACGCGGACTTCCCGAGATGCCTGTCAGTAATATCAGAATGGAAAATATGGTGCTTTCGGCTGATACCGGTATCGAACTGACGGATTCGGACCAGATCCGGTTTAAGAATGTGAAGCTGATCACACAGAAAACCAAACCAGTCGTTTTTATTGAAAACAGCAGTAAGATCAGCTTTGATGGCCTCCAGTACAATGATCACAGCGAGACGCTTATTTCGGTGAACGGTGAGCGCAGTCAGGACATTAGTTTGCAGAACACGGATCTGTCGAAGGCGCAAAAAGCGAAGGAGTTTTTGAAAGGAGCGCAGGAAAAAAGCCTGATCATTCATTCGGGAAAGTAGTACTGGGATTGCCATTTGTTTTATCCGCCAGCGTAACGATTTGACCACCGTTATGCTGGCGGATATTTTTTATGAACAGCGGTTTGTGGGCTCAGTTGTTTAAGGAAATAGTCGAGCTTTTGGCCAGGCATCAAATTCCACGATATATACGGTGACCTGTATTTTGGTACAATGCCCCAAATGTTGCAATTCGTTTTACAGGGAGGGAAATGTTTTGTGGTGCAGCTGAGTGTCCAAAACCCTGGCGCCTGGTTTTCGCGTAGGCTGGGTCGCTCGGGCCGGGGCGAATCTATACGCTTCAAAATCAATTTGAAAACTGCATGAGACTTTGCATGGCCTAACGTGGTCGGAGGAAATAAAATTTAAATTAAAGCAACTTGGTAACCTCGCGAAGATGATTTGATGCAACGGTGCAGGCCGGAATAATGTCTGTCTTTTTGTAACCACAAACGTTCAAATATGCAGGCATTTGTTGAAGTGATCAGGTTTTTTCTCGACCGTGGGGCGCTTTGGGCGCCATTTACGCTAATCCTCATGCTGATGATTTTTTTGCTAATCACACATTGGTATTAATAAATATTTTCAGATATCTGTTTTATTACCAATTAATTAGAGGAAAAACCGTGTTTCAATTTCTTCTTTATAATTCCTTCCGATAGGAATCTGATGGCCATTTAAAACAATACGGTTTCTATCGATTTTGGTGATTTTGGCAAAAGATACAATGAACGATTTGTGTACCCTGACGAAACCGGTTTTTGGAAAAATGTCAAGCATTGCCTTGATGGAGCCCTTCATGACAATTTTTTCGGTGAATGTATAAATGATCGCGTAATCTTTCAGGCCCTGAATGTGGGTTACGTCGTCAAAGTTCAGTTTGATCCGCTGCACGCCGCTTTTCACAAAAACCGACTTCTGCATTTCGTCAACCGCCGTATCTTCAATGTTGGTGTTCTGTTCTTTGAGGGCCAGAAAATCCCGAACTTTTTCAATGGCCTGGGTGAAGCGGCTGAATGAGATCGGTTTAAGTAAAAAATCAATCACACCCAGCTCAAAACCCTCGAAAGCATAATCGCGATAGGCGGTTGTGAAAATAGTCAGGGGCGGTTGTTCCAGTGATTTTAGAAATTCTATTCCAGTCGTTTCGGGCATTTCAATGTCCAGAAAAAGAACGTCTGCATCGTGTGCCTGTAAAAAAGACTGCGCGTCACGACTGTTGCCGAACGAATGAACAGGCCCGATGAAATCCAATCTTTTCAAATGTCCCTCCACTACCTCACGGGCAAGCGGCTCGTCGTCGATGATTACGCATGTTAGCATGAATACTTTGGTTCGATGCGGCTCTTAATTTATTGTTCGGTTAAATGTATAGCTTAAATAAGTGTCGCCTACCATCAGCTCCTTGTTTCCATTCAAAATGAACAGGACATTGTCATCGCCTTTCAGAAGGAACAACGAAGTATCCGAGTGGTCGGGATCCAGCTGGATCACAGTCGCGTTTGGGTCATCGTGGGTGCCTTTGGTCAGTATCCACTTTCCTTTTCTGGGCTGATCGCGAAAAAGTGAACCCCGGAGCACATACGTCGTGGGCTCATGCGTGGTGGGATGCTGGTAAAAGGTGAAGCTCCACTTCAATTTTTCGCAGTTGCCAGGTACCGTAGCTTTCATGACCACAGCCATTTCCTGGCAGCGTACGCGTCCGTCAAACACACCCCACACATCAGGGCCTTCGGCGACGGCGTTGCGGGACGTTGTTTTAGAAGGTGCATTCTTTGCTATCAAGGATTGCGCCCCGGCATTATTGACATAAAAAGTCAGGCCGGTTAATAATGTGAGCAGGATCTTATTTGTCATGATCGGTTATACTATTGATTGTGTCCGGTGTATCATTTTCAGTGATGATCTGAATGCCGGACAGTTTCTATCCGGTTCAATGTATAGCTCCATGCTGCGTTACCGATCATGAGTTTTCCCTCCGGATCAAGCAAATGGACAATGTTGTCATCCAGTTTTGCAAAGGAAATTGGTTTATTTTCAGTCGGTTGTAGCTGAATGAGTGCTTGTCCGGGCAGGTTGCCTTCTTTTTTGCGGGCGATCCATTTCCCGTTCATTTCAGCACTGGTACCGTCGTTTACAAAGCCCTGCGTTCCGGCTTTTGACATTCCATAGGTATATTTCAGGTCGAATCTCACGGCTTTGTCATCTTCCGGGCCTTTGAGCAAAAGCAGCTGCCATTTGACTAGTTCGCAATCGGCAGCGGCAGGTATAGCAAGCATCGGCCTGATAATGGCGTCACAAGGAGTAGCGCCTGCAAAAATATCGCGGTCGGGAGAGGCAGGTCTTTTACCTTCGACGAAGCAAAATACGAGGCCAATGCAGATCAGGTATCTCAAAATCAACATTACTGGCTTTGGTTTCATGATTTTTACGTTTATTGGTTTTCAGGTTAATATTCAAAATTCAATTTCCAGGTTCACCAGGAAAGAATTGCCTTTGTCCTGGGTGAATAGGGTATGTTTGGCCGGATACAGCAATTCAAGGCGTTTCCGTAGATTGGTCAGCCCTATTCCGCCTTTGCTTTTGTGCCCGGCTGTGTGCGGCTGACTGTTTTCAATTTTCAGGCTGAGCGAGGACTTGCCTACCGAAAGGTCCCCGTGAAGCCAGGCGCCGCTATTCAGCTGGCTTACACCATGTTTCACTGCATTTTCAATCAATGGCAGCAGCAGCAATGGTGCGATCAGCTGACCATTGAGGTCTCCACTTACTTTTAATTCAATGTCGGCATGACTGGAAAAACGCAATTTTTCAAGGTCAAGGTAAGTATTCAGGTAGCTGATCTCTTTCTGCAAAAGCACTTTGGAATCCTCGCTGTCGTAAAGCATATACTCCATCATTTCCGACAATTTCAGGACAACGTCCGGCGCCAGGTCCGACTTTTTGAGTGTCAGCGCGTATAGATTGTTGAGGACATTGAACAGGAAATGCGGATTGACCTGAGAGCGCAGGAAATTCACTTCCGCCTGCAACTTTTCGACCGTTATTTTTTGCAAAACCCGTTGCTGCTCGTACCAGTCAATGCTTAGTTTTAACGCTATCATCAGTCCCAGATACCACAATGTGCTAAAAAAATTGTAAGACAATGCCTCGATTAAATCACTGTTGCGGGTAGGCCCCAGAATGTAGCCATACAAGTAAAAGTCGAACAATCCCTGCGCCAGCATATATCCGGAGATGGACAAAAGAACAGCGGCCAGGTAGGACCAGTATCGTCTTTTAATAAGTAGGTTAGGCAGAAAGTAATTCAAATTCAGATAAGCGATCACGATCAGCAAAAATATCCGTGCCGATACGCATACCACAAAATATGGCATGCTCGCCTTGTAGATCAGGTAACGCTTTTCATAAATAAAAAAACCGGTGATCAATATCCAGTAGGCCGAGTGGATCAGGGCCGACTTATAGGATATCGTTCGTTTTGAGAATGGTACCTGCAATGTTTTGTCCAAGAATTCCATTTCATTGTTCGTTCAAGGTGGGTTATATGACAGAATAATTTACTATAAATCAATCATATAATACAATGTAAATGAAAACAAAAGAATCCGGTCCAGGAAATTTAGTAGACCAACTACCAAAAAAGTAGAGCAAATGAAAAAAGGTCATCAATGTCGCGTTCGTGACAATTAATGACCCCTTAAATATTAAAACTGGTTTTTCTTATTTTTTGTAGACGCGGTAAAGCCGGCCTTGATCGGTTACTGCGTATAAAGCACCGTCTTTGCCCTCGGTAATGTCGCGAAAACGTTGGCCTTCGCCGGATAGCAGCCTTTCTTCGCCTATTACCTTATTGTTCTCAATCACCAACCGGGCAATATGCATGCTGCTCAATCCACCAATGAACAAGTTGTTTTTCCATTCGGGAATGCTGTCGCTGCTATAAAATGTGATACCGCTGGGCGAAACCACCGGATCCCAATAGTACACCGGTTGCTCCATTCCTTCCTTCACCTGAATAGAGTCGCCGATTTTTTTACCGCTGTATTCGATACCGTAAGTAATGGTTGGCCAGCCGTAGTTTTTACCAGCTTCAATGCGGTTCAGCTCATCACCGCCTCTCGGACCGAATTCAACTTCCCACAAATCGCCCGTTACCGGATGAAATGCCAGACCCTGAACATTCCGGTGCCCATAAGAATATAGCTCTGGCTTAGCTCCGGCCTTACCTTCAAACGGGTTGCCTGCGACTGGTTTGCCATCTTTGGTAATGCGGATCACTTTTCCCAGACTGGAATTTAAATGCTGGGCCTGTGGCCTGGTAATGGTGTCGGAACGTTCTCCTGTGCTGATCACAAGGTCAGCGTTTTTATCAAACAGAATGCGTCCGCCATAATGCAGGTTGCTGGCAAAAGCGGGTGTGGCGCGGTAAATGACGGTGGCACCTTCGATTTTCTTTTCGTCAGCCGAAAGTTTTCCCTTCGCTACCGACGTCAGGTTACCGTCCGGACGTGTTTCTGAAAACACCCAGTACACCATTCTGTTTTTCTCAAAATCAGGGTCTACCCGGATACCGAGCAAGCCGCCTTGTCCCTCGGAATTAACAGCAGGGATGCCTGTGATAGGAGCGCTTAACACCCCCGCAGTGGTCGCAATGCGCATGGTACCTGCTTTTTCAGTGATGATCAGTCGGCCGTCGGGCAGGGTGGTGATGCCCCACGGGTTTTTCAGATCGCTGGTTAGCACCTTACCTTCGTAAGCAGTGGCCGATTTAACGCCGCCAATCCTGGTCTGGCCCGGGAATGCCGGCTTGTAATCTGAATTGGCCTTTTGAGTTTCAACAGGAGCCGCTGTACTGTCGGTTTGTGCTACATCGGCGGTGTCCGACGCTTTTTTTTGACAGGAGACAAAAGCAAAAGCAGCGCCTGCGAGGATTAGCAGAATACTTTTAGTCATGGTTTTTTGTTAACAGGTTTGGGAAAAACTAAATAACGGCAAAGATAGCTTACTTCGCATACATTATTCGGTTTGTGACTTACTGTTAACACGGAGTTCCGGCAGTAGTAGGCGGGGGGATATAATTGACCATCTGAGCTGAATACCCAGACTAAAAAATTGAAGGCGTTCCGAAGTGATTGAACCAATGGGGTACCTCACAAATGGCTCCACAGAGAGATTAGCAGCTTTCCAGGGATAGTCGAAGCCAAGTGCAACATTGACTGTTGATCCAAACCCAATTTTGTCCCGTACGCGTTCGTCCCTTACCACGCTTTTTTCTTCCAATGTTTGGGTAGAAACCACAACGGGGCCGTTTTCAGCCTCGACAACGGTTGTTAAAATACGGCTGTTGCTGTATGCGTAGTCAAATTTCTGACCGAATGTACCAAGCATGGACAGGCCGCCGGAGACATATATGTTCCATTTTCGGGTCGGCATCATTCGGTACCGGACATTTATCGGTATTTCTGCGTTCGCCCACCTGTAATCTACCCGGTCCAGGTGAGGGGTTCCGCTCGTGGCGGGATTGAAAGGTAATTTTTCCTTTTGTATCCGAAGCGACTGCCGCCCTAAGCTCAATCCGGTACTCAGTTCTATTTTTCTTGTCAATGGAATATCCGCAAGCCCGCCCAGGCCAAAACTGTATCCGGGTAAGGAGCTGGTGGCGCTGTTTACGTGCTGATTTAAGACCATACTGTACCCCGGGCGAGATTTGTGATTTGGCATTTCTTCCCGTAAGTCATTCGTTTTGAATGGAATGGAAGGTTTCTTAATGTAAATAGATAAGTATGAAAACGACCTTGCGTTTAAGACAGCAAAGTTGGGATCTTGTTGAAAAACAATATCAGTACCTGAATTTATTGCGGTTTCTGCGGTTGAATGGTCGGTAAATTTATCGGCAGTGAAATCAGGCAAGTTTTTCGGGGCGCTAGTTGTGAGAAGTGATTTTTTATTTCTTGAAACTAAATTCAAATGGCTTTGGTCAATTTTAATTTCAGCTTTGGAAGTTAACCGGAAATCAGGCAGACTTTGAATGCTGTCGGCTGGCGGATCTTCTATGGTTTTTGTTTGCTTTTTGGTATGTATCTGTTTTTCAGCAACGGTTCTTTTGGAGTTACCAACCAGTTTATTCACGCCCCAACCCACGGCTAATGCAAGAAAAAGCGTCGCTGCGATCTTGTAGAAAAAAAAGAACAGTCGTTTTTTGTCTTCTTTTTTCTTTCTGAATGCCTCAAAATTATCCCATGAACCTTCCCGGTAAGGAATGTTGTAATTCTTTAACCTCTCTAATGTTTTCCTGTCAAAAGGTGCTTTTTCTGACATCGCTATTTAATGATTCTGTTCTGTGAATTGATCAGCTCCCGCAGTCTTTGCTTTGCTCTCGTCAGGTAAGTGCGCGAGGAGGATGCAGGAATTTTTAACATCGCCCCGATTTCTTCATGACTATATCCTTCGACTTCATTCAGGTTGAATACCACTTTCCATAGTGGAGGTAACTGGTTCATTAATAGAATGATATCGTCAATGCTTTGCAGGTCTCCTTGGTCATTCTGGGTGGATAAATAAGGGCTGGCATCGTCGAGATTGGCGAAGAAAAAGTATCGCTTTTCTTTTCTAAAATGGTCAATTGCGGTATTTACGATCAGTTTGCGCATCCAGCCCCTGAAAGACTTGATATCCTTTACCTGTTTTGGAAGCTGGTTGAAAATTTTAAGAAAAGAATCATTCACCACTTCCTGGGCAAGATCGGTATTGGTCAGGTATCTCAGGGTTATCCCCATTGCAAAGCCAAAAAAATGTTTGAATATAAATTCCTGCGCCTTCGGGTCCCGCTTTGCGCACTTTTCTATCCATGTCTGTTCAACAGCTGTACAATCAGATAACCATTCCACATTTAAAACATAGTATTGCCTGCACGGCGAATCGTGCAGGCAATCGATTAGTAATTATTTGCTGCTTACCGTGCCATTAGGATCAATGGAGCTGTCAATAGGTTGGGAGCCGTTGGAAACATTTACGGTTACATCTTTCGGATCTATATTTGGACCGAAGAGTTCTTGCAAATCAATGGTCAGTTCGTGGGTCATAATCGCCTCGTGCTGAACCTCACCCAAGCGGCTGTAAGCCACCACAATACCGGTCTGCATTGGATAGCTTTCCAATAAAATGCCACTCCAAACAACCTTGTAATTATCAACACCTCCGGGGCCTTCCACGGTGACTTTTAGGATATTACCTTCACGTTTAAGGGCTTTGATTTCAAAAATAGAACCTTCGTGTTTTTCCCGGGCTGCGATCAGGCGTGCAAACTCTTCGGCGTTGGTTTGTACCAGCAGTTCTTTTGGGTCGCCCAATGGAGCAGCGTCTTTGTCACTACAGGCAAATAGCAAGAATGTTGCCGTCGCAAGCAGGAACAGGCCTTTTGCAATTGTCTTGATGTTTTTCATATTTTTTCAGCTAATGATTGTTTTGTACCCATGTCGGATGCGGAATGCAAAACGCTACATTTTCAAGAAAAAATAATTTGTGTAACTCAAAAGTTACGCATATATTTGCGTAACCTAAAAGTTACTCATTATGAAAAAAGTTATTAAACATCAATTCTTCTTTCCACATCCGACGGAGACGGTTTGGGAGTATCTGACAAAATCGGAACTGATGGGCCTGTGGCTAATGAAAAACAACTTTCAGCCCACCGTGGGAGTTGATTTCCAGTTCAGGACCAACCCCATACCTAGTCTGGAATTTGACGGGATCTTTTATTGCAGGGTATTGGAGTTGGTACCTTTTGAAAAGCTGTCTTATTCATGGCAAAGTGGGCCTGGGGAAGGCGAGATTACGCTTGATTCTGTCGTAGTATGGCAATTGCAGCAAACCGATAAAGGCACTACGCTTTTACTGGAACACAGTGGTTTTGACCGGGAAGAAAATCAGAATTTTTACAGAGGTCTGACCGATGGCTGGGTGGAAAAGCTTCAAAAAATTGCGGACCTTTTAAACGCAGCGTAACATGGCCACCCCAACACTTGACGCATTCCAGGTGATCGGCGATCCGAGCCGACGGAAGATGCTGATGCTGCTCTCAGAGGACAGCCTGACGATTAACAGCCTGGCTGACAATTTTGATATGAGCCGTCCCGCCGTTTCAAAGCATATCAAAATTCTGCACAATGCCGGGTTCATCTCAATCGAAGACATTGGCCGGGAAAGATACTGTACATTGAAACAGGATGGATTTAATGAATTACAAGACTGGATATCTTACTTTGACAAGTTCTGGGTATCGAAAATAAAGACATTGGAAACTTTATTGAACAACAGATTGCCAAACTAAAAGACGCTTTATGGCCTTTGGATCATTACCTGCTCTCCCAAAATGGAGCAGTTGCCAGGTAGGGAAGCAGGTAACGGTTTTTTCAGGAGAAACGATTGCGGGCGTCGTAGGCAAGGCCGAGTCCGACGCTGGATAATTTGTTTTCCTCCGACCATTCGGCCGCCGGGAATAACCGCCGGAAATGCTCCTGAATCAATGGGATTTCGGTAGATCCGCCGGTCATGATCACCAGGCCGATGGCTTCCGCCGCAATGCCCGCGGCCTGCAAACATTCTCTGGCCGCATTGACGATGCGTTCTGTTTTGGTGGTAATGGCTACATTAAAATCCTCACGCGCAACATCAATACGCAGGTCCTGGTCAATAAAATCGAGTGATGCCTCGTAAGTATGGCTGCTGGCCAGTCCGATCTTGATCTTTTCAGTCTCAGCCAGTACCGCGTGACCGGTTTCCTGTTCAAGCACGCTAATCAACCGGGCATACGGCACCGGATCATGCGTTTCACGCAGCAGTTGCTTGGCTTGGAACAGTATTCTGTTGGTATACAGGAAGTTGACTTTGCTCCATTCAGAAAGGTCAAAATAATGATAGGATGGTACTTCTAGACTTTTGGTTCCGTACCGCGTCCGGAATCCCAGTTCCGGCATCATTTCAGCAAGGCTCAGGTCTTTATCGAAATCATTCCCACCAAGCCTTACGCCTGTGTTGGCCAGAATGTCGCTGGTCCTGTCATGTTTTCGGGCATTTTCTTTGGACAGGCGTATGATGGTAAAATCGGATGTTCCGCCACCCAGGTCAACCACAATCGCTAACTTCTCGCCATTCACTCTCGCCTCATGGGCGAATGCGGCGGCAATGGGTTCAAATTGAAATCCTACGTGCTCGAAACCGAGACTCTTTGCCACAGCTTTCAGCTCGCTTTCCGCCCGCTGATCGGCAGCTGGATCGTTATCAATAAAATGAACCGGGCGGCCCATTACAACGTGCTTCAATGCTGCTCCACAGTCTGCTTCCGCTTTGCGTTTCATTTGGTCCAGAAAAGCCGCAATGATCTGATCAAATTTCATCAGCTCGCCATTCACCATGGTACCCTGCCGCATGGCGGGAGTACCCAGCACCCGTTTCAGGCTTCGCATTAACCTTCCCGGCTGTCGGGTAAGGAAGCGTTCCGTAGCCTCACGGCCGAAGAATGCCTGGTTGTCCTTTCGGGCGAAAAACATGGCACTGGGAATGGTATTATTGTCGTTTTCGACCGGAACCAGGAAAACATCGTCTTGATTTGCTACCGCCAGACTTGAATTGGAGGTACCGAAATCAATACCGCAAAAAACAGAAGTTGTCATCATTTGGAAAATTGGGGGCGCAATTTCCCATTATTTGTCCGGGAATGCAAATCAATGTTGCTTCCAAGTCCGATTTTTAACTTTGATATGTATCTGTGACTTATACCCTCAGCGCCCCGCGGAACCCTCTCGCCGCATAATACGAGTCCGCACCGTTGTGATAGATGAAGACCCGGCCAAAGCGACGGTCACCAAAGATTGCGCCGCCGGCTTTTCTCACATCAGCAGGCGTTTTCAGCCAGCTTGATGTTTTGAGATCAAAATTGCCGAGCTCCTGCAAATACTGATATTGTTCCTCCGTCAGCATTTCAACACCCATTTCAGCGGCCACATCCATGGCAGTATTTTCCGGCTTATTTGCCTTTCGCGACTCCCAGGCAACACGGTCGTAGCACCAGCTTCTGCGTTCTTTCGGTGTTTCAGTTGAGCAGTCGAAAAAAATGTATTCATCAGTCTTTTCATCAAAACCAACCACATCCGGCTCACCGCCAGTCACTTCCATGTCGTCAAGCGACCAGAGTTTTTCAGGGTTAGCTTCCAGTTTTGCCTGCACTTTGGCCCATTCAAGACCTTTGTGGCGATCCATATTTTTCTCAAAACGGCTTTTCAACGTTTCGAGTAATTCCTTGATCTGGTCTGGGGATAGTTGTTTTTTGGTTTTCATGGTGTTGGTGGTTATTAGTGCCTTATTAGTGCATTCGTGGCGGCAAATGAATGTCTCGCCACGAATTCACTAATGAACACGAATATGGCAAGCACGATTTGTTTACATTCTAAACGCGTTGAAAGTCTTCTTTTTTGGTAAAATATTCTAACCCTAAAACTGTAATGATTGCAATGGCGAATGTTACTTTCTGTAAAATCGGTAAATACATCCGGTAAAGCCCTGAACCGTGGAGGAATAGCGTGCCATAAAAAATCAGAAGGCAAATGATACACAGGGCTTTTAAAACTCGCAGCCTCGATTTGAAAATAAAAACGGTAATGTAAAACAGGCTTAGCAGGAACATTGTGCTGGCAATGGTAATCATTGTATCATGCAATGGCGTTACTATTAAAAATGTAAATAGCATACCACCGGCGCCAAAGTATTTGATGACTTTGGCGGCACCCTTCGCTGGTATCTTTTCGGAAAATGTAATGAAGAAGAGGGCGAAACTTATTGAAAGTGAGATCATTCCTCCCATGGCCCAAAACCGCGAAGGATTGTCCAGGCCATTGACCGACTTCTCCCCAAAAAGATTACTGATGAAATTATTCTTCCAGTCGTAACCGATCGAATTTTTGTCGAACTGTGACCCTCCGGGGTAGAAGAATGTGGCTATCACCAGCAGCGATATTGAAATGATTATTCCGAGCAGGACCGCATGTTTTTTTAGCATCTTAATCTTCCAATCCTTTGCCGTCAAAAATTCGTTCTATACTTTTTTCAATCCTCGCTTCGCGGGTTTTGGATTGTTTTGCCTGGGAAAAATGTAGCAGGTATCCTCTTTGTCGCCCCGGCGTCAGCGCCTCGAATGCACTTTTGAGAGCCGGACTTTCGTCGAGTTTCGCCTGAAATTCCTCCGCCATTTTGAATTCCGTAGTCTTTTTTAATTCTACCTGCAACCCGGCTTTTTCCACTTCAATGGCCTCATAAATGTATGCTTTCAGCGTGGCGTCCAGTTCGGTTATTTGCTGCACGTTGGTGAAGCGAGCCTGCCGGGCGGCCTGCACATTCTCTGTCTGCTGGATCAGAATTCCATCGGCATTATTCAACAGTGCGCCTTTGAAAAACAGAAAAGCACAGTACTCTTTGAATGTATGTATCAATACAATGTTGCTTTTATGGAACGTGTAGCAGGGGCAGCCCCACTTCAATTCTTCATTCAGGCCGCAGTCGAGGGCAATCGTTCTTAGCAGCCCGATTTCTTCCTGCCATTTTTCGGCTTTATTGAAGTACCAATCAACATTTGGGTTCGTGTTATTTTTCATTGTCTGCGTACCATTTCATTAATCCATATCGGGGCAAAAGGGGAGGTGCAACCTTTGGAGACCGGGTAATCCCTGTAAATTCCGAGCCGCTCCCCAATGTCAAGGGCGCGGGCACGATATTCCGGAAATTGGATACCAATGTTTGCCAAGGTCGAGTTCATCGTCCATTGTACTTCCGGCGCTGCACCGGGCATTTCAGATTCTATTCTGTCCAAAAGCGCGGGCAGGTCAAGAATGTCAGGGTTCCTGGATACGCATCCGCTGGTCAAACTCCATCCGGCGCGGGCGCACATAACGTCCTTTGATTGCATCCATTCATTGCGCAGCGGCTCGGTATCGGGGTAAGGTTTGATGACATAAGAGTACAGCCAGTCGGCTATCGGCACATACTTTTCAGATTTCACCATCCGGTTGATATCGTCGTGCGACAGCTTTTTGGGATTGATAATTAATGTCGCCAAAAGCCTGGCTTCAATGTTTTCGGTATCCCAAAGCTGCAATGCTAATGCGTGGTCAGCCTTCGTTTTCTTTGCTACGGTCCGGATATC
Organism: Dyadobacter pollutisoli; assembly: GCF_026625565.1. NCBI lineage: Bacteria > Pseudomonadati > Bacteroidota > Cytophagia > Cytophagales > Spirosomataceae > Dyadobacter > Dyadobacter pollutisoli. The sequence continues at coordinate 2,244,498 of NZ_CP112998.1, forward strand.
ACCCATTTTTACACCAAACTGATTCGGCCTGGCACCACGTTTGGTATTAAAATTCCGCATCGGTTCACTGCCAAATGCTTCAAGCTCCGCAAGTGTTTCTTTGAGCGTCATATCGTTTAATGGGTTTAGTTCAAATTAAATGACCATTGACAATTGAACATTGACAATCGTCGGCGGTCAATGGTCCATGGTCTCCTGGGCAACTGCATTCGTCGCAGGCGACTCCGGTCTACGCGACTGCGGTCTGCGCGACTCCGGTCTAAAATACCAAGATACTATAGTCAGGACAAGTAATAAAATTGGCCCGAATAATTCTTTGGCAGGGTCGCCGATTGCCAGATGTGAGAACGCTGCGCCAGACATCGCGAAGAAAGAACCTGCGTAGGCCCATTCCTTTACCAGCGGAAATTTAGGGACAAGAACTGCAGCTACGCCCAATATTTTCCAGACACCGATAATCGTTAAGAAATAGAGCGGATAACCCAAGCGCGTCATCATATCCGTTTCTTCTTTCATTTTGATCAATTGAACGATTCCGGTTGAAGTCATTCCCAGTGACAGCCATACAGTAGCTATCCAATAGATGATTTTGTTTCTCTTTGACATGGTTATTTATTTTAATTTGTTTACGATTTCCTGAATTCTGTTATGTGCCATATTAATACCCTGGGCAAAAGGCAATTTCAACATTTGGTCCCTGAGCTCAGTCGATTTGTAGACGACCTGCATAGTAAGCAGGCTTTTATCTTCGCTTATTTTTTCAAATTCCAGGAATTCCAGCTGAATGGCAAAGGGCGTGTTTTCCATTTCAAATGTCCTGGTGATTTTCTGGTTCGGGACAAATTCAGGATATACTCCATTTGTCCTGAGTACCACATTTCCCTGCGCATCGGATGTTTCAAACTGATAACTGCCGTGCTTTCTGTTTTCAAGTTTGATTACCTTCGTGTTCATCCATTGCTCCACAATTTCGGGCTCCACATAGGCTTTGAAAAGTAATTCCAGCGGCAGGTCAAATTCCCTTGTAATGACCAATTCCTGTTTACCTTCTTCGGCCTTGATTTTCGTTTTTCGCTCCATAAATAGGCTATTTTTCTGATTTGTAATTTTTCATGATGTTTTCCAGTTTATTAAACCTCTCATCCCACATTTGCCGGAATGGTTCGATAAAGTCAGCTACTTCTTTCATCTTTTTAGCATTGATGTGATAGTAAATTTCCCTTCCGTTTTGTTGTTGCTGAAGCAATTCGCATTCAGTAAGTATTTGAATGTGCTTTGAAATGGTTTGTCTTGACGAATCAAAATTTTCCGCGATAACGCCTGGCGTCAGCGCCTGCAGCGCTACCAAACTCAATATTGCCCTGCGGGTAGGGTCGGCTATGGCCTGAAATACATCTCTACGAATTTCCATTTGTGCAGCTATTTGACTGCACAAATGTAATGCAGTTATTTGACTGCGCAAATTTTTTTGTAGTAATAATTCAGAAACCGGAAAATTTTACTAGCCATTTTGACTGAATGCGCTGCCTGGGGGCCGCAGAGGCACTATTACATGTCTTATCGGTTACATGTCAAATCCAGTAAGTCGAAAATATATCCTATTTTACGAAGTAGATTGACCACTTTCCTTTGGGTCATTTTTTAAAGGGATCATGACATGCACGAGTAATGAAGAAGCCGCCATATGCCACCGTGAATAAGATCCTGATGGCGTTCTTTTTGCTTTTGGGTTTCACGGGCTGTCAAAAGTCACTGAAATCAGGTGAGGAGAACCAGTTAAAGGTTTGGATCGACAGTTTGGATCGGGAATCAAGAAAAATAGGGAGTAAAAGGTCCATTGCAATCCTTGATTCGGTGGTCGCCACGCTGGATAACCAGAGCGTGATCGACCGCATACATTATTACAAGTTCATGAAAGTGCTGTCGCATCGTGACTCTACATTGTTTGAAAATGCATTGATGTACACGGATAGCCTTCTGCGGCAATTTTCTACAGCGCAGGTTAGGGAACAATATCCAACGGAATATTCCAAAGCATTGCTTTTGAAGGGAGATGATTTATTGAAGCAAAAGGAATTTTATCAGGCCTATCGTAACTACTATAAAGGCAAATCCTTTTTGACTGGCATCGGTGAAATTTGCGAATGTGCGCGGTATAGCAGCAGGATCGCGAATATTTCGTACAAGGAAGAAAACTACTATCAAGCCATTGAGTATTGGAAGCAGGAGCTTAAAGAGCTAGCGGAATGCAAGGACCCGGCCAATTTTCAGCTGGAATTTATCGAAAAGCAAGGAGGTCTCAGGAATATCGGTACTGCTTATATTTTACGTAATGAGCCGGACATTGCATTGCGTTATTTTCGGCAGGCTGATGATTTTATCAATAAGAATGCGTCCCGATTTCCACGGGAGAAGAATTTTATCAAATATGCCCGCATTGTTATTTTGCGGTATCAGGCGGAAGCTTACGCACTAAAAGGTGATACCCAAACAGCCGAGAGACTCATTAAAAGCTGTCTTCAGCACGATAAGGACATAGACTGGTCGCTGGACGTAGAGAAGGAATCCCGGCTGATATTGACAAAAATATACATTGAGACTAAACAATACGCCAAAGCCGAAGAGCAGTTGCTCATTCTGAAAGGAATGCCGGGAGCTTCGGGAAACTCTGCTACGCTGAGTTTGCATCAGAAATTGCAGGCGTCCATTTCTTCCGGACAGGGGAGATTCAAAGAGGCAAGTGACCTGCTGATGGCAAGCCTGGAAATAGACCGGATTGATAAACTGAAGAAAAACGCGGAGAACAAAAGTGATGTCGGGCAGCTCCTGCAACAGATCCAGCGGGAACATGAGATAGAACTGGATGCCGAAAAAGACGCGCGGCAAGACCTGATCCTGAACTTTGCCATACTTATTTCGATCACCCTCAGCGTGATTGCGTATCTGATCTGGCGCAGCGCACAAAAAAGTGCTATGAACCTGCGGGCGGTAACAGACTTGAATGGAGCGATTACGCAGAGCAATATCGTTCTGCAAGACACGGTCAAAGCGCTGGAGCAGGCTGAAATAGAAAATGAATCAGTTCTGAAAATCGTTGCCCACGATCTGCGAAACCCCATTGCTGCGATGATTTCAGCGTCCCATCTTGTTTTTTGGGACCAAGTTCCTTCTTATGAACAATCGGAGATCATTAATGCAATGCAACAGTCTGGTGAAAAGGCCAATACGCTGATTGGTCAGATATTGGAATCGGGCGCTGACCGCAATAAAATTTCCAAGATCGAAATTGCGCTGGAAGAGATCGTGCAATCGTGCCTTGACATGTTAAGTCATAAAGCCGGTGAGAAACAGCAAAAGCTGGAATTCAAGTATGAGCAGGTTATTGTACCCGTTGACAGGGAAAAAATATGGCGGGTGTTTAGTAATCTGCTCAGTAACGCAATCAAATTTTCGGAGACAGGAGGTACGATCTGGGTCAGCCAGGAGAAACGTGATGATACGGTACTGTTGTCGGTCAGGGACAATGGCATTGGAATACCGAATGATATAAAGAGCCAGATCTTTCTCGCTATCAACAACGCCAGACGGTCGGGAACTGCCGGTGAGCAATCATTTGGTATTGGCCTTTCGATCTGCAGGCAAATCGTGGAGGGCCACGGCGGACGAATCTGGTTTGAGTCAGAAATCGGTTCCGGCACTACATTTTTCATTGAACTGCCGCTGGGATAAAATTGATCATTCAGCCAAAAACAGCCACTCATCGTCGATAAGGGACTTTTCAAATAATCGCACTTTGTGTTTGTCAGCTTAATAAAACCTCCTGCGCCTTTTTCCGGGGCGTGATGTGATGGTGTTGCGGCATTTTTTTTGAACATTAACTGCAACCTTTTCTAAAAACTGCATCATTGAAACGTAAAATTTCAATATGGATAAGAGGTCAGACAATTTTTGGGAGGCTACTTACAGGCAGAACATTGCTAAAATGATCGGCGTCTGCTGTCGGTATACGCAAAATCGGCAAACGGCCGAGGATTTGGCACATGATGCCTTTTTGGTTGCTATTGACAAAGTTTCGAGTTTTGAAAACAAAGGACCTTTTGAGGCCTGGTTAAGAAGAATAGCCGTCAATGTGGCCTTGCAGCATCTCCGTGTGCAAAAGCGTGAACAGAGATTTGTACAGATCGCAGCTTACGCTACGCCTTATGATGACATTCCAGACGGGAATGCGGGTAATGAGAATCTCACTTTTTCGGAGACGGAACTTTTGGAGGTGATCAGCTACTTGCCAGAGCATCACCGACTTGTATTTAACCTATATGTAGTCGACAATTTTACCCACGCCCAAATCGCAGCCCAACTCGGTATCAGCCAGGGAACTTCAAAATCACATTTGGCAAGGGCCCGGAAAAAGATCAGGGAGCTTCTCAGTGATCGACTCAGGAAAGATAAGGAGCGAAAAAGAGGATTCGTGTTTCTGCTATTTCCCTACAAACTTTGGAGCATTGACAATCTGTTTGCGGCGACATTGAGAGATTTGTTAATGCAGCCAACGAGAGATTTTTCGATTAGCAATATTAATCTCAATCAGCAGCCAATTCCAAAATACAGACCTACTGGTATTTCAAATAGCATTTACTTGAAGACAGGCGTTTGGGGAATTGCAAGCGTTGCGATTCTAGTATCTATTTCAAACTGGCATTTCAATGCATTTAGGGAAGATAGTTCGCCGGTAATGTTCGACTCAGCTAATTCAGTAGCTGATACTTTCCAGGATTTGAATTCAAATACGTCAGGAACCAACCAAAATTTATTTTCTGATTCATCATCTGCCACCATTTCTCAGAATTCCATCATTGGTACAAAAACTAAAAATTTAGAACCAATGAAAAATTTCAGCACTTTGGGAGGATTACTGTTAGCAAGTCTGACTTTTGATTCCTCAGCTTTAATGAATGATCTGCCTGTCCAATTTAAAAATCAGCAACTGGTCACCAGTCGTATTCTGGAACCGGAACGAATTGTGGAAGGCATTAAGCCAGCGGTTGTAGGGAATTCCCGATTGCTGTCGGGTACATTTTATGCTTCGGAAATATTATGGTCAGACGATAGATATAAATTGATCCTGTTTGGGGACCACGTTAAGGTTGACATCAACACACAAAAGTTTACAGGCCGCGGCAAGTTTTCTTTTTTGAGCGGAATAAAACATTTGGTTGTCGACGGCACCCCAATGAAGCTGAATGAAAGAATCAAACTGACAGACAGGAAGTATCATTTGGAAGAATTAAATGCATCGGAAGCGACAAAGAAATATGGCGATGCAGGAAGGGAAGGGGCGGTGGAAATAACCCTGGCCGAATAGTTCATTAATTGAGCAAGTACCAAGCAAAAGGCGCCCCGGAATACCGGGACGCCTTTTTTATACAAGCTTTGCGCTACGATCAAGCCAGATCAAAACGATCAAGATTCATCACTTTCGTCCACGCTGCAGCGAAATCTGTTACGAATTTGCCTTCGGCATCGGCGCTTCCGTAAACTTCCGCAATTGCTCTCAGTTCCGAATTGGAACCGAATACAAGATCGGCGCGGGTAGCTGTCCATTTAGGCTGACCCGTCGCGCGGTCGCTTCCCAAATACAATGATCTGTCTTCGCCCATTGCTTTCCATGAAGTGCCCATGTCAAGCAGGTTGATAAAGAAATCATTGGTAAGCTGGCCCGGACGTGATGTGAACACGCCGTTTTTGGACCCGTCGAAGTTGGTGCCTAATGCACGCATTCCGCCCACTAGCACCGTCAGTTCAGGCGCGGTTAATGTCAGCAACTGAGCCTTATCGATCAGTAATTCCTCGGTAGAAACAGAGAACCTTGTTCTGGAATAATTACGGAAACCATCCGCAGCAGGTTCGAGGTAGCCCACTGATTCAACATCAGTTTGCTCCTGCGAAGCGTCCATACGACCCGGAGTAAATGGTACCGTCACCGAATGTCCTGCATCGCTTGCTGCTTTTTCAATACCTGCGGAACCTGCGAGTACGATCAAATCCGCCAGCGAAACCTTTTTGCCGGTTGTTTGCGTACCATTGAACTCCTGCTGAATGCTTTCCAGCGTACCCAGCACTTTTTGCAGCTGCGCCGGATTGTTCACTTTCCAGTCTTTCTGAGGAGACAGGCGCACACGGGCACCATTGGCACCGCCACGTTTGTCCGAGCCACGGAAAGTAGAAGCAGAAGCCCAGGCGGTCGAGACAAGTTCGGATACGCTTAGTCCGGATGCCAGAATGTTGGCTTTCAATGCTGAAATGTCGCTGTCGTCAACCAATGCATGGTCAACCGCAGGAATTGGATCTTGCCAAAGCAATACCTCTTCCGGCACATCAGGGCCCAGGTAGCGGGCACGCGGGCCCATATCGCGGTGGGTTAGCTTAAACCAGGCACGTGCAAACGCGTCTGCAAAAGCGTCTGGGTTTTCGAGGAAATTCCTGGATATTTTTTCGTAAGCAGGGTCAAGTCTTAATGCGAGGTCAGTCGTCAGCATGGTTGGTGCATGCTTTTTCGAGCTGTCGTAAGCGTCGGGAATGATGCTGTCTGCATTTTTGGCTACCCACTGATGCGCGCCGCCAGGACTTTTGGTCAGTTCCCATTCGAATGCGAAAAGGTTTTCGAAGAAGTTATTGCTCCATCTGGTTGGCGTTTTTGTCCAGATCACTTCCAGTCCGCTTGTGATGGTGTCAGCGCCGCTGCCCGAACCATAGCTATTGCTCCACCCGAAGCCCTGTGATTCCAAATCAGCCGCTTCCGGTTCTTTACCTACATGATCAGACGGAGCCGCACCGTGCGTTTTTCCAAAACTGTGGCCACCTGCGATGAGTGCAACAGTTTCTTCGTCATTCATAGCCATGCGGCCGAATGTTTCGCGGATATCCCTTGCAGCAGCAATTGGGTCCGGATTACCGTCAGGCCCTTCCGGGTTCACGTATATTAAGCCCATATGTGCAGCACCAAGAGGGTTTTCCAGGTTACGTGTGTGGATGCCTCCGGCCGCGTCTTCATCTGATGATACTACACCATGCTCCGCAAGGCCCGGCGAGCCTTTGGCGTAACGATGGTCATTACCCAGCCACGTGGTTTCAGAACCCCAGTATACATCCTCTTCCGGCTCCCAAACGTCTGCCCGTCCGCCGGCAAAACCAAAAGTTTTGAAGCCCATAGATTCCAGCGCAATGTTGCCGGTGAGGATCATTAAGTCCGCCCAGGAAAGGCTACGGCCGTACTTTTGCTTGATTGGCCACAACAATCTGCGTGCTTTATCCAGACTGACATTATCAGGCCAGCTGTTCAATGGAGCGAAACGCTGCTGTCCGGCACCTGCGCCGCCGCGTCCGTCACCTACACGGTATGTGCCTGCACTATGCCAGGCCATGCGTATGAACAGGGGACCATAATGCCCGAAATCGGCTGGCCACCAGTCTTGCGAATCAGTCATGAGCGCGTGCAGGTCTTGTTTTACCGCTTCCAGGTCGAGGCTTTTGAACGCTTCGGCATAGTCAAAATTGTCGCCCATCGGGTTTGATAGTGACGAATGCTGGCGCAGAATGTTCAGTTTCAACTGATTTGGCCACCAGTCGCGGTTTCTGGTTCCGCCGCCGCCCACATTGTGGTCCATTGTTCCATTGTGGAACGGGCATTTACTGATGTCGTTTGAGTCTTTTTCCATAGTTACGAGTTCATGATTAAACTAATATTCCCTGCATCTGGTACTTGTACAGGGCAGCAAGTTATAGTTTTGGAAATTATAATCACAATCGATTAATTCTATGTTTGGATAGTTAAAATCTATTAAGGCCTAGTTGTGGTTGTTAGTATACGTTGTCACTTCCAATCGCTATAAGACCTATTACTGATATTACGTCCCAACATAGGCGAGCCGTCAGCTGCAACCCTCAATTCGACTACGAAAACCCGCGATTAGGCTACAACCAGCGAATGGCGACAGTAGACCTTTGTTGTACTCAAATTAAAAAATAAAATGATGTTACAACAAAATGAAAATTCAAATGCCGTGGCTGAAACAGGTTCTGCCAAGGCTGATAAAGTTTGGTTTATTACGGGGGCTTCCCGTGGTTTCGGCCGCGTTTGGGCCGATGCAGCACTTCAACGTGGCGATAAAGTTGCGGCCACAGCGCGTTCGCTGGCAAGCATTGCCGATCTGAAGGAAAAATACGGCGCCAATGTGCTCACTTTGGAGCTGGATGTTACCAACAGCGAACAGGTGAAATCGGCCGTGGCGGAAGCGCATGCTTATTTTGGAAGACTTGATATCGTGCTCAACAATGCGGGGTACTCGCTGGTGGGCACGATCGAGGAAGCGAGTGCGGACGATGTGCGGGCAATGTATGAGACAAATATTTTTGGGCCGCTTGCGGTTATCCAGGCCGCGCTGCCATTGCTGCGGGAGCAGGGCTTTGGGCACATTTTGGGTACATCCAGTAACCTGGGGCATGTAGTGCTTCCGGTAATCGGCTACTATTGCTCCTCCAAATGGGCGTTCGAGGCTATTCACGAAAGCCTGGCTTCGGAAATCAAGGCTTTTGGCATCAAGGTAACAATCATTGAACCGGGCGCTTATGCTACCGAGTTTGGTAGTCAGCAGTCTTTGAAGTTCGCTCAGGGAATGGACATTTACGGAGATTTTAAATCGCAGTTTTTCAGTAATTTAAGTCATCTGGAAAGAGGTGATCCTGATGCAACGCCAGCGGCTTTGTTCAAAATGGTAGACTCGGAAAACCCGCCGTTAAGGTTCTTTCTGGGCAGCCATAATTTACCCTGGGTACGCAAAGACTACAATGAAAGGCTGGCGACCTGGGAAGAGTGGGAGGAAGTTTCCAACTCGGCGCAAATCCTGATCAAGTAAAAAGGAACGTTCTGATGGCGTGGAGGGTTTGCTGATTACTCAAAGTCAGGCAAACCCTCGACGAAATGAAGACTTTACGCTTACCCAGAATACCAACGCGACAATTCCAGGTTAATCCAAATGAAAAACGACGAAAGTACCCCATACAAATTCGATTCTTTGTCCGAGATGCATCGGGAATTTGGCTTGCAAAAGCCGCTGCATCCGCTGATCAGCCTGATCGATAATACCAAAACGCCGGTTGAGTTGAGGAAGCTGCGACATTCACATGTTCTGACTTTTTATAAAATAGCATTGAAAGGAAAGCTCAGCGGAAAATTGCGATACGGCCAGGACTATTATGATTTTGATGAAGGCGGACTTTTGTTCGCCGCCCCCGGGCAGATCATTGGCAATCAACATGATGACATTAACCTCACGGGAGAATGTTCCGTATTTACATTGCTGATACACCCGGATTTTTTGCTACATTATCCTTTGGCGAAAAAGATAAGGCAATACGGCTTCTTTTCGTATTCGGCCAATGAAGCATTGCATTTGTCTGATCAGGAAAAGGCTGTTATCCTGTCCATTTTTGACTTTATGAATGGCGAATTGCGCAGCAGGATCGATGAATTCAGCCAGGATGTGATGATTTCGCAAATTGAGTTATTGCTGAATTATGCTAATCGTTTTTACAAACGTCAATTCATAACCCGCAAAGGTTCGGCCAATAATTTGTTACAAAAGCTGGAAGAGGTTTTAGACGAATATTTCGGTCAGGAAAAGTCTGTTGAGCAGGGTGTCCCGACGGTCCAGTTCCTTTCGGACAATCTGAATATATCACCTAGTTATTTAAGTGATATGCTCCGTTCACTGACCGGCCAAAGCGCTCAGCAACACATTCACGAGAGACTTATTGAAAAAGCTAAGGAAAAATTATCGACTACGAACCTTACCGTGAGCGAGGTTGCTTACGAACTGGGATTTGAGCACCCACAGTCGTTCAGCAAATTGTTCAAGACAAAAACCAGCTTGTCGCCATTGGAGTTCAGGCGGTCATTTAATTAGAATCTGAGGTACCCAGTGCAGTTATTTGAATAGTTGGATATTTTTGATTTATATTTATAATTTTTTGAGAAAGTATTAGTGCCTCTTTTTTCATATTTTTCTGTTTTCATAAATTTGGAGCCATAATTTCAACTCTAAACTCATTAATAAAAGGGTTGCCATTTTTTAATAAATTAAACTTAAGAACTTTCGTTTATTAGATCATGTCATTTTTTTATCAAATTACCAAAAAGTCCGGTCTACGCGGACACGGTTTGTTTGTGCTTTGTTTATCTGGCCTGGTAGCTGCATCAAATTCAACCGCTCAAATTCCAAACAAGTCCAGGGACAAATCCTCTTTAAAATCAAATCTCATTAATGTAGAAGCTGTTGCAAATGAGACTTTTAGGTATAATACGACGCTGCACAATGGGACTGCCCAGTCACAAATTTATCAACTGAATGCTCAGGTACCTACCGGATGGTCGGTTGCTTTCAAGACATTGGGCAGCCAGGTAACATCTGTCAATGTGGAACCCGGAAGTTCCCTCGAGGTTTCAATAGAATTGAACGCACGCCCGGATACCAAACCCACAAAATACAATATACCTGTAACGGCTGTATCCCTGGACGATAGCCTGAAACTCACATTGGAAGCGGTGTTAAAAGGTGCCTACGGGCTTGAACTGTCCACTCCGACCGGGCGACTGAGTGATGAAGTTACCGAAGGGAGTACAAAGGAGATCCACCTGGTAGTAAAAAATACAGCCACATTGCCACTGGAAAATATAGAACTTGCCGCACAAGCGCCACAGAGTTGGGACGTCACTTTTGAACCCTCAAAAATCAATTTACTTGACCCTAACAAGACCGTTGATGTGACGGCAATCGTAAAAGTGCCTGACAAAACGGTTGCAGGTGATTACGTCACCACTTTCACAAGTAAAAATACCAATTCGACTGCGAATTCAACATTCAGAATGACTGTGAAGACTTCCATGCTTTCGGGCTGGATCGGCATTTTGGTGATTGCATTGGCAGTGGGTCTTGTATATTATTTAGTTCGTAAATACGGAAGACGGTAAGTTGTATGGACAATCCTATCATTGAATTGAGGGGTTTGACCAAGTCTTATGGTTCTTTTAAAGCCGTCGATGACCTCAATCTGACTATTAACAAAGGTGAAATATTTGGTCTGCTGGGACCTAACGGCGCTGGCAAAACGACAACGATCCTGATGATGCTTGGGCTTACAGATCCAACCGCAGGCATTGCCACTGTTTGCGGCCATAATGCTACTACGGAGCCTCTTGCCGTCAAAAGGAAAGTGGGCTATATGCCCGACAGCGTTGGTTTTTATGATAATATGACTGCCCTCGAGAATCTGGTTTATATTGGAAGACTCAATGGCATCCCCGAAAGCGAAGTACACATGCGTGCTCTTGAGGTACTCGATGTGATAGGGCTCGGGGCGGCGGCCGATAAAAAGACCTCAACCTTTTCAAGGGGGATGAAACAACGGCTCGGCCTGGCAGACGTGCTCATCAAAAAGCCCGAAGTGATTATCCTGGACGAACCAACTTTGGGAATTGATCCCAGCGGAGTAAGAGAGTTCCTGACCATGATCCACCTGCTAAGTAAGCGTGAAGGTCTTACCGTTTTGCTTTCGTCACATCATTTACACCAGGTACAGCAGGTGTGTGACCGCGTGGGGATATTTGTGAAGGGTAAAATGCTTGCCGAAGGTAACATCGATACCCTATCCCGCAACGTATTTGGAGGTGAAGCCTACATTGTGAACATTACATTAAAAAACGAACTCACTTCCCAACCGGAATATCTGGGTGAGCTTGAACAGTGGCAGGATGTACAAAGGGTCACTCTTTCCGGTCATGTACTGGAGGTCTCGTGCGATAAAGATGTTACGCCTGACATTGTCCGGTTCGCAGTGAATAAAGGTCTGGACATTATGGGTGTCCGGAAAAAGGAACATGGCCTGGATGATATTTATGAAAAATATTTCGAAAACGACTCAAAAGTGAAGAATAGAAATGAAAAGTCCGTTTGAAATACTAGTGGGCAAAGAAGTCGCAGATCACATCAGAAGCTGGCGTTTTGTTGTGCTGCTAATGCTTATCGGCCTCACTTTTTTTGGAGCGCTATATGTCTCATTAAGCAACATAAGATCGGTCGTTTCCAATACGCAGGACCCGGACCGGTTCTTTTTGTACTTGAAACTCCTGACGGTTACTGACGGTACACTGCCCCCTTTTCACGTATTCATGAGCTTTTTGGGGCCTCTGCTGGGAATAAGCTTAGGCTTTGACAGCATCAATTCCGAGCAGAATAACGGAACATTAACACGGTTAATGGCCCAGCCAATTTACAGGGACAATTTACTGCTATCAAAATTTGCGAGTGCCATGATGATTGTGAGCTGCCTGTTTGTGTCACTGGCCCTGCTGATGATCGGCTCGGGCCTCATGATAACAGGCGTCGGGATCGAACCGGAAGAAGTGCTGCGTATTTTTAGCTTTATTTTTTTGAATGTCATTCACGTTGGCTTTTGGCTTAGCTTATCCATTTTGTTTTCAATTAAATTCAAACAAGCGGCTACCTCGGCACTGATGGCCATTGGGACATGGTTATTTTTTACTGTTTTTTACAAGATTGCGGTCAGCCTGGCAATGAAGGCTTTGCTGCCTGATCCTGGCACGCTTTCACCTCACGCAGTATTCAGTTACAATGAAATCATCTTGAATGTACTGCGGCTGGAACCCAGCCAGCTTTACATAGATGCTACTACGACATTGTTGTTGCCATCGGTTCGCAGTTTAGGGCCTTTGACGATGGAGCAAATGGCTGCGGCAATTCCTTCCCCACTACCTTATCGAGAGAGTCTCATGATCGTATGGCCACAGGTAACCGGGCTGCTTGCCGCCACTGTACTATGCTTTGCCCTTTCATACTATCTTTTCATGCGCAGGGAAATCAGAGGATAATGGAACACACACCCATCTATTTTAGCTGTCTTACGTTTATTGCCGGTGGATAAGCGGGAACGTCGCTTCTATCTGTCGCACATCAATTATTAATTGTGCACCGGCTCATTAAAACACAGTTCATTATCACATTGTTTATAAAAGTATACTGATCTCCGTTATAGGCGGGTTTTGTTCGGTGGAACGCCTTTGCAGCCCCACCTCCTAAATTCGTGATGGAAAGGGCTGAAATTAAGATTCAGGGAATGCGCCAACATTTCGGATGTTGGCGCATACTTACTTGTTATTGATTTCTTCTGCAAGACCAATAAGAAGTCCTTCGTTTCCCCGAATGTAACATAGCCGATACGTGTTCTCGTAATCGACCACTTCGCCGACGAGCTGAGCACCGTGTTTGATTAGTCTGGATACCATTTCATCAATGTCTTCGACAGTGAACATCACGCGCAAATAACCTAGAGAGTTCACAGGCGCAGTCCGGTGATCAGATATGGTAGCAGGTTTGAGAAATTTCGAAAGTTCGAGTCGACTATGGCCATCGGGAGTAACCATCATAGCAATTTCCACTCGTTGCGAACCAAGCCCCGTAACACGACCCGCCCATTCCCCTTCTATCGTCGCCCGCCCTTCGAGCTTTAATCCAATTTCTGAAAAGAACGCAATAGCATTATCGAGGGATTCTACAACGATGCTGACATTGTCCATTCTAAGTAATTTGTTGTCTCCCATTGTATTACTCTTTATTTGGTTTTATTCAATTGCGTTCCGTCAATGCTTACCGATTATCAATTGTAGAGGAAATTGGCGGGAAGATATACTTAATAAACCCGCTATTTTTTGCAAAATTCAGAGGGGTAATGGGGCATATTGTTCCGAACGACTATTGAAATGTTAGTCTCATTCCCCGGGATAGCAGCAAGGATCCCTTTTGCATCATGAACTAGCTGCTGATACGTCTCTTTGGCTTTCTGAAAGGGCCACATTTATGGTATGGCACACCCGGACTACCCATTGTCAACTCTGATCAAAAGACCTTCGTCGCCCGCGATGCTGATCACATCCTGAACATACATGCCGTTACGCTCTTCATCGGTGCTCAGGGTTATCAGTCCTTTATAACTTGTATTCTGCGGACGAAAATAAGCGGGACGATGGCTCATGTTCAGAATGACGAGGAATGTCTCGTCGGAATCCTGTCTGATATAGGAAATAAGCTGGGTATCCGCATAAACCGGACTATAACTGCCGACACTCAACGCTGCACTTTTTTTGCGGATATCGATCAGTTTTCGGTAAAACGAGAGCATCGAATAGGCATCATCTTTTTGCCTTTCCACATTGACCCTGCCCGCGTTATAAGGGAGCCGCAGCCAGGGCTTATTCCGGGAAAAACCAGCATTTAGCTCCTGGCTCCATTGCATCGGTGTCCGGGAAGGATCGCGGCTTATATTCAGCTCGGGCAGGTTCAATCCTTGGGGGTCGACTATTTCGTCAACCGGTATCGGTACGTCGGTCATTCCTATTTCATCCCCATAATAGATGGTCGGGGTGCCCCGAAGCGTCAGCAGGAGCATCGCAGCGATCCTGGCCTGCGACGGGCCTACCCGGCTGGCAACCCGCGGCTTGTCGTGATTGCTCAAAACCCAGTTGGGCCAGCTGTCCACCGGCAGGGCACCTTCATAGCTGTCGACTGCTGCTGCGATTTCCAGTGAGTTCCAGGGTAATGTCAGCAGTTGAAAATTAAACGGCAGGTGCGCCCCGGTGTTATTTTCTCCATAGTAGGTTACAAGTTTTTGAATCGGCAGATAGATTTCACCGATCAGTACACGGTCTTCGAAGGAATCCATTAATTGCCGCATCATACGGACAATCTGATGTACTTCGGGCTGATCCGTGGAATAAACTGGCATAAAGTCATCATAAAGCCGTTTTTCGGTAATGGCCGCATCGGGAACAGGGGGGTTGTCGCGCAACTGGAAGTCCTTGATCATATGCCACATCACATCCACCCTGAATCCATCCACGCCTTTTTCGAGCCAGAACCGCATTACGTCCAGCATCGCTGCCTGAACCTCTGGGTTACGCCAGTTGAGGTCGGGCTGCTCTTTCAGAAACGCATGGTAATAGTATTGCCGGGTATGCTCGTCCCATTCCCAGGCAGTCCCTCCAAATACGCTGAGCCAGTTATTGGGAACAGAGCCGTCCTCTTTCCCGTCATGCCAGATATACCAATCCCTTTTGGGGTTATCCTTGGACGAACGGCTTTCTAAGAACCAGGGGTGTTGGTCGGAGGTGTGGTTGGGGACCAGGTCGAGCAACAATTTCATGCCGCGTTGATGTACCTCGCCCAGCAGTTCGTCGAAGTCCTCCATGGTACCAAAAAGCCCGTGTATACCCCGATAGTCCGAGATATCGTACCCGAAGTCGGCCATGGGCGACGGGAATATAGGAGAAAGCCAGACACAGTCTATGCCGAGCCATTGCAAGTAATCGAGCCGCGTTGCCATACCTTTCAGGTCGCCAACCCCATCATTGTTGGAATCCTGAAAAGACCTTGGATATACCTGATAAATGATCCCGTGTTGCCACCATTTGTGTTGGGCAGGGATCGTTTCTACTGCAAATGTCGCCGTCATATTTTCCATCATCGTAATGCGTTGTTGATCGGAAGCCTTGCTAAAAAATCGCGCCTGTATCCGTCGGGGTGTTCAATTTGCACCGTTTTGGAAATAGTAGGCTGTGGTTTGGTGGCATAATATTTTTTAAAAACAGCCTCAAAAATGCCGTACGGTTAAACAACAGAGATATGGTGATCAGAAAATCAGGCGCATACAGGTTAGGGAGAGAAGTAAAGTTTACGGTATGGGCGCCACAAATCAAACAAGTAAAACTGCACTTGGAGGGGGACAGCGCCGCAATTTTTGAAATGCAAGCAGATGATGAGGGCTATTTCAATTTGACACTTCCTTGTTCTGAAAAGCCATACCGCTATTGGTATGAACCGGATGGGCAGGGGCCTTTTCCCGACCCGGCGTCCCAGTATCAGCCTGATGGTGTACATGGATGCTCCCAGGTGGTAGATCACAACGCATTTAAATGGACGGACGAGCGATGGAAGGGGAAACCTTTCGAAGACCTTGTTATGTATGAATTGCATGTGGGCGCTTTTACGCCGGAGGGCACTTTCGATGCGATTATTCCCAGGTTGGAAGAACTCGCCGAAACTGGGATCAATGCGATTGAACTCATGCCGGTTTCAGAATTTCCGGGGTCCCGAAACTGGGGTTATGACGCCGTATTTCCCTATTCTGTCCACAGCGCTTATGGTGGTCCGGAAAAATTGAAGGCGCTGGTCAATGAGGCACACAGGCTCGGTATTGCTGTTTTTCTGGATATCGTCATAAACCATATCGGCCCCGAGGGTAACTATTTCGGGAATTTCGGCCCTTATTTTACCGATAAGTATTCAACGCCATGGGGAAAGGCGATCAATTTTGATGGAGAATGGTCGGACGGCGTCCGCGAATATTTTTCGGAACTGATCGTTTTCTGGTCGGCATATTACCACCTTGACGGGCTCAGGCTCGATGCCATTCACGAGATTTTCGATAAAGGTGCATTTAGTTTCTGGGAGCTGGTGCAGCAAAAACTGGCGAAACACAGGCGGTCCAATGGTCGCGCGTTCCACCTTATCGCAGAATCGGACCTGAACAGCCCGCGTGTGACCAGGCCGGTGGAGGTTGGCGGAATGGGTTTTGACGCGCAGTGGCTGGACGATTTTCACCATGCGCTTTATGTATTACTCGATGAACCAGGGCAGCAGCGTTATGTCGATTTTGGGACTATTGGACAGCTCGCCAAAGCTTATAAGGAAGGATTTGTGCATAGCGGCAGCTATGTGAACTTTCGGAAAAGGAAGCATGGGGCATCGTCGGCCGGCGTTCCGGGAAATGCATTTGTGGCTTTTAACCTCAACCACGATCAGGCCGGGAACCGCGCGGGCGGCGAGCGCCTTAGCCAGCTTGTGAGTTATGCGCGGCAAAAAGTGGCAGCCGCTGCGTTGATGCTCAGTCCGTATGTGCCAATGCTTTTCATGGGAGAGGAATATGGGGAGGATACGCCATTCTTTTTTTTCGTAAGCCATTCGGATCCGGAACTTATCGAATCTGTTATAGAAGGTCGCAGGCGCGAGTTCAAGGATTTTGGCGACACTAAAAAGTCGCTGAACCCGCAGAACGAGCAGACTTTTTTAAAGTCTAAAATAAAATGGCAGAAACGCACCGAGGGAAAATACGCAGCCTTGCTTGCCTGGACAAAAGCACTGATCACCCTTCGCCAAACACACCCGGCTTTGCGGAATTTCGACAAAGACGGTGTGATGGTTGATGTTATTAGTGAAAAGGCATTGGCGCTCAAACGAAGCAGCGAAGACCAGAAGGCCGATCTGTTTTGCTACCTCAATTTCTCTGATGAAGGGGTTCCAATCAAGCCCCCGGGGGCCGCATCGGGTTTTAAACTGATCCTTGACTCTGGTGAAAATGCTATTGCCGAATCGACGAATGAAGTGTTGGCCGGGCCGGGAGTTAAGATTTTCTCCCGCATTGAACCGGCTTTTTCAGGCAGAAAATTTTACACATAATCAGGTAAGGTGATGACAGCCTTGCCTTTAGCGCGCCCACTTTCGACGTATGTCAATGCATCATTTGCCTGCGCAAAGGGAAAGGTCTTATCTACTACCGGTCGTATGAATCCTGAATTGATCAAATCTGTGATCTTGCTCAGTTGGCTTCCGTTGGCCTCCATGAAAAGGAAGGAGTAGTCCACGCCTAGCCGTCTGGCTTTTCTTTTGGTCGCAAAGCTTAGCAGGAACATGATGATTTTTAGCATCAGATTCAAGCCCACTTTCCTGGCGAATGCTACGTCCGGCGGGCCGGATATGGAAATAAGCTTTCCGCCGGGTTTTAATATGCGCAGCGACTTTTCCAGGGTCTTTGCATCCTGGCTGTTCAAGACCACATCGTAATCCTTCAGAACAGTTTCAAAATCTTGTGTCCGATAGTCGATTACCACATCCGCACCCAGGCTTTCAACCATCTCAATGTTGGCGGCACTGGTGGTGGCCGCCACCGTGGCTCCAAGATGTTTGGCCAGTTGTATGGCGAAGGTGCCAACTCCACCGGAGCCTGCCTGGATGAACACTTTCTGACCCTTTTTCAGGTTCGCCTTTTCAACTAGCGCCTGCCATGCGGTAAGGCCTACCAATGGAATTGATGCGGCTTCTTCCATGGAAAGCGAGCCGGGCATCAACGCCACATCGGCTTCATGAATGGCAATGAGCTGGGCAAATGTTCCGATCCTTAAATCGGCTGGTCTTGCATATACCTGGTCTCCTGCCTTGAACTTTTTAACGCGGGTACCCGCCTTGATGACCACGCCTGCCACATCGTGCCCCATAATCAGGGGGAATTTATAAGGTAACATGGCTTTAAACTCGCCCGTTTCGATTTTGGAGTCCAGCAGGTTAACGCCAGCGGCGTGCACCCGGATCAGTACGTCGTTTTCACCGGGCACAGGGTCGGCAACCTCTGCCATCTGCATACCGTCTTTGGGTTTGTAACGATCAATGATGAATGCTTTCATATAGTTCCTTTGAATGTTTAATTGGTTATACATGTGGCCGAATGCCGTTTTAAGCAGTCCGGGGAGCGGTCAACCTTTTCAGGATTTCGGGTTGTATCAACTACCATACAACCACTCTTCATGTGGCTTATTGGGTAGCAAAAGCCCAAAACCGGACAAGGCACCTGCTGTTAAAATGGTTTGTGTCTCATATTACTTAGAAGATTGACTTTTGCTTTTGGCTGTCAATTCATTAAAAGTTGATGGCTTTTCTTCGGATTAAGTAATCCAAATGCATTTTTTGGGAAAAACCGGTTAATTAAATTAAATAGTTTTGCGTCACCCACACGGATCGTCTCCTGCTCTTTCCGTAAACCGTCGATAAGCCCTTTTACCATTTCTTCGGGGGATATTTTTTTGTCATTCCTTTCTTCCGTCATTTCGGTGGCGACAAGGGGTGGGATGAGCTCAAATACTTTAACATCACTGCCAATAATCTTTAAGTGTTCACGGAGCGAGACGGTATAGAAGGCCAGCGCAGTTTTGGACGACGAATAAGTAGCCTCAATTAGGGATGGAGCCAGACTCAGTATAGATGTTGTGTTGATTATCGCGGCTTCTTTCCTTGACTGTAACATGTCCATAAAAAGATTATTTAGCCTGATTACACCCAGGTAATTAACCTCCATTTCGTAGGCAGCACCTTCGGCATGTTTGTGATGTGCAATCCCAAGATTTGACGGTGGAACGAGTACAGCTGCATTATTGTAAAGGATATCAATGCCTCCGAGCTCTTTAATTTGATTGTAAAGGAGCGCGGCATCATTTGCATTGGCTACATCGCTTTTGATCGCAGTTAATTGTGGGTACATCTTTTTCGCAGCGTTCAGTTTCTGTTGGTTTCTGCCGGTTACAATCACTTTGGCTCCCAGGTCCAAAAATTGTCTTGCCGCATCAAGCCCTATCCCGGAGGCACCTCCGGTGATCAGTATTGTTTTTCCGTTTAGTTTCATATCGACTTAATGTAAATGTTTTTAAAGATTGAAAAATAGGTTGCCTTCTCTGAAATCGCTTTTTACAAACGCCTGGATTTTTAGTATCACCCAACCGAAGGCCAAAGTGGTTTGGTGAGGGGGGGGAATCTGATTGTCATTTTTAAATCATATTATTTTAGACTTTTTGGTCTATTTTTGTTCATTGATATCCCTTTTAATCTATTTTGATAAGAAGATTATGGTTCGTATTGTTCCAGTTCAGTTTTCAGACTTTTGATCAGCGCGTGCATCGGTTTGGCCGTATCCATGGCTCTGCACAGCACCACTCCACCCTCAATGGCGGCTACCATTTTGAAAGCAAAGACGACCGGATCCAGTTTAGCGGAAAATTCCCCATTCCGTATCCCTTCCTGAATGACGGCGGTGATCTCCTCTTGACCCGCCCTGATGATCGCACCAACTTTCAGTTTAGCTGCAGGATAGTTATCATCAGCCTCGACTGCGGTGTTGAAGATAGGGCATCCCCCTGGTATATAGGTATGGATCGGATCTTTATAAAAGTCCATAAATGCAAATATCTTAGCCTTTGCCGTTTTACCTTGATAGACTGCCATTCGTATTTTGTCACCAACCTTTTTCAATAAAAGGTCAACAACCTGTGCCGAAAGGTCGTCTTTGTTTTGAAAATGGCCATAAAGGCAACCTTTTGTCAGTTTGGTGGCGGCAAGTACATCATCTATGTTGACACCGGATATACCTTTCTCATTGTAGAGCGGTGCGGCTGTTTCAAGGATAAATTGTTTGGTCTTTTCTGATTTGGTGAGCATAGTCCCTCTTGTTGCGGTGCGACAAAAATATACTAAATAGTTTATTTTACAAAAAGTTTTTTTTCAGCCGTTACAAATCCAACATAAATAAGATTTAGGTTATGAATATCAAACAAGCCCAATTTTCCGTTTCGACATGAGCTGTTAAATATTTCTGTTTGATAATCATAACCTACAACTATGAATGATCGTACTATTCCAACCATTTCCGAATTTGGTGCCGAGCTCAGAAGCCAGGGATTCAAGGTTTTTGAAATTAAGGCTGGCGAAAATGTGGTCAGGACCTATAACAGGAAAGATTTCTACAAAATTTGCCTTGTTACGGGGCGTAGCCTTGTGCAGTACGCCGACCGTGGAATTGAAATCGACGCAAAGACTTTATTCTTTGGTAACCCGCATATCCCATACTCGTGGGAAATTATCTCGGAGGAATATACTGGGTATACCTGTTTGTTTTCGGAAAGTTTTTTAAAGGTCAACGGACGTTCGGAAAGCCTTCAGGAAAGTCCGCTGTTCAAAATCGGAGGGACGCCTATCTTTACATTGACTGAAGAGCAGCGTAATTTTATTGCGTCGATCTTTCGGAAAATGATTGCAGAAGATGCAACAGGTTATTTGTTTAAGCATGACCTGATGCGCAACTACATTAACCTGCTCATTCATGAGGCATTGAAAATTCAGCCTGCTGAGAATTTCTTTAAGCACAAAAATGCGGCGGAACGGACAGCTTCGATGTTTTTTGACCTTTTGGAAAGACAATTTCCGATTGAAAGTATCGATCAGCCAATGGAGTTTAAAACTGCCCAGGAGTTTGCCAACCGGCTATCGGTGCATGTCAATCATTTGAACCGTTCGGTGAAAGAAGTCACAGGCAAGCCCACCAGTGCCCACATTGCAGAGCGGATCATTATGGAGGCAAAAGCGCTTTTAATCCACACGGATTGGACGATTGCCGAAATCGGCTATGCGCTTGGATTCGAGTATCCTGCCTACTTCAACAATTACTTCAAAAGGCTCACCGGTACGGTGCCATCTTCGGTGCGACTGCAAGCTGTGTGATTTCCATAATGATTGGTTTGATTATCATCATTACAGGATGGTAGGACGTTGGTACCTTTGTAAAAAAGGCCCCACAGTTACGATCCAGTTATGAGAAACTGCAATGCTTCAATTCCGGAGAATGCTGGCAATACGAAGCAAAAACGTTTTAAGGTTTACAAAACGGCAGTTGGACTGGACATTCAGACGTCCAACACGCGCAGGGATTTTGCTAAAATTTACCTTATTACCGGCAACGCCTATATTCATGCTAGCGGAAAAACAATTCATACCGATGGGCCTATTCTGCTTTTTGAGCCACTAGCAGCTTACTCTCTGCATGAAGTTCCGGACACTGATCTAAGTTTCGCCTGTCTGTTTTCCAGAAATCTTCTGGATTATGACTTGTGTTCAAACACTTATCGGCAATTGATGACATTTGCCGGTATTTCAGCGCCCATATTTTTTCGCCTGGACAGCAAACAGAAGAACTTCATCGCTGGTATGTTTGAGCAAATCATTCTGGAACAGGATACGTCCTACACTTTCAGCTACGAGCTATTCAGCAATTATATGAACCTGATACTCCACGAGTATATGAACCTGATACTCCACGAGGTTCTTAAAAAAACGGCTGCAAGCATCCCAGCTTACCAGCCATTCCATCTCAATTAAATCTTGATCCTTTTACGACCTGCATCGTCAGCATTGTTTGATATCCATAACCTATGGTTTGGTAATCATTATCACAAAAGGTGATCAGCGAGGTAATTTTGCAACATTCTATTAATTCGCTTTTCCACTATGAAAGAAGAAAAATCAATTTCAACCAACGGGGAGCCGAGATGGATTGCGGTGTATTCCATATCACTTGCCGTGGCCGGACTAATCACTTCTGAATTCCTTCCTGTGAGTATTCTGACCCCGATCGCTCGGGACCTTCATGTGACAGAAGGGATGGCCGGGCAGGCGATCTCGGTTACGGCTTTGATCGCCATGTTTTCCAGCTTGTTCACCGCAATGCTGACGAAAAAAATTGACAGGAGGTGGGTACTGTTATCATTTTCGGTGTTGCAGATCATTTCAAATATCCTTGTGTCGCAGGCATCTTCGTTTCAGATGCTGATGGCTGGCAGGGTGTTGCTGGGTGTTGCGGTAGGTGGTTTTTGGGCCATGTCCACCGCTACCACGATGCGGCTGGTATCACAAGATCTGATCTCAAAAGCCCTTTCCATTGTTTTTGCGGCTGTTTCATTTGCGACCGTACTTGCCGCACCTTTGGGCAGTTTTCTGGATGGGACTGTTGGCTGGCGTAATGTATTTTTGCTGGTATCGGGCATTGGTGTTATTGCGCTGATTTGGCAGGCGCTCGTACTCCCGCCAATGCCGCCAAGCAGTCCACCACAGATGCAGACACTGATTTCGGTATTTGGGCGTGAGCCTGTAAAAAGAGGAATGCTGGGTGTTACATTTTCATTTGCAGGTTATGCTATTTTCTTCACCTACCTACGTCCTTTTCTGGAAAATATTACACATGTGCCCGTGACCATTCTCACAACGATTCTGCTGTTTTATGGAGCTGCCAACTTCTTTGGAGCTATTATCGCCCGCTTTATGATTGACAAAAACCTTTCACTGTCCATGGTGGCGATGTCTTTTTTAATGTCCATCGTCACGGCCCTGCTCATTTTTCTGGGCGGCAATATGATCCTTGCATCGCTGTTTATCGCGGTCTGGGGCTTTGCTTTCGGAAGTGTCCAGGTGGGCTGGCCTACATGGATTACGCTTGTAGTTCCCGACGAAGCTGAAAGTGCAGGCAGCGTCCTGGTGGCCACCACACAGCTTGCCATCACACTGGGTGCAGGCTTGGGTGGGCTTGTATTTGATCACATGGGGATTGCAGGCACTTTTGGGCTGGGTAGTCTGGTGTGGCTTTGCGCTGCATGGGCAATATGGCGGGCCATGAAAGGAAGGGTATGGAAGGCTGATTCGGCAAGCGGTGGTATGGTACACTTATGATTTGAGAATCCGGTTTAAGTCAACCGAACAATTTGTTTGATATTCATAACATATCGCTTGATATCCATTGGACTTCGTAGTAGGGGTACTGCTAATTTTGAATCAATAAAATTTTAGAATAATAGAAATTGAAATCAATAAATAGTATAACCAAATGAACAATTTAAAACAGCTCAGCGGCTTAGCCATATCTATAATAGCAATGATAATTAACAGCAACACGACGATGGCCCAGGACTTGTCCAATGGGGCCGATAATTTTTATAAAAGTGATAAAGTGACGGTTAATAAAGTCACTTTCAAGAATCAATACAATATGAAGGTGGCGGGCAACCTTTTTGTGCCAAAAGACCTGGATCAAAAAGAGAAAAATGCTGCGATCATTGTCGGTCACCCGATGGGGGCTGTCAAGGAACAGAGTGCAAATCTTTATGCTACTAAGATGGCTGAAAAAGGATTTGTTACACTATCGCCGGACCTGTCATTCTGGGGAGAGAGCGAGGGGGAACCGCGCAATGCAGTCGCGCCGGATATCTATGCGGAAGATTTCAGTGCTGCGGTCGATTACCTGGGTACGCAGGCGTTTGTGGATCAAGAGCGGATTGGTGTGCTGGGGATTTGCGGGAGTGGAAGTTTTGTGATCAGTGCCGCAAAGATCGACCCACGCATGAAAGCCATTGCAACCGTGAGCATGTATGACATGGGAGCCGCTAACCGCAATGCGCTCAATCATTCGTTGACCCTTGACCAACGCAAAAAGATCATCGCCGATGCTGCCCAGCAGCGCTACGCAGAATTTACAGGCGGCGAGACGAAGCTTACTGGCGGAACAGTAGACGAGTTAACCAAAACCTCGAACGCCATTGAACGTGAGTTTTATGACTTTTACCGCACGAGCCGCGGGGAATATACACCACAAGGGTCCAGTCCAAAACAGACCACACACCCTACGCTTGCGACCAACACCAAATTCATGAATTTTTATCCTTTCAATGATATCGAGACGATCTCGCCGCGCCCGATGCTGTTCATTGCTGGTGAAAATGCACATTCGATGGAATTCAGCCAGGATGCCTATAAGCTTGCCGGACAGCCGAAAGAACTTGTCATCGTTCCCGGCGCAGGACACGTTGATCTCTATGACCGGGTAAAGCTGATTCCCTGGGAAAAATTGGAATCGTTCTTTAAAAACAACCTTATGTCAAAAATGGAAGGCACGGTTGGCTCGCTGCCTGAAAGAAACTAATCGCCTGATTTTTGCATCAAAATATAAATAACAGAACCCATGAAACAACCAAAAGTAGTCCTGTATCCTTTGTTGGTATTTATTCTGGCGATAATGGCATGTAATTCAGACGGTAGTATGGACCCAAATACAGATCCGGAAAATCCCGGGCAGGAGAACCCTGGCACCGATAGTACCGACGTGGATTCATCCAGCAATAGGTTGAAAATCACGATTGGTTCAAGAACATTCAACGCTACGCTGGTTTCAAACCCCACGGTTACTGCCTTTAAAGCCCGGCTACCCATGACAGTGAACATGACCGAGTTGAACGGCAATGAAAAGCTTTACAATTTCAGTGGCGCGCTGCCAACCAATGCTTCTAACCCCCGCAACATTGCAGCCGGCGATCTGATGCTATACGGCTCTGCCACACTGGTGCTTTTTTACAAATCATTTCCTACTTCTTACAGTTATACCCGCCTTGGAAAGATAGAAAACCCGTCCGGCCTTGCTGCTGCTGTTGGTAGCGGTTCGGTTTCAGTCCGGTTTGAATTAGAGTAGCGCATTTTTGCATGCTGCTAAAAATGAATGAAAAGCAGTTGCGAAACTACAAGATACTGTAAACGAAAGGGACATGGTTTTTAGTGATGGCGTTTCTAGTGAAATGGGGCAAATATCAGGAAGAGTGGCAAAGGGCTTTGTGTTGAACCATACTATCAATGTAAGGGCATAGTTGGTAGTTTGATATTCATAATCTATTGTTTGATATCCTACATTCTTACCGATCCAATTCGTTTAAATTTCACTCACTTAAAAAGTGCAGATTAATCAGGATTTGGCTATTAAATTTCTTTTGGATTAATACAGTGTAGAGCGTGTAAGTCAACGGGTTTAAGGTAAAAGGGCGAAATTATGAAAAATGAAAATTCAGACGGCCACATCAGCAGGCGCGAAATGCTTGGCACGCGCAGCCGCCTCACTTTTGAAAGTTGATTACAAAAGAACGCAAGGCAGTTTTGATTTGGAAGCGTCAAGAGATAGCGCCCAGGCTCCTCCGGCAGGGCAGTTCGGCCCTCCTGCGGAAATGCGTACAGGCGACTTTGAAGGTAATTTTGCCAAAGCGGAGGTGAAATTAGATGAAACTTACTCGACACCCGACCAGGCACACGCGATGATGGAGCCTCATGCAACCATTGCAAAAGATGGGTGTCGGCATGAATCAGGTGCATTTGAAAATCGGGGACTCAACCTTCACGTAATCTCCCGGTTCGGCCAGACAGTGGGGAGCGGCTTCGGTAACGTCCGGCGTGTATGCAGCGTGCGCAAAACTGCGAGAGGAAGTGGCCAAATCATTCGGATTTGATGCTGAAAAAAGCACAGTTTTCTGGCAGCCGCATTAGCATTGGTGACAAAAGCGCAGCATTAAGTGATCCAGCAAAAACGGCAGATTCTGGTGGAAGATCTTGACCCGACCATGTCACCCATGAAAGCGAAAGGCATCGGCGAGCTCGGCTGAGGAACATTTGATTGATAAACAGCTCTGAATAAATCGTGAAATGCGCCACGGCAAACATTTTTTAGATCATATAATTAATGTGTGCATAACCAGAATGCACTCGCATGATTTTAGTACTAATGCCATAGCATTTACCTGATCACCAGAACTGTAATTATATACCACGAGATAATCACCATGGAGAACGAAAATAATGCCGAAGAGCCGGAAAGCACTGGTGCATCGCGGCGTGCATTCCTGAAACAATCTTCCGCGCTCGCTGCCTTCGCGCTGGCACCGCCCGCCGCGGTTCATGCCGTCGAGAAGGGTGTGGATGAAAAGATCGCAGTTGCATTTGAACAGCAGCCACTTCGCGTGGAGATCAATGGTGTTGCTCAGCAATTGTCTATCGAGCCACGGGTAACTTTGCTGGACTTACTTCGCGAACAGTTAAACCTGACCGGCACCAAAAAGGGCTGCGACCACGGCCAGTGCGGGGCCTGTACGGTGCATGTCGATGGCCAGCGCGTCAATTCCTGTCTTACTTTGGCACTTACCACGGAAGGAAGCAAAGTCACAACGATCGAGGGATTGGGAAGTGTCGAAAAGTTGCATCCCATGCAGGAAGCTTTTATCAAACACGATGGATTTCAATGCGGCTATTGCACGCCAGGCCAGATCATGTCGGCCGTCGCCTGCATTAACGAAGGCCACGCCAATTCGCCCGACGAAGTGCGGGAATATATGAGCGGGAATATCTGCCGATGCGGCGCGTATGCGAACATTGTGGAAGCGATTATGGAAGTTAAATCGAAAGGAGGACGGATATGAACCTATTCCAATTCACGCGTGCCAACACGGCGCAGGCAGCGGTATCGGCCGTTTCAAAGGAAAGTGGCGCTTATTTTCTAGCAGGAGGTACCAATCTGATCGATCTTGTCAAAAGGGAAGTGATCATTCCCGAGCGCCTCGTCGACATCAATCGTCTGCCGCTGGCAACGATTGAAGAAACTACTACCGGTGTCCGCATCGGTGCAATGGCGAAAAACTCGGCGGTGGCCGATCATGCGCTGATCAAAAAGCATTTCCCATTATTATCCATGGCCTTAAATGCAGGCGCTTCCGCCCAGCTGCGCAATATGGCGACCGTGGGCGGCAATATGATGCAGCGCACGCGCTGTCCGTATTTTTACGATCATTCCATGCCTTGCAACAAACGCGGACCGGTTCAGTCGGGTCCTTCGAAAGGCCAGGCCAATGGTCCGGCGGGATGCGGGGCGATCGGGGGTGTTAACCGGATGCATGCAATTTTCGGCACTTCGGAAAAATGCATTGCCGTGCACCCAAGCGACATGTGCATCGCGCTTGCTGCACTGGATGCAACCGTCAATGTGACGGGTCCCAAAGGCAACCGCAGCATTCCTTTCGTTGAATTCCATCGCTTGGCGGGCGATGCCCCGCAGAAGGATAACACGCTATTGCCGGGGGAATTGATCCTTTCGGTAGATGTGCCTAAGAATGAATTCGGCAAATACGCACATTATCTCAAAGTACGCGACCGCACTTCCTATGCATTCGCGCTGGTGTCGGTGGCGGTTGCTGCAGATATGAAGGGAAAAACCTTTCAGGATATCAGGCTGGCAATGGGGGGCGTTTCGCATAAGCCCTGGCGGCTGACTGATGCGGAACGTTATCTGAAAGGGAGAGAAGCTACCCTGGAAAATTTCAGACAAGCCGCCACGCTGGCCATGCAGGGCGCGAAAGGTTATGGCGAAAATGATTTCAAACTAACCCTGGCCCCGAATTCCATTATCGAAGCACTTCAAATCGCAACTCAAACCGTCTGACCATGAAAAAAGATGCAAAAAACCCACCGCTTGACCGGGTAGACGGCCGAATGAAGGTGACCGGTGGAGCCAAATACTTTGCCGACTTCGCCATTCCGAATATGGCCTATTGTGTCATCGTAGGCAGTGATATCGCGCGCGGAACCATTACCAGTATAGATACCAGAAAGGCCCAGGGCGCTCCTGGCGTGTTGGGTGTATTTACTCATCAGAATATGCCGCCGATTCCTGGCTGGGATGCGCCGACAAGCAAGCAGGCCGACCGACCGCCGCCCAAACCTGACACGGAAGAAAAATACCGCATTCTAAGCAGTCCAAAAATCCTGTTCGACGGCCAACCTATTGCCATGGTTGTCGCCGATACCTACGAACGCGCGACCTACGCCGCGTCTTTGGTTAAGGCTGTGTACAGCAAACAAACGGCCCGTACGGATCTTGAAAAATACAAAAAAGACGAGATCACGCCCAGGGGCGGCGATTACTCGCGGGGCAATGCAAAAGCTTTCGAATCGGCCCCGGTGCAGCTCGAATCCGAATATACGATTCCCATTGAAGTGCATAACCCAATGGAATTACATGGGATCCTCGCGCACTGGACCGGCGCCGACAAGCTAATGATCTATGCCAAAACGCAGGGCGTCAATTCAACCCAGCAGGCGATGGCGCAGGCATTTAAACTGGAACCGAAAAATATCCATGTGCATACCGAATTTATGGGAGGTGGTTTTGGAATGGGACTGCGCACTTGGCCGCAGGAAACCGCAACGGTGGCCATTGCAAAAAAAGTAGGTCGTCCCGTGAAGCTGGTGATGCACCGGAGCCAGATGTTTACCATGGTTGGCCACCGGCCCTACACAGCCCAGTCCATTCGAATGGGGGCAGACAAAAACGGCAAGCTGGTCTCCATTCATCATGCAGCCACGGCAGAAACGGCTAAATACGAAGATTTTACGGAAGCGACCGTCAACATGACCAAGTTCATGTACGACTGTCCAAATGTAAGTACGCGCTATCGCTTGGTACGACTTGACCGAAGCGTGCCGATCTGGATGCGCGGTCCGGGTGAAGCTACCGGTGCATTTGCATTGGAATCGGCCATGGATGAAATGGCGTACAAGCTTAGCATGGACCCGATTGCATTCAGGCTTAAAAACTACTCGGAAACCGATCCTGAACATAACCGGCCTTATTCAAGCAAGCATCTGAAAGAAGCCTACGAGCGTGGGGCAGAGGCTATCGGCTGGAAAGACCGGAAAAACGGGCCAGGTAGCATCAAAGAAGACAACTGGCTCACAGGTTATGGCATGAGCACGGGCGTTTTCAATGCATTCAGATGGGAAGCCTCGGCCAGAGTGGTGCTCAATGCGGACGGATCGCTGGTGGTGCAAAGCGCGGTGACCGATATCGGTCCGGGTACAGGCACAGCTTTGACGATGATAGCGCACAATGTGCTGGATATTCCTTTCGAACGTATTAAGGTTGAGTATGGCGACACCTCGCTGCCGAAAGCGCCAAGTCAGGGCGGTTCGGCGATTGTTTCGGCGGTAGGCTCTGCTGTATTTGACACTTGTACAAAAATCAAAAATGAGCTGTTTGAACTTGCAACAAAAGCAGGCGCGCCGCTTGCGGGCAGTAAGGTGGCCGATCTTTCAATAGAAAATGGAAATGTTTTTATTTCAAACAGCCCTTCAACAAAGGTGACGGTAACTAATTTGCTGAAAGCCAATAATCTGCCCTCAATTGTACAAACTGCCGATTCGAAAGGGAGCGCGGAGTTGGAAAAATATTCGATGTATTCGTTCTCGGTGCATTTTGTAAAGGTTAAAGTCAATGCGCTCACTGGCGCTGTCCGTGTGACCAAAGCGGTCAGCGTAGCCGATTCGGGCCGGATTATCAGCCCCAAAACAGCAGCCAGCCAAATGATTGGCGGCGTGGCAGGCGGCATTGGAATGGCGCTGACAGAAGAAGCAATTATTGATCACCGCTTTGGCAGATTTGTCAACAACAACCTGGCCGATTATCATGTGGCCGTACATGCCGACGTGCCGGCGATCGAAACCATTTTCATTGATAAACCCGACCCGGTCATTAATCCGATGGGTGCAAAGGGAATGGGGGAAATTGCGCTGATCGGATTTTCTGCGGCGGTTGCCAATGCCGTGTTTAATGCAACCGGTAAGCGGATCAGACGGTTGCCCATCACGCCCGATAAGGTAATGCAGCAGGTATCTTGATGCTCAATTTACAAATGAATCTGGCTGAAGAGCTTATTAGTAGCGGCGTTCGGGTTCTCCATTGGAACTCGCCCTTCTATGAGAGGGTCAAATTGATATGCAAAGCCTGTGAAGCATTGAAAATCGAATGTATCCCGAACTTTGGAAATCCTGTCAACGCTAAACTGTTTTGCAGGATTTTCTTGGCCTGCCGAAATTCTAGCGGGATAACTTCCAGGGTTGGCCGGGGCGTACGTCTTTTTGACGACAATTTTGACGATCTGACGCACCATTTCCCTTCCTTCCAAGCAGGTATCTGCGCTAGCGGTTTAGCAACATGTAGCGTCAGATAGTCATAGATATCTTCGGCAAATGTGTCGGAAAGAGAGGAAAGACAAATATCGGATCAAGACCAAATGTTGTGGAGCAACTTGGATTAAGCATATAATTGAGTCAGGCGGTACAGGAAGAATTCTACATTCCTGACACCTCTAAACTGAGCCCTGAATGCTTTGATCTTTGCATTGAAGGACTCAGCAGATGCATTGGTGCTGCGATTATCAAAATAATTGACAATGGTCTTGTAATGGTTCTCAATCGAGCGGGCGACTGTGTTGAATGACTTGAAGCCGGACTGCCTGACCCTCTCGTGCCACTTGGCAAGCCTGGTCAACCCGTATATCTTTTCAGTTGTGTTTGTGAAGATGTTACTTAGCTCCAACGCCAGCTCATATGCCTTTTTCAGGTCTGGGAAGCGTTCAAAGAG
Organism: Dyadobacter pollutisoli; assembly: GCF_026625565.1. Taxonomy (NCBI): domain Bacteria; kingdom Pseudomonadati; phylum Bacteroidota; class Cytophagia; order Cytophagales; family Spirosomataceae; genus Dyadobacter; species Dyadobacter pollutisoli. Next base: position 2,275,488 of record NZ_CP112998.1, read on the forward strand.
AAGTTGCGCCCTTTCTTTTTGACTGTCCGTCCAGGTATTGGGCTTTTTGTACAATGCATATCTGGCCCGTGCAAGTAGTTGTTTCACGGTATCACCGTTGGGCAATATTTCTGGCTGATATTCTGCCTGAGAAGCTTTTGCCAGCTCGATGGCGTCATTTTCTTGATCCAGTGCCTCCCAGCGGTGTTTGATGCGGATTTCTTGCAAAGCTTCAATGGCTAACCTTTGCACGTGAAAACGGTCTGTAACCCTGGTAGCTCGTGGGAAACAACGCTTGGCGATCATTGTCATGCTGCCGGCCATATCCAGGGTAATTTCAGACACTTTCTTCCGCAGAGATTCCGGGATTTTGCGGATGACTTCAATAACCGCTTCGGCCTTGGTGCCTGCTACAATGGCTACAATGCTCCCTTTGCCTCCTTTGGCAGCTTTGTTTGTAAGGATGGTATATAACTCACCATGCGAAAGGCTAGTCTCGTCAATGGATAGGTGAGACCCGATATTTTTAGGAAACAAAAGCCACTTCTTAGCATGGCTTCGCTGGCTCCAATCCTTAAACCCACTCTGAAAATCACGATATTGACGTAGTAAATCTCTGCCGTTAACACCGTAGAACCGTCCGATCGCCCAGGCACTATTCGGGTTGGTATCGACTGATATCTTTTAAAAAAGCGGAAAACTCACTAGTCATCCGTGTTCCATTAGCTACCTCAGTCCAGTCTCGATAAACTACTTTTCCAGTTTTGGTATTGAGCCATCTGCGGCGTTTGATGTGAAGAAAGACCTTATGGCCTCGAATTGGGAAATCCTGAACAGTAATTGTCGGAAAGAAGCCTTTGGAGAGTAGATTCTTTCTTTCGGGATCATTCTCATCTGCATTTTTCTCATCGATATGCACGTGGAAGACACCGTCCTGCCGGTCGATAGAAGTTAACTCAAAATTTTCGAGGATGAACTCTGGTAATAGAAATTGAATGATAGGCAGGAAACTCTCCAAAACAAACTGGTTTGATTAAAAACACAAACCTAGATAAATCCTATACGCTCCACAAGTTTTTGATTTGATCCCAAGTTTAGGGTGTTGTATCGTAGGTTTTCCCAATTGATTCTTTTGGCATAACCGGCAAAGAAACAAGCCTGCTAATCTGTTGAGTTGCAGGCTTTTGATGCTTTTTGTTATTTCTTCAAGTGATCCCGCTGGGATTCGAACCGCCCGGCGGCCCGGCCAGGATCCATACATTAAAAGTGATGCATGTCCATCAGCCGAGTTGGTTGTTTTTTAAACTGTTCAACCTCAGTTTTGTGATCCCGCTGGGATTCGAACCCAGGACCCATACATTAAAAGTGTATTGCTCTACCAGCTGAGCTACGGAATCGTATTTTGGTTGTTTTTTAAACTGTTCAACCTCAGTTTTGTGATCCCGCTGGGATTCGAACCGCCCGGCGGCCCGGCCAGGATCCATACATTAAAAGTGATGCATGTCCATCAGCCGAGTTGGTTGTTTTTTAAACTGTTCAACCTCAGTTTTGTGATCCCGCTGGGATTCGAACCCAGGACCCATACATTAAAAGTGTATTGCTCTACCAGCTGAGCTACGGAATCTTTTTTTCTTTTGGCTCTTATTTGGTGAGCTTTTGGAAGCTTGCAACTTGTTGGATTAACCGTGGCCTTTTCCGTAATTGCGATGCAAAAGTAGAATTCTTAAAAGTAAAATGCAAGCCCCTACAAAGAAATACCTGTTGTTTTGGATTTTATTAGGATCAATTATGACCCTGAATCCGGCTTTTTCGGCTGATAAAAAGGAGCTAAAAATGGCTGATTCTCTGTTCGCTATGGCCAAGTATCCCGAGTCGCTGAGCCTCTATAAAAAAAATTTCAGCGAAGACGAAAAAAATAATCAAAGCCTGCTTTTGAAGCTCGCTTTTCTCGCTGAGAAGACAAATAATTACACCGACTGCCTGTTTTATCTCAGCAAACTCGCCCTCATAAACCCTTCCAGACGGTTATTTGAAAAAATGGACAAACTCGCCGTCGAACAAAATCTAACCGGCTATGAATTCGACGATTACAATTATTTCATAATATTTTATCGAAGATATGGTGATTACATTCCAATATTGCTTCTAACTTTGGGGACCTATATAGTTGTAATAATGGTTACAAAAGCACGGCGAAGGGAGCCTATTTTGCAAATTCACAAGATTTCGATCGTTGTTTATCTGCTGGTTCTGCTGGGGATTTTAAATGTCCCTTCTCTTTATCAAACGTGCATTATCGTCAATGAAAATACTTTTCTCAGGGACGGGCCATCTTCTGCTTCGCCGGTGGTGGAACGTGTCGGGAAAGGCCATAAATTGACCATTGTTGGCTCCGTGGACCACTGGAATAGGGTTATCTGGAACAACAAGATCGTTTATATACGTAAAAGCGACCTATGGAATATTTGACCGGCCCTGTTTGGTATCATTTTTGTAACATATAAGTTTGTATGTATATTTAGAAGTTAACTTTTTTAAATTAATGATGTATGAAAAAGCCAATGAAACATTTTTTACTATTGATCGCAGGAGTTGTAATGTTAGGGTTTGTTTCTTCCTGTAAGGAAAAAGGCCCTCATAAAGAGGATATTGTTAAATTCTCAGCTGTTATAAATAGTACCCCGACTGTTCCGAAAGCGACATCATCCGGACAAGGCACAGGAATTTTTGAATACAACAAAAACACTAAGGAGCTTAAATATAACATTACATACCAGAACATTACACCTACGTCCGTGACCATCAACAGCGCCAATCCAGCGTGGGAAGCAGGTCCTATATTGTTTGAATTGGCTAGTAACCCGGCAGGTAACCAGGTTCAGGGCAGCAAAACATTGAATACTGAGCAGCAGACCATGCTAATCGTCGGAATGCTTTACGTCAACATTCCTACAAAGGACAATGTTTACGGTGAGATCCGCGGTCAGATCCTGGCTGATAAATTTGAAGAATAATACAAACGCTCAACACAAAAAAACGCCTGCAAGATTAGTCTTGCAGGCGTTTTTTTGTGTTCTACTTTTTCTTGTTTTTCTTTTTAATTGACTGATAATCTTCAATTTCCTTCATCAGCGCTTTAATGTCATTGGAGGTATCTGCCGTGAAATCCAGCGTTTGGGAATAGTCCGTCGTGCTGATCTTTAACACATCAATGGGCTTGTCCAGATATGTTTGAATCTCTTCCAGAATCGGTTTTTCCTCCGGACTGCAAAATGATACTGCAAGTCCTTTTTGAGTTCCTCTGCCCGTCCTGCCAACCCTGTGGACGTAGTTCTCGGCCTGTTCTGGCAGGTCATAATTCACCACGTAATCCACGTTCGCAATGTCAATGCCCCGGGCGCTCACGTCTGTCGCGATTAACACGCTCACATTGCCTTTTTTAAACTCATTCAACGCGGTCAGGCGGTCGGACTGCTCCTTGTCTCCGTGAATGGTCAGACTTTTGATTCCCATTCTTTCCAGCGCGCTATAAACCCTCTCCGCACGGACTTTGGTACGTACAAAAACGAGGATTTTACTGTCGGGATTTTCTTTAATGACCCTTTCGAGAAAAAATCTTTTATCATCCATGGCTACAAAAGCCACTGAATGGTTTATGTTTTTCGCTACGGGATTGTTGGGTGATATCTGAATTCGGATCGCGTTCCGCACCAGGGAGTAGGCCAGTTTTTTGATTTTTTCATTAATAGTCGCCGAAAAAAACAAAGTCTGACGGTTTTTCGGAAGAAACTTGATCAGGTCCTGAATGTCTTTGATAAAACCCAGATCCAGCATGTGATCGGCTTCATCCAATATCAGTATTTCTATTTTATTGAGTTTGATATGTCCCTGGCTTACCAGGTCAAACATTCGTCCCGGGGTAGAAACGAGGATATCAATGCCCTTTTCCAGTTGAGCGATCTGAGGGCCTTGTTCCACGCCACCAAACACGCTGAATGTTTTGACACGGGTATGCTGCCCGATTTTTGTAAATACCTCTGTGATCTGTATCGCGAGTTCACGAGTAGGCACCATTACAATACATTTGATGCCTTCGGACCGGCCGGAGGACTTCTGTTTGTGCAGCTTATCGATAACTGGTATGGCAAAGGCGGCTGTTTTTCCAGTGCCGGTTTGTGCTATGGCCAGAACGTCTTCGCCTTTTATAACCGCGGGAATGGCTTTAAACTGAATGTCTGTCGGACGTTTAAATCCGGCTGTTTCCAGGTTTTGTTTGATCTCGGGGGCAATGTGGTAATCGTCAAATTTCATACATAATGGATTTTACAGGGCGAGAAATCTCGCCCCGCGCAAATAAGGACACAAAGATACGCCGGTAATCTGGAAAGCGTGATTTTATTAAATACCCGGCTCGTAGAACCTGAGTTTGTTTTTTAATGAAACGATTTCCCGGTCCATTAACGCAATGCGGTCGAGCAGGTTATGAATGGCTTCAATACCCTCGGGGTTAATGTCCAGGTCGTGATGCAAGCGAACCATTCGCTCGATCTTTTGAAGATGGGGAATATGCAAAAACGAAATATCATTGACGATAACGGTCTCAATGAGCTCATTGTTTTGTAGTGATTCCACGAAGGAGTATTCTACATTATAAAAAGTGCAGAATGTCTCTATTGCTATCAATTGATCATTTTCCATAACATAACAGGTCAGGATTTTGATAATTCAGTAAACAATTCTTTCTGACGCTCCGTAAGATTGGTCGGTATTTTAATGTCAAAAGTGACATACAGGTCCCCGAAGCTGCCTTCATTTTTATAAACCGGAAAGCCTTTGCCCTTTAATCTCACCACGCTGCCGTTTTGGGTTTCCGGCTTGATATTGAGTTTTACTTTTCCGCTCAATGTTTCAATCACCAGTTCTCCGCCCAGTACAGCTGTGTACAGATCGAGGTCTGCTTTCAGGTGAAGGTCGTTACCTGACCGGCGAAATTTTTCGTCGGCCTCAATGTTGAATGTAATGAACAGATCGCCGCTCGGGCCTCCGTTCGCACCTTTTCCGCCGTGCCCGGGGATCTTGATGGTTTGGCCGTTTTCGATGCCAGCAGGGACGGTTATCCTGATATTCCTGCCATTCACTGTAAGCGTCTGCTTATGTGTTTCGTAGGCTTCCCGCAATGTGAGTTTCAGCTCAGCCTGGTAATCCTGGCCGCGGTACCTGGCTTGCCTGCCGCCTCCGCCGAAGCCGCTGCCTGATCCGAACATGGATTCGAAAAAATCCGAAAAGCTATCTCCGCCGCCGGAAAAAGGCTGTCCCTGCGACTGGCCTGAGCTTCTTCGCGCCTGTTGTGCCTTTTCAAATTCCTCGCTGTACTGCCAGTCTTTGCCATACTGGTCATATTTTTTCCTCTTTTCAGGATCGCTCAGTACTTCATTGGCTTCATTCAATTCCTGAAACTTTTTTTCCGCGGCTTTGTCATTCGGGTTCAGGTCCGGATGGTACTTTCTGGCCAGTTTCCGGTAAGCATTCTTGATCGCTTTTTCGTCCGCGGTTTTATCGATACCTAATATCTGATAATAATCTACAAAAGGCATGGTCATTAATATTTGGGTGGTTTCGTAGTCTTTGACAGACCATTGAAAAGTATATATCTATTTTCGTTCCAGCATTTTTACATACAAATCTTCAACTTTCTTGCGTGCCCAGGGAGTTTTTCTTAAAAATTTAAGGCTCGACTTGATACTGGGCTCAAATTGAAAGCTATTGATATTGACATGATAACCCATTTGTTCCCAACCATAGTAATCCACTAATTCGGTTAAAATGGCTTCCAGGGTCTTTCCGTGAAGGGGATTGTTGGGTTGTACTTCCATAGTCGGTTGCAAAATGTTGATCTGAGTTTAAAGTAGATTTTTCATATTAAATAATTATTATGCGTAATGATTAGTTCAAACTTACAACCCTTGTCATGGATCAAATAAAATGGGGAATTATTGGTTGCGGAAATGTAACAGAAGTAAAAAGCGGCCCCGCATTCAATAAAGTCGAAAATTCCAGTCTGGTTGCCGTGATGCGACGGGACGGGGAAAAGGCAGCCGACTATGCCTCACGTCATCAGGTCCCGAAGTGGTATGATAATGCCGATGATCTGATCAATGATCCTGAAATTAACGCGATCTACATTGCCACACCGCCGGATGCGCACGAAGACCTTGCGATCAAAGCGATGCTGGCTGGTAAACCGGTTTACATTGAAAAACCAATGGCCCGGGATGCTGCCGAATGTGACAGGATCAATGCGATGAGTATGAAAACAGGAGTGCCGGTTTTTGTCGCTTACTACCGCCGCGCACTCGATTATTTTTTAAAAGTAAAAGAACTCATTGATCAAAAAGTGATAGGTGACGTCAGATTTGTCGACATTTGCCTGCAATGGCAGCCTTATGACGAGGAAGTAGGCGAAAATCCGAAGCCGCGTTGGCGGGTTGACCCTGAAATTTCAGGTGGCGGCCACTTTCACGATCTGGCATCACATCAGTTTGACTTTCTGGAATACGTTTTCGGCCCGGTTAAATATGCCACCGGAATTGCAAGAAACCAGGCGGGGCTATATGAGGCGGATGACATTGTAATGGCTAATTTTGAGTTTGAGTCAGGTGTATTGGGCAAAGGAAGCTGGTGTTACACGGTCAATAAGGAGCAAAGAGAGGACCAGGCGCAAATTATCGGTTCAAAAGGACGCATTACCTTTTCTTACTTTGAAAAATTCGACATTAAAGTGGAAACCGAGGCAGGAACGGAGGTTTTTAACATTCCCTACCCGCAACATGTGCAGCAGCCGCTCATCAACCTGATCGTGAAAGAACTAAGAGGGGAGAGCAAAAGTCCGAGCAGCGGAACCACCGGTGCCAGATCGAACCTGATCATGGACTGGATTACAAAGGCAAATAATTCCGGATTTTAGAAATACAAATTTGACGGTATTTCAGTTATTTTAAAACTTAAACTCAAAATTCAACAGTCATGGCAAAAGGTAAAAACCTCGATAAGGGTAGTACAAAAAAAGAACCTGAAAAGAACCTGAAAGAGAAACGTGCTGAGAAAAAGGCTAAAAAGGACAGCAAAAAGGACTACTGACCCGTAACCAAAAGAGCTCCTGTCATGAAAGGCGGGAGCTCTTTTGGTTTAATAAATTTCCCCGGTTGGTTTTGTATTGGCCAGCCGCTTCCCCCTCCGGACGATTTTTGATTGAATTTTGTTTTTCTCGTCATCTAGTAAGTGGTCATAGATATTGCGCAAGTTTCAGGTTGAGCACGCGGTACATTTCAGCCAAATTTGTACAACAAATACTAATTCAGATGAACCAGCAAACTTATAATTACGACAAAATCGCCAAGGCAATAGAGTTTATCGTTGCCAATGCCAAAGAACAGCCGTCGCTATTCGATGTGGCTGAGGAGGTGAGTATTAGCCAGTTCCATTTTCAACGTGTTTTTACAGAATGGGCTGGGGTCAGTCCCAAAAAATTCCTGCAATACATTACCGCAGGCTACCTCAAAGAAAAAATCAAAGAATCCTCTAACCTCGTTGAGCTGGCGGAATCTGCCGGGTTATCCAGCCAGAGCAGAGTTTACGACCACTTTACAGCCATTGAAGCTGTGACGCCGCAAGAATTTAAAAGTTCAGGGAAAGGGCTGGATATCAGTTATGGAATTCACGAAACGCCTTTTGGGAATTGTTTCATTGCGGTTACCGAGCGGGGTATATGTTCAATGGCTTTTATCGATGATGCTGGTCGGGACGAACAGTTGATCGTGCTGGCAAAAAAGTGGCATTATGCTACCATCCAGCCTGATCAGTCAATTACCCAGCGTTATGTTGACCGTATATTCCAACCTGCACAGAAGTCGCTTGAAAAGCTGCCGCTACTGGTTCAGGGAACCAATTTCCAGCTGAAAGTATGGGAAGCATTACTCAACATTCCGAGAGGAGCAGTGACTACTTATCAACAAATTGCCCAAAGTATCGGGAATCCGGGTGCCGTCAGGGCGGTAGGGACGGCTGTCGGTGATAATCCTATTGCGTACCTGATACCGTGCCACAGGGTAATCCGTAAAGAGGGTGTATTGGGTGAGTACCGGTGGGGAAGCTTGCGTAAAAAAGCGCTGATAGGTTGGGAGGCAGCCCGACAACATGAGGAATAATTTGCACAGGAAATTGTTGGTTGAAATAGCACAATTGAAATATGTATTAACTTATAATGCGCTGTATATGAATAAGTAATGCTCATAGTCAATGCAATTTTTCGGTGATGGACTGATATTAGAGTAAAAGGTGACATATAAAAACCTGTAACTTTAATGTCAGATATGAAAAAGAATTGGAGCCGCACATTAGCTATTGTACTGGTAATACTGACAATAAGCTCGGCAAGTTTCGCCCAGTTTTCACTGGGTCTTCAGGGAGGTATCGCGAAGTCGAATGTAGAGGATTCGAAAACCGTAGCAGGTGGTGGTGTTAATTTAAGGGTTTTTGCCTCTCCGCAGTTGGCAATCGGGGTCGCAGGTAAAATTTACGCCGATGGAAGCGACTACACCGTTGCAGGACAGACATTACGTACCACAGGTACGCTGACTCCCGTGACCGGAACATTGGATTATTACTTTGCTACTGGCCCGATCCGTCCTTATATCGGTGGTGACGCGGGTGTATATTTTTCAAAATATGACGCCAAGTATAATGGCAATACCATCTTTGAGTCTTCACGCCACAGTAATTTCGGTGCGGCGCCGAGAGCTGGTCTGGTATTTGCATTTGGAAACTTAGGAATCCAGGTTGAAGGTATTTATCACTTTGTTTTTGGTAACAAAAATCATAGCTCTACAACCGGGTCCGCCGATAACATTGACTTCGAATCCACTTCCAAATTTGGAGGTGTTAATGTTGGGGTCATTTTCGGCCTGGGAGGGAAATAATCCTTCTTATTCTCGACGATTGCAAGAACGCGCCAAACAGGCGCGTTTTTTGTTATATGTCTCAACCGGTATAACTTGCCTTTCTAAATTGAAAAAATAAGCCATTGAAGTCAGAACAGCACTTTCAGGAACCAATCTGCAACTGGCTTGAATCCATAGGGTTTCGGTGTGAAGAAATGGCTGGCAGTGTTCCGGAAATTGGCCGGATCAAAATTTTCAGCGGTAATGATTATGTCATGCAGCTCATCCTAGTACACCTGGGAACGTGGCTGAATGAAGATTTACCAAAAAAAATGCAAACTACTTTCGAGCTTATGACAATCGAGCGCGCAGCGGGAAATCAATGTGTGGTGGTTTGGGAAGATTACTGGATCAGTAAGCCGGAAATAGTCCAATCGCGGCTCTCGGCTATGTTGGGTCGGTCCTATAAAATTCCCGCGCGACTGACCATTGCCCGGCGCATTGAGAAGAAAGATGCTGTCAGTTTTTTGGAATCCAACCATTTGAATGGCTCTGTCATGTCCAAATTCAGATATGGGTTGTTTTTGCCAAGTCGCTATTATCGGGTGTTAGCTGCTGATTTTGAGGCCTATCGTGGAGGGGACGAATTGCTGGTAGCGGTCGCGACGTTTAGCCATCCACGTATATTTAATCAGGAAGGAGAGACGGTCAGATCCTACGAGCTGATCCGGTTTGCAAGCCTGTTACATACTAATGTGATGGGAGGTCTGGATAAATTGCTCAACGTTTTTGTCAAAGACCGGCAGCCAGACGATATCATGACCTACGCGGATCTGGAATGGTCGGAAGGAGCCAGTTACCGGAAACTTGGTTTTGAAATGAAAGGCCGGACTCCGCCCATTGCCTTCAATTTGGATGTAAATACCATGACGAGAACGTCAAAATCGACAGATTCGGAAGGGCAGGTTACTGTTTACAATGCAGGAAGCATTAAATATGTAAAACCGTTTGAATACGCCAGTTAACGTCTAGCAGAATCCATGACTTTACCATTACTTGTCATCCTCGGCCCCACCGCTTCCGGCAAAACACACATTGCCACCAGGGTAGCCCATGAGCTGAATGGAGAGATACTCAGTGCAGATTCCAGGCAGGTTTACAAAAACATGGACATTGGTACCGGCAAGGACCTGGACGAATACATCGTGAATGGACAAAACATTCCTTATCATTTGATCAACATCCGGGAGGCCGGCGAGCAATACAATGTCAACGACTTTCAACATGACTTTGAACAGGCATACCATCAGATTTTGACCAAAGGACATTGCCCGATCCTCTGTGGCGGTACCGGTTTTTATATTCATTCATTGTTGAGAGGCCATGCATATGCAGCGGTGCCCGTGAATGAGCGGCTAAGAGAAGAACTGGAAGGTTTGCCAACCGAATCATTGCTGGCGAGATTTATGCAAATGGATTCGGCTTATCACGCGGTTGCCGATACGTCCACACGGAAACGTTTGGTCAGGGCCATTGAAATTGCAGAGTTTATTTTGACTGAGCCGGATAGAAGCAGAGCATTCACTTCTTCCGAAAATAAATATGAACCGGTTATCTATGGACTTAATCCTCCGGTTGAGATCCGGCGGGAACGAATTACCAGGCGACTTCGTGAAAGGCTCAAAAACGGATTGGTCGATGAGGTGCAGCAGTTACTGAATAATGGCTTGTCAGCTGAGCAGCTGATTTATTATGGACTGGAATATAAATATGTGACCCAGTACCTGACCGGCGAAACGGATTATGCGACTATGCATGCAAGGCTTGAAACGGAAATACACCGTTTTGCGAAGCGGCAGATGACTTTTTTTCGTAAGATGGAGAAGGATAGGCTGGTAATCAGCTGGCTGCCTGATGATTGGTCGGAAACTGAGAAAATTCAGTTTATTTCGACGAATTATCAGGAATTAAAAGACAGATTTTCGGGTATAAAGTAAGAGTAAGTACATATTAATGACGTCATACCAATGAACAGGAAGATAAGCAGCATGTTGCTTTTGCTGATTTTGAGTGTTACGGATGCCTACCTGTTGGCCCATCCGAATCTAATCGGGAAAATTGGCGTATTGGTTTACAAGCATAGTTACATTAAAAACTTCCCGCGGGCGCTGTTGACTGTGCTGCTGGTGGTGGGTATTTCGTTGCTGATCAGTGAGCTGGTATACCGCTTTGTCGGGAAAAAGACAGCGTTGCTTGTTTATTCGGCATTTATAGCGGTTGAGGTAGGCTGGTTTATGTATGTGTATATCACTTTTTCGTCATTCACATACAGCATTACTGGTAAAGCATTCATTTACGGGGCACATTTGCTGCCGGTGATTTTGCTGGGACTGTATGGGCGGTATCTTGTGAAGAGGCTTCTTGAACCAGGGAGGCCGAAGGATACTGTTGCGGTGATAGGCAAACCTGAGCAGCACTAACTTCGAAACCGCTAAAATCAGCCGTTTTTTGCAGTATTTTTAATAGCAATAGAATATTAGCATTAATACTTAAAATTGTGAAATATTATTGTCCAGGTCTTGAATTTTCACAAATAAAACACGGATAATAATAGAAAGTACACAGTTTTTTAAGATATTGCGGCTTGTGTCGGATCGGGAAATGGTTAATCCTGATTTCAATTAACACAAAATTAATTTGTTGGATAAGTAAATCAGTAAGGCGGAAAATCTTTGGATTGAATTGACCTGATTTGCAATATCTTGATCATTAACCTTTTTAATTTTATTCTTATTTAATATGTCCCAAATAGCTGAATTAACCCTTGATGGTAAAAAGTACGAGTTCCCTATAATTGAAGGAAGTGAACAAGAGAAAGCGATTGATATTGCGAAATTGCGTGACCAGACAGGGTATATTACAATTGATGCAGGTTACAAAAATACCGGCGCCACAAAAAGCGCTATAACTTTTTTGGATGGTGAGGAAGGAGTCCTGAATTACAGAGGGTATTCGATCGAAGACCTGGCCGAAAAGTCATCATTTCTGGAAGTAGCCTATCTTTTGATTTACGGAGAGCTTCCTACTGAAAAGCAATTCGCTGATTTTGAGCATGATATAAGAACGCATACACTTGTTAACGAGGATATGCGCAAGATTTTTGAAGGATTTCCGGTGAATGCACATCCAATGGGCGTGCTTTCGTCACTGGTGAGTGCGATGAGCGCTTTTTATCCTGATACCAATGATCAGAATAGCGATGAAGTGACGCAGCTGCACATTATCCGCCTGATGTCCAAGTTGCCAACCATTGCAACCTGGTCTTACAAGAAATCACAGGGACATCCGGTTAACTATCCTCAGAACGACCTGGATTATTGCTCCAATTTCTTGAATATGATGTTTTCACTACCTGTTGCCAAATACAACGTGGATCCGGTAGTGTCAGCAGCTTTGAACAAATTGCTTATCCTCCATGCTGATCACGAACAAAACTGCTCTACTTCTACCGTAAGACTGGTAGGTTCGTCTCATGCTAATATTTATTCTTCCATCTCTTCCGGTATCAGTGCATTGTGGGGCCCACTTCATGGTGGTGCAAACCAAGAAGTGATTGAAATGCTTGAAGCGATCAAGAACGATGGTGGTGATACGCAGAAGTACATTGATATGGCAAAAGACAAAAGCAGCGGTTTCCGTTTGTTTGGTTTCGGCCACCGGGTTTACAAAAACTTTGACCCACGTGCAAGAATCATCAAAAAAGCAGCTGACGATGTGCTTAACAAGTTGGGTATCAATGATCCAGTTCTCGAAATTGCCCAGAGACTTGAAAAAGCTGCGTTGGAAGATGAGTACTTCGTACAACGCAAGCTTTACCCGAACGTAGATTTCTACTCCGGGATCATTTACCGTGCATTGGGTATTCCTACCAATATGTTCACGGTGATGTTCGCGATAGGCCGTCTGCCGGGTTGGATTGCGCAATGGAAGGAAATGCGTGCAAACAAAGAGCCGATCGGTCGTCCACGCCAGGTGTACGTAGGAGCTCCGAAAAGAGACTTTGTTCCAATGAGTGAACGATAACTTTCTTTTACATAAAATACCAGGAAGAGATTGCTCATACGTGGCAATCTCTTTTTTTATAAATACATATCAGGACACCGGAATTATAGGAAGTTATGCTTATTAAACAAAAACAGCTGGAAGGGATTATGTCAGGGCAGATTTCCCTGGCGTTTAGGAAATGGAAGAAACTGGCCGTAAAGGAAGGCAGCCTACTCAAAACCAGCATTGGTATCGTAAAGATTACGGATATAACGGAGACAGATCTGTCTCAAATATCAGACGACGACGCTAAAAAGGCCGGCTTCAAAGATTTGCAGTCATTGGTCACAGAAATGACAAAGTTCGAAGACGGGACCGTTTATAAAATCGGTGTCATTTATCAAAGCGCCGATCCCCGGATTAATCTGAGAGAGCAGAGCCAGATCAGCGATGAGGAACTGGATTTGGTTAAAGATAAATTACAGAAACTGGACAAATTCAGCAACCAGGGTAACTGGACAACAAAAGTGTTAAAGGCGATTCAGGAAAACCCAAAATTACGCGCAGTGGAACTGGCTACCAAAGTTGGTAAAGAGAAGGAATGGCTGAAACTGAATGTCCGCAAATTAAAAAACCTGGGCCTGACTATTAGTCATGAACCAGGTTATACACTTTCGCCGCTCGGCGAGTATGTTTTGGGATCGCTTCCGGACAAAAGCCCAAAGAACTAGGGTGACAATCTTTCGATTTTCCAGCTGTTATCAACAGTTTTCAGGTAGGCGAGCCGGTCGTGCAAGCGACTGGGCCGTCCCTGCCAGAATTCAATGTAATCGGGGGTGACCCGGTAGCCTCCCCAATGCGGTGGGCGGGGTACAGCATGATCCCTGAAACGCTCATTCAGTTCCCGGGTTTTGTCATCCAATACTTCCCTCCCCGAAATGACCTCACTCTGGTCCGAAACCCACGCGCCGATCTGGCTTCCACGCGGACGAACAGCAAAATACTCGTCGGATTCTGCTGCTGTTGTTTTCTCAATGCGGCCCTCGATCCGGACCTGTCTTTCGAATTCCTTCCAAAAGAATGTCAATGCTACCTGCGGATTGGATTCCATCTCAATGGACTTCTTGCTGTGGTAATTGGTATAGAATGAAAAACCAACCTGATTAAGGTCTTTCAGCAGCACAATCCGGCCCGACGGGCGGCCATTAAATACGGTACTGAGGAGCATGGCATTAGCCTCTGTGATATCGGCCTTTACTGCTTCGTTAAACCATAACTTGAACTGTTTCAGTGGATCAGGGTCCAAATCTGTTTCATGGAGTCCCTTTAAATTATAGTCATGGCGGATTTTTGCGATGTTATGGTCCATTGGATGCTAATATGTTCAATGTTAAGAAGCCAAAATTAGCCATTTCAGAGGAAAGATTATTAGATTTGTAATCCATAAGAGACGTACTTACGAAACAAGAACCACGATGGCACAAGAACAACAGGAAGGGGTCAAAAGCGACGAGCAGGAAGACCTGACACAAAAGACGATTGACACCCTGGAAATTGATCTTAACAATGAGTTGACGGAAGAACATGAGGAGGAAGTGCCGGACGTTGATTACAGCCAATTGTCGAAAGAACAACTGGTTAACTTGTTAGAGAATGAACTGGCGTCTATACAGGCGGAAGGAGCGAAGCCGGCACTGCTGAAAAAGGCAGAAGCAGTGGCGCGCGAAATCCGTCCCGTGCTCGATCAGATCAAACTGAAAGACAGGGAAGCCGCTCTTAGTGCTTTCGTTGCCGATACTGGTGGCGAGGATGGTTTTGAATACAGATACGATGCCGAAACCCAGAAAATTGACTCCCTGAGCAGGGAAATCAGAGGGATGAAGAACTCGTACTATCAGAGCCAGGAGAAAGAAAAAGAGAAGAATTTTAATGTAAAAACGGCTCTGCTGCAACGTCTTCGCTCACTGCTGGAAGACGAGGGAAACCGCGAAACGGATGCCTCGGGCCTAAAATCCAGCTGGGAAGAGTTCAAGAAAATTCAGGAAGACTGGAAGCACGCAGGTAATATAGCAAGTCCGCATAACGGTACATTATGGGCTACTTATAATGCATTGATCGACCGTTATTTCAGCAACCGCAACATATACTTTGAACTAAAAGAGCTCGACAGACGCCGTAATGCAGAATTGAAAGCTGAGCTTTGCGAGAAGGTGGAAGAGTTGGGGAAATCGCTGGAAAACCGTCCAATGACGCGTGAAATCCTGAATGACGCCAATCATATTTTTGAAGAATACAAACATTTGGGCCCCGCTCCAAAAGAAGATCAGGAGAAACTATGGCAGCGATTCAAGGAAGCGCTGGATGTGCTTTATGATGCACAGAGAGGCCAGTTTGCCGAGCAGAAGAAATCAATGCAGGAAAACTACGACCTGAAACTCAAAATTTACGAGTCGATCGTACCATTTACGTCCTACAATTCAGGCAGTATTAAGGAGTGGAATGCCAAGACGAAGGAAATCATGGCGTTTCAGGACCAGTGGGTTGCTTTGAAAGGCATTATGCCACGTGAGGAAGGAAAAGACCTGAGCAAGAAATTCTGGGCAGCACTTAAAACCTTCTTCAACAACAAGGGAGAGTTTTTCCGTCAGCTTGAAGCAAAAAGAGAGCAAAATCTGGAACTGAAAAACCAGCTGTGTACCGATGCGGAAGCGATCCTGGCAACGGGCGAAGATAACCCGTCGACCACGCAGAAGATCATTGAACTTCAGAAAAGATGGAAAGGTATTGGCCAGGTTCCCGAGAAATTCAAGGATACTATTTATGATCGTTTCAAAAAAGCATGCGACGCCTATTTTGATCAGAAACGCGCCAAGAATAAGGAGGTAGAAGAAGAGTTTGAGAATAACCTGAAACGTAAAACAGACCTGATCGAGCGAATCGAAACGGCTGCCAAAAGTAAGGATGAGTCTTCCCTTAACCTTTTGAGCGCATTTAAGAGTGAATGGTCTTCGATCGGCTTCGTACCAAAGAAAGACATGCAAACGATCCAGAAGCGCTACATTGCTGCCATAAATACCTATGTGAGTGCGATCGGCCAGCTTTCTACCAAGGAGAAAGAACAAGCTGTACTGGAAAGTGAAGTGGAATTGGTGAGAGACGGCGAGGGTGGCCGTAACCTGTATCGCAAGGAAAGCGACATCAGACGTCGCATTACGCAGCTTGAAAACGACATTGCATTATGGCAGAATAACATTGAATTCTTCGCAAAATCGAAAACTTCTGACCGGTTGAAGCAAGAATTTGAAAGGAAAATCAGCGCCGCGCAAAATCAGCTGGAAGATTTAAAACACCAACTGACTATAATTCAGGAGGCTATATAAAAATGCAAAAAAGTTTGTAAAAAAATACTTGCCACTACTTGCGTTGAATAGTCTTTCCTACTACTTTTGCACCATGATAACGGAATAAGAAACGCTATCAGAAAGTAAAAAAGGCCTCCATAGCTCAGCTGGTAGAGCAACTGACTTGTAATCAGTAGGTCGTTGGTTCGATCCCGACTGGGGGCTCTTGAAAATCAAGCACTTATAAGGTAAAACTTATAAGTGCTTTTTTATTTGCTACACGTTTTGATACACAACCTAACGGATCAGGGATCAAATCAAAAACTTGTGGAGGGGATAGGGGATCAAGCTGAATTCTTGGGGAATATTAAGCATAGAGTTTGGTAAGCCTGAATAGGAAAAATGGAATATCTCTCACTCCTCTGGATGACGACCTAAAAGCCTTGATCTTCGCATTGAAGGACTCAGCCGAAGCATTCGTGCTTCTGTTATTGAAGAAGTTCAGAATGTCCAGATAGTGGGTTTGAATAGATTTGGCAACGGTTTTGAAAGAATCAAGGCCGCAATCTTCCACTTGATTGTACCAGAGCGCAAGCTTTTTGAAGGCATGTTCTTTTGATTTACAAGTCCTAAAAATTGTCCCTAATCCTGTCGCCAGCTTGTAGGCTTGGTTTATGAGCGGATAACGCTCAAAGAGCAATCTGGAACGCTGGATTTGCGAAGCAGTCCATTTGTCGCAGTGCTTAAATAACAAATAACGGCTTCTGACCAATAGCTGCTTGATTGTATCACCGTTTGCAAGAATTTCAGGTTCGTATGGCACACCTGCCTGCTTTGCAGCTTCAATAGCCTGATTCTCTTGATCCAGAGCTTGCCAACGATGTTTGATCCTGATTTCCTGGACAGCATCATAAGCAAGTTTTTGAACGTGAAACCGGTCTATAACCTTTGCTGCTTTGGAGAAACACCGACTGACTATCATTCCCATATTGGCAGCCATATCCAGTGTTACTTCCCGCACTTTGCTGCGAATACGCTTGGGAATTTTTCGCAAAACCTCAATCACTGATGCTGCTTGCGTACCCTTTATCATTGCCAGCAAAGAGCCTTTTCTACCTTTTGCAGCCTTATTAGTTACAATCGTGTAAAGTTCGCCATTGGATAGTGAAGTTTCGTCAATACTTAAATATGGACCGGTGTTTTCTGGATACAAAAGCCATTCAGCAGCATGCTCGCGCTGACCCCAGTCTTTGTAATCACTGATGTGGTCCTTGTATTGCTGTTGAAGCTGTTTGCCGTCGAGATGAAAGTATTTGCCTAGCTGTGAACAACTGACGGGATTATTATCAATACATTGTTTTTAAAAAATCAGCGAACTCCTTGGTCATCCGAGTTCCCTGTTGCACTACATTCCAATCCCTGCTAACAATGTCGCCGGTGTCCTTGACTTCCCACCGGCGGCGCTTGATACAGAGTGTGACACGTTGGTTACGAATCGGAAAATCCTGAATGTATATCTCGGGTAAAAAGCCTTTGGACTCTAATTTTTGATCCTTGTATTCGGCAGGAGGAAGATTCTTTTCTTCCAGATAGATATTCAGGCCAGTGAGGCCTTCAACTATTTTGGAAAGCTCGAAATAATCGAGGATGCCCTCGGGCAACAGGAAACGGACTAGGGCTTGGTAAGACTCTTGCAATGCTCTTTAAATTGATTCATCGCAAAACAAACAATTATTTTCCTTCCCCCCAACTTTTCGGACTGATCCGGGATAGGGGGGATCAAATCAAAAACTTGTGGAGCGTATAGGATTTATCTAGGATCAAATCAAAAACTTGTGGAGGGGATAGGATTTTTCTAGGTTTGTGTTTTTAATCAAACCATTTTGTTTTGGAGAGTTTCTTGCCGCTTCTTGAGTTAATCTTACCGGATTTTATAATTGAAAACTACTTGCTGACTCACGTAGAGAAGTCAGAAGAGCGCTATCATGTTTATTTGGAAGAGAAGAATTATCCAGAAGGTGACCCAAGAAAAGCCGACTTACTCTCCAAAGGTTATTTTCCCACCATTACTCTACAAGATTTCCCGATTCGAGGTCATAAGGTATTTCTTCATATCAAACGCCGTAGATGGCTCAATACCAGGACTGGAAAAGTGGTTTGCAGGGACTGGACAGAGGTAGCTGAAGGAACGCGGATGACGAGTGAGTTTTCCGCTTTTTTAAAACCGGGCCGCCGGGCGGAAATTGGTGGATACGAGGGCTAACGATGCTTGGAGTATTGGCCGTTTTTATGGGGTCAATGGCAGGGATCTATTACGCCAATATCGTGATTTTCAGAGCGGATTTAAAGACTGGGATCAGCGAGGGCACGCAAAAAAATGGCTTCTCTACCCTCAAAATTTGGGATTACAGCTATCGATAGACGAAACCAGCCTTTCCCGTGGTGAACTTTATACAATACTTACAAACAAAGCAGCCAAAGGCGGGCCAGGAAGCATAGTGGCCATTGTGGCTGGTACTAAGGCCGAAGCAGTTATTGAAGTCATTCGCAAAATCCCCGAATCGCTACGTAAGAAAGTAACTGAAATCACCTTGGACATGGCCGGTAGCATGACTATGATCGCCAAGCGATGTTTTCCTCGGGCTGTGCGCGTCACAGATCGTTTTCACGTGCAAAGGCTAGCTATTGAAGCTTTGCAAGAAATCCGTATTAAACATCGCTGGGAAGCTCTGGACTCAGAAATGATGCCATCGAACAGGCTAAAATAAATCAAATTGAATATCTGCCCGAAGTATTGTCAAATGGTGACACGGTTAAGCAGCTCTTGGCTCGCAGCAGGTACGCACTTTATAAAAAGCCAAATACCTGGACAGAGAGCCAAAAAGAAAGAGCTGAATTAGTCTTTGAGCGCTTCCCTGACCTTAAAAAAGCATATGATCTGGCTCAGGAACTTAGCAATATCTTCACCAATACGACCGAAAAGATTTACGGATTAACTAGGCTTGCAAAGTGGCATGAAAAGGTCAGGCAATCCGGTTTTAAATCATTTAATACGGTCGCCCGATCGATCGAGAACCACTATAAAACTATCGTCAATTACTTCGATAATCGGAGCACTAACGCTTCGGCAGAATCCTTCAACGCAAAGATCAAAGCGTTCAGGAGTCAGTTCAGGGGTGTCAGAAACGTCGAATTCTTCCTTTATCGCCTTACTCAGTTATATGCTTAATCCAAGTTGCTCCACAACATTTGGTCTTGATCCAGTTTCTTGCCGCTTATCGAGTTAATCTTACCGGATTTTATAATTGAGAATTATTTGCTGACCCATGTAGAGAAGTCAGACGAACGTTATCATGTTTATTTGGAAGAGAAGAATTACGAAGAAGCCGATCCAAGACGTTCAGATTTACTCTCCAAAGGTTATTTTCCCTCCATTACTCTACAAGATTTTCCAATTCGAGGTCACAAAGTTTTTCTTCATGTCAAACGTCGCAGATGGCTCAATACTATGACGGGTAAAGTTGTCCATAGAGATTGGAACGAGGTAGCAGAAGGAACGCGGATGACGAGTGAGTTTTCCGCTTTTTTAAAAGTGGTTGGTGGATACGAGGGCTAATGATGTTTGGAGTATTGGCCGTTTTTATGGCGTCAATGGCAAGGATCTGTTACGCCACTACCGTGATTTTCAGAGCGGATTCAAAGATTGGGACCAGAGAGGGCACGCAAAAAAATGGCTTCTGTACCCTGAAAATTTGGGACCACAGCTATCGATAGACGAAACCAGCCTTTCCCGTGGTGAACTTTATACAATACTTACAAACAAAGCTGCTAAAGGCGGAAGAGGGAGTATAGTAGCTATTGTGGCCGGCACTAAGGCGGAAGTGGTCATTGAGGTCATTCGTAAGATCCCCGAGGCTCAACGCAAAAAAGTAACAGAAATAACTCTGGATATGGCCGGTAGTATGACTATGATTGCTAAGCGGTGTTTTTCGCAAGCTACACGCGTTACTGACCGTTTTCACGTGCAAAGGCTAGCTGTTGAAGCTTTGCAAGAACTCCGCATCAAACACCGCTGGGAAGCTCTGGATAGAGAAAATGATGCCATTGAACAAGCGACAGTCACTCAAACCGAATATGTCGCGGAAGTATTGTCAAACGGAGACACCGTTAAGCAACTGTTGGCACGTAGCAGATATGCACTTTACAAAAAGCCAAACACCTGGACTGAGAATCAAAAAGAGAGAGCCCATCTGGTCTTTGAGCGCTTCCCAGACCTTAAAAAAGCATATGATCTGGCTCAGGAACTTAGCAATATCTTCACCAATACGACCGAAAAGATTTACGGATTAACTAGGCTTGCAAAGTGGCATGAAAAGGTCAGGCAATCCGGTTTTAAATCATTTAATACGGTCGCCCGATCGATCGAGAACCACTATAAAACTATCGTCAATTACTTCGATAATCGGAGCACTAACGCTTCGGCAGAATCCTTCAATGCTAAAATCAAAGCGTTTAGAAGTCAATTCAGAGGCGTAAGAAATGTAGAGTTCTTCCTTTACAGGCTCACTCAATTATATGCTTAATCCTAGTTGCTCCACAACATTTGGTCTTGATCCATTTAATTGGCTCATTGTTTCTATTGGTTTAATGTAATATTGCGATTGATTTCTTCAAAAAAATACCCCGATTAATTACAGCAGGATGTAGTGACGGCAAACGTATCCAGAAAGGAGCCAAAAGTTTTTTGTGCTTCCTCCCACACGACTGGGTTAATGCAATAGCATACCCGTGGCGGGTTAATTTCACCCTGAATGATTCCGATCCGTTTCAATTCCTTTAAATGTTGCGATACAGTCGCCTGGGCAAGTTCCAGCTCATCGACCAAATCACCGCAAACACAGGCTTTCCTTGCAATCAGCAGCTGCATGATCGCAACTCTTGCCGGATGCGAAAACGCCTTGGCCAGATCTGCAATCCGGTTCTGTTGCTCGGTGAATATTTCAGTTTTTGTGACTCCCATGATGCAAATATAAAGATCAATTTATTAATTGTAATATTACGATAAATATTTTTTTGTTCGATTATTTCAATCGTATCTTTACGATCTGTTTGAACAACTACTTACTTTAATTAAATATATGAACCTGATCAATTTATTAATTATATCCTTTTTGACTACTGCTGCCACCATGCCATCGCAAAACCTCGACATCAAGAAAGTCTTGAATCCAAAGCTGTCTGCTTACATCAACACCATTAAGGAAGACTTCTCAAAAATACCCAAAGACCGCCTGGCGGAACTTGACAAGATTGCACAATTTATAGAAAAGCAAGTAAAAGCGGCACAACCGGCGCAGCTGACTTATATCTGTACCCATAATTCCAGACGCAGCCATTTCGGACAAATCTGGGCAGCTACTGCCGCTGCCTACTATGATATTCCCAATGTGAAAGCATATTCCGGCGGTACTGAGGCTACCGCATTCAATGAACGAGCTGTTGCTGCCTGTGTGAGAGCGGGTTTTGATGTTGCAAAAATATCAGAAGGCAAAAACCCCGTTTATCATGTAAGCTATGCGGATGGAACTGAACCTGTAAAGGCATTCTCGAAGAAATATAATGACAGTAGCAATCCTCAAAGCAATTTCTGCGCTATAATGACCTGTTCCCAGGCTGATGAAGCTTGTCCTGTTGTAAAAGGTGCTGCTTCAAGGGTTGCCATCCCTTATAATGACCCGAAGGAATTTGATGGTAAACCGGAAGAAGCGGCCAAATACGACGAACGTTGCAAGCAGATCGCGACAGAAACACTCTATGTTTTTTCAAAGGTGAAAATGTGAATTCACTAATGGACGCCAATGCGCAGGCCGATGCGATAGGGCAGAACCCGCACCCACGTGTTGCTGTCGTAAGCGGGTCTGATGGCGGTGTTGGCAAATAGTTCAATCAGGAGGGCTGTTGAACGATTTCCAGTCAGCGTTTTTCCGAGTGTTACTTCTGCATTCATTACCGTGCGATGTAGGTTGAACTGGTAAACGGCTTCCCCGCCAACTCCCCAATGCAAACCTGAAAAGAGTGAAATAGGAGCACTGTATCCGAGTCGAAGTCCGGCCTGAATATGATTTGATCGGTCGGTTAACGTATCGCGTAGCTGTGTAACAATCATGGAACGATCGGGCTGCACTGCTACGGAATACTCGCCATTTGGCACCTGATAACGGATAGCCTGGCCGAATTGACGAAGTACTGCGCCCATCTCCAGTTGTCTGTCGCGAGAAAGTGATTGCTGCCGACCGACGTACAGGTCCCATCCCAACCGCTGTGGCAGCGATGTGCGCAAGTTCTCTAACTGTACAGCGATGTTACCTTCCCTGACTTTCGAATTCATTACACTGTAGCCCAGAAATGGTCCTCCTTTTACTACCCATGTATGCGAGGCGTGAACCGGTTCGGCTTTAATGTTTTCGTTGCTGGCAGATTGTATAGGCAAATGAGGAGGTAAAAGTCCGACAGAAAGATAGGAGATGTGCCGGGCATTTAAAGGCTGCATGTTCCCAATTATATTATCATTGAAATCAGCTGCTAATAATGATGAATCTTTCCCTGATGTAAATTTACTTTTCGCTGGGTCTCGCCAGAAAAAGGATGAATTTATTTCATCAGCATAGCTGATACCTGAGCGAATGCTGTTTTTTAGATTACTTCGGTGACTAGCTTTTGCTATTTGTTCCTTTGGATGAATGTAAGTTCCTTTTGAAGACGTGATTTCGGTGGCATTGACAGCAGGTCGCGGCAAGACAGATACTGGCTCTGTTTGCCTCGGACGACTACTTATCACTTGTTTTTCAACTATCACCTTGCTGGACGCCTTCAAATTCCCGGCGTGAAATTGCCGGTTTATCCAAAATCCTGCTCCCGTCACAATAAGCAACAAAAGCGCGATCGCCACAGCCGTTCGCCTTTTCCTATGAACTGGTTGTGTAGGAGGCGATAATCGCCCTTCAAATTGCTGCCAGGATGTCTCCGGTTCCGGTTCGTAGTTGGCAAATCGTTCCCGGAGCCGTTTCTTAAGTTCGTCGTCAGGGTGCATAAAAAAGGTTGGGATTGCCCTTAATTGTTTTAAAAAATAGCGCCTTGGCCTTTGCGAGTTGTGATTTCGAAGTGCCTTCGGAGATGCCCAGCAACCGGGCAATCTCAGCATGTGAAAATCCGTCAATCAGATACAAGTTGAAAACCATACGATAGCCGGTCGGTAGAAGCGCGATCATCCGCTGAATCTCTTCGATGCTCAGTTGATCGAGAAAGGTATTGAAACTGTTGTCGGCAACTTCGGCAGCCGCCTCGATCGGTACGACGACCGGCTCATGCAACTGGCTGCGATAATGATCAATCGCCGTGCGAATCGTCACTGATTTCACCCAGGCATCCAAGGACTCCACTCGTTTTACCGTATGCAATTGAGCGAAGATTTTTACAAAACTATCAAGCATAATATCTTCTGCCTCTGCGACCGTTCTGGCATATCGTCGACAAAAACCAAGTAAGCGACCCTTGTAATAATCATACAGGGTCGCCTGGGCTTTCCGGTCTTGTTGTTGACAGGCGGTCAATTCATTCGCCGAAATAGGCATCTATTGGCAGGTTAGAGCTTTTGAACAGTCAGGAGCTTACCCTCCGCATCGAACTCTGCGGAGTAATAGGTATCAGTAACCAAAAACAATACAAGATAAGTTGTTACTTTCCCGTCCTTCTTGTTGATCACGCCTTTGGCGAATGTCCAGCCCTCATAATTTTTGTTCAAATAGGCCTTAATCGTGTCGGGTAGCGTGTCAGCCGTTAGTAACTGATTTTCGGATGGATTGGTGATCGGGCCTTCCTCGTACGATTTTAGAACGATTCCCGATCCATCAAAAACGAATGATGTAATGATACCGTCTTTCGTGGCGAAGACATGGTAGGTGGTTTTGCCATCGTCTGTCGAGGCCAGACCCTTTTGAAATGTAAAACCAGCCAATGCAGCTTTCACCGGTTCAGGAAGATCAGTAAATGCAATGCCGTAGCTCACGGCGCTTTCTGTCGGCAAATCCTCAGCGTTTATATTACCGGCATCCACGTCCAAGGTAATGTTGCCATCGGCATCGAACAGCAGCGTTTTTTCTGATTTGACAGCCGGATCAGGTTGTATCGAAACTTTGTAGCCAATCACAACTCCGTCATTCACACTTTTTCCCGCTGCTAAAATGATTGCCTTAGGATAAAGTTTTTGAATGTAAAGGAGTAGAGTAGCCGGTAAATCGGACGCGCCTGTGTCTTCGGTGGCTTCGTAGATTTTCCCGTTGTCGTTCACATATACAGCCATCCGGGCTGCGTCAACTGCAAATTTCGCCTGCCACACCCGATTAGCTTCAATGGGTGTAAACTTTAATGATGTCGCCTTTGGAAATGCCTGAAGTACAGCTGCAATCGCGGCTTGCGGTGCGGAGTCATCAGGCCCGGGAGTTGCTTCGTTTTTGATGTCACATGCAACAAACAGTACGGTAAGGCCAAATAAAAGAATGCGGATCGAATTTCTCATGGAAAACAGGGAAGTTAAGAGTTCATTGATATAGACGAGAAATCGTGAACTGCCGGTTGCCTTACGGGTAATATGAGCGCAAACTTTTTTCCCGTGGGCTTTTTGCATACCTCAAATTTGAGGCGGGTAAACTTTTTGTATGCCCGCAAAGTCCAACTCAAGTATAAAAGCCTTCATGTCATGGCAAGTGCTTTTTTGCGAGTCGTTTTCGCTGTAGACTTCATGAGCCTGGAAATTCAAGTACATGGTTGTCTTTAAAGGCAAGATCAATGTTGGGATGTAGTTCTCTCACAGCGGGCGAGAGTTTTGCACCGATCGTGCTGCGTTCAAATTATGAGGGTCTGTTGACGATTAGCCCTTTTGAGGCTTGTCCGTAAGAACGAAATTTATTTCGGTCAGCAGCCTCAACCCGCTAATAGCGTTTAATATGTCATCTGCCTCCGTGTAGTTGAACAATTAGATATGGCATCGCAACAATATCATTAAAGAAGACGAGGAATCATTGAAGTGAGGCTTTATCGTAAAGTTATTAAAGAACAGTACATAATGGATGCCGGGCATTAATAGCTCAAAAGCTGAGAAGCAAGCCAAATTAGTAAAGACGAAAGTACGAAAGATGACTTTCAAGAGTTGCCTACCTTTGAGTATTGGGAGAAGCAGGGAGTAAAAATATTCTCCTAAATTTGCCACGCAAACTTTGAAAATAAATATAGAGCTAATGGTAAGAACTAGGACAAAATGGCCTTGGAGAGGCATACGGGTGCAAGTCCCGAAACCTATCAAAGTTAGCTCTTTGACGAAGTTTGCGGTGACCTCTCTTTATTTTTCACACTACCCATTGCAAGCGAAGAATTGACGGATTAACTATCTACCACGCTTTTGTTATACCGTTCCCTATATTCCATAGGCGACATGCCCGTTATTTTTCGGAATACTTCCCTGAATGCTTTCAAGTCGGAGTAACCTATTTCATACATTACTTCGTTGATCGTTTTCCGGGTATTTTCAAAAGCACGTTTGGCCGCCTCTATTTTTACACGCTGGGCGTATTCCAATGGCGTGTTGCCCGTTGCCTTTACAAACCTGCGATCAAAATTGCGCCTGCCGATTGAAAACCTGGAAGAAAGCTGGTCCACAGAGATCTTTTCATCGATTTTGCTTTCAATGTACTGCTGGGCTAATTTGATTTCCTCATCGTCGTGTAATTTTTGTCCGCTAAAAATCGTGAAAATGGACTGGAACTCTCTGTTTATTTCAATTTGAAACAACTTTGCGCAAAATATGGCGGTTGGTCGGTCGTAGAACTTTTCGACCAGATGGACCAGCAGGTTCAAAAATGAATACGCTCCTCCATTGGTATAAATTCCGGCCTCGTCCGTGATCGTTCGGTGCGACCGTAGTTTTACATTGGGAAACAATATGCTAAACGTATTTACAGCAGACCAATGCGTAGAACAAACCTTTCCATTGAGTAAGCCCGCCGACGCCAGCATAAACGCACCCGTACACATGGAGGCAAGCTCGGCGCCATTCTTGTACTGGCGCGACAACCAGTCTACCATGGCAACGTTACCGGCCAGGGCGCTCTCGTAATCGTGGGCCAAAGACGGAATGATGATGAGATCAGTTTTATCGAGCGAATTGATATGGGTATGCGGCCTGATGCTCACCAGTCCCTTACTGAATACTGCCTGTTCAGAAACCCCCACGATCTCGACCTCGTATAATGGTTTGTGCCCGTTCTTTTCCCAATATGAGTTCGCTTCTGAAAATATCTCGTAAGACCCTACAATACAGGCAACACTCGACAAGTTGCTCTGGCCGTCCGGCGCGATAATAGCAATGTGCTTCATTGGATTTTTTGACACAATGTTAGGAATTCGATTTGTCTTAAACAACCCGTCATAATGTCTGTATTCCCCTCCGACAAAGTCCTTTTACGACCATAAATTTGTAAAAGATATTTCGGATGTAACAGTCCGTTTGCCAAAGACGATCTATTAACCACTTTAAAATAAACAAAATGAAAAATCAGGATTTCACCACCACCATTTATGTAGATCAGACACCGGCCGAAGTTTTCAATGCCATTTTGAATGTTCAGGGCTGGTGGTCGGGTTTGTATGAGGAGTCATTTGAAGGCGGCTCAGAGAAGATTGGAGACGAATTTAGCTTTCTCGCAGGAGGTGGTGTGCATTACAGCAAACAGCGATTGATCGAATTGGAACAGGACAAGAAAATTGTCTGGCTTGTGACCGAAAGCAAACTCACATTCGTTGAAACCACAAATGAATGGGAGGGTACCAAACTTAGTTTTGAGATTTTTAAAGAAGACGACAAAACTAAAATTGTGTTTACCCACATTGGGCTGGTACCCGAATTTGAATGTTTTGATTCCTGCGCACCCGCGTGGACGGGGTACCTGCAGGAGCAACGGTTGAATCTGGTATAATCACTTTTCTAGTCCCCCAGACCAAGGACAAATAGCAATGGCCCGGATTTTTGTCCGGGCCATTGCTATTTGAAAATGTCATTCCATTACCTGATGAGATCCGGTATCGAAAGGGAAAAGGGGGCTCATGATCTGATGGAGGCCAGAATGAGCACTGGAAAAATTCTGATGATTAATACTCTATAAAATCTATGTGGTTTATATCTTTTTATATATTTGTGCACGAACTAATCAAACACCCCTATGAAACCAGTTATCCTAAGGAAAGATTTTTATTGTTGGCGGTATAGTATTGCCTTATAACCAGCCCGTTCGCGGCATGTAAGCCGGTCACTTCGGCACACGAAGAACCTACCTCCGGCTTCAACAAAAATCAGACAACCATTAACATCGCAAATAATTATTTAGCATGAAACAATTTTTAAAGTCGACCATCTTTATAGGAGTACTTCTATTTCCACAGTTTCTTTCCGCACAGGATAACCCCACTATCAACGCAACCGTTTCCGGAAAAATACTCGATAACCGCACCAACGAAGCCTTGGTAGGGGCAACGGTAACCATTAAAGGAACTACCAACGGCGCGGTGACTGACGCGAACGGAGAGTTCAAATTGATCACAGGCCAAAAACTACCTTTCACACTAGTCGTTTCTTTTGTGGGCTTTCTCAAAAAGGAGGTTTTGATCAATGACAGCAAAGTTGAAATCAAGCTGGATGTAAATGATACACAGCTGGCAGACGTGGTGATTTCATCTCGTCGTCGTCAGGAATCAGCTCAGGACGTTCCTATCCCTATATCGGTAGTCGGTGGAACGAGGGCTGAGGACGCGGGTGCTTTTAATGTCAACAGACTAAAAGAATTGGTGCCGACTGTGCAGTTATATGCTTCCAATGCGCGGAACACAACGCTGAATATTCGTGGTCTGGGATCAACTTACGGGTTAACAAACGACGGCGTTGACCCAGGTGTAGGTTTTTATGTGGACGGTGTTTACTATGCCCGCCCGGCAGCCACTGCACTCGACTTCATTGATATTGAGCGTGTTGAGGTGCTTCGTGGGCCGCAAGGAACGCTATTTGGAAAAAATACGACTGCCGGTGCTTTCAACATTACAACCCGTGCGGCGAGTTTCCGACCGGGAGCTAACTTTGAGCTAAGCTACGGTAACCTGGGCTTCGTTCAGGCAAAGGCGTCGGTAACCGGTCCATTAAGTAAAAAGCTCGCTGCACGCGTTTCCTTTACGGGTACACAACGTAACGGAACGTTTTTTAATGTTCATACCCAATTGCCGATCAATGATATTAACAACATTGGTGTAAGAGGGCAGCTTCTGTTCACGCCGAGCGACCATGTAAACATTACCGTGATCGGGGACATTTCAAACCAAAAACCGGCAGGATATGGTTGGCCGGTGGCTGGTGTTGTGACTACCAAAAGGGCTGCATACAGACAATTCAACAACATTATCGCTGATTTGAATTATTCGCTTCCATACCAAAGCGCTTTTGAACGTAAGCTGGACCTGGATACACCTTCCAAAGCTGACAATCAGCTGGGCGGTGTTTCGGTGAATGCAGATATTAAAATTGGGAACGGAACCCTGACCAGTACATCCGCCTGGCGT
This sequence comes from Dyadobacter pollutisoli, assembly GCF_026625565.1. Taxonomy (NCBI): domain Bacteria; kingdom Pseudomonadati; phylum Bacteroidota; class Cytophagia; order Cytophagales; family Spirosomataceae; genus Dyadobacter; species Dyadobacter pollutisoli. Next base: position 2,304,442 of record NZ_CP112998.1, read on the forward strand.
TACTGGAAATGGACACCATTAAATGACCGGGATTACATTGGGTTACCTGTATTTACAATCTCGTCTGGTAATTCAAAGCATGACCAATGGTCTCAGGAGATACGTTATTCAGGAAAAATATCACCGAGATTAAGCGGGGTAGTTGGCGTGTTCGGTCTCTGGCAGGACCTGACCTCCGATCCGGTACAGACAGAGGAAGCCGGGTCAGCACAATGGCGGTTTGCACAGAGCTCAACCAGTGCATTATGGAAAACGCCCGGGCTGTTTGACAACTTCGGTATCCGTACCACCAACGAAATCAAAAGTACGAGTTTGGCCGTATTCGCACAGGCCGACTGGGCTGTGACCGATAAGATCCATGTTTTGCCAGGTATCCGCTACAACTACGACAAGAAAGTGGTGGATTACAGCAGGGTAACCTACGGCGGGTTGCAAACAAGCGATGCTGCATTGATCGCACTGAAAAACGGCGTGTATACCAATCAGTCCTTTAATACCGATTATACCAAAGGAAATTTCTCAGGACAGCTGTCTGCTCAATATAAAGCCAGCAGTAATTTCAATGCTTATGCTACGTATTCCATTGGATTTAAGCCAATTGGAGTGAATGTGGGAGGTTTGCCAACGGCCAGCGGTCAGATTTTAATTGACCTGGCCAATGTGAAACCAGAACACGTAGATCACAAAGAATTTGGTATTAAAACAAAACCATCGGGCAATTCGGTACTAAACCTGACGGTGTACCAGTCTGACATCAAAGATTATCAAACACAGGTACAGACTCCCGAACCAGGTGTAAACCGCGGTTACCTGGCAAATGCAGAAAAAGTACGTGTAAAAGGAGCAGAGATAGACGGTAACATCCGCTTTTCAAACCTGACATTGAATGCGGCCGTGGCATATACCGACGGTAAATACGTACGTTTCGCCAATGCGCCTGTGCCATTGGAAGAGGTAGGCGGGCCCCAGGCGTTTAAGGATGTTTCGGGTGGAAGACTTCCGGGGATCTCCAAATGGTCGGGTTCCGTGGGTGGCGAGGTAACTTTCAAAGGAACATTAATCGGTTTGAAGGGTAACTATTTCCTTGGCATCGATGAATTCTATCGTTCAGAGTTCTCGTCAAGTCCGTCACCATCTGAGTATCTGAACATTGACGGCTATGCGTTGACCAATGCACGATTCGGTTTCAGGGCCTCTAACGGACTCACATTCTTCCTCTGGGGACGGAATATTTTCAATAAAGATTATTACGAGCAACTTTTGGCTGCCCCCGGCAGCGCAGGCCAATACGCGGGTATCGTGGGAGACCAGCGTACCTACGGAGTTACGATCAGATTTACATATTGATTGGGAGTTTAAACAAAGGTTCCGAAAAGGGTAGTAGCAAAGTTTTTGTTACTGCCCTTCTTTTTTTGTTGTCATTGTAGAAAAAGAATAATCCCGGTAAAAATAATCTCCTATTTTTGAGCAAAGGTGACATCTTAGAATCCAAACAAAAATTGTCAATGCGAAAAGTCTTTACATTAGTTATTATTGCAATCACTACGGTTATCCTGGTCGGCGCGCTGGTTCATTATATTGGGGTCCAAGGGTTTTTATTCTCATGGAGTCTTAATTTTATGTTGATGGCATGCACTTTTACTTTTACGGAAACACTGAAAAGTGAACTTGCTTCTTCGTACTATCATGATAAGGCTTGGGAACTGAGAGGAAAAATATATGAGTCTTTCGGAATAAATATTTACAGAAAATTATTGGTTTTGATTGGTTGGGAAAAGCTGAACAAAAAGTCCAACCCGATGGAAAAGAATACTAAGGCTTTAATGTATCTGCATTACCGGACGAAGCAATCTGAATTGGGTCATTTAATTATTTTTGTTGTAGTTATTGGCTTCAATATTTTCGTGGCATTTGAATTTGGAATTCTCAAATCCCTGTGGTTACTAGTACTGAATGTATTATTTAATCTGTATCCAATTTTACTGCAACGATACAATCGGCCACGATTAGAAAGAGCTATTAATTTAAGTAAACGCAGATAAAGACGCGACTATGAAGAACTGGGTCCTTTATTTTTTGATCCCTGTCACATTGCTATATTTCGCCTCAAAAATCAGCAAAAGTAATTCTGCCTACGTCTACTATGTACAGACACCGGAATATGATGGCGGAGATCTGGTTGCTATCAAAAAGCTGAATGAGCTTGTGGAAGAAAATTTCTTGAACCGAAGCTATTATGAAGGAGTAGCCTATACGGATGAGTCCAATCGCTGGTATGCAAACTATAACAAAGAATATAAAGCCTTACTGATCGGAGGTTCAAGTGGCTGGTCGTACTACTTTTATGCAACACCTGAGGAATTAAAAATGATCGCGGACAGAAAAATCCGGGCAATTGATATCGATAAATACCTGAGACCTTTTCCCGTCAGTAAGCTGGAAGAATGCCCAACAAGATCCAGGGATTTGATTTCCTTCTTTTAAAAGTTTTTTGTAAAATGATCTTTTGTTACGTCCGTCATCAACTTGGTCAAAGCTGGTGCTTAGTTGGCAATGCTGTTTTTATTTTAAGCAATGCCCGTTATCTTGCCTGGACAATTCGACTACGCTGATTTGAACACGAAAAGCTTAACAAGCATGCTTAAAACATACTTAAAAAGGACTGGCTTTGCCGTCAGCTTATGGCTGGTCACGGCCTTTGCTCCACATGCTAAGATATCGGTTTACCTGATCGGGGATTCCACGATGGCTGTCAAACAGGTGAGTGCCTATCCCGAAACGGGGTGGGGGATGCCGTTTGCCCATTTTTTTGATGATAGTGTCGTGGTGGTCAATGGGGCGATGAATGGTCGTAGTACGCGAACCTTCATAGAGGAAAACCGGTGGCAACCTATCTCAGACAAACTGCGGGAAGGAGACTTTGTCCTGATCCAGTTTGGACACAATGATGAAGTTAAGACGAAAAAAAGCTATACGACTGAGGCCGAGTTTCAATCAAATTTGCAAAGGTTTATTGACGAAAGTCAGGCGAAAAAGGCGACTCCGATATTGATTACGCCGGTCGCTCGGAGGAGTTTCGACGCTTCCGGAAAAATTGTTGATACACATACCATATACGCAGAACTTGTGCGTTCGGTAGCCATCAAGAACCACCTTCCATGGATTGATCTCGATAAGCTGAGCCGGGAGTTGCTTCAAAAAATGGGGCCGGAAAATTCCAAATTTTTATTCCTGCACCTGGAACCCGATGAGCATCCTAATTACCCGGAAGGCAAAGAGGACAATACGCATTTCAGTGAGCTCGGCGCGCGAAAAATGGCGGAATTGGTGTTGGCAGACATGAAAAGACAGAAGATAGCGCTGAGCCAGCGTGTCGTTCAAAAGAGCAAATAAATCGGAGTGCATTCAGAAGGTACGTTTGATCTGAATGCTGCGGAAAAGCAGTTTTTGTGCTGTTTAGTGCTTTTTTATCCAGCCTTTTTTCTGGATTAAATCAGCCAAGGCAGCGCCTATTTTAGTGTGACCGCTGCTGTTGATATGGTCGTCGATGATGAAATAGTCCCGGCGGTTCAGGAAAGTGTGAACATTGGCAAAATAGACATTATCGACCGGATGAACAGCTTGGTAAGCCTGAAACTCCTTAACAATGGCGTAATTATACACGCCGACGTCGAAGACTAAAATAGGTCCCTTATATGTTTTCCTAATTCTGCTCAGATAAGGGAAAAAGGCCTCCGCATGTCCTGGCTGCGCTGCTGGTTTACTGGCCACTTGCTTCTGGTCAGCCGGAAGAGCGGCTTGAACAGCACCTTTTATTCCTTCGGTAATGAGCCAGCGGAGACTCAGAAAAATACCTTTAAACGGAAAGTAAGTCCCATTGATTGTATTTTGTTTCTCTGCGGCCTTAAACGAAACAGGATCAATGCCTGACTTCTGCGCCTTTGTCAAATTGGCGGTGTTCTCTTCCAGATCATTGTAACAATATTGAATAATGACAAGTTGGCAAGAGTCCAGGTTAAGCTCGTTTAGCAACATGGTCTCTCGGTGCGTGCCGTAAGAGGTGATGGCGGTATTGAGACTCTTCACATGAAGTTTGTTTTCAATAACTTCGGAAAACCGGTATTCCTTCTCTACACCCCAACCCATGCCATGGGAATCTCCGAGGATGACGATGGACGGATGATCAAGGCTGGATTGATCATCCCGCACGCCGAACGAATTCGTCTTTATTTCAATATCAAATTCGGGGTTGGTAAACCTACCTGCTATACTGGAACGAAAGCGATATCCTAATGAAGAGTCGTAGCGTGACAGCTTACTATCAAAGTTTGTGGTATTTTTAAAGAAGCTATACTGCCCTCGTATCCAATAGTAATAATTTTCCGGAAGCATCGTGTGACGCTGGTAGTGGGACATGTAAATGACACTGCTTACCAGCATGGTTTCTAATGTGGCGAAGATACCTATCAATATGAGCAGTCTGTGTAGCCGCTGGCTCGAAAATGACCAAAGGATTATTATAAAGCCTGTGGGGAACAAGATAAAATAAAACGGAAAGATTGTAGAATGCCTTACAAAAAAGTCTTGGCGGAAAAGCGGCATGCACAGCAACAACATTCCTAACAGGAAGAGCTTAATGTTCATAATGGTTTATTCGTGAGAGTTTGCGGAATTATCTCAGTTCTGACTTCTGAACATAGACCGATAAGTTTGGATAATCAGTGTTCAATTGGCAATCGGTCACATCTGTTTTCCGATGGGTCAAACGCTGAATGGAATCCCTAAGTTAAGAGAATGGGAACTACAAATGCTGGTAGGGTTCCTGCGCTCGAAGTTCTTCTAGTTGTAGCCGCAAGCTCACGCGGAAATCCCGATCGGCTTGGCCGATGTCGAGATGGTACTGGTGGGGATAAATGAGATCGAGCCTTCGTTGCACATTTTTAAGACCTATGCCGCCGAATTCTGGTTTCTGTACATGATCTTGTGAGATTGTGTTGGTGATCAGAAAATCGAGGTGATGATCTGCGGACCTTAATTTGATGACGATCTCGTTCTGACGGTTACTGTTTTTCGAAACGTGCTTGAACGCGTTTTCGACAAAAGTCATCAGGATAAAAGGAGCAATGGTTAAACTTTCGTGGTCGGCTAGCGTTGTCTCCACTACTACATTTACATTCTTATTTTGCCGCAGCCTTTCCAGCTCGATGAAGTTTTGAAGATACATCAGCTCCTTTTCCAGCGGGATCTGATGATCGTTGCATTCGTATAGCTGATGCCGTAAGAGTTCTGAAAATTTGGTGAGAGATGCCGCAGCGCGATCAGGGTTTTTATGAATGAGAAAAAAGATTGAATTAATGCTGTTAAAGAGAAAATGCGGGTTAAACTGATTTCTAAGAAAGCTCAGTTCTGATTCCAGTCTTTCTTTTTCAAGCATACGCTTGTTGCGGTCGGTAACGATCCAGTTAGCAGCCAGTTTAATGCTCATGGCCAGGGTAGAGGTGGCCAATGTCGATGGCATGGCCTCTCCAAAGAAATAATAAAAGCAGTTAGTGCCTTTCCCGTAGACGGTTTCAATGGGAATTTGAAATAACGCGGCACTAAGATAATAGCCTGAGACAATAAGCAGGGCGGCAACTATATTGACCGTAAAAAAGTAAGCCAGGTAGGCGGGAAACTTCCTGGTTTGGAGATACCGGGGTATGAGATAGTAGAAGTTAAGACAGACGACCACCGCCTGAAAAACCACAAAAAAGGCTATTTTAACTGCAAATGGGGAAAACATGCTACCAGCGGCGACTTCCGGCCGAAATAATGTAAGAAATTGGAATACCGACTGCCACGATCACAATGCTCATCCCGGTTGCAATGGCTTGCAGCTCGGGCGCGGGCATGGCCGGAAACACGATACGAAGTACGATCAAGTTCATGACCACCCAAATGAATATGCCATATAAAATGCCACTGGTGACTCTTTTTCCACTGATCGAGGCAACATTTTGATAAAGAAAATAATAGAAAACAGAGAACAGAAATGCGATAAAGAAATGCAAAACAAGGCCTGTCAGAACCATCGCAGTACCTCCGGAATATGCTTCTTTGCCGAAAATCCCGCTTGCAATGGACAGGATGATCCTCGACGGGGTGGTTTTTCCCATGATCATCGCGTAAACGAGAATGGCGACAATAATATCCAGCGCACCCGCAACAAATGTTGCCGAAAGAATCGTTTTGAAACCTTGTCCGCTAATTGTTAACCTACCCATTATGAATTCAGTTTAAATCGGGATAAGTTACTAAATATTAATCTATTTCATAAAAACCGAGGATGAAGGAATTTGATCTGCATGGGCAAATGCGATCTGGTATTTTGCTTTGTAAGTTGTCCGGTTTTGCTTTTTACCCTGGGCGCGGATACTGTTGTACAAGCCAAGCAGCGACCAACCGTTACCTGGGTTAAATATCAAATCCTCCACATACACTTTCTGCGCCTGTGAGGGCTTGCCAGCTTTGAGCAGGTAGGCCCCCAGAAACTGCCTGGAAGGTATCGGCCAATCCTTTGGTTCGGTGTAAATGAGCTTGTCTTCCAGCTCTACCGCTTTTTCAAAACTGTTGATGGCGGTTGCTCGATCATTACGGGCGAAGAGTATGGCGCCATTCAATATGTTTTCTGCAATTCCTGCTGCCTGGATTGGCGAGTTGAATGGTATTCTCCGCTTCGTCAGCACCGGATCTTTCATTTTAATGCGCAGTTGTTCCAAATGCGCTGACGCCGAATCGATCTGTCCGGTGTTGACCAATGCGATGCCTTTTGCAAAGTCCGAAAGCAGGCTGGCGTAAGTCCAGTGGCGGTCAACAACAACGCTGTCGTTCAAGATCTGGTCCCATTTGCCCATTCTCACCATAGTCATGACTGGTATCATATACAGATATTGATCGTAGGTAGTTTCTGCAGTGGGAGCAACGCTCTTGCGGCAGCGCTGTGCATAACGCATGGCTTCTGAATACATACCGGCCGTGAGCGCACAGTAACTTTGCACGGCGAAATAATGAGGGGAATGCTTGGTCAATGCCAGGTTTTTGGCAAGCAGATCGTAATATAGCAGATTGTTATCTGCCAGATTATTGACTTCAACGCCTTTGTGGTATAGGCCACTTCTTTCATATGCGTGGCTGGACATATGCACCATATGTGCGACGCCCGGGAGCAGGTCCCGCAATGTCTCCGCGCCGGCCAGCGACACGTCCGGGTGGCGTGAGGCCTCCGTTAAATGAATGTAGTAATGTAATGCGCCGGGATGTTTCGGGTTGTTTTTCAATACTTTTTCACAAATGCTGACCAACTCCGGCGTCCACGGCTTGGAAGTACCGTCTTTGCTCCAAAAATCCCAGGCATGCATCAGCATCACAGCGTCAATGTAAAGGACTTTAATATCCTGGTCATCGGGATAAACCGACATCAAGTCCTTTATTTTTTGAGAGTATGTAAGATTTAATGCCGCTCTGTCCGAATCTTTCGGATCGGAAGAGTAACGGCTGTTCATGGCTTTTATCAGGTGTTTTTCTCTTGGAGACGCATTCGCAGCGGCTTCATTCATCTGTTTCAAAACCTCCGCCAGAGCCTCCGGTTTGGTATAGCTGTGTGCTGCATTGTAGTACGGGCCCATGGCCAACGCCTGTCCCCACAGGGCCATCGGATTATTTTTTTCAATCCGTGCAGACTCTCTGAATGAGGCAACTGCCTCTTTGAAATGATAACTGTAATACATGCTCAGGCCCTGGTCAAAGTAGAACTGGGCGCTATCAGACTTAACAGTCACCGGGTAAGAGTAATGCCCCCAGCCTGGAAGTGCCACGATAAATTTGCCGTCGGCAGTGGTCGTTGACGACCCGGAATAGGAGGGTCCGCAAACTGCAATGTTTTCACGGCTTGCAGCGGGTGTCGGCGCAGGTTTTGGCCAGTACAATGCGATTCCGAGTACAAAAGATATAAATGTAACGGGCAGGAGCAGAAGTTTCATTTTGAATGCTGGGTTTGAAAAGACGTTCAGTGCGGTATTGTTGGACATGAAACGGAAAAGGTAGGAATTTAGAAAAAAGTTGATAAAAATGTGGCATTTAACTTTTAAATTGTCGTCAGTAAACTATCAGTAGGGTTTGTCTTCGTCTCGTTATGGCACACAACTTCATCCATCAGATCTTTAATGCGTCGCCAGCACCGAGTCTGGTACTGCATACTGATTCGCCGAAGTTCACTATAACTGAGGTGAATGAAGCTTACCTGGCTCTGGTGGGCCGGAAGAGGGAACAACTCATTGGAAAAGGTTTTTTTGAAGCATACCCTGAATATCCTTACGCTAACACGGCGCCGTGGAAAGGCCTGCTGGACAAGCTGCTCGACGATCATCTGCCAAATCAAACTCCCGTGTCGCGTTTCGTGGTACCGGTGCCGGGTACGGGCTATACGGAGGTCAGATATCTGGTTTCCACCAATACCCCTGTTTTTAATGACAATAATGAGATAGAATGCATATTGAGATCCGTGGCGGATGTGACCGAAATAACCAAAACACGGCTTAATGACACGGCATTCACAAAAGATAAATTTTTGTACGACACCCAACGTATTGCCAGAATCGGTAGCTGGGAGGCTGATGTCATCAATGAAAAGCTGGTATGGTCGGATGTGGTCAAGGAGATTTACGAGGTAGAGGCCGACTATGAGCCAGATTATACGTTGGCTTCCAGTTTCTACGACGACGAGTTCAGGGAACAATTTCAAATGGCGATTCAGGAAACCCTGACCAAAGGAACCCTCTTTGACTTAGAACTCAGGATCATGACGGCAAAGGGAAACCCATGCTGGATCAGAATTACTGGAAAGGCTGAGCTTTTGGACGGCGTGTGCACGCGTGTTCATGGTGCTATTCAGGACATTCATAACCGTAAAGTCGTTGAGCAACAATTAATTGACTCCCGCAATCAGTTTGAGTCATTGATCCAGACGATTGACGGCATAGTATGGGAAGCCGATGCCAGTACTTTCGAATTTAACTTCGTAAGCGATCAGGTAGAGAAAATGCTTGGGTATACGCCGGAGGAATGGCTGGGCGAACCCGACTTTTGGAAAAACCATATTCACCCGGACGATGTCGAGAAAGCCCTTGGCTACTGCCTGCAAGAGACCATGGAGGTAAGAAATCATGATTTTGATTACAGGATGCGCCGCGCCGATGGCGAGATGATCTGGATCAAGGATATGGTGAGCGTTATCCATGAAAATGGCAAACCTGTGCTGCTACGCGGTTTTATGGTTGATATCACAGAAACCAAAAGGCTCGTGGACATAGAGCACCTGGAAAAGACAGTACTGGAATTGAATTCCCGAAAAGGTTCCACTCTTCGTCATGTCTTGAATGAGTATCTGCTGGGGATTGAACGTATATTCCCGAGTATGAAATGTTCCATAGTAGGGATCGTCAACAATCGACTTAATAACTGGGCTGCCCCCTCGCTGCCCGATGAATATATTCAATCCATTGAAAACATACCGATCGGCGAGACGGCAGGGTCCTGTGGTACGGCGGCGTTTACCCGGGAGCGGGTGATTGTCAGCGACATCGCCAATGATCCCAGGTGGGCAGACTACCGGGAAGTTGCCTTGCCGCATAAGCTGCTGGCCTGCTGGTCACATCCTATTATTTCCTCCGACGATGTCGTTATTGCTACTTTCGCAGCCTATTACGAAAAGGTAAAAGTGCCGTTCGAAGAAGAGTTCAAGATCATTGACCGCGTCATAGCTATTTTAACGGTAGTGCTGGAAAACAGGCAGAACTCGGAGGTGATCCTGGCCAGCAAAAACAGGTTGCTTGGCCTGGTTAACGAATTGCAGAAGAACAATGAGCGGTACGAGTTTGTAAACAAAGCCACTAATGATGCCATTTATGATTGGGACCTTAAAACCGACCACATCGAATGGGGACTTGGATATTACCGGATGTTTGGTTTTAATGTAATGGATGATCAGTATCCGCTCGCCAAATGGGCCTGCCAGGTACATCCCGAAGACAGGGAAAAAACAGAAATAAGTCTTCAAAAGCAGCTTTCTGACACTGAGAAAAGCAAATGGACAGCGGATTATCGGTTCAGAAAGGCAGATGATACTTATGCCCACGTAGTCGAAAACGGTTATATTTTAAGAGACCGGCAAGGAAAAGCAGTGAGAATGATCGGTGTGCTGAGAGACGTCACCCGCCAAAAACAGGAAGAGCATGACCTCAAACTGCTGAGTTCGGTAATCACCAATACCAATGATATGGTACTGATCGCCGAGTCGAACCCCGATGATCTTACGGGGTTGAAAATCCTGTATGTGAATGCCGCATTTACGAAAATGACCGGTTCCTCGCCCGCTGAGGTAATCGGGAAAAGCCCCATGGTACTGCGAGGTTTCAGCCCTTTACAAAATGATTTTGGCGTGTTGAGAAATGCGATCAGGAATCTTGAACCGCTGGAAACCGAAACGATCCGGTACCAGCGAAATGGTGAAAGTTTCGACCTCAATCTTTCTCTTCATCCAGTGGCCGACGATCAGGGAATGCTGACACACTGGATCTCCATTGGCCACGATGTGACGGACAGGCTCAGGTACATTCGCGAAATTGAAGAACAAAATCAGAAATTCCAGGAGATCGCCTGGATGCAGTCGCACGTGATCAGGGCACCGCTGGCAAGATTAATGAGCCTGGTCGATCTTGTCAAAAATTACCAGAATTCGGAAATCGAAAAAACCGAGTTGCTGGACCATATCCTGACCTCGGCCTATTCCCTGGACGACATTATCCGCGATATTTCCTCCAAAACGGAACAGCTCTGATCAGAAACCGAGTTTTAAACCCAACGATAAACTAACTATATCGCTCGGTTTCAGGTACTTCGTGTTCTGCACATAACTGATCAGCAACAAGTCATAAGTACCCAGTTCATAATACAGTTCCAGGCCGCGTTTGCGGTTGTTCACGACGACATCACGGCCTACTTTGCCACCGATGTAAGCGCCTGGCCGGAACGAAGTTGCCCACCAGTAGTAGCCTTTGGGATAATATGCTGGCCATTTAGTATCAAACTGCGGCCCGAATGTATAGCTGAGATAGAACCCCAGTGAAAGAGGCGCAATGTAATAGGTGTTTTTCAATGGGATCCGCCATGGAGAGTACGTCGTTTTGCCGGTAATGGTAATCAATGCATCGCCGCCGAATTTTTGAGGCAGAAAGCCAAAAAGCAAATCAGTTTCCAGCGTTTTATTCCGCGAAATGTATCCCGGCCCACCCGAAAGAAAGCCAATATTGCCTGCAAACTGCAATTTCAAATGATCCGGCATGTACCATTTACGGGTTGGTTTGCTAAGCTGCATATTCTGACTATGCGCAGCAACGGACAACAGCAAAAACAGGAGTAAAAAATATTTGTACATCATTTCAAAATTCAACCTTCTCTACTTTATAACCATCCTTCCAGGTCGAAACCACAAGGTAACCTCTTGCACCCATGCTGGTGGTGACGTAATAATGCACGCCGTCGTTATAAAACTCACCATCCAGAAAATGATGCTGGTGACCGTATAGCGATATTCTGACGTTAGGATCATTGCCCAGGAGATCGGCATAACCCTTTTCGAGATTTTTATCAAAATCTCCGTCAAATGGCGGCACGTGAGCTACTACAATCGTGTTTTTGTTTCCGGGATTATCATTGAGCTGCGATTTCAGCCAGCCAAGATCCGGTACCGAACCATCGAAAGCGTACTCACGGGAGCTGTTATCAATGAAGATGAATTTGTTGTTTCCAGCTTCAAACGAATAATTGAGCGGGCCGTACATTTTACGATAGGAAGCGGCGCCATTGGCAATCAAGTCATGATTACCGATCACCGTCACATACGGACAGTTCAGCTTTGACATAATCTCATGGACCCATTTGTACTCCTGGCTCAGGCCAAAATCGGATATGTCGCCGGCATGTACCACGAAGGAAATATCCTTCTGCTGATTGGCGCTTTTTACAAATTCCGACGACTCATCATACCAACGCTGTGAATCGCCCATGAGGATGAATTTGACGGTGTCGGCCACAGGAAGCGCCTGAATTCTGGCAATGTTTTGGGCGTTCTGGTTCTTATCGCTGTCTTTAAAGATAACCTGATTGGGATTGTACTGGAATAGCCCTTCGCAAGAACTGAAAGCAAGTGCCAGGCCAAAAAACGCCCAACGTTGTATAGTTTTCAATTTTATAAATAGTAAGTGATGAGAGTGAATTTCCCAACGCGGGGAACATCTTGTCCTAACCGATTATTTGAAAGGATAATTCCAGTAACTTCGCCATATTATTAGTTACCTGTTTGCATGTTAAGGCTTCTGCCGTACTTCTGTTTCGGCACGGTTATTGCAAAGTAACTGTGTATATATTTCAATTTAAATTCATTACATCATGAAAATCAAAGGCATAGTAGGTACATTAAGTCTTGTACTGATCACATTGTCATTGTCTGCGCAAGTAGTTTCAAAAGACTCTATCAGTACCCTAAAAAACCAGAAACAAGCATTAGAATTAAGCAAGAGACTGAACGATCGTAAGCTTCAGTTGGCAAAAATGGAAAATGAACTTCCCGGAAAGACGGAAGAGGTAGCCAAAACTGCGGAGGATGCACAGAAATCTGCCGAGGAGAACAAAAAGGCAGCTAATAAGTTGGGGGACGATGCTCAAGACCGGAAACTAGCCCGGCGCGCCAGTAAACAGGCAGGTTCGGCACACCGGGACGCAAAAAGAGCCAGAAGGGCGGCGGATAATCTTGAAAAACTAAAAAGAAATATAGCTAAGCTCAAAGACCAGATCAGCGAAGACGAAGCCAAACTCGCTGCTATGCCCGGGGTTACAGGCAGCCGGTAATATTTGATTTTTACGGTGAATGAGAAACGCCGCAGTTTAGCCCGCGGCGTTTCTCATTATTAAACTAGATCTGTTTCGGCGCGATTTCGTCGGGCCAGGGAACTTGCTTTCCGGTCGCTTTGATTACAGGCCATTGCACATTCCATTGTTTCAATTGTTTAGTAAACAAAGCAGCTAGTTCCTTCACTTTTTGTGGATTAGAAGTAGCCAGGTCAGTTTGTTCGCCTATGTCGCTTTTAAGGTTGTAGAGTTCAAGCTTGCCTTTCCGGTAATCATAAATCAGTTTCCAGTCCCCCTTCCGGAATGCGCTGGAATAATGGATATTGGGCCCTTCTGCTGCGATCCAGCGGTTTGGATGATGCCAGACAAGTTCACGGTCGTCGTTTTTGATGGCAGGATTTTGCAGCAAGGGCAAAAAGCTCCTGCCATCGACCGATTGAACCAGTTTCGGGTTTTTAACGCCCGCAATGTCCAGGATCGTAGGAAAAAAATCTTCAATGATGACATACTGGTCTGTCACCGAATTTGGCTTTACGACGCCAGGCCAGCGCACGAGCATCGGCTCACGGATACCGCCTTCATAAACAGAACCTTTACCCGCTTTCAAAGGCAAATTGTGCGTCCAGGCTTTGCCGCCTCTGGCCGGCGTAGTACTCAATCCACCATTGTCCGACATGAAAAGGATAATGGTGTTATCGGCAATTTTTTTATCGTCAATGTATTGCAGCACGTCACCCAGGCTTTTGTCCATTCCTTCTACCAAAGCGGCGTATTTCGCTTCGGTACTATCAAGTCCTGCTTTGAGATAATGATCCATGTAACGTTTGTCGGCGGTCAGTGGAATGTGAACCGCATAATGGGCCAGGTAGAGGAAAAACGGCTTTTTCTCCGATAAAGGTTTTTCCAGGGCTTTCAATGCCTCAGTCGTAATGGCGTCGGTCAGGAAAACATTGGTCCCGTGATACGCTTCGAGTCCCGGTACTGCATTGCGGTTGGGCTTACCATTGACAGGGCTATCATAGTTTTTCTCGCCTGCATAGCTGGCCGGGTGACCAATGGAGCTACCCGCAATATTGATATCAAAACCTGCATTCTTTGGGTCAGAACCAGGCGTGCCGGCCGAACCGAAATGCGCCTTTCCGCTGTGAATGGTGTAGTAGCCGTTCTGTTTGAGCACAGCCGGTAGGGCAGTAGCATGAAAAGTATGCTCCACGCCAGCCACAGGGCTGAAACCATTGATATTCCAATCCACGGACTGCAATGTAGAATCGGCGTAATCCGTGTTTTTATTTTTGTCTGGGGACGTCCAGTGGGTCACGCGGTGGTGTGCCGCGTTTACACCCGTGATCAGGCTCACACGGGTAGGCGTACATACAGGCATTGCGTACGCATTCGTGAATTTCAGGCCTTCCCGGGCCAGCCGTTCCATATTCGGAGTGCGGTAGCGTTTATTGAAATCCGTTGTTTTGTCCCAAAACGGCACCGAGGTGTCCTGCCAGCCCATATCATCAACGAGGAAGACAATGACATTGGGTTTTTCACCTTTCTTTTTTTGTCCAAAAACCGGGATAACAAGTGCCAGCCCGAAAGCCAGCACCGATAGAAGCATTCTTTTCATATTATTTGTAACCGTCATTTTGTTTCAGGCTCGGGTTTCGGTCAGTTTCAGTAGCGGAATATCTGCTTTGGCACGAAGCTGTTTGATCAACTCAATCGCGGCAGGTGTCGGGCCGGTCAGCTCGTTTAATGCTTCCGCTTTACTTAAAAGGATATCAGCATAGCGAACTACCGGAAAATCATTGCCCAAATCAGCACCAGTCGCGGGCAGGTCTTCTTCAAACTGGAAGCTTCTTTTATCGTCTTGTCCCAATATGATGTGGTTGCCATTCAAATCGTCGTACTTCGTCAAAAACGCATGATGACCCCGGTATTTGGGATCAAATGAATCGTAAAACGCTGATAATGTTTTGAGTTGGGTCGCATCATTGGACTTTGCTGCGCATTTTTAGTTTGGAGGCGACACCGAAATAACGGGCGCCGGACGGTCAGAGATTACACGGAACATCAAATGAATTTGTATATACGACTGCCACTGACCTCACTTTTTTAACCACTCCTAATATTTGTCTGCCCAAATCTTGTATTTACTAAACAGTGTTTATTATATTCACAGCGTAATTACAAAACACATGGCGATTAAGGAAAGAAAGGAGCGGGAAAAGCAGGATATGAGGAACCTGATCATTGAATCGGCTACTCAGTTGTTTCTGAAATTAGGTTATGACAAGACCTCGATCCGTACTATTGCCGAGGACATTGAATATAGCCCAGCAACTATCTATCTGTATTTCAAGGATAAAGACGAAATATTTTTTGAGATTCACGAAAATGCATTCTCGATTCTCGAAAAGCTTTTCAGGGCGCATGATGTGATCGAAAATCCATTTGAACGTTTGGCAGCAGTGGGAAGAACTTATGTTCAGTTCGCTTTTGATAACCCCGATTACTACGATCTGATGTTTATCATGCGTGCGCCGATGTCACAGATAAAAAATGCAGAAAAATGGGCGGCTGGCGATTGTGCTTTTGGGTACGTGCTGGAAACAATTACCGCTTGTCTCGAACAAAAACTGATCAAACCAGCGGATAAATTCATTACTACGATCTCCGTCTGGTCTTTTGCGCATGGCCTGGTATCCCTGTATATACGGGAGAGAATGTGTATCCTTCAAATGGAAGACGACGTCGTTCGGGCAATGTTGAACACTTCGCTTGAAAATTATTTGGAAAATCTGAAAACCTAAAAAAATTTACCCGTTACTAAACACTGTTCATTATATAAACATCACTTACATGACTTCAATTTTTCGAGGAATGCTACGGCATTTGCTATACATACTTTTACTGTCCGGGATGCTCGCCGAGGCGCGGGCACAGGACAGGATATTGGAAGGCTACATTCAGCAGGGGTTGAAAAACAATCAGGGGATTCGTCAACAGGGATTTTTGCTGGAAAAAAGCATGTATGCTTTAAAAGAAGCAAAGACATTTTTTCTGCCGGAAGTCAATTTTAATGGGTCTTACCTCGATTCTCGCGGCGGCCGGAAGATCAGTATCCCGATCGGCGACCTGCTCAACCCGGTTTATTCTTCATTGAACCAACTCACCAACTCTTCCGCATTTCCCCAGGTCGAGAATGTGAACCAGACTTTTAACCCCAATAACTATTACGACGCCAAGTTCAGGACTTCCCTGCCGCTTTACAATGCTGAGATAACGTACAACACGCGAATCCGAAAGGAGCAGATCAATTTCCAGCAGGCTGAGGCCGACGTTTACAGACGCGAGCTAGTGAAGGAAATCAAGTTTGCCTACTATGCCTATATGCAGTCACGGGAGGCGATTAGCATTTTGGAAAGCGCGGTTTCCCTGGCGAGAGAAAATCTCAGGTTTAATCAGGTTTTGGTCAAGAATGATAAGGCGATCAGGACAGTGGTGAGCCGCTCAGAGAATGAACTGATCGGGCTGGAAGCTAGATTGGAAGATGCTAAAAACCAGTCTGTTAATGCGGCTGGGTATTTCAATTTTTTACTTAACACTCCGCTCGATTCACGCATTGAGGGACAAGCCGCCACGCAGCTGGCACCTGAGCCGGATACTGCTGCCACCGGTAAGAGGGAGGAACTCGTTAAACTGGAATCTCTATTGAAAATCAACACATTGTCGGGGCAGCTGGCGAAAGCTTCTTCGTTGCCGAAGCTATCGACTTTCATGGACCTGGGTACGCAGGGCGATTTTATCAAATTTAATAATGACACGCGCTACTATCTGTTTGGCGTGACTCTGGACTGGCGCGTTTTTGCTGCAAACCGGGTGCAATATAAAACCAAGCAGGCTGCAATGGACCGGAACGCTACTTCGGCGCAGCTGAGCCAGGTAGAGCAACAGTTGGCATTACAGTCACAAACTGCTTCGAACAAGTTGAAATCTGCCGTAACCATTTATCGTGCCGCCACCAGCCAGACAGCACTTTCGAAACAGTATTACGAAGATCAGCAGAAATTGTACCGCGAAGGCCAGCTGCTTTACATCGAATTGCTGGACGCCCAGAACCGGTTGATCAATGATCAGCTTCAACAAAGTATTTCTTACCTGAATGTACAAACCCGCACGGCCGAGCTGGAACGGGCAAAAGCAAGCTATGTATTTTCTAATTAAACAATGACATGAAAACTACCATTAAAATAAGCATTATCGCGCTTTTTGCCTCCGCCGTTTTCGCGATGACGGCCTGTAAGGAAGAGAAAAAAGCAGAGGAAACCGATACTACTATTCCGGTCAAAATCATTAGTTCATCCGCATTGAGCCAGGCGCAGGCGGTGGAGACTTCGGGCTTGCTGGCTTCCGAAAATGAGGCGCATTTGTCTTTCAAGATCGGTGGCATTATCAATAGTGTTTTGGTAAAAGAAGGTGACCGGGTGAGAAAAGGACAATTGCTGGCGACGCTGAATACGACCGAAATAGCCGCACAAATGGCACAGGCAGAAGAAAATTTCCTGAAAGCCAAACGCGATGCACAGCGCACGCAGAACCTCTACCGCGACAGCGTGAATACCAAAGAGCAACTGGAAAACAGCCAGACGTCGCTTGCGGTAGCTGAAAAGCAACTCGAAATAGTACGCTTTAACCTGTCTCAGGCGAAGATTGTTTCCACGACTGACGGTGTTGTCATTCAAAAGCTGCAAAATGCAGGAGAACAAGTTCAGGGCGGCGCGCCGGTACTATTCGTGAGCAGTACCAGCCAGAAAGATTGGGTGATCAAATGCGGACTGACAGACAAGGACTGGGCAAAATTAAAAGGTGGCGAGAAAGCAGAAATCATATTTGATGCTTATCCTCAGACATTTTCTGGTAGCGTGAAGTCACTTTCGCAAGGTAGCGACGTGGTTTCGGGACTTTATCAGGCCGAAATTAGGCTTGACAAGCAGGATGCCAAGATGGCAAGCGGGTTGTTTGCCAAAGTGAGCATTTACCCGAAAGAAAAAACCAGTATGGTTTCCATTCCAGTCGACGCGCTGATTGAAGGAGAGAATGACACGGCATTTGTGTTCGTGGCCGATGGGAGCAAAGCGCACAAAAAGCAGGTGAAAATAGCTTTCCTCGAAGGTGATAAAGCATTCATTCTGTCGGGTGTGGATGCTGGTGCGAAGGTGATCAGGGAAGGTTCCGCGTACCTGGCGGAGGGTTCGGATATCAAAATAATTCAGTAATCATTCAACAAACGAAATCATGAAATTACCTGAATTTGCCGTTAAAAATTACCAGTTTACGCTGGTGGTTTTCCTCGCCGTGCTCGCGCTGGGAATCTACTCGCTCTTTACGATGCCTCGCAGTGAGGACCCCGAAATACACCCGCCGCAGTTTACAGTCGTGGTGATTTACCCCGGTACCAACCCCAAGGATATGGAGCAGCTGGTGGTGGACCCGATGGAGAAAAAGATCAATGAGCTGGACGACATGAAGCACGTAATCACCGATATCCGCGACGGGCTGGCTGTGATGCAGGTACAATATAAATATAGCAGCGATCCGGACGACAAGTACCAGGAGCTGGTGCGGGAGATCAACAGCCTGCGGGCGCAGCTGCCTGCTGACGTGAGCGATATCAGGATCAACAAGCAGATCCCGTCCGACGTGAGTATTTATCAGTACGCATTGATTAGCGAGAATGCTTCCTATGCCCAGATGAAGAAGTTTTCGAAGGAATTCAAGGAGCGCCTGGAAAAGGTTAAGACATTGAAAAAAGTCGAATATTCCGGTATTCCGGAACGCGAAGTGAAAGTGAGCCTGAACCTGCAAAAGATCGCACAGCAGCAATTGACCCAAAATCAGGTGATCGGTGCATTGCAAAGCGAAAATGTGAATATTCCGGGCGGTAGCATTAGTATGGGTACCAAAAAGCTCAATGTCAAAACGAGTGGAAATTACCGGACTTTGGAAGAAGTAGCAAACACCGTCGTGTCCACCGCCAGTGGAAAAATAGTGCTGCTGAAAGACGTGGCCGACGTGAAGCTGGGCTATGAGGATGAAACCCACATTACCCGTTTGAATGGTTTCCGTTGCAGTTTTGTGAACATTAGCCAGAAAGAAGGAGAGAACATTATCTCGGTTCAGGGGCAGGTAGAGCCTATTGTTGCCAAATTTGAAAAAGAACTTCCTTCCAACATTGAACTGGTAAAAGTGTTTGACCAGGCCAAAAGTGTGGACACCCGTCTGTCGCATTTCGCACGCGATTTCGGTATTGCGATATTATTGGTACTACTTACATTGTTACCCCTGGGAACACGCGCCTCGCTGGTGGTAATGATCTCCATCCCGCTTTCGCTGGCGATCGGTCTTACGATCATGAACCTGCTCGGATATAATATTAATCAGTTGAGCATTGTCGGGATGATCGTCGCATTGGGTATCCTGGTGGATGATAGCATCGTGGTCGTGGAGAATATAGAACGTTACCTGAGAATGGGTTACGGCAAAGTAGAGGCATCCATTAAAGCTTCTTCACAAATCGGGCTGGCGGTAGTGGGCTGTACAATTCTGTTGATTTTCGCGTTTCTGCCGCTGGTGTTTTTGCCGGAAGGTGCAGGTGATTTTATCCGAAGCTTACCATTGTCGGTGATCACCACGGTGTTCGCTTCCATGATCGTTTCGCTGACGGTAGTGCCGTTTTTGTCGAGTGTTATTTTGAAACCGCATGCTAGCCAAGATGGTAACTTCCTTTTGAGAGGCATGAAAAAAGGCATTCACAAAACTTACGGAAGTTTACTGGACAAAGCATTGAAATGGCCGATCGTTACATTGTTACTGGCTGGTGGAATCTTTGCAGGTTCTCTGGCACTAGTACCGCTCATTGGAAACAGCCTTTTTCCAAAATCGGAGAAGCCCATGTTCCTTATCGACATTGAAACGCCGCAGGGTACCAATCTTAAAAAGACCAATGAAGTTACCCGCTATGTAGAGCAGATTTTGAAGAAGGAGCCATTGATCACTTCGTTTTCTACCAATGTTGGAAAAGGGAACCCGAGGGTTTATTATAATGTGATCCAACGCAATGAAAGCGAAAACTTTGCCGAGATTTTTGTTCAAGTAGAAGGCCTTGAGACCGAGGAAAAAGTAGAGGTGATTGAAAAGCTGAGGAAGAAACTGGAAAGATATCCGGGAGCCGAAATTAAGGTGAAGGATTTTGAGCAGGGACCATTGATCGAAGCGCCGCTGGCTTACCGGATTTATGGTGAAAACCTGGACGACTTGCGTAAAACAGCTTTCCGTGTGGCCGATATGCTGAGTAAAACCGAGGGCACGATCTACGTCAATAACCCGTTACTCGTTCAGCCAACGGATTTGAAAGTGAACATTAACAAGGAAAAGGCAGGTACACTGGGAATTTCGTCCTCCGACATTGACCGTACTGTGAGACTGGGCGCGGCTGGGTTGAATGTAGCGACTTACCGCGAGGACGTAGGCAAGGCTGATAATTACAATGTCAATGTGTCCGTTTCGCGCAATGCGGCCATTCAGGATTACAGTGTTTTTGATAAATTATATGTGCCTTCTGCTTCCGGCGCCAACATTCCGCTGAAAAACGTGGCTACTATTGAACTGGAAAGTTCGCCCAACCAGATCCGCCATTACGATAAGGACCGCTATGTGACCGTCTCATCCTTTGTGAAACCGGGCTATAATGTGCAGCGGATCAATGAGGACATCACTACGAAACTGAATAGTTTCAAATTTGAAAAAGGCCAGACATTTACCGTTGCCGGGGAAAAGGAAAGTCAGGAAGAAAGTTTTGGTGGACTAGGCTTGATTATACTCGTGACCGTATTTGGCTTCCTGGGCGTGCTGATCCTTGAATTCAAGACATTCAAAAGCATTCTGATCGTACTGTCGGTGATTCCATTAGGTATCGTGGGTGGTCTGGCGATGCTTTTCCTGACAGGCGAGACATTGTCTTTCACCGCGACGATTGGTTTCATTGCGCTGGTTGGGATAGAGGTTAAAAACTCATTGCTGGTTGTGGACTTTACGAATCAACTCAGAGAGCAGGGCAAGGGAATTGAAGAGGCTATCATTGAGGCCGGGGAAATTCGTTTTGTCCCCATTCTGCTTACTTCCATGACGGCCATCGGAGGGTTGCTACCGCTCGTAATCGAGTATAGCGCCCTGTATTCCCCACTTTCACTGGTACTCATCGGCGGGTTGATCAGCTCTACATTGTTATCAAGGCTGGTGACGCCGGTGATGTATAAATTGCTACCGCCGACTATTGTGCAGGAAGTGAAGGAGGAAGCGGTTGCGGAGTTGCAGTATTGATTATTGTTTTGTCAAGCTGAGCGGAGCCGAAGCATAGTGCACTATGCTTCGGCTCCGCTCAGCTTGACAATCGTTGTTATTATACGCCTCGACCCGCGTTGATTTTGTCGGTTACTTTGAGCAGCGCATTGCCCAGCCGGTAGCTGAAACCTTCTACTTCCCGCGATTTTCCGCCGTATTCGAAGATCAGTTTGTGGGCCATTTCATCATAGGTCCATTTCCCGCTTTCGGTATTTTGCGTGAAGTTTTGCTCCACATTGCAGTTACTTGGGTGGCTGTTTGTTGCGTTTTTATCACAACAGATTTGCATGCCGAAAAAAGCAAGGGAAGCAGAAGCGGCGATCAGTAGCAGGAAGTTTTTTTGAATCAGCCGGTGGTTGCCGGAAAAGTAGTACGCAGACGATGCATTAAGAGTAGATGATTTTACATTCATGGCTAACGGATTTGAGTAGAATTCTAAATTATACCTGATACAAAAATGCGCCTCAAATCGCTTTCGCGGCAATGGAAAATGTTTAATCCGTGTATTTAGGTATCTGAATCGTAGAATAACAAAGTTAAATCGTAACCGGTACTAGCCGATTTTCGTCAAAAAAGCCTTGATATTATCCCGGTAGCCCCTCGTCCACTTGATTTTATCTCCCGATGACAGGTGAATAATGTACTCGCCATTGAAGTAAGTTTCCAGCTCCGTAATGTAGTTCATGTTCACAATATTGGACCGGCCCACGCGGATCATCACCGAAGGGTCCAG
This sequence comes from Dyadobacter pollutisoli, assembly GCF_026625565.1. Classification (NCBI taxonomy): domain Bacteria; kingdom Pseudomonadati; phylum Bacteroidota; class Cytophagia; order Cytophagales; family Spirosomataceae; genus Dyadobacter; species Dyadobacter pollutisoli. The sequence goes on from NZ_CP112998.1 coordinate 2,326,511, forward strand.
CCGTCCTTCCAGGCTTCCCAAGCTGTCGTAGATCGTGTAAACTTTCTGCTGGACGGTGTACACCGAAATGTAGTTGCCGTCGGCCGAAAAGTGCGTAACGTCGTCGGTTTTCACCGGATACATTTTACCTGCTTCTTTAACCAAAATACGGTGGAGAAATGCAGGCTCTTTTCCTCGCGGATCTTTTAATAGACTGTTAACCAGCTCCTCAATCCTTGGCTGGGCCTTCTGGCTGAGCCGCTCCTTTACCCGGCCCAGCGACTGGTGAAAACGTATTTCATCAAAAGGTTTAAGCAGGTAATCAATGGCATTGACCTCGAATGCACGCAATGCGTACTGGTCGTAGGCGGTGGTAAAAACCACGAAAGGCTGGTGGTGCGGCCATACCTCTCTTAATACTTCGAAACCGTCAAGCTCGGGCATTTGTATGTCCAGGAAAATAATGTCTGGCCGGTGTTGCAGGATTTTAACCACGGCCTCGGTACCATTGGAAGCCTCGTCGGTGACTTCCATCGAATGATCGTGTTTCAGAAAAGTCCGTATCACTTCCCTCGCCAGTATCTCGTCATCTATTATAAGACTGGTATGCTTCATCGTCTGTTCTGATTTTTTTGGGTTCGCCTTGAAAATGTATGGTGACGTAAGTACCTCCTTCGGAAGGCTGGTCGAAAATAAATTGTGCATGTTCACCATAGGCCTGTCTGAGCCGTAGTACGGTGTTTTTTAAGCCTAATCCCATTCCTTTTGAAATTTTACGCTGATTGGCACCAGTACCGTTATCAAATATGACAATCCGTAATCCTGCCGTGCTCATTTCCGCCGTAATCCTGATCAATGCGTTGGTGGTGACGTCAGAAATGCCATGGGTGACCGAATTCTCAACCAATGGTTGGAGGATAAGCTGCGGTACCGGGTACAGTTCAGCCGCCGGGTCGATCTTGTATTCCACATTGAGCCTGTCCTGAAACCGGATCTGCTGAATGTCCAGATACTGGCGCGTCAGCATCAGCTCTTCCCGCAAAGGAATGAAATCCGACTGCTGATTGACGAGTACACTTCGCAAAAGATCGCTTAATGTTGTGATCATCAGCGTGGCTTTCCGGATATCATTTTTGAGCATTAAACTTACAACCGCGTGCAGTGTATTGAACAAAAAATGCGGATTAAGCTGCATTTTCAATGATTGAAGCTGCGCATTGGCAAGTTGGCCGCGCAGCTGTTCATTGCTGATCTCGGTTTCAAAATGCTGCTGTTTAAGCTCCTGGTACCGGTAGATGTAGGAAACCTTGTTGAACCCCACGACCAGCAGCATATATTGTCCGAAACTTCCTGTGTAAGCCGTGAAGAAAGAAAAGAGGTAACTCTCAAACGGAAGATTTTTACCGATCACAAAAAACATCAGGGGATTGGTAATGTACCAGTGAAAGGTGTTGATGAGGATATTCAAAAACGTCACGATCAGCAAGTGGTACAGGACCGGTTTGAGCAGCGTGCTTTGCCGTACCTTGAAAGCAATGGGGATTTTCAGGGATGCGTAGAGCACCAGCGGCGTGGTCGACCACCAGAACAGGCCGTCGAGCAGCCAGATGAAAAGCTCGTGACTGCGCATGGCCACACCTTGCTGCAGAAGCCATAGCATCGTAAACTGGCCAAGCGTGATGACGGCAAAAATGCCCCAGTAAAAAAATGAATAACGCCAGAATTCCGTCACAGTAAGCGGTAATTTCGATTGGTCAAGAAGACGCCTAACAAATGTCATGAGGGCATTGAGTTGTTATCGGGTGATGTAGGATTGCCAGTATTACAAATTTAAGCAGCTGTTGCCCGCTTTTTTACTGTGTTTACGCGAATGGAAAGATTGCTTATCCGAAAGTCATTTTCACGACATGATCCGTGAAAAATAGACTTTATCACGAATTAAATTGTAAGGCAGCTTTGCAGTCGGCTATCAGCGGTCGGCAATCATCCAAAATTTGGTTTCGCACATTAATCTGAAAGCCGAGAGCCGACTGCCGAAAGCACTACAAAAGAAATCATGATAATGTCTAATGCTTCTTTTTCTAATATGTTTATTTTTGGAAAAAATATAAGAAAAAAATTGTTGTAAAATTTTGTTGTTTAATCGTTTAAGTCTACATTGGGACACTATTTTTCCTTAAATAAGAATTAGTATAAAATATTGAAGAGTTTTATTTTATACCAGTCAGTACCTCCTCGGAATTCAAGTAGTTTTTTCAGTCGGTAAATCAATTGCCATCAAACCTAATATTCATTTTTCTGATCAATTAACATTTTGACTTTTGCTTAATCGGTTAAACAGAAAATTTTAGAATCGAGTTGTCCGAAAATGGGACTGGTTTGTTCTGTTTGGTTATTCACCAGCCGCAGTACCTCGGCTAGTGTGATTATTTTTGATTACGTATATCAATCATCGTTCGATGCATATGCGGCGTAAAGAGCTTCTATTGCCTTTGGTGTTTTCTTACTTCAATTTAATCAATGTATGATGGGAAAATATTTTACGATTACGGCGTTGCTGCTATTATGCTTGTGGTGCGGTTCCAGCATCGCTCAAAGCAGCAGGATTACCGGTAAGGTTACCGGCCAGGACAAAGAGCCTCTGCCAGGGGTTAATATCCTGATTAGTGGTTCTTCGCAAGGCACAGTGACGGATGCTGACGGCAAGTTCGCCATAGATGTACCCGTTAACGCAAGCCTGGTTTTTTCGTTTATAGGAATACCTTTAACAAGAAGATTATCAACCTTGGTGTGGTGGGACAAGAAATAAACCTTTAATCATTTTTTTATTTACCAAAACAGATATGAGCAATTCTGGATTTAGCCGTCGTGATACGATGAAAGCATTGGGCCTCAGCGGTTCAGCAGGATTATTGGGCTTGTTTGGCGGGATGTCCGACGCGAAAGCTAGGGACTCCAAGGAGACGCCGGCCTATACCAAAGCCATGAAACCGGTGACGATCAAAAGCGTGCGGGCGATAGCCACTGCGCCACAGGGTTCCAACCTGATCGTCGTGAAAGTGGAAACTTCCGAGCCAGGTCTGTACGGGCTGGGCTGTGCTACGTTCACACAACGGGCCGCCGTGGTACTGGTCGCGATCAACACTTATCTCAACGAATTTTGCACCGGTCGGGACGTCGATAACATTGAGGATATCTGGCACGGGGCTTATGTCAGTTCCTACTGGCGCAATGGGCCAGTGCTCAATAATGCCCTCAGCGGTCTGGATCAGGCACTTTGGGACATTAAAGGCAAGCGCGCGGGTATGCCGCTGTATCAGCTGCTGGGAGGAAAAGTACGTTTCGCAGTACCCTGCTATACCCACGCCAATGGTAACACGCCCGAGGCGACCGTGGAAAGTGTGAAGAGCATCATGGAGCGCGGGTTTAAATACATTCGAATCCAGCAAGGTGGCTATGGCGCAGTAGGAAGTACGGCGGAGCTGCCGGATTTCAAAAAGGAGAATTTCGGAGGGCCCACGGATAATTTTATGAATGAAAACACCTATCTCAAAGCCATCCCCAAGCTATTCGAAGCAGTCAGGAAAAGCTGTGGGGAGGAGATTGAGCTGCTGCACGACATTCACGAGCGCGTACAGCCGATGAATGCGATCAATATGATCAAGAAGTTGGAAGACTATAATCCGTTCTTTATCGAAGATCCTTTCTCGCCTGAGAACATGAAATGGTTTAAGCTGCTGAGACAGAGCACTACTGTACCATTGGCTATGGGAGAGCTTTTCAACAATGTCAATGAGTTTGTAGAGCCAATGGTAAATCAATGGTTCGACTTCATCCGCATCCACGTTTCCCAGATCGGGGGTGTGACCCCGGCAATGAAAGTAGCCAGGTTAGGGGAATGGTTTAATGTAAAAACGGCCTGGCACGGCCCGGGCGACGTCTCACCCGTCGGCCACTCCGCGCATGCGCACATTGATTTGGCTGTCTGGAATTTTGGTATTCAGGAAGCGGTGCAGTTCAATGACAAAACGCTGGAAGTGTTCTCTGGCTGCCCAACAATGAAAAACGGGTACATGTCCGTCAACGAAGTACCGGGAATCGGGGTGGATATCAATGAGAAAGAAGCTGCCAAATACCCAATCACAACAAAATCAAACTGGCAAGTAAGAAAGTTCGACGGAACGTTGATACGCCCATGATGGACCCGATGATCCGATAACCCAGGGACCCAGGGCTTAAGCCCTGGGCTGGCTGGGGCCATCCCATCGACGGGGCCATCCATACACCATAACCCAGGGCTTAAGCCCTGGGCTAGAAACATGAAAAAAACATCCCTAAAAGACATCGCAGAAAAAGCAGGCGTTTCTACGGCACTGGTATCGTATGTCCTCAACGGGAAGGAAAAAGAGACCAGGGTTGGTGAGGCTATTGCTCATAAGATCAGAGAGATAGCGAAGGAAATGAACTACCAGCCGAATCATCTGGCCAAGAGCCTGAGAAGCGGGAAAACACATACCATCGGGCTTATCATCGCGGATATTTCGAACCCGTTTTTTGCCAATATCGCGCGGGTTGTCGAAGACGAAGCAAAACGAAATGGATATACCGTCATCATAGGAAGCTGTGATGAAAATGCTGACAAATCGTGGGACCTGCTGAATGTGCTCATCAACCGGCAGGTCGACGGTTTCATCATCGTTTCCTGCGAAGGTTCCGAAAACCAGATCCATTACCTGAAAGAAAGAAACATTCCATTTGTGCTGCTGGACCGGCATTTTCCCGATATCCAGACTGATTTTGTAGCCACCAACAATTACAAGGCTTCTTACGATGCCGGTATCCATCTCATAAAAGGGGGGTATACCAATATAGCTTTAATGGCTTATAAATCAGATATGTACCATATGGAAGAACGTATTCGGGGGTACAAGCATGCGTTGCAGGACAAGCAGATCGAATTTCAGAACAGCTGGCTGAAAGAGGTACAGTTTGAAAGCATGGACCAGGAAGTAAAAACTGCTATTGACGAGATCCTTTCGCTGGATCACAAGGTGGAGGCACTCATTTTTGCAACCTACGGTCTGGCAATCAATGGTTTGAAATACGTCAATGAGCTGCGCCTGAAAGTGCCTTCCGACCTGGCGATCGTCAGTTTTGGTCAGGCAGAGGTTTTCGATCTGTACTATTGTCCGATCACCTACATGCAGCAGCCCTTGGAAATGCTGGGCAAGACGGCGGTAGAATATTTGTTGAAAAAACTCAAAAACCCCGACGAAGGAATGAAGCAGATTTTAATGGAAGCCAAGCTGATTGCAAGGGATTCGTCTTTCGCCAAATCGGCCTGGCTGAAATAATTTTTGCCGACAATGCTTAATTAATGCACAGATGGTTGCAAGAGCCCAAGCAGCCAATCAGTTTCTAAAAAAAGCAACCAAGACCAGAACAAATGCCCCGGAGGGGCAGCCTGTTTCTAGAAAAATAATAATGACACATTAACAACAACATGCCCCAGCGGGGCTACCTGTTTGTACAAAACGACAAAAACGATGCAAAGGAGAAATTTTATAAAATCGGCGATACTAGGCTCCACAGCCATTGCAGCAGGTTTCCCGCTGATCAAGGCGGAGGCGGCTTCTAAAATGAAGATCACCAAGATCCGCTACTATGCTGCCCCAGGTTATAACAAACCATTGTTTAACCAGGCACGTGGTATCGTCGAGATCGAAACGGACGGTGGGATTATCGGGATAGGAGAGGGCGGCTCCAAAGACATGATCGAGCAATGTGCCCAGATGATGATCGGCGAAGATCCGTTTCGCATTGAGCACATCTGGCAAAACGTATACCGCGGCATGTTCTATCCGCCCGGTCGTGAGAAACTGCATGCCCTGGGCGCATTGGAAATGGCATTATGGGATATTAAAGGCAAAGCATTGAATGTGCCGGTTTATGAGCTGCTGGGCGGTGCTACCCGCGATTATGTAGAATGTTATGCAACCGGTTTTCGGGCATCGAAGGCCAAAACTGAGGAAGAAAGAGCGAGGGATTGCATTGAAGCCGGACTGAGAGCATATCGCATTGGACCAACCGGAGGCAATGGTGACGAACCGTTTGACTTTTATGATAATGTCAAAAAAACCATCGAATTCTGTAAGAGAATCGACACAGCTGTTGGCGGAGGCGGAAAGTGGGCCATTGACCTGCATACCCGCTTCGATCTGACCGACGGGTTGAAGATATGCACGGCACTCGAACCCCTGGAACCGTATTTCGTGGAAGACATTGTCCGCTCAGAGAACCCGGCCGTTTACAAAACAATAAGGGCCATGACCAAAGTACCCATAGCAGTGGGGGAGCAGTTCGGAGATCGCTGGGATACCAACGAATTCATTGAAAACCGCTGGATTGACTATACCCGGTTTACATTGCCAAACACGGGTGGTATCAGCGAGTTCAAGAAGATTGCGTCCATGTGCGAGACACATTATGTAGGCATGATCCCACATTTCACGGGCCCGCTGTCGACAGCGACATTGGTACATGTACTGGGGTCCAGTAGTCCCGCACGGGCATTGATGGAACTGGGAGGCGGTGAACCGGAACGTCCGCCGTACTTTAATGAGGATTATATCAATTTCAAAAATGGCAAGCTGTATCTCAACGACGCACCGGGACTGGGAGTGAAATTCGATCCTAAGAAAGCAACGTTTGTGATGGAAGTGAAAGAGAAGACTAAGTTTCCTCATCCGATATTGAAAGCACCTGATGGCTCGATCCATAACTGGTGAAAAAGCGAGACTTGGCAAGTCTTGTAGACTTACCAAGTCTTTTTCATTATACTCCTAAATCCTTATCATATGAAATCAAAACAATCCGGCGTTTCGCGAAGGAATGCGATTCAATCCGCACTGGGCATTGCTGCTACGAGTACATTGCTTTTATCCAAAGCCTCCTATGCCGCCGCTCCTGAGCCTTTTCGCGAGTACGGTAAAGTGAAGATCACCAAACGTGATCCGGGACGTCCCGACAAAGGTCCTGCGAATGCATTCCTGGCGGATGTGTACCTGACGATGGCAGGCTGGTACATTGAGGGCAATATCGTGACATCCAGCATTTCGCTGCCGCAGGTCAGGATGCGCTATAAACCGATCACGAAGGCGAATTATTGGTTTCGGCTGCCTTACACGGATACTTCAATCAACCCGAATTTGAATTAAATGAAATTTCTTCCATTTCTAATGCTGGCATTCCTGTTGTGCGGGCCAAGACTTGCCAAGTCTCCAAGACTTGGTAAGTCTGACGGCCCGGACCAGGACTGGCCGGTGTACGGCGGCAACAATGCCGGAAACCGGTATTCTTCTCTAAATCAAATCAACAAAGACAATGTAAAGAACCTGCGACTGGCCTGGACTTTCGATACCGGTGAAAATAGCAATCCCGCAGAAAGAGGAATGGACATACAATGCCAGCCGATTATTGTCAATGGCATGATGTACGGTACCACACCGCGCCTGAAAGTATTCGCGCTAGAAGCTGCAACGGGTAAGGAACTCTGGAAATTTGACCCGTTTGAGGGAAAAAGGCCAAAGTTTCATCCGGTACGCGGTGTTACTTACTGGTCGGAGGGAAATGATAAACGCATTCTGTTCACAGCAGGCGCCACTTTGTACGCAATCAATGCTGAGAATGGACAGTTGGTCAAAGATTTTGGTAAAAATGGTGAAGTTGATTTTCACGACGGCCTCGGCGATCAGGAAACTTACGGATATGACATTAATCAATTCAATATCCGAAATACTACGCCAGGGGTCGTTTTCAAAAATCTGTTCATTACCGGTTCGTCTGTGTCCGAGGGGGGCGATGCATTGCCTGGCCACATACGCGCTTTTGATGTGCGTACAGGAAAGGTAGTGTGGGTGTTCAGAACGATACCGTTGCCAGGGGAATACGGGTACAATACCTGGGCTAAGGATTCTTACAAAAAACTCGGTGGGGCCAATTGTTGGGCAGGAATGGTACTGGATGAAAATCGCGGAACCGTGTTTTTCGGAACCGGCTCACCCTCAGTGGATTTTTATGGTGGTGCAAGAAAGGGTGCCAATCTTTTTGCCAACTGCGTCATAGCACTCAATGCGCAAACCGGCAAGCGGATCTGGCATTTTCAGACGGTACACCACGATCTGTGGGACCGGGATATTCCTTGTCCGCCAAATTTGATCACGGTAAAGCATAAAGGGAAAATGGTCGATGCGGTGGCGCAGGCTACCAAGGATGGTTACATTTTTGTGTTTGACCGTGATACCGGCAAACCGCTTTTTACGGTGAAAGAAGTACCCGCACCTGTGGCCGGAGCACTACCAGGGGAACAACCATGGCCTACGCAGCCCGTACCTTCAAAACCTGCACCTTTCGCCAACCAGACTTTGACAGAAGCCGACATTACTACCCGCACACCAGAGGCACACGCCTACGTACTGGACCGATTTACCAAAAGTAATAAAGGGCCGAAAAACCAGCCTCCGAGCCGGGAAGGCAATTTGCTCTACGGCATAGGAGGCGGAGCGGAATGGGGCGGTACAGCGGCTGGTCCCGATGGTATTATGTATGTCAATGGCAATAATATGCTTTGGTGGCTCAAAATGAGGGATGCAAGGGAAAAGGGCGATGGTCAGGTATTGTCAAGAGGAGCTGGTTTGTTTAATACTAATTGCGCCACCTGCCACGCCACGGATACCAAAAACGCTACTGCTTCTGCAAGCACGCAGGCTTACCCGGTTTTAAAGGATATTGGTAAAAAAATGAACCGCGGGCAAATTGGCGCATTGCTCGAAACCGGCCGTGGACGAATGCCTTCTTTTCAGCACATGGTGAAGGAAGACAGGGCGGCGATCATTAACTTTCTGCTGAATATGGAAGCCAAACCTGCTCCCAATGACATTCACGCGCAGTCTCAGCAAGTAGCCGAAAAAAAGAACGCCAGTTTTCCTTTTGCGCCGCCATATGTTAACAATGGTAATGTGCAGTTTCGCGATCAGGAGAACTATCCGGCGATCAAACCTCCCTGGGGTACATTGAACGCCGTCGACCTGAATACAGGGGAGTATCTCTGGAAGGTGACATTGGGCGAATATCCGGAAATGACCAAACAGGGAATTCCGTCGACAGGTACCGAAAATCACGGAGGGCCGATTGTAACTGCTGGCGGACTGCTGTTCATTGCGGCTACTTATGATGAAAAACTCCGTGCTTTTGACATTAAAACCGGGAAAGTAGTGTGGGAGTACAAGCTTCCCGCCGGAGGATTTGCGACACCGGTGACTTATATGGTCAATGGAAAGCAATATATTGCCATTGCAGCGGGAGGAACACGATATGGATTGAAATCGGGGGGTACTTATATCGCATTTGCGTTGCCGTGAGAGACGTAACAAGACTTGGTAAGTCTGGGCGACCCCGTCTTGCAGACTTGGTAAGTCTCTAGCCAAAAAACCTGACAAAATGGAAAAATACTTGCTGTGCTGCAACTGGGTGAGGACGTCTTTCTGGTTGTGGTTGGTCAACAAGAAGGATCAGGAGTTAATAGGTTACGTATTTTTAGATAAAAGGCAAAACGCCACGTTTGTGAGCGGGCTGCTGATCGGCTCGGAAATATGCCATCCGACAAGGGAAAACGATTCTCAATCGGTATTATGTTGCCAAAATAGCCTTTACAGGTTATATAAAGTCGCGATTGAAACATTGAATCTACCCGGAAGGGCGTTAATCGTTCCCGCCGCGACGGTGGACAGGGCTGCAACAGCCGGGAAGATTAAAATATTTGAACATCAGAATTTAACATTGAACAAAACCAATTTATGAGTGAGCGTACATTTTCCCGTGAATTATTTGAAAAAGCACCGCTGGTCGGCATTATCAGAAATGTGTCTCCCGACGATGTAAAACATATTTTGCCTATTTACCGCGAGGTGGGGCTTACTACGATTGAGATCACCATGAACACGCCAGGGGCAGCCGATATTATTCGTTATGCACTTGAAAATGAAGGTGAAGGGCTCAACATTGGTGCGGGAACGGTCTGTACCAAAGACGACCTGGAAATCGCGCTGAACGCTGGTGCGCAATTTATCGTCACACCCATTATCAATAAAAAAGTCATCAAATCTTGCGTCAAAAAGGGTATTCCTGTCTTTCCGGGTGCATTTACGCCAACTGAAATTTACAACGCGTGGACATTGGGAGCGACGATGGTCAAAATTTACCCGGCTACCTCACTGGGCCCTGAATATATCAAAGATCTGAAAGCACCGATGAGGCAGCTTAAATTGCTTCCTACCGGTGGCGTGGGGCTGGAAAATATGTCGGCTTTTTTGAAAGCAGGGGCGGATGGTCTCGGTATCGGCGGGCAGCTTTTTGATAAAAAATTGATTCATGACAAAAACTGGGACGGATTGCGGGAACACTTCCGGCAATTCGTACAAAAACTCTCCGTGTAATGGGTACTACCAAAAATTATCGCTGGATCATTGTGGTCTTGCTTTTTACAGCTACGACCATTAATTACCTCGATAGGCAGATTATCGGCCTTCTGAAGCCCATTCTCGAAAAGGAATTTGTGTGGACAGAAACCGATTTTGCACGCATCGTGATGGCTTTCACGGCGGCTTATGCAATTGGTTTGCTGCTTTTCGGCTGGCTGATTGACAAGATCGGAACTAAACTGGGCTACTCCATTACCATTGTGTTTTGGAGCATTGCGGGCATGTTGCATGCTGTGGCGCGCAGTGCGTTTGGTTTTGGTCTGGCGCGGGTCGGACTGGGGCTGGGCGAGGCTGGTAACTATCCGGCGGCCGTAAAAACGGTGGCGGAATGGTTTCCCAAAAAAGAACGTGCACTGGCGACCGGTCTTTTCAACGCTGGAACCAGCATTGGCGTCGTTGTGGCTTTGCTGCTCGTACCCTGGATACTCAGTCATTATGGCTGGCAGGAAGTGTTTTGGATCACCGGGGCACTGGGGTTTGTCTGGCTGATTTTCTGGCTGATTTTTTATGACATTCCGGCCCAGCAGAAGCGGCTCAGCCGAGAAGAGCTGGATCACATTATCAGCGGACAAGAGCAGGACGAAAACGAAGCGGAAAAGCAGCCTGTACAATGGATTAAGCTTTTTACATTCCCGCAAACCTGGGCTTACATTACCGGGAAAGGCCTTATCGACCCAATTTACTGGTTTTTCCTGTTCTGGCTGCCATCTTATTTTGCATCTACATTTAATCTGGATCTTAAAAAGCCAAGTCTGGAACTGATGCTGATTTACACTGCGACTACAGTGGGCAGCATTGGCGGAGGCTACCTGTCTTCGTGGCTGATCAAAAAAGGATGGCCGACATTGAAGGCACGGAAAACGGTTTTGCTGGCCTTTGCGTTTCTGGAATTATCGGTCATTATGATACAATTTGCGACAGGCGTATGGGTGGCAGTAGGGCTAATCAGTCTGGCAGTGGCACTGCACCAGGCATGGGCGACCAATGTTTTTACATTACCTTCGGATTTGTTTCCAAAACAGGCTGTGAGTTCGGTAGTGGGTATTGGAGGCATGGCTGGTGCGGTAGGAGGCATCCTTTTCCCGATCCTGATCGGCGATTTGTTGGATACCTACAAAGCGGCAGGTAACATTCAGGCTGGGTATAACATCATTTTCACGATCTGCGGCTGTACCTATCTGGTGGCCTGGCTGATCATTCATTTGTTAACCAAGACGGCGAAGGTTGTGGAACTAGACGAGTTAAGATAAAAACCATTATTGACACCACATTTCATCAATATGATCAACATAATCCGAACTGATTCAGACAACAACGATTTCATTACACTAGTCAAATCCCTTGACGCCTATCTGGCCATCACCGACGGCGAGGATCACGCATTTTACTCCCAGTATAACAAGCTGGATAAGATCAGGCATGTCGTGATACTTTACGAAGACGGAACTCCCATTGGTTGCGGGGCAATCAAAGCTTATGGGCCGGATGCTATGGAAGTGAAACGAATGTATGTAGCTCCTGAGGGAAGGAATAGGGGTATTGCGTCCCAAATACTCACTGAACTGGAAAAGTGGGCAGCTGAATTAGGATATACGCGCTGCATTCTCGAAACCGGCAAAAGGCAAACCGAAGCAGTCGCACTTTATAAAAAGAACAACTATCAGGTTACCGCCAATTACGGCCAGTATGAAGGCGTGGAGAATAGTGTTTGTTTTGAAAAAGTGCTGAAATAAGGTACCGGGGATATTACGCTGTTTATTTCTTTTTTATGGAGGTTACTTGTATGAATGGCGGTACTGCGACTAATGTTGGCCCCATGAAGCACGCGGATTTGAAATCGCCGCTAAGTATGTAATCACGGCTCAATATTTCGCCGATCTTTTCGCTTTTTTGCCAGCTCGAATCTATTTCACAGGCAGACGCCCAAATTTTGAAGGCAGTGTCTTTCGTATCGAACAATATAAAACCACCGTGGCCCAGGTAGCTTGCCTCTGCATTTTCCAAATGCTTGTAGGCATGTCCTTCACAACCACAGTCAGGTGCCGGATCTTTCCTGTTGCACGACAACGCAAACGCTAGCGCCGTGATGGTTAAGTAGGGCAGGAGTTTGGAAAAAAGAGTCATTGGTTTTATCTCTGATGGTTACATGAGCTAGGATGCTGTTGCCGAGGGAATGGTTGGAATAGCTGAACTTCGATGCTAACAGCTTTTCAAAAATGTCTTGACAAAGTGCCACATTATAACGTGTATTAAATAGCTTTGCGTACCAAGCATATCTAAATTAATGGAACCAGTAGAACGTGCGGTCTTGCTTAAACGGGAGTTAGATGCTCTTCTGCCAATCAGCCGGGAACAGGAACTGAGAATTATGCAAAAGTTCCGCCTTGATTGGAATTATCACTCCAATCGAATCGAAGGTAATTCCCTAACTTATGGCGAGACTAAGGCGTTGATTATGTTTGGATTAACTGCCCAAGGTAAGCCGCTGAAAGATCATATTGAAATTGAAGGGCATAATGAAGCCATCGAATGGATACTGGATATTGTCAAAGGCGACTATCCGTTGAATGAGTCCTTTATCCGGGAAATCCATACTTTGCTATTGAAAGAATCTTATACCGTCGATGCCATTACGGCAGAAGGGTTACCTACAAAAAAGCGGGTTGAGATCGGAAAATACAAGAGTCAACCGAATCATGTGCTCACCAACACCGGTGAAATTTTCAGATTTGCTACACCGGAAGAAACTCCCGCTATGATGGGGGATCTGATTGAATGGTACCGAGAAAAGATTAGCCAGGAAGATTTAAATCCCGTGTTGCTGGCAGCTGAATTTCACTATAAATTCACTCGTATTCATCCTTTTGATGATGGCAACGGCCGGACTGCAAGGATCTTAATGAATTTTATTTTAATGCGATACCAGTTTCCGCCGGTGATTATTAAGACGGAAGAAAAGAACCAATATTTTTCAGCATTGAGGCAGGCAGATAGTGGAATTTTTATGCCATTTCTTGATTTCAGTGCTAATAATCTGGCTCAGTCGGTTGACTTGATGATCAGGGGAGCGAAAGGAGAAAGTATTGAGGAGGAAGATGATTTTGATAAGGAATTGGCGTTGTTGGAACGAAGGTTGTCTACTCAAAGTAAAGAGCTTAAGAAGTCTGTTGAATTATTGCACTTATTGTACGACAACTCAATAATTCCGCTCTTCCAGAAGTTTCATGCTGGCGCTGAGAAATTCGACGGATTTTATGTTGCCTCAAAGCATTATTTTAGGTCCAGCGAATTTATAGGAAACTTTAATAGTGCTGCGATTTTGAAATTCAAGCAGCAAATTTCGATAGCAATAACTGAATTTAAAGTTATTTCGTCTTACAAAACATTTATCCATTCTGAATACGGAATTTTTAATTTTTTGTCAAAAATCGAGGTGATGCTTGGGCCAGATAATTATATCGTCAAATCTTATGGGGGTTCTATGAGTTTTGAGAAAAGCTACGGTGAGCAATTAAGTGAAAAGGAGATAGCTGATCTGGTGAAATCTGAATTAACGAGGCATAAGGATTTCATTGAGAGCAAAACGAAGAAGACAAGCTGATTAACGTGTTAAGTATATTTTGAGCATAATTGATCCTACTTATTCTCCTCAAACCACCCCACAATCTCCGGATACAAATCAGCCAGCACCTGGCCCTTCTTCCTGTTTTTATAAAGCTTTACCAGAAACTGGTCAAACTCTGCAAATTTTACGAAACCCCGTGAATTGACCATCATTTCTTCGGTTTGTTGAATCAGCTGGTCTTGCTCATTTTCGGGTGCGTAATCTGCGTAGCGGAGACATACTAACGCCCAGTTCATGTATTCATTAAAAGACGCAAACGGATCATTGTAGTACTTCGCAGGTTTTTCGGGATTGTTCCAGGTAGCGAGATTGGCGAAAGCTTTCGCGATTCTCTCGGTGTATTGCGGCTTTGCGCTTTCCAGGTCAATGAATGCGTGATTGAGCTCCGTGAAAATGATGGAACCGTCTTGAACCAGAGAGGCTTTTTTTGACAATGTTCTAGTATTATTTTTTTCGTTAAAAGGAAAGTTTACATGTGCCTGGGCTTCCTTAAAGCCGTCAAGATCAAACCGCGCGGCTGATTGGTTCTGACTCACCAGCGGCGAAAATATGATCTTGAATGAGTCATATCTTGCAGATGGGAAGTTGGCTGTCAACCACTTCTGCATTTCAGGGACGCCGATGGAATCACGGTAACTGATGATCAGGCCATCGTAGTAGGACTTATGTTTGGCGTAGAAATCAGCAAACTTCGTCTTGACGGCGAAATCCTGCAAGGCTGGAATGAATGACCTTAGATTGTTTGTGTTTGAAAAGCCGATACGGTCATAGGTAGCGCTTTGGACTATCTTTTCGTTGTGAAATTCAAAGGCATAGGCATCCATTTTCAGTGCATGATAATTGTCGTGATTGGAGATTTCAGCATTCACGGTGCCCACTATCGGCTCGTCCCTATACTGATCAAACCATTTTAGCACGTCGGAATAATATGCATTGTTTTTCCTGATCAGGCCATTGTCTTTCTTTCCTTCACTCGTGATCGCCATGACTACATTCATGAGTTCATAAACCTCGGGGATTTCTACGAATGTTTTGCCGGTGTGTGACTTTTTGTAGTCGTCGAAAAATTGTGCGCGGGGAACGTCGAGATGACCTTTGATCGCCGTAAATGCGCTGTCCTTTCCATTTAACAAAACGACAAATTCATAATAATCACCAGGTTTTACATCAAATAGAATTGAGTCTTCGTCGGTAATGAAAGTAACAGGCTTACCAGCTTTCGGAAGGTAAACGTCATACACGTCTGGTTTGATCCCCGGGGAAATATTCCAGTCGGATTTCCTCAATTCGTTCCCAATTCTAATATCGACGCGTTTACCTGTTGCGCTAATTACTTTGGTATTTTGAGAAAACGATCCGGCCACATTGAAAAGCGAGATGAGTGTGACGAAGAGGCTGGCCAGTGCAAGTTTGCTCATGATGAAGTAAATTTTCTTGTATAAGGTTACAAAATGACGGCTTTAACTATTTCTGTCCTTATTTTAGGTGAAATTTATTCATTCAATCTAATGCAAAGAAGAGACTTTGTCAAACTGGGCAGTATGCTAGCTGCTGTTGCGGCTCCCGATGGTGTTTTCGCTGAAAATAGTCGATTAAAAGACCCTCGAAAGGCGAGCCAAGCGGTCGATTTCCTGCATGACGGTTTAAATCTGAGCCCGAAGGATTATGCAGGCTTGCTGATGAAGCTTGCGGATGAAGGTAAAATCAAGCCAGATTTTTATTCCAATGGCGGGGTAGTAGAAGAATTGGAGAACAAATTTGCGCAATTGCTCGGAAAGGAATCCAGCGTTTTTATGCCAACGGGAACACTGGCAAACCACATTGCCATTCGCAAATTGTCCGGGAATAATCACAGGGTAATTGTTCAGGAACAGAGCCATATTTACAATGATACCGGAGACAGTTCACAGATTTTGAGCGGATTAAACCTGATTCCATTGGGCACTAATGCTGTCGAGTTTTCTTTGGAAGATGTCGAAAGGGTCATTGCCAAGACCAAACTGGGTCGGGTAGAGGCACAGATTGGTGCTATTGCGATAGAAACACCGGTAAGACGCCAGCAGGACAGAATGGTGCACTATGAAAGCCTGAAAAAAATAACGGATTATGCCAAAACGAATGGTATCAAAACGCATTTGGACGGAGCCAGGTTGTTCAAGCAGGCCGTTCATACGGATGTTGAACCCAAAAAATACGGTGAACTGTTTGATACGGTTTTTACTTCGATGTGGAAGTGCTTTAATGCTTCTTCGGGAGCGGTTTTGGCCGGTGACAAAGCATTTACCGAAAAACTGTTCCATGAAAGAAGAATGTTCGGAGGAGGTTTGCCTGCGGCGTGGGTTTTCGCAGCCGTTGCATTGCATTATGCCGACGGTTTTATAGATGACTACAAAATGGCATGGTCAAACAGTGAAAAGTTGTTCAAAGAATTGGCAAAGAATGAGCGTATCCAATTTGGCATAATAGAAAACGGCTCACACTTTGTCAATTTGCAGCTTAACCAGGCCAATCCGGACAAATTCAGGGAAGGGCTGGCGAAAAGAAGCATCGAAATAGCCAAATCCGGTGACCACGGCTTTATGCTGAAAGTTAATCCTTCCATAAACCGCGTTCCTGTTCAGGAGTTGACCAGATTGTTTTTGGAGGCATTGAAAGAGGCTTGAAAATGACTGAATGCTGTTGTAAAAAGTAGTTGAGTTTATCAACACCAACCACTAACCTTCATGTACAAATCCAAACAACCACAACAATGCAAAACATCTTTTTACCCGAAACTGTATCTCAATTAACTGAAAGATTAGACGTACTCCGTGCTGAGACGCAGCCGCAGTGGGGCAAAATGAATGCTCCTCAGATGCTTGCCCATTGCAATGTTGCCTATGAAATGGCTTTTGAAAACAAACACCCCAGACCGAATATTCTGATGAGGCTGATGCTGCAAGTATTCGCAAAAAGTACTGTTTGTGGAGACAAACCCTATGCCAAGAGCCTCCAAACGGCTCCCGCGTTTATCATAGTTGATGAGCGCGACTTTGAAATCGAGAAGAACCGGTTGATAGGCTATATGAAAAAGACAGTCGATCTTGGAGAGGCGCATTTTGATGGCAAGGAATCATTGAGCTTTGGTAAACTAACTGCCAGCCAGTGGAATACGATGTTTTACAAACATCTGAACCATCACCTGACGCAGTTTGGGGTATAGCAATGAATGAACAAAAGTTTTGGAGCAAATGTCAGTTTCTGATAACTTTAAGAGCCGCGAAACCAGCAGCGTTTCGGGCAGATGAACTAGCCAAATGAAAAGACATGATCGACAAATTAGCCTTTATTGAAATACAAGACAAAAAAGTACTCGTTGCACGTACCCGGGGGCGCAACGTTTACTATCTCCCTGGCGGAAAAAGGGAAACCGGCGAATCCGACGAGCAGGCCCTGACCCGGGAGATAGAGGAGGAGTTAACTATCAAAATCGATCCGGCGTCTGTTGAGTTTTATGGGACATTCCTTGCTCAGGCGCACGGCCAGCCCCAGGGCGTGATGGTGAATATGCGCTGCTATGCGGGCTTGTATTCCGGCGAGATTGCTCCTTCCGCGGAAATCGAAGAGGTTGCATGGTTGTCTTACGCCGATAGGGAGAAAGTATCGGAAGTAGACAAAATTATATTTGACGACCTGAAAGCAAGGGAACTGCTGGACTGATTCCCGCTAATCCTAAATTATTCCGGCCCGGCTTTATTCCGCTAGCTCAATGTATTGGTTCAGAATACGTTCCAGTTCAGCTTTCTTGCCTTCAATGTCCTGCATATCAGTGAGGTAAACCATTCTCCGATCCTTGTAATCTCCTTCCAAAAGGGAAGACTTAACCTGGACAATGGCAATATGATGAAATACCAGGTGCACGTTTTTCTGTGACCGGGGATTGAATGTCAGCAGGTCTGCGGAAGTGTAGTAACTGGGCGCGTTCCATTTAATCCTTTCCGAGATTTTGGGATTCGCATTTTTGATAATATTGCGGACGGCTTCTATTTCTGCTTTTAACGGATGTTCCAGCTTGTCCATAAATTCGGCTACCTGCTCGGCGTCCGTTAATTTTTTGGCGCGAGGTTTCGAGGCTGGTTTGTCTTTTTGAGCTGACATTGTATGTGGTTTGCTAATAAGTGAGATACTATTTTGTGAATGGACTTGCTATGAAACTGGGCTTGACTGTCATTTGATCATACAAATAACAACAAAAAGGAAAAGCCTCTGACATGCAAAAGCTTTTCCGAATGCGCTCGGGTTCTTTGTCTTGACAGAAAAGAAGCACCAACTAATCGCTAAACTGATAGAGAGGAGGCTAACGTATCGTTAATTGATGGGTTAGGTTAGGGTTGTTTTTTCCTTTTTTATGCGCTTGCTCCAGATGGCTGCCCCACCATCTGCACACCGTGAGGAATATGAGGAGCGCGAGCAGCATAGACTGCAAAATGAAATACTTATACTTTACGAATCTCATGATGTACACAGGCTAGGGTCTGACTATATAAATGTAGAAATAGCTGGATAAATATGAAAAAAGCAGGCATTCCAAAAACATTCCAATTTGTTATAGGCTGATTTTGTGGCAATTATATAGTTTCCACCACAGTGTTAAGGTCAGCCTCTTCGGGTATGTTCAGTTTTTTACGGATGCGGTGCCTGATGACCCTGACGCTTTGAACGGAGATTCCAAGGGTGCTGGCCATTTCTTTATAGGTCAGATTTAGCTTGGCAAGAGCCATAAAACGGGTTTCAGCAGGGGTAAGGCCGGGCAGCTTTTCTCTGAGACGGTGGAGGTAACCCGAGTGGATTTTCTCGAAAAGCCCCCTGAAATACTCCCACTGTTCGTCCGTGAGAATGGTGCTTTTTTGCAGTTCCTGTCTCGTTTCCTCGCTCACATTAATTCCATATCGGGCGCTTAATTCTTCAACAAGCAGGTTCTTTTCTGAGATACTGCGTCTAAATTCTTCCAGCTGGAGAGTGGAAAACGTCAGTTCCTGCTCTGCCTTGATCAGCTGATCGTTGATAATGCGCTGTTTCTCTCTGACTTTGTAATAATGCGTTTTGTAAAAATAGAATAGGACCACGATCAGCAGTACCATCAGGATAAGTAAAATATTACGTTCCAATGTCTTGATCTGCTTTTCGGCGGCAACGCGCTCCAAAGCCGCTCGGTGCGATTGCAATTGTGCTTTTTCCGTCGCCCTCAGCATCTGAATGGAGTTAAACTCATTGGCCAGCTGGTCTTTGATGTGATTTGCCGAATCCAGATATGCATTGGTCAGTAGAAGGTTGCCCTGCGTTGCATACACCTTTCCGAAAATCTGATAGAGTTGTTCCAACGGTTTCAGAAGTCCCGACCGCCTCACAGATTCACGGGCCCGTACCATCGTTTCCGCTGCCATGGAAATTCGGTTCGTCCTGAAATAGATGTCGCTCATCAAAGTGAGTGATTTGGCGGCCTGATCGGGATCACCGATGATCAATGCCTGATCTACATTACTTTTTAACAACGGCATTGCTTTGTCGTAATTTCCACGTAAGTAGTTAGTAAGGCCCAGCCCGCCCTGCGCTATTCCCTTCCAGACGGCGTAGTCATTAATACCTACGTTGGCCAATATTCTCTCGAAGTACACATCCGCGGAATCAAGTCGGCCTTGCTTCACAAAGCAGAGCCCGATCGTATTCATGGCTGTGTTATGTACGCCTCGATGGTCCTCTATTACTTCTACCGTCAATGCCTCTCTACAAAAACGGACCGCATTTCTGAAATCAGCGAAGAAGTAGTAAGCTTCCCCAATTTGAGTGAGCGTATATGCTTTTTCCGGGAATTCCTTGCCGGTTGTTTTTTTGAGCAGCGGGTATATTTTAAGATATTGTTCAAATGCGAGCTCATAGTTTTTGGTCTGATACCAATAAAGGTGCCTGAGGAGCATTCTGGCCCTGATCTGAATTTGCAGGTTGTTCGCATCTTCTCCTTTTTTGATCACCTCTCTGATCCCATGGATCAGCGTACGGGGGCTTTCCTTTCGGATCTGTGATTTTTGAAGCATAAGCAAAAGGTCGGATTCCAGGATCAGATCTTCATCTTTCGCTTTAATCGCTACTTCACGAAGCTTTTGAATCGATTTAAACGATTCAATGGTATCGGCCGTGTTCAGGTGCAATCCTATGAACTGACGAATGACCGTGTAGCGTTCGGCGTGGGTTTTATTAATGATGTGTTCAAACTGCGCAGATGCCTGCCAGTAAATCAGAGTAAGTAAAGACAAAAGGATAATGAAACGATTGGGAAGCAAATCTTTCATTCTGGAATTTCGGGCGGTAAGCAGTAAAAATAGTAATATTTGGGGAGGAAATTTACAACGAAAAACAGGTTTCCCGGACATAAAAGCCAGAAAACCTGTTCGAAAAACCAGATCTTATTAAGATAATAGTGTGTAAAACGTAACTTATCTGTTGTTCTTGGAAGATATGCGCTCGACTTTTTCGGAGCGGATGTAAGAAACTGCCCAGATGATCATAATGAAACTTAGAAAGATAAGTACTTCTCCTTCACGGGCTATGCGTAATGATGAGTAATCCATTGTGTAAAGTTGTTAGTATTGAGTTTAGATTAAATGTGTATATAATAGTATAAATGTGAATCAGGACGCATGGTAAACGGAGAGCTCAATCGCGCGACTTTTACCCCAGGAAATTTGTTTGACACCCAAAATATAATAACTGCCATCGGCCGTTTGATAAGTAATTACTGTATTGGAAGGCAAATTTTGAGCTGAACAGGGATGCCCTAGCAGATGGTTTGGTAAAAGGTAGTTTACCGTACTGCTCTGGTTTAATTGCGACCGGCTGAGGCCATGGAAGAATGGATTGCGGGAAGGAAAGAACTGAACTTTCGCTGGCGGGAATGTGGTGTTCAAACCTTCCCGGGAAATCCAGTTTACATCGCCGAGCGGGTAGTCGGAGAGTAAGTGCGGGTTAGCGAAATCGAGACTTTTTTCGAATGGAATAATTGCGGTTTTTACAAGTTGCAGTTCAAAAGTTTGAGGGAATTGAACGAGTATCTTGTGAGCTTCGGAATGCTCGCCGAGCGAGTTTTCTGCAGGCGTCGAAATGTTTTCAGTCACATTCGCGTTGAAGGGGTTTGTGCTGAAATACCCTTTTAGCGTAAGGGTAATACTGATCGTGAGCAGTACTGGGATGAGACTTTTCATTGAGTTTTTTAGAATAGAATAGGCTAATGGAAGTCAGTCACCGGACGGTGAATGGCGCCTTTTGGGACGCATTGCAAACTTACGGTCAGCGTAAACCAGTAGTCAAGTCAAAGGGGTATACATGAGGTAAACCCCTATAATATAAGGGTATACAAAAGGTGTACATGCAGAAAAAATGCCCTCCTTTTCTAAAAAAGAGGGCATTTTGTACTAATAATGAATGTATTTCAGAGAATATTAAACAGCCATCAGGTAGTCGCTCAAACTACTCTCTTCACTCAGATTCAGCTTTTTACGCAGCCTGTGGCGGGCCGTTTTTACACTGTCGGGAGAAATGTTCAATAGCGCTGCTGCCTCTTTAAGGTTGAGGTTAAGCCTGATCAGAGCACATAGCCGAAGCTCGCCGCCACTCAGCTCGGGATTTTCTTTTTTTAGCTTCAAGAAGAAGTCTTTATGAACTCCTTCGAAGTACATTTTAAACTCTTCCCAATCTTTATCCTGTGTAAAACTGTAATCGATCAGATTGAGCAATTTGGAAAGCAGCGGCGAGTTTTCATCTCGTTTTCCATTCTGAAGAGTGGTGGAAACAATGCTCCGGATCTCTTCCAGAATGCCATTTTTTTGGATCAGGTTGAGTGTATGTGTGGTCAATGCTTTGTTCCTGAATTCCAGTTCTGCGGTAAGCTGCTCTTCCTTTTCGATCCTGTTGCGGATCTCTGTTTCTGCCAGCTGCCGCTGCACATGATTTAATTCCCGATCCTTGGTTTGTTTGAGTTTTTGCCTGTTGAATGCGAGCGCAAGCAGAATGATAACAGCCGCGAGCGTTACCGCCACGGTATTTCGCGTGGCATAGCCCAGGTCCTTCTCCTTTTGCAACAACTTTATTTCGTCTTCTTTTTTCTGGCTCTCATAATGTACGCGCAGATTTGCAATCTTGTTGGCATTTTCAGCATTAAAAAGAGAGTCCCTCAGTGTAGAGGACAGCTTTTGGAACCGATAGGCATCAGCATAGTTGCCGGTTTCGCCATAAACTTTTGATAGTCCTTCCGAGGCTAGTTGCAAAGCTGGTTTTAAGCCGAGAGAGTCAGCGAGCACATAGGCTTTTTGAAAATGAACGATGGCATTATTGTTCTGTTTCAGCTTGTGATAAACGTTACCGAGCCCGTTGTAAGACGTTACCATTAAACGTTTGCTCTTGAATGTTCGGTTAAGGTCCAATGCTTTTTCGTACGAAGCCTGCGCTTTCTCGTAGTCACCCATTTGAAAACTGATATCTCCCAGGTCGTTTCGGCAAATGATTTGGCCGTTAAGGTCTTTAAAGCCTTCAAATATTATTAAGGCCTCGGTGGCGTTTTGCTGGGCGAGGGCGTATTTCTTCTGTCTGTTGTAAATCGCAGCCATATTGATATGTGCGCCGCCAACGGATTTGAGATCTCCAAGCTTTTTCCAGATTTCCTGCGCCTGTTTGTAGAAGGATAGTGATTCGTCGTAATTCTGTTGTTTTTTATGGATAATCCCCATGCTATTGAGCAGCGAGCCTACGCGGCTTTGGTCGTTGATTTCCCGGAAAATGGAAATAGCCTGGGTATAATTTTCCAGAGCTTGTCCATAATTGCCCTGTTCACCGTACACAATGCCGGTATTGGAAATGGCGCTTGCGAAGCCTTTTTTATCGCCGATCTTCTCATACAGGTCGCGGCTTTTGGTATAGAAATCCAGCGAAGCAGGGTAGTTATTTTTCTGCCAGTGGTACACACCCATGCTCTGGTAGCTACGTGCCATGCCACGTGTGTAGTCGAGCTTCTCGGATAACGCCAGCGCTTCGTTTGAATAGGCTATCGTTTTTTCAGGGGCCGAGCTCCAGTACTCCATCGCCAGGTCAATCAGCAGATTGACTTTGCCTGTATCGACAGGCGATTTTTTTAATTGAGTTTCCAGCGAGTCGATGCGCTGTGAGTGAACAAAATGAGGAACGAAGGAACAAAAGAGTAACAGGTAAACATACGGTTTCATAAGGACGTAAACGTCAAGTCGTTAAGGGGCAATAAATATAAAAGAAATTAACGTATGGATGTATCCGTATTAGCGAAAGGTCAAAAAAATGGCGGTCATTTCTGACCGCCGCGCAACCCACAACAAAGAGTGGCACAGTTATTAATCTGCGATTACATGATTGTAGTCCTTGACTAATCTAAGGTTTTGAAACCTGTATTTGTGGTCAACCATCATGTTATTCTACGGAAAACAGCAAAATGAATTGCTCACAAAATGACCATTAATGATCTTTCTGCCCGGAAATTTCCGGTTCCTTTTAACATGATGAGAGAGGTTGCTGGCACTAAGCTAGCACAAATACATGGTCCGTCAAAAGAATAATTTTTTTTGTCATTTTGGCCTTTCCTGGCATAGGTTTTTTGCAGGTTTTGAAATCATATGGAAAATACAAAACAACCATTACATTCAGGAAGGCTAATTATTGTTGCTTATCGATTGCCATTTAAATTAATAAGGGAGAACGATGAGGTGCAGTTATTTCAGAATTCCGGCGGGTTGGTTTCGGCGGTTTTATCATTGGTAAATGATCAGAAGGAGCCGATTTTCAGTTCTGCCGAACGAATTCAATGGGTAGGTTTTTCTGAAAATACACCCGAGGAACTGGAAGGGCAATCGCTGGAAAATGATGATTTCCAGGCGCATCCGGTATTTATTTCCGATGAAGTAAATGAGAATTATTACGAAGGATTTTGCAACAACCTAATCTGGCCGCTATGCCATTATTTTCCTTCCCTTGCCCGCTTTGAAGAGGCTTACTATGATGCTTATAAGGTGGCCAACAGGCTGTTTTATGACAAGGTAGCCGAAATTATCCAGCCCGGAGACGTGGTTTGGGTGCAGGACTACCAGCTGATGTTATTACCTGACATGATACGGCAGAGGTTTCCCGAAAACAAGATAGGGTTCTTTTTTCACATTCCATTTCCTTCTTTCGAGCTCTTCCGTTTACTGCCGGTTGCCTGGCGCAAGGCGATTGTCGACGGTATTTTGGGAGCTGACGTAGTAGGGTTTCATACCAATGACTATGTAGAGTATTTCCTTAAAGCGGCCAGGCTAGTTTCGGGTTATGGCAATAAGTTGCATTACATTAATATGAGCAACAGGATCATTAAAGTTGATTCGTTTCCGATCAGCATTGATTTTCATAAGTTTAACGATGCATTTGAAGAACCGGAGGTAGCTGTTGCCAGAAACGATGCAAGGAATTCTTTAAAAGAGAAGATTATTTTTTCAGTCGATCGGCTGGATTACTCAAAAGGGATCATTCACAGGCTCAGAGGTTATCAGCGGTTTCTGGAAAATTGCCCCGAGTGGCACGAAAAAGTGTCATTTGTAATGGTGGTAGTGCCGTCGCGCGACACCATTGAGCAATACCAGCAGATGAAGTCGGACATTGACCAGACCGTAGGCAGGATCAATGCTGACTACGGTAATATTTATTGGCAGCCGATTATTTATCAGTACCGGTCTATGCCATACCACGAGCTGGTGGGTATGTACACGGCGAGCGACGTAGCACTCATTACGCCTGTGAGAGATGGTATGAACCTGGTTTGCAAGGAATATGTTGCGAGCCGGAAGGATAGGCAAGGCGTATTGATACTTAGTGAGATGGCAGGCGCGGCCGCAGAACTTGGCGAGGCGCTGATCATCAATCCGCTGGACCAGCAGGACATTGCAGACGCGATTAAAACCGCATTTGAAATGCCCATTGAAGAACAAACCAAAAGAATGGACGCCATGCGCGAGCGTATATTAGATTACGACGTTTTTGCCTGGACCAATGATTTTTTTACCCAAATGACGATGCTTGAACTAGAACACGAAAGGCTACGCCAGGTGTTTCTGACCAATAGTGGTATTGATTCGATTCGAAAGGCGTATCAATCCTCGACAAACAGGATTTTATTTTTTGACTATGACGGAACATTGGCTCCGATCGTGCCCGATCCGGCCAAGGCAATTATTTCCGAGGACGTGAAGAAGCTGATACAGGAGATTGCGAAAAAAGATACGGTTATCATTATTAGCGGGCGGGACCGTCACTTTCTGGATCAGCTTTTTGCCGATATGCCTGTTCATATCATTGCGGAACATGGTGCATTGACCCGAACGAAGGGTAGTAGTGAATGGCAGCTTAATGAAAGCTATGAGGAAAACTGGAAGGATAGCATCCGTCCAATCATGCAAATTTATGCCAAAAGATGCCCCGGTGCATTTGTAGAAGAAAAAGAAACCGCGCTGGCATGGCATTACCGCACTGCTGACGAAAAGGAGTATGCCAACAGACGGGCGCAAGAGCTACTCTGGCAATTGAAGAACTACATTCAACCAGAGCTGAACTTGCAGGTGATTGACGGTAACAAGGTCGTGGAAGTTAAAAAGACGGCTTTCAACAAAGGTACCGCTGCACGAATTTTTGTTGAAAATGGTAACTATGACTTTGTACTCGCGATCGGTGACGACACCACGGACGAGGACATGTTTGAGGCCCTGCCTGACGACTCATTTACCATTAAAATCGGGGACGACCTTTCCGCGGCCCGCAACCATATCAGAAGCCAGGAAGAGGTCTTCCATTTTCTTGATTTTATGGTGTCGGCGATAGGAGAGTAATGCTTGCCTTTGTATTTTAGAGGTCAAATGCAGGAACCGTTACAACTTCTTTATTCGCTTGTCAATGCTGTTCAGCCTCTGCCTGAGGACGACTGGGCGGCTTTTTCGTCAATATGGAAACCTTTTCAGGCTGGGCGGAAGGAGATTGTTACTTCGGTGGGAGAGAGGGAAAAGTATTTGTATTTTGTAATGGAAGGCGTTCAGAGAGTGTATTATCTCGACGATCAAAACCGGGAAGCGACGATTGTGTTTACCTATGCTCCGTCGTTTGGAGGAGTAGTTGATTCGTTGCTGCTGGAACAGCCTTCGCGCTATTATTATGAAACGCTCACGCCGTCCCGCTTTCTGAAAACACCCTATACCGAACTCAAATCGTTGATGAATGAAAGACCTTCCATTGAAAGAATGGTGCGTCAGGGGCTTACCCAAACATTGTCCGGGGTAATGGAGCGACTGGTGGAAGTGCAATGCTTTTCGTCCGAGGACAAGTTTCGGAAACTGCTTTTGCGCAGTCCGCATATTTTGCAATTGGTACCTCACAAGTATCTCGCTAACTATCTGGGCATTAACCCCACTAATTTCAGTAAATTGGTAAATAAGGTAAGAATTTGAAAATGTTGGTTTTTACCAAAATTCAGAAAGGGCAGAGCCAGCATCTTTGCATTGAATTCAACATTAAATGCAATGGAAAAAGTCAATAAAAGGAACCTGCTGCTGAAACTCGAAGACCGGGTCGAAGGTCATATTTCGGATACGATAGTGCTGTTCCAAAACATGGAAGATGCTTTTTTGAATGAGCCTTCGGTGTCGGGAGGGTGGAGTATCGCCCAATGTCTGGAACATTTGAATAGTTATGGGCAGTACTACCTGCCCAAAATCCGCGAGCAAATGGCGGAAGCAGCCGATCAACCGGAAAAACAGGATTTTCAGAGTAGCTGGTTGGGAGCCTATTTTACCAGAATGATGGAACCCGAAACCGGCAAAGGCAAATACAAAGCTTTCAAGGGCCATATCCCGGCGTCGGACCTGAATGCAGCCGAAACCGTTGCCGAATTTCTCCGGCAACAGGAAGATTTGTTGATGTTACTCAGGGCCGCTGGTAGTAAGGATCTGGAAACCATTAAGATACCGGTATCCATTCTGCCTTTTATAAGGTTAAGGGTAGGAGATGTCTTTCAGTTTATTATCGCCCACAACGAGCGGCATATGCAACAGGCAATGCGAAATCTGATCAGGGAAACCAGTTTCTAAGCCCTGTAAAGCACTTAGGCGATGGTTAGTCCGCCATTATCATCCAGGTTTTCAAGTTTAACAAAGTGGCAAACGTACCCGGCAGAGCGAAGTACTGCCTGTATTCTGGTAAAATCCGATAATTCCGAAGTAAGGGTCAGAAGCAGTTCCTGGAAATCATAAGCCCAGTGTTTCACGTTTAATTGTTTGAGACAATCATGCAATCGCTGAAACGACTTGGTGTTTTTGATTTTAGTACGAAATGAAATCTTATATGTATTTCTCATTGTAATTCAAATTATGAAGGATAGGTTTTGATGAAGTATAGTCTATCATATCGCTGGTATTAGTTTGCTTCCCAAATGTGATACTTATTTATAATAATTACAAATAAGTGCTATTTTTAATTTTTAAATCAAAAAAGCTTCGCAACCCGGACGTAAGTTGCAAAGCTTTTTTGATTATTGCTTTATTGGAATATTAAGAATTTATTAGACTTGTCATTTCCAGTTTCTATCGAGGAAATCAACCCAGTTACGCCACATAATTTGTTCAATGTCCTGTGCCGAGTAGCCACGCGAGGATAGGATTGAGGTAATGGATTGCAGGTCGGCGATGGAATCGAGGTCACCGGGCGACTGTTCTTTTCCATAAGCTCCGTCCAGATCTGAACCTATACCCACGTGCAGTGCATTGCCCGCCAGCTGGCAAATATGGTCAATGTGCTGAGCAACATGTTCGATTTTCAAACCGGTACTTTCGGGTGTGGATTTTCCCCTGATCCAGCCGGGAATCATCATCCAGGCGTCAAAAGCCATACCGATGACAGCTTTTCTTCCCAGCAATTCCCTGATCATCGGATCGGAGAACTGGCGGTTGTGAGGGACGATCTCCCGTACCAGATTGTGGCTCGCCCAAACCGGTCCTTTGAAAATGTCCAAAGCCTCCCAAAAAGCGGTATCGCATAAATGCGTCGCATCGAGAATGATACCCAGCTTATCCATTTCACGAAGCAGGTCTTTGCCTTTTTGGGACAGCGGCTGGTCAGAATCGGTACCATATGCGTACACGCCGGGGCCGTAGTGTGCCGGACCGATCGCGCGCAGACCGTATTGATAAGCTATTTCAAGATTTTTGAGACTAATGAATGAATCAGCACCTTCCAGGCTCAGGATATAACCGATAGGAAGATTTTCAGTTGATTCGGCTGTTTGCCAAAGGTTTAAGTGCTTGTGCAGTCCCGCCAGGTCGGTGATCTGTACCATTTCGCCAGCTTCTTCCATGGCTTTGTACCAGGCGATCTGGGCCTGGGTTTGCGCCCATGCCTGTGCCTGCGAGTGCCAGCCGGGAATTTTACTGTCTGGTTTTACAAAACGACCGATCTGCGTAGCGACGCACATTCCAATGTTGCCTTTGCGCATTTCCGGAAAGCTAACTACTCCTTTGCCACGATCGGGCTTATCGGTCAGGTTCTTTTCGCGTTCACGAATGGCACTTAGTTCCTGCGTCAAATCCCGGTTCCATTCAACAGCATTCATCGAAAGGTCGAGATGGGCATCAAAAAGAAACATGTAAGAATATTTTTAAATGAGTACTAAATAGTCAGTCTGCGGGTGCGGGCAGTGATTTTCCATTCATTGACAACGTCGCCATTTTCAATGATGCTGGCATAGTCATGCAATGCTACTGATGGGCAAATGTGATATGGAAGCGCATAAAACACATCGCCGATCTGCACAGATTCCCACGCTTCGGCGCTAACCTGCAATACACCATGTTCCTCGCTCTGACTTAGAACTGTATAGCCGCTGAGGTTCAGGAGTTTAAACCGGTTTTCAACAGGGTTTTCGGCTGCAATGGCTTTGTGGCCCAGGTCGATGGTGACAATACCAGCCGTAGGTTTTGAAACCACACGGGTAAGGATAAGCGCTGCGTGTTGAAATGGTTGCCCGTCAAACCGGTCGCCGTAACCCCAATCCCAAAGTACATTGGTTCCGGGACTGAGAAAAACTTCCGGCCGCAATGCATGCACCGTAAATGAAGGAGATCCGCCTGCAATGATCATCGGCTCGCTGGCTCCATCGTTTTTGATCAGGTCCAATAGCGGTAGCACTTTGTCATAGGCTTCATCGGTCGCCAGTTTTCTTTCGGAAAATTCGGGGTTTCTAATGTGGCCGTCATAGGCGTGGACTCCACTAAATGAAATGTTCGACAAGCCGGTAACATAGCGGTACAGAGCTAGTATAGATCCGTCTGTCGGACTTCCCGAACGGTTCATACCATTGTTTACATCTATGAAAAACGTCGACGTAAAATCATGTGCTACCGACGCCTCGTTCAAATCATTCGCCGACTTTTCATTGTCGATCAACGACGAGAAAGTGATGTCGGGATACTTAGCACGCAATTGAAACAGCCGTGAGATATTGGGCCCCACCAGTTGGTACGCAATCAGGATCCATTTGGCGCCTGCGTCGGCCAGCATTTCTGCTTCGGCGATCGTGGCACATTTAAATTTATTAATACCCTGTTCCAGCTGAATCTTAACAATTTCGCTGCATTTATGAGTCTTAATGTGGGGTACCAAACGATTTGCATCTCCGGCAATGCTGATCATGCTACGGATATTGTGCTCAATACGCTCTTTATAGAAAAGCAATGAGGGCGAAATCACTTCTTGCGGATTTGTGAGTTGGAACCAGGCCATTTGTTTCAATTTTGAATTAGTGAATGAGTGAATGAGTGAATGAAGCAAAATATTCACTCATTCACTCATTCGCTAATTCAGTCATTATTTCTCTTCCAATTCAAACATCACCTCAATCTCAACCGGAATATTGTCCGGCAAAGAGCCCATACCTACTGCGCTGCGTACGCCGATACCGTTTTCTTCGCCCCAGATTTTGGCAAATAACTCGCTGCAACCATTGATAATGAATGGATGTTTTTCGAAATCGGGTGTACAGTTTACCATTCCCAGCACTTTGATCACTCTCTTGATACGGTTCAGGCTACCCAGGTTCGCTTTCAATGTTGATAATATAGTTAGTCCCACCTGACGAGCAGCAAGTTTGCCCTGATCAGCGTCCATGTCTTTTCCAATCCTGCCTTTGATCAGCGTTCCGTCGTCCTGCACGGTTCCGTGACCCGATACATATACCCAACGTTTGTCAACGATTAGTAATGGTTTATAGACGCCCAATGGTTTAGGGGCGGGAGGCAGGTTAAGCCCAAGTTGAGCGAAGTTTGATTCAGGTGTTTGCTCCATGATAAATTAATGAGTAACGATTTGATGCGAATTAGCGAATGAGTGAATTAGCGAATGAGTGAATGAGTGAATGAGTGAATTAGCGAATGAGTGAATTAGCGAATAAATTAACTTATCTAATCATTCAATCATTCAGTCATTCAGTCATTCACTCATTAGTCATTAGTCATTCACTCATTCAAAATTGGTTATACGAACAAATTTAGCACTAAAACCCCCAGTAATCCCATGATAGAGACAATTGTTTCCATCACTGACCAGGTAAGAAGTGTGTCTTTAATGCTCAGATTGAAGTATTCTTTGAAAAGCCAGAAACCACCGTCATTGAGGTGAGAAAACATCAGACTGCCTGATCCAATGGCCAGTACAAGCAGCTCCGAGGGAACTGCAGAGTTGACCAAAAGCGGTGACAAGATTCCAACCGTAGTAAGACCGGCCACCGTAGCGGAACCTACACAAACCCGAATTACTGCTGCGATTCCCCAGCTGAGTAGCAAAGGTGAAATGTTAATGTCTTTGAGGTTGTCCGCTATATAGGTACTCACGCCACTCGCTGTCATGACTTCTTTAAAAACGCCGGCTCCGGCGATGATCAGCAGGATCACCGAAACGCCTTTGAAAGCTTCTTCCATGGATTTACTGATCTTTTTCATTTCCATTCCACGCATCATTCCTAATGTGTAGGCCGCAAAAAGCACGGAAACCAGCATTCCAAAGTAGGGTTCTGCGAGCAAACCGATTACTTTGTTGTCGGGATAAAGGCGCTTGACACCAGACATGGTTGTTAAAAGAAAAACAGGTAGCAATGCTGTCACGACGCTTATTCCCAAACCGGGAAGTTCAGAGGCAGGTCTTGGTTTTACATTAAAAAGATCCGGGTCGGGTTTGGGTTGAAACCTTTTGAGTGTACTTCCAAAAAGCGGCCCTGCAACTGCTATGGCCGGAATCGAAACCATCATACCATAAAAAAGTGTTCTTCCCAGATCCGCATGCAGCTGGCTCGCAATAGCTGCGGGCGAAGGGTGGGGGGGGAGGTACCCGTGTGCAACCGACAGCGCTGATAACATAGGTATGCCTATATATAAGAGTGGGAGCCTGGCCGTAGCGCTGATCATGAAGATCAAAGGGATTACTATTACAAAGCCTGCATTGTAAAAGAGAGGTATACCAATGACAAAACCGGCCAGCGCCATTCCCCATTGAATATATTTTTGACCGAAGAGACCAATTAATGCATCCGTGATTCGCTGGGCGGCCCCGCTATCGGCGACCATTTTTCCAAGCATTGCACCAAAGCCTACGATTAAAACCAGATCGCCCAGTGTTCCTCCGACACCCTTTTGTATCGCCTTACTTATGGTTTCGACGTCCAGGCCGCTTGCCAGACCGAGCCCGATCGAGACCAGCAGAAATGAAATGAATGTATCAATTTTTAACCAAGCAATCAGTAAAATAAGCGTTAGAATAGCGATAAAGGTCAGTAATAAGGGCATAATGGAAGTGGTGAAAAGTAAGCTTTGCTTTATAAGATGGAAGAAAGGGAAATTTAATGATAGATATGAATTAAGTTTTAATCTGATGGTATTTCGGGTAAAAGTCGGGAGATCACTGACATACAAACCGGCCGCAGAAATAGCATAAAAGATAGTTTGTTAGAATGCTTTAAAATAGCGAAATTTGACTTTTTGGAACTTACAATATTGTATTAATTCATTGAGTAGTTGAATAAATTCAATCTCTCACTAATTTTTCGATTCTTTTCTAATTCTTTATGGCAGAATCTTCTGGTGAAAACATTATCCCCATTAATATTGAGGATGAAATGCGTGGAGCATACATCGATTACTCGATGTCAGTTATTATTTCCCGCGCTTTACCCGACGTTCGCGATGGTTTGAAACCGGTACACAGGCGGGTTCTTTACGGGATGTCGGATTTGGGCGTTAATTACAATCGCTCGCATAAAAAATCGGCTCGTATAGTAGGGGAGGTTTTAGGTAAGTATCACCCGCATGGTGATGCTTCGGTGTACAACACAATGGTGCGCATGGCCCAGCCTTGGTCGCTGCGCTATCCGCTGGTCGACGGCCAGGGTAACTTCGGATCTGTTGACGGTGACAACCCGGCGGCGATGCGGTATACGGAGGCAAGACTTAAAAGAATTGCCGACGAATTATTGAATGACCTGGGCAAGGATACCGTTGATTTTCAGCCGAACTTCGATGATTCATTATCCGAGCCTTCGGTGCTCCCAGCCAAATTCCCAAACTTGCTCGTGAACGGTTCGTCCGGTATCGCGGTGGGTATGGCCACCAATATGGCGCCTCATAACTTGTCGGAAGTAATCGACGGTGTGTTGGCTTATATTGACAATTCAGATATTACTATTCCGGAACTGATGGAGCACGTAAAAGCACCTGATTTTCCAACAGGAGGTATTATATATGGTTATCAAGGTGTTCGTTCAGCTTTTGAAACCGGTCGTGGTAGCATTATCATGCGTTCAAAAGCGAATTTTGAAGTTTCCAAGACTGGCCGTGAGCAGATCATTATCACGGAAATTCCTTATATGACCAACAAGGCAGCGATGATTGAACGCATCGCCGGTCTTATCAACGACAAAAAATTAGACGGGATTTCCGACATCCGCGATGAATCGGATAGAGACGGAATGCGGATTGTGTTCGATCTTAAAAAGGACGCTATTCCTAATATTGTACTAAACCATTTGTTCAAATACACGCCGCTGCAATCATCTTTCGGTGTGAACAATGTGGCTTTGGTGAAAGGGCGTCCGGTAACACTAAACCTGAAAGACCTGATCAAACATTACGTTGATCACAGGATCGTAGTGATTACAAGACGTACTGAGTACGAACTGAGAGAGGCGGAGAAACGCGCTCACATTCTCGAAGGTTTGATCATTGCCCTGGATAATCTGGACGCAGTGATTTCCCTGATCCGTAGCTCACGCGACCCGGATACTGCCAGAAGTGGTTTGATGGAGCAATTCTCACTCAGTGAGATCCAGGCCAAGGCTATCCTTGAAATGCGTTTGCAAAGGTTGACAGGTCTTGAAAGAGATAAAATCGTCAAGGAATATGAAGAGATCATGATTTTGATCGCGGACTTGAAAGACATACTTGCCAACGAATACCGCAAGTTTGAGATCATTAAGACTGAACTTGGCGAAATCAAGGAACGCTATGGCGACGAGCGCAGAACTAAAATAGAATTTGCAGCCGAAGAGTTTAGCGATGAGGATATGATTCCGGATGATGAAATGTTGATTACCATTTCAAACGAAGGATATATCAAAAGAACACCTTTGTCGGAATATCGTACCCAGACCAGGGGTGGGGTAGGTTCCCGTGGCGTAAAAACGAAGGATACCGATTTCACTGAGCATTTGTTCTCTGCGACGATGCTCAACTATCTGTTGATCTTCACAGAATATGGCAAGCTGTTCTGGATGAAGGTATATGAAGTACCTGAGGGAAGTAAAACTTCGAAAGGGCGTCCGATACAAAATCTGATCAGCTTGGAGAATGGTGATTCGATTCGTTCAGTGATCAACGTTAGGACGTTGTCAGATGAGGATTATATCAACAATAATTACCTCATTATGTGTACGCAACAGGGCACAATTAAAAAGACTTTGCTGGAAGCATACTCTCGCCCACGTACCAATGGTATCATCGCGATTTCCATTAATGAAGGTGACCGACTGCTGAATGTAGCGCTGACCAATGGAGACAACGATATTGTTATCGCTTCCAGTGCGGGCCGTGCAGTGAGGTTCAATGAAAAAGGGGTTCGGCCGATGGGGAGAACGGCTGCGGGTGTAAGAGGTATCAACCTCAACGATCCTGAGAACAAGGTGATTGGAATGGTTTGTATCAACAGAGAAGACGCTCAGCTATTGGTAGTTTCTGAAAACGGTTTTGGAAAACGTTCTGATATAGATAGTTACCGTATCACTAATCGTGGCGGTAAGGGTGTTTCTACCATGAATGCTACGGACAAGGTAGGCAAGCTGGTTGCAATCCGCGAGGTTACAGAGCAAGACGATTTGATGATTATCACCAGAAATGGTATCGCTATCAGAATGAGTGTCCTTGACATTCGTCTGGCTGGCCGTAATACGCAAGGTGTCAAGCTGATCAAATTGAACAATTCTGACGAAATCACTTCGGTTACCCGAATCCTGAAAGATCCTGACGAAGAGAAAGTAGAAGAACTGGACGAAGATGGAAATGTGATCGTGCGACCAACTGCAGTCATTGAAGGCGAAGGAGCGGGAGACGTAGAAATCCTTACTTCGGATGAGCTGGATGAAGAAGATGACGATGTGACTGAGGACGACGAAGAAGACGAAAATGATCCTTCTGACGAGTCAGAGGCATGATTTTTGTAAAAATAATATTAATTGATTTATATTTAGCGAACGAACAATCAATCACAACCAAAGTTTAATATTTATGAAAAAACTGTTTTTTGTTTCTGCACTTAGCCTTTTCAGCCTGGCTGCGTTTTCGCAGGATGCTGTTAACAAGGCAATGGTAGATCAATATCGTAAGGATAAAGAAAAAAGTGATAAGGATGCAACCGATGCCAAGAGTAGTGCAAAGGCTGCTTTTTGGCTGGAAAGGGCCAAACTTTATGAAAACATTGCTCTACAAGGATCAGAAGTAGATTCAAGTGCAGCGAAAACAGCTTTGGAAGCTTACAAAAAGGTTGTGGAACTCGATATCACCAAGAAAGGCGAGCCGGGGAAATCTGCCAAAGAAGCACAAAATGTAATCAATGGCGGAGAAGGAACGCAATTGTTCAATGCATTTGTAAAGCAAGGTGCTGAAAAATATCAGGCGAAAAACCTGAATGGTGCTCTGGAAATGTTCATCGGTGCACAGGAAATTAACAAAAAAGATACGTTGGCTTCCCTGTACGGCGGTATCGCTGCTCAACAGCTTGATAAAAAGGATATTGCGAAAGAGCAATTTGAAAAATATGCAGCGAACGGGGGTAAAGATCCTAGCGTATTCTACGGTCTTGCACAGCTTTATCGTGCAGAGAACAATTTTGACAAAGCGATCGAAACTTTGAATAAAGGATTGGTTCAATCTCCTAATAACAAGGATCTTAAAGCAGAAATCGTTAACATCTTGTTGGCTTCCGGTAAGGAAGACCAGGCTATCAATGAGCTGACTGCTTTGACTAAGAGCGATCCTACCAATGCGCAGAACATTGTGAACCTGGCTATTCTTTATGATAACACCAGCACAAAAGCTACGCAGAAGATCAAGGAGATCCAAAACAAGCTTGGTTCAGGAGGTAACAAAGCCGCTAACATGGCTAAAAAACTGGAAAGTGAAAAGGAGAATATTAGCGTTTATGACGGTGAGTTAAAGCGTATCGGTGCATTAATCAAGAAGCAACCGAAAAATGCAGACTTGAAACGTCAATTAACCGATGTAACTGGCAAGAAAAAAGAGGCATTGGCGGCTATTGCAACAATGGAGGCAGATGTAAAAGCTGCTCAGGATGCTGCAAAAGGCAATGACGTAGCAGCGCTTGAAAAAGAATTGGCTGAGTTGAAAGTAAAACAAGCTGAGGCTGCCAAACAAGCAATCGCTAACTACAAAAAAGTGTTGGAAATTGACGCTGCTAACTACGATGCACTGTATAACCTTGGTGTCTTCTACTTCAATGAGGCTGTTCAGTTGAAAGGCGAAGTTGACAACATGAACATGACTGAGTATCAGCAACGTGGTAAAGAAGTTGAAGGCCGTGTTTGCGGTAAATTCAAAAAAGCTAAGCCATATTTCGAAAAAGCAATCCAGGCAAAAGACGAAGCAGAAGCTAAGGAAAACCTGACAACTGTAAACGGCGTTTTAGAGCAGTTTGCAGGCAAAGGGGTAGCTTGTGTTGACGAGCAATAGTCGTAAGAATTAGTTAAAAAAACGGCGTCAGTTCATTCTGACGCCGTTTTTTTATTATCGGATGTCAGCGTTGGCAGAATTTTGAGAAGGGTAGGGTCGTCCAGAAGATGTTGCAGCCGGATGGGATCAGGATAGGGGGTTTGCCATTTTGGCTTTTGTAAAAAGGATTTATCTTTAGTTTGCAGATACATGGAAACATTAGCAGTTTGCATGAGAGACAATCTGTAATTCCTTCGAATGTCGTGCATATCCGAACTGTAATGTGTAATGTGTCCATAAAGGAAAACACTGAAATAAATGGGCAATGTAATTTGAAACCATCGGTTACTTAATATTTCAAAAAGTCGTATTACAAACCATGCATTGCCAATAAGTCCTAAACTGAACAACTCGGTGTAGCGCGATGCGACTTCCGTCAGTTCCTGGCCGCGACCGTATGCAATGGCCAAACCCTGGGAGAGAGACCAGAGAAAACAACCGGCCATGAGAATATCGATATGAGTTAGTTTTTTACGGAACATCAACATTGGAATGACAATACATGCCGGCAACCAAAACACAATAGCAGGAAGAGAGGTACCGACAATGGGCCAGCTGAGAATGTAGCCGGCAGCGCTCATCAAGTCGGACAAATTTCTTGCACGATATACTTGATTTGCAGCGATTTGAGGAAGAATAAGATAACCGCCAATTGTAATTGACACTAGTAATATACTAATAATCAATGTTTTAGCAGTTAGTTTTTGAGAGTTCGAAAACCAGTTCAGAAGATATACACAGGCAGCAGCCAGGGAAGTCAGAAGACCCGAAGCCATTGTCAGTACGCTCAGCACCGATAGTAGCAGGACCAGTAAAATCGTTGATAAATGAAATGGTCGAAAGGTGGCCAGGCATAATGAGGTTAATGTAAACAGAATTAGAAAGTAAAACTGACTTTGAAATCCAATGAGCAGGTTCTCAAATGAAAAGGGCAAAGCGAATTGAGCAATGACTACAACCAGTAGCAAAAGTCTGATCCCAAAAAGTTCTCCACGTCGGCATAGTATCCAAACCAGAAGTGCCGGGATCGCGGCAGCTAGTAAAATATTGAACCGAGCTTCTGTCAGATTGTTCCAGGCGCCGGTGACCTCAAAAATTATTAAGGACAATACACGGGTTGGAAATATCCGATGTTCATTATGAGGTTGCCATAGATCTCTCAATTTCAATGTTCCCTGAATCCACGGCCGTAAAAGGAAATCTCCTTCAGCATCCCATTGATCCCAGTAAGGTAAGGGTACTGCAAAGTGCCCGACATAGTACAAACGTGATAGGGTAACAACCAGAAAGGTAAATATGGTAATGATGACCGATCGCGTGGTGTTAGAATATCTATTTAACATAATATAAATTATACAACAAACATATATTGATTTCCTGGATTAGGCTAGAATATGATCGCTCTTAGATTTGGATATACTGTACCCAAGGTAAGGATTGTGTATATGTTTAAATCTAAGACGCTTAAAAATGGACGATTTTGGTCGTAATATATTGCGTTTCAGTAGTTTTAGCATTGGTTTTGGCGCAATTGCATTGAGCCTTCCTTTTTGAAATTCATCTAAAATACCGCTTAAAAATGAAGATTCGACCATTTTACCCCCGTTTAATCAACAGATTTGCAGATGATGAGTCAAAGCTGCTATCATTGTATAAATATCAAGATGCTGAAAATGAGTTTGATAAAGACAATTGTCCAACACACATTAACAATGGGTTTACTTTCTGCCGTTTTTAATTTTTTATTTTCATGTTCGGACGGGAAACCCGGAATGCTTTCCAAAACTGGATACCATATCGCCGATGATAAGGTTTATTATTTCGGAGGGCTTAATAGCGGCCCAGCCAAGGAGCTGAACGGTGCGGATCCAAAATCTTTCGAAAGTCTGGACGAGCAAGGTTTCCCTGAGAGTGCTTATGCAAAGGATAAACACAAAGTTTATTTTGAAGGAAAGATAGTCGCCGAAGCAAATGCATCTTCTTTTGTCAGACTAAGAAGATATTTCTCCCGTGACCAGTATCATGTATTTTATTTGAATCAAACCATTTCCGACGATCCGGATCATTTTGAGTTTATAGACGAAGATGTTCAGAAAGATCGGAAGCATGTTTATTGGGCTGACAAGATTATATCAGATGATCCTGCTTCATTTAAATTGATTGGTAAATCAGGAGGATTGTCATATTACAAAGACGCGTCCGGTATCCTCGTGAATTACACCCGGATTCCCAATGCGGATGCCGGAAGTTTCCAAGTGCTGGATCACGGTTATTCATTGGATAAATCGAAAGTATACCTGATGGAAAGTGCTCAATTACAAGAAGTTGAGTTTGCAGATCCAGCCAGTTTCAAAGTTTTGAGTGCCTTCTACACCTCCGATTCACGACAGGTATATTGGCGGGGTAAGCCACTCCCCGACTCCGACCCCACTACATTCGTGATTCTGAGTGAAGGATCGCATTGCAGTTATGACAAAAAGCAAGCTTACCATTGGGATGTCGTGATTCCAAATACGGACCCGACTACATTTCCAAATGGTAAGCGTTGCAAATATTGTACTAATGAAAAAATCGTGTTCGAAGACTAGGCAATATCACAGATCCCAACACATTGTTTCAGCGAAGCAAGCGGTTCTCTTTTTGGTATAAACTCCTGAGCCACAAATCCTTTGAAACCAGTATCAGCGATTGCCTTCATAATGGCCGGGTAATATAATTCCTGACCTTCATCAATTTCATTTCTTCCCGGCACACCACCGGTGTGATAATGGGCAATGTACTTGTGATACTTTTTGATCGTCGCAATCACATCACCTTCCATGATCGACATGTGGTAAATGTCATAAAGCAATTTGAAGTTTTCTGACCCAACCATTTCGCAAAGGCCAGCGCCCCAGGATGTGTGGTCGCACATGTAATCTTTATGATTGACTTTGCTGTTGAGCAATTCCATAATCATGGTAACGCCGTACTTTTCCGCGGACGGCATCAGTCTGCGCAGACCGATCGCTGCATTTCGCATTCCATCAATGTCGGACATTCCGCGACGATTTCCTGAAAAGCAAATGACCGTTGTGTACCCAGCGTCCTTTAATTTTGGAAAAATGTCCTCATAGCTTTTCACGAGCTCGTCGTGATTAGCAGGATCATTAAATCCTTTCTCGATTCCCATGCCGGCACCATTGGGTAGCGCGCAAGTCAATCCATACTTTTTGAGAATCGGCCAGTCATTAGGTCCGAGGAGCTCAATGGAGGTAATTCCTATGTTTTTACATTTTTGCGCAAAAGTTTCCAGCGGAATGCTGTTGTAGCACCATTTGCACACAGAGTGGTTGATCTTTCCTTTTAGTTTTGGGCCAAGTGCTTTTTCAGTAGCGGCGAAAACTTCGGTTATCGACAGCATGCCGGCTGTACTGGCAGCTATATTTTTTAATGCGGTACGTCTGTTGGACATGATTGAGTAAGGGATAAAAAGTGTCAGGCTATATCGCAAATGGTAACTCCTTGTTTCAATGACGCAATGTCATCTTTTCGGCTCGGAATAAATTCCTGGCCAACGAAGCCCTTGTAGCCGGTATCCACGATCGCTTTCATGATCGAAGGATAATACAATTCCTGCGTTTCGTCAATTTCGTTTCTTCCCGGTACGCCGCCAGTGTGGTAATGCGCAATGTACTTGTGATATTTTTTAATGGTCGCGATTACGTCACCTTCCTGAATCTGCATATGGTAGATGTCGTAAAGCAACTTGAATTTTTCGGAACCGACCATTTCGCAAAGCGCAGCCCCCCACTCTGTCCGGTCGCACATATAGTCACGGTGGTTAACCTTGCTGTTCAGCAGCTCCATCACCAGCGTCACATTATGCTTCTCAGCGATTGGAATCAACCTTTTTAGACCAACTGCGCAATTTCTCATGCCATCAGCGTCGGACATTCCGCGACGGTTTCCTGAAAAACAAATGATCTTGTCGTAGCCAGCCGCTTGTACTTTGGGAATCACATCTTCGAAGCCTTTTACGAGTTCGTCGTGATTGGCGGGGTCGTTGAATCCTTTGTCAATGCTCCGCGTCAGGCCTTCTCCCCATGGCAATGCACAAGTCAGGCCGTATTTTTTAATAACCGGCCATTCTTCCGGGCCAAGTAATTCGATGGATGTCAGTCCTATTTTCTTGCAATCCTGTGCAAATGTATCCAGCGGTATCTTACCGTAGCACCACTTGCATACAGAGTGATTGATCTTGCCATTAAGCTTGGGGCCCAGTGCTTTTTCAGAAGCGGCAAATGCTTCTGAAAGCGATATTGGCAAGGTGAGTATACCGGTACCGGCCACTACCTTTTTGAGAATTGAACGTCTGCTTGAAATCTTGTTCATTGTCTGTTAATTACTGATTATAAGCATTTTATAAATAAAGCCTTATGGTCTTGCGCTGCCCTTTGCAGCCGTTGGGAAGTTGGTCGGAACGGCCTGTTTTACTTTCCCGCTTGCTACCCACTCCGTTCCCCGCTGCAATGTAGTGATGAAACCAATGCACTTTTGCGAGTAATTTTCGTGACCTAGTGTGGTATGGAAAATCTTGCCTTTGCCGTATTGCAGTGTCATCAGCATGGGCTCATTTCTGCCGGAACCTCTCTGCTCAACCGGGCTGTAAGCCGTAGCAAGGACAGTTACATTCTCTGCAGGACCCCTCAGGCGATCATAAAGTTCATCTTTTTGATGCAGCCACTCTGCGGGTAGTCCTTTCATGATGGGATGACTTGCATCTCTGGTTTTTACAATAAATTCATGTTGGTTACCATGGCTTCCCCCAATTCCGACCGTTGTGTCTTTAACTATTTTTCCTTTTGAATCATCAAAATACAAATATGGGCCCGATTTTTCATTTCGTCCCTCCCATCCGCCGATTCCGATCATTTTGTTATAGGCTTCCCATTTTGGGAAAGAGTTGTCGGCAGCGTGGACTACGACCAGTCCGCCCCCGTTTTTCACGAATTTTTCAAATGCGTCATTGGTTTCCTTTGACCAGGGATTACCATTGTAATTGGATAGCACTACATCATATTGGTTGAAATCAGGTTTAAAACTTTCCATATTTTCACCTTTTTTTGGAGTAGTGACAATGTCTACTGCAAAAAGCTTGGTTTCTTCGAGGTAACCCTTCATCGTTGCAGAGCCTTCTGTCATATTCCGATGGTTATTCTGGCCGTCGATGATCAGTACTTTATAAATTTTCTTGGGAATTGGCCGCATTCCTGTAAGTCCAAACGTCAGTAAGGCTGCGAAGCAAAACACAGAAATCCGAGACAATATACGCAGTACTTTCATTCGATAAAATTTTTCGAAACTGTTAAAAAAAGTAGTGATGCCACCGGACCGGATTTGCCGTAAAAGCAGCCGATCAACACGCAGCACCACTATATTAAGCTTAATAAATTATAATCTACTCAAAAATAAAGCGATCTATTTTCCTCCTTTTGGAGCCGCAGATTCGGTATAAATCGGGTTGTTTTTGTTACCACCTGACATTAAATATGCTACAAGATCTCTCAGCTCGTCCGGGTTCAAACTATTGATCAGCCCTGGCAGCATAATTGATACAGGCGATATTTTGCTTGATGTCACTTCCTTTTTGCTGATTTTGCGGATTGTTTTTGAGTCAAAAGGATTCTGAGCGATGTAATAGAAATTCGCATCTTCATTCATTTGGCGACCTAATACGGACTGGCCGTCTTTCATTGTATAGATCGTTGAAGCGTACTGATCCGAAACAGCTTTATTAGGTACAATAATGGCTTCCAGCATATCTTTCGCGCTGAAACGAGTTCCTAATTGAGTCAATTCCGGTCCAACATCTGCGCCTTCGCCTTGAATGGTATGGCATTTGTCACAGATAATCGCCGAGAAGATAAGTTTTCCTCTTTCAAAGTCCCGGTTCTTCAAACTGTCCTGAACAAGTTTGACAGCATCTTCAACTTTCCACCCACGTCCTGGTCCTTTCGGAGCATAAACGTTTGCAATGTCATTTCCGCTGGCTGTTAGCAGCTTGGCACCGGACAAATCATTGTAGTAGTTGAATTTGTCTTTCGGCACATGTGTCAGGGCCCGTTGACGAGCTTTGTCGATAAATCCGATGTAACTCCTACCACCTTTAAAACTGAAAGCAGTATTAAACCACTTGAAATACTCGTCGCGTAAAGCCGGTGTCCAGTCTGTTTTGTCACCGCTCAGTACCATCGCATAAAAAGTCTGCTGAGCAGGTGGAAGCTTGGCAAGCAACCCGGCAATATCCAAACCGTATTGAGGGTTTCTGAGGATCAGGTCAGAAGAAGCTGTTGCAGGGATGTTGTCCTTGTCGACGAATTTCTCTGATTTCAGCAACGCCAGTGTTCTTTCAGCTGTTTTCGGAACTTCAAGGAATACAAGCAGTTTACTATACAAACGATTGATTTCCGGTGATTTCGAAGGATAGTTTGGGTTAAGGTAGCTCACTACGGCAGTCTTAGTAGCGGCGTCGGGCTGTCCGAAGCGGAAAAATGCAACTTCGAAAGTTCGGAGGAGATCTGCTTTTTTTGCATCTGTTAACTTCGCGTAGTCGATCTTGATCAATGCTTTATAAAGATCATTTTTGACACTGGCATCTCCCTGACGGGCTAGCGCTAACGCTCCATAGATCAGCGTTTGTGGATCTTTTTCAGCCAACACTTTGGATTTCCATTGGTCAACCGGCTGGTGTTCAACTGCGATTCGAGCAGCATAACGTACAAAACGGTCCGGATGTTTCAGATTTGGCCAGGCAGCATCAACAGCTTTCGGATCCTTTTTGGCATGAAAAC
Organism: Dyadobacter pollutisoli; assembly: GCF_026625565.1. Classification (NCBI taxonomy): domain Bacteria; kingdom Pseudomonadati; phylum Bacteroidota; class Cytophagia; order Cytophagales; family Spirosomataceae; genus Dyadobacter; species Dyadobacter pollutisoli. The sequence continues at coordinate 2,369,871 of NZ_CP112998.1, forward strand.
TTTCCAGTTCGGTACGCAGTTTGTGTTCTGGCGTGATTACAGGTTTAACCACATTTGAACCAGCTGCGATTTTTTCATAGTCTTTGTGATATACACGATAAAGATCAGATTCAAGGCGGCGACCACCTGTCAGGAAGTAAAGCGCGCCGTCGGGACCAATCTGTCCGTCAGTCAGGGGCAATGGAGAGCCGGAAATAAACTCTTCATGGTCCGCTGAATAAGTTGACCCGTTTGGTTTCAGGTGCAATGCATGCATAATCCCAAAACTCCAATCGAAGGCAAGCAACGTATTTTTATATTTCTCGGGGAAACGGGCATCTTTGAGGTAGATCAGGTTGGTTGGTGAACCTTGGCCAATGTTCTGCAACGCAGGTAGATTGTCAGGAAATGATGGGTGCCATTTGCCCGATCCTGTCCGCCATCCAAATTCCCCCCCGCTGGTTGCGTGGCAAACCCTGGTTGGGCGATACCATGGCTGGCCAAAATCCCATTCCATGTCCGAATCATAAGTGAAAAGATCGCCAGCTTCATTGAATGCAATGTCGTATGGGTTTCTGAAACCAGCGGTGATCAGCTCCCACTTTTTGCCTTCGGGATCCGTTTCAACGATCCAGCCACCCGGGGCCATTCTGTCGTTGGCATGTCCGCGTGGATCCTTGATCAACGGGAAAAGATTGTCGTCTTTCCAGTTAGGTGTCAGGCGGTATGAATCCATTTGAGGCAGGTCGGTATGGTTACCGGCTACGACAAAAAGGGATTTCTTATCAGGCGATAGGATAATGCTATGCGGGCCGTGCTCCCCCTCCCCTTTTGTAGCCTTCAACAAAGTCACTTTGTCAAATTGATCATCATTGTCGGTATCCTGTAAGCGGTAAACGCCGCTACCATTAGGGATTTTTTCAGTGGATCGGTTATTAACTACCACATACAGGCTGTTGAATGCGTAAAGCAATCCCTGCGCGGCACCCATATTCACTTTGGCAGTATCGGCCTTATTGCCTACGATCAGCTTTTCAACTTTGGGAGCAGCGGTTGAACCAATTGGAGGCAGCTCCAACCGATAGAGAAACCCATACTGATCGGAAGTGATCATCCGGCCTTTGTTGTCGAATGCCATGGAGACCCATGAACCATTCATTTCTTCGGAAGGACTATATAAATGTTCAGCCTTGAAACCTTCGGGTAATTTTAGTTTGTCAACCTTTGAGCCGGGAGGACGGTGTTTGGCAGTTCGGTTACTTAGCATCACTCCGCAGAAAACGCCCACAGCCAGAAGCACCGCGAGCGTCATTGGAAGTTTTAACCATTGTTTTTTTGTGTACATTTTACAGCTCAGAGTTTAAGTAATTATTAATGATAAAATTGATTGACACACAATGTATTCATTCAGACCGCCTTTTCATTGAGTAAAGTTCGGGGCGCATTTTTGTTACTGATATCTTAAATAAAACTAACTAAAACTTCAAATAATCTGATTAGTACAATATTAGAAGTATTGAGCGACGAGACTATCCTGTTGTGTCGGGGTTTTGATGAATGAGTTAATGAGTTAATGAGTGAATGAGTGAATGAGTTAATGAGTTAATGAGTTAATGAGTGAATGAGTGAATGAGTGAATGAGTGAATGAGTGATAAAACGAAAAATGAGTGAACGATTGAATCATTGAACCTTAGGTCAACATTCACTCATTCACTCATTCAAAATTCACTCATTCAAAGTTAGAAATGCGGCGTCAATGCTGATTCAACGGCTGGAAGTCCATAATAGTCATCCAGTACTGTGAACGCATTTGGAGGAGGCGCAGCGCCTTTCGGGAAATAATAAAGGGCTGGATTGGCTTTCACTTTTGCACCATAAGCGCCAATAATTTCCTTCACACGGCCCGTCCGGGTCAAATCGAACCAGCGTTTGTTTTCGAATGCCAGCTCCACTCTTCTTTCTTTGAAAATAGCTTCCCGCATAGTGGCCTGCGTGGTGGCAGTGGTAGCTGCCAGCCCGGCGCGGGCGCGCACTTGGTCGATGTAAGTAGCTGCTTCTGCTGGTTTGCCCTGCTCATTAAGCGATTCAGCCATTAAAAGCAACACTTCTGCGTAGCGATATACGGGCCAGTTCATGCCGGTATTGTTATGCAATGAGTGGGTTTTTGCATATTTTTTGATGTAAGGGTACACCTTATTTTCTGCCAGGCTTCCGCTCAATGTAACCATACCGATAGAAATATCTTTCCGCTTATCACCTGTTTCGTAAGCCGCGATCAAATCAGGAGTTGGAATGTTGTTGCTTTCCTGAGAAGTTGGTTGAGGATTTGAAGTACCAGTAATCGGTGCGATCTCAGCCGCAGATATTGGAGACGGAATGAAACGATAAATTTGATTACCATTATACCCGGCCGAACCTTCCATATACTGGATCTCAAAAACGGACTCCGCATTGTTCTTATTTCCAGTGGTAGTCGAGAACGCATTGGCATAATCCGGCATCAGGATATATCCATCGTTTGTGATCACATCTTTCAACAAAGGTTCTGCCAGGGCCCATTTTTTCTGTGTAATGTAGAGATTGGCCAAAAGTGTCTTAGCTGCACCGGAAGTTGCGCGGCCTGCCTCTTGTTTTGCTTTGTTCAACAATAGCGTACTTGCCTCTTTGGCGTCTTTCTCGACCTGCGCGTAAAGTTCCTCAGTGCTTGCCAATGGTAACGCAGCATCCTCACGTCCCGTAACGGGTTGTAAGTGGAGGGGAACTTTTCCGAATAATCGCACCAAATCAAAGTATGCAAAAGCCCGCAGGAATAGCGCCTGTCCTTTCAAATTGTTTTTAGATGCAGCAGCGAAATCGACGTCGTCAATCGACGCGAGGATTTGATTCGTTCGGGCAATAATCCGGTAATTAAGGCGATATTGAACCAAAACGTTGTCATTTGCAGTGATTCCACTAGCGGTTGGAACGGCGAAATCGGCTACGTTTTCTGTTGGATCTACCGCGCCGTAAAGTGTATTACGTGCATAATAGGTATTGTCGGAATGCATTTCCTCCAACACCCATGCGCGCTCATTGAACATTTGGCGTAAAGGTTCATACGCCCCATTTACCGCTTGCTGAAAGTCAGCCTCTTTTACGAAAAACGTAGCTGAGCTGAGTGCGGTCTCAGGTATAACGGTTAGAAATTCATCGTTACAACCACTCATCGCCAATGCTAAAAGGCAGGTTGCTATATATTTTTTGTTCATATCTAATTGAAATTAAGAATGAGTTTGATTACGGTCCGACTTTAAAAGTTCAGGTTAACACCTACGGTCCAGGTACGTGGAACCGGATAGCTTGAAAAGTCAACACCCTGGCTCAGGTTACCACCATCACCCTGTCCGTCACCTTGTGCGCTGGTTTCCGGGTTAGGTCCGCCCCAATATTTTGTAAATACGTATACCTGCTGAGCAGATGCGTAGAGACGGGCAGATTTGAAGAATTTGTTCACCTTACCAATACTGTAACCCAAAGTAATGTTCTTGATCGTGAAGAATGAAGCATCGGCCAGGAATTGGGTACTGTTCCAGTCACGTTCGATACCGGTAAAGTTACCACCGTTGTTTGTCGCTCCATATTTTCCGCTTCCCTGGCTAATCACCGTCGTCGCAACCTGTTTTCCGTCAACTAATGAATTTTGAACACGGAACCGGTCTTTCACACCAGCAACCATATTAAATACACCATCAAGGTTGGCAGTACTATATATGTGACGTACCCAAAGCTGATTGCCGTAAGAGCCTGATCCGGAGATTGAGAAATCCCAGTTTCCATAGCTCAAATTGTTTGTCAATCCGTATGTGAATTTAGGGAATGGACTGCCAATGATAGTCCGGTCATCTTTGTCACCTCCGTTTGTAATAACACCATCGCCGTTAACGTCTTTTAATTTGATGGTGCCAATGGCCGAGCGACCTGGAATCACCGGGGAGTTTTTAAGATCTTCAGCGCTGGTGTAATAACCTTCCTTGATCAAGCCATAGAACTGACCAAATGGCTGGCCAACTTGGGTGATGTGGAAAGATCCATATACACGGTCGATACCGGGAGCCAGTTCAAGAACCTTGTTTCTGTTGACCGAAACGTTGGCGTTGGTTGTCCATTTCAGTTTGCCTTCCAGGTTACGGGTGGTAAGCGAAAATTCATGTCCCCAGAATTTAATCTCACCAATGTTATCATTGAAGTTAGTGAAACCAGCCTCCTGTGGAATTTGCACGGCATACAACAAGTTAGTGGTGTTCTTGGTGTAAAAATCATACACAAACTGGATCCGATCATTAAAAAGACCCAGATCCAAACCAAGATCAAATTGTTTTGTTGTTTCCCAACCAAGGTTACTGTTGGCCAGCGAAGTCACCACTGCACCAGTCGCAACGGTGTTCCCAAAAACTGCGTTGGTTGTATTGTTAACGAGCGCATATTGGGTGTAGTTACCAATATTGTTATTTCCAATCACACCGTAGCTCGCTCGTAATTTAGCAAATGAAATTTTAGGCACGCTTTTCAGCAATTCTTCATCGGAAAGTACCCAGCCGGCCGATACGGATGGGAATGTACCCCACCGGTTGTCAGAACCGAAACGGGAAGATCCGTCCGCACGAACCGCTGCTGTTAACAGATATTTACCTTTGTAGTTGTAAGACAAGCGGGACAGATATGAAGTCAATGCCCATTCGTTAATCCCATTAAATGTATTCGAACCCGAGACACCATTTACGTTGAAGTTACCGGCGCGGTCAATGTTCAATGCACCCTGTACGGTCGGAAGCCTGTCGTCGGCATAGGTGTTTGCGGTCAGACGATCAAAAGTCTGACGGAAGCGCTGTTGCGTAAAACCTCCCAGTAATTCAAAATTGTGGTCACCAAAGCTGTGCACATAAGTGGCAAGGTTTTCATTCAGCCATGAGAAATTCTGAACATTTTGGCGGATCGAAACTGCTGTTGTCGGAATGGGCACGTTGATAGAGCTGGTCGCTGTGGATGGATTGAAGAAGAAGAATTTGTTACTCTCCATTTCAATATTGATCGTCGATTTCAATGTCAGCCCTCTAACAGGTTGGTATTGAATGTACCCGTTTCCAAGCAATTTGGTGCTTTTCGTCTCATTGACCAGTTCATTGGCAGCTCTTATCCAGTTGGGGTAGTTGAAAATGTTACCTGTACTGGATGGGAATGTGTTAAACTTGGTTAGTTCACCATTTGCATCGCGGATAGGCATCACCGGCCAGGTATGCAGCGCATTGAAAAGTATACCAGTACCACGGTCACCGTCGGTTCTTGGCGTGTTGTCGAAAACATACTGCGGAGCAATATTGAACCCGATTTTGATTTTTTTGCCCACCGAGTATTCGGAGTTCATCCGGAGCGAATAACGTTTATACTTGTTATTCAATACGACTCCGTCCTGGTTAAAGATACCGGCAACCAGTGAGGTGCGCACGTTCTCTTTGTTGGAAGTAATGCTCAGGTTGTAGCTTTGTAGCGGAGCTCTTCTCAGCACAGCATCATACCAGTCGTTATTTTTCCCGTCGTATGACGATGGATTCTGGAATTCCGCTGGTACCGGCTGATTCTGGTCTTCGTAATATTCTTTTTTGAATTGCGCGAACTCAGTTGCGTTAAGCATTTTGACGCGTCCGTGCATCGGAACCTTCTGAGTTCCGTAAAATGCGTTGAAGCTAACACTTGTCTCCCCCGTTTTTCCATGCTTGGTGGTGATAAGTACAACTCCGTTAGCAGCACGCGAACCATAAAGTGAAGTCGATGATGCGTCTTTAAGAACAGTAATTTCCTCGATTTCATCAGGGTTTATTGCACCGATCGTTCCCGTTATCGGGAAACCATCAACCACGTATAATGGATCACTACCCGCTGTAACAGATAACTGTCCACGTATACGGACGGTCATCCCCTGTCCCGGCTTACCGGTAGTCTGGTTGATCTGTACACCTGCAAGTCGGCCCTGTAATTTTTGTGTAATTTGAGAAACCGGTACATCTTTTATCTCAGCGGCGCTAACCGTTTGTACAGCACCCGTTATTTCTTTTTTCAGCTGGCTGCCGTAGCCTACTACTACCACTTCGGAAAGGGCTTTGGCGTCAGTTAACAACTTGACGTCTATGGTTGTAGCACTACCAAGTGGTATTTCCTGTGTAAGAAAGCCAACAGATGAGAAAATCAAGGTTCCTCCCTGGTCAGGAACATTAATGGAATAAACTCCTTCAGCGTCGGTAACGGTACCGGTAGTTGTTCCTTTTAAAACAATGCTTACACCAGGTATTTTTTCACCTGCTTCGTCAGAAACCTTTCCTTTGATAGAACGGTCTATTGAATGATTTTTTTCCGCAATGGGATTAAGGGCCAAATGATTATTGGCCATCGCACTGAATCCGCATGCGGCTCCGATCAGCACCTGGCTTACCGAGAGTTTGATCATGGAATTCAATCGGGCACAATAGGGAAATTGTCGAAATTGATTCATAAGATTAAGTTTTAGTTTTAGAATTTAGCAGAGGTTCTCTTTGAATCCTGTCAGGATAGCCTGAGAAAGATTAGCGTCAGTTGGCTTTATGTTCCATAGTTCCGGTTTTAGGTGAATACTTGATCAGGGGGTTAGGAATAGCCGGTATCTGGCTTGTTTAAAAAGTTTTAATAATTGTTGTTTAAATCTAATTGTGGTTTTTACAGAGAAATCCGTTCGTGTCAAAGGGTGCCGAAAAGATCTGGTAACTACCGTTGATGAGGATTGAAATACTTTAAGAATAAAATGAATAGGATGTCCGTAAAGAACAAATTTTCATTCTTATAGTAATATTTATGCAATAGTAGAAGGAATGAGAGAACTGACTGTCCTGCTCTGTCTGGTTTTAACTAATATTTAATTTGCATGACTTTTTAGGACATAACCCATAAAAAAAGCACCCGGGATCGTTACCGGGTGCTTTGAGCTGTAAAAATGGTATTAGTTATGTCAGCAGCTCCATCACAGCCTGCCCTTTTCCGTCCGGTGTTGTGTAGAATGGACGCTTTTCTATTTCGTATTGCGTATCGGGGGCAATTCCCAATGCGTGGTAAATAGTTTGATGGATGCCGTCAATTTTGACAGGCTTTTCAATGGTCTTGCACGGACGCTCGTCCGCTGTCTTGCCATATACGAAGCCCTTTTTAATCCCGCCACCAAACATCAGCATCGAACAGCCGTCCGTAAAATGGCGGTGCATTCCGTAGAATTTCAGATCGGAAAGAATGTCTGGCTGGCTCACCTGCTCCTTCACCTTTGCGTCTGGCCGTCCTTCTACCATCATATCCCGGCTGAATTCACTTGCCAAAACGACCATTGTACGGTCTAGCAAGCCTTTTTGATCCAGATCTTTGATCAATTGAGCGATCGGGCCGTCAATTTGCTTTTTCATCTCTTCCAGTCGGGTATGGCCATTTTCATGGGTGTCCCAGCCTTTGAATGGCTCATATTCGGTCGTGACGCTGATAAACCGGGCTCCTTGTTCGGTCAGCCTGCGCGCGAGCAGACAGCCAAGTCCAAACTTGCCGGTATTGTAAATGTCGTAGCTTTCCTTAGGCTCTGTATTGAGGTCAAATGCCTTGGATTCAGGTGAATTAAGCAATGCGTATGCCTGTTCCATAGAGCGTTTCAGTGACTCGCGCTGATAGTCGCTGCCAAACTCACCAACCGGGCTATTGTTGATCAGTTCATTGTAAAGCTGGTTTCTCCTTTCGAATCTTTTGGCATCCATTCCCACCGGTGGACGAACACTTTCTAGTCCCTGGCTTGGGTCTGGGATAAAGAAAGGACCGAACTCATTGCCGAGGAACCCGGCAGTATGAAAAGCCTTTAATTCTTCCGCTTCACCCACCGTGAACCGCTGACCAATGTCGATGAAAGCAGGAATTACCGGATTTTTAGGGCCAAGTTCTTTGGCTATCCATGAGCCGATGTGCGGGGCCGCAACTGTTTGCGGTGGCTCATAACAGGTATGCCAATGGTACTGGTGACGCGAATGCAGAATGTGCCCCATATCGGCGGCGACGTAAGAACGGATCAGTGTTCCCTTGTCCATTACCTTACCAATAGATTGCAGTCCGTCGGAAAAATGAATGCCGTCCAGCGCCGTCGGTAGTGACTTGAAAGTACTCAAAACCCGGTTGCCTTCCATGTCTTTTTCGAAGGGAGTGTAGAGCTTTGGGTCAAAGGTTTCGGTATGCGCCATACCACCTGCCATCCATAATAGTATGACGGTATCCGCCGAAGAGTTCGCGCCGGATTTCCCTTTACAGGATGAAAGCAGACTTGATAACGGAGCTCCTGCGGCGAGTGCTGCCATCGTAGCGGCGCTCGCGTGTTGCAAAAACTCTCTCCTATTCCATTGGGGTCTCATCGTATTAATATTTTAAAAATGCTGATTTACAATACTTTAATTCTTTTTTTAGCAGTAACCTTTAAATACTTTTAGTATTAATTAAATGTATTTTATTTATTTTTCTTTTAATTAATTTTAATTGTATTTATATGTACTGGTCTTTTATAGCTTTTAATTTGGCACTTATTTATTAAATGAATGCTACATTCAATCCATTTAATAAATAAGCTGGAATTCCGGAACGAGCGCGATCGCCCAAACCAGATCCTGTATGCTTTCTTCGCTCGGGCTCGGGCCAAGGATTTTGACGGCCGAGGCCAGCTCTTTTGGCAATGGATCGCGACCCAATGCTTTCCTGTAAAGCTCGGTTACCAGCGAGTCGGACGTCGGGTATTTCGCCCTCCATTTTTTCGAACCGGCTTTGAGGTTCTCTGTAAACTTGCTACCATTTGTTAGTTCCAGTGCCTGCAATAAGTTGGCCTGCGAGGTCCTGCTTGTACTGACGGTTTCGCGGTTTGGCCTGCCTAATGAAGTAAGGAACGGATCGTTTTGAACAAATGCGGCACGTGCAAAAGGAAGGCGGCTTTGGAAACCTTCCGGTAGTCGTTTGTATACCACAGCCGAGTCAGGATACATGGGATTGAATGCGGAACTGATCGCATCGGAAAACTGCTCAGCGGTAAGTCGCCTTCTGATCATACCGGTAAACTTGTAATCGTTAGCCATGATGTCGCTTGCTTCTTTCACTGATGACGAAGGCAGCTGATAGGTCTTGGAAGTGACAATGGTGAAAATCAATTTTTTCATGTCATAACCATTGGCGACAAAATCGGAAGCCAGCCAATCGAGCAGGTCCCCGCTCCAAGGCAGGTTATCCATCATATCCACCGGCTCCACGATACCGCGTCCCAGCAGCTGTGCCCAGACTCTGTTGACCACCGTGCGGTACAAACGTCCATCCTTTGGCTGTACCAGAAAATCTGCCAGCTGGCGAAGACGTTTTTCAGTACTTACATCAACGCTGATCTCGCCCAGTTCGGGGAAGAGCATTTTGGTGCCTGCTATTTTACCGGTAGGCTTGTCGCAGCGATTGATTTCTAAAAGCGTATCGGCGAATATATTGGCAAAAGCGTAAGAGTCGGCCAGTTTCCAGTCGCTGATGAAGCTATCGTGGCAGGAAGCGCATTTCAGGTTTAGCCCGAGAAAAACCTGCGACACATTTTGGGCAGCCTGCATTTCAGTACGCTGGCTGGAATTGATCGTTCCTCTCCATTTAATGCCTTTGATAAACCCTTCTGATTCTTTTGTCGGGCTGATCAGTTCTTTCACGAACCAGTTATAAGGTTTGTTCGTTTCCAGGGAAGTATAAAGCCATTTGGTAATGTCGAACCTTCCGCCGGTAATGTAGCCGGTACCTGTGTAGTCATTCCGAAGCGCGTCATTCCAGAACGACATCCAATGCTGTGCGTAGTCGTCATTACGGCTGAGGAGTTCTTTGGCAAGTAGTTCTCTTTTGTCAGGACGAGCATCGGCTACAAATGCTTCTACCTGCTCGGGAGTTGGGATGAGGCCGATAATGTCGAGATAAACCCTTCTAATGTAAATTCGATCATTTACCGCAGGCTTCCAGCCTAATTTGTTCTTTTGAAAATAGGCATTGACAAACAGATCGACAGGTTTGACCAGATCTCCCGTAGGTGCAGGTACCACCGGCGTGCGTGGAGCAAGTTCTGCGACGCGATAAATGCTCTTTTCTTTCCCGTCAGGCCACAAAGCGCCTTTCTCGATCCAAAATTTGAGCACATTAACTTCTCTTTCAGTCAGTCGCTTGCCTTTGGTTGGCATTGCTTCCTTATGGCCTTTTGGCAATGATATTCTCCGGATCATCTCGCTTTTATCGGGATGGTTAGGAATAACGATCACACCGTCTTCGCCACCTTTCATAATGGCTTCTTTGCTGTCGAGCCTCAGTTTGCCTTTGGTTTTGGTTTCGCTGTGGCAACTGTAACAGTTGTGTGCAAGAATGGTCCGGACTTCAACATTCAGGTCCTGAACTTGCTGAGGATTCAATGCACCGTTATTGGTCAGTACAAAATCCGGCTCGCCGGCACCTTCCGCCGGTTTTTCTTCGGACGACGGCAGTACGCTGGTAAGATAATCGTCGCCATGGGTGAGCATCGCGCCATAATGTCCCGCCAATGAAACGCCGAATACTGTCACCATTAATAGTGACCGGTACAGGCTGCGGTTTCCCGAGCGAAGGGATAATGTTGCGAGAATGGCCAGGGTCATGGTTGCAATTCCTGCCCAGCGGTGGATTTCCAGACTGTCGCCACTGGCTTCTTCGGAGCTGGCGAGCAGCAGGCCGAATATCACAGCGAATACGGCGCTTCCGGCGCCTACCCAGGTAAGTATTTTTGTGGCGTCACGCAAACCGGTTGATTTACGTTTCCAGTCAATTAGTTCAAATAACAATGCGACCAGCAGCAGCCCGATTGGAAAATGAACGAGCAAGGGATGCAGCCGACCTAAAAATTGCCAAAGCCAGAAAGTTTCAGTTGCTTGGAGTAACACAATATAAGGGATTAGTGGTTAAGGGGTTTTGGGTAGGTTTATGCAAATTGATATTACAATACTAGAATGATTGCAAGAGCCTACTGTCCTGCTCTGTCTTGGTTTTAGCGTTATTTGTTTTTCACGATTTTCTTTAAAATTTCCGTGATCGGCGAAGATGTTCTCGGGAAATAAATGAGAGGGAGTTTTAAAACTTAGCAATGCGAAAACATTTTGTAAAGACAGATTTGCAAATATATTATTAGTAAAGTAACGAATTTTCTAATAGTTAAGTTATAAACTTTATAAGGAGAAACATATATTTCAATGTTTCTCCTTATCGAAAATTTAAAACTTAGATCAGCTGATCTCATTGCTCAATATCCCGGATTCTGGGTCAGTTTAGCATTGATCAGGATCTGAGGGGCAGGTATTGGCAGGAAGTACTCATTCTCTGTGTACACATAGTCCGTAGAGTTAAACGGTACCGCTCCTCTGTCAATCGTTGGCTTGGCGCGTTCTGCCAATCCGTGCGCATTCATGAAAGCCGCCCATTCTGCCGGGGTTTTGGTTCTTTTCAGATCAAACCAGCGATGGTTTTCAAATGCGAGTTCTAATCTCCGCTCTTTCAGGATAGCCGTTCTGAATTCTGCTTTTCCTGGCAAAGTCAGGTTAGCAAGTCCGGCACGTTTACGGATCTGGTTCACGTAATCAAGCGCTTCCGCCGTCGGGCCGGTTTGCTCGTTGGTAGCTTCCGCCAGCATGAGGAGTACATCCGCATAGCGCAGAATTGGCCAGTTGGTATTGGTACGGTTCACGATCGTGTGGGGATAGTTGTACTTGCTTACGTATGGAACGGGGTACAGCTTGCCGTCTAGCGTGAAATCAGGTTTCAGCGAGATATCCTTGCGCAGGTCGCCTTTTTCGTAAGCAGCCATGATATCATTGGTTGGTGCATTCCTTCCTCCGTTTGCACCGGCCGCATACCCTGTGACCGCACCTTTGGAAACCCGAGGTGCAAAAACATATTCAAAGTTGCTCCATTCGCCGAGGTCATTATCGCCCTGGTACTGAATTTCAAAAATCGATTCCGGGCCATTTTTTTTGGCGGCAGAAGGATCAAAATTATTAGCATAGTTTGCATTAAGAGCATATCCGAGTGTGGTAACCTCTTTTAATGTGGCAATAGCTTCGGCGTACTTCTTGTTGATCAGATAGCTTTTTCCTAAAAGGCTCAACGCGGCTCCTTTGGTCGCACGGCCTTTGTCGGCGGCATTGGCATACTTGGCTGGTAATAATGCAACGGCTTCTTTCAGATCTTTTTCAATCTGAGCCCAAACTTCCGTCTGCGGAGACCGTACCAGCTCAAATGCTTCGTCCGGTGTGTCAAATGTGGAAGTAACGATCACGATATCACCGAAGTACTGCACCAGATTGAAGAACATATAGGCCCTCAGGAATTTGAGTTGTCCTTCGACTTCTTTTTTAGGAGCTTCGTCTATCGTCGCTTCCGCCAGTTTTTCCAATGTGAGATTTGTATTGTATAGCGCAGCATAGTAGCCGTTCCACAAATTCGCTATCTCACCGTTGCCGGAATTGACCGTTGAGAATTCAAATGCTTCCCAGCCGCCAGCGCCACCCCGGTCCGACGGGTTCAGGTCGACGGTCGTGTTGTCGGTTTGAAACTCTCCGAAAATGTAGGCATTGTTATTAAGGCTCTGGACAGCTCCATATACACCATTCAGCGCTTGTTTCACCTGCGCCTCGTTTTTATAGAATAGGTTTACCCCTACTTTGGTTGGATCCGACTGGTTGAGGAAATCCTCGCTGCATGAAGATTGCAGCAGTCCTATGATCATTATTCCTATTGCGGTTATATTTTTCATTTCCGTCAGATTTAGAAGTTAACTTTTATTCCAGCAGAATAGGTTCTCGGAACCGGATATGATTCGTCGTCATTGTTCAGCTCGGTTCCGCCCCTTACACCGGCGTCGGGGTTATTGCCCGGATATTTGGTGATGATCAGTAAGTTAGCTGCGTTAATGAAGATGCGGGCATCAGAAAACACTCCTTTAAATTTGGGAAGTGTGTAGCCAATTGTTACGTTTTTGATCCAGGTGTGGGTACCATCGTATACGTAACGCTCGCTACTTTCACGCGACCATTTGAAATAATCCGTTCCGCCCTGCGAATTTTTAGCGTCCGGGTTCGAGCCTGGGTTTTCAGGAGATCTCCAACGGTCTTTGGCTTTTTCCAACACATTGAACACGCCGTCCATATTCATGGTGGAGGCTTCAATGTTCCGGTACACATCAAACTTGTATGCGCCCATCAGCAACACGCTGAAATCGAACATTCTGTAATCAGCGCCCACAGTCCATGCCCAGTTGAATTTAGGGTTCGGGTTACCGATTTCGGTCATGTCCTTCGTGTCGTAGGAAACAATTCCGTCTGGTCCGCCATCGGCAGCACCATGCAAATCAGCAAATTTCATAGCGCCTGGTACTGCTCCTTCTTGCAATGGAGCCTGGGCGATTTCTTCTTTGGTATTGAAGATGCCCAGTTTTTTGTATCCGAAAATCATACCGATAGGACGACCAACCTGCTGAATGTTATATCCACCGTACTGGCTTCCCTGCAAAATGAAGTCGTTCTGGCCACGGATCGCGAGTACTTTGTTACGGTTGAATGTAATGTTGGCATTGGTCCGCAAGTTTACCTGACCGATTTTGACACGGTATTGTACTGCCAGCTCTATCCCTTTGTTCTGGACTTTACCCAGGTTTTTCAATGTAGAAGTAAAGCCTGAAACTGCTGGAATGCTGTAAGGAAGCAACATATCGTCTGTGATCTTCTTGTAGTACTCAAATGTGAAGACCAGTTTGTTATTGAATGTCGCCAAATCGAAACCAATGTCAGTCTGGTTTGATTTTTCCCAGGTCAGCTCAGAGTTTGCGTAGCGGGTTACCACTTTTCCGGGAGCCAATGTGTTGTTAAACACGTAGTTGTTCAGGCCGAGGAAAGACAAACTTGCGTAGTTACCATCGTCGCCGGCATTCTGTCCGATACCAAAGTTGTTGTTGGCGCTTACCTGATAGCTGTTGTTACCAGTCATACCCCAGCTAGCTCTCAGTTTCAGATCGGTAAGCCATGTAGCTTTTGGAATAAATGATTCTTCCGAAAGTCTCCATCCAATGGACGCTGCGGGGAAATTACCAAACTGGTGACCTTCACTGAATCGGGAACTGCCCTCTCTCCGATAAGTGGCAGAGAACAAATACTTGTCCTTGAACGAGTAGTTAAACCTCGCCAGATAAGCGATCATGGTCCATTTTCTTTCAATGGAGTTGGACGACCGGATAGTCGCATTGCCCAGATATGGAGCCAAATCGTCCGGAAATGTATTGGCAGAACCGTACAAACCCTTAATTGTTTCCTGCTGAGCCGAATAACCCAGCATTGCGTCAAAGTGGTGATTTTCGCCTACAATCCGGTTATAAGTCAGCAATTGGTCAGCTGCATAGTTGCGCAGTTCTTCCGAATCGTCCCTTTCTGTTGCAATACGCGGAGGGGCTCCGTTACTACCGGTAGCAATTGCATTCCCGATCGTCGACGGCACAAACTCCTTATAAGTATTGTAATTGATCTTTGCATTGACAGACGACCTGAATTTCAGGCCTGGTGCGATATTCAATTCAACGTATCCATTGGCGAGCACGTCGGCAATGTTCCGGTTCCGTTTTACAGTTTTAAGGACATACAATGGATTTGGAAACCCAAAAATGTCACCGACACCATTGTGGTAAGGGATCAGTTCGCCTTTTTCATCATAGGCTGGCCGACGTGGGTCACTGATCAGTGTTAAGCCCACCAATGCACTCCGGCCGTCGGTACTCGCCAGGTTTGATCTGGAATAGCTACCAGCGACATTCATCCCCATGCTGATCACCTTGTTGACTTCACCAAAAAGGTTCGTACGCACGGAAGCGCGGTCATAACCCGTGTATTGAAGCGAGCCATCTTCTTTATAATAACCCATCGACACTACCGATTTAATAGGTCCTTTTCCGGAAGACAATGTCACGTTCACATCTTTGTAAGGCGCATTGTTATGGAGGATCAGGTCAAACCAGTTCGTCGAATACTTGGTGTCCTTTGGATTGCGGAAATCAATGGGTATCTCTTCCTCGGTAGGCAGCCTCATGTATTTTGGGTTAATTAAAAACCTGCCAATGTAGACTTCCCTCAAAAACTGGGCAAAATCAGGGCCATTCAAAACCTTTGTTTTTCTGGACTCCGGAATATTCTGCACGCCGTAATCGAATGACACGTTCAGGCTGGTTTTACCTTCTTTGGCCGACTTGGTCGTGATCAAAACCACACCATTCGATCCGCGGGCACCATAGATGGCGGTAGAGGCCGCATCTTTCAATACCGAAATAGTCTCGATATCGTTCGGGTTTAGGTTTTGGCCAACTGAAATACCAACCGGGAACCCGTCGATTACATACAATGGATCACTGCCGGCTCCCAGTGAGCTGATACCACGCACTTTTACTTCGAATTGCTGACCTGGCGTTCCGCTTTTTTGTTTGATGATCACACCCGGAGCTTGCCCCTGGATCATACGGGTAACATTGGATTTAGGAACTTCGCCAATGTCATCGATATTAATAACGGAAACGGCTGAGGTGATATCTCGTTTGCGCTGGGTACCATACCCTACCACCACTACTTCTTCCAATGCTTTGGTATCCACGGCTAGTTCGATGTTCAAAGACGTCTGATTTCCCACTGTAATCTCTTTTGGTACGTACCCGACGAAGGAGAAAACCAAAATATTAGTGCCGGATTCGGGAATGTTAAGCGAGTAAGAACCATCCGAATCCGTCACCGTTCCGGTGCTGGACCCTTTGAGAACCACACTCACACCTGGCAGTGCCAGTCCGTTGTCGTCACTTACTTTTCCTTTAATAGTCCGGTCTATCGTAATTGTTACCGGGTCGTGTAATAGATATTTGACTGTTCCCGCCTGGGTGAGTGCGGCGAGTGACATACTTAGGCACAGCTGTCCGACCATTATTTTACCGAATGATCGCAGATTGGTGCCGAGTTTCAATTGTCGAGATTGATTCATAAGCTTAGGGGTTTGGTAGTTGAAAATGTGATACAACTGAATTTAAGAGATTGACATTTGCTGTTTATGGAGCCATATATATGATGGGTTTAGGTGAAATGTTGAGAAAAAGGATTTGCGATTGAGAACATATATAATCTGCTGACGAATAAGGAATTGTAAGGTCAGTAGTTAGTAAGGAAAAATTTCATTACTTAATAAGTACAATTTATGATTCGAATAGTTTTATTGTGGAAAAGTATAGGTATTTGTAGGGCGGACTATCCTGCTGTGTCCGGTATTCAATGAAAATTGTATTGAAGACACATTTAGTTTAACTTTTGCTTCACACAAAATTTTTGAAAACTTAATCCGGCATTTGCAACTGGAATGATTAATTTTATAAGATGTGCAAAAATGTCAGCCATTTAACCGATGAAGAAATTGTTACAACGTATAGTACTTATTCTATCGCTGGTAATTGGATTTACGCTGTACACCAACGCAAACCACATTGTCGGCGGGGAACTTCAGATGCAGCGTACTGGCAGCGCAGGCACCTTTGAGATTACGCTTATCCAGTTCTGGGACCAAAATAACCTCATTATCCCTACGCCGAATACCACCGGAAACCGGGACTCCAAAGCTGACCTCTTCGTTTACCGCAAAAAGAATAACAATCTTGTCGAAAAGATTACCGTCAACTACGTCAATTCGCACTCGATCAGCTACCAAAATAAGGCCTGCGCCAGCAGCAGGTCACTTAACACGATTATTGGAATATATAAGGGAACAGTTAGCCTCAGCTCCCAGCGTTACAGCGACCCGGAAGGCTACTACATTGCCTGGGAGCGCTGCTGCCGTAATGATGATATCAATAACATTACCGAGCCGGGGGACAATGGAATGGTATTCTACCTGGAATTCCCGCCGGTCTCAGTTGCCAATTCTTCCCCTGAATTTGTCGCGCCAAACGGGCAGTACATTTGTAGCAACAGACCCTTTTCCATGAGTATGGCCGCGACCGACGCCGATGGGGACGAGCTCAGATACTCGTTAGTAACACCCATGCGCGGAACAACTGATTCCAACCAGCCTTACGGTACTGATGTTTTTAAAAGTAGTTATCCGCTGATTACCTGGTCAACGGGCATCTCTCTCTCCAATGTGATTCCGGGTTCAACTCCATTGAAAGTCAGTAGTACCGGACAACTTACCGTGAATGCCAATCGCATTGGTTTGTATGTATTCACGGTTCAATGTGAGGAGTATCGGAACGGTAAGCGAATCGGGCTCATCAGGCGGGACTTTCAGCTGCTCGTAATCGATTGCAATGATGACCTGCCTGAACAGCCTGTGATTACGCTCGCAGAACAGCCGGTGACACAAGTATCTTTCTGCCCCGAAAGTCCCATCGAGTTGAAAACGGAGAGTTCGAATGACTGGGCTTATCAGTGGCAGCTCAATGGATCAAATATTCCCGGTGAAGACGGTTCAAGCATTATGGTAAAAGATTCAGGGCAGTATTCGGTTGTGAAGAGTTATACCAAAAAATGTTCACGGGATACGACTTCGCTTGTAGTACATGCCCATTTCGCACCGCCAATAGACGCTGCTATTTCGGCGCTGAAAGAAGTTATTTGTGAAGGCGAATCGCTGGATCTGCAAGCGAATGGTGGTAATATTCCAGCCGGCCAGGCTATTCAATGGAGCAGGGATAATGTAATTTTAGCAGCTATATCTCCGACATTGCAGATTACCGAGGCGGGTACCTACACGCTGCGCATTACCAACGAAGTAAAAGGATGCAGCGGTAATGATACGATTATGATCAGCAAGGAGGCATTGTCTGTTTCACTGCCGGATAGAAAAGGTGTAGTAGAAGGCTCGAAAACAAAGCTTTCCCCGATGGTACTGCCTTTGACGGGTAGCTATATTTATGAATGGTCTCCGCCGCAAGGTCTGGTTTCGCCTTCCAATCAAATGGAGGCTACCGTGCAGCCAATGACAGAAACGTTATATAAACTGACTGTCGAGTCGGCGAATGGTTGTGTCGCAGAAGCCGCGGTACTGGTTTTTGTGATTGACAAAATGCACATTCCCACTGCATTTTCACCTAATCGCGACGGAGTGAATGATACCTTCGAAATATTTAACTCTAAGGAGCAGATCGTCGAAATGCGGATCTATAACCGTTGGGGACAAGTGATATTCAATTCTTCCGGGTATGATAAACCCTGGGACGGCACCTATCAAAATGAGCCGGTTCCCCCTGGTAGTTACCCATACCTTATTAGAACTCCCGAAACAGAAGTCATAGGCACTATTACGCTTTTGAAGTAATTGGGGTATGTTTTAATAATAACAAAATATTTAACGCTGTTAATTAAGCGTTTTTGAACTCCTGAAAAGTGCCATCTGAATAGAAAATCAGTACTTTCTCAATCTGCTTCTCCTGTTTTGGCTCCGGTTTTGGTTTCTGCACGTTTTCCTGTACCGGATGAGTTACCGCAACATTTTTTTTACGCAATTCTGGCGGGGCGGTTTGAGGGGTTGGAATGGCCACCGGTAGCACATCATCGTCTAGTATCCAGGTTATTCCAAGATCGGGATATCGCTTGATAATTTTCTGCACAATGTCCAGGCTTGGCTTATTCCTTCCGGCCAATATGTGGGACATGCTGGAACGCTGGATACCAATCTCATCTGCAAAGAGCGATGGCGTAATATTTTTGTCAATCAGTATCTGTTTAATTTTCTCACTTAAATCCATATAGGCTCATTCATACAATGTAGTTACAAATGTAATACATTATTTAAATAAGTAAATCAGGAAAACAGTTTAATTAAATAAATTTCAGAGATTTATTAATGTTAACTACATGCGTTTGAGCGATATATTAATGTAAATAGGCTCATTCTGTCTATTTAAAGCATAAAACAAAAAAAGACGGCACAATGTACCGCCTTCTGCATTTTGTATGGATTTACTTTTCTAAACGGCTACGTGATTTTCTCTCAGCGCGTCGTTCAGTGAAGTTTTAAGATCTGTACTTGGCTTTCTCTTACCAATGATCAATGCGCAAGGAACGTGATAGGTACCGGCAGCGAACTGTTTTGGCAATGTTCCAGGGATAACCACAGAGTCGGCCGGAACAAAACCTTTGTATTCTACTGGCTCGCTTCCTGTTACGTCGATGATCTTGGAACTGCCTGTAATGGTAACGCCAGCCCCTAAAACGGCTCTTTTACCAATGTGAGCGCCTTCTACAACGATGCAGCGTGATCCAATGAATGCGCCATCTTCCACGATCACCGGTGATGCCTGAACTGGTTCCAGCACTCCACCGATCCCTACTCCACCGCTAAGGTGTACATTTTTCCCGATCTGCGCACAGCTTCCCACAGTCGCCCAGGTATCCACCATGGTTCCTTCATCTATATATGCACCAATGTTGACGTACGAAGGCATCAACACAACTCCTTTTGATATATATGCGCCGTATCTTGCTACTGCCGGTGGTACTACCCTAACGCCGAGTTTGTCGTAGCCGGTCTTCAATTTCATTTTATCATGGTATTCAAAGATGCCAACCTCGCTAATTTGCATCTGCTGGATTGGGAAATAAAGAATGATCGCCTTTTTTAGCGCTTCGTTTACCAGCCAGCTACCATCTTCCTGAGGTTCGGCCACCCGGATCCTTCCCTTATCAACTTCTTCTATGATATCCTTAATGTAGTTCTTTGCTGAATCTTCCTTTAAAAGTTCCCGGTTTGTCCAGTAAGATTCTATTTGATCTGCGAAACTCATGTTTAAGTAATTAATTAATGAAATATATTTAACTTGGTTATTATAAGCTAGTTACGTGTTAATTCGAATTTTTTACCTGGTTTAATTACGGTAGTAGAAGCAAGAATACCTGAACGATTTAACTAGTAAATTTTGACAGAGATAGAGTACAAAAAAGCCCCCGCAAGGCAAATATAAGGAAGGATTAGAATATAGCATAAATCATATACAAGAATATAAACTAATTTAATTAGTAAACAAGAACCCAACGATGCCTATACTATTAGTATTTCGCTCCTAAATTACTAAATATTATAGTATTATTATCCAAATGCCTTTGTTGGTCTATTTTTCGCAGGTTTCTTTAAAACCGCCTACATTTTTATTAATATTGCGACTGAAATAACCAATCAATTCAAGATATGTCAAAAGTTAAAGTTGCAATCAATGGATTTGGCCGCATCGGTCGCCTTGTTTACCGTCAGATTTACAACATGGAGGGTATTGATATCGTTGCCATTAATGATCTGACCAGTCCAAAAGTATTAGCACACCTGCTTAAATATGATACTGCACAAGGCCGTTTCGATGCTGACGTTAAATCAACCGACAATTCAGTAGTTGTTAATGGTGAAAATATTGTGATATATGCGCAACGTGACCCAGCTCAAATTCCCTGGGGATCACACGACGTGGATGTAGTTCTGGAATGTACTGGTTTCTTCACCAGCCAGGAATCTGCAAGCGCTCACATCAAAGCCGGCGCGAAAAAAGTAGTAATCTCTGCTCCTGCTACCGGCGATCTTAAAACGATCGTGTTTAATGTAAACCACGATATCCTTGACGGTACTGAAACAATTATCAGCGGGGCGTCTTGTACAACCAACTGCCTAGCTCCTATGGCGCAGGTTTTGGAAGAGCAATTCGGTATCGTAAATGGTTTGATGACGACCATTCACGCTTACACCAACGATCAGAACACACAGGATTCTCCACATCCAAAAGGTGATTTGAGAAGAGCAAGAGCTGCTGCCCAGAACATCGTTCCTAACAGTACTGGTGCTGCAAAAGCAATCGGATTGGTTCTTCCTTCATTGAAAGGAAAACTGGACGGTTCTGCTCAGCGTGTACCAACTCTTACAGGTTCGTTGACTGAACTTACAGTTATTCTTGGTAAAGAAACAAGCGTTGAAGAAATCAATGCTGCCATGAAAGCTGCTGCTAACGAAAGCTACGGCTACACCGAAGATGAAATCGTGAGCAGCGACATCATTGGTATCAGCTACGGCTCACTGTTTGATGCAACTCAAACAAGAGTTCAGAAAGTAGGTGGAACACAGATCGTTAGAACTGTTAGCTGGTACGACAATGAAATGTCATACGTGTCTCAATTGGTAAGAACTGTTTACTATTTCGCTGGCCTTATCGCTAAGTAGTAGTAACCTCAGATACAAAAAACGCCCGTTTGGTCCTATGACGAAACGGGCGTTTTCTTTTACAGCAACATTCTCTTTATAGCAACTGTGCTTTGATGTATTTAATGGTATGCCCCTTCGCCGTGAAGATACTTTCATAATGTGTTTTAACACCGAAATGCTCGTCAAGCAAATGAGACGTATAAAGGTCGTCGGTATGTTCCAAAATCTGAAACCTGCCCGACTGGCTAATGGTTTCCAGACTGTAATCATACAAGAATGTACTGTCAGTTTTAAGACAAAACAAACCGTCCTTGTGCAGATAATGCGCATATCTGTTCAAAAAATCAGGATTAGTCAGCCGTTTGTTCTCATCCCGGTCGCGAACCTGAGGATCAGGATGAATGAGCCAAATTTCACTCAGCTCATCTTTATCAAAAAACTCGTTTGAATACTGAATACCTGCCCTCAAAAAAGCGACATTCCGGAGGTTTTGTTCCGTGGCCATGAAGCTCCCCCTGGCAATCCGATCACCTTTAATGTCCATTCCAATGAAGTTCTTATCTGGAAAAACCTTGCCTAATCCCACCGTATACTCCCCCTTTCCACACGCCAGCTCTACTACAATTGGGTTTTCGTTATTAAAGTACAACTTGTTCCATTGCCCTTTTACTTCTGTATACAGGCTCTTTCCCGCCTCGATCACGTTATCCGCCTTCGCACTGAATTCGTAATGATGTAATTTCTTTCTTGCCATTCTTAATCTAAAAATATCACTTATAGTTGTTCGAGATCCGCTACCACAAAGGTACTGCCGCCAACGTAAATGGCATCCTCAGCTACTGAATCTTTAATTGCTTGCTTCAAGGCTGCATTCACATCGGGATAACGTTCACCCTTCAAACCGTGTTTCAAAGCCATAGCCTGCAAATCTCCGGCAGTTAATGCCCTCATATTTGATGGTTCGCAAAAGTAATAGTCAGCATTGGCTGGGAATAACCCGAGCATGGTGGTAATGTCCTTATCTCCAACGAAACCAATCACAAAACGCCGGCGTCCCGCCGCAATACCTGCAAACTGGTTGATCGTCTCAGTCAGGCCCGCGGTATTGTGGGCGGTATCACAATAAATCAAAGGATTGGTACCAAGCTGCTGCCACCTGCCTTTGAGTCCAGTCAGTTTGATCACCGATTCCAATGCAGTCTCAACCGCATAATCTTCGATCTTCCAGCCTTTCGAATTTAAGACATCAACCGTCGCCAGCACTCCCGCCAGATTATGTACCTGATATGAACCGGTAAGGTCTAAACGTAAGTCTTTGCCTGGCGCTGAGCCACTTGCCTCATTGACGTGCAAAAGTAGCTTTGCTGCTTCTGTGCCCGCTTTTTGTATGTTAAATTTCTCCGAACCGAAAACAATTGGCGCATGCAGCTGCTCAGCGGTATCGATAATCACATCACTAATTTCCTCATTCTGATATTCGCTGACAACTACTGGTACCTCCGGCTTAATAATGCCTGCCTTTTCAGAAGCTATTTTTGCCAGCGTATCCCCCAGAAACTGTGTATGGTCCAGGCTGATATTGGTGATGACCGACACAACAGGCGTGATTATATTAGTCGAATCCAGTCTGCCTCCCATACCCACTTCAATCACCGCTACATCCACATTGGCTTCCAAAAAGTACGAAAATGCCATTGCAACGGTTACTTCGAAGAAAGAAGGATTTAATCTATCAATGTTAGATCTCTGACCGTTGGTAAATTTTACTATGAATTCTTCATCCACGCAGCCACCGTCAACACGTATTCTTTCTCTAAAGTCCTTTAAATGAGGTGATGTATACAATCCTACCCGATAGCCAGCTTGTTGGAGAATCGCGGCCAGCATGTGGGAGGTACTTCCTTTCCCGTTTGTACCGGCTACGTGGATCGTTGGATACTTAGTTTGGGGGTCTCCAAGCGATTTACACAGCTCCCTCGTAGTATGAAGGCCCGGCTTGAAAGCACGGGCCCCTATATTCTGAAAAACAGGTAATCTGCTGTACAGGTAATCCAATGTTTCCTGATAGTTCATTCTTAACTTATCGAGAGCGTATTTTGAATGTGATCGTTCCTACCGATTCGTCAGGAACGTTGGAGGACTTTGAGACAAATGTAAGATCTCTCACAGCCGTCTTATACTTGTTCACGACGGCATAGTCGGTCACGGTTGTACTTTGTGTTACGATACTTTTGACGCGACCGTTTCTATCCACAGTGATTTTGAATGTAATATCGCCGGTAGCGTCGGAATTGTCGTCTACAACGGGTCTTCTTGACCAGCTCCATCCCGATAGGTTCAATCCTACCGCCGTCCCCCCGCCGCCGCCTTCTCCCTTATACGTCTTGGCATAAAGGCTTCCGCTTTTGGAACCCTTATCGCCTACTCCTTCTGCATCATCCCCATTATTGTTGCCTCCGATACCGCTTTTTGTGCCCGTAGTACCATTGCTTCCCGACTTGCTTCCGGAAGACTTGGTAAACAATGCGTCTTTATTAACAGCTTTTTCAGGTGCAGGCTTGCTTACGGGTGCCGAAGCACTTTCTACACCTGTTGACTTTTTAACATCAGTCTTTTCAGGTGCTTCAACCGGACTTTCCGCTTTGGTAGTGATTACCGGTTTCTCGGCAACAGTCTTGGTTGGCTTTGGGGACTCTATTTTAGGCGGTGTGGGAGGAGTAGGTTTAGGTGTCGCTATAGACTTCACTTTCTTTACTTCGTCCGCGTCAGCCTTCATATTCTCGGCTACCTTGCTATTGTTTGGCTTATTGAACGTCTGCACATCGCCTTTGCCCACCTTGCTTGTACCATAGTTCACTTCCACGAACAGCTCCATGGGCGCTACCTTTGGCAATGAACTGTTCAAACGGATAAAGAAGAACAGCCCAAGCATGGCAATGGTAATTCCGAAGGACATTGCCCAGGATACGGCGATTCTCTGACGGTCTTCTGCCTCTAATTCGATCATTATTTCAGCGTTAATTTCCCTTCGAAAACGTAAAATTAAAAAAAATCGTATATAACAAAAAGAGGAAGCATTGTGCCTCCTCTTCGTTTATGCTGTGTTTTGACTATCTCTTTTTAAATACCCACCCAGCTTCTCCGATCACCGATTTCAGCTTGGCGGAAGCGCGATAGGCATCTGTCTCATTTTCAAATCCGTCGATCGCAACTTTTACTTTCGTGCTGAACTTGTCGCCGGGTAAGATCAATGCTTCTGTAAATCCCTTGGCCTGTAATTCTGCCAGAAGAATTTTCGCCTGCTTCGAACCTTTGAATGCACCTGCGATCACATAGAAATTAGCCGTTGCAGGCTCAGCAGGTGTTACTGCTGGCACATTTACCGGCGGAAGTGCTTCTGAAACCGTAGTGGCTGCCGAATCCTTAGTTACCAATGCAGCGTCATTTATCGATGAATCTGAAACGATTGGTAATGTCTCTGTACTTGCCTCAGGGAGAATGATCGCCTCAGCTTTCTCTATTTCCTTCTTAGGTTCTTCCTTTTCAGTTTTAAAGCTGCTGAACAGTTCCGTGAATGGGTTCAGCGTGCTTTGGATATCACCTCCATTTGAATTAACCAAAAAGAAACTCAATCCACAAAGCAACCCTGCGATCGCAGCGGCGGCGGCCCAGCTGGTCCACCGGAATGGCTTCCTTGTGTTTTCTTCCAGTTCAAGTACTTCAACAGTATCGTCATTCACGTAAGTATGCTCGGTTGCGGCGATTAAAGCTTTTTTCTCGAACTGCTTTACCTTAACCTTTTGAAAACCATACCATTCGTCCTTAAAGTATTTTTCTGTTTTCGGTTCAAATACCAATTTTCCCTCTACATTCTTAATGAACTCTCCAATGCCTGCGATCGACGCACGGCCATTAAATTCAAGTCCTGAACGCAGATTATCGGTATAAACTTTAACATAATCAACTGCTTCTGAATGCGTTACCTGCTCGTGGCGTGAAATATAATTGGCCAGCAAGCCATCATCCAGTTTCAAATATTCATTGAAAGCCAACCGCTTCACAGGTGGTGAGAAAAAACCTGAATTGTTGTCATAAATGGCAGGAACCTGGTGAGATAATAAAGCACCAAACCCTGGTATAATGACGAATTCATATTCACCAATGAGTTTACGGATGACGGTTTCAACTGCGATCATGAAGCATTTTTTGACGTTAACTGAACGAAGTTAAAAAGAAAATGATAATCCTCCAATAAAGTTTAACCCCTGCTGCGGATAGTACTGGTACCGCTGATACTTTTTCCCAAGCACATTGTTGAGGGCTACAAAAACAGAGAAGTTCTTGGTTAACAGATAGTCAATCTTAAAATTCAGGTCGGTAATAACTGGCAATTTGGTAACCACACCGCTCTCAAAATTTTTCGCTTTTATTCCTCTCAACACGTAAAAATCCGCTGTTACAAACAATTTTTTGCTGATCGTTAAAGCATTAAACCAGTTCAATGTAAGGTCTGGCCGGTGCCATGCTTCTTCTACTGAACCCATCGCATAATCGAAGAAATTTGCTTTAAGGGAAGTCTTGAACAAATCATTGTAGTTGTACCCAGCCTGAGCCGAAATCGTCAGTACCTTCGTTTTGCCAGTATCATATATGATCGAGAACTTGGAGCTATCGGCCAAAGAGTTGTTAAAGTTGTAAAAATTATGGTACTGCGTATAAGCTACTTTACCTTCGTAGTTAAAGCCCGATGAAGTTTCTCCTTTAACACCACCGCTTATTTCCGATGTCTTCTCGGTGTTGACGATCAGCACATTAGGCCCCAACCATTGATTTTCGGAAAGCATGCTTTTCAATGTATTTCTAACAATGTCCCCGTTCCAGCCCGCAAATACATGCAGCCCCGTAAATGGGGTCACATCCACATTCAACACCGGATATGCTTTCGTTCTGTTAATATTCAGCTCGCTGTCTGTTTCGTTAACGGCATTCAACCCGGCAGTTACCGTAAACATGTCGGTAGCATATTTAAAAGTAGGCTTTACCCGGAACAGGTTACGATTGTAAGTAAGGCGATCGACACGTTGGGAAATGAACATGTCCGCTTCCAGCAATGCATGAAATGATTCTGAAATAGGGACCGCACCCATTATTTTTGTTCCCCAATCAAGCTCCGATGCATTGTAGCGATCACGCAGCGTATGCAGACTGGTTTTAACAGAGTAATCAACTGCCACCGAAGCATCAGTATTTTCAAAGCCCAGATTCGCACCAAACTGGTTAATGGTCTGCCGGATCGTGTCCCGGTTCACCACAACACCTTCCGGCTGCGGTTGGTAACCATAGAAATAGTAGTTTTTACGGTCGTAATCGAGCGCTGCCTCTACTTTGTACTTACTCCGGATGTACTTCAACCCGGCACGGACATTCGTGGACGCACTGGCCGAATTCTTACCGTCCACCGGACCATTGGCAGCCGACAAATGTTTAAGCTGTGAGGTAACCACCAGGTCCTCGGAGGGCCTTCCACCTACGAAAACATCCCCCAGAAACCTTCCATAGTTCCCCCCGCCCAGTTTGATATAGTTGTTAAGAACGTCTGGCTGGTCGCGTCTGTCTTTTTCATCCGAAGACACGCCCACGCTCGGAGTCAGTTTCGGAGATGAAATGTTGATCTGCGGATCAATGATCTCGTAAGCAACCTTTTTCTTGCCCGTTTCCCCCTGTATCGGCTGCACTTTGTCAAATACACGGTTGGCTGGTGCAAATTCTATGCTTTTCTCCTTTACGATTTCATACGTCTGACTTTCGATTTCGCCCTTCTGGGCAAAAGCAAATTGGGAAGAAAAGCCCAGTGTCAATAAAAATATGGAAGAACGTATTGCTTTGGAATTCGTCATGTGTAATTGGATTTTCTGTTTACCTGAACAGGTGTTAATCATTTCAGTTTTTCGATCTGGGTCAATTTTTCCTTAGCCAGTTCAACGGCCTCTTTGTCATCCGAATTGTCGATGATAGAGCTCAACGTAGCCTTAGCCTGGCCAATCTCATTCATGCCAACGTACACATCAGCCAAAAGGATAAAGGAGCGTACGCGCCAGTAATCATAGCCTTCAAACGATTTACCCATGTCGATAATAGCCGTTTCTGCTTCCTTATATTTTTTGTTTTTATAAAGGACCATGGCCGACCAGTAACTTGCTTCCGCACCATACTCATCTTTCGAGGTTGCCGCTACCTTTTTGAACTCGTCCGCAGCTTTATTCAGATCGCCCCGTTCGAAAGGTACTTTACCCAGATAGAGCTGCGCCTTGCCCAATCCGCCCGGAATCACATTGCCAACATTGATCACTTCCTTCGCATAATACAAAGTAGAATCGTAGCTTTTCAATGTATAATAAGTATCCATAAGGCCAATCCACGCCTGCGTCTGCTCCTTTTTGCTTTCTGCGTTTCTGAGCAACACCCTGAAATTCGTTACGGCACTGTTATAATTACCCCTTCCAATTTCCAATTCTGCTGATCTCTGAGCCGCTGCCGGTACAAATGTCGATCTGTTTTGCTGAACCACTTTACTGAAATATTGCAGCGCTTCATTCACATTCCCTGTCTTATCAAAGGACGAAGCGATGAAATAATTAGCGTCGTACTGGTGCTTGCTCGCCGGATAGCTCTTGATGAATTCCTGCAAAGAGTTGATCGCATTCTCATACTTTTCAGCATAGTAAAGGTTCCGTACGTTATCGAACTCCACTTCTTCCAGTTTCTCATTACCTGGATTGTTCTTGCGCACAACGCCAAGTACCTGGGTGAATTCCTCGGGACGGCCTACCGCAGTGTAGCTTTCCTGTATCCCCTCCAGTGCGCTACTGGCAGAGGGCGAATCAGAGTACTCTGTCAAAATCTTGCGGAAATCGACAATCGCCTGCTCGTATACCTGCAAGTTGTAATACGACTGTGCGCGGCGTAGCAGTGCTGCAGGAATGATCTGGCTCTTGGGCTTTTCGTTGATCATTCTCGTAAATCCTTTCACCGCCGCCGAGTAGCTCTGGTTTTGGAAATCAATGTCCGCCAATTGGAAATAAGCATCATCCAGGTACCTTGAAGAGGGATACTGACTGATCAGTTGCTCAAACTGCCTGCGCGCCTCAGGCTCGCGGTTCATATATACATACGCGCGGGCTTTTTGGAACAATGCATAATCCTTATCCACCTTTCCTTTCGCCGACACCTGCTCATAAGTCCTGATCGCCTCGTTGTAATTCTTGGCAGCCAGGTAACAGTCAGCAAGCCGCGAGTACGCATCCTCGATCATCTGGGCATCCATGCCTTCAATGTTGTTCGTAAACTCCTTGAAGTAAGTCAGCGCCTGTCCGTATTTCTTTTGGTTATAGTAAATGTATCCCAAAGCATAAAGGCTCTTGCGCGCATAGATCCCTGCTCTCGGATTTTTCGAGATCTGATTGTACAATGCAGCTGCTTCGTCTACGCGCTTCAGTCCGTAGATAGCTTCCGCCTTGTAATAAGCAGCCGACTGGTTGATCTGCTCATCGATCGGGAATTTCAGCGCCTTGTCAAACATGCCAATGGCTGCTTCAAATTTCTCCCGATTAAAATCGAGCACACCCTGGTTGTAGGTAAGCCTCTGATACGTGCCATTTATTTTAGCATTCCGTTTAGAAAGGCCTTCAATATACTTAATAGCCGCTGCGCTGTTGCTTGCATTTGCATACCCTTCGGCTACTAATTCGGTAGCTTCTTCGGTATGCTTGCTCTGAGGATACTTACTCATGAAGTCGTTAAACTCTTTCACAGCGTCATTATTGTTTCCCGACTCCAGCTGCACTTTTGCGTGGTTGTAGGCCGCTTCTTCCTTCACAACTGCATTATAGTCCAGCTTTGCTGCATTCGCAAATGACGTTAAAGCATAGCTTAAATTATTAGTCTTTAAGTAACTGATTCCCAATAAGTAAGATGCGTACTGCGAAACAGAATCTTTGCCAGGCCCTACGGGTTTCAATGTGGTAATAGCGCCTTCAAAGTTACTGCTCCGGAACTGTGCATGGCCGTAGTGCAAAGCGACAGTAGGAGGCACAACACCCGGTTTCATTCGCTTATATCGTTCATATGCCTTCACTGCTGCCGGATAGTCTCCTTTTTCGTAGTACACTTCCGCTACATACAATGCAACGTCATCCAGTTTAGTATTTCCTCTTTGTTGTGTCAGAAGCTTCTCACCATATTGCAGCAGCTCATCATACTTTTTAAGTTGATACAGCGACGATATGATCCAGTTTGGTGCTTCGTTCTTATAATAAGGATGCGTCTCGATTCGTTGGAAATCCTGGTAAGCCCCTTCAAAGTTGTTTTGCTGATAGTTGATCACACCGGCATAAAAAGAAGCATCCGCAGCATTAGCGAAGGAAGCGTCCGTTTTCACCTGATTAAACAACGGTAGTGCGAGATCGGGCTGTTTGGTGTTGTAGTAGGACATAGCCAGCTGATAAGTGCTTTCCATCTTTTTACCGCCTGAGCCGGACAATTGAACCGCCTTTTCCAGGTAAGTGATAGCCTTTTCGTAATTGCCGCCCTCATAGTAATACCTGCCAAGGTCACCATAGATTTGCTGCGCCTTGGGGTGTTCAGCATGGTTTTTAACAAACCTGTCCACCTGCACTTCAGCCTCCGGATAGTTGAGATAAAGGCCGGTAACCGCCACGTAATACTCAGCCGTAACTTTATTATAATCGCTGGTACTAAGTAATTTATCCTGAGTGTTGAGGAATTCCCCGAATTCTTGTCTTGCAGCTACGTAATTGGATTTTTCGTAATATTCAAGGCCATTACGAAAATGGGCTTCCGGTTCTGTCATACTGAGTGTATTCTGGGCCAGAACTGAAGACGCGCCAACATATAAGAGCATTCCAAAAGTGGAGGCGCCGTGTTTAAAAACCATAGAAACTGAGTTGGTGGATTTTTGAATTAAATTATTGTGGTTAACCATATCCTATTTAAAGAGTATTTGGGTGCACACTTACCGCTCAAAATTGTTTGCTATCTAACGAATCGCGGAGTAAAACCGTATACGTTGGTCATGCCAATGTGCATTTAAAAGCTAGAAAAGGACATTATTCCTTTTCAGTGTGTTGTAAAAATCATCATGCATGGCTTCGAACTTGGACTGGACCGACGACATAAAATCATCGTCCATACAGCGCTCTATTTCCTCAATAGTTTCCACTTCGTAATCGTCGATTTTGTAAGTTTGCTCATACATACCCGATTCCACTTTAATGATGTATTTACTGTTCCATTGGTAAAGACCAATCTTAAATTGAACATGAGGAATATCCTTAATGTATCTCATTCTGTTTTATTAATAATACTAAATTCATGTTATTCATTTTCAAGTACTTATATATACCAATATTTTTAGTACTAATTATTGTCGGATGTTCTGGTCAGGATAAGAAAGATTCCGCTGACTTTTTTCTGAAAGGCAACCAAGCCCTGAGTCAAAAGAACTATGCCGAAGCATTGCGCTTGTATGATGAAGCAATTGCCAAAAATGCAGATTTTTCGGACGCCTATCTCAATAAGGGTATAACTTTATTGAAATTAAACCGTACCCAGGAAGCCTACGAGGTTTTAACAGAAGCAATCACGATTGACCCCTCTCTCGTACAGGCAAATCTCGTGAGGTCAGAAGCAGGGCTGGATTTAGGCCGTTTACGTGAAGCAAAACAGGATCTTCAGTTGATTGAGAAGGAATATAAAGACTCTACCCGATTTTATCTGATCAAAGGGAACATTATGGAGGCAGAGGGTAATGCCTCACTCGCAATTCAGGAGTACGACCATTCTTTACAACTATCGCCAAAAAATGTGGAAGCACTGGTCAATCGGGGTGCCGTGTACTACCGTCTCGGCTCCTACCCGGCCGCAAAAGCAGATTTTCAAGCAGCTGTTACGCTGCGCCCCGATCAACCGCAGGCACTTAATAACCTTGGCCTGATTGCTAGCCGGGAAAAAAAGTGGGGTGAGGCCCTCTCCTATTTTGACCTTGTTCTCAATTCCAATCCCGCTGACCCCTATGTGTTGAACAATAAAGGATATGTGCTCTTACAAACCGGAGAAGGTAGCAAGGCAAAAGAGCTGATCGAAAGGTCCCTTGAAAAGCTGCCTGCCAACGGTTATGCATTACGTAACCTGGGCATTTATTACCAGCAGAATGGCCAGCTGGATAAAGCGTTAACCGAATATCTGAAAGCGATCGACATTGCTGAGCCTGTGGAGTGGCTATATGGCTTGGCCGGCCGTGCCTATTTTAGCCAAAATAATAAAGCTGAGGCATGCAAAATATGGAAGCAGGGAGTAATGCTCAAAGACTCCATATCGATTGCAGAATTGGCAAAAAACTGCCGATAAACTAGCTCTCCCGGCCCAGTCTTTTCAGCTCTTTCCAGACTCTTTCATTTTCGTAGGGGTCTGTGAAAACTTCCAGCAAACCCAATCCCTGGCTGCGTGTAAACTCAGCTACAACTTTTTCCAACGCCTCAAATTCATTCACACTGAAATATTGGATTCCCGAATCTTCGCAAGTGCGTTTCGCGGTAAATGAATGCCTGGTTTCAAAATAATTTTCAAGCTCCGACAAACCTGTCGGCCCATCAATCATCCGGAATATATTTCCTCCCGAATTATTAATGACAATGATTTTAAGGTTCTGCGGAAGTTCCTTAATCAGCAATCCATTTCGGTCATATAAAAATGCTACGTCCCCGACGATCAAAAATGTCGGCTGATCATTCACCATTGCTGCCCCGATCGCGGTACTGACGCAACCATCAATTCCACTTGTACCACGGTTAGAAAATATCTTTGCATTACCGATATCAGCCCCCAGCACATTCACGTATCGGATAGACATGCTATTGGCAATATGTAACTGAATCTGCGCATTTAACACCTTAAAAAACACATCTATTGAAGTTAAATCATTTAACGATGTTAGATTTTGTAGGTAGTTTCGCTTCAAATTTCTCGATAGCACCTCCTTTTGACGCCAAATCGTCAAATATGACGAATCATTTTCAGGCTCTGAATTCTGAGTAAATAGCTGATAATCAATTTTCTCGTACAGGTTTTTAAAGAAATAAGTTGCAGACACGGGTATTTGCCGCGTCATCGACTGTGTTGGATCCGCCAGGAAAATATCTTCGCTAATATGCCAATGCCTTAACGGCGGATTTCTTCTTAAAAATTGTTTTAACTCCTTCGAAATAAATGAAAGTCCAAAGGTTACCAGCAGATCCGGCCGTAATTCTGCGCTATTTTCCCCACCTAAAAACAAGTCATGGTGACGAACAAACTGATCATTGGCGCCCAGATTGGTGATGCAATCCCCAACTACCGGAATATCCCATTCCTCGGTAATCCGGGCAAGGACCTGGTTAAGCTCTTCACTGCTTCTCTGCTGCCCGCCGGCTATGAGAATTCTGCTTGAATCATCCCATTCATCCAGCAGTTCGTGCCAGGTCTCCGTAGAAAGGCCTGCCTCTGAACGCTGCCGCTGAATAATTCTAATACTGTCGGAACGCAGAAGCTCATCGCTTTCTTTGGGATAAAATGGCTCGCGAATGGGTACATTGATATGCACAGGCCCCAGAGGAGCCGTACCAGCTACATTCACAGCCTCATTGGTGATGCGGTTAATGGCCCACTGCACATCCGAGTGAGCATAGTCCGGTGATATCTCAAATGACCGCTTTACATGCTTACCATAAATCTCTGATTGGTAGATCGTCTGTCCGTCGTACTGGTGCTGCCACTCCTTGGGCCTGTCCGCTGTCAAAACGATCAGTGGTATCTGCTGAAAAAAAGCCTCAGAGACAGCCGGAGCAAAATTGTAAGCCGCACTGCCCGACGTACAAACTAATACAACAGGAACGCCTGTTTGCTGGGCTATTCCCATTCCAATGAAGCCAGCCGGACGCTCATCCATACACGTATGGATACGGAAGCCTCCGTGACGTACAAAAGCCAGGGTCAATGCTGCGCTCCGGGAGCCGGGCGATATCACTACGTGCCTGATTCCCTTTTCAAAGCAGATGGCGGCAAGATCAATGAGGGGTTGTAAAATAGCCATAATCGGAAATGAAAATAGCCTCTCACGAGGCTATTTAACGAATTCTTTTATCTCAAATAAACTTTTCAATATCAACGTAAGCTGGCTCACGTGAAATTAACCAAGGTAAGTTTTCAAAGCTTTGCTTCTGGAAACATGACGTAACCTTCTGATCGCCTTTTCTTTGATCTGACGCACACGCTCGCGGGTTAGGTTGAACTTCTCACCTATCTCTTCCAAAGTCATCGCATGCTCTCCATTCAGGCCGAAATACAAAGCGATTACATCAGCTTCACGTTGTGTCAAAGTGCAAAGTGCCCTCTGAACCTCTTTACGAAGCGACTCATTTACCAACCCTGAATCCGGCTTATCTTCCAGATCATTTTCAAGTACGTCCAGCAAGCTGTTTTCTTCACCCTGGACAAAAGGAGCATCCATTGATACGTGACGTCCCGAAATTTTCATGGTATCGACTACTTCCGACGATGAAATTTCAAGTACTTCTGCCAATTCCTCAGGTGATGGCTCACGCTCGAAACGCTGTTCCAGTTCTGAGAAAGTTTTAGAAATTTTATTCAGGGAACCTA
Source organism: Dyadobacter pollutisoli (assembly GCF_026625565.1). Lineage (NCBI taxonomy): Bacteria > Pseudomonadati > Bacteroidota > Cytophagia > Cytophagales > Spirosomataceae > Dyadobacter > Dyadobacter pollutisoli. Next base: position 2,403,856 of record NZ_CP112998.1, read on the forward strand.
CACGGTTCAATGGTAAACGTACAATCCTCGACTGTTCTGCAAGCGCCTGAAGAATAGACTGGCGTATCCACCAAACAGCGTAGGAAATGAATTTAAAACCTCTTGTTTCATCGAAACGCTGTGCTGCCTTAATCAAACCAAGGTTTCCCTCGTTGATTAAGTCACCCAGCGATAAGCCTTGGTTTTGATATTGTTTTGCAACGGAGACAACAAACCTGAGGTTTGCTTTGGTCAACCTTTCTAAAGCAAGCTGATCACCATCCCTGATTTTTTGAGCTAACGTCACTTCCTCATCCGGCGTTAGCAAATCCACCTTACCGATTTCCTGCAAATATTTATCTAACGACTGACTTTCCCGGTTGGTAATTTGCTTACTGATCTTTAGCTGTCTCATCTAAATCTTATATTAATATGTATATATAACGACGTTAAATACTGTCCTTGTAAATCAAAAACACTATTTTAATCATTTTTGTTCTCTGGCTTTGGCAGCAACACCTTCCGGGACAGGCGATACTTACCTGTTTTCTTGTCGATCTCTACTAATTTAACCTGAACCTCTTCTCCAACTTCAAGAACACCGTCCATTTTCTCCAGACGTTCCCATTTGATTTCGGAGATGTGCAGCAATCCGTCTTTTCCTGGAAGGAATTCAACGAACGCTCCAAAAGGCATGATAGATTTTACTTTACCACTATATATTTCGCCGATTTCAGGAACCAGAATGATGCCTTTAATACGTGCTACGGCTTTATCCATTGAAGTCTTATCAGCCGAGAATATACTTACGAAACCAGCACCATCTTTTTCCTCGATAGAAACAGTCGCTCCTGATTCTTTTTGAATGTCCTGAACTACTTTACCACCAGGCCCGATTACTGCACCGATCATCTCACGATCGATCTTGATCACAACGGCACGAGGCGTATGTGGTTTCAGATCCGCACGGCTTTCGGTCATTGTTTTGTTCATCTCACCCAAAATGTGAAGACGGCCTGCTTTCGCTTGCATTAACGCTTCCGTCAATACTTCGAATGAAAGACCATTTACCTTCATATCCATTTGGCAAGCTGTGATACCGTTTTCAGTACCTGTCACTTTGAAATCCATATCACCCAGGTGATCTTCGTCTCCCAAAATGTCAGAAAGTACTGCGTATTTACCTGTTGCTTCGTCAGAAATAAGTCCCATAGCGATACCCGAAACCGGCGCTTTGATCTTTAATCCTGAATCCATCAATGCAAGTGATCCTGCGCAAACAGTTGCCATAGAAGAAGAACCGTTCGATTCCAGAATGTCGGAAACAATACGGATGGTATATGGATTGTCCTCCGCTTGTGGCAATACTTTTTTCAAAGCACGCAATGCCAGGTTACCGTGCCCTACTTCACGACGGCCAGGTCCGCGGTTAGGCTTCACTTCGCCTGTCGAAAATCCGGGGAAATTGTAATGCAGCATGAATTTGCTGTAACCATATTTCATCGGTGTATCCACGATTTGCTCGTCGTTTTTGGTACCCAGGGTTACAGTTGTCAATGATTGGGTTTCTCCTCTTGTAAATAAAGCAGAACCGTGTGCATTTGGCAAAAAGTCAATTTCAGAAGCAATCGGACGAACTTCATCCAATTTGCGACCGTCAAGACGAATCCGTTCGTCTAAAACCAGACGTCGTGAGGCTTCCCAAACCAGATCATTGAAATAACGCTTAGCCAATCCCAGGCTCACTTCCTCTTCCTCACTGATACTTGCGGTAAATTCTTCCCAAACAGCTTTGAAACCGTCTTTTCTAACCTGCTTGTTGGTAGAACCTCCTTGTGTTACCTTATAAATCTTATCGTAGGCGAACGATCTTACGCGCGCTTCCAGTTCTTCGTCAGAAGGATCGCCATCATATTCCCTTTTCTCTGTTTTACCAACAGCCGCTTCAAATTCTTTCAAAGCAACACATTGATCTTTAATAACAGCGTGAGCTATTTTCAGTGCTTCGATCACTTCTTCTTCCGACACCTCGCTCATCTCACCTTCCACCATCGCGATGTCATTGTAAGTAGCTCCTACCATTAGCTCAAGTGTAGCGCGTTCCAGATCAGATGAACTTGGATTTACTACATATGCGCCATCAATCTTCGCGATACGCACTTCTGATACAGGTCCTCCAAAAGGGATATCCGACGCAGCAAGTGCCGCTGATGCCGCCAAAGCTGCAAGTGCGTCAGGCAATGCATCCGCGTCAGCAGAGATCAATAAAATGTTTACCTGTACTTCTGCGTGGTAATCGTCCGGAAACAAAGGGCGCAGAACGCGGTCCACCAAACGGCTGATCAATATTTCGTGATCTGACAGTCGGCCTTCGCGACGTTGGAAGCTTCCCGGAATCCGGCCGGCAGATGCAAATTTTTCCTGATAGTCAACCGATAGCGGTAAAAAATCAAGACCTTCCTTAATATCCTTGTTAGCGACAACCGTAGCCAGCAACATGGTGTTACCCATTCTGACCACAACCGAACCATCGGCTTGTTTTGCTAATTTTCCTGTTTCAATGGTGATTTCCCTTCCGTCTGGTAAGGTTATAGTCTTGGTAACTATATTAAAGAGCATAGAATGTTTGATTTTTTGTAGCTGTGAAATGCCATCCTGACATTTCTGATTTTTAATTTCCGCAAAAAATCAGGGAACTTTCATAGTATTGAAGTTCCCTGATTTTAAATTACTTACGTATGTTCAATTCGGCAATAATCGCACGGTAGCGGTTAATGTCCTTTTTGTAAAGATAATCCAACAATCTTCTACGCTTTCCTACCATCTTAAGAAGGCCTAGTCTTGTGTCATTGTCTTTCTTGTGCGTTTTTAAGTGCTCGTTCAAATAGTTGATACGGTACGTAAATAAAGCAATTTGTGATTCAGCAGATCCAGTGTCTCCGCCTTCTTTCTTAAACCCTTTCGATTCGAAGATTTCAGCCTTCTTTTCCGCGGTTAAATACATGATTGTAACAACAGATTAAATATTTATAAGTATTTTACAGCACCCTGCTGCAAATAAGGTTGCAAAATTAAGATTTTTATCCCTATTATAAAAATATAATTTAACTATGATTGCATAAGCTGGGTTTTACCAAATCTACTTGCCCATCTTGTTTTAATTCTTTTGATCCACATTTGGTATACATCTTTCTCGAAAAGCCTTGAATCACTTTTGGCCCGATCGATGAAATACACACCCGCCAGAAACAATACGGTATTGGCCATCCAGGCTCCTACCGGCACAGCAAGCAGTCCTTCTTTCACCCATTTGTCGCCCTGATTGGTTAACACATACAGCAGGATAAAGAACAAAATCGAGACCAGTACCGGCACCCCGAAGCCACCTTTCTTAATAATCGCTCCCAATGGCGCACCTATCAGGAACATGATCAGGCACGACAATGCTTGGGTATATTTATGGTGTTTTTCCAATTCATACTTCGTCGCATCTTTCAGCTTCGTTTGCAAATAATCCGTCTGCGATTTCGTATAGCTGAGCATACTGTTTGACGCACTTTTAGTATTCAGCAGGATTTCCTTCTTCAAACTGTCAGAAACCGGCCTGGCCAGCAGAGAATCGATCCACTTGCCTTTTTTAATGTTCTTATCCGTGCCCTCTCGGTAGTTGTAGGAATAATACTGCTGACTACCTGCTACCAGGTTCTTCTGTGTTTCATTGTACGAATTACGAAGCGAATCAGCGGTCGAGGTCAGGTCCGTGATGTTTTTCATAAACTCATGGTATTTGAACTGCCCCTCGTCAGTACGCTTCATTCCGAAAGACGAAAGGCTTTCCGTCAGCCGGTAATGCCTGAACGAATTCCGGCTGAAATTAGAAAATCGTGAAGCGCCTCCTCCCGGCGTCGTAATGTACACCGGACGCGAACTCGATGAGCCGTTTTCGTCCGTATACCGGGTTCCATTGTAAAGCTCGATGACCAAATAACGGTTCTCATTAATAGAGTACATTCTACCGGAGTCTGCCAGGATAATTTCAGTATTGCCCAGTTCGTACGAACGGTTGTTATGCTTGTAGATCACCATGCCGATCAACTTGCCGTTTTCCTGCTTCTTATCAACCTTAATGCTATATCCGGGTAAATCGTTATAAAAGATCCCTTCCTTGATTTTCAAAGTAGCTTTTGTGGTTTTGATATCATATAGCAGACTGTATCCTTTGAGGTTAGCCCACGGAGAAACCCGGTCATTGAAAAAAAATGAAAATACGCTGATACCTACCGCAACGATGAAAAGCGGCGCCATGGCTCTCACGACCGATATTCCTGCACTCTTAATAGCTGTGAGTTCAAAAAATTCCCCGAGGTTACCGAAGGCCATCAGCGAGGACAGCAACATGGCAAGAGGAAGCGCAGTAGGAACGGTAATCAGACTAAAGAAGAAGAAAAGCTGGGCATAGTCTATAATCCCCAGATCCTTCGAAACGAAGTCATCTATGTAAAAGATCATGATCCTCATTAAAAAAACGAAAACCACGACCGACATTGTAATAATAAACGGGCCCCAGAAGGACATCAAAATAAGCTTATCCAGCTTTTTCATCAACTACCTACTATTTCTCTTAAATTATCAATAAATCCATCCCACAACGAATTCAGTTCATCCTGGTCACGATTGGCCGAGTAGTCGATCACCCGTAAAAAGGTTGTCTGGGTTAACTCGCTAACTTCCAGTTTTAGTTCCACATGGTTGTTATCGAGGTTATCATCGCTCGTATTTTCAAAGTCAAATCTTACTGCTTTGTTAATTCTTAGTCCGGTTTGCTTGGCAATGTGACTGTCGCCATCCCATTGAAAATCGAAACGGTGGTCAGGCAATACGGTTACTTTTTCGGCAAACCATTGTTCCAGACCCGAGGGTGTAGAGATATATGGAAATAGTACTTTGGGAGAGGAACGCAATTCGAATTCAGTAATAAACTTATATTTTTCCATAGGTACTAAAATTAAAAAGGGTGACCTTATCAGTTCCTGTCTTACATCCTGATTTAAAAATTGTAATATAGCATAATTCGACAATAAATGCCTGTAAAGTTAATTTTGCTTTTTTTAATAAATCATAAATTTGACATTAAATTCGAGAAACTGATTGCGTGATAACTTTATTTAACATACTTTTGCACCACAATTACGACGGCGGGGTAGCTCAGATGGTTAGAGCGTAGGATTCATAACCCTAAGGTCGGCAGTTCGATCCTGCTCCCCGCTACATTGCAATTCAGACATCCCCACCGGATGTCTTTTTTATTGTCCCTGCTTTTTGCCTGCTTGCAGAATTAAATTTCCAAACTTTCGGTTTACCATTTTAGGTTACACCACCGTATTCACCTCAGAACTGTATGAAATTATTACTCCAGTATCTTAGCCGGTATAAAGGGCTTATTTTGCTGGCCCTCGCCATGGCCGCTATCAACCAGATCTTTTCACTTCTAAACCCCTACATTCTCGGAAATTACCTCATCGATCCATATGCCAACAAGGCTGAGCAATTCAGGACCAACGGCATGGAAAATGAATTTTTCAAAGGTATCCTCCTCGGTTTGCTCATGATCATCGGCACCGCCATGATCTCCCGCATCGCCAAAGCATTTCAGGACTATGTAGTTAACGTCGTAATTCAAAAATTTGGTGCCAGCCTGTACACCGACGGGCTGCGGCACGCACTGCGTCTCCCCTTCCAGGATTTCGAGGACCAGCGCAGTGGAGAAACATTATCGGTACTGCAAAAAGTAAGGGCCGACTGCGAAAAATTCATTACCAGCTTCGTTAATGTGCTTTTTGCAACATTGGTCGGCATCGTGTTCGTTGTAATCGTGGCGTACAAGTTAAGCCCTATGCTGCCGCTCATTTACCTCGTCGGATCGGTAGTACTGGCATTCCTGACCAGCATACTCAGCCGCAAGATCAAAGCCATTCAGAAGAATATCGTTAAAGAAACCACTGCGCTCGCAGGTTCTACAACTGAATCTCTAAGGAACATTGAGCTCGTCAAAAGTCTCGGTCTTACCCAGCAGGAAATCACCAGGCTTAACACAACCACATTCAAAATCCTCAAACTGGAACTCCGCAAGGTGAAAAGCATTCGCTCGATCAGTTTCATTCAGGGTACTTTTGTTAACTTTTTACAGCAATGCATCATGTTCGCGCTGCTGTTTTTTGTGTTTAGAGACAAAATCACAGTTGGCCAGATGATGATGATGCAGTTCTATTCATTCTTCATTTTTGGACCATTACAGGAATTGGGTAATGTAATCCTTTCCTACCGTGAAGCGGAAGCTTCGCTCAACAACCTGCAAACCTTGCTGGCAAGACCTGTCGAGCACAAACCATCGAATCCTGACAGCATCAGCGAAATCGAGGCTTTACAGTTCGATAATGTGAAGTTCCAGCACCAAACTGCCACACGTCCTGCTCTGGAAGATATTTCGTTCGACGTACAGCGGGGAGAAACCATTGCATTCGTTGGTCCTTCCGGATCAGGCAAGACCACATTGGTGAAATTGCTCGTAGGACTATATCACCCTAACGCCGGGACTGTATTTTACAATAATTTTAATGGCAACAACATTGATTTTGACGAAATAAGGAACAAAATAGGCTTTGTAACACAGGATACGCAGCTTTTCTCCGGTACTATCAAAGAAAACCTGCTGTTTGTGAACCCCACTGCAACCGACGAAATGATCAATGATGTGCTCATGAAAGCGGCTTGCTACAACCTGCTTTCGCGGGCCGAAAATGGCATTGATACTGTGATCGGCGAAGGCGGCTTGAAACTGTCTGGCGGTGAACGCCAGCGGCTGTCCATTGCACGTGCACTGCTAAGAAATCCAAACCTGATCATTTTCGATGAAGCCACGTCCGCATTGGACTCATTGACCGAAGAAGAGATCTCCAATACGATCCGCAACATTACTGATCAACGTCAGCACATTACGGTCATGATCGCGCACAGGTTATCCACGATCATGCATGCGGACAGGATTTATGTTCTGGAAAAAGGTAAGATTGTTGAAACCGGCAGCCACGCGGCCCTTTTGGACGAAAAAGGCTTGTACTACGCTATGTGGCGGCAGCAAATCGGTGAGCGTAAAAGCGAGCAGATCCTGTCTGCCTGATCGCGCATTTAAAGGTTAGCAAGATTCAGGTTTCGTAGGCATACTACCCGGGATAATTTTGTCAGAAACAATAAAAGGTTTTTGCACAGGATTATCCCGATTTTTATGAAAGACACCCAGGAATTGAACTGGCCGCTCATTCACGACAGCATGCATAGTACCGGTTATGCGCTCATTAGCAATGTACTGGATCCCGATGAATGCAATGAGCTAATCAGCCAGTATGACAACAAACCGCTCTACCGCAAAACGATCGTCATGGAGCGCTACCGCTTCGGCCTGGGTGAATACAAATACCTGAGCTATCCATTGCCCGGCATTATTCAGCATTTGAGAGAGACCTTTTATCCTAAACTGGCACCTGTGGCCAACAAATGGATGCAGGTACTGAACATTCCCAAAGTGTATCCGGCAGAGTTCAATGAGTTTCGTGACCAATGTCATAAACTGGGACAAACCAAACCGACCATACTGATTCTCAAATACGGCGCTGGCGGACACAATACTTTGCACCAGGACCTTTACGGCGAAGCGTTTTTCCCGATCCAAATGGTATTGTTTTTGAACCAACCCGACCGTGACTATACCGGCGGAGAATTTGTAATGACACAACAAACACCCCGTGCACAGTCCAAAGCCATTGTACTGAAACCCCAACAGGGCGATATCCTCCTTTTTACTACCAATTTCAGGCCGGTAAAAGGCTCCAAAGGCTACTACCGGGTTAATATGAAGCATGGGGTGAGTGAAGTTCACGAGGGGAACAGATATACCCTCGGTATTATTTTTCACGATGCATTGAGTTGATCATGATCAAACATTTGGAATTAGGCAAGCCTTCATTTGCAACAAGCCGTAAGCTCAAACAGCTTATTGACAATGGTTTGATTAAATTTGGAGGAAATAAAAACCTGAAAATATACGGTACATTGGCATGCAGGTCAGGCAAGCGAATGAAGCGGGAGAACCGGGTTTTCTTTTCTTCCGGTCAAGAAGCCGTAGCGAATGATTATCGACCGTGCGGACATTGCATGAAAAAGGAATATCAGGATTGGAAAAAACTCACGAAAGGTCCTTAACCGCCAGACTGCGCCAGAGATAAAACACGAGGTAGCTCTCCCAGCCTTTGAATGCATTGAAAAGTGCCTCTATTTTAAGCGTTTCGCTTCTGTCCTGAATAATATTATGATGGGAAAGCGCATTCAGCAAGCCAATGTCGCCGTGCGGAATGCCTTCCGGCTCCTTCAACGACTTCATCAGCGCGTAATTGGCCGTCCAGGCACCGATTCCTTTGTGGTCCGTCAAAGCCCTTTTTCTTGATGTAAAATCTGGCAATGCTTCGATGGCTGACTTGCTCAGCGCCCCACTTGCAAATGCTTTGGCAATACCAATGATGTACTCCGCCTTTTTCTCCGAAAACTGCATGGCTTTAAGCTCATCCATTGTGGCCTGCGCGAGTACTTCGGCCGTCGGGAAGACAAAGTAATGTTGCCCGTCGTGTTCAATTTTACCGCCAAACCGCTCCACCAGCCTGCGTTTCACCTTATAGGCAAATGACAAGTTGATCTGCTGCCCGATAATGCACCAGCAAATTGCTTCAAACAAGTTATCAATACCAATCAATCGCAGACCTTTAAAATCATGGACCATGTACGCCAGTCGCCCATCCAGGGCCAGCAGATCATAAAATGGCTGAATACTTCTCTGCATATCAAACCATTCGGTCACATATGCAACCAAGTAGTTCTTACTTGCTGGCGATACATTGCCCTTCAAAACCGCTATTTCAAGAAATGGGCCACTTTCCCGAATGCTCGTCAGGACTATTTCTCCGTCGATTTCAAGTGCTTTATAAATGGTATTATCGCTGATGACGTGCAAGCAGTCATCGTAATTTCGGTTTAGGAACCATAGACATTCCTGAAAGCTGAAAAGCGCCGGTATCGGTACTAAGATCTGTTGATCAGTGTTCATGCATCAAAATTACCAGTGATCCCACCCCTCCAAAACCTGATTCTTGCTGCATTGAGGTTAGTGAATGATTTTAAAAACAAGTTCTTTGAGTAATTCCCCTTCCGAAGTAGAGACACCATCCAGCCCCTTCATCCGTCCGTCGCATTCGCGCAGGTAATGAATGATATTGACGACCTTACCTAGCGGATAGTTTCGCGCAGCCAGTAAATAGTCTTTTACAAAATAAGGATTTACACCCAGCTCGGCCGACAAACCCTTTTCGGTCTTGTCCCTGCTGGCATGCGTGAGCAATAATTTGGAGAAAAACCCGAACAGAATGATCAGGATCGGCGCCAATGGATTGTCTTTTGAATTGGCTGAAAAGTACGTCGCGATCTGGTTTGCTTTCATCACGTCCCGGATCATCAGCGCCTTTTGAAATTCAAATACATTATACTCCTTGCTGATACCCACAAATTTCTCGATCGCCGCCGCGTCGATCCCCTCATCTACCCGAAGGTTCACCATGATCTTCCTGATCTCGTTGGAAAGCCGTTTCAGATCGTTACCGATATTGTCTACCAGCATTTGAACCGCTTTCGGGCTTACCTTCACGCCTTCCTGCTGGCAAAATGACGAAACCCAGTCGGGTAATTTATTATCGTACATCTTCTTGGACTGCACGACCACGCCATTGGTATTAAATGCCTTGATAAACGTCTTTCTCTCGTCCGCATTGGCATGAAAACAAAATACCAGCACGGTACTGTTCAATGGATGCAACGCATACTCTTCCAGCCTCGCCTGCTGTTCTTTTTGCTCAATACCGCCCAGCTTGTTGGCGTCTTTTACAAGAATCAGCTGCCGTTCGGCCATAAATGGAAACCGCCGTGCGTAGCTAAGCACACCTGCTACGTCCGTGTCTTTTCCATATAACACAAACTGGTTAAATCCCTTCTCTGCCTCCGAAACCACACGTTTTTCCAGCTCCTCAGCGATGGAATCAATGTAGTAAGGTTCGTCTCCGTGCAGAAAATAAAGCGGTTTGTATTTTTTGCTTTTTATTTCTTTGAGAATGATGTCCGGTGTCTGGGCCATTGTAAAGTTCCGGCGCGCCGGGAGAATTTGAGGTTAATGCAGTTTCAAATTTACCAGTTCTAACCGATTTTAGGCCGCATTTTCTTGAATAAACTGATCGGCGTTCTTTTGGAGATCGGGAAAAAAAAGCAAAAACTTCTCGTAATAAAACGCCTCATTTTCCCGCAAATCATTGACTGCATTGCGGATAGGTTCCAAAAACGGTGCACGCCGGGACAGCCGCTGAAAAGTAATGTCGATACCCTCCATTGTCGCGTAAGTCGTGAGCCAGTCCTGCCTGACCATCGACCGTACCATCGGGATCATTTCCTCAGGTATCAGGTGCTCGTTCCGCTCGATCAATGCGTACATGCCATGCGCGTATGCAAACAATGGTTCAGGATTATAGTCATTGAAATTCCTGGCCAGAAAGTAGTCAAAGTAAATGTCCATCACGATCCCCGCCAGCTTCCCCTGCGCTTTGGACGCAATATCCTTGGCTTCGTGGACCTGCTGGTGCGTGTCCGTAAAGAAATCAATAAAGCGGTGCAGTTTGAGTCCTGTGACGTAATCCTTATTCCAGGTAGCAGTTTTTTCTTCGGTTAAACGTCCTTTGATGAAATCGCCGACATAATTTCCCATAATCACCCCCTCGTCGCTGCCAGACAATAAAATGTGTGCTAAAAAATTCATACAAATGACATTTTGGCAAATTTGCCGTACGTTTGTTCCAGCCAATCCAGATGGAACAATTATTTTACAACAACCATTATTTTAATCAAACTAGCAAATGAAAGTCGAAAAAAATAACGTCATAGCATTGATATATAGCCTTAGAATTCCCGATACCGACGGAGAAACTGATGTAGTCGAAGTGGTGACGGAAGAGGATCCAATGTATTTCATTCAGGGCATCAGCGGCCTGCCAGAAGGCTTTGAAACTCAGATCGAAGGCCTGTCAGCAGGAGACACTTTCGAATTTGTTGTGGCCCCGGAAGAAGGTTACGGTGAATTTGACGAAGAAGCGATCGTTGAGCTGCCAAAAGCTGTATTTCAAATGGAAGACGTAGATCAGGAAGAGCTTCTTCAGATCGGTAACATCATTCCAATGACTAATGAAGACGGAGAAAGAATGCACGGTCAGGTAGTCGAAATCAAGGATGACCTGGTGGTGATGAATTTCAACCATCCATTGGCAGGAAAAGAAATGCATTTTTCAGGACAGATCCTCTCGGTACGTCCAGCTACTCCCGAGGAAATCAGCCACGGCCACGTGCATGGCGCGGGTGGCGTGCATCATCATTGATTTTAATGAGTGAATGGGTGAGTTAGTGAATGAGTGAATATCGGATCCATTCACCCATTCACTCATTCACCCATTCACCCATTCACTCATTCACTCATTCACTCATTCACTAATTGACCCTATACTGCTCCACCTCCACGCCGAAGCGTCTCAAAAACTCCACTCCCTCTTCTACTGCAATGCCTTTGTAAGCGGCGTAAGAATTCAGGAATATCACCTTTTTGATTTTCATCGTGTAAATCACCCTCGCACAGGCAATGCAGGGCGCCAGGGTTACGAAAAGCGTAGATCCTTCAATATTTGACCCATTTTTTACTGCAAAAAGAATAGCATTCTGCTCCGCATGAAGCGCCAGCGAGCAGCTTCCTTTTGCATCCCTTGGACAGCCTGTTTCAGGAAACTCTTCGTCGCAGTTATGCGTACCTGCCGGCGGGCCATTGTACCCGATCGAAATAATCCTGGTATCCTTAGTAAGCACGGCACCTACCTGCGCTTTTATGCAATGAGAGCGTTGAGCCAAATTTTTTGCCAACTCCATATAAATCTCATCAAATTCCGGCCGCAAATTCGTTGTAAGTAAAGTCATTCGTTGTTTCAATAGAAATTTATTGCAAACTTATATAAATGACGACTGGATTCAACATCGTTTCAAAAGTATGATAAGGAGCGTTCTGCTAGGTCTTATATTGGTAGCCAAAAGTTTTTCTGCGTTTTCACAGCAGGAAAGGATTGTTTTGGACTTAGCCAAAGAATCCGCGGCGTTGTTTAAATCCTACAAATTCTTCATTCAGGACGTTGAAGATCAGCGGACGGTTCCTGGCACTGCAATGGGCAAGGTGATCGCGTTGGGAAAAGAAATACCGGTAGTACTACCTGCGAAGGCTGATAAGGAGCTGTTTAACTACTGGTCATTTGCTGCTCCCAAAAAACCACAGACGTACCTGCCGCTGTACATTACTATTAGGGATCTGTCCCTTATCGAAAAACGCATGGGACCCAATAAAGTGACGGGGGAAGTGAAACTTTCCATCAGGTTCAGATGGTACCGGAACATGCAGCCGGTGGAGCTCACCAACTATCAGACATCCGCCACTTACACCCGCCCGGAAAGGGATTACGACTATGCCAAGCTCGTCAAACAGCTTTTGGACCAGTCATTGACCCATTTTCAGAAATGGATGACGCAGAATGCCGGTAAAAATCCTGCATTGGCAAGAAACCTGCTGCTTGTTTTCAAGGAGATCAACAATACCAGTGCAGAAGATACTGTGTTTTATTCTCCCAAAAGACCACTGATCTGGGACGATTTCAAAGTCAGGAACGGCAAACCGGGAAGCCGTTACGCGGCGGCTGTTTTCACCAGTTTTGGATACGAAGGCCGGTCATATCCCAAAGATGACGACCTGGTCGTCGAAATCGGCCTTAAAATATTCATGGTCAAAAGCATGTCGTGGGCGCGTACGGACTCACGTAATGCAGGCACATTGCGCCACGAACAGATCCATTTCGACATTACCAGGCTGGTTGTTGAAAAATTCAAGGAGCGCCTCCGAAAAGCCGAGCTGACCATCGAAGATTACGACAGTGAAATCCAGTATGAGTTTTTGGAGGCGTTCAGGCAAATGAATACCGACCAGGAGCAGTACGATGGCGAAACCGGCCATGGACTTAATGATGGTGTACAAGCCGCCTGGGACCGTAAAATTGCTAATCAGATCGCCACTGTTTATTCTGTCCAGTAGTTTTGAATTAATTTATTTTTGGAGCTACAAATACTACTTCACCGATCTCCTTACTCACCACATAATTTTTGATATAAAAATCATAGGCATCGCGATCCGCAGCAAAACCGGCGTCACTGGCAATGTATAATGTGTTACCATGCTTGAAGCTTATAACAGCATGCCGGGGAACCCGGTGCGCAACCTGGTCATCGCCCATATAGTTGGCTATACTTCCGCCAAGCGAGTAAGTGACAAACAGCGCAGCAACAACCACCGAATATTTGAGATACAAATATCCCCTTGTGAAACAGGCGTACCAGATCAGCAGCACTAAAACATATAAAAAGACGACCTCCACGCGATCCAGAAGCAGGTTTTCGATTAGATAGCCTGGTAATAATTTCGGAATGGCTACTGAAAAGTCAGTCAGCCACGCTGCCATTTCTACGACCTTGCTGACAACCCATTCAATCCAGACGACATTCAGTACACTCACGAGCAGCAGGATAATCGCAGCGGGGAGCAGAATATTGGTAAAAAGAATTACAAATGGATTCACCAGCCAGAAATACGTCGGAAACTGATGAAAGTAGTACAAACTCAATGGAAATGTCGCCAGCTGGGCAGTAAATGACAATGCGGACACTTGCCATACATATTTAATGACACGATTCTCAGGAGCTAAAAGGCTTAGTATAGGCTCATATAGCAGGAAAATACCGGTCATCGCCAAATAAGAAAGCTGAAAACCCACATCATACAACGCAGAAGGATCAAACAGCAAAATGAGGAAGGCTGAGATCGCCAGCGTGTTCATCGCCTGATGCTTGCGGCTAAAAACCTCTGCTATTACAAACACAATGCACATTAATGTAGCCCGCTGAACGGACGGCGGGAGGCCGGTTACCATGGCGTAAAAACCCAGTAATGCAATCACTAAAAACAGATAGAGAAACCGCCCGTACTCCCAGCGCTTGACCCAGCCCAACAAAAAACTGATAACCAGAAAGATAATCGCTACATGCATCCCTGAGACCGAGAGAATGTGAATAGTACCCGACGATACGTAGTCATCCACCTGCTCCGTACCAAGGTCGTCGCGCCGACCCAGCAACATGGCTTTGACCAGGCCGTAAGCTTTGCCATTCCGAATATGCTGCCGAAATTGCTCATCCGCCCATTGTGACACCTGAATACTCCAAGACGCAGGATGGTTGCGCCAACCGGCATTCGTAACGACCTGAAATGAGCCAGGTCTCAAATAATCCGTCCAGAGAACTCCTTTGTTTCTCAGATATTGTTGATAGTCAAACTGGGCAGGATTAAGCGCTGCCACTGGTCTTTCGAACCTTCCCCATACCACAACATGGTCACCGGGATTGGGAATTATGTCCGATCCGGGGTCAATGCTGATGAGTGAATTGGTATGAATGCTAACCCATTGCCCATTGTTAAGAACGCGGGTTACGCTGGCTTCTAAACGCAGAGACTTGGGGCGTTTCTCGGGCAGGCTCCTGACTTCGGCTTCGTATGCAGTGTAATTTATACTTTGCAACACCTCAATTTCATCATTGCGCTGCGCTTCCACTGTTACTTCGCAGAATGCTGCGATCATGACCAGAAACAATGAAAAACTTGCCCCAAATGCAACTTTGGCACGTTTGAAATAAAAGCCACAGCAAGCCAGGGCCACCAGTAATGCCAAACCCATGAAGACAAACTGGCTGATATCCAGGAAAGACATCAACCAGTCGGCAAGCAAAATACCGGCAATAAAACACAGTACCATACTGACAAACGGAGCGCGTGTGAGCATAAGCCTACCGGACTACAAAACGTTTGGTAATGGTCTGCGAGGCGGTTGTGACCTTATAAAAGTACAGCCCGCTTGGGAAAGTCGTTACGTCGAGATTAGTACGGTTCGCCACATCAGCGACGACCTTTTGCCCTTTTTGATTGTAAACACTAACTGTGTAAACATCAAAATTGGGCGTAAAAATATTGGCAGAAAGTATTTTATTCACCGGATTAGGATAAATTTCCACCAGTACCTCGTCACCCGTGATCTTTGAGTATTCGACCAGCTTGGCCCTTCTCGGGCTCAATGCCAGTACGGCATGCATTCTCTCCTTTTGATCATTTGTAAAAATGCTCATGCAGGCGTCGGGAGAATAATCCATGTAATTTTCAATCATATTCCGGGTCACCGTCGAACGACATTGCGAGTAAACCGGTGAGCAGGAAAGATCTGTTGTTTCGTTTTTAGTATAAGCCGTGGGGGTATCATCACAGTAGTCGGTACCACAGTTCCGGTCGCCCCAGATATGGATCAGCCCTAGCCAGTGCCCTACTTCGTGCGTGGTAGTCCTGCCCAGGTTATAAATCGAGCTGGTAATAGCTGACGAATTCCTGCCAAAATACCTTGAATCAATGATCAGGCCGTCGGTTAATGCATCTGTTTCCTCATTCTCGGAAGTGGCAAGGCCATTGGTCCTGTCATTAATTTCCGTTACTACCGGAAACTGCGACGTGCCCAGATACCGGTCTGTCAGGCGGCAAACCCAGATGTTCAGGTATCGGTTGGTGACCCAGGCGGGAGAAATTGCCGCCAGGTCGTCCGCATCGCTGATCGGACTGAACTGCGCTTTGACATTGTAAGTCCGCAGGACCGTTACCAGTTTGAACCGGATCTTGGTGTCCACCGCCAGGGAATCGGTGTAAAAACCTTTGTAACCAGATGCATTGCCGTAGTCTTCATTCAGCACATCAATCTGGCTTTGAATCTGTTCGTCGGAGATATTTACGTTAGTTGCCCCCCCCACTTTGCGGTCGGTTTGGTTATGAACAACGTGCACGACAACCGGAATGGTAATGATCTCGTCAGCGGAAGTTCGCAGACTGGCCTTATTTGAATTGATATGCCGCTCTATTGCCTCCTCTGATCTAAGACGAAGGTTCAACAGTGCAGGATTCTTTGCCAGCCGGAGAGAGTCACGCTGGGTACTCGCACAACGTTCCGGTAATGTACCGGAAAGTTGTGCTGATACCAGCTCAGAACTGCCAAGGACGAGCAATAAGCCCAGCAGGATACTACTGCTCCGATTTTTCATAAGCAGCAAGAATATCCTTAACAAGCCGGTGCCTTACAACGTCCGAGCCATCCAGTTCTACAAAACTGATCCCTTTGATCCCTTTCAACACGGTCAGCGAATCAATCAATCCTGATTTCAGGTTCTTAGGAAGGTCGATCTGGGATTTATCACCGGTAATGATAGCCTTCGAACTCGGTCCCATCCGTGTCAGGAACATTTTCATTTGCATCGGCGTCGTGTTCTGCGCCTCATCCAGCAATATAAATGCATTGTTCAGCGTACGACCACGCATATAGGCCAGCGGAGCGATCTCTATGACGCGGCTTTCCAGGTAAAGTTTCAGCTTTTCCGGGGCGATCATGTCATCCAGCGCGTCGTAGATCGGGCGCAGGTAGGGATCTATCTTCTCTTTCAGATCACCTGGCAGAAAACCAAGGTTCTCCCCTGCTTCTACGGCTGGACGCGTGATGATGATCTTTCTAACTTCCTTATTTTTCAATGCCCTGACCGCAATGGCCACAGCTGTATATGTTTTACCTGTACCCGCCGGGCCTACCGCGAACACGAGATCGAATTTAGAGGCCTGCTCCACCAGTAATCTCTGATTCGGCGTTTTTGCCTTTACGACCAGCCCTTTGTTACCATAGATGATGACATCATCATCGTCTTCCCCATTTGCGACCGGCGATTTGACTATACCATTCAGATAGCCCTTTACATTGTCATTGGTCACCTTTCCATACTTCTGGTAATGTGCCAGAAGTGAGTCCATAACATCCGTGATACGGATAATTTCAGGGGCGGTACCCTGGATGCGGATCTCGTTCCCGCGGGAAATAATTTTGCTTTCGGGGAAAGCGGCGGCGACTTCTTTAATATTCGAATTGTGAATACCCAGAAAATCAACCATTGAAACGTCTTCGAGCGTGATGATTTTTTCCAGCAAATGATTTAAAGTTTAGTGTTTGTCTATTTCTTCTAAAATTTAGTAATAATAACCAACATTCGTAAAACATAGATTGAGAAATTACAATTTCTATGCCAAATCTAACAGCGAAAAATTATCATATTCCGATCAACTCTTTCATTATCAGAGCAAGACGATTTACTCGTTTTCAGCAAAAAAAATTAATGATTTAAGTTAGCCCCCGTTTCTTTTGTTCGGCGTCCCCATTGATTAACTTTGTCTTAACATGGAAAACGAAAAGGCCCCAAACAACTTCTCAAGACCAGGATCAAAAGCAGGTAGTTCCACCAGGAAACCACTGGGAACTAGATCACCAGGTATCGAACAGGCATTCAGTAAGTTACCTCCTCAGGCTATCGATCTTGAAGAGGCTGTACTGGGTGCTTTAATGATCGAAAAAGACGCCCTGACAGCGGTTGCGGACATCCTCCGCCCGGACAGCTTTTATAAGGAAGCACACGTCCGGATTTACACTGCTATCATTACACTTTTTGCCGACTCGGAGCCTATTGATATGCTTACGGTTACCTCCAAGTTACGGAGTACCGGAGAGCTGGAACTGATCGGCGGCGCTTCGTACATTATGGAGCTGACCAGCAAGGTGAACTCCGCTGCGAACATCGAATTCCATGCACGTATTATCTCCCAGGCCTTCATCAAGCGCGAGCTGATCAAGGTTGCTTCGGAGATCCAACGTGAAGCATTTGAAGACACTACTGACGTTTTTAGGTTGTTGGATAAAACAGAACAGGCACTGTTCCAGATCTCGGAATCCAATATCAAGAAAAACTATGCCGATATGGGCGCGTTAATGCGTCAGGCCCTGGCGGAACTTGATCAGAAAAAGAATAATAAGGACGGGTTGACAGGGGTACCTTCCGGTTTCAGTGCTCTGGACAGACTGACATCAGGTTGGCAAAAAACTGAGTTAATGATCCTCGCGGCACGTCCGGGTATGGGTAAAACCGCATTCGTCGTTTCCTCCCTAAGGAATGCTGCTGTGGACTTTAATATGCCGGTTGCGATATTCTCACTCGAAATGTCCTCGGTTCAGCTCGTGAATCGTCTGATATCTGCCGAGGCGGAAATTGACAGTGAAAAAATACGTAAAGGAAGTCTCGCACCACACGAGTGGGAGCAGCTTCACCACCGTATTCACAGGCTGACCAATGCACCGATCTTCATCGATGACACCCCTGCCCTCTCTATTCTCGAATTACGTGCCAAATGCCGTCGTTTGAAAGCGCAGCACGACATTCAGATGATCGTGATTGACTACCTTCAGTTAATGACAGGTGACACGGGCGGCAAAGGCGCAGGTAACCGGGAACAAGAAATTGCAATGATCTCACGATCGCTCAAAAACCTGGCAAAAGAACTGGATGTACCGGTGATCGCACTATCGCAGCTTAGCCGGGCGGTAGAGACCCGTGGTGGAGAGAAAAGGCCGCAGCTTTCAGATTTAAGGGAATCCGGGTCAATCGAGCAGGATGCCGATATGGTAATCTTCCTCTATCGTCCTGAATATTATGGTATTACCGAAGACGAAGCTGGTAACTCAGTAGCAGGAATCGGTGAGGTGATTGTTGCGAAAAACCGTGCCGGTTCATTGGATACAGTTCAATTGCGGTTTATCGGTAAGTACACCAAGTTCGCCGATCTGGATTCAGGGTTTACGCCAGCACCATTCTCCGTCGACAGGCCGATCGTAACTTCCAACCCGATCGCATCATTTGAAAGCCAGAGCAAACCAGCACCAGCAGGTGGCGGTACATTAAGAAGCCGCGCCAACGACCTGAGTAATTTCGACTACAAAGGCCCTGATAGTGAGCCGCCGTTTTAATTTAGCAGCAGTCATATATTGTCAGAAATAGTCATTGATAGTCAGGAATTGTCAAAGTTAAGATCCTTATGACAACACCTGACCATCAATGACAATACCTGACTATAACTGACAAAACCTGACCATCAATGACAATACCTGACTATAAGTGACAAAACCTGACCATCAATGACAAAAGCTACTTCCTAACCAGCAACGCCACATTCTCCACGTGATGGGTATTGGGGAACATATCTACTGGCTGCACTCTCGTCACCTCATAGTCTTCCGACATCAATGCCAGGTCTCGTGCCTGCGTGGCCGTGTTACAGCTTACGTACACGATGCGGTCGGGCGCAGCTTTGAGAATGGTTTCTACGACCGGCACATCCATTCCAGCCCGAGGCGGATCGGTAATGATCACGTCAGGCCTTCCGTGTTTTGCGAGGAAGTTTTCATTCACAATATTTTTCATGTCGCCTGCAAAGAATGATGTATTCGTGATACCATTCAATTCCGAATTTCTGCGCGCATCCTGAACCGCTGCCTCCACGTACTCCACGCCTACCACTTTCTTCGCCTGACGAGCGACAAAATTCGCAATGGTCCCTGTACCGGTATAAAGATCATAAACCGATTCATTTCCAGTCAATCCTGCATAGTCCCTGGCGACGCTGAACAATTGGTACGCCTGCTCCGAATTCGTTTGGTAAAATGATTTGGGCCCCACCAGAAAAGTAAGGTCTTCCATGGTTTCCCGGATAAAATTCTCGCCCGAATAATTGATCACTTCCTGATCCTGGTAAGAATCATTTCCTTTCAGGTTCACAATGTAGTTCAGGGACGTAATTTCAGGGTGTGTATGCTTCATATACTCCATTACTTCGGCAATGGCGTCGTCATTTTGCTGGCCAAATTGCACGATTACCATTACGTCGCCAGAATTGGCTGTACGCACGACAACATTACGAAGCACACCTACATTAAAACGTACGTCGTAGTACGGAATGCCTTTCAGCTCGCCAAAATGGTGCAACGAGTTACGGATTGTGTTGGATGGATCAGGCTGCAGGTGGCAATGGTCCACCGTAAAAATTTTGTCAAAACGCTTCGGGACGTGGAAACCTAATGCATTCTTTGAGAACTGCTCGCCCGAATCCATTTGCTCTCTGGTCAGCCAGCGCCAATTTGAAAAAGTGAATTCCAACTTATTGCGGTAATATTCTGTCTTAGGTGCAGCGACGATCGGGTTGATCTCCACATTCTTGATTTTCCCGATCCGTTCAAAATGATCGACAACCTGTTGTCTTTTGAAACGCAGCTGATGTTCGTAACTGATATGTTGCCATTTGCACCCGCCGCAAACGATATGATGTGAACAATAGGGATCGGTACGTAATTTGGACAGGGAATGAACTTTGGTAACAATGGCCTCCTTTAATTTTTTCTTCGTTTTGACAATTTGCAAGTCAACGATGTCACCAGGAGCCACATTTCCTTCTACAAAAACTACGCCGTCTTCCGATTTAAATATACATTTGCCTTCTGCCGCAAAATCGGTAATTTCAACGTATTCGTATTTGTTATTCTTAAGCATTATTTCTTTTTTAATTTACTAATTCTAAATCCTATCGGGTAATTTTTACTGCCACATCATGCCATGAAAAAACGGTTCATCTTGTTTGTTATGATGCTGTTTGCCCTTACCGAAGCCAACGCGACGCATATTGTCGGTGGCCAGCTCTTCATCACCCACAATCCTGACAACTATTACAATTACAACATTGGTCTCACCATGTACTTCGACGCCCTCAATGGAAATCCCGGTGCAGAAGATCCCGCGGTGACGATCTACGTTTTCAGAAAACGCGACAATGTTGCGATCGGTTGGCTTGAAGCCCCAAAAATAGAACGAAAATCGGTCACCTACGCAAATCCGCTCTGTGGAATCTCCTCACTGGAGACTTACATGATCACTTACAGCTCCACTTTGCGGCTGGAAGCCAACGATTTCAACGATTCGCAGGGGTATTATATGGTATGGGACAGATGTTGCCGGAATGGCACCATTACCAACATCAAAGCGCCGGGGGACGCCGGAAGCCTCTTTTACCTCGAATTTCCGGCTTTGATCAAAAACAATGCTAATTTCAAAAATTCCTCCCCTGTTTTCCCGGCCATCAAAGGCGACTACGCCTGCGTCAACTCTCCGTTCTTTTTTGATTTTGGAGGAAAAGATGCCGACGGCGACAGCCTTACCTATACATTGATTACCCCAATGCAAGGTTTTTCGGACAAAGCCAATCCGAGCGCACCTTCACGCGGCTCGTCCAATTACCCCCGCCTCGACTGGGTTGACGGCATCTCGGTCTCCAACATTATCCCCGGCCCCGACCCGCTAAAAGTCAATCGCAGCACGGGAATGCTCTCCGTAACACCGGGCAGCGTCGGACTTTACGTATTCGCCGTGCAGGTGGATGAATACAGGAATGGCCAGAAGATCGGGACACTGACACGGGATTTTCAATTAAAAGTCGTCGATTGCCCCAAAATGGAACCGCCGAAGCTTTTGTTCAAACCGCTTGGTAAAACGACTTACTATACAGAAAATGAGATCATTACCGTCAAAAAAGGTGATCCTAATTGCTTTGAAGTAATCGTAACCGACCCGACTATTAATCAGATCGTGAGGATCAACGGCCGGGCCGTAAACAATACCAAAGATTATTTTTCCCTGCTTCCGGCGGAATTCCGCACCTCGAAAGCGAATGACACGCTTAGATTTCAGATATGTTTGGACGAATGCTTCGTCACTTACGACAACCGCCCGATCAAAATCGAGCTTATTGCAGAGGATGAAAGTTGTCCGGTGCCTTTGATGGATACGCTGAACATTTACATCAGGCGGGAGAACAGCGGAAATAACGCGCCTAACGTCACTACTTCCCTCACCGGCGACTACATTCACGTCACGGCTGGCGTGCCCGTTACATTCACTGTTTTTGGTAAAGATGTGGACAAGGACAGCCTTGCATTGTCAGGCCGGGGCCGGGATTTCAATATGACTGATATGGGGATGAATTTCAAACCCGTAAGCGGTGTCGCAGCCGTGCAGCAAACCTTCACCTGGATACCGCCGTGCAACGCCAAAAAAGGTGATACGCTCGCCGTCGATTTCAAAGCGGAAGACATGCGCTGCGCCGGCAATCCGCTAGCCGCCACCAAGCCGATCTACTTCATCGTAGACCAGTCGCCCAACAATCCGCCGGCTGTGAAAACTTCGCTGACCGTACAGGAACTTGTTTACAACATCGGTAACAGCGCGCCAATCATTTTTGATGTGCTCGCGAGCGACCCCGACACCAACTCGATCTCTCTGACTGCGTCTGGGCGCGGGTTCAGCCTGAGTGATGCCGGTATGATTTTCGCTCCAAAAACCGGTATCAAATCTGTCACCTCCCCCTACACCTGGAACCCCGACTGCGCCTTGCTCAATGGGGAAGCTGAACAAACTTTCATCGTCGATTTCGTAACACAAGACAAAAGTTGCGCTGCCGCCAGTGATACCACCACCGTAAAAGTGACGGTGAGGGACGGACAATCAGAGCCATTTCCGGAGTTTCCGAATGTGATCACGCCCAATGGGGACGGCAAAAATGACTGCTTCGTCTTCCAGGAATTACCCGGCGACCTCTGTTCCGACCAGTTTAAAGACATCACTATCTTCAATCGCTGGGGCAAACAAGTCTTCTATTCCAAGGTCCGGCCCAACGACTGGTGCCCTTCCAACATCTCGGGAGGCTATTACTACTTCGTGGTTCAGTACACCAAAAGGTCTTACAAAGGCGGGTTGACCATCTTAAAATAGCAATTCCAGGTCCCTGATCACAAATACAATGTGTTGACTCTAAAATAGTTACAACTTTAACTATTTATACATTAAGTTCTTATCATACTTTAATAAAGTATAGTAAGAACTTATTTTTTATACATATATTTAATTTAGCTCTATTTATACATTCAATACATATTATATATATGATAAGTATATAATGTATAGTTATGCAAATACATACAATACTGTTCGCACATTCTCTCCTAATTGCTTAACGCTGTAATATTACGCCTTATGGATAGGTACTAAATGTTTAAAATGTATAGTACAATTGTACCATACTTATATTTTTACACTTTAATATCTTATTATATATTTAAAAAGTATAAAATGAATAGTAAAAACAATACTATATAAATGTATTAAACTTTTATATAGCAATATACATTTGATCCCTCTGCACAGTCATCGTTGCCTCTATAAATCGCCAAATCAGCAGACAACTTCTCTGGTTCGACAAACAGCCCCGCTTTCGGCCAAGGCTGCCAACTCCTACCCGGGAACTTTCAAACGCATGTATTTGTACTGTAACAATAAAAGTTACAGAATGAACAACGGACGCTTTGCTATATCGGTGCACATTTTGACGCTCCTCACGTTTGCCGAAGAAGAATGGACTTCTTCTGAATTTTTAGCTGGGAGCATCAACATCAATCCTGTCCTGGTGCGTAAAGAACTCTCCAATCTTCGCGATCATGGCCTTGTCGTCAGCAAAGAAGGAAAGGCTGGCGGAAGCAAGCTGGCGAAGCTGGCTAGCGACATCCTGATGTCGGAAGTATATGAGGCCGTGAGGCAGCAGGATCTGCTTGGAAAAGGCATTAATTCGCCTAACCCGGACTGCGTCGTGGGCAGAAAAATCAACGATCACCTGAGCAACCTGTACGACGATGCGGAAAAAACATTGCTACTGGGCCTCAGTATGACGTCATTAGCTGATTTCTCATTGAATTTCAGTTAATTACACACCAAACCTTGCTTATATATCAGAAATCCAAACAATTTAAATTTAGTTAAAATGAAAGTAGCATTGATCGGGGCCACAGGATTTGTTGGCTCACAAGTTTTGCAAGAACTCGTTTCACGTGGCCATCAGGTAACTGCTATTGCCCGTAATACCGACAAGGTAACCCTACAAAGCGATCTGGTTACATTGAAATCTGCGAACGTCCTCGATTCCGAAGAAGTTACAGCAGTTGTTTCCGGCCATGATGCCGTGGTAAGCGCCTACAATCCAGGCTGGACCAACCCCAACATTTACAGCGAATATCTGGAAGGCGCATCAGCCATTGAGAAGGGCGTAGCTAAGTCAGGCGTGAAGCGTTTACTTGTGGTTGGCGGTGCTGGAAGCCTTGAAGTAGCACCCGGAGTGGCGCTCATTGACACACCTACTTTCCCGGAAGAGTACAAAGCCGGAGCTAGCGCGGCGAGAGAATATCTCAACGCTTTAAAAACGGATACTGCATTGGATTGGACCTACCTAAGCCCCGCCATCGAAATGCATCCGGGAACCTCTGGCGAGCGAAAAGGAACCTATCGCACTAGCCTAAACACACCGGTTTTTAACGAAAAAGGGCGAAGTATCATTTCAGTGGAAGACCTTTCTGTGGCGATTGTCGATGAAATCGAGCAGCCTCAATTCGTTCAAAAACGCTTTACCGCTGCATACTAATATTACTTCATGTATTTTAGTACCTTTTAAAAAGTATATTACTTTTGATACGTATATAACTTTTTAAACATATGAAATGACTACTTTTTTTGAATGAACAGAAAGTACGATCCGAATTAATCAGTTAATAAATTCGCACAGTTTAGTACATATTAATCATTTAAAAAAATCGATAAGTTAAGTACTTTTATAAAGTATTTAACTTATCGATTTTTTGTTACTTATTAAAAGTATACAATATTAAAACACTACAAATGAGTTACTTAGTAGAAAGATAACAGTATTATTCATTTTTAATGTACAATACTTTTAATACTTTACAAATGAATGATTCATATTTTACCATATAATTCTAACTCAAAACCGTGCATTTACTTCCCCCCGACATGGATGCACTACGGAAAAAGTTATCAGCATAGGGTAAGATAATTAGCGGAAAATAAAGTTCTTTGTACCCCATTTGCCGACACCAACTTTACTTCTGATGAAATTCCGCTTTACCGGACTGCTGTTCCTGTTTATACTTTTGACAACGACCCAGGCCACGGCCCAAAAGTTCCTGATGGACCTGGTGGACACGACCAACCAAATGGGAAAAGGAATGCTGTCAATTTATGAACGTTACAACCGGGTGCGGATCAGCGGCTATATTCAGCCACAGTTCCAGGTCATTTCAAAAGAGGGAGCAGAGAGTTACAACGGTGGCAATTTCCCGGCATTGTCCAATAATCGTTTTATGCTCCGGCGCGGTCGCTTGCGTGTGGACTACGCGCATTTGAACGAACATAATGATCCTACCTCCTACTTTGTTTTCCAGTTCGACGGTACCGAGCGCGGCGTGGCGATCCGTGATTTCTGGGGACGCTTTTACGAAAACAAATCCAAGATCTTCGCGCTCACAACCGGAATGTTCGCGCGTCCGTTTGGTCATGAAGTGAACCTTTCCTCCGCCAATCGGGAAACACCCGAACGCGGAAGGATGTCTCAGATATTGATGAAAACGGAACGGGATATCGGGGTAATGCTGACCGTGACCAGCCGCAAAAACGTCGAATGGATCCAAAAGCTGAAATTTGACCTGGGGGTTTTTAATGGTCAGGGAATGTCCGGACCAACGGATTACGACAGCCATAAAGATGTGATCGGAAGGTTTAGCCTCAAACCAACTCAGATTAAAGCATTGGGTGGAGCGACATTGTCCGCAGCCATTTCCGGCTATGTAGGTGGCATCACCAGTCAATCCAATGTCATTTATACGACACGTCTGAAAGGCACTGAGTATATTGCGCTACGTGATTCATCTTCAAACAATTACAAAAAAGCAACTCCTCGTAACTATGCTGGCGCCGATTTCCAGCTGTCGTTTCCAAATACGAAGGGCGAGACAGAATTCAGGGCTGAATACGTTGCCGGAAAGCAAACTGCGACCTTCGCAAGCAGCGAAACACCGGGAGTTTATCCTGTAACCAACGGTTTGAAAGATCCTTTGTACACACGCAGTTTCAATGGGGCTTACTTCTATTTTATACAGAATCTGGGAAGCATAGAACATCAGCTTGCGCTCAAATATGACTGGTATGACGCCAATGCTAAGGTTTCAGGTAAACAATTATCGGCGGCCAATGGATTCAACAAAGCAGATCTCCGATACGATACCTTTGGAATGGGCTACATTTACATTCCCAATGAGTCGCTTAAATTGATGTTTTACTACGAGATCGTCCGAAACGAAAAATCGGCGCTGCCCGGCTTTGAGACCGATGCACCCGACAATGTGCTGACGTGCCGGGTGCAGTATAACTTCTAGCCTGGAAAGCGCTCAGAAAGGATTTTTCTCCTGTATTCAAAAATCTCGTTGACTTCGCCTCTGACGAACAAAGCGCTCACCCAATTTCCCAGAAAGCCGAACGGTACCTTGTAGTGTAGAATATCCTCCATAAGCACACCGTCTTCCACAGCGCTAAAACGGTGCTGATGATGCCAGAAAGCGTATGGCCCAAACCGTTGTTCATCCACAAAATACTGTTTGTCAGCAACATGCGTTATTTCAGTGCACCATTTCAGTGGAATACCCAGGATTGGTTTTACAATGTAACGTATGATCTGTCCGGGGTACATTTTATCTCCGTGATGTTTACTAACGACCACAAAACCCATGTGGGCAGGCGTGATCTCTTTCAGGTTCGCTGGATTGGAAAAAAATGCCCATGCTTCGTCCAGCGAAATCGGAAGCTTCTGTGAGAAATATAACTCCTGCATTTATTTGATCGGTTTGTGTTGGAATATACGTTAAATATCCGGGCCAGCGATTTACTGACGTATGGTGGCATGATTTTATCGCTATTTATACAGGACTTAATCGCGATGAAATATGAACAGAAAACTGATTGCAACCACATCCATGGCTATTCATGCAAGCCCCTCATCAGTCTGGAAAGCATTGATAGATCCTGAAATTGTAAAGAAATATATGCACGGTGCGGAAGTTGATTCCGACTGGGAAGTGGGAAGTCCCATTACTTTTCGCGGCGTCTGGGAAGGCAGGCCCTACGAAGACAAGGGCACTATTCTTGAAATTATTCCTGAGCGGGTACTCGGTTTCACGTTCTGGAGTCCGCTGTCGGGTACCGATGATTTCGAGGACAATTACGCCCATGTGACCTACCACGTTTCGGAATACGATGACGTAACCACTTTAACGATCACGCAGGACAATCTGGAAACAGACGAGGCTGTCGTTAAAGCAGAAGAAAACTGGATCAATGTCATGAAAAACATCAAGAAGATTCTCGAAGAAGATCGAATGCATGTTTTGTGAGAAGTAAGACCTGGCAAGTCTGCGAGACTTGCCAGGTCTCATTTACAATTTCATACTCAACGCAATCCGTTTCCGGCTGAGATCAACTTCGGTAACCTTCACCTGAACGTGTTGCTGTAGTTTAACGATCTCATTGGGATCCTTTATAAAACGGTCGGCCATTTGGGACACGTGCACTAAGCCATCTTGTTTAACGCCGACATCTACGAACGCACCGAAGGCGGTGATGTTCGTTACTATTCCTGGTAGTATCATCCCAACTTTGAGATCTTCCGGTTTTCGGACCGAACTATCAAATTCAAACTTCTTCATTTCCGACCTAGGGTCTCGGGATGGTTTTTCCAATTCCAGCAGAATGTCTTTCAATGTAGGCAGTCCGACATTTGTAGAAATGTATTTTTCAGGTTTGATATTTTTTCTCAAATCCGATTTTTGCATCAAATCCTTGACCGTGGCTCCGGTGTCTTTGGCCATTTGCTCGACCAAATCATATCTTTCAGGATGTACTGCACTGTTATCCAATGGATTAACGCCATTTTCAATGCGCAAAAAGCCGGCCGCCTGCTCAAATGCCTTTGAACCAAGACGCGGGACTTTCAATAATTGTTGCCTGGATTTGAAGTTTCCGTTTTTGGCCCTAAAATCCACGATATTTTGCGCTAATGCGGGTCCAAGGCCTGAAACATAGCGTAATAAGTGCTTGCTGGCCGTGTTGAGATTTACGCCTACGGAATTTACGCAGCTTTCCACGACTACATCCAAAGCATTTCGCAATGAATTCTGGTCCACATCGTGCTGGTACTGCCCCACTCCGATCGATTTCGGATCGATTTTCACCAGCTCAGCCAAAGGGTCCATTAACCTACGACCGATAGACACCGAGCCGCGGACAGTCACGTCCTTATCCGGGAACTCCTCGCGGGCAACTTCAGAAGCTGAGTAAATGGATGCGCCTTGCTCACTTACCATAAACAAACCGATAGACTCAGACTTGCCAATTGCCCCCAAAAGCTTCTTGACAAAATCCTCGGTCTCCCGACCGGCTGTACCATTTCCTACCGCGATCGCATCGACTTTATATTTACTGATCAGCTCAGTTAGCCGTGCATTCGCATCGGCTGGTTTGTCAAACGGATAAATAACATGATCGGCCAGCAAATTTCCCTGACTGTCGAGCACAACGACTTTACAACCCGTGCGATAACCGGGATCTACCGCGAGCACATTCTTTTGTCCCAATGGTGAAGCCAGTAATAACTGACGTAAATTCTCTGTAAAAACCTGAATAGCTGCCACATCCGCCTTTTCCTTGGCCAGATTCGAAAATTCGGTCTCAATGGACGGCTTTAAGAGACGTTTATAACTGTCAGTGATTGCGACTTCCATCTGGTCCTTACAAGCCGATGAGCCGCGTAAAAAGAGCCTGTCCAATGCTTCCAGCGATTGGTCTTCATCGGGAGAAATGTCCACGCTGAGCACTCCTTCTTCCTCCCCGCGCCGGATAGCCAGCAACCGGTGCGACGGTATCCGGGACAAAGGCTCAGAAAAATCGAAATAGTCGCGGTACTTGGCACCTTCTTCCTCCTTTTTCTTCTTTACTTTCGAAGTAATGACGGCTCCACGCTGGAAATTTTGCCGGATACGCGCTCTGGCATCCTGATTTTCATTGATCCACTCGGCGATAATGTCTCTCGCACCTTGTAATGCATCCGCGACTGCCGGTACCTGATCATTCAGATACGACACTGCTTTACGCTCAGGATCAGCCTCTTTACCTGAAAATATCAGCTGTGCCAGCGGTTCCAGGCCTCTTTCGATGGCCATACTCGCACGGGTTTTTCGTTTCTGTTTATAAGGAAGATAAAGGTCTTCCAGCTCAGTCAAAGAGAAGACATTATTGATTTTTGCTTTCAGTTCAGGCGTCAGTTTTCCCTGTTCCTCAATGCTTTTCAGGATGGCTTCCCGCCGTTTCTCCACCTCCTGTTGCTTTTGCCAGGTATCCTTTATCGCACCGATCTGAACCTCGTCCAGCCCGCCCGTCGCCTCTTTCCGGTAACGTGCAATGAAAGGCAAAGTAGCGCCTTCCTCAAAAAGCTGAATGGTATTCTTGACTTGTTTCTCAGTAATGCCGGTTTGTTGGGCAATGAGGGGATAATTCATATTTTATTGATTTGAATAAAAAAAGCATTGTAATCGTGATCCGCAAATTGCCGGGACGTCCATTGGCCCCCTTAAATCATTAAGATACGCCCTATAAACAATGATCTGTTAAAACCTGATTCTTTTGAAGTTACTTTAACAGTACTTAAAAACCTGCCTGTTGCGCACCGCGAATATGACAAACAAAATGCTAACCGTCAAACGACGATCTCACTTCAAAAACCCTATTGAAGATAAACGGTGGTTCATGGACTGGGTCGGCAGGCTCGAAACGCTAAACAATAAGACCTATCATCCCATAACTATTGATACGGCACTTGGAAGGACGCAGGTTTACAGACTGGGTCCGCACCAGCAACAACAAGAAACCTTGGTCATTTTTCCGGGAGCCCGTACATCTGCATTGTTCTGGGATTTTGAAAATGGGCTGGAACTCCTGTCCGGGAAAGTCCGGATTTACCTCGTGGAAACAAACGGTCTGCCTAATTTGAGCGACGGCGATACCCCGGACATTAAATCGCTGGACTATGGCCACTGGGCTGCCGAAGTGCTTGACAAATTGAATCTTTCTGAAACTTACATCGCAGGGGCATCATTCGGGGGGCTGATATGTGCAAAACTATGCATTGTAGCTCCTAGTCGCGTAAAAAGCGCGTTTCTTCTCAATGCCGGCTGTCTTCAGCCGTTTTCAATTAGCGCCAAGAATCTGTATTACAACATTTTACCGATCGCTTTCCCTACTCGAAAAACAGTATCTCTATTCCTGAACAATGCCGTGCTCTACCCACCATCACATACATTATCACCAGCATACTATAGTCTGCTCGTAGAATATGAGCTCTTCGTACTCAAAAGGTATGTAGACAACACCCAAAAACCGTACGATATGAATCACGAACTCACTGAAATTACCGTGGATATTTACCTGATCCAGGGCACCAAAGATCTCCTTTTCCCAATGAAAACCTCGGTATCCAATGCCAAACAGAAGATTAAGTCATTAAAGAAAGTCATTGCTTTTGAAGACGTAGGCCACGGAATAGAAACATATCCAAGGGCGCTAGACACGATTGAGCAGTTGATTTTTAGGGGTGATTCACGAAAATAGCAATAATGAAATGGGAAGCCTAACGACTATTTTCAGTTTGTATAAATATTATCCCTCCCGCGGAGGTTGTGAAAAATACATATTGCTCAGAACTAACAAACCAAGTTATCCCAATTATAGTCAAACTCTGGAAGATCTTGCTTATGATATTGAGCACAAAAAAAGAAACCTTCTCCTTACTCTTTTCCTGGCCAAATACGAAAAATCAATTATTCAAGATCCAGTTTTAATTGGTGAATTGCACGAATACCCCATTGGCAGCGAAACACTCTATGGTAATCAGGGATTAGTTGATATACCTATTGTTTTTATGGCTTCCGAAAAAGGCTTTCCATGGTTTGTTCTTGGCGGATTTGACAACGTTGAAGATTTTAACCGCGAGCTACTTCAAGATGATGAACTTTTAGCGCTTTCTCCGGTTGGCGAGGCAAGTCAAGTTGCCGCAACATTGGTCACCGAAAATGACTTCGATTTGTCAAGTATAAAATACTATCAAGTCGAAGACTTACGCGATATATAGTATGCAGCCATCCTCATTGCCAGATCAACGGTTAATCCACTATAACTTAACGGATATCAATAAGATTCTACCATTGGGAACGTCAGATGCACCTGTAATGAACTGGTTTGGCCTGACACACGGGAGCCTTCATCTTAATTTTGGAAATAAAACCATATATGAATATTCGCCAGAAGCCAATGCAGTATTCTCCGACGGAATCAAGTATAGCAACTACTACTTAATCCGCTTCGTGGAAGACTTTCAGAAATCTTCAAAAATATTAGCCAACATTTGCCGCCAGAAATTATTCCATTGACGCAGAATTTCGAAAAACTACAATCTTTTAAAGATCAAGCAGTTAAATACATTGAAACACTTAGAATTAATAATAAATTAAACGATTGCGAATTAGAGGAATATGAATACCTGATTTCCTGGATTTATCAGAGACGTCTTCCGGCGGATCATCTTACTGGCGGGCCAATTGTCTGGTTCCTTAGGTATCTCGATGAAATAAAGATAATTTGGAGGGCTGATCATCAAATTCGCCCGAATACTTACCTGTGGTTATTTCCTAGTGGCGATTGTACATTGAGCTACGACTTTTTTGTGCAGGAAATCACAATATTTGCTGATAGTTTTTTCGCAGAAATGGCAGAAAGAGTTAACCTCGCCGTAAGCAGAGACTGGGGGAAAACTATTATTGATAAAGATAGCCTTAAAGCCGAGCAGCTTTTTCGAAGAGACAGCTTTTATCGCGACGTTAACGTACTGTTTTCCAGTTCCATCGCAGACTGGTCAGCCACTATATCCCCGATAGAAAGAATGCAAAATCACCCTAGCATTAAAAACTAAAAATTCACATTGCCTAACAACTCCCTCCCAACACCTCCTCATGAAACAAATATCGAAACACCTTTATCAAATTTCGCTGGGAAGCGTGAATACATTTCTTATTGAAGATAACGGCCTCACGCTCGTTGATACGGGCTTCAAAAGTAGCCGGGACAAAATTTTCCAGGCAATCAGAAATGGAGGAAAAAAGCCTGATGACATTAAACAGGTCATTCTCACGCACAGCCACCCGGACCATAGCGGAAGCGTCGCGGACATCAAACGTACGCTCGGTGTGCCCGTATATGCGCACCCCGACGATGCTATCCTCGTGGAAGCAGGCATTGGCGGGAGGCTTCCGCACCAACCTTCGCCGGGTTTAGCGAACTGGCTGCTTTTCCGTCTTTTCATTAAAAACAGTCCAAACGAAACTGAAATGTGCCGGATTGACGAAAGAATTCAGGACGGCGACATCCTACCGATCGCTGGTGGTATCCAGGTTATTCACACCCCCGGACATTCGAAAGGCCATGTTTCCTTGCTTCTAAAAGCCGATCGGGTACTCATTGGTGGCGATATCTGCGCGAATATGTTCGGACTGGATCTTAGCACGGTCTATGAAGACAGGCAGCTGGGCGTTCAAAGCATTCTGAAAGTTGCGGAGCAGAATTTCGATAAAGCGGTTTTCGGGCACGGCAAGCCAATAATATGTGGTGCAAACGTGAAATTGAAACACAAATTCAGCTCACTGGCCAATACATGATACCGCACGATTTTCATGTATATTTGAATTGCCAAAATCCAGTCTAAACCTATCACAATAATGTTCTCAACGCTTAGAAACGATGTCCTTTTCCTGATCTTACTAACGTCTTTTTTATTTCAAGTACAGCCTTCACAAGCACAAAAAAAACCGGATTTCAAGGTCATTGCCTTTTTTACAGGAAAAAATGACAAAGCACACATTAGCTTTGTAAAAGAAGCCCATCAACGCTTCCCAGAAATGGCCCGGAAAAATAATTTCACTTATGATTCGACAAGCAATTGGACTAATCTGAACAGTGAATTCCTGTCTCATTATCAGGTGGTACTGTTCCTGGATACACGTCCGGAGGCTCCTGAGCAACGGGAGGCTTTCAAAAAATATATGGAAAGCGGCGGCGCGTGGATCGGCTTTCATTTTGCGGCATTTGCACTTACGCCTTCCGCATATCCTCAGAATTGGGATTGGTACCATGATCAATTTCTGGGCTCAGGTCAATACAAGAGCAATACCTGGCGCCCTACCTCGGCTATTTTGAAGGTAGAAAATAAATCCAACCCACTTGTAAGGGGCCTTCCCGCTACTTTTAAAGCATCGCCAAACGAATGGTACCGCTGGGAAAAAGACCTGGCCGTTAACCCCGACATTCAAATCCTTTTGTCCATTGATCCCGCCAGCTTCCCGCTCGGTACCGGACCCAAGCAGCACGAAATATGGCACAGCGGCTATTATCCGGTCGCCTGGACTAATAAAAAGTACAAAATGCTGTACATGAACATGGGCCACAATGACATTGACTACGAAAACAAAACCAATAAGGAGCTGTCTTTTACCTTCGATAATGACACGCAGAACAAGTTTATCTTAGACGCGCTTTTATGGCTGGGTAAAAGCAAAAACTGATTTCTGGTAACCGATGGAAGAAAGACAGAGCAGAGAATTTGAAAAAGGGAAAATGACTGGAATTGTCTGGCATTGCGACGACATTCGCATGGGTCACGCCGTTTCCAGATTCACCGAGTTATCGACTTTCACTTCGAGCAGCAATACGGATGTGGTCAGAATGCATTTTGGTATGAAGGGCGACTATAGCTTTACTTATCAACAGCTTAACAAAACATTTGAACTGGTCGGCGGACATCATAACATCATGTATTCCAAAGAGTTTGACATGGTAGTGAATGCCAAAACCCTTGAAATAGAAACATTTGGCATACAGTTCCCCAAAGAGCTCTTCATCCATTTCACGCAGAATGCCAGTGATTCACTCAAACGGTTTGCCCAGGGCATTATAGAGGGAAAAAGCACGATTCTGTCCAACAGCTGGGGTACCATTGATTCACCGATCCAACAGGTATTGCAGCAAATCATTCATTGTAAATATACTGATGGGATCAAAAAGCTGTTCCTGCTGTCCAAAAGCATCGAATTACTGGTTTTATGCGCCGACGCTGTCAGTACTTCTGAAAACAAAAAGGATGTTTTTATCAAAAATCAGACTGATAAGGAAAAGATTATCGCAGTGCGTGACCTCATTAATGAGCGAGTGCATTGCCCGCCTAATCTGTCCGAAATCGCTCAGCACGTCGGCCTGAATGAATATAAATTGAAACGGGGTTTTAAGGAAACCTTTAATAATACCGTGTTTGGCTACCTGACAGACCAGCGTCTGCAGCTGGCAAGACAATACCTGCTTGACACTGAAAAAACCGCAGCCGAAATCTCCCTGCAACTGGGCTACGCAACCCCGCAACACTTCAATAATGCATTCAAAAAGAAGTTTGGCGTGACACCTTATTTGGTTAGAAATAATCCGTAAAACGCAACTTCCACCAGCTGCAAACCAGCTATTATTGCATCAGGATAATCGAATTCCTTCTTTTTAATCATTCATCAAAATACCAAAACCAATGGCCGAACCACTTATCATCAAAAACAGTATTAGCATTAACGCACCGGTTGCTGCGGTGTGGGATGCCCTTGTCAATCCGGAACAGACGAAGCAGTATATGTTTGGGTGCGAAACCGTTTCAGACTGGAAACCGGGCAGCGAGTTGCTTTGGAAGGGCGTTTACGAAGGCAACGAAATGGTTTTTGTCAAAGGCGAAATCCTGCAAATCGAGCCTGAGAAGTTTCTGGAATACACCACGATAGACCCTAATTCAGACATTGACGACACCTCAGAAAACTACCTGCGCGTCACTTATGAACTAATTCCCGAGGAAAGCCAGACCATCCTGAATGTGACGCAAGGCGACTACAGCACCGTCGCAGAGGGCGAGCGCCGGTATCAGGATTCCTACAACAATGGTGAAGGCTGGAACCCGATACTGGTTGAGATTAAAAAGCTGCTCGAAGGAAAATAGGCCCGTTATGGGTTCTCCGATTCGATCTCCCCAACATTCTCTTCATCAATGTCTTGTGCAGGACTATCATCATCTATGCGAGAGCCGGTATTCACTTCTGGCGCATCTGTACCTGGTATTTCCGGCGTTGGATTCAATGGTGGGGTCTGGCCTGGTTCAGGATAACTGGTAGCGGGCGGTTGATCATCGGGCAAGGCGCTGACGAAATCAGGATTGATATATTTTGTTTGAAAGTCCATGATACAAAGGTTTAATGCTGCTGCGGTATGGCAAAAAATCATGCCGCAGCGGATTAAATCACTTTCTTTTCATGAGAATTTGCGTTCCAGCAGTGCCATGTAAAAACCGTCAAAACCGTCCTTTGAAACAGATGTTCGGTGTTCTGAAACCAGTTTCCAGCTTTTCTTTTCAGCTTTCAAAAACCGCTTTACCTGTTCTTCCGATTCCGACGGTAACATGCTGCATGTGGCATACACCATTTTGCCCCCCTTTTTCACCATGCTGGAATAGGTGCTGAGGATGTTCCATTGAACCTTACGAATGTTTTCGAGAAACTCCGGTTTGAGCTTCCATTTCGTGTCCGGGTGTCTGCGTAACACGCCCAATCCCGAACACGGAACGTCCAGCAAGAGCCGGTCCGTCGTTTCTGAAAGCTGGTCAATAAGCTCATCAGATTCGATCAGCATGGTATCCAGATTTTTCACACCATTTCTGCCCGCCCTTTTTCTCAGTTCCGTCAATTTATGATCCTCAATGTCCATGGCGAGGATAGATCCTTCATTTTGAAGCAATGCGGCAATGTGCAATGTCTTGCCGCCAGCACCTGCACATGCGTCGATCACGCTCATTCCCGGTTTAACATCCAAAAAAGGCGCTATCAGCTGAGAACCAGCATCCTGAACTTCGAAAAACCCTTGCTTGAAACCTTCCTGATTGAGCACATTCTGTCTCTTTTTCAAGGTAAATGCATTCGGAACGCCAGGTACTTCGACGCAATTATCCTCTCCAAAAAGCGCGACGACGTCCACAGGAGTGCTTTTCAGTGTGTTGACGCGAATGGTTAGCGGTGCCTGCCGGTTCAATGCAGCCAGTTCGGTATCCCACTTTGCACCAAGCTCCTGGTTTCCGATTTCATCGATCCAGTCAGGAACAGACTCTGCTATTTTCCTCGTATCCAGCGCTTCCTGATATCTTTCAATGACGGATTCCACATTAATACCCTCGAATTCGATCCATTCCGGCAAAATATTATCGCTTTCGAGACGCAAATGTGCGGGCTTGATAATTTGCCAGGTTCCGACGATATTCCAAAAATCAGCTTCGTCACTCGCTTTACTGATCCCGGCGGCATACTTAACCAGTCGCCACCATCGGACGATCTCATAAGTATTCTCTGCAATGAAGGCACGGTCTCTCGCGCCCCATTTTTTGTTAGATTTCAAGACTTGCTCAACAACCTTGTCGGCTTGTCTGCTTTTGATAAAAATCTGCTGCAATGCGTCTACTGTGGCAGCTACCAAACCCTTGTAAAGTTTCAATGTGTTCTTTGTTACGTTGCTTTGGGTAGCTCGCCTACCAAAAGTACTTTGCTGTATGCGGGTAAAGTTGGTAATGTCTGCGGTATAAAACAAAACTTGACGCTGCGGGGCATGATTTTATTCACGATTATCTTTACAACGACATTCATCATTATGGAAACTAAAACAGCAATTATATGTCCGCCAGACCTTGCAGCACGTCCGCTGGGATTGAAGGTGGAGCGCTTGATAACACTGCCCGTCCACAAAATATTCAAGGCCTGGACGACCGGACTGGACGTATGGTTTGCTTCTCCCGGCTCTTTTCTGGGGAAAGCAGAACCCAATACGCCTTTTTACTTTGAAACCTCGTACCAAGGAATCAGACAACCACATTACGGGCGTTTTCTTAACATACAAGACGAAGAAAGAATCGAGCTGACCTGGGTTTCAGGAGAGGGAGGAACTGAGGGCGCAGAAACCGTTTTGACCGTCGAGCTTTCGGAACATGACAACGGTACATTCCTTCGCCTCACACATGCAGGATTTTTAAATGAGGGCTCGAAAAACAAGCACCAGGAAGCGTGGCCGATGGTTTTGGAGCAATTGGAGGAGCGTATGTCGCGTCCGGTGGACTAACGAAAGCCATGCAGATAGTTAACTGCACGGCTGTTGAATGTCACATACTCTGAGGCAGATTGATCTCAAATGTAGTTCCTTTGCCTCGCTCGGAAGTGATAGCTATTTTACCGTCCAGACTGTCTACCAAGTGTTTAACAAGTGCCAGGCCAAAGCCAAATCCCTGCTCCCCGCCAGTTCCCTCGGTAGAGGATGCATTTCCAGAGAGAATTGCGTTCATGTTTTCCGCACTCATTCCCACTCCGCTATCTGTTACGAGGATCTGCAACGCAAGCATATCGCTATTGATAATCAGCCGCAAATCCACGGTGACTTCTCCGCCCTCGGGCGTAAATTTCATAGCGTTAGAGATCAGGTTCCCGGTGATCTGAAGAAGCTTATTCTTTGAGAAAGGCACTTTTTCGGTCAATGTCGTGGTAAGGACCTGAAAACGGATGTTTTTATGCTTGGCTTGCGGACCATACAGCTTTTCTAGTTTATCCTTGAATACCGTCAGGTTAAATTCATTGCCCGTAGGGGTAGCGGCCGGCTTAATTCCCCCTTTTTCTTTGTGAGTTTCCAGAATTTCTTCTGCCAGGTCGAGGAT
Source organism: Dyadobacter pollutisoli (assembly GCF_026625565.1). Classification (NCBI taxonomy): domain Bacteria; kingdom Pseudomonadati; phylum Bacteroidota; class Cytophagia; order Cytophagales; family Spirosomataceae; genus Dyadobacter; species Dyadobacter pollutisoli. The sequence continues at coordinate 2,441,810 of NZ_CP112998.1, forward strand.
CGAGTTACCGCTTTTATGGATCAGATTAATAAACTCCAGTACTTCATCCATTTGGTTACTCTCTCCCTGATCGCGGATGATCTGTGCCAAGCCCACGATACCACCTAATGGGCCACGAATGTCGTGTGCCACCTTTTTCTGCGTCTGTTTTGCTTCCAACAGCCTTGATTTAAGGCCTTCCATGACTTTAAACGTTTTCAGCCGGGCAACGATCTCGTCCGCGATGATCTTCATTAATTCTATCTTTTCCGGATCAAGCGACTTTTCTTCCTGATCCAGCAAACAAAGCGCCCCGATGTTCTGTCCGCTATTGGTCCTCAGCGGAATACCATAGTAATACCGGACATTCGGATCGCCAGTTACGTAAAACTTATCCTTAAAACGCTCATCGAGGCTCAGGTCCCCAATTTCGAAATGATCGGTTTCCATGATCGTATACTGACAAACAGAATCTTCCCGCAACATTTGCTCCAATTCCAGGCCGTGGTTGGAAATTGTCCATTGTGTCAGCGAATCGATCAGGTTTACAAGGGAAATCTTGGTGCCGGTAACCTTTGCTGCCAGCTTGGCAAGATCTTTGAATGTTTCATAATGATCCGAATAGTCTATATCAAATTCCGAAAGGCTTAGTAACCGCTCCATTTCATTGATTGGAACCGGGGATGCAGTATTCGTCATAATTACGCTCGCTATTGTTTTGTGCAACTCTCAAAAATAGAATTAATTCCAGACCAGACAACTGCTTAACTTAATTAGTTTGTGCCAGCCAAAATATATAAGTAAGGGATTCACTCAGTTTTACTTACCCGTTTAATTTATAAAGACTTTAACTGTCATATCAAGAATACTTGCACAGCAAAGTAAGTTTGGAGAGTTCCCATCTTGGAATAATTCAGTTTTTCATAATCAAATAAGAATCGTATATTGCCGGAAAAGTAATCTCATTTTTAGTACTAAATACAGGTATAGAAATCAACAAAATTTTGTTAACAGTGTTAAATATAAATTCTATCATTGTTAAATAAAAAACCAACGTTAAAATACTTTACTATTGAGCTAAAAATAGCATTTAATTCAAATTTCAAAAAAATGACCAATTTTGACTAAAATTGAACAGTTGAACATTTTTAAGAAATCATTTCAGCTGAAACCATTTAAAATCATTCCTATCCGGATGTATAAAATAACATTTACAATATTTTTCTTCTGCATTGCCTTTCTGTCGAAAGCTCAGAATACCGCCGCCGATCAGATTTTAGGAGAATGGCTGAATGAGGAAAAAGATACAAGAATTGAGATTTACAAAAATGGCAGCGAGTATTTAGGCAAGCTTATTTGGGCACAGAATTTCTTTGAAGCCGACGGCAAAACTTTCCGAAAGGACGTTAACAATACAGACAAGACGCTCCGCACACGCAGTCTTCAGCATATAGATATCCTGCACGACTTCACTTTTACTGAGGATATTTGGGACAATGGTAAAATGTACGACCCTAAGAGTGGCAAAACCTACAATTGCCTGATCAAATTCAAAGATAAAACGCTGGAAATACGCAGCTACGTAGGAATTCCCCTTTTCGGACGCTCTACCTACTGGGAACGCTCATTATAGTCAGCGTACATTCGCCCCTGCCCTTTCCTATTTTCGCCAGAACATATCTCTACATAATGCGGAAGCTGGTCAAGATGGACGGAATCATTGTTATTACTATGACTGACAGCACTGAGAACCGTGTAAAATCATTTCAATGGATTTCCAAGGCATTTAATTTGAGAGAACCGGTTCTTTAAGATTATTTTTGTGCCGGACCTATTTACCGACACAAATGAACCGATTTGACCGCATTACAGCCATCCTGATCCAACTTCAATCCCGCAAAATTGTAAAGGCCCAGGATCTCGCTGAGCGATTTGAAATCAGTTTAAGAACCGTATACAGAGATATCAGCTCACTGGCGGAGGCAGGAGTGCCTATTTCCGGGGAGGCAGGCGTTGGTTATTCCATTATGGAAGGCTACCGCCTGCCTCCCGTCATGTTTACGAAGGAAGAGGCGCGAACATTCATTACGGCGGAAAAACTGATGGAAAAGTTCACAGACCTTTCTACGCAGTCGCAGTACCAATCCGCCATGTACAAGGTAAAGGCGGTACTGCGCACCAGTGAAAAATCCATGGTCGAAAACCTGGAAAACCACATTGAAATGCGTAAGGATTACAAACCGTTCCACAAACCGAACAGCAATACGCTGGATGTTTTGCTCAAAAGTATTTCAGAAAAGAAAATCGCAAAAATCAATTACTATCCGCTGAATGCAAGCGATCCGGCTGAACGGATCATTGAACCAGTGGGTATCTATCACGAAAATAATTACTGGTACACCATCGCATATTGTCATTTGCGCAATGATTACCGCAATTTCCGCTCTGATCGCATTCTGCAATGCGAATTGACCGAACGTTCTTTTGAGCATAAGCACGCCCCCCTGAAAGAATTCATGTCAGGCACGTGGGAATCGGATAATATGAGGCTGGTGCGGATCAGGGTCGATAAGAGGGTGTCCAGGTATGTGCGCGACCAGCGTAGCTATTATGGATTTGTATCGGAGATCCAGAAGGCTGACCACATCGAAATGTCATTCCTCAGCCCCTCGCTGGAAGCCTTTGCCAGATGGTACATGATGATCGCCCCGAACGCAACGATTTTGGAGCCGGAAACCCTCAAAAACATCGTTAAACACCTTATTGAACAAATCTCTGAAAATTTGAAATAATCGGAAATACTGCTGACATACTGTTGTCATGTGCGTAGTTTTTCTTTGTATTACACTTAAACAGAGAAGAACATGTCCGAGCTAACCGTATTACCAACCGTGGAAACCAGCCTTGCTTATTTGATGAAAAACTACACCGATTACAACCATTGGGCTAATTGTACATTGGTAAACTGGCTGAAAACAAAACCTCGTGAAATACTGGAAATCGAGGTCCATTCGAGCTTCAACACCATTCGGCAGACGCTGATCCACATCCTTCAGACCCAGAGCTACTGGTACTCGATCATTCGTCCTGAAATTGGATACGAAGACGAACAATTTACCGGAAATCTGGAAGAAACTTTCGATCGAATCGTTGCTCAGTCCGAGGAAATGGCGATTTACATTGAAAACTTGGCTATCGAAACGTTACAAGAGGATACGCTGGTGGTTAGCCAGTGGTTTGAATCCAACTTTCCTAGATTCGAGTACATCATGCATTGCATGAACCACAGTACCTACCACCGCGGGCAGATCGTAACCATGGGCCGTAACCTCGGTTTTACAGACGCGCCGATGACGGACTACAATTTTTATAATGTGATGGCGAAATAAGGCCCCACCCCAGGCATTGCTATCCCGACATTGCATCCGTAAATTACCAGCATGAAAAGATTCAATATACTGGGAATTTCGGGCAGCTTACGTCCCGATTCAACAAATACCGTCATTTTAAGGGCATTTGAAGCCTTTTTACCCGCCAATACCAATTTTAAAATATTCCATGGCCTGGACGAAATACCTCATTTCAGTCCGGGCCTTGATGATACAGCGGCAGTAACAGCATTCAAAACAGCAATTCAGCAAGCCGACGGCGTCATTATCTGCACACCTGAATATGCCTTCGGAGTTCCAGGCACACTGAAAAACGCCCTGGACTGGACCGTTGCTAGCGGCGACCTCAATGATAAGCCCGTTTCCGCGGTCAGCGCCTCTCCCCTGAACACCGGCGGAGAAAAAGCCCTGGCCTCGCTCCTGCTTACCCTCACCGCATTGGGTACGCGGAAAAACGACGATTCTTCTTTATCTATCCCTAACATCAAACACAAGATCGATGCCAATCAACAGGTGTCGGATCAGGAGACTTTGGTGGCACTAAGACACCAAATCGATAACCTGCTGGCCATTATTGCTTCTTAGCCATTCACTTTGGCACTGTTGATAAAATACTATTTATTATTCGGCAAGCAAAAGACTACTATTTCGGTATACTATATATCTTTATTTTAATACATTTGACCTTTATCCACCTTAAACGTTCTAGAAATGAAATTTGAAACCTTGCAGCTTCATGCCGGCCAAGAGCCAGACCCAGTCACTAATGCCCGGGCAGTACCCATTTACCAAACTACCTCATACGTTTTCAATAGTGCAGAGCATGCCGCTAACCTGTTCGCATTGAAGGAGTTTGGATTTATATATTCTCGCATCATGAATCCGACGAATGATGTTTTCGAAAAGAGAATAGCTGCATTGGAAGGTGGCGTAGCAGCACTTGCAACGGGTTCAGGCCATTCAGCGCAGTTTATAGCCATCAATAACATTACTACAGTCGGCGATAACTTTGTGACCACATCATTCCTTTACGGTGGATCTCACAATCAGTTCAAAAACTCGTTCAAGAACATTGGCGTTGAAGCACGGTTTGCTGATGGCGACGATGTCAGCAGCTTTGAAAAACTGATCGATGATAAAACGAAATTTATTTACCTGGAAACCATTGGTAACCCGAGTTACAGCGTTCCCGATTTCGAAGCATTTTCAGCATTAGCTAACAAATATGACCTTCCATTGATCGTGGACAACACATTTGGAGCTGCCGGAGCGATATTTCAACCCATCAAATACGGTGCACACGTGGTAGTACAGTCGGCGACCAAATGGATCGGCGGCCATGGTACCTCTATCGGCGGCGTGATCGTGGATGCAGGGACTTACAACTGGGGCAATGGAAAGTACCCACAGTTTACCGAACCTTCACCAAGCTACCACGGACTGGTTTTGAATGATGTTTTCGGCATCGGCGGACCATTCGGTAACATTCAATACATCATCCGTGCCCGTGTGGAAGGTCTGCGTGACTGGGGACCATCATTGGCACCATTCAATTCGTTCCTCTTCCTGCAAGGGCTTGAAACACTTACTTTGCGTGTAGAACGTATTGCGGAAAATGCTTTGAAACTGGCCCAGTGGCTCGAAAAACATCCAAAAGTAGAAAGCGTGAACTACATTGGACTTGAAGGTAACAAGTACCACGGGCTGGCAAAAAAGTACCTGACACGCGGATTCGGAGGCGTACTTTCTTTCGCATTAAAAGGTGATAAGAAAACGGCTGAGAGCTTCGTGGATCATTTGACCCTGATCAGCAACCTGGCCAATGTAGGAGACGCCAAAACCCTGATCATTCATCCGGCTTCGACCACACATTCACAATTGTCTGAGGAAGAGCAAATTGCGGCGGGAGTCCTTCCTACTCAGCTGCGTATTTCAGTAGGTATCGAGCATATTGATGACATTATTGCGGATATTGAGGCTTCACTTGGTCAATTGTAGTTGGTTCTTGGTCATTGATTGTCAGGCGTGGTCATTTGTAGTCAAGAATGGTCATTCGTTGTCAGGTATGGTCAATTGTAGGCAAGAATCGTCATTTTTTGTCAGGTATGGTCATTCGTAGTCAAGAATCGTCATTTTTTGTCAGGTATGGTCATTGGTAGTCAAGAATCGTCACTTGTTGTCAGGTATGGTCATTCGTAGTCAAGAATCGTCACTTGTTGTCAGGTATGGTCATTCGTAGTCAAGAATCGTCACTTGTTGTCAAGAATTGTAAATGACAATCAATGTCAATCAATGACAATCAATGACAATCAATGACAATCAATGACAATCAATGACAATCAAAAAGGGTTACCAACGAATAAATACTCGTTAGTAACCCTTTTTCGATCAACAGCCTCTGCTATTCGTGAATGCCTTCTAATGCAAACATAAATGCAAATTGCAGGGCGACCTCCTTCAAATATTCAAATCGCCCGGACGCGCCACCGTGGCCGGCTTCCATATTGGTTTTCAGCAACAACACATTCTTATCGGTTTTATGCGTTCTGAGCCTTGCAACCCATTTGGCGGGCTCGAAATACTGAACCTGGCTATCGTGCAGCCCGGTGGTAACCAACATGTTCGGATAATCTTTCTTCTCCACATTGTCATAGGGCGAATAAGACTTCATATACACGTATGATTCTTTGTTCTTAGGATTACCCCATTCGTCAAACTCATTGGTTGTCAACGGAATACTTTCGTCGAGCATCGTGGTTACCACGTCTACAAACGGCACATCCGCGATAATTCCTCTCCATAACTCAGGGCGAAGGTTCGAAATCGCGCCCATTAATAATCCACCTGCGCTGCCCCCCTCGGCAAACAAATGCGCCGGAGAAGTGTATTTTTCCTTCACCAGATATTCAGCGCAGTCGATGAAGTCGAAGAACGTATTTTTCTTTTTGAACAACTTACCGTCCTCGTACCATTGCCTGCCCATTTCCTGTCCGCCACGCACGTGCGCAATCGCGTATATGAAGCCACGGTTCAACAAACTCAGCCTGGTACTGCTGAATCCTGCGTCCATACTGTTGCCGTAAGATCCGTATGCATAAAGCAGCAAAGGTGTCTCTGCAGATTTCGCGGTACCTTTTTTATACACCAATGAAATAGGCACTTTAATGCTATCACGCGAAATCGCATACAGGCGTTCGGTAACATATTCTTCCGGATCGTACCCTCCTATCACCTCCTGGCGCTTTTTGAGCTCCTTCGCCTTCGAGTCCATGTTATAGTCGTAGACCGAGTTTGGCGTGGTCAATGAGGTGTACACATACCGCAATGTCTTCGTGTCATACTCGGGATTGGAACCAGTGTAGGCCGTGTAGGCAGGTTCGCCAAAGTCTACATAATGCTCTGCTTTTGATTTAAGGTCCCTGATACGGAGTTGAAGCAAGCCATTTTTACGTTCTGTAATGACCAGAAAATCTTTAAAAACATCGATTCCTTCGAGTAGAACATCATTTCGGTTAGGAATAATCTCTTTCCAGTTTTCAACGCCCGTTTTTGTCAACGGCGTTTCCATCAGTCTGAAATTGAGCGCGTCTTTGTTGGTAACGATCAAAAACTTGTCATCCTGGTGATCAATGTCGTACAATACGTCCTTGATCCTTGGTTGGAAAATCTCAAAATTACCCTCCGGTTTGTCAGCATCCAGAATGCGGTACTCCGACGACATCGTAGCTGAGGAAGCAATGATGATGTACTTTTCAGATTTGGTCTTGCCTACACCAATATAATTGCTCTTGTCCTTTTCGGTATAAACGACCACGTCTTTCTTCGCATCCGAGCCAAGGGTGTGGCGCTTGATTTTTTCACTCAGCAATGTTTTAGGGTTCGTAGCCGTGTAAAACAATGTCTTGTTATCATTCCCCCATTCCGAGCCGCCACTCGCTGGATAAATCACATCCCTGAAGTTCTCCCCTGTTTCCAGGTTCTTGATGTAAATCGTATACTGTCGGCGCGAAACCGTATCCACACCGTAAGCCAGCAATTTATTATCAGGGCTGATGTTGAAGCCCACCGCCGAGTAGTATGGATGTCCTTCCGCCATTTTATCGACGTCCAAAAGAATCTCTTCCTCAGCTTCCAATGTTCCCTTTTTCCGGCAATATTTAAAGTACTGCTGTCCCGCCTCGCTTCTGGTATAGTACCAATATCCATTGCTGAAAACAGGTACCGACTCATCTTTCTCTTTAATGCGTCCTTTCATTTCGGAAAAAAGGTCCTCCTGAAACTTTTTGGTGCCGGCCATCATCGTGTCCGTGTAGGTATTTTCCGCTTTCAAATAATCCACAACTTTGGTACTATCCGGGCCTTCCTTGAAAAAATCAGCCATCCAGTAATACTCGTCATTACGCTTGTCGCCGTGCATTCCGGTCTCGTAATCCTTCATTTCTGCTACGGGAGGCGTTGCTCCCGGCCATTGATATGCTTCTTTCACTTCTTTATTTTGGTTACAGGAAAAAATGATAACAGCTAAAAACATTAAAATAATTCGCATAAGTCGGGGGTTAATTGAATGTATAATAAGAGTGATACTTATTCATTTATTAAAAAATATAATAAGTTCTAAATGTTACAAATGATTTAAAAGTATATACCTTTTTACCCGAATAAAATGTAAAAAACAATTGGTGTTTTCTTCCCGACAATCTACAAAAATCCGTCAGCAATCCATTTCAGTCCCTGCACATACATTATATTTGAGTTTCGTTAATAAACTTACCTCATGGATAAACCCGTTCACAAGCTTTTCCTTCTTGACGCCATGGCGTTGATATACCGCGCACATTTCGCATTTATCAAAGCCCCGCGCATTACTTCCAAAGGATTGAATACCAGTGCGGTTTTCGGATTTACAAACACACTTCTCGAAGTTTTACAGAAAGAGAAACCAACACATTTAGGTGTCGCTTTCGATACCGCTGCGCCCACTTTCAGGCACATTCAGTTTGAAGCCTATAAAGCCCAGCGCCAGGAACAGCCCGAGGATATCTCCATCGCGATCCCGCTGGTGAAGCGTTTGCTGAAAGCCATGTGTATTCCGGTTCTCGAACTGGATGGCTACGAAGCGGATGATATCATTGGAACAATTGCCAAAGAAGCTTCGCGGGAAGGGTTTGAGGTATTCATGATGACCCCGGATAAAGACTACGGCCAGCTCGTAGAGCAGCATGTATATATGTACAAACCTGCATTTCTTGGAAAGGGAGCGGAAACACTTGGCGTTAATGAAATACTGGAACGCTGGCAGATCAAGCGGATCGATCAGGTGATTGACATGCTTGGGTTAATGGGCGACGCCGTCGATAACATTCCCGGCATCCCAGGCGTAGGTGAAAAAACCGCCCAAAAACTGATCGAAGAATACGATACGATCGAAAACCTGATTACACACGCCGGTGAAATCAAAGGAAAACTGGGCGAAAAGATCCGTGAGAACTTTGATAAAGCGATACTGAGCAAGCAACTCGCGACCATCGATTGCAAAGTACCCGTTCCTTTCGACGCCCAGGATCTTACCATGTGCGCACCCAATGCGGACCAGATCGTTGAGCTTTTTGATGAATTGGAGTTCAAAACCTTAAAACAGCGGGTACTGGGTATCAGTCAGACAGGCCAGCTTGCTCCTACTGCAAGAACAGCGCCAGCTGCCAAAGAAAAAAAGGGCCAGCTGGACCTTTTTGGGAATCCTACCGAAGAACTGGGTAAGCAGCCGGCGATCATCAGCGAAGGCATCGCAGACGATGATGCCCCTGACCAGGCCTATGAAGACCTCCGGATACCCACGACCAAGCGCACGATTGACAATACATTCCACCGCTACCATACTGTGGACACGCCCGAGCTGATGAAAAGCCTGGCTTACTACCTGGGCTTGCAGGATGCGTTTTGTTTTGATACGGAAACGACTTCACTCGACACCATTGATGCTGAGCTGGTAGGCCTCTCGTTTTCTTATCTTGCCGGAGAAGCATTTTACATTCCCGTGCCCGCCGACCGTGAGAAAGCATTGGAAATACTGGAAAATTTCAGGCCGGTTTTCGAGAACGAGAACATTGAAAAGATAGGCCAGAACATTAAGTATGATTTGTTGGTCCTCAAAACGTATGGCATTGAAGTTCACGGAAAGCTAAGCGACACCATGCTCGCCCACTACCTGCTCGAACCCGATAAACGTCATGGAATGGACATTCTTGCAGCGTCCTATCTCAATTACGAACCTGTGTCGATCACTTCGCTGATTGGCAAAAAAGGCGTAAAACAAGGTACAATGCGTGACGTTGCGATACCTGAGATCACCCAGTATGCCGGCGAGGATGCGGACATTACCTTGCAGCTGAATACTATATTTTCAAAGGAACTTCCGAAGGTTAATGCATCAAAACTCTTTCACAGCGTTGAAATGCCGCTCTTGAAAGTACTGGCCGCTATGGAAAGCAAAGGTGTGCGGCTCGATAGTAATGCATTGAAAGAAATGTCCAATGTGCTCGAACTGGATCTGCGTCAAACGGAATCTGAAATTTACGAGATCGCGGGCCAGTCATTCAATATCAGTTCGCCAAAACAGCTCGGCGAAGTGCTCTTCGAAAAAATGAAGTTGATCGAGAAACCTAAAAAGACCAAAACCGGCCAGTATGCCACGGGTGAGGACATTCTTTCGGAACTGGAAAACAACCATGCAATCGCAAGGAAAATATTGGATTACCGGGAGCTGCAAAAATTAAAATCCACCTATGTGGATGCATTGCCTTTGTTGGTAAGTTCCAAAACGGGCCGCATTCACACGTCTTATAACCAGGCGGTGGCAGCGACCGGCCGGCTTAGCTCTACCAATCCCAACTTACAGAACATTCCAATCCGTACACCACGCGGCCGCGAGATCCGCAAGGCATTTGTACCGGATAACGATGATTTCCAGATACTTTCTGCGGATTATTCGCAGATTGAATTACGCATTATGGCAGCATTCAGTGGTGATGCGAGTATGATCGAGGCATTTAACCAGGGACGCGACATTCACGCTACTACTGCCAGCAAGGTATTTAAGGTACCCCTGGAAGAAGTAACCTCGGACATGCGGCGGAAGTCTAAAATGGTCAATTTTGGTATTATTTACGGGATTTCTGCATTCGGTTTGGCGCAACGCCTGGCGATACCCCGCGGTGAAGCCAGCGAGATCATCAGGGCGTATTTTGAAGAATTCCCGGCTGTAAAAGGCTATATGGACCGGATCGTAAATGATGCGAGGGAGAAGGAATTCGTAGAAACGATCCTGGGACGCCGCAGATATGTACCGGATATCAATTCACGAAACCAGACCAATCGTGGTTATGCGGAGCGAAATGCCATCAATGCGCCGATCCAGGGCTCTGCAGCGGATATGATTAAAGTGGCCATGATCAACATTCATGATTTTATCGCCAATGAGAAGCTTAAATCCCGCATGATCCTGCAAGTACATGATGAATTGGTTTTCGACGCACACCGCGACGAAGTGCCGTTGCTGAAAGAAAAAGTGGATGAACTGATGCGGAATGCCATTCCAATGGCGGTGAGGATGGAAACGGGGATAGGGGTTGGCGCGAATTGGTTGGAAGCGCATTGACGGGAATGGTCAAGAGTGGTCAGGGATGGTCAATTGTAGTCAAGAATCGTCATTTTTTGTCAGGTATGGTCATTCGTAGTCAAGAATCGTCACTTGTTGTCAGGTATGGTCATTCGTAGTCAAGAATCGTCACTTGTTGTCATGTATCGTCATTCGTAGTCAAGAATCGTCACTTGTTGTCAGGTATGGTCATTCGTAGTCAAGAATCGTCACTTGTTGTCAAGAATTGTAAATGACAATCAATGACAATCAATGACAACAAGTGACGATACATGACAACAAGTGACGATAAATGACAACAAGTGACGATACATGACAACAAGTGACGATAAATGACACCAAAACAAAAAGGTCCGCAAAAATCGATTTGCGGACCTTTTTGTTTTGTTAAATACTAAACTCCTATTTCGACAACCAGATCAGATCATTAATATCATCTTTTCCCGAAAATTGCCTGTCGATAGCGGCTTTGTAGTTCGCTGGATTTGTAGTCCGTTCAGAAGACGGATATTGCCAGCGCAAAGCAATGCGGCCAGAATTCCCTGTTCCCACTCCTGTCATGAATTTAGGGAACCCTGTGCGGCGAAAGTCAAAATAGGCCTCCATACCAGAGTTCATGAAGAACGCGAGGTATTTCTGCGTGATGATCTGCTCCAAACCGGCTGCATTGTTTCCGCTGTATTTTACTAATGGCTGGGCGTAATAAGTATCAAAACTGAAATTGATATTGTAGCTCACAAAATCGCTTGCATCGCGACCGCCTGATTTAGAGTACAACATAGATAGGGTCCCATCCTTCACGCCATAGAACTCCTGTGACGCTTTGATCCCCTTTTGATACCATACTTCGGCATTTCCAGCTGCCCAGCCTCTGTTTATCCCTTCTGCAATGTTGAAACACATTTCAGGGTAGCCCACTATGAAAATGTTCTCACCTGTGTATGTCGAATAGTAGCGTGAGCGACTCTGGAAAGAATATGCTCCGGGTGCAAATCCAGCACCATTGTCAATACCAGCTTTTGCAGACATGTCAGCTAAATCTTCCCCCGAGCTTGCGCCTACGAAAGCCGAAAAGTCTGATGGCAATTTTCCAGCTTTAAGCTGAGCGCCAGCTGGTTCCGTTGTAACCATTACGCGTGGATCCTTACGAGCGGTAAGTAGCCCCACGTAAGTTGCGGCCATGTTCTGGCGAGTAGCGTCAAAACCAAAGTTGTCGGGATTCGAAGGATATTTGTTAAAATTATTAGAAACAAATTCCAGATTATCTACCATTCCTTCTGGCAATGGGTACTTTGTAGGGTTTGCCAACATTGCAGCAAACTGGCTTTTGATATTAAGATCTGCATCAGCCTCCTTTTTGCTCAAACGAATCAACATACGCAACCTGAAAGCGTTGACCACTTTCTGCCATTTCGATAGTTTTCCGGCAAAATAGAAATCACCACCAACAGTCGTTTCTCCTTTCGCGATCAGCGCAGTCATATCCGAGTTTGACTCGTCAAGCCATTTGAGGATCTGAATATAGATATCCTTCTGTGAATCATAAACCGGAGTAAGGTTTTCCCGGCCCAGCACAGCCTCTTTCATTGGAAGGTCTCCCGCCCGCACGCTCATCTGGTCCAAAAAGAAAGCACGGAAAAACTTACCAAGTGCGCTATAGCCATTGACATCGGCAGCGCCTGTCTTCTTATGCTCCAATTCCATTTGAACGACATTCTTCAATGTAGTGTAATGGTTGGTAAAAGCGGACCATTGATACTCGTTATTTCCGTAATAATTGTAATTAATAGCGTAAAACTGGTTCCAGCGCATCTCTGAGCTGAATGGCTTACCTGTATTATTGAACATGTCCCATTCCACCCCCTGCAAAATCAATGAGGCTGGTGCCGTAGTCGCGCGGTTTGGATCTTTTTCAAGTTCTTCAAAGCTCTTTTCACATCCTGTAAGTAACAGGGCTAAAAAAGTGAATGTTCCGAGTAATATTTTGTGATGACGCATTATCTTCTAATTTAATTTTAGAGAAATTTATTATTTCAGGTTTCGTTAAAAGGTCAGATTAACATTTACCCCATAACGACGCATAGAAGGTGTTTGCGGGCTTGACTCTCCGCCAGATATGTACTGATTAAGATCGATATCCTTCTTCTCTGCGAAATACAGCAGATTCCTTCCCACCAAAGAAATAGATGCTGCACGGAACACTTTAGACTTCACAAGCCAGTTACTTGGGAGCGAATACCCAATAACAACTTCTCTCAGCATCGCAAAAGAGCGGCTCATCAGGTTGCCTTCCTCTGTGTTATAATAGCGGCTTACCCAATCCTGCACATACTGTTTTGTTGTATTAGGAGCGAACTGCAGTTCAGCAAGATTTGTGATGTTACCATCTACGTCAAAATTAAGTGCCTTTCCATTGGTTACCTGAACACCTTCTCCTGTGTAATTCTTGCTGTCGGAAACACCGGCCTTGAAACCCTGCCAATCCAGTTCTCTTGCCGCGCCAAGCGCTCCTTCTCCTAGCAACGCATTGCGTCCGCCACGGAATGTTTGCTTCTGTACATAGTTTGAAATCACGCCACCGATCCGGCCATCAAACTGGAAGCTCATGCTCACATTCTTGTACGCGAATTTGTTATTCACACCAAACACAAACTTAGGATTCATGTAGCCCAGGAATTGGCTTACAGGTGCATATATAGGCCTGCCGGAGTTGTCATTGATGATCTGCCCATCAGCTGTTTTTGCAAAAGCGCGACCATAAAACTTGTCCATTCTGTCGCCTACTTTCAAAAACGTGTTTAATGCATTCACACCTGGATAAATCTCTTTCAGCACCTCTTTATACGTTGAGTAGTTAGCAACGATATCCCAGTTAAGACCATTAGGATTTTTGATAGGCGAACCTGTAAGAGATAGCTCCCATCCTGTTTTTTGGGTATTGATACCATTTACCAGATAAGAACTATAACCCGTGGTAGTAGAAACAGGCAAAGCATAAATTCTTGGACCTTCATCGGAGATAAAATAGGTCGCATCCAATCCAATTCTGTTTTGCAAGATCCTGATGTCCAACCCAACCTCTGTTTGCGATGTTGTACTTGGTACAATTTTCGGGTTGTTCAACGTATTGGTGAAATATGCAGCTGGGGTATTATTGTACGAGAACGGAGTCGAGTATACAGCAGCATTCTGGTATGTAGGTCCGCCGTATGGAGAGAAATACTGATCCCCGTAACCAAGCGGATTGGCATCACCTAGTGCAGGCGTAGTTCCGATAGTCGCGCTTGTCAACCCGTCTTTCACATTCGCATAAGAACCTCTCAATTTAAGAAAAGAGATTACCTCTGGTATTGGCAAATAATCAGATAAGACTGTCGAAGCCGCCACAGATGGATAGAAGAAAGTGTTGCTACCTGATGGAAGCGTAGAAAGCTTGTCTACACGACCTGTTGTGGAAACTGTGAAAAAATCCCTGAAAGAAAAGTCAGCAGAGTAGTATGCAGAATTTACACGCATGTTCGATGCGAAATTTGAAGTACGAACAGGTCTGTATGAATTATTGAAATTATACAACCCTGGAACGTTCAGATAGTCCGTAGAACCAAACTGGGAGTTGTAAGCAAAATTACGCAAGTTACCACCCGCCCAGATTTTAGCATTAAAGCCCTCAAAGAGGTCTTTGTCGAACTTCACCAAGATGTCCGTATTGTTTTCGAACAAATTGCGACGATCCTCACGATAGTCACCTTTTGCCTCTTCACGGCCATAAGAAGTAGCTGAGTAAGGCATTTTCTCGTTCCTGAAGAGATTCCAGGTTGTGATTTGCGTCCTCATGGTTGCCTCTAAAAAATCATTGAACTTGTAAGTCATGGCAGCCTGGCCAATAATATCCGTTTTCTGATGTCCGCGAAGCCACTCATAGCTCATGAAATATGGGTTATTGTAACGCTGATACTCCGCGTATATCTGCTGAATACCTTCTTTTCCTGGCTGCCAGTAGTTACGCATATCATCCACATTCCAGTCAGCCCCAGCCCAAAAGATCATGTTATAAATGATAGAGTTTGGTCCGTAGTTAACGTCAGGAATGTTTGGTGAAAATTGGCGGTTGTATTGAAGGTTGGATTCAAACTTCCATTTTTCGGAGAATTTATAATCCGCTGTAATGTTGAAGTTTGTAATATTCAGCTTAGTATTTGGTACAATACCTTTCTGATAAATATTTGAAACCGAAAACCTGATGTTGTGCTTTTCTCCGGATGCTGAAACCGCAATGTTGTTTGTTGACAAAATACCGGTTTCAAGAAAACGTTTAAGGTTATCTTTTCCTCTGTTCACCCAAGGTGTTGCCGATCTCACTTTGGAAACCGGATCAACTGGGCTGTCATATTGCGGAATCAACTGTCCTTCAAATTTTGGTCCCCATCCTCCATCGTAATCACCATCATTCAAGCCACCTCCTTTACCGTCCACAAATGCATAACGGCCATGGTCACCAGGACCATACTCATCCTGTACTTTTGGGATCGAGTAAAAGCCCTTATCCATCATCGTCGACGAGTTAAAGTCAACTGAAAACCCTCTTTTGTCTTTCGTTCCTCTTTTGGTAGTAATCAAAATAGCACCATTCTTTCCGCGGAAACCGTAAAGTGCCGAAGCAGAAGCACCTTTCAATACCGAATAAGTATCAATATCATCAGGGCTCACGTTCCAGGTATCCGAGTTCACCGGTACACCATCCACCACAAAAAGTACGTCAGTGTTACCCCTAAGGTTGATGTTTGGACGTCTTAAAAGTTCAGGTTGCGCACCGATAGTTAATCCGGCAACTTTACCAGCCAGTGCATTAATTGCATTAGGTTCGCGCGCTTTAACCGTCGAAGCACCGTCCACCGTTTGAATGGCCACCCCAATTCTGCGAATGTCCTTTTTGATACCTAATGCAGTCACTACCACTTCATTAAGCTGACGTAGATCCGTTGCCAAAGTAACATCGATCGTACTACGTCCATTGATTTTTACTTCCTGGCTTGAAAATCCAAGGAATGAAAAGATAATGTCGGTTGTCTTGTCAGAAACCTCCAACCGGTACTTTCCTTCTGAATCTGAGATAGTACCGCTGGTCGATCCCTTGCCGACAATGCTAACCCCGGGAATCGGCTGGCTATCCTCCTGCGATTTGACCTGCCCTGTCACTACAATCTGGGCCATTGATATCTGCGATAACAGCAGACATCCGAAAAGTAAACAGGCCTGCGTACTTCGTCTGAAAATGTCCAGCCGTAAGTGTGAGTAAAACCTTTTAGTCATGAGCTAGAAATGTTTAGTTATAATTGTTAAGGAAAAAAATACATGGTTTACAAAGCGCAAAAGTCCTATTTATTGGAACAAACTGTGTTAAGTATTTATTAACATTATATAAACAAATCAAGCTGCCGTTTAACAGCTTGACATCAGCAAATTCTCAGGAGATTAGGCTACAATATACCTGTATTATCCGCGGCGCCAGCCGGGGTCTGCCCTCTCCTGCAAAAATGATCACACCACTACAAAGCCTCTGAATTCCTTTAAAATTAAAACATTTGAGTCACAAAAAATACACTTACCATCCAACTAATTAGCCGGTTAACAAGTTAATTACGGTTACTTTCCCGGTTAGACTTACCAGATTAATATTTTTATGCGAAATAATACCGCATTTGTATAAACCCGCTATACTCTTCCACTGGCTATCCGATGTCTTCACGGCCAAATATAACCAGCAAAAGATGGCAAAAATCAAAACTCCTTACGATATACGTAAAAACTCAAAATTCAACGGGGTTTAACATATGCCAGATCCGTCGCCTGAATCATTTCAAATTGAGGCGTTACTTTTCGTGCAACTTCCCGTATCAAGACGAACGGGTTTACTACGCCACAGAACGGTACACATATGTTCACGAAACGGGAAATTGAAATCATCTGTCTCATTGCCAGAGGAATGAGATCACAGATTGTCCGCGAAAGGCTTTATGTGAGCCATGAAATTATTAAAACCCACCCGAAAAATATACTGCGGAAGATCCGCGAGACGGAGAAGGAAATTTCCCTCCCGGAATTTGTGATCCATTGCGGACCATTAGCGGAAACATTGGCCAAGCTGCCGAAAAGCTATCTTTCAGCTTCCGCCATGCCTACTATTGGCATTTCGATTTCGGGCCAACATAGCGCTTCACGAGAGCAGCCAGGGTTAGTATCAGGCGGTTGTTCAACATCAGGTGGAACCGGAACAGTCTTCTGCTCCAACGCGTGCTGCAGCATTTCCTGCAGCACGGGTTACTACGCGACTGCGCCAACACTTGCACCTGTACTAAAAAATAAAACCAGCAATTTCACATTCTCATTTGTATAATAATGAAAAGGGCTGCCAGCAATTGGCAGCTCTTTTCATTGTTCTCACCATACATTTTCTCTTGAAAAAAATTCATAATAATTCAGGGTATATTAGTAGAAAAAAGTGCGATCTTAGCTTTTTAATTGTAAACAATACACTTAATATATCCAATGCATCATTTGATTCAGAAAGTCTCCCTTCTGCTCCTGACTTGTCCGGTAATGGTTGTGGGACAAACGGTTAAAGGAAACTATTCTCCTCTTCCCCTTAAAGACCTCAGTTCCTTTGAAAGCAGTGGCGCCAACTGGTCCGTGCAAGGTAATGTTTCCATACTTCCTGCCGGAGTCGCCAAAGTGAAAACGCAGTCAGGCGAAGGCGTACTCCTTGGCAATGCGGGAACTGCACTAACCACAAAGCTCAAAGCCAGTGACATGCGCCTCTATGTTGAATTCAATGTGTCGCCCGGGGCCGAAGGGAACTTGGTTTTGCCGGGCGGACAGAAGGTCCGGATTTCAGATAGCAGCAAGCAGCAAGGTGCCGCCGGTGCCGCTACCTCTGGTTACGTGGGACAATTCCCTACTCAAAATGCCGCCAAGGCACCAGGATTGTGGCAAACAATTGAGCTGTCTTACGACGCATCGGTTCCTAACCTTGCCAACTCCGCAAGACTTAATACGCTTGCTTTAAATGGAGTAACTGTTTTAGAAACCGTATATCTCCCCAATTCAAAAGCGACAGGAGACGGGCAGCCGATATCGTTCGAAGTAACGAAAGGTTCTATCGCTTTTCGTAACATCGGGTACCAGTTACTCGCAAGCCGCAAGCCGCTGGCACTGGCTAACCTGAACTACAAGGTTTACTCCGACAAATGGGATAGCAAAGAATACAGCAAGATTGACCACGAAGGCAAATCAGCCATACTGACCCAGGAAGTAACCAACGGTATGCGTGAATTCCATCTGGTTTATGAAGGTGATCTGGACGTCAGCGAAGCAGGTGAGTATATTTTTACCACCATTTATTCAGGACCTGTTTTATCCCTTGACGTTGATGGAAAAAGTGTACTGGCGACAGGAGAAAGCACTTCTCAGGAAACCCATACGGGTTCCGTGAACCTGAGCCAGGGTAAACATCAGTTCAAAATACATTATTCCCGCTTCCCGTGGAGACAGCCAGCATTGGGCCTCCGTGTTGAAAAAGCAGGCATTCGTCCCTACGATCTTCATGTATTGTCATCATTGCCAGAGCCCGAGCCTAAGCCCTACATCAGCGTTACACCTGAAATGCGCCCTGAAATGGTCCGCTCGTTCATTTTGCTGGATGGTGAAAAATACAAACGTACCCATTGCATCTCAGTAGGCAGCCCCGACGGGTGGAATTACACCGTCGATCTCAATCGCGGCGCGCTCATTCAGGCATGGCGTGGAAAGTTTGCGGACGTAACCGAAATGTGGTATGAACGCGGTGAGCCACAATTACTCTTCCCGGCGGGTTTGAAAGTACACGTATCAGGAAGAAGCAGCCTGGCTGTTTTGGAAGATACCAACAAAGCTTGGCCTGACTCCTCTAACATTAACTTCCTGGGTTACAAGATCAATGCGCAAGGTTATCCGGTATTCCGCTACGCAATTGGTTCTGCGACGGTGAATGACCAGCTTACTTCCGGCGGCAGCAGTTTGTCACGCACATTTACAGTGGAGGGCAATGTAAGCGGGCCGTTATACTCGCTTTTGGCCAGCGGAAAACAAATCGTTGAAATCGAAAAAGGCCTCTACCAGGTGGACGACCGCTATTATGTTCAGACTGACAAAAAAGTGAAGGTCATTATTCGGCCGGTTGGTGAGGTAAAGGAACTGATTCTTCCGGTTTCCGGCACTACCAGCTATTCCATGTTCTGGTAGGTTGCCAGGCTTCAACACATTTATTCGCATTACCTGATTTCAATCAATGAAAAATATTCTTTTAAGTACCCTGATTTCTTTTGGCTGCGTCACGGCTTTTGCCCAGTCCAAGCCCAATAAAGAGGATGACTTTTACCGGATCATTACTATTCCGATTCCGGAAAACATTAAAATGGAAGTAGGCGGCATGTCGGTACTTCCGGACGGAAGACTGGCCGCCTCAACGCGCCGGGGTGAAGTATGGATGATCGGCAATCCATATCTGAAAGGTGACGGACAACCGTCATTTCATAAGTTCGCAACCGGTTTGCACGAGCCGCTAGGACTGCTCTATCGTGGCAAAGACTTCCTTATATCGCAGCGCGGAGAGGTTACCAGACTCGTTGATACTGACAATGATGGCGTAGCTGATGTTTACGATTCGTTTTCAAAATGGCCGCTTTCGGGTAATTATCACCAATATTCATATGGTCCGGTTGCAATGCCAAACGGCGAATTACTGGTAACGCTGAACCTTGACTGGGTCGGTCGTGGTGCAAGTCAATCCAAATGGAGAGGATGGATGCTGAAACTCGGTGAAGACGGCAAGCTTACCCCCTACGCTACCGGCCTTCGGTCACCGTCCGGGTTCGGTTCTTACAAAGGCGATATCTTTTACACTGAAAACCAGGGTGACTGGGTAGGTTCAGGCCGCATGACGCATTTGGAAAAAGGTGATTTCGCAGGAAACCCTGCCGGTTTGAAATGGAGCAAAGAAGAGGGCTCACCTGTTAAACTAAGCGCCAGTGACATTCCGAACACAGGAGAACCATTATATGACGTAGCCAAGAGGGTGCCAGGTATTAAGCCTCCCGCAGTTTGGTTTCCGCATACACTGGTCGGCATTTCCACTTCCGACTTTAAAGAAGATGTTACCAACGGATCTTTCGGACCATTTGCCGGACAAATGTTTGTGGGTGATCAGGGACACAGTATCATTACCCGCGTAGATCTTGAAAAAGTGAATGGCGTATGGCAAGGCACTGTTTTCCCCTTCCGCGAAGGTTTTATGTCAGGTATCCTGCGTCTGGAATGGGGATTGGACGGTTCTCTTTTTGTAGGTCAAACCAGTCGTGGCTGGTCAGCAACTGGAAAAGAGGAATTCGGGATCCAGAGATTGGTATGGACCGGCAAAATGCCATTTGAAATGAAAACGGTACGCTCCATGCCGGATGGTTTCGAAATTACATTTACAAGCCCGGTCGATAAAACGGCCGCTGCAAGTCAGGATGCCTACAAGTTGAACAGCTTTACCTACAAATACCATTCAACTTATGGCAGCCCGATCATCAACACTCAGGAGCTCGCATTGAAAGGCATTGTGGTTTCAGAAGACGGTATGCGGGTAAGACTGGTTGTAGATCCGGCAACCCTTCGCAAAGGATACATTCATGAAGTAAAGGCTGACGGCGTAAAAGCGGCTGATGGAAACTCATTGCTGCACGCTACCGGATACTATACCCTGAACGAAATTGCGAGTGGTACGCCAGTTAACGCTTCACAGTTCACCACAACAGTGAAAGCTGTGGCAGATCATAGCAATCACACTATGCCTGCTGCCGAAACGACCGAGTCGGCCCCATCTGCAAAGCGAGTTACAGAAATGCCAGCCAGCTGGACGGGCGGCCCTGATCAGGTGATTACCATTGGTACGGTTCCGGGATTGAAATTTGACATTTCAGAGATCCAAGTGAAGGCCGGCAGCCGCATTAAAGTGGTTTTCAATAACAATGATGATATGCTGCACAACCTGGTGATCACCAAACCTGGCACCGCCAATGCAGTAGGTGAAGCAGGTTTAAATCTTGGGCTGAAAGGCTCGGAGCTAAACTACGTTCCCAAGTCTAGCGATGTCCTTTTTCACAGTAACATCGTGGAACCCGAAAAATCCGAATCTATTTACTTTGTAGCCCCGAAACAGCCGGGTACCTACCAGTACGTATGCACGTTCCCAGGGCATTACACATTGATGCAGGGGAAATTGAAAGTTGTAAAATAACCGTTTAACGAGACTTGGCAAGTCTGGTAGACTTGCCAAGTCTTTCTTCCCCCAATTCCTAAACAAATCATCAGCAGCACAAGGAGATTAAAACTACGCCCTACTTTGATTAGCATAATTCGTTGAATTAATAATATAATGTCAATAATTAAACGATTTGAATAAATTGCAGCACGTGCATCACCCTTCTGACCTCAATATCCAGCTTTGGCAGCGATTCAAAGCCGGTGATTCGGAAGCCCTGGGACAACTTGCCCAGGTTCATTACCGTGCGCTTTATAACTATGCTTCCAAGTTTTCATCCGATTCCGATTTTATCCGTGACTCCATTCAGGAGCTTTACCTCGAACTTTGGGAGCGCCGCAATTTTCTGTCGGAAACTGCCTTTGTAAAATCCTACCTGCTCAAAGCTCTACGTCACAAACTCATCAAGGAAAGCATTCGCCTGAAACGTTTTCAGGAGCCTCGACAGGCTTTCTTCGATGGCGAAAACACAGATCCCTCCATTGAATCCAATATCATTGAAGACGAAAATATCCGTTTTCAAAACGGCAGACTGAAACGGATCATTACCTTACTTACTAAGCGTCAGCAGGAAATTATCTATCTCCGTTTTTATCAAAACCTTGAAAATGAGGACATTGCTCAAATCATGGGCCTTGGTCGTCAAAGCGTTTCCAATCTTCTGTACCGTACCTTGAAGGAAATCAAGGAGATATGGGTACCTGCCGAGTTCTTCTGGGCACTGATCGTGAGCTACTTCCTGGTGTAGCGTCAAGCCGTGGTATCACTATTTCAAAAAAAATTTTGATTTTTTTGGTTATAAATAAGTGTATGTGTGACATACATTATAAATAACCCTTTTACCGGCACCTCGAAAATGGCCTCCGGTAATGTTAAGTATCACCTCATGATCAATTATCGCTCCTATACTGTCGAAGAGCTGGCGACCGACGACATGTTCCGCCGCTGGGTGATGGACAGCACACCTGAGATATCATTTTTCTGGCAACGCTGGACGGCAGAAAATCCTGACAGAAGGCCCATCGTCAATCAGGCGAAAGAACTCGTGCTGGCCGTCCATGAAATTTACAAGGACGACTTGAACGGAGAAGTGTTAAGCCGCGAAATTGAAGAAATTGTACGGCTGGCTGAACTGAAAAAGCAACAAAGTGAAGGCAAGATCCTGCGACTGCCTATGATATGGAGAGCTGCGGCAGTGCTGTTATTGGTCTCGGGCCTGGGGATATTTTACTACCTGGGGCAATCTTCTAAAACCACCGCCCTTGTTCCGCATCTCGTCGCCGAAAAGAACGATTCCATGCTTGTTCGCAGCAATAGCACCCAACAGGAAATGACAGTACTGCTCAGCGACAACAGTGTTGCAACGCTGGTAAAAGGCAGCACAATTACCTTCCCAAAACAATTCAACCGCAGCGAACGAAGGGTTTACCTGACTGGCGAGGCATTTTTTGATGTTACCAAAAATCCGGAACAACCTTTCCTGGTGTATACCAATGAAACAGTTACCAAGGTGCTAGGCACCAGTTTCCGGGTAAAAGCTTTTGACCAGGAAAATACGGTAATGGTCGTCGTTAAAACCGGTCGGGTATCGGTTTATCCCAAAAAAGAATATGAAACCATTGCTACCAGCACTGTCAAAAAAATCTCAGGCGTGGTGCTTAATCCCAACCAGCAGGTGGTATTCATCCGAAATGAAAACAGACTGAAAAGGGGGAATGTAGCCAACCCACAGATGCTGTCGGAATCGATCGTACAGAAAGAACTGATATTCGACGACAAACCCGTTACGCAGGTTTTGCAGACGCTTGAAAAGGTCTACGGAATTGAAATTTCTTATGATACTGAGATACTGGCCGATTGTGTGATCAGCGCCCAGTTTAATGATGAAACCCTGAAACAGCGCATGAACGCGATTTGTCAGGCTATCGGCGCGAGCTATGAAGTGGTGAACGGACAGATCGTGATCATCTCGAAAGGATGCAGTCAGGCACTTTAATCAAGCAATTTAAACCCCCTCTTTGCCTATGATATAATTCACTACGAATTCTTTTAAAGAGCCAGTGATGATTGCGCCATCACTGACCCTATTCCTCCACTATCGTTCGCATCTTTTCAGATGCATAGGAGGATTTTGTCCCATTATTTTCCAATACTGAACAAAACAAACAAAAGTATGAAAAAACACCGACACTTGTCCAGGCTACTCTACGGGGTTATGAAAATATCACTTTACCAATTATTAATAGCCTTTATCTTCGCAACTATTTCCGCAGCCGGTACCGTTGGAGCCCAGGACGTTCTCAATCAAAAGGTGACTATCCAGGTCAGCAACCAGGAAATCAAGACCGTATTAACGAAACTCAATAAACTTACCCAGATCCGTTTCACATACAGCTCCGCATTGATCCGTTCCCAGCAAAAGGTATCGATCAACGCTGTGGACCGTCCATTGGGCGATGTACTGAACGAGCTTTTCAAGCCGATCAATATTACTTATAAGATCGAAGGAAAGCAGGTGGTATTAGTAAAAAGCGATCCCCAACCAGGCAGTGCGTTACCTGAGCCTATTATTGACCCGGCCATCATCGACCGTAACATTACCGGTAAAGTCCTGGACGAAAAGGGCCTGCCACTGCCAGGAGTAAGCATTGTGGTGAAAGGAACAAAGTCCGGAACCGCCACTGACACGGATGGGAAATACCAGCTGAGCGTACCGGATGCCGGCGGCGTGTTGATTTTCTCGTACGTCGGCTATGCTCCCGAAGAAGTGGCCCTCGGAAATCAGTCGGTATATGACCTGAATATGAAACCGGATGTCCGCAACCTGGAAATGGTGGTGGTGACTGCATTGGGTATCAAAAGAGATGCTAAGAAACTGGGCTACTCCACAGCAACGGTTAATACTGAGGAGCTTACAACCAACCGTACCACCAACCTGGGGAACAGTTTGCAGGGAAAAGTGGCCGGTCTGAATGTGACACCACCAGCGAGCGGGCCGGGTGGTTCGACCAAGATCCGTATCCGCGGCCAGTCTTCGTTCGGGGGTAACAACTCCCCTCTTATCATTGTCAATGGCATTCCAATCAACAATAGCAGCGTCTCAGCAGGTGGTTCGAATGGTAACGGCACGGGTAACCCTACCGGAGGATCTTCGGATGCGGGCGATGGTCTGCAAAGTATCAATCAGGACGACATTGAATCGATGACGGTGCTGAAAGGCGCCGCAGCTGCCGCATTATACGGTTTTCGTGCCAAAGACGGGGCTATCATTATCACCACCAAAAGTGGTAGCAAAGCAGCTGGCATTGGTGTAGAGGTAAATTCTAATTTCCAGGCCCAGGAAGCGCTGGATTACACGGATTTTCAATATGAATACGGCCAGGGTGAATTTGGAAAACGGCCTACCAACACAGCTGAGGCGCAAGGTTCAGGTGTATTTGCATTTGGAGAGAAACTGGACGGAAAACCAACCCCCCAGTTTGACGGCAGTACGCAACCTTACGTGGCCCATAAAGACCGTATCAAGAAGTTTTACCGCACAGGTACCAGCTTCACCAACTCCGTCGCGCTTTCGGGTGGCAATGAAAAAGGCAATTTCCGGTTGTCTTTTGCTAACACGGATGCCAATGCGATCATGCCCAACTCCGACTATCACAAAAGAATCTTCAACCTGGGATTGAACTACAAGTTCTCAGAAAAGCTGTCTGCTCAGCTAAACGCGAACTATTCCAACGAATACAATAAGAATCCTCCCCAGATCGGTATTCAGGATATGAATGCGAACACGACCATTTATACAATGGCGACCAGCATTGATACCGATTGGCTTAAAAACCGGAAGGATGCCAACGGTAACGAAATGCCGCTGGCCCGTTTTACGAACCGTAACAATCCTTACTGGGTGGCTTACGACCGCTTCGAGAATGTGCGCCGGGACAGGATATTCGGCAACACCTCAGTTCGTTACGATTTCACTAAATGGCTCTTTGTTCAAGGTCGTGTGGGGCAGGATTACTACACAAGGCCTTATAATTACAACCGTCCTACCGGTACCAGATCCATTGGTGCAGTTACCACAGGTTTTAATGGATACTACTATCAGGACGTGTCCACATTCCGCGAACGTAACCTCGACATTTTGATCGGTGCTAACCGTACATTCGGTGATTTTGGAATTGACATTACATTAGGTGGCAACCAAATGTTGCAGATCAGCGACAATGTGTCCACCGCAGTGACCAATTTCTATGTACGTGACCTTTACACGATTACCAATGGTCAGGTTAAAAATCCAAATTACAATTACAGCAAGAAGAAGGTTAACTCCATTTACGGGGCCGCTGAGTTTTCTTACAAAAACTTCCTGTTTATCAATGTTACAGGCAGAAATGACTGGTTCTCAACACTTAACCCTGAGTCCAACAGTTACCTGTATCCCTCAGTGAGTGGAAGCTTTGTGTTCAGCCAGGCATTTGCCAACGCACCGCAATGGCTGACTTATGGTAAGCTTCGCGCTGCATACGCGGAAGTGGGGGGCGATACCGATCCTTATTCCAATAACCTATATTACGGCATCAATGCCAATCCTTTCAACGGAACTGCGTTGGGTAACCTGCCTTCGGCCGTGAGCCCGAATGCAAATTTGAGACCATTGAAAGTAAAAGAAACGGAGGTTGGTATTGAAATGAAAACCTTTGACAGCCGCCTTAACCTGGATCTTTCGTTGTATCGCAAAAATACTGTCGATGAAATTCTGAATGTGGACATTTCCAATACCTCAGGATTTAGCCAGACCAAAGTCAATGTTGGCAAATTGCAGAATAAGGGCATTGAATTCCTGCTAACGATCGTACCGGTAAGAAGCGATGGCATTACCTGGGAAACGAGTCTCAATGGAAGCTACAACATCAGCAAGGTACTTGAACTGGCAGCTGGTCAACAGAGATTTGATGTTGGTACCGGTGAATTCTTCGGAATTGTGTCTCACGAGGTGGGCAAACCATTGGCCTCTCTTCGCGGTTTTGACTATAAAAGAGATTCCCAGGGACGCATTATCACTTCCGGAGGCCTTCCACAACAGGGAAACCTGATGACCTATGGCAGCGCCATTCCTAAATGGGTTGGTGCCTGGGTAAACTCGGTGAATGTAAAAGGTGTCCGGATCGGAACCCAGATAGACTTCAAGGCAGGCAATAAGATCCTTTCAAACTCTAACCTGAACTTCTTGCGTGAAGGGTTGTCCAAACCGTCTTTGGTTGGCCGGGAAGGCGGCGTTCTTTTGGACGGTGTTGCCAATGATGGCACTCCCAATGCAACGCGCGTGGAGGCTGAGCAGTTTTATACTGCATACCGAAGCACCGGCCTGGCTACCCCGTTTGTTTACAATGGCGCATTTGTGCGTTGGAGAAGCATTACAGTGGGTTATGACCTGTCACGCTTCCTGAGAGACAAGACGTTCATCAAAGGCCTGACGATCTCCGCGATGTGTAACAATGTGCTCATGATCAAGAAATACATTGATAACCTTGACCCGGAAGCACAAGTATCCGCATCTGATAATTTACAGGGAATTGAAACCCACACGCTTCCTACTACCAGAAGCTATGGGCTTAATCTGAACTTGAAATTGTGAGGATGACCATTGACGATGGACCATTGATTAGTAATTGTTGATTATACCATTGACCTACACTGATTTAGACATTGATTTTATGAAAAAATTATTCATATATGTGACAGCTTTTAGTATGCTGGCTGGTGCAAGCTCCTGTGACAAAGGCTTTGAAGACGTAAACAAAAACCCAGTTCTTGCTACGAGCGTTGACCCGATCTACCTATTTTCAAATGCCGAATTCGGATCAGCTATTGCCACGCAATTTTATCAAATGCAGATTGTTCAGCAAATCAACTCACCCTATACGGGTGTGATGGAGGGAGGCAATCATAATACGGTTTATGATCCGAACTCCAATGCTAATTTCAACTCGCTATATCTGCAAAATGGCCCGGTGAACCTGCTTACAACTGTTATTGCCCAAACCAAAGACAATCCTGCCAGGGCTAACCTTTACAATATGTCCCGGATATGGAAGGCGTATGTGTTTATGGTACTGGTGGATACGTACGGTGATGTGCCATATTTCGAAGCTGGAAAAGCTTTTCTGGAAGGAATCAATTTACCAAAATATGACGATCAGAAAGTCATTTACGACGACATCCTGAAAGAACTGGAAGAAGGTACCAAGGCACTGGATTCCAGCAAGCCGATTGAAGGCGGGGACCTGTTTTTCAAAGGCAACATTGCCCAGTGGAAAAAATTGGGCAACTCATTGCTGCTGCGTGCTGCGATGCGGTATTCCAAAATTGATGTCACCAAGGCAAAGCAATACGTAGCCAAAGCGACAGATCCGGCAGCAGGCGGATTGCAGAGCTCCAATGCAGATAATGCGCTGATCGCTTTCAACAGTACGTTCAACCATCCATTGGCCGGCTATTTTCAGGGAACAGAAAGAGCCAATGTATACCTAGGGAAAGCCTTTGTAGACTTTCTGAAAACTACCAAAGATCCTCGCCTGAAAGTAATCGCCGTCAAGTACGAAACTCCGAGCAACCCGATTGCAACTGCGGGTGCAGAAGATACGACACCCGCCAATCAGCAGGGAATGCCTTATGGATATAATGAATCAACGGTGGCGACTGCGCCCGATTTTCCTGGTAAGATCGGTTCTGCGTTCAAATATTCGCAGATTAACCGCAGGACAACTGGTAAAATTGATGCGCCTGAGTTCTTTATCACTTATTCTCAAACTTCCCTTCTGTTAGCCGAAGCAGTGCAGCGAGGCTGGGCAACTGGTGATGTGAAGGCACTTTACGAAGCCGGGGTAAAAGCACATATGGCCCAAATGGCGACTTACGATGTGTTAGCAACCATTCCCGCAGCCAGTCAGGATGAATACCTCGCTGCTAATCCATTCGTTCCGGCGAAAGCATTGGAACAGATCAACAACCAATATTGGGTTTCGTCTTTCCTGAATGGTTCCGAAGCCTGGGCGAACTTCCGCAGAAGTGGCTTTCCAGTCCTTCCAGTCAACACTTATCCGGGCAAAGATCCTTCGGTAAAAGATTTTATCAAACGTCTGGTGTATCCGGTGCGAGAAAAGTCTGTTAATGAGGCTAATTACAAGGAAGCGGTTGCGAGAATGGGTGCCGACGAGCTGGGTACGCCGGTTTTTTGGGACAAATAGTAAACAATAATCCTTAACCCTTAATTTTTCTTCTATGCTTAAACAAAATTTGTTTGCGGGAGCGCTTGTGCTTTTGGGATTCGTTTCACATGCACAATCGATCTCTCCCACTCCTGATCAGATCAAAGCCTACACCTCCGCGTGGAAGGGCGAGCGTTCACCCGACGGTCGTCCCAAGGTTTCTGATGCCATTTTGGCAAGATTAAAGAACATTTCCATGGAAGAAGCATGGGGTGTTCTGAGAAACAAAGGCTACCATAACCAATTTGAAGGCGATTGGCAGCTGATCCACACCGACAGCGTCATGACCGGACGCGTAGTCACTGCCCAGTACGTACCACTCCGCCCTGATTTGCAGGATCTTGTCAAAGAAATTGGCAAAAAAGAAGGCCGCGTGCAGACTGGCGGTACCAATTCATGGCCCATTGACGTCCTCAAAGATGGTGATGTGTATGTGGCTGACGGCTACGGTAAAATCGCCGACGGCACGCTCATCGGGGACAATCTGGGTAACTCCATTTATGCCAAATCCAAACGCGGGGTGATCTTCTACGGATCGGTGCGTGACGTGGAAGGTTTGGCCGAAATTCGCGGCTTCAATGCGTGGATGAAAGGTCAGGACCCTTCCTACATTCAGCAAATGATGCTTTCCAACATCAACACGCCCATACGCATTGGTCGTGCAACGGTACTTCCCGGTGATGTGGTACTCGCCAAAAAATACGGAACGATCTTCATTCCGGCTCATTTGGTAGAAGACCTGGTACTTACATCAGAAGTAACCGCATTGCGCGATGAATTCGGCCACCTGCGCCTGCGCGAAGGCAAGTATACGCCCGGTGAAATCGATACAAAATGGTCTGACACAATTCAGAAGGACTTTTTGAACTGGGTAAACAACTATCCAGGTAAGCTCCCGATGACGAAAAAGGAGCTGGATGATTATTTGAAAGAGAGAAATTACTAGTGGCAATCGGCTTTCGGCTCTCGGCTTTCGGCTTTCGGCTTTCGGCTCCGCTCGGGGTGACAAATACCAAGTTGTCGAAGCCATTTTTTACAACAAAAAAATTTTATAAAAAAATGAAAGACATACTCAAACAAATCATTGCATCAAACAAGCAAATAGAATCAGCTGAAAAGGCGGCAGCAGTTGCCGAAATAAACAACCCCTTTACCAAAGACAGTCGTCGTAATTTCCTTCGCAAAACAGCCGTTGGCGGTATTGCATTGGGTGGATTTATGGGTATGACCAGCGAAGACACCATCGCGCAGGCGACTTCCAAAGTGAACCGGGCGTCGAAACCTTCGGAGCTGAAAATCACTGACCTGCGCTACTGTATTGTCCAGAATGTAGGCCGTACACCTATTATCCGCATTGATACCAACCAGGGAATCTATGGTTTGGGTGAAGTACGCGACGGTGCCGACGAACGTTACGCATTGTTCTTGAAAAGCCACATTATCGGCCAGAATCCATGTAATGTCGAAATGCTTTTCAAATCCATCAAGCAATTTGGATTCCATGGTCGCCAGGCCGGCGGTGTTTGCGGGGTGGAAATGGCTCTTTGGGACCTTTGTGGAAAGGCATACGGCGTTCCGTGCTGGCAGCTGCTGGGAGGCCGCTATCGGGACAAGGTAAGGCTCTATGCCGATACCCCGGAGTCGGATGACCTCAATGAATTTAAACAAAAAATCAAATTCCGTACCCAGGATCAGGGCTATACCTGGCTGAAAATGGATGTATCCATAGGAATGCTCCGAAACAATGAAAACAGTGTGGTCAACAACAAGGTATGGGGCGGTGGCTTTTCACAATGGGCCGGCGATTATAACTCTTATGCCAATACCAAACACCCTTTTACGGCCATTCAGATCACGCCAAAAGGATTGGACGAAATGGCGAAAGTAGTGGAGGACGTCCGCAGCGTGGTAGGATACGAAATTCCGCTTTCTACCGACCATTATGGCCATTTTGACCTGAACAACGGCATTCGTCTTGGCAAGGCACTCGACAAATACCGCCTTGCCTGGTTGGAAGATATGGTACCCTGGGAATACACCGATCAGTGGAAAACCATCTCCGACGCATTGGAAACGCCCACATTAACCGGCGAGGATATTTACCTCAAAGAAGGCTTCAAAGACCTGATCATGAAACGCGCCGTCGACATTATCCACCCGGACCTTGCCTCATCGGGCGGTTTATTGGAAACCAAACGCATCGGCGACTTTGCGGAAGACCACGGCATCGCGATGGCCATGCACTTCGCGGGCACGCCGGTGAGCTTTATGGCCAATGTTCATTGCGCAGCCGCGACCCAAAATTTCCTCGCGCTCGAACACCATTCAGTAGATGTTCCCTGGTGGGAGAGCCTTGTGAAAACAACGGACGGACGCAAGCTGATCGACAAAGGTTACGCACCGGTCCCTCTCGAAGCACCGGGACTGGGCATCGAATTGGTGGACGAAGAAGTTAAAAAGCACCTCAATCCAAAAGACAAAAGCTACTTCGCCCCTACGCCGGACTGGAACGAGAAGCGGTCGCATGATCGGTTGTGGAGTTGAGTTTAGGGAAAACTAGGAAGACTTGGTAAGCCTTGAAGGCTTGCCAAGTCTCTTTTGCTTGATCGGTTGTGGAGTTAACGAAAGCGAGACTTGGTAAGTCTTAAAGACTTGCCAAGTCTTATTCCTCTTCAACAATCAAATGTTCAATTACTTTTTTGTCAAAGGAAAGTTCATGAAATTTCACGAACTCCTCTTTGCCACCAAACCAATCCAGCAATTCTGCCTTCATCAAACTAGTCTCCGTATCAATCAAAACTCTCCGATACGAACTCCACGGATAGCTTTCATAATCCCATTTCTCAAACCCATGATGTTCCGGCTGATGATGTATGTAATGAACCAATCTTACAAAATAGCGATCATTATCAACTTTTCTTCTTCGGAAAATCTTTTGGAACAAACTCCCTGTTCGTCCCTCCTGGATATTGATGGCTTTCGAATAACTCATAAAAAATCGTCTGAATAGCTCGCTGATCAGTTCTTCGGTTGTGAAACGCTCCATATCCGTAGCTTTGGGGAACTCTTTTTCTCTGATCTTGAACTGTTGTCTATCCTTAACTCTTATTAGTAGATGGAAATGATTTGGCATTAGGCAGTATGAATATTATAATACTCCCCAATAATTGGACAGCTACTAAAATTTCTAATTTAGTAGTTGACTATGAAAAGGGAACGTAGAAAATTCAGCGCGAGCTTCAAGGCCAAAGTGGCCATAGAAGCCATCAAGGAGGTAAGCACCGTCCAGGACTTAGCTTCTAAGTACCAAATCCATCCAACGCAGATTGCGGCCTGGAAACGAGAGTTTTTAGAGAAAGCCGAGTTGGTTTTCGACAAAGAGGCACCGGCAATAAATGAGGCAGAGAACTCTAAGGAGCAGGAACTGTACGCCAAGATCGGGGAGCTTCAGGTCCAGGTGGATTTCCTAAAAAAAGTCTTGGGGAAATGACAACCATGGAAAAACGCGAACTTATTTCTCCGGAATACATCAATCTCAGCGTTTCAGCACAATGTAAACTAATTGGTTTACAGAGGAGTAGCTATTATTTTAAGCCAAAGGGAGAATCGTTGGTAAATCAACGCCTGATGAAAGCCATAGACCGAAAGTTTCTGGAATGTCCATTTTATGGAGTGGAACGCATGACTGATTACCTGCGTGGCTTAGGTTACCACGTTGGAGTAAAGCGTATACGAAGGCTATATAGGCTCATGAATTTGCGCACGATTTATCCCAAACGCAACCTGAGCAAGGCCAAAGCAACAGACTACAAATATCCATATCTGTTAAAGGGCTTGAAAATTGAGTGTCCTAATCATGTCTGGCAGGCCGATATCACCTATATCCCGATGTTTCGTGGATTTATGTACATGTTTGCCATCATCGATGTGTATAGCCGAAGGATTGTCGGATGGAGCATATCGAACACAATGAGCATGGAATGGTGCCGGGAAATCCTCTTGGATACTATTCGTACCGAGGGACGGCCCGAAATATTTAATACCGATCAAGGTAGCCAATTCACTAGCCCCCACTTTGTTAACTCATTGTTAGGCAGTGGCATAAAGGTGTCAATGGATGGGAAGGGAAGAGCACTTGACAACGTTTTCATCGAACGATTTTGGAGGTCGCTCAAACAAGAATATGTATACTTAAACCCTCCCAACGGCGGTATGGATCTGTATAGAGGAGTAAAAACATATGTGGAATTTTACAACGGTCAACGCAAACACACCGGTACTGGATTTATCCCTAATGACTTGTTCTTTGAATCAAAAGCATCTTAATTAAAATTAACTTTATCCATTTGGCTGTCCAGTAAAACGGGAGTGTTTCATATGTCTCTACGTAATCGGATAAGTATGCGTGATACTTTCTCAAAAAGTATATATAGTTTCCAGGTTTATAGAAGAGGTTAATGCCATCATTTCCTCTGTTGTAAATATGATAATAACAGCCCTCTTCCAGAGAGCATTCAAAGTGTGTGGACATAGTAAGTTATTGTTTTCTATTTAGACGCTGTTTTAATAAATAGGTAACAGGCTAGACTTACCAAGTCTTGAAGACTTGGCAAGTCTTCCTAATTTTCAGTATTTTGCGGCTTTCACTCCAATTCGGAAAAATGAGGAACTTACGCAACGTACTCTTTTATACGATTACCATTGGCGCTTTTTCTACTCTGCTATACTTTTTCATCCGACAGGGAACCCTACTCGAAACACCCGGTACCCAAGCCCATAGCAAAGTCATTGTCGGCTCCTCCTGGGACCAATTTTTAGACACCTTCGGCCACAACATCACCCACCCGCTTGCCATTCTCCTCCTCCAAATCATTACCATTATCATTGTTGCACGCATCCTCGGATGGATCTGTAAATCCATCGGGCAGCCCACAGTGATAGGAGAAATTGCGGCCGGAATTTTCCTTGGCCCATCACTGGCAGGCATGTTCTTTCCAGGTTTTTCGGCATTTTTATTTCCCGCCCAGTCACTCGGCAACCTGCAATTTCTCAGCCAGGTGGGGCTGATCCTATTCATGTTTATCATAGGTATGGAGCTGGATTTCAAAGTGTTAAAGAACAAAGCGCAGGAAGCCGTCGTGATCAGCCACGCCAGCATCATCCTGCCATTTGCACTGGGCGTAGGCGTGGCACTATATATCTATCAGCAGTTCGCGCCGGACGGGATCAGCTTTCTTTCGTTCTCATTATTCATTGGAATTGCATTAAGTATCACCGCCTTTCCTGTGCTCGCACGTATCGTACAGGAGCGTGGGCTATCACGCACCAAGCTTGGTACCATGGTCATTACCTGCGCGGCCACGGACGACATTACCGCCTGGTGTATCCTTGCAGCGGTTATCGCCATTGTTAAAGCTGGGTCATTTTTCAGCTCGATTTACACGATTATTCTGGCGGCGACCTATGTTTTTGTGATGCTGAAAGTCCTCAAACCAATTTTAAAAAGAGTTGGTGACCACTATTCCTACAAAGAGGGCCTTACCAAACCGGTGGTCGCGCTGTTCTTTGTTATCCTTTTGTTATCATCTTACTGTACCGAAGTCATTGGAATTCATGCGCTTTTCGGTGCTTTTATGGCCGGCGTGATCATGCCCAGCAACCAGAGTTTCAGAAATATTTTTATTGAAAAAGTGGAAGATGTTTCAATGGTATTGCTGCTGCCACTATTCTTTGTATTCACCGGTTTAAGAACGCAAATTGGTCTGCTGAACGACCCCTATCTGTGGCAGGTCACCGGGCTGATCATTCTGGCGGCCGTCACCGGAAAGTTCATTGGCAGTGCAGTAGCAGCCAGATTTGTACACCAGTCGTGGCGCGACAGCCTTATTATCGGTTCATTAATGAATACCAGGGGCTTAATGGAGCTTGTGGTGCTCAACATTGGCTACGACATCGGCGTGCTTTCGCCTGAAATATTTGCCATGATGGTCATTATGGCGCTAGCCACCACCTGCATGACCGGCCCGGCGCTGGACCTCATTGACAAATTTTTACCGGCCAAAAAATGGGACGAGCTGCACGAAGCGGCAGAAGAAACCCGGTTTGCAATACTGATCGCATTTGCCAGTCCCCAGGGTGGAAAAAAAATGCTCCGGCTGGCGTACAATCTGATCCGGAAACAATCTGCTGAACAGCACATTACCGCGCTTCACTTATCGCCCAGCAGTTATCTCAATCAGGTCAATACCGAAGAATACCAGTACGAAACTTTCAGGCCGATTTCGGAAGAAGCGCAAAAGCTCGACCTTACTTTCGAATCATTGTTCAAGCCTTCACAAAATATTGAGCATGACATCATTGAAACTGCCAACAGCGGGGACTATGACATGCTAATGATCGGGATCGGTCACACGGTTTTTGAAGGAACATTGCTAGGCAGGATTCTTGGATTTACCTCCAAAATAATCAGCCGGGAAAGGCTTTTCGATACAATTACGGGAAAGGAAAAATTGTTTCATTCCGACGTATTTGACGAAAGGACAACTCATATTATCAAGTCCGTTAAAGCCCCGGTCGGCATCCTGATCGAGAAAAAACTTGAAAAAGTTGAAAATATTCTGGTACCGCTTTTTTCAAAAGCAGATCAGTTCCTGCTGCCATTTGCACACAAACTGGCGGTGGCCGGTAACCCCAATCTAACCATCATGGATTCGGGCCGCAGCCTGGCAGACCAGGCCGAACTGGCGGAAACATTGAAAGCCCTGAAAGAAATTTCACCCGAAAAAATAACTTTTTACTACGAAAACACGCTGGAAAAGGACTTTTTACTAGGAAAGGATTTAATGCTGATCAGTTTGGAAAGCTGGAAGAAAGCTGTTGAATCTCACAGCATTTGGTTATCTTACTCACCTTCGGTTTTAATTGTACGTGGTTAATGATCAAAAGAGTCGGTAAGTCTTAGACGGGGACGCCTAGTCTTGCCAAGTCTTTTTAAAAGGAATAAAAGTGTTTATTTTACATAAGCGACGTAGCATTCCAACTGTATGACATCCTTGTTTAAGAATACCCGATTTTCGAGTTCCATTAATCCGCAGACGATACTTTTCTTCTTTCATAATTTCTTTATCAATGTCGGCACCACGCTGGTTTATGTTTCCGCCAACGTATTGCTACTTGAAAACCATCCTGAATACTCCCTCCCGATCGCGTACATCGCGGCTGCGCTGGCAGTAATGACGGCGGGGAAAATTTACGAGTATTTCGAACACCATTTGCTTTTAAAACGGCTCAGTCTCGGTACTATGTTCTCATCACTCTTTATGGTGGTGGTTGTCATGGGCTTGCTGTGGCTGGGGCATGGCATTGCAACGGCCATTGCGGTGATGGTTGGTTACAGGATCATTTACTTGCTTATCAACCTGGAATTCTGGGGACTATCAGCTTTGGTGTTTGATGTGCGACAAAGCAAAAGATTGTTCAGCGTGATCGGCTCCGGGGATATGCCTGCAAAGGCTTTGGGAGCTGTACTAGCCGTTCTGATCCATTCTCCTTCTGTACTTATGATCCTGCTGATCATTTCACTGGTCTTTTTCGCGCTGGCTTTCTATACCCAGATCCTGACATTCCGGTTTACCGAAATACCCAATCCGCACCATGCGCGGCCGCGTCAGGCTTCCGAGTCCGAGTCACGGATCATTCAAAAATACTTTGGCGGCAACAAGCTGCTTACTTCACTATGCCTCGGCATGGTCGCCATCGCCGCCACAGCAACCTGGATAGAGTACCACTTTTTTGTGAATGTCAAATACAAATTTCATAGCCAACACGATGTGATTGGATTTGTAGGAACTTTATTGACAGCTACTTACGTAATTTCCACATTTGTTAAACTGATATTTTCGGGAAAGACTGTGGAGCGTTTCGGTGTGAAACTAACCCTCTTTTTACTGCCATTAACTACGATCTTCATTTCACTAGGGCTGCTGGTTTCGTCTTATTTCAAAAAAGATGAGCCTTCATTACTGGTATACTATTGCGCGGCCTACCTGCTTTTCGAACTGGTTCGGAGGACCATCTTCGATCCGGTGTTCCTGGTACTTTTTCAGCCATTATCTACCAAAACACGTTTAAAAGGGCACACTTTGGCCAAAGGCCTTTTTGAGCCGCTAGGCATGCTCATTGCCGGTATACTGCTGTGGATCGTCTATACTCAGCATCTGAGCAACATCAGCCTTACTTTTGACCTGTCCCTGCTTTTCGCCATTGCCGCTTTGTTCATTTTCAGGAAAGCATATGGCCATTACATTGAAGAGCTGAAAACGGCGATCAGCAAAAGGTTTATCCGTAGCGGGCTCATGGCCTCCCCTGCCGAAGCATTACCGATCATTACCGAAAACCTGAAAAGCGACAGGAGAGAAGAAGTTCTCAACGCGATTGACTGGATCGCAAAAAACAAGATTTCACTGTTTCGCAAGAATGTCGACCTGCTTTTACAAAATCCATTCATTCCAGTCCGTCTTAAAACATTGCAAACGCTGGCCAGCATTGAAAAGCCAGAACTTTCCGATACTTTCCTAAAATACATTGAATCCGAACCGGATACAGCCTGCCAGACACTCGCCGTAAGGATCGCCTGCTCTACCTCCCGGCTGTCCGACGAGCAACTCGCAAGGTTTCTCGCGCATGAAGATCTGGACATTGTGAAAGGCTCGATATTGGGCTGCTGGGAAGCTGGCAAAGCGCTGCCGCTAATTCACGGCACACTGCGCAAATTATTTACTTCCGACCGCGAAGATTATCAGCTGGCAGCACTCGATTGTGTGAAATTTACGGGTATCAATTCTTACGAAGACCTGGTCAAAAACTGCCTGAAAACGGGCACAGAAAAAGTCCGCAACCTCGCGTTGGAAGTGGCTGCCACCGTCGGCTCCGCTTCACTTTTACGTGAACTGAAACCATTATGGAGCGGCACATTATCCCGGTCTACCGTCACGGCCCTGATCCATTCGGGAGACTCTGGGATCCGGATCGTGGAGGACTGGCTGCAAAATGACATGTCGGGTGACCGCATAAAAACGATCATCAAAGTAGCGGAAAAAACCAAACATGAATTTATACTTCAAATACTTTTTGACCTTATTAAAAATATCTACCAGCATAAACTTTTAATAAATTCAGATAGTAACATTCATATTAGTCAGATAGATACTTTTAAACATTCAGCCGCATTAAAAGCATTGACTAATTATTCACTAGTAGCTGATTATAAAGATATTATATCAGAATTTGTCGAAAAAGAGCTGGTACACGCTTCGCAGCTCCTCAGCGGAATGGACGAAGATGAAGCCAA
This sequence comes from Dyadobacter pollutisoli, assembly GCF_026625565.1. Lineage (NCBI taxonomy): Bacteria > Pseudomonadati > Bacteroidota > Cytophagia > Cytophagales > Spirosomataceae > Dyadobacter > Dyadobacter pollutisoli. The sequence goes on from NZ_CP112998.1 coordinate 2,479,785, forward strand.
TAAAGTTTGGAATGATTCGCTGGAATACGAACTGGAACTAACAGGACAGCGGTTGTTTTACCTCTTTATGATGCAATACGACAAAGACGCCGTTCAGAACGCGTGGAAGGGAATCAAGCACGCCAGCAAGGAGAAAAGGGCCAATTCACTTGAAATGATCGAGAGCCTGCTCCCCCGGATGCTGTACCCTTCACTGCACGCAATGTTTGAAGATATATCGATTCAGAAAAAGCGGGACGCGCTCCGTCAGTACACCGGTACCCAGGACATCGGACTGTCGCTCGTACCCTATATCCTGACGCAAAAGGAACGATCATTCACGCCATGGACCATTGCATTGGCCGTTAAAAATGTCGGTACCGATGAACAGGAAATCGCTTACCTGGAAACACTTGCCAGCCATTCTTCGAGACTGGTACGGGAAGCCGTTCAGGAGAAATATGCCGCGCTGGCACAAAACGCCGATCTTAAATTTACAATCAGAATTCCCATGAAGCACGTAGAAACCACCCACCAGATTTCCGAAATGGAAAGGGTTATTGTCCTGAAAAATACGCAGCTGTTTTCCCAAACCCCGGAGAATGTGCTCAGCTCCATTGCGCCGATCATGAAGGAAGTTAATTACAGCGACGGCCAGGAGATATTTGCAAAAGGCGACATTGGCGATTCGATGTACATCATTTACACGGGCCAGGTGGGGATTTATGATGGTAAAAAACAACTTGCGCTGTTTGACAAAGGAGAGATATTCGGCGAACTGGCATTGCTGGATACCGAACCACGTTCCGCTACCACCATCGCCGAAACCGACGCGCTCGTGTTCCGCATTGACCAGGAAGATTTCTTTGAACTGATGGAAGAAAGGGATGAGATCCTGCGCAACGTCCTGCGCATACTTTGCCAGCGCATACGTGTACAGAACGAGAAAATGCGGCTAGCGTAGTAGGTTATCGTAGCACCGTTGCTTTGAGGCTTTTCAGGTGTGCCTGTTTCGCAGCATCGCGCCAGCTTTGCGCGGACGACGTCCAGTACTGATGTGTTTCCAGAAAACGGACTTGTATCTGGTTCCAGGTGGAAATGTCGGTAACCATGCCACGGATTTTCAATTCTTCAAAAAGCGTAGCAGCCACCTGTTCAAAATCGTCCCTGCCGAGATAGTCCAGGTCAGCGTCACAAATGATCTTTTCCAGCAGCGTTTGCGGCGCTTGCGGTATTTTGGTAGCCATGATCATTCCACAAATGACAGCTATCTGCTTTTCAGAGAATTCAAAATCCGGAAGTACCTGGCTCACAATGCGGCAACCTTCCTGCTCATGGCCATTGTAGGTATTCAAAAACCCGCTGTCATGGAACAAGGCAGCCGTTTCGAGCAACTGCAAAGCCTCCCTTTCCCTGATATGCTCGGCTTCTGCCAGCCGCAAAGCCGCATTGGTAACGTCGAGCGTATGATGAAATCCGTGGTAATAAAGTGTCGTATCGAGACTTGCGCGCAGCTCTCCGGTAATGTATGATTTGGCCTGTTCTACATTCATAGCTATTCCACTACTTCATAAATCTTCATCGCCTGCGCCTTATTTTTAAGACTGACCTCTCCGATCACGTTGCACTTAAATGCCTCTTTAATACCCGTATAGGCCAATTCCGTCACCACTACCTGTCCCGGCTGCGCGATGGACTGCAAGCGCTGGGCCACATTGACGACATCGCCTATCACCGTGTAATCCAGCCGTTTCAACGCAGCGGAACCAATATTACCGGATACCATTTCGCCGGAATTAATACCGATGGAGACCTTGGGATAATAACCTGAGCGATCAGATAGCTCTTCTTTAAAGCCATTAATGTGGTTTCTGACTGCCAGCGAGGATTCCACAGCACGGTCCAAGTGATAATCACCGCGAAAAACGGCCATCACGGCATCACCCATAAATTTGTCCACCAGCCCGCCCTGTGCGATGATCTCTTTCACCATCACATCAAAATACTTGTTGATCAGCTTCACGACAGTATCAGGCGGCTCTTTTTCCGAAATGGAGGTAAAGCCACACATATCCATAAACACAACGGTCCCTTCGATAATTTCGCTCGTCATCAGCGATTTTTCAAAGGTATCCTGCGTCATAAATTGCAGCACGGACGAATCCACATACATACGGAGAATGTCGTTTTCGCGCACTGCTTTCAATGTTTCCTTCAATTGTGCCACGTAATGCAACGTCTTCTCCATTGTTACTTCAAGATCCTTGAAATCAATGGGTTTGGTCAGAAAATCAAATGCACCGCGGTTCATGGCTGTACGAATGTTGTCCATGTCCCCATAGGCCGAAACGATCACCGATTTGAGTATCGGGCTAAGTTCACCCAGCCGGATGAGCAGCGTCAGACCGTCCATTTCGGGCATATTGATATCGCTGAGCACCATGTCCACGTCGGGATTAAGGCTCAGCATTTCCAGGGCAATTACCCCGTTCTCTGCGAAAATGAATTCATATTCCTGCTCACGGATCTGTCTTCTGAATTTCTGTTTGATCAGCAGTTGAAGATCTGCCTCATCATCCACAACCAGTATCTTCGCTTTCATAAAGTTTTAAGCAATTTCTCTTTCAATTCAATAAAATTGACCGGTTTGGTCAAAAAATCGTCTGCGCCGAACTGCATGGCCTGATCGTGGTTGTCGTTATCACCATAAGCAGTGATCATCATCACCTGAGGCGGCGCGGCCGGAAAGTCTTTTCGAATGGATTTCAGTAGTTCAATGCCGCTCATGCCGGGCATATTGATGTCGGAGAGGATCATGACAACCTCGGAAGGATGCCCCGCCAGGTAATCCAGCGCCTGTTCACCGGAGAAAGCAAATGAAAATTCAAACTGACCGCTTCTGATTTCCTTTCTGAATTTTTGCTCAAAAAGCGACTTAACATCTTCTTCGTCGTCAACTACAAGTATTTTCATAAAATCATCACCTGATAAAAGCCAAAAATGTAAGTACCTCAATCCGATGGTAAGATAAACATAAAATTATTTCGGATATGAATGTTCAGGCCTCAACCGGAATGATTACTATAAATTCGGAGCCGGTCCCTACTGAACTTTCCAGTTCCAGGCGTCCATTATGCCCCATCACCACTATTTCGTAGCTCAATGATAAGCCGAGCCCGGTACCCTGGCCGGTAGGTTTGGTTGAAAAGAAAGGTTGAAAAATCTTCTGTCTGAGGTTTTCAGGAATACCGGCCCCATTGTCTTTTACCCTGATCTCCATCTCATTTCCCAATGTCCTGGTAGATACCGTAATGACCGGATTCAGGTCCGGCTCGGTCAATTTCCGCTGGTTCACTGCATAATAGGCATTGCTGACCAGATTGACCATTACCCGACCAATGTCTTTTCCCACCGTCCGGGTTTTTACAAGATGCGGATCAAGGTCAAAAACCAGTTCAGGGCTGAAACCTTTGTCTTTTGCACGTAATCCGTGGTATGCCAGCCGCCCATATTCCGTAGCGAGGAGATTAATGTCGGTCAACTCCTTTTGCCCCGATCCTATCCTGGAATGTTCCAGCATTCCTTTTACAATGGCGTCTGCACGCTTTCCGTGATGGGTGATCTTTTGAAGGTTTTCGGTGAGGTCTTCCAGCAGCACTCCTTCAAGTTCCTCGTCCCGTTCCGCGCCTTTGCTACGTTCGTCCCTGATCTCGTCGAGCAGTTCGGTACTTACTTCGGAGAAATTATTGACAAAATTGAGCGGGTTCTGAATTTCATGCGCAATACCAGCAGTCAGTTCCCCGAGCGAAGCCATTTTCTCTGCCTGAATAAGCTGATTTTGAACGGATTTGAGGTTTTGTAGGGATTGGTTCAGCTCTGCTGTCCGGGCTGTGACTTTCTGTTCAAGGGAAACATTCTGCTCCCTGACGATCTTCTCATTTTCCAGGGTCTTCTCCAAAAGTTGCAGCTGGGCCACGGCACGCTGGTTTTCAATATCTTTTTTCTCCCATTCAAACCTTTTGGACAAAAGATAAGAAAGGAAGAATACTTCCAGTAAAATAGCCACCGACACGTGACTGATCTCAAAAAAGTAAGACGGATACCCGGTTTGAATGTAAACTGCTTCCAGCACCACAAAAAAGCAGAATACGAGGTACGTCAGCGCCAGGTAATACCCCAGGACATTGCCTTTTCTCCGAACGGCAATACCAAGCCATACTATCGATCCAAACAACATGACGGCATTGATCTGGTTGACCAGCAAGACTTGTGATAATGGCAAAAACTGGCTTACGACAATGATCAGGATGAAGTAGGCCAGTAAGGCGAGTGTATAGTTATAAAACCCGGGCAAATATTTTTTTACTTCGAGAAACAAAATGCAGTACAGCCAGAGTACCGGCATATTGAGCTCAGGAATAAGCCGGTACCAGAACATCATATCAGGTTTTGAAATGACGTAAGGCAAAAACCCGTCCGAAACCGCCGCCACAGTCGCCGCATACAACAACACCACCACCGCATAATGCAGGTAAGAAAGCCGCCGGAATGAAAAGAAAAGCAGGATATTATTGATCACCACAAAGAGCAAAATCCCTTCGTACAGCCCGTAGATCAATTTTTGATAATTGGCCTTCACTTCATAGACTTCCTCATTCCATATCCTGACCGGCGTGGGCGGACTAAATGACTGGAACCGGACGTAGAAATCGTGATCGCCTTTTGGCAACGGAAAAAGCGGAAAATGGTGCTTTACCTGCTTTTGACCCACTCCAACCTCATACCCCGCGCGCTGCACCTGCCACACTCCCCCGTTTCCGCGATAATAAAAGTCACAGACCGGCAGAAAGGATTGGGCCATTTCCAGCAGCAGATTGTCATCCGTTTCATTGTCCATCCGGAATTTTAGCCAATAAAAAGACTCAGTAATGCCAAAGTTCAAAATAGGTTTGGAAGAAGGTACGAACGCCGCGGCATATTTACCAGAACTCACCTGATCAATGGTCAGCTTACCGGCTTTATCTTCCAGCAACCATACTTTTTGTCCAATTTCAACCGATTCCGCACCCGCTTTCCAAACAATGGTCTGGGCCCAGGAGCAGACTGGCGAAATCATCAACAACAAAAAGTATAGAGCTTTTTTCATATTTAAAATCGCTATTCGAGGTGCTTTGCGCTTGTAAATTGTGACGGAATATTGAGCAGGTAAGCAAAGACGATCCACCAGATAATGCAATAGATGCCAAACGGCAGATAACCCATCAGGCCCAGGGCCGGCATTTCAAAAACATGGTACACATTGATATATGGCACACTGTAAGCCCAGTACGCTGGCGTTTGGGTAATAATTTGTCCGTTCTCGTGAGTGGCGCTGAAATAATTCCAGAATTCGAGCAGAAACCCCTGTACCAGGTATGCCAGCGCAAACAACAGCACACTCGACCAGTTACCGCTACGGACCAGGTTAAAAGGCGTCCAGATTTCCAGTTTTTCCAATACAATTGAAATGACCAGAAGCGGTATCACCCAAAGCAATGTAAAAAGCGTATCGGGGTAGAATGCGATAAAAAACAGCAGTATAAATGAAATGATCAGCAATAAATTGCCCAGCCAGGGCGGCATAGTAAGCTTGGGACCGTCAGCGAACCGGTTTTTCAGTCCGTCGAACGTAATAAAGAGGGCGTACCATTCAAATGCCAGCGGCATCAGCCCTGCGGAGCCTACGACGGCATAAATCGTAAATTGATTGTCAGGTATCAGCTCTCCCGCCGGGTAGATCCAGTTGTCGTCCACAAAGAAATTGAGATACTCAAAAATGAGCCAGCCCGAGACAGACGCAACCCCGATCGCGATCATCTCCTGCGCGGACCTGCTGATGATCGATGTACCTCCCGTCCTTTTATAAACCCAGCCGTCCATCATCAGCGCAAATCCCCAGAAAAGCGGCAGATCGGCCCACATAATGATCCATCTCGGTTCACTGAATTTACCCCATAACACCAGCAATGTCCCGCCCCACATCAGTAGCCCGGCCCAGAACCATGTCGGAAACTTGCCGTTTTTGGGCTCATTGAGCGGTAATGCCTTCACTTTTTTGAAGCCAAAAAGAGAGGGTACCAGGTATACCAGGGCAATAATGCCGAAGATAATGGCGACACCGACAAAAATGGGAAGGCTAAACCCGGGTTTCACCGGTGCGATCAAAGGCGGATATTGGAAATAAGTGTGTTCAAAATGTCCGTCGAAACAAATCCAGGCACCCAGGTATGGCACAAAAACGATCCCTGCAAATGTACAGAGCAGATAAAAGACTTTCAGGGATGCTTTCATTTAATGAGTTGGGTTTCTTGTTGGACAAGTGTTTTGAGCGAGGTTAGGAAAAGGCGCAGCAGCAAATCATATTTGATCACATCCCGAAACCCATTGAAATAGATCCGAAGCGGCAGCCAAACGCTTTTAATGGTCTCCTCCGTCAGGCTGAAAACCTGAAAAGTGATGTTATCTCGCAGCTGTTTGGCATAATAACGCAGCCAGGAGTCTTCATTCACAAACTTCACACCGTCCCAACCCTCCAAACCCACGGCCTCACAAAATGTGGCACATCGCCTCGCCCGGAAAGGCGTTTCCTGCGTCGTATTGAGATAATACTCTTCCAGGATCTCCGTCACCCGCATACCATTGGTAGCCGATACATGATAATATTTATTGATCACGTATGGATCAATGTCCCCCAGCATGTCCGAGCCGGGCGCATCAATGTCAATATAGTGCTGCTCCCTATCGACGCTGAGCGGTTTTTTTTCATGTCTCAAATAGTAAAAAAGAAAATCGCCCGATGAGCTGGCAATGTCACCCAGCCAGGTTACAATGTCCGCGTTGGAATCGACATGCGGGGCGAGGTTTTTGAGGAAAAGCAAAAAATCGGGCAATGGGCTCACAGGCCGATGATGATTGAATGCATCCAGCCCAGCCAAAACATGTGCCACATCGCAGTAAGTACCATCGGGCAACACGGTTTCCTGGTGATCGAGTTTAAAAATAAATGGAACCTGCCCTACCCGGCTATTCCCGTAGACCCTATCATGATCCGTATACGTTACAAGCCTGTGCTTGGGTTGGTACTCATTATCCTCATACCTGCGCAAGGGTTTGGCGTGCTCGGTGGGGTCTTCCACGATCTGTACCTGGTAGCGCATCGGTATGCCCGCCGCCCCTTTGATCAGCTCGCTGTTCCATCCCCACTGATCGTAGAATATTTTCCGTAACCTGGTGACCATCAGCTTGGTATTGTACTGTTCGCCGGGATAGTAATCTTCTTCTTCTTTTAGCAATTCAATAAATTCTGCAACGCTCAAAACATCCGCCAAATTATGCCCTGGCTCAGGCGAATGTACTAAAATGGGTTGTACGAGTTCTTTTGTGCTTTTCATAAATGAGGCGGGTGACTATGTGAAATGCAGCGACACATTTTCCATTTGCATGGAATGAGCATTAACGTATTAGTATGAACGTTGTTAAGAATAAAGTTGAGCGCTAAAATCGGTCGGAAATTATGAATGGAAATAGTGCGTGTGGACTGCTATTAAATCGTACGCTTACCAAAACTAAATATAACCAAACATACACGAAAACCGCAGAAGACAGCGAAATTATTTGGTTTCCAGCCGCCCAGGGCAATTTTTATTGCAATCTTTACAAACTATTACTACACATTCCCATTAGTTTGGTCAGTTATATTGTCGACCGGTAATGTGATTTTGAACTCAGTCTTTTCGCCAGCTACGGTATCCACTTCCAGATAGCCTCCGTGCCCACTGGTAATGATATCGTAACTCATCGAAAGTCCCAGACCAGTGCCCTGTCCGGTGGGTTTGGTGGTAAAGAAAGGTTGGAATATTTTGGCTTTCACATGATCGGGCATGCCCGTACCATTGTCCGACACCCTGATGTAGAGGGTGTTGGCAAATTTCTTGGTGCTGATTTTTACCTCCGGTTTATAATCCTCGGTGCTCCCTGCCTCTGTGAGCTGCCGTTTTTTCTCTGCCACGGCGTAAAAAGCATTCGTAAAAAGATTGAGAAAAACCCGTCCCAAATCTTGGGGAAGCACATTGACTTTACCAATCGTTGGGTCAAAATCAGTGGTGAGTGTTGCATTGAACTCCTTATCCTTGGCCCGCAAACCATGGTAAGCCAGCCGCATGTACTCGTCGGCCAGTGCATTGATCTCCACCGGCTCTTTCTCGCCTGACGAAGCCCTGGAATGCTGCAGCATCCCTTTCACGATGGAATCCGCGCGTTTACCGTGGTGCGTGATTTTCTGCTGGTTCTGGCTGAGGTCACCGATAATTTCTTTGATATACTCTTTATCTGAGTCAGAAATGGAGGTTTTATCAATTTCTTCCTCCAGTTCCTGACAAAGCTCCACCGATACTTCCGAAAAGTTATTGACGAAGTTGAGCGGGTTCTGGATCTCATGGGCAATTCCCGCGGTCAATTCCCCCAGAGACGCCATTTTTTCGCTTTGTATTAGCTGGTTCTGGGTCGCTTTCAGTTCTTCAATGGTCTTTTGCAGCTCTTCCTTTTGCTGTAAAAGCTCATGGGTTCGCTCATTCACAAGGTATTCGAGGGATTCTTTCTGTGCTTTGCTTGCCAGTTCATCCCGCATTCTGTCCTCCCGCTCTTTGATCAGGACGTTTTGCTGTTTCCGCGCGTAAAACCAAATGACAAAGCATAGTACAAACGCAAATGACTGGATCACGACGAAAATATCATTGTACTCCCGGTACAATCTCGGCACAATGGTTTCAAGCAAATCACCAATGATAGCGATGACGACAAATGGTATCACCGACTGGACCATGCCCCTGATCGGTTTGAAATCGTCATTTTTGTAAAAAACCAGAAGCATAGCCGTCAGGAAAATATGCCAGAACCAGGCAAACCATGAAGGCGTACCGGAAATATAATAAGTCGCAATTAAGGCAATGCTGACATACCTGCCGTAGATCAGCAGTTTATCCCAATTTGGAAGCTGAGTAGCCGTCTGCAGGGAGGTACGTACATACTGGATCAGGAAGAATGATACTATAAAATAATCCATGCAGGTGGTGTAAGGCTTTTTTTCTTCTATTGATGATAAACCGGATTCATGCAGCAAAGTAATTATTTTCCTTTAAATAATCATTTCGGGCTAAGTAATGCGCCATATGCAGCTGCTCTAATTTATTTCTAACCGTTTTTTAATCTAATTATAAAACAGTTTTAATACCATTTTTAGCACTGCATCGAACCTTTGCCGACAAGTAATCTAAACGAAGAGATCATGTCGTTCAAAGTAATAAAACCGGTAATGATAGCCATGCTGGCATGGTGTTGCATCCCGGGAAGAGCGCAGACCATGTACACCTTACAGCAGGCGCTCCAGACTGCAAAATCCAATAATCCAATTTTAAAACGGGAACAGTATAATGTCAGTATTTCCCAGGCAGACATTACAACCGCTCAGCTGCGGCCCAACCCGATACTAAACAACCAATCGTTACAACTGGTACAGCCTTCGCGTTTCTCCGAGAACTCCTCCTGGTACAATGGTGCCAACCGCCAGGTTTGGTGGCAGGTTACCAAGCCTTTTCAGTTGCCTGTACAGCGTCAGAATAAAATAAATTTCGCAGAACAAAATGTCAGGCTGACCCAAAAGCAATATGCCGACACGGAAAGACATCTGTTTCAGACCGTTGCACAAAAATGGCTGGATGTATGGACTGCCCGTAAGCAACTCGATTTGCTGGGTACCGCGAAGAGTAACATTGACTCTCTTGCCAACATTAACCGGCTGCGGCTGAAAAATCAGGTGATTACCACCACCGATCTGTCCCGGACTGAGCTGCTGGCCAATCAATACGACATTCAGCTGAAAACCGCCCGCCAGAACTACCAGAATGAAATCATCAATCTCAAATTCCTGATGGGTACCGCAGACTCTGTACAGGTTGACACGGCCGATCAGTTTGCATTTGCATTCCCGTCGCAGATGGATGCGATCGTACAGGAGGCATTGCAAAGCCGTACCGATATTCAGGCGATCAAGTCGACGATGGATGTGGCTGATGCAAATATTAAGCTACAAAAATCCAACGCATTGCCCACGCCGGAACTGGGGCTGATCTTCAACCCTCAAAACAAGGTTAACTACATGGGAGTTTACGGTACCATTGAAATTCCGGTCTTTTCCAGAAACCAGGGTGAGATACGGAAGTCAGAGATCGTGAAGCAACAGGCTGAACAAGATCTTCGGGCAACAGAAACACAGATCCAGACAGAAATTCTAACCGCCTATAAAAGTTACCAGACACAAAAACAGAACGTACAGAATTTCAACCAGTTACTAACTCAATCCCAGACAATCTTGAACAGTGTTAAATATTCTTACTTGCGTGGCGGGACAACAATCATCGATTTTCTGGAAGCCCAACGAAGCTGGCTTGATACCCAGCAGCAATATTACGACCTGCTGCAACAGTACCGGCAAAGCTACATCGACCTACTTAATGCCTCAGGAATGATCAATCAAATCGCTCAGTAACCATGAAAAACATAATCGTTTGCAGCTGCCTTTTTATCGCCATGATGGCCGCCTGCAAAAGCAAGGAGACCAAAAATGTAGTTCAGGAAGACACTACTCCGGCCGTCAATGGCAACGGGACCAGGATCACATTCCCAAAAGCGGAAGGTACCGGTTTCTTCCAGACAGAACGAATTTCGAGTACTGCATTAATGGCCGACATCGCGGCTCCCGCCAAGGTATCGGCCACTGTAATCCGCTCAGAAGAAGGCGCTTCCGGCAACATTGTGTTGTTTGACAACCCCGAACTTTCCGGTAACTATACCCAGCTGTTGCAACATCTGACGATGATCAACCAGATCCAGAACATCAATATCAGACAAAGAAAAACGGAACTGGCCCGCTTGAAAGATTTGCAGGAACACGGCGCAGCCACGGGTAAGGACCTTTTGGAATCGCAAACTGCATTATCTATGGAAGAAACCAACCTGATCAATGAACGATCGGCGATTATTGAGCATGAAACGAAGCTGAAAGCGGGCGGATTTGAACCAAGAGAACTTCGCAGTGCCCCGGCAGGAACGGCCTACGTGATCTGCGATATTCCTGAAAGTGAGATCAATAAGGTCAAAAAAGGAAGCCAATGTACGATTCAGTTCACTGCATTTCCTAACGACAACTTCACCTGCAGGATCGATGATATCGCCGACATGGTGGACCAGACTACGCGCATGATCAAACTCCGCGTGACAGTTAACAATGGTACCGGCAAACTGAAAGCAGGCATGTTTGGTACCGTTGCATTCGGGCTGAGCGAAGGCAAGAACCTGAGTATCAACAAGGATGCACTCATTACCATCCAGGGAAAGAATTATGTATTCGTCAAAACCGGTTCCAATGACTTTGAACGACGCGAAGTAAGCGTGGGTGACCAGATCGGCGACCGCATCATTGCTTACAATGGTCTGAAAAACGGCGACGACGTGGTTACCAAAGGAGTTATGCAATTGAAAGGATTATCGTTCGGCTATTAAATTCAAAAGCCATGCTACAAGCACAAATATTCATTGGCGCTGACCATTGGAAAGAAGAAGTACCTCTGTACGAATACATTCTGCAATTTCTGGTCAGGCAAAAAGTAATGGGTGCAACCGTTTATCGCGGCAGACTGGGTTTCGATGGTAAGCATTTAAGCCGTCCCAATGACCTGTTCAGTTTCGACGAAACGCCGATGGTCATTTCCTTTATTGACGACGAAGAAAAAGTAAAAACTGCCCTCACCAGGCTCCGCAAGGAAATGAAGAGCGGTTTTATAGTTACCAACCATGTAGACCTGTGGAATTAAAATGATTAAGAACCTGCTTTTTTTCAGCTTACGCAACCGGTGGGTTGTGATAGCGGTCAGCGTTGTGCTGATGGGGGTTGGATACTGGTGTTTTACCCAACTCAAAATAGAGGCTTATCCCGATATCGCCGATACCAATGTAATCGTGATTGCCCAATATCCCGGCAGGGCTGCCGAGGAGGTAGAGCAACAGGTTACGGTGCCCATTGAAAGGGCTTTGCAAAACACGCCTAATGTACTGGATCGAAGGAGCCGTACCATTTTCGGGTTGTCGGTAGTACAGCTTACATTCAAAGATGGCACAGACGATTACTTTGCCCGGCAGCAAGTTAACGAACGTCTGGCATCAGCAGAATTGCCCGACGGCGTCGCACCAGAGCTCGCTCCATTGTCGACGGCGGTCGGTGAAATATTGCGTTATGTAGTGGAAGCACCGGCAAGTTACAGTCCTACCCAGCTGCGTGATTTGCAAGACTGGGTGATTAAGCCCGCGTTACTACAAGTACCTGGCATTGCAGATGTGACCACTTTTGGCGGTCCATTGAAACAATTCCATATCATTACCTCTCCCGAAAAATTGGTCAAATACGGCCTGTCGCTGCAAAATGTGATGGACGCCATTAATGTCAACAACCAGAATACGGGTGGTAATGTGATCTCGCGTGGGGGCCAGGGATTTGCGATCCGCGGATTGGGCGCTATTAAAAACGAGCAGGACATTCAGAATATCGTTTTGAAATCCGACAATGGCGTGCCTGTATTCGTACGCGACGTAGCAACTGTTGAAATCACCCCTCCACCTCCAAGCGGGGTTATGGGTTACACCATTACACAGGATAAAGTGGACGTCAGCAGCGGTGTGGAAGGGATTATTCTTTTGCGGCGGTATGAAAATCCCAGTGAGGTATTGAAGGTATTGAAAGAAAAAATGGCGGATTTGGAAACCAGCGAGCTTCCCGAAGGTGTTCACTTGCGGCCACTGTACGACCGCAGCTTTTTGATCGATCATTCGCTGGAAACCGTTGCGCATACGCTGTTTGAAGGCATATCAATTGTAGTAATATTGCTCATTTTTTTCCTGGGCAGCATTCGTAGTGCGCTGGTCGTTGCATTGACCATTCCATTCTCACTGCTCTTTGCGTTTATATTAATGCGTTTGAGCGGTATCCCGGCGAATTTGCTGTCACTGGGTGCCATTGACTTTGGTATCATCGTGGACGGCGCCTGCGTCATGGCCGAGCACCTGATCCGAAAGTACCGGACCGCGACGATCGAGGAGAAACAGCAGGGAATTGTCAAAATCACATTGCTTTCGGCGCAGGAAGTAGGAAGGGAAATATTCTTCTCTGTTACGATCATTATACTGGCCTACATGCCTATTTTGCTCATGACCCGCGTGGAAGGCAAGCTCTTCTCTCCCATGGCTTTAACGTTAGCATTTGCGGTGATTGGCTCCATGCTGGCAGCACTCACATTCATTCCGGTGCTAATTTCTTTCGCATACAAAAAAGCACTCTCCGACCCGGAAAAACCCATAAAAGAGCATAAGAATTTCATCCTGGATTTCATGACGAATTCCTATTCCAAATCGTTAGCCGGGTTTTTGAAACATTATAAAACCACTGTCATTGTCGGGTTCAGCCTGGTGACCATTCTGGTGCTGTTTGGATTAAAACTTGGAACTGAATTTCTGCCTACGCTGGACGAGGGTTCCATTTTTCTTCGGGGCAATTTTCCTTCCGGCATTACCATTCAGGAAAATGCCAGCTATGCTCCGAAAATTCGTAAAATCATCTCCAAATATCCACAGATCGCGTTTGTGATTACCCAAACCGGTAGAAATGACGACGGTACCGATCCATTTCCGGCCAACAGGAACGAAATCCTGGTGGGTTTGAAAGACTATGAACTTTGGAGTAAAACCATCACCAAAAAAGAGCTGGTAGAGAAAATCAAGCACGATCTGCAAATGCAGCTTCCTGCGGTTTCATTTTCATCCGGCCAGCCCATCATCGACCAGGTCATGGAAATCGTGACCGGTAGCGCAGCCGACCTGGCCGTATCAGTCGTAGGCGATGACCTTACCATGATGCGCCAGAAGGCAGAGGCGATCGCGAAAATCGTTAAAAGTACACCCGGTGCCGACAATGTCAATATTGAGCAGGAAGGCCCTCAGGAGCAATTGGCGATCAATATTAACCGCGAAGCTGCGGCCCGGTTCGGGATCAATGTGGCTGATATTCAGAATATGATCGAGGCCGCGATCGGCGGAAAAACGATTTCAACATTATACGACGGCACCAAACGCTACGACATCGTGATCCGGTTTTTGCCTAAATACCGCAATTCGATCGACGCCATTAAAAATGTTCAGGTACCCTCGCTCACGGGCGCACTCGTACCCATGAGCCAGCTGGCAGATATCCACTTTATGGAGGGCCAGACCAACATTTACCGGTACGGCAGCAAACGAATGGTGACCGTGCGCACCAACATCCGCGGACGAGACCAGGGCGGTTTTGTAGCCGAATTACAGAAAAAACTGAACGCTCAAGTGCATGTTCCAAAAGGTTATAGCATCATTTACGGAGGCCAGTACGAAAACCTGGAACGCGCTGGCAAACAGCTTGCATTCACCATTCCGCTGACGATTGTGATGGTATTTCTGTTTCTTTTTATGCTTTTCAAAAACCTGTCGCATACCATGGTGACGATCAGCTGCATTCTTTTTGCACTGGGCGGAGGAATCGGGGCGCTGCTGCTGAGGGGGTATTATTTCAATGTTTCGGCAGGTGTAGGTTTTGTGAGCATATTTGGTATTTCGGTTATGGCGGGGGTTTTGCTGGTCTCGGCGCTTAACCGGGCCATGCAAGACCAGGAAAATAATACCGAACAACGTGTTTTAGATGCTTCCACGGAACAGCTCCGCGCGTTACTATCGATCCTGGTCGTGGCCATTATCGGCCTTGTTCCGGCTGCTATCTCCACCGGCATCGGTTCGGATGTACAGCGCCCGCTGGCGACGGTCATCATCGGCGGACTGACCAGTACCCTTCTGTTCGCCCCGGTACTGCTTCCACCGTTGTTTTTATGGGCCGAAAAGACGCGCAAACCAAAGAAAGCAGAGGAAGTACTTGAATTGTAATTCGTATCTGAAAAAGCATAATTTTGTGGAGTTTCACATTTATCCGACACACTAGTATGGTCAAAAAGAATTCAATTCTGGAAGCAAGACGCTATCTTGATAATGCCAGGGCCATTTTGAGAGAAAAGGCACTGAAAGAGGACGAATATTATCAGGACGAAAAATATGTAAAACTGGCAGGACATGCTGCCTATGCAGGTGTTTTGGTAGCCCTCGATTCATTGTTAGGCGACAAAAAGAAAGGCAGAAAGGAAGTGTCGTGGTACAAAGAGCAGCTTGCCGCGATGGATAAAAGAGTGCTTAAACATTTTATCAGCGCTTACGACCTGCTGCATTTGTCAATGAGCTACGATGGGAATCCTGAAACCGCAGTTGCCCAACTTGGTCTGAAACGTGCGGAGGAAATCATCACTTGGGTAGAGACCAGGGGCTGCGCTTAGAGGTCATTAGAATAATATAAAAATAAGCCGGTGTAATCTCATTTACATCGGCTTATTTGTTTTGTAACGCATTCATAATGATTACCTTTTAATAAGAAAAGGCATGTATAACTGCCGATTTTTAGTTAAATTTCCTCTGCATATCATTTGCTGCGTTTGCCCGAATACCAAAAGTTACAAGCTATACACTTTAAATTGAAACTATGATGAAACTGTTACCAACACTCCTCTCTATACTTATTTCGACTACCCTTTTTGCACAAAACACCACGGATGCCATTGCAGGCGAATATCATCTGCAGGGTGTGATGGAAACCGCCTCGGCCATCCTGCTCAAACCTGACAATACATTCGAAATCTTCTTCTCTTACGGTGCGATGGACCGCCAGGGAAGCGGAAAATGGGCACTGGACAACGGTAAGATCATCCTGAACAGCCGCACACGGCCCGACGCTGATTTTTCGCTGATCAGCAGCAAAATGGAGGCTGACAGTTTCACTACCGTTAAAATCGTGGATCAGAACACACAACTCCTACCGCATTTTGAAGCCCTGATCAAGACAAAAGATGGCGAAAAATATGGTAAAATGAACCAGGAAGGCATTTACCAGATTCCCAAGACCAAAACCAGTGCTATTGAACTCTTTTTCAACTTCGCCCCGGAGCGGTACTCTTCATTTCCTGTCAAAACGGACGACAATTATTTTGAGTTTAAAATAGAACCCTGGATCGTCGAAATTTTCGTTGAGAACGTCGTATTGTCAGTCAGTAAAAAGGGCCTGACCGGCGAACATCCATTGCTGAAGGGTAATGCCTTTTCCTATGTCAAAATGAAGTAGCAGTTTAGGTTATACATATTGCCGGCCAGCGACGGTTTCTATGTCGCTGACTTCCAATATCCTTTTATCATAGCCAAACCTGGTTACATGGATCATTGCCTGTCCTAACTCACTAAGCAATGTGCCTGAATTGGGAAACAACTTCTTTAAAACCGGGTAAAGCCAGCCAATGTATTTGTATAACGTCAATACGTTTTTCAAACCAGGGGTCGGATGGAGATAACCAGGCCTGAATGCAAACACCTGACTAAAAGGGAGTTTCATAAGGTCATTCTCCGTTTTGCCTTTCACTCTTGCCCACATTGATTTTCCCTTTTCGGTACTATCTGTGCTCGCACCGGAAACATAGCAGAAGGTCATGTCGGGGTTTTGCCGGCTGAGCACTTCTGCTACGTGCATGGTCAGCGTGTAGGTCATCTTTGTATACTCGGGCTCTTTCATGCCCACAGAAGACACGCCCAGACAGAAATAGCAGGCATTATAGCCGGAAAGCTGGCTTTCAATGGGCGAAATATCGAAAAAATCTGCGTGAACGATTTCTTTAAGTTTAGGATGGGTGACGCCCGATGGCTTTCTGTTGATGATCAGTACCGATTCTACCTCAGGATGCTGCAGACATTCGTGCAATACGCCTTCCCCTACCATACCCGTCACACCTGTGACAATCGCTTTTATTTTACCGCTGAGAGCCATTTTCCAATCTGTTTTAATGCTAATGCTATTTACACATTTGCAGTTTCAAAACCAGTGGAAACGGTTAGATCTTTCCAGGTCGCCAGATCCTGCTGTACGGCTTGGATTTTGACATGTGCCATGTCAAATGCATCCTGGCCCAGAAACAGGTTCAATGGAGGATTTGCTTCGGAGGCGATACGGATCAATGCATCAGCCGCTTTTTCAGGATCGCCGGCCTGCGCACCATTAATGTCCTCTTGATGCGCCCTCTGAATTTCACGAACTTCTTTGTAGTCGGCAATTTCGTTTTTGGGAACACCCAATGAGCCGGAAGTAAGGAAACTGGTGCGGAAATAGCCCGGCTCTACCACGGTTACTTTAATGCCGAATGGCCTCATTTCCGCTGCCAGAGATTCGGAGAAACCAACTACTGCAAACTTCGTAGCGCAGTAAATTGCAAATCCCGGGAAATCGCCATAAAAGCCCCCAATTGAAGCAATGTTGAAGATGTGACCGGACTGCTGCGCCCGCAGGTAAGGTAATGCTTTACGTATAACATTGAGCGAACCGAACACATTAATGTCAAAATTAGCGCGCGTTTCTTCGTCCGTCAGTTCTTCAATACTGCCTGTGAGCCCATATCCGGCGTTGTTGACGATCACGTCAACCTGTCCGAAGGTAGCGACCGTTTTTTCAATGGCCTCCTGAACACTGGCTTCACTTTTGAGATCAGCCGCCAGCGGCAAAAACAATTCACTTGCCGTGCCGACAGCTTGTTTCAAATCTTCGATATTTCTGGAAGTAGCGGCAACTCTGATACCATTTGCAAGTAACTTTTGAACCAATGTAAGTCCCAGGCCTTTGGAAGCTCCGGTGACAAACCATACTTTGTTGTTTTCCATTTTGTTTGTTTGATTAATTAACAAAACAAAATTAGTCGACAAGCCGCAGGAGAATATTGCGGGGTTCAAACAGATACTTGCGAAATTCAAACAATGCGATAAGAACCTGGCGTTTGACTGGTCTGTTTCTTGAAAAAGTTATTGAAATGCGCCGGCTCTTCAAAGCCCAGACTGTAACTGATCTCTGAAATATTCCAGTTGGTATGCCTCAGCAATGCAATGGCTTCACTTGCAATCCGCTCTGAAATGTGGGCAGTCGTGGTCTTACCCGTCGTTTCCCGGATCGCCCGGTTCAGGTGATTTACGTGGACGGAAAGTTGCTCGGCAAAATCATTAGCCGACCGCAAGCTAAAACGCTGAGAGGGTGATTCGATAGGAAACTGCCGTTCCAACAGCTCAGTGAACACGGAAGTAATGCGAGAATTGGCATTGGGATGCTGGTACAATGATTCCGAAGGCTGCATTTTCAGCGCGCAATGGATCAGTTCTGTCACGTAGTTTCTGATCAGATCATATTTGTAAGGATAATCGGACTCAATCTCTTCCAGCATTTTTTCAAATATCCTGCTCAGGTTCTCGTCCTGGGCGTCAGAAAGAATGTAGGCAGGCTTTCCGCCTGGTGCAAACATGGGCAGCTCATTCACACTTCCCCGCATCTTTTCTACGAAAAAACCTTCTTTAAAGATACAGAAGTACCCGCTCCCCACACCGCAGCCGGATTCCCAGGTGTAGGGAACCTGCGGATTGAAGAAGATCAATGTCGAACCGTCCACTTCAAGACTTTTGTCGGCATAATGGTAAATATTCTTTCCCCTGATCAGCGCGATTTTGTAAAAGTCCCTGCGGGTGTATTTAATCGGCACTGCATTGGGCCCAACGGCATCCGCCATATTGAAAACATTGAAATGACCAATGTCCTGTTGGAGGTTATCCGGTAACCAGTTGAGCTTATGCTGGTAAAATTCTTCGAGTGTTTCGATTGCTGCCATAAAACAAAGTTACGAAATTCAAACAGACAACATTCAACGAAATTTGAAATAATGCTTTCCAATACTAATTCGTCGAAACCCTGTTCTTATCGGTCATATGCGCCAATGAAAGAATGATGGCTTGTAAAACTGCGAACGAAACGAACAGCACAGGAATCGAATCTTCTGGCGGCGGGCCAAACATATTATATAGATTAGCCACTACAAAAAACGCCACCAGGCTCCATAATCCCCATTTGCCTTTGTTGTTCAAAGCTTTCGTGCTTGTAGCGTACAGATAGACGCCCGCAAAAAACAACGCACTTTCGATCAGCAGCGTGAGGCTGAGTGAATTCCAAAGCCCCAACCCTACTTTTGTATCACCAAAAAGTGTTAGCGGCAAATCGGCGGTGTGCACCACGAAATCCAGAAACCAGTGGCTTAGTACCGCCAGGCCCACTACAATGGCACTCCGGCTGTCTTTTTTGAAAAACCAATACACCAGACCAGCTAATAATCCCCACACCACGCCCATCACCAGGCTATGTGTAAATGGATAATGAACAAATTCGAAAGGTGTTACTTCGGTGAACCCAGGATGGACCTTCACCTGCTCGACATTGAAGAGAAGCAAAAACGGCCACAGAATATCAACAAATTCCACGGCAACAAAAAGGGTTAACAATGAAACCCGGGGAGCTACTTTTTTCACTCCGAACGCTAAACCATAGTGACCTAAAAACATATAACAGCTGGTTGATTAATGACTCTGTAAAAGTATAATCAACGTTTTCAAAGCCACTTGACCTAGATCAAGAAATCAGATCAGCTGTTTGCGGCGTATCCGGCTGATGGTTTCAGGAGTCATTCCGAGCATGGAAGCAATGTATTGCAGCGGTACCTGATTGAACAGCTCGCGGTTGGAATCGAACAGAATGTTGTATCGCTGCTCAGCCGTCATGGACAGGAAAGAAAAAACGCGGTCTTCCAGCGTGCAGAAGCAATGTGCGATGAAGAGTTTCTCGGTGACCGGCCATTTGGGAATGAAATCCCCCAGCCTGTCGTAATCCGATTTTGCAATGGTATATAAGGTAGTGTCCGCTAGCGCCTGAATGTTCCAACGCGAAGGTTTATCAAATACCAGGCTGGCCAGGTCGCTAATGAAATATCCCTTAGTGGAAATCCATTGTGTTACTTCCCTGTCTTCCAGGTCAACGAAGACCCGCAGCATTCCTGACTGAATAAAGCTCAGTTTGTTGCAAGCCTTGCCTGTTTTAAGGTAGAACTCTCCTTTCTTTACGGTTTCAGGTTTGAAAAAAGACGCAACCCTGACCAGGTCGGCCTGATCAAATTCAAAATACGTTTGCAGGTATTGTTCGAGTTCTGTCATTTTATATACTGGAATGATCAAAGGTATGTGCTATTCATGTTTTGGCAAAACAAATAACCGAGCGATGGTGATCTGACGGTCATTTTCGTACAAAAACTGTTCGATTATGGACAACCTAAAAAACTGAACCCACTCTAAATGCTTGATAAGGCATATTTTAGCAATTTGGCATATATTTTATACAAAGAACTATGTTATACAATGTACCGTTTATTAGCCATGAAACTTTATTTAATTTTAGACAGCCAAATCCTACTCTGACATGATACGAAATTATTTCAAAATCGCCTGGCGAAACCTGGTCCGTAACCGCACCTTTTCAGCCATCAATATTTCCGGATTGGCGATTGGGCTGGCGTCCTGCATGCTCATCAGTTTGTACGTGCTCGACGAGCTGAGTTTCGACCGTTTTCATACCAAGGGCGACCGCATTGTGCGGGTCTTTTTTCACGGTATCATGCAGGGTGGCGTTATGCACGAGGCTCATGTGATGCCTCCCACTGCCGCAGCCCTTAAAGCAGATTACCCGGAAGTAGAGGAAGCCACGCGGCTCCGGCAGGGTGGCAATCCGCTGATCCTCATTGGCGAAAAGCTCTTTACAGATGACCGTCTGGCCTTTGTTGACTCCAATTTTTTGAATGTGTTTACTTTCCCGCTCACGCAGGGAAATCCTAGAACAGTGCTTTTGGAGCCAAATTCCGTCGTAATCAGCAAAACAGCGGCTGAAAAATATTTTGGCAAACAAGATCCCATTGGCAAAATATTGAGCATGAAAGACTGGAAGGCCAGCTACAAAGTAACCGGCGTGATGAAGGATATGCCTGCCAATTCACATTTCCACTTCGACTTGCTCGCTTCGATGTCAACTTTACCGGAGGCGAAATCGACTTCCTGGATGGTTTCGGAATTTTTCACTTATCTCGTTTTGCCAAAAGGCTACGACTACAAACGCCTTGAAGCCAAACTTCCACAGACAGTTGCCAAATATATGGGGCCGCAGCTGAAACAAGGGCTTGGTATGACGCTGGACGAATTCCGCAAGAAAGGGAATGACATTGGCCTTTATTTACAGCCATTTACGGACATTCACCTGCATTCGACGTTTCAGTATGACCTGGCAACCAATGGCGATCTGCAATACGTCTACATTTTTGGCGCGATTGCGATCATTATGCTCCTGATTGCGTGCATTAACTTTATGAATTTGTCTACTGCTGGTTCATCCAAGCGTGCCCGTGAAGTAGGCGTCAGAAAAGTAATGGGTTCAGAGAAAATTGAACTGGTAGGACAATTTCTGATGGAATCCATTTTGCTGACAACCATTGCATTGATCCTCGGTACGGTAATTTGCCTGGCCTCACTACCATTGCTCAATAGTATTTCCGGCAAAACCCTCGCGCTGCACCTGGACGCGATTCCTGCATTACTTCCTGCTCTGGTATTGTTTGGATTGTTCGTCGGAGTTTTTGCGGGCAGCTACCCTGCATTCTTTTTGTCTTCTTTCAAACCCATTTCCGTATTGAAAGGAGGCTCAGGAGCGATTAAACTGAGTTCTTCCGGTAGGACCATTGGATTGAGAAGTTCATTGGTAGTATTTCAGTTTTTCATTTCAATTACCTTAATGGTCGGTACGGCGGTAGTTTACCAGCAATTGAAATTTATCCAAAACAAAAAACTGGGGTATGATAAAGAACAGGTTCTGGTGGTTCCGGCCTGGGCTTTGGGAAAAAATAAGGACGTATTCCGCGAAGAATTATCACGCGATTCGAGGGTTAGTAACATCAGCATGTCGGGGTACATACCGGCTGGGCCTTCGGATAACAACAATTTTATGATTTCGCCGGAGACCAATACTTCGCAGTTGGTCAAAACATTGCGATACGACGTCGACTATGACTACCTGGCCACTTTGGGAATGCAAATGAAGGTAGGCCGGAATTTCTCCAAAGCATACGGCACCGATTCTTCGGCCATTATCCTCAACGAGACCGCGGCAAAAACCCTCGGCTGGAAAGATGATGCGATCGATAAAACGGTTTCCCGCCGCAGTAATGACGGCAGTACCAAAACCTTCCGTGTCATCGGAATTGTGAAGGATTTTCACTTCAAATCATTGCATGAAGCGATCACTCCACTTGTTATGACATTAAATGTTGACAATGGCTGGATGATCATTAAAACGAAAAGTAAAGAAGTATCAGGCCTGCTGGCGACGATGGAAACGCATTGGAAAAGCTTCAAACCAGACTTGCCTTTCTCTTACACATTCCTCGACCAACGTTACAACGACACTTATAAAGCAGAACAAAAAACCGGTCAGATACTGGGGCTATTTGCGGGGCTTACCATATTTGTCGCGTGCCTTGGACTATTTGGTTTGGCAACGTTCACTGCCGAGCAAAGAACGAAAGAGATTGGTGTACGGAAAGTACTGGGCGCTTCCGTAGCGGGAATTGTGGCGCTGCTTTCCAAAGACTTTTTGAAACTGGTCTGCATTGCTATTGTGCTCGCTTTACCCGTTTCCTGGTGGATGATGAGCCGCTGGTTGCAGGATTTTGCTTACAAAATTGACATTTCATGGTGGGTACTGGCTCTTGCAGGGTTGCTATCCATCGCCGTGGCCTTGTTTACTGTTTCATTCCAGTCGATCAAAGCGGCATTGATGAATCCTGTGAAATCGCTGCGCGCGGAATAAATCATGCGGTAAGTTGCTATCTTGCAAGCTTCTATGCGAATAATGAACAACTGACATTGAAAACCGTACGTCTAAAAATTACACAGCATTGCCATATTTTTCAGAAAGGAAATATTCTGGAAGTAGAAGATGTTGTTGTGCATGACGCGGCCAATGATGATATATCCGGCTATTCCGTTCCTGATATCGGGAATGGTTTGCCGGGTATATTGCCATTGAAATCGGTAAAAATCGTTGTTGATAATGATGATGCCTCTGAAAGTTATTTTGGAAAATGCCTGCTGACGAAGCTTTCAAACTTTTACGAGCAAGATTCAGAATCAACTGCGGCAACTCCAAACGCGGGTGATCTGCTTCCCCAGCATATACGCGTCATCCACTACCCTGACTGCCAGCAACTCATGTTCCATATGCCACGCTATGCGTATGACGCGGGTGCATACAGGCTGATCAACAATGTGACGGGCGAGTTGATTGAAAATGTGAGAGTACGGGATCATTTGAGCGGCGGCACTCAGGTATTGCTGAATACGCTACCTTACAAGCCGGGCTTCTACACGATCGAAGCGGTCTGGCCCGATGGCTGGACGCATCAGATACGGTTTATCAAGTTTATAGAAGGTTACCCTGAGGCATCTTACGAGAATCCGCCCCGTAATGTCGAGCTGGCTATTAAAAATCAGGAATGTCACTTAATGCCTGCTCCTATCGAGACCATTCAGGAAAAGAAAACGGTAAACCAGATCAAAAAGCCTAAGCCATACCCCAGTTACGTGCATCCGCCAGGTAATGTCACGGTCATTCAAAATGAAAAGGAGTACCGGACATTTGACTCAAACGGCGTTGAAATTGAAAACGGCATCGATATGAAAAGCTTTAAAAAAGATTTGGCATTGAAATTTGGCCCTGTGGCTGAGTACACACAAGACGGTCGCGGCGGAAAAATCTATTATGCGGAAAACGACCTTTCGATGGAGTTCTACTGGGAGTTTGGTGGTGGCAATGCAGTGGTAGTCATTGATATTCCGGAAGAAAAATACTGGGAAGCGCAGACAAAAACACCGCTTGCTGAACGATACGGTTTCCTAAGTCGAATGGCAGAAAGGGTCATTCAGGACAAAGCACCAGGCTGTCATTTTCAGATGTATTCCAATTCAATCAGCATTCTGCGCTGATGTAGATGAGGAAATGGGAAGAAGTTATGCTGATGCTGATGTGGGGTTCCAGAATATCCGGACTTTACTAGTATCGACCTTTTTTCTGGCTTTTGCGAGATCGTAACTTTCCTGTACAGAAAGCCAAAATTCAGGTGTGGTATTAGCAAATGCGGTAGCAAGCCGGATTGACATTTCGGGAGTCACACTTTGTTTACCGTTGATAATCGCGGATAAAGTTTTTCGGGTTACTCCAAGACCTTCCGCGACCTCACCTATCGTTAGTTTTTGCCCGGTTTCTTCTCTAATACCATCCAGTGTTTCTTTGATTAGTTCGCCAGGATGTGCAGTATCAAACAATGCCATATTTACAAATTTTAATGATAGTCTAAATAATCAACATCAAAAGCATTTCATTTTCAAAACGAAAAATGATACGATAGTTCCCGGAAACTTTGACTGCGAAAAAGCCTTTCAAATCTCCGGTAAGCTGATGAAAGTGGTAGCCAGGCTGGTTAAGCTCAACAGGATTTTTCGTCGCTTCTAGCCGGGTCAGTATCGTTTTTATCTTAGTGATGGTAAGTGCGGTAATTTAGAACGATCGCCTTTCGACGCATATAATTCCAAACCCTTGTGCCTGAAACTTTTGATCATAACACAATTGTAACGTGAAACGTGTCAAGTTACAACTGAAATAAGAAAAAATATTTTTAAATTCCTGTAACCTTTTGCAATTCCTCAGGTTATCACGTCAGAATCACCAAAAAAAGAGAAACCCTTTTGAACGCTCTCACAGATAATTCGCTAATGCTCCGGGTAAGAGACGGGGATCTGGATAAGATGGGGTTGCTCTTTGAGCGGTACAACCGGCCGTTGTTTGCATTCTTTTATCACATGACACATAAAGCGGATGCGAGCGAAGATTTGGTTCAGAATGTGTTTTACCGGATGCTTAAATACAAACATTCGTTTACCGGTGAAGGTGAATTCAGAACGTGGATGTACCATTTGGCCCGAAATGTGCTGAATGACTCGGTCAAGGAAAACCGTTCTTTTAACCATTATGATGTAAATGATGTGGCTGACAGACTGGGTGGCGGGACGCTGGCAGATGAAGGACTCGAAAAACAACAGGAAAAGGACTTTTTACACAAAGCAATGTCCAGCCTGAGTGAAGAGCACCGCGAAGTCCTGATTTTGAGCAGGTTCCAGGATATGAAGTACGACGAAATTGCAAAAGTGCTGAATATCAACGAGGGAACAGTGAAAGTACGTGTTCACCGTGCATTGGGGGAGTTGAAGAGAATGTTTTTTACCAGCGAAAAGAAAATAGGCAAATGAATTGCGAACATACAAAAGATCAGTTAACCAACTGGCTCAATAACCGGCTGAGCAATGCAGAGCGGATGGTGGTGGAAAAGCACCTGTCGCAATGTCCTGACTGCCAGGAGGAATTTGCTTCCGCCAAGGTTCTTTGGGACGGTCTTGCAAAAATAAAAGTACCGGAGCCGAACGAAAGTATGCGCGTCAATTTCTACGCCATGCTGGATGATTTCAAAACCGCTGAGAAAAAGAGCCAGCCATTCTCGCTCCAAGACATTATTGCAAAACTCAGAGAGTTTGTGTTGCCACAATGGACGGTACAGGTTGCTTTCAGCCTTTTACTTGTTGGCCTCGGCTGGGTGATCGGTAATAAAACAAGCCGCAGCAATGTGTCTGCAACTGCTTATCAGCAACAAATAGAAACGCTGGCTTCACAGGTAGAGGACATGAAAAGCACCATGATGTTGTCGCTGATCGAGAATCCTTCGGCCACGGAGAGGCTTCGGGCGGTGGGTTACACTACGGAAATCACGGATGCTGATGAACGCGTCATAGAGGCCCTTTTTACCACCCTTAACAATGATCCTAATGTGAATGTGCGGCTGGTAACACTCGAAGCACTTACACAATTTGCCGCGAAACCGACGGTGCGGGAGCAACTGGTCAAATCGCTGAGCGTACAGGATTCCCCGATGGTACAGGTAGCGCTGGCGGATGTCATGTTGAAATTGCAGGAAAAAAGCTCCGTTAAGGTACTCAAAACAATGCTTAAAAAGGATAATCTCGATGATTTGGTAAAAACAAAGATCGAGCAGACCATCAAGGATCTCTCTTAAACAACCATAATCCATTACTTAGCTATGAAATACTTTGCAATCCCCTTACTGGCGGGAGCAGTGCTTTGCTGTACCCAGGCGCCGGCCCAAAAACTCGAATTCAAGGAACATGTCACCAAGGAATTCAAGCTGACGCAAGGCGCAGGTTCCAACACGCTGGCCATTTACAACATCAACGGGTTCATTAAAGTGGAGGGTTATGCGGGAGATAAAGTGGTGTTGGAAATTGACAAAACAATCTCTGCCAAAACCAATGAGTATCTCGAAAAAGGCAAGGAGGAGTTCAAGCTGGAATTCGATCAGCAATCGGACAGCATCACTGCCTACATTGCCAACCCATACGATTCACGCCCGAACAGGGAAAGGCGGAACTGGGACGGCCCGAAGATCAACTACCATTTTGAGCTGAACTTCACCGTGAAAGTCCCTTATGCTCTCAATTTGCATATATCAACGGTAAATGGAGGCGACGTGAATGTCAATGATGTGACCGGTTCGCTTAGCGTACATAATGTAAATGGGGCCATTAAACTAGTTAATGCGAAAGGTGCGGCTAGGGCCAGCACGATCAACGGTAATGTGGAAGCGAACTATACCACGCTGCCCCCCGGCGAATCGAATTTTAAGACATTGAACGGAGATATCAAGATCAGCTACCCTTCTGCATTGTCGGTGGATTGCCAGTTTAAAACTTTTCACGGGAACTTCTATACGGATTTTCCCGACGTAGAGTCGCTGCCGGTGCGGGTTATCAAGAATTCCGAAAATCAAAGTGCCAAGACCGTTTACAAACTAAGTACCGAAACCTCTATCCGCATCGGAAAAGGTGGCCCGACCTACAAGTTTGAAACATTTAATGGAAATATTTATCTTAAAAAACAATCGTAGTAAAATGAAAACCAATCTAATTTCAACCCTCGCTCTGTCCATCGCGCTCACGTTCGCAAATGCGCCCCTCTGGGCCCAGGCCGACGCCAAGGAACAGCTGGTGATACCGCTGACGGACCCTGCCAAGCCGGGCTCTCTGCGAGTTAACCTCATCAACGGAACGATCCACGTGACAGGCTATACCGGAAACCAGGTGGTGATCGATGCCGTGGCAAAAGGAGGTGAAGGCGAAAGTAAAAAGAAGGACGAGCAAGCCGGTGGTATGAAGCGGATCGTCCCCCCGGGAGCGGGTCTCGACCTGACTGCCACCGAAGAAAATAATGCTGTTAAAATCAGTACCAAGTTCGTGAACAAAACCATCAACCTGAACATAAAAGTACCTCAGAAATTCACGTTGCGCGTCGGCACTATCAACAACGGGGACATCGTCATTGACAATGTAAATGGTGAGCTTGAAATTACCAATGTCAATGGAGATATCACCCTTTCGAATGTGTCGGGAAGCGTGGTTGCAAATACTGTTAACGGCTTACTGAAAGCCAACTTTCTGAGCATTGATTCCAAGTCACCGATGGCCTTCTCCACATTGAATGGTAACGTGGATGTGACCCTTCCGGCAGCCGCGAAGTTTGATGTAAAACTCAAATCCGACCGTGGAGAAATTTACAGCGACTTTGATGTGGACGTAGATAAAAGCCAGCCGCAGGCTACACGCTCAGGCAAGGACGGAATGTATAAAGTATCCATCGAAGACTGGGTGAAGGGCAAGGTCAACGGTGGCGGCGGGGAGATCATGATGAAGAACATGAATGGAAATATTTATGTGAGAAAGGCGAAATAAATCACGCTTCAGTTCCACGAAAATCTAAAAACCCACTGCTTGCCTTTCGGCGGCAGTGGGTTTTCTTTTGCATACAGGATTCCAGATTTTTTTCAGGTAGTTCTACACAATTGTCCCGCCCAGTTCTATGAGCATTTGTGAGAGCTCTTCCAGCTTTTTAGACTTCACTGCTGCCAGTATCTGCTCGGTGGTAGCCTCCGCTGTGGCAATTGATTCTGTTAAAATCTTCTTCCCGGAGTTGGCCAGTTTCACGTAAGAAACGCGGGCGTCCCGACTGTTCGCCTCTCTTTTTACCATACCCAATTTTTCCAGGGGTGTGAGCATTCTGGTGATACCGGAGGCCGTTAATCCAATCTTTTCGGCGAGATCGGTACGACGTAATTTTTCGTCAGGAGCCTCCGCGAGATGAAACAAAATCATGAATTCATTGAGGCTGATACCGTGGCTGCTCAGCCTGGAATCAAAACGTTTGGCCGTTAACGCCTGAATCATCGTAAGGTTCAAAAAGAGTTTCAGGAATGGAGATATGGTTGACATAAAATTGAATTGTGTTTGATTAATACTTGATATATACTTGACTAATCAAGTATTATGCAAATATATAATGATTTTAATTGATTGTTTTATAAATAGTTACCTATTTTCGATTGAATAAATTAAATGACTTATGATGAAGATGTTACATGCCTAACGGCATTTGAATTGGACGTAAACGATTGCATATTGCTATCGATGTTGCATGCCTGACGGCATTTGAATTGGACGAACACAATTGCATATTGCTATCGATGTTGCATGCCTGACGGCATTGAATTAAACGGATTTTCAACCGAGACGAAAATCGCGTAGCGATGTAACAATGCACCCAAACGATCGCACATTGTTGCAGATGTTACATGCCTAAAGGCGTTGAATTAATCGGAGTTTCAACTTTGACAAAAATCGCGTAGCGATGCAACCTTGGTAGGAAATGTGCGGGTGATATTTGGTTTTCAAATCCCGTGAGAGATGTAACAATCAATGCAAACGGTTGCACACTGTTACGGATGTTGCATGCCTGACGGCATTGAATTAAACGGATTTTCAACCGAGACGAAAATCGCGTAGCGATGTAACAATGCACCCAAACGATCGCACATTGTTGCAGATGTTACATGCCTAAAGGCGTTGAATTAATCAGAGTTTCAACTTTGACAAAAATCGCGTAGCGATGCAACCTTGGTAGGAAATGGAAATGTGAGGGTGATTTTTGATTTTGAAATCCCGTCAGGGATGTAACAATGCACCCCGTTACCCGGAGTGCGCACGGAGCAATTGGCGGTAGCTTTGCAACACGCCGGATTTGGAAATGAAGCCAACAAACTCGCCAGAAACCTTGACCACGGGCAAAGTCCACGCACCGGTTTCATCGAACTTTTTGACCACGCTCACCACGCTGTCAAAGTCGCTTATTACGACGGACGGTACCTTCATCAGCGTGCTTACTTTTAATAGATCGTACACCTCCGGATTGAACAAAAGCGGACGAATATCATCCATCGAAATCGTCCCTGCCAGCCGCTTGTGTTCATCCACAACAGCGATCATATTTCGCTTGCCGGTACGTACCAGTTCCGCCAGTTCCTCCCTGCTGGCGCCGGTGCGGATCGTCTGAATATCCTTGTCGATCAGATCCAGTATTTGAAGTAGCGAAAGCAGATTCCGGTCGTGTTCCCGTGTAAAGATCTTGCCCTCTCTGGCCAGCTTTTGCAGGTCCGGTGAAATGGGTGAAAACCATTTGGCCATTAAAAATGATATGACTGAAACGAGCATTAACGGAATGAATAAATCATACCCGGACGTGGATTCGGCAATCAGAAAAATCGCGGTGAGCGGCGCATACAAAACGCCGCTCATGACGCCGGCCATTCCTACTATCACAAGGTTGTTGACCGGCACATCGGTGACACCGGCCTGCACGCAGAGCAGCGCAAACGCATACCCGAGCGAACCGCCTGCAAAAAGAGACGGTGCGAAATTTCCGCCGTTGCCACCACTAAAAATGGTGATGGAAGCCGAGAATGCTTTGAGCAAACAGATCACTATTACAAACACCAATACCACCCATTCGCGGTAGCCAATAAAGCCGAAAAAGCTATTTTCAATGACACTATGAATTTGTCCGTTTGTAATGGCTTTGATCGTGTCGTAACCTTCACCAAATAGCGGTGGGTACAACACGCAGAGCACCGACAGGATCGCTCCGCCCAGCATTGCCTTCTGTATCCGTGTGACCTTGATATGATGAAAAAGCTGATCTACATACTTTGCGATCAGCACAAAATACCGGGCGTATAAGCCGCACAGAATACCCAGCACCAGATAGTAATGAATGTTGTGATAGTCGAAAGGATTTCGGGTTTTGAACTGAAAAAGAACTGCTTCTTTTAGCAACACTTTTGAAATAAGACTCCCGCAAACCGCCGATACGACAAGCGGGATAAAGTCAGAGAAAACGACTCCGGTCAATAAAATTTCAAATGCGAACATCATTCCGGCAATAGGCGCATTGAATGCAGACGCTATTCCGGCTGTGGCACCTGCGGCCAAAAGCAATGTACGCTCACGATAATCGAGCTTGTAAGTTTGAGCGAAATTAGACCCGATAGCCGCCCCAGTTACTGCAATGGGGCTTTCCAGCCCTGCGGACCCTCCCAGCCCCACAGTGATGGCACTCTGGACAATCTGCGAGTACATTTTAACGGATGATACCACACTGGAATTCTGTGCGATTTCATACAAAATGACCGGGATGCCTTTTTTATCCTGGCCTTTGAAGATGAAAATAACAACTAATGTGGTAATCAAAATGCCCAAAAAAGGGAACAGAACGTAGAATAGTATCTGCTCTTCAAAATGTACTTTGTAAGTAATAACGTAGTGAATGTAGTGCACCAGAGATTTCAGCAGCACCCCCGCCATACCGCAGGTCGTACCCACAAGGATACCTGAGAGAATCAGAAACTGGGATCTCGTGAGGATGTTTTTGAGCCAAAACAAAACGATTTCGTAGCTCCTGGCCTTGTTGAGGCTATATCTCGTGAAGTTCCTCCTGAATTTTAAAAAACTGTAAAATTTCTTGACACTGCTTTTATTCACAATCAGTCATTTTGAACCGGCCGGCAAACCTGTTGAACATTTCGGAAAGCTGCTAATCGCTTTCATCGTAAAAATCGTATGCATTAACAATAGCAAATAATGTTCCCGTTTACAAACATACAAAACGATGGTCACTACCCTCAAAATTACCTTTACTATCATTCTGATCTGGATGTGCTATGTGGTTGTCACGACCAGTCTTACAAGTAGCCTGTTTAAAGAATGGGATTTCCTCGGTTCCATACCCTGGATGCGGGCTACACTGTGGGATTTTTATGCCAATGTCTTCGTCATTTATTTATGGATCTGGTACAAAGAACCGAGTATCCTTCTTAAAATCGTGTGGCTTATCGCCATGGTTTGTCTCGGAAGTATAGCCAGCTGCGTTTACATTCTGATTGAGCTTTTTAAGCTGAAACCAGGAGAAGGAATTCAGGATTTACTGATCAAACAGCATGATTAACAACATGATGACGCCAGTCATAGCAAGCCTCTTTACCTGCTGCCTCATCATGGCAATCGTGTGGATATGGGCATACAGAATCAAAAACGGCGGTGTGGTAGATATATTCTGGTCTTACAATTTTCCAGTCATCGCGGTCATACTCCTGATCTTCGCCGATGGATTTTCTCCAAGAATATGGCTCCTGAGCGGCATGGTGATTATCTGGGGGCTCAGACTAGGAACGCACTTGGCTAGACGGGTGCTCGGCCACATTCATGAAGAAGAAGGGCGATATGCGCAGCTCCGTAAAGACTGGGCTCCTCATGCAGAGCGGAAATTATTCTGGTTTTTCCAGGCCCAGGCCGTTTCAAATGTATTGCTGGCGATCCCGTTTTTTATCATTACCACCAATGCAGTCACTGAAATTTCCGTGTTGGAATACATTGGTACAGTAATATGGCTCATAGCTTTGACGGGCGAAGCGATAGCGGACTGGCAACTGAACCGGTTTAAAAAAGATTCTGCGAACAAAGGAAAAGTCTGTGATCAGGGCCTGTGGAATTATTCGCGGCATCCCAATTACTTTTTCGAATGGTTGATTGGGTAGCGTATTTTGTTTTCGCGCTCGCATCGCCATACGGTTTCATTGCAGTTCTTAGCCCTGCCATCATTCTGTATCTGCTACTGAATGTCACGGGCATACCCGCCACGGAGGAGCAATCCGTGCGTTCAAAAGGTGAACTATATAAAAAATATCAGCGTAGCACGAGCGCTTTTGTACCCTGGTTCAAAAAGTAAATGCATCCAAACAGCCCCGTTCCGTCGTAGGTTGACTAGAATTCATTTTTACCTCCTCCAATTTTCCTTTCTATGTGGATCGATAGTATTTTAGAAAAAGACCAGATTCCCGATTTCGTCATACGCACACGCATCAGGCAACTTTTGAAGCAGCGGCTTGAAGATGAGAACAAGGGCGGTGTAGAACAGCAGCAGGCACATTTAATGGATTTTATCCAAAAGCTCAAAGACTCGCCGATCGCAGTAAACACGACCGATGCCAATGAGCAGCATTACGAGGTACCTACCGAATTTTACCAGTATTGCCTGGGCAAAAACCTGAAATATTCCAGCGGATACTGGAAGCCTGGCGTCACCGACATCGATACCTCCGAGACTGATATGTTGGAAATTACCTGCGAAAGGGCTGATTTACAAAACGGAATGAATGTCCTGGAACTGGGCTGCGGCTGGGGATCATTGTCCCTGTTCATGGCTTCCAAATATCCGGGCAGCACCTTTACCGTGGTATCAAACTCCCGCACACAAAAGCTGCATATCGATGAGCAGGCTGTTCAGCGGGGTATTAAAAATCTGACCGTATTGACTGCTGACATGAACAATTTCCATGTAAACCAGCAGTTTGACCGGGTTGTTTCGGTGGAAATGTTTGAGCATATGCGGAATTATGAGTTGCTTATGAAAAAAGTGGCATCATTTCTGGTACCCGACGGGAAGTTGTTCATTCACATCTTTACCCATAAAGAATACGCCTATCTGTTTGAAGTAGTGGACGAAACCGACTGGATGAGCAAGTACTTCTTCACAGGCGGCGTGATGCCGAGCGACGATCTGATGTTTTACTTTAATGACGATCTGGTGGTTGAAAAGCACTGGCACGTAAGCGGGGCACATTATGGCAAGACTTCCGAAGCGTGGCTAATGAATATGGACAACCACAAAACGGAAATTATTCCATTGTTTGAGCAAACCTATGGTAAAGCCAATGCGTTGAAATGGTGGGTTTACTGGCGAATCTTTTTTATGTCGTGTGCGGAGCTTTGGAACTACAATAGCGGCAATGAATGGATTGTGAGTCATTATCTCTTTCACAAAACGCAAAACAATGCTTAGGCTCATCCTCCCGGTTGCCCTCTTTCTGATTTCGCTACTGACGATTTTCCCGGCTCCGGCCTACCCGCTGTGGCTACTGGCGATTATTGTCGATGAATTTCCGTGGATACCGATATTGGTCACATTCATTTGTCTGCTGACTCTAAAAAACGTCCAGTACCCTTTGGTGTCCAATCTCCTGCTGTTGGGCGCGTTGCTACTGTTCATTTCTCCAATAATACGGGCAAAAATGATTGCGAATGACCTGGCTAAAAACGTCTCGGCCAATTTCGGGCAAGCCGACCATTGGTTACGGGCCAGTACACAGTCATTTTCAATAGCTAAAATATTTAACAGTGTAAGAAACATCGATTACATTACATTACCCTATAAATACAACAAAATGACTCCGCTTTCAATGGCCTTCTACCCGTCGGCTCTCGGTGGCAAAAGACCTTGTGTAATAGTGGTTCACGGCGGATCCTGGAAGAGCGGGGACAATACCCAGCTGCCTGAATTGAACAGTATTTTGTCCAGGGAAGGCTACCATGTGGCAGCGATCAATTACCGGCTCGCCCCCGACAGCCAGAGTCCGGCACCAGTCCAGGATGTGAAGGACGCGATCGCCTTTTTGAAAAATAATGCAGAAAAATGGCACATTGATACAAACCGTTTCGTCCTGCTGGGCCGGTCGGCGGGTGCACAAATTGCGTTACTGGCCGCATACACATTGAATGAGCCGTGCATTAAAGGTGTGATTGACTTCTATGGCCCGGCAGATATGGTATGGGGATATTCGATCCCTTCCAACCCGCTGATCATGGACTCACGGAAAGTGATGGAGGACTACCTGGGAAGCTCGTACGATGCTAGTCCGAAAAATTACGAAAACAGCTCTCCTATCCTTTTTGCTTCTGAAAAATCGCCACCAACGCTGCTCATTCACGGTGAAAACGATGTCCTGGTCGCATATGAACACAGCCGGAGGCTTAATTTAAAATTACAAGAGAAAGGCGTCCCGCATTACCTGCTCACGCTTCCCTGGGCGACACACGGTTTTGATTACAACATCAATGGCCCTGGCGGCCAGCTTTCCACTTATGCGGTTTCCTATTTTTTAAATTCAGTAACCAGATAACATGCTTAAAACAGCCATCATTGGAACCGGAATTGCCGGAATGGGATGCGGACATTTCTTGAATGATCTGGACGATCTGACGTACTATGAGCAAAATGACTACGTTGGCGGCCATACCAACACCGTTACAGTTGACGAGGAAGGCAGCCCGGTACACATTGACACCGGTTTTATGGTCTTCAATTTCCAGACTTACCCTAACCTCTGCAAGCTGTTTGAAAAGATCAAAGCCCCGATCCAAAAAACCGATATGTCTTTCAGCGTACAGCATAAGCCGAGCGGGCTGGAATACAGCGGCAGTAGCCTGAACCATTTGTTTGCGCAGAGAAAAAACCTGTTCAATGTCAGCTATATCAAAATGCTGGCCCAGATTTCCCGCTTCAATAAAGAAAGTGTAAAAATCCTGGACGATCCCAAATATGCCCATTACTCCGTTGGAAGGTACATTACCGAATTTGGATACAGTTCCGATATGCTCTGGAAATACCTCGTGCCGATGAGCTCGGCGGTATGGTCAACGCCTATGAAAGAAATGCTTGACTTTCCGGCTGTAACATTGATTCGTTTCTTCAAAAACCACGGTTTCCTCGGTCTGGATACCCAGCATCAGTGGTACACATTGAACAAAGGAAGCCAATCTTATCGCGAAATACTGATCGAGCCGTTTCGAAGCAAAATCCATGTTAACCGCAAAGCTATACAGGTGACCCGCGAAAATGGTAAAGTCGTGATTCAGGCTTCTGATGGCAGCCGCGAGACTTTTGACAGGGTCATCATCGCCAGTCACGGCGATCAGGCGCTGGCCATGTTAGCAGAGCCTACTCCCGTGGAACAGCGGCTCCTATCGAACTTTAAATACCAATATAATAAGGCCGTGCTGCACACCGATGAAGGTACCATGCCCAAAACCAAGCTGGCGTGGAGTAGCTGGAACTATCGGATCAAGGAAGAAGATGGCGAACAAAAGCCGAGCACAGTTTACTGGATGAACCGCCTGCAGGACGTTTCCAAACGGAAGAATTATTTCGTCTCTATTAACCCCCACGAAGACCTTGATCCCAGTAAAATCCTAAAAGAAATTGACTACGACCACCCTTTGTTCGATGTTCCTGCAATAAAAGCGCAGGAGGAACTCGATATGTTGAATACAGGCGGACCAGTCTATTTCTGTGGGAGTTATTTCAAATATGGCTTTCATGAAGATGCATTTGCCAGTGCTGTAAAACTCTGCTCCCATTTATTGGGGCAAAATGTTCTTTGAGACAAAAATCCAAAGAAAACTTTCGGGCGTATATGATAGCATGAAAGGTTCGCAATTTAATTCATGCTTATACAAAGCTGCGGTAATGCACAAGAGGCTCAGTCCGAAAGAACATTACTTCACGTACAATGTATTCATGTTTTATCTGGACCTTGATGAGCTGGATATCCTTAACAAGAGGTTGTGGTTCATGAGCCGTAACAGGTTCAATCTCTTCAACTTTCGGGACCGGGACCATTTACAGCTTCCTCGCGAAAATCCTGATCGGAACAAAAATATCAGGCAGCATCTGGCGGACTATTTAAGCGCAAACGGCATCACCATTGGAACAGGAAGGATCATGGTACTGACCAACCTCTGCACGCTGGGCTATCAGTTCAACCCGGTTTCGTTTTACTATTGTTATGATGAAAACGAAAATCCGGTTTGTTCGGTCGTGGAGGTCTGTAACACGTTCCGGGAGATGAAGCCTTATTTTCTGGATATGAAAACGTACAGCAATGACCGTTTTGAGCTTCATACTGCCAAGGAATTTTATGTATCGCCATTTATGGAACTCGACACACACTTTCATTTTAAACTCAATATTCCACAGGGCAACCTCAGGATCAAGATCAATGATTACGATCCTGAGGGGAAACTGATCTTTGTAAGCTCTCTCACAGGAAAACGTAAGCCGCTGAATGATAGCAATATGCTGCTATTTTTCTTCTCGTTTCCTCTGATCACCATCAAAATCATCACCATGATCCACTGGCAGGCATTCCTGCTGTGGGCACGAAAAATAAAGTTTATCAGGAAAGCGGATAATCTGATCTTACAGAAAGAGGTTTTCAGACCTTATGAATCTTAATCGAACGAACTATGCTAGTAAAAACCCGCCCATTGAAGAAAGAAACGCCAGCTATGCCCAAGCCAGGCTTTTATCAGCAGATGGTTTATAAGCAACTGAGTAAAATGACATTGGGCACACTGCAAATGATCTTGCCCGGAGGCCATAACATCTCATTTGGCAACGGTGAAGGCGCATTGCAGGCAATGATCCGGGTCAATGATACCGATCTGTTCAGAAAAATAGTGCTGTATGGCGACATCGGATTCGGAGAGGCATATGTAGACGGACTTTGGGATACCGATAACATTACCGATGTGATAGCCTGGGTACTTCTGAATGTAGAAAATGCGCCGGGTGTCTCGGGAAGCAGCTCACAAACGTTCTCATTGAATGTGCTGCGGGCTTTTAATAAATTATTACAAAACAAAAGGGCGAACACACTATCCGGATCGCGCAAGAACATTTCGGAGCATTACGACCTCAACAATGATTTCTTTGCTACGTTCCTGGACGAAACGATGACCTATTCCAGTGCGATTTTTAATCGGGACGATATTAGTCTCGAAGAAGCGCAGGTTGAAAAATATGACCGCCTGTGCCGGAAACTGAATCTCAAACATACGGACCATGTGCTGGAAATTGGCAGTGGCTGGGGCGGGAATGCGATCCATATGGCTCAAAACTACGGCTGCAAAGTTACCTCGCTGACATTATCGGTGGAACAGCAAAAATTTGCGACCCAACGTATAACCGAAGCCGGTTTGTCGGAACGGGTAAAAGTACTGGTGAAAGATTACCGGGAAGTGCAAGGGAAATTTGACAAGATCGTATCGATCGAAATGCTGGAAGCGGTGGGCCATCAGTACCTGAAATCGTATTTCAGGAGATGCAATGACCTGCTAAAAAAAGACGGTATCCTTGCCATTCAGGTGATCATTTGTCCCGACTCCCGCTACCACAGCCTGCGTAATGGTGTCGACTGGATTCAGAAACACATTTTTCCCGGCTCACTTCTGCCCTCTATTGGCATTATAAATCAGGCGGTTAATTGCACGGGTGACCTGACGATGATCGACATGAAAGAGATCGGGTTACATTATGCGCAAACGCTGAAACTATGGCTGGACCGGTTCAATGAAAACCTGGATCAGGTAAAAAACCTGGGTTTTGACCATGAATTTATCCGCAAATGGACCTACTACCTGTGTTATTGCGAAGCCGCATTCAGGATGCGGAATATCAGCGTGATTCAAATGGTTTACAGCAGGCCAAATAACATTGGGATATAAATAAAAGGCCCGCAGAAAGTTCTACGGGCCTTTTTACTGAATGTTTATTGATGCTAGTTAGCTCTGGCTAGTTGCACTTCCAGTCTGATATCCACATTACGGTCATTTCCGTTATAGCGCGATCCATATCCGCTGCCGATTCCAACGCCCATTCCCCCTCCCATTCCAATACCGCCGCCGAGACCAATACCTATGCGCGGGCTGAAACCTGACTGAGAAGACTGGCCATCCACCTTGATATTGACGCCCAGCATCGAGCCTTCTTTGGTATTAACAGCCATGAGACTGAACGGAATAGCGATTTGTTCCGTCAGTTCGCCGTTTCTGTCCATTGCAATGTGAGATTTGATGCTTCCGTCCGGAATCGCCAGGTTGATAGAATGCTGGCCTTCCTTATCCTTCCAAAGTGCTTCTTTGTTGTAAGAATCGAGCAACAAATCCAGTCCGAGACTATTGGGCAGGTCTGTGTCGATTCTTTTAAGTGCTCTCCTGTCCTCCTTCATTACTACCGGAAAAAGCAGATAGTATCCTTCCTTTTTCTGTCCTTCCGGGCTAAATGAGATTTTCAGGCCACTTGCCAGAATGTTCTGAATGGTAGTAGGGTCTTTTGTTTTCAGCGTGATGTACACATACTGATCGTCGTTGATGATACCATATTTTAATCTTGACTTCTGATCCTGCTGATCGGGTTTGACTTCGTCTACGTAAGAGAATGGCGCATTCCATTTGGACTCATAAGTCATTGTTTTAGAGGAACTGCATCCAGCGAGGGCAACGAACAGAAGTAAACTCCAACTGTTTCTAATATTTTTCATTTGGTCGGTTAATTACAATTACTTTTTATAACGTATTCATGTAATTAATCATTACGACAATAGGAAATAATTCGTTGCATCATATGTTTGCTGCGCCTCTCGACAGCAGAAAATCGATCTTGGTATGGAGCTTTTCCGGCTCAAAAGGTTTGGATAATGTATCATTCATCCCGGCCTGGATCGCCTGGTCGATTTCCTCCGGCAGTACTGTGGCCGACAATGAAAGGATCGGTGTTTTAATGTGCAATTGATTGCGTGCATACCGGGCGGTTTCGAACCCATCCATTTCCGGCATCCGGGTATCGAGAATGATCAGGTCGTAACTTTGCTCCTTCATGGCATCCACAGCCTCACGGCCATTCATAACCATAGTAGCATCCAATAACCAGGTTTTCAAATATTTACGAAGCAATAGCGCATTGATAGGATTGTCCTCGGCCACCAATACCTTTTTACCCTCAAATGGCGGAAGGTCCTGAAACGAAACAGGAGGCTTCGCGTCCCCTACTCTTTCGTTGGCATCCTGCACTACCAGCGTAAAGAAAAACTGGCTGCCTTCGTTAAGCTTGCTGTTCACTTCCAGTTCGCTGGCCATCAGGCGCACGAGTTTCTGGGAAATGGTAAGCCCAAGACCCGTACCACCGTACTGATGCGAAGTATTTTCCGACGCCTGCCCATACTCTGAAAAGATGTTGGAAAGATGCTCTTCTGACATTCCTATGCCGGTATCTTCTACGCTGAATTTAATCTTGTGCCCCGCGCTCACTTCCGACAGACGCTCTATTTTCAGAAACACATTCCCGGCTTGGGTAAATTTCAATGCATTTCCCACGAGGTTTAACAGAATCTGATTAATACGCATACCGTCCGCTTTCACGGATTCAGGCACAGAATCGGCAACAACAAGTTGCAGGTTCAGCTTCTTTTCCTCCGCCTTGAACTTCATCAGGTCGATAATTCCTTTACCCAAAAGCCGGAGGTCAGTAGACGTTGGAATGATTGAGAACTTGCCTTCATCTATTTTCGAGATGTCGAGTATGTCATTCAATATGTTCAGCAAAGAACCCGACGATTGCCTGAGCATACTGATCAGGTCTTTCTGCGATTCATCGAGTTCAGTAGCTGCCAGGATATTGCCCAAGCCGATAATGCCATTCAACGGAGTTCGGATTTCATGGCTCATATTCGCCAGAAACGCTTCCTTTACCTTCCTGGCTTTTTCGGCCTGGCTCTGCGCGTATATCAATGCCTTTTCATGTGCTTTTCGTTTTTCAACATCATGCAAATTCACAAACAGCAGCCTGTTTTTATACATGATCCTCAATTCGAGCCAAACCGGCTGTCGCAGCCTGCCATAAAACTGGTCCTCCACCACGATGGTATCACCGCCCATATAGCTCCTTTTGACCAATACTTCCCGCAGGCTGGAATTAACAGGGTCGACCAGCAAATCAAGAATGGTTACGCCCAGCAAGCTGGAAGGTGCAAGGCCCAGGATCGTTTCAACAGACGGATTAATGGAAATAACATTGCCCGTCTCTGGTTCAACCGTAGCAATTATATCGGGCGAATTCAGAATAATGGTCGCGTAGTTTTCTAACAACTTATTTTTGTCCCGGATCTCTTTCTGGCTCCTCGCAAGCCGGATCAGCGAGTCAACTTTGGCATTGGTAATGTAGGGATCAAGCGGCTTATAGAGGTAGTCGATCGCGCCAGTTTTCAGGCCCTTTACTGCATAGGTCGTCTCCTTTGATATAGCTGTAACAAAAACAATGAGTATTTCTTTGGTTTTGGGATTCGATAGAAGTGTTTCAGCAAATTCAAATCCGTCCATTCCCGGCATCTGAACGTCTACCAAAGCCACTGCAATGTCATTCTCCCACACAATCCTCAGCGCTTCGTTGGGCGATGTGGTTGCATAAATCTCTATGTCTCCTCTGTTCAGGATTGCTTTCAGGGAGATTAGATTTTCCTCCCGGTCATCCAGCAAAAGAATTTTGGTATTTTCCATGTTTACGTTGAGCGCTAGTAAAGTATATTCGTGATTTCTTGATACAGGTTATTTTCGTTCAAAACCTTATGTTGGTCGCTTTGCTGAATGGCTTCCCGCGGCATTCTCGGTGATTCAGCGAAATCGGGATTCTGAACATAAGTCGGATAGCCCTTCTGAGCGAGTGCCTTCATCCCGGAAGCACCATCGGCACTTGACCCGGAAAAAAGCATCGCAGCTTTGACAGGGATCCCCGAAACAGCCGCGGACATAAAAGTTGCGTCAATGGATGGCCTGGAAAAAAAATCCTTTTCCGAAACATCATAGTAAAAACGTCGATCCGGCCCGATCAGCAAATGATAATCGGGAAATGCGAAATAAATACTGTTTGTCCTGATAGGATCCAAATGATAGGGCTCCTTCATATACACGCGGGTTTTGGTTTTAAATAGCTCCGGTAACGACGAAGAGCTGGATTTTCCTCTATGTAAAATAAATACCAGCGCAAACGACAGCGGCCTTGTCAGCAATTTCAGTATCTCTTCAAAAATAGAGAAGCTTCCCGAGGAACCACCAATAAGAACAAGACTGAGCGGTTCGTCATCTGCCGTTTTCATTTGATTTTCTGATAAATGTTCAGCGAACTATCGATTATTTTGAAATGATCTTCAATGCCTGAGTACCGCAGCGTTTCACGTTTGCCAAGACAAAGAAAGCCCAACATACTTAAACTATCATATAACAACCTGAATACTTTTTGCCGCAATTCCAATGTAAAATAGATCATCAC
This sequence comes from Dyadobacter pollutisoli, assembly GCF_026625565.1. Classification (NCBI taxonomy): domain Bacteria; kingdom Pseudomonadati; phylum Bacteroidota; class Cytophagia; order Cytophagales; family Spirosomataceae; genus Dyadobacter; species Dyadobacter pollutisoli. The sequence goes on from NZ_CP112998.1 coordinate 2,521,357, forward strand.
ATTCCGGCAGCTAATGAACTGAAATTCATTAAAAACACCGTCCCCCGTCAGGTCATGCAGTGAAAAAATGATGTTCCTACGCAGCTCCGGCGCAATAACAGCTTTGTTGTATGCGACGTGGTAATAGTCAGATAATGAGTTTTTTCCAGCCGCCAGTAGGTAATTTTCAGAATACGTACGGATGTTACTCAATGTAAAAACACCTTCCCTCGCCGATGTCAGCACTTTGTTACTCAAATCCGTAGCATAGATCAGCGAACGGTCCAGAACACCTGCTTCTTCCAGCAGGATAGCCATTGAAAATGCCTCCTCGCCCGTCGCGCAACCCGCTACCCACATCCTGATTGCCGGATAGGATTCAAGATACGTGAATACGTCATTCCGCACTTTTACAAAAAAATCAGGGTCGCGGAACATTTCCGAATAATTGACCGTCAGCTCCTGGATAAGGTCGTAAACAACCCGCCCTCCCGGTTCAATATGCAGCAAAAGTTCGCCCAGATTCATTCTGTTTCCCGAAAGGTACCGGCTAGCCCTCCTCAATAGTGATGGACGTGCATAACCCGAAAAATCAAATCCTGATATCTCCCTGATCCGCGTGATCAGTACTTCCAGCTCGGGGTATTCTATAAGTACCATATATTAAGCGGAATGTAACCAGACCTTGATCAATGATAAAAGTTTGTCAATATCCACCGGTTTTGAAATGTAATCATTCGCTCCCGCCGCCAAACACTGCTCTCTGTCGCCCTGCATTGCCTTAGCTGTCACCGCGATAATGGGCAGATTGGCCCATTTGCTTTGCTGCCTGATCATCCTGGTAGCTTCAATGCCATCCATTTCAGGCATCATCACGTCCATCAGTACCAGTTCAATGCCGGTGGTTGTTTCCAATTTTTCAATGGCTTCTCTCCCGTTTGTAGCAATTTCAATGTTAAAACCCGAGTCTTCCAGCACCGCGCTGAGGGCAAATATATTCCGCATATCATCGTCCGCCAGCAATATTCTTCTTCCGACAAACACCTGTTCGGAATGAACGATCGGATTGCTGAAAGCCTCCTGTTTGTCCGCTGACAGGGCATTTTTCGGCTGTATTTTTTTCAGGAACAGTTTCACTTCATCGAGGAGACGCTCGTTGGATTTTTTCGTCTTGATAACCACCGGATGAGAATGCTTCATGACACGGCTCAAATCCGCCTGCGTGAGGTCCTCCGCCGTGTTGACAACTACCGGCAGTTCATTCCATTCCGGGTTTCTCTTGATCTCATCCAGTAAATCCAAGCCATTCATATCCGCAAGCCTTACGTCCAGAATGATCCCGTCCACGGAGTCATTCCGCAGGATACCCAATGCTTCCACTCCGGAAAATGCATAAAGTACAAAAATGTTATTCGCCGTCAGGAAGTCACCCAGGTACTTACTTTGCGTAGTATCGTCCTCGATCAAAAGGATTCTTTGTTTTTCAAGGTCCTTACCTCCCAGCTTCAGGAGGTTAAAGATATTTTCCGCCGATTTCTGGTCAACCGGTTTCTGCATGAACCCAACAGCTCCGTTTTTCAGCATATCCAGGTTCAGATAATCTCCCGACGACACCGTATGCACCGGGATCAATCTCGTTTTCGTGTCCGATTTCAATTCCTTCAAAACCTCGTCGCCCGAAATATCGGGCAGGTGCATATCGAGAATGATCGCGGTAGGATTGAATGTTCTCACCATTTCAAGTGCCGATTTGCCATCCGCCGCTACTTGTACATCGAAACCGCTATCCCGTGCTTTGGCAGACATATCCGCAGCAAAAATCGGATCGTCCTCGATCAGCAGCAACCGGTTCACTCTCCCATTTTCATAAACGGTAGCTGCTTCCTTCACCTTTTCCGTTTGAATGGTTTCAGCCGGTGTCAATGCAGTCTCAGGCTCTCCTTCTTCTTGAAGCAAAGGAATTTTTAATGTAAATACGGATCCTTCGTTCGGCTCGCTGCGAAGCGAAATGGATCCATTAAACAAATTGGCAAGCTCTCTGCTGATCGACAATCCAAGGCCGGTACCTCCGTATTTACGGCTCGTAGACCCGTCTGCCTGCTGGAATGCCTCGAATATTGCTTTTTGCTTTTCAAACGGAATGCCGATACCCGTATCCGCCACGTCGAAATGCAGATCACCGGCTACCAGGCTCACCGTCAGTGAAACTGTACCCGGCGCAGATGTAAATTTGATGGCGTTGGAAAGCAGGTTCCGCACGATTTGCAACAACCTAACCTGGTCCACAAACAATGTTTCGGGGCAGGATTCTGCTCGTTCAATCTTCAATGTAAGCCCTTTATTTTCAGCAATTTTCTGGAAGGTGTTTCTCAATTCGGACAAGATCAGATCCGTATTGATTGTTTCATTCATCAATTCTATTTTTCCGGATTCTACTTTCGCCAGATCCAGAATATCATTAATCAATGTCAGCAGGTCGTTACCTGAATTGAAGATCACAGAAGCATATCGTTGCTCTTCTTCGCTTAGCCGTGCACCCTTATTTTCACCCAGAATGCGCGAAAGGATCAGTATACTGTTCAATGGCGTCCGTAACTCGTGGCTCATATTAGCCAGGAACTCGCTTTTAAACCTTCCGCTTTTTTCAAGTTCGTCCGCCTTGATCTGGATCTGGTCCCTCGCTTCTTCAATCGTGCTCTTCTGCTCTTCCAGCATAAATGCCTTTTCTTCCAGCTCGGTATTGATCTGTTTCAATTCCTCCTGCTGCACACGCAGTTCCTCTTCGGAAACCTGTAATAATGATGTTTGTCTCGTAAGTTCTTCATTCGTCACCCGCAATTCCTCTTGCTGGCTTTCCAGCTCCTCCGCTTGCAATTGCGTTTTTTCAAGTAATTCATTTGCAATCTGGCGCGCGCGGGAAGCCATAATAGCCACTGCCACGTTTTCGGAAACCATATCGAGCAGTTTCGTGATTTTTTCATCCGGATCTTTGAGATACCCCACTTCGATCATCGCCGTAACCCCGCCCTGAAACGATACCGTCTTTACGAGTACCATTGCGCGATCAGTACTGCCTGTGCCACTCTGGATCCTGAAATAGTCAGGAGCAACTTCCAATTTTTTAATGTTCTTTTTATCAGCAGCGATCTGCCCCAGCATCCCTTCCCCAAGTTTTACTGACTGCGGTACCTGTGCCAGGTCCTTTATTCCATAGCTCGAAGCAATTTCAAGTACTTCCCCGTTCCGCGTGATCAGGTACATAACCCCTACCACTGCATCGGTAACCTCTACCAGCTTGTGAAGCAGGTTTTTTGACAATTCTGTCAATGTAGGTTCACCGCGCACAGCCCCCGACAATTCCACCGCAGCATTCAATATCCAGTTTTTCTCCTGATCTTCCAACGACAACTGTTCGAGTTGCTTGTTAGCTTTTAGCGTCAGACCTTCCGATTCAATTTGCGCGTTGTACGTTTTTCTGATAAAATAATAAAGGAGCAAAATGACGAAGAAAAAAGCCGAGCTACCAAACACAATGTACTGTTGTGCCCGGACAGAACTCGTCTGGACATCCTGTTCACGCTCTGTCAGCAAGCCCTCTTCCACATTCTCAATGCTTTTGAAGGCAAAATCAATCTGAGACGAAATGTTCTTTCCCTGAACAACAATGGCCTTAATGGTATCGATTTTGTAGTTACCGGCTTTGAGCATGTCGTACTGGCGGGCCATGACGGCCAATCGGGTTTGCAGCAACACCGACAGCGCATCTACCCGCGTTACCTGCGCCTTGTTGTCCCTCACCAGTTTCCTGAGTGCTTCCAGCTCTTTCAATAGTTTTTCAGAAGCTTGCAGGTAGTTGGCTTCAAATGAACTGTTGTTGGTAATGGCAAAACCCCGGACATTCGCTTCCGCAGTCAGCAATTGCGTCCTCACAGAAGCCGCGACGCCGATGACCTCTCTGGTGTGGTTCACCCAGCCTGCATTTTCTTGCTGAACTACAATCGCATTGTAAGAAGTGAAGCCAACAACTACTACCAGAATGATTGAAAAGAGGATACCAAACAAGACCTGTTGCTGAAAGGATATGCGCATATTGGATTGGATAGACGAAAAACACTGCGGACTGGATATTTCCGTGAATATCAGCAAAAAAAATTCATTTTAGCAGCATTTTGGCGGGATCGTGCAGCTTTTTTTAACTCAGGTTTGATCATTTGATCAAAACTAGTTCTACTGCTATGTAGCCACTATATGTTAGTCAGCAGATTGTCAGCTCAATGATTTCAAGCTTCCACCCACTCAACCATTTCATCTTCAAGGGTTATCATCACACCCGTCGATTTTTTACCCGTGCCCGTATATGCCCTGATCAATCTTTTCAAATGCCTTCGAGGTTCATCCGTGCTGTTGCCGCCCACAAATGACATAAAAATGAACTCGCCGTTCTCGCGTTGAACGACCCGGTCTATATGAAGCAGCTTTCCCCCCGGAATCAGTAGTTCTTTGTTTATTTGAATGCGGTTTTCGTCCTGATACAGCGTTTGCAGAGACGGATCATTTAAAAGCGAGGTCGCCAATGCAGCAATTTCCGCTGTTTCTTTTTTGGTAAAAATCCCCTCAATAACCAGTTTTTCCAGCGCCTCAGGCAAGTCCGAAATGGTTTTCAGCCTGGTAAGCAGGTACCGCATCTTCTGCAAACGGTCATGTCGTGGTTCAAAGGTCTGCACATCAAAAATACGTTCAGCCATTCTCCGCAACCGCAACGACTCAGTCCTGTCATTACTTAGAATTTCCCTGATCACAAATGGCTTCGCATCTGATTTGACATGCGCATGCCGCAATGTACCAGTACCATGGGATATAATGTATTTCGAAACCTGATCGTCCCAAGCCGGTATGAAATCCTGCTGGGCCAGGTAATCTTTGAGCCAATTACTTACCTGCTGCCCCGATTCCCATCTCCGCTCCCGCTTTGCAAGAATGTAAAGACGCTGCACTGGTCTTGTAAAAGCTACATATAAAAGGTTGAGGTTTTCAACCAGCGTCCGGGTTTTTTCGTCCTGATACTGATCACCTACCAATGTATTTTCAAGGTCTTTAACCACCGAAACCATGGAGCTTCTCAATTTTTTATTGGAATATGAAGGTTGATCCCGCAAACTGAGTTCTTCATAATCCACATCATCCAAATCCAGCCACAGGCGGTCCAGCTTAGCATTCGGCGTCACTTTCCATTGTGCATAAGGCACGATAACTACCGGATATTCGAGCCCTTTCGACTTGTGAATGGTCGTGATCCTGATCGCATCGGTTTCCTCCGGGATGGTAATGGATAACTTATTTTTCGCCGTTTCCCAATAAGTCAGGAAGTCGCCCAAATGGTTGCTCTTTCTGTTACCAAATTCCAGTACCACATCCAGAAACCTGAACAGATATTCATTTTCAAAATGATTGTCAAACATTCCGAAACGCTGCATCAGCTGCTCACTGAGCTCAAAGACGGACAACTGTCGCATTCTGAATGAGGTCAGGTTAATGTTCCATTTTTTGAAATATTCAAGAAAAGTGTCCAGCCCGCGCTCTTCGCATAGTATCCGGATCTGCTCGTACTCGTTCGCAGCAGGATTCTCGCGCCGGATCACATGATGAAAGAGATAAGCAGCCTCATACCGCGCCAGTCGATGGTCTGAACTGAGCAGTACCTTCATAAACGACACAATAAAATGCACGGAGCGCGAGTATCCCAGCGACAATGCATCATCCGAAATGAGCGGAAAACCTGCTTCCTTCAATGCATTGGCCAACGCGGTCGCCTCTCTCTTTTTCCGACATAAAATAGCTATATCACGCCAATGGTATCCATTTCCCCTGAGTTCTGATATCAGTTCCAGCGAGCGACGCACAATACCATCCGCAGCAATTTCTTCTCCGCTGACATCGTCGGCTTCCTCACTCATTTCCACAAATTCGATCTCGACATGGCCTCCGGTTGGCACATTATCCGGTATTTCCTGCTGGAAATTCTGGTCATACACTTGCGCAATGAGCGGGTACTCGTCACCCAATGTTTTAGCAATAAAAGAAAAAAAGCGGTTGTTGAACTCTGTAACCTCTCTCTGGCTCCTTCTATTGACTTTCAAGTGGTTAACCTGCAAATAATGATCAATGCTCAGCAAACGCTCCGAATTGTACGAGCTGTTGCCTAGTACTGCGGCCAATTCCATCACCTGGCTTTGCGCCAAGTGCAGGATCAGGTCCATATCACCTCCCCGAAAACGGTAGATAGACTGCTTCGCGTCGCCGACAATGAGGTTGAAGTAACCGTCGGCCAATGCATTTTCTATGAGCGGAAGCAAGTTGGCAAATTGCAATTTAGAAGTATCCTGGAATTCGTCCACGAGAATGTGGTTGTACTTCTCCCCCAGCCGCTCAAAAATAAACGGAACCGGCTCCCTGGCTACTATTTCAACGATTTTCCTATTAAAATCTGAAATGTGAATCTGGTTGTTTTGCCGCAGCAACGCGTCAAACTCTTTCCTGATTTCCCCTAATAATGATAGATTATAAATATGCCGGTCTAGCTGGCTGTATAATGTGACCTTCTCGGTTTCGGTAAGACGAATGTTCTCGATCTCGTGAAAATAGTTTTCAAGATCTGTCCTGATCTTCTCAATTTCGTCTTTGATCAGTACTGGTGTTTTCGCACCATACCACACACCTTCACCAATGGTTTTGTAGACGTAAGAGTTAGGTTCTGCCCACAATTTTTTCTCGTCGGCCCGATCCCGGAAATAGCCGTAAATCCCCCTGCCGCTCTGGTGAAAGTCTTTTTCGGTAAGAAATGTGGATTGGATCAGTTCCAATGCATTGCGCGATTGTTTGGACAAAAATGCCTCTCTCTCTTTTACAAATGCACGCATCTGGTTCCTGATGGTGATCCAGTCTTCCATTTTCAGGTCCTCCACGCGTTTCAATTGCATGTAGCTCTGCTCGCTCAGCAAAGTACCTGATGTTTCCCGGATCTGCATAGGCAGCGCACCCCAGCTTTTCCCTTCCTCTGCATTCTCGCGATAATACTTCTCTACGATATCGGTCAGTACCTCTTCACCCTCCTGCCCAATTCGCGCCAACAGACGGTCCACTGCCTCATCAAGCAGGTCACTGTCAAGCTGGGTTTCAAAAACAAAAGGGATACCGAGTTCGTCGGTGAAGCTGCTGATCAGTCTTTGCGTAAACTTATCGATCGTCATCACCGAAAAGTCAGAATACCGGTGCAGGATCTGCCTGAAAACCAATTGTGCACGACCCGCTATCAGTTGCCGCGCTCCTTCAAAAAGTTCTGCATCATTTTCCGTATCGGGATAAAGCTCTGTGACGACATCCCTCATCATTGGATGCGGCGGTTCAGTCGAATCCATTGAATTAGCAAACACCCGGAGCATAAGCAGAATCCGGTCTTTCATTTCATTAGCGGCCGCATTGGTAAAGGTTACCGCCAGAATATTCCTGAAATAGGTATCCGAATTGGAATGCAGGGCAAGTTTGAGGTACTCTTTGGTGAGTGTGTAGGTCTTGCCTGATCCGGCTGATGAGCTGTAAACTTTGAACATAAATTTCTAAGTGAAAAATCGATATGACTTAACCGATAAATAATTTAATTATTTCAAATAATTAAATTTCTTAACTTGTAACCGCTTCTTATATAAAATCATTTCTTACACATACCAATCACAAAATGACCCGTTTATGAAAAGAGCACTATTATGCATGCTATTGGCGATAATCTGCCATCATCTGAAAGCAACCACTTTCGACGTCACCTCCTTATCGGACGCAAATACACCAGGAACACTCAGAAATGCAATAGTGTTAGCGAATGCAGACTTATCCGGCCCACACGACATCAACTTTAAAATCGCGGGTACAATCGTTCTAACGGCCGATTTACCTGCTATCACCAATCATAATATAAGCATCAACGGATACTCTGCCCCCGGCGCTTCCGTAGGCACGATTCAAAGCAGGGTTATCACAATGGCAATCGATCTCGCTGGATTTAATGGCTTCACTTTCCAGAACACCTATTACGTATATCTTTCCGGTCTTTCTATTTATAATACAGGGATAAACAATACCAATGCTGCAATCAGGGCAGTTCAGGATATCTCAATTTTACACGTATGGGGTTGCTATATTGGGGCGAAGGAAAATGGTTCAGTTACCGGTACAACCAACATGGGAACTGGTGTTCATTTACAAAGCTCTTATAATGGCGGGATATCGTCAGTCTTCATTGGCACTAACGGAGACGGAGCTCAGGATTCCTTCGAGGGAAACCTGGTCAACAATACCGCTTATGACCCTGCCCAGTACCGAACAGATCGAAATTCCGGGATATATGCAAAACTCATTACCGGTCTGACAATCGCTGGCAATTACATTGGTCCAACCGATAAATTCGGGAATACAGCAATTTTGGAGAGTACAAATAAGAACGGTGGAATTATGCTAAACGATTGTCGCGAAGTCATTGTCGGTACAAATGGCGACGGAATATCTGACGCTCTGGAGGGGAACATTATTAGTGGCAATGGTCGCGACGGTTTGAGGCTATTGGACACCTCGAATATGAAAATAGCCGGAAATGTTGTGGGTTTGGGTGCCGATGGAACCACAGAGCTCGGAAACGGGAATATCAATACATTAGCGCTGACAACCGGGAAAATTGGAACAAACGGGATCACTTTTTCAAGACAATCGAACGATGCGTCATTGGATATCGTCATTGGAACTAATGCTGATGGGGTTTCTGATAATTTGGAAGGAAACATAATCAGTGCTCATAAAGTAAATCTCACCGATGACAGCGCCGATGGCATCGAGATGGCCGACGTGAACGGTGTATCAATAGCTGGCAACAAAATTGGTACGGACGTAACCGGAATGTTGGCAAAGGGCAACGCCGGCAATGGTATCAACTTGTTCTTGGGCGGAGGAAGAACAAATAGTGGCGCTTATTCGGTGACGATTGGTTATGACGATGCCAAAGCTGCATCATTGCTCCCTGCAATGAGAAACGTGATTAGCTCAAACGGCATGAATGGTATTTTATATACGGAGGTAAAATATGCTAATGGGAAGATTTGCGGGAATTTTATTGGACTAAATAATCTGGGGGTGGCTTCTATGGGTAATGGTAATGGCATAAGAATTGAAGGTACTTCGGAAATAGTTATAGGCACAGATGGAGACGAGATTAACGACCAAAGTGAAAGGAATTATATATGTAACAGCACGGTGGCTGGTATCATCATGTATTCCACCAGAGATCCCTTCAATCCAGATGAACCCGGTCAAGTTGAGAGAATAAGTGTTTCTGGAAACAATATTGGCGTTGATTTCGCTGCCGCCGCTGCTGGTAACGGTTATGGGATTATGGTTATTGATGGTTCAAAAGACATAATTATTGGATCCAGAGAAAGCAATCCATTAGCTTCCATGGGTAACTTGATTGCTAATAGCACCAATTACGGTATTGGCGTCGGAAATATAACAAAGGATTTTATTGCCGGAATCCGGCCTGTGACATCCTGCCTGATCAGCCGTAATTCCTTTCACAATAATGGCGGCCTTTCCATTAATCTTTTGGATCTAAATGCTGCGGTGGATGTGAATGATGGCGCACTTGGGAGCGGAACTACCAATAGCAACAACGCCCTGGATTATCCAATATTCACCAAGTTTGTCCTTCACAACGATGGTACGATTACCGTCAGCGGTTACGTCGGCACGGCGGGCGCAACCGAGGAAACCCCCGGAACAACTATTAATGAAGTGCTTAACATTGAAGTATACAAACAGGACAATGATGGAAACCAGGACGGTGCCGTTTCTACGGGGCACGGCAGGATTACGCCACATGGAGAGGGCGGAGAATACCTGGGCACCATTGCTACCGATGCAACGGGCAAATTTACGAATGTAACTTTCACGCCGGTGGCTGGGTCTACCATTCAAACAGGAGACGCGATTACTGGGACTGCAAGCCGGACAGGGACGGTTAAAAGTACATCTGAGTTCGGGATCATGTCAGGAGACATAGTCTTACCAGTAGAATTAATCCATTTTAATGCGACCTTGCAGGAAAATACCGTATCCCTGTTCTGGTCCACTTCGGAAGAAATAAATAGTGATTACTTTGAAATACAACGGTCAGCCGATGCCAAAAACTGGCAGGCTCTTTCCAGGGTAGAAGCCAGGGAAAATAGCAATACCGTTCAGGAGTATCGCTATGACGACCGGTCCCCTCTTTTCGGAATTTCGTACTACCGGTTAAAACAAGTGGATATCGACGGCTCCTTCGCTTATTCGTTCAGCAGAAATGTTAATAGTCAGCATTTGCAAACGTCTTTTGTGTACCCTAATCCGGTCAAAAGTTTGCTGACCATTGAGGGTTTAAAAACGGAGGCGGTGCAATTATTCAACGCCAACGGGAGGGAATTACAGGTCAGAAAACTTAACCGCTTGTCTAAGGACCAGTTTTCGCTGGATATGTCCGATCTGAAAAGTGGTATTTACTTTATTAAGGACGGAGATGCTATTTACAAAGTAATTAAGGAGTGAGGGCATGAAAAAAGGGAGCAGGTTTTAGCCTGACTCCCTTTCTTTTCATATTTTACAAATTAAAACGAACACCCGCTGAAATGTTGGGGCTCAGGTAAAATGGTCGTGGCAACAATTCAACGTAGGTTCCACCTTCCAGAAAGATCGACATTCGATTGTCCGGAATGTAATATTCAATGCCTCCCAGGGCCGAGCCGCCCAGTGAAATGTCCTTTTCGTAATTGCCATTCAAACGTTTCGGATACGAGCGGCGGCTGTTAACCTGCCCTCCAAGGCCATAATAAACGTGAACCGCTTCCGAGTTGAATAATGGGGTATGCCACAAATAATGCACTTGAAGCGATAATCCGGCATTTTTATAAATTCCTTCATCCCCCCTGTACTTACGGTTATTGGACAAAACACCACCGTATGTCCCAATCGTCACGTCTAATGCATGAATGTTGTTAAAATATTTCCGGATATTAACGCCGGTCGGCTCTCCCAGTTTAAAACCAACTGCCCAGTTGTCGTATTGGGCATGTGCAAATCCAAAGCAAAGCGTACAAATAAATGTTAAGGCTAATTTCTTCATAATCAATTTTTATCGGGGAATTTTTCTTGAATGCTTAAAATGCGACTAGGCCATAATGCCGTTCAGCTGAAATTTCTTTAATGATTCAATCAATGTTTCGTTTTCTTCCTTCGTACCTACTGTGATTCTCAAACAGCCGTCGCAAAGGTGTACACGCGAGCGATCCCGGACAATAATAGTTTCACTGATCAGATAATCCATTACCGCCTTTGCGTCTTCAAATTGAACCAATAGAAAATTAGCATCTGTCGGATGTACTTTAATCACCAACGATAAATCTGCTAACATGTTACATAAAGAAGCTCTTTCTTTAAGAATTTCAGCCACCATTTTGTCCTTTTTCTCAATCGAGTCCAAACCTTGCAAAAGCGCCTGCTGAGCTGGTAGGCTGATGTTGTAGGGTGGTTTGATCTTGTTCAGGATGCGGATCAGCCCAGCGGAAGCAAAGCACATTCCGACTCTGATACCTGCGAGTCCCCATGCTTTGGAGAATGTCTGCAACACGACCAGATTAGGATATTGATCAAGATGCTGGATCCAGGAAGGCGTCTCTGTAAAATCAATGTATGCTTCATCGACTACCACCAGTCCATTGAAGTTTTCCAGAATGGTCTGAATCGCTTCATGCTGCATCACATTGCCTGTCGGATTGTTAGGCGAGCATATCCAGATGATCTTGGTATCCGGCGTAACTGCGCTAAGAACCCCCTGGATATCAATCAGGTAATCGCTTGTCAATGAGACCTTATCGATTATAATGTCATGTATAGAAGCACTTACTTCGTACATTCCATAAGTGGGCGGAAGTATGATGACGTGGTCTTTTCCGGGCGTGCAGGTAGCGCGCGTCAGCAAGTCAATCGGCTCATCACTTCCGTTTCCAAGGAAAATTTGTTCGGCGCTGATATTTTTAATGGGCACCAGCTTCTGCTTGATGTTGGCTTGATATGGATCAGGATAGCGATTATAATCGGCCTCAGTAACCGATCCGTATGGGTTTTCATTCGCGTCCAGAAATATCCCTATGTGGCCTGTATATTCGTCTCTTGCCGAAGAATAAGGAGCCAGGGAAAGGATGTGTGGGCGAAGTATTTTGTTTAAATCGAAGTTGCTCATACTATGACGGCAAAGCGCCGTTTGATGGATATTATTTAAAAAAGAACAGTCTATTGTCGAACGTAAATGGCTCTACATCAATGATTTTTACAGAGCTTGCATCGGGATGTGCAGGGTTGATAAGATAATTATATTCCGATTTGGCCAGCACGGAGGGTACTTTTAATAACATATTCTTTCCCGTTTTGAGCCAGTCGTCGCCCACTTCTTTGCTCCATTGCTGGTTTCCGTACCATTCAGGAAGGAGATATGGTGAGGTGGAATGTGCCTTGGCATCAGGTACGAACAGGACCACAATGACGTAATCGGGAGGTGGTATTGTTTTGTTCGAATGGACCAGCACTTCCAGCATAGCCAGCGAGCGATGGGATGAGGTATACAGCATGGCATTTCTGGGAGAGTTCCATCGTCCTCCGTGATAAAATGCCCCTATACCCGTCAGGTCTTCCTGGTACTCGGTTTTTGTTATTCTGAAAAGCTCCATTTAGGCGAAGATACCGTGCTCAATACGACCTAGCTCAGTTTTGACAAGTTCGATCCCCGCATGTGTACGCAGGAAACTAACTGGCCTCGCTTTGCCTAATGCCGGAATTTCACCGTTCAACCAATCTTTGAAATATTCTTTTCCCAAAGCCCGGATACCGACGGAGAACAGATCTGCCAATGCGATCAGATGATCTGAAACGACATTGCTCAGCAAATCTTTATCATCGTAGCGTTGAAGGTTCCTGGGCGTGACGGGTAATAACGCTATCACGTCTTTGGCGTCCATGCCTACGGAATCGGAGAGATGTTGAATTGATGCTTTGGGGACTCCGTTTGCGGCAAGATATGCCAGATCGAAATCGTTTTTTACAGTATGTTTGAGAATTCCGTAACCTCCCAAACGTTCATTTACCATAAATGCTGTCATCGCCTTTGAAATTTAGGTACCAGAAAAATGTCCTCAAATTTACGACATTTTTCTGGGTTTTCTATTTTTTTCAAAAAAGACTTTTCAATCTGATGCTTACTGCTTTCCTGTGTGCAGCCAGTGATTCGGCTTCTGCCATTGCTTCTACTGTGGGGCCTATGTTTTTGATACCTTGCTCGGTTATGTTCTGTATCGTGATTTTCTTTACAAAACTGTCAACGGATACGCCACTGTATGCCCTTGCATAGCCATTGGTAGGAAGTGTATGGTTGGTACCGGATGCATAATCTCCGCAAGATTCAGGTGTATAGTTGCCTAAAAAGATCGACCCCGCATTGATTATTTTCTCTGAAACTGCTTCTGCGTTTTCAACACTTAGTATTAAATGCTCCGCTGCATATTGGTTCAGCAATTCGATCGCATCTTCTTCATTCTCTACCAAAATCGCTTTACTGTTTCCGATGGATTGTGCCGCGAGCTCGCGCCGTGGCAGGCTGTTCATTTGTGAAGATAATATAAGGTTTACGGAGGAAAGCAGCTTTTTGCTGGTCGAAACCAGAAGTACCTGACTGTCCGGGCCGTGTTCTGCCTGCGAAAGCAAATCTGCTGCCACAAATGCTGGTACTGCGGTATCGTCTGCATACACAGCCACTTCCGAGGGACCTGCGGGCATATCAATCGCCACGCCTTCCTTGCTGATCAGCATTTTGGCAGTGGTAACGTATTGGTTACCAGGCCCAAATATTTTATAAACCTTGGGAACACTTTCTGTACCGTAAGCCAATGCAGCGATAGCTTGCGCCCCGCCGATCCTGAAAGCTTTGGTTACGCCTACCAGTTTCGCTGCATAAAGTATCGCCGGATGATCCGAAGGTGTGCACAAAATCACTTCTTTACAACCTGCGATTTGTGCAGGAACACCTAGCATTAAAACAGTACTAAACAATGGTGCGGATCCGCCCGGAATGTAAATCCCGACTTTTTCAATACCGACACTTTTCCGCCAGCAAGTGACGCCTGGCATTGTTTCTATTTTTTCAACAGGCTGTAACTGGCCTTCGTGAAATTTGTAAATATTCCGGTAAGCCTGCTGTATCGCTGCTTTGAGCTCATCATCCAGTTTTGCTTCTGCCCCAGCCATATCGGCTTCTGAAAAAGCAAGATTAGTCAGTTCTGTTTTGTCAAATTTTCTGGCTAACGCTCTTATACCTTGGTCACCCTCGCTCTTAACCTGTTCAAGGATCGGGATCACTTTGGCTTCAATATCCTGAGCTTCCTGCACGGGCCTTGCCAGCAATGTCGGCCACTGATCCCTCGCAGGAAATGGAATAATATTCATATCAATTATAAGATCATTTTTTCAATTGGAATGACCAGGATACCCTCTGCCCCAGCCTGACGGATTTTCTCGATGTTCTCCCAGAACTCATTTTCATTGATCACCGAATGCAATGAGCACCAGCCTTCCGTTGCCAAAGGCAGGATAGTCGGGGCACGCATTCCCGGTAGAAATTTGGTAATGTTCTCAACAGCGCTGGTCGGGCAATTGAGCAAAATGTACTTGTTATTCTTGGCAACCTGAACCGATTTAATGCGGAAAAGTAACTGATCCAGCAGGTCTTGCTGTACATCCGACAGATTCTTGCTGGCGATCATTACTGCCTCCGACTTGAAAATGGTTTCAACTTCTTTCAAACCATTACTCAAAAGTGTGCTGCCCGAACTAACAATGTCGCAAACCGCATCAGCCAAACCAATGCTCGGGGCAATTTCTACCGAACCGCTGATTTCGTGAATTTGCGCAGTTACGCCGTTGGATTCTAAATATTTACCCAACAAACGCGGATAAGTAGTAGCAATACTTTTTCCTTCCAGATCCTGAACACCTGCATATTCATGTTCTCTTAAAACACCAATTGACAATCGGCATTTTGAAAATCCAAGCCTGTGAACGGTATCTACATTCTTACTTGATTCCTCCGAAACATTTTCACCGACAATCCCCAGATGAGCCACGCCATCTTCTACATATCCCGGAATATCGTCATCCCGCAAAAACAGAATTTCCGCAGGAAAATTGGTAGCATCGGTTTTAAGCTTTCCGGCACCATTATCAAAACGTATCCCACACTCTTTAATCAGTTTTAAAGAATCCTCACTCAGCCTTCCCGATTTTTGTATTGCAATTCTTAAAATATTCTTATTCATATTATTAAGCTCTCTGATCAGAGATTTAGTCAGTAATTGGAAAAAGGGTTATTAAAGTTCAGCAGCAATTAAAGATATGATGCCGTCGACGTCTAACTTCTGCTGCTCGCCGGTATGCATATTTTTCAAAGTTAAAAGTCCGGACTGCATTTCATCAGACCCGATCAAAATTACAAAGGGAATACTTTTTCTGTCAGCATAATCCAGTTGTTTCTTCAATTTTACGGAATCGGGATAAATTTCGGCATTAATGCCAGCTTCCCGCAATTTGGGTAAAATCGCCAGACCAAACCTGAATGCATCCACATCGAAGTTTGAGATCATTACCTTCGTACTGGTTTTACGACTTTCAGGAAAGAGATTTAATTCCTCCATCACGTCATAAATCCGGTCTACACCGAGTGAAATTCCAACACCGGAAATACCTGGAACACCGAAAGTACCAGTCAGGTTATCATAGCGACCGCCGCCGGAGATGCTGCCGATCTGTACATTATTGGCCTTCACTTCAAAGATAGCTCCCGTATAATAGGAAAGCCCTCTGGCCAAAGTCACGTCAAATTGAATTTTAGGATTTTCAAGCCCAAGTACCTTCACCATATCCCACACTTCCTCCAACTCCTGAATACCCTTCATGGCTATTTCTGAATCGCCAAGCCAGTTTTTCAATTCAGCAAAAGGTTCTTTTTCATTCGCGAGGTCAAAAACCGGATCTAATTTTACGACACTTTCACTGGAAAAGCCACGTTCTAGAAGCTCCTCAACAACCTTATCCTTTCCAATTTTATCCAGCTTGTCAATGGCAACACACAGCGGTCCCTCCATCCCATGCGCCCCTACCATATCTGCAATGCCCGTCAGAATTTTACGGTTGTTGATCTTAACAGTAAAATCTGTAATGCCCAAAGACGGAAGAATATCATGCAAAAGTGTTACTATTTCCGCCTCGCAAAGCAAAGAATCTGTACCGACCACATCTGCATCACATTGATAAAATTCTCTGTAACGTCCCTTCTGAGGTCGGTCAGCACGCCAAACCGGCTGAATCTGATACCTTTTGAATGGCATCGCCAAAGTACCGCGGTTCATCACGACATAGCGTGCGAAAGGTACAGTAAGGTCGTAACGCAGGCCTTTTTCAGAAATCTTGGTCGTTAAAGGCTTATACCCTTCCTTCCAGTCCTCCTCGGTCAGTTTCCCACTAAAATCGCCTGAATTTAAAAGCTTGAACAAAAGCTGATCGCCCTCATCCCCATACTTTCCCATCAACACAGAAAGGTTTTCGAAAGCTGGTGTTTCTAATGGCAAAAAGCCATATCGTTGAAAAGAGCGCCGGATGGTGTCAAAGATAAAGGTACGCTTGGCCATCTGTTCGGGACCAAAGTCACGGGTTCCGCGGGCAAGTGATGGTTTACTCATTATATGAAGCTGTCAATTAAGTCCTGATCTTTATCGGCGACAAGCTGCCGGCACAAATGTAAGCCGGCAGTTATGCGCCAATTGATGTCAGAATTGAAAAAAGTACGGCTTGAACGCCGATTAAACCGTAAAGTTAGGAGAGCTTGTGCAATATTTATGACTATTGTCTGCATTATTTACACAGAAATGCTTAATTTTGCGGCTCTTTCACAAAACAATATTTACAATGGGAGTTACGGAATTAAAACGTAAGGGTCGCAGAAACAAGGCAGTAGCAAATAATCGTACCGCGAAAATTAAAGACCTTTTACGCAAACCAGAAGTACGCAACGTCGACGTTGAGGCAATAAAGGCTCAGTTTGAAGCCAACAAAAAATAAGTAAAGCCTCTCCGGAATGTTATTCAACTAGTCCTGTCAATCTGTTTTGGTAGGGCTTTTTGCTTTTTTACCGGATTTGGATTTGATTGGGGATTTGGTATTCACTTTGCGGATCAGCTGGCGCATACTACGGCGTGTCTCGCGGCGGATATGCAAAAGAATGCGAAACCGAAGTGCTTCGCCGAACATGATCAGCCCCCCGTTTATCAGGGCCAGGCTGTACAACCCGAGAACAACCCATACCTGCGTAGGCTCTCCCGTACGTCGCTCATGTGCAGCTTCGCTCAGGACAGTCAGGCCAAAACTGAACAGCAACAAACCGCATGGAGCAAGAATCATCCATTTGGTACGTGTTGACATTCTTTTAATCAGCCTTTTACCAGGTGGTTTCGGATCAATCGATGGAATCATTTATGAACTTTTTCCTTGTTATGATCCTAAAATTATTAATTTTTAGTTAATTGATTTAATGAAAGCCATCATAAGTTTAGTTTTAAGGTATATTCCCCGCCCCTATCTGCAATTGATCGGACATTGGGTTGCCCGTTTTCTCAGCATCTTCTACACTGGTAATAAAGTTGAATGCCCGGTTTGTGAAAGCCACTACCGAAAATTCCTCCCCTACGGACGCAATACTTCCAGCCGCGAAAATGCGCTGTGTCCAAGTTGTTTATCGCTGGAACGCCACCGTTTAATGGCGCTTTATCTGAAAAGGAAAACTAATTTCTTTACGGCCAATCTTAAAGTGCTGCATGTAGCGCCTGAATATTGTTTTATCGACAGGTTTGAGCACATGAAAAACCTAGACTACATTACGGCTGATATTGAATCTCCATTAGCGAAAGTCAAAATGGACATTCACCAGATTCCTTTTCCTGACAATACTTTTGATGTCGCATTCTGTAACCACGTAATGGAGCACGTGGATGACTATATACTTGCGATGAGCGAACTGCACCGCGTGCTGAAACCAGGCGGCTACGCACTTATACAGTCCCCGCAGGATATGAAATATGAAACTACCTACGAAGATGCAACCATTACCGATCCGCGTGAGCGCGAGAAGCATTTTCTGCAAAATGACCATTTAAGGCTTTTTGGAAGAAATTATGGTCGCGAACTCGAAAAAGGTGGCTTTACTGTAAAGGAAGATCGTTTTGTAGTGGATGAGCTTTCCAAAGAAGAAGTTCAGCGTTA
Organism: Dyadobacter pollutisoli; assembly: GCF_026625565.1. Taxonomy (NCBI): domain Bacteria; kingdom Pseudomonadati; phylum Bacteroidota; class Cytophagia; order Cytophagales; family Spirosomataceae; genus Dyadobacter; species Dyadobacter pollutisoli. Next base: position 2,539,762 of record NZ_CP112998.1, read on the forward strand.
CGCCCTGCCTGGCGAAGAAATTGTCTATTTCTGCCAGAAGCTGTGAAATAAGACTTGGTAGGTCTTGAAGACCTGCCAAGTCTCGCCTAGGGCACCATCTAGCCCAGGACACATCACTAGCCCAGGGTCGCTACTAGCCCAGGATCGCTATAGCCCAGGACTTAAGTCCTGGGTTGGGGTTGGGGTTGGGGGCGGCGTCGCGACGATATCAGGACGGGTATTCGATGGCGGCGCCCGTCTCCCGGTGTGATTTTTTCTCCCAGATCCTCTTCCATCCCTCCTGCATAAAGCCAGTACCATACCCAAAAAGTTGTACAAATGCCGCTCCTATGCCTAAAAAAGCAACTTCAATGCTTTTCGTCTGCTTCAATGCATCAATAAACAGCAATGCAATGTAAGTACCCAGTCCAATCAATCCCAGATAGAAAAATGGCTTATAAATCAGGAACCAGAACGGGATACTGCAAACTGCCAGTGTAAAAAGCAATGGAAACGTATGGACGAGTTTCAGTTCGTCGGGATAAAACCTGGCAATGTTGATGCGGGCGCGTCCGAAAAACTTTAACTGCTTAAAAAACGGGCCAAATTTTGTTCTCCTTTTATGGTAAATAAATGCCTCCGGAATTAATGCAGAGCGAAAACCGAGTCGCATTGCACCGATACTGAACAGGATATCCTCCCCCATTCTGCTGGTCAGGAACCCGCCTGTTTTCTCCCAAACCCTTCGGGAAAGGCCCATATTGAAGCTACGCGGATGAAATGTACCACCCATATTATTCTTCTTCCCGCGAATTCCCCCTGTTGTGAAAACAGAGGTCATGGAGTAGCTGATTGCTTTTTGTATCGGGGAAAATGATGGGTGATCTGTATCCGGGCCGCCGTATAGATCGACGTAATCCGTATTTAGTTTTTGCTCAACAATGGCCAGATAATCCGGTTCAATCAATGCATCGGAATCGAGTAGAATAAAGTAATCGCCCGAAGCTCTCTCAAATCCATGATTTCTTGCAAAACCCTGGCCTCCATTTTCCTTATAGAAATACTTAATGTCCAATCGACCCTCGAACGAATGCACAATTTCATCAGCCTTGATTTTGGACCCATCCTCAACAACGATCACTTCAAAACTCTTGACCGTTTGCCTGGCCAGGCATTCCAGCAATTCCTGCAACTCATCGGGACGGTTGTAAACAGGTATGATGATGGAATACTGGCGCATTTTAGTGAATTTTGAATGACTGAATGACTGAATGAGTGAATGAGTGAATGAGTGAATTATAGGCTCAATATTTCCTTTAGTGATTCCTCATTGGCAGTTACGATTTTATCGATGTGCTGATCTGTCAAGGCTGTGGAAAGGAACATACTTTCGAATTGCGACGGTCCCATATAAATGCCTCTGTTGAGCATAGCATGGAAATATTTGCCGAAAAGTGGTAGGTCCGAAGATTTGGCAGAAGGAAAGTCAGTAACCGCCTGATTTGTAAAAAACAATGTGTACATCGAGCCGATTTGATTCAATGTATAATTCAACCCCAGCTTGTTCATGGAAGCCGTAAAACCAGACGCCAGCTTGCTACCTGACTCCTCCAATTGCGTATAAACTCCCGGGTGCTCATTCAAATAATGCAACATCGTGAGACCCGCTGCCATGGCAATCGGATTGCCCGACAATGTGCCTGCCTGGTACACCGGGCCTGCGGGAGAAACCCAATTCATAATCTCAGCCTTGCCACCGTATGCTCCCACGGGCATTCCTCCGCCTATTATCTTTCCTAACGTCGTTAGATCCGGCGTTATTCCAAATCTTTCCTGTGCTCCGCCTTTTGACAATCTAAAACCGGTCATTACCTCGTCCAGAATTAATACAATTCCGGCTTCGTCACAGATCTTGCGCAGACCTTGTAAAAAACCTTCTGCGGGAAGCACGCAACCCATATTACCTACCACAGGTTCAAGGATCAATGCCGCAATTTGGTTCTTGTTAGCGTCCACTAGCTGTTGGACCGCCGTCAGATCATTGAATGGTGCTGTTAATGTGTCGTTTGCAACGCCTTTGGTCACTCCCGGGCTGTCAGGCGTGCCGAATGTAACTGCCCCGCTGCCCGCTGCGATCAAAAAGCTATCGCCGTGGCCATGGTAGCAGCCCTCGAATTTGATGATTTTATCGCGACCGGTAAATCCTCTCGCTACTCGTATCGCCGACATAGTAGCCTCCGTTCCCGAATTCACCATTCTCACCTTTTCAATGGAAGGCACCATACTGACAATCAGTTCCGCCATCTCCACCTCTTTCCGGGTAGGTGCCCCAAAAGAAAACGAATGTTGAATTGCGTCGGAAACTGCCTCTTGAATCAGTTCATGCGCATGCCCGAGGATCATCGGCCCCCAGGAATTAATCAGTTCAATGTACTCATTTCCATCCTCATCATATACATAAGGTCCTTTCGCGGATTTGATAAAAATAGGTGACCCACCGACTGCCCGGAATGCCCTTACCGGGGAATTGACCCCACCCGGAATGTAATGCTGCGCTTTTTCAAATAAACTCTGGCTCGTTGAAGTATTCATAAATGTTGGGCAATTGATACTACCTGTCCACAGGGATCCATTTGGAACCGCTGAATTTCAAAACAGGTGTAATCTGGTTTTCATTTGATTTGGTGTAATCAAATCCATTCAACAGAAACTCCTCCTCCCCATACTTTCTGGCTTGAAGTCCATGAATGAATTTGTCTTTATATTTTGATACAATTCTCGCAAAAAACAGCAGCTGGTCATAACCCTGATAGGAGTATGTCGATGGGAATGTATTGGTTTTGTTCCAATAATTTCTCTGGAATTGACGAATACTCTCCTTTTCACGATCCACATGGTCCGCATCGATCAGATACAACCGTGAACCATATCTGGACAGTCTTGAGTTCTGCGAATTGAAGCTTGTAGATGTTGCGATAATCGGCAAACTCGTCAATTTGCGACTGTTGAGCACTTCGACTAATGTGCTGCCCGCTGATCCGTCCGAGGCGAACAAAGCGAAATGAGAAGGTCTTGCGGTTTCAAATGAAGGGATATTGCTTTCCATCCATTCTCTGTCCGGAAGTATTTTTACGATCGCCATCACCTTGCCACCCTTACTCTTCCATTCATTGGCATAAGAAAAGGCCATCGCAGAGTCTTTGGACGTATTACCATAATAAATCACCGCGCTCGATGTCCCAACGGACAGCGTTTTCATCCATTGCGCCGCCTTTTGAGTTTGAAAGGTGATAGAAGGGTGGCCCAGGTAAATATTGGACGCTGATGCCAACAAATGGCCGTCCGTCGAAAGCGGGTTCAGCATAACCGTGCTGGATTTGGAAACAAAATCCGCCGTGACATCGAATGTACCGGGGTACAATGGCCCGATCACGATATCCGAAAGCTGAAAATTCTTGTTATCCACGATCGCCTCAGCTGATTTGACATCATTGCTGACGTCATATGCCCAAAGATTGACATTAATCCCCTCGGTCAACAGCTGTTCCTTTGCCATCGTGAGGCCAATGTAGTAATCGTAGGCAAACTGGTTGGAGCGGCGTTTGGAAGTACTGAACTCGTCGAGTCTAAATGGAAGCATCACCGACACGTCCAGATAACCCTTCGTCCACTGCCCTTCCGCCCTCGGCGTACTGCGGACTGGCTTGTCGTCGGCCGCTATCTTTTCTTTCTTACTGAATTTAAACTGCTTGTCGAGCTGGTCCGCCAGCTGCATGTCAATTTGTGTAGAAGTAGGCGATCTTTGAATGTATTGGACCAAAATCAATGCAATGTCACGGTCAGAAGCATTCTGTTTTTGCAGGTTTATCAATTTGGCAAGATCATCCACACCTGCCAGATGGTGCTGCTTTAATGCCTGAACATCTTTCGCAAACGATGAATCCTTGATTTTTTCGAGATAATCCAATCCCTCTTTCGTCTGGCTATTATCAAAGCTGATCGCTCCCAGAAGGTAATAAACATCATTGATCTTATTCCAGCCCGGATAGCGGCTCTGCAGCTGGACAAGCATTTGCTTGCTTTCTTTATATCGCTTTAACTGATATGCAGAAAGCGCGTAGTAGTAATGAGAATATGCAGAATACGGTGTTTTGGAATTCACGCTCGTCAGGGGAGAAAACTTCTCCATCGCAGCCGCATATTTACCTTGCTTGTAATCTGCGACAGCCGATCGATATCTGCTTTCCGATTGTACAGACTGCGCGATGGCAGCACCGTGTAAACCTAACTGGACAACTAAAATCAAAGAAATGATAACTCTCATCAGACTAGTGGGGTCAAAATTAAATTTGATCGGACAAATTACGAAAACCGTTCAAAGAGAAAAAAACGGGCAATATTTCCTGGTGGAAACATTGCCCTTTATATTACGATACAATAAATCTTTTATTTCTTTTTAGAACGTTTCTCTAAATCAGCCTGCTTCTTTTTAGCCTCTTCCGCTGCCTGCAACGACTTTTCAAGATATTTCTGAAACTTGGTTTGCTTCTTTTCTCCGTTCGCGTTCTTTTTGCGGTTTTCTTCCAGAATGTTTCTGATTTTGTCCTCATTCACAAAGCGTTTGATCAGCAATTGCTGCGCGATGGTCACCACGTTGGAAACAAAATAGTAGAATGTAAGACCGGCAGGGAACGAGTTCAAAACGAACATAAACATCAATGGCATAATGTAGCCAAGCATTTTCATGTTCACCGGCCCCGGCTGAGTAGGTGTTACCTGGTTGTTATAATATGCGTAACCAATGCTGGAAGCTGTCATCAGGACGGTGAACAAGCTGATGTGGTTTCCTACTCCGAAAGGAACTGTAAACGGAAGCTTTATAAATGAATCGTAAGTCGAAAGGTCACTTGCCCAGAGGAAAGATTGCTGCCGCAGCTCTATCAGGTTTGGAAAGAGGAAAAAGAGCGAGAACAGGATCGGCATCGTGGCAAGCACCGGAATACAGCCACTAAGCGGGCTTACTCCTACCTGCTGATACAGCTTCATCTGATCTTGCTGCTGCTTCGCCATATCGTCCGGGTTCTGGCTGCGGATCTGTTCCAGTTCAGGAGCCAGCAACTTCATTTTGGCCATACTGATGTACGATTTATACGTCAGCGGGGTCAAAAGGGTTTTCACGAACAATACCAGCAATACGATTAGCAAACCGTAGTTGCTCACAAATTTTTCAAGGAAATTGAAAAGAGGGACCAGGAAGAACTTGTTGATAGGCTTCAAAAACGCATATCCCAGGTAAACATTCTGATCAAAATTCTCTGCCTTTACCTTGTCCACCAAATGGTAGTCGTTAGGTCCCAGGAAGAACTGATAGTTCGCCTCCCCTTTTTGAATGGCCGACATTGGGATACCTGCAGAAACGTGCATTGTTTTTACAATTGTCGAATCATTTGGATTAACATCAGCTCTCAATGTCACATTTCCGAATGGATGCTTTTCAGCGATTAGTCCGGCCAGGAAGTACTTATGCTTGATCGTGAACCACTTCACAGGATCGGCTGTCTTAGCCTCTTCATTGGCAGTAGGGCTTGTGGCCAGGCTTTGCAGATCGTCCGTGTAATAGTTAATGGTTACCACCTCACGGTTTTTCTTCATATCGTTTTCCAGTTGAAGCAAATCATTGCTCCAATCGAATTCAACAGACTTGTCTCCCAATCCCAACCCATTGGATTTGATACCATAATCAATCACATAACCCGTTCCGCGAACCACGTAGGTTTGTTCAACGGTCTGATTGTTTTTCAGGTTTACTTTATAAGTAACGATCACTGAATCTTTTTCACCCAACACCTGATTTTCAGCGTCGGTCGAGAAGAACAGGTCTGTCAACTTTACATCACCAGTTGGCGTAGGGAAATTGATGCGGAAGTTATTGTGATTTTCAGCGATCAGGTAAAGTGGTTTCTGATCGTAGGTTTTGTAGTTTTTCAACATTACCTCTTTCATCACACCACCTTTGTTGGTGAACACCACCCTGGTATCTTTCGTCTCTATAACCAGCTCTTTCGGAGCTACTTGTGCAACAGCAGAATCACTTGATTGAGAGGGTAATTGAGTAGAATCCGGAGCTATTGATGAAGAAACAGATGCTCTTGAAGTATCTTGTTTTACTTGCGCTACAGGGGTTGGTTCCTCAGGTTTCGGAACCAGGATCTGGTAGCCTATCAGCATTAGCATAATAAGTACTAAGCCGATTATAAAATTTTTATCCATTATTTACTTAAAATTATTGAAATAGTTTACCCCTCGCGGGACGGCAAAGGTAATAAGTTTTTTCCTTATCGGTCTTGAATTGTGATCAGTGGACAGATGGGTTTAACGATTCTACTGACCTTTTTTCGAGAGAATATGACAAAGCAGCTGCCACAAAATTGACAAAAAGCGGGTGTGGGTTCATCACTGTGCTTTTCAACTCAGGGTGAAACTGTACACCGATATAGAACGGATGGCCGGGAAGCTCAACCATTTCGACCAGATTATTGTCGGGATTGATACCCGTGGCAACCAGTCCTTTTTCTTCAAAATCTTTCAGGTACTTATTGTTAAACTCATAGCGGTGACGGTGACGTTCGCTGATGTTGGTCTTGCCATAAATCCGGTTCGCAAGCGTGTCCTTTTTAATGCGGCAAGGATATGCTCCCAAACGCATGGTACCACCTTTATTGGAAACATCCTTTTGATCCTTCATTAAGTGGATCACAGGATGGTCTGTATTTGTATCCATTTCAACAGAATGGGCATTTTCCCAGCCTATCACATTGCGGGCATACTCAATAACCGCCATTTGCATACCCAGACAGATACCGAAGAAAGGAATGTTGTTCTCACGAACGTACTGGATCGCGGCAATTTTACCTTCAATCCCTCTTTCACCAAAACCTGGCGCAACCAATACGCCATCCAGATTTTCCAGTTTTTCAACCGCATTTTCGGCAGTAAGGCTTTCAGAATGGATCCATTCAATGTTAACCTTACATTCATTGGCAGCACCGGCGTGAATAAACGATTCAATAATCGATTTGTAAGCATCATGAAGCTCCACATACTTACCCACCAGCCCGATACGGATCGAATCAACAGGATTTTTCAGTCTTGACAAAAAGGTCTTCCATGAATCCAGATCTACGTCTTTATCATTATAAATGTCCAGCATATATAATGCACGCTGATCCAGTCTTTCCTTCAACATTAAAAGAGGCACTGCGTAGATCGTATCGGCATCCATTGCTTCGATCACAGAATTAACCTGTACGTTACAGAACAATGCGATTTTCTTGCGGATGTCATAAGGTAGCGGATGCTCGCTGCGGCACACCAGGATATCCGGCTGGATTCCCGACTCCTGCAGCATTCTTACCGAGTGCTGGGTAGGCTTGGTTTTAAGCTCGCCGGCAGAGTTCAGATATGGGATCAATGTCAAATGGATCACAAGCGTGTCGTGTTCTTCCATTTCGAATTTCACCTGACGAACCGCTTCCAGGAAAGGAAGCGACTCAATATCCCCCACGCAACCGCCAATTTCAGTAATCACGATGTCATAGTCACCGGTTTGCCCGAGCAGCAGCATGTTTCTTTTAAGTTCGTCGGTAATGTGCGGAACAACCTGAACGGTTTTTCCCAAAAAGTCGCCACGGCGCTCGGCTGTGATTACGTTGTGATATACACGACCAGTGGTCACGTTGTTGGCCTGAGAGGTACGAACATTTAAAAAACGTTCGTAATGTCCTAAATCGAGGTCAGTTTCGGCTCCGTCGTCCGTTACGTAGCATTCTCCGTGCTCGTATGGATTCATGGTACCCGGGTCAATATTCAAATATGGATCGAATTTTTGAATTGTGACTGAAAGCCCTCTGGCTTGAAGTAACTTAGCTAATGATGAGGCAATAATTCCTTTGCCAAGTGAAGATGTAACACCGCCCGTAACGAAAATGTACTTCGCGGTCTTTCGTGCTTTGGAAGCCATAAGACGTTGCTTTTTTTCTATGATTACGGGATACAAAGGTACAGGATTATTACAAGAATCTTGTAAGACCTATTGTAATTATTTGGTGCGAACGTATTAAGGTCTTGTTACTCTGGCAGGTTAGCCAAAGTAAATTTTTCTGCGCTGGAATGCTCCACAGGGCATTTTTTGCCAGGTAGAAGCGTCATTCTCCTTCAAAATATGCGCATTAATCTGACTTAAAAAAGTCTTTCTGAAAGATTTCCGGGATTACCTCTCCGGCTTGGGTTTCAAAACAATGTACTCAAACGTATAAACGCTTTAAACAAAGCCAGTTTCACATATTACCCAATATAAATTCCTATTTTGCATCCTTGCTAAACCTTTAAAACCACTTTTCTAACTATGAGGAAATTTATATTTATCCCGGCACTTTTGCTGTTACAATCTCTCGCTTTCGCGCAGACCGCCGACCAAACTGCCAAGGTCCCATTAAAAATTATCGTCTTCGGTGCGCATCCTGACGACTGTGATCTTGGAGCGGGAGGCGTGGCTTCCATTTATTCGTCGATGGGACATAAGGTAAAATTTGTTTCGCTGACCAATGGTGACGCAGGGCACCAGGACATGGGTGGCGGCGAACTTGCCATGCGCAGGCTCAATGAAACCAAAGAAGTTGCCAAGCGGCTGGGTATCGAATATGACGTACTGGATAACCACGATGGCGAGCTATTTCCCACGCTTGAAAACAGGCTGGCGGTGATCCGGAAAATCCGGGAATGGAATGCCGACGTTGTCATTGCGCCAAGAACAAATGATTATCACCCCGATCACCGCAATACAGGCGTGGTGGTACAGGATGCGTCGTACCTGGTTATCGTACCCAACATACTTAGCAGTGTGCCTCCATTGGTTAAAAATCCTGTTTTTCTCTACTTCCGCGACAGGTTTCAAAGACCTAATCCGTTCCGCCCGGACATAGCCATCGATATCACCGGCGCAATTACTAAAAAAGTACACGGATTGGACGCACATGTTTCCCAATTTTACGAGTGGCTTCCCTGGACAAGTCAGGATCTTGCTAACGTGCCAAAGGGTGCTGAAGAAAGAAAAAAATGGTTACTCGCATCGACAGAAAGACGCTCTTCCGTGACACCGGAAATTAAGGTTACATTGGAGAAATGGTACGGAAAAGAGCAGGCTGAAAAGATCCGTTTCGTTGAAGTTTTTGAGATCACAGAGTACGGCAAACAGCCGTCACCGGAGGAGGTTCGGCGTCTTTTTCCAATGCTGCCAGCCAATTGATTTTCTGAAATACCAGACAGAGAAATCATTTAAAAACAAAAACGGTTATCGTGGAGGAGTATGATCTTTCCAAGATAACCGTTTTCTCATTTTGTATCCGTTTTTTAACGTTTACATATCATTTACTACGATAACCTGTCCTTGAAACTTTCGTATCCGTAAGAACGTACCAGTTTAAATTCCTGGCTCTTTTCCCAGATTCCGATGGAAGGCAAGTTAACACCGTTAAATGTTGTGGTCTTCACCATGGTGTAATGGATCATGTCCTCAAATATAATTTTATCCCCGATTTGCAATGGTTGATCAAATGAATAATCTCCGATGAAATCTCCTGCCAGACAGGTCATTCCGCCCATTCTGTAAGTAGGTTTGCCAGTTAATGCTTCATGGTACGCACCTTTAATTACAGGCTTATAAGGCATCTCCAGAGTGTCTGGCATATGGGCTGCAAATGAGGTATCCAGTATCGCTACGTCTATACCCTGACTATCCATTACGTCCAGCACAGTCGTTACCAATTCTCCCGTTCTCCATGCGATAGCTGAGCCTGGTTCGAGTATCACATCCAGATTATATTTCTCCCTGATAGTACTAACTAATAATATTAGTTTATCAAGATCGTATCCTTCACGGGTCATCAAGTGTCCACCGCCCATGTTCAACCATTTGGCTTGATGCAGCAGGTCTCCAAAGCGGGATTCCAACGCTGCCAGTGTCCGCTCCAAAGTATCGGAGCCATTCTCGCATAATGTATGAAAGTGAATTCCGTCGATGCCCTCGGGAAGTACATCCGGCAACTTGTCGCGCGTCACGCCCAGCCTCGACCCCGGCACGCAGGGATTGTACATATCCGTAGCCACTTCCGAGTACTGCGGATTAACCCTGATCCCGCACGAAAGCTCATGTGAAGGATTGCTCGCCTTGAAAGCCTCTACCCTATCCTTGAACCGCTCCCATTGACTTAGTGAATTAAAAGTAATGTGGCTGCTGCGCTCCATGATCTCGCCAAATTCCTGATCCAGATAAGCAGGCATATAGGTATGCGACTGGTAACCCATGTAATCATTGATCAGCTTTACCTCGTTTAGAGAGCTCGCCGTAGCCCCGCTCAGGTATTCCCTTACAATAGGAAAAGCGCTGTACATGGAGAAACCTTTCAGTGCGAGAATGATCTTACAACCTGCTGCATTTTGCACAGAATCGATCAGGCGAAGGTTTTTGCGGAGCAATTCTTCTTCCAAAACAAAACAAGGTGATGGTATTTGACTGTAATCGATGGGCATTTTATATAAATGAATAATGAATGGATCTGCTAAAATGTAATGTTTGCCTAATTTTGTACACAAAAGTATAAGTTTGAGTTTCCAAAGCATGATCAATTTTTTACCAACCACTACGCATACCCTATGTCCTTCCTCGTACTAGATATTGAAATGACAGGCCCCGAGCCGGGCTGGAACGAGATCATTCAGATCGGCGCGGAGCTTTTTGACGATCAGTGGAAATCGCTCGGGACCTACCTGCAAAATGTGTATCCGGAGAATGAAGAGGCTTTTTCGGTCAAATCCGAAGAGGTACACGGCCTTTCCATGGCCGACCTGGAAGACGCGCCGATGATATATGATGTCCTTCCGGAATTTGAAAAGTGGATCAAAAAATTCAATGCTGGCAAGCCCAATTTTTCCAATGTTATCATTTGCGGCCAGAGCGTGATCAATGACATCAATTTTCTTCGCTACGCCTATCGGAACGAGAAAATGAAATGGTCGTTCTCCAACAAAATGATCGACCTGCACACTGTCTCGTACCTCTTTTTTCAGATCCTCGAAAAGAATGGCAAATCAGTCCCCCGCTCATTGAGCCTGGGCTCTGTCGCCAGCTACTTCGGTTTCGAACGCGAAGAGGAAACGCACAATGCACTGGAAGACGCCCGACTGACAGCGAAATGCTTCAAAGAATTTTTCAAGCTCATTGACCAGGTAAAACTTGTATGATAGACTACAATCCCAAGGAATGGTTTCGCTACATCTTCTATTTCCAAAAGGCTGACACAGTTCGAAAACTCACGCCGCTCATCCTGACCATCGGTGTTTATGCTGCGATTGTTGCCTACATTCTCATTGTACATCTTAAACTCGGCGAAGATAACGATCTCAAAAACATATCGTTAATGCATTCCCTGCTCGGTTTTGTAATATCGATGCTACTCGTTTTCAGGACTAACACGGCGTATGACCGGTGGTGGGAAGGCCGGAAACAATGGGGCGGCCTCATGAACAGTAGTCGAAACCTGGCCCTGAAGATCAATGGGTTATTGGATCCGGAACATATTCAGGAGCGCGATTTTTTCAAAAAAATGATTCCAAATTATGGGTTTGCCTTGAAGAATCATTTGCGCAACCGCTATCGGCCCGAAGAGTTTGAGGACACGGCCTACTTAACCAAAAGCACAATCAACATCCACGACCACATTCCCAATCAGATTGCCTCTGCATTGTTTAGTAAGGTCATTGAATTGCAAAAAAAGGGAATTCTGCTGCCTGAGCACACCATTCTGCTAAATGGCGAACTTGAATCGCTAACCGACATTTGCGGAGCCTGCGAACGTATTAAAAACACCCCTATCCCGCTATCATACAGTTCATTCATTAAGAAATTCATTTTTACTTACTGCCTTACACTACCTATTGGCTACGTTTTCAGCTTGCATTTTCTCGTCATTCCGTTCGTCATGTTTGTGTTCTATATCCTGGCCAGCCTCGAAGTAATTGCAGAAGAAATTGAAGATCCATTTGGTGAGGATAGCAACGACCTTCCCATCGAAAGAATTTGTAAAGGGATTCAGACATCCAGCCACGCTTTATTAAAATAGTCGGATCGGCAAAACCTATCTAAAAATTAGGGATTTATTAGAATTGGATCAGAAAGTCATTAAAATTTAATCTTTTTCTATTTTTTTCATCTCCCCTGATCAAAACCTGATTTTTGCGTTTTAATGATTTTTCACAAAAACATGGTTTGAACACAAACCAATTTTCCCAAGCATTTCCCAATCTTAGCCAATAACAGATTTAAATCGACCCTGATTTAGTCAAATCGGCATTTTTACACCAAAAAGCGCGGCGGGTATAAGTGTAAAAAAGTTATTAATTTCCATGCATCCGCTATTAAAACGGATATTAATGTTCCATAAAAACACTGATGAAGCATGAGAAAAACCACTTTGTCGACCGCATTGATAGTCTTAGCGGTCATGATGGCTTTTACAGCAAAATCGCAATCCATTGTAGATCCGGGTATCTCCGTTCACAATTATAAACATCCAAATAAAGCTGCGGAGGCAAAAGCGAAGCACAGCGGCAACACGGTCAAGGTTGCCAATTTCAATACGATTGAAAGGCATGGCAAACAATACCGCAGCCGCTACGTAAGCAATACGCCCAAATATGCACCCCGGCCTGTGGCGCTCATCGTCATGAGGGATTACAAAGTGAAAGGCATTGAAATCAATCCGTTGGTTTCACCCAGAAACTACAAGACACCAACCTATTTTGTAGATAAGGACACTTCTCAAATCGCGGACAAGAGCGGTGTTGACAGTTCTCCTTATCCCACAGTCGATTAATACCTCAGTTGCCGCAAAATGCAGAGCCAGCTCCTAGTAGCTGGCTTTTGCTATATATGGCCATCAACATCCTCCTATAAAGATTATTATAGTTTTAAAAAATATAATATTAGCAAGGTGCGAGATCATTTAACTACATTTTAACCAATTACTTTTGCGCTGAATATTTGAATTTCATAACTTCAACGCATGATACCAAGTGAAAGTGTTGCACATTTTTACCTGACGCACCCCGCCGCAAAAGGTTTAAAAGGTCCGGACAAAACAACCGGGGACGAGGGGCATTTCAATGTGTTCTCCCGGGTATTCTGCAATAAATATACTTCCTACGCACGCAGGGATTTTTACAAGATATCCCTCATCATCGGCAAAGGTATTCTTTCCTACGGTGGCAATCAGATCGAGATCGATCAAAACGCGCTGGTATTCTTCAACCGCAATGTTCCCTATTCCTGGCAAGCGCTTTCTGACGAGCAGGCCGGTTACTTCTGTCTGTTTACCGACGAGTTCCTAAGCACCATGACCCGTGCCAAAACGGTGAGCGACTGCCCTATTCTGCGCAGCGACTGTATTCCGGTATATTTTATCAATCAAGAGCAGGAGGAATACCTCATGGGCATTTTCAGCAAAATGCAGGTTGACATCGAATCCGGTTACGTTCACAAATATGATCTGATGCGGAATTATGTCAATGTTATTGCACACGAAGCAATGAAAATGCAGCCTTCCGAAGTGGCAGACCCGAATTTGAATGGTTCAACCCGGCTTTCCTCCGCTTTCCGTGAACTATTGGAAAGACAGTTCCCTATCGAGTCCCCTGAGCACAAACTGCAACTCAAAACGGCAAAAGACTACGCGGGTAAGCTGGGCGTGCATGTCAACCATTTGAACCGAGCATTGAAAGAAAATACTGGTAAGACGACCACAGAACACATTATCGACCGGATATTGTCGCAGTCCAAAATCATGCTCAGACATTCCAACTGGAGCGTCGCCGAAATCGCATTTTGTCTGGGTTTTGAATATCCTGCCTACTTTAATAATCTGTTCAAAAAACAAATTGGCATCACACCAAAGTCCTATCGCGTTCACGAAAGGTAGTGATGTTTGAATTTTATAAGATATTGTTTGAAAGTAGTACACATTGCTTAGCATCGCCCAACTACCTTTGCAAAGCAATTTAGCCACTCCATAATCTGAGAATATTTCAAAAGTGGTCTGTTCGGTTACATTGTCAGGTAATTTGATTGAAATTATGCTCAATAGATGTTTCTCCATCCTGTTTTTAACCGTGGCAATCATTCCTGCCAGTCAAAAACTCTCCGCCCAGGTTCTGTCATTAAATGATGCTGTCGAGACCGCGCTCTCCAACTACGCGTCGATCAAAGCGAAAAACAATTACCTCAGCGCGTCCAAAGCGACGGTACAGCAGAGCAAAAAAGAGTACTTGCCCAACTTCAATTTGTCTGCCCAGCAAGATTTCGGTACTATCAATGGACAAAATGGCCCATTGTACGGATTAGGCCTTTCAGTCGCATCGTCCGGATTACCACTACCGAAACAAAACTGGAATTCCGCTTTCGGTGCACTTTACCTGACCAATGTCAACTGGGATTTCTTCGCATTCGGCCGCGCCCGTGAGCGCATACAGGTTTCCGAATCCATTGTTACCCGCGATCAGAGTGATCTGGAACAGGAGCAATTTCAGCACAGCGTAAGAGTGGCAGGTGCCTATCTCAATTTACTGGTCGCACAGCGCCTCACCAAATCCTGGGAGAATAACCTGGAACGTGCATCTGCATTGAAAAGTGTGGTCGTAACCCGTGCTAAAAACGGCCTGATCCCCGGCGTAGACTCTTCGCTGGCCAATGCGGAAGTTTCCAATGCCAAAATCAGCATTACCCAGGCCAGGGATTTCGAACAGGAGCAAGCCAATAATCTGGCGCGGTTAATGGGCACCACCAATCAGCAATTTGTGCTGGATACATTGTTCATTACCAGGATTCCCGGATCGCTTTCCGATACCGTTTCCAAAACAGAAGGTCACCCGCTATTGAAATACTATTCCAACCGCATCGCCGTGAGCGACCGCCAGGCGAAATACTACCATACATTGGGTATGCCTACGTTTTCATTATTTGGTGTGTTTCAGGGCCGTGGCGCTGGTTTTTCATCCACTTATGCCACCGATCAGCATGCCTATACCCAAAGCTATTTCGAAGGTATCAAACCCGTCCGGGCCAATTATTTGCTCGGCATCGGCGCTACCTGGAATATGACCAGTATACTACGGACCAAGCAGCAAGTAGCAGCTCAAACATTCGTTTCCAATGCATTGAAGGAAGAATTCAACCTGGTAGACCAGCAAATTCGCAATCAACTTCTTTTGTCAGAAAACAAGATCAGGAATGCAGTTTCCAATTTTCAGGAAGCGCCGGTACAGGTCAAATCCGCGTCAGATGCGTACCTGCAAAAAAGTGTTTTATATAAAAACGGTCTGAGCAACATTGTGGATGTCACGCAAGCATTGTACATCCTCGTGCGTGCTGAAACAAACCGCGACGTCGCGCTCAGTAATTTATGGCAGGCATTACTGCTCAAAGCAGCCGCAACCGGAGATTTTAACCTATTTCTGAATCAATAACAGACAGGGGCGGATTGAAAAATGAATAGTTGCGAAGTGATTTGGCCAGATATAGTCATTAGTGGTCATTGGTGGTCATGTATTGTCATTAGTAGTCATTAGTGGTCATTTATAGTCATTGGTAGTCATTAGTGGTCATGTATTGTCATGTATTGTCATTGGTAGTCATTTATAGTCATTGGTAGTCATTCATAGTCACTTATTCTAAAATCGGCAGAATCAAAAGGACAATAAATGACAATACATGACTAAAAATGACAACCCCTGACAATACATGACTAAAAATGACAACCCCTGACCAAAAATGACAATAAATGACAACCCCTGACCAGAAATGACTAAAAATGACAACCCCTGACCAAAAATGACAACAAGTGACAATCCCTGACACATACCCATTGAGCCTACAAATAACAGTAACATGGATTTAATACGTTTTGCACTACGTAAACCTATTACCATCATGGTTTTGGTGGCGGGTTTATTCTTTTTCGGTATCAATGCGGTCCGGAATATCAAGGTCGATATTTTCCCGAAACTCGACCTGCCTGTGATGTACATTGCGCACCCGTTTGGAGGGTATACTCCTACGCAGATGGAGACATTCTTTGCGAAGCAGTACATCAATATTTTGCTGTATGTCAATGGTATTAAGAGCATTGAAACAAAAAATATACAGGGACTTACCCTGATGAAGATCAATTTTTACCCGGGTACGAACATGGCGCAGGCCTCGGCTGAGCTCAGTTCATTCACGAATCGCGCCCAGGCGATCTTTCCCCCAGGGTCCAACCCGCCATTCATTATCCGTTTCGATGCGTCTACCCTACCCGTTGGTCAATTGGTCATTAGCAGCGAAAAACGCTCTAATAATGAGTTGCTGGATCTTGCCAACGTATATGTACGGTCTACATTTACATCCATTCCCGGACTTGTTTCGGCCCCGCCTTTTGGAGGAAACATCAGGACGGTTGTCATTAAAGCTGATCCCGAACTCATGCGTTCGCATAATCTTTCAACCGATCAGCTGGTGGAAGCATTGCGTGTCAACAACCAGACGGCGCCTTCGGGTAATGTACGGATCGGTGATAAAAACTACATTACGCCGACCAATACCACGGTTCGACATATTAAGGATTTTGAAAATATTCCATTGTTCAAAGGCCAGGTTCAGAACCTTTACCTGCGCGACGTGGCTACTGTGGAAGACGGGGCGGACATAACGGCGGGTTATGGCCTTGTGAATGGCAAGCGGTCAGTTTATTTGAGTATTGCCAAAAGTGCCGATGCTTCTACCTGGGAAGTGGTTCAAAACCTGAAAAAGGCCATGCCGCGCATCCAGAGCACATTGCCGGAAGATGTGAAGATCAGTTACGAATTTGACCAATCGACCTATGTAATGAACTCGGTGATGAGTTTGTTGACGGAAGGTACCATTGGGGCGATCCTCACAGGTTTAATGGTATTGCTGTTCCTCGGCGACGCAAGAGGCGCATTAATCGTGATCCTGACTATTCCTACTTCCATCATTTCCGGCGTTTTGTTCCTCAATTTATTTGGACAAACCATTAACATCATGACGTTGAGCGGGCTGGCATTGGCGATTGGAATTCTCGTCGATGAAAGTACCGTGACCATTGAAAACATTCACCAGCACCTGGATATGGGCAAACCCAAAGCCCTCGCGATCTGGGACGCCTGTCAGGAAATTGCCTTTCCGAAACTGCTGATCCTGTTCTGTATCCTCGCGGTATTTGCGCCAGCCTTCACAATGGGCGGTATTCCGGGATCATTGTTCTTGCCTCTCGCGCTTGCGATCGGTTTCAGTATGATCATTTCCTACTTTCTGGCGCAGACTTTCGTGCCGGTGATGGCGAACTGGATCATGAAGGTAAAGCATCACAAAAAACAAGATGGCGGCGAAATGAGCGATTCGGAAGAATTTGCAGCTTCCGGCCTGAGCAGAAATAAAGACGAGCAAAAAGAAGCACTCATTCACCGGGCCGATAGCGACCAGAATGGCACGATCAGCCCATTTGAACGTATTCGCGCCAGATTCATGCGGTTTATCAAGCGAATGATCCCCTACCGCAAGCCTATTGTGATCACTTACCTGATCGTCACGTCAGCATTGGCCGGATTGATGCTTACTAACATTGGAAAAGATGTTTTGCCAAAAGTAAATGGTAACCAGTTTCAGGTAAGGCTGCGCGCGCCCGAAGGTACCCGGATTGAACGGACTGAGGAGAAAACGCTGAAAACCATTCAGGCGATCAAAGATATTGTAGGAAGCGAAAATGTGTCGGTAACCTCAGCCTATGTCGGACAGCACCCAGCATTGTTTTCAATCAGCCCGATCTATTTGTGGATGGCCGGGCCGCAGGAAGCCGTTTTGCAGGTTGGGTTAAGCGAAGGTTTTCACCCTAATCTGGATGAATTAAAGGAAAAAATCAGGAAACGGGTCAGTGAAACCATTTCGGACCTTGCGCTTTCATTTGAACCCATTGAACTGACTGACAAGATTTTAAGTCAGGGATCCTCTACTCCGATCGAAGTACGGATGTCGGGGCGGGATAAGAAGGTGAATGAACAATATGCTCAGAAGGTCATTAAAAGACTCAAAGAGATTAGCTACCTGCGTGATATTCAGCTGGGACAATCCAACAAATATCCAGCAATCAACATTGAGGTAGACCGGACACGCGCCGCTCAGCTGGGTGTTGATATGAATGATGTTTCCAAATCCCTAGTCGCTTCTACTTCCTCGTCCCGCTACACCGATAAGAACATTTGGGTCGACGAAAAAGGTGGATTCAGCTATAATGTGCAGGTTTTGATCCCTGAAAGCAAGATGAACAGTATCAATGATATAGGTGAAATACCGCTGCTGAGAAACTCCAATCGTCCTGTGCTCGGTGACATTGCCACCATTACGCCTGACACTACTTATGGTGAAAATGATAACCTCGGCTCCATGCCTGTGTTGTCGGTCACAGCCAATCTCAATAACATTGATTTGGGAGTTGCAAAGGCTGATGTTGAAAAAGCACTGGCGTCGCTCGGCGAGTTGCCAAGGGGGCTTTCAGTCGAACTCGTAGGACTTAGCCAGACATTGACCGATACGCTAGAAAGTCTTCAAAACGGTCTTGTAGTAGCGATTGTCGTGATATTTTTGATGCTGGCTGCCAATTTTCAATCATTCAAAGTTTCTGCCATTGTACTGACCACAGTACCGGCGGTTGTATTCGGTTCGTTGGCATTGCTGATGATTACGGGCTCCACATTGAACCTTCAATCCTATATGGGCATTATTATGTCCGTCGGGGTGTCTATATCGAATGCGGTACTGCTCATTACCAATGCCGAACAGCTGAGAAAGTACAGCGGTGATGCAGTGGCGGCCGCGCAGGAATCCGCTGGCTTGCGCCTCCGCCCGATCGTGATGACGGCCGTAGCCATGGTGGTGGGTATGATCCCGATGGCGAGCGGATTGGGAGAAGCCGGTGACCAGTCTTCTCCACTCGGAAGAGCCGTAATTGGCGGGTTGATTGCATCTACTTTTGCCGCATTGTTTATCCTGCCGCTGGTTTTCGCGTGGGGACAGGGTAAGGCTACCACGCAGAGTGTTTCGCTTGATCCAGAAGATGAAGAAAGCAAGTTTTATGTTCCTATGGCCAAATAATCTAAGAGTCGAACTGATCCTACAATGAAAAATATACGTCACATCGCCCTGACCGTACTGGTCGCCGCCACCGCGCCGGTATTACAAAACTGCGGATCTTCCAAAGCGGAGGAAGAAGAAAACAAAAAAGCCCCGGTGGAAGCAGCCGCAGTTGAAACATTTACATTGCAAAAGCATTCACTGGCTTCCAGCTTGCAGATTCCAGGCGAGCTGATCGCTTTCCAGCAGGTAGATTTGTATGCCAAAGTGAGCAGTTTTGTAAAGAAACTGCACGCCGATGTCGGTACCGAGGTGCAGCAAGGCCAGCTCCTTGCTTCCATGGAGGCCCCTGAGCTCACTTCACAGCTGATAGGCAGCGAATCGAGACTTAAATCGCAGGAGGCCATTTACCAGGCCAGCAAAGCCAATTACGAACGGCTGCTCGAAACCAGCAAAACACCCGGTACAGTCTCTCAAAACGACCTGGACGTAGCTTTGGCCAAAAGAAATTCCGACCTCGCACAGCTTGATGCAGCCAGATCGACGAGCAAAGAAATAACCGATACCAGAAATTACCTGGAAATCCGCGCACCATTCAGCGGCGTCATCACGGCACGTAATGTGAGCGCAGGCGCTTATGTAGGCCCGTCAGGCAAAGGTTCTGAATTTCCTTTGTTTACATTGGTTGAACAGCGTAAACTGAGACTGGTGGTGAGCGTTCCGGAGGCATATACCAGCTATTTGAAAAACAAAAGCGAGGTAACTTTCAAAGTAAAATCATTACCTAACCAGAGTTTCCCCGCCAAAGTAAGTCGCCTGGCTGGTGCGCTCGACACTCGTTTAAGATCGCAAAGGACGGAAATGGATGTGGTTAACAGTGATAGAAAACTTTTACCCGGTATGATTGCCGAAGTTTCTATCCCATTGACCGGTGATGTGAACTCTTATGCTATTCCAAAGTCAGCTGTTTTGAATTCCACGCAAGGAACCTATGTCATCAAGGTTGTTGATCAAAAAGCGGTGTGGGTACCGATCAAAACGGGTACAAGCAGTGACGATAAAACGGAGATTTTTGGAGACATTAAGGAGGGCGATACGATCGTGAAAATCGCCAATGAAGAAATCAGGGACAATGCGGAAGTGAAACACACCAAACAGGTTTCATTATAAAAAATACAGTGAACCGGCGACGAGCTAGTTCACTGTATTTTTCCCTTCATTCAAAACTATGCGCAGCTTAAATCCTGCCAAATCGGTCTTTACCTCACGGCAAAGGCCGTTTTTGTAAGAATATATCCCTTGTTTTCCGTCTGGTAGTGAAACGCCATATTTGCCTTCCGACAGTTTCTTGACGCTGCACATTTTACCGTATCGTTCGGAATACACCTCATTAATGTTAATAGGCTCTTTGTAATATAAACCTGTAATAGTGCTGTTAATGGGACTATTAAACTCTATTTTAGGCTTGTCCTTCCCATCCTCGCCGGAAAACAATACTTCATACAGTGATTTGACGCTGCTTTTAGTTTGAGTTCTTTCTTTTAGGTCACCATTCACATGATGCGCACAGGTGGCAGATATCAATTTTCCCTGCGAATAGTTTGTCTGGGTCGAGTACTTGCCTTTATAAAACATGATTTTAAAATCCGACTCGATCCGGTGGGTCTCAGTATTATCTTTTCCTTTATCGTCAAATACTTTTAATGAACCGATGGTACGGCCCGCGACGATCACATCATACACATTTTGAGCTTTTACAGCCCAAACAGAAAGGAATAACCATCCAAAAACTACAAATCCTGAAACGCTCATCTTGTCAAGGTTTAGTCGGGAAATAGTGTGCAATCTTTATATAACAGTACAACTTTTGTTCCTATTGCCCCTGATGGACATTATCAGCATTATATCGGATTCCTCCTCTGGGAACTGTGGATCAATTGAGGCATAATATACCACAAATCACCAGTTCCCCCTAACCGCTTTAGAATTTGCCGAATTTCAGCGTAAGATTGTATGAAATATTGCTCAGGTCGCTGTCTGTCAGGCCATTTCCTTTGGCATTGAAAGCTTTGCGATATGACACGCCGGGGCTAAATCTCATCCATTTCAGCACATTAAATTCAACCTGCACACCGGGCTCCATCACAAAGAAACATTTTACATCGTCATCATCATAGCGATCGTCCCAGTCAATATCATCCCAGTCATCCACATCGTGGCGGTCGTACTGCAATGTGAATCCGGTACCTGTTAACAGATTGACATTAACATGCACCATTTTGGTTGATGCAACCACATATTCAGTCATTAAACCCAGCTGTCCGTACTGGTAAGTCATTTTTCGCCCTGGAAACTGCTGGCTTTCAAGCGGTACCGGAATGTGATTGGTAGTTGCGGCCGCCCCTACTCCCAGCATAAAACGCTGGTTGACAAACCAGCCGCCATAAATTTCAGCCATATTGGCAAAGTCACCATTGATCTTGGTAAACTTATTGGAAATGGCCGCGTAACCGCCAGACCTGCGAATACCCGAATTTCTAAAAATAGTCTGGTTTTCCTGCGCGACCGAATCCGTTATGGCCGCAAGACAAAAAATGAATGTGAGTGATAAGAAGATATTTTTCATGATTTCTGATTTGTTTATTCTCAGACAATCCAGAAAAACATCCCCCCTATCCCGTGCTTAAAAATTTCAAGTCTATCAGTTATTTGGCAAGCGAAAAGTCCAGTTGCTGGATCAATGCAGGGTTTTCCGGCGATAATGTAAAATATACCCGGATATCACCGGTAGTACCTTTCAGCAGAAAAGTGCCGCGTAACTGATTCTCCGCATTCATATCGGTAGACCCGGTAATGCTGCCCGTTTTGGCCAGTAGCAGGTCCAGTTCCTTTTTACGATGCGATACCGAGCGGTCCGGGAAGAAATTCTC
The DNA here is from genome assembly GCF_026625565.1 of Dyadobacter pollutisoli. Classification (NCBI taxonomy): domain Bacteria; kingdom Pseudomonadati; phylum Bacteroidota; class Cytophagia; order Cytophagales; family Spirosomataceae; genus Dyadobacter; species Dyadobacter pollutisoli. Next base: position 2,561,905 of record NZ_CP112998.1, read on the forward strand.
GGCGAAAATGCCACTTTGCTCCGCATTTTTCCAGTCCGGGACCAGTTTGACCAGTTGTTCTTTTCGTTGTTTCAAAATATTAGAAACCTTTACCGGAAGCGGTTTCAGGTCGGCCAGGGCAATAACTGTATCCAAAACTGCCATGTTAATGGTCGCCATACCGGCATAGGTACGGTTCGCGTGCGCGATTATTCCGATACCATATTCAGGCAGGATCTGCCATTGGCTTCCAAAACCGGGTAACCCGCCGGTATGCCCGATACCCGTCCTACCCTCGCAATCGCTGCTCCACCGTAAGCCATAGCCATACGCCGACGTCATAGCGCAGGCGCGTCCGCTCGGGTACTTGTATGAGGCATTCAAACTATTGAAATTCCAGGGCATTTGCATTTCCCGCACGTCACTGCGTAAAATCGGCCCTCTTTCCGGTGATGAACTCGGTGGCCAGGCTGATAAATGAAACGCCACATATTTGCTAAAATCATCAATTGAAGTGATCAGGCCGCCCATTGCTCCATAAGTACCATCATGCAAAAGTTCCTCTTCTTTCCACACATCATCTTCGTACCGATAGCCGTGCGCTAGTAGTGCTTTCGGAGCTTTGGAATATTCCCAGATCGTGTTATTCATTCCAAGTGGCTTCAAAATCATCTCATTAATATACTCCTGATATGGCTTGCCAGACACATTGGTAATAATCCTGCCCAGCATCGCAAAACCCAGATTGGCGTATTCATAAGTAACACCGGGAACATTGGAAAACGATATTCCTTTTTTGATCAGCTCGATCAGCTCCTCATCCTTAGTATCCAGCTGCCGGTCGCCCCAGGGATTATCCTCGGGAAAGCCTGCCGCGTGGGTCAGCAAATGCCTGACCGTGATCGGCGGAGCATCGGTCGTCAATGAAGGCATTGTTTTCAATTCAGGGATATATAAATAGGCAGGATCGTCCAGTTTCAATTTACCTTCTTTCCGCAGCGCCAGAATGCCCATTGCCGTCACACTTTTGGACATTGATGCAATCCTGAACAATGATCCGGGCGTGGCTTTCACTGACGTCGCGATCTCCGAAAAACCATTGGCTCCCGAAAGTATCAGGTCCCCGTCCACTACCAGCCCGAATGCCAGGCCCGGGAAATGATTTTTTTCAGAATAGTCCTTATACAATTTTTCGATCACCGGCAAAGTAGCCTTGATCTTTTTGATACGCTCCGTCTGAATCTGTTGGGCCGATGCGGCGAGGGCAAAAAAGCTCATGAGTAAAGTAGAACTCAGTCTCATTTTAGGAAATTTTAGTGAAAAGGTGATGGGTGAATTTAGTGAATCAGAACTGTTTTATCTACCATTTTTTCGATTTCGTTTATAAACCGCTGCAATTCGATATTACAATATTCCACTTTCTTGGTTTTGTACAACACATACTTTTTAATTTAATTAAAAAAGTACAATTTATTTGAATTAAATCTGCACTCAATGCGTTAATTTTGCATCTGTAAGTCTTTTAACAAAAGAATAGTCCATTTTCAAAGACACAGAGTAATCAACCAAGAAATTAAAAAAATCATATTATATAAATACGAACTATTAGTCACACACGTTGTTCGTTAAATTTTCGCTCCTATGAATTATTCAATTTTCGCCCCATCCGACTCCCGAAAGTATTTACGCCTTGCCGTAGCAGCTTTTTTCTTCGTTCAGGGTTTAAGCTTTGCGGCATGGGCAAGCCGCATCCCGGACATTAAGAACATGCTGCACCTGACCGAAGGGGGTTTGGGTACCGTACTTTTGGCGCTTCCTCTTGGATTAATGGCAAGTTTGCCAATCTCAGGATGGATGGTAACCCACTACGGCAGCAAGAAAATGGTCCTCATTGGTGCTATTCTTTATGCAGTAACCCTCGCATTCATCGGTTTTGTAACGAGAACAGAACAACTGGTCATCGTACTTTTCGCTTTTGGCCTTTGGGGTAACCTGACCAACATTGCGGTGAACACACAGGCAGTGGCGGTAGAGCAGGTTTACGGAAAGTCTATTATGGCATCATTTCACGGTCTCTGGAGCCTTGCAGGTTTCGTGAGCGCTATGATCGGCTCATTCTTTATTTCGGTCAATATCCCTCCTCATATTCACTTTTTAGTCATTGCAGCGATTGCGTTCGGTGTCATTTTTACAGCTTACAAGCACACAATGCCCGATAGCGACAGAAATGAAGGAGAAGCCCAGCCGATGTTTGTGAAACCAGACCGCGATTTGTTAATGCTTGGTCTGATCGGCTTCTGTGCAATGGTTTGTGAAGGCGCTATGTTCGACTGGAGTGGTGTATATTTCCAGGAAGCGGTTAAAGTCCCTGCCACGCTGACAACCCTTGGTTACGTAGCCTTTATGGGTACGATGACAGGTGGCCGTTTTGCAGGCGACTGGTTAGCAAACCGTCTTGGAAGAAAGAAAATGTTACAGATCAGCGGTGCTTTAATGGGTACCGGATTAGCTATTGCAGTATTCCTTCCTTATTTAGTTCCCGCCACATTTGGCTTCCTGTTGGTTGGATTTGGAGTTTCGTCCGTTGTACCTCTTGTGTACAGCGCAGCCGGAAAATCAAACACAATGTCAGCCGGTATGGCACTTGCGGCAGTATCCTCTATCAGTTTCATCGGCTTCTTAATCGGGCCTCCATTGATCGGGATCGTAGCCCAGTTCGCTGACCTTCGCTGGTCATTTGCGATCGTAGGAATGTTGGCTTCATTGACAGCATTTTTGTCAACCAAAGCGAAATTGATCCAATAGTTTCAGGCTGGTACATTATTTTGAGTAATAAAAAGGATAATCGAAATGTTATCCTTTTTTCACTTTAGCCCCATTCCAAATGAAAGCCATGCTAGTTTCACTACTGCTTTTCGCGGTCTGTATACCTCAGATAAAAGCTCAGAAAGACTCACTACGAAACCTGGACATTGATCTTACCAACTATCGATGCCCGTTCCCAGTGTCTTACATTGAGTTCGAATCGCAAGGTGAAAAGCTAAAAATGGCATATATGGACGTTAAATCAGAGAAGCCCAATGGCAGAAGTATCATGCTGCTGCATGGGAAGAATTTTAATGGGGCCTACTGGGAACAAACTGCGAAGGTGCTGGCTGACAAAGGGTACCGGGTCATTATCCCAGATCAGATCGGATTCGGAAAATCTACCAAACCAGCCCACTTTCAATACTCTTTTCACGAATTAGCTGCCAACACAAAAAGGATACTGGACCACCTGAATGTGACTAAAATTACAGTTCTGGGGCATTCCATGGGCGGGATGGTCGCTACCAGGTTTACGATTATGTATCCCGAAGTGGTTGAAAAATTCATTCTGGAAAATCCGATCGGACTGGAAGATTACAAACTGAAAGTACCTTTTCAACCGATAGACAAATGGTATCAGACTGAGCTGAAAAGCGATTTTAATTCCATTAAAAGCTATCAGCTGAACAGCTATTATGACGGAAAATGGAAAGAGCAGTACACGCCATGGGTAAATCTGCTGGCTGGCTGGACATTAAATAAAGATTATCCCCGCATTGCCTGGAACTCCGCGCTGACCTACGATATGATCTACACCCAGCCGGTTTGCTACGAATTTGAAAAAATAACCGCTCCGACTCTGCTCATCATCGGGCAGCGTGATCGAAGTGCCGTTGGTAAAAACTTAGCGCCTGAAGCGGTTAGACAATCACTTGGAAATTATCCGGAACTTGGCAGGCAAACGAAAGCAAAAATCAAGAACAGCGAGTTGGTCGAACTGGAAAATATTGGTCATTTGCCTCACATTGAAGATTTTGACAGATTTATTCAACCATTAGTAAAGTTTTTGGAACGCTAGTAAGCCTGATCTACACCAGAAATTACTAGCGCACCAAAATCGGCGGGATTACCCCAAAAACTGTTTCAAATAATTGCGGCTTGTCAGGATCGCGCTTTGTACGTCCGTCACATTTCCTTCGTAAGCTTTATCTTCCACCTCAATCACGACAGGCCCGCGATAGCGAACGTCCGTGAGCGCCGCAAAGAAGCCGCGCCAGTTTACATCTCCCAATCCTGGTAACTTAGGAGAATGGTATTCCAGCGGATTGGCCAGGATGCCTACCCTATCCAGTTTATCTTTATACACTTTGGCATCTTTTAAATGCACGTGGTGCAGGCGGTCCTTATAATCGTAAATAGGTTTCAGTTCGTCCATCATTTGCCATATCATATGTGATGGATCATAGTTCAGGCCAAAGATCGGGCTGGGAATAATTTCGAACATCTTATCCCACACCGCAGGGCTGATTGCCAGGTTCTTACCGCCAGGCCATTCATCGTCTGTAAAGAACATCGGACAGTTTTCGATCCCGATTTTGACATTATGCTCTTCCGCCACTTTCACAATAGCAGGCCAGACGTCGGCAAAACGGGCCAGATTATCCTTAATACTTTTGGATGGGTCACGTCCGATGAATGTAGTCACCACCGGGATGTCAAGCTTTGCTGCTCCACGGATCACCTGTTTAATGTGTTCAATGTAATACTCCGAACGGCCAAGGTCCGGATCGAGCGGATTCGGGTAGTAACCCAGCGCCGAAATGAAAATATTGGCCTCTTTTAGCAAGTGGCGGATATAACTTATTCTTTGGTCAGAAAGATCATTGACATCAATGTGTGTCACGCCTGCATATCTGCGGCTGTCGGCATTGTCCGCAGGCCAGCACATCATTTCTACGCACGAAAAACCATGATTACCCGCAAATTGAATGACATGTTCAAGGCCGAAATCAGCGAGTATGGCACTATTAAAACCTAGTTTAAGCATAAGGATCTAGTTTTTCCGGTAAACTTCCACAAAAAACGGGCGGCTTTCAAGAATTGGCCAAAATTCCATCCAAATTTTCAGAGGCTTCATCAATTCAGGATACCATTGGTAAATATCATACGGTATGAAATCCTTTTAAATTCATTAATATTGACCTAACAAAATCAATGAATTTAAACACGTTAGACACTTATGGCAGATTCTGAACCGGGTATTGGAAGAAAAATACTCAGCTTTTTTATCAATGAAAGTGATGAACCCGTCAAGCAGGAAACAGTTACAAATTCAACCCCGGGGCCTTCGAAACCTGCTGCAGCCCCTACCGTTCCTAATGTCGCCGGAACGGCGAATGTAGACCGAAAGTTTGTGGAGCATTTTGTCAACCTGCTCGAAAAAGCCAACCTCCCCGGCCCTGACTATTTTGAATACAAGCAGGCGCTCCAAAGCATGGAAAGCCTTGGACTGGGGGAAGAAAAGCAGTTTCAAGCTGCCTGGGCAAGTTTTAAAGCCATGGGCGGGATCAAGGATACCAGCATTCTGCGGACTTCTGCCGATCAGTACCTGGGCATTCTGGACAAAGACAGGGCTTCTTTTTTGAAAGATGTCGAAAAAGCGATCAAAGACCGCGTCGGCGCATTGCAGGACGAGCACAAGAAGCTGGAAGACTCCAATGCGGCTTTCACGCAGCAAATCGCTGACCTTCAAAAGAAAATGGATGACAATAAGAACCGTTTGGGCCAGATTTCCGGCGAAATCACCGAGCAAAGTGCGAAGATCACTGCCAACAAGGATAGTTTCGAGCTAACCTATGGAAGCTTCGTAGACCAGATCAAATCAGATCTGGATAAAATTAACCAATACCTTAAATAACCTAACATTCGACAAACAATGGCAACACCAGATTTCACTCAAATAGGCGGCTCACAGGAAGATGGCTCCAAGCGATCTTATTGGAGTAAGCCTGAGGGCGTTACATCTTTGCTTTTCCTTGGTGCGGCGGGAGCTGCTGCGCTTTATTTCTGGAACAAAATCGCTGCGTTCCTCATTGAAGTCACCCAAAATACGTTGTACCTCGGCTTTTTAATGGCCATTTTGGCGCTGGCGATCTTCCTGTTTACCAGCAAAGATGTACGTACCGCGGTTTTCTTCTTGTTCAAAACCTTAATGCGCAACATTACGGGACTGATCATTAAACTGGACCCTATCGCGATCATGAAAATTTACATTGATGATCTGAAAGAAAAAAGGGAGAAAATGCAAGGCCAGATTAATACATTGGCCGGTCAGCTGGTAAAACTAAACAAGAATATCAACGAAAATAACGAGCAGATCAAGCAGAAGTTCGCAGAAGCTAATAAGGCAAGTACGATGCTCGATCGACCTGGAATGAAGGAAACAGCGTCTCTTGCGACCATTGAAGGAGCAGGCCTGCAAGAAATGAACGAGAAACTTTTCCCTTTACAGCGCAACATGAAAACAGTGCTGGAATTCATGGAAAAAGTGAATAAAAGCGCTGATTACATTATTAAAGAGACTGAAATTAAGGTTAAACTGAAAGAAGCTGAGTACAGAATTGTTAAGGAAAGCTCAAACGCGCTCCGTACCGCGATCAGCATTTTCAAAGGCAACCCTGACAAGAAGTTCTATTTCGACGAATCAATGGAGTACATTCAGGACGACATGAGCCAAAAGCTAGGCGAAATGAAGCGGGCCATGGATCTTTCACTGGACTTCATCAATGGCGTTGACGTACAAAACGGACTCTTGTCCGATAAAGGTCAGGCGATGCTCGAAGCATATAATGCAGGTCAGTTCAAATTGATACAGCTTGAATCACCACAAACTTCCAGTCGCCCGATAGAAGCTCCGAAAGATTCGAGTTACAAAGGCCTACTAGATTGATTTAATTAATTAAATCAAGAATACATTAATAAATTAAACTAATAATTTACAAATCTATACTAATGAAAAGACTGACAGTAGCAGGCAGATTGATCATTACTGCCATCATTCTAGGAGCCATTTTCCTGGGGTATAAATATCTCGGAGGCAAAAAAGCGCTGGATCAAATGGCCCAGGACCAGGCGCAGAGCCCGCAAACAGAAGCAACAACAGACACAACAGAAGCATCTTCAACGGAAAGCAGCAGCTCTGAAAACCCGGAAGCGACCAGCACAGAATCAACTTCCTTTACCTACACTCCTCCTGCTCCCGTTGACGGCAAACTCCGTGGTGTAGTGGAATTGGGGGCCAGTGGATTCAACTCGTTTATCATCAAAGTAGATGCACAAAAACGCTGGAACCTCGAAAAATCAGAATTCGGAAACAGCCTTGTGACTGAAAACATGGCTACCGATGAAGATGTGCGCATTGGGTTAAAAAAGTACATTGGCAGTATGCTTGATTACGGCGTAGGAAGCAAGGATATTCATTTTGTAGTAAGCTCAGGAGCTGCAAAAGCCGAAGTAACGCAAAAGATCACAAGAGTGCTGAAATCGCTTGGATACGTTGTCAATCAGGTGACTCCTGAGCAGGAAGGACAGCTGGCCTTGAAATCTGTTCTGCCTGCCGAATATGCCGGTAAAGCGTTTGTGGTGGACATTGGCTCAGGTAATACCAAGATCTCCTGGATCAAAGACGGTAAGGTTTCGGCATTAGAGTCTTATGGTGCAAAGTATTTCCAGGACGGCACAGATGACTCCAAAGTGTACCAGGAAGTGAGCGCCAAAGCAAAACAGATTCCCGCAGACCTGAGAGGTACCTGCTTTATCATTGGCGGCGTACCTTTCGAAATGGCCAAGGAGGTTCGTAAAGGCAAGGAACGCTACACTACATTAAGCGCGCCACTAGCCTATTCTAAAATGACTAATGCCAAATCAAAAGCGGGGGTTAACATTTATAAAGCAGTAACCGACGCTACTGGTTGCAAACAATTTGTCTTTGATTGGGATGCCAACTTTACGATTGGATTCTTGTTAGGATTGTAAACTGACTCATTCATTTTAGCGGAAAGTATAATTTACATTTGTAAAATTATGCTTTCCGTTTTCTTTGTAGTAACGACAACTTATTCAGTTTACAAGATGACTCTGTCCCAACTCTTTCAATCTATATCAGAAAATCCATGGCCTATTACGATTTATTTTCTTGCATTACCCGTCATAGCCTGGGTGGTTGGACAGGTAGCCAATGGAAGTCGTGATGTTAAGTTTTGGAGTTACATTTATGCCATCCTGGTTTACGCCGTCTGCATTCCTGGGGTTTTTGCGGTAACCCTCAACATTTACCTCTTCCTCTTCGAACGTCAGAGTATCTGGCAGGCGGACATCGTTTTGCAATTTTTACCAGTCATTTCCATGGCCATCACATTAATGTTGATCAAAAGTAAGATTCCATTCACCGTAATTCCTGGTTTTGGCAAAATTTCCGGATTTCTTACCTTGATTGCCGCGTTGATCGGAGTGATGTGGTTCTTCGACAGAATCCACTTAGTAGCATTCACTTACGTTCCATTTAGTGTCATTTTAATCGGGTTTGTACTCACTTTGATAGCGATTAGATTTGCATGGAGCAAACTCTTCTGACCAACGCCTCGTACATCCAAATCTCTGTGAGCGATGAGCAGAAGATTTTTGCCCGCCAACTGGTCGAGCACTCGTTGCGGCACCATCACGTCTCCAATATCTGGGACCGGCACGAAGACAAACTTTCACAAACCCGCATGATGCGTTTCACCGGCAGTCTGGGCGAAGTAGTATTTGCAGACTGCTATCATCTTCCCCGCCCTACCCGGTCGTTCGGGGCTGTCGATGGTCAGGATTGGGGGCAGGATTTTCTGATCCAGTCGGGGACCCGGTCGGAAGACCAGGCTTTTTCTGTTGACATCAAATCCATGAAACGTAAATCGGGGCTACTCTCATCCGACTACGTCCTGAACATTCCGTCATCGCAACTTCACAAACCCAACTCCAAAACTTCACATTACTTTTGCATATCCTTCCACCAATCCGAAACCGAAGGAACCATTGCCTCATTACTTGGTTTCATCGACAAGCATTCTTTGGAAAAAGGCGAAACCGGCCAGCTTTATAAATCCGGCACTAAAAGATTGAGATCCGACGGTACTTTTTTCACTTTCAACGAGAGTACCTACGAAGTATTATTCCGAGATATCGACCCGCCGGTGATGACTGACTACGTGAAAAAGCTAAAAGGCTTTCGGATTTGCGCGTTGCGATAGCTAGAATTTATACGTATATTTATTTCACAAAATCAATAACACACGTATAAAATGAAAACTACAAAGGAGCCAAAAGTCAAATTAACCCTGAGTATCAGGAAGTCAGCGATTGAGCAAGCGAAAAGAATTGTCGCAAGTCAAGGCACTTCGTTATCTAATTTAATCGAGGAATACCTGGTAAACTACACCAAACCCGAACAGGAAGCAGGCCTAAGTAAGCCCTCGCTAGCGGATCAACTCTTTGGTTGCGCCAAAGACGGCCCTCTTCGTTACATGACTGACAAAGAGATCAAGGACTTGATGGTTAAGGATAAATACGGTTTATGAAACTATTCCTCGACACCAACGTCTTGCTTGATCATGCAATGGCAAGACCTACTGGTGAACCATTTGAAGCAAAATTTATACTTTCGTGGGCTCTGGAAAATAAGATTCCGATGTACGTTTCGCCTGGAAGTTTTTACACTTTTGTATACGTCTTGCAAAAAAATGGATTAAGAAACGAAGAGCTGAAGAAGAGGCTCATCCTTTACCTCCAATTTTTACACGTCTGCCAAACCGATAAAGATTGCCTCCTAAACGGGCTGGAATCTGATTTCAAAAATGTGGAAGATTCATTTCAGCATCATACTGCTGTTAAAGAAGGATGCGATTTCCTGTTAACTACGAATACCAAAGATTTCGGATTTTCAAATAAAACTGAGATGCAGGTAATGTCACCTTCCAAGTTTCTAACAAAAGTTTTGAAGAAAAAACCCGGTATCGACTTCTAAATTGAATGGCTTCACAAACGCGCACTTACGAGAAAAAAAAACTGCTCGGACAAGTTTATACTCCTTTTCACATTGTTGATAAAATCCTAAATGATTCAGGCTTTCACGATTCTGATCTGACCAATAAAAATATTCTTGATCCCGCTTGTGGCGATGGTAGGTTTCTGGTGCCTATTGCTGAGTACATTATCAAAAATACCCCTACTGATCAGATATGCAACCGATTGGAGCAAATTCATGGTTGGGATATTGATAAAGAAGCCATTAGAATGTGCAGGCAAAACTTGGATAACCTGATTAAGCCACTTGGGATTTCAGTCAATTGGAACGTCAAAAGGTGTGATGCATTAAAACAAAAAAATACAAAAAAACGATTTCATTTTATCGTAGGAAATCCCCCCTACATACGCATTCAACACCTGCCTGAGGAACAGAGAAAATTCATCCAAAACCAGTTTTCATTCTGTCAAAGCGGATCCACTGACGCCTATCTCGCATTCTTTCAGCTTGCATCAATGCTGCTGGCAGAAGACGGAATTTGTGGATTTATCACACCCAATTCCTGGTTTACATCGGAAACTGGCAAGCCACTCCGTGCGTATTTTGAACAAAGTCATAACCTGTCACATATTACCAATTACGGCGCAATACCGGTTTTCGGGAAAATGGCTACCTACTCTGCGATTACTATTTTTGGAAAAACTCTCACTGACGGATTTTGCTACCAGCAATGTTTAAGTAGTGATTTCCAATACAATAGCAGAAAAATAGCCGTCTCCGAACTGGAAACTAACCGGCCGTGGCACCTTTCAGTGCTTCCACAGCAGGACAAAATCGGTCAACGATTGGGCGATATTTGCCAGATATCTGTTGGGCTGACTACCCTTGCCGACGGCCTTTTTATCTTCACTGTGGGCGACGAGAAAGATGGTGTCGTCGAAGCTGTCAGTAAAGACGGAATCGCCGTATACCTCGAAAAAGAGCTCTTAAAACCCATCATTAAAGGCTCCAAGCTTAAAACCGTCAGCGACCCGGTTACTGAATATATTTTGTTCCCCTATTTTCAGGATATAGCTGGTAAACAGCGCATTATCGACGAAAAAACATTGCAGGAAAAATTTCCCAAAACTTATTCCTATCTTCTTAAAGTAAAACCAGCGCTCGATCGTCGTGATAATGGGAAGCCGAATGCGGTGGCCTGGTATGCATTCGGGCGTGCTCAGGGGCTGGACAGCTCATTTGGCAAAAAGATCATTTTTTCGCCGATGAACCTGGCGCCCAATTTTATTCTTTACGAAAACCCCGACGTAACGGTTTATTCAGGATATTTCATTAAGTATGATGGTGATTATCAGGCGTTATTGGCCCAGTTAAACTCCAAAAGAATGGCTGATTTCATCGCCGTAGCCGGACGCGATTTTCAGGGAGGATACAAGGGCTACAACAAAAAGGCGATTGAAAACTTTATTATAACCGATACTCCTGACTAAAATGGATATTTTGAGTACATCGACGACTACCTGGATCACATGGAGCACCATTTAAGACAAATTGTCCAATATTGATTTTCGTAAAAGGTCATTAAAATAGCTGGAAATCAAAGAATTTTAGTCATAAATAAACGAACGTTCATTTATATTTGTATTTGAATAAAATCATGAATATTGAGAACCAGGGACGTAAATAAGGAAGCGCTGATCCGTGAAAAAGCAATTGAAATGATTGTAAATCACGGGTTCGATGGACTGAGCATGCATAAGCTGGCTAAGTCTGCGGGGGTTTCTGTGGCGACGATTTACATATATTTCAAGGACAGAGAGGACCTGATCCAGCAGCTTTACACGGAAGAAAGTCAGAAGATGGCGAGCGCGACCCTGCATAATTTCGATCCTGAGTCGCATTTTGATGAAGGATTAAAGGTTCAATGGCTCAACCGGATGAATTATTGCTTTGAAAATCCGTATAGCATGACTTTTATGGAGCAGGTCAAACACTCTCCTTTGGTCGATAGGTCTACCATTGACCGGCGGTTTTTGGATGCCATGTCGAGATTTGTGCATAAAGCCATTGAACGAAACGAAATTATTCCTTTGCCTGTTGAAATTTACTGGTCGATCGCTTTCGCCCCTCTGTATCAATTGGTAAAGTTTCATATTTCTAAAACGAGTATGCCCGGAAGACCTCCGTTCATTTTCGATGACGAAAAGATTAATTTAACCCTGGGACTGGTTCTCAAAGCATTGAAACCCTAACGGGAAAAATCGCGTTAACACGTTCCTGATCAACTAGCTGGCTATGAAAAACAACTGCACCACAGAAGAGTTCGTACTGGTTTTCCGGACCAATATCAATAGAAAAAAGGACGTAAGGTCCCTGACTCCCCTGCTGAATGCTTGTGCCGGCATCACCAAATGGAATGTTGATTTATCAGATATTGACAATGTACTACGCATCGAGGCGACCCATCCGGACTGTGGCCCGGTCATCGAGCTAGTGCAAAAAGCGGGTTATGCCTGCGAAGAATTAACAGACTAAACCAAAAGACAATCCACATGTCAGAAACAAAAACAAGCACATTTATCGGCTACGAAAAGTTCATTATTGCGCTCCTGGCCACATTACAGTTCACGGTCGTACTGGATTTCATGGTCATTTCGCCGCTGGGATACATTCTCCTGGACAAACTTTCGATCAGCACCAGCCAGTTTGGGCTCGTCGTTTCCGCTTATGCATTCAGCGCGGGTGCCGCCGGCTTAATCACCGCAGGATTTGCCGACAAATTTGACCGGAAAAAGCTTTTGCTATTCTTTTATACCGGTTTTGTGATCGGTACTTTCTTCTGCGGGATTGCTCCCAACTACCACTTTTTGTTGATGGCGAGAATCTTTACGGGCCTTTTCGGAGGGGTAATCAGTTCTATCAGTTTTGCGATCATTACTGATTTGTTCGCCATTAATGTCCGCGGCCGCGTCATGGGTTTTGTCCAAATGGCCTTCGCGAGCAGTCAGGTTTTGGGTATTCCAATCGGCTTATATCTTGCCAAAGCATTCAGCTGGCACGCGCCATTTCTGATGATCGTCGGGCTGAGTATTATCGTTGGCTTGCTCATTGTCGCCTATATGAAACCGATTAATGCCCATTTAAAAATCCAGGCGAAAGGCAATGCATTCCAGCATCTTGGTAAAACCGTAGCACGTCCCGAGTACCTTCAGGCGTTCGCTGCGACTACATTACTGGCGACCGGCGGGTTTATGCTGATGCCTTTTGGTACTGCATATGGCGTCAACAACCTTGGCATTAAAGAAGCAGAACTGCCCACGTTGTATATGATAACCGGAATCTGCATGCTGGTCTTTAGTCCATTCATCGGAAAGCTCAGCGACAAAATCGGCAAGTACAAAGTGTTCCTGGCGGGGTCCGCGGTCACCTGTATTATGACCCTCATTTATTGTAACCTAAGCGTCACCCCGCTTTGGATCATTATCGGTTTGAACGTGCTTTTGTTCATCGGTATCACAGGTCGGATGATCTCAGCTTCGGCATTGATGACCGCCGTTCCGGAGCCTCAGGACCGGGGCGCTTTCATGGGTGTCAACTCATCGGTCCAGCAAATTGCCGGTGGTATTGCCTCGCTCATCGCAGGATTTATTGTGTCAGAAAGCAGCACAGGCTTCATCGAAAACTACCCGACACTCGGCAATGTGGTGGTGCTCGCGGTCGTCATTACGGCGCTACTCATGTTCCGTATTCACAAATATGTTACAGCAAAAGTTGCCATGACCACACCAACAACAGCACCCGATCCGGTTGTTTGATATTTTTTGAGCATCGGTTTATCATTTAGTGGCGCCCCATTTGTCAAACAAGTACCTCCTCTTTGTCACCCTTCGACTGCGCTCAGGGTGACAAAGTTTATGGGTGATAAAGAAATTATTTCAGTAATTAACTGACAACCAAATCATTAATAAAACACTCAAAAATTTTCCTTTCTATACTTATTGTTCTTTTAAAAAGATTAATACATTTACAAAGAAAAAAACTTTTGAGACTTTTTATTTATCTGGATTAGGTATAAAAATATTTTACGTTTATTTACATATCAAACTTGAAATAAACTATTAACTTTTTATACATATAATACTTTTAAATGAAAATCATCAGTATTGTCAACAACAAAGGTGGTGTAGGAAAGACTACTTCTGCCCAGAGCATTGCTGCCGGTCTCAGCAAATTTGCCAATGCAAGAGTATTGGTTATTGATCTGGATGCACAGGCCAGTCTTACCAAAAGTTTCGGCATTAACCATGCGGGTCTTAAGAAAGACAGCGGGTCGTTCATCACCGGAGAATATGAGTTTGATGAGATCGTTAAGAAAGTTGGAGACGTTGATGTTTTACCCGGATCGGCTGAAATGATTCACCGGGAGGATACCATAAAATCGGCACCGGTTTTTCCTTTCAATTTGAAAATTGCATTGGAAAAAGTAAAAGACCGTTACGATTTTGTGATTATCGACTGCCCGCCGGCACTGTACGGAAATACAAGATTGGCACTGGTTTCATGTCATCAATATTATGTACCATTGCAGGCTGAGTTTTTGAGCTATGAAGGTTTACGCAACTTTTTAGTTTACTCCGCCGAAATCAAGAAGATCAGCCCGAGCACAAACCTGGGCGGGGTATTCGCCACACGCTATAATCCTAAGATCAGAAAGAAGATCAGCCACGAACTGATCAGTGCCACCAGAGATCAGCTTGGTGATGTATTTATGGAATCGTACATTCGCGATAACATAGCACTTTCAGAAGCGCAGGCGAACGGAACAACAATATTTGACTATGCCCCTCACAGCAACGGCGCCGAGGATTATTACAAGTTAACGAAAGAGATTTTAGAACGAATTAATAACTGACACTATGGCAAAGGAAAGGAAATTTGATTTTGCACCTCTCCCCTTGGTTTCCGACATACAGGAAGAGCTTGACACCAACAAACCGGGTGAGATTGCGGAAGGAGCTCCTACCAAAGTAACTTTTGATTGTGATTACATTTTGATGGAGAACATGAAAGACTATGGCTACTGGGAAGGTCTCACACAAAAAGACATTATTTTGGAATCCTTAAAGCTGTATTTTCAGGACAAAGAAATTCGTCCCAGACCGGACAAGATCCGCAACCGGACCAAAGTGGGCAGAAAGCCCAAGTCAATAAGCGAATAACAAAAAAGTCTCCTCAACGGGGACTTTTTTTATGGCCCGATTTTCTGCTTTTATTCCACGATCAGCTTGCCGGACATTTGCTTGCTTCCATTACTAAATTTGTAAATGAACAATCCGCTGCCTGCATTCAATTTCAGTTCTGTTTGTCTTGTGAAAATTCTGCTCGCCAGTTTCTTCCCGGCTTGATTGAAAATCACGATCTGCGACTCGCCGGGAAGTTTGGTTGTCACCTTCACATAATCTTTCGCGGGGTTGGGAGAAACCTGTACCCATTCCTCCTGGCGATTACCCACTGCCAGGATAGGATCTACTTTTACCTCCGTCATCGCTTTCGCCATGCAGCCATTGACATCCGTCACATTCACTTCATAAATTCCGGAACTACCTTTAAACGCCTGGGGAATAGAAGCCGATTGTGTATTGGCCGTAAAACCACGCGGACCGGACCATGCATATTCCGTTCCGCCACTTGCCGTCAATGTAATGGTTGCTCCTTCAAAGTAGGGGCCGGTGTTTGAAGCTGTGGCTGTGGGAAGCGGAAGAACGGTTATCGTTTTGCTGATTTTTGAAGTCGCCTGACCGTCCACTTTGCAGGAAGCTTCGTAAGATGTAGTCGCGTTAGGTTTGATTGTAATGGATTTTCCAATTTCTCCCGTCGCCCAGCTAATTGTGCCGGGGCATCCCGAGGCGGTCAATGTGGCTTCCCTTCCCAAACAAATGCTGTCAGCCGACGCGCGGATCTTGAAAACTTGCGGCGAGTTGGATTGCAGGTTCCATTCAAATTTCCAAGACCTCACATCCCGAATATTGCTCTTCCTGCTCATACTGGTAGAATCAAACACAGTAGCAGACAGGACGCCAAATCCATTAATATCGTCAGGAGAAAGCGTTATTTCTCCCGAGCCTCCCGTGACAGCTTTACCGTCGAGTACCCAATCAACCTGCACGGTATTGGGAACCGGGTTGATCAAATGTAATTTAAAAGTTTTGGGGCCGTCAAGCATAATCGTTCCCTCAGCGTCGGGTTCGAGTTTTTCAACCGGCATAACCAGTGACAATATCTTCTCGGTAGTGGCCTCCCTGCAAACTGCACAAAATTGCTGATTAAGAAATTCCATCAGGCATGTACCCTGCGTAGGCTTGTGCCAGCTCGCGGCATCTCCGTCTCCCTGATGTTTATA
Organism: Dyadobacter pollutisoli; assembly: GCF_026625565.1. NCBI lineage: Bacteria > Pseudomonadati > Bacteroidota > Cytophagia > Cytophagales > Spirosomataceae > Dyadobacter > Dyadobacter pollutisoli. The sequence goes on from NZ_CP112998.1 coordinate 2,578,152, forward strand.
AATCCCGATCCCGTTCGAATTAAGCCAGTTTTTCCATTTGATCGTAGCCGGGTTACCATCCATTGTCATATTAGGCGCCTCCCAGCCATAACCCGAACCAGCCCAGTACTCATCATTCAATTGTGAAAAAGTGTGCCCAATTTCATGGACGCCGATCAAATTGGCTTGCTCGTTCAAAGTGTGTACTGCTACCGACCCGCCCGAACCGCCGTAAAATGTGGTATTGATCAAAACAACTGTCAAATCATATTCCGGTAGATTGGAGGCCAGAACGTTAAGCGCAACTGCATAGTTGATGGTCACCAGCCGGTGAATGGATGAACCAAAGGTACCGCTGTAAAATGTATTCTTTTTACCCACCGGCTGATCCGTATACGCATCCGGCGCTGTTCCCGGATTAGTCACACCGCTTTCCTTGGAAGGTGTAGGGATCGAAAAGAAATTGAAATAATCCTTGTACCGGTTGTATGGCTCATAAGACAGAAAAAAGTCCGCGAACTTTCTGGCCTCTGCTGTAAATTTTGGCAGTTCCTCTTTCGTGAACCCGTCTCCAAGTATCACAACGTTGATGCGGTTGCTGAGCGGGCCGGTTTTGTACAAGGTATCTACCGGATACGTTTGGCAAAAACCGACGTAGCTTATCAAAAGAAGAAATAGTGTGGTAAATGTTGTTTTCATTGTTTCAAATGGAGAGTGTAAATTTTTACTTTGCCACGATCGGGCGTAATGCTGTATAGTTCAATGCTTTCCATTGCTCTGTCCTCCTGCATTCGCATGGACAAAATTCCCTCAGAAGCTGTCAAAGAACTTTGGCTCATGGTACCATTCTGGCTTGCTACTTCCACCGACCTGAAAAGCGGGTGCTCAAAAATAAGCTCCGTTCCTAACTGACTGGTATTATTGTAGCGGGGCACTACATGGATTTGGTAGGGATAGTGAACGGGAGCCATGAGGCCCTTGAAGCGGCCATTCCCCGAAGTAGCATTCACCAGCGTCACTTTTTCGTTTCTCCCCCTACCCTGGTCCCTGATCTTGAAATTCAAAAAAATGATATGATCCTTGCCATTTTTATCATAACCGGAAATGTCGGAAACATTCAACACGGACTGGCCGGATTTGCAATGCATTAAATGTAAACCAATGAGCAAGAGCAGCAAATTGTAGAATGTCCTTGGCATGTGATGAAGAATCTGGCTTTTTGTAAAATTACATTTTTGCCAATCAAAATCACAGTGAGCGGTAGGTTTCCTCCATTTCCTGCATGGCGATTTCAATGTCTTCTTTTGACGTTCGGTAATTGACAAAAGCCGCCCGAATGCACACGTTGCCCGCCAGCGTCGTGGGCGTCATGAAAACTTTTCCACGTTTGTTCAATCGGTTCAAAAACTCGGCGTTTTTGCTTTGCTCAGTTTTCAATCTAAAACAAACCACATTGAGCCTTACCGGCGCAGTTAATTCAAGAAATGTACTTTCTGAGATCTGATCGGCTAATTCATTGGCCATTGCAATGCTATTTTCAACGATCGATTGAAATCCTTTTCTTCCGTACGCGGTCAGGCTGAACCACGCGGGTAATGCGCGGAACCGGCGTGAGTTTTCGGGAAGGAAATTGAGATAGGAAAAATTGTCCGACGGATCGCCCAGATACGGGGCATTCGTATTTTGGAATGTCTTGATCTGCAAACGATCGTGTTCTTTTCGTACCAAAATCACAGCACTATCATAAGGTACATTCAACCATTTGTGGCAGTCGATCGCGATACTATCCGCCTGCTCCCATCCATTGAGCAAATGATGATGGCGCGGTGACGCAGCCGCGAATCCTCCGAAAGCAGCGTCAATATGCAGCCAGAAACCGTATTTCTTTTTCAAAGCCACAATTGCCTGAATGTCGTCAAAGTCAACGGTATTCACTGTTCCCGCACTGCAATTGACGATTACAGATTTCCCCTCGAAACTGATCAGTTTATCTTCAAGGTGTTGTATATCAATAGCTTCCCTACCCGGCAATGTCTTGATTTTTACCAAATTATTACTACCAAAACCAAGCATAGACAATGACTTGATGACGGAAGAATGAGGCGTGGCTCCCAAAACCACAATGTCGTTCGTCATTCCATCCCTGGAAATATCCCTGCCGATTTTCTGCCCTGCCCATTGCCTGCCCACGGCGAGACCTGTAAAATTCGACATCGTGGCACCCGTCACAAAACCTCCATTGAAATCCTGCGGCAGATAAACCAATTCACACAGCAACCTGATCGTCTCTTTTTCAATGGCTGCGGAAATGTCGCCAGCTCCTTCGACCGTCTGCGTATTTTGATCGTAAACTGCTGTTAGCCAATCCCCTGCAATTCCGGCCGGTGTTGCCCCTCCTGTCACAAATCCCCAGTACCGCGGCCCGGCGCCTGCTACCATTAGTTTTTCGTAATGATCTTTAAAAAAAGCGAGACTACCGGCTGTACCCAAGCCATTATCCGACAATGTACCCTTTTGCATTTCCTGGTCAAATGCATACGTAGGCCATTCATTCAGGTTATTCAGAAAATCGATCCCTGTATTTTTCACCTCGCCCAATATCTCGTCGAAATTGGCGATATCATTTTTTAGTACTGTTTCCATTTATTGATTAAAAACGGTCGATACCCATCGTCTGTGGTAGTTGATTTGACCCAAGTGGTATGAAAAATGCGCAAGCAAATGTTGCAGAATAAGATTTACGCTTTGTTCGGTAAACATGTCCAAAACACCTCTGGGATATTCAGCATGCATTGCTGTGTCATCCAATTTTTCCAAAGCCTGAGGAATGATTTCAAGTAGCAAATCAATCTGTTCCAATAAGCCGCTTTTGGAAAAAACCTTGTCAGCGAACTCTGCGTCACGATTTCTCACATACGCAACGCCTCCCAATGTGAGACCCACGTAGGTCCTGAGATTCCCGATCAAATGCTGACATAAGTTTCCGCCGGAATTGATGGTTCCTGGCAACGGTACCCAAAGTGATTCCTCGGAAGGATACTGTTCAATCTCAACCCGCAACCTTTTAAGATCTCTGACAAACAATGTAAGGAAGGTCTCTTTATTCATGGCTAATAGTCGTTAAACATTAATATTAATTCTTGCACAAAATTCTTGCTTCTAAATTTAATAAAACAGATTCAGTTTTGTTATTTTAGAGCAGAACAGATTTGCTAAATATAATTATGATCAGGGACACATTGGTTGCGGAAGAGGATTTTCTATATTCCAGAATTGCGGAACGCCTCGAACTGCAGATCGAAAACAAGACATTGAAAGCTGGCGATAAACTGATGTCGCTCAGGGCGCTTAGCAGGGAACAAGGCATCAGCCTGAGTACTGCCTACAAAGCGTACGTGGAGCTTGAAAATAAAGGAATAGTGGAAGCCAGGCCAAAATCCGGGTATTTTGTGCGTTTTCCAAAGTCCCGATATCCGAAAAGTCCCGATACTCCTACTGCCGCGCCGGTCATTCAGAAAACTAATGTCGATGATATGATCAGGACGGTTTACAAAACACTTACCAAAGAAGGAATGCTCCGTTTCTCCGTTTCGGCGCCCTCAATAGAACTGATCCCAGAAGCCAAACTGAACAAAGCAATGATGGAGGCGCTGCGAAAAAGTTCGTCCAGCTGCACACAGTACGAAGAAATTCAAGGGAATAGTGAACTCCGCAAGCAAATTGCACGGCAGACTTTTAACTGGAATGGCAACATTACCGAAGACCAGATCGTCACGACGCAGGGTTGTATGGAGGCACTGGTATTTTGTCTCAAAGCGGTAACGCAGCCCGGAGACACGGTGGCCATTGAAAGCCCAGTGTATTTTGGAATTTTCAATCTATTAAAGATGCTGGGTTTAAAGGTCCTGGAAATCCCCTGCCACCCGGATAACGGCGCAGACATTGAATATCTTGAAAAAGCATTAGAAACTGAGCCCGTCAAGGCGTGTTTATTTGTCCCCAACTTTTCAAATCCCGTGGGCGCGCTCATGCCCGAACATCGCAAAAAGTACCTGGTAGAAATGCTGGCATCACGGCAGATCCCCTTGATCGAAGACGATATTTATGGTGAAATGTATTTTGGTAAAACAAGACCAAAGACTTGTAAAAGTTTTGATAAAAATGGCCTGGTGATGCTATGTTCCTCTGTTTCCAAGTCACTGGCGCCCGGGTACCGTGTGGGCTGGTGCATTCCTGGCAAGTTTATGGATAATGTATTGAGCAACAAGCTCACACAAACGGTTTCCGCCGCCACACCGACCCAGGCCGCTATCGCGCTTTTCTTTGAAACCGGCCGTTACGACCTCCATATGCGCAAGTTGCGTAAGGCCCTGCACACGCAATGCCTGCGTTACATGCAGGCGATTTCAGAATATTTTCCAGCGGACATTAAAGTCGCACGTCCTCAGGGCGGCTATGTTTTGTGGATCGAGCTCAATGCGGGTATCAATGCCTTTGACCTGTTTGAGAGTGCTATTAAAGAAGATATCAGCATTGCTCCCGGACAGATTTTCAGTACCGATGCCCGGTTTACCAATTACATTCGGATCAGTTTTGGCAAACCATTTGACAATGCTATCGACGCTGGTTTACGGCGATTGGGAGAACTAATTTCGCTGCAACAATATTGCAAGTAGTTGATTTTCAGCACTTGAAACCCTGTTGCACGCTGTTTGGAAGTATCTTTGTGATACTATTTTCAACCTGCCTGATTTAGAGACCAGTAGCGTTGAATGATTCCATTACCATTTGATTCTCCTTACATGAAACTCGACGAAAAAAAAGATATTACACACAAACATGACGACGATTGTTGCTCCTCTGAACCTAAGGTTCGCACCAAAGTAGCTCCCCAACACAATCATCAGCACGATCATGATCACGACCACGGCGATCACGACCATAGCCACGAAGGAAATGCTGACACAAGTATCCTGAAAAGTCGCTGGATGCTTTGGCTGAGCCTTTCTATCCTGGCCATTTTTCTGATCACCACATTTGTATTCAAAATAGAGGTGGACCGTACCCTGGAAATTGTTCTGATGGTCAGTGCGTATCTGCTGGCAGGGAACAAAACCATTGCGATCGCATTTCGCAGAGCACGCCGGGGCGATTTTTTCAATGAATTTACATTAATGACGATAGCAACTTTCGGCGCGTTCTTTATTGGGGAGTTCAGCGAGGGAGTTGCGGTAATGATATTTTACGAGATCGGCGAGCTTTTTCAGGACCTGGCGGTGAGCCGCTCCAAGCGTTCCATTAAGGCATTACTGGATATCCGCCCGGAATCAGTCACTGTTATCCGTGATGGCCAGAACTTACAAGTCGCGCCCGGCGAAGTGCTTATAGGCGAACGAATTCTGGTGAAAGCAGGTGAAAAAGTTGCTCTCGACGGCGTACTGGCATCTTCTGCGGGCACATTCAACACTGCAGCTTTGACGGGCGAATCACGACCGGATGTAAAAATGCAAAATGAACCGGTCCTCGCCGGAATGATCAATACAGAGAAAACTGTTGAGATCGATGTTAAAGCATTATTCAAAGACTCCAAACTTTCCCGGATTCTCGAAATGGTACAGGAGGCCACCGCCCGAAAAGCCCCTACCCAGCTACTGATCAGCAGATTGGCCAAGATTTACACACCTATTGTTTTTCTCCTGGCTGTCCTGATTATCCTCGTCCCGTACTTTTTTGTCGCTGATTACAATTTCAATGAATGGCTTTACCGTGGAATGGTGTTCCTGGTGATCGCCTGCCCCTGTGCACTCACGATTTCGATTCCATTGGGTTACTTTGGAGGAATCGGCCTGGCTTCGCGAAATGGTATTCTGATTAAAGGCGCTAATTTTCTGGACGTGATCACGAAGGTAAATGTAGTAGTGTCTGATAAGACCGGCACATTGACAAAAGGGGTTTTCAAAGTTCAAAAAGTTGAAACAGAACTTGATAAGAATCATTTTTTGACTCAAATCGCATCTCTCGAAAGCTACTCCACCCATCCGGTTGCCAAAGCAGTTGTTGAATATGCAAAGGAATTAACACTGGAAAAACCAATTGATGTTGAAGAAATATCCGGACACGGCCTGAAAGGAAAAGTGGCTGAAAATACATTGCTCGCAGGAAACCTCAAACTCCTTGATAAATTCAATGTATCCTATCCTCAGGAAGTGACGGAGGTAAAGGAAACCATTGTAGCACTGGCACTTAACGGAACATACGCAGGATATGTGGTCATTGCTGACGAGATAAAAACCGATGCTGCTCAAACGGTAGCAGAGTTAAAAAAATTGGGCATTCAGACGGTCATGCTATCCGGCGATAAGGAAGCCGTGGTTTCCCATGTGGCCCGCCAGTTGCAGATAGACCAGAGTTTTGGAAATCTGTTACCTGAGGAAAAGGTGAATATCGTTCAAAAGTTAAAAGACGAAGGTAAAATGGTTGCTTTCGCCGGCGACGGCGTGAACGACGCCCCTGTCATTGCGCTGGCCGACGTGGGTATCGCGATGGGTGCGCTAGGTTCAGACGCTACGATTGAGACCGCCGATATTGTCATTCAAAATGACCAGCCATTCAAAATTGTATCTGCCATTAAAGTCGGCAAAATTACCAAAGCGGTTGTATATCAGAACATTTCCCTCGCTATGGGTGTAAAAGTACTGGTGATGTTGCTGGGAGCTGGTGGAGTAGCGACACTTTGGGAAGCTGTTTTCGCGGATGTTGGTGTTGCTTTGCTTGCCATTTTGAATGCATATAGAATCCAGGGCAAACAAATTTAGTACTGCCGTCTAATTTGAACATATTAAGCATTAATCATCAAGCAAATGGGCAAAAAACTGGAATTGATCACGCAAGAGTTACAAACTTTCATAGAGGCTCAGAAAATATTTTTTGTAGCCACTGCTATGAGAGAAGGTACGGTTAACCTGTCTCCCAAAGGAATGGATTCCTTCCGCATATTGGGTCCGAACAGAGTAATGTGGCTCAATTTAACGGGAAGCGGCAATGAAACTGCGACACATTTACTTGAAAGCGACCGCATTACTGTCATGTTTTGCGCATTTGAAGGTAAGCCTTTGATTCTAAGGCTTTACGGTACGGCCAAAACATATCATCAGAGAGACGCTGAATGGGATGAATACATTTCGCTTTTCCCAAATCTGGAAGGAGCCAGACAACTTATTGACATACAAGTAAATATTGTTCAAACATCATGTGGTATGGCTGTTCCTTTTATGGATTACAACCGGGAACGGGAAGAATTGAATACGTGGGCGAAAAAGAAAGGGGTAGAAGGAATAACAGAATACTGGCAGCAAAAGAATACGAAAAGCTTTGACGGGTTTGAAACCGGAATATTCAACTGATTTGTCCAGTTGAAGGCGGTAGATAAAAATGTGTTCAAACAGTAACTATCCGTCGGGTTTTTCTTTATTAATTTCAAAATTAGGAAATCACTAAAACCACGATACGATGTCCAGAACCGCATTATTATCCTCGGAACAACTCCATGAAGAGTTGGTTGAGAACAACGAAAACCAGAATGTCGGCGATGTTTTACTATTTGAAAACGACAAAGTAAAAGTTTGGCACATATGTCTTCAGCCCGGCGAAAGAATTCACTATCACCGTCATAACTACGACTATTTCTGGACAGTTTTACAGGACGGCCAGGGTGTTTCCAACCAGGAGGATGGTAGCCAGGTAAGTTTCACATTCAAAAAAGGACAGACCTCTTTCCAAAATATCATTGAAAACGGCAGCTCCATTCATGACCTGCAGAATACCGGCACCAACGTCCTGGAATTCATCACAACCGAACTAAAATACTAGCCTGTGTTACTCCTGGTGCATAAACTTGATCACACCGCAGATCGCAGCCAGCACCAGGAGTAGTAACAACACGTTTCCGAATGTTTCAATAAAGCGCACAGCCCCGTCACCTGTCAGGAACAGTGCCATTGTTGTAAAATAACCCATCCTATACGATGGGTGTGAATGGAATCCCTGCTGCTTTCTCCAATGCAATGGTAACCCGCTCGATGCGGTCCACATTTCCCCGGCTGCTGTCCGAAACGGCCTGCGCGACGGAAGTCAGATAATCTCCACCAAGCTTGGTGTTGAAGAATGGATCACGGGACGCTAGAACGCCCCGCCAGTTTTTTCCAACAATGTTTCTTGATTTGATAAAGCGTATTAAAAGACGTTCCTTAATGGACAAACCCCCATATTCGGACACTCTGGCGTGCAGCTCTTCCATAGATTTAGTTTGTGTGTGTAAATTTTGTAATTTGCGTATTACGATAACTGATATATACAAAAGTACATTTTTATATAATCAATGTCAAGTATTTTTATACTTAATACAAAATTAATGACTACGGGAGAGCGGTTAAAACAGTGCCGGGAACTAATGAGATTCAGTCAGGAGCGTGTAGCACTGCATATGGACAAGGCCGGACGGGCAACGATATCAAATTGGGAAAATGACAAAAATGAGCCCAGCCTCACTGAACTCAAAAGACTAGCTGCGTTTCTGAACACCACTGTTGCATACCTGATGGGAGAAGCGCCTCAGTTTCAGGAACCAAGGGAGAATTATGTGATGGTCAAAAAAGACGACTTGATCGAGCTTCAGAAAAAAGCGCTCGAACACGAAGCAGAGAAAAACAAAGAGCTGCTGGAAAAGCTGGAAGTTGAAAAAACAAAAAAGCCGGAAGAGTAAAACTGCTAGGTTCTTCCCAAATGTACTTTGTTTTGGAATAGTGCCTTGAAACCAATGGCACAGGCAAAACTGAGGATCACCAGCAGTATCCAGAGTGTATTATAGCCCCACTCGGCCGCGATAAGCCCACCAGCGGCCGGTCCGAAAATCTGCGCGCCAGACTGCGAAACTGAATAAGCAGCTGAATATTTGCCCCTGTTTTCTTCCGAAGAACGGCTCATTACAAACGTGCTGATATAGGGCAGCGCGAGCATTTCGCCAGTGGTAAACAACAGTACCGCAGCACCGGCCAGCAAAATGGGTGCCGCCGCGGGTATCAGCAACATTATGAATGCAAAACCACTGAAGACGGTGCCCGCTATAATATAGAAAAAGTCTGGTCTGCGGTCACGGAGATTTTGGATCAGCACCATTTCGAATAGTGCGATCACGATCCCGTTCATTCCCAGCAAAATCCCGATCGTAGATTCGCCAATATGCATTTGTTCTTTCCAATAAACAGGTACCAGCCTGAAAAGCAGCGAGAAACAAATCATATACATGGATACCATCAATAAAAACCGGACGAAAAATGCGTCGCGCCATGGAGATTGCGTGCCGGTATGCTCCTGTGTAACTTCAATGATTTCGCGGTTAACTTTCCGTTTTGGCAACATCACAAGTATCAAAAGTCCAGCCAAAACGTAAACGACACCGTCCACCCAAAACAATAAATGGTAGTTAATAGCGGCCAGAATCCCTCCTACCGACGTCCCAAAACCAAATCCAATGTTCATAGCCAGCCTGTTGAGCGCGTAGGAACGCGTCAGGTTTTCACGTTTTGAATATGCCGCAATGGCCGTAATATTGGCCGGCTTGAAGGCTTCCACGAAAAAGCTTAGCACAATGATCAGGAAACAAAGTACTGTAAAATTGGACACCAGGCTAAAAAGAACAAAGAATACCCCGCTTAGTACCAGGCTCAACATTTGTACTGGGCGAAAACCCCATTTGTCCGTCAGGTAGCCGCCTGCCATAGCACCCAACACCGAACCTACACCGAATAATGTGATGATCAGACCCGCGTCGGCAATGCTACGATGTAGGTTTTGAGTAATATACATACTCATAAAAGGCACCGCCATATACCCGCAACGATTGATGAGAATGACAATGCTCAAAAGCCAGGTTTCCCTGCTCAGTCCACTAAATGAAACCTTGTAACTATCAATTATTTTTCGAACCATTGTTTAAATACTTTTGACAAAGTCTCATTTAAATCAGCGCCGTCATGATTTCAACGCTTTCTTCCAGTTCGCTTTGATTGGAAGATGCAAACCCAAGCCTGACGCCGCCAGCCAGGGCCGGCGGGAGATTGCTGGCCGATCCGTCAGAAAAATACAGGTCCTTTTGCAAAGCTTTGGCAGCAAGCGCTTTCAGATCAATCGCGGGGTCGAACCGTGTCCATACCGCCATACCTCCATCAGGAACCTGAAAATTGACATAATCATTCAAATGGGTCTTCATTAATTCGCAAAATGTATCTCGCCTCTGCTTATACACCCGGACTGACTTGCGCAGGTGCCGCTGCAAAACACCGGTTTTAAATAGCTCTGCGAGCGCATTTTCCAGCATTTGGTCACCCTGCCGGTCTACAATGCGACGGAAACGGGCGAGGTATGAAATCACATCCTCTGCTCCTACCAGGTACCCCACCCGAAGCGCAGGTGAGATGGTTTTGGTAAATGACCCGCAATACAGCACCATCCCTGTCGGATCTGCTCCTGCAAGCGGCAACAATGGTTTGCTCAAATAGTGAAAGTCGTAATCGTAATCGTCTTCAAAAACGATGAAACCATACTTTTCAGCCAGTTTCATCAGATTAATGCGGCGGTCAGCACGCAGGGCTACGGTGGTAGGATAATGATGATGTGAAGTCACGTACAGCAGCCTGATCGGCTGCTTCATGCAAATTTTCTCCAAAGCATCCACATCCATACCATACTCATCCACAGGCACTTCCACCACCTTGGCACCTGCATGAACGAAATTCATATTCGCCCCGAACCAGCCCGGAGAATCCACAGCCACGTAGTCGCCAGGTTTAATAAGGCCAGCGGTGGTCAGGTGAATGCCCATGATCACGCCGCGCACGATCAGAATATTTTCAGAAGTTGTCTTCAAGCCGCGGGTTTCGTTGAGATAGGCCGACAACTCCTGCCGTAGCCACAAAGATCCCTTCGTATCCCCGTAACCGAGGCGTACATAGGGATTTCCGTTGAGTAGTTGGCTTCGGTACGCACGAGAAAGATCTTCCAGAGGCGCAAGTCGCGGATCTGGAAAGCCATCGTCGAGGTGCAACCGCGTTCCGGCTTTTAGTACCGGCCTGTTCAGATATTCAGGAACATCGAATTGAAAACCCGCACTTTTCAGGTTTGCCGCTACTCTTTGACCATTCACTTTGGGCTCCGAAGGCTGAATTTCCGGCAAATTTTTGGCCACGAATGTCCCATTACCGGTATGACTTTCCAGCCAACCCTGCGCAAGCAACTCGTCATATGCCTGAACCACAGTACGTCTGTGCACTTTGAGCATCAAAGCCAGCTGCCGCGTGCTGAGTAACCGGTACCCGGGCTGCAACGTACCATTTCGGATAAGCGTCATCAGTTGGTTAGCTACCTGCAGATAAACCGGCAACCGTCCGGATTTTTCCACAGACAACAATGTGGGCAGGACTTGCATCATAATTGGACTACCATAATTATAAATATTGGATCAATATCGCCGTCCAATTAAAACATAATTTTGAGGAAAAACAAAAAAAACATGAGCACGACACCACCCTACCTCATTCCAAGCAGACTTGCTAAACGGACGCAATATGACACTGAAACGATTTGCTCCATTCTGGACGAAGCGTTGTTTTGCGTGATCAGCTACTCGGTGGACAATCGGCCATTTGCAATTCCTACCGCTTTTGTCCGGTATGAGGATAAAATTTATATCCACGGGTCAGTAGGAAGTCATTTCATCAGGGAAATCGAAAAAGGTATTCCTGTATGTATCTCCATCATGCTCACGGATGCATTGGTGGTTGCCAAATCAGCATTCAGCCATTCGGTGAATTATCGTTCGTTAACGATTTTTTCAAAAGCAGAAAAAATAGAAGATACCGAGACCAAACGTGCTGCATTTGAATGGCTTACCAATAAAATAGTACCCGACAGCTGGGAGTACCTTCGTCCTATGAAAGACAATGAGGTCAAAAAAACGACCGCGCTGGCCTTTTCGTTTGAAGAAGCATCGGCCAAAACCAGAACCGGTATGCCGAACGATGAAGAAGAAGATCTCGAACTTCCGATCTGGTCCGGATTGATCCCGCTCCAAACAAACAGACTGGCACCAATAGCGGACGAATTGAGTAAAAATATTCCGCTTCCTTCACATTTAATGTAACCGATGCAACCTTAGGCTAAATTTGATCATCTTTCACAAAAAAAGAGACCAGATTTAATCCAAAACATTGCATCCCTATGACAGGAAAGGAATTATTCGATCGTTACCAACTGGCTGCACTACGACACGGACTGGGTTCCAAAGAATTTCACTACGGAAATATTTTATATCAGGCATTACAACTGGAAGGAGAAGAGAAAATTTTCCAGCTACTCGAACAAGCAGAAAAAAGCGGCAAACGAGTAGAATTAGCATATTCCGTGGCCGCCCAGGACAACCGCCTGGATCCGGACATGGCGATTTTGGTCTGACGGGCAATGTGTTGTTGTTTGTTAGATCAAGACAAAAAGACCCTTTCTGGTAAAGAAAAGGCCTTTTTATCGTTCAAATTTGAGATACTACCGCCTAATCATCACTTTCTTCGAAAGTTTTGATCCGTCCAAATGTGTTACTATCAAGATATAAACCCCTGGTTCCAGATGTCTGACATCAATTTCACGAGTCCCTCCCGATGATTTACATACGGATTTGCCATTGATAGTCAACAATTGCATTTCGCGTATCTGTTCAGGAGTTTTAGATTCAACGAAGAGTCTATCCGAAACCGGGTTTGGATATATGGAAACCGTTTCAGAAAAGTTACCTTTTTCTAAAATCTCAGCTTTGCGCTTCACGGTTTCAGCCATTGCGTCTTCCGGTACAGGTGCGATATTAGTACCTAACAAATAGGCAGGCAAGTAACGCCAAGGACCATACGTTTGGCCGGTTAACGCAAGAGTCGGATCGTATTTTATTCGAACCCGTACCTTGGTCGCGGGCCCTTGTTTGGTTATCACACTTTTCAATTCCGTACCTCCAAGACCGAGACCGGTATATGCATTCTGCGAGCCGGTAGACTGGGTACTATTGGTAATGACATTATTCCCGCCCTTCGAAAATCCTTGTCCTTTAGCCCTCGTTTCCCATACGAGCTTTCCTTTGTTTCGGCCCAGGAACGATCTGGCATATAGTCCTGCGCCAAAGTTATTTTGAGGGAATTGGTTGTGGTTGATTACTGTAGTTAAATCGGAATTGTAGAGGCGGAGGTTGTTTTTGAGGTTATTGCCGGTGTTTCCGTAACAGACAAACGCTGCTCCGCTATTCCCAAACTCTGGACATCCTATCACTATATCGCAATATCCATCACCATTTAAGTCGCCTGCGCCCGAGACCGATTGTCCCATTTCCGACTGGTCATCCAGAACTTCAAATGTCGACATCGGCATAGCCTTGACTCCTAACTCAGACCCGCAGAAAAGAAATGCTTTTCCATTGTATAGTTTAACAATATTCCCACCAACCGTCTGAATCTTATAAAAATGTGGAGCTCCAACGATTATATCGCTATATCCGTCACCATTTACGTCGCCTGCTCCTGACAAAGAAGAGGCAAATCTTGATTCTGACTGATTCCCCTTTAAAATCATTGTAAAATTTGAATTAAGTCCAGCTGCCGAACCATTGTAAACAAAAGCAGCTCCCTCGTTTTGCAAATCTTTGTCATAACCGGGAGCACCTACAACAACATCCGCATATCCGTCGCCATTAATATCGCCTGCTTTTGATACTGACCAACCAAATTCTGATTCTGCCTGATTTTCTTCTAAGGTCAGCCTAGACAAGACGTTAATTCCATTACTTGACCCATAATATACAAATGCACGTCCTTCAGGTGTTTGGCCTTTTATGTAATATGGAGCACCAACCACAACATCATCATATCCATCCCCATTGACATCACCAGCACCAGAGACCGAATACCCCATGTATGCGGTTTGCTGATCACTTTCTAACCGCAATACAAACTGTGGAATAATTCCATTAGCTGATCCGTGATATATAAACACGACTCCCTCATTAAATTGTCCATTATCAAAAGCCTCCGCTCCCACCACTACGTCTCCATATCCATCACCATTCACATCACCAGCACTCGCAGCTGAACGACCCATCCAAGCATTGGCCTGATTACTTTGTAAAATTGTGTAGGTGTTTTTGTCTAAACCATTCATCGAACCATAATAGATGTAAGCGGCTCCCTCGTATATCTCTCCATTTGTATAATAGGGGGCACCAATAATTACATCTCCATATCCATCATCATTAATATCACCTGCACTAGCAACTGACTTGCCGAAGGCAGCATTATGCAGGTTGCTTTCTAATATTACAGAATACACAATATTATTGCCGTTGGAGGACCCTAAATACAAAAACACGGCTCCTTCATCTGATTGGCCATTATCATATAGATAAGCGCCTATAATTGTGTCATCATATCCATCCCCGTTAACATCACCAGCTCCCGCAACAGAATAACCTATTAAAGAATTTTGCTGATTTAGATCAAGAGAAAGGGAAGTAACCATATCCAAATTATAAGGACTTCCATGCCAAACAAACGCCACACCCTCATCATTCTCCCCTTTGTCATAAAGTGGCGCGCCAACCACGATATCACTATAACCATCCCCATTTACGTCACCCGCGCTAGCAACCGATCCTCCCAGGGAAGCATTCACCTGGTTACTCTCCAAAACTGATGCGGCGCTAGCTATTAATCCGTTTACAGAACCTTTATAAACAAATGCGCCGCCCTCGTTGGACTGGGCATTATCATAGTAATTGGCACCTACTATCACATCGCCATATCCGTCCCCGTTCACATCCCCCGCACTTGCCACCGAATACCCGGTCTGTGCTTCCGCTTGGTTGCTTTCCAGAACTGTTGCCGCATTTACGTTGATACCAGCCGCTGACCCGTGGTACACAAAAGCAGCGCCTTCATTGAGCTGCCCGTTGTCATATAAATATGCGCCTATGATCACATCACTGTAACCATCCCCGTTGACATCACCGGCTCCGGCCACCGACAAGCCCAGTATCGCGTCTGCCTGGTTACTTTCAAGAATTGAAACGGCGTTCCCAGTGATGCCCGCCGCACTTCCATGATAAACAAATGCGGCCCCCTCGTTAACCTGCCCCTTGTCATACCACATCGCACCTGCTATTACATCGCTGTACCCGTCGCCGTTCACATCACCGGCCCCGGTCACCGAATTGCCTAGTTTTGCTTCAACCTGGTTGCTTTCTATTGTAAATGCTGCAACCGGATTGATACCTGCCGCTGACCCGTGGTACACAAAAGCAACCCCTTCATTAGTTTGGCCCTTGTCATACAATGGGGCCCCGACAATAATGTCACTATAATTGTCCCCGTTGACATCACCGGCTAGGCTGACCGAATTCCCCAGGCGGGCCTCTATCTGGTTGCATTCCAGGAGTAACACCGCATTGGTTTTTATACCGGCCGCCGAGCCGTGATAGACAAATACGACACCTTCATTGCTTTGGCCTTTGTCGTAGGCCGGTGCGCCCACCAGAACATCACTGAACCCATCGTTATTGAGATCCCCCGCTGTTGAAACGGTTTGCCCGAACCGCGACTCGGCCTGGTTGCTTTCCAAAACCAAAGCTGGATTGGAACCGATTCCCGTAGCGGAACCGTGATAAACAAATACAACACCTTCATTGACTTCTCCCTTGTCGTAATACGGGGCACCTACCAGTACATCACTATATCCATCCCCGTTTACATCCCCGGCACTTGACACCACACCGGCATTGCCTGCAACCTGGTTGCATTCCAACAGGCCATTCGCATTACCCGGATGGCCATTGACGACGATAGGGTCGATGGTAACCGGGTAGCTTACGCCGGAGGTATTGACGCTGATCAAAATCTGTTCATTTTTATAGGACAAAGACGCGATCAGTTCCCTGCCAGTGGCATCCCAGCATTTGAGATCTTTATATACCAACTGTTTCCTGGCCGTGCCATCAGTATTTTCATCATAAAAATGAAGCTCATTATTCCCCAGGTCATTGACATTCAATCCCTTTGCAGAAAGCCTGACCTGTAATTCATTGGTGCCTTTCGGGGCAGACTGTACAATGAAATTCTGACGGACGCCTTCTTCATTATTAATATACTGCTCAATGAATCCGGCATGTTTAATGTCAACCTGATTACTTGCATTGCCTACATCTGCTTTATCCTGAGGCGAATAAATCTTTTTACCATCAGCAAAAATCCCTTCATTAACCAGTTTTAGTTTGAAATTATGACCAGCTGAGTCTTTGCGGTTCTGGATGGTCAAAACGCCGGGCCGGTAGTAGGCGCGCAGGTTTTGCTTGCGGTTTGGGCTTTGCAATGATTGCTTTTCCTCATCAAACGTGATATGGTACTCTCGCTGCACGAGGCCCTTCTGAATGTCGGCCACTGTAGCTTCCTGTACTATATCGGGCTCAGGTGTCCCTAGTGGCAGTTGCCTCGCACTTCCGGCAACGGTGACTTTCGTCTGTTGCTCTGCTGTAACTGTTTTGAAAATGTAAAACGAAGCTGCGGTAAATGTAACCAACAGCAGCGCCACGACATGCTTGTAATAATGTTTCATGACATCCCGGTTTGGAGGTTTGTAAAAAATGTGAAGCGACAATTGTTGCTGTAACAAATTTTACTATTTCCTCAAAACTGAATGCTAAGCGATTACCCAAAGGAGCCTACAATAATCAAAAGGTCTGCTGGCTCAATTTTTTTGCTGTTCTTGCAAACGGACCACAGCACATAATGACTTCTCAAAATCGAAAAGACCTGGAAGAAAAAATTCTTTCCAAACGTCAGCAAATTGAATTTGAAAAAACGAATATGGACCTTGCCTCTGAGTTTTCAGATGAAAACCGCGAAAATCCTGAGGTAATGGAGGAAGCGAAAAACTTCAATGACCCGGCCGACAGCGTGATTGAACCGGCTGATTTGAAATCGCTGAAAAGTGCTGAAAAAGAATTACATGCACTATTGAAGCAACTCGATGATCTTGGCAAAAGATAACTGTTACTGCGCTGCACTGACCGGCACATATACCTCCACCGACGTTGAATCGGAATCCTTGCCATTGGTTTTCCCGATAGCAAAATCTCCCCTGTTTACTTTGAATTTCCCGTAAAACACCGTCTGACCAGCATCAGTACGAAATGCGAATGGAATAGCGATGTCCTTTTTAATACCATGCATTTCCAGCTCACCATGCACCACAAAACCGGTATCTGCCTTAGAAACCAAAGAAGAGACGAAATGAATGACCGGATACTTCTCCACGTCAAACCATTTGTCGCCTTTGGCGTGCTTGTTCTTCAATTCGATGCCGGTGCTGATCGAGGCTACGTCTACGGTCACATCAAATTTTGAACTGCCTGGGTTCAATGGATCGAAACTGATCGTGCCATTCAACTTCTCAAAGCTTCCGTGGGCATACTTTCCGTCAAACTTGACCGAGTAACCAGATGCTATGTTCCAGTTTTGAAACATCATAAAGGTGAAAGAACTCAGAAACAATGTCGCCGCAACCCAATAAGTAATGTTTTTCTTAGTCATAATATTGTGATGATCAAGACCGCAATGGCGTTTTTACATATAATGTGAAGGATTTTTACCGGTATATTTTTTGAATGCTGTTGAAAAATGATGCGCATGCTCGTAACCCAGCGCATCAGCCACTTCCTCAACTGAAATCTTGCAGTTTGAGAGCAATTTCTTGGCATACTCCATCCGCAGCTGCCTCAAATATCCAAAAACAGTAGTTCCAAAAAGCAGCTTAAATCCCTTTTTGACCTTGAATTCGTTCAGTAAACAAATCTTGCTCAAATGTGCAAGATTTTGCTCAGCTAGAAAATTAGCATCCAGGTAGGCTCTCAGCTGATGCAACTTCTCAGCATCAGCACTATGAATTTCGTCATGCGTCACATAAGGTCGTCGAAACTGGTCCATCTGCAATGCCAGCAATTCGAGCGTTTTAGACTGAATCAAAAGATTTCGCATGGGCCCTGCTGCATTGCATTCACGTATTTCTTCAATCAGCCGGAGCATTGGGGGGGTCACGCCCAGCGTTCCCTTTATTCCTGAAAATGGCCTGTCATATTCCAGATTATTTTGGATCTGCTCACTCCAATGATCATCGCAGCCGATCGCATGTCTGAAAAAGTTCTTTTCCAGACTGATATGAAACATTTCAAGAAGGCTGTTGGAGCAAACCCGGTTAATGTCGCCGCCCTCGGGCGAAAACACCAGGTTATGTGTTCCTGGACGCATATTAAGTTCGTGCGTGATCCCCCAGAATTTGGTATCCAGATTTCCCGCCATCTGGAAATTAATGTTGATCGTATCCGACAATGTGGAATCGTGTAGCACCATTTCACGTTCCGTTTCCCACCGCAAATCCATCACATGCATGTGCGGAAACATTGCATTTTTGAAGCGGATCGTGCCGATCTCGGAACGATACACCCCAATGAATCCATTGCCTGGACCTGGTACCGGCGGCTGGCCTACCGATTGTGGATCAGGGAAGTGGCCAAAATCCATAATATCCGCTGAGTTGAGGGTCAGGGCAGCCATTTTAAATCTAGTTCTAAGGTTATTAATAGTAAGAATGCAATACGAAAATAGTCGCTTTTACTGCAAATGGTTTGTCTCAATTACTGAACGGTACCTTTATTGTTTATACATAAAATCCGTTTTGCGTTGATACTAATCCTTTCAACGTAGGCGAAAAAAATGGATAGTCCGGACCTTTGCTATGTAATTAGTTTTTAGCAAAGCCATGATAAGAAAAATTCTAAAATGGACGGGTTTGACACTGGGAATGGTCATCCTGTTGGTGATTGCGGGTTTTGTTGCCGCATCGGTTAATGTAAACAGGCGCATTCAAGAGGACTATTCTTTCAAAAAAGAAGAGATAGACATCACCGCGGACAGCGCGGCGCTGGCCAGGGGAAAGCACCTCGTGGCCATCAAAGGGTGCCAGGATTGCCACGGCACCGACCTTGGCGGTAAAATCATGATGGATGACGGGGCTGTGGGAAAGCTTTCGGCCAGCAATTTGACCAAAGGCAATGGCGGGTTGCCGCAAAGTTACGGTCCGGCAGACTGGCTCACGGCACTCCGACACGGTATTGGCACAAACGGCAAACCGCTTTTGTTCATGCCGTCACACGAAACTGCATTGCTCTCTGAGCAGGACATTTCCGCGATCATTGCCTACTGCGGGCAAGTACCAAAAGTCGATCGCAAATTACCTGCCAACGACCTCGGCCCGGTCGCAATCATCATGAGCGCACTGGATAAAATGCCTCTGCTGTCCGTCGAAAAAATTGATCACAACAGGCCAATGATCGCAAAAGCAGATTCCTCGGAAGGTGTAGCACAGGGAAAATATCTTTCGATATCATGTAGCGGGTGCCACCGTGAGGATATGAAGGGTGGCGAGCCGCTGGCACCGGGTTTTCCGCCGGTACCTAACATTACCAGTTCCGGCCATGTCGGAAAATGGTCTCAGCAGCAGTTCATTACAACATTGACTACCGGAAAAACACCGGAAGGACATGTGCTGAAAAACGATGACATGCCCTGGAAAATGACGGCTCAGTACACCAAAACAGAACTGGCGTCACTTTATTTGTATTTGAAATCTATTTAGGGACCATTGACCAATGACCATTGACGATTGACCAATGTATTTCGCTTTTATTTCAGCGAAATATATTGGTCTTCGTTTCATTTGATCCCGGTGGCAACTGGTCGGTCATTACGTGACCATTCGCTCCATGAACCAACATATAGTCCGGCTCCGTCCAGTCCGGCTTCCGACATTGCCAACAAGGTATGGCAGGCAGTTACACCCGAGCCGCAATGCACAATAACATTCCGGGGGTCACGATCTGCAATGGCCTCGCGGTATTTTACAGCCAATTCATCCACTGATTTAAAGTCCCCATTTTCGTCCAGGTTAGTCGTGTAAGGAATGTTGACTGCACCGGGAATATGGCCTGCAACCAGGTCTATTGGCTCACTCTCACCTACATACCGGTAATTTTCCCTGACATCAATGACCATAAATTCCGGGTTGCTGGCAACGTTAGAAACGAAATCTGCATCAATAACCGGCAATTTCCATTCGGTAACAGGGTATGGTTCCTTCTTGGAATGAATGGAAGTCGTTTTCGATATTGATAGTCCTGCTTTTGCAATAGCATCCAGTCCTCCACTCACTACGTACACCTTTTCGTGGCCTGCGGCTTTGAGCATCCACCAAAATCTCGCCGCTGCATTCGCGCCTTTTTTGTCATCATACACGATTACAATGGACGACGGATCTATTCCAAGTTTCCCCAAAAATTCTCCAAAGTTCTCAGGTTTAGGAAGCGGGTGCCTGCCTCCGTGAGCGGCATTTGCTGATTTTTCGGAAAGGTCTGTTTCAAGATCCGCAAATAATGCGTTTTCCAGATGTCCCGAATTAAAATGCTTCAAAGCATCCGCCCCACCCCGCGCATCAATCAAAACCGGATTTTCATCCCTTATAAAAGCTTTCAGCTGATCTGTTGTAATGATATTCATATCGGTGTCTATGGTTTATCAAATATAATAAAGTGACCTTTTTCTAAAAATAGCGTCCAATAGAAACACTTCCGTTCTCTATCTGTCGAAATTACCGAATTGCACCAAAGCAATTGTAGCTATTAATAAGATTGAAGGCTATTTACTAAATTTTGATCATCCGGAAGGCAGATCGAAAGCCATATTTTTTCGTAAATTTGGATATAGTGCCTCTAACCAGTATGATTTTATCCATGCGCTGCTAGAAATGGCTTGCGCGGGGAAATTTCCTTCTTAACATGACGATAAACGAATTTGACAAAGTAGTTCTTGCCGAAAACATCGCAGAACTTGGATTGGAAATCGGTGATGTTGGAACAGTCGTTATGACGCATCAGAATGGAAAAGGTTTTGAGGTGGAATTCGTAACCCTCGATGGGAAGACCATCGCCGTTGAAACTCTGTTCCTTCATCAGATCCGCCCCGTGCGCCAGGGCGAGATCGCCCATGTACGTGAAGGTCAAAACGTTAGCTTATAAATTATCCTTCCTGCCCAAGATTTTTTTGCGGAAATCTGTAAATATTTCACATTGACTGTAAGATTCTGGTCAAAACCGCAACCTATTGTGAAATGATCGGAATTTTATGGAAAAGATTTTCCTGCAAACTATTAAGGAACACCAGAATATCATTCACAAAATCAGCCGGATGTACCGGAACACGAAGGAGGATCAGCAAGATCTTTTCCAGGAAATCGTGTTTCAGCTCTGGCGCGCTTTCCCTGGTTTCAGGCAGGAATCGAAAGTGAGTACCTGGATCTACCGGATCGCCCTTAACACCGCCATTGCAGTTTACCGAAAGTCAAAGGTCAACATTAGTTTGTCGGACGATCTGCCGGAGCACGCTGATTTGGAAACTGATATTTCAGAGCAGGAAGAACTAATGTACAGGGCCCTGAGGCAGCTCAATGATTCAGAAAAGGCACTTATTTCTCTCTATCTGGAAGATTATTCTTACCAGGAAATTGCCGACATCACCGGTATCAGCGAAAACTATGTCGGTGTACGGCTCAACCGGATTAAAGAAAAACTCAAATCCATTTTAAACCAAAAATAATATGAACATCGATGACTTGAAATCCGGCTGGCAAAACGCTGGCGGCCAATCTCTGACAGAAAAAGAGCTTGAAATGATGACCAAAATTCAGAACCATCCCTCGCTGAAAAAAGTCCGTTTAAAATTCATTATTGAAGCTACATTACTTACGATACTGCTTTTTGTTTATTACGACGGCTTTGATGGCGCTGAAAAGCCCTTTTATGTCAATATGTTGTTAGTAGTGAGCATTTTAATGTACCTGACCAACAACCTCATAGGCTACTTTTTCACTAAAAACCCGGTCAATGCTGTAAACATTAAGCAGTCGCTTGCCCGGCAAGTGGATACATTGAAAAAGATCTCCGTATTTTCAATGTTGTCCTCCATCATTTACGGCTCGTCGCTGCTCTTGTTTCTAACTTCCGAAATTGCATTTACCCAGCGCAAATACATCATACTAGCCGGTATCGTGATCGCATTCGCTTTGCTCTTTTACTACTCATTTATTAACTGGCAAAGAAAAATCGCCCATTTTAAGCTGTTGGAAGAAGAATTTTGAGAATTTTGTGTTTCTAACATGAAGTCATCATAACCAGCAGGATCAAATTGAAAATGAATAGTTCCGAATTTCTGCCGGCAGATCTTGAACAACTGCCGGCTCTTCAACCTTCTGACTGGGGCGATCTGATTCCGAGATTCCGGTATTTTATCGAATCTGATGTTTGTTCACCTGTTAAAATTGAGGAAAACGGGCAAATGGTGGCCATCGGAACGTCGGTTTTTCATAGCGATACGGCCTGGCTTGCCTGTATTGTCGTGCATCCCGATCACAGGAATAAGGGACTTGGAAATACGGTCACTCGTTCTCTGATCGACGATATTGACAGAAACCGCTACGAAACCATATACCTGGATGCTACGGAATATGGTTATCCGGTTTATAAAAAACTGGGCTTCGAAGTTGAAACTCAATATGCTCACCTTCGTTTGGAAACCGGGCCGGTTGCTCTCCCTATATCGCCCAACATTATTCCGTACGAGGACAAATTCAATGCACAGGTTTTGGCGCTGGACCGAATGGTTTCAGGAGAAGATCGCAGCGCTATATTGAAAGATTTCCTCTCACAAATGAAAGTTTACCTTAAAGAAAACCAGGTACATGGCTTTTACATTCCGGGCTGGGGCGACGGGCCGATTATCGCTCACAACAATGAAGCAGGGCTGGAACTGATGAAATTACGCATTCAGGAATACGACTCTGCCGTATTACCGATCGCCAATCTAGCCGCAATGGAATTCCTGAACGAACATCGTTTTGAAATACGCAAACATTCACGCCGCATGTTACTCGGGAAGCAAAGAGATTGGAAACCGGAGCTGCTATTCAACAGGATCAGTGGACAGCTGGGCTAATTATCTCAAAACCAGTTCACTGATCTTAGAAAATTCGGTATGGGGAGCCATAGCCTTTATTATTCCTTTTCTATCAATGAGGATAAAATAAGGTGTTTCGCTGATCTTGTACCGATGGTTAAAACCATAAGAATCGGGCACTGGAACAAAGCCGCAGTTACGTTTGGGAATAGCGTCCAGGCATTCATCCTCGGTATTTAATGTGGTGCCCAATGACACAATTTCCACACCTTTTTGCCGGTTTCCATCAATAAAACTGGAAATTACCTTGGTGCTGGCCAATGTATAAAGTGGTTTTTCAAACTTTACCCAAAAGCCAAGCAGGATATACTTTCCTTTTAATTTCTCAGAATTATACTCTTTTCCATCCAGACCAGTCATCACAAAAGGTGCGATGGGCTCTCCTATTTCCGGCATCAGATCCGGATTCTGCATCACCGATCCGTCACTTTGGATCATTAACTGGCTCTTTTTAATCACTTCAAAAGACGAAGGTTTTCCATATTTGTCGAATATCGGCTGAGTTTTGTATTTACCCGGGTTCTTCGTCAGCAGCTCATCGTAAGTGGCATAGCTGATCCGCTTACCAGTTGAATGATCAATGATGGGCGTTTCTTTATTCATCACAAACTGCTGGCTCACCTTTCCGTTATAGCGGGTCACCCTTGGTTCATCGGGTTGGGCGCTCAGCGTACCTACACAGGCGATGATTGTCAATGTGGAAAGCAGCGTTGCTTTCCAGTCACTTGGGAACGATTTTTGAGTAAAAGATTTCAACAGTATCAAAACTTTGATATTTTCAAGCACTAAAACGGAGTATATTTTGCTGATATAACTGATTATCCGGCTTCATTATTTTAAGCAGACTAACTTAATCATTGAATTTAATATGTTTGAACGGATACGTGACAAGTTGGGAATTTTATCCAGACGGAGCGCCGGGAGCCAGCGAAGAACTGATGAAAGAGGCCGGTCTCTATGCCGACCGCATGAGCATTAATCTTGAAATGCCTACCGAAACCTGCCTCAAATTGCTCGCTCCCGAAAAATCTCACATGGAAGGAGTATTTCAAAAACACCAACATCCAGGCCCGTAAAAATATGCAGTGGCACATCCGTCATGTACCCAGGAGATATTGGAAATACCTCTCAGAAAAGCAGGAATAGGCTATACGTTTCTCGTACGTCGTAATATTACTACCAAAATTTGAAAGTATTCTATAATACATTGATACTCAACGAACTTACTGTTCTCAAATTCCACCTTCTTATTTAACGGTACCTATAAGATACCGCAGTAAATTTAAATTTGTCTTGGCATCTCCATATTATATCTTGGATTTATCAATTTTTACTCATCAATTATATACCACTATGAAAAATTTTACCTCTTGCCTGGCCATTCTGGCCTTCGTTTTAAGCAGCTACTGCGTACAAGCTCAAATCCCCATCGACAATTACCGTTTTTACATTGACGAACCGAGAAAACTGATTGTATGCGACCAATTGCCAACACCGGCACAGATAACAGTATTTCCGATTCAGATCAAGTTTGATGCTCAGACCTTCACGTTTGCAAATGGCATTAATACATTAAGTGTAGGCGTCAAATATACGATTACCAACAGTGGCAAAAGTTACAGCCTCTATTTTACTGAGCTTCCCGTCATTAATCTGCAAATACCGGATCCCACACAAATCAACCAGGTCGACGAAATTCCGGGCGCTATATCTCTTTCCGATGGAAAAGGAACGCCTTATAATTCCAATATGGCGATCAGGATCAGAGGAAACAGTTCCGCATTTTTTCCAAAAAAGTCCTACCGGGTTCAGTTAAAAGACGCGGCCGGTAAGAATAAAGACGAGTCACTATTGGGTTTGAGAAGTGACAAACGCTGGCTTTTCCTCGCGCTGTGGAATGAAGAAATACGTGCCAACAACATGATTTCGCATAATTTGTGGATAGACATGCATAAGGTTTACTATGCCGCATCCGAACCGAAAGCCATATCCTCTATCCGCATGAAATATGTGGAAGTTTTCATGAATAAATCCTACCTGGGTGTTTACGGCTTTGCCGAAGACATGGACCGAAAACAATTGCAGCTCAAAAAAGAAGATGGGGGCGTTACGCATGGCGAGCTCTACAAAGCAGACGACTGGTCACTTTCATCTTCTTTTGCAGGCATAGGAGTTGCCAAAGCCGATCCCGGCAGCGCTGATTGGCAACATTGGGAACTTGAATACCCGGATTACAGCGACTGGCAAAATCATTACAATTTCCTGAAAGCAGTCATTGAATCGTCTGACAATGATTTCAAAAACAACATTGGCAACCTTATGAAAATCGATAACCTGATCGACTACTTCATTTTTACCAACCTTCTGCTTGTGGAGGATAATATGGAGAAAAACTATTTTCTCGCGAAATATGACCAGGGGCAACCTTACTTCTTTGTTCCCTGGGACCTGGACGGCACCTGGTCGTATTTTCCGGATGGTTCAAGGAGCAATCGGGTTGAGGGAGAACGTACCAATGGACTTTACAAGCGGCTTTTCATGCTTAATCCAGATGACTTTAAGAACAAACTGGCTACCCGGTGGTTCGCATTGAGACAAAATTTATTGACGGAAAATAACTTAAAAGGAAGATTCTCAACGAGCTATAATACACTGAACTCCAATTTGGTATACGAACGGGAAAGCCTGGTGGCACAGGATCAGTACGGCGGCGCCAATCGCTCGGGAGGGCTTAACTATATACATTCATTTATAAGCCAACGGCTTACCTGGCTTGATACTTATTTCTGCCCAATGGTAACGGGCGGCAATTGCACCAACACACCCGTCGAATGTGATTTCGATGTTACCGCTGCTCCTTCAACTGCGACGCCAGCATGCTCGGCCGCCATCAGCCTCACAGCCAATTGTACGGGAGCCAATTGCAGCGGCGTATCTTATCAATGGACCGGTAATGGAATCAATTTGGCTGGTATATCGGTCAATACCAATGCGTCTGGGACCAATGGGGCATTCAATTATACCGTCACAGCTTCCAAAAACGGCTGTACCAACAAAACTGCGACAGCTTCGATCACGGTAGCCAACTGTCAGCCGCCGACGGGAGAACCTTTTAGTCTGTGCCTGGAAGCTGAAAACTCCAATGGCAATGGTCCGATAACCAGTGACCCGAATGCATCCGGTGGAAAAACAAGGGGCGATCAAAACAACTACAACCACTATGTCGAATATGCGGTGAATGGTGTGAAAGCGACAGGCGTGCATCAGGTCAAGTTCCGTTATTATGCCAACGGTAATGCATTGGCCAGTGTATCTGTCAATGGTAACACGGTTATTCCTTCGGTGCAGTTTCCGGCTACTTTCTCATGGAACATTGTTTGGAGGGAAGAAACGTTTAATGTGACGCTAAACCAGGGAAATAATACGCTCCGTATTCAGGGGTTACCTGGGTATGCTTTGCGTCAGGATAAAATTTGTGTTACCGGCAGCGGCTCACAAAATCCCGACCCGGATCCTGTCACCTGCAACTTTGCCATTGCGCCAACGGCCAATTTACAGTCTTACACGCCGCAGCAAGCCATGACTTTCAATGCCAACTGCACCGGCGCGGACTGTGGAAGTGTCGCCTATACCTGGACAGGAAACGGTGCCAATGCGACCGGCTCGTCACCCAATGTCAATGCGCCGTCCGCTCCCGGCGATTACACTTACACCCTCACAGCTTCCAAAGCGGGATGTCCGGACAAAACCGCGAACCTGACTGTTCATGTGGGTAGCGTGCCCGTTGAATGCGATTTCAATGTTACCGCTGCTCCTTCCACCGCCACGCCTGCCTGCTCGGCCGCCATTAGTCTCACAGCGAACTGCACGGGAGCCAATTGCAGCGGCGTATCTTATCAATGGACTGGTAACGGAATCAATTTGGCTGGTATATCGGTTAATACCAATGCGCCTGGAACCAATGGTGCATTCAATTATACCGTCACAGCTTCCAAAAATGGCTGTACCAACAAAACTGCGACAGCTTCGATCACGGTAGCCAACTGTCAGCCGCCGACGGGAGAACCTTTTAGTCTGTGCCTGGAAGCTGAAAACTCCAATGGCAATGGTCCGATAACCGGCGACCCCAATGCATCCGGAGGAAAAACAAGGGGCGATCAAAACAATTACAACCACTATGTCGAATATGCGGTGAATGGTGTGAAAGCGACAGGCGTGCATCAGGTCAAGTTCCGTTATTATGCCAACGGTAATGCATTGGCCAGTGTATCTGTCAATGGTAACACGGTTATTCCTTCGGTGCAGTTTCCGGCTACTTTCTCATGGAACATTGTTTGGAGGGAAGAAACGTTTAATGTGACGCTAAACCAGGGAAATAATACGCTCCGTATTCAGGGGTTACCTGGGTATGCTTTGCGTCAGGATAAAATTTGTGTTACCGGCAGCGGCTCACAAAATCCCGACCCGGATCCTGTCACCTGCAACTTTGCCATCGCGCCAACGGCCAATTTACAGTCTTACACGCCGCAGCAAGCCATGACTTTCAATGCCAATTGCACCGGCGCGGACTGTGGAAGTGTCGCCTATGCCTGGACAGGAAACGGTGCCAATGCGACCGGCTCGTCACCCAATGTCAATGCGCCGTCCGCTCCCGGCGATTACACTTACACCCTCACAGCTTCCAAAGCAGGATGTCCGGACAAAACCGCGAACCTGACTGTTCATGTGGGTAGCGTGCCTGTTGAATGTGATTTCAATGTTACCGCAGCTCCTTCCACTGCTACTCCTGCATGCTCGGCCGCGATCAGTCTCACAGCCAGCTGCACGGGAGCTAATTGCAGCGGCGTATCTTATCAATGGACCGGTAATGGAATCAATTTGGCTGGCATATCAGTCAATACCAATGCGCCTGGGACCAATGGGGCATTCAATTATACCGTCACAGCTTCCAAAAACGGCTGTACCAACAAAACTGCGACGGCTTCGATTACGGTAGCCAACTGTCAGCCGCCGACGGGAGAACCTTTTAGTCTGTGCCTGGAAGCTGAAACTTCTAATGGTAACGGCCCGGTAACCGACGATCCGAATGCATCCGGAGGATTTACACGTGGTGATAAAAACAACTACAATCATTATGTTGAGTACGCGGTGAATGGCGTGAAAGCTGCCGGAACTTACCAATTGAAATTACGTTACTATGCGTCTGGTAATGCGCTTGTTAGTTTTTCTGTGAATGGCAGTGTGGTTTTGCCATCGGTGCAACTGCCCTCGACTTATAGCTGGAACATTGTTTGGAGAGAAGAGATCATTAACATCGCGCTTGTGGAAGGTAACAACAACGTTCGGATTCAAGGACTAGCCGGGCCGAGCTGTCGTCAGGATAAAATATGTGTAACTGGCGGAGGGGCGAATACGCGAATGGGCGCGCCGGAAGCCAAAACGCAAACCACCGGCTTTGAAGATGCTCTGACTGTATACCCGAACCCATCTACGTCCCACTTTGAAGCGAAATTCAATCTTAAAGCCGGAAGCGAGGGGATCATCACGGTAACCGATATGCAGGGCAAGCGGTGGTACAATAGCCAAGTAAAAGGTAAAGGAAATCATCAGGAGCAGATCAGGCTGAACAACGCTCCCGCTGGGATTTACATTTTGCAGATCAAAAAGGGAAATGAAACTGAAACAAAAAAACTGCTGCTAACTCAATAAAAACATCTGCACACAAAAAAGACCGGAAGGGATTCCGGCCTTTTTTGTGTGCAACTTCTGTCAATCATTTAATCTTGCTATCCAGCCACTCTTTACGAAATTTCTTCATTTCGGCTGTTACAGGCAAATTTGCCTCTTCGTTCAGCGTGACGATAAGCCTTGGATTTTCAGCAATCGTGAGCATTGTGGATTTAATTTCGCCGCGATGACGATAGTCAATGGTAACATTTTCTCCCGGTTTGTGCGCTTTAACAATTGCTGTCAGTTCTGCCTGTGTTCCCACAGTTTTACCATCAACCTTCACGAGTTGATCATCAATGTCAATTCCCGCAGCATATAGCGGCGTGCCAATAATTGTGTTGGATTGTACAGTCAGCTCAGTACCTTCTTTAAATCGCATATCCCCTATCCAAGGCTGTCCTTCAAACTGCTTTTTCAGTGACAAACCGGCCATTTGGAGCAAAGGAGCGTAGTTAAATGACTCATTACCATTGACATACTTTTGAAAAAAGCTTTCCGCAAACACTTTATCCTTTGAAAAAACGGCAAGTACCGTTTGCAGATCTGACACCTGGTAAGGGATTTCAGGTTTGCCATGTTTTGCCCAAAGCGCTTTCATAAAACCGTCCAATGTCAGCCCGCGAGTTCTGAGTTCCAGATCCAAAGCCAGGGCAATGGACGCTCCATATGGATAGTAAGATGTATAAGTATTAGGATAATTCGTCTTGTCCACCGCAACGCCAGCATCCACAAAAACAGCATTGCAGCTAGCCTGTACAGGTGAAATCCGTTTTGCCCCCGGTGTATTTTCTTTGGTATTCACGAGCGACGTTAAAGTCTGGCAATACTCTGCAGGAGAGTCAAATCCGGCCCGGGCAAGAATAAGATCGCCATAGTATTGGGTAAAACCCTCGGCAAACCACAACTCGAAGCTCATGTTACTCTTTTCAAAATTGAATGGTTCAAGCGTTTTCGGTCTGATACGCTCCACATTCCAGGTGTGAAAGAATTCGTGAGAAAAAACGCCCAGCAGGTTATTGGCACCATTGAAAGCCACAGGCAATGTGATCATTGTGCTGTTGCGGTGCTCCATTCCGTCGCCTTTAACGTACGGATTGATGCTCGCCAGAAATGTATACTGACCAAAATCAAAGACTGGAAACTCACCAAAAATCGTCAGTGCTTCCTGTGTAATGCGTTTGATTTTGTATGCGAAATTGTCTGCCAGCGAGTCGGTCGAAGTTGCTTCCAATGCCAGCCGGAATTTTGCAGGCGTTTTGTCCGGGTTATTGACCGTCCATTCCTTCATGATCAGACTGCCTATTTTGATAGGCGAGTCCATAAAATATTGGAGGTCGGGCGCTGTAAATGTAGTTGCGTCACTTCCTGGTTTGAGCTGCGTTGCAATCACCCATTGTCGATTTTTGGGTAACTCAAATTTCACCGAGATGGGCGCTTTTTCCAACTCTTTGACCCACATAAAAGTCGCGGGCGCATTCAAATGGACGCTACTTTGATCCAACCCGGCATAAGTACCGTCCGCATGGTTGGCATATAATGTATACTGGACTTTTACAGAACCATCAATTCCGGACACCTTATATATGTCCCCATCGACCCGCTGAACGGGTAGAGGCTTTCCGGCCTTGTCAAATGCGAGCACATCGTAAATATTTTTCCCGTACTCATGTGTGGCGTACCTGCCCGGCGACGACCTGCTCATACGGAAAACAAGTTCCTTTTGCGGTACGTCGGTGACGGTTACCGCAATGTTAGCTTCATGGTGTACGAGGTTGGGGAATGACACATCGTAATTAATTTTTTGGGCTGATGCATTAAAGCCCAGAAAAGGCAGCATACCCAGCAAGAGTAGTTTTTTCATCACAACTAATAGGTTTTCAGAATGCAGAAAGTTCAATTTAAAGGATATCTCCTACATTTTGTACCTGAATAGCCCAAGTGCCACTATTATTGCTTAATTTTTCCGTTCCAAATACCATTAAAACTAAAAATAGTCTTGAATAAAATGAAAAAACTGGTACTGCTGCTGAGTGCATTGATCTTGCTTGTTTACCAAAAATCGCATAGTCAAACCAAAGATCTTTTGAATGGAAAAGACCTGAAAGGCTGGCATGTCGACGTTCCGGAAATGGATAAAGATCCGACAGTAAAAAGTCCATTTTTGATCAGAAACGGCTTACTTGTCAGTATGGGAACACCGGGCGGTCACCTGATCACAGACGCTGAGTACCAGAATTTTCGTTTAACATTCCAGTACCGTTTTGCAGGAAAACCGGGCAACTGCGGCGCACTTGTTTTTGTTTCGACTTCAAGAGCGCTTTATGAAATGTTCCCAAAATCCATCGAGATACAAATGATGAATCAGAATGCAGGTGATTTCTGGTGTATTCAGGAGGACATTACCGTTCCTGACATGGAAAAAAGACGGGGCCCGAAAGAGAAATGGGGAGTGAATGGTGACAAGCTACGTCGCATTCCTAACCTGACGGACGGTACGGAAAAACCGCTGGGCGAATGGAATTCGATGAAAATTGAATGCCTGAAAAATTCCATTAAAGTGTGGCTGAATGGTGAGCTGGTGAACTATGGTTATAATGCAACTGCCGAAAAAGGGCAAATCGCATTACAGTCTGAGGGCTCGGAGGTTGAATTCAAGGAGGTTAAGGTTACACCCATTAAAAGTCTAACAAAGTAAATGTTACCCATCAAATCCAGTCGGGTTGTCAGAAATATATCGATCCTGTGCATTCTGGTCGCTAATATCGGGTGCGACCAGATTTCAAAAAATGTGATCAGGCAGAATGTCGGTTTTTATGAAACCATTGATGTAATTGAAGACTACGTAACGATCACGTATGTAGAAAATACCGGTGCTTTTCTGAGCATTGGAAGCGCATTGCCTGAAACACTGAAAATTATCATTCTTTCCGTCATACCACTCATCGCCTTATTTTTCGGTATCATTTACATTTTGTTGAAAAAGAACCTAAGCTGGATGAGTGCGCTCGCATTGAGCTTTGCGATCGGAGGCGGTATCGGCAACATTTACGACCGGCTGGTACACGGCTCGGTGACGGATTTCATGCATATTAATTTCGGCGTCTTTCAAACCGGCATCTTTAATATGGCCGATGTCTCCATTATGACAGGTATGTTTATCTTCCTGGTACAATCGTATTCCAGGCAGAGGGAGAGGATGTTGCGTTGACATCGGCAGTCGGCCATCGGAAGTCGGCATAAAAACTGATTGCCGATGGCCGAAAGCTGACAGCCGTTTCTTATGCTCCCACTGATCTACGAATAATGTTCAATGCCGAACCTGCTTTGAACCATTCGATTTGTTGGGCATTGTAAGTATGGTTTACAGGGAATTCCTCAGTCGTACCGTCATTGTGGTGTAATACGATCGTGAGAGGCTGTCCTTCTGCAAATGTCTGCAGTCCGAGAATATCAATGGTATCGTCTTCCTGAATTTTGTCGTAGTCGGCAGTATTCGCGAAAGTCAACGCAAGCATTCCTTGCTTCTTCAGGTTAGTTTCGTGGATACGTGCGAAAGATTTGGTCAGGATCGCGCGTACTCCGAGGAACCTTGGCTCCATCGCTGCATGCTCACGTGACGAACCTTCACCGTAATTTTCATCCCCTACCACAATTGTTCCGATGCCGTGTGCTTTGTAGTCACGCTGCACCGCAGGAACTTCTGCGTACTGATTTGAAAGCTGGTTCTTGATGGCATTGGTCTTCTCATTGTAGAAGTTAACCGCGCCGATCAACATATTATTAGAGATATTGTCAAGGTGACCACGGTATTTCAACCATGGGCCGGCCATTGAAATATGGTCAGTTGTACATTTGCCTTTTGCTTTAATAAGCAATTTCAAACCGGTAAGATCTGTACCTTCCCATTCAGGAAAAGGCGCAAGGAGCTGCAAACGATCAGAAGTAGGACTTACCAAAACCTGAACTTTGCTTGGATCTTCGGCAGGCGCCTGATAACCGGCATCCTCTACTGCGTATCCTCTGATCGGCTGCTCCAAACCACTTGGTTCGTCTAGCATTACTTCAACACCTTCCGAGTTCAATAATGTGTCCTTGCGCGGGTCGAAAGTAAGACGACCTGCGATCGCCAATGCTGTAACGATTTCAGGAGAAGCTACGAACGAGTGCGTATTGGGGTTACCATCGGCACGTTTCGAAAAGTTACGGTTGAATGATGTAATGATTGAGTTTTTCTCGCCTTTTTCAGCGCCATGACGTGCCCACTGACCAATACAAGGCCCGCAAGCATTCGCCAGCACAACACCACCTATTTGTGCAAATGTATCCAGATAACCGTCGCGCTCCACCGTATAGCGAACGAGTTCAGAACCTGGTGTAATGGTATATTCTGAGCTTACAGTCAGTTTTTTATCAACAGCCTGTTGCGCCAGGGACGCCGCGCGGCTCACATCTTCATAACTGGAATTGGTACAGGACCCGATCAACCCTACTGACAGTACTTCCGGCCAGCCGTTTTCTCTTACTGCGGTAGCAAATTTTGAAAGTGGCCATGCCAAATCCGGTGTGAAAGGTCCGTTTACATGCGGCTCTAATGTTGAAAGGTCTAATTCGATCAGCTGATCATAATAAGTCGCCGGATCTGCATATACTTCATCATCAGAACGCAAATATTGCTTAACTGCGTCAGCAGCATCCGCGACGTCAGCTCTTTCAGTGGCTCTCAGATACGCTGCGCTTCTGGCGTCATAGGCGAAAATAGAGGTTGTTGCCCCAATCTCCGCACCCATGTTACAGATGGTTGCTTTTCCGGTTGCTGAAATGCTTTCTGCACCATCTCCGAAATATTCAACTACGTATCCGGTTCCACCTTTTACTGTCAATTGTCCTGCTACCCATAGAATTACGTCCTTAGCAGCAGTCCATCCGCTCAGCTTTCCTGTTAGTTTAACGCCGATCAAACGAGGCATTTTCAATTCCCAGGCAAGGCCGGACATAACATCGCTGGCATCCGCACCGCCGACACCGATGGCGATCATTCCCAAACCACCTGCATTAGGCGTGTGAGAATCCGTACCGATCATCATACCGCCAGGAAAAGCGTAATTTTCAAGCACTACCTGGTGAATGATACCCGCTCCCGCTCTCCAGAATCCCAAACCATACTTATTGGATACAGAAGAAAGGAAATCGTAAACCTCTTTATTCTTATCAACAGCGTTCTTTAAGTCCTGGGCTGCTCCTACCTCAGCCTGGATCAGGTGATCACAGTGTACAGTAGATGGAACAGCAACCTGCGGCCTTCCAGCCTGCATAAATTGCAAAAGAGCCATTTGCGCAGTAGCATCCTGCATGGCCACACGGTCAGGAGCAAAATCTACATATGATTTACCTCGCTCGTAAACCTGAGTGGGTTTTCCTTCCCACAAATGGGAATACAAAATCTTCTCTGCCAAAGTTAAAGGCCGCCCTTCAATTTTACGAGCAGCTTCTACTCTTTCCTGCATACGGGCGTAAACGCCCTTAATCATGTCTAAGTCAAAAGCCATAGTAATTAAATTAATGCTGATACATTCCGACTGTCAAAAATCGCGCCACCAATGACTATCTACTCAATTGTTTTGATGGAGGTGCGAACTTGGTCATATCAATGCCAACCACTGCAGCTTTGTATTCAGCCAGGTTAGGGATTCGTCCAAGGATTGCAGACAGCACAACTACCGGAGTGGATGCAAGCAGCGACTCTCCTTTTTTACGCTCTGAATCTTCCACAACTCTTCCCTGGAAAAGACGAGTCGACGTTGCCATAACTGTATCTCCTTTGGCCGCTTTTTCCTGATTTCCCATGCAGAGGTTACAGCCGGGACGTTCGAGATACATCATATTTTCGTACTCGGTACGTGCCGCCACTTTCGGGGCTTTATCGTCGAATTCGAAACCGGAGTATTTCTGCAACACATCCCAGTCACCTTCACTTTTAAGCTCTTCTATAATATTATATGTAGGTGCTGCTACTACCAGCGGTGCATGGAACTCTACCTTACCTTGCTGCTCCTCTAAATTCTTAAGCATCTGAGAAACAATTTTCAAATCCCCCTTATGAACCATGCAAGATCCGACAAAACCAAGATCCACTTTTTTATCGTCCCCATAGTAAGAGAGCGCACGAATGGTATCATGCGTGTAACGCTTAGAAACGTCTTTATTATTAACGTCTGGATCCGCGATCATTGGTTCAACGATCACATCCAGATCAATCACCACCTCAGCGTAGTACTTTGCATTTGCGTCCGGAGCCAAAGCTGGCATCTCGCCTGATTTGATCTCTGCAATTCGCTTGTCCGCTTTATTAATCAATCCTTGCAAAACCTGTCTGTGATTGTCCATACCCTTGTCGATCATGATCTGGATTCTGCTTTTCGCAATCTCCAGTGATTCAATCAGGGTATCATCCTCAGATATACAGATAGAAGCTTTTGCCTTCATTTCTGCCGTCCAGTCTGTAAAAGTGAATGCCTGGTCAGCAGGAAGCGTTCCAAGGTGAACCTCAATGATCCTGCCCTGAAATACATTTTCTCCACCAAACTTCTGAAGCATCTGAGCCTGGGTAGCATGAACCACATCACGGAAATCCATGTGATCCTTCATTCCACCCTTGAAAGTTACCTTCACTGATTCCGGAATGGGCATTGACGCTTCACCGGTAGCAAGCGCAAGCGCAACTGTTCCTGAGTCAGCTCCAAAAGCAACCCCTTTGGACATCCTCGTGTGAGAGTCGCCACCAATAATGATCGCCCACTCGTCCACAACGATATCGTTCAGAACTTTGTGGATCACGTCAGTCATGGAGTGATATTCGCCTTTCGGGTCACGGGCAGTGATCAAACCGAAATCATTCATGAACTTCATCAGCTTCGGAATGTTTGCCTGCGCCTTTTTATCCCATACTGATGCAGTGTGACATCCTGACTGGTAGGCGCCATCAACGATTGGCGAAATCACGGTTGCAGCCATTGACTCCAATTCCTGAGAAGTCATCAAACCGGTTGTATCTTGCGAACCTACGATATTAACCTCTACGCGAACATCGGAACCGGCGTGCAAAACTTTGCCGGGAGTGGTACCAACTGCATTTTTGTTGAAGATTTTTTCAACTGCTGTAAGGCCTTGTCCTTCGTGAGAAATCTCTTTTGACGGAGCATATACCAGCGGAATATCGATACCCAGAATCTTCGCGGCAACTGTCTGGATCTTTTTACCGAATACGATCGCGTATGATCCGCCAGCTTTTATAAATTCCATTTTCTGAGGCGTCAGTGCCTTAGAAATGTCAATCAGTTCCTGATCGCCTTTGTATAGCTTTTTATTCTTTATGCTAATGGTCAGCTCAGTACCGGTTGCAACAGAGTAGACCTCCTCGAGAACAGGATCGCCGCTTTCATTGCGGACAATGTTACCGTCTGCATCAACCTTTTTAACCCAGTTTTTGAGATCAATTCCAATACCACCGGTCACATCAACTGTAGTAAGAAAAATCGGAGAGATACCATTTGTACCTCCCACGATCGGGGCAATATTGACGAAGGGAATATACGGGCTTG
Source organism: Dyadobacter pollutisoli (assembly GCF_026625565.1). Lineage (NCBI taxonomy): Bacteria > Pseudomonadati > Bacteroidota > Cytophagia > Cytophagales > Spirosomataceae > Dyadobacter > Dyadobacter pollutisoli. The sequence goes on from NZ_CP112998.1 coordinate 2,614,657, forward strand.
CCTGTTTACCAGTCCAAAGCGCCACGTTGTTCACTCCTGACATTCTGGATGACCCCACGCCCATTGTGCCTTTCTCGGCTATCAACATCACGCTTTTATCAGGATGCTCAGCTTGAAGTGCTTTAATTTCCTGCTGTGCCTTTGGAGTGATCATACATAAACCATGTAGCTCACGGTCCGATCTTGAATGGGCCTGGTTACCAGGAGAAAGCAAATCGGTTGAAATGTCGCCTTCACCAGCTATATAGGTAACGATCTTAATTTCGTCGGGAACGTCCGGCAGTTTCGTAAAAAACTCAGCCTGAGCGTAACTTTTAATAATATCTATGGCGATTTCGTTGTTGCTCTTATATGCCTCTTTCAGGCGGTCTATATCAGCATCATAAAGGAAAACCTGTGTTTTAAGAACCCTTGCAGCTTCTGTCGCGATAGACAGGTCATCGCCCAGGGCCAGGTCGAGCAATACTTCAATGGAAGGGCCACCTTTCATATGAGATAATAACTCAAAGGCGAAAGCAGGCGATATTTCTTCTACCAGAGATGCTCCCAAAATGATCTCTTTTAAAAACCTGGCTTTCACACCAGCGGCACTGGTAGTTCCCGGCAAAGTGTTGTAAATAAAAAACCGAAGGGAGTCTTCCCGATATTCGTTATTTGGATCTTTAATCTGTGCAATGATTTCCCCCAGCAATTCGGCACCATCTATTGGCTTGGGATTAAGCCCCTGGGTTTTTCTTTCTTCTATTTCTTTGATGTAATCCTGATAAATATTCATATTCGAAATCTTTTCAAATGTTAAAGGCAGATTTATAAAACGGTCATTAGAGCACTACGAGCCGCTTCTACTCCTTCTTGCATTCGGGCATAATACCCTTCATCATGTCCAAGTTAAAAGCCATAGTAATTAATCAAATTTTGGGAATATCTGTTGTCAATAAAACACGCGAAAGTACGAAATTACAAAATATCCGAAGGCATTCGAATGCTTTTTCACTACTATTTAGCATGATTATATACTAATAGTACGTTTAGATAACCACGTCATAATTTTTTTTGTTCTGCCATCCCCTCCATTTCGGAAATTATTTAAAAATCGTCCGGTAAAAACGTCCTGATCTGCTGAGGTTTAAAATTACCTTTTTTCAGGCGCTTTGATTTTTTGCAGGAATGTGCCCTATATTTGGACATTCAAAGTGGTACCAGATCCCTTAAATCAAAAGTTATGTCAAAAAATCTGGTGATCGTAGAATCACCGGCGAAGGCCAAAACCATTGAAAGTTATTTAGGGCAGGATTTCACTGTCAAGTCCAGTTTTGGACACGTCCGTGACCTTCCTGAACATGATATGGGTGTTGATGTTGAGCATGATTTCCAGCCGTCTTACGAGATTTCATCCGATAAAGTAAAGGTTATTTCTGAGCTGAAAAAGCTTGCCAAAGGCGCCGAAGTGTGGCTGGCAACGGATGATGACCGTGAAGGAGAAGCTATATCATGGCATTTAAAAGAAGCACTCGGCCTGCCGGATGACACCAAACGAATCGTATTCCGTGAGATCACCAAAACGGCTTTGCAGAATGCCATATCAAAACCGAGAATCATCGACGTTGACCTGGTAGACGCCCAGCAGGCAAGAAGGATTCTGGACAGGCTCGTGGGTTATGAACTTTCACCGGTACTTTGGAAAAAAATCAGAATTGGTAAATCCAATCTCTCGGCGGGACGCGTACAATCAGTTGCTGTGCGCATTGTAGTGGAGCGCGAAAGGGAGATTGACGCGTTCAGAAGTAAAAGCAGCTTTAAAATAACTGCTCATTTTGACCTGGGCAACGGCAAAATATTGAATGCCGAACTTGCCAAGAATTTCACGACAGAAGAAGAAGCTTTCAAATTCCTTGAAAGATGCATAGGCGCACAATTCTCTATTAAAAATCTTGAAGTTAAACCAGCCAAAAAAACACCTGCACCGCCATTCACAACTTCTACATTACAACAGGAAGCGTCCAGAAAACTGAGTTTCTCCGTAGCGCAGACCATGACAGTTGCACAGAGGCTCTACGAGGCAGGAAAGATTTCCTACATGCGTACCGACTCGACCAACTTATCGGAAGAAGCACTGGAAAAGGCCAGACAGCAGATTACCGCTGAGTACGGACACGACTACTATAACAAGAGGATTTTCAAGACCAAATCTGAATCGGCGCAGGAGGCTCACGAAGCCATTCGTCCGACTGATTTTTCTACATTATCAGCAAGTAGTGACCGTAATGAGCAACGTTTGTACGAACTGATCTGGAAGCGTGCTATTGCGTCTCAAATGTCGGATGCGCAGCTGGAACGTACCACTGCTACCATTGCTATTTCAACTACGTCCGAAGAACTCATCGCGCAAGGCGAGGTGATCAAGTTTGAAGGATTTTTGAAGGTATACCTGGAATCCAGTGACGACGAAGGCGACGAAGAGCAGAAGGGAATGTTACCCCCATTGAACATTAACCAGATCCTGAATCTGGCGGATATGAAAGCAACTGAGCGCTTTACGAGAAACCCTCCACGCTATACGGAGGCAAGTCTTGTTAAAAAACTGGAAGAAATGGGTATCGGGCGTCCGTCTACCTACGCTCCCACGATTTCGACCATATTAAGAAGAGAATATATTGTAAAGGAAGACCGTCAGGGGACAGAGCGGGAGTTTAAGGAAATGACCCTGACCAATAACGAGATCAAGAGTAAGGTTAACCGGGAAGTTTACGGTTCGGAGAAAGCAAAACTATTCCCTACCAGTACCGGAATGGTGGTTAATGACTTTTTGGTAAGCCATTTCAATGACATTATCGACTACTCGTTTACCGCCAGTGTTGAAAAAGACTTTGACAATATCGCGGAAGGCCATCTTGAATGGCGCCAGATGATCAAGAATTTCTATACGCCATTTCAGAAAAAGGTAGCGGAAGCAAGAGAAGAGGCGATTGATAAAAGCCTTACTTCCAGAGATTTGGGAGAAGATCCTGCGACGGGCAAAAAGGTATCGGTGCGGATCGGTAAGTATGGGCCTTATGTGCAGATCGGTGATGTCGAGGATGAGGAAAAACCCAAATTTGCAAGCCTTCAAAAAGGCCAGCTGATGGAGACCATTACGCTCGACGAGGCATTTGAGCTTTTCAAATTGCCACGTGAAGTAGGTTTGTTTGAAGAGAAAGAACTGATCGTGAATATTGGAAAATTCGGTCCGTACGTAAAGCATGACGGAAAGTATTTTTCCCTTGCACGTACCGACGATCCAATGTCCGTAACCGAAGACCGATTGGTTGAAATCATTGCCGAAAAACGTCTTCAGGATAGCAACAGAACGATCAAGGAATTCGCGGAAGATGCGGAAGCCAAGGTATTGAATGGAAAGTATGGTCCGTATATCGCTTTTGGCAAAAAGAATGTCAAAATTCCAAAAGGAACAGATCCGGCTAGCCTGACTTACGAGGAAGTAGTGAAACTGGCTGCTGAAACTCCTGATAAACCGGCTGGTCGCGGCGCTAAAAAACCTGCAGCAAAAGCACCGGCAGCTAAAAAACCTGCCGCTAAAAAAGCGGTTAAGAAAAGCTGATTGTTTATATGTTATATTTTGCCACGGATTCACCGCAGCAGCGGCCGCAAATCTGCACGAATGCTTTCCGAAAATTTGAATTCGTGTAAATTCGTGAATCCGTGGCAAAACCAATAGATTAACCCCAAAAACGAAACCATGAAAAAACTCGTAGTACTTTCCGGAGCAGGCATCAGCGCTGAGAGTGGTATCAGTACATTTCGTGATAACAATGGTTTGTGGGACAATTACCGCATTGAAGACGTAGCTACGCCTGAGGCCTGGATCAGAAATCAGGAGCTTGTTCTCGATTTTTACAATCAGCGCAGAAAACAGGCAGCAGATGTAAAACCCAATGCGGCACATTATGCATTGGTGGAGCTGGAAAAAGATTTTGACGTTTCGATCATTACACAAAATGTCGATAATCTGCACGAAATCGCCGGTTCTTCGAAAGTAATCCATTTGCATGGCGAGCTTTTCAAATCCAGAAGTACAAAAAACCCCGATCTGGTCTATCAAATGACATCCTGGGAGCTCAAAACAGGTGATTTGTGCGAAGAAGGAAGCCAGCTGCGACCGCACATTGTGTGGTTTGGAGAAGAGGTACCGATGATGGAAACGGCGGTGGAAGTAACCGAAGAGGCAGATATATTTCTGGTTATAGGCACTTCACTGGCGGTTTATCCGGCCGCCGGACTTGTTCATTATGTACCCGCCGGAAAGCCTATTTACATTATTGACCCTGCCAAACCGGAGATCAACCTGAAACGTAACATGACATTCATTCAGGAAAAGGCGACGACTGGCATGGAGACATTGACTAAAAAATTCTTACTACACGATAAATAATGCAACTACTGGACGGGAAAGCAATTTCATCCCAAATTAAATCTGAAATTAAAGAGGAAGTAGAAAAATGGATCGCGGCCGGCGGGAAAAAGCCTCACCTGGCGGCCATTCTGGTAGGCGCGGACGGCGCCAGTGAAACTTACGTAGCTTCCAAAATCCGTAGCTGCGAAGAGATCGGATTTACTTCTACCCTGCTGCGTTTTGAGCCAAATATTACGGAAGAAGCTCTGCTTGATGCCGTGGCTTCGTTGAATAATGATCCTGATGTGGACGGATTTATCGTACAACTTCCTTTGCCTAAACACATTTCAGAAAACACGATCATGGAGGCAGTGAATCCTGCAAAAGATGTGGATGGTTTTCACCCGGTGAATGTCGGTAAAATGTGCAAAGGGCTGCCCGCATACATTTCCGCTACACCGTTCGGAATTCTTGAAATGCTGATTCGTGCAGGCATTGAAACCAGCGGAAAACATTGCGTAGTCATTGGCCGCAGCCAGATTGTGGGCCTTCCGATGAGTATTCTAATGCAGCGCAATGAATATCCGGGCAATTGTACTGTCACGATTACCCATAGCAAAACACAAAACCTGAAAGAAATCTGCCAGACTGCTGATATCCTGATCGTAGCATTGGGCAGACCTGAGTTTGTGACAGCTGATTACGTAAAACAAGGTGCTGTGGTTATCGACGTGGGTATCTCCCGCGTAGCTGATGCAACCAAGAAAAGCGGCTTTTCGATCAAAGGAGACGTCAACTTTAATGATGTCGCCCCTAAAACCAGTTACATCACCCCAGTACCGGGCGGTGTAGGACTAATGACGATCTGCGGATTGCTTACCAATACTTTCAAAGCGGCGAAAAAAGAGATTTATCAGTAGAGTAAAATTGGCTGTATTTGCTTTTTACTAAAAGATTTGTCAATTAGTATGCACTTTCACTGAAAGGCCATGTTATGAGTATCGTCAGCAACAACATTAAATACCTCAGAAGGCTCAATGGCCTCACACAAGAGCAATTTGCCCGAAAGATCGCAATCAAGCGGTCTTTACTGGGTGCTTATGAGGAAGCACGCGCCAATCCCAATCTTACTAACTTGAAGAATATGGCGGCGGCTTTCGGCATTACTGTCGATAATTTGCTAAAAAACGATCTCAGAAAACTAAGGGAAACGCCGGACATGTCGCTGCCTCTAAATGCGTCACGTCCAATGACGGTTTCTCATTCAGGCACGGTACAACCTTCGGCACAGACAAGGATACCAGCGTTTTCAGAACCGCAACCGCTTTCTAAAATCATTGAGACATACCATCAACCCGAGCCACCGCTCCGGCAGGTTTCAAGACAGATCAATCTGAAACCTGTTAATGGTGATGTGCCACAGGTTGCGCCTCAGGCACCTGTCCGGCCGACTAGCCAGCCCGCAGCGTATCAGCAGCCTGTGGTTACAGCGGGAGCCGAACAGCCGCTCGTTTTCAATAATCAATATCAGGGAAGTCAGTTCAATGCGAATGCGGAAGACCGGGCAAGCAGCTATCCTACCATTCAATGGGTAGCGCGCAACTTGCAGCAGGAGTATATCAGCAATTTTCAAAATCCCGGTTACCTCACTCGTCTGCCGTCATTTCAGCTGCCTAATCTGCCATCCGGCTATTATAGGGCGTTCGAAAGCGGGGAGGATTTTGTTTATCCCAATGCGCTGCTGGTCGGGACATTTATCCGTAACTGGTATGATATCAAGGACGGAATGCAGTATGTCTTTTTGTTGAGAAGCCACGGGCTTATTTACAGAAATGCATTCAATCACGTCAAAACATCGGGCATATTGCTGTTGACATCCGATAACCCTCATTTCCCCGAACTCGAAGTTCCGCTGCAGGATGTCCTCGAAGTATGGGAAATAAAGGCTTTCGTCAGTCTGCAAATGCCAGTACCACAGCCGTCTATGGAAAGAGTCGCCCAGCTGGTGGACGAACTCCAGATCGAACTAAGTCAGTACCGGCAAGCCGAGTAATTGGTTACTTGGCAAGTGTATTGAACAATGATTCGATTTTCGCGAGATCCTTGCTTTTTGATGTAGTTTCAAGCACCGCTACCCCGAGCTGGTACCAAAGTCCGTCGCCTGCGGTAATGTATTTACCCTTTTTCGAAGGCTTGGAATCAGATGCATTGTCAGGTACAAATTCAGCCTTGTAAACCGTATCCATTATTTTTTGCAGCTGTGTCCAGTCCAGGTTACGCAGGGCACTTTTGTTTTTACTGAGCGTAAATGTCTTTTTCGCGAAGGATGCTTTCAGATCGATGACCGTTTCTTTGTCTCCGTCATTGTCGACATAAGTCAGTTCGAAAGGATTTTCCCTGCCCCCTGTTTCAAAAATAGCCTGGATAAATTCCTGAAGAAAATACGACCAGCGCTCTTTGTCAACCGGATAGATCGTTACCCTTTTTCCGTTTTCTTCCAGTTCTACTTCCACAAAATCCTCAAATTCGCTTTCCTCACGTCTGCGGATCGTTTTGGACGATTCAAGTATTTCGCGGAACTCATCAACCCAGATAGTCGGAACAGATCCGTTCCATTGGTAGTCGTCGTCCGGCGAAAAGCCCTCGTCCAGCAGATCATCTTCATCCAGTTCTTCCCGGTCGGTGTAAGTTATTCCAAAGTCCACCATGATGTCGTTTTCAGATTCAATGTCCACTTGCAAAGTGTAAAAATGGGCATAGGGAGCCGGAACAACCGTTGCAGTTTGAAAACGAATGATGTACTGGCCTGGTATCTGAAGATTTTTATCCATTGTTATGATCCGAAAAGTTGTTGAACTGTTTCGCGTTTATCCACCTTATCGGTAGCAGTTTTTATAAATTGATCCACAAAGTAAACATGTTTCGGGGTTTCATAGGCGGAAACCCGCGCCCTAATTTCTGCAAGGATATCCGTCTCGACAACCAACTCCGCTGAGCCTTCAATGATTAGCACCAGTTTTTGCCCCAACTTTTCATCCGGCTGGTACCATGTAAAAAATGAATTCATCAGGTTCAAATCATGAAAAACCTCAGCGATCAGCCCATCAACGATATCCAGAATGATTTTGATACCGCCGGAATTGATCACATTATCGGCCCTTCCTATCCATTCAAATGTATTGCCGGAAATTTCAACCAAATCATTGGTTTGAACTACCAGTTGATTAGTGACTTCTCCCGACACAAAAAGGCAACCTCTCGCATCGGTACCAAAATTAATTCCCGGTAAAAAAAAGTAGCGGCCTGTCACATCACGGCCATTCAGCTTTTTGAGGGCCACGTGAGAAACCGTCTCCGTCATTCCATAGCTTTGATAAACAGGAATTTGCAGATCTGAAACTTTCTTTTGAAGTGACACTCCTACCGGCGCCCCGCCTAACAATATCTTACCGAGATTATTAACCAACTGCCGGGTGCGGCTATCTTCCAGGCAGGCCGTCAACTGCATGGGTACCATGGCTACAAAATCAAAATGTTCATCCTGTGGCAAACCGATCATCGGGTTCGACGAAGGCTCGACGATAGTCAGTTCCCAATCCAACTCCATACCTCTGACGAGCATCATCAGTCCGGCAATGTAAGACGCATTCAGGCTTACCAATGCGCGGGTACCTTTGCCAATCTGCAACGCTTTACCAGTCATGAGTGCGCTGGCTGTCAGCTGCTTTCGTGTAACCTGGATCGGCTTCGGCGTACCGGTCGATCCCGAGGTTTGCAGAGTAAATTCCATCTGTCCCTGCCGCCATGACTCCATAAAGTCAAACACTTTGGAAAAATAGGCATGCTCTGGCCGGGGCGTGTTGGGGAGTTCGGTAGTATTTATTTTCCACATCATTTTATTGAACATGGTTGGAATCGTGTCATCTTATTCATTTGTTTTGGAAGGAAAACCAAACTATCTGTAATTTCGCAGATTATTCCGACGGAGCTATTATCATTTAAAATCCGTTGCATTCATTATTCATTTACATTTCTGATTTATGTCCAGTTCAATTCAATGGGAAACCATTAAAGAATACGAGGAAATTCTTTTTACACTGCACGAAGGAATTGCAAAAATAAGCATTAACCGTCCCCATAAACACAATGCATTCACTCCGCAAACCGTAACGGAGATGATCGACGCCATGCACATCTGCCGCGAAGACACGCGCATTGACGTGATCATACTGACAGGAGAAGGTGGCAAAGCGTTCTGCTCCGGTGGTGACCAGTCGGTACGCGGACATGGCGGCTACATTGGCGAAGACCATGTTCCCCGTTTGAATGTATTGGATCTGCAACGGATGATCCGCTCTATCCCTAAGGCTGTAATCGCGATGGTAGCAGGCTGGGCGATCGGTGGCGGCCACGTTCTGCATGTGATTTGTGATTTGTCCATTGCTGCTGACAATGCACGTTTCGGTCAAACAGGCCCAAAGGTAGGAAGCTTCGACGGCGGATTTGGTGCATCTTACCTTGCCCGTGTTGTAGGTCAGAAAAAAGCGCGGGAGATCTGGTTCCTCTGCGACCAGTATGACGCACAGGAAGCATTGCAAATGGGATTGGTGAATAAGGTAGTTCCTTTGGAAGAACTGGAAACTACCACGGTGGCATGGTGCAAAAAAATTCAGGAAAAAAGCCCGTTATCTATCAGAATGCTTAAAAGTTCTTTCAACGCGGAACTGGATGGCCAGGCTGGTATCCAGGAACTGGCGGGCAATGCAACATTGCTTTACTATCTGAGCGAGGAAGCGAAAGAAGGACAGAATTCTTTTCTGGAAAAACGTCAGCCGGATTTCAGTAAATTCCCTAAATTTCCCTGATGAGGCGACCGCGACATTTCTAAGTTTTGAGATACCTAAATTTGAATCATGAATCATTGGCTTGTAAAATCTGAACCATTTAAATATTCCTGGGATCATCTCGTTAAAGAGGGTGAAGGCATGTGGGACGGCGTACGTAACTATGCGGCACGCAACAATCTCATGGCTATGAAAGTGGGCGATCCCATTCTTTTTTACCATAGCAATGAAGGCAAAGAAGTAGTTGGACTGGCCAAAGTTTCGAAAGAGCATTACCCCGATCCTACTACCGAAGAAGAAGCGTGGGTGGTTGTTAACCTTGTTCCGGTTGAGCTTTTCCCAAAAACTGTTACATTGGCACAAATCAAGGCAGACCCTCGCCTCAAAGGTATGGACCTGATCCGCCTGTCGAGGTTGTCGGTGGTTGCAGTAAAGCCCGAAGAATTTGACATTATTGTTGCGTTGGCACATGAATCTTAATCAGCGATCATTTTTACAGCTGGCTTTTACGCTGATCTTTTTCGCAGGCGGGTCGTTATCCGTGTTTGCGCAGGGAGTGAAGCGGATCGAGCTGCCCCTGGCCAGTAATTCTGCCTACCAAACCGTTCCGCTCGGTGAGCAGGGCGTTTTGTTAATTTCAAAACCGGACAGGGGTACATTCAATGTACAAAAATTTGATACGAACCTCGATCGGGTCTGGTCGATCGATGGGCCCATTGAATCCAACCTGGACTATATGGCCTCGTCTTATGATGGCCAGGCGGTGTTTCTGCTTTTCAGCAGGTACCGTAGCTCATTGTACCAGATCGTGAAAGTGAATGTAGGCCCCGGGTTTGTTGAAACATTCACAATCAACACATTGGACCGTTTTGAAATCACTGACTTCAAAACACTGGGTTACGCTGTTTTCATGGCTGGAATGGTGCGCAATGAACCGGTACTGATATACACGCAGCTGACTACCTCCCAGACAAGGATCCTTCCGTCGGCGATCAAAGGTTCCAACGCGATCCAGACGGTGGAAGTGGATACCGCGCATCATTTGGTGAATGTATCTTTTGCTGTAAAAAAAGGCAGACAAACCCGGATCGTAGCACGGTCGTATGAGGAAACAGGCGAGCTGTACGCACAGGTAGCTGTAGACCCCGAGGAGGACTATTCGCTACTGAGCGGGCGGTTGCAAGTACTGAATGACTCTGTCAGGATCGTAATCGGTACTTATGGTTACCGAAATATGCAGAGTTCTAATAACGCTGCGTCCCAGGGGCTGTATATCAGCAAATTTATCGATAAAGAACTTGTTTTCACGAGTTATCACAGTTTCACCGACTTTAAGAATTTCTTCAATTTCATGAATGAACGGCAGCAGGAGAAGATTGAAAAACGCATTCGTAAGAAGAAAGAAAGCGGCGACGATCTGAAACTGAACTACCGTTTGCTCGTCCATGACATTGTACCGAAAAACAATAATTTCCTGCTGGTAGCCGAGGTTTTTTATCCCGAATACCGTTACCAGAACCCCAACATGATGGGCGGGCTCGGCTATGGCAGCATGATCGGTTATCCGTTTGGAATGGGACTCTATAACCCCTACCTGTGGAATCCAATGTACGGCGGCCGGGGTTATAACCAGCAGATATTCGACGGCTTTACATATACCCATGCCGTTATCGCCGATGTAGACCAGAATGGAAAATTACTTTGGGACAACAGCATCAATTTCGACAATGTAAAAAGTATGGAGCTGCGCGAAAAAATCAAGGTACAGACATTTTCTAATGGCAATTCCAGACTTGTTTACAGCCATAATGGAGCGATCCGAAGCAAAATCATCAAAGGAAACCAGGTGATCGACAGCGACCGCGTGATTCCCAACGAGACTAATGTGGAAGGAGACAAAGTACGAAAAACCAGCACCGACGACATTGATTACTGGTATGGTAACTTTTACCTGGCCTGGGGCGAACAACGCATCACCAACGCAGCCGGCGACCCGCAGACAAGGGGAAGACGGAATGTGTTTTATTTGAATAAGATTGCTTATTAGGCAGTCGGCTTTCGGCCGTCAGCTGTCGGCACTTTTTATATTACTTTTCAAAATAAAGCCGATCGCCGAAAGCCGACGGCCGAAGTCAAAAATGATCCTACTTACTCCCGAACAACATACTGACTACCAATTAATCGATACCGGCGGCTTTGAAAAGCTGGAACGTTTCGGTCCATACATACTTTCCCGTCCCGAACCTCAGGCGATCTGGGACAAATCACTTTCTGAACAAGAATGGGAGAAACAATCCAATGCTGTTTTTAAAAGAGATAAAAATTCGCAGGAAAAAGGACAATGGATCTCAAAACCCGGGATGCCCGACAAATGGGTATTCCAGTACCGGACCAATTCATTGCATTTAAGGAGTAAACTCGCTTTATCGTCCTTCAAGCACGTGGGTGTATTTCCTGAGCAGGCAACCAACTGGGATTATATTTCCAAAAAGCTAAAACAGATTCCTGAAAGTAAGCCTTCCGTTCTCAACCTTTTTGCTTACACCGGCATTGCCTCGCTGGCGGCCAAGGCTGCGGGCGCGGACGTTACACACGTGGATTCGGTGAAGCAGGTGATCAGCTGGTCGAGAGAAAACATGGAACTGAGCGGCCTGGACAACATTCGCTGGGTAGTAGAGGACGCATTGAAATTTGTACAGAGAGAAGTGCGCCGGGGAAACCAGTACAATGGCATCATCCTCGATCCACCAGCCTACGGGCGCGGACCTGACGGTGAAAAATGGCTGCTGGAAGAAAGCCTGAACGAAATTCTGAGGCTGTGCGCGCTGTTATTGAAAAAGGAAAATTTCTTCTTCATCATTAACCTCTACTCACTCGGGTTTTCAGCATTGATCGTCGAAAACCTGATCAAAGCACATTTCGGAACGCAGATGAACCATGAGTTCGGTGAATTATTTATCCCTGATTCATTTGGTAAAAACCTTCCGCTCGGCGTTTTTTCCCGATTTTCAGACCAAAGCATTTAAAATACACTAAGAATGTTCAATTTTGTATTGTCATGAGCGGCATCATTTAATTTTGTTTTTGCTCATTCACATTGCATGAGGTCAGGCTATTTTCATTACATATCATTATTGCTACTTTTCGCTTTCGCAGGATGCATTCAGTCCTGCCAGAGCGATGCCAGAAATGCTACGCGCATTCCCCCGGTTATTAAAAAATCAAAGACCCAGTGGCAAAATGACGCCCTACTCTCCCTGACAGACCTTATCAACCGCGGCATTGACTCCGATGTCAATTATTTCAAACGAGCACGCATTTACTTTGACCGGGAACAATACGCAGAAGCGCTTGACGACATTAACGAATCGATTTACGAACAGGATAATGTAAGCGAGTACTTTTTGCTTCGCGGAAAAGTCAATCGCGAACTTGGTAAAATAGACAATGCGCTGGAAGACGCGCAACGCGCCGAAGTGTTACAGCAAAGCAGCCCTGAGCTTTACATATTGCTCGCGGACATTCTACAAGCCAAAAGCCGGTTCAGGGAAGCAGCGGGTTATTTGAACCAGGCTATGAAAATGGCACCTTATGATGGTTCTGCCTATTATGTCAAAGGCATGCTGCAAGCCAGGCAGGGCGATTCGCTTGCAAGTCTTTCCAGTTTCAATTATGCCATTAATGTAAATCCGCGACTGCTGCGTGCCTACGAACAGAGCATTATCATATTAAGAAAACTGAACAATGTGGATCAGGCATTGGCGGTCAACGAAAAAGCGATCAGCAGCTTTCCGAACGAAGCGAGTTTGTATTTTGAGAGAGGAGAAATTTTCAACCTGCTGGCTAAACCGGACACGGCCCTGATCAATTACCAGAAAGCTGCCTCATTGAAAAGCAACTATCAGGAAGCATTATTGCAGATCGGGACACTGGCTATTCATTTGCAGGAATTTTATAAGGCATTTCCAGCGTTAGAACAATTAATAAAGCTGAAACCGCAATCGAAGGAAATCAATAACATGCTCGGATATTGTTATGAAAAAACCGGAGATTTCACCAAAGCCAGGGAATATTACACTACTGCGTTAACGCTGAGCCCAGGCGATCAGGATGCGAGATATGGTATGTACCGGATCAGGCTGCGTGAAAAAGAAGGTGCTTATTCAAATTTTTATCCCGAAGAAGCGCCCGGCTCCGCCTACAAGTTACTGGACACTTCACGGGTGAAAATAAATGTGATCCAACCCCGCGGCACGACAAATATCCGTGTGGACTCATCACGAAAAGCTAAAATTGAATAGATTTGCAATCTGCGGCCCTCCGCAGAAGATTTGAACCATAGTCACAAGAATAAATTTTTGAATGAAAGACGAGTCTCAAGTAAAAATTACCCTGCCCGATGGTAGTGAACGTTATTATCCGAAAGGAGTAACAGCACTCGACATCGCACTCAGTATCAGTGAAGGGCTTGCACGTAACGTGATAGCCGCCAAAGTGAATAGTGAAATTTGGGACCCTACGCGCGAGATCACGCAGGACTCTCTGGTGAAATTACTGACGTGGAATGACGAAGACGGTAAATCAACATTCTGGCACTCTTCTGCCCACTTATTGGCAGAAGCATTGGAAGCGCTTTATCCGGGTGTAAAATTCGGTACGGGGCCTTCTATTGAAAAGGGTTTTTACTATGACGTGGATTTGGGCGATAAGTCTTTGTCTCAGGATGATTTTCCAAAGATCGAGGCGAAAATGCTTGAACTGGCCCGTCAGAAAAATGAATATATCCGCAAACCGATCAGCAAAGCCGACGCACTGGAATTGTTTACAAAGAAAGGCGACGAATATAAACTGGAACTGATCGATGGTTTGGAAGACGGCTCCATTACCTTATACGAACAAGGTGGGTTTACCGACTTGTGCCGTGGGCCACATATCCCGAATACCGGTTTTATCAAAGCTGTAAAGCTGACCAACATTGGCGGCGCATACTGGCGCAATAAGCAGGAGAACAAGATGCTTACCCGCATTTACGGGATCACTTTTCCAAAGCAAAAAGAGCTGGAAGAGTATGTGACCTTAATGGAGGAAGCGAAAAAACGTGATCACCGTCGTTTGGGCAAGGAACTTGAATTATTTGCTTTTTCTGAAAAAGTGGGCCAGGGCTTGCCATTATGGTTGCCAAAAGGTGCGATGCTGCGCGAAAGACTTCAGTCCTTCCTTAGCAAAGCACAGTCGAGAGCGGGTTACCTGCCTGTGATCACTCCCAACATTGGAAGCAAAGAGCTTTATGTGACTTCCGGGCACTGGGACAAGTACGGAAAAGATTCTTTCCAACCCATTAAAACACCTAATGTGGGCGAAGAGTACCTTTTGAAACCAATGAACTGCCCGCATCACTGCGAAATTTATAAAACCTCTCCCCGCTCCTACAAGGATTTGCCATTGCGCTTTTCCGAGTTCGGTACCGTTTATCGTTACGAACAAAGCGGCGAGCTTCACGGACTGACCCGTGTGCGTGGCTTCACACAGGATGATGCGCACATTTTTTGCCGGCCTGACCAGGTTAAGGAAGAATTTGTACGGGTAATCGATCTGGTACTTTACGTTTTCAAATCACTTGGTTTTGAAGATTATAGCGCACAGATCTCTCTTCGTGATCCTAATGATAAAGTAAAATACATTGGTAAGGACGAGGATTGGGCACGAGCAGAAAGTGCGATCATTGAAGCTGCCCAGGAACGTGGATTGAGCACAGTTACTGAACTAGGCGAAGCTGCATTCTACGGCCCGAAACTGGATTTCATGGTGCGTGACGCATTGGGCAGAAAATGGCAGCTGGGTACCATTCAGGTTGATTACCAGATGCCAAAACGCTTCGGCCTGGAATATACTGGTTCCGACAATCAGAAACACCAGCCGGTGATGATCCACCGTGCACCGTTTGGATCAATGGAAAGATTTATTGCCATTTTGATCGAAAACACTGCCGGACAATTCCCGCTTTGGCTTTCACCTGACCAGATCGCTATTTTACCAATATCTGAAAAATTTGCAGATTATGCAGAAGACGTGTTCTTCCAATTGCAGGACCACGACATTCGCGGATTTGTGGATCACCGAGATGAGAAAATCGGACGAAAAATACGGGATGCGGAAGTTACCAAAGTACCTTTTATGTTAATTGTAGGAGAAAAAGAAATGGCGGAGGGCAAATTGTCAGTTCGCAGAAAAGGCGAAGGCGACCTTGGAAGCATGACAGTTGAAGAATTTATCGGTTTTTTCAAGAAAGAAGCTGCCATTATTTGACGATTTTCTAACTTTTTGTTATTATTCCGGCACTAAGGCACTATTTTTGTGACCAGAGTGTTAACGATTTCGATTTCACCTAAAAACCTAAAATAACACCAAACCAAATTATATGGCATTAAGACCCCCTAGTGGACGGTTAAGAGTTCCCGAAGAACCTTATAAAATAAACGAACGAATTACAGCAAAAGAAGTACGCCTGGTTGGAGAAAATATTGAACCGGGAATAGTTGATATCAATACGGCCCGAGCACTTGCGAAGGCGCAAAGCCTTGATCTTGTTGAAATTGCACCGACGGCTGTCCCTCCTGTATGCAAGGTGGTGGACTACTCGAAGTTCAAGTACGAGCAGAAAAAGAAACAGAAAGAGATTAAGGCCAAGGCTCAGAAAGTAGTTATTAAAGAGATCCGTTTCGGCCCGAACACGGATGACCATGACTTCGATTTCAAATTGAAGCATGCGATAAATTTCTTGAAAGAAGGTTCAAAAGTAAAAGCGTACGTGCATTTCGTAGGTCGTACTATTGTGTTTAAAGAAAGAGGGGTTAACCTTTTGAATAAATTCTCGGAAGCGCTTTCGGATTACGGCAAGCTTGAAATGGAACCTAAACTGGAAGGAAAAAGAATGACAATCATTCTTGCTCCTGCGCCTTCCAAAGCAAAATAATTCCCGCTGCGTTGTCTTCAATTGATATAGAAATCGTGTTTTTGACTACAAGTCGGAGACACGATTTTCATTTTATAAAGCTTTTCACTAATTTTGCGGGCTGTTTTATTCTTTA
Organism: Dyadobacter pollutisoli; assembly: GCF_026625565.1. NCBI lineage: Bacteria > Pseudomonadati > Bacteroidota > Cytophagia > Cytophagales > Spirosomataceae > Dyadobacter > Dyadobacter pollutisoli. The sequence goes on from NZ_CP112998.1 coordinate 2,630,979, forward strand.
TCAATTATTATTTTTTTGAATCATGCCTAAAATGAAAACCGTTTCAGGAGCTAAAAAGCGTTTCTCGCTGACCGGCACTGGAAAAATTAAGCGCAAACACGCTTTCCACAGTCACATCCTGACCAAAAAATCAAACAAGCGTAAGCGTGGTTTGGTTAAAACTGGTCTGATCGATGAGTCTAACCACAAGCAAGTGATGGCAATGCTTGGAAAATAATCCAAAGCCATTAAAAGATTAAACACCATTCTGGTTTTTTGTTCAACCCGATAAAAGGCTTTTCAAGACTCATTAGAGCGCCGATTGTCAAAAACAGTTAAATTATGCCACGTTCAGTAAATCACGTTGCGTCACGTGCAAGACGTAAAAAAGTTTTAAAACTCGCGAAAGGCTATTTCGGTCGTCGCAAGAATGTATGGACAGTTGCCAAGAACGCAGTAGAACGCGGTTTGGCTTACGCATACAAAGGTCGTAAGCAGAAAAAACGTAATTTCCGCGCATTGTGGATCCAGCGTATCAACGCCGGAGCACGTATCCACGGATTATCTTACTCTGCTTTCATCGGCAAACTTAGTGCAAAAGGCATCGAGCTAAACAGAAAAGTTCTCGCTGACTTGGCGATGAATCATCCGGATGCATTCAAAGCGATCGTTGATCAAGTTAAATAAAACAGCATCCCGCCTCACCGGCGGGATTTTTTTTGCATAAATTTGGATATTGCAGGTGATAATCAAAAACGTACCTCAAAACCAAATAAGCATGTTAGAACAACTTCTAGGCCTTGTTCAGGAAAATTCCCAACAGGCCATTGTCCAAAATCCCGCAGTTCCCAACGAACATAATGAGGAAGTTATGAATACCCTGATGGGATCCATAACAGGTGGTCTGCAGGAACATGCACAAGCTGGCAACCTGGGAGGCCTGATGGGCCTATTGTCAGGTAACAGCGCAACATCGTCTTCGTCTCTCATGAATAACCCAATAGTGGCTTCCATTGCTAGTAAAGCAATCGGCGCCATTATGGAAAAATTCGGCATGAACAGTCAGACAGCCGGAGGCATTGTAAATTCCGTACTTCCTGGCGTGCTCGGCGGGCTGATCAGCAAGGTGAGCAATCCAGGTGATTCCAGCATTGATTTCAATGATATTATCGAAAGCTTAACAAAAGGTAGCTCGGCACAGGCTCCTGCTCAAAGCTCCGGCTTTGATTTCAACCAGATCGGTTATGCAATGGCGGACGGAAAACTGGACATGAACGACCTGATCAAAATGGGCGGAAGTTTGATGGGAGGAGGATCTTCAGCTCCGCAATCTGGCCAGGGAACATCTGGTGGCCTTGACCTTGGCGGAATGCTGGGCGGTCTTTTTGGTAATAAATAATACAAAACATCACATAAGGATAAAATCCTGCTCTTGCCGGGATAGTACATTTGTGAAAAAAAATGTATTACCGTAAAGCCACTCACCTTATATCTCATGGAATCCAGAAGAGAATTTATCAGGAAAGCCACTATGCTCACCGGTGCAACCGGACTTTTCAGTGCACTTCCTGAATCCATTCAAAAAGCACTTGCAATTGATCCCGCGAAGGGCAGTACTTATCTGGATGCCGAACATGTGGTAATCCTGATGCAGGAAAACCGCTCCTTCGACCATTGCTATGGCACATTGCGGGGAGTACGTGGCTTCAATGACCCAAGAGCTATCAATTTACCCAACAAGAACCTGGTTTGGTTGCAAACCAATGCATTCGGAGAAACCTACGTGCCTTTCCGGCTGAACATGAAGGAATCCAAGGCTACCTGGATGGGCTCTTTGCCCCATTCCTGGACCAACCAGGTGGATGCCAGAAACGATGGTAAATACGATCAATGGCTGATCGCCAAGCAGCCAGGCAATAAGGAACACGCCAGAATGCCCCTGACGCAGGGATTTTATAATCGCGAAGACATTCCATTTTATTATGCAATGGCTGACGCTTTCACCGTTTGTGACCAAAATTTCTGCTCTTCATTAACCGGTACCACGCCTAACCGTCTTTATCTATGGACGGGAACAATTCGTGAAAATCCCGACCCGAAACATTACGCCAATGTCAGAAATGAAAATGTTTCGGACGACGCCGAGGCTTCCTGGACCACATTTCCCGAGAGACTCGAAGACAATAATGTGTCCTGGCGCATTTACCAGAATGAACTGAGCATTTCTACCGGTTTTGAAGGCGAAGAAGACGCGTGGCTTTCGAATTTTACGGACAACCCGATCGAATGGTTTACGCAATACAATATTCGTTTTTACACCGGCTATCAGAAATATCTCAAAGAAAGAAAAGGTGCATTACCTGCTGAAATTGAGCAGGCCCAGGCAAAATTAAAAACGGTTGCAGCTGGAAAAGATGCCGATGCACTGGCCAAAACCATCAAGGAAAAACAAGCCTTATTGCAACTTGCAGGCGAAGAGCTGGTGAGATGGAGTCCCGAGAATTATGAAAAGCTCTCGAAACGCAGCAAAAACCTGCATCAAAAAGCATATACAACTAACAAGAATGACCCGGATTACCGGAAAGTAACTACCGTAAAATACCACGACGGTGACATTGAACATGAGGCCAAAGCACCGCAGGGAGACATTCTCCATCAGTTCAGGGCGGATGTCAAAAGTGGGAGCCTTCCTACTGTGTCGTGGCTGGTAGCGCCGGAAAATTTCTCCGACCACCCTACTTCGCCCTGGTACGGGGCGTGGTATGTGTCGGAAGTAATGGATATCCTCACCACCGATCCTGAGGTTTGGAAAAAAACGATCTTCATTCTTTGCTATGACGAAAATGACGGCTATTTCGACCACGTACCTCCATTTTCGGTTCCAAATCCATATAAACCTGATACTGGTGCCGTTTCGCAGGGAATTGACTGCAAAACGGAATTCGTAACGCTGGAACAGGATATGACCAAAAAGCCTAAAAAGGACAGTCGCGAAAGTCCGATTGGTCTTGGTTTCCGCGTGCCGCTTCTGATAGCTTCGCCTTGGAACCGTGGTGGTCAGGTATGCTCGGAGGTTTTTGATCATACATCTATATTGCAGTTTTTGGAGAAATTTGTGAGCCATAAATCTGGAAAACAGATCAAGGAAACCAACATCAGTGAATGGAGACGTACCATTTGTGGTGACCTTACTTCTTCATTTACCCCATATGACGGGCAGCAAATACCGCTTCCGACTTTTGTGGAAAGGAATGAGTTTATGGAAAGTATTTACAATGCAAGATTCAAAAAACTCCCGAATGGCTATAAAGCATTAACCCAGGAAGAGATTAATGCTGTCAATCAAAACCCGCTGCTATCACCTGTAATGCCAAAGCAGGAAAAAGGAACACGTATTTCCTGTGCTTTGCCTTACGAATTGCACGCTAGCAGTTTTTACAACTCTGCCAAAAATGCATTTCAAATCAAACTGAAAGCCGGAAATGACATATTTCACGACAAAGCTGCCGGTTCTCCTTTTGCCATTTATGCACCTGGAAAATACAAAGACGAAAATGTTAAAGTATGGAATTACGCTGTGAAGGCAGGTGATTCGATAGACTGCGCGTGGAATCTGGCCGATTTTGAAAATGGACAATACCATTTGCGGGTGTATGGACCAAATGGTTTTTTTAGGGAATACTCGGGAAATAAAAACAACTCTTATATAGAGGTTACGCCCAGGTATGAACTCGGTAAAAACAAAAAGCCAACGGGCAATATTTTACTGGATATCAGAAACAACAATCCATCAAAAGAATGTACGGTTACAGTAAAAGACAACGCATATGGTGCTGAAAATCAAACAGTAACGATCCCGCGCAAATCGCAGGAAGTAATGAAAGGAAATGTTGTTTCCGTCATTTTAGATAAAAGCTTCAATTGGTACGACTTCTCCATTGAAGTTAAAGGCGAACCAGACCTGATCATGCGTTATGCAGGTCACGTGGAAACCGGCACAGCAAGCCAAAGCGATCCGTTTATGGGTCAGATGATCAGCTAATCCCCCTATCCCATCGTCAGGCCGAATCCGGCCTGACACTTTGTCACTCCCATTTTATCTTAAAGATTCTGGTACGGGGTTTTTAACAAAACTCTGGACGACCGTAATGAAGATCGGTGCAGTCACGGAAACAGCATCAAATTATACTTAACTTTAATATAGAACAATGGGAAAAATTATTGGCATAGACTTAGGAACAACGAACTCCTGCGTGGCTGTCATGGAGGGCAATGAGCCGGTTGTAATTGCAAACAGCGAAGGTGCCCGTACAACTCCTTCTGTAGTTGCGTTCATGGACAACGGTGAACGTAAAATAGGAGCACCGGCCAAACGTCAGGCGATCACTAATCCCAAGCATACTATCAGCTCCATAAAAAGATTTATGGGTAAAAAATACGATGACACAACCGGCGAAATGAAGACGGTTGCGTACAGCGTAGAAAAAGGACCTAACAATACGCCTCGTATCCCCATCGGTGACAGGTTATATACGCCACAGGAGGTTTCTGCTTTCATTTTACAGAAAATGAGACAAACTGCGGAAGATTATCTGGGCCAGGAAGTAACAGAGGCAGTTATCACTGTTCCTGCTTATTTCAATGATGCGGAACGTCAGGCTACCAAAGAGGCAGGTCAGATCGCAGGTTTGGATGTGAAACGTATTATCAACGAACCTACTGCGGCAGCGCTTGCATACGGTCTTGACAAGCAGCATATCGATATGAAAATCGCTGTGTTTGACTTGGGTGGCGGTACTTTCGACGTGTCAATCCTTGAATTGGGCGAAGGCGTATTTGAAGTAAAATCAACGGATGGTGATACACACCTTGGTGGTGACGACTTTGACCAGGTTATTATCAACTGGCTTGCAGACGAATTCCAAAAAGACGAGGCTGTTGATCTGAGAAAAGATCCGATGGCGCTGCAACGTTTGAAAGAAGCTGCTGAAAAAGCGAAAGTAGAACTATCAAGCTCTACACAAACTGAAATTAACTTACCATATATATTCCCTGTTGACGGTATTCCAAAGCACCTTGTCCGTACTTTGACCCGTGCGAAATTCGAGCAGCTGGCAGATTCATTGTTCCAAAGAATGATGGAGCCTTGCAAGAGGGCGATGAAAAATGCAGGATATACCAACAGTGATATCAATGAAGTGATCCTGGTAGGTGGTTCAACCCGTATTCCAAGAGTACAGGAAGAAGTTGAAAAATTCTTTGGCAAAAAACCTTCTAAAAACGTCAATCCTGACGAAGCTGTTGCAGTTGGAGCGGCTATCCAGGGTGGTGTATTGACAGGTGAAGTGAAAGACGTTCTTTTATTGGATGTTATTCCTTTGTCATTGGGTATCGAAACATTGGGTGGTGTTTTCACCAAACTGATCGATGCGAACACAACCATTCCTTCTAAGAAAACAGAAACATTCTCGACTGCTGCTGATAACCAGCCTTCTGTTGAGATCCACGTTTTGCAGGGAGAGCGCCCTATGGCAACTCAAAACCGTACACTTGGACGTTTCCACTTGTCGGATATTCCACCAGCACAACGTGGTACCCCGCAAATCGAAGTAACATTCGACGTGGATGCAAATGGTATCCTGCACGTTTCGGCGAAAGACAAAGGAACTAACAAGGAGCAAAAAATCAGAATTGAAGCTTCAAGCGGTTTAACCGATGCTGAAATCACCCGTATGCGTGAAGAAGCAAAAGCGAACGAAGCTGCTGACAAAGCGGAGCGTGAGAAAGTTGAAAAGATCAATGCTGCGGACAGCCTGATATTTTCGACTGACAAACAATTGAAAGAATTTGGAGACAAACTTTCAGCTGGAAATAAATCAGCTATCGAAGGCGCATTGGCAGAATTGAGAACTGCCCACCAAAGCCAGGACGTAGCCGGTATCGACACAGCAATGGAAAAACTGAACGGCGCATGGCAAGCGGCTTCGCAGGAAATGTACGCTCAGGGTGGCGAAGGCCAACCAGGCGAACCTGCCGGTAACCCCGGTAATGCGGGTGCTGCCGATAGCAATGGCGCTACCGACGATGTGACGGACGTAAATTTTGAAGAAGTTAAATAAGACTTCAACTGAAAAAATCCCCGTCCTTAACCAGATGGGGATTTTTTTTACACGCAATGCTGCAAATTGGGGAGCGCACTTTCGTTTTAATGACTAAATCACACGCTGAATAACTGGCACTAAATTTTATTGAGACGAATTACACAAATCATCAATTAAAAAACCTGTTACTAAAAATTCAATCTAAATATGGACGCAAGGATCGCATTACCAGAGTTGATGTATTTATCTCCTACTACCCGCGAAAAAGCGGTTGCTATTGCGCAAGACCTTTTAAGAACAAACAACATCTCTCCACGCGAGGCGGTTTCAAAAGCAATTTTAATTGCCAAAAACTGGGCAGTTAAAAATGTCAACCGCAGCGTTTGGAAAAAATTAAAGTCCATAGAAAAAGAAATCATATGATAGGTCCCGAATTGAAATTTAAGGAACAGGTTGTGATCGTGACCGGGTCCAGTTCCGGAATCGGTAAAGCCTGTGCCATCTATTTTGCAAATCAGGGTGCTCACGTAGTGGTGAACTATGCCTCTAATGCAGAGGAAGGTCAAAAAACATTGGAGGAAATACTGGCCAATGGCGGAAGTGCAATCCTGGTGAAGGCAGATGTGAGCCGAGAAGACGACGTACTGGCTCTTTTCAGGGAAACCGTTTCTACATTTGGTCGGCTGGATGTGCTGGTAAGCAATGCCGGGTTGCAAAAAGATTCTCCATTCATGGAAATGAGCCTTCAACAGTGGCAAAAGGTAATTGATGTTAACCTTACCGGCATGTTTTTATGTTGCCGTGCAGCCGCGCGACAATTTGTAGCGCAGGAAAAAGAGGCTTCCGAGGTTTCCCACAGCGAACTTGCCATTGGTAAGATCGTGATGATGAGCTCGGTACACGATGTAATTCCCTGGGCAGGACATGTGAATTATGCCGCTTCAAAAGGTGGCGTGATGATGTTCATGAAATCCATTTCCCAGGAACTTGCGCCGCACAAAATCCGTGTCAATTCGGTAAGTCCCGGTGCAATCAAAACTCCTATTAACCAGGAAGTCTGGTCTGATCCCGAAAAGTACAAAGGCTTATTAAATCTGATACCATACAAAAGGATCGGTACTCCGCAGGACGTAGCGAAAGCAGTAGGCTGGCTTGCCTCGGATGATTCGGATTACGTCAATGGAGAAACACTTTACATTGACGGCGGAATGACGCTATACCCGGAATTCGCCGATAATGGCTAGCCGACCCAACAACATTATTCTTCATCAGCAATAAAAAAACGTCAGGCTCTCACCTGACGTTTTTCATTATATTTCAATCACATTACTGCTTCACAAACTCGCCTTTTTCAACAGACCAGTCATTGCCAAAGAATCCGGACATCTTTACTTCCTTCATTCCAGACTTCAACATTTCAGCTGAAAAGATCATCAGATCCGGGAAACCGCTTCCTCCACTGAAATACTGGTTGGCATTCGCTGCCTGAAATCCATTCTTGCCAGTTCCGGTAATGACCGTTACCGAAGCTATATCACTATCAGCACGTGGCCAGATGAAATACGCCGCCAGGTCATTGCCGATAAATTCCTGAGTTCCTACCGAAATTTTTCCACTGATTACATTAACCGGGCAGTTCTTCAAAACTTTATCCCATGCCAGGTTCGTACTTTTATTACCATATAGAATCACACCGCGGTCTTTGAAATTCCGGGGATCGAAATCTTTGTCGGCGACTATGTCCACAGCACCATTTCCACGGAAATACCAGGTCTCAGCATCATATCTTGCTTTTTCAAATGCCCAGTCTTTCTCTTCTTTCGTTCCACCCGTTGCATACACGTAAACCATTCTATTTCTGAACGCGTCCTTTAATGTACCATTCCGCAATGTATTCTTTTCACTTGACGCGGGCGCTGATGCAAACTGCCATTGCGTTCCTTTTTTGAGATAAATAGTCTCATTTTGGCCTTTTACCTGATATTCGAGAGGGGCAAGACTATCCAATGCGATCTTCACTTTTGAGCCAACCGTAAAAGCATCGAGGTTTAGCGAAAGCAATGAGACATTACTCGTTAAGCCCTGAATGCCGGAATCTTTTTTGTTCATTGTCAGCTGAATACGGCTGTATTTCAAGGCAGTAATTTGCTGCTGAATTCCCGCCCATCTCATTTTGGAAGAAATACCAGGATTAGCCGTAGTAAAATCAATCGTATTGACAGCGGTATCCTTTGGAATGGAATGCCAGCTGAAAAAGTTGAAAATAGGCGGCCAGTCTACACTGATATCACCGTACCAATGTTCTCCTCCAATGTGCTCATAGTAACTGAAATCGCGGTGAAATTTACCGAGAATGTCACGCATCTGGCGGGCATAATTAACCGAGACGGTCCTGTCCGCGTCACCGTGCGCTATGTACACACCCAGGCTTTTGTAGTTCGAAGTCAGAGCCAGCACATTGCTTGGGTTGCTCGCACGCAACAAGATGGATTCAATCGGTGAGCCAGCACTGTCAGGAATCATACCGTCGTGTGAGCCGTAGGAAGACAATGTAGGATAGCCGGCTGATGGTGCGATCGCGGCCCATTTTTCAGGATAAGTAGCACCCAGAAACCAGGTTCCGTGCCCGCCCATTGAATGTCCGGTGAGATATATACGTGACGGATCAGGATTATACTGCTTTTTTGCGATATCTAAAACTTCGAGCGCATCAAGTCTTCCCCAATCCTCCCAGTTGAACCCACGCGGGCGGCGATTGGTAGGTGCTACTAAAACGCCCCAATCCTTTGGCTTATAGGCACGAGCCTGGCTAATCGCCTGAACCTCTGCACCATGAACCGAAAAGAAAAGTGCCGGCTGACCAGATGCGCCGCCCTTAATTTGAGGAGAAACTGCGTAGTACTGCACACTTCCGTCGAGGTCGCTCACAAATGTGCGACTGTACTGCTTGCCTTCTTCAACAGATTGCACAGCGATTTTTGTCTGATCAATGGTTTTGCCTGCCTGGATCAATGTCACAGCCACATCCTGTTTTCCAGGAGAAGTAATGTCGGATCCATTAACAACCACGCCTACTTTCCGAGAGCTCATTGGCGGAATAGCAGGAATGTTCGTCAAAACTTCCTTTCCCGAAAGCAGTGATTTTATTTGCAATCCGGCCAGTGCTTTGGAAGTAGCATTCTGAACTACCAGCCCAATCCACAAAGAATCATTTTTCAGACTTGGGACAATGTCCGAAACGGTCAGGTCCTCAGTATTCAAATAAACAGGTTTGGCAGGAAAGGTGAGATTCGCAGTAATGCCGCCGAATCTTCCGAAACGTGCCACCCGGGCATAGAGTTCATTTTTTCCCTTTTTCAAAACAACAGGAAGGTGCATCCAGCCGTACCGATACTGGTCACCACCACGCGGAACGCCATTGACAAAAACCATATCGTGTCCGGTAATCGTCAGGATAGCAGTCTGCTCCTTTTTGGATTCGTAGGTCAAATAAACATAACCATTGGAAAAAGAATCGCCGCGAAAACGATGCGTCGAGTCGGCCTGTACCTTGCGCCATTTTATGTCTTCACCTTTGGCATTTTTCAAAAGCGAGATTCCGTCCTGCGGTTTAGCTAGTATTCCTTTATATAGCTGATACGCCAGTTGGTCGGTGTAAAGTGCTTCACGACCATACTGATGACACGGGCCAACACCCAACCCTTCTTCAAAATGGTAAACAACCTGCGCAGACGCTGAAAGGAATAGGAACAGTGAAATGAATGTAAAAATTAATTTCTTCATCTGAAATAAGGGAACGATTTTATCAAACCTAAACTTAATAAAAAAAATTAAAAACTAAGTCGCAGATAATTAATAAAATCAATATAATATCCAAAGCTTTAAACTTGGAAAAATGCTTTTTAAATTGCCTCTTTAACTCAAAACAAAGATGTCTAATTTGATTTCTACAATTACTGATTTTATTGCAAGACAGCGCTGGCTGGGTTGGTTTTGGACTTTGTTAATTTTGGTGGCCTGTACCTGGCCAGGAAAGGACATTCCGGCAGCTCCTATTATGGGCTTCGACAAAATCGTACATTCCAGCCTGTTCATGGTCTGGATTATCCTGTTTTTGCTGGCATATCCTCAAAAAACACGGATGTTGGTACTATTAGGGATGGCTTATGGCCTGGGGTTGGAATTTTACCAACAGCTTCTGCCCTTTGACCGCACTTTTGACTGGTGGGACGCCGTAGCAGACGCTGTTGGTGTTATTTTAGGTTTGGGGATCAAAACAATGGTCCTGGATCGTTACCGCCAGCGCTTGTACTGATTGATCAGTCCATTGGTTGAACTATCGTGATTAGTAACCGGCCAATCGTTTTGAAGTTCAGGGTAAATCTTGTTAGCAAGCTGTTTACCCAGCTCAACACCCCATTGATCAAAGCTGAAAATGTTCCATATAATACCCTGAACGAAGATTTTATGTTCGTACATGGCAATCAGGCTTCCTAAAACTTTCGGAGTGATTTTTTTCACCAGGATTGAGTTGGTTGGCCTGTTTCCGGAAAATACTTTGAATGGTGTGATAAAGTCAATTTCCTCCTGACTCTTACCCGCGGCTTTTAGTTCTGCACGTACCTCTTCCTCAGTCTTGCCGTTCATTAATGCCTCGGTTTGCGCGAAAAAGTTGGAAAGCAACATTTTATGATGGTCACCCAGGGGATTGTGGCTCACAGCCGGAGCAATAAAATCGCATGGTATCAGCTTGGTACCCTGGTGGATCAGCTGATAAAAGGCATGCTGACCATTGGTACCAGGCTCTCCCCAAATAACAGGGCCCGTCTGATATCCAACCGGTTGCCCGTTACGTCCGGTGCTTTTACCATTGCTTTCCATATCTCCCTGCTGGAAATAGGCTGCAAAACGGTGCATATACTGATCGTAAGGCAGGATCGCCTGCGTTTGCGCATCGAAGAAGTCGTTATACCAAACTCCAAGGAGTCCCAGAATGACCGGAATGTTACGTTCAAACTTGGTAGTACGGAAATGCTTGTCCATTTCATGAGCACCTGACAATAGCTGCTCGAAATTTTGGAAACCTACAAAACAGGCGATAGACAGCCCGATCGCAGACCACAATGAATAGCGGCCACCTACCCAATCCCAGAAACCAAACATGTTTTCAGGATCAATACCGAATTTTTCAACTTCGGTCTGGTTGGTAGATATGGCGACGAAATGTTTCTTAACATGCTCCTGATCTACTGCTTTTTCAAGAAACCAGGTGCGTGCGCTGTGTGCATTCGCCATAGTCTCCTGCGTAGTAAACGTTTTAGAAGCAATCATGAACAACGTCGTCTCCGGGTTCAGCGCCTTCACCGTTTCAGCAATGTGGGTACCATCCACATTGGATACGAAATGTACATTCAATCCGACCTTGCCGTATGCTTTCAAAGCTTCGGTCACCATCACCGGGCCCAAGTCGCTTCCGCCGATACCAATGTTAACGAGGTCGGTGATTTCTTTTCCTGAATAACCTTTCCAGGCACCGGATCTTACCTTTCCTGAAAAGTCCTTCATTTTGGCGAGGACCTCATTCACGTCAGGCATTACGTCCTTTCCGTCGGCCAGCACAGGCTCATTGGAACGGTTACGCAGGGCAGTGTGCAATACTGCGCGTCCTTCGGTAGCATTGATTTTCTCACCGGTAAACATCTGCTCAATAGCATCGGCCAGGCCCGCTTCCTCTGCAAGTTGTACCAGATACGAGCGTGTACGGGAAGTGATCCGGTTTTTGGAATAATCCAGCAGAATGTCGCCAAACCGAATGGAAAACTTCTTATGACGGTCTGTCTCTTCCTCGAACAGATTCTTTAAATGCTTTTGAGATATCGTTTTGTGATGCGTTTTCAGCTTTTTGTAAGCAGACAATTGATCAAAGGGCACGTTTTTGAGCATTTCTTATGTCGTTATGGTAAAAAATCAACCTTGATCTTGCAAAAATATGACTTTACAGCAGTTTACACGATTTTTCCTGCCTAAGCTACGTCACAAACTCCCTTGAAATAACCCACCGATTCGGCAATACCAGCCAATGGATCTTTCATATCTTTCTCATATTCAAGGGCGCAAGACCCCGAATATTTCACTTTTCTCAACATTTTGACAAAAGCAGGAATATCAATAATTCCCCTGCCCAACTCACAGGTTTTACCATCTTTGGTAGCCGCAGTCACGTTTTTCAAATGTATATCGAAAATACGTTTGGCATATTTGCCCATATCCGCGACCGAATCCTGGTTATCCCTTCTGTTATGGCCCATATCAAAACAAAGTCCTACGCGCGGGTCCAAATCTTTGACAAAATTGTAAACAGATGTCGCATTTGGGTAAAGCTTGTCCTCCGGGCCGTGGTTATGGATCGCGTAACGGATATCGTATTCCTTCACCTTTTGCTCCACATATTTCAGGTCCTCATGATTCGGTATGCCCACAATCAGGTTCACACCTACCCTTTTGGCATAGTCAAAAGCATTGTCAATATCTTCGTGCGTTTTGGTGTAGATCGGCCCGACGGCATATCCGGTAACGTTGGCTGCCTTCAATTTGGCATGAAATGCGGCGATTTCCTCGGCGGTACTTTTATATGGTAAATGAAAATCCTTGATACATAAATAATGAACATCAGTCTTTTTCATCATTTCAATGGATTCATCCAGCTTAAAATTAACAAAGCTGAAACCCGCCATTGCCAGCTTGAATGTATCTTCTTTTTTCTCTTTCAGAGTGCCGGCGCTGCTGTTGTCAGGGAACGATACCAAACTTCCCGCCACCAGGCCCGCGAAACTCTTTTTGACAAATGATCTTCTCGTGTTCATTACGTTAAATTTAAAATTGACTGCTATTCTATAAAGACGAAGACTCTGAAATTTACCACCTATCCGCCTAAATCTTAAGACGGACTCCTAACCGGTTGATGAGTCCTGTTAAAATAATCACTAGAAGAGAAAAACAGGCGGATTTGATCAACCCAACCACACCCGTACGCAGGTACATTGGCAGGCTGATGTCCAGGATCGTGATCACGGCGTACCATATATAAGGTACCAGATAGCATGTGAGGGTGGCGGTGCCCGCGGGTGCCAGTACTTCCGCCCATTTTTTTGTCTTTTTCAAATCAACAAGCCAGAAAAGAGCGGCAAATGCAAAATAACTGATCCCGCTGCATATTCCCACCCAGGCAGGAGTAGCCCTGATCTTCGATATTCCCCAGAATGGCCGCGTTCCAAAACCGTAGAAAAGGCATACCGCACCCAATGCGATCAGAATCAAAAGATAGGTCTGACTGATGCCGGTTTGCTTCATATAGTGACGGTAAACTACGGAAGCTACTACTCCCGCCATTCCGAAAGCAGGCATTGAACCGCTCCCAACGATCCAAACGTACCTCTTGACAGGATCAAGAAAATCGAGCAAGCCAGCAAAATCTGCGAGATTGAATAATACGAAAAACAGCCAGCCAGTGATCGCGAAAAGCAATTTATCACGTGTAAAGAAGTAGGTCAGTGCGCACAGGAGATAAGACCAGCCGATCAGCCCAAGTATACCGTACCACCGTGTCCCCATTCCGGAAGGATTTTCGGGCGTACCGCCTTTGTATAAGACAGCGAGCCCGATCAGCAGTAAGTATCCTGCGATCTTCAAACCATTGTAAAACAACTTCTTATCAGGATTCGATGGATACACATTCCAGATCAGGAAGAAGGCTACGACCATTAGAATGCCCCAGACATCCTTGCTAATAACCATGCCGGGGTCCATTGCGTTTTCCAGGTTGACGATAAAAACGCCCATCAAAAGCAGCGCGAAAGTGCGCTCGGCAATGTGCATAACGATCGTACGATCGCTGTCCCCTTTCTTTTTCCGGTTGGCGATAGCGAAAGGAATGGACAGCCCGACAATAAAAAGGAAACCCGGGAAAACGACGTCTGAAAGCCCCATTGCGTCTTCTGCCGCTTTACTATGCAGCAGCCAGCCAGGAATATCTTCCAAAGTCCAGAGATCATTCACAAAAATCATCAGGAACATGGTTAACGCCCTGAAAACATCAATAGAATCCAGCCGGAGAGAAGGAGGGTTTGAATTTTGCATTTTATAAAATCATTGGTTTAGGGATTCCGAAGGTAATTTATTTCCTCAATACAATGCAATCAGAGGCCATTAACATCTCAGCACCGCTTTTGTCAGGTTTACATTCCGATTTTTCTGCTTAGCATTTTATCTCTCACGCTAACTTCTTTAAGTGATTAAATTTAATTGAAATATCCTGCTTTACTGAGCAGAAAACGATGCACGCCGAAGGTCGAAGCTTAACGTTATTAAATTTTACCAGCCGAATCCTCTGATCATTTTGAAACCGAATACCCTTCTGTTTGAAATTGCCTGGGAAGTCTGTAATCAGATCGGCGGAATTTTCACGTACATCAAGTCGAAAGTTCCTACCATGCTCGATACTTACGGGGACAATTATATGCTGATTGGCCCTTACATTCCGGAGAAAGCAAAACTGGATTTCCGTCCGGTGCGCGAAATAGAAAATGTTGCCCTGGCGGAGGCAGTACAACACGTCCGCAGCCTGGGTTACGAGGTACATTATGGCTACTGGCTGCTTAACGAAGCCAGGCCCAAGGTGCTGCTAATCAAGCCCTCAATTCATGGTGAACATTTAAACGACGCCAAAACTACACTTTGGAAAAACCACGGCATTTCGACGATTGAAAAAGACCCGCTCACGGATCAGGTCATTGCATTCGGGGAAATCACAAAAATATTGCTGACAAAATTTATTGAAAACCTGGAAATCTCTCAGGATGTGATTGCCCATTACCACGAATGGATGTCGGCGGGCAGCCTTACCGGTTTGATGCGGGAAAAAATAAGGCTTGCCACTGTTTTTACGGCTCATGCTACCCTACTTGGCCGGTATCTGGCACCGAATGAGGAGCACTACTGCCCGAAAAAGCATTCATACAACTGGCTGCAAAAGGCGAAGCAGTACGGCATTGAAAGCAGGGTTGCGCTGGAAAGAACAGCTGCCCGTAGCGCGCATACCCTGGTAGCCAATAGTGACATTACTGCTCGTGAATGTGAAGCTTTTTTCGAACGTTCACCCGACAACGTGATCAGAAGCGGGATCCATAAAAAACCGGGAGTCGGTCACGAGGTATTTGAACAACATTTACTCCACAGGGCCAAAATCGATGCGTTTGTGAAAGCTGTATTTTTCCCAAGCTATCACATCAAAACGGAGAAAATGCTCTATTTTTTCTCCTCGGGTAGGTACGAGTTCCGTAATAAGGGATTCAACATTACGCTGGAAAGCATGGCCAGGCTCAACGCCGAGCTGATCCGCCGGAAGTCTGATCTCACGATTGTGTTTTTCATGATTTCAAAACAACCCTTCCAAACCATCCGTCCCGATGTGCTGGAAGCCAGGCAGCGTTTTCATGACTTGCAAAAGATCTGCAAAAGTATCAGTGCCAAGCTTGGGCCAAGGATATATTCCAATGTAACCAGTGCGACAGGTCACAAGCTGCCTGACCTGAACGAACTCATCGACGAAGACCTGCAACAAACCTGGCGCCAGGCGCTTGCCAATTTTAAAAGAGAAGGGTTACCACCGGTATCCACCCATCAGTTGGAAAACCATGACGAAATCGCCGAATTCTGCCAACGCAATGGACTCAACAATGAGGCCCACAACCCTGTGAAAGTGATCTACCACGCAGATTTTATTGAAAGAACAACGTCATTGTTTTCTCTGGACTATCTGGAATTTGTAAGAGGTTGCCATCTGGGAATTTTCCCTTCGCTTTACGAACCCTGGGGTTACGCGCCCATGGAAACCATCATGCATGGGACGCCTGTGGTCACGAGCGATCTTTCCGGTTTTGGAAAATACATCCGGACCATGGTTCCGTCCGACAAAGACCACGAGGTAAAAATCGTAGACCGGCAAGGGAAATCCGAAGAAGAGGCGATAGCGCAGCTCACAGAAACGCTCCATGACTTCGTCGAAACATTTGAAAAAAACCAATACATCCCCCGCGCTAGCCTCCCAAAACACATTTTGGACACATTCTGCTGGTCGGAACTGCAACAACGCTACCACGAGAATTATAAGCTGGCATTAATGCGGTATCAGCCTGTGGCGGATTTGTATTGAGGGGTGGTGTTTGTCTAATATTTTCACCGCGTTAAAGGGTCGTGTCAGATAAAGGTTAGAAAATTTTCCATCTGAGATGTTTTGGGTTCATTTTTGATAACATTCCATTTGATATATGTTGTTGAAAAAGTGAAAATCTATACTTTTAAATAATTGCAACTGAGATGCTTGTTCTTCGGCTATGTCGTATGACATAATTAAGTTGGGATCATTCTCATAAGGGGTAAAAATTGACTTTAAAGATTCAATAGGAATATCAAACAATATTTCGTCGATTAAATCTTACTTCTCCGCGCTGATAATCCCATTCCAAAATTTTACCATCAGGTGTAACCCACCTTGTTCTCTGATCTTTTGAGGGTACCTTTTTCGCATCCGGAAATCCAGGCAATGTTTTTGGCGGGGAGTTATAATCTAAAACCTCAGGCCCCCTCAAAACCTCACTATCGACCCCCATTCCCTCCAAAAGCCGGGCAATATCCTCAATAACCGAAGGACCTCTCAAATAGGCATCAACCCCAGCATAACCAACCGGTATCAACAAAGGTAATGCCCGTGGCATAGTCGTTGGTATAGAACTAGGGCCGAAAATAGGAGAAAAAGCGCCTGGTATAAGCATCGTCACACTAGCCGATTGATCATTGCGCCCATGCCCAGATACCGTGGCCTCACCCACGCTTTGAGTCGCACGCGATCCGTTGTCAAAGACAATCACATCTCCCTGATGAACAGGCTTGTTGGCATTAGCGCTGGATGTATCTAACCCAAAAGGATCTGTATACAAGATGGGATTATTGATGGCGTAGGTGTAACCTGCTTGATCATTGTTTTTCTCCGTCATCGGATCCACAACACCCCAACGCCCAACTTCCGGCATATACATCCTGGCCCCATAATCCAAATACCCACTCCCAACCTGCAATTCTTTCTCATTGTAAAGATACCTGTTTACCCAGTTCTGCACTTTCGGCAATGCCCCATCCCGATTAATACTCAACCCAAAAGGATAATAATCACTCCGCTGCAATGTCTCCCCGTCGTTATTAAACACCACCCTTACATTACCTAAATGATCTTTCAAATAATACTCAAAAGCCAGTTTGCCAGCTTTCAAAACCGCTTGCCCCTCACTCAGCCCAACCCGGTACAATGCATTAACGGCCCCAACCTCCCGATATTCGAAAGCCCCTGCATACTTCAAAGTCAGCGTATCCGTCACATACTTATGCTTGGTGCCAGCCGCGTCATAATCGTAAGTAAGTGTCTTGCCAGCAATGGTTACCGTTTTGGGCAGGTTCAGGTAATTGTAGGTCAATGTAGCACTTCTATTCCCATCCGTGACCATATTTCCATTACCATCATAGGCATAATTGCTAACCCCACTCTTCACACCCAAATTGCTCCCCGAAGCATCCGTGACAGCCGAAAGCCGATTGCCGACGTAGGCATAACCCAGATTATCAACCGCAGCTCCGGCCCGCGCCAGCGTTTTAATGCTGCCGTTTTTGTCATAAGTAATGCCGCTTTCCGTATCAACATACCCCAGCAATCCCGCGGATGCGGTTAACCTGTTTGCACCATCATAATTAAAGCCAAGTCCCTTGGTAAAAGCGGCTTCGTCTTTATTAAGCCATTGCATTTGAGAAATGTTGCCATTGCTATAGTTGCCACCGTTTGCGTAATTGAGTCCAAAACCGAAAAAAGGAAGGTCAGGGTCTGCTATTTGCATGGGCACCAACCTGCAAGCCACCGTAGCTGAAACCCACTGTATATCCAGTTGCAGCCCATAAATAGTTTCCAAAATTCATTAAATTATGGGCTGTATTATCCCCGCTTGGGAGGAACAACGAATTGGATTTCATGGTGTTGTCATCAAAATTTGCATCGGGGTATTTCTTTGGAAGTATTGTGAATGAATAATCAAAGTCACCTCCTCCCTGGCTCTCCCATCCGAAATTTAATTTTCCGGATCCAAATGCCCCTTGTCCGCCCATCATTGCTTGAATATCTTTTTCACTAACAAAAGTGAGAGTCGTAATGGTCCCATTTCTAATATCCTTAGGGTCTGCCAGAGGATCCGCAAAGTCGTAATTTTGCTTTGCTCCCGTTTTTGAGTTTTCAACGACCAGTTTATCTGGCTGATCGTTTTCGTCTATTCGTACAAATTTACCACTCTCATTAAATACAAAGTCATCAGGGGCCATCCCCGAAGGATCAACAAATCTAATTGCGTTATTGAAACCGTAACTGTATGGAGACCAGGCTGGCATCTTTTCACTTAACGGATCAACCCCCCCCCATCGCCCAACCTCCGGCATATACATCCTGACCCCGTAGTCCAGAAGCCCCGTCCCAACCTGAAACTCCTTCCCATTATAAAGAAACCGGTTCACATTGTTCCTAGCCGAAGGTGTCTGCATCGGAGCATTCCGATCAATCTCCAACCCAAATGGATAATAATCCGTCCGCTGCAAAATTCTCCCTCGCTCATCAAAAACGACCCGGACATTGCCCAAATGTTCTTCCAGGTAATAATCAAAGCGGATTGTTTCTTTTCGGTAAACGACCTGTCCTTCACATAAGTTAGGGTTTTACCGGCATGGTTACAGTTTTGGGCAGGTGAGTGGTTTATTTATGCATTTTGCAAACAATACAAATCCAGGTCAAATTCAAATCTCAGTTCTTTTGCAAGATCATGATATCTTGAAGATAGGTGTACGCTTGGCGTGCTTTCTTCATTATTATTAATGAAAAGGGCTAGTGAGAATTCGCAGTAATATATATCGCAGATGGGTTTCAAAAGTTCTACTTTGGGCGTAAGTAAGTCTAAAATAGAATCCATTTGTTGCTCAAAAGGCGTGAACTTATCGGTAGATGCATCTAAAAACCAGCCATTTTCTTTTGCCAATTGCGAAAATTTAGGATTCATCCTTTCTCCTTCAATAAAAATTTTGGATGGAGCAATCTCTAATATCTTTGACAACTTATCATGGGTTATATCCTTGAATCCCCAGATGCAAAAACTAAGATGTATTTCATTCTTATCCATAGAATATTTGTGTTAAAGTTCTTTTAGATTAAAGCCTGTTGGTTCCCCTGGTCCATTACCTCCTTTGGGCTTTTCGTAAACATTACCATCTTTGTCTTTATATAAGTCCCTTTGCCCCCCATGTTTGCCTTTCTGACGGTGGTCCCATCCATCTCTTTTTAACTTCCGTATCTCACCTTCACTTAATTGTTTATCATCTCTCCAATTTCTTTCCCCCTGATGAGAATTTAAAACATACTGATCGACAGTCGAATTTCCCCCCGCTGGTGTCGGTGACAAAACAAAAGCTAGCGTCATCAAAGGTATTGTTACACCCACTTTGAGGGCATTCAAACCTACTTGTGGCGCATTTTCGGCAAAGGCACCTAAGCTATACCATAAGGGCAGGCCGATGGTGATGGCTTCGGAAGGCCTTGCGGCCCGCTCTGCCATTTCCCCCTTGCTATTGTATACACTGGCGGTTTTCCCATCATAAGTAAATAATTCCTTGGAATCCCGGTAAATATCATACGCTTTGTCCTTGGGACAGCTCGGGCAGTCACCTATTACCCGCTTGTCCATACTCCCAAACCGTGTTCCGCTTTTAAAATTTCGTCATCTGAGCCATTAACAGTAAATGACATCATGCCATCGGGATCAATATTTGTGACCGGGTTGTTTTCCGTGTAATTATAAGGGGCTAGGCTCTGGTAAAACTCTGCCATCGGATCAATCACCCCCCATCGCCCGATCTCCGGCATATACATCCTGGCCCCATAATCCAGAAGCCCCGTCCCAACCTGTAAGTCCTTCCCGTTATAAAGAAACCGATTCACATTGTTCCTAGCCGAAGGCGTCTGCACCGGAGCATTCCGATCAATCTCCAACCCGAAAGGATAGTAATCCGTCCGCTGCAAAATCCGCCCCCTCTCATCAAAAACCACCCGAACATTGCCCAAATGTTCTTTCAGATAATAGTCAAAACGGATTGTTTCTTTTCGGTAAACGACCTGTCCTTCACATAAGTTAGGGTTTTACCGGCATGGTTACAGTTTTGGGCAGGTGAGTGGTTTATTTATGCATTTTGCAAACAATACAAATCCAGATCAAATTCAAAGCTTAACTCCTTTGCAAGCGCATGATATCTTGAAGAAAGATGAACACTTGGTGTACTTTCCTCGTCACTATATATATATAGTGCTAGTGAAAACTCACAATAATATTTATTACATATAGGTTTTAAAAGCTCTTTTCTTGATTCGAGAATGTCCAAAAGAGAATCCATTTGTTCTTCAAATGGGATAGATTTATCGGCGGTAGAATCCAATATCCAACCGTTTGTTTTTGTTATCCTTAAAGGGAATTCTTTATTTCTTGCTTCTCCTTTATTGTAAATTTTACTTGGATTTCTGCCGATCAATTCAGTGATTTTATCATGAGTTATATCTTCGAAATCCCAGATACAGAAACTAAGGTGTATTTTATTTTTAGTCATATGTAATTATAGTTAGTTTAGATCATAATCTATTAATTCCCCTGGGCCATTTCCCCCTTTAGGTTTTTCATATACATTTCCCTGTTTGTCTTTATACAAATCTCTTTGTCCGCCACGTCCCTTTTTGTCATGATGACTCCATCCCTTTTTTTCTAGTTGCTTGATTTCACCTGGACTTAGTAATTTGTCATCTCTCCAATTTCTGGCCCCCTGATGCGAATTTAAAACATACTGATCTACAGTCGAATTTTCTCCAGCTGGTGTCGGGCTCAAAACAAAAGCTAGCGTCATCAAAGGTATTGTTACACCCACCTTAAGGACATTCAAGCCTACTTGTGGTGCATTTTCGGCGAAGGTGCCCAAACTATACCATAAGGGCAGGCCGATGGTGGTGGCTTCGGAAGGCCTTGCGGCCCGCTCTGCCATTTCCCCCTTGCTATTGTATACGCTGGCGGTTTTCCCATCATAAGTAAATAATTCCTTGGAATCCCGGTAAATATCATACGCTTTGTCCTTGGGACAGCTCGGGCAGTCACCTATTACCCGCTTGTCCATACTCCCAAACCGTGTTCCGCGTTTTAAAATTTCGTCATCTGAGCCATTAACAGTAAATGACATCATGCCATCGGGATCAATATTTGTGACCGGGTCGTTTTCCGTGTAATTATAAGGGGATAGGCTCTGGTAAAACTCTGCCATCGGATCAACCACCCCCCACCGACCAATCTCCGACATATACATCCTCGCCCCATAATCCACCAACCCGCTCCCAACCTGCAACTCCTTCCCATTATAAAGCAACCGGTTCACATTGTTCCTGGCCGAAGGCATCTGCAACGGCGCATTCCGATCAATTTCTAACCCAAAAGGATAGTAATCCGTCCTCTGCAAAATCCGCCCCCTCTCATCAAAAACCACCCTCACATTACCCAAATGGTCTTTCAGGAAATAATCAAAACGAATGGTGTCTTTCCTGAAAACAGCTTGCCCGTCACTAGTCGCCAGCCTCTTAAATACATTACTTTGATCATACTCAAAACCACCAGCGTACTTAGCAGTCAATGTATCAGCTACATATTTATGCTTTGTACCGGCGGCATCATAGTCATAAGTTAGCGTTTTGCCGCCAATGGTCACTGTTTTGGGCAGGTTTAAATAATTATAAGTCAGTACTGCTCCCCGGTTTCCATCGCCGGTCATGTTGCCATTGCCGTCATAACCATAATTGCTGACCCCATTCTTCACACCCAAGTTGCTCCCTGACCCATCCGTGACAGCCGAAAGCCGATTGCCGACGTAAGCATAACTCAAATTATCCAAAACAACGCCGCTCCTGATCAATGTCTTGATATTCCCATTCTTATCGTAACTGATCCCGCCTTCTGTTTCCGCGTAATTGTTCAGTCCTGTAGACCCTAAAAGCCGGTTAGCTCCATCATAGGTAAAAGCCAGCCCTTTCGTAAAACTGTTTTCTGCTTTTCCGCTCCATTGCATTTGGCTGATGTTGCCATTGGTATAGTTGTTCCCGTTGGCATAGCTGAGCGCAAAGTTGTAGAATGAAGAATCTGGCTCGTTTTCTTTGGTTTTGTAAAAAGTCTGTCCCTGGGTAAGCCAGCCACGGATGTTATGGGTGTAGGTGGTCCTTCTGCGGAAATTAATGCCATCCTCTGAATGAAACCACTTGTGCTGCAATTGGCCCAATGCATTGTAACGCTGGGCAAGGGTGACTGCTTCCCTGGACTTGCTGCCATTGACAACCTTTTCTTTGATACTCAAAAGCCTGTCAGCATGGTCGTAATCGTAAGTTTTCAAATGTACATTGGTACCGGTAGCAATGACCTGCTCAGTCTTTTCCTGGGCAACCACCGGTGCCAAGTCATATTTATATTGCATTGAAACCCGCTCAATGGCACCAGCACCGAGATCGTGAAGTTCCCTGACTGTCTGGACAGGCCGGTACTCAGCATCATAGTAGGTTGCGCTCGTCAGCCACTGATTGGCACCTGCCAGCATCCGAGTCCGGCTTCCGGTTTGCAGGCCCTTGGCGGAGTTTAATGCATTGACGCTGTAAGTATTGACATAGCCCAGGTTAGCTGGTTTTGGGAAAGAGTAATCGTCATAATAGTTGACTACCAGTACATTGGCCTCGGCGATATTGGGAAGTGTATTGGCGAGCGAGTAACCAATCCCTCCCGCAGCCTTGTCTTCATGGTGCACCTGGCTGGCATTGATACTGGCCTGCCAAGTAGCGCGGCTGGATGCAGAAGCGATCTCGCCAGTCAGTATTGCACGGTTCAATGCATCGTATTTGGTGAAACCCCAAACGCCTCGGGCAAGCTGCGCGGCGTCCTGGGAGAGTACCTGCCTGTCAAAATTATCGTAGACCAGATTTACAAGGTCTGCACCAGCTATTTTCTTCACTACCACGCGTCCACGGTTGTCATACTCATACAGGAAAGCGTAGTCAGCGGTGGTGTCATTGTCCTGGTACTGGGGCTGCAAGACGGCACGGAGCTGGCCATAATCATCGTAGACATAATAGGTAGCCAGTATTTCATTGGCGGAAGCGGCCACCTTTCGGCAGACAAGCCTTCCCTGTAAGTCGGTGAACTCGATGGTAGTCTTACCGTTTTCATCAATAGCCTGAACCCGGTACAGCTTTCCTGCCGCGTATTCACCCTGGCTGCTGACGGTCAGCAGGATATTGGCATTGGTAACATAGTCGTAGCGTTTTACCTCACCGGCCATGTTAGCACCGTAACTGATGTTAGAAAAGGCACTTTTGTTGCCGGGGGCCCTTTCTGATAACGGCCGGTTCAGTGCCGAAGGCTCAAAAAGTTTTTCCCGGTAAGCCCTGGCCAGGTCAGTAGGCTCTAAATTGGGGACGTTAGCAGCGTAAAACCCGGCATGGGCAGCAGGGGCGGCAGGCTGGAATGCACCGTTGCCCGGGGCTGCGTAGGGAAGGTAATGCTTTACCTGGCGGCCAAAAGCATCAAATTCAATGGGCTCTACTAAATCAGCGCCCGTAGGGCTCTGCCCGACCGCTACATTTTGCAATGGCCTGCCTAACCCGTCGATATATTGTACCTGAATGTTGACCTTGCTTACATCGTTAGGATCGGCGCCTGTCTGTTTGTAATGACGTGATAGTATGTAGTTTTTGCTTTCGGTCTGCGCGTTCAGGTTTAATGCTACAAACACAATCGATATTGTTGGGAGAACCCACTTGAAAATTGCTTTTCGCTTAAAGACAGGGACGTAAACGCATTTCTTAACTCGGGCAAACAACTCCATGAAAAGCTAGTTTAAGATGAATAATTATTTCAATCATTCATTTAGACGTAGCATCTCAAATTGGTAACAACTTGTTTTGGTGTCGCAATGATTTATTTCTCTTAAATAAATAATCCCGATCTCTCAGACCGGGATTTTCAATGTTAGTACGCTGCATTTTTTAATTTAGCTAGGCAAATACCTCAGCGACAACATCGTAATGTCATCAAACTGGTTAGCCGCCCCGATAAAATCGATCAGACTTTCCAGCGTGGCTTCATTCATTTCCTTCGCCGTTTCTTTGGTCGATCCTTCTCCCGTTGTGAAAAAATCCTGCAGATAATGAAGGCCATATCTTGCGCCTGTCAAATTATTAGCGTCCGTAACACCATCTGTATAAAGTACAAACTTGTCACCTGGAAATAGTGTAGTGGTATGCGATTCGAATACGAATGTGCTGTCGAAGCAAAGCGCCATCCCACCCTCTTTTTTGATAAGCTCTGTTTCACCATTCGCACGAATGATCAGCGGTGGCTCATGTCCCGCATCCACATATTCAATCACGCCCGTTTTGACATTCAAAATACATACAAATGCCGTCACGAACATAAATGATGAATTGTCTTCACTTAAAAACTCATTGACGATCCTTACTTTCTCGACAATGCTATCTCCGTTCCGGTTTGAAAACTGACTCTTGAAAATCGCCTTACTGATTGCCATAAACAACGCGGCTGGTATGCCCTTGTCCGAAACATCACCGATCATGAAAAACAAATGCTCTGAGTCCATCATGAAATAATCATACAAATCCCCTCCCACTACTTTGGCCGGATGGATAAATGCGTGAAGGTCTACCCCAGCTTTACCGATATTGGCGGGTACCGTTTTCGGTAACATACTGCTTTGGATTTCTTTCGCAACACTGAGGTCATTCTGGATTGCAATCAATTGCTCCCTACCCTTTTCCAGATTAGTCAGCATTTCAATGTGCTCTACCGTTTTGGCTATGGTAATTTCCAAATCCTCGAAATTGACCGGCTTGGTCACAAAGTCAAAAGCACCGCGGTTCATGGCCGTGCGAATGTTGTCCATGTCCCCATAGGCCGACACCATGATGGCCTTCAACAGCGGATTCTGCTTTTCATTGATCTTTGAAAGAAAGGTCAGCCCGTCCATTCCCGGCATGTTAATGTCCGAAAGAATAAGCGTTATGTCCCCAGATTCTTCCAGCCGTTCCAAAGCCTCGACACCATTATTAGCGAATACAAACTCGTATTTTTTATCCCTGATCTGTTTCCTGAACAATTGGAGAATGAGCATTTCCATGTCCTGTTCATCGTCAACGCTTAATATTCTGATAGCCATTACCTTTCTTTTTTAGGTTAATATTTTGATAATTTCCGGTCTCAAACCGGCAAAATGATTTTAAATTCAGTCTTTTCGCCAAACACCGACGTCACCGAAATCTGTCCTTTATGGGTGTTAACGACGCTCGTATACGTGAGTGCAAGCCCGAGGCCCGTACCTTTGCCCTGCGGCTTGGTCGTGAAGAAAGCATCAAACAACTTGGACACAATTTCTTCCGGGATGCCGATTCCATTATCACAAACCCTGATCACTACTTCGTGATCTTGCTTTAATGTAATGATCTCAATCACAGGGTCGTAGGATTCTATTTCCTGTTTTCGTTTCTCATTGACGGCATAGCAGGCATTGTTGGTGAGGTTCAGTACCACCCGGCCAAACTCTCCCTTTGAAAGCATGACATCGCCAACTGCCGGATCCAGATTGTATTTCAATGTCACATTGAATTCACGGTCTTCGGCACGCACACTTTGATAGGCCAGTTTACTGTACTCTTCCAGTAACTGGTTCAGGTCCACAGGTTCCAGCACGGCACTATCCGACCGCGTCTGCGCGAGCATTCCTTGAATAATACGTTCAATACGCTTACCGTTCTCATTGATTTTCAACAGGTTTTGAGACAAAGTTTCCAGCATCTCTTTCTCGTCCGCCAGGTCGTCTTCGCTGATGTCTGCCAATTCCTTCTGAACAATGTCTTTCATTTCCTCTACCAGTCCCTGCGACAATCTCGAAAAGTTGTTGACGAAGCTCACCGGATTCTTTATCTCATGCAAAATACCTGCGCTCAGCTGTCCAATTTCGGCTAATTTGTTCAGTTCGAGGATCCGTTGCTGGTAAATCTCAATTTCCTTATCGGTAGTTTCTGGCCCCATATTCATAAAATTTAAAAATGGTATAGTGACATTAATGGGTTAACTGACAACCGGAAGAATAATCTCAACTTCGGTGAATTCTCCTTCCTTTGAACTGACCGACATTCTGCCTTTATGGTATTCAATGATATCTTTACTCATGTACAAACCCAGCCCTGTACCCTTAGACGTGGGTTTTGTTGTAAAAAATGGATTGAAAAGCTGTTCTGTTTCCTTCTTCGGAATTCCCATTCCGTTGTCTCTCAGCCGAATGCAAATGGTACCGTCCACAGTCGCCGTCGTAATGATGATTTCCGGTGCAAATACCTTGTCCGTTTTGGTTCTTTCAAACAATGCATAGCACGCATTACTGACCAGATTCGTAATTACCTGTGCGAATTCAAAGGGCAGCAGGCTCACTTTCACCGGCATCGTATCCAGCGTGATCGTCGACTTTACCGAAAAATCCTTGTACTCATTCAAAACCTCCTGGATCGCGGATCTTGCCTTGGATTCCAGAAACGGGTTCAGCTCCGTGACAAAAAATTCGGTAGACTTTCCTTTTAGCAATTTCTGCATGTCTTTTACAATCCTCGTCGTGCTGTTTCCATGCTCGTAAATCTTTTCCAGGTTCTTTTTGAGCATTGAAAAACCGCTATCAAGATCATCGCGCTCGTCTTCTGACAGCGTATCCTGGTGCTTCTCGGTTACTTCCGTGATCTCCTTCAGCAAACTCCCCGATGACTGAGAAAAATTATTAATGTAGTTCAACGGGTTCAGAATCCGGTCGACAATACCCTTTGTAAGGCTGCCCACCGAAGCAAGTCTTTCCTGCCGGATCAGTTCTTCCTGTGCCGATTTGAGGTTCGAGAGCGTGTTTTCGAGGTTTTCAAGAATATCTGTTTTAATGTATGCACCGATCAAATGTTCTTTCAGGTTCCTGACCATGATAAAATCCCGCTCTCCGAATGCATTCTCATGATCCGTATTTTCGAGCGTGATAAAGCTCTTCACCTGTCCTTCCACCCTGATCAAAATGGTTATCAACGACTTAGGAGCATAAATATCCTCGATCGTACCATTCAGGTTTTCGGACCGGAAATCATTTTTTAGGAAAATATCCTCATAAACTTCCGTCCCGTTTTCCATGTAGCGTTGCTCGGCCTGGTCGAAAGTCATCGATACATTTTCCAGGTCCGTCAGCTCGATTCCACCGGTGATCGCAATGAACTGGTAGGTATCGGTAACCTTATTATGGATCAATGCCGATGCGCTGTCAACGTTTTGGAAAAGACAAAGGCGTTCGAGTACCAGCTGAAACAATTTACCGGTATTAACCTCACTGTTAATGGATTTCACAAAATCATCAATCCTTTCCAGCTGGTCATTGGTAGCCGAAAGCTGCTCCGACTGCTGTTCCAGTTCCTCTTTCTGATTCACCACTTCCTCAGTCCGCTCACGGATCATGTTTTCGAGATCGCGGGTCTTTTTAAGAATAAATGCACGCCTTTTTCGGCTGATAAAATAAATAGCGGCAACGATCAGGATCGCGTACAGGATAAATGCCCACCAGCGCTGATAAACTGGTGCAATGATCGTAAAACTATATGAGGCCTGTTTGCTTTCATTATGGTAAATATTCCTTGCTCTCACCAAAAATCGATAGTTGCCCGGCGGAATGTTGGTGTATTCTTTTTGGTTCTTATTGGTCCACGCACTCCAAGTATTGTCAAAATTTTCAAGGTAAAACTGAAATTCCAGATTATCCTGTGGCACCAGGCTGGTCGCTGAAAACTCAAAACTGACATCATTGAACTTGTATTGCAGCTGTAAGGATCGCGCCTGCGCGGCGCTGCTATCCAGTCCGCCAATGAAGCCATCGAACAAAACGCTGTCGCCTTTTACAGTTATTTCTCTAATAAAAGCCGGATATTCCTGCGCATAATCCTTTTTAATTTTCCGGTCAAAACGCACCAGACCTTCGCTGCCGCCAAACCAGACCACATTGTCGGCATCCGGGTAAATGACATTGATCGTCCGGTCGGAAAGAGGCAAAAATGGTTTGAGAATTTCCTCATATCCCTCTCCAAGCTTCACATACATTGAAATAAATCTCGAATCACCGTTGGTAGTCCAGATATTTTTCTCCGAATCCTCGGTCAGCTCGCCTTTCCAAACGTTACCTGATTTAGGCGTAAAAGCGGAAAATGGTGTAAATTGGTCAACCGATTTTTCATACCGGTAAATGCCTTTGGAATTACTCACCAGCAGCCCCGCCGAAGTACTCGTGAGGTGGTTCAAACTCAATGTAGGCAAACCATTTCCTTCGTGGTAACGTACCAAACTGCTACCATCCGGCAAAACGCGGATCACGCCGGCCTTTTGCGTTTCGAGCCACAGGTTCCCGTCTCCATCCTCCGCTATCTTCTCGATTTGCTCGCTAATTCCATTCAAACGCACCGGTTTGCCGGACCCGCCACCAATGTTAATTCGCTCAATACCACGTTCCAGGCCTACATAAAGCATTCCCGGACGTGCTTGGGACGCGAAAACAAAAAGGGCCATTTCATTCGAAAGCTCAGAAACCTGATGGTTCTTATCGACCCTGAACACCCCTTTGCTCGTTGCCACGTAAAGCGAACCATTCCACTCGCACAGCGACCAAACAGCGAGCCGGAAGGATTTTACAGCTCGAAAAATCTCGTGATCCAGAAAATAGAGACCATTGCTGGTACCCGTATAAATCGTGTTATTGAAGCGAACGACGTCATTCACCTGGCCTCTCAGGTTATTGTCCTCTCCAAACTCGGTAATGGGAGAGGAAATATCCAGCTGTGCAATGCCATTATTGAGCGCAAGCCACAGACTCCCGGACCTGTCCTCAATCCAATAGTTGACATGTTCATCAGCAAGGCGATAATTCTCTTTCACCAATTGCTTCATCAGCCCGCTTTGCGGATAAACCAGCAGGATTTGTCCGTCCTCAGCGAAAATAGCAATCGTCCCATTTTTCAAAAGCTTACCGCTGAAAGCCTCTTTGTCCGCCAAAAACCCATTGACCTCTTTGGAAAAACGGGTAATAACATTGTCTTCCAAGACAAAAAGTCCCTGGTTACTGGTCAGAATGAATATCTTTTTATCCGCATACATCATCGAGTTCACATCCTGCAGAGCAGTCAGTCCATTGGACGTCGGCACAGTAGCGAACACGCCTTCATTGAATGTAGCGAGGCCGTGGCCCTTTTGAAATGTATAAATGGTACCATTTACAAAAAAAGCGCTCGTAATGTCCTGTACTGACTTCCATTGTTTCAGCTGCCGTCCATCCCAGCGAAAAAACTTGTTTTTCGTCACAAAATAAACACCCTGATAAGTCTCGAAAATGTTTAGAACAGCACCGAAGCCATCCAGTTTACCATTCAGGCTTTTGAAAACCGATCCTCCCGTTTTGCTGGTGGACAGATAGCCAAATTCATCTTTACCACCCACATACAGCCGATCGTTCTTGTCCAGAAACAAAGCCGAAACTTTGGAGATATCTGCCGTAGGAATGGTTTTCCAAAACACACCATCGTATTCCAGCACCCCCGAGAAATTTCCGAAATAGAGTACTCCCTGTTTGTTTTGAACAATCGCGAAGTTCTGGCTATGCGCCTTGTAATCCTTCGAAGTGTATATTTTCAGCTGTGACGACGTACTCTGCCCGACTGCAGCCGTGACCGTGAGCACTACCAGACAACATATATATGCGAGGTATCTCATGAGTTTGCCGGGTTAAGAAGTTGATTTTCTATTTTCGCGGCTTCAATGGTGCGACAGACCGAACAATGGAAATCGTCTTCGCTCCATTGCATTGTCTGGTACAATTCTTCAAATCGTTTTGGATCGGTTTTGTGCAAAACATCCAGGGCTGCCTCGGCAATTGCCTTTACGGGTGACACTGCATTCGCGGCCAATGTAAAGGACGTTTCTTCGGACGGAAAATTATTCAATTCTCTGATCGCCAGCGCTTTTGTAGCCACTCCGAGTCTGGAAAAATCCTTGTTGATAATGTCATGCAGCCTTTCCTCACCCGATAGCTTTTGCTGCGGATATAAACTCTGCAATTTCACCAGCCTGTCTGTCAGTGGAATGTCTTCAAAAAGCGGCAGTACCCGGCTTTTGTGTTCCAGCGGAATGGCCATATTGAGAATTTCCAGCAGATAGCTCCTCGTATTTTCATCGCGGGAGCGCACGGAGTCCTGAATGAAGTACAATCTCCTCTCTTTGGTCAGAATAGTAAGCATGTTAATCAGCTCGGACACAGCATCCTGATACTCGTTGGTCAATGCGTCCTGCAGCACCTCGCTATGCAGGAACCTGCTTCTGATAAGGTCTTTTTGGGCCGCTATGATCCATACCATGAATGCAATATGCTGCCCTACTTCCTGAATGACGCCCGGTCTTTCATTCAACTTTACACCATAGCCCCTGGATGCAAGCGCGTCGAAAACCTTATGCCTGATGGCCAGCACAGGGTGCGTTAATTTTTGTCTCAAAAACCGCAGAGCCTGTTCCGATTCGATTTGCTTCACAATGCCGATGACGTGCAGTTGTGTTTCAATCTGATCGCCTGACTTATCGAAAAAATCATTCAATGCAGGCAGTATGCGGTCTCCCATGCTCACGAGCGCGTGTGCTGTGGGTGCGTGAAAAATATCCGAACAAATGTTTTCAAACAGATATGGCCATAATTCCGGGTTACCATTGGTGGCTGCGGCTTTGATCGCGGCAGTTTTTAGCCCATCGTTTTTATCCTGTAAAAAAGGAATGAGGTATTTGAATGCAAGAAATCTTTTGGACTGTCCCAGCAATTCAATCGCTTCCAGCCTGTCTTCAAAAAACGGCGATGTTGCCTTTTTGACTATTTCTTCAAATGGCAGAGGCCGTGGCCTAACGGCTGTATCGGGCTGAATTAGCGCAGGTTCTTCTACGGCATTTTTAGTTTGAAAGACACCTGATAGCCCTGAAAACAGGTTGCCGAGCATCGTTTGGTAGGCCGACTGCATTCGGAACGAAGCGAATGTCCAGCCAATCAGGATCAAAACAAAAACAGACATGATCTGAACGGGTTCACCCAGTCCTACGCGCATCAGTATCAATAAAATGACCCCTGCAAGAATGTAGCCCAGTGGCTTGGCGTAGATTTCCACCTTGTTTTGCAGCGCATGGCTTTCCGTTTTTGAAAGCGGTTGATACAAAATCTGAAACGAGGTATCGCTGAATGATTTTTTAATTGAAATGCAGAGAAACCGGCTCAGCAGAATGTAAAAAAAGACTGAAAAATCGAGGCTCGTAAACAGGATCGCGAGACTTAATACGACGATCAATGCGACCGGCAAAATGATAATCCCCGAAACCAGACCGAACGTCCGTATCGCAAAGCGGTAGAAAAACACTTTGACCAAAAGCTCAATAATGGCGGAAATAAAGAAGAACTGCCCCAGAAACAATGTCAGTTGATCCTTCACAGGAAATTGCCGCTTTACTTCTACCGAGAATATGAATTCGCCAAAGTAAACGCCCAAAACCGGCAACATACCCAGCAAAAGCAATAACATCTGGTAGTCATTTTTGAAAATAGGCTGGCCTTCTGATATATCTTCGCCTTCGCCGCCAGGGTCGCTCGTCGTTACCGCCAGCTTTTGGTTATAGTTCGCGATAATCACCAGCATGAACCCGAGGGAGATCACAAGGGCTGCCATGCAAATGTAAAGCAGCTCCTCGGTACGCATTACCTTGCTGTTGAGCAGCACGTTAACCGAGAAATAACTGACAATGGAAGCCACCACATCGCCGGTAGCGATGAGACTGAAAATACGTTTTGCCTGTTCCAGGTTAAAGATCTTGGAGGAGGAAGTCCAGAAAGTCACATTATTGACGTAAACCGAAACCCTGTTCCAGATAAACATCACCAGCGTGATCCATTTTAAGGCCGTCGCCTCATAGGAAAACATCATAGCGGCCACCGCAGCCAGCTGAAACAGGATCAGAATTACTGACAGCCGCGAAAAATTGACCTTCCTCTGAAATGAAACGTTGATTTTACCAATAAAAAAAAGCAAAACCCCGCCACCAATGTAAGCCACCGGAAGCATGAATTTGTCGTAATTGACCAGAAACAACGCATTGGCCACCAGATAGAATATATAGATCGATACACCGCTGAAAAATGAATAGCAGAGCATCAGCAGAACAGGTTTTTCCTCTTCCGGCTTTATATTGAGTGCGGCATATGCAGACTGTTTCGACAGCATGATATTATTCGTTTGTCAATGGCTTTTTGGCCAGGTACACGCCTTGTTTGAAAAAGAGACTTACATTATCGTCTTCAAAAGTAAATTTCGTTTTTTCGGAAAAACCCGCTCCTTCGTCAATGACGAGGCTTACCAAATACTCATTCAACATGCGCAGCTTGTTCCAGTCGCCCTGCAACTCGGAGTAGAGCCGGTACTTGCTGTTGAAGTTATAGGTAAATGACCTGGCGAGTTCATACTCGTGAAAACGCGCCTCGCTGAGCAGAAAATAGAATGCGTCCTGGGTGATGAAATTCCTGTTTTCAACCAGAGATTCATAACCGGCAAGACTGTCTTTTTTTCTGAACATGTTTCGGTAAAACTCCACAGTGCTATCATCCAGAATGGTTTGCCAGAGAATGAATTTGCCGCCGGGCTTCAATATTCTGTAAATCTCGCTGATCATTTTTACCTGATCTTCCGCCGGCAACTCGTGCAAAACCATTTTGGTAACCACCGTATCGAACGAATTATCATCGTATTCCATGGCGGCAGCGCTGTTTTGCTGGTAGGCGACGCATTTCGTTTCTCCAAGTAATTGCAGCAACTGCGTTACCTCTTTCCTCGCCCGCTGCAACTGTATCTCACTGTATTCCAGAATACAATAGTCCACATCCAGCGACGGATGCCTGCTGATAATTGC
The DNA here is from genome assembly GCF_026625565.1 of Dyadobacter pollutisoli. Classification (NCBI taxonomy): domain Bacteria; kingdom Pseudomonadati; phylum Bacteroidota; class Cytophagia; order Cytophagales; family Spirosomataceae; genus Dyadobacter; species Dyadobacter pollutisoli. Next base: position 2,664,262 of record NZ_CP112998.1, read on the forward strand.
CTGAGTCACTGGCGCATAGCCTGCGCCGCAGTCGAGAATGGCCTGCCCGTCTCTTGGGTTAATGAGCCTGACAAGTTCATCGAACATGTCGTCACTGAAATTGGTGACCGTTTCGTACCGGATCACTCTGTCGTCGTAAGAATTCTTCATGATAGTAGCAGGGTTTGTCATTTTTTCAAAAATTTAGGAGTACGCGTAACATGGCATTGGTGCCTTTTTGGGGAGTCCGGTACGCCTGGTCGATACCATTGGCACTTCTGATCCCCGGATCTGAATATTTTTCGTTGAGAATATTATTGACGATTGCCTGCACCTGAATCGCATTGCTGATGGTGTAAGTGATGGCGGTATTGAAAATTTTATAAGCCGGAAACAAGCCATTAGGTTGCGGATTGAGCGGAACCGAAGTACCCCGACCCACTCTGCGGCCACTCACATAGTTGAACCTGAGATTGATATTCAGCTTTTCGCTTTTCAAGAAAACACCATTCACGCCTACATTAAAATGATGCTTGGCAATATCTCCCACGATCAGTTTTTTGTTCGTCACCACGTCTGTCACTACTGTTCCAGCTATGGAATCCTTCTTAGCATCCGTGAATGTATAATTGCTGAAAAGGTTAAAGTTTTTAGAGATTTTATAATCAAAAACAGCCTGTACACCTGTCACATAAGACTTGCCCGTGTTGTTTTTTTGCAATGTGACGCCATTCTTATAAGGTACTGTGATCTCTTCGATAATGTCTTTATAAATCGCATAATACGCGCTCACGTCCAGCCGAGCCCCTTTCATTGGCGCAAAATTGAACGATACTTCAAAATTGTTCACCTGCTCAGGACGAAGACCCGGATTCGCAATCAGCCTCGTGGGAGCGGAAGTAGAGTAACGGTCACGGCTCGACGCGTCCTGAAATGCCTGAGCGTAAATCGCTTTCACCACAAACCTGCCAGGCGCATACACGACCGCCATTCTTGGGTTAAACTGGTTACCATATCCACCGGTTTTTCTGATACGATTATGGTCAAACCTGCCACCCAGCGTAATGCGTAACGCTTTGCTCGCCTCGAACGTACCTTGCGCATAGGCACCGATGTTGCGATGCTCGAAGAGGTTACCACCCGAGACAGTGTCAAAATCACTTTTTCCTCGCTCTGTGGCGCTTATATAGTAATCGGCAACCAGTGTGGAATCGATCGTATATTTCTTGTAATCACCCTGAATAAGGCTGTTACGGATTTCAATACCGCCCACAATGTCCAGCCTGGGCGATGGCGTGTACAGGATTTTGAGCTCATCACGGTATTGTTGTGACTGCTGATAATAAAACTGTGTCCGCCAGAAAGGCTGCTTGTTGTTTAGCAAATTGGTCGGCGTCAATCCTTTGTTGGAGTAATTACGGACTGTCACAATGCGAGATTGATCATTGATTTGCGTGGTGCGGTACTGAGCCGTGTTAATGATCGCCAGCTTATCCGGAATGATCTCTTTTTCATAAACAACATAGTAAAGCGACTGCCGCGGCTCCCAGATATTGCCATTGGAAGAGCCCGCGCGCGAGTTATCGTTGGAATAATTGAGCGAACCCTGAATATTCTGCCAGTTCTGAAAACCGAGCGTAAAGTCGCTCACTTTCAGGCTGCCTTTGATATAATAATGTTCCAGCAAATTGGAATAGCCGATCGGGTTGCCATTGAGATTGCCTTTCAATGCAGCCTTATCCATATTTCTTGCAACGGTCTCGCCCTGGTCAGTCAGGTTCGCGGCGGTTACTTCACCATTCACTTTCGTGAGACTGTAGTATGCATTGTCGTCGCCAATCTTGTTAACTTTTACAAAAGTGGCGGCATTTGACGTCACACTCAGGATCTTTTTGTAGTTGACCTTGTCGTAATAATCCGGATTGAAATTATACTCTTCGTACTTCGACAGGTCGTGTTCTCTTGAAAAATAAGCCCTGCCGGTCAATGAAAACACTATGTTCTTGAATTTCGCGCCGGTCGTCACATCAGCATAGCGGGTCTTGTAGCTGCCGTATCCAAGGTCGGCCTTCATACCAAAATTCTTATTGTTCCTGATCACGTCGGTAGGTTGCTTCGTGATTACGTTCACTACGCCCAGGAATGCATTAGCCCCATACATGGTCGACGCTGGCCCATATACGATCTCAATCCTGCTGACATTGGTAATCGGGAACTGGCGGTTCCAGTACACAAAATTTCCCCAGAAGTCATTCTCCTCAATGCCATTGATCATGAAAAGCGTCCTGTCCGTATTGCTCGACCGGTAGCCCCGCTGATAAATATTGGAATACGTCGAACCATAAGTACGTGAAACATCGAAGCCCGGCAGATCATTGAAAAGTGCTTCCATGTCAATGTAGCCTCTTTGAACAATATCTTCGGCAGTCAGCACCATGACGGTAGCCGGCGCTTTGTTAATGTCTTCCAATTTTTTGGAAACCGAACTTACCTGAATGACACGGTCCGTAGCATTTTTGAGGAAATTGACTATCCTTGCGAATTTCGTCGATACGGACAGGTCGCCGTCCGGCTCATAAGAAGGGTTTGCCAGCAACATTTGGCGTATCGAAATTGTAGCTCCTTCCAGCGAATCGACCGCCAGGTAGCTCTGTGCAATCAGTTTGTATGCAACTGCTTTCTCATTGGTAGTAAATCCATTTTCCAGACAAGGGTTCAGCAATGCAAAAACATCCTGAAAATTACCATTGGTATATCTCCGCTGCGCCTCCGTGATCTTGAACTCTCCGCAATTTTCCTGCGCGCGCACCTCGCCCGTTACCAGAATGGCAAGCAGCAACATCAAGACTGACAGCATGTAAATAACTCGTTTCATACCCGGCTGTTCTGGTTATTCTGTTGGCAAAATCTTCTGATAATCAATGTCTTTACCGATATAGGTATTCCATTCATCGGTTGTGAAATTCCTTTTTACTGTTTTAAAAATCTTGGCATAAAGCTGGTCCGTATTAATGTCCCAAATCCTGACGGACTTGTCGGCACCGCAGGAAATGAGTCGGTTGCTGTCGGCCGTAAAGCACAGCCCCATTACCCAGTTATCGTAATCGCGGATGACAATGGGCTGCTGTTGCAACAGAATGTCTTTATAATTCCAAATGTGAACAGAGCCGTCGTAACTGCACGTTGCCATCAGCTTCCCGTTGGGTGAGAAAATAATGCTGTTTACGGGTGAAGTATGTCGTCCGGTAACTGTATTAACTGCTCCCGTCAATGCATTGTCGGCTAATGTCCACGCGTGCAGCGAGCCGTAATTATTGCTTGTGATAAGTTTCGCACCATCCGGACTGAATGCCAGCGACGAAACCTGAGTGCCAAATTGAAGAAAAGTGTAAACCGTTGGGGCCTTTTTCAGGTTATCAAGATCGAAAGACAATACCTTTCCGTTCGTCGAACCGCACATGAGTACCTTGTTATCAGGACTAACTTTGGCGCATAAAATCGGGAAGGCCGCTTTGATATGTTGTACCGAATCCAGTGAACGGTCCGTCATTTTCCAGGTACGGATAGCCCCGTCCGAACTGACCGAAATCAATATATTTTTAATGTTGAGTAGTGAATGAATGGAGGTTTTGTGAGCACGGATCACGTCCGGTGATGCATTGCCCGTTTCATCTTTCCATTTAAAAATATAACCCATATCACTGCCGGCAATCACACTCTTATCGTCCTGACTGAATAAAACCGAGCGCAGGTCCTGCCGTATGCCTTTCGGAAGCCCGTAACTTTCCGGACGTAGCGTCAGGTCATTGAGGTTCCAGATCTTCAATGTACCATCATCACTGCCGGAAGCCAGCTTGGTGTGTGCCGCATTGATCGTCACCGCGCGAACCACGTCGCTGTGCCCCCTCATAACTGTTTTAGAGTCTGCTACTTTCGACAATGCGTTAAAGATGTCCGGAGAATCCTTATCATTAAACTTATAAGCCTGAATGGCGAGCAAAGCTGATATATCATCCTTGCTATCAGGCATTTGATACGACTGAATAGCAATGGATCGGGCCACTGCCAACAGCCTGAGTTTCTTTTCCTTTTCGGTTGCAGCGTCGGCTTTTTCGCGCTGCTTGTTAGCTACCACGATCAGCGTATCCACTTTCACTTTCTGCCGAAGCACTTCCTTTTTCTCGTTTTCGACAATTTCCTTTTGTTCCTGTGTTTCCAGCAATGCCTTCCCGGCGATTTCCGCACTCAGGTTAGCCGACTGTTTGGCCAGGATCGCCTCATCCGTTTTCTTCTCTGCTATGGCCTTTTGTTGTACTGCAATTCGTCTTTGTTCATCGGTTAGCAATCGCTGTTGCTCGGCAATTTCCTGCTGCTGTTCTGCGATCTTGCTTTGTACCGTTGCTTCTTTCGACTGCTCCTCGGCGCGTTTACGCTCAGTTTGCGCCGCCTGTTCCTTCGTATCGGACTCTCTCAGCGCCTGTCGGGTTTCCGCCTGAAGTAATGTCAGATACAATACGGCAACGGTCGCGACCATACCGATACCCACACCTAAAATCGCGAAATAACGACTTTGTCTTAAAGCTTTCTGTTGCTTTTCCTCCTGGCTTTGCAGATCAAATTCATGTTGTTTTCGGCTGTAATCAAGAAAGTTGATTGCTCTTTCAAAATACGGATCGTATCTCTTCGCCCATTCTTTGGTTGGCTGGTTGTCCTTTTGCCATTTCAATCCGAGCTGTAACTCCGGGTTCACCCAAAGGCCGGCCCGTCCATCCTGATAGACCTGTGCAGTAGCGCTGAGCTGTTTGTACAACTTCGCCGAGTCAAGTTCTTCCTTGATCCAGCGGCTGAGCCGTGTCCACAGTACCAGGATTTTTTCAACCGTCACATCTATCACCGAATCATTGTTCAGGCGGATATTGGAATTCGGACTCAGAAACGAAACACCCCTTGCCCTGAAAACCTGAATAACATCCAGTAGCTGGTAGTCGGGAATGCCGGTAATTTTTACAATTTCCGCCAGTGTGATCGGATGCAACACCGGCGTGTCGCTGGCACCGGATACGATTAATGTCTTGAATAATTTTTCTGCCGCTATCTTCCTTCTGTCGTCCAGATTTTGAATAAAAAGCTCCTCGGCATGAATGTTAATGGAGTTTTTCATGGTACCAATAGCCTCATATTCGGCTAGCGTGATCATTTCCGGGTTCGCCGGTATCTCCGCCCATTTGCCCCAGGTACGCAGCAGGGCGTGCTGAAGAATAGGAAGCGAATCGGGATTGGCAGTGATTTCATCCAGCAGCGTATCCACCAGATCAGTAGAAATCTTTGCTCCTGATACCTCTACGGGTTTGGTGATCACCTCCCGCACTTCCTCCATTGTCATTTTTGGCAACAGGTAATATCCTCGGTTGATCGCCTCGGTAAGGCCCTTGAATTCAGTACAATGGTCCAGATAATCCGAACGCATGGTAATGGCAGCGTACGATTGTTCTCCCGGTTGGTTAATGTGGTTTAATATGATCTGGATAAAAATTGAGGCTTCGCTTCTTGCTTCCTTTTGAGCTCCGCCATCCAGATCATAGCGAAATATCTCTTCAAACTGATCTATAACAAGTAAGAGCTTACTCCTGCCGAAAGCAGAAATAAGCTCCTTCACTGTATTCATAATCGTATCCTCAGACCATTCGGAACTCATCAGGTCTACACCGGCTGATATGCCTTTATCCTTCCTAAGCCTGGTTTTTAACGCTGTTAGCAAATTTTTCACCGGATATGCTCCCGGTTTGAAAAGAACAACGCTCCAATCATCATGCCCTGCCGATACTTCGAGCGAAGGTATCAGGCCGGCTTTGATCAGCGACGACTTTCCACTTCCCGACGAACCGATCAGTGCCAGAAAGCGACTTTCCAGAAGTTTGTTTTTTAGCGCACGAATATGCGAATCCCTTCCGAAGAACAGTGCATGATCTTCATACTCATAACTTCTCAGGCCCGGAAAAGGATTAGCTAGTGTAGATTTATCGACCATATAACTCAGGTCCCGGCGATTTTCATGATAAACTTGTTACGGTTTTTGCCATCGGCATATTCATAGGAAAAGTCATCGACACCGTTGACGGTCAGAAAAATACCCAGCCCGCCAATATCCCTGTCTTCCAAAGGCATTGACAGGTATTCTGAATCGGGCATTTCTCTCGCCAACGGGTCAAAAGCAGCTCCCTGATCTTCCAGGATAATGATGAGCTCATGTTCAGTGATCTCACTCAATACATTGAAATCCGCTTCGATCCCCGCCCTCTGATAACCGTATAAAATGATGTTGGTAGCAATTTCATCAATGGCCAGCGTGAGGCTGTACGTGGCCTTTTTGACCAGTCCAGCCTTTTGAGCAAGTTCACCAATGTAATCCCGCAGGGGATCCAGAGAGTCAACAACCCCGGGAAAACTTTTCGTTTCCATCATGGTTCATGTTAAACGGGATATTGATCTACGATAGTTACGCTGTGCTGCAGACCTGTTTTAACCAGGGTGTCAACGATCAGCTCCTGTGGCTTCACAATGTAAATGGATAATTTTGGCCCTATTTTTTGCTTGGAATAAATAAGCACTCTCAGTCCTGCGGATGACATAAAGTTAAGGTTCTCCATATCAAGTACCAATGAATCAATAGATTGATTGGCAATTTTTTCAATTTCAGTTTGAAACACCCTCGCAGAAAGGGAATCCAGCTCGCCATGAAGCGTCAATTTGGCAATTTGGTTTTCGACTACAGACTCTATTTGAAATGCCATTTGATTTAATACGTTTAGAGTTTTACAAAATATTTAATGTATTCTTTCGGCCCAGCTGTCAAGCTGAGCGGGAGCCGGGTGGTTGGGGGAGTTCGTGCCAGTGCCTTCGTCTCCGCTCAGGCGGACAAGGGTAGGGCGCTGGCAGGCAGAGTTAGATGGACAAAAGCTTGAGTAGCCCTTCGACCGCCCGGCCGCCCGATTCGCTCCTGACAACTAGCTAGGTTGTCGTCCTGAGCGGAGCCGAAGGGCTACTTCCCAATCAATATCACCGTCGCCCTGCCGCCAACCAGGAACCTGCCCTGATCGTCCAGTTTCGGTTCTTTTCCGATATCGTAGATATCTTGACCCGTCGGCATGTCGGTGTTTACTGCCAGGTACCAGCTTCTTCCATTGGGGAGTATCGGTAACTCGTAGTACAATGCATCCCAGTAGGAGTTCATCGCTACATATACCGAATCGTCTTCAATGGTACCGCTTTTTGCATGGGCGCCGTCGAGCATAAATGCCAGGCAACGGCTTGATGCTGAGAAGTCGGCGTGCCAGGCTTGCGTGCCGTGGAAACTGATGTCCGGATACCCGCTGCCAACATAATCCCGGTGCTGAAAATGCGTCCGGCTTCTGAGAACAGGGTGCGCACGGCGGAACCTGGTGATGCGCTGAGCGAAATAATAGATGTCAGCATTCTTTTCGAGAAGCCCCCAATCCATCCAGTTCAGCTCGTTATCGTGGCAATAGGTATTGTTGTTACCGGATTTGGTAACGCCCACTTCATCGCCCGACAGGATCATCGGTACGCCCTGGCTCACCATCAGGATCGACAGCGCATTCTTTATCTGCTTGTGACGGAGTTGATTAATGAACGCATCATCTGTTTCACCTTCCACCCCACAATTCCATGAATGATTATCATTACCGCCGTCATTATTATTTTCTCCGTTCGCTTCGTTGTGTTTCTCATTGTAAGCAAAAAGGTCATAGAGGGTAAAACCGTCATGACAGGAAATGAAATTGATACTTGCAGTCGGTCCGCGATAGTGGTACAAGTCCGGCCATCCCTGAATACATTGGGCAAGTTCCCCGATCAATCCTTCATCGCCTTTCAGGAACTTACGGATCGAGTCGCGGTACTTTCCGTTCCATTCGGCCCAACGGCCATAAGCCGGAAATGAGCCTACCTGGTACAATCCTCCCGCATCCCAGGCCTCGGCTACCAGCTTGCATTTGGCAAGGATAGGATCATAGGCCAGTGATTCCAAAAGTGGCGGATTGCTGAGCGGGGCACCGTTCTGGTCACGACCGAGAATGGCAGCGAGGTCAAAACGGAAGCCGTCAATATGGTAGTCAGCCGCCCAGTAACGCAGGCAGTCGAGTACCATATTACGTACCACCGGATTGTTACAGTTCAATGTATTTCCGGTTCCTGAGAAATTGAAATAATAACCCTCAGGCGTCAGCATGTAATAAGTTTTGTTATCAATACCGCGGAAAGAAATGGTATGGCCGCGATGGTCGCCCTCGGCCGTATGGTTAAACACCACATCCAGCATCACTTCGATACCATTCTTGTGCAGCTCCTTCACCAGCGTTTTCAGCTCGTCAACCTGCATTCCAAACTTTCCTGTGGCAGCATAACCTGCTTTTGGAGAGAAGAAATTGACAGTGCTGTATCCCCAGAAATTGACGATCAGTCCGCCGGTCACCGGGTTTTCCTTGCTGTTTTCCCATTCGTCAAACTCATAAATCGGCATGAGCTCCACGCAATTGATACCCAGCTCTTTCAGGTAAGCGATCTTGCTTCTGATAGCGGCGAAGGTACCCGGGTTTTTAACTTTGGATGAAGGATGCTGTGTGAATCCTCTTACGTGCATTTCGTAGATCACCAGATCTTCAATCGGTGTTTCCAGCGGATGGTCGGTTTCCCAGTCAAAATCCTCGAATACCAGCCTGGAACGGTATGGATAAATGTTGTCCCAGTTCGGTGTGGCCAGCCACGAATCCCTTCCGCCGATTGCTTTGGCATAAGGATCGCTCAGAATAATGCTTTTGTCGAACCGGTGTCCTTCTTCCGGTTTGAATGGGCCATCCATCCGGTACCCGTATTCCAGGCGCTCGTAATCCAGATCGAAAACGATCATGGAATACACATTGCCCGTCCGGAACTCTTCCGGAAAACGGATCTCCGCAAATGGCTGTGCTTCGCCACGTTCGAACAGTACCAATGTACAATCGATCGCCTCGCTGGAATAAATACTGAAATTGATACCATTCGGAACCATCGTCGCGCCAAATGGCAGCACGTGTCCCCGCCTGAACTTGATCCCCTGCTGCTCGTGCGTGGGGTAATAATCTATCCTGATGTCTGTTGCCATGGGCTAGTCCTGTTTTAGAATGACGAGTGCTTCATCCAGTTTATCAACAATGGTAAAAAAGTTGATAAACCCGGTCGTGGACATGACATCCTGGATATCTTCCGAAACCCCCACCAGTACTACCTTCCCGTTTTGCCCCTTGATGTTCCGGTAAACCATCAGCAACACACGCAGCCCGGCACTGGACATGAACCCAACGGCCGTCAGATCAATAGCGATCTTTTGGCTTTTGTCCGTCGCCAGTCTGGCATTTTTTTCAAATTCGGGAGCTGTTTTGCTGTCAATGTCCCCGGATACCTCGACAACCGAAATATCCTCGTGGTCTGTAATTGTTACTTTCATAGTTCCTTGCGATTTAATTGTAGGCAATTGGCTGTCGGCCTTTGGCTATCGTTATTTTATTGTTTTTTTACAACATAAAATATCATCACCGAAAGCCGACCGCCGATTGCCGAAAGCCACTTGCCCTATTTTGCCGGGCTGATCTGTACTTTCACACGAATGCTTTCTTCTGCTTCTGGAAGCTTCACAGTTAACCCGTATGCATCGAAGTCGGTATAAGGCTGATCATTGATAAACACCTCGCTAATGTAAATGCTACCGGCAGGCAGGATATCCGGTGATACACGCAGGATATTGTCGGTCCAGCTGTTCGGATAAGGCTTGAAGTAGAAATAGGTTGGTTGCTTGGTGATCAACAGGTTAATATAAACCGCTGACAGATAGCACAATTCAGTACTATGGTAGGCGCTCATGGAGTGACTTCCCTTGTAGCGCTCGGTACCCAGCAGGTAAGGCATACCATTGCCAAACACGTTGAAATACACACCACCATCATCATTATCAAGGAAGAATGCATTGTAGAATGCAGCTGCTTCACGTGCTTGTTTTTCGTATTCTTTGTCGCCCAACACACCGTACATGATCAGGTAAGCAAGAATCGCCTGCTCCTGCTGCCACCATGCCTTGCGGTCGTGCCATACAAACTGATGTTTGCCACCGGTTTTGGTCACGCGTTCTACCACGTCGTACCAGCCGCCGCGCTGCTGATCGGAACCTGCTGCGGGCATCAGTTCAGCTATTTTCTTGGCAAATTCGAGGTATTCATCTTTCGGCGTCAATGACTGCTGACGGATCAGGTTCCATGCGATTTTCAGGTTGTGGCCTACTACCGCACGGTTTTGCTGCCATCCCCAGGTTTGGTCTTTGCTCCAATCCTCGAAAAATTTCTCCTGAACAAACGGGCTGTTCTCGTAATCAGGGAAGTATTTGGTAATGGTATCAAATGTATATTCCAGGAAGTCGGCATGTTTTTTCTCACCGCTCGCCAGGTACAGGTTGATCAGGTAAGCCGGTGCATGGTCACCCACTGAGTTCCAGTTTTTACGTGCCTTGTTGTGCGCCAGTGACTCTTCGTGCGCATCCAGCGTAATCGGGTGCAAGTGAGAGTAGTAGCCTATTCCATTAGGGTCTTTGAAGTATTTTTCAAAAAGATCAATGGTTTTGTCAATGTCCTCACGAATGCGTTTGTCACCCGTAATGCGGTACGTTTGCGTAGGTCCCGCCAGTGCGTAGATCTGCTCGTACATAGGAAGCGAGTCCAGGTCATCGCCAAATTCGGAAGTAAGGAGCTTAGTCTCTTTCTGGCCTTCCACTTTTAGTCCGTGGTACCAGTACACCAGGTCATCGTCCTGATCAAAGAAACGCAAGTGGTCGCGGAGATATTCCGTTCCCAGCTCGGCGCCTTCCAGGAATTCATCCTTTCCAGTCAGCAGGTAGGCTGATGCAAAACCGTACACCATCCGGGAAATTGTATCTGTTTCCTGCAAATAATCGCCCTTTTTCGCTCCTCCCAAATGGAGCATGGTACGGTAATTTTTATAATTAATTTCCTCTTTCGGATAGTCAAACTGCCATTTCAGGTAGCTGGACGCAATGGAGCTAATCTGTGTGATCCACCAGTTTTGCTCTTCGTGACGGTAAACTTTGGGTTCCTTGCCTGGGAATATCAGTTGCTGTGCTTCAAATGCCGCCTCGTCGCCACCTGCGTTCGGATAAAACGTTCCGTAAGCAAAAACGTACTGACCGTTGGTAGCCAAAAAAGCAGTGATATCCCCCGGATCTTGCCATCCTTCGGTCAAATTTTGTACGCTGCGGGCGTATGTAGAAGCGATCAGGTTAACCTTGAAAGGCCTTTTGTCCGAGGTTTCCAGCGTAAACCAGCGTTCCTGTGCATTATATCCCGTGATATACCCTGCAATGGTATCTGAAAAAGTGAAATTTATATTCATGCTTCAATAGTTAAGGTGTTTTACAAAAAACTGATAGAGAAATTATAGGTCTTCCTGGTCGCGGTAGCCTTGGGTGATTTCGATGATATTGCCTTCGGGATCTTTCAGCCAGACGGTTTTCCAGCCTTCGATCACATCGTCGAAATGCAGCGGCCCGAGCGTGATCACGGCATCTTCCCCCATTGATTCGACTTTCGCATCAATGTCATCTACGGAAAAAGCAATGTGGCGTAATCCCGGGTAATGCGGGCCGTCGGCCTCCGACATCGGGCAGGGACGTTCTTCTTCGGGCGGAAAAATCTCGAAATAGAAATTATGCGCATTTTTGAGGAAAATCAGTTCTGCATCGTCTCCCAAACTGATCACTCTTGCCCGCTTAAAACCAAAATGCCGCGCATAAAATGATTCAAACTTTGGAAGGTTCTTAACGGTTAGTGCCAAATGAAAAAATGTAGCGTCCATAGTAGTAGGGGTTAATCTGATGACAGGGTCTCAATGATTTTTTTCGCAAACAAATGCGCATGACCACCCGACCGTCCTGTGATCAGGTCGCCATCCACCACCACATCTTCATTCACATAAATCGCCCCGTATGCCTTGGCGTCGCCGATCAGGTTGTTGTGGCAAACCAATCTGCGTCCCCGGACCAGTTCCGTGGCAGGCGCCGTCAACCACAATCCGTGGCAAATGATGCCTTTCAAAATACCTGGCTCTGCGAAAACGCGTTTCAAAAACTCAGTCGCCGGCGGAATTTTCTCAACATCCTCCGTATAGCGAAGCCGGTCAGAAACCATCCCCGACGGAACAATGATCGCATCATAGCTTCTCAGTTCCTCGTCGCTCATGTTTTCAAAAGTCTCCCAGCAATCCATCGGCGCACGGTGCTCATGCCCGAGAAACGTAAGTTTATCCTGCCCCCAAAGCCGGCTTAGAAAGTGGATTTCAGCCCCTTCTTCGGGAAAGCGGAATTTGTAATAGAAGATTTCATTTTCAAAATAATCGGCTTCAAACAAAACGCCGATCTTCTTTCCCGCGAGTTTCATGGTAACTGAGTTTAGCTAATTGATAGATTGTTTATGCCAGGGAACCGTCAGGATGCTGAACCATACCGGCGAAGTGAATAGCGATCCGGCCGTTTTCCAGAACCCAGCTGTCTGCGAAGCGCATTTCGCTTTTTTCCCCTCCTACTGTCATCGTGATCTGTTCGGTGATCATCAGTGTTTCCGGATTTTCAGTTTCAGCCCAGAAAATGATCTCGGTTTCAAGCCCGTCAATGCCCAGAATTCCCTGCATATGCTCATTCACCTGCTCGCGGCCTTTGTAGATCACGGGCGATTTGGAAAAACTACTGATCAACGTGGCGTCGTCAGTATATTGGTCCAGAAGAGCCTCAATGTTCTTGTCCAGAATGTGCTGGATATGCTCTTTATACATTTTACCAAGCTTGGTATCGGGTACATTTTTCATAATATTGAAAGAGATAAAGGGGATTGACGGAATGTTTTTTAAAGTGTGGCTGAACCTTCGTGATATTCCAGGCCGTCCACGATATATTTGGTAATGATCACTTTACCAGCATCATTCAGCTTCACCTCCCAGGTCTGGAAAGCATCGCATTTGATACGTTTGCTGAATGGCTCTGGCGCGTTCCACACGCTGGCTTCCCATTGTACCACCACTTTCGAAGTCGCAGTATCACCATTGATCTGGGACTCCACACTTTTAACCGTGTGAACTTCGTCGAAAAAGATGCGGATAACACGCTGAAACCAGCCTTCAAATCCGGCGTGGCCATAAATGGTCACTTCCGGGAAAACCATTTCAAGTTCAGCGTCGGCCAGCAGCGGCAACACTTCCACCATCGGAACGTGGACGTCCAGTTTCTTGTACCAATCTTCGGCTAATGATCGTATCGCTTCCTGTGTTAACATGGTATGTTTTGAGTTAAGTGTTTAGAATTAGTCAGTTAAAAACCAACTAGTTATTTCGATTATCTTCCAAAATCATGTCTGCCGCCTTCTCGCCGATCATGAAGCAGGCAGCGACGGTATTACCACTTGTAACGGTGGGCATAACCGAAGCATCAGCGACACGCAGCTTTTGAATTCCGTGGACCCTGAGCCTCGGATCCACCACTGCGTCAGGATCTTGACCTATGCGGCATGTGCCAGCCGGGTGCCAGATCGTCGTGCTTTGGTTACGGATAAAGGTTGAAATATCCGCTCCTTGTCCCGGTACCATTTCCCCACCATTCAATTCAAGGAATTTCGGCGTGTTTGCCAGTTCCCTGACCAGTTCCACAGCTTTGGATAGCACGCGGATATCTGCTTCGCTGTTCAAATAATTGGGATTGACCAATGGGGCGTCAAGCGGGTTTTTAGACCTTAATGATACTTCTCCCCTGCTTTCCGGCTGAACCAGGATTGGAAGAAAAATACAAACAGGACCGCCCAGATCAGGCAATATCGGTGCAAGTGGCTGTGGCAGGCTCGGCGTAAAATTAATCTGCAAATCCACCTGGGTGCTATCGTCTTTGGTACACACAAAAAGCGCGTTACCGGTCAGCAATGTCGTATTGGGCATTGGAATTTTTGACCTGAAAATCATCGGCAGCTGCAAATGGTCCTGCAAATTTTTCCCGACGCCTGGCAAATCATTTACTACCGGAATTTGCAATGCAGAAAGCTCGTTCGCAGGCCCGATCCCGGACAGTAAAAGCAACTTCGGTGAAGCCAGCGCCCCTGCCGAAATGATCACTTCCTTGGTTGCCAGCGCATGCCAGTTTTCATTTTCAGTAAAAAATTCTACACCGAATGCAGCCTGGTCCTGGATAAGTATCTTTAAAACCTGTGCATTGGTAATAATGGTCAAATTATCTCTTTTTCTGGCTGGGTCAAGAAACGCGGATGCGCCGCTGTCCCGGTTGCCATTTTCATCAATGTGAAATTGTAAAAGACCGGCGCCATTTTCCTGACGCTCACCATTGTAATCCCAGTTCGGGCCGTCATAACCCAGCTCAGTAGCGCCTACCAGAAAGTGTTCGGAACGCATTACTTCGTCGGGGCAATCGCGGATACTCAGCTCACCACCGTCATGATGGTATTCAGAGGCGCCGTTTTCAAAGCTTTCCGATTTTTTGAAATAGGGCAAAACATCCCTGTATCCCCATCCTTCGGCGCCCAACGCCTTCCATTCCTCGTAGTTGCCGGGATTGCCCCGCACATACATCATCGCATTGAGCGAGGTACTGCCCCCGAGCACCTTCCCCTGGTTGATCACGATCTGCCGACCACCCAGGCCATCCTGCCGGGTAGTTTCCAGTTGCCAGTCCAGCTCTGATCCCCAAAGACTTACAAATCCTCCGGGATCTTTGATGTTAGGCTCCTGATCTTCCTTGCCCGCTTCAATCAGCAAAACGCTGTTGGCAGGATCGGCACTTAAACGATTGGCCAAAACACTGCCCGAAGCACCTGCTCCCACAATGACGTAATCGTATATCTGATTATTCAGCATCTTATTGGCGGAGAGTTAATTAGTCAGCTAATGTGAACAATTTACCTTTACCCAGTCTGACCGGTGGTCGCCTTCCAGCACCAGATCAATCAGAAACGGCTTATCGTCGGCCAGCATTCTTTCGATAGCCGGCAAAATGTCTTCTTCTTTTTCCACGCGCACCGCATCCACACCCATTGATTGTGCCAGAAGGTCGAACCTGATGGCCGGGTATGATAGGTCAAAAGGAAGCGGGTGATCGTGCTTGGGAATCTCCCTTTCCTGCCAGTACTGGTCAATATTGAGCTGCAAAAGCTTATAGGAACCATTGTTGCAGACCACGAATTTCGCACCTGTCTGATGCCTTACTGCCGACCAAAGCGCCTGAATAGTGTACATGCTGCCACCATCTCCCGAAAATCCGATCACTGTTTTTTCAGGATGCGCCAGCTTAGCGCCTATCGCTCCGGGAAATCCTACGCCCAATGAGCCGCCCCTTGTGAAAAAGTACTGTCCCGCCAATCTCGGTGGAATGTACCTGCTCAACGCCGGCGAGTTGGTGAGCGCTTCGTCAAATATGATCGTTTCGTCCTGATTCAGTTTTTCGGCCAGTACACTCGTGAACTGTGCCATATGCAGCGGTGCATTGCCTTTTTGCTTGTCGTCCAGTTCTTTTTCGCTGGCCAACTTTTGCTTTTTGGTGTTACCGATCTGCTCTATACGTTCGTTCGCAACTGCTCTCTGTTCCGGTGTGATCAGCGATTCAATGGCTTGTAGCAATTCAGCTAGCGAAACCTTGGGATCACATACGACGCCGAGATCAACCCGGTGATTTTTGGCGATCTCATATGCATTGAGATCATAATGGATCACTTTTGCATCGGGTGCATAAATCTCTCCCAGATCAGGAAAAACTTCGGGAAGCATATAAGTACCTACAACCAGGTTTACATCGCCTTTGGAAGTAATGGGTTTGCTATATGAGCCGAACATGTGGCCGGTAGTACCCTGGTAAAGTGGATGGGTATTATCCATCACCAGATCACCAAACTCTACGCCGTACACTTCTGCGCCCAGTATTTCAGCCACTTTTGTCAGTTCTTCAATAGCGCCTGAATAAGCAACGCCGTCTCCGATAAAGATCATCGGTTTCTCTGCTGCCAGCAACATTTCCGCCGACTGCGAGATCAGCTCCTTGGAGGGAACAACCCTTGTAGACGGAATGCAGCTCGGGAACACAGGTTCGTCATTGATCTCGTCGAGCACATCCATAGGCAGGCATACATACACAGGACCCATGGGCGCGGTTGTCGCGATCTTGACCGCGCGGCGCAATGTTCTGAGCAATGATTTGGAGGAAGTAGCCATCGTGGCGTACTTCGTCACCGGTGCCATCATGGCCACGAGGTCATTGGCCATTTGCGCATCCATGTTCATATATTGCACACCAGCATCAGAACCGATCACAACCAGCGGAGCGTGCCCCCTTTTGGCCTGATACACAGCCCCTACCGCATTTCCAATACCCGGTGAGCTGTGCAGCTGTACCAAAGTAGGTTTTTGCGTGGCCCTTGCGTAGCCGTCACCTGCCATCACCGCAATGGTTTCCTGCAATGTGAGGATGTATTTCATGTCGGGATACTCGGCCAGGGCGTCAAGGAAGCCTTGTTCTACCGTGCCCGGATTCCCGAACATGAAGTCCATGCCGTCGGCAAGGAACTGTTCAATGATCTTCTGATTTCCGGTTTTACCAGCCATAACGCGTGAGACCTTTGTCAAGAACATTCACAAACTGCTCTCCGAATTCGAAAGAACATTGTAATGAACGTGCTGTAATAAATGGATAGTCAACAATTACTGAGGTTTCTTTTCCAAAATTGCCATGGTACTGGCCTTCCGGACCTACTGCATCGGAAAGGATGTATTCCAGCACGTAAGGAGGTGGCCCCATGTTAAGATCGGTGTTCAGGAAGCCGGTACCGTCGTGGTAATCGTATTCAATGCAATGTCCTGTAACGTGCTTGCCTTTGATAATAGAATTGCGCTCGTTAAAATCTCTTGCAAAAACCAATGGAGCAACTCCGTAGCAGATTCCGGCAACAGGCATTTTTTTGTTATAAAAAGCCAAAACCAGATCGTGAACACGCTGATTGTTGACCATATCAATGATCGGGCCGCTACCTCCTACCAGGAGTACCGCAGCATATTCTTCGGTTACTTTCTCCTGAGCGATTTTAAGGTCTGCATAATATTTTTCAAAAACCCTCAGAAAATCAGGCGTTGAGAAGTACGGGCGCTGTGGAATTACTTCCGACAAGTTCTGACGTACTTCCAGGCGGTTGGATGCTTCAAAAGCTTTCACTTTTTCGGCTGCCAGTGGCGTGGTCACACAAGTTCCCAGCGGAGGATCCACATAAGTGGTGTCGTAGCTTGGCGGCAGCGCTTCCGCTTTTTTGCCGTTTGGCGTAATAAATTCGACGGTGTAACCTGCCTCTTCAAGCTTTTCAAGAGGGCCTACCAGCTCGATGCCCCAGTATCCGTATTCTGATAAAACGGCGAGTATTTTTTTTGACATAAAATTTTGGATTTACAGGAATATCAAATGGTTACTAAATGAGAGGAGGATTTAACTCACTGACTGTCAGTGTCCGGGAGGAGGAGGAACCACACCAAGCTGTTGTAACAAGCCTAGTTCATCCACATTGGCCCAGCGTTCGGCGATCTTGCCATCTTTCATGCGGACAGTGGAAGTACCAGTCATCGAAAGCGATTTGCCCGATGGCGGCATGCCCATTACGCCGCCAGTGTCCGTTCCATTCAGTCTCCAACGGTGCACAACTTTGTCGGCAACATATATCTGATCTTCAATGGAAAGCTTTACATCAGGCATAGCACCGCGGAACATTCCGATGATCCCTTTGAAACTTGCTGAACCCGGTTCTGAAACTGTTTTACCGCCAACCTGCGAGTGGTCAATCGCATCGGAAGCCAACAGGTCTTCTCTTACCACTCCTGTATTCCAGGCTGCTTCAAAAAATTCGACACAAATAGCATTGTTTTGTTCTGCTGATAATGACATGGTTTTTTATTTTTAAGGGTTGATATTTGGTTAATTCTGGGCCGTCGGCTTTCGGCTTTCGGCAATCAATTATTGGTCAGGCAATGGTCATTCATGGTCATTAGTCGCCTTTCTACTTGTTTACGGTAAAAGGTCGGCCGCCGAGAAACGCTTCTACTATCCAGGCGGTGTTAATGTAATTTTTGAATAAAGTCACTTTGCCTTCCTCGTTGGCGACTACCACATGTACCACGCTGGTTTTAAATGGTAACCCGGTTACTGTGGAAGTTCCCGCTTCATCAATGACAATGGCGGCGGTATCGCCATCGTAAATCAGTCGCGTAGGTTTGAAATGATCAAAATGCATGGTCGCAATGATCTGATTGGCAGACTCAGCGGCGGCATCCGGGCCAATCCGCTCTCCCGCCCAGGCAAGCAAGTCCGGCGGCCCAAAAATGTCCCAAACCACATTGTCTGCGAATACTTTGCGTACTTCCGGTACATTGAGCCCCTGCAATGCGGCATACATGGCACGGACCGTTTTCACAGTTCCCGTCGGAGTTCCGAACACCGCCGCATCGAACACGACGCTATCAGTATCCCGCGCTACGGCTACGGGTTTGATCACGTGATAATGCGAGTCAATGTGGCTTGGCTGCACTGTAAATGGCCGCCCGCCATAGATCGCTTCGATGATCGGATAAGTGTCGCGGTAGTACTGCAGATGGCTGATCTTGCCGTTTCTGACCGTAACCCAATGTACCACTCCTCCGCTAAAAGGTACTCCGTATTTTGACTGGCCGTGCCCATCAAGCACAACGGCAACTGTGTTGCCTTGTGCTATGTAACGGGTTGGTACCAGCTTCTCAAATGCCAGACCTTCGCTGAGTAAAACAAAAAACTTTGCAACCCCGAGATGTCCATTCCAGCCTCCTGCCCACGGCATAATGTCGGTAGGCCCGGCTACTTCCCAAAAAACATCCTCGGAAAGAAAGGTCAGGATATCTGCCAGGTCATTTTTTTCAAATGCCGCGTAAAATCTTTTCAACAAAGCTACGGGGTCAAGATCGAGTGCGTTCACGTTTTTCAGCACTGCGAGCTCTTTTCCAAGCTCGGTAAGCTGAACAACTGTATCATTTTCATTTTGTAAAAAGCAAAGGTCTTTTCTGCACAATTCGGGATCAGCAATAACCAGGACATCATTATCGGTATTGAAATCATCGATCAATACTGCTGCTGCCGCCAGCTGTCCGTTGGCTATCTCAAAATGTCGAACTCCTTTGCCTTCCATAAAATGGTGTTTTTAAAGCACTTTCAATTGTTGTAATAACCCCAGACTATCCTGGGCTACCCACATTTCGACTATTTTTCCTTCTTCAATCCTGAAAATATCGATTCCCAGATCTTTCACTTTCAATTGCGTGGTATCCCTTCCGAGAAAATTACCTGTATTCGTCGCTTCATATGACCAGCGGCTTACTACTTTGTCGCCTTCTGCTAGCTCATCGTGCAAAGTGAAATGAACGTCCGGAAATGCTATCAGCGCTGTTTCAAACCATTTTCTCAACGTGGGAGGCTGGTGTGCCTGCCCGGGCGGGAAGTGAAATGTGACATCTTCAACAGCTATCTCATCCAGTACTTCGAGTTTTTTGTCGTTCCACAATTCAAACCAATAGCGACGTACAATGGCCTTATTATCTTCTGTCTGATTCATAATTCATTAAGGTTTTCAGGAAGGTATTGCGCCAAGCTGCTGCATGAGGCCAAAATCATTTTCGTTCACATGCACAGAAACAATCTTTCCGTTTTTAATTGTAAAAATGTCAATGCCATAATCCTTTACGTGGTTACCCGTAGCTGGTGCCCCCAGGAATTCGCCCAAATGTGTACCTTCGATATTCCAGCGAGAAGCTACCTTGTTACCCTCGGCTGTCTGGCGCATAACAGTGAATTTGATATCAGGAAATGCGTTTCTGAGGTAGGTAACAAATCCTTTGAAAGCTGGGAAACCGGCGATCGGTTCTGGCTGTGTAGGAATGATGAAAGCAAATTCAGGATCCAGAATTTCTTCCACTACTTCCAACTTGCCCTGGCTCATGATTTCTTCAAAATAACGCGTGGCAAGTAGTTGATTGTGATCAAGGTCCAGTGTTACAGCAGGTGCATCTGATGGCAAAACTCCCAGCTGAAGCATCAGGCCAAGGGTATCTTCGTGACCAATGGATTCGGTGATCTTACCATCTTTAATGGTATGCCAGGTCATCCCGTCAATTTCAAAATATTTGCCTGTCGCATTTACATCTCCTTTTACTGTCAATAGTGGTCCGCCTGTGTGGGTACCACCTCCACGCCAGCGTGTTATAACCCAGTCACCACCGGCAACCATTTCCTGAGGATTGATATAAAAATCCGGGAATGAGCCGTGTAGCATACGAACAAGTCCCATAAACCCGTCAGGCCCGTGAAATGGCTCGGGGTGGGTTGGCAATGTGAAAACAAAATCCTCAGACAGGATCTCATGAGCAACCTGCTCATTCATTCCATTCATGATCTGATAAAAATAACGTCGCGAGAGTACCTTATTCGAATTCATCGTAGTTGATTTACCTGTTGAAGGATGGTTTAGAAATTATATTGTTTCACTTTTTATTCCTTTTGTGCTATAAATATCTCCATAAGCCCGGCGTCAGGCTTTTAAATAATTATTGAAACTGAAAAAAACAGAGGTGAACCGGTTGATTCGTGACCTCGAACCGACTGAAAACAGGTGAAGCCCCAAATGGAGGTGCCGAACTGAATGGCAGATATTGCTTGTCAAGGAAATCGCACAGGCAAGCCGGGAATTCGCTACAAAATTTTCAATAAATAGTACAAAAACAACTCAGAGCATGCTGCCGAGAAATATTTTGTATATATTTGATCCTCATTCTCAATTGTCCCTTTTATATTATTTTACATTTTGCAAGTAGTATAATTTCTACTTAATTCGGTATAATGGTAACAAGGTCCGCTTAGCTCGTTCGAGTAGTAATTTTCAGGCTTACACACGCTCTGAAAGCTCTTTGCAAACACGTCGTTTTGAATTTCCTGCCACACTGGTAAAAGGTATATTGTCATGTCCGGGTTTACCATTAGGTATTTTTTACTATTCGGTTTGAGTATTTTAACGGTTACAACTACCTTTCACAACTAAATCATTCTCTTCTATGAAACCTTTAAACCTCTTGATTGTTGCAATTCGAAGTGAGTGGCTGAGCCTCCTGGAAGATTCTCTTAGTTATGCTGGGTACCATTTTCAGATTAAACAGGTCAACTCGAAGCAGTCAGCTATCAAAGCTTTTCATGAATCAAAATACGATCTGCTGATCTCTAATTGCCTTCTGCCTGATGGTAAAATCACCGACCTGGCCAATGTGCTGGGAAGCCAGTTACCATGCCTTGTGATGACGGAAGGCCACTGCCCGGTTACGGCAGAAAGAGTGTTGGCGGTTACAGAAACCAATTATTATATCAATTGCTCTAATAAACTGGGCTGGATCCCTGCTCTTGAAAATACACTGACCAAATGGCGCAACAGCGCACAGCAGAAAATAGACCAGCATAATCAGAACAATGGCAACCTGTATAAGAAAGTACTGGCGCGTTGCGAAGAGGAATTATCGGCAGGCCACGCCGGCAAAAAAATTGATGAGTTGTTCCTGAATGCATTCGCCGTTCTGCTTGAAGTAATGGACCTGAGCAGGATCTATCTGTGTACCCAAAGCGTGAGCGAAGATGGCACGCATCACATAAGCAAACGTGCTGAACTGGCGGCTCCCGGCGTTACTCCCAAAGCACATTTTTCCAAAAGCCCGTCGGAAATCCCGTATTTCAAAAGATGGAACACATTGCTTTCTTCCGGCAAGCCTGTCATTGAATTTTCTTCATTCCTTACAGTCGCGGAACAACAACTGTTCGGTCGTCACGACATTCAATCCTTACTGGCCGTTCCTATTGTGGAAAATGGCGGTTGGGCCGGATACATTGCGCTGGAAGATACCCTGAATTCCAGAGAATGGACGGACGCCGAGATCTCGCTGATCGGAGCAATCGCTGCTATCATTCAAAAAAAGAACTTGTTGCAAAAAAAATCATCCCGGCTTACTAATGAATTACTGACCAGCCAGGTATGACCGCTGATTTGAATTACCGGAATGGGATGTCATTAGGTTGGCGTCTCTGTTTCATACTTAGCCTGTTCGCGACCATTCCACGGCTGATATTCGCGTGGCCGTCGCTTTTCCACCAGTCCGATATCGGTTCAGGAATTCTCGACATTTGCATACAATTCATTATCAGTTTCGAATTCGCCTGGATTTTTGTCTACATCTGCCTGCATTATACCTATGAAATGCCGAGCTGGTTCAACCGGCAAAATGCCTGGGTACAGCTCTTCCTGCTTCTTGTTCTTTTTCTGGGGATCAATGAAATTCTTTTCCAGCTAAAACTGGCCCTGGACGATGATAATTCGGATATTGTGATCTTCCGGGTTGTGTACTATCTATACCATGTTCTGCTGTTGCTGGCCATTCTGGGTTTCAGGAATTTTTTACTGACCACCCAGGAAAACCACAGGATCGGCCTCGAAAATGAGCAGCTCAAACGTGAGCAGCTCAAAGCGCAACTGGAAGCGCTCCGAAATCAGCTGAACCCGCATTTCCTTTTTAATGCATTGAACATTCTCAACATATCGATCTCTACAAATCCTGATTTGGCGCAGCGGATCGTGCTCGATTTGTCGGATATATTAAGGTATAACCTGAAAGTACAGAACCAGAGCCTGATCCTTTTGACTGATGAACTGGCCGCCGCGAAAGCTTATCTGGATCTATATAAAGCCCGGTTTGGCGAGAAAATGGCTTTTGAATTTATTGATACAGAAACTTCAAAACAATGGTACATCATTCCATTGTCGCTGCAAATACTTATTGAAAATGCAATCAAACATAATGTGATTTCCTCCCACCAGGTTCTGATGATCGAAGTAAGGCTTATTGAAACCGAAAAGCAGGTGATGGTGATGAACACGGTCAACAAAAAACTGAATTCGCCGGGAACCGGCATCGGCCTGCAAAACCTGGACAAACGCTACAAGATCCAGACGGGCCAAAAACCTTCCCTGGTTGCAGACGAACAACAATTTACCGTAAAAGTACCTTTGATTGAAGCTCCATGACAAGAATTCTAATTATTGAGGATGAAGAGCCAGCCGGGCAGTATTTAACTCAACTTATTCAAAAAATTGACCCGAAAACGGAAATTCTGGATGTACTGGAAAGCGTTGAAAACGCTGTATGCTGGCTCGGAAACAATCCTGTGCCGGACCTGATTTTCCTCGACGTACAACTCGGAGACGGTACCTGTTTTCAGATTTTTGAACAAATTTCTATCGGCTGTCCTGTCATTTTCACCACAGCTCACGATGAGTACGCGATGCGTGCTTTTAAACTCAACAGCATTGACTACCTCCTTAAACCAATCCGGCAGGAGGCCCTGAAATTCAGTCTCGACAAGTACTACCAATTGAATGAAGAGAATGCGATCACCAAAGTACGGTACCTCGAAGAGCTAATGCATTCGCAGATTTTAAATCGCAAAAATCCCAGAAGGAGCTTCCTGGTGCCGTACCGCGACAAACTGATCCCCCTCAAAGACATTGATTTTGCCTGGCTCACGATCCGTAACAGTGTGGTAGTCACGACGCTTCACGACGACAGGAATTTTGTACTGGACAAATCACTCGAAGAACTGGAAAATCAGCTGGACCCCGCCAACTTTTTCAGGGCCAACCGACAGTTCATTATTTCACGCCAATGCATTACTGAAATTGAACTGTACTTTAATGGCAGGCTGCTGGTCCGCACGTCTCCCTCATCGTCCAACCAGATACTGATCAGCAAGGAACGGGTACCGGTTTTCAAGAAGTGGTTTGAAGAACAGGCATAGGTACGGCAAATCTTCCAACTCCGTTTTTATCGGTTTGATCCTTCATATTTTCTGTTTCGCCAAACATTGAAAAAAGTTTTGAAGCCAATTTAAAATCTTGGGGCTTCAAAACTTTTTCTTTTTACCGAGACCGCAATGTATACCGCCCGTGAAATCAAGCTGGGGATCATTCTATCCTTTGCATGGCAAACCCTCCTATTCTTTTTCTTTTACTCCGCCATACTCTGCGGCGTGAGCTACTACACTGGTGTCACATTGGGCATTTCATTTGTTCCAATAGGCCTCATTGGTACCGCAGTGGCATTTTATGTGGGTTTCAAAAACAATTCTTCTTATGAGCGTTTGTGGGAAGCGCGCAGGATATGGGGTTCTATTGTGAATGCGAGCCGCACCTGGGGAACATTGGCCAGCACCTACGTGCAGACGCAGGATGGCGGTGTCGCTAAAACTGCATTGCTACACCGACAGATCGCCTACGTGAATGCACTGAGGATACAACTGCGGTCCAGAAGCGTCTGGAACAGTACGAGTTCCACTGCGCATACGGTCGTGCAGGATCATCATACAGGTGACAATTCTTCATTACAGGATCTGTTGCCCTATTTTCTGTCAGAGAAAGAAACTGCTTACGTTTTGTCCAAGAAGAACCCCGCCACCCACATCATGAAGGCCCAGGCGAGACAGCTGGAAGAGATCTTCAAAAAAGGCGAGATCAATGAGCTGTTTTATTTCCATATGATGAATGTCGTCCAGGAATTTTATAATCAGCAAGGAGCCGCTGAACGCATTAAAAACTTTCCTTTCCCACGTCAATACGCCTATTTCAGCAAGATTTTCGTATGGCTTTTTATTCTGGTACTACCATTCGGGCTAATCAATGAATTTGCAAAACTGGGGCCTAACCTGATCTGGCTGGCAATTCCAAGTTACATCATCATCGGCTGGGTTTTCAATACCATGGAAGTAGTGGGCGATACCAGCGAGAACCCTTTTGAAAACGCGATCAATGATATCCCTATGACGGCCATATGCCGTACCATTGAAATCGATCTCCGCGAAATGCTTGACGAAGATTCGGTACCGGCCGCGATAACACCAGTTCACAATATTTTAATGTAACCATTATGCTCGAACAAGTACGCAGGTATTTCCCCAAGGCTGTTTCATCCAACGATTTTGTAATGAATATTTACAAATCCCTGGAAAGCTACGCCCTCGCGCCTCACCAGATCATGCTCGCCCACTCGATCTGCTCAGACGATGTGAATGCGATCGAATACCCCGAAGAAGGCCGTCAGATGCTGGGGCCGTTTAATATGGGTGGTTTGAATGGATACCCATTCACAGGTCTTACAGGTATGAGCGCTTTTGCGCATCACGTACCGGAAGAAGGCGCTGCCATGGTTTTTTACGCCCCTCACATTGGCGTAAGCGAAAGCGGGGAGCTCGGCAAGATCATCCGCGTCGGGCAGGAAGAAGAATCCAGCTGCTGTGGTGCCGCAGTACTGGCGCTCAACAGACTAAAAAACAACGAAATAGTACCCGGCGACAAACCCGTCGACGACTATCAGCAACACTGTCTTCAAGAGTTTTTGTACAACAAAAAACAGCGGGTACTCTCATCCGCTCATCCTATTAAGGAAGCCACGGAAGTCATTTTTGAAGAATCAGGGCTAACAATCGATCGCCTGATTCCCAAAACAAGCTTCTCGGGACGGTACCTTTTTGTGATCGGGGCCATTATCATTAACACAGACTGGAAGTACGGTTCCTTCCTTGAACTTCGCCGTTTTGAAGAATGGGACATCAAAACCGGTCAGAAAATCAGGGACCTGATTACTCCATAACCAGCCACGAACCCCTGGGTAAATCAAAAAATACTTATAAGGAGCCGCAAAATGCCATCAATTTCATCACATCGGTCTCTTTTTCAAGATTGGTGTTATTGGCTTTCATGAATTCGTTGACTTTGCGTTTGTGGGAAGAATAGAGCCGAAGAAGACGCCCCTTTGTAGCGGGATAAATATGATCGTTTTTATCTATTAAATAAAAATTGGTCCTGCGCCGGAGAATAACCCTGTCGTTCCCTTCCAGAACTTGAACCCTGCCGTCGACGTTGGTAAAAGACGAAAAACTTGTTATTGCAGAACTGGAAGAATACTGGTCATAGGCTGCGTAGCGCTCATTTCCCATTCTTGTCAGGAACAGTTTTCTACCCAACCTCGCCCGTCCGTAGTCTCCCGCGATCTCCATATGTCCATGCCCTTTGTGATAAATAAAAGGGGTTTGACCTACCATAATATTCTTGATAAATTCCTTGTCATTCAGCAGCATGGTATCTCGGTTATTACCAATAAACATCACTTCTCCGTGCACTACGCTGTAATTCAACTTGGCTTTCGTTACTTTCCCGCCCCTGAACATAACTGCCCCGTCCTCAAATTTCTCGAATTGGAACCTGTCCCTATATGACATGATTTTGCTGATGTCGCTACCGTTCTTGAATCGATAAACGTCTTTGGAGGCCTGTGCAAACAGATTTCCGCATATTAAACTGAGCAATGCAAAAGCATATATTGATTTCATTGGCTAACCTTTAATATTTCATTATAAATTTAGACAAATCCGGGAGATATTTCCTTTTTCGGCTCAATTCAAATTGATAAATTACCTGTCCAAGGTTCTTCATAAAGGGATAGCAAACTTCCTTATACTCATATTTATCATCGTTGAAAACACCGTCTTCATTGGATTGAACTACCGCTGAGAGCATAAATTCGACCTTATTTTCAAAATCAACGATATAGGCATTGTCAATAATAAAGCCGTAAGAATCGCCGTACTTGTTGAAAATCCGCACATTAGGCTTCGGCACTGTCGCCTTATCCGCACCATAGAAAAGGAACTTCGCGTACACAGGCCAGAACTCACCTGAATCATAATGTGGATAGTCACTTTCGGTCGGGTACTTGCTCATGTAGGTATAAATCAGCCGGTAATCATCCTCCTTCAAATGAAACCGTTCGCTGGCTGGGAATGCTTCCGGGAACAGCAGTTTCTTCATAACCGACTGCTGATCCGTGAGGCTGAATGCATTTTTATTGGCCATATTGAACGGGCGCTCCACATACCGGTCCGAACTGTCCATATAAGCCTTGCCCATCAGCGTGTTGGACAGGTTCAAGGGATAATTCTTAGGATCAAATTGCCCCGCTTGTGTATATACGGATTGCCCGTTCTGGTAGAACGTCACCGGGTTAGTGTGCCGGGAGGTTTCCTCAGTGTCCCGCACGGCATATCGGTTCAGGATGCGACTGGTTGTCAGCTTGTGCTTTTGTAGTCTTTCATTAATCTCCTCGCGGCCAATGAACTCGTACAGACGATTGTAAGCATCATTATCGCTGACGAGCAATATTTTTTTGATATAATGTTCCAATGAAGGGAGCCCGCTGGTGGAAGAGCTATCATGATCAACCATTGTCTGTTTGGCAAAATCTGCCCCGGTGATCATCGTGCTCTGCTTGGTCAGGCCTGCTACATTCAGCTCATTCATTTTTTCCAAAGCAAAAATCACGGTCGGCAGCTTCACGGTACTGGCCGGAAAAAAATAATGCAGGTCGTCCAGATTGTAGCTGAATGTTCTGAAATGCGGAATATTGCTTTTGTCCCGGTCAATCTGCGTGTAGAGAATTTGTACCTGATTTTTCTGTGGATGATTTAAAATTCCGGAAAACAGCTTGGGTTTGCTACGCAGCAGTTTTTCGAGCAACAAGGTATCCGTTTGCTGCGCCAGACCATTCAATGTTATACAAAGCAGAAAACAAACTATATAAAATCTGGTCATAACGCTTAGTTTTACTCTTCCCACTCAGGCATATAAGATCCTTCCTCGGTTTTTACCGAACTTTCCACCGCTGCATTGATTTCTTTCATTTCCTCAGCCGTCAAATCGCGCCATTTACCCGTCGGCAGGTTTTGCAGCGACACATTCATAATCCTCACCCGTTTCAGTTTGGTAACCTTATATCCCAGGTATTCGCACATTCTCCGGATTTGTCTGTTCAAACCCTGCGTCAGCACAATGGTAAATACGTAGCTGCTTTCCTTTTTTACCAAGCACTTTTTGGTAATCGTATCGAGAATCGGCACGCCCGACGACATTTTTCTTACAAATTCCGGTGTGATCGGTTTGTCGACCGTTACTACATATTCTTTTTCGTGATTGTTACCGGCCCGTAAAATCTTGTTCACAATGTCGCCGTCACTGGTCAGGAAAATCAGTCCTTCCGAAGGTTTGTCAAGGCGGCCGATCGGGAAAATACGTCCGGCGTGGCGGATATAGTCAATAATATTGCCCTTTACATTCCTTTCGGTAGTACAGGTGATGCCAACGGGTTTGTTGAAAGCAATGTAGACACCTGCCTTTTTTGCTTTCAATGGCTTTCCGTCCACCCGCACGTCGTCCGCGTCGGACGCTTTATCACCCAACACAGCCTGCTTGCCATTCAATGTGACCCTTCCCTGCTCCACGAGCCTGTCTGCCTCGCGTCTGGAACAAAAGCCGGTCTCGCTTATAAATTTGTTAATTCTGGTCAAATCCAAGTTACTTAAACCAACAGGTAATCATTGTAAAAATTAAAAAACCATCGGCAAATTACAGCAAATCATAAAAATTATCCCGCAATAATTAAAGATTCGGCCGATTTGCCTCTTTAACTGACAATTCTAAATCTATTCAATTTCAAGACAGATCCTTTAACGTTATATGAAAAACCGATTTTTGCTTACCCATTTTTTCTTCTGGTTAACCATTATAGCCATTCATGCGCAGCCGGTCCGCAGGCCTATTGAAGTAATCGTAACGACCGATCATGACGACTGGACTTACAAAACCGGTGAAAAAGTGCAGTACACTGTTTATGTGATGCGCAACGGAAATCTCGTAAAAAATGCCTCCATACGCTACGAAATTGGTTTAGAAAAACTGGACCCGACCATTAAGGAAACTAAAACAGCTCCCGACGGCAAAATCACGATCGACGGCGGAACATTGAAAACGCCAGGCTTTCTGAGATGCATCGCCTGGGCCAATGTAGACGGCGGCGAATACCGCGGCCTGGCCACAGCAGGTTTTGAACCATTGAAAATACAACCCACCGTATCCAATCCCGAGGACTTCGACACATTTTGGGACAATGCAAAAAAAGAGCTGGCTACCATTCCGATGGACGCCAAAATGACCCTGCTTCCAGAACGCTGCACCGAAAAAACAAACGTCTACCATTTGAACCTACAAAATAACAGAGTAGGAGCGCGCGTCTACGGCATTCTCAGCGTGCCCAAGAAAGAAGGAAAATATCCCGCATTGCTACGTGTACCGGGTGCGGGCGTGCGTGCCTATTACGGGGATGTGACCACCGCCGATAAAGAAATTATCACGCTTGAAATTGGTATCCACGGAATCCCGGTCATTATGGATCCGTCCGTTTATACCGATATGGGCGCAGGGGTACTGAATGGTTATCCGGCTTACAATATGGATGATAAAGACAAATTTTACTATAAGAGAGTGTATCTGGGATGTGTGCGTGCCAACGATTTCCTGACAAGCCTTCCCCAATACGACGGTAAAAATCTGGCAGTGACCGGTGGCAGCCAGGGTGGCGCATTGTCGATCATCACGGCTGGTCTCGATCCCCGTGTGAAATGGCTTGGCGCATTCTATCCCGCATTGAGCGACGTAACGGGTTACCTGCATGGACGTGCGGGAGGTTGGCCTCATTACTTCGACAAAAACGGTGTCAAGGTGAACAACACCAAAGAGAAGCTAGCTACCATTGCCTACTATGATGTTGTGAATTTTGCAAGAAGAGTAAAACAGCCAGGCTATTATATGTGGGGTTTTAATGACGAAACTTGCCCACCGACTTCCATGTACTCCGCTTACAACGTCCTAACGGCACCGAAAGAGTTAAAACTTTACCTGGACACAGGTCACTGGACTTACCAGGAGGAAAGAGATATCATGAACAACTGGCTGATTGACAAGCTAAAAGGCAAGTAAACAGAGACTACAAACGCTTAACAAGACATTCAAGATCATTCTTATGGATCGTAGAACCTTTATTGAAAAGTCGGCATTGGCGGGGGCGGCGTTTTCGTCCCTCCCGCTCCTCTCCGCCCTGAAACGGGCAGCACCTTACCGGACAGCATTGATCGGGACCGGCTGGTGGGGTACCAATATTCTGCGCTGCGCGATACAATCCGGTGAAAACAAACTGGTAGCATTGTGCGATGTTGATGAAAATCAACTCAAAGTTTGCTCAGCGGAAATGGGGAAACTGACGCCGGACAAGCCGAAGCTGTACAAAGATTTTCGCGAAATGCTGGCCAAGGAAAAACCGGAAATCGTAATAGTCGCGACGCCCGATCACTGGCATCCGCTCTGCTGCATCGCCGCGATCGAGTCGGGCGCGCATGTGTACGTGGAAAAACCGATCTCGCATACCATTAAAGAAGGTCGGGCGATGGTCAATGCGACGCGCAAGCATGGAAAGATCGTGCAGGTGGGAACGCATAGGCGCGTATCACCGCACAATGTTTCCGGAATGGAATTTCTCAAATCAGGAAAAGCGGGGAAAATTGGAATGGCCCGCGCATTTGTACATTATGGCGGTGGTCCTGGCCAAAAAGTAGCCAATGAAGAACCGCCGCAAGGATTGGACTGGGATTTCTATTGCGGTCCTGCCCAGTTGGTACCTTATAATAAAACCATTCATCCACGCGGTTTCCGGGGTTATCTCAATTTCGCAAACGGTACGCTAGGCGATTGGGGAATCCACTGGCTTGACCAGGTACTGTGGTGGTCGGAGCAGAAGTATCCAAAGAAAATCTATTCAACCGGTGGCCGGGCTATACGGCAGGACAATACCGACGCGCCAGACCATCAGGTAGCAGTTTACGATTTCGACGGATTTACATTAGAATGGGAACACCGCAATTTCGCGGCCAATAATGCTGAAAAAACACATCCACAGCAGGCAGTAGGTGTTTATTTTTACGGGACAGAAGGCACATTCCACATGGGCTGGCTCGACGGCTGGACATTTTATCCTACCAATCCAAACAAACCTGTCATTCACCAGGACGCTCAACTGAACAAGCCCGATGACCAGAATATTCAGCAGCTATGGGCCAATTTCCTGGAATCCATTAAAACCAACAAGCCACCGATCTGCGAAATCGAAGTAGGCCAACGCTCAACCAATGTAGCTTTGCTCGGAATGCTATCTTACAAGCTTGGCAGAAGCATTATCTGGGACGGTGAGAAAGAAGTAATCGAGGGAGATGCGGAAGCGAATAAATTGCTGAGCAGAGAGTACCGCGGGGAGTGGAAATATCCGAAGGTGTAGGAAGGTACAGGGTAGCTTGAAGGTGTCATTTGTTGTCATGAGGTCATTTATTGTTTTCAATATGACTACAAATGACTATTAATGACTACAAATGACAACACCTGACTATTAATGACTGTAAAAAAAATCGGGTGCTGTCATTTGTTGTCATGAGGTCATTTATTGTTTTCAATATGACTACAAATGACTATTAATGACTACAAATGACAACACCTGACTATTAACGAGCATAAAAAAATCAGGTGTCGTCATTTGTTGTCATGAGGTCATTTATTGTTTAAAAAACATTGTATGACTTCTTGACTATAAGTGACAACACCTGACTATTAATGACTTGGATCTAACTAAGAACAGTGCCTAGTTAGTCAATCTTAACAACCTCAGCCGGGATGTTATATTGCTCAATAGTTTCGCGTGTAAACCTGACGTGGCCTCTCGGAGCCATCAGATACAATTTTGCGCCTTTCATGCCTGCAAGTTCGCTCAACAGTTTCCATTTTGAAATGCTTCCGCGAAGCTGATCGGTTTTAACCGAAACTTCCAGATAGTGTCTGTTGAACATATTTACTCCGGTTACGTCCGGGGTAAACTTAATATTGTCAGCGGCCCGCTCATATGACTTAGGTGTCTCATATCCCTCCATGTTGGCCTGGATATCCTTAAACCCATGAGCCTGTGCCCACTTTACCACAAGTGGAATAAATAATTCCTTTTCCATAATAATATAATGAATAATTTTTTTCCCCATCCTACTGGGAACTCACAATAAAAATCAAACTAAACTGAGCAGAGGAAAAGTATTTAACCGAAAGCAGTCTGGTATGTAGTATTCTTACGAAGCATGAAAGGTACGATTTTTTGCCCTAATGCGCAAATTTTGCCAAAAAATCAGTTCAGTCGTCGAGCTCGTCGAGAAACGTATTGTATGCCCTTTGCAGCTCCTGATGCGCCCTTGCATTCTTTTGTGAAAGCGCCAATGCCACACCTTTCTGATAAATTTCCTCAGCTTGTTCTACATTTTCGAGGGCAGCAAAAAATGCACCAGCGTGGTAGTATGTTGGCAGATAATCCGGATGTTGCGTCAAAAGTATTTTGAAAAACTGTTCCGCTTTCTTCGAATCGGACTTTACATATTCAATTGCGAGCGCGTAAATGTTAAATGGATCGTTTGGATCTTCTTCGTAAAATGCCAGTAAATCCGGAAGCAGTGAGTTGTTCATTGAATATTATTATGCTTGCATACTATTTAAGATTTCCCTAATTTGCCCGGACAAAGTTATTCTCATAAAAGTTAAGATTCATTACTAAATGCTCATGAAAATACTCGTTTGTATAACTAATGTACCGGATACAACCGCCAAGATAACCTTCACCGACAATGACACCAAGCTCAATAAAAACGGTGTTCAATATATTATAGGACCTTATGACGACTATGCGCTAGCACGGGGCGTAGAATTGAAAGAACAGTCGGGCGGGACGTTGACCGTATTGCATGTTGGCGAAGCCGATGCCGATCCGCAGATCCGTAAAGCGCTGGCAATCGGCGCCGACGATGCGATCCGCGTGAATGCCGATCCGCTGGATTCCTATTTTGTAGCTACCCAGATCGCCCATATCGCCTCGCAAAATAATTATGACCTGATACTGATGGGCCGCGAATCCATCGACTATAATAGTGGTGTAGTGCATGGACTGGTGGGTGAAATGCTGGGCATTCCCTCCTACTCGCCGGTGATGAAGCTGGATATCGACGGCGGCACGGCTACGATCAGCCGGGAAATTGACGGCGGAAAGGAAATCCTGAAAGCCCCGCTTCCACTCGTGCTAGGCTGCCAGGAGCCGATATCCGAATGGAAAATCCCAAACATGCGCGGAATCATGACGGCCCGTACCAAGCCTTTGAATGTGACAGAGCCGGTAAGCGTTGAAACCATGACGGTCCCTGAAAAGTATTCATTGCCAGCCCCCAAAGGTGCCTGCAAAATGATACCGGCCGGTGAGGCAGAGATGCTGATCAGGCTATTGCAAACCGAGGCCAAGGTCCTGTAAACTGCACTTCATCCTTTCAAAAACATTAAAACATTAGAAATATGTCGGTCCTGATATATGTAGAACTCGATAATGGTTCAATCAAAAAGACATCTCTGGAAGCGGTTGCTTACGGAGCAAGAGTCGCAGAACAACTAGGCGAAAAAGCAACCGTGCTGGCTGTCGGAAAGGCAGAAACTGCTGAGCTTGAAAAGGCCGGAAGCTATGGCGCAGTAAACGTGTTGCACGCGGCTGACGAAAAACTGTCCCACGAAAATGGCCTGGCCTATGCCGACGCGCTCGTTCAGGCGGCGCAGCAGGAAGGTAGCAAAGTGATCATTCTCAGTAAATCGGGGTTGGGAGACGCGATGGCTGCCCGCGCGGCGGCGAAGTTGAAAGCCGGGGTAGTTTCTGGTGTGACCGCATTGCCTGACACCAATGGCGCGTTCAAGGTTACAAGGAGCATATTTACCGGAAAAGCGTTCGCGACAGCCGAAATCAAATCGGACGTTAAAATATTGGTGGTCAAAAAGAATGCCATTGAAATAGACGAATCCCAGCTGACAGGCACAGCCGCCACTGTCAAAAGTTTCTCGCCACAATTGCGTGATTCGGACTTCAAAGCCACCGTACAGAATGTTGAAAAAGCTGATTCAGAATTATCATTGACTGAGGCTGAGATCATTGTTTCCGGCGGGCGAGGTATGAAAGGTCCCGAACACTGGCAGCCGCTACTCGACCTGGCGAAGGCGCTTGGTGCCGCAACGGGATGTTCGAAACCAGTTTCCGACCTGGATTGGCGTCCGCATCATGAACATATCGGGCAAACGGGCATCAAAGTTGCGCCGAGCCTGTACATTGCCTGCGGGATTTCCGGTGCTATTCAGCATTTGGCTGGTGTGAATGGCTCAAAATGTATCGTAGTGATTAATAAAGATCCCGAAGCTCCATTTTTCAAAGCAGCGGATTATGGAATTGTTGGAGATGTTTTTGAGGTCTTGCCGAAATTAACAGAAGCAGCGAAAAAATTGAAATAACCTCGTAAAACAGCCGTTTTCCAAATTAATCGGAATATTTCCCGTACGGTTTGTCAAAAAACATCCTTAGAAATCAGATGTTTAACCCGGTCAGTTTCACTCGTAACTGTTATTAAGATTCCTTTCCACCCGTACAGCATTTTTTTATGCAGTACGGGTTATTTATTTTTGCAACTTCGACCCGCTAATCCGGATCGGCAAGGCAAAGTCACCTACTCATAAGAATAACTACTTATTCAGGCATAATTCACCACAACTGTTAACAATACTTGCGCATTTAGTTTAAACGTGAAAAAAATTAAGTTAGAAATCCTGGGGCTATCCCCAAGCCAATCCCAGGCCGGCTCTTTTGCGCTGGTTCTCGGAGAAGAATTGGGCAACCGCCGCCTGCCTATCATTATAGGTGTGTTTGAAGCGCAGGCTATCGCTGTTCAGATCGAAAATATCGTCCCTAACCGCCCTATGACGCATGACCTGTTCAAGTCATTTGCTGACGGGATGAATTATACATTAAAAGAAATCGTCATTTCTGATCTCAAAGAAGGCATTTTTTACGCCAAGATCGTCTGCACAGACAGTCTCAGAGAAGTAGAAATTGATGCCCGCCCTTCCGACGCCATCGCTATCGGACTAAGGTTTGACATTCCTATATTTACCTACGAGGCGATTTTATCTGAGGCAGGGATCGTTTCAAGCTCATTAACCGAGGAAGAGGACGAAGACGAGGATGCAGTGCGCGAAACGTTGAAAACTTCCGGCTCTTCCAAAGATCAGCTGCGCGACCTTACCTTCGACGAGCTGCAAAGAATGCTCGACGATGCACTCGCAAAAGAAGACTACGAAAAGGCTGCCAAGATCCGTGATGAGATGGGCAGACGGAACTAATCGAGCTCATTAAGTTAAAAATAGTTAAGGATAGCCTGATTTCGGCTCTTTTGAAATTTAAATCCTTATTTTTGCCATTGTTCGTTAACTTCGAAAGCTGAACAAAACGACAAGCGAAATCTTACGCTGCTATGCCTAAAAAAAAGAAGATTGGAAGTTACCCCAATGCCATGATCGTAATGAGCCTCACGGCTGCGTTATTTCTGATTGGATTTTGCGGATTGCTGGTAATACAATCGAAAAAACTGGTTTCTATTATTCGCCAGAACATTGAAGTCCGGGTTTTTCTGAACAAAGAAGAAACCAAGGCCGGACAGGATTCCATTCTGAATATCATTAAGGTTAAACCGTTTGTGCTGACTGCAACGGACGTTAAGCCGATCACATTTGTCTCCAAAGAAGAGGCTGCCAAAGAATTTATCGAAGGTACCAAAGAGGATTTTGCCACATTCCTCGGTGAAAATCCATTGCGCGACAGTTATCGTGTCAAAATCCAGGAAGAGTATTTCGAGGAGGCCAAGTTACAGCTGATCAAAAAAGAGCTCGAACAGATTAAAGGCGTTTACGAAGTCGTGTACCAGGAAGACCTGGCTGACAACATTAATAAAAACGTCACCAAAATATACGTGGTACTGGCCAGCTTCGCATTGATCATGCTCATTATCATCGTCTTGCTGGTTAACAATACTATTAAGCTGGCGATCTATTCGCAGCGGTTCCTGATCCGCAGTATGCAGCTGGTGGGTGCTACCAATGGTTTTATCCAGCGTCCGTATGTAATGCGCGGTGCGATCCAGGGGCTGGTAGGCGGCGTACTGGCAGGCATTATGCTCATCGGGTTGCAACAACTTGCTGTTCGTAATGTAGAAGGCCTTGCGATGCTGCAGGAATACGACAAGATCGTAATCCTGGTCCTGACCGTACTTTCACTTGGCATTTTAATAGGAGTCGCCAGTACCTACCAATCATTGGCCCGTTACCTGAGAATGGCGCTGGACGACCTGTACTGATTGATTTTTCATTTCCTTTTGACTATTCGATACAATAAAAGAAACCACAAAAGACATGAGTAACACGAAAAACGAACTCCCATTTGCGACATCGAACTATACCACGATGCTGATCGGTATTGCAGTTATTCTCGCAGGCTTTTTAATTATGACCTTCGACAGTGCTGAATTTGGTTTTGGTTTCTTAGGTCTGACCCTTGGCCCTCTTGTGACAATAACGGGCTTTATCATTGAGTTTTGGGCTATTCTACGTAAACCCGCTAATTCATGAGTATCTGGCAGGCGATTATTTTAGCAATTGTTGAAGGGATTACAGAGTTTTTACCAGTTTCTTCCACCGGCCACATGATCATTGCTTCCTCCTTCATGGGGATCAGTCATTTGGAGTTCACCAAAATGTTTACCGTTAACATTCAGTTCGGCGCTATTCTTTCCGTACTGGTACTTTACTGGAAACGTTTCTTTCAGACAACCGATTTTTATTTCAAACTAGCTGTTGCTTTTCTTCCCGCAGCTATTATTGGTTTTCTGCTCAACGATTTTATCGACTCTATGCTTGAAAACGTCGTGGTCGTAGCCATATCATTATTGGTTGGCGGCATTATCCTCGTTTTTATAGACCGCATTGCCAACGACAATACCCGCGAACGCGAAATATCATACTTCGATGCATTGAAAATCGGTTTTTTTCAATGTATTGCCATGATACCCGGCGTTTCCAGATCCGCTTCCACGATCATCGGAGGAATGTTGCAGGGATTGTCACGCAAGCAGGCTGCTGAGTTTTCTTTCTTCCTGGCGGTGCCTACTATGGCTGCTGCGGGCGGGTACAAGCTCCTCAAAACTTATGACACCATTCAGGCAGAGGACATTAAAGTGCTTTTGATCGGGAACCTGGTCGCATTTGTAGTAGCGATGCTGGCCATTAAATTTTTCATCAGCTTTCTGACCAAATACGGTTTCAAGGTGTTCGGTTACTACCGTATCATTCTGGGACTGGTATTGTTGGGACTGCTGGCCTCAGGATACAAGCTGGACATTGTTTAAGCCACTTGCCTGACCATTTATTTTCACCAAGAATTTGAATAACGAAAACAACATACCAGACGAAGGCGAAGTCATTTTAATCGACAAGCCTTTGACCTGGACTTCATTTGATGTGGCCAACAAGCTGAAAAGAGCTTGCAAGTTCAAGAAAATCGGCCACGCGGGAACACTTGATCCACTCGCTACCGGCCTGCTGATCCTGTGTACCGGTAAGAAAACCAAACAGATCGATAGTTACCAGGCGCAGGAAAAAGAATATACCGGCACCATGGTTTTGGGTAAAACGACACCGTCCATTGACCTGGAAACTGAATTCGACGCCGAATATCCCACCGACCACGTTACGCCCGAAGTGCTCGAAGAAGCACGGCTCAAACTGGTTGGAAATATAGAGCAGGTTCCTCCTATTTATTCTGCGGTACGTGTTGACGGTGAGCGTCTTTACAAAAAAGCGAGACGTGGCGAAGAGGTTGAAATCAAAAAAAGGAATGTTACCGTTTCACTTTTTGAAATTGATGCCACCAACTTTCCTTCCATTGATTTTAGGATCATTTGTTCAAAAGGTACTTATATTCGCAGTATGGTTCGGGATTTTGGTCAGTTGGCCGGCAGTGGCGCCTATATGAGTGCGCTGTGCAGGACGAGGATCGGAGCCTTTGAACTGAAAAATGCATGGGATCTGACCGATTTCATTCATCAAAAAAGAGTCGAGTTGAAGTTAGAAGTGGACGAATGAATATTTATCATAGCCTTGATTCCTTTGATAAGCTGGAATATGGCGTCGTAACAAGCGGTACTTTTGACGGGGTGCATCTTGGACATAAAAAAATACTTTCCCGTCTGAAAGAGATTAGTGAGCAGTCGGGAGGAGAATCCGTGGTGCTTACTTTCTGGCCTCACCCGCGCATGGTAGTTTCGGACGACAGCCAGGGATTGCAGCTACTTTCCACGATCGACGAAAAAATAGAACTTTTTGCCCAGCTTGGCATTCAGCATCTGGCGATCGTCCCTTTCACCCGCGCTTTCTCAGAACTTTCGTCAGACGAATTCATTCAGCAGATCCTCGTTGACAAAATCGGCACCAAAAAACTGGTGATCGGCTACGACCATCGTTTTGGACGAAACCGGGAAGGCAGTTTTGAATTCCTTCAAAAGAACTGCTCTGCCTATGGTTTTGAAGTGGAAGAAATTCCCCGCGAAGACATTGAAAACATGGCAATCAGTTCGTCAAGAATCCGCAAATCTCTGGTGACCGGACATATTCATGAAGCGAATGAACTGTTGGGACGCTACTATACCCTGTCGGGAACGGTAGTGAAAGGCAAACAGCTTGGACGCACTATTGGATTCCCCACAGCCAACCTGCATTTGCACGAATCTTATAAGTTGGTTCCGATGAATGGCGTCTACGTCATTCATGCCACCCACCAGGATGTAACGTACAAAGGAATGCTGAACATTGGCGTACGCCCGACCGTGGACGGTACCATGCGGACAATTGAGGCACATTTGTTTGATTTTAATCAGGAAATTTACGGCGAAGACCTCAAATTGGAACTGCTGCATTACCTGCGCCCGGAACAAAAATTTGACAGTCTGGATATGCTCGTCAAGCAGATTAACATAGATAAAGCAGCTTCGCTGAATTACTTCTCATAAAATACTAGGGCCGAAAGGCTACATCAGGATTTTGAAATAAAAGCGTGTCTCGATAGGCACGCTTTTATTGTTACCGGCTATACGTAACTTTCACGGTCTTCGTGCATTCGTCACACTGAAAATACTTTTATGAAACATTATGATGCGATTGTCATTGGCTCCGGCCAGGCAGGTACTCCCCTTTCCAAAAAACTGGCTCAATCTGGCCTGAAAACAGCATTGATTGAGCAACGCTGGGTTGGCGGCACCTGCGTGAACGATGGCTGCTCACCTACCAAAGCAATGGTAGCATCCGCCAAAGCCGCCTGGTCGGTAGGTCACAACAAGAAGCTGGGTGTTGTTTCCGAAAAGACGACCATTGATTTTAAAACCATTCTCAAAAGGAAAAACGACATTGTGCAGTCCATGCGGAAGAATGTCGAAAAGGGGATTAATGAAACTGCCAATCTCGATCTATATTACGGTTCTGCGAGTTTTTCAGCTGAAAAGGAAATCACCATTGCATTAAACGATGGAAAACCGCTGGTACTTTCCGCAGATCAATTCTTCATCAATACCGGGTTAAAACCGCGCATTCCTGAAATTGAAGGCATCGACAATATCGAGTACCTCACTTCCACGTCGATCATGGAACTTAGTGAAATCCCGGAACACCTGCTGATACTGGGAAGCGGCTATATTGGTCTGGAATTCGGGCAAATGTTCCGAAGATTCGGCAGCAAAGTGACGATACTGGAAGCTTCGGAAAGGATTCTGAAAAAGGAAGACAAAGATATTGCCGAAGAGGTCGCCAATATTTTGAAAGAGGAAAGAATTGAAATGTTGACTGGCAGTAAAGCAGTTAAAGTTGAAAAAACAGGAAATCACATCGTTGCTAATATTGAGTCAGGTGATAAAAAGACCACAATCGAATGTTCCCATATGCTGGTAGCAACGGGGCGCGCACCTCAAACCGATGCCCTGAATCTTAAAGTAACGGGTGTGGAAACGGACGAAAAAGGGTTTATCAAAGCCAATGACAAGCTGGAAACCACCGCGAAGGACATTTATGTACTTGGAGACGTCAAAGGCGGTCCGGCATTCACGCATATATCGTTTGACGATTACCGGATTTTGGAGGAAAATATCATTCGGAAGGGAAAAGCTACCATTACCAACCGGCTCGTTCCCTACTGCATGTTCATCGATCCTCAACTGGGGCGTGTGGGAATAACGGAGCAAGAAGCTAAAAAACAAGGACTGGACTTCAAGGTAGCGACATTGAAAAACGACAGTGTCGCCAGGTCCATTGAAACCGGTGACGAAAGGGGGCTGATGAAGGTCATTGTAGACGCCAAAAGTAAAAAAATCCTGGGCGCCGCGGTGCTTGCCGAGCAAGGTGGTGAAATCGCGGCGATCCTTCAAATGGCCATGATGGGCGGCATTACCTATGACAAAATTCGCGATGGCGTGTTCGCGCATCCCACTTATGCGGAATCACTGAATAACCTTTTTATGACGCTTGATGAATAAAGAACCGATCATTTTTGATTATAAATGGATCGAATTCGGCTTATTTTATGTACAAACAGAAGGTGCAGTTCATCACTGCATTTCCTGAACTTTCCAGCTGCCACCAAAAATCATGATCATAGCCGACCAAATCAGCAAACATTTTAATGACATTCAGGCGGTTAAAAACATTTCTTTTGAAGTAAAACAAGGTGAAACAATGGTGCTCCTAGGTACCAGCGGCTGTGGAAAGACCACGACATTGAAAATGCTGAACCGATTAATTGACGCCACTTCGGGCAACATTACCATTGACGGTAAAAATATTTTTCAAGAACAGCCGGAGATCCTCAGACGTACCATTGGCTACGTTTCGCAAAACAACGGCCTGTTCCCGCATTTCACCGTTGCTCAAAATCTAGCGGTAGTTCCGAAGCTACTAGGGTGGAAAAAGGACAAGATCCTGCAAAGGTCGGGCGAACTGCTAGACCAGCTGAAATTGCCATTCAATGAGTTTGGCAACAAGTATCCCGATGAGCTCAGCGGCGGACAAAAACAACGCGTTTCACTAGCCAGGGCACTTATTGCCGATCCGCCGGTACTGTTAATGGACGAGCCTTTCGGCGCACTGGATCCCGTCACGCGCTCGGGTATACGAAAAGAATTCAAGCAGTTGCCTGAGCTGAAAAGTAAAACCATCGTACTCGTAACACATGATGTACAGGAAGCCTTTGAGCTTGGAGATCACGTCTGTTTAATGGATAAGGGGCAAATCGTTCAATCGGGTACGCCGGAGGCTTTGATATTTAACCCGGAGAATGACTTCGCGAGGTCATTTTTTAAAGATCAGAGGTTGTTGCTGCAATTGAAATCATTGAGTTTGAAAACCATCTGGAACCAGCTTTCTGGCGCTCCTAATGCTTCGAAAGCTGACATTACCAGCGATGAAAGTCTTTGGGGAGCGATGGAAATATTGTCGGAAAAGCAGTCGCAGCAACTCGTTGTTGGCGATCTCGGATTGTCAGAGCAAAAAATAGTCACACTAGCGGTGATCGAAACTGCTTTTAACCATATTCAAAACCGTCGTTAATGGAAGCACAACAGAGCTTGTGGGAGTTTATGATGCAGCAGTCGGACAAGCTGTGGGACCAGACGGTTTCGCACATTGGCCTCACCTGCATTTCCCTGCTCGTGGCTGTGATCATCGGTTTACCACTTGGAATCTGGATTGCGCAGAAGAAAAAAGCGGCCTGGCTGGTACTCGGTTTTGCCGGAATTTTACAGACGATACCCAGCATTGCATTATTGGGTTTTATGATCCCATTGCTCGGAATAGGCCCACTCCCGGCGATTACTGCGTTGTTTTTATATGCTTTGCTGCCTATCATCCGCAACACTTACACCGGCATTACGGGCGTCGATGCGGCCATTACCGAGTCGGCGCGGGGAATGGGGATGAGCAAATGGCAGGTGCTTTTCAGTGTTGAACTCCCGCTGGCCATGCCGGTGATTCTGGCCGGAATTCGGACGGCGACGGTGATCAATGTGGGTGTGGCGACGCTGGCTGCTTACATTGCTGCTGGCGGTCTCGGGGAATTCATTTTCGGTGGTATAGCACTTAACAACACCAATATGATACTCGCCGGGGCGATCCCGGCAGCATTGCTCGCCATTCTGCTGGATTTTTTGCTGTCATTGATACAAAAGACCAATGTAAGGCAAATGCGAAAAATGCCAGCGGTACTCGCAGTTATTCTTCTGACATTGTCTTCCTTTTACATTATCCCGCGTTCGGCGCAAAACATGCTGGGAGGCTTTACCCCTGAGTTTATGGGGCGGGAAGATGGATACCTGGGCCTCAAATCGCAATACAAATTGGACATTCCAACGGTGGTGATCAGTGATGCCGTGATGTACAAGGCCGCATTTGAGAAAAAACTGGACGTGATCAGCGGATATAGCACCGACGGACGCCTCAAAGCTTACGACTTGCTGACGCTGGAAGACGACAAGCACATTTTTCCGCCTTACTATGCCTCTCCATTGATCAGAAAAGAGGTTTTGATAAAATATCCTGAGCTGCAACCTGTACTCGAACAGCTTTCCGGCAGGATCAACGACTCCGTGATGACGGAGCTGAATTATCGTGTGGACTATCTCAAACAAGTGCCCGAAAAGGTTGCACATGATTTTTTGGTAGAGCAAAAACTTTACAAAAAACCACTCGGCGGGAACAAAGGAACAGTTCGGTTAGGTTCTAAAATATTTGCAGAACAGTACATTCTGATCAATATGTACAAAGAGCTGATCGAGGGTAATACCGAACTGAAA
The DNA here is from genome assembly GCF_026625565.1 of Dyadobacter pollutisoli. Lineage (NCBI taxonomy): Bacteria > Pseudomonadati > Bacteroidota > Cytophagia > Cytophagales > Spirosomataceae > Dyadobacter > Dyadobacter pollutisoli. Next base: position 2,707,130 of record NZ_CP112998.1, read on the forward strand.
GTGCTGACGCGAACAGGCCTGGGAGGCACCAAAATATGCTTTGACGCATTGACAAATAATGAAATTGATATGTACCCGGAATACACGGGAACAGGTTTGCTGGTTATTCTGAAACCAACCAAAAAGCAGCTTATTGAACTTTCGGGCGACCGCGACCGGGTGTTTGAATATGTCAAAAACGAATTTTCGAAACAATACGGGCTTGCATGGCTGAAACCCATCGGCTTTAATAATGCCTACGCATTAATGATGCGGAAAGAACAGGCACAATCCTTGAACATTAAAACCATTTCCGATTTAAAACGATATTCATCTAATGAAAACCACCAGCATTAGGGAAGCATATAACAGTGTTAGAAAATATTCCGAACATATTTGCGCACCGCTTGAAACAGAAGACTATGTCCCTCAACCCGTTCCATTTGTAAGTCCTCCAAAGTGGCACCTGGCGCATTCAACCTGGTTTTTTGAAACATTTATATTAAAAAACCTCATTGAAAATTATCAGGTTTTTGACCCGGATTTCAATTATTTGTTCAATAGCTATTACAACAATGTAGGCGAGCGCACCCTGCGTACAGACAGGGGAAATGTTACACGCCCGACCACAAAAGCTGTGTACGCATACCGCCAACATGTGGACGCCTGCATGAACGATTTGCTTGAAAGTGAGCTGGACGACGCGGCATTATCACTGATAGAATTGGGACTCCATCACGAGCAGCAACATCAGGAATTACTGGTGACGGACATTAAGTACATTCTGGGCCACAATCCATTGTTTCCGGTTTATAAATCTGACCATAATCTTGTTGACGGGACAAATACTGAAACAGGTTTTGTCAAAATTCCAGAAGGTGTTTACGACATCGGTTTTGCCGGAGAAGGTTTCTGTTTTGACAATGAACTGGGCCGTCACAAGGTTTATCTGCACGATTTTGAGATCAGTAAGTCACTGGTTATCAATAAAGAATACATTGAATTTATGAATTCGGGCGGCTACCAGAATTTCAATCTGTGGCTCGACGAGGGCTGGTCGTGGGTGAATGCTAACACTGTTCAGTCACCAATGTACTGGCATAAAATAAACGGTGAGTGGCACTATTATACCCTTGCCGGACTGCAAAAGGTCAATCCTAAGGCAATATTGAGCCATATCAGCTTCTTTGAGGCTTCGGCTTTTGCACAGTGGAAAGGCATGCGGCTACCTACCGAGGCGGAGTGGGAAATTGCTTCCGTGAACCTGGATTGGGGCGCTCGCTGGGAATGGACCAACAGCGCCTACCTTCCCTACCCGGGCTTTTCCAAGGCAGAAGGGGCTGTGGGTGAGTACAATGGCAAATTCATGATCAACCAAATGGTGCTGCGTGGCGCGTCAGTCGCCACATCGCCGGAGCACAGCCGAAGGACTTATCGTAACTTTTTTCACACGCACGAACGTTGGCAGTACACTGGCATCAGGCTGGTGAAGTAACTTGATTCAATCATTATGTCAGACAATACCTTCGCAAAAGATGTTCACAGAGGCCTTTCCGCTCCTTTGAAGCATATTTCTTCCAAATATTTTTACGACGATATCGGCAGCGGTATTTTTCAGGATATCATGAAAATGCCTGAGTAC